>NZ_JBNNSF010000001.1:2915714-4574353 GCF_050277495.1 Chitinophaga sp. NPDC101104 | reverse complement strand
AGCAAAGTATTCGTTCTGGCGATGAGATTGACTTTTTTCCTGCTGACCGCAGCTTTCCTGATTTTTTCAAAATGTTTGTAACCAATCCCATTACGGGTCGTCTTTCTCATAGTAACAGCAAACCAGTTTGCAGGTTTCCCAAACTGTTTCCTCCGATTTTACCAATCATCACTTTCTAATGACCACTTATGTATAATTATGTACTATGCAAAACATACTACCTACCTTAGCACTGTAGTTGATAAAGAAAGGAACTACTCAAACAAAGGTTCTAATCAATCTACAGTTCTAAATCCATCTATAATCCGCCTTATATGAAATCGTTTTACAAAGTGTTGATCCTCAGTGGCCTCCTGGCCGGAACCATCACTTCCGTCCATGCCCAATCCCAAAACGGCGCTTCTTCGAAAGGGGAGATCGCCGGTAAAGTGACCCGTACCACGAACGCTCCCGTAGAATTCGCCACCGTAACCCTCCTCCGCGCTAAAGACTCCGTACTCGTTAAAGGCGTGCTGGCCGACATCGCCGGTAAATATGCCTTCGAAGGTGTGCCCGGCGGCAGGTACATCGTGGCGGCAGCCAATATGGGGCTGAAGAAAGGATATTCCCAGCCTTTCACCCTCAACGGGTCCCCCGTCAACCTCCCCGCCATCGTGCTGGGAGAAGACACCCGCAACCTCAAAGCGGTGGACGTAACCGGCAAAAGGCCTTTCATCGAGCAGAAAGCCGATAAAATGGTCGTGAATGTCGAAAACTCCATCGTGGCCGCAGGCGGCACCGCGCTCGAAGTGCTCCAGCAATCGCCCGGCATCCAGGTGGATAAGGACGATAACATTTCCATGCGCGGCAAAAACGGCGTCATCATTATGATCGACGGTAAAGTATCGAACATGTCTCCCCAGGATATTGCCATGTTGCTCAAAAACATGCCCAGCTCCAACATCGACCAGTTGGAACTGATCGCCAATCCTTCCGCCAAATACGATGCAGCGGGCAATGCCGGGATCATTAATATCAAGCTGAAGAAAAACAGCAACTATGGCACCAACGGCAGTGTGAACCTGGGCTACAACCAGGGCACACTGCCCAAGGCCAACGCAGGCATCAACCTCAACTACCGCAGCAAAAAGGTGAACCTGTACGGCTCTTACAACTACAGCTACAACCGCAACTACGAGTTCCTCAAAATACTCCGCGATAACAAAGAAGCTTCCGGCCGCAGCGTGTTCGACCAGGTTTCCAATATCGACAAGGAATCCGCATACCAGGGCGGTAAAATCGGGCTCGACTATTTCCTGAACAAGCACCACACCCTGGGCGTGATGGTGGATGTCGCAGGCCATAACTGGACCGGCGACGGTATCGCCACCACCAATATCGGCGATGGCGTAAAACTGGATTCCGTCCTCTACACGAAAACGGACAACGAACAACGCTGGAGGCGCCAATCCTACAACTTCAACTACAAAGGCAAGCTCGACACCACCGGCAAAGAGCTCAACATCGACCTCGATTATTCCCGCAACACGGAAAAGAGCGAAAACATACTCTATTCCACGTATAAAAATGCGACAGACGAAGCCATGCTGCGCCAGGACGCAACCCGCGCCCACCAGCCCGGCATCATCAATATCAAAACCTTCAAACTGGACTATACGCATCCGCTGCGCCACAACGACAAGTTCGAGGCAGGGGTGAAGTTCAGCTGGGTGGATTCCGATAACAATTCCCGCTTCGATTCGCTTCGCAAAGGTGGTTGGGTATACGACGCCAATCGTTCCAACTACTTCATTTACAAGGAAAACGTAAACGCCGCCTATATCAATTACAGCCGCCAGTTCAAAAAACTCGGTGTGCAGGCGGGGCTCCGGGCCGAGCAATCCAACGTCACCGGCACATCGGTCACCATCAAGAAAGTGAACGATACCACGTATCTCAACTTCTTCCCGAGCGTGTTTTTCAGCTACAACGCGAGCAAAGACCACCAGTGGGGCGTGTCTTACAGCCGCCGCCTCCAGCGCCCCAGCTACGACGACCTGAACCCTTTCGAGTTCTACATCGACCGGTACACGAAAGGCGCGGGCAACCCGAACCTCCGGCCGCAGTTCTCCAACAACTTCGACCTTACTTACACCTTCAAGTCGTTCCTGACCGCGGCTGTCGGCTACAGCCATACGAAAGATATGCTGTCGCGCATCCTGGAACCTTCGGTAGACGAAGCCACGGGCGATACCACGATCGTTACGTATAAATATATGAACGTGGCCAAGAAAGACAACATCAACTTCAACCTGTCGGCCCCTTACCAGATCACCAAATGGTGGAAAACGTTCACGACGGTATCGGTTTTCTACAACCGTTTCCAGACCGAGGTGAAGGGTGAGGAGCTGGACCGCAGTTCCGGCGGCTTCTTCGGCAACACTCAACATACTTTTACCCTGGGCAAAGGCTATACGGCTGAAGCTGCTTTCTGGTACAATTCCCGCCAGGTGGCCGGCGAAGGGCTCTTCGAGATGGAACCGATGTACGCGCTGAACCTGGGTTTGCAGAAACAGGTCCTTAAAAAGAAGGGTACTATCAAACTGAACGTGCAAGACGTTTTCCAGACGCAGCGCTTCCGCGGCCAGTACCACATCACGAACCGCGACCTGTCGCTCAAAACCGGCTGGGACAGCCGCCAGGTGCGCCTTAGCTTCAACTACCGCTTTGGCAACAGCAACGTAAAAGAGGCCCGCAACCGCAAAACCGGCCTCGAAGACGAGCAAAACCGGGTGAAGTAGGCAATCAACTCCGACCTAATCATGTTTTAGGTATATAAGGATGGAAAGAACGCGGCCCTTCTGGGTCGCGTTCGCTTTTATATCCGCGTGGTTTTCAGTATATTGAAAAAAAGATCCCGGCCCCGTGCAACCTTCCTGACGACACACCGTCTTTTATATGAATTTACACTCGAAACGCTTGGAACAAATGCCTGTAACAGACCAGCTCATGGCCAGATGCCGCAAGGGTGACGCCCGTGCGTTCCATGACCTGTATCATGCATATTCAAGGGCGATGTATAATATTTGCCTCCGGATGACGGGCCACCAGGCCGACGCGGAAGATGTGCTGCAGGAGGCGTTCGTACAGATCTTTAAAAATTTGGACAACCTGGCTTCAGACACCAGTCTCACCGCATGGATCAAGCGGATCGTCGTCAACCACTGCCTCAGTTACCTCCGGAAAAAGAAAGTGTATTTCGAGGAAGTGGAAGACCAGGAGTGGAAGCAGGAAGAGGGGATAGACGAAACCGAGCATACGCTGACGGTAGCCGCCGTGAAAGACGCCATCGGCCAACTGCCGGCGGGATACAGAACGGTACTGAACCTGTATATTTTCGAGGATTACAGTCACCGCGAAATCGCCGGACTGCTCAATATCTCGGAATCGACCGTCAAAACCCAATATATGCGGGCGAAGGAAAAAGTCCGCCAGATCGTGAAACTTAAATCGAAGCAGATATGAACCTGGAAGAGTTTATCCGGCAGAACAGGAGCGGATTTGAGGAAGAAGGGCCGGGTCCGGGCGTCTGGGCCGCGCTGGAAAAACAGCTGCCGCAGCCGAAAAAAGAGCGGGGCAGGGTAGTGGCCATGATAGCCCGGCATTGGTGGAAAGCCGCCATACTCGTGGCTTTGATCGCTAACGCCGGCCTGCTGGTGAAGTATTTGAACACCCGGCAACCGGTAGCGGTCGTGATCCCGGAAATCAGGGAAATGGAAACGTATTATTCTGCGCGCATCGAACAGAAACTGGAAACGCTCAAACAGCTCCCCGCCGCGGAAACGGGGCTCGACAGCCTGACCATGAAAGAGCTCGAACTGCGCAACGATACTTATAAAATGCTGGAAAAGGAACTGGCCGCCAATCCCGGGAACGAACGCGTTCGCGCGGCCATGATCCGGTACTACCAGATGAAGCTCGAGCTCCTGGACAAGATCCTCGATGAGCAGAACAAATACACAAACGATTCTACTTCAACTTCAACTCAAAAACATGTTCTCTAAATCTACCATACTTTTTCTTTTACTCTGTCCCTTTTTCGCATTCGCCGCGAAAGGCGATGAGGAACATAAGGTCGTCATCGTCAAGGAATTCAACGTAAGCGCCAATTCCAGCGTCAACGTCAACACCAAATACGGTAAGGTGACGGTGTATATCTGGGACAAGCCCGTCTGCAAAGCCACCATTACCGTTACCGGCTTCGGGAAAGACCAGGAGCAGGCGCAGCGGATGACCGAAACGATCGATGTGAAAGCCATGGAATCGGGGAACAGCGTCAATATCACGGCCTCGTCCAACCCGGGTTCCCGCTGGTTCAGCAACAAGAAAGACAATAAGGATTACGTCAATATCGACATCGATGTATATGTGCCCTCGAAACTGAAAGCGATGAACATCGACAGCAATTTCGGGGACGTGATCGCCCGGAAGCTGCCTTTCCCTTCCAACCTGAAAGTGAACTACGGTTTCATCGATGTGGCGGAAGCGGGCAAACTCTTTCTCAGCATCAATTACACCAACAAAGCCCGTATCGGCAAAACGGACGTGCTGACCGTGCAGGCTTCCTATTCGTCGCTGAACTGTGAAAGCGCCAACGAAGTGAACTGCTCGTCCAACTACGGCAGCTACAACTTCGGTAATGTGGGCGAGATGAAAGTACAATCCAATTACGACGAGCTGAAATTCAGGAACATCGGGAACCTGGTGCTCAGGGCGAATTATACCGATGTGAAGATGGAAGGGCTGGGCTCCAGCGCCATCATCAGTGCCAACTACGGCAATGTCCGGGTCCGGAAGATCGACAAGAACTTCAAATCCCTGAATGCCGACGTCAATTACACAGATATCCGGCTGGGCGTGCAATCGGGTACACCGTTCCGGATGCGTGCCGAGATCAAGAACGGGAATTTCAGTGCCGACGGCTTTGTGTTCAAGCACGTCAGCGAAAACCGCAACAAAGGAAACCTCTCCTATTCCGCCATAACATCCAACGCCGGCGAAGCATCTCCGCTCATTTCCGTGAACGGTAAACATTGCGACGTCAAAGTTGAAGAGGATTAATCCAATTTGTCCATCAACACAAAATCATGACCCAAATGAAAAAATTTGTCGCGCTCTTCGGAGCGGCCCTCCTGACCTTTGCCCTTACCGCAACGGCGCAACGCACCAAAGTTACCGGCAACGGTAACATGAAAAAAGAAACCCGTACCGTTTCCCAATCGTACACCGAGCTTGGCGTTTCCGGCCAGTTCAATGTGCTGATACGGCAGGGGAGCAAGGCTTCCATCGAAATCGAGGCAGACGAGAACATCCTGCCGCTGATCGAACTGGAATTCAAGTCGAACGAGCTCCAGATCCGCTACAAGCAGCACACCGACGTGCGGCCCAGCAAGCAGGTGAACGTATGGATCACCAATCCCGAGATCGCCGAACTGGCCGGTAGCGGTAAAGTGACCTTCAAATCCGACGGCAAACTGAAAGGCGACAAGCTGGAAGTGGCCCTGAGCGGCATCGGCGAAGCCGACCTCGATGTCGATTACGAAAAGCTCGAAGTAGCCATGAGCGGCAACGGTAAAGTAAGGCTCGCCGGCAAGGCAGACAAAACCGAAGTAGCGATTTCCGGTTCCGCCGACGTGGATGCGCCCGGGATGACGGCCCAGGAAGCGGAAATAGCCATTTCCGGTTCGGGCAAAGCTTTCGTGAACGTGAGCAAAAAACTCGAGATCGCCATTTCCGGCAGCGGGAGCGTGCGGTACAAGGGCAATGCGATCGTAGAGCAGTCGGTTTCCGGCAGCGGGCGCGTTTCTCATGAAAACTGATCCGGCTTTCGTATTTTAGCGTTAAATACCCATGCTGCTTATGAGACTACAAATTTTGACGGGTGTTGCGCTGGTAGCAGGATTGGCCGCCGCCGCACAGGAAACGCCCCGGAGTATCGCCAATCCGCCCGCACAGGAGCTGACCGTGATCAAAAACAACGCTGCCACGGCCGTGAAGAGCCAGGGCATGACGGGTACCTGCTGGTGTTTCAGCACGGTGTCGCTCATCGAAAGCCAGTGCATGAAAGCTGGCGCCGACGCGAAGCCCGACCTGTCTGAAATGTTCGTGGTGCGGAATGTATACCTGATGAAAGCCCGCAACTACGTGAAGCGCCAGGGCGCCGCGCAGTTCGGGGAAGGGGGCCTGGGGCACGATGTGCTCATTGCCGCCGGGAACTACGGTCTCATGCCGGAATCGGTGTACAGCGGGAAACTGCCCGGTCAGAGCGAGCTGAACCACAGCAAGATGGCCGATACCCTGAAACAGTTCCTGGACACGCTGCTGGCCCGCCGGCCGATAGATCCGAAGTGGGAGCAGGGCTTCACCGCGCTGATGGACCATTACATGGGCCAGGCGCCGCCCGCGAAATTCGAGTATAACGGTAAAACATACACGCCGCAGGAATACGCGACGAAAGTCGTGAAGTTCAGTCCGGCCGATTATGTAAGCCTTACCTCGTTCACGCATCATCCTTACTATACTTCTTTCGTGCTGGAACTGCCTGATAACCATGCCAACGGCAGCTTCTACAACGTGGCCCTCAACGAGTTGATCGGTGCTACCTGGAATGCCGTGCAGAAAGGATATACGGTGATGTGGGATGCGGACGTGAGCAATCGTGGGTTTGCGCACAACGGCGGTTATGCCCTGAGCCCGAAGTACGATAGCCTGATGGACCGCAAGCAGCCCAACCCGGCCATTCCGGAAGTAGACGTTACGCCGGAGTACCGCCAGGAGCTGTTCGAGAAACTGGTTACGCAAGACGATCACCTGATGCACATCACGGGGATCGGGAAAGGGGAGGGCGATAAACGCTTTTTCATTGTGAAGAATTCCTGGGGAACGGGGTCCAAATTCGATGGTTACCTGTATGTTTCCGAGCCTTACTTTGCGGTGAACACGATCAATGTGATCGTTCCGAAAGCTGCGCTGGATAAGGAACTGATGAAGAAATTACATATACTCTGATTGGGGTGTATCATGCAACTTGAAAGCAGGACGATCGTCCTGCTTTTTTTATGTTTTGCGGTCGGCCAGCAGTTCGAGGATCGCTACTTCGAGCGCGTCTGCCAGTTGCGACAGTGTGCGAAGGGTGACGTTTATCTCACCGTTTTCCATACGGGAAATATCTGCATTGTCGACGTTGCAACGTGCAGAGAGCTCGCGTTGGCTAAAGCCTCTTTCCTTTCTGATCCGGCGGAGGTTGGTGCCGAAAAGGCGCAATATATCCGGGGCCTGGGTTGACATTTTTTAGTTTGCTTCCTAAAGGTTCAAGATCATCGAATTATTTCTTTTTTCCGCTGGGCAGTGGCCCAACGGGAGCAAAAAACATTTCGACAGGTTGCTGTAACTCTTGCGGGTAAAGAGTTGTAGAGAATGTGAATGAGGAAGCAATACGAAAAATCAATGCAGGATACTGAAGTCTTTAAAGTGCTGCAATGGTCCGTCGGTGATGTCGAGCCCGGTGACTTTGGCGCCTGAGGGGCCGATGCGGCACCAGCTGATAAATTCGTCCATCGCGTCTTTTGGCCCTTCCGCAACGATCCATACATGGCCGTCGGGCAGGTTTTTGACTGCGCCGGTGAGGCCCATTCCTACGGCGACGGACCGGGTGGTGGCCCTGAAGTAAACGCCCTGTACCATTCCTTTGACTACGATTTCTTTGTGCAACATAACTACGGGATCGATTTTATAAATAACAATATCGTTTGCGGGGTGGTTTACCCGGCGGCGATGGTGGCTTTCAGCTCCGGGATGCCGGAGGCTGCGAGTGTCCGTCCGCCGGGGTAGAAGATAAAGAAACGGGCCAGGCCGGTTTCAGGATCTTCTACCATGTGGATCTGTATGTATTTGGATGGATGAAAGTAAAAGTATTCGGTGACAGGCGGTTCTACGCTTCTGCGGAGCATTTCCAGCTGAAAGCCGGCGCGGCTGAGCCAGGAAAAGACGGTTTGCTCTGCGGATGAGGGCAGATGGCCTGGTGGTTTGTAAGTCGGTTTGATCGGTACCCATTCCATGAGATAATAAATTTACATGGGACAATTGATCCAACTGTGGGGTTTTAACCCAACGGCCGGAAATTTCCTGATTGATACTGTTTCGTTTACGGACGAGCGGGCGCCCGGGTTGCCGGGCGGAGCTGCGGAAAGCTGCCTTCCGGCAGGATTTCAGCGGCGCGGCGCCAGCTACTGAGGGCCTGTCTGGGCCCAATAGTACTACGGAGCCATGACGAAGCCTGGAATCGGCCGTATCCGGCAAAATCAAGGCATGTCTGGAGGCGCTTTGGTACTGCAAATACCCATGCAAGCCCAGGAACCCGCCGTACGAGGCAAACCAAAGCATGTCCGGAGGCGCTTTGGTACTACAAGCGTCCATGCAAGCCCGCGAACCCGCTGTACGAGGCAAGCCAAGGCATGTCCGGAGGTGCTTTGGTACTACAAGCATCCATGCAAGCCCGCGAACCCGCTGTACGAGGCAAGCCAAGGCATGTCCGAGGCGCTTTGGTACTGCAAATACCCATGCAAGCCCGCCGTACGAGGCAAACCAAGGCATGTCCGGAGGCGCTTTGGTACTTCAAGCACTCATGCAAGCCCAAGAACCATCCGTCCCCAGCAAACCAAGGCATGTCTGGAGACGCTTTGGCATTACAAGCACTTATGCAAACCCATGAACAGCCGTATCCTGCAAATCAAGGCATGTCTGGAGGCGCTTTGGTACTACAAGCACTCATGCAAGCCCATGAACCATCCGTCCCCAGCAAACCAAGGCATGTCCGGAGGCGCTTTGGTACTACAAGCACTCATGCAAGCCCAAGAACCATCCGTCCCCAGCAAACCAAGGCATGTCCGGAGGCGCTTTGGTACTACAAGCACTCATGCAAACCCAAGAACCATCCGTCCCCAGCAAACCAAGGCATGTCCGGAGGCGCTTTGGTACTGCAAGCACCCATGCAAACCCAGGAACAGCCATTCCCGGCAAACCAGGGCATGTCTGAAGGCGCCATAAGCCCCATGGGGAACCAAGCCATACCAAAGAGCCCACAGTATCCGGGAACACGCATATCAAGCGCACCCCGGGGCGCACGGGCCCGTGAATCCCGGCAGATCTTCCGGCAACCGGCCCATCGCATTGACGACGATGAACTGGCACCGGCATATCAGCCGATGATCCCATTTTCCATATATTACCGGTGCATGCCAATAGCATGCGAATGCAAGGGTTCGTTTCCTGAATCGGATGGGTCGTAAGTAGATGGGTAGGGTAGAAGGGGCCGGGTGATAAACGCCCGACCCGTAACTAAATGATACTGACTCTAAAAAATATCTTTAACATCAATATTTTCCGCAGTAACACCTTCTACAGCAATATTTTGAAGGACCGCCTTTCGACGAGCCTTTTTGTTTCTTAGTCGATTTTTAGTCGTTTCAGTTGTATCCGGTTATTACCGGTTGTCTTTCAGCTATTTATAGTCGTTCGACAGTTGTTTGAATATCCTTCATTACCAGCAATTGCGCGGTCATATCGGTCATATCCTTTACAATACTTTTGCATGGCATCAGGCAGCACGGTGAAACAGCGGATTGCTCGAAGGGACTTCCTTGCCGAACGTGAACTCACGGACCAGTTCGTACCGGTCACTACCAGCCGCACGTTTCATCAAACTGAAACTGTGGCAATGGAAACTGCGGACAAACACCTTACCCGACAGATAGGGCGACAACTGCGTGAACTGATGCGGCTGCAACGACCGCGCCAGCGCGATATGCGGACGATAAGACGCCGGCTCCAGCTCGAAGGCGGTCAGCACTTTTTTGTGCAGGTCTTCCAGCGGCTTCGGATTGGCCACGTTCACATAAAACATATGCCGGCCGTTCGATTGACGGGCATGGTCGATCCGGGAGGTATACACCGTAAAGGCCGATTGATTCGCCACCAGCCCCTCCAGCATCGTCACGAACACCTGCTCGTAACGCTCCGGAAATTCCGACCTGAAAAGCGCAATGTGCGCCTGCGTAAACGAACCGGGAGCCGATCCCAATTCCTCCGCGATCAAATGCTTGTACATGCTCACGTCCTGGACCGTTTGCGCGTCCGGATGCACCACCAGCATGTAATCATGTAATACTTCCTGTTCCTGTTCCATGTCATTATGATTTTGCAATCATCAATTCGAAATAACCGTTATCATGTACAGCAGCGTGATAACAGCTCCTCCTTTCACAATACAAATATAGGAAGAAAAATGGCAAATACTAAAAAAGTTAGCAAAAAATACTAAAAAAAATGGCTGAAAGGCATAAGCCCCTCAGCCACCATATCTTATAAATTATTACAAGCTCTTGATGATCGCGGTAAAGTCTGCCGCCACCAGCGACGCACCGCCGATCAGGCCGCCATCCACGTCGGGAGAAGCAAACAGCTCCGCCGCATTAGAAGGCTTCGCACTGCCGCCATACAGGATCGACAGCCCCAAAGCCGCTTCCCGTCCGTATTTCGCGGCGATCTGCGCGCGGATGAAAGCATGCATGTCTTGCGCCTGCTGCGCGCTGGCCGTCAAACCCGTGCCAATGGCCCAGATCGGCTCATACGCGATCACGATGTTCTTCAACGCTTCCGCATCCAGGTGATAAAGGCTTTCCTCCAGCTGCTTCGCCACGTACGCGTTCTGCGTTTCGGCCTGGCGCACTTCCAGCGGCTCGCCGCAGCAGAAAATGGGCTTCAGTCCGTTCGCCAGCACCTGGTCGATCTTTTTCGCCAGCTGCGCGTTCGTTTCATTGAAATATTCCCGGCGCTCGGAGTGGCCGAGGATCACGTAGTCGATACCTACGGAAGCCAGCATGGCTGCAGACACCTCGCCGGTATATGCGCCCGATTTCTCGCTGGCGCAGTTCTGCGCAGCCACGAAAATGCCGGGATAGTTACGGGTGAGCTGTTTCACCTTCTGTACATACGGAAAAGGCGGGGCAATCACCACAGCCTGGCCTTCGGGTAAGTTGATGCCGGCGGCCAGGATGTCGTTCACCAGTTGCTCGCCTTCTGCGAGGGTCAGGTTCATCTTCCAGTTGCCTGCTACGATCTTCTTTCTCATGATTTTACGATGCTTTTGATAAGTGGCGCGAAAAATACGCATTTATCCCCGAAATATCCGGGTCAGAATTTCCCGGTCGGCCTCCTGCAGCCCGGCGCCCTTCAACCGCATCCAGGCGTCCGCGTCGCGGAGCGCCTCTTCCAGCCGGTACCTGTCCGTCAACCCCGCACCGCCCCAACTGAAGGAGGGCAGGTATTTGGGCGGAAAATTCCCGCCGAACACGTTGCAGCTCACGCCTACGACCGTCCCAGTATTGAACATGGTATTAATGCCGCATCTGCTGAAATCGCCCATCAGCACACCGCATTTGGTGCCCGCAGACCAGTACTCCTGCTTCGCTTCCATCCATATCCGCACTTCGCGGGCATTGTTCTTCATGTTGGAACAGCTGGTATTGGCGCCCAGGTTGCACCATTCGCCGATCACCGCATCGCCCAGGTAGCCGTCGTGCCCCTTGTTCGAATGGGCGAAAAACACGGTATTCTTGATTTCCCCGCCGGCCACGCACCGCGGCCCCAGCGTAGTGGCGCCGTAAATACGGCTCCCCATCTTCAGCACGGCGCCCTCGCCCATGGCGAAAGGCCCCCGCACCAGGTTCCCTTCCATGATCTCGGCGTTTTTGCCGATATAAATGGGCCCGGTAGCAGCGTTCAGCACGCTGCATTCCACCCTGGCGCCGGGTTCCAGAAAAATCTGCTCCGGGTTCACCACCTGGTTGGTCGGGGAAACCGGGGCCGATTTCCGGCCCTTCGTCAGCACCGCGAAATCGTCGCGCAGGGCGGCGTCGTTATGCTGCACAATGTCCCAGGGCCGGTCTACCCGCCGGATGTCTCCCTCGAATTCGAGCCGCACCAGCGTAGCGGGCGCAAAGAAATCGTCGCCGCTGATGAGCTTGGCCAGCAATCTGCCGTTCTTGTACAGTTCCTGCCCCGGCTCCATGGCCGAAATGGTGCCGACGAGGTCGGCGGATGGGAGGAGGTGCCCGTTCAACAGGACGGTAACCGTGCCTGGCGGGGCTTTCTGCAAGGGGAACTTCGCCTGGAGGTATTCAGCGGTAAAACTGCTGAGCGGCCCGGTTTCGAGCCATTTTTCCCACTTTTCCCGAATGGTGAGGATACCCGTGCGGATGTCCCCGACGGGCCGGGTGTGGGTGAAGGGGTAGAGTTCGTCACGCTCGGGCGTATCAAACAGGATGTAATGACGGTCCATATACCGGCTAAAATAAAAAAATCCCGCCGAATGCTCTCGGCGGGACCAGTAAAAATATGCTGAAATAGCCTTATTTGGCGTCTTTCTTGTAACGTTTGTTGAATTTGTCGATACGGCCTGCAGTATCCACCAGCACGTTCTTACCGGTATAGAACGGGTGAGAAGTGTTGGAGATCTCCAGCTTGATCAGCGGATACTCGTTCCCGTCTTCCCAGGTGATGGTTTCGCGGGTGGGAGTAGTGGATTTGCTCAGAAAGCTGTCCCCGTTGGACATGTCTTTAAACACTACGAATCTATAATTTTCCGGATGAATTCCCTGTTTCATATCAATAAGTTAATAAATACAGAGCGCAAAGGTAGCGCAATATTTTAAATAAGCAAAGAAAAATTTAGCTTTTCATATTCACGTACTGGAGGGGGATACCCAGGTTGGATTCGCGCATTTTCTGGATAACGTCCTGTAAATCATCGATTTTCTTGCCGGTTACGCGAACGATGTCGTCCATGATGGCGGCCTGTACCTTCAGCCCGGAATCCTTGATCAGTTTCACGATTTTCTTGGCATCGTCCTGTTTGATGCCGTTGCGGACGGGCACTTCCTTCTTCACCACCTTTCCGCTCACGTAATGATCCTTGCTGAGGTCGTAAATCTCGGCGGCGAGGCCCTGGCGCATGCTCCGGCTGATCAGCACGTCTACCACCTGGGAGAGTTTCATATCGGTTTCCACTTCCAGCTTCAAGGTCATTTCCTTCTTGTCCAGGTCGATTTCCACCGGCGAGCCCTTAAAATCGTACCGGTTGTTGATTTCCTTTTTAACGGTATTGATGGCGTTGTCCAGCGTCTGGAGGTCAACTTTGCTCACGATATCGAAAGACGGCATATCTGCGGGTTTTTGAATAATGAATAAACGAGGGGCAAATATAAGAAAAAACCGCCACCGGAACCGGCAGCGGGAATTTGCATTAGAATGGCGGAGAATGGTTACATGAGTGGGTAAAGAGCCTCCCTGCGCTTAATTTTCGTTATCCCGCGCATGGATATGGAGGTTCGTTTTATCCCCTTTAATAGTAACGTTATCGTTTTTGAGATATTGCTTGTATTTGTTTTTTATGTCGTCTGCCTGTTTTTTACCATTGATGAAAAGGTCTTCCCCCTTCTTTTCGATGTTGTACCCGGATTCCCGGTCGATGAGTTTGTCGGCCTCCATGGCTTTCAGCAGATCGTTGTACACGCGGGTGGTGGCCCTGTTTTTCTCGGTCAGTTCACGGGATGCTTCGGCGTCGAAGCGGGCGCGTTCGTGGTTTTTGACGGCGCGCTCGTGCTCGCGGGCGGCGCGTTGCTGGTCGCGCACGGCTGCTTCGGCGGCAAAACGCTGGTCCCTGACGATTTTATGATGCTCGGCGAGCGCACGGTCGGACTCCGCCCGGGCTTCCGCCTGGAAGCGGGCCACATCGCGTTGATATTTCAACTGTTCGGCTTTGAAACGGGTTTGATCGTTCCGGTATTTCTGCGCTTCCTTGCGGTATTTCAGTTCTTCTTTTTTCAGTTGCTCGATGGCCTTGTTGATTTCCTGCTGCTGCTTTTTCCAGTCGATCTTCTTCAGATTCTTCTGCGTGTCCCTGATGACCTTTTCCCAGTCTTCCTTTTTCAGGTTTTTGCGGACGTTCTCGTCGAGGTTTTCCCATTTCATATCCGACAAGGCATCGAGGTTGCCCTGGAGTTTGGACAAATCGAGGTTTTGGAGCGTCTTGAGGGCGTTGGCCTGCATGAGCTTGATATCGGCGTCGTTGAAGCGGAAGCTGGAATCGAACTTCAGATCGAAATGCTTGTCGAATTTGAAGTCCTCGTTGAATTTGAAGTTGAAGTTCCGGTTCTGGTTCTGCAGCTGGATGTAGCTTTCTTCGAACTGTTTCCGTTCTTCGGCAGACATATCGTCTATCGAATTATAGGTTTTCTGGTTGCCGTTTTTGTCGATGATCTTGATACGGCCACCGGGAACAACTGTATCGCCGGGGGAGTAAAAGGTCACCTGTCCACCGCGCCTGTCGAACACGATCCCGTTACCGCCGGATGTGTAAAACATTGGCGTAGGGGGTGTGGGCGGCATGGCGGGAGCGGGCGGCATGGGCGGAACGGGAGGTACCGGGCCGGCGAACGCCAGGGGTGCGGGTGCGGATGCGGGCGGAATGGGGGCGGAAGGAGGGGCTGGCGGAACGGGAGGAACGGGCAGTTCGGGTTCCGTGATGAAATCGGGCACGATCGTGTCTGCGGGGCAAAGGTCGCTGACGGCGGCCGGAGCGGGCGAAGATGAAGGTGCTGAAGCTGAAGCGATCGCCGGTTTAGGTTTGGGAGCGGCAGCGGCGGTGGTTTCCGCCTTCTTTTCCTTTTTGTTGCGCTTGCTGTCGGGCGTCAGCCAGGCGATGGAGACCAGGCCGGTGACGATGATCAGGAGCGCCAGGAATCGCTGGCTATAGTTGAGATGTTTTGTTTTCATTTCCATGATGCGTTTGATGCGATGAAATAAATGTTGCCGGTCATGCGCGGCAGCCATTGCCATCGGGTTCACGGTAAGGCGGAATTCTTCCAGTGCCACCAGGGCTTTGGCGTAGTGCATGGGCTGAACTGTGCTGGCGAGCACGAGGTCGTCGCAGCAATGTTCGCGTTCCAGGCGGATGTTGCGGGAAATCCACCATACGAACGGGTTGAAGAAAAGGATCGTTTCTACAATGGATTGGAAGATATTCAGGAGATAATCGTTGCGTTTGATGTGGGCGAGCTCATGCAGGAGGATGGCCTCCAGCTGCTCGGGGCTCAGATTGTTGACCATGGCCGTAGGGAGGAGGATCACCGGTTTCATGAACCCGATCATCACCGGCACCTGCAGATGCCTGGAAATGAAGAGCCCTACCTTTTTCCCGATGCCCATCCTGCGGGCGAGGGCAGCGAGATGTTCTTCCCAAACGGGGCCCAGTTGCGTCAACCCCTGGCGGCGCAGCGTTTTCAGCTGTGCGAGGTCGATGCAAAGGCGTATGGTCATCACCGTTACTCCCACCACGTAAATACCGACCAGCAGGGGGAAGTACGCTTCCATTCCCGGGAGCGCGGCTTTCAGGCCCTCAGCGGGCGCCGGTGCGCTGGCGAAAGCCATGGGTACGTGGGCCGGCAGGGCACTCATCCCGCCGTTCACCGCTACCATCGTTTCGGAAGCTTCCCGGATCGATCCCAACTGCGTGGCAAACGTGGCGCCGAACCATCCTGCGATACCTGTCAAAGACAAAAAGGAGAGATGGTATTTGATGGACGGGCCGGCCTGTGGCCAGAGCCACAGCACGATGCGCAGGCTGAGAAAGACGCAGCAACCCTGCCAGAACGAGTGCAGGATCGTCCAGCCGAAGGCCTGGATAAGGTCGGTAAAAGGAAGTAACGAGTGCATAAAACAATTATTTCGACTGTTTTTGATCGATTTCGTTCAGGTATTCACGAATGCGGTCGAGTTCCTCCTGCGAGGAGCGATGGCCACCGAGGGCCTGCATAACCAGTTGTGACGCAGAACCGGAAAAAACCGTGTCGATCATCTTTTTCAGCAACTGCGCCTGTGTTTCTTCCTTGGGAATGGCAGCTTCATAAATGTGCGTCTTTGCGCTTGCATCCCGCTGCAGCAAGCCCTTGTCGTGCATGATCTGCATCAGCTTGAGGGTAGTGGTGTAACCCGCTTCCTTCTGCTTCTCCAGTATCTCATGCACTTCCCTCACCGTGCTGGCTCCGCGCTCCCAGAGGATCGTAAGGATTTCCAGCTCGCTTTCGGTTGGACGTACATTCTTGTTATTAGCCTTGTTTTCCATGATTTCTCTCCTTTGTACGAATTTCTTCGTAATCAAATGTACGATAGTTTTCGTAAATGCAAAATATCCATGATCATTTTTGGATGAGCGGCAGGTTTTGGGCAGAAGGGGAGGACGTATCGAGTGACCGGCGGAGGGCCCTGGCCGTTTTCCCGTTTCCGTCCACATCCCATCCCGGCGCCCCGAAAACGTACATCCACGCTTCCTTCCAGGTGCGCGCCCGGCGGAGGTCGCGCCCGATGGCCGCCCATTCGTGTGTGGCGATGCGGAGGGGATTATAGGTATCGATATTGACCGTCAACCCATACACCGGCCTTTCTTCCTCGGGCTGGAAGGTGCCGAACAGCCGGTCCCATATAATCAGGACGCCGCCATGATTGCGGTCGAGGTATTTGATCTCGGAAGAATGGTGCACGCGGTGGTGCGACGGGGTGTTCAAAACGAACTCCAGCGGCCGGGGGAGCCTCCGGATGGCTTCGGTATGGATCCAGAACTGGTACAGCAGGCTGATGGATTGCATGGCCATGATCATGGCGGGGTGGAAACCGGCCAGGGGCATCCATATCCAGAAGAGGAAAGCCCCGCTCAGGTTGCCCGTCCACGTCTGGCGGAGCGCGGTGGCCAGATTGTAGCGGCGGCTGGAGTGGTGCACCACATGCGAAGCCCAGAAATACCGGATCTCATGGCTGCAACGGTGGAACCAGTAATAAGTGAGATCGTCCGCGAAGAAACATACGATCCAGACCCACCAGACCGTGGCGTCGAGCGTAAAAAGGCGGAATTCGTATGCGAAACTGTAAATGAGGTAGATGACGGCCTTGGTGAACAGCCCGATGATGACGTTCCCCAGGCCCATGGCGATGCTGCTGGCGGCGTCTTTCGTTTCGTAGAGGTCCCGCTTTTCGACCGCCGAAAAAACGACTTCCGCGGTGATGAGCAGGATAAAACCAGGTATGGCGAAATGTATCAACTCCATAAAAAACGGATCATCTTTAACGGTAAGGGAGGTGTGCGCGGTTTATTCCTTTTGCCAAAAGTTAATAAAAATTCCCGTGCCGGCCGTTCCCGCCGTAAAAGATGATCCGCCAGTGACCGGGCCTTAGAAGCGGCCGGCCTTGATGGTGAAGTGGGCGGAGGGGCCGCTCAGCTTCTCGTCTGTAATGCCTTCCGTTCCGGAGCCGCGGACGAACCGGTACGATCCGCCGATGCCTAGCCGCAGGTAGGAAGTGATATTGAGCTCCAGGTTCACGTGGGGCTCGCCCACGAAGAAGCTGCTGTAGCCGATGGATTCGAATTCGTCCCAGCTCTTATACCTTTCGTTCTTCATGACGCCGCCGCCACCCACGAGGGCGCCCACGGCGAGGTGAACAAGTTTGTTGCCTTTGATGGTATACTCCGGCACAAAACCCGTGTACCACATGTTCCAGTATAACGCCGGCCCAGCGGGATCCTGGCGGGGCGCTTCGATGTTGTTGACCAGCGCATAGGCGCCTGCTCCCAGCATGAGCCGGCTATTGAGCATCACACCGGCGTAACCGCCGAGGAGCACGCCCATCTGATCGTCGAACGTCGTGAATTTGATGGTAGGGGCGCCGAAGCCGCCCACTCTTACCTTTCCGCCGCGGGAAAGACTTTCGATTTTTTCCTGCGCGAGTGCCGGCGTAGTGCAAAGCACGGCCAGGGCAAGCAGCAGGCGCTTACCTGATCTTTTCATGTTTGTTGTTTTTACGGGGTGAACTGTAGGTTGATAATCTTTATTTATGCATGGTCTTTTCCTTGAACGATACTGCCGAAGTCCCGAACCATCCCAGCACACGCCCTTTCGCGTTTTTGTCGGTGTTCAGCACGTTGGTGGGCACGTTTTCCAGGATTTTGGCGAACAGCCCGCCGTTATCGATCTGCTGCTGCACCTGGTCGAGGAATGCGTGGCTCCGCTTCGTAACGGAAGCGATGCGGACGATCACTTTCTCGCCTTCCTGGAAGGGCTTGTCGTAATCGGTGATCCCCTCCGCGATAGGCTGGATGAAGTTCAGCCCGTCCGCCACATCTTCGGCATAGGAACCGTCGATGGTGAAAATGTCTTCCACGCGGCTTTGCATCGTATTGCGGTAGCTACGCACCCAGTACCAGTCGGTCGCACCTGCGAGATCCTTGGCGTAGAACCGGGCAAAAAAGCCTTCCTTCCCGGAAATCGCTTCTTCTTTCGTTTTGAAGTCGGCGGCGATGGAATCGATGAGGGGCACACGTTTGAGGGTGTCCGTCGCTTCGAAAACGCCTTCCTTCAGTTCCAGCCGCATCTTGTACACGTGGCCCACTTCGCCGATCTTCTGGCCGGCGCCGGGGTCGTAGCTATACACGCCGTTGGCATATGTAAAATTGTAGGTCTTGTTGGCGGTGATGTCCGTTACCGTGATCTTCGCGTCGCTCACGGCAGGCGCGGTGCCCTGGTTGGTGTAGGGGACGGTGGTGGTCAGGCGGATCTGCTGTTTCCCCGGCACGTCCGTGATCCAGCCGTCCACTACGGTGAAGGTCTTTCCGTTCGGTACGTCGAGGTCGATCGTGTCTTCGCAGGCGGTGAATCCGGCGGCGACGAACAGAAGAGCGATGGCGGTGAGGTTCCTTTTCATATGATACATGCTTGGAGATTAGAATTTGAAGTTATAAGTGATACCGGGGATGATAGACCCGATGATGCTCAGGCGAACGGCCTCCTTCTTCGAAGGATCGTCCGGGTTCTGCCGGAAGTATACGGTATAGGCGTTTCTCCGGGCGTACACGTTGTAAAGGCTGAACACCCATTCGCCTTTCCAGCGTTTCAGCTGGCGGCCCTTGTACGTGAACGAAAGATCGAGACGGTGAAAGGGCTTGAGGCGGTAGTTGTTGCGCTTTTCAGTGGTATTGTAGGGAATGTCCCAGTCCTGGAACTCGAGGCGGCTGTCTGCAAATGTTGCCGGCGTACCGGATGCGAACATCCAGTTGGCGCTCATGCTCGCGCGCTTCGTGAATTCGTGGCTGGCCACGATGTTCAGGTTGTGGGTACGGTCGTACCGGTTGATGAACCATTCGTTCAGGCTCAGGCCTGGCGTTTTACGCTCGGAACGGCTCAGGGTATAGCTGATCCAGCCCGTGGTATTGCCGATGTCTTTTTTCACGTACAGCTCCAGGCCGTAAGCGCGGCCTTTCGCGTTGAGGAGGTCGGCTTCGATGAACTCGTTGAGGTTCAGGTCGGCGTTATCAATGAAGTCCAGCTGGTCTTTCATGGATTTATAGAACACCTCGGCCGACAGTTCGAATTTATCGCCGGGCGCGTTATAGAAATACCCGGCCGTTACCTGGTCTGTCAGCTGCGGTTTCACGTTGTTGGAAACGGGCGTCCAGATGTCAACAGGCGTTGGGGAAGCGGTATTGCTCAGCTGGTGCATGTATTGTGCGGAACGGCTGAAAGCCGCTTTGATGGCTGATGTGGAGTTAACGGCGTAGCGTGCGGAAAGGCGGGGCTCGAGGAAATAGTAATCCGCGATCTTCTTGCCGCTTTCGTAATCCTGCGAACCGATGAAGCGTTTACGTGTACCCGCTACCGTGTCTGCATAATAATACGCCGTGCCTTTGCCCATGTATTGGAAACCGGAGAGCCGCAAGCCATATTGAATACCGAACTTGTTGCCGGCTTTCCATTCGTGATCGAGATAGAGCGCGCCTTCCAGGGCGTTCTTGTCTTTGAGGACGATCCGGTGCTCATCCGCGTCCTGGCGGGAAAGCGTACTGCCGGGCTTGAAGGTATAATAGGTGCCCTGTACCCCGAAATGCAGCGTGTTGCTGGAATTCAGGTAGTAAGTAAAGGCCGGTTTCACGCCGTAGTTGATGATGTTCGATTTCCAGCTGAACTCCTGGTCGGTGGTGGATTTCTCGTCGCTGGTGAACCGCAGGCTATAATCGTATTTCGTATAGTAAGTGGTGAGGTTCATGAACAGGCGGTTGTTGAAGATGTGGTTCCAGCGCAGCGATGCGGTGTTGTTGCCCCAGTTCATGTTGGCTTCTTTCCCGAACCCGAACACGTCGCGGCCGAAATACCCGCTCACGAAAAGACTGTTGTTCTTATCCAGCTGGAAGTTCACCTTGGCCGTGAGGTCGTAGAAATAAAGCTTGGTATCTTTCATATCGCCTTTGAGGAAAGGCTTCATGAGCACGTCCATATACGATCTGCGGCCGGCGATGATGAAAGAGGATTTGTCTTTCTGGATGGGCCCTTCCAGCGCCAGGCGACTGAAGATATTCCCGATGCCGCCCGTCATGCCGAATTTCTGGTTGTTACCGTCCTTCATCCTGATATCGAGCACGGAAGCCGTTCTGCCGCCGTATTCCGCGGGGAACCCGCCTTTGATGAGGTTGATGTTCTTCACCGCGTCCGGGTTGAAAACGGAGAAGAAACCGAGCATGTGGGTGGAGTTGTAAACAGGCGCTTCGTCGAGCATGATGAGGTTTTCATCGCCGTTGCCGCCGCGCACGTTGAAGCTGGCGGCGCCTTCGCCCACGGTATTTACACCGGGCAATGTCTGGATGGTACGGATCACGTCTACTTCACCCATGAAAGTGGGCAGTTTTTTGATCTCCGCGATATCGAGCTTGTTCAGGCTGGTATTGAGGGTATTGATATTCTTCTCCTGTTGCTTGCCGGAAATCACCACTTCGCTCAGCTGGCGGTCCGCCTGGCCCAAACGGATGTCCATCCGCTTGTTGGCGGTAAGGTCGAGGGTGAATTTCTGGGGTTGATAACCGATATAGGAGAACTGGATCTCGTGCGTACCCGCCGGCAGTGTGAGGGAATAAA
Source organism: Chitinophaga sp. NPDC101104 (assembly GCF_050277495.1). NCBI lineage: Bacteria > Pseudomonadati > Bacteroidota > Chitinophagia > Chitinophagales > Chitinophagaceae > Chitinophaga > Chitinophaga sp. NPDC101104. The sequence goes on along the minus strand of NZ_JBNNSF010000001.1, from coordinate 4,553,306 downwards.
AACCGTACTCGTTGGTAACGGTCCCTATCGAAGTGCCGGGTTTACCGATGGAAATGCCGATGAGGGACTCGCCGGACTTTTCGTCTTTAACGTAACCGCTGATGGTATACCGTTGCTGTTGCGCCAACGCTGCAGTGGTCGCAAACAAGATAAGTAGGAGGGTGCTCAGCAGTCGGGCTGTTGCTTTCATATTGGTTTTCAGTTTATAGTGATGGCGGAAGACGGTTCCGGATGGTGATTCCCGTTGTTTTCCGATCATATGACGTGCAAAATAGAACATACCCCTATGGATGGGAAATTAATTCTGCATAACAAAAGAAAACCGCCGCAGGCCTTACTGGTTTTCCAGTAGCCGGCGGCGGAAACAAGTAATGTATGTGAAAATTCCCCGGAGGGAAAGAAATGGAACGGGCGGGACGGCCGTTTATAGAAGGCGGAATCTGATGGAAATCATGTTTTTTCCGGCCGAAAGGGCGGAATTTCATCATCGCGTACGATTCACTATTCCAAAACGGCGCACTGGTACCCCAGGTCGCGTACGAAGGAGATCACCTGGTGCTCCTGCATTTGCGGGCAATCCACCCGTAACACCTTATCGCAGTCCTCGAGGTCGAGGGTGCACATGGTGGCGGAAAACTCGCCGGACAAGGCGCGGATCACCCGGTTTTTTTCCTTTTGGGTATTGATATTTGTTTTGAAGATGCCGATCATGGTCCGATTTTGAATTAATTTGCCTCAAAATTCGCACCTCGCAAGTTGGCAGGCTTGCATTAAACGGATTAAAATTTATATAAAACGGATTTTCTATGCCATTTACCGTCAAAAACGAACGCAAAGAAGTCTTGTTTCACGATGAAACCGTGATGTGCCCCGAGTATTACCAGGGCCGCGATCTGACGGAGCGCCATCACAAGCTCGACCTCAAAGCCGGCAACGCCGAATTCAGCGAGATCTGTTTCGACGGGGTGTTGATGGGGTTTGGCAGGGCGTCTATCCGCGAAAAGCTGGAAGTGGAAAGCCACGACACGCTCAAGCGCGTAGGCATGCATTTCATGCTCAAGGGCGAAGTAACGGCCAAGATCAGGAGCGCGCGGAAAACCTTCCATACCCGCCAGCACGAACATAATCTCGTCTACAGCCCCGAGCCAGAAGAGCAGGTGAGCGTCGAAAAACAACCGGAAATCAATGTATTCGCGCTCACTTTCCTCAAGGAACGATTCATCGAGCTCGCCTATCACAACGGCCCGGTGCTGGAGCGGTACGGAGAAAGCGTGGAGCTCGACCGGCCGGTATTCCCCGATCACGCTTACCAGATGACGCACCGGATGCTGCAGGTGATCGATGAAGTGAAGAACTGCCATTTCACCGGCGGGCTCAAAAAGCTCTTCCTCCAGTCCAAAGCCATCGAGCTGCTGGCGCTCCAGTGCGAGCAGATCGAGTTGTACGACGGCAGCCGCCAGCAGAAGCCGGTTTTCGGCCGGTCAGACGAGGAAAAGATCCGCTACGCGCGCGATCTGCTCCTGGCCAATGCGCAGCAACCATTGTCGCTGGCCGACCTTTCCCGGCAGGCCGGGCTGAACGAGTTCAAGCTGAAAAGCGGGTTCCGCAAGGTTTTCAACAATACCGTGTTCGGTTACCTCAGCGAACACCGGTTAGAAGAGGCGCAGCGCCTCATCCGCGCCGGGGACCGGAGTTTCACGGAGATCGCCGACGATCTGGGGTATTCGTCGCTGCAGCATTTCAGTCATGCTTTCCGGAAAAAATACGGTTGCAGCCCGCGGGATTTTCAAGCCAGATAACCTAACGAACAAGACATTAAAAAAGGCCGTACTGCACTGCAGTACGGCCTTTCCGCTTTATTGGACCGTTCAGGAGAAAAAGGCTTTGTTGGCTTCCGCGAAGGTTTCGAACGACAGCGGCTCTCTGCCGGTGATGTCTTTCACGGCCGTGGATACGGGGGCGAAATGCCCGTCCCTTACTGCCGACAGGAGGAAAGACATAAACCCGGCGGCGCTTTCCGGTGCTCCGGAGGCGATTATTCCCGCTACCATGGCCGATTCGGGGATGTTTTCGTACGTAACGTCCTTCCCGCTGGCTTTTGCAATGATGGCCGCCACTTCGTGGTTGTCGATGGCTTTGGGGCCGGTGAGCGTCAGCGCTTTGCCGTTATGCGCTTCGTTGAGGAGGAGCTCGGCAGCCACGGCGGCGATGTCTGAAGCGGCGATGAGCGACCATTTCCCGTCGGCCGCGGGGATGAGGATTTTTCCCAGCTGGCGGATGGTGGGACTGAAATGGCTTTCGGTGAATACTTCCATGAAGAAGTTGGGCCGTACGATGTTGTAGGGAATACCGGAAGCGATGAGGTGCTGTTCGATCTGGCCCAGGGGCGACTCAGGCGCATGTTCCACGCCCATGGCGGAAAGGAATACGATTTTCTTTACGCCGGCCTTTTTCGCCTCGTCGATGAACGGGCGCAGCTTGGAGGGGGCTTCCAGGTCCAGCGGAACGGCGGAAAGGAACACGAGATCGACGCCGGCAAGGGCGGGAGCAAAGGTTTCGGCGTTTTCCTGTACGAGATGGACCGGGGTTACGTTGGTTGCGGGGGCGGTGTATTTTTCGGGGAAGCGGGTGGCGGCTTTCACCTGTACGCCTGGTTTTCCGGCGACGGCTTTTACGACCTGCCTGCCTGCGAATCCTGTTGCTCCGAGTACGAGAATAGTGTGTGTCATATGATTTGCGGTTTAAATTGTAATGAAAATAGTTACAGTTATGTTTAAAAAAAATTAAAGGAGTTTCGAAATGAAATCGGCCAGTGAGATTTTCGAGAGCTCACGGGTGATGGATTGATCGAGACCGGTGAACATGGTGTCGAGCGCGTTATTGATATTGCGGCCAACGGGGCAGTCGGGGTTCGGATGGTTGGGGGCATATCCGAAAATATGGTCATCCTTCACGACGGCGAAAACATCCGAAAGAAGGATGTCTTTCATGGGTTTGGCGAGCCGGCAGCCGCCATTTTTACCTTCCTTGCTTTCGATGAGGCCGGCGTTGCGCAGCTCGCTCAGTTCCTTGCGGACGAGCGCGGCATTACTGTTCAGCGACCCCGCGATCAGATCGGAGGTGAGCCATTCGCCATGGAATTTGCCCATGAGCGAAAGGATGTGAACGTGTATGGCGAATTTACTGCGGATCAATTCTGTAATATTTATAATTACAGTACAAAAGTAGCGTAATTTTTATCTCCACCAAAAATATTTTCGGCGGAAGGTAAGTGTATGAACGGATTCCTGGCGGACCGTCACCTGATCGCCGCTCCCAGGGCCAGGGGAAGCAGGAATTCATAGAGCCGCTGGCCGGATTCAGCTTCGGTTTCCTGGTGGGTGCGGATGATAAGGTCTGGCTTGAGGGGATGTTCGAAAACGCCGTTTACGCCGGAAAGACCGGTAATCTTGTCTGGATGCCCTTCGGGGAGGTAGGCGCGTTTGTAGCGCCCTTCCGTGTCGCGCCGGATCAGTTCCTCCAGCGCGCAATCGATCTCGATGGTGGCGGCAATGCGGTACTGGTATTGGATTTCGAGCCGGATGCGGTCGAGCGGGTTGATGGCGCAGAGAATGGTAAAAATGCCGTGCCGGGAGAATCGGTTTGCCAGCCATGCCATCCGCCGGATGTTTTGCGCCTGGTCTTCCAGGCTCATGCCCAAATCCTTAAAAAGTTGGTGCCGGAGGTCGTTTTCGTCCAGCACTTCCACGGGATACCCGTTTTCGAGGAGTTTGTGTTCCGCAAACCTTGCCAGGGCTGATTTTCCGGCGCCAGACATGCCGCAGAGCTGTACGATCATAATGCGTAAGGTATTTCGGTGTCGTATCCGTTAGCCGTATCGGGCCGCAGCACTGCTGCTTCGCAGATCAACATCACCGCGCCGGCATGTTTTAACAGGAAGGAACGGCAGGAGTGGTTGCCTGCGGCGCGACGGAATGGGGCGCCGGATGGATTATTGGATTTTCGCATGATCGTTGAGAAGGATTTGTTCGAAATGTTGTTCCCACATCCGTACAACGCCCCCGGCCGACCAGGCCACCTGCGAAGCATTGCGCAAGCCCGCCTGCAGGAGGGAATGATAATGCCCGTTGTCTTCGTACAGCCGTTCCAGTTGCTCTGCGATGGCGATGGGCTCCACCAGTCCGCCGGTGAGCCATCCGTTCCCGTAGACCTGGGGTTTGGCGGGCAGGAGGGCGGCGGCGCCTTTCCAGATTTCCGTACAGGCGGTATGGTCGGGCAGTACCTGCGGTGCCCCGGTGGCGGCGTGCTCCATGCTCACCAGGCCCCAGCTTTCGCCCATGGCGGTATTGAGACCCACATCGCAGGCATTGTAGAGGAGATTGAGCTTTTCCGCGGGCCAATGGGGATGTTTGCTGCCGGGGTCTGTCAGCACGAGCCGGTCGAAAATCCCCAGTACGCGCGCTTCCTGCTCCACATTGGTTTGCTGGCCTTTGGTGGCCATGTGCAGGCATAGCCGTACGTTTTCCGGCTTGTTGCGGGCAAACTCCGCGAAGCCGCGCAACGTGAGATCGATGCGTTTGCGGTGCTGGTTTTTGTTGGCGTTCAGCACCCAAAAGCCCCGGCGCAGTTCGTCTTTCCCCGGAAACAGCGCTTCCCGCGCAGCGATGCGCCGGCCGGTCGTGGTACCGCTTAAAGGGTGGAACCGGCCGCCATCCAGCGGATGGGGGATCACGGCCATGCGGCGGAACGGCGGATGGCGCGCTATCCCCAATTGCGTGGCGCAATCTTTCAACACCCGTTTCCCGAAAGCCGTGAAAGCCACCACGGAACTAAGCTGCGCCAGTCCCTTGGCGAACTCCGGGTGATTGAGCTGACCGTCCACGGGGATGTACCCTGCTACCGGACAATGATGCGCCGCCTTCCTGATGGCGGACATATACCTTTCTGCGAACCAGATTTCGCAATACAGGAGCATTACGTCCGGCTGCAGGGTATCGATGAGCCCGGGGAGCGTTCCTTCCCCGAAAACATCGGCGGGGTGCGGATTGTAGTGTAAATGGAAATTGCCTTGGAAGGGCCCTTTCTGGAAAGTATCCGTCCCGAACACATGCATTTCGTGCCGGGCGGCGAGGCCTGCCGCGAGCAGCTGCGTGATGCGCGCCATGCCGGTCTGTTGTGCGAACTGTCCTATCAATAAGAGCTTCATACGTTGTGCTGTGGTGTAAAATCTGGCGGCAGGGAGAACCCCGCCGCCGCATTCATCTGTATGCTGTCTGAGTTTCTAAACTGTTTGATTTTCCCGTTCTGCGAAAATTTCGTCACAATCAGGAATGGTGCATGCCAGTGAGCGCAAAAGCGTGACAGACTGGAGCATGCCTACGATTTCCATATTGTTGTTGACGAGCACCGCGCCGGAATCTCCGGGAACGGCGTAGTGGTCCGTTAAGTTGATCATGTTTTTGAACCAGGCGTACCGGTCGCCGAACACGTTGATGATGCCCTGGTAGGTAGTTGATTTGATGGATGTTTTGGTTACCTCGTTCGTAACCGCCCCGAAGTAGCTTACTTCCATGCCCACGGCCGGTGCGGCGAATCCCGTGGGTACGCCTATGTCCTGGATCTCGGGGGAACCCGACGTGGCGGCGATGTTGCACCAGGCAAAGTCTACCGTGTTGTAATAGGGGTCCTGCTGGTCTTTGGTGGGATAAGTCGTGAGCTTGACGTAATCTGTGACCTGGGTGAGGTAATAGTATTGTTCGGTCATATCAGGCTGGTACACATCCGTATACATCCCGTTACAGGAAATGACGTGGTTGCAGGAAATCATCCGGTACTTGTTGTTGTATTTGATATTGGCGCCGAGCGTGCCGTAAGACGGAAGCCCGGCGGCCTGGATCTGGTAGCCACCGGGGCAGGGGCGCTCAAAATCACCGGGGTCGCCGGCCTTCCGCTCGCGCGCAGGGTATTTGATGTCGATGGGGCCGATCTCCTGCACGTCTGTCGGAACATTCACCATCACATGCCCGCCGCCGGATTGCGGAAAAGGCAATTCGAAATACGGGGGAATGGGCGTGTCTCCGTCCAACGCCAGCCTGTCGGGCGATTTTTTGTATTCCACGTGCAGCACAACGGCATACTGATCGGTCTGTTTGCCGTTTTTCATTTTCAGGCCGGCGTACATTCCTACGATATTACCGCGGAGCCAGCCCTGGAGGGCAGACATATGCGGTTCAATGTCTGTCCGCTGGATTTGTTGGGTGGTTTGCATGAGAGGGGAGTTTAGGTTTAACAAAAGGATGACGGTCCTGGCTTATCGAGGTTCAAAGTTCCTGCTTTTCAACATCTTAGATGAGGCTGGAAACGGCTTTTCGAAAGGTGGTTTTTCGGGTGGGAACAACAATACCGTTTGTGGGAATAAAAAAAGCCGGTCCCTGTAAGAGACCGGCTTTCGGTATGCAATGATGTGAATTTACAACTTCACGGCTGCCACTTCCTTAGTGGGAGCTTCGGGTGCGGGCTGCTGTTTGGCAACCGGCGGCTCCTGTTTGTGGATGTGGATTTCAGCGAGCGTGGGCGCAATTACGAGCGATACGATGGACATCAGTTTGATGAGGATGTTCATCGACGGGCCGGAGGTGTCTTTGAAAGGATCGCCTACGGTGTCGCCGGTAACGGAAGCCTTGTGGGGCTCGGATTTTTTGTAAAAGGTTTCGCCGTTGATCTCAACGCCTTTCTCGAAAGATTTCTTGGCATTGTCCCACGCACCGCCGGCATTGTTCTGGAACATGCCCATGAGCACGCCGCTCACGGTAGCGCCTGCGAGGAAACCGCCCAGCACTTCGGGGCCGAAGATGAAGCCGATCAGCAGGGGAGACACCAGTGCGATGGCGCCGGGCAGCATCATTTTACGGATAGACGCTTCGGTGGAAATGGCCACGCATTTGTCGTATTCCGGTTTGCCGGTGCCTTCCATGATACCGGGAATGGTGCGGAACTGGCGGCGCACTTCTTCCACCATCGACATGGCCGCTTCGCCCACCGCGCGGATGGCGAGGGAGGAGAAGATGAAGGGGATCATGGCGCCGATGAACAGGCCTGCCAGCACGTCGGCTTTATAAATGTCGATCCCGGAAATGCCTGCTACGCCTACGAATGCGGCAAAGAGCGCCAGGGCGGTCAATGCTGCGGAAGCGATCGCGAAACCTTTACCGGTGGCAGCGGTGGTATTGCCCACTGCATCGAGGATGTCGGTTTTTTCACGCACGTCTTTGGGCAGTTCGCTCATTTCGGCGATACCACCGGCGTTGTCGGCAATGGGGCCGAACGCGTCGATTGCCAGCTGCATGGCCGTGGTGGCCATCATGCCCGCTGCCGCGATAGCAACGCCATAGAGGCCTGCGCAGGCGTAAGAACCGTAGATGCCGGCTGCCAGTACGATGATAGGGAGCAGGGTGGATTCCATCCCTACGGCCAGGCCGCCGATCACGTTCGTTGCGTGGCCGGTGGAAGATTGGCGGATGATGGACATCACCGGGCGTTTGCCCATGGCGGTATAATATTCCGTGATGATGCTCATGAGGGTACCTACGGCAAGCCCTACGAAGATGGCGCCGATGACACCATTTTGCGTAATGGCTTTAGCGCCTTCGCGGAGTGCGTCGCCGCCGATGAAGTCGCGCTGCAGGTAAAAAGCTTCAGCGGGGAGAATCCAGTACACGAGGCCTACGGAGGCGATCGCCGTGAGCACGATGGAGCCCCAGTTGCCCATGTTCAGTGCTTTCTGAACGGGACCGGTGCTGAGCCCGGCGCTGTCGCTGATGCGCACGAAGAAGGTAGCGAGAATGCTGAAGATGATGCCGCTGGCGGCGATCACCATGGGCAGCAGGATCGGGGAGAGGCCGCCGAAATTGTCCGTGGCGCGGGCTTCACTGCCCAATACCATGGTGGCGAGCACGGTGGCTACATAGGAACCGAAGAGGTCGGCGCCCATACCTGCCACGTCTCCCACGTTATCGCCCACGTTATCGGCGATGGTAGCGGGGTTGCGGGGATCGTCTTCAGGGATCCCCTGTTCCACTTTACCTACGAGGTCGGCCCCTACGTCGGCCGCTTTGGTATAAATACCGCCACCCACGCGTGCGAACAGTGCGATGCTTTCCGCACCGAGCGAGAAGCCGGTGAGCACTTCAATGGTTTTAACCATTTCGGCGGTGTTGGGAGCCGCTCCGAAATAGGCTTTGAGGAGGATGAACAGGCCACCGAGCCCGAGCACGGCCAGCCCCGCTACGCCCATGCCCATTACAGAGCCGCCGGTGAAGGAAACCTTCAGGGCTTTGGCAAGCGAGGTACGCGCCGCCTGTGCAGTACGAACGTTGGCTTTAGTGGCAATGCGCATACCGATGAAACCCGCCGTGGCGGAGAATACCGCGCCGATGATAAAGGCCAGCGCGATGGTCCAGTCGGAATTCTCGTGAGAGAATCCCATGTAGCCCAGCAAGAGGGCTGCGATGATCACAAAATAGGTGAGGATCTTGTACTCTGCCTTGAGGAAGGCCATAGCGCCTTCAGCAATATGCCTGGCAATGTCCTGCATCCGCTCGTTCCCTGCATCCTGTTTGGACACCCAGGCGCTCTGTACCGCGGTAAATAATAGTGCAATCAGTCCGAACAGTGGAATAATGTAAGCTATACTCATACTCTTTTAATCCGTTTAAAATTTCAAGGCTTTAGATTATGATTTTCAAGGTTGACGAAGATAAAGTATTAGAATTTATTTTACTAGTAGTCTCTTATATTTAGTTTAAGTGTAATATGGACGCTACTGCTGTATTTCGGCATATGCGTTGGCGAGGTGGCCGATGATATCGGAAGCGATCATGGCTTCGGGGGATACGGCGGCGGCCAGATCGCCGGCCTTGCCGTGGAGCCATGCACCGAGAATGAGCGCCGCTTTGGGGGCGTACCCCTGCGCCAGGAGACCCGTTAATATCCCGGTGAGCACATCGCCGCTGCCGGCCGTCGCCATACCGGGGTTGCCGGTGGGATTGAAGAATACCGACCCGTCCGGGCAGGCCATGGCCGTGAACCGCCCCTTCAGCAGGATGTATTGTTCCAGCTCCGCCGCCTTTGCCCGCAGCAATTCCAGCCGCTCGAAATGGTTGCCCGTAGCCCCGAAAAGCCGCTCGAACTCTTTGGGGTGCGGCGTCAGGAGGCAGTGTTTGGGCAACAGTTGCAGGAGCGACGGCCATTTCGACAAGATGTTGAGCGCGTCGGCGTCCAGCACCATCGGCCCTTGCCAAAGGCCCAGCAAGCGTTCCAGGGCTTTGGCGGTAGCGGGTTCCGTACCGGTGCCCGGCCCGATCCCGATCACGTCGTATTCCGGGGCGCGCCGCAAGCGGAAAGGCTCGTCGAAATGCGCGGAAAACGTGGCTTGTTCTTCGGTTTCGCACATCGCTTCGGGGAATGCCGTCTGCATGATCCCGTACCCGCAATCCGGCACATGTACCGTCAGCAAGCCCGCGCCGGCGCGCATGACCGCTTTCGCAGAAAGCACCGCCGCGCCCATCTTCCCGTAACTTCCCGCCACCAGCAGCGCATGCCCGTATGTGCCTTTGTGCGCGAAGGGGTCGCGGGGCCGGTAGATCGTCCGGACCATCTCCATATCCGTAAGATGGTATTCCGTCTGCACCGCCGCCGTATACGCAGGATGCAGGCCGATGGGGACCAACACGGTTTCTCCCGCGAACGCTCCGTTCTCCGGCAGCAGCAACGCCAGTTTCCAGTATTCGAACGTGAGCGTATAACGCGCATGGATACACGGATTGCCTATCGTGCTTTTGTCCGCCATCAGCCCGGAAGGCATGTCGATGGCAACAATGTCGTGCCGCCCGCGCTGGCCGTTGATCTGGTGGACGATCGCGGCAGTCCATCCTTCCAGGGGGCGGTTCAGCCCTGTCCCGAAAAGCGCGTCTACGATCACGCCGGGCGCTTCCATCCGCGGGAATTCCCCCGGCTCGTGGATCGTTTGCAGGAATGGGACGCGGGCCTGATTGGCGAGGTTATCGGGCGAAGGGTCTCCCTGCGCCACGAGCCACGCCTGCACGTTAAAGCCCTCGTCAGCCAGCAACCGGGCAATCACCAGCCCGTCTCCGCCATTGTTCCCCGGTCCGCAGAAAATGTAGAAGGGGCGGGCAGTGCCGCGATAGGTATCCATCAGCCACTGTGCGCATGCGGCTGCCGCGCGCTCCATGAGCCGGAGGCTGTCTACAGGCTCATGCGCGATCGTGTAAGCGTCTGCTTCACGGATTTGCCGGGCGGACAAGATTTTCATATCCCCCAATATAACAAAAAAAGCGGCTGCTCCCTTGCCGGGAACAGCCGCAAACAGATTTGAGAATATGCGCTTTAAAAAGCGTAACGGGCAGACACGCCGCCGATTTGCTCGCCGATGAAGTCGTTGTAACCGTTAAAGTTGAAATACGGTTTCAGGTCGGCGCTGAGGTTCAGCGGGATCTTTTTGAACGTGTACTCCACGCCGAAGATACCGTCGAGACCAGCCACGGCTTTGGTTTTCTTGTCGTACCTGCGGCCATTGTCCCAATCCCAGTCGCGCCAGAGGCCCAGGTGGGCGCCGCCGCCGGCATACATGTTCCATTCGGATTTACCGAACACGTTCCAGTGGTACTCGTAGAGACCGGTGAAGGTAACGTTGGTGGGCTCGTCGTTGCCGTTGAAATAATGGGTAACGAGGCCTTCGATGGCATGCGGCCCTTTAATGAAGTGTTTCACGGTGAAGCCTACGAGCCAGGGATTGAGGCGCACGCCCAGCGCGGTGTTGTAATCGGCCGGATTGCCGCCTCCGCCGCTTCTGCGTTGTGCATTAGCCTCGAAGGTCGTCATCATCAGTGAAAGTACTCCGAAGAGCAACAGAATCCTTTTCATATGTGCATTTTAGATTAAACGGTGGTATTTGGATGATTTACTTTTTGCTGCCGAAAATGTAACGGGCCGACACGCCGAAATCCGCCAGGTCAGACGAATTGCCGAAATGAACGGCGGGCTTCCAGTCGAGGCTGAGGTTGAGGGGAATATCGCTGAAATTGTAATTCAGCCCTGCTACACCATCTACTCCGCCCAGGAAGCGGTAGGAGCCGTCTACGTCTCTCGTGCCGAGATGCGCACCGCCGCCCGCATACCACCCGAATCCGGGAATGGTGAGGGCAGACAGGTCGAAATGATATTGATACAATGCCGTTACGGTGAAAGTGCGGTTATACAATCCTACGATCCCTTCCGCGGCCGACCGGTCTGTGAAGAAATACCGCCCGGTAACGCCCAGCGGAAGCCCCAGCCGAACGCCGGCTTCCTTTTGACCTTTCAACGACTGCTGTGCGCTGGCGCTGCCGGCCAGGCATAGCAACATAATGGCATAGATGAATCGTTTGTTCATGCGATGAATCATTTGCAATAACAATGCCAAAGGGGGACAGATGCGGGAAACAGGTGACACAGGTAGCCAATAAACGGCTGCCGTCGCTATTTATTTTGTGTTTTGCTCAAAGCGCGTAAAAAAATGAACCCGGCGATGGATGCGAGCAGCGATGCGAAGATCACCGACATGATAGACACCACCTGGATGTCGATTTCCTTGAACGCCAGCGAAGCGATGAAAATACTCATCGTGAAACCGATCCCGGCGATCATGCCCACGCCCCAGAGCTGCTTCCAGTTGGTTTGATCGGGCAGGCTGGCGATGCGGAGCTTCACGGCCAGGAAGCTCATCCCGAAAATGCCGAGCGGCTTGCCCAATACGAGTCCCGCCATGATGCCGTAACTCACCGGATGCGAAAATGCGGCCAGCAGATCGGCCGGGAAAACGATCGCCGTGTTGGCCAGCGCAAACAGCGGCATGATGAGGAAATTCACCGGGTCGTGGAGCGCATGTTCCAGCTTCGGGATTTTACTTAACGGGATGCAGAACGCCAGTACCACGCCCGCAATGGTAGCGTGGATGCCGGAGTTGAAAATACAATACCACAGCACGATGCCGGGAATAAAGTAGAATATCGCCGGCTTCACTTTCAGCAGGTTGAAAATCACCAGCAATGCGATGATGCCGGCGCCGCCGAGCAAATAATTGGTATGCAGTTCCGCCGTATAAAAAACAGCGATGGTCAGGATGGCACCGAGATCGTCGATGATGGCCAGGGCGGTGAGGAAGATCTTCAGCGGCAGCGGCACGCGGCTCCCCAGCAGGGAAAGCACCCCGAGCGAAAACGCGATGTCCGTAGCCATGGGGATGCCCCAGCCATGATGATAGTCGGTATTACTGTTGAAGAGGGCGTAAATGAGCGCGGGCACTACCATCCCGCCGACGGCGGCCAGCACCGGCAGCATCGATTTGCGGATGGATGCCAGTTCGCCCGTTGTCAGTTCCCTTTTGATTTCCATCCCCACCAGGAAGAAGAACAGCACCATGAACCCGTCGTTGATCCAGAGCAGCCAGGAATTGGGGAGGTGCAGCCCGTTCCATTCCATATGATGCCCGCCTTGCGGCTGGAACAGGTGGGTGAAGAAATCGATGTATGCAGGGCCCCATCCGGAGTTCGCTACGATCATGGACACTACTGTGCAAAGGATGAGCACGATACCGACGGCGCGACTGTCGTGCAGAAATTGCCAGATAGGAGATAGTAAGCGTTCTTTGATGGAGAAAAGCTGCATGATAATTTTTTAGGTGAAGCATTACTGCCCGAGCAGTTCGTACTTGGTTTTGGGCCTGCGGCCGATCTCCCAGCGGAATCCTTTGAGTTTTTTCTCTTCCGCGGGGATTTTGGAGAGGGGGTACATCGTCCCTTCCGGCTGTTTCACGAATACGATCCTTTCCAGTTCGCCTTTCTCGAAATATACACGGGTGTTGGCGGTCTGGAGTTTATTCACGGATATGAACGCACTGTCGTCGTCCTGCACGTAATATACGTTTTCCGAGTTGCCGTTCACGTACATGGAATCCAGTTTTTCTTCCCCGAAATAACCCAGGATGGTATTCCCTTTGATCTGGTTGAACATATCGGGCCCCACTTCGTTGATGATCATGGCGTTCTGATCGAGCAGGAGGCGATCTGCCTTCCGGTTTTTGGTGAACAGGAAGATGGTATCGCCGATGAGCTGGTTGCCGTTGGCCCACAACACGGGATCGCGGTAGAGGCGGAAAATGGAGTCCGCGCTGGAATAATACAGGCTATCGGCCACGCCCTGCAGCGAATCGGAGAAGATGCGGACGTGATGGTAGGCGATGATGAAACGCTTTTCCGTGGTGTCCTGCTTCGCCGCGAGGCTGTCTTTCCCATTTACTTTTTTATCCTGCAGTACGATGCTGCTGTCTATCAAACGCGGCAGCACGCCGGAAAACAGGGTGTCGCCGGCTACGAACAAGGTGTCCGTTTTGCCTTCGATGAGCGTGACGGGCTTTTGTGTGGCCAGTACCGATTTCTGTTGCTGGTTGATGATGCCGTAATTGGCCAGCACGGCTATTTTCTGGGCGGTGTCGCGCCAGATCATGTTGCCTGTGGCGATGGAAATACCGGTTTGTTTGTCGGTCTGTATCTCGTTGGCGGTGAAGGTGTTGGTGCTGTCTTCGATCACGGGGCGCTGGCCGAACTGGCCGTACCCGCGGTCGGTATTATAATAACCGTCGGTCACGTACATGGTCATTTTGCCGTCGTTGATGGTGGTCGGCGCCATGATCGTCGCGATCTTCGTTTCGGTATTGTACATGAGGGTATCCGTTCCCAGCGTGAATTCCGGGTCGATCACCACTACTTCTTTCTTGAAATACACGTCTTTCGTACTCCCGTAATAGATACCCTCGCGGCTGGTGAGCTCGGTGGTTTCGTTCACGAGTTTGCCGCCCTTGTCGTACGTCCCGATTTTGGTGGCAAGGTCGTAGTTAAGGGTGGGAGAAGTGAGCACGATCTTGCTGTCGGTCAGTTTCGCGTTGCCGGTGAGGATGGCTTTGCGGTCGTTCCCGAAATAGGTGAGCGCGTCGGAGTAGGTGTGGACGCTGTCTGCCTGGTTGATGTGCACATTACCCCAGGCGAAAACGATGTTCTTGTTCTTATCGAGCATGGCGCTGTCGCAATACAGCCGGCTGGTGCCCTGCTGGAACTCCACTTTCCCCACGAACCGTTGTTCGGCGGCGGAGTCTGTCTGGATGATGATCATCCGTTCCGCGTTATGGAGGCGGATGACCTTGGTGGTATCTTCCTGGTAAAGGTTGCGGGACCGTGCGGGCAGCGTGCTGCTTCCGGCAGACAAGGCGCCTGCAGCGCCTATTCCGCCGATCAGAACGAGGCCGTATATGGAATATTTGAACATTGTTGCGGTAATCATTGTACGGTTGCGGTGTCGGAGGGAATGGTCACTACCTTGTTCTTTCTTCCGAAAACGCTCAGGTGCACGTATCTCCAGGGGTTGTACCGCAGGTCTTCGAGCAGTTTGTTGAGGCTGCCGAGGGAATGCTGCAGGTTGTTATAGACTTTCCGGTCGTTCATGAGCAGCCCCAGCGAACCGTCGGTGCTGCTGATTTTGCCTGCCACTTCGTTCAGCCTGCCGATGGTGCTCTGGAGGTTGTGAAGGGTGGAATCGATCTGGCCGTTGGCGAAGGCGCCGGAGGCTTTATCGAAGTTGGTGAGTATGTTGGAAATCTTGTCGTTATTGTTTTTCAGGTTGGCGGACACGGCGTTGAAGTTATCGAACGTGCCGGAGATTTTGCCGCCGTCTGCCAGCATGCCGTTGATGTTACGGGTGGCGTTGTTGAGGTTGGCGAGGGTGCCGTTGAGGCCGGCTACGGCCTGGCGAATGTTCTGTTTGGTGGCGGTGTCGAACACGGAGTTGACGGTGAGCAGCAGGGTGTCTACGGCGCCGAGTGTACTTTCCAGTTTCTTGACGAGGGGGCTGAGCTGTTCTTTGAGGGCGTCGGTGATGGAGCCGTCTACAGCTGCGTAAATGGTGTCTTTGTTTTTGAGGAATTCGTCGGTGTTGCCGAAATCGATCTCTACTTTCCGGGTGCCGAGCAGGTCTGCGCTGATGCGGGCCACGGAATTCCTGGGGATTTCGATGTTTTTATTGATCTGCAGGGTGACCAGGATGCGGCCGGCGCGTTTGTCCATCACTTCGAGGCTTTGGACGGTGCCGATCCCCAGGCCGTTGACCATAACGGCATTGGAGGGTTGCAGGCCATTCACCTGCGTATATACGGCGTAGATGGTTTTTTTAGTGGAAAAGAGGCTTCTGCCTTTCAGGATGTTGAACCCCAGCACAAGCAGCACGATGGCGAGCACGGTCAGAATACCTACTTTCGTTTCATTATTAACTTTCAGCATCGGGTAGAATTAGTTCGTTTGCAAAAATAGTTAAAACAATGGTGCGTCAGTCGTAGGTAACAGAATTAATGCAAAAGGCGGGCCAGCCGGGTAGGGGAAACAGGGGTCAGTCGATCCGTTCGCCGTTCCTGTATGTGAGCACGAAGGCGTCTTTGAACCCGTTTTTGCGGGCTTTGTAGAGGGCGGCATTGGCTTCTGCTTCGGTGCGGAAGTTGCCCCAGATGTATTTATTGATGGATTTCCCTTTCTGGCGGAGCGTTTCGCGGTCTACGCCGCCTTTCAGGTTTTTAAAGAGGCTGGACCGGGAGGTATATACTTTTTCGGTGGTCAGCAGCTGCACCCGGAAATCGGTGCCCGCAGCGGCGGAGGCCCCAGCAGATGCTGCGGGGGACTCCTGGGCCGGGTTCACCTTTGCAGGCGGGAGCGGTTCGGGACGCTGTTGGGCGGGCGCGGGCGTTTCGGCCGGCCGGGCGGAGCCGCCGGCTTTATGCGTCCTTTCCAGTTCTTCCTTGTATTTCTTGACCGCCCTGGCGATGCAGTGGGCCATTTCGTTCTGGCCGTCGGCGGAATTCAGGTAGTTCTCTTCTTCGGGGTTGCTGATAAAGCCCAGTTCCACCAGCACGCTGGGCATGGCGGTGGCATGCAGTACCAGGATCCCTTTTTCGTTCCGTTGGCGCGCCCCGCGGGAAATCCGCCCGGCGTTGGTGAACTCGTCTTCCACGAGGTTCGACAGCCGGAGGCTCTGATCGAAAAACGCGTTGCGGAGGGTATTGAGCATGATAATGGTCTCCGGGTCATTGGTATCCATCAATTGCTGCGTTTCCTCCGAATTGGCGTCGAACACGATCACGGAGTTGTTGCGGAGCGATTCTGACTTCGCATTGTTCTTGCTCGTGGCCCAGATATACGTTTCCGTTCCCTTGGCAGGATTGGGGTACGATTGATAAATGGGCACCTGGCGGGTACGCTTGCGCTTCTTTTTGTCGCGGTAAGTCTGGGTCTTGTATCCCGTTACCCGCTTGATGTCCGGCGCGGCATTGCAATGGATGGAAATAAAAAGGTCGCCCTTGGCTTCGTTGGCGATGGCGGCCTTGCGGTTCACATCGTCGAACCGGTCCACCTTCCGCGTATACACGATCTTTACGTCCGGGAACATTTCTTCGAGAACTTTGCCCAGTTTGAGGGAAACGGCGAGGGTCACGTCCTTTTCACTGGAGTATTCCCCGCGGGCGCCATGGTCGGAACCGCCGTGGCCGGCGTCCACCACGATGGTGCGGATCGGTTTTTCCTGCACAGGGCTTCGGGAATCCGGTGCAGTTTTTGCTTGAATGAATAAGGTATAGAGCATTCCTATGCCTAATCCTGAAAATAAAACTCTTTTCCAGCGCATGTCAATACTGTATTTTAATGGGTTGTGTCCGATTCGTTCGTCACGGGCCCGTTCCCTGCCGCTGCACTTACCTACATTTTCTATTTACGATCTATTTAATAAATTGTGCAAAATCATGTAGGTTTGTGCCCGCTTAACACATGGACCCTTTCTGCAAAAATAATTTAAAAAACTTTTTAAGGCGGCGGTTCCTGCCGCTGACGGTACTTTTATTCGCGGGCTGGTCCTTGCTGAAAGACGAAATAGGCTTCGCTGCTGCGTTTCAGCCGATCCACTTTAACAAAATTTTCACAGACACCGTTCCCCGGCCTCACGCGGTGACTTTCCCGAACAGGGATTCCCTTTCCCGCGATACCTCGCGCCCGCGCCCCATGCCCGCGCGCGATTCCGTACCCCCGGCCGTGGCCGACTCCGCCAACCTGGACTCGTCCCGGGTAGCGAAAGACACCACGGGCATCAAGCTTTCCAAAGACAGCCTCACCGCGCCCGTCAATTATAAAGCGGAAGACTCCATCGTCATGTACGTGAAGAAAAAGGAGTTCCGCCTATATAATAAGGCCGATGTGAAATATGAGAACACCCAACTGACGGGGAATACGATGGACTTCAACCAGGCCACCGGCATCCTCACCTCCAGGATGGGGATCGATACGGCCGGCAAGCCGAAAGATAAAGCCGTGCTGAACGACGGGGCCACCAGTTCCGAAATGGACTCCGTGCAGTACAACTTCAATACCGGCAAAGCCATGATCTACCAAACCCGCGCGCAATACGGCGAAGGGTTCGTGGCCAGCCAGAAAGTGAAGAAGCAGCCCGACAATACCATTTTCGGTTTCCGCAACGGTTACACCACCTGTAACCTGGATACGCCGCACTTCGCGTTCCGCGCCAAAAAGATCAAGGTAATTCCCAATAAACTGATCGTGTCCGGCCCGGCGAACCTCGAGATCGAAGGTATCCCGACGCCGTTGTTCATCCCCTTCGCGATTTTCCCCATCAGCTCCGGCCAGCGTACCGGCCTGCTGCCGCCGCAATACGTGGTGAACCTGCAAAAAGGGCTTGGCCTGGAAAACGGCGGGTACTACTTCGGGCTGGGGGAGTACCTCGACCTTACCGTCCGCGCCAATATTTATTCCTACGGCAGTTGGGGAACGATCTTCAGTCCTACCTACCGCAAGCGGTATAAATATAACGGCGGGTTCAACTTCGCCTATTCGCTTACCCGCATCGGCGACCCCGAGATCAAGGATAACTTTACCCGTTCGAAAGACTTCAGCGTGACCTGGAGCCACAGCCAGGACGGCAAGGCGCGGCCGGGAACGAACTTCGGCGCCAGCGTGGATTTCAGAACGGCCAGCTTCAACAAGAATAACGTGTACGACGCCCGGCGGCGCCTCAATAATAACATCGGCTCTTCCATCAACTATTCAAAAAGCTGGGTGGGAAAGCCTTACAACATGACGCTCGCGGCCCGGCACTCCCAGAATAACGAGACACGGCAATACGACATCAGCCTGCCCGACGGTTCGTTCAACGTCAATACCATTTACCCGTTCCAGCGGCAGGAAATGGTCGGCAACCCGAAATGGTACGAAAAGATCGGCGTCAGCTATAACGCATTGCTGCGCAACAGCGTGCGTTTCGCGGATTCCACTTTCGGCAAACCCGCGATGTTCGATAACCTCCAGGCCGGCATGCAGCACCAGATCCCCATCACGCTGTCTATCCCCGTCACCCGGAACATCATCATGACGCCGAGCGTGAACTATACGGAGAAATGGTACGTCCGCCGCCAGACGCTGACCTACAATCCCAATAAAGTAAGTTTGCTCGATACTACCTACGAAGACGGGTTCTACCGCACCAGTGCCATGTCTACCGGCGCTTCGCTGAGCACGGCACTGTACGGTATGTATGGTTTCAAAAACAAGAATTCGCGCGTGCAGGCCATCCGCCACGTAATGCGCCCCAACTTCGGGTTCAATTATTCTCCGAGCCTGGCAAAAAACGAATGGGAATATATCCAGATGGACCCCGACGGTAGGAAAGACTGGTATTCCCACTACGCTGGCTCGGCTTTCGGCGGATCGTCGAGGGAAACTTTTGCCGGGCTTACGTTCGGGATAGATAACAACCTGGAAATGAAGGTACGGTCGGACAAGGACACTTCCGGTTTCCGGAAAGTGAAGCTGCTCGACGGTTTCGGGATCAGCTCGAGCTATAACCTCGTGGCAGACAGCTTCAAGTTGTCTGATTTCGCGCTGAACGCGCGCACAAACTTGTTTGATAAGCTGAATGTTTCGGCGAGCGCGACGGTGAGCCCTTACCAGGTGGACCATATCGGTCGCCGGATAGATAAATATGCGTGGAACGGCGATAAATTCAGCCTGGGCCGATTGACGAACGCCAACATCGCGTTCAGTACATCGTTCCAGAGCCAGGATGCCAAGTCGAAGGAAAAGGAAAAGAAGAAGGAGGAAATGGAGGAAGACGGGGTACTGCCAGAAGCGCAACTGGAAGAGCAGCGGCGGCAGCTGGAACTGATGCGCGCCAACCCGGGAGAATATGTCGACTTCGACATTCCCTGGCGCGTAGACCTGTCTTACAGCTTCAACTACAGCCGCATCCGTTCGGTAGACCGGTCCCGCGATTCCACGCAGTTCACGCAGTACCTGAACGTCAACGGCGATTTCAGCCTGACGCCCAAGTGGAAGATCCTGCTGAACAGTGGTTTCGACTTCGTGAACAAGCAGGTTGCCTATACTACGCTGACGATTTCGCGGGATTTGCACTGCTGGCAGATGAGCATCAACTTGGTGCCGTTCGGCAGTTACCGCCAGTTCAGCATCACCATCAACCCGAAAGCGGGCATTCTCCGCGATCTCCGCATCAACCGAACGCGGCAGTTCCTGGAATTGTAGCGGGGGAGCGGTGTTCCCGGATAAATAAAAAGGCTGGCCAAAGCGGTCAGCCTTTTTATTTGGGTAAAGGGGCCGGGGGATCAGAAGTTGAAGATGCCCGCGATGCCGATGAGGTCCATTTTGTTTTCGTTGACGCCTTTGAAGTAGGAGGCCTTGATTTCCAGGGTGTTGCCCATATCACCTATGGCGAACCGGACGCCGGCGTTACCGGTGTACCCGAATGTGGTGCCGCCTACGTTTTTTACGTTGCCGTTCTGGTCCAGCTGATCGGTGGAAGCGCCCCAATGGAAGCCGCCGCCGCCGCCGATGAAGCCACCGAGGCGGCTTTCGTTATCGGGGGTGGAACCTGCGCCGAAGTTGAGGTTCACGATCACGGGGGCGTTGATGAGGATGCCCAGCTTGAAATCGTCGGTAGCTCCTTCGCGGGAATTGTACTGGCCGCTGCCGGAGAAGGCCAGGCTGATGGGAATGCCGACGGAAACGGACATGCTTTCGGTTTCCACGAAATTGAGGCGCGGGGAGTAGGTGAAACCGACGGCGGTGCTCATGTCTACGTCCTTATACTTCTCGAAAAACGCCGAAACGCCGGCTCCGTGCATGAAAGATTGGGAAAAGGCACAGGTGGAAGACAGGCATACGCCAAACAGCAATAGCAGTTTTTTCATGTGGGTGTGTAGTGTAAGGGATTAAAGAAATTTAAATATGTATAAATATAAGGCCCTGATTTTACAATTGAAAGCGGGGTGGCTTATCAAGATAAAAAAACCGGGCAGGAATGCCCGGTTGGTATGATGTCCATAATGTATTAAAAATTCACCGGGGGTGAATATCTTTTGCGAGGATAATGACGCTGGATGAAACGGGGGAAGCCGGGAAATAGTGTTGGGAGGTGTAGGGTTCGCCATCCACCGAAACGGAGCGGATGGGAAGGTTGTGCAGGTAATGGGTTTCGTTGCCGGTAAGCCGGATGTGTACGAACGTGGGGCCCAGGTGCTGCAAACGTTCCAGGAAACGAAGGATCTTTTCGTGAAGGGGGTGTTCGGTCATGGGTTTGGATGAATTTGTCAATGGGAAGTTAAGGAAATTTTGCCTTGTTGGGCCATGGCCCAACAACTTTTGGAAAGAAAAAAGTCAATTTGGCTGCCGCTATCGCATGGCGAACGGCAACCATCATATAGAAAGGAAAGCCATTGGTCAGAACATCAGGAAGATCAGGCAATCTGCGGGGCTCAGTCTCCGGAGGCTGGCCGCCATGTGCCGGGTAGACCATGCCAGCATCTCCAAGATCGAGCGGGCCGACATCGATCCGCAGCTCTCCACCCTCCTGGAGCTGGCAGAAGCCCTGCGCGTGCATCCCCACTCATTTTTCTCCGTGGTCCCGGCAGAAAGTAACCATTCCCCCCATATCAACGGCAATTCCTATCCTTCCTGATTACCAGTCGAGATCGCCTTCCCGTTTTTTCTTCCATCGCTTCAGCTCCAGCCGCCAGTACACCAGCCAGCCGAGGTGCTGCCGCACCAGCGCCGGCTTGTCTGCCCGGAACTCCATGTCGCGCATCGTAGAGGAAAAGCCGTTCATGTTGTAGCTCGCGATGTAGAGGGGCACATAACGTTTTTTATACTGCCGGTTGCCCCAGAGCTGGATGTTGAGGGCGTAATCGGCGAAGATCTTGTACTTGAGGTTGTAGGAATGGGTGGCGAAGATTTTTGTGGGGTAAACGATCGCCTGGTGGTTCACCGGGTATTTGGCGATGCGGTAATTGCTGAATTTGCCGCCGAGCAGGATGTAATCGGGCTTCGTGTCCCCATAATACCATTCCTCGCTGTTCGCATAATATATGGTGTCGGGATCGCTGAGCTGGTCTGCCAGCGCGGAGAAGCCTTCCAGCAACCGGTCGTCCGACCCCAGGAACTGCACCCAGGTGCCTTTCGCCATGCGCGCGCCCTTGTTCAGCGCGTCGTAGATGCCTTTGTCTTTTTCGCTCACCCAGCGCAGGTGCGGCCATTCCAGCGAGCGCACGTACTCCACCGTTCCATCGGTACTCCCTCCGTCCACGATAACGATCTCCAGGTCTGTCCGCCCCAGCCGCTGTATAGATGCGAGGCATTCGGGCAGATGCACCATGGCGTTGAATGTGGCGATGACGATGGAAACCTTCGGGACGGCGTTCATACTTTCTGGTATTGCTTTAGGAGGGCAAATGTAGGATTTTGGTCCCGCATCCGCCGCTTCATTCCTATCAGAAATTTATTACATTTGAACGAAGATCAGGCAAGCAGGGCCATTTTGTAACATATCGGCGCTGCGATCCGTTTGCTTTGGGACATGACAGAATATAAGGTACAATCGCCCGTGTTGTTCATCGTTTTCAACCGGCCCGGCACTACGCAACAAGTTTTCGACCGCATCCGCGCGGTCAAACCCTCCAGACTGTATATCGCAGCCGACGGTCCGCGGGCCGGCCGGCCAGACGATGAAGCCGGTTGCGCGGAAGTGCGCCGCATCGTGCAGAACGTGGATTGGGACTGCGAAGTGAAAACCCTTTTCAGCGAAGTCAACAAAGGCTGTAAGATCGCCGTTTCCGATGGCATCACCTGGTTTTTCGACAACGAAGAAGAAGGGATCGTGCTGGAAGACGATTGCCTCCCTGCCACGAGCTTTTTCGCCTTTTGCGACCAGATGCTGGACCGTTACCGGCACCACGACCGGATTTTCCATATCGCGGGCACCAACAAGCAATTCGGGAAGCAATGGGGCGAGGGGAGCTATTATTTCTCCGGTTACCTCAATGTCTGGGGATGGGCCAGCTGGCGGAGGGTTTGGCGGCAATACGACCGTAATCTCGACCGTTATACCGATGCAGGGGCCGAAGCTGCGTTGAAAAAAGTGATGAAAGACCGATTCCTCGTCAGCGACTGGCTGTACATTTTCCGGAAACTCAAATCCGGCGAGATCAATACCTGGGATTACCAGTTCAACTTCCTCGCTTTTTTCGAAGGAGGGTTGAGCATTGCGCCGAATGTGAACCTGATCACCAATATCGGGTTCGGGACGGGGTCTACCCATACGCATGCAGATAAGCCCGATCCGTTCGCGTTCATGCCCATCGGGGAAATGCCCATGCCGATCGTTCACCCGGCGTCGATAGTGCCTCAAACCGAGGCGGATGCAGCGTTCCTGCGGAAGGAACATCATCTCGACGCGCGCTGGAAAAGTTATAATTCGCCCGGAAAACGGATCGTCCGCTGGTATAAGCGGACGTTCGAAGGGAAGAAGGACCTTTGAATACCTGATTACATCCTATGCACCGTACCCTCATTTTCCCCATTTTACTTTTACTCATAACGGGTTGCCAGCAGCAAGGCGCGCCCGGCGGCGAGACCGGTGCCACGCGCATCGATTCGGCTATGCGGACGGCTTTCGTGCCCGTGCCCAACCACCCCGGCGAGCCGGGAGACAATATCATTTATGCGGCGAGCTTTGCGTTGGCGTGGGACAGTCTTTGCGGCTTCATGGGCGGCGACCAGGAAAGCACATTGCCGCTGATCCGCCGGTTGAATGCATCGCGGAAGGAGGAGAAACCCCTGCTGCCGGGAGACTACCAGGCAACAGTGGAAGTAATCGGCGATGAAATAAAAGTAACGGCGGCGTTCCAGCGCAATTTGCCTTTTGCGGTGCCTTTCGATATCGTGGAAGGCGGGATGGTTTTCGGGAAGAAATCGAGGGTGAAAGCGTTTGGCATGCCGGTCTTCAACCATGCACAGGCAGGGCAGGTCGGGGTGCTGTATTATGAGAGCGACGATAAATTCGTCATCCGGCTCACGCCGGGCCCGGAGCGGGACGAGATGGTCCTGGCGAAAGGGTTTAGCGAGGGCGAAAAGCTTTCCAATATGCGCAGCCGTGTGGAGGCGGCGATCGTCAAAGGGCAGCAGGAAAAGGCGAAGGGGAAGCATCCCTGGAAATATTTCATCGGGGAGGAGGATGAGGTCAAAATCCCGGTGGTGCGCTTTCATTTGTCCACGGTTTTTCCGGAATTGATAGACCAGCTCGTGGCGGCCCGCGGCCAGATGCTTCAAATCAAGGTGGCGGAACAGCGCACCGCTTTCGAGCTGGATGAAAAAGGCGTGATCATCGAAAGTGAAGCGGTTATCGCGGACAGCGCCGCCACAGTCATCGATGACGTGTTGCCTGTGAAGCACCTGTATTTCGATGAGCCGTTCCTCGTGATGGTGAGCCGGAAGGGAGCGGAGAACCCTTATTTTATCATGAAAGTAGCGAATGCGGAGTTGATGCGGGAAGTGAAAGGGGAGACTGCCAAATAAATTTGAGGGCACCATTAACAGCTGAATTTATCTGTAAATTTAGTATGTTAACGGCTTCCGGAGCAGCCTGTCTGCAACGCCCGAACTATGGCCCGGCTTTAACCAAAAAGGTACAGAATATATGAAGTATATTTTTTTATTCCTTTCCTTCATTTCGATAAACGCCAGCGCGCAGATAGTTGACATTGTGCTGATCGGTGTTTCCCATGATTACAGCAAATACCCTGTACAGGATTTTACCAGCATTCATAACAAGATCAGGAAGTTTAAGCCCGATGCTTTTTTCGGGGAGTTTTTGAGCAAAGAGGATGAGCGGCTTGTAATGGATTACTGGTGCAAACCGCAAAATATCAACCGGCTGAATAATCTCAGGCGCAATCGTATGATAGCTGAAAGCTTATTGCCACATACGATCGACAGCCTGAAAAAAATATCGCTTTTAAAACCCGATGACTATCGTGTGAAAGTTGATCTGGCCCATGCTTATTACCTTGATCAGGATGTCGCAAACGGGCACTATCAATATTGGCAGGTCCTGAACAGCCTCCGGGAAAAACCGGATGCCGGGCTTGAAAAGTATGTAAACGCAGTACTGAGCCCTCAGTTGGACACGACAGGCCGAAGCATGAGAAGGCTGAAAACCTCCGAATATGCTGTAATAGCATTTCCCATGATGTTAGCGTCAGGGATCCGCGAATTGCTTTCAATGGATTGCCAGGATTATGATTTGAACTGGCAGGCGTCCTGGGTAGCATTCGACGCAAAGTTCAGTTTATTTAAGAACGACCCCGCCGACCTTGCAAATCAACTGGAGGCGAATCTGTCTGTTATAAAAAAGGGTTATGAAAAGTACGATCGTGTCGAGAAGTCTTCAAAAAATGTAACGGAATGGTTGAACACGGATGAGGCTGCTGCGACTGCCGCCTCGGGAGATTTTTACTTGCCGGAAATGTACGATATGAGGGGCTTCCCCAAAGAGGAAATGCTATCAAAAATACATTGGTGGTTGATGAGAAATAAGGGCATGTGTTTAAATGTTGTGAACCGGGCGAGAAAGACAGGAGCGAAAAAAGTCGTTGTGCTTGCGGGTGCCAATCACAGGAAATATATGCAGGACATTTTCCGGGATATGCCTGATGTACGCGTGAGGAACATCAATGAGGTGGATGAAGATTGAATTTATATAAGACGTGTATATAGAAAAAGCGTCATATTATTGGTTTGATGTTTGACGGGGATCGAATGTCGAACCATTCGCATCAATGACAGCTTTGAGGATGGTATACGCCTGGCAAGGACTTCTGCTAAATTAAAAAGGACAAACCTGTATGGATACTGGTTTGTCCTATTAAGTGAACCGGATTGGATTCGAACCAATGACCTGCTGCTTAGAAGGCAGCTGCTCTATCCAGCTGAGCTACCGGTCCGGATTCACAATAAATTTTTTTATTGGGAGTGCAAATTTATATAATTTTCCGTCAATAAATCAAATTTATCCTCTGAAACAAAGTTACAGCAATGGACGTAAAGATTGAAAGCAGTTGGAAAGAAGCGCTGAAAGAAGAGTTCCAGAAGTCGTATTTCGAGCAGATCGTGATGTTCCTCAAGCACGAAAAAGCCCTCGGGAAAACGATCTATCCGAGTGGAAACCAGATTTTTAACGCCTTCGAGAAAACCCCCTTCTCCCAGGTGAAAGTAGTCATCCTCGGGCAAGACCCTTACCACGGGCCCGGGCAGGCGCATGGTTTATGCTTCTCCGTTCAAAAAGGCGTGAAACCACCGCCCTCCCTCGTCAATATCTACAAGGAAATGAACAAGGACCTCGGCATGCCCATCCCCGACACCGGAGATCTCACGCCCTGGGCCGAAAGCGGCGTGCTCCTCCTCAACGCTTTCCTCACCGTGCGCGACGGCGAGCCCGCTTCGCACAGCAAAATCGGCTGGGAAAACTTTACGGATGCCGTCATCCGCAAAATCTCCAACGAAAAGGAAGGCGTCATCTTCATGCTCTGGGGCCGCTTTGCACAGGATAAACAGGTATTGATCGACGCCACCAGGCACCATGTCCTCAAAGCCGCCCATCCTTCGCCGTTCAGCGCCGACAAAGGATTCTTCGGCTGCCGGCATTTCTCGAAAGCGAACGAATTGCTCGTCAAACAAGGCCAGGAGCCCGTCAACTGGCAATTATAATATCCGAATACCTATTTTGCACACTGATGAATTGGCTTAAAAATATCGTTGGACGAATTTATGCCGTTTACGGTTTGCTGCTCTTCGCAGTAACCCTGCTCATCGTCCTTATCCCTATCTGGATCATCTCTTTCCTGCCCGATCCCCGCAAAACCCGCTATTTTCTGGGTATCGGCCGCGTCTGGATGAAGTTTTACATGCCTATGATCGGATGCCCCGTTTTCCGCAAAGGGCTCCAATTCTTCGAAAAAGGCCGTCAATATGTTGTGGTTTGCAACCATAATTCACTCATAGACGTGCCCGTGACCACGCCCGGCGTTCCCGGCGTCAATAAAACGCTCGCCAAATCGTCTATGGGCAAAATCCCGCTGTTCGGCATGATGTACCGCATCGGCGGCATTATGGTAGACCGCAGCAGCGAAGCCTCCCGCCGCGAAAGCATCGTGAAAATGAAAGAAGCGCTGGACATGGGCATGCACATGGTCCTCTTCCCGGAAGGGACCCGCAACCGCACCGGCCAGCCGCTCAAAGAATTCTACGACGGCGCTTTCAACCTCGCCATCGATACACAAACCCCCATCATCCCATCACTTCTCTTTCACACCCGGAAGATCCAGGTGCCCGGGAAGTTCCTCTACGCCTGGCCCCATCGCATCGACTACCATTTCCTGGAACCGGTAGAAACGACAGGCCTCACGCGCGACGATACCCCCGCACTGAAGGAAAAAGTGTTCCGCATCATGTGGGATTATTACACCGCTCACACCTGAGTGATCCACCAGGTATTGCCGAACGGGTCGCGGAAGCCCGCCGCCCGGCCGTAGTCTTTGTCTTCCGGCGCCTGCCGCGACTCGCTTCCCTGCGCAAGTGCCTTTTTATAAATACCGTCGGTATCGCCGACATACACGAAAACACTGCCCGTCTCCGCAGGCCATTCCGGCTTCGCCACACCGAACATGATGCCGCCATCGTCGCCCAACCGCAATTGCGCATGGATGATCTGCCCGTCGTCGCTCCGGTACACGCCGTTTTCCGTGGCGCCAATTACATCCTTCAGGAATCCGAGGAATTTTTCGCCGTCGTTGACGATGAAATAGGGGCTGACGGTGTTGCTGCCCGCGGGTTTGTTCACAGTAGTCATAACAAATGATTTTTATCAAAGTTAAAAGCACCGGTAGCGGGAAAATAGGAGAAAAGCGACATGGTTACTCCCTGTATTCGATGCCTTCCGGCCGCCCCATGAAATATTCGCGCGGCAGGTAACCGGAAAACTCCCTGAAATCATGGATGAAATGCGACTGGTCATAATAACCGCATTCGTAAGCGAGGCCCGCGAGATTGCCGTCGAACGCGCCGTAAGCGTTCAGCGCGCGGTGGAAGCGGATGATTCGCGTGAATAATTTCGGGGTGAAGCCCGCTGCCGACTTGAAGTTGCGCTCGAACTGGCGGGTAGACAGGCTGACGGACGATGCGAGCTCGCCGATATTGACCATCCCGTCTGCCGCGAGGATCGACCGCACGGCGATCTGCACGGCGGACGCTTCCTGTTTGCGTTGCCGGAGAAGGGAAATGAGGTATTCGGAAAGGATTTCTACCCGTTGATGATGATAGCGGGCGGTGATGATGCGTTCTTCCAGATCGATGCCGCTGCGGCCCATGATGCTTTGCAGATCGGGCATGCAGTTGGCGACGGCGGCCGAACTATGGCCAAACAGCGCGGGAACGGCCGTAGGGTAGAGGTATGCGCCGAAAATCCCGAAGCTCCCATGCGTGAGGAACCGCGAATGCCGGCTGGTCTGTGCGTGAAGATGCGAAAACCCCGCGCCCTCCGTGCCTGTTAGCGGCGCAAAACGGTTCCGGTAATGAAATATCAATTCCGCACACCCGTCGGCCATCGACCGGTACACATACGCCTCGCCCTGGGGTACCTCGTGCTCGAAGACCCAAAACATCCGGACGTACCCGGAAAGTTGCGGCGGTGGCGGAAAAGTGGCAAACATTTCTTTAAAGTTAATTAAACTTCTATAAAATCTTTATTAAAGTCCCTTCGTTCGATAAATACTGGTATAAAGTTCATCATCTTTTTGTGGAATAGTATTAGAATATGAATGTTGAATTTGTATTTTGTCCCACCAAATTCACGTTTTACCTTTTTTACAAAGATCATGGGAAAAAAAGTCAATCATCCTTCCAGGCGGTCATTTGTCCGTAATTCCCTGGGAGCGTTAGCGGCCTTTACCATCGTTCCCCGTCACGTTCTCGGCCGCGGTTATCTCGCCCCGAGCGATACGCTGACGAAGGGCGTAGTGGGCACCGGCGGCATGGGCCGCGGTCACTTCGGTTATGCGGGCACCCGCGTAGTGGCGATCTGCGACGTCGATAAAGGTCATATCCAGCAGGCCATGAACCAGCTGGGCGACAAGGGAGTGAAAACGTTTACGGATTACCGTGAGCTCATCCAACTCCCCGAGGTAGATATCGTACACGTAGCCACGCCGCCGCACTGGCACGGCATCATCGCTGCAGACGCGGCACGCGCCGGAAAGGATGTATGGTGCGAAAAGCCCATGACCGCCACGATCGGGGAGGGCAAGCGCCTGGTGGAAGCCGTGCAGCAACATGGCCGCATCTTCCGCCTCAACACCTGGTTCCGTTTCGCAGACCGTTTCTACGGAATGGGGACCACCGTTCAACCTATCAAGAAGCTCGTGGAAAGCGGGCTCCTCGGCTGGCCGCTCAAAGTGACCGTTAGCCGCCACACCGGGTTCGACTGGAAGTTCTTCTGGGTGGGTAAAACCAACCTCGAGCCCCAGGCCGTTCCCAAAGAACTGGACTACGATATGTGGCTCGGTCCCGCCCCTTACAAACCCTACCACCCGCACCGCGTACATGGTACGTTCCGCGGATACTGGGATTATGATGGCGGTGGGTTGGGTGATATGGGCCAGCACTACCTGGACCCCATCCAGTATTTCCTCGGCAAAGATGATACCAGCCCCGTGAAAGTGGAGATCGACGCTCCCCAGCAACACTGCGATGCAGTGGGCACCTGGAGGAAGATCACCTACACCTATGCCGACGGTTGCCAGATCGTGCTCGACGGTGCCGGCACCGAAACAGGCGCCGCCTATATCGAAGGGCCTAACGGTAAACTGTACCCCGGGTTCAAATCCACGATCCCCGACCTGGAAAAGAAACTGGCCGCATTCCCCGACCCGGCGCCGCAGGTGACCGATTTCGTGGATGCCGTGAAGAACCGCAAGAAGTTCGCGCTCAACGAAGAAAACGGCCATCGTTCCGCTACCATCGTCAACATGGGCAAAATCGCCCTGCAACTGGGCCGCAACCTCGAGTTCGACCCCGTGAAGCAGGAATTCGTGAACGACGAAGGCGCCAACCGCCTCATCTTCCCGGCCATGCGCGGACCCTGGACCATCTAGCCCTTCACCTTTCCAACAGCATCACAGATGAAAAAAACATTACTGATCGCAGCCTGTTGCCTCGCCCAGTTGGCCGTTTTCGCCCAACCGAAGCCCGATAACCGTGCTGCACATACGAAAGTGGCGGATTTGCTGCAACAGCAACCTGCCAATACCAACGCCGCCCTCGAAGCCAATATGAAGGCCCTCGCCGAAATGGGCGAAGAAGGCGTGCTCGGCATCGCTTCCATGATGGCCGCTCCCGGCAAAGGCGACAACACCGCCGCCGAATACGCCCTCACCGGTTACGCGTTTTACGTGACCCAACCCGGTAAGGAAAGCCTCAAGGCCGCCGCCGTTAAATCTTACGTGAAAGCACTCGAAAAAGTGCAGGACAAAGAGGTGAAGGAATTCTTCATCCGCCGCCTCGAAGCCATCGGCAACGATGACGCCGTTCCCGCACTGGCCGGGTACCTGGCAGACGAGCGCCTGTCCGGCATCGCCGCCCGCACCCTCGTGCAGATCAACTCCGCAGCTTCCCGCAAAGCATTGCTCGACGGCATCAATAAAGCACAGGGCCGCAACAAGCAAAGCCTCGTGCTCGCCATCGGCGACGCCCGCGTGCCCGAAGCCGCCACCGTACTGGTGCCCCTGGCTTCGTCTACCGACAAAATGCTGGCAAAAACCGCACTGTACGCCCTGTCGTACATCGCAGCGCCCACTTCGGCCCCCGTGCTGGAAGGCTTCGCCAAGCGCGCCGGTTACAAATACGACGAAACCAACGCCACCACCGCGTACCTCGCTTACATCCAGAACCTCGCCGCTGCCGGTAAAAAAGCAGAAGCCGCAGGTTTGGCCGAGAAACTGCTGGCCACCGCCAAAGACCCCGCCCAGAACCACGTGCGCATCGCCGCACTGTCGCTGCTCGACGAGCTCCAGGGCGATCAGAACCAGAAAAGACTGCTGGCTGCCTATCATGAGAATGACGCGTATCGTGTAGCCGCTCTCAAACTGGCCGGCAAACACCTCAACGCCGCGAGTATCGCAGGCTGGCTGAGCGCGCTGAAAACAGCGTCTCCCGGTGCCAAAGCCGATATCATCGAAATGCTGGGCAATAATAAAGTAGACATCGCACTGCCTGCCGCTTACCGCCTCCTGGGCGATAAAGACGCAGGCGTTCGCCTCGCCGCTATCACCGCTGCCGGCCAGATCGGCGGCGCACAGGCCGTTCCCGCCCTGCTGCAGGTGCTTTCCAAAGGCAACAGCGCAGAAGTGGCAGCGGTACAGTCAGCCCTCAAAACCATCAAAGGCAATGAAGTAGCTACGCAGTCGGCCGCGGCCCTGTCCGGTGTTCCCGCCGGCGCACAGGTCGCCCTGCTCGATGTGCTGGCTGCCCGCCAGGCAGACGGTGCTTTCGCACAGGTGCTGCCCCTCACCAAATCTCCCAACGAAAACGTTCGCAAAGCGGCTTTCGCTTCCCTGAAAGACGTAGCCAGCTCCGCTAACCTCGCCACCCTGCTCCAGCTGCTCAACAGCGCAGGTGCACAGGAAGTGAGCGGCATCCAGGATGCCGTGATCGCTGCCGCTGGCGCAGGAGACGCCGCAACCGTGATCGCTTCCATGAAGAGCGCGCCGGCAGACAAACGCGGCCGTTACTTTACCGTGCTCGGCGGCATCGGCGGCGCTTCTTCTCTCGCTATGGTGAAAGAAGCGGCCGATAAAGGCGACGCCGCGCAGAAACAGGCTGCCGTGGCCGCCCTCAGCGCCTGGAAAGACGCTTCCGCCATGCCCGCACTGCTCGACATCGCCCGGAAAGACGCCGGCGCCCGCAACGAAGCCCTGAAAGGCTACGTTCGCCTCGCCAAAGCCGAAACCCGCGCCGAGCAACGCCTGCTGTACCTGGAAAACGCCATGCAGCTCACCAAAGACGCTGGCCTGAAGAAAGCCATCCTGCAGCAAGCTGAACAATGCAAAACCTTCCCCGCCCTCGTTTTCGCCGGCCAGTTCCTGGACGATAACGATGCCCAGCAGGAAGCGGCCCAGGCCGTGATGAACATCGCCCTGGCAGATAAAAGCTACGGCGGCAACATCGTAAAAAGCCTCCTCGAAAAAACTTCCTCCGTGCTCAAAGGCGGCGACGCCGGCTACCAGCGCGAAGCGATCCGTAAATACCTCTCCGAAATGCCCGCCGGCGAAGGGTTCGTGTCCATGTTCAATGGCAAAGACCTCAGCGGATGGAAAGGCCTCGTGGCCGACCCCATCAAACGCAGCAAAATGGACGCCGCTACCCTGAAAAAAGAACAGGAGAAAGCCGATGCCAAAATGCGCGAAGGATGGAGCGTGAAAGACGGCGTACTGTGGTTCAACGGTCATGGCGACAACCTCTGCACCGAAAAGAAATACGGTGATTTCGAGATGTTCGTTGACTGGAAGATCGAGCCGAACGGCGACGCAGGCATCTACCTCCGCGGCACCCCGCAGGTACAGATCTGGGACACTACCCGCCGCGACGTAGGCGCTGAAGTAGGTTCCGGTGGCCTGTACAACAACCAGAAAAACGCTTCCAAACCGCTGAAACTGGCAGACAATGCCATCAACGAATGGAATAACTTCCGCATCATCATGAAGGGAGATCGCGTAACGGTTTACCTGAACGGCGAACTGGTGGTAGATAACGTGATCCTGGAAAACTACTGGGACCGCAAGCTGCCCATCTTCGCTTCCGAGCAGCTTGAACTGCAGGCGCATGGTACCAACGTGTACTACCGCAACCTGTACGTTCGCGAGTTCGAACAGCCGAAACCTTATGAACTGAGCGCCGACGAGAAGAAAGAAGGGTACAAGGTCCTGTTCGACGGTACCAACATGCACGAATGGACCGGTAACACCACCAGCTACGTGATGGAAGACGGAGCCATCGTATGCCGCCCCGGCGGCCATGGTGGCGGTAACCTCTACACCAAAGACGAGTTCGCCGATTTCGTATACCGTTTCGAGTTCCAGCTGACCCCCGGTGCCAACAACGGCCTGGGCATCCGCGCACCCCTCACCGGAGACGCAGCGTACGAAGGCATGGAGCTCCAGATCCTCGATAACGAAGCGGATATCTATAAAAACCTCCAGGTGTACCAGTACCACGGTTCCGTATACGGCGTGATCCCCGCAAAACGCGGATTCCTGAAGCCGGTAGGCGAGTGGAACTACGAGCAGGTGACCGTGAAAGGCACCCGCATCACCGTGGAACTGAACGGCACCGTGATCCTGGACGGCGATATCGCCGAAGCGCGCGACAAGGGTACCCTCGACCATAAAGACCATCCCGGCCTGAAAAGGACCACCGGGCACATCGGGTTCCTGGGCCACGGCTCTGTTGTGAAATTCCGCAACATCCGCATCAAGGACCTCACTGCCGAGGCGCCCAAAGCCGAAACCAAAGGCAAAAAGAAAAAGAAATAAGCCGCAGCCTGCAAAGGCATCGCACAAAAAAGGGACCGTCCGGAAGGGCGGTCCCTTTTTTGTGCCGTATTTCCCCGGTCATGGGGTACGTTCCGTGGCAGGTTATCCACATTTTCGCCGCCGGGAACTAACTTTATCCACGCCTGTAAACTTTGTTGGCAATGGCACGTTATAGGATGTAAATATTTGGACAGTTCGAAAGTTTAACCCTTAAAGTATACCTAAAATGAAAACGGTAACCTTCATTGGCGGAATAACCGGAGTGATCCTGGCGGTTCTTGCCTATTTCGCGGAAATCAACAGCTGGATGCAAACCGGAACGGCCATGGCCCTGGGGTTTGCAGGATATGTGCTCATTATCACGGCAGTCGCTTATTTTTTGCTGTCCTGGCTATACCAGGGCTCGAAAAACATCGAACTGCTTTAACATAAAAATAGACGCTCCAGGGCGTCTATTTATTTAACTTGTTGGCGAAAGCCTTCTTGAATTTCTCCAGCTTCGGCTTCACCACGTAATAACAGTAGGGCTGCGAACCGTTCTGGTTGTAGTAGTCCTGGTGATAGTTCTCCGCCTTGTAAAACGCCGTAAAAGGCGATATTTCGGTGACGATCGGCTTGTCGTACGCCCCGGACTCATTCACTTTCTTCCTGTAAAACTCCGCTTCCTTTTGCTGTTCGGCATCGTGGTAGAAGATCACCGAGCGGTACTGCGTGCCTACGTCGTTGCCCTGGCGGTTGAGCTGGGTAGGGTCGTGGGCGAGGAAAAACGCTTCCAGCAGTTCCGCGAAGCTGATCTTAGCCGGATCGTAGGTGATCTGCACTACCTCGGCATGGCCGGTATTGCCGGTGCAAACTTCTTCGTAAGTGGGATTGGGCTTTGCGCCGCCGGAATATCCGGATTCGACCCGCAATACCCCTTCCAGCTGCTGGAACTGGGCCTCCGTGCACCAGAAACACCCCGTTCCGAAGGTGGCCTGTGCGGTTTTTGTGTCTTTTGGAATTGTCATGTCTCCTGGTTCTTGATTTTTTTCAGCCGTCTGCCTGCCGCAGGATGCCAGGCTGGAGCCCAGCAGCGACAGTATGATCAGGCTATGTTTCAGTAAGTTCATTTGGAAGTATTGTCCTCAAATTAACGATATCGGGGGCGCATTGGATCGACAAGTTAAGTAACTTTAACATTCTTTTGCGTACGGACGGGTGATGAACCGCATTTGTCATTCGTTGCCGGTTGTTGATCAATCAGTTTTGAGCAATTGCCGGGTATAGGCCAACTTTGCGGAACGAAAAAAGGAAAGGCTGCTTCTGGGCCGGCAGCCAGTATTAAAATTGACAAAAAAGTGAAATTATTTCCGGATTCGGCGCTTTTACAGCTCGAATTTGACAAAGTAAAAAATTTGCTGCAGGAGCATTGCAAGACGGAATTGGGCAAAACGATGGCCGCCGAACTGCGCCTGCATACGCATATCGATTTCGTGAGAACTGCCTTGCAGCAGGCGCATGAATACAAGCAGCTGGTGCTTTTGCAGCAGCATTTCCCGAACGATTACGTCCTTAACCTGAAAAAGGAGCTCCGCCTCCTCGAAATCCAGGGGGCCGTGCTCACGGGAGAGCAATTTATGCTTATCCGCAAGCTGACGGAAAGCATGGGCAGCATATTCCGGTTCTTCGACTCCGACAGGCGGGTCACCTATTCCGCCCTGTACAGTGTCATCGAACGGACGCATTACGAAAAGAAGATCGTGGCGATGATCGACGAGGTGCTGGACGAAACGGGGCAGGTGTTGGACAATGCCACGCCCGACCTCGCCAGGATCCGCATGAACCTCTACCGGAAACGGACGGAGCTGCGGCGGGTTTTTGAGCGCATCCTCTCGAAGCTCCAGAAGCAGGGGTACCTGGCAGACATCGAGGAAAGCTTCCTCAACGGGCGCCGGGTAGTGGCCATTTTCGCGGAACAGAAGCGCATGGTGAAGGGGATCCTTCATGGCGAGTCGGACACCCGGAAAACGGCGTTCCTCGAACCGGAGGAAACCATCCAGCTCAATAACGAAGTGTTTTCCCTGGAAAGGGACGAGGAAAAAGAGGTGTACCGCATCCTCCGCACCCTCACTTCCGACCTGGCCAAACACCACGACCTGCTGAGCGGCTACCACGACATCCTCGGGATTTACGATTTCATCCGCGCAAAATCGCGGCTGGCGCTGGATATCAACGGGAATTATCCCATGCTGGTACCCCACGCCCAGGTGCACCTGGTGGAAGCATACCACCCCCTGTTGCTGCTGTACAACCGCAAACAGGGGAAGCCGACCATCCCCGTGAACCTCACGCTCGACAAGGATAACCACATCCTCGTGATCAGCGGGCCGAACGCGGGTGGCAAAACCGTGACGCTCAAAACCGTAGGCCTCATCCAGCTCATGCTGCAGGCGGGGCTCCTGGTGCCGGTGCACCCCACCAGCCAACTGGGCATCTTCCGGCAGGTCATGATCCATATCGGCGATACGCAAAGCCTGGAGTTCGAACTGTCGACCTACAGCTCCCATCTCAAGAACATGAAACACTTCATGGAAAACGCGAACGGGAGAACGCTCTTCTTCATCGACGAGCTCGGTTCCGGTTCCGATCCCAACCTGGGCGGGGCTTTCGCGGAAGTGATCATGGAAGAGCTGGCCAGGAAACATGCCTTCGGCATCGTTACCACCCACTACCTCAACCTCAAGGTCATGGCCGGAAAGGTTAAAGGGATCGTGAACGCGGCCATGGGCTTCGACGAGCAGAACCTCGCACCCATGTACCGCCTCATCGTGGGCAAACCCGGCAGCTCGTATACCTTCTCCATCGCGCAGCGCATCGGGCTGGACCCGGCGCTCATCAACCGCGCCAGGAAACTGGTGGACGAAGGGCACTTCCGGCTCGATAAGCTCCTCAACAAGGCGGAGCAGGATATGCAGAAGGTGGAAAGCAAGGAGAAAGACCTCCATAAACTGTTGAAAGAAAACGAGAAACTCAAGAAAGAATACGAAGTGCTGTCGGACAAGGAACGAAAACAGCATGAATATACCCTCCAGAAGCTCCAGAACAAGATCCGTGAAGAGGAAATACAGTATCTGAAAGACATGGAGCGCAAGCTCAAACAGATCGTGATCGAGTGGAAGCGGACAGACGATAAGAACAAGGTGATCCGCCAGGCGGAAGAGCTGCTCTTCCATAAACGCACAAAAGCTGCCAACGAAAAGATACAGAAGAAGATAGATACCAAGTTCGAAGAGATCAAAGGAGATGTAAAGGTGGGCGACCGGGTGAAGATCCGGACCAACAACCAGGTGGGCAAAGTGCTCGAATTACGCGCCAAAGCCGCCGTGGTACAGGTCGGGAACATACCGATACAGGTCAAACTGTCTGACCTTGTACTGGTCCAGGAACGCCAGAAGGTGGAATAGCCTTATCTTTACAGCCGGAAATTATGCTTATTGAAAAACCGTCGGCACGGGAATGATGACCTTAAAACACACGACCCATGCAACTGACAAAGTACAACCATATACCCCTGGTGAGCGTGCAGGATTCTCCGCTCGCGGAAGAAGGATCGCAGTTCATGATCCACCTGGCCAACTTAAAGGAGATCGACTGGGAAGGGATCGCATCCCCGCACCGGCACGATGGATATACCATTGACATCCTCCTCAAGGGAAGCGTCACGCAATACATTGATTTCGAAAAACATACGATACAGGCGCCCGCGCTGATCATGCTGGAACCGGACCAGATCCACCAGCACGACAGAAGCGCGGACGCGGAAGTGCTGGCCATGTACTTCACCCGGGATTTCCTCATCACGGAAACGCTCGGCGTGCTCAGTTGCTGGCAGTGCATCTTCAAGGACAGCATCCTCCACCTGGAAGACCACCAGTTGCAGGAGCTGTTGTCGTTTGCGAGGATCCTGCTGCACGAGTACCGTGGAGACAAACCCCGCAAGGAAGCGATCATCCGCAACGTACTGTCTGCCTTTATCATCGCCTGCGGGCGCATCGCACGGCCAGACAGGGCGGAGTACCGGACGGAGCATTACGGCGGCAACTCGCTGGGCGTGCAGTTCAAGGTGCTGGTAGACGTGCATTTCCGGGATAAGGTGCAGGTGAGCGAATATGCGGAAATGCTGCATGTGACACCCGGCCATCTCAACGATACGGTAAAAAATACCATCGGGCGGAGCGCCAAGCAGGTGATCGACGCCAAGCGGATCATGGAAGCCAAAAGGCTGCTGTTCTGGCAAAAACACTCCGTGAAACAGATAGCGGGGGAGCTGAACTTCGACGACGACGCCTACTTTTCAAGGTTCTTCAAAAAGCATACGGGGCAGACGCCTGCGTTGTTTCAAAAAAGCATCCGCGAAAAGTACAATTAATCCCGTGATTAGGAATGTACAAGCAAATGTGACTTTTTATAGATTTGCAGTGTCAATTGCAACGCATCAATTCTTACGATCATGAAAGTTAAGTAACCTAACTGTAACAATATCCGATAGCGCATGGACAGCAACTTGCGCTGAAGACCCTGATCGTTACAGCTTTACTGCGGCCCAGGCAGTATGTAGTCTTTCCTTTTTTCACACCATGTTTTGAATAGCCAGGCACGTCCATGCCTGAATGTTCTGTAATGTCTATTGCTTTTTTACATAAAAAAAGCAATGCTTATGCCGCGTGCATAAGGCCGGACGGTATTGAAACAACTAATGGCGAAACCAAAAAACAGCTGAAATACAGCATACCACAGCATGGGTCTGTTAACGGCAACAAGTTCAACATGGGCTTGCCTTGCCGGTTAAACCGGGCTCACGTTAAATTCTATAACACTATAACACATGGAAC
The DNA here is from genome assembly GCF_050277495.1 of Chitinophaga sp. NPDC101104. Taxonomy (NCBI): domain Bacteria; kingdom Pseudomonadati; phylum Bacteroidota; class Chitinophagia; order Chitinophagales; family Chitinophagaceae; genus Chitinophaga; species Chitinophaga sp. NPDC101104. The sequence continues at coordinate 4,515,353 of NZ_JBNNSF010000001.1, read as the reverse complement.
TATCACTCAAGAAAATGACCACCCACAAGCCACTCGGTTACTTGTCAGGCATCCTGATGTTGGCTGTATTATTATATAGCTGCTCGTCTCCCCAGGCTGGTCCCCACCAGCAGGGCCCCCCGCAGTTGCCCGTGATGGTGGTTACATCGGCCCCGGCTACCACTTACCTGGAGTTTCCCGCTTCGCTGGAAGGAAAGGTGAATGTAGACGTGCGCCCGCAGGTATCCGGCTACCTCGAAAAAATATTTGTGGATGAAGGCGCTTATGTAAAAGCAGGGCAGCCTTTGTTTAAAATAGATCCGAAGGTATATGCCGAACAATTGAACAGCGCCGCTTCTAACCAGCTTGCTGCGCAGGCTAACCTTGAAAAGATGCAGGTTGAAGTGGACCGCCTGACCCCGCTGGTTGCCAGCAACGTGATCTCTGAGGTACAGCTGAAAACGGCGAAAGCAAACTATGAAGCAGCAAAAGCCGCTTTGGCCCAGGCCAAGGCAGCAGCAGGCAGTGCGCGGATCAATGTAGGCTATACCCTGGTCACCGCGCCGGTAAGCGGTTACATCGGAAGGCTCCCCTATAAGGTGGGCGCCCTCGTAAGCAACGTCGATGCCCAGCCCCTTACGGTGCTTTCCGAAGTACGCGAAATGTACGCTTACTTTTCAATGAGCGAAGCGGACTTCATCACGTTCAAGAACAACTTCCCCGGCAAAACGCTGGAAGAGAAACTGAAGAATGCACCTCCGGTTGAACTGATCCTGGCAGATAACAGCACGTTCACCGAGAAAGGAAAAATAGGAACGATAGACGGGCAGTTCAATAAGACCACCGGCGCCATCACTTTCCGCGCCACTTTCCCCAACCCCGATGGCATACTGCGTACGGGCAACACGGGCAAAGTAAGGTTTGCACAGGAAGTTCCCGCTGCTATCACCATTCCGCAGGAAGCTACGTTCGAGATCCAGGACAAAGTGCTGGTATACACCGTGGCAGACAGCAACAAAGTGGCCAGCAGGCCCATCCGGATTTCCGGAAAGACAGCCAACTTTTATTTTGTAAGCGACGGGTTGAAAGCAGGCGAGAAGATCGTGCTGTCCGGAACCGGCAATTTAAGGGACGGGGCAGTCATCGCACCGCAGCCGGTACCGGCAGACAGTGTGCTTAAATCAAAAACATTGTAAGTAACAGGCCATACTTTACCTGTAAAGTATGACATGCAAGCATCAAATTTTACTTACGATCTAAAAGTGAATTAATCATGTTAAGAAGATTTATATTAAGGCCGGTGCTTTCAACGGTAGTGTCCATAATCCTGTTATTATTGGGCATTATCTCCTACTTTGCCCTGCCTGTTACGTTGTTTCCCGACATCGCGCCGCCCAGCGTGACGGTGACGGCCGTCTACCCCGGCGCCAACGCCGAAGTAGTGGCCCGTTCCGTGGCCAACCCGATAGAGGAAGCGGTGAACGGGGTGGAGAACATGACCTACATGACCTCCAACTCCAATAACGACGGCAGCATGGTGTTGACCGTCTTTTTCAAACAGGGGACCGATCCTGATATCGCTGCCGTGAACGTGCAGAACAGGGTGTCCAAAGCCACCAGCCAGTTACCTGCAGAAGTGGTGACCGCGGGCATCAGCACGCAGAAGGTGCAGAACGGTTTCATTATGTTCATGGGGTTGTATAGCGAAAACCCCAAGGAATACGATGAAAAGTTCCTGCAAAACTATATCAAGATCAACCTGATCCCCCAGATCCAACGTGTGCCCGGCGTAGCGCAGGCGCAGATCTTCGGCGCCAAGGACTATTCCATGCGTATCTGGCTGAAGCCCGACCGCCTTGCAGCCAATAACCTGGCCCCGCAGGACGTGTTGAACGCGATCAGGGACCAGAACATTGAATCCGCCCCCGGCCGTTTGGGCGAAAGCAGCGGGGAAACCTTTGAGTTCGTATTGAAATACAAAGGCAAGCTGAACCTGAACGAGGACTACGAGAATATTGTTATCAAGGCCAACAGCGACGGGTCCATGCTTCGCTTGAAAGACGTGGCCCGCATAGAATTCGGGTCGCTCAACTATGGTGCGAACAACCTGCTGGACGGCAAGCCTGCCGCAGGTTTTGCGATCATTCAAACCGCCGGCTCCAACGCCAATGAGATACTGGACAATATCGAGCATCTGCTGGTAGATTTCAGGGCTTCTCTCCCCACCGGTGTGAAAACAGAGGTGATGTATAACGCCAAGGACTTCCTGGACGCGTCTATACACCAGGTGCGTGAAACGCTCGTGATCGCATTTGTGCTGGTGTTCCTGGTGGTATACCTCTTCCTGCAGGACTTCCGTTCTACGTTGATTCCCGCTATTGCGGTACCAGTGGCCATTTTAGGCACATTCTTCTTCCTGCAGCTGTTTGGTTTCAGCATCAACCTGCTCACCCTGTTCGCCCTGGTGCTGGCAATCGGTATCGTGGTGGACGACGCGATAGTGGTGGTGGAAGCGGTGCACGCCAAGATGGAACAAACGCGCTGGCCGGCGAGGAAAGCCACCCTGAAGTCCATGGACGAAATTTCAGGTGCCGTTATTTCCATTACCCTGGTGATGATGGCGGTATTTATTCCCGTTGGCTTTATGCAGGGCCCCGCAGGCGTATTCTACAGGCAGTTTGCCTTTACGCTGGCCATTGCGATCATGATCTCCGCGATCAACGCATTGACCCTGAGCCCCGCGCTGTGCGCCCTGTTCTTAAAACCTGAAGGAGGGGAGCATGGCGAGAAGACGGGTTTTGGCAGCCGCTTCTTCAATGCCTTCAACGCCGGTTTCCGTTCTATGACGAACCGGTACGTGAAGAGCCTCAAATTCCTGATCCACCGCAAGGCGATAGCCATCGGCCTCCTGGCCGTGGTGACCATCGCCGCCTTTATACTGGCCAGGAGGGCGCCTACCGGGTTTATTCCCACGGAAGACCAGAGCTTCGTATTATATGCCCTGAACACGCCTCCGGGCAGCTCCCTGGACAGAACGCACAAGTCTACCCAGAAAATAGACGAGGCGCTTCGGCAGATACCCGCAGTGAAGCATACATGGACGGTGGACGGTTTTAACTTCATCAGCAACGCCGCCGCCTCTCCTTATGCAGCAGGCTTCGTGCGCCTGAAAGACAGGGGCGAAAGGGGCCCTGTAGAGAATATCGACCAGATCACCGGGATGATGTACGGGCCGGCGAGCCAGCTGAAAGACGCGAGTGCCTTCTTCTTTACCTTCCCGACAGTACAGGGTTTCGGTAACGTGAGCGGCTTCGAGTTCATGCTGCAGGACAAACAGGGCCGCCCGCTGGATCAGCTGGGTAATAACGCCTGGGCTTTCATCGGGGCTTTGATGCAAAGAAAAGAGATCGGCGCGGCCTTCACCACCTTCTCTGCCGGTAACCCTCAGTACAGGGTGGAAGTGGACAATTTCAAGGCCAAACAATTGGGCGTGTCTATTAACGAACTGATGCAGACCCTGCAGATATATTACGGCAGCAGTTATGTTTCGGACTTCAACCGTTTCGGAAAATATTACCGTGTGGTAGCGCAGGCCGACGTGCCTTACCGTACCGACATCCATTCGCTCGACGGAATTTATGTGAAGAACGGCCAGGGTGAAATGGTGCCGGTGAAATCGATGGTGTCGCTGAAGCGTGTATATGGCCCGGAAACGGTGACCCGCAACAACATGTTCAATGCCGTGACCATCAACGGTACGCCCAAGCCGGGTTATAGTACGGGTGATGCCATTAGGGCCATTGAAGAGACAGCCAAAACGGCTTTGCCGGCTGGTTATGGGTATGAATGGACCGGTGCGACCCGCGAAGAGATCAGCGCAGGCGACCAGCAGATCTACATCTTCCTGCTCAGTATCATATTCGTATACTTCCTGCTGGCAGCCCAGTACGAAAGCTATGTGTTGCCGCTCGCAGTTATCCTCACCATACCGACCGGTATCCTCGGTGTATTCGCCTTCATCGGATTTGCCGGCCTGGACAATAACATCTATGTACAGATCGGTATGATCATGTTGATAGGCCTGCTGGCGAAAAACGCCATCCTGATCGTGGAATTTGCCGTGCAGCGGCGGCGCAACGGGATGGGCCTGCTCGAATCGGCGCTTGCCGGGGCAAGGGCCAGGCTTCGTCCTATCCTGATGACTTCATTCGCCTTTATCGTAGGTTTGATACCCCTGGTATTTGTGCAGAAAGGTTCCGCAGTGGGTAACCACTCCATTGGTTATAGCGCCATCGGCGGTATGTTGACCGGTGTGATCCTGGGTGTATTTATCATTCCTGTGCTGTATGTGATATTCCAGTTCCTACAGGAAAAAATAACCGGCCGCCCCGGCTTAAGGGTTTATGAAGAGGAGATGGAAATGGAAGAAGCAACCGTATAAGTAAAATCAAGGCAATTATGACGCAATATTCAAAATACTTAATAGCGATACTCACGGCAGCTTCGTTTGCCGCCTGCAAAGTCGGGAAAGACTTTCAGCGGCCCGAAGTGGCCGTACCGGCGCAGTTCGGCAATGCCGCGGCAACAGACAGCACCATTGCCGATGCGCAATGGAGGCAGTTTTTCCCGGACCCGGCATTGCAAAACCTGATCACTGACGCACTGCGGAGCAACTTCGACCTCCAGCTGGCGCTCAAACGGATCGAAGCCGCCTCTTCCTACGTAAAACAGGCGAAAGCGGCCCTGCTGCCTTCCATCAACGCCAACGCAGCGGCCAACACGTCGTTCCCTTCCAAAAACAGCCTCAACGGGCTTAGCCTCAACAACTTCCTGAAAACCGACCATATCGAGGATTACACACTCGGCGTCGGCCTTTCCTGGGAAATCGATGTTTGGGGCAAGATCCGCCGGCAGAAGGAAGCCGCGCTGGCGCAATACCTCCAGACATTCGAAGCCGCCCGCGCCGTGCAAACCGGCATCGTGGCCCAGGTAGCCAACAGCTACTTCAACCTCCTCATGCTCGACGCACAGCTCGATATCGCCAAACGCAACGCCGCATTGAGCGACACTATCGTGCAAATGATCCGCATGCAGAAAACGGCCGGCGAAGTGACCGAACTGGCCGTTCAGCAAGCCGTAGCGCAACAGCAACAGGCAGAACTGCTCATCCCGCAGCTGGAACAGGCCGCCACCATCCAGGAAAACGCCATCCGCATCCTCATGGGCGAACTGCCCGGCACGGTGAACAGAAGCGCTTCGCTCGACGGGTATAAGGTGTGGGATAGCCTGCAGACCGGCGTTCCCGCCAAAGTGATCGCCAACAGGCCAGACGTGAAGGCCTCCGAAATGGGGCTCAAAGCCGCCAATGCCAACGTAGGCGCCGCGCAGGGGGCCATGTACCCCACGCTCAGCCTCACGGCCAACGGCGGGCTCAACGCCTACGAAATCGGGAAATGGTTCCAGGGGCATTCGCTCTTCGGTACGGTAGCGGGCAACATCGCCCAGCCGATCTTCCAGCAACGCCGGCTGAAAACCCAGCTGGAAATCGCGAAGAACGAACGCGACCAGGCCGCTATCCGGTTCAAACAATCCGTAACCGTTGCCGTCCGGGAAGTGACCGACGCGCTGGTGCAGCTGGATAAACTCCAGCAGCAGCAAACCATCGCCGGTTCCCGCTTCCAGACCACCCAGCAGGCCGTGTCCAACGCCCGCCTGCTGTTCCGCAGCGGCCTGGCCAATTACCTGGAAGTCATCAACGCTCAAGGCAGCAGCCTCCAGGCGGAACTGACCCAGGCAGACATCAAACGCCAACGCCTCACCGCCATGGTAGACCTGTACCGGTCGCTCGGCGGCGGCTACCAATAACGGCGATCCCGCAGGCAGATGATAGTTGTTGAATTCAAATCAACAGACAGGTTGGAAGGAAGTAATGCACCGGCAACTGTCATCTGTCAGTGGTTATCGCTCAGTTGACCATATAGAAGATAGCTGCGGATGGTTGATGATTTTTCGACTCAACAGACAGGTAAAGGAAGTAATGCACATCACGATTGTCAACTGTCTGCGGTTATCTGATTCAAGGAAACTAACAGTTTATAAAGGAAAGTTGAAAGTTGAACACAATAGGTAGTTGCGGACAGTCGATAGTTGTCTTACTCAAATCAACAGACAGGTTGTAAGGAAGTAATGCACAAGGCAGCTGTTTACTGTCCGCGACTATCGCTCTTCATGAACATCAGGTTGTACCGGCAGGAGAAATCCTGCCGGTTTTTTTGTGCATGGGGTCCATTCATCGGTTTTGTATAGCTGAAAGTATTTCGATCCGGACCAAATAGTACCGGCAGGCCGAAGCCTGCCGGATTTTGTTTCTACCTTCCTTGCGTACATCTATCTAACCTATAAAACACGTCCTGTCGGGAATTGCCCGGCTTTTGGATGAAAAGCGGTGATGGGAACCGGCAGGCAGATGCCCGCCGGGCTTTGCTGTATATGACTGCATGCTTAGAGGATGTAGTAATCCGCGGTTTCTTCCTGCGGCGCCACTTCCGTGTCTACCGGCATGGTATCTTCTTCGGCGATCTGCAGCAGGTCGCGCTCCACTTTCCGGGCGATGGTGGTCATCGGTGTATCCGTAGGCTTGTTCTCGAAAGGGTCCTGCAGGTTGATGGCCATTTTTTCGATCAGGAGGAATGAAGCCGAAATAGCGGCTACCAGCGGCACTTCCACGATACCCAGCGAATCGATGAGCGCGAACGGCAGCAGGAGGATGAAGAAGATGACGGCGAAATGCGTATACAGTGAATAGGTGGCGGGGAAAACGGTGTTCTTGATGCGCTCGCATTTGCCCATGGCGTCGCACAGGCGCGTGAGGGTCCTGTCCAGCTCGATCTGCTGGTAGGGATTGAGCCATTCCTGCTGGAGGGCATAACGGACGTCGCGGCTATGCAGCTGGAGGATGCCGGCCGGCACATTGTCGTACCGCAACAACAGGTTCAGTTCCCGGCGGGAGAGGAGCCTTTCCAGTCCGCGCAGGGGGTCTTTCTTCCGGAGGCTTTGTCCCAGTGCGTAATTCCAGGCGATCTGCCTTTTGATGAAGTGCTGCCGGAAATGGCGGAATTCTTCCGAATCGTCGCCATCTACGATAGACATCATCTGCCGGGCCAGCGACCGGGAATCGTTGACGATGGCGCCCCAGATCGTGCGGGCTTCCCACCAGCGGTCGTACGCCTGGTTGGAGCGGAAGGCGAGCAGCAGCGACAACACGGTGCCCAGTACCATCGGCACCGCCAGCGGAATGGAAATTTCCTTCAGCCCGTATTGATAGTACAGCATATTGATGATCAGCGTGTACACGGTAACGGCGAGGATTTCGTATTTGATCTTTCCGAAGATGTACCCCAACGGAATGCCTTTCTTCAGTAACATACGCGAGTTTTTTTAAGTGAGTCAAACCTGGACGCCGAGCAGGGCGGAAATGGACGCCGGGGCGGTGACCACTTGCCTGGGGGCCGTCATTATGAGAGCGGAAACGGGCAGTTTCATATGCCGGAAAAGGCTTTCCGGGTTATAGCTGTTTTCGCCGGCGTTGCGGTAATGCAATTGGTCGGGAACGGCGATACGGGTGATGCCGTGCGCCCGGATGAAATTGCGCAGCGCGGGGGCGGTAGTGCCGTAGAAGAACTCCACGCCGATATGGGAAAACACCTGGGCATAGCGGTTCTTCATCACTTCGCAGGCTTCCCGGAAATCGTCGGGCACATGCACGTAGCGGTGGCTGCGGCTGAAAGGCCAGCAATCGAGTAGGGAATCCGGGAGGCGGAGCGCGTGCATGAGGGTGATGCGTACGGGGCTTTCGGTTTGGGAAGCCAGGTGATGAAGGTAGCCCAGCGAGCGGATGCTGAGATCGGTAGGAATCATGACATGTTGCATACGGTTCGTTTTGAATGCAAAGCTACCGGGGCGGGGTTAGGGACCGGTAAATTCCGGTTAAGGATGTGGATGCAAACTTGTAAGAATGTGTTGAGCAGGAAGTAAGAATCCGGTAAGAATATCGGCGGACCGCGGGTTTTCCGGCTGTCAGCCCTTATTTTTGAAAGGATCAAGATGCATGCAGTATGAGAATTTTGTTGGTTGAAGACGAGCCGGCGGTAGTGTCGGTGATTTCGCGGGGATTGACGGAGTCGGGATATGAGGTGAGCGTGGCGCCGGACGGGCTCCTGGGGCTGGAGATGTCGCGCAGCGGCGAATTCGTGCTCATTATCCTCGACGTGATGTTGCCGGGGATGAACGGGATCGAAGTATGCCGGCAGATCCGTGCGGAGAAGAACGGGACCCCTATTCTCATGCTCACCGCCCTTTCCACGATCGATAATGTGGTGATGGGGCTCGATTCCGGGGCAGACGATTACCTCACCAAACCCTACAAGTTCCAGGAGCTGGAAGCCCGCATCCGCTCCCTGGTTAGGCGGCAAAACGGCAACGTTACCCCGGCCGCAAAGCCCTCCAACATCCTCCGCCTCGGCGATCTCGCGCTCAATACAGACACCCGACAGGCCAGCCGCAACAACCGCATCTTCACCCTCACCGCCACCGAATACCGCCTGCTCGAATACCTGCTTTCCAATCCGCGGAAAGTCTTATCCCGTGCGGAAATCCTCGAACACGTGTGGGGCATCGATTTCAATATGAATACCAAAGTGGTGGACGTGTACATCAACTATCTCCGGAAAAAAATCAATAAGGAGTCCGAACCGGAAATGATCCACACCATCGTTGGCCATGGATATATGTTAAAAGAAACCCTCGCCGATGAAGATCAGTAACAAAATCATGCTCCTCTTTTCGGTGCTGACCTTTTCCATCATCCTGCTGATGAGCTTTTTCGTGTATTACCTGGCCAACCGGTATTCTTTCGGCGACTTCTACAAACGCCTCGAAATCCGCGCCTACGTCACCGCCAACGCCGCCTATCCGCCCAACGGCACAGACACTACGGCCTACAACATCATCCGCGACCGCCATCTCGAAAAACTCCCTTCCGAAGAGGAATACATCATTCCCGTCGCCTATGCGGCCGGGCGGTTCGTCAGGCCCGCGAAGCCCAACCTTCCTCACAATTTCTACGACGAAGTGGTGCGCCAGGGCCAGAACACCTATCGCTACAACGAACGCTTTTATGCCGGTATCCTCATCTCACACGGCGGCGGGCGAAGTGTGGTGGTGGTTTCGGCCGTCAACGAATACCGCAGCCAATACATGGCCGAACTCCGGAAAATCCTCGTTATCTGCTTCCTGGTAGCCACCGCGCTCATCGTGGGAGCCGGCGTTTTCTTTTCGCAGTACATCCTGGCGCCGGTGCACCGCATCATGCACCAGGTGAAAAATATCAGTTCCAACAACCTCCATCTCCGCGTCAGCACCGAGCCCGGCGAAGATGAAGTGGGGGAGCTGGCGGGCACTTTCAACAATATGCTCGACCGGCTGGAAACGGCTTTCGAAACGCAGAATAATTTCGTGAGCAACGCGTCCCACGAACTGGGGACCCCGCTCACGGCCATTATCGGCGAAGCGGAACTGGCCCTGCGCGGCAACCGGGATGCAGACAGCCTGCGGGCGTCCATCTCCCGCATGCTCACCGAAGCCGAGCGCCTCAACCACATCACCCGCAGCCTCCTGCAACTGGCGCAGACGGGGTTCGACGGCAAAAAGCAGCACTGGGAGCTCATCCGGACAGACGAGCTCCTGTTCGCCGTTAAACAGATGACGGACAGGCTGAGCCCCGGCAACCACGTGTCCATCGACTACAGCCTGTTCCCCGAAGAGGAAGACAAAATGAGCATCACCGGCAACTTCCAGCTGCTGGAACTGGCCATTACCAACATCGTCACCAATGCCATCAAATATTCCAGCAACCAGCCTGTTTCGCTGGCGCTCGCGGCAACTGACACGAAGAATATCGTCATCGTGAAAGACAACGGGATCGGCATTCCCGCTCAAGACCTGCCTTACATTTTTTCGCCGTTTTTCCGTGCCAGCAACACGAGCAGCTTCGAAGGCTACGGCATCGGGCTGCCGCTCACCAATACCATCATCCGGATGCACAAGGGTGAGATCATCGTGGAAAGCCGGATGAACGAGGGCACGGAAATCAGGGTGGTATTGCCTTCCGTGACCTGACGGCGCTTCCCGCCTTTCATCAAAATGAGTTCCGCTTTTATCGGGCGATGTGTATATTGTTTTCGAACAATGAATTAGCTCCCGATGACGCGTATCTACACATTCCTTTTGCAGGGCGCCCTGCTGCTGGCGCTCGTTCCTGCCCTGGCGCAGGACACGTACACCTTCCGCGACGCCCTGTTTGTGGCCAGTCCGCAGCGGTATGGCCGCGAAGCCATTTATTCCGACGCCCTCGCATACCGGCTCTATGCCAACGATCTGAAGCCGCCGAAAGACGGTGATGTTTTCAGCGATACCCTTACCTGGCGCGCCGTTACGGCGGATTCTGCCCAACGCCTCTTCCGGCGTGGCGGCGGGCGGGGCAGCTTCGGGCGGGGCGGGTATTTTTACCTGACATACCGGTCCGAAAAGGCGCAGACGGCGCTGCTGAACATCCGCGGCAACAGCGGGCTGTACATCAACGGCGAACCGCATACCGGCGATCCCTACAACTCAGGGTGGCTCTACATTCCGGTGCAACTGAAAAAGGGCTTGAACGAATTGTACGTCCGCGGGACGATGATCACCGCCAGCCTCAGTTTCCCCGGGAAGCCGGTGCAGCTGCAGGCCGCAGACGCCACGTTGCCGTCGATCGTTTCGGGGAGGGGCGATACGCAATTGCAAGGTGCGCTGGTAGTGATCAACAGCGCTTCTGCGGAAAAGCGGAAACTGCGGTTGAAAGCCGTTATCGGCGGACGGGAGATGCTGACCGAAGTGCCCGCCGTTCCGAAATATTCCTCGCGAAAAGTGCCGTTTACCTTCGATCCTGCGGGCGTGACCGCTCCCGGGAAGGTGGTATGCACGGTTTCCCTGCTGGAGGGCGACCGGCTGCTCGACGAAGCCAAAGTGACGATAGAAGCCGTTTCCCCGGCGGAAAAATATAGTAATACATTCATCAGCGCCATCGACGGCAGCCTGCAATATTACGCCGTGGCGCCAGAGGCGGGCGGTTTCCGGAAGGGATCGGCGCTGTTCCTGTCCGTCCACGGCGCGGGCGTGGAAGCGATCGGACAGGCGAGGGCTTACCAGTCGAAAGATTGGGGAACGCTCGTGGCCGCAACGAACCGCCGGCCGAGGGGTTTCAACTGGGAAGACTGGGGGAGGATCGATGCGCTGGAAGTGCTGGCCCTGGCCCGCCGCTCGTTCGAGCCCGATCCGCAGCGCATCTACCTGACCGGGCACTCCATGGGCGGCCATGGCACCTGGTTCCTGGGGGCTACCTATCCCGACAACTGGGCCGCCATTGCGCCGAGCGCAGGATATCCCACGCTGAAAGGATATGGTTCGGCAGACGGGCTCGTGCCCGACGGCAGCAACGACCCCATGGAGAAAATGCTGCTCCGCGCCGGCAACCAGAGCGACGTGGTCCGGCTGGCGGAGAATTACAAGCCGCTGGGCGTGTATGTTTTTCATGGAGATGCGGACAGGGTTGTGCCCGTGACGTATGCCCGCCAGATGCGCGAAGTGCTGGCCAGATTCCATCCCGATTTCAGTTACTGCGAATATCCTGGCGGGGAACATTGGTTCGGGGACATCAGCGTAGACTGGCAGCCGATCTTTGATTTCTTCCATTGGCGCCGCCGCCCGGTGGATTCCGCCGTCAACGTCATCGACTTTACCACCGCCAATCCCGGGATTTCCGAAGCGTACCGCTGGGCGGCCATCTATCAACAAAAACAGGCGCTGCATTACAGCCGCATCCGCCTGAAGCGCGACCGGGCCGCGGGTATCATCGAAGGTCAAACGGAGAACGTCCGCCTCCTCCGCCTCGACCTTTCCGAATTCGCCGGTAAAAAACTCACCCTGAAGCTGGATGGATCGGAACTGCAACACACCGCATCCGCGCAGCCCTTATTCCTCCTGCAAACGGAAACCGGCTGGCAGCCTGCGCCCGCGCCTTCGAAAACGGAAAAAGGGCCTCACCGTTACGGCACGCTGAAAGATGCTTTCAACCACCGGATGGTGTTTGTCTACAGCACCGGCGGCACCCCGGAAGAGAACGAATGGAGCTTCAATAAAGCCCGTTACGATGCCGAAACCTGGTACTATCGCGGCAATGGCGCTATTGACATTATTGCGGACAAGGAATATGAACTGCAAAAATATGCAGACAGGGGCGTTATCCTCTACGGCAACCAAACCACCAATAAAGCCTGGAACACGCTGCTGTCGGGCGCGCCGATTCAAATGCAGCGCAACAGCATCACAGCCGGCGGCAAAACCTGGACGGGCCCGGGCATGAGCGCCAGCTTCGTATGGCCCTTACCGGGATCGGAGAGGGCGTCGGTAGCAGTGATCGGCGGCACGGGTATCATGGGGATGAAGGCGGCGTATGCGAACCAGTATTTCGCCGGTGCGAGCGGGTTTCCCGACTACATGATCTATGATGCCGGCATGCTGCTTTCCGGCGCGAAAGGCGTTAAAATGGCGGGTTTCTTCGATCATGCGTGGCGATTAACGGATGCCGACAGGATTGTCGCGGAATAAACGGAGTGCCTGAAATGCAGTCCGGTCAACCGTTTGCGCGGTTGGCCGGATTGTTTTAGGATGAGATAAAATGAGATTGCGCAAAAAAGTTTTTGTTTAATTCATCCGGAGTTTTACTTTTGCGGCGGAGGAATGGCAGAGCGGTCGATTGCGGCAGTCTTGAAAACTGTTGACTGTAACAGGTCCGGGGGTTCGAATCCCTCTTCCTCCGCATCATTTTTTCCCGATCAATGAATCGGGAATTTTTGTTTTTGGGGTGCGGCCGTCTTTGAAAAGTTGATGTTGACTGTAACAGGTCCGGGGGTTCGAATCCCTCTTCCTCCGCATCATTTTTTCCCGGTCATGTATCGGGAATTTTTGTTTTTGGGGGTGCGGCTGTCTTTGAAAGTTGATGTTGACTGTAACAGGTCCGGGGGTTCGAATCCCTCTTCCTCCGCATCATTTTTTTCCCGATCATGTATCGGGAATTTTTGTTTTTGGGGTGCGGCCGTCTTTGCATAGTTGAGAGCACCAGGGTTTCACCAAGAAATATTACGAATAGAAGGCACAAATAATAGCGAAAGCATGAAGCAACAACGGAGGATCAGGACGATCAGTGGAAAAATGGATAATCTTCCCCCGAAAAGCCGAAAATCGAGTAATTCCCTAAAAAAGTTTTTTTAATCCGTCGGGATATTTACATTTGCGCCCGGATTAATGGAATCGCCCCGCTTGGAAAAAAAGCAGAATTTCGTTAAACTCGCAGTAACCGGAGAGATGTCAGAGCTGGTTGAATGTACCTGACTCGAAATCAGGTGTACTCGAAAGAGTACCGGGGGTTCGAATCCCTCTCTCTCCGCTCAAAGCCCAACGGCGAAAAGCCTGTAAATACATATGTTTACAGGCTTTTCTCATTTCTATAAGCATAATTCACAAAAATACCGTTCACCCGCCAGCATTCTAAATGCCGGTCGCATCGCGATATATTGTTATTAATCAATCCATTGCGTCGTATTTGGGACTGAGAATGTATGCACGGCGTCCGCTACATGGGCTTAAAGCTCGTACCCGCCCGGGCGAAGAAATCCAGCACCGCCTGGTTGTACCTGCTTTTCGGGGGAACGGAAAACTTTATCATATCATCTTTATTATGCAGGTTTTCAAAAGCCGTTTCGCTATAATCCACCGAAAAATCGAGCTGGGCCTTATCGCCGGGAAGCCTCGATAACGGGGCCCCGGTATAAACATATTTCCTGACAGCCGCAAAATCCTCATACGCCCGGGCCCGGTACCGGCTATCGATCTTATACAGTACGATACATGCCCGGCTAATCGTCGATTTGTAAATCCCGACCATCTCATAGTGTGGTCCCTGGCCTTTGCTCGCCAGGAATGTAGCTACCAGCATGATCGCAATGATGAATATTTTCATACGCTGATTTTTTGGAACTTCTCCCGCAAAATTCGGTGACCGGGCGGCGGGAAAATTGTACATTCCTGCTGACTTTCCCCCGCCGGCCTGTTTTGATGGAATACATATTTCGGGTTATCTTAGTAGCAACAGCATTTCGGGCACGCATGGCAATCCATTTCATAGACGACGGGATCGTTTCCTTCTCCAAAAAGAACTATTACGCTGCATCGCATTCGCATTACGCCCTGGAACTGGCTTTCGCCATATCGGGCCACCTGGATATTTCCTCCGGCAACCAGCATTTCAACGGCATCCAGGCAGCCATTATAGCGCCCAACACGCCGCATACCTTCGATTGCCTGCATGGTGAAGCTTTTATCTATTTTATCGATCCCACCACTACCACCGGCGAACATCTTATCAGTCTGTACGATCTCGATAACAAATCCATCATGGTGTTGCATGCGGAAGAAATCAACCAATATAAAAATGGCCGGCAGTTTTCGCTTCCCGGATTTGACAGGAAAGACGATAAGAAGGTCAGCACATACACCAGCGAATGTGTCAGGTTGATACACGACCATATCACCGAAGCCGATTGGAGCGTCGACGAGCTTGCCCGGAAATTGTTCGTTTCAGAAAGCCGGCTGGCGCATATCTTCAAACAGGATATGAATATCTCCATCCGCCAATACATCCTTTGGAAAAAAATCGAAACCGCCGCAACGAAATCCCAGACCGGTTGCTCCCTTACCGAAAGTGCCCACTTTGCCGGATTTACGGATTCCTCTCACTTCATTAAAACCTTCAGGAAAATGTTTGGCGTCCGCCCCTCGTTCGCCATGAAAAGTTAGCAGGATTGTACAATTTTCCCGTTCACCGTTCGTCTAATTTTGTAACATCAATCGCTTGCAATCCCTCATTACGGGCAGATGGCCGATAAACCAATTCTTATGACGAACGATAACCTGATAGACAACAAAACGCTCATCCACAAACTGTATAAAGAAGTTTTGGCGGACTGGAACATGGCGATGGTGGATGCGTTGCTTGCAGCAGACTTCATTTCGCACGACTGGCCGAAAGGCACGCCGGCGGGGCCACAGACGTTCAAGGGCTTCTATGCGAAGATCAAGGCCGCATTGCCGGATGCCCGTTACGAACTGGACGATGTAATAGCCGAAGGAGAAAAAGTAGTGACCAGGTGGCGTTTGCTCGGTACGCATGACGGTCCGTTCGATGGAATGGCCCCAACAGGCAGGTCCATCGTATTGAACGGCATTGCCATTTACCGGGTCTCGAATGGGAAAGTGCAGGAGAGATGGGTGGTTACGGATTTGCATGCCCTATTGCAACAGGCTCCCGGGGCGGTTCAATAATCGCCGGAGCGGGAAAAACATCTCACACTAAATAACATAGAATATGCTGTATAATCTCGCGCTCTTCCTCCATATTTCGGGGGTCATACTGATTTTCGCAGGTCTTGCCATTGAATGGGTCTGCATCTCAAAGATCAGCAACGCAACCAGGCCTGACCAGACAAGAGAAGCGGTGCTGCTGTATGCGAAGTTATTGATCGCAGGGATAGGTGCCGCCCTGACATTCCTTGCAGGCGCTTACATGGCTGCCACCGTCTGGGAAGGCACCAGCTGGGTGATCGCGGGCCTGGTGGGGTTCTTTCTCATTGCGCTTTTAGGCGGACTGACCACCGAAAGAAAGATGAAAAGAGCCAGAAAAATGATAAAAAGCGGAGAAGGGGACCTGGCCGGATTGTTCGGGAACACCCGGATGTTGTGGCTTTCTTTCCAGGTGAGGACCGCCATTCTGTTCGGGGTGGTTTATCTCATGACGGCAAAGCCCGGCCCGGTGAGCTGCGCGATCATATTGCTGGCATCGGTTATTGTTGGCCTGATCCCGTTCAGAAAGGCGAATACGGCCATCAGTAAGGCATGAAACACAAGGTCATGGCAGAAAAAAAGACATATATACCGGCATTGGGATATGGTTTTTTGACGGGTTGGTACGACCTGGCCATCAAGCTGACCATGCCCGAACGAAAATTCAGGGGCAGGCTGGTAGACGAGCTGGCCCCCCGGGATGGAGAAGCGATATTGGAATTCGGCTTCGGCACGGGACAGAACATCATTTTCGCACACCGGCGCAACAATAAAACGGCACTGACGGGAATCGATATCGACCCTGCCATCAAAGCAATAGCGGAATATAAGTTCAATAAACTGGGACTGGACGTTGCGCTGCAACTATATGACGGCGCAACCTTTCCATTTGCAGACAACTCGTTCGACAAAGTGTTCAGTGCATTGGTTTTCCATCAACTGGACCGGGAAACGAAACTGGCCTGCCTGGAGGAAATTTTCAGGGTGTTGAAACCGGGCGGGCGACTGGTTATCGGCGACTGGGGCAGGGCAAGGAATAAATCCGCCAGAATGGCCTTTTACCTGGTCCAATTGCTGGACGGGTTCAAAACTACCAATGACAACGTAAACGGATTGCTGCCCGCATTTATCGAACAGACCGGTTTTCAGCAGGTAAGGGAAACGGGTTTTATCAATACCGGGATCGGGACTTTTTCGTACTATACGGCGATTAAGTCGACGAAACCGCCCCTTTGTCGATAAAACCGGGTTGGGAGGGGAACGGGTTGCAACTTTTGGCGGGGAGGCGCGTCTTCTCTTAAACACCGTCAAAAGTCATGAAACGATTCGTATTCCCACTTTTATTTTCCCTCTGCAGCTCCGGCGCCATCGCGCAGGTCAAATTGAGCGTACAGCTGGACGCGTCGCTGAAAGGCCCCTATACCGGCCGCCTTTTCGTATACACCCTCAAAGACACCGCCGCCAGGTTCACCGACCGTACCATGGCGGAAGAACCTGCCTTTTACCAGCCGGTCGCCAATTGGCTGCCGGGTGAAAGCATCAGTTTCGAAAAGGGAAGCCAGCCCTCGCACAAGGCCCTCGAAACCCTCGATCCCGGGGTTTACAAGATCGTCGCCATCCTCGACACCAATACGAAGGAAAGAGGCAACACCGCCCCGGGGAACCTCTTCAGCCGGCAGGAAGGCCTGCTTCATATCGCCGAAAAAGGCAGGGGCGAAGGCACTGTTACCCTCAATATGGCCTTCCCCGAACGCCCTTTCCGGGAAACGGACCAGGCGAAGGAAGTAAAAATGCGATCTGCCCTGCTGAGTGATTTCCGGAAAGAGGACATTTTCATCAAAGCCGCCGTCATATTGCCGGAATCGTATGCGAAAGACACTTCGCGGCAATACCCCGTGGTGCTCATCATCCCCGGATGGGGCGGAACGCATTACCATGGCGCCATTCCCGATAACCAGCGCGTGTTCGGGATGGGGCAGGGGAAAGACAAGATCTACGTCTACCTCAACCCCGAGACCCAAACCCCCTGGGGCCTCCATGCCTTCGTGGATTCGCGGGTGAACGGCCCCTGGGGCAAAGCCCTCGTCACCGAACTGCTGCCTTATCTCCAACAACGGTTCCGGATCAGGAAAGATCCCAAACAAACTTTTATCACCGGCCAAAGCTCCGGCGGATACGGCGCCGTTTGGCTCGCCCTTCATTACCCCGCCAGTTTCGCCGGCTGCTGGGCCACGGCCCCCGACCCGCTGGATTTTTCTTCCTTCACGGGCGTAAACCTCTATACGGCCAAAAATTATTACCGGGACGAATCCGGCAAGGAACGGGGCTTCCTCCGCATGAACGGAGCTTTCCGGCAAACCCAGCGCGATGCCAGGATGGCCGAACTGTTTGCCGGCGATGGCGGGCAGCAGCAATCCTTCGAAGCGGAATTCGGGGTACCGGGAAAAGACGGCCGCCCGAAGGAGCTCTTCGATCCCCAAACCGGCGACATCCGCAAATCGGTGGTGCAGGAATGGAAACCCTACGACCTCGCCCTTTACGTGCAAAATAACTGGCAAAAGATCAAAAAAGCCGGCGTAGGGAAGATCACCGTCTATGCGGGAACGGAGGATAATTTCCTGCTGAACGAATCGGTGGCGGCTTTCGGCCGGAAAGCGGCAGCGGCAGGGGCAGACATCCGGGTGGTGCTGGTGCCGGGGGCAGACCATTTCACGCTGCGGAACGAAGCCTGGGCGAAGGGCTTGCAGGCGGAAATCGATGCGCTCATCGGGGATTGAACCGGTTTTATATCGACCGGATGCCCCTTCGGTCGATCCGGTGTTTTGCATACATCCCGATCCCTTAATTTTGAACCAGCAATGAACCCCATGGAAAATATAAGGTTGCGGGCCCTCGGGCCCGGCGATACCGAAATGATCGGCCTCGTGGCTGAATGGTACAACGAAGAATGGAACCTGCCGCTGCAGAAAACCCGCGAGAACCTGCTGACTGTTTGCTCCGGTGAATCCCAATTCCAGGCGGTGCTGACCGTAGGCGGCCGGCCCGTGGCCACGGGTGGCGTTTATCATCATGTAGGGCTGTGCGATCGCGTGCCCCGTTTCCGGCAATACCGCCACTGGCTGGCGATGGTGTATACCGTTCCCATGTTCAGGAAAAAGGGATATGGCGCGCATTTGTGCCGTTACCTGCAGGATTTGAGCAAGGAGAAAGGGATCGGGTCCCTCTACCTTTTTACCGACTCGGCAGAGCGGTTATATACCCGCCTCGGGTGGGATGTGATGGAACGATTGGAAACCGGTGGAAGGGACCTCGCGGTGATGCACCTCGCGTTAGCCGGGAAACCGCTATCAGATAACGGTTGCGCATGCTTATGAAAAAAATAAACGGTAAATAGTTAACGGACAAGTTCTGGCGAGAACGAAGAAAGCGTTGCGGCTCGAAAGTGCGGCGGCGCTTTCGCTTTTTCCGGCTGTGCATGAAATCATCGACCGGCAGCGGTTTCTATCTATGCTTTCGTGTATCCGTCGACTTTATTTTCTCTTCCTGCGCGCGCGCACCAATTTTGCCGTTCACACGAAACCTGAATTTAAAAAATCATGCTATGATCAGAAAAATGAAGCGGAGCGTTTTCTTCGTGCTCCTGCTCGCTGCCGCCGTATCCTGTAAAAAGAGCGGTGAAGGTGAAGCGCCGGCGCCTACGCTCCCCGAGCCCCAGCCAGTTACGCACGGCATTCCGGAAGGAACGCCCGTCACCAAAACCATCGGCGCAGCCGGCGGCACCATCCAGTCGGCCGATGGCAATATCGCCATCGAAATCCCCGCAGGCGCTGTGTCTGCCGCCACCAACTTCTCCATCCAGACCGTGAGCAGTACGCTCACCGCCGGCACAGGCCCTTCGTACCGGCTGCTGCCTGAAAACGTGCAGTTCCAGAAAGACGTAAAGATCACGCTGAAGTACGCAGATACGAGCCTCATCGGCACTACGGAAGACGATCTCTACCTGGCCTACCAGGACAAGGAAGGGTTCTGGCACCGGGTGATCATGACGGCCATCGACAAAACGAATAAAACCCTCAGCGCCCAAACCCGCCATTTCAGCGACTGGACCATCGAACGGATATTCCGCATCGAGATCGCGCAAAGCGATCGCATCCTGGAAGCCAACGAGCAAGCGATGTTGATGGTAATGTACCAGGATGTCAAAAAAGGAACGGACCAGATCATCCAGGGAGTATGGGTGCCCGACCAGAACATTGAAACGTGGTTCGCCACCGGCCCGGGCACGTTCGATAATACCAAACATCATAAAGTTTATTTCAAGGCGCCTGCCAGTATCCCGCAGCACCAGGAAATAGCTGTGGGCGTACGCATCAGGAACCTGGTAAGCCAGCGCCATCCCGACAGGCCGGGCAATGGCGGCCTGGTGATCGTACAGGTGCCGGTAACGCTTCTTCCGGAAGAGTATTTCATCTGGTATGTGGACGGCACTACGAACGTCGCCTATTCCATGGACGCGGCGCTGTTGGGTACCAATACCACGCTGTTGGGAACGGGTATCACGGGCGGGGTCGGCATATTCATGAATGGTGCCGGGTTGGGCAAGTATGTGTCGGGCAGCGCAATGGAACCGAAGAAATTCAACGTGCAGTTATCGATCTCCAACGGCAATCCCCCGATTTACCTTTCGGAATATTATCCCTGTGGCGGTACGGGCGTGATGTACGGCAGCGGGGATTTGAACATCAGCAGTTACGGGAGCATCGGGCAATCCATTTCCGGTTATTTCACGGCTATGGTGTATGCACCGGGATCGGGCTGTAATCCTAAACCTAAAAAAGTTTCCGGAAGTTTCCGCCTCAAAAGGAAAGTGTAAAATCCCCCATCATGAAAGCAACCATCGTCAACCCCATCATCAAAGACCAGGTCACCTTCGCCGAAACCTCCGCATCCACCGGCGGGCGCATTTCCCGGCTGGAAGTAACGCTCATGCCCGGCGGCGGAACGCCCATGCATTACCACCGCAATTTTTCGGAAACTTTCGTAGTCACCGAAGGCGTGCTGACCGTCACCCTGAACGGCCGCTTCGTGCGCCTGGCGCCCGGCGGGCATTTCACCGTTGAAAAAGGCGTGCCGCACCGCTTTTCGAACGAAACCAGCGAGCCCGTGCGCTTCACCACCATCGTGGAGCCCGGCTCCACGGGGTTCGAGAACGCCCTGCGCATCCTGTACGGCCTCGCGGAAGACGGCATCACCGATAACAGGGGAATGCCCCGCAACCCGCTGATCCTGGCCGCTATCTCGGATATGAGCGATATGCACCCGGCCGGCGCCGCCATGCTGTTCCTGCCGGTTTTCAAGCTGCTGGGGCTCATCTCCCGCATCAGCGGCACGGAAAAACGCCTGTTGAACAAGTATTGCCAATAGCTCGTTTACAGGCAAAAAAAAGCGGCGGTCCCAATGTCGGGACCGCCGCTTTTTCGTTCAGATGATCGGCCGGACCGCATCCGCCAGGTGCAGCACCTCGATCTGCGGCTCGCCGGTCAGGCCGCTGGCGTCGCGCTGTTGCTGGAACGCGAGGAAAGAAGGCACCGCCAGTACCCGCTGCTGGACCGCCGCATCGTTGTGGTGGGAAATATGGGTGAAGGTATTGCCATCGGCGGAAGTGTAAACGGCGTACTGAAAGCCTTCCATCCGCCTGAAATCATCCATGAAACGGCGGATGTTTGCCAGGTTTTGCTGCGCGAATGCCGGTTGAACGGTGTAAGTAACTTTAACGGTTATCATGATGGCTGGTTTTATTTATTTTTTAAAACGATTGATGACATGGTAATAGAACGGCAGGATGATATAATAGACGACCGGCACGGCTATGATGGTAAGGATGCCGGTCCTCAGCGGCAGGGGAAAATGTTCGATATGCCCGCCCAGCACGAACAGTAATAAAGTGATCAGGGGGTATATCGCCAGCCAGATCAGGACCGGCGCCAGGTGTTTGTTGTGTGGTCGATCGTTTGTCATAGTGTGTTTGAATTATCTGTTTGAAATAATAATGCGCGGATAAAACAGGATTGGACAAACGGAGCAGTATTTTTTTCAGGGATGGACGAATGCCGCCGGCACCGGGTCATCAAACGGAAAAAGGACGCCTCGTGCTGAGACGTCCTGTTTTTCCCTTTTTTGGGGACAGATGGCGTTATTTTGCCGGGGTTCCTTTGATATCGATCGAAATCTCGATTTCGGGCAGAATGTACAAAGGCCCCGCGGGATCGCTGTAGGCGTTCATTCCCCAGTCGAGCCGGGGGAGTTTAAAGCTGCCGGTCGCGGAGATTTTGTCTTTCGTAACCTGGATGGCGGCAGGGAAGCTGAGCGGGTGCGTTTGCCCGATCATCGTGAATTCACCGGAGATTTTTGCGTTGATGCCAGGCACGGAGGCTTCCTTGAAGTCTTCCACTTTCGTGACGTGGAACTTTGCTTCGGGATACATGGGAACGTTGAAAAACGTATCGCTTTTCAAATGGTTGAGCAGTTGCTGTTTCGGCGGCCCGGAAAGGTCTTCGTTGTCGATACTGGCGATGGGGATGGTAAAATCGCCGCCCGTAACCCGGTCGTCTCCATTGGTGAGCAGGCTGCCCGTCACCTTGAAGCTGCCTTTATGGAAATGGGTAGGGGCTTTGCCGATCCATGTGATCACCGAAGCATTTTCATCTACCTTGAAGCTGGGAGCGATGCCTTTGTCTTTGTTGGAACAGGCCGCCAAAACGAGGAGCATGGCGGAGAAGAGATAGTGATGGCGTTTCATGTCGCGAGTGATTGTTTTTTATTTGGTTTCCAGAAAATGTACGTTGTATCGTTGCGTGATGGTCTGCAACATCTTCCCGATGGCTTCCATATCTGGCGCCTGTGGCGGTGCGATGGAGGGCTCGCCTTCCAGCGGTGTGCTGAATTCCTCGAAGAACCCGCTCAGCCGGCCGGGGGTGATCAGGTTGAGCAGTTTGGCCGTAGGCGTAAGAATGCTGAACGCGTGGGGGATTTTTCTCGGGGCGAAAGCGGCATCGCCGGGGCCCAGTTCGGTGATCACATTGCCGACCTGCAGGCGGATGCTGCCTTCCAGGACAACGAAACTTTCGTCTTCCTCTTGATGCACATGTAATGGCGGTTCACCGCCGGCGGGCAAGGTAAATTCCAGCAGTGCGATGCCGCCTTTCGTTTGTCCGGGATGGATGAGCGTCCTGTAAAAGCCTCCCTGGTAGCGCCGGAAGCCGGACGTAGATCTTAATTCCATTTGAATTCCTGTTTTTGGGAATGCAAGGTTCGGACATATCCGGGGCGGGTGCAACTAAGATCGACCGGCGCAGGGTTCGGTCGCCGGAAGGACGTGTTGGTAGATGGATGTTCGACGGATGGATGCCTTTATTCCGCAGTTTCCCCGCCGGGGCCGAACTGCTCCAGGCAGGCCTGTTTGTAGTTGCGGCCGATGGGCACTTTCTTGCCGGCAACGATCACGTAATTGGGGTTGTATCCTTCCACACTGTCTACCGGGATGATGAAAGACCGGTGTACGCGCAGGAAGCGCCCCATGGGCAGGAGTTTTTCGGCCACGCTGATCTTCTGTTTGGTCATGTAGGTTTTCTCTTTCGTCACCACCCGGATGTAATCCCGCACGCTTTCGATCCAGTGGATGTCTGCCGTGTCCACTTTGATCGATTGCCGGTCGATCCGCAGGTACAGGTAATGCCGTGCGGCCGGCTGAACGGGCGCTTCCCGGGGCTGGGCGTAAACGGCGGGGGCACGGTCTCCCCGGAGGGCGTGCATCACTTTATCCACGGCCCGCAGGAACCGGTTCAGCGGGATGGGTTTTACGAGATAATCCACCGCATCGAGGTTGAACCCTTCTACCGCGTACTCATGGTAAGCGGTGGTGAACACGATCTTGGGCGGGTTTTTCAGGCTTCTGACGAGGTCGGTGCCCAGCAGGCCGGGCATTTTGATATCGATGAAAAGCAGGTCTACCGCCTGCTGCCGCAATACCTGTGCTGCCTGCATGGCGTTGTTGCAGGTGCCGATCACTTCCAGTTCCGGGACGTTCGCGGCGTATTTCCGGATGATCTGCAGGGCGTGGGGCTCGTCGTCCACGATCAGGGTCCGTATTTGTGTGTCAGGCTGCGTCATGGGCGGATAATTTAACCATTAATTCGATGATGAAGCATTCTTCTTCGTCGTACCAGGCCAGCGAGTGCGCTTCCGGATAGAGCAGCCGCAGGCGGTTTTTCACGTTCGACAGGCCGATCCCGCCGCTTTGCTCCGTTCTGCCGGGCACCGGCTGTTCGGGCTTGCTGTTGCTGATCTTCAGGTGCAGGGCGCCGTCGCGCACCAGCAGTTCCATATTGATCCAGGCGCCTTCGACCGTTTCGCCGACACCGTGCTTGAAAGCGTTTTCCAGTAACGGCAGCATGAGCAGCGGGGCTATCCGGTACCGGCCGGGCGGCTCGCCTTCGATGCGCACGTTCAGGTCCAGCCGGTCTTCGTACCGCAACTGCTCCAGCCGGATGTAGTCGTTCATGATCTCGATATCGCGCTCCAGCGAAACCCGGTCAGCCGCGCATTCGTAAATCACATACCGGAGGATGTTCGACAGCCCCAGCACCACGCCCGGCGTTTGCGGCGCATTGTCCAGCGAAAGGGCGTAAATATTGTTGAGGGAATTGAACAGGAAATGGGGATGGAGCTGCCCTTTCAGGGAGCTGAGCTCCGCCTGCAGGATGGCGTTTTTCCGTTCGTGCCACATCATGAACAGCTTGGAGGTGAGGCCGATCCAGACCACCACGTTGCTTCTTTCCACGGCGTTCACGAAATCCCCGGGGCTGACGAACTGCTGCCACCGCGATTTGGCCAGTTTGCCCCAGGTGAAATCCGGATCGTCCCGGATGTAGAAATCGTAGATGTAGGGATCGGTGACAAAAATCTCCGCCAGCCGGTACAAAACGGCCATCAAAACCATCACCGCCAGGCCGGCAACGACCGTCTGCAGATACCGCCCCTTGAAAAAACTGGGAAGCACCTGGTGAACGAGGAGGTAATAGTAAAGCATATGAACGGGCAGCAGCATAAGCACCACTACCGTGCCCAGCCGGTAACTGCCGAAAGCAGTGCTGTAGATATAGGTAAGCAGCAGGAACGCGAAAGCCCAGAAGAGGAGATGCGTTAAAAACCGCCCGTTTTTCAGGTAGGAAAATGCTGATTTCATGGTACAAACTTAGCGCACTTGATAACAGCCGCGGCGCACGGTACCCAATATACGGCTTCCGGATCGACGGACAACCCGAATTATCGACGAACGGTGGCTTTAATGCTCCGTGCTCTTCGAAAATACGTTCACGACGATCACCCCGGCCACGATCAGCAGCATCCCGATAATAGCGCCCGCATCCAGCTTCTGCTTATACAAAATCCAGCCGGCGGCAGATACCAGTACGATGCCCAGGCCCGACCAGATCGCATAGGCGATGCCCACCGGGATGGACTTCAACGTCAGGCTCAGGCAATAGAACGCAATGCCGTACCCCGCGATGACGATCAGCGAAGGCCCGGTTCTGGAGAAGCCTTCAGACGCTTTCAGCGCGGAAGTAGCGATCACTTCGGAAACGATGGCGACGGCCAGCAGGACATATTTCATAGACCTTGTTTGATAGGGTAAAAATATCGCTGCCAACCGGAAATAAAAATATTTTTATCCCGCCGGGAAACAGGCGCGCCCGCCATGGGAATCTCGCGTTTTTTAAGGACATTCGTCTATTATCAAAGCTGAAAGACATGACCATCCGCCCCTACGAACCTTCCGATTTCGATGCCTGCATCGCCGCTTTCAAAGGCAATATGCCGAAGTATTTCCTGCCTGAAGAACTGGATGATTATGCCAACTGGCTGAAGAACTATGAAAAAGGGATTCCCGCCAAACCCGACGGGGTAGAAGCATATTTCGTGGCGGAGGAAGATGGCCGACTGGCGGCCTGTGGCGGCGTTTTCATGGAAAAACAAAACAACATCGCCGGAATGGTGTGGGGGATGGTCGATAACCGGCTGCACCGGCAGGGCATCGGCCGGCGGTTCCTGCTCTACCGCATCGATTATATCCGCCGCAATTGCACCACCTGCGGCATCAAACTGGATACCACGCAGCATTCGCGCCCATTCTTCGAAAAATACGGTTTCGCCGTGGTGAAATACACCGAGAACGGTTATGGGGAAGGGATGCACCGGTACGATATGCTTTTTGGCGCCTGATCATTTCTCCATCGCCCGGGCTTTCCGGTCGGCGGGCATTTTCTCGATCGCGTATCGCAGCGCCGTGCGGGGCATGTCGGTTTTATGGCGCATCACGAACCGGAAAACCGCGTCCTCATGCTTTTCAGCGGCCGATTTCAGCAGCCATCCGTAACCCTTGCGCACCATATCGTCTTCATCGTGCAGCAGCAGGGTAGCGATGCGAAGCGATTCCTCCAGCATCCATCCCTTCCTGGCCGGAACGATCAGCGATACGGCCGCTCCCCGGCGTACCCACCGGTTTTTAGATTTCGCCCATTTTTCCAGCACCGGCAAGCGGTCCGGATACCGGATGAGGAATTCCCCCACCGTATGGTTGCAGAACGTATCGCAGGCGGCCCAGTTGGTTACGTAAGCGTGCAGCCATTTTTCGAACAAATGGAGGTCTGCCGGCACAAATTCCTTCCGCCGCGAATACGAAAGGTCGCAGGCGATGAGCGTTTCCTCCATCATCCCGTCTTTCCACATCTCCTCGCAAATAGAAAACACGGTTTCCTTCGTTTCGGACCGGAGCGCCTTCATGTACGGCCTGGCGATCGCCTTTACCGTGGCGGATTTCACGCCGTGCGTTTTAATGTCTTCCTTGAAAAACCTGCGCGCGGAGTCCTGTCCGGCCGGGGTGCCGGCCGCCTGGAGATCCTGCCTTAATTGTAGGATGAGCGGGGTCATGCGCAAATATAAACGTTCCATCGGTCTGCGCGGGAGGTTGTTTGCGGGTTGACGTATCTTCGCGCAACATGGAAAATACCCCGGATATTATGTTGCGGCCCGCCGTGGATGCGGACCTTCCTGGGATCAGAACGCTTTTCAGGTCGACGGTCCTACACGTTTGCGCCGGCGACTACGACGCCAACCAGTTGCAGGCATGGGCTTCCGGCGCAGATGACCCCGAACGCTGGCAAAAGCTGCTAAACACCACCGAACTGATCGTTGCCGTGGCGGGCGATGGCCGGCTGGCCGGGTTCGCGGCGCTGGAGCGGCCTTCGCATATCGAAATGATGTATGCAGGGAAAGATTTTCAGGGGATGGGCGTAGCCGCCAGGTTGCTGCGCCAGCTGCTGTCTCGAACCACCGGCCCGGTAACCGCCCATGTCAGCCGGACGGCCCGGCCGTTCTTCGAAAAACACGGATTCTTGGTCACGGAAGCGCGGTTTCCCGTCCGGAACGGCATCGTGATCCCCAACTTCGCCATGACGAAACCCTAACGCGCTTCCGCCCTCCGGCGGACCACCTGGAGGATGTTGTCCTGAATGTCTTCCATGATCCAGCCGGCCCAAATGCTGGCGTACCAGTTAAACGTGGTCGCGAGTTTGAAGTGGCTGTATAAATGCAGCCGGCAGGTAGAATCGTCCAGTTGCTCCAGTTCGTAGGTGCCGTTGAGCACGTCGAAGAACTGGCCGCCGATGACGATGTGCTCGTCCATGGTGGTGGAGGGAATGTCGTACGGATTGGCCTTTATCGTGAACCGCATGAACTCCTCGTGCCGGTAAGCCTCCACGGTTTCGTCGAACACCAGTCCACCGGTAAAAACCGCCTTCCGGAAACCGCCCGTCCCTTCTTTATCCAGTTCTGCCCTTACCGGTTGCGGGAATAGCAGCCAGCGTGTGATCCCGGCTTTGTTCTCTTCGGCGCTGATGTCGGAAACGCGGGTCACCAGGGGCCAGATGCGGTTTTTGGGCGCCTGGATGTCGATAAACGTATAGGTTTTGTACCGGCCGGGAATTTTACCCATCCATTGCTCGATGGGGCTGATGAACAAAGGGAGGAGCAGCAGGATGGAAACGTATGTTTTGCCGTGCTTTTGCCGGCGGCGCATCCAGCGGCCCGTGAGCCCGCCCAGCGTACCGGCCACCATAAACAGGGGGAAAATCATCACCCAGCAAGCCCATCCTTCCATTCCCAACGCCATGGAAAGCACGAGGAAAAGGACCATGGAAGCCCAGGGGAGAAAGATGGAAACATCGCGCCGCTGCGATTGCGCGTAGCTGGCCAGCCAGGTGTTGAGCACGCCCATGGCAAAGGGAACGAAAAACAGGAATGAGATGCTCATCACATCCGACAGTTTCCATCCGTCGAATGCTTCGAAAATGTAAAGCATGAAGGTGCCGAAAGCGACCGGCGCAAAAAGGGAGAGCAGGAAAGAACGGGTGTCGCGGTCCATAGGGGAGGGAGTTGGTATGGGATGGATAAAAAAATCCGCCTGGGCATACCAGGCGGATTTTGGAATGGCTTAGCTGATACCGAGCAGTTCCACATCGAAGATCAGCGTGCTGTTGGCACCGATCTGCGCGCTTACCTGGCGGTCGCCGTAAGCGAGGTCTGCCGGGATGAAGAAGCGCCATTTGCTGCCCTGGGGCATGAGCTGGAGGCCTTCCGTCCAGCCCTTGATTACCATGTTCAGGGGGAACGTGGCCGGCTGGCCGCGTTGTACCGAGCTGTCGAACACGGTGCCGTCGATGAGGGTGCCGTGGTAATGGCAGGTCACTTTGCTGGTAGCCGAGGGCTTGGGGCCGGTGCCTTCCGTAAGGACCTGGTATTGTAAACCGCTGGGAAGCGCCGTGATACCGGGCTTTTCCTTGTTGGCGGCAAGAAATTCCTGCCCGGCCTTCAGGTTGGCGGCTGCTTTTTCGTTTTTCATGTTGAAGAGTTTGTCTGCTATGCCCATATTCCGGATAATTTTTAATGTCGGGCAAAGGTACGACAAATGGAGGTTGGATGCGATCTCAGCTCCAGCCGAAGAAATGGGAAAGGAGGTTGATGAGCAGGCCGGCGGAAATTTCCTTCCCCATACCGCCTGCATGTTTTTCCACCATCCTGCCAATCCAGCTCTCGGTGAGCTTGCCGGGTGTACGATGTTGATGGTCTGGCTGTTCCGACTGAAGGATCAGTTTCAGCTCTTCGATGTCTTTGGACGAAATGCCCAGCTTTGCCAGCTCGTCAGACAATATATTCACCCGGTTACTGAAATTACCGGAATTGCTATTGTCCGTAGATTGGTAATTGATTTTCGCGTTCGGGCTATTATTGATCTCGTTGTGAATATTCTGCATATTGTCGATTTTAATGGACCCATGTCCGAAATGTGCGTGGAAAATCTTTTCGTCCGATTCGAGGGCAACGGTGATGGCATCGTACAATCGTTTGATACCTTGCTGATCGCTGCTGTAAATGTTTTTGTGCGACCCCGAGTTCATTTCGATGGTAACACCGAACAATCGGGGCTTCCAGCGTTCAAGAAGGCCGTAAAGCAGCACCAGCCCGCATGGAATGGCGATGATGGGCCACAGCTTCCCGAGGAACAGGGACGCGAGTACGCCCAGCCCCATCAGGAGCATGCCTGCATTGCTGACTTTGAAGCTGCGCTGGATGTTGTAAATGTAGACGCTGGAGATATTCTGTCGCAGCACCGTCTGGCCGCCCCAGGTAATCGTATTCTTCCCGAATTGAAACCCGCCCACATACGATTCCTGCGCTGCGAGCGGCGAGTGAAAACTCGACGCGCCCGCCGGATTGGATTGAAAAGGTAACATAAGAAGGATTTTTGTCTGTATACAATGATCGCTTTTTCTGGAGAAAGGGTGAAAAAAATAACTTTTTTGGGGGGAAATCTTCATTTCTGTGTCCTTCCTGTGCATCGCCATTCATATTAATTTGACTTTGCCGGACGGGAATAATTCCTATTTTGGCCCATCGGCTTTTAAATCTTAGAACGATCTATATGGACTCAAGAAGAGAATTTCTCAGGAAGGCCGCACTGCTTTCCGGAGCGGGCGGACTGGCCAACATCCTTCCCGAAACCATCCAGCGGGCAATGGCCATCGACCCCGCGCCCGGCAGCACTTTCCTGGACGCTGAGCACGTCGTTTTCCTCATGCAGGAAAACCGCTCCTTCGATCACTGCTTCGGCACCCTCAAAGGCGTTCGCGGTTTCAACGACCCCCGGGCCGTGAAAACCCCCAACGGCACCAATGTCCTCTTCCAGCCGGATAAAGACGGAAACCTCGTGCCCCCGTTCCGGATGGACATCAAAGACACCAAAGCCACCTGGATGAGCGCCCTGCCGCATGGCTGGAGCGACCAGGTAGACGCCCGCAACGGCGGCAAATACGACCGCTGGGTACCCGTGAAACGCTCCGGCAACAAAGAATACGGGAAAGTCCCCATGACCATGGGCTACTATAACCGCGAAGACATTCCCTTCTATTACGCCCTGGCAGACGCTTTCACCGTGTGCGACCAGCATTTCTGCTCCTCCCTCACCGGCACCACCCCCAACCGCCTCTACCTCTGGACCGGCACCATCCGCGAAAAAATGAGCGGCGACGCCAAAGCCAACGTCTGGAACTCCGACGTCGACTACGGCGAAGAAGCCCACTGGAAAACATATCCCGAAGTGCTGGAAGAAAACGGCGTTTCCTGGAAAATATATCAGAACGAAATCAGCGTGGGCGTGGGCCTGGAAGGCGAAGGCGATGCCTGGCTCTCCAATTTCACCGACAATCCCATCGAATGGTTCAGCCAATACCATGTGCATTACCATGAACCGCACCTGCGCTATATCCGGAAAGTGCAGGACGAACTGCCCGGCAAAATTTCCGATATGGAAAAACAGCTGGCAGCACTGGCGGCCGATTCCAAAGACCGCGCAAACCTCGAAAAACGCATCAAAAATGCCCGCAGCCAGCAGGAAAAAATAAAATCCATCCTCGATAAAGTGGCCGCCACGCCTTTCAGCGCATTGCCGGAAAGGGAGCAGCAGCTGCATAAAAAAGCATTCACCACCAACGTCGGCGATCCGGATTACCACCAGCTGTCCGACTTGCAGTACAAAGACGGGGAAACGGAACGGAAGATGCAGTTGCCCAAGGGCGATGTGCTCCACCAGTTCCGGCAAGACGTAAAAAACGGCCAGCTGCCCGCCGTATCGTGGATCGTTGCGCCGGAAAACTTCTCCGATCACCCCGGCGCGCCCTGGTATGGCGCCTGGTACCTGTCTGAAGTGATGGACATCCTCACCAGCAATCCCGAAGTCTGGAAGAAAACGATATTCGTGCTGACTTACGACGAGAACGACGGTTATTTCGACCACGTTCCTCCCTTCACCGCGCCCGATCCCTCGCGGCCGGAAACCGGGAAAACCTCGGCGGGTATTGATACCTCGCACGAATGGGTGAGCCGCGCCGCACAGCGCAACTGGCCCGACGATATCCGCGAATGCTCCATCGGCCTGGGATACCGCGTCCCGCTCGTGATCGCTTCGCCCTGGTCGAGAGGCGGATACGTGAATTCGCAGGTGTTCGACCACACCTCCAATATCCAGTTCCTCGAAAAGTGGCTGGAGCACCGGCATAAAAAGCCCATGACCTGCGAAAACATTACCAACTGGCGGCGCGCGGTGTGCGGCGACCTCACTTCCGTGTTCCGCCCTTACAACGGCGAAAAAATCCCCGCGCCGAAATCCATCGAGCGGGAAGCGTTCGTCGAAACCATCCACAACGCGAAATTCAAAGCCGCGCCGGCTAATTTTACGGTATTGAAGGGAGAGGTGAAAGATCCGCAGAAGCATTTGCCGCTGCAGGAAAAAGGGACGCGACCGGCCTGCGCGATCCCGTACGAGCTGTATGCGAAACTGGTCCCCTCGGCCGATGGTTCCGTTCAGCTCGCCCTCGAAGCCGGCAACAAAAGGTTCGGCAAAAAATCGGCCGGCGGCGCGTTCAATGTGTACGGAAAAAATATGTACAACCGCTCTTATGCCGTAACGCCGGGCGGTAAAGTGGAAGACGTCTGGAAAGGAGACCTGTTCCCCGGCGGCGATATCGATATTACCGTGTATGGCCCCAACGGTTTCCTGCGCGGGTTCCGCGGGCAGGCGGGCGAACTGCCGCATGGGTTCACTATCGAACAGCAGCCCTCAAAAGGCAACGAGCTGTTTTTCAGCTGGCACAATGCCGGTAAGAAAGACGTGAAACTGCAGATGAAAGACGCTTACGGACAGGCCGATAAAAAAGTGCACATCGTGAAACCCGGCAGCCGCGCTACGCTGGTAATGCCCTTGCTCAAAGCCCAGGGCTGGTACGATGTAACCGTGTCGGTAAACGGAGCGGCGGCGGAATACCGCTTCGCCGGGCACCTCGAGACCGGCAAATCCACCATCAGCGACCCGATCATGGGCGGGCTGATGTAATTTCAGCTATTCGCAATACCCAGTTGTTGCATGACATGAAAGACCACGGTATCGCATTTCGACAAATGAAAGGCGTACACGTGGTCTTTCATATATCCCTCCAGGCTGCGGCGGAGCATCGTTTTCGCCCGGTTGAGCCGCACTTTCACGTTCGTTTCCCCGATGGTCAGCGTTTCGGCCGTTTCGCGGACGGAAAGGTCCTCGATTTCGCGCAGCATGAACACCAGCCGGTACTTTTCCGGGAGCTGTGCGATGGCCCTTTCCAGTATTGCGTTCAATTCCTTGTTAACCAATTCGTTCGCTGGCGTTTTCATGTGTATTGGATTGAGAGGGTGCCCCATTCCCGTGAGCCGGTAACCGGCTTTCCGTTGCTGTTCCAGGCATTGGTTCAGCATGATGCGCGTGAGCCAGGTGCTGAATTGTGACCGGTTTTCGAAGCCGGAAAGGTGCTCATACGCCTTGATGTAAGCCGTCTGCATCGCGTCCTGCGCTTCGGCGTCATTGTCCAGCACAGACATGCCGATCCGGTACAACCGCTGGTTGTATTTGCGGACCAGCAGTTCGAAAAGCCGCTTTTCTCCCGCCAGTATCCGTTCAATGATCGCTGCGTCCTCCATGGGCGCCGGTAGGATGGAAGTGGTATCTGTCATGGCAAAAGATGGAACTGTTTGACTATTGGATGGATTTCGGGGGATGAGGTTACAAAATTCCCTAAATTTCTGTAACCTTTCCCGGTTTCACCGATCTAACGGTTATATCAAAATCTTAACAACATGGCCACGATCCGGCAACTCCAGGCTACTTTACGCCTTACTTACGGTCTTGTACCCATCGTAGCGGGGCTCGACAAATTTACCAATCTCCTCGCGCAATGGTCCGATTATCTCGGCACCAACGGGCGGCTGATCCCTTTCGACCCCGCGGTGTTCATGAAAGCGGTGGGGATCATCGAGATCATCGCGGGCATCCTGGTGCTGGCGATACCGCGCATAGGCGCATTCGTCGTAATGGCCTGGCTGCTTTGCATCGCCGCACAACTCGTGGTGAGCGGGCATTATTTCGATGTGGCCGTGCGCGATATCGTGATGGCCATCGGCGCCTGGACGCTGGCGCAATTGTCGAAAATGCAACCTTCAAACGCGGAATAATCATGCAGACAGAGGAATCCATCGCTTCCGTGCTGGCGCGCGGCAGGCAGGCACTGACCCAAGCGGAAAAAATCGAAACGATACGGCACCATTTCCGCGAAATCATGCTGGCGCTGGGGCTCGACCTGGAAGACGACAGCCTGAAAGACACGCCCGCACGGGTTGCAAAGATGTTTGTGAACGAAGCGTTTTCAGGGCTCGACCCTGCCAGCGAGTCGGCCGTCACCCTGTTCGAAAACAACTTGGCGGTGATCATCAAGGCGGAACATTTGTGCGTGGCGTCGCGCGGGGTGAACCATACCGGTTGTGCCACGGTTACAAGCAGTTACCATGGCCAGTTCCTGACCGGGCCCCGTAGCCGGGAGCTCCACGCGCTGCTGGCGGTCTGAAGTGCGATAAAGAATAAGCCGGGGACCTGTTGCGGCGGGTCCCCGGCTTTTTATTTTACGGCGGCTTATTTTTTCGCGTATTTCCAGTTGCGGCCTTTCCCTTCGGCGATCCATTCCACGGCCTGCGCGATGCGTTTATCGCGTGTGGGGTCGGTTTTCGCTTCGTTGATCCATTCGATGTATTCTTTCCGGTGAGAATAGCTGAAGGCCTGGAATTGCTTTTCGGCCGGTTTGTTCTTTTTCAGCGCGGCGGCCAGGGCGGCGGGCACTTCCAGTTCGGTTTTCTCCGAAACGGGCCTGGCGGGCAGTTTGATGCCCTCGCGGTTCAGGCGGTCGGCTTCGCGGATGTAGGCGATGAGGGTTTTGTCGGCCGGGAGGTCTTTGAGCGACGCGATCTTCCCCAGATGCCCCATGGCGGCTTTCTCCATGAGCGTGAGAATGCCTTTCGGATCGTGCATGATGGCGGCTTTCCAGAACCCCAGGGCACAATGCTGCCGGAAGGCGGCCATGTGACAGAGTTGGTCTCCATGGGTCATGAAATAAGGCATGCCCCATTTAAGGGTTTCTTCCACGTGCGGACAGGCCTCGTGCACCAATTCCCGGATATGCTGGAGGATGGGTTGGGCGAAAGGGGCCGATTTGGCGATGTAGGCGTCTATTTTGTCCATCGTATAATATTATGGAAAAAAGCTATCTTGTTAAACACTTTTACCCCGCCCCATGTTCATTCCGGTAATTACCTACCGTATTTATACGCGACTATTTCGGGAAGATGTACGGTGCCTGCCGTTCTGCCCCTGTATTAATTTGCATCCTATCACATCAAACCAACAATTGTTATGAAAAGAACATCCTTTTTGCCATGGTTCCTCGTGCTGGTCCTGCTGGTCCTGCTGATCTGGGCATGGTTCTTCCGTCATGGCCCGGTCGGTGAAATCCCTTACAACCGCGAGGCCGCAAAGGAGCATGTGATCCCTTTTACCTCGGCCATCGAGTACGTTAAATCGTACCGTGGCGCCAAAGCGGAGCTCCAGCGCCAGTTGCAGGATTCCGGGTATCTCGACCGCAATTTCAACCTGCCCGCGGCCGAAATGTTCAACCGCGACATCTTCGCCGCCCTGCTGGACGCCAGGGGGGCCGAAGGCATCCGTATCTACCTGGGGCTGAATGAAAAGAAGGAAGTTTGTTTTGTGATGGTACCGGTGGATGGGAAAGGCAACGACATGCGGGGCCGCATCGTCAACGAAAAGCCCGCTACCGCATGGATCCCCGGTATTTCCGCTGCCTACGCGCTCCCGCCGGTTGAAGACGAGGCCGCCGAGAAAGGGCACCGCTGTCCCACGATCTGCCCTTCCGGAAGCGACCTGTACCCCTGAGCCTGAAAATTTCATCCTGTAATACATGACCTACCTCGCTTCGGCACTGTTAAGTTTTACGATTGCCATCCCGCTGGTGTTGGCACTGGTACGGGTCCATAAGGTCCGTACCAGTTACTTTCCCTTCATGGTGCTGCTGTTACTGGCATTTACCACCGAAGTGGTCAGCGAGATCAGCCTCCGCCTCACCCGTGGAAACACTACCGTCAGTAATATCTACACCCTGTTGGAATTTGGCGTGATCCTGTGGCAGTTTTATGCCTGGGGTTTCCTCCGCCGGCGCAAGGCGCTGCTCATATTGCTGGCCGCCGCCAGTTTCTTCACCTGGGTCACGGAAAACATCGGGTACGGCCGGCTGGAGTTACATTTCTGCTCTGCGTCCGTGTTCATTAACAGCCTCATCATCGTATTTCTCTGCATCAATGAAATCAATGCCCTCATCGCTTCGTTCAGCGGCCACCTGTTCCGTAATGCGCGGTTCCTCATCTGCATGGGGCTCATGATCATCAGCATTTACAGCCTCATTACGGAAGGCACTTTGCTCATCGATCCGCAGAATGCCGTGGTAGACTGGCCGATTTTCAATATCTTTTCATTTGTCAACGCTTTCGTGAACATCATTTACGCGATCGCCGTATGCTTCATTCCCGTCAGGGACGATTACTATTTTTCCCGCAGATTCAAAGCCTGACCGGCCGCTTATGGAAGAAAGGATTTTTTACATCACCGTATTTCTTTCCTCATTGCTGGGGGTGATCATCGCGTTTTTCATCACCTCCATCATCCGCTATCACCGCCGCTATGTGCGCATGCAGCGCGAAAGGATCACGGCGGAAGTCAGGTTGCTGGAAAACGAAAGGAAACGCATCGCGGGCGATCTGCACGACAGCCTGGGGCCGCTCCTCAGCTCCGTGAAACTCAAAATCAGCAGCGTGGAAGTGCCGGATGCGGAAGACCGGAAAGTCATCCAGCAGTCCGCCAAACATATCGATGAGATCATCTCCAGCATGCGGCAGATTTCGTACGACCTGCTGCCCATCGCCCTGGAGCGCAAAGGGCTCATAGAAGCCGTCCGCGACTTCGTGCGGCACCTCGGGCGCGAAGACCAGCTGGAAGTGAGCGTGTACACCATGAATGACGTAAACCCGCATCCCGAGCAAGACATCCACCTGTACCGCATCCTCCAGGAAATCATCCACAATACGCTGAAACACGCCAACGCCTCCCGGCTCGATATCGGCTTCCGGCAGGAGGCAAACGAGCTGCTGCTGCTGGTGCAGGACAACGGGCAGGGCTTCAGCGTGGAAAAAGCGCGGGAGCACTCGCGCGGCCTGGGCCTCAAGAGCCTCGAAACGCGGACAGACATCCTGAAAGGCTCCATCCACATCCGTTCCGCCGTAGGCGAAGGCACCCGCTACTACATCCGCATCCCCCGTACTTGATTTATTTGGGTATATTTGAGACATGCCGTATCAACCTGCGGCGTGTAACCTCAATTTCAATGAAGTACGATATCCGCCTCGCCGTTGCCGACGATCATGAAATTTTCCTGGACGGGCTGGCCCTGATGCTGTCGCGCCAGGAGCACATCACCCTCGTGGGCCGTGCGGCCGACGGGCGCGAGCTGCTCGAACTGGTGCACCGCGAAAAGCCGGATGTGGTGATGACGGATATCAAAATGCCGAAGATGGACGGGATCGCCGCCACGCGCCAGCTGGTGCAGGAATTGCCCGGTATCAGGGTGATCGCCCTGTCGATGTTCGACGAGGAAGGTCTGATCGTGGAAATGCTGGAGGCGGGCGCGAAAGGGTACCTGCTGAAGAACGCCGACAAACTGGAAATCCTCGAAGCCATCGAGCACGTGTACGAAGACCATACCTACTATTGCAAAAGCACTTCCGCGAAACTCGCCGGGATGATCGCCCGGAGCAAGTTCAACCCTTACCGGCAAAAGGAAGCGGTCACCTTCACCGACCGCGAACAGGAGATCATCAAACTCATTTGCCTGCAACAAACGGCCCAGCAGATCGGCGACCGCATTTTCCTCAGCAAGCGCACGGTAGAAGGCTACCGCACCCGCATCCTCGAAAAGATGAACGTCCGCAACACGGCGGGCGTGGTGATGTACGCGCTGAAGCATAATCTGATCCGGGAAGAAGACCTGGTTTAATTTTTATTCCATCCGCAAAACGATCCTTCCCGGTACCTGCCTGCTTTCCAGCGCGGCGAAAGCGGCGGCGTAATCTTCGAATGCGTACCCGGAGGACGGGATACGCAATCTTCCGTCTGTCACCGCTTCCACCATTTCTTCGTGCCAGCGCTGCTTGTCTGCCACTGTGGCCGCGAACACCGATGCGCCAATGATCTTCAGAGATCTGAATGCCAGCAGGTTGCCGTCGGTTTCCACCGGTTGGCCAGACATGTTGCCGTATAAAACCGCGGTGCTGCCGGGAGCCAGTAGGGAAAGGAGCTGTGTGGCAACGGGGCCGCCTCCGGCGTCGAGCAGGAGGGAATAACCTTCCGGGGCGGCGCTTTGCAGCGTTTGCAGCCAATTTGGGGATTGATGGGATACGGAAGCGGTAGCGCCCAGGTCCCGCAGATAATCCAGTTTTTCCGCTACGCCGGCTACTGCCGCGATAACCGGAATGCCCCGCAGTCGCGCCAGTTGAACGGCGAATGAACCGATAACCCCTGCGGCACCGGTGATCAGTACGGAATGAATAGGCTCCGGCGCCTGGTCCAGCAAATGGTATGCAGTGAACCCGCCGGATAATAGTCCCTCCGCCACAGCAAGCCCTTCCGGCAGCGGGTATGCCTGGGATGCATGTACCACGGCATATTCCGCGAAGCCCTCCGTCGAAACGCCCGTTACGCGCTGGCCAGGGCGGAATGTATCCGCGTCCGGGCCCACCGCCACAACGTAACCTTCCAATTCGCCGAGCATCACATGCGGGAACGGCGAGGGAGCGGGGAAGACGCCGTTGCGCAGGAGCTTATTGGCGTGGTTGACGGCAATGGCGGAAACTTTCACGAGCAATTCGCCGGATTTGGGTTGCGGGAGGGGCATGTCGCGGAGGGTGAGCACTTCCGGTCCGCCGGTACCCGTTTGAACGATAGCTTTCATAGCATTGGATGTTTTGTCCGGCAAAGATGGGGTAGGATGGAGGTACGGCGGCTGTGGGTTACCTGCAGGGAAGTTCGTTCCATCGCGGTAATGCGTATATTTAGGATATGTCAACGATCACAGGAACAGCGGAGCGCAATTGCCGGGAACGCAGGCTGGCGCTGCAAGACACCATCCAGGCGCTGGGTGGCAAATGGCGCATTTTCATTCTATGCGCCCTGCAAAACGGAGATCTCCGCTTCTCCGATCTCGAAACCCGGCTGCCCGGCATCCGGCCGAAAGTGCTCGCCAGCGATCTGAAATCCCTCGAAGCACATCTCCTCGTAAACCGCCAGGTAAATCCTACGCGCCCGGTCACCGTCACCTATTCCCTCACCCCGCACGCACGGCACCTCTGGCCGCTCGTGGATGCGCTCGTCGGCTTCGGGCTCGAGCACCGGCGCTCCGTAAAAGCGGGGATGAAAGCCGGCAACGCCCATGTAATAACCCTATGACGGTTTGGCCGCTTTCCCTATATTGTTCCCGACTTATCATCTGAACCGCTATGAAAAAATCCATATTCCTGGTGGCCCTCCTGGCCGGAAGCGCCGCTTTCGCGCAGGATAACGGCACCTATCAGCGCCCGCCTGCCGTGATCGAGGAATTGCTGCTGGCCAAACCCACGCCCACCGTATCCATTTCCAAAACCGGGGAATGGATGCTCCTGTCCCAGCGCAACCCGTTCCCGTCTGTGGAAGAACTGGCCGAACCGGAACTGCGCATCGCAGGCCTGCGCCTCAATCCGCGCAACTTCGGCCAGAGCCGTGGCGTGAGCAATGCCAGCCTCCGGCTGAAGCACCTGAAAAGCAATACCGAATTCGATATTAAAGGCATCCCCGAGCCGGCGCGGATTTCCGGTGTATCCTGGAGCCCCGATGGCCGGCAGGTGGCTTTCCTGCACACGGGCGCGGAGCGCATCGACCTGTATGTTTTCGATGTGGACGCAAAACAGGCCGTGCAGGTCAATCAGCAACCCCTGAACGCTACCATGGGCAATCCTTACGCCTGGATGGGCAATGAAACGCTCGTGTACCGGGCGGTACCCGCGGGCCGGGGCGCCCTGCCGAAAGCACCCGCAGCGCCAACCGGCCCGGTAGTGCAGGAAAGCAAAGGCCGCAGCGCCGCGTCCCGCACGTACCAGGACCTCATCAAAACGCCCTACGACGAAGCACTTTTCGCATACATGGCCACTTCACAGATCGTACTGGTTACCGGCAAAAAGGAAACGCCGGTAGGCGAGCCGGGGATTTACGCTTCGGTGAGCGTATCGCCCGATAAGCAATTCCTGCTCACCCGCCGCATCGAAAAGCCTTTCAGCTACCTGGTGCCCGCTTACGGGTTCCCGCATGTCTGGGAAGTGTATGGCAACACCGGCAAACTGGTGAAAACACTGGTGAGGAACCCCTCCTCCGAAGGCGCGCCCATCGGGTTCGACGATGTTGTGACCACCCCGCGCGATTTCGGCTGGAAAGACGATGAAGCGCATACCGTCACGTTCATAAAAGCCCTCGACGGCGGCCTCGGTAAGCAGAAAGCCGAGTTCCGCGATGCGCTGTATGTGCAGGACGTAACGTCGGACGGCGCGCCCAAAGAACTGTTCCGCACCCGCCGACGTTTCGAAGATGTGATCTGGGGAACGCGGGAACTGGCGCTCGTTTACGAATCCATGTTCGCCGACCGGAAGGAGCGCATCAGCATCCTCAACCAGCAGGCCGGCCGCCTCGATTCGCTCTACGAACGCAGCAGCAACGATGCTTACAGCGATCTGGGCACGCCTTTCACCACCCGCAACCTATTCGACCGACCCGTACTTTTCACCGGCCGGAAAAACGAATTGACGTTCCGTTCGCAGGGCTCCTCGCCGGAGGGCGATATGCCGCTGGTACAAACCCTCGACTTGAAAACCGGCAAAAAGAACATCCTCTGGCGCTGCCAGGCCCCGTTCTACGAAAGCGTGGTGGAAGTGATCGATCCGGAGAAACTGGTGGTGCTTACTTCCCGCGAAAGCAATACCGAAGTGCCCAATTATTATATCCGCGACCTCCGCAAACGCTCGCTCCTAGGCACGAAAGTGACCAGCTTCGAAAATCCCTATAAAGCGATGGAAGGCGTCTCCAAACAAAAGATCACCTATAAACGTGCCGACGGCATCCAGCTCACCGGCGATCTATACCTGCCCAAAGGTTACGAACCGGGGAAAGACGGCCGGCTGCCCGTGTTCATCTGGGCGTACCCGCGCGAGTACAAATCTGCCGCAGACGCAGCACAGGTGCGGGGCTCGAAGTATACCTTCACCCGTGTGGGCTATGGCGGCCCGCTCTTCTGGGTCACCCAGGGTTACGCTATCCTCGACAATGCCGAAATGCCCATCGTCGGCGAAGGTAACAAGGAACCCAACGATAATTTCATCCCGCAGCTGTACCTCAATGCCCACGCGGCGATCCAGGCGCTGTCGAAAATGGGGGTGGGAGATAGCAACCGTGTGGCCGTGGGCGGTCATAGTTACGGTGCGTTCATGACGGCTAACCTCCTCGCGCATACGAAGTTGTTCAAGGCGGGGATCGCGCGGAGCGGGGCTTACAACCGTACGCTGACGCCGTTCGGGTTCCAGGCGGAGGAGCGCACGTACTGGGAGGCGCCGGAAGTGTA
The DNA here is from genome assembly GCF_050277495.1 of Chitinophaga sp. NPDC101104. NCBI lineage: Bacteria > Pseudomonadati > Bacteroidota > Chitinophagia > Chitinophagales > Chitinophagaceae > Chitinophaga > Chitinophaga sp. NPDC101104. Next base: position 4,474,653 of record NZ_JBNNSF010000001.1, on the reverse strand, counting down.
TTATAATATGAGCCCCTTCAGCTTCGCCAACTCGATCAAAACGCCGCTGCTGCTCATCCATGGCGAAATGGACAACAATCCCGGTACTTTCCCCATCCAGAGCGAACGGCTGTACAACGCGGTGAAAGGGCACGGGGGAACGGTGCGCTTCGTGCAGCTGCCTTACGAAAGCCACGGCTATTCCGCCCGCGAAAACATCCTGCATATGCTTTGGGAGCAAACGCAATGGCTTAATCAATACGTCCGCGACGCGAAATAACGACTGATAGCATATTACCCGGAACGGGGCGCCAACGGGTTGGCGCCCCGTTTTTTTGTGATGAGCGGCAGAGGTTTTGGTCCGGATTGGCGTCCAACATTGCAGAATAACCACCGAATTATGCGGCATGCACTGATCTTTACATTAATAATGCTGACCTGCGCACAGTTAACAAAAGCGCAGACCCTGGTACTGAAAGGTGTGTTGAAAGATAAGAGCGATAGTACCGTGCTGAAAAACGCCACCATAAGGGTCAGCAGCCCGGAAGACGCGAACTTCCGCAAACAGGCGCTGACCGGCCCCACGGGCGCCTTCGAAATCACCGGCCTTTCGCAAAAGCCTTACCTGCTGACCATTTCGTATGTCGGCTATGGCGAACTGCAACGGGCTATCATGCTGCAGGCGGAAACGCAGGACCTTGGGACCATCTTCCTCCCCAAATCTTCCCGCGAACTGCAGGAAGTGGTCATCAAAGGCCAGGTGCCCCCTTCGCAAATGAAAGGGGACACGCTCCAGTATAATGCCGATGCCTATAAAGTAAATCCCGACGCCAGCGGTGAAGACCTCATCCGCAAAATGCCCGGCATCACCGTGGAAAACGGTACCGTGAAAGCCGGCGGCGAAGAAGTGAAAAAAGTGACGGTAGACGGGAAGGAATTTTTCGGGGAAGACGCCACCCTGGCGCTCCGGAACCTCCCTGCGGAAGTCATCTCCAAAATAGAAGTGTTCGACCGGATGAGCGACCAGGCCCGGTTCACCGGGTTCGACGACGGCAACACCTCCAAAGCCATCAACATCGTGACCCGCGCAGAAATGCGCCAGGGCCAGTTCGGCAAGCTTTTCGCCGGATACGGCACCGAAGGCCGGTATTCCGCCGGCGGCAACGTGAACCTTTTCAAGGAAAATAAACGCATCTCCATCATCGGGATGACCAATAACGTGAACCAGCAGAACTTCTCCTCGCAAGACCTCCTGGGCGTGCAGAACGCCGGCGGCGGCCGTGGCGGCGGAGGAGGACGGGGCGGTCGCGGTGGCGGCGGCGGCCGTGGTGGCGGAGGTTTCGGCGGCGGGGGAGGAAGCAATTTCCTCGTGGGCGGACAAAACGGCCTGAACAAGACCAACTCCATCGGGATCAACTACAACGACCAATGGGGAAAGAAAGTCAATTTCAACGCCAGCTATTTCTTCAATAACAGCAACAGCAGCAACCTGGAAATCACCCGCTCGCGCACCCAGCTGCCCGAAGGCATACAGGAAGAAAATGATACCGCGTACACAGGAAGCCGCAACTATAACCACCGCGTAAACATGCGGCTGGAGTACAACATCGACTCCAACAACTCCATCATCTTCACGCCCAGCGTGAGTTTCCAGAACAACGATTCCTGGTCCAACAACTTCGGCCTCACCAGGTTCCAGGAGAAACTGCTGAGCACCAACCTCCGCAATACCGACAATACCAACTCCGGATATAACTTCAACGGCAACCTGACCTATCGCCATGCTTTCGCGAAACGCGGCAGGACCATCACTTTCGGCATAGGCGGCAGTACCAACGACCGCCGCGGTACCAACTTCACGAACAGCGATCTCGACTACCCGCAGGACCCCTCGAACAACGACTCCCTGCGCCAGCGCGTGCGCCCGCTCTCCAGCGGCAAATCGCTCAACATGAACGTGTCGTACACCGAGCCGGTAGGTAAAATGGGACAGTTGCAGCTGAGCTACAACCCCAGCTGGTCGCACAACGACGCCGACCGCCGGGCTTACCAGTTCGATTATACGGGTAAAGACTACACCATCCTCGACCCCACGCAGTCGAACATGTTCAACAACCAGTACAACACCCAATCCGCCGGCCTCAGTTACCGCATCGGTAACCGCGACCGCATGCTGAGCGTGGGCGCCAATTACCAGTACGCCGAAATGCAGAGCGAGCGCACATATCCCACAACGGCAGCCGTGAAACAGCATTTCGCCAACGTATTGCCCAACCTCATGTTGCAGGCCAAAGCGGGCGAATACGGGCGGATCAGGCTGTTCTACCGCTCGTCTACCCAGCAGCCGAACATCGACCAGCTGCAGGACGTATACATTTATTCCGGCCTCACGAACGTGTCTATCGGTAACCCGGACCTCAAGCAGATGTACGGGCACCAGCTGGCCGGCCGGTACAATTATACCAATACGAAAAACGGGAACAACTTCTTCGCCAACGTGTTCGTAAATACCCGCCAGGATTACATCGCAAACGCGATCTATACGGCAACGCGGGCGGATTCGCTCCTCACGCCGACGGATACACTGAAACGCGGCGGCCGCCTGTCCAAAGCCGAGAACATGGATGGGTATTTCAGCGCCAATTCATTCTTTACTTACGGCGTTCCCCTGAAGTTCATCAAATCCAACTTCAATATGAACGTGGGCGGCGGCTATACGAAGACCCCCGGCATCACGAACCAGGTGAAAGGCTTTACGCACAATTACAATTACAACCTCGGCGCCGTGGTGAGCAGCAATATCAGCGAGTACATCGATTTCACGGTGTCTTACGATGCGGTGTTCAACGTCATCAAAAATACCATCGAACCTACGGCCAACGCGAACTATTCCACCCACAACGCGCGCGCGTCCGTGAACCTGCTCAGCAAATCCGGATGGGTGTTGCAGAACGAGATCAACCACACCTTTACGAAAGGCCTGGGCGAAGGGTTCGATCAGCGCTTCTGGCTCTGGAACGCCAGCGTAGGCAAGAAATTCCTCAAAAACCAGCGCGGGGAACTGCGGGCCTCTGTGTTCGACCTGTTGAAACAGAACCGGAGCATCAACCGGAGTATCAATGGTTTAGAGACGATCGACTCCCAGAACCAGGTGCTCACCCAATATTTTATGCTTACATTTACTTACCGGCTGCGGAATTTCGGCAAGGCGAAGCAACCTGAAGGCGGAGAGCGCCGCAGGTTCGAGCGCGGGCCCGGCGAATACGGCCCTCCCGGCGGCGGAGGCATGAGGGGCAGGCCCGGCGGCGACTTTTAACCTTTTCCAAATTCCGTAGTACCGATTTAACCAAACTATAAAACCGCCAATTGACGGACAACATCGCAAATTTGAAGCAGGGGAGCGAAGCGGCTTTCAAGGAGCTGGTGGAGCAGTGGCAGGGCATGGTGTACAACACCGCGCTCGGTATGCTGCAAAACACGGCCGACGCGGAAGACGTATCGCAGGAGGTGTTCATGCAGGCGTATGAGTCTATCGGTTCGTTCAAGGGCGAAGCAAAAATATCCACCTGGCTGTACCGGATCACGGTCACCAAGTGCCTGGACTTCCTCCGCAAAAAAACGCGGAAGAAGCGGTGGGGGAAAGTGATGAGCATTTTCGGGGAGAACCAGGAATTGCTGGTAGATCCGCCCGATTTTCACCACCCCGGCGTGGAACTGGCCAATAAGGAACGCTCGCAGCTCCTTTTTAAGGCCATCGGCCGGCTCCCCGACAGCCAGAAGGCGGCTTTCGTGCTCCACAAGCTGGAGGGCCTGAGCAGCAAGGAAATAGCTGGTGTGATGGACGCGAGCGTGTCTGCCGTGGAAGGGCTCCTGCACCGGGCGCGGCAGAATTTGCGGCAACAATTGGAAAAATATTACCGGGAAGGGGAATAACATGAAAGGTTTTTAAAGAAACGTCGTCTAACTAAAATAAGCGATCATGAACAAGCGAAGAGACATAGAACAGGAAATTGAACGGACGCTCTCCAGCCTCGACGGTACGGAGCGCGCGCAGCCGGATCAGTTCTTTTTTACCCGTCTCAGGGCGAGAATGCAGCGTGTACAGCCGGCAGACGCCTGGGAGCGTATTATCGCCGTCATTTCCCGCCCGGCCATCGCGATTACCGCTATCGCGCTGATTTTGGGGCTGAACGGGACGCTGGCCTTCATGCAATGGAAGCCTGCCGAACGCACGGAACAGGCCTCCCTGCAGCAGGCGTTTGCAGACGAATATGCCTTGGGAATCAACACTTTTTATGATATTGAAAAAAATGATCCGCAATGAGGGAAACCTTCGCTAAGCATAAAGTTTTAAGCGTACTGGTGGTCCTGTTGCTGCTGACGAACCTGTTCCTGGTGTTTTTCATCGTACTGAAGAAGCCCGAACCTCCTGGCAGGGGGAACCATCCTTCCCGCGGCGAGGTCATGCAGCTCCTGGAAAAGGAAGTAGGGTTCAGCAAGGATCAGCTCGAATCGTACCGCCAGCTTAAAGAGCAGCATTGGGACCGGATGAAACCCTCGTTCACCGGGATGCGGAACGCCAAAGACGAATTTTATAAACTGCTGAGCCTGTCTTCCGTACCCGACTCCGTCGTGAATGCGATGGCCGATACGATCGCGGCGCGGCAAAAACAGATAGATCTCCAGACATTCCGGCACTTCCAGCAGGTGCGCGCCCTTTGCACGCCCGAGCAGCAGCCGCGGTTCGATTCCGTTGTGCAGCTGGTGCTGAAGAAGATGAACGGCCCCTGGCGCAAAGGCCCCCCGAAAGACGATAGCGCCCGCCGGCAGCCCGCGCCCGACCGCTAAACACGAAACCCTCAAATACGCACCACATGAAACAAAGATTTCTGTTGACAGTGGCCCTCGTACTCACGATGGGCCTGGGAGCCTACGCCCAGCAAGGCGGTGGAGGCCAGCGCCGCACCGTTGAAGAACGCGTGAAAGCCACCCTCGAAAGACTCACCACCGAACTGAAACTCTCGCAAGATCAGGTCGTTAAACTCGACACCGTGTTCGCCCGCAGCTACAAGGAAATGCAGAAAATGCGCGAAGACGCGCAAGCCTCCGGCAACCGTCCCGACCGCGACGCATTCATGAAGCTGAACAATGACCGCGACGAAAAAGTGAAGGCCATTCTTTCCGAAGAGCAATTCAAAAAGTACAAGGAGCAGCAGGAAGCCATGCGCCAGCGTGGGGGCGGACCCCGCGGAGGCGGCGGCCAGCGCTAGCCTCTGATGTCATGAGCCCGGGCCGTACCACGCAGCGTATAACCATGAAGAATGCACGCTGGGAGGTACGGCTTTTTCATGCCCTTGCGGATTTGTCGTATTATTGCGGCAGATAATCCGTCCATGCTGAATTTCCTCAAAGATCACTGGCAGTCTATCGGGATCGTCATCCTCTACGGCATCACTTTCCTGGTAGCCATCAAAGCGCTGCTGGAAACCCGGTCTACCGGAAAAACACTGGCCTACCTGCTCCTCCTTTTCTTCCTCCCGGGTATCGGTGTGCTCGTGTACCTCGCTATCGGCGTGAACCGCCGCATCAACCGCATCTACAGCCGCAAATGGATGAGCAACGTCCGCCTCAGCGAACGCCTCCAGGATTACCTCCAGCGCGAGAACCGCCAAACCCTCCTCGAACATTCCGACCTCGTTACCAATAAAACCGGCATCGCACGGCTGCTCTTCCGCGATTCTTTGTCGCCCCTCACGCCCGATAACCAAACCGTGCTCCTGCTGAACGGGGAAGAGAAATTCCCCGCCATGCTCGACGCCCTCCGCACCGCAAAGCATCATATCCACCTCGAATATTACATCTTCGAAGATACCGGCATCGGCCGTGAAGTGATGGACGTGCTCAAGGCCAAAGCGGCCGAAGGCGTGGAAGTGCGATTCATTTACGATGATTTCGGCAGCGGCGATATCAACCGCCGCTTCCTCCGCGAAATGCGGAACGCCGGGGTGGAAGTGTTCCCCTTTTACCGGGTGCGCCTCCTCGCCAACCGCCTGAACTATCGCAACCACCGCAAGATCGTCGTGATCGACGGGCATACGGGCTTCATCGGCGGGATCAATGTGGCAGACCGGTACATCAACGACCCGAAGTACCGCATCAAGCATAAGAACTGGCCGTACTGGCGCGATACGCATCTTTGTATCAAAGGCCAGGGCGTGCATACGCTGCAGTTCCTCTTTATGGGCGACTGGAATTTCTGCGCGGAAACGGACCTGCCCATCACCCACGAATTCTTCCCAGATATCCCCGTTGTGGGGAAAGACCTGGTGCAGATCGCGGCGAGCGGACCGGATTCGGAGCGCTCTTCCATCATGCTGTCGTACCTCGCGGCCATCAACCAGGCCGAGCGATCGGTGTATATCACCACGCCGTATTTCATCCCCAACGAAGCCATTTACAATGCGCTGCAACAGGCGGCATTATCGGGCGTAGACGTGCGGCTGCTGGTGCCGGGCGTGAGCGACAGCCGGCTTGTGAACCTGGCGGCGGAATCGTTTTACGAAGATTTGCTGGCCTGCGGCGTGAAGATCTTCCGTTACCAGAAAGGGTTCGTACATGCGAAAACGATGGTGGTGGATGATAACCTGAGCGTAGTGGGCACGGCTAACATGGACATCCGGAGCTTCGATTTCAATTTCGAGGTGAATGCATTCGTTTATAGCCGCGAAATGAACTGGAAGCTTTCCGAGGCCTTTTTGCAGGATTGCCTGTACACTGAGCAGCTGGAGCTGGAGGCGTGGAGGGCCAGAGGGCGGGGAAGGCGGCTGCTCGAGGCGGTGGTACGGCTGTTCAGTCCGCTGCTGTGACCCCGTCAAAAAAAAAATCTATCGATGAATTTCGATATTTCAAAAAAGTACCTATATTTGCATCATGGACGCAGCGATGATCGAGAAGGCGGCAAATGCTCTGGCGGATAAAAACCGGATGGCTATACTGTTGAAGTTGGCCAGGCAGGAGAACTGTTGCTGTGGCGAAATCCAGGACATGATTTGCCTATCTCAACCTACTGTATCCCATCACATCAAGATATTGGTGGATAGCGGCGTGCTTATCAGCACGAAGGAGGGCCGGAATGTAACGCTTACCATCAATAAGGAGATGATGAAACACCTGTCAATGTTCTTTCTTCAGCTGAGTTAAAAAGCTGATTTTTTTTCACCTAATGTATCGATATTTTTAAATAAATCGATACAATACACATACACACACTACGATATGAGCTTGCAAAATAAAGTAGCCGTCGTTACCGGAGGTAACAGCGGTATCGGGCTCGCTACGGCCGAAGAATTCGTGGCCAGGGGCGCAAAAGTTGTCATCACGGGCAGAAATGCCTATGCGGTGAGCGCCGCGGCGGAAAAACTGGGCAGCGGTACACTGGGCGTGACCGCCGACCAGTCGAGCCTCGCGGATGCCGACAAATTGGTGGCGGAAGTAAAGGAACGTTATGGGAAGATTGACGTGCTGTTCGTCAACGCCGGTATCGGCGCCTTCGCACCCGTGGCCGATGTCACCGAAGCCGACTTCGATGCCATTATGAACACGAACTTCAAAGGGGCATATTTCACCGTACAGAAGTTTTTGCCCATTCTGAACGACGGCGGGTCGATCATCCTGCTGTCTTCCGTGAACGCCTTTACCGGTATGCCGGGATCGAGCGTATACTCCGCCAGCAAAGCCGCCTTGAATGCGTTGGGCCGCACTTTGAGCGCAGAACTGGCTACGCGGGGCATCCGGGTGAACACGGTGAACCCCGGGCCGATCATTACCCCCATCCTGTCCAAGGCCGGCCTGGATGATAACAGCATCACTGCTTTCCGTCAAAAATTCGCGGAGCGGATACCGCTCAATCGCGCCGGTGAATCCGCAGAAGTTGCCAAGCTCGTGGCGTTCCTCGCCTCCAGCGACGCTTCTTTTATCACCGGTGCGGAATATAACATCGACGGTGGACTGACCGTCCACAAGTTGGTGGGATAAGAAAGAAAGTAAGACTGCAAACTTGCATAATCGTTTGAAAACCCTGATGCGTACTTCAAATTGACATATTAATGCCGGGGCGGTTTCGCACCGCTCCGGCTTTTTACGGAACTTAGCGGTAAAACCTGACTATTATGACCAAGGAACCAGGCAGCATGTACATCATCCGGTTTAACGATTGCGACCCGTTCGGGCATCTCAACAACGCGGCGTACCTCAATTATTTCATGAACGCCCGCGAAGACCATCTCGCGGAACATTACCAGCTGCACCTGAAGGATTTTGCCGCCAGGGGCAGGGGATGGGTGGTGGCCGAGCACCGGATCGCCTACCTGAAACCCGCTGTAGTAGCGGAAAAAGTATACATCTTCACCCGCGTCACCGATTTCTCGCACCAGCATATTGCCGTAGAAATGTGGATGACCGACGAGCAGCAGCACAAGGTGAAAGCGTTCCTCGTGACCCGCTTCGCGCATGTAGACCTTAAAACCGGCAAGCGCGCCGATCATGATGAGGAGCTCGTGCAATTGCTGACCAACATCCGTGTAGACCATAACCCCGACGAAACTTTTGAACAGCGTCTGGCCGCGAGGCTGCAGGCGCCTTCCATCCAGCTGTGACACCCCAAACCTAACTTAGCGATTAGTAAACAGTTGTAGGTAACAGCCGCCGGGGCATTCCTGCCCCGGCTTTTTCATGCCCATCCGCCAGACTTAGGATCTGGTGGCAAAATTTATTTGGCGGATCCCGGATAATACCTACCTTTGAACCGTTAACCAAATGGTTAAACACTTCAGTTGAACACATGCAGACGACCAACACCACCGAACAACAGATCATCGAAGCGGCGCGCAAGATATTTATGCACAGGGGCTTAACCGGCGCCAGGATGCAGGATATCGCCGACGAGGCGGGGATCAACAAGGCGATGCTGCATTATTATTACCGCAGTAAGGATAAGCTGTTCGACATCGTTTTCACCGAAGCGGTGGAAATGCTCCTCAGCCGGGTGAGCGCCATTTTTACGGCAGACCTGCTGCTGGAAGATAAAATCCAGTCGGTCATCGGCAGCTACATCGGCTCCATCAGCGAAAACCCTTACCTGCCGCTCTTCATCCTGAACGAAATCAACCAGAACCCGGACAGGATCATTCAGCGGTTCGTGAACACGCCCAGCTTTCCGAACATACAGGGTTTTGTGATGTTGTTGAAGGAAGAGATGGACAATGGCCGCATCCGGCGGGTTGACCCCGTGCAGCTCATGATCAGCGTGATCTCGATGTGCGTCTTCCCCTTCGTGGCCAAACCCTTGATGAAAGCCGTTTTCAAAATCGACGACGAGCGGTTCAAATTGTTTATCGAAGAACGGAAAACGTTCGTCAGCGCATTCGTGTTGAGCGCGCTGCGGCCGTAAAATTTTTTATCCAGCAATTAACCAGTTAGTTAAATAAAAGAGTTAACGATGTTCAGATTCCTCATGCCGGCGCTGCTGCTGCTTTCCGGGAGCGCCCTGGCACAGGGCTTCCCCCTGGATTCCGCCTGGGCCGCCGCCCGCAGGCATTACCCGCTGCTCCGGCAGCAGGAAGCCACCGACCGCGCCGCGGCACTCCAGCTCCGCAACATCCGCACCGGCTACCTCCCCCAGGCGGAAATCAACGGGAAGGCGACGTACCAGTCAGACGTAGTGGCCATCCCCATCAAGCTGCCCAACGTCAGTATTCCTTCCATCCCGAAAGACCAGTACAACCTTACCCTAGACGTTCGCCAGCTCATATACGACGGCGGCGCCACTGGCGGCCAGCGCGATCTGGCCCTCGCCCGCGCGCAAACCGAGCGCCAGCGCGTGGAAGTGGATTTGCACCAGCTCCGCCAGCAGGTATCGCAGGTATATTTCAACGCCCTCATCTGGGACGCGCACATCGCCGCCCGCAAAGAGATGATCGCAGAAGTGAAACAGCGCCGCGAAAGGCTCCAGGCAGGAGTAGACAACGGCACCGTGCTCGCCAGCCAGGTAGACATGCTCCAGGCTGAAGCCCTCAAAGCCGAACAGCAGCTGGAAGAGGCCGTCAACGGGAAACAGGCCGCTCTGGCCACTTTGGCCCTGCTCACCGGGAAGCCTGCCGCCGACATGGAACACCTCGAGCTGCCCAAACCCGCATCCACCGGCAATGATCCCATCCAACGCCCCGAACTGGCGCTGTTCCGCTACCAGCAAGCCGTGCTGGGATCGCAGGCCAAACTCACGGAAACGGCTACACGCCCAAGGCTCAGCGCATTCGTGCAGGGAGGCTACGGCCGCCCCGGGCTGAACATGCTGTCCGATAAATTCGATTTCTATTACATGGGCGGCCTCCGCCTGCAATGGACCCTCTGGAACTGGCGCTACCAGCACACCGAGCGCGCCGCGCTCCGCGAACAGGAAACGGGCATCCAGGCGCAGGCAGACGCGTTCGACCTCCAGACCCGTGCCAAACTCCTCCAGCAACAGGCGGAGATCAATACGCTGGAATCCGCCATGGCAAAAGACCGTGAGATCGTGAGCCTCCGCGGGAAAGTGAAAGCCGTATCCGCCGCGCAGCTCGATAACGGCGTGATGACCGTCCATGATTACCTCACCGATCTTTACGCGGAAACTGCGGCCATCATCGCCGGAAAAACCCGCGAGATCCAGTTCGTATACGCCACCATCCAGTACCAGGTTATAAAAGGTTATTGACATGAAAACTACCATCGCAGCCGTTTTGAGCATCGCATTCCTCGCCGCCTGTTCTTCGAAAGAAAACGGGGCAGACGCTTACGGCAATTTCGAATCCACCGAAGTGATCGTTTCCGCGGAAGCGACCGGCCGCCTCCTCCGGTTAGATGTGGAAGAAGGGCAGGTGCTGGCAGAAAATACCGTTGTGGGCGGGATCGACTCCACGCAGCTGCACCTCCGCAAAGCCCAGCTGGGCGCCAATATCAAAGCGGTGAAAAGCCGCGTGCCGGAAGTGAATCCGCAATTGGCCGTGATCCGCCAACAGATCGCCACCCAGCAAAAGGAAAAAGCCCGCATCGAAAACCTCCTCAAAGCCAACGCCGCCACGCCCAAGCAGCTGGACGATATCAACGGCGCCATCGCCCTGCTCGAAAAGCAGTATTCGTCCACCGCTTCCACGCTCAACACGCAGGTGACCGGCCTCAGCACGGAAACCCAGCCCCTGGAGTTCCAGGTAGAGCAGGTGAAAGACCAGCTCGCGCAAACGCGCGTCCTCAATCCCGTGAACGGTACGGTGCTGGTCAAATACGTGGAAACGGGCGAAGTGGTGAGCTATGGCAAACCGCTTTACAAACTCGCCGACCTGCGCACCATGTACCTGCGCGCATACATCGGCGGCGACCAGCTATCCGCCGTGAAAACGGGGCAGCAGGTGAACGTGGGCATCGATCAGCCGGATGGCACCGTCAAACAGCTCAGGGGAGAGATCAGCTGGATTTCGCCGGAAGCGGAATTCACGCCGAAAACGGTGCAAACGCGCGACGAGCGCGTGCGGCAGGTATATGCGCTGAAAGTGCGCGTGCAAAACGACGGCAGCCTGAAGATCGGGATGCCGGGAGAAATGCGGATCACCAAATAAGCGACATGCAACCCATCGTTGTTCAACATATCAGCAAATCGTACGGCAAGGTGAGCGCCCTGCGCGACGTCAGCTTCACCGTGGAGCCGGGCGAACTGTTCGGCCTCATTGGCCCGGACGGCGCCGGCAAAAGCACGCTGTTCCGCATCCTGGCCACGCTCGTGCTGGCGGATAAGGGGCAGGCGTTCGTGAACGGGAAAGACGTGGTAAAGGATTACCGCGCCATCCGCCGCGAAGTAGGATACATGCCGGGGCGTTTTTCACTCTACCAGGATTTGACGGTGGAAGAGAACCTCCGGTTCTTCGCCACCATTTTCAATACGACGGTAGATGCCAATTACGACATGATCCGCGACATCTACGAACAGATCGCGCCGTTTAAGGACCGCCCGGCAGGGAAATTGTCCGGCGGTATGAAACAGAAGCTGGCATTGAGTTGCGCGCTCGTGCACCGGCCATCCGTCCTGTTCCTCGACGAGCCCACCACGGGCGTAGACCCCGTTTCCCGCAAGGAGTTCTGGGAAATGCTGCAAAGGCTCCGCCAGCGCGGGATCCCCATCCTCGTATCCACGCCTTACATGGACGAGGCCACGCTCTGCGACCGGGTAGCCCTCATCCAGAACGGCGCGTTGATGCGGATAGACACGCCCACGGCCATCGTGGAGCAGTTTACGACGAAAGTCTGGGCTTTCCGCGCTGCCGATACCTGGCGCCTCATCCGCGACCTGCGGGCGTACCCGGGCGTGGAGTCGTGCTTCGCGTTCGGCGAGTTCCTGCATGTGGTGATGAGCGCCGATCCGGAAAAGGTGAAGCAGGATTTGCTGGCGGCGGGGCATACGGACGTGGTGTACCAGCCCGCGAACGCCGGTATCGAAGATGTTTTCATGGCCCTTATGCGGGCGCAAACCGAAGTATCATGAACCAACCGGCTATTATCACCAATGCGCTCACCAAGCGTTTCGGCGATTTCATCGCCACCAACGGCATTACGTTCGAAGTGGCGCAGGGCGAGATATTCGGGTTCCTCGGCGCCAACGGGGCCGGCAAAACAACCGCCATGCGCATGCTTTGCGGGCTCCTGAAACCCAGCAGCGGAGAAGCCCGCGTGGCGGGGTTCGATATCTACACCCAAACGGAAAAGATCAAGCAACGGATCGGGTACATGAGCCAGAAATTCTCGCTCTACGAAGACCTCACCGTGAAAGAGAATATCCGCTTCTATGGCGGAATTTACGGGCTCAGCCGCCGCCAGATCAAAGAGAAAACGGCTGCCCTGCTCGGGAAACTGGAGATGGAAAAAGAAGCGGACATGCTCGTGAGCGCCCTGCCGCTGGGCTGGAAACAGAAGCTGTCGTTCTCCATTGCCATCATCCACGACCCGTCTATCGTGTTCCTCGACGAGCCCACGGGCGGGGTAGACCCCATCACCCGCCGGCAGTTCTGGGACCTGATCTACGAATCGGCCGACAGGGGCGTCACCATTTTCGTGACCACGCACTATATGGACGAGGCGGAATATTGCAACCGCATCTCGATCATGGTAGACGGGAAAATCCGGGCGCTGGACACGCCGTCGGCGCTCAAGCAACAGTTCGGCGCCACTACGATGAACGATGTTTTCCTGCAGCTCGCAAGGGCCAAATCCTGAATCATGAAACAGTTTTTCGAGTTCGTCAAAAAAGAATGCTTCCATATTTTCCGCGACCGGCGCACGCTCCTGATCCTTTTCGGGATGCCGGTGGTGCTGATCGTGCTGTTCGGGTTCGCCATCACCAACGAGATCCGCCACGCGCGCATCGCGGTGCTGGACCAGTCACAGGACCCCCTGAGCCATGGGCTCGTCCGCAAGATCACGGCTTCCACGTACTTCGACCTGGCCGGGAACCTCCGCAGCGAAAAAGACATCATGCCGGCTTTCAAAAAGGGCGATATCCGGATGGTGATCGTGATCCCGGGCGGCTTCCAGCGCGATTTCATCCGGGAGCGGAAAGCTGCCGTGCAATTGCTCACCGACGCGTCTGACCCCAATACCGCCACCACGCTCATCAATTACGCCAATGCCATCCTCATGCAGTACCAGCAGGAGGAAACGGGCATGAAGCACCTGCCGCTCACGATCCAGCCCGAGGTGCGGATGGTATATAATCCCACCCTGAAAAGCGTTTTCCTGTTCGTGCCCGGCGTGATGACGCTCATCCTCATGCTGGTTTGCGCGATGATGACGTCGATCACCATCACGCGGGAAAAGGAACTGGGAACGATGGAAATCCTCCTGGTATCGCCGTTGCGGCCGCTCATGATCATCGCGGGGAAAGTGGTGCCGTATATTTTGTTGTCGTTCGTGATCGCCATCATCATCCTGGCGCTCGGTGCGGGCATTTTCGGGATGCCGCTGAAAGGGAGCCTGGCCTTGCTGCTGCTGGCCTGCGGATTGTTTTGCCTCACGGCCCTTTCGCTGGGGATCCTCATTTCCAGCGTAACGAATTCGCAGCAAACGGCCATGATGATGTCGATGATGGGGCTGTTGCTGCCCACGATCCTGCTCAGCGGCTTCGTGTTCCCCATCGAAAGCATGCCGCTGCCGCTCCGCGTACTGAGCAATATCATTCCCGCAAAATGGTTCATCATCATCCTGAAAGACATTATGCTGAAAGGCAGCGGGCTTCGCCAGATTGCCCTGCCGATGGGCGTTTTGAGCGGGATGACGCTGTTTTTCCTCGTCGTGAGCCTTCGCAAATTCAATATCCGTTTAAGCTGATGCGTACCATATTTTTCATATTGCAGAAGGAGTTTTTGCAGATTTTCCGCAATAAATCGATGCTGCCCATCATCTTCGTGGTGCCGGTGGTGCAGCTGCTCGTGCTCGCCTTCGCCGCCAATTACGAAATCCGCAACCTTTCCATCGACATCGTAGACCACGACGGCGGCAACTGGAGCCAGCAGCTGAAAGGAAAACTCCTTTCCTCGGGCTATTTCCAACTCTACGCCCAAACGGGCGACGATGCCGCGTTCGACGACCTGGAGACCAACAAGGCCGACCTCATCCTCACCATTCCCCGGCATTTCGAGCGGGACCTCGTCCGCGACGGGGACGCCAAAGTGCAATTGCTCGTGAACGCCATCAACGGCAGCAAAGCCGGCCTGGCGGCGGGGTACGCCCAAAGCATCATCGGGGATTTCAACCGCCGCATCCGGCTGGACTGGCTTGCGCTCGACGAAGACGATGCGCCTTCGCATTTCGACATGAGTTTCCGTTACTGGTTCAATCCCCATCTGAATTACAAGCACTTCATGGTGCCGGGGATTTTGGTGGTGCTGGTGACGCTGATCGGCGCGTTTCTATCGGGTATGAACATCGTAAAGGAAAAGGAGATCGGGACGATCGAGCAGCTCAACGTAACGCCTATCCGCAAGCATCATTTCATCATCGGGAAACTGCTCCCGTTCTGGATCATCGCGCTGTTCGAACTGGCATTCGGGTTATTGGTGGGCAAGCTCGTGTTCAGCCTGCCTTTTGAAGGTAGCATCGGATGGGTGTTCCTCTTCGCGGCCGTTTACCTGGTGGTGATGCTGGGCCTGGGGCTGCTGATTTCCACTTTCACGGAAACGCAGCAACAGTCGATGTTCGTGACCTGGTTCTTCCTCATCATCTGCATTCTCATGAGCGGGCTGTTCACGCCCATAGAAAGCATGCCGGAATGGGCGCAGCGCATCACGCAGTTCAATCCCGTCGCGTATTTCGTGAAGGTGATGCGGATGGTGATGCTGAAAGGGAGCGGGTGGGAAGATATCCGCATGGACCTGGGCATCATGGTAGTATTTGCCGTGGGCCTGAACGCGGTGGCGATCTGGAATTACCGGAAAACCGTATAAATTTTTAACAGTGTAACAGTTGTAGGTAACGGAGACCGGGGCATTCCTGCCCCGGTTTTTTATTTCATGAGCTGGTGCGCCAGTTTGCCGAGGGTTTTCAGGCCGTCGTCCACCGCTTTGCTCCAGGGGTTGGAGTAGCTGATGCGCATGCAGTTCGTATAGCGGTCTTGCAGCGTGAAAATGCGCCCCGGTGCAAAGGAGATCTTGCGCCGCAGGGCCTGTTCGTACAGTTCGATGGTATTGATGTTCTCGTTCAGCTCCAGCCACAGCACGTAGCCGCCTTGCGGGCGGGTAACGCAGGTGTCTTCCGGGAAATAGTCGGCCACGGCCTGCTGGTAGCGCAGGCATTGGGTGTGGAGCATTTTACGGAGGTTGCGCATATGGTGCTCGTAGCGGCCGTTTTCGAGGAAATGCCCGATAGCGGCCTGCGGCAGTGTGGCGCTGGAAATGGTATGGTTCAGTTTGAGGCGGAGCACGCGTTCCTTGTACTTTCCGGGAACGGTCCAGCCCACACGGTACCCCGGCGCGAGGGATTTGCTGAAGGAATTGCAGAGGAGCACATTGCCGTTGCGATCGTATTGCTTGCAGCTGCTGGGCCGGAGTTTACCGAAATAGAGATCGGCGTAGATATCGTCTTCGATGAGGGGGATGTCGTACTTGTTCATGAGCCGCACCAGTTCCCGCTTGTTTTTATCGGGCATGCAGGAGCCGATGGGGTTGGAGAAGTTGGTCACGAAAACGCAGGCTTTGATCTTGAATTTGGGGATGGCTTTGTCGAGATACTCCAGGTCTGGGCCGCAAATGGGGTTGGTGGGCACTTCCAGTACCTTAAGGCCGAGGCTTTCGGCGAGCTGGAATGTGCCGCTGTAGGCGGGGCTTTCCAGGGCGATGACGTCGCCGGGCTGGGTGGTGGCCGACAGGCAGAGGGTGAGGGCGTCCATACAGCCGGTAGTGGTGACCACATCGTGTTCCGTGATGCTGCCGCCCCACTGGATGCTCATCCGCGCGATCTGGCGGCGGAGTGGCAAGTTGCCCTGGAGGTTCTCGTAAATGAGGCCGCCGTTATTCTCCCGCAGCGCCGCGATCATGCTTTTGGCGAGTTTGGCGGAGGGGAGGAGCGGTTCAGACGGGGAAGCGGTGGAAAACCGCAACAGGTCGGGCCCGTGATGGGAAAACACTTCCGTGATCATTTCGCTGACGTTCACGTCTGTCGCCCGTTTGACGGGGCGCGTGGCGCTGGGGAGCTCCGGCAGCCGCCGGGGCGAAAACCGCACGTAGTAGCCTGATTTAGGCCGTGGTTCGATGAAGCCCTTGCTTTCCAGGTGGTAATACGCCTGGAAGACGGTGCTCATGCTGATGCCCTGCTCCTTGCTCAGCGAGCGGACGGACGGCAGCTTGTCGCCGATGCGGATCACTTCCTTTTCGATCATGGCCTGGATGCGGTCGGCCACCTGGAGATACAGATGTTCCATGGTTTTGCGAATCTGATATGGTCAAAAGTACGAAAATGGAATCTGTTCCAATTAAAAAAACATATCTTTCCATGATAAAACGGATTTGCTATGCAACACCTGCCTTTCAGTGTGGATTTACGCCTGCGCACGCAGCATCTTTCGATCGGGGAAATGACCGGCGGCGTGGCCGACGAAGTGCTCCGGCAGGAAGTCCATCCCGGTAAATGGTCGGCCATCGATAACATCGCACACCTGGCCGTGTTCCATCCCATATTTCAGCGGCGGCTGCAGCGCGTGGCCGACGAGGAAACGCCGCTTTTCGAGCCGTATGTCTGGCAGGAAGATGCGCTGTTCGCGGAATACAGGCAGTTGTCGAACCGCGAGCTGCTGGCCCAATACCGGCACGACCGGGAAGGGTTCGTCCGTTTCGTGGAGGGGCTGAAGGCCGGGGATTTCCGGCGGCAGGGGCGCCACCAGCTGTATGGCACCATTTCCGCGGCGCAGCTTATCGAGATGTTCGTCCTCCACGAATCGCATCACCTGTTCACCATCTTCAAACTCCTTAATTTCGGGAAATGAGCGCGTTGTATATGGATTCCCCGCTGGGGCGCATCATGATCGTTGAAACGGAGGGATACATTTCGAAGGTTTCTTTTATTGATAAAGAACCTGCGCCCTTGCTCCAGGACGATACCGTTCAGCCAGGCGATCAGCCAACGGAAGCGGCTATACCCTTTCATTATGAAACCTCTATCCAGCAAGCCTTTCCCGCCGAATCACCCACGCCCTTGCTCCGAGAATGCGCCGCCCAGCTGGAAGCGTATTTCCGGAAAGACCTCCGCGCGTTCGACCTTCCGCTCCGGCAGGAAGGCTCCCCGTTCCAGCAACTCGTCTGGCAAAACCTGTTGACCATTCCCTTCGGCGAAACCATTACCTATCTCGCCCTCGCCAAGCGCCTCGGCAACGTGAAAAGCATCCGCGCGGCCGGTACCGCCAACGGCCGGAACAACATCGCCATCATCGTGCCTTGCCACCGCGTCATCGGCTCCGGCGGCGCCCTCACCGGCTATGCCGGCGGCATCTGGCGCAAACAGTTCCTCCTCGACCTCGAAAAGGGCGGCCTGCTCTTCTGATATCCTTCCCACTCTGTAAGCACTTACATATTCAGGATCGTACGGTTGACGAATGACGTTCGTCATGGACTTTTATGGTTCATACTGTCATCTGATCTGGTCAAAAAACTCAAAACTGAATCTGTTTTTTCTGCGGGAATAGCTGGAATTTTGAGGCGTCATTTCAACGTTAATACGCCACCATATGAATGCAATTTTCCGCGAGGACCTTTCCCGATTCGATGAACTTTTGCAACAGACCGCAGATTACGCCGCTGATTTCCTCGGCCGCATCAACGAACTGCCGGTGAGTATGGAAATGCCCGCCATCCCGGTGCCCGGTTTGCCTGAAAAGGGGATCGGCGGCCAGGGGGCTTTGGAGCTGTTCGATAACCGGTTCGGCGCCTACCTCACCGCCAGCGCGGGCCCCAGGTATTTCGGCTTCGTGACGGGCGGCGTAACGCCGGCGGCGCTTTCGGGCGACTGGCTGGCCAGCGCGGTGGATATGAACGCGGCCGACAAATCTTCGCTCGCATTTACCCTGGAGAAAGAGACGTTGCAGTTGCTCCGCCAGTTGTTTTCCCTGCCGGAAGCGTACGAAGGCGTTTTCGTGACGGGCGCTACCATGTCCAACTTTACAGGCCTGGCAGCCGCTCGGCAATGGCTGGGCGAGCAATACGGGGTGAACGTGGCCGCGCAGGGCGTAGGTGCGCTTCCCGATATAAAAGTACTGGCCGCTACGCCGCATTCCAGCGTGGTAAAGGCTTTGTCGATGCTCGGCCTGGGCCGCAACAGCCTGGTGACGCTTTCCACCCTTCCGGGGCGCGAAGCGGTGGATGTGCGGGCCCTGGAGCAATGGATCGCCTATAACCCGGACACGCCTTTCATTTACGTGGCTTCGGCCGGCACGGTGAACACCGTGGATTTCGACGATATCGCCGCCATCGCGGCACTTAAACATAAACATCCGTTCTGGCTGCATGTAGACGCGGCCTTCGGAGGGTTTGCGGCCGTCAGCCCCCGTTTCCGGCACTTTCTCAATGGCTGGGACCAGGCAGACAGCATTACCATCGATGCGCATAAATGGCTGAATGTGCCCTACGACTGCGCGATGCTTTTCAGCCGCCACCCCGGGCTGCAACTGGAAGTGTTCCAGAATGCCGGTGCGGCGTACCTGGGCGACCCGGCGCAAAACTTCAACTACATTAACTACGCTCCCGAAAACTCGCGCCGGCTGCGGGCTTTGCCTGCCTGGTTCTCCCTTCGCGCCTATGGTGCGGAAGGCTACCGCGACATCGTGGAGCAAAACGTAAACCAGGCCCAGCGTTTCGGTGAAATGCTGGAAAAAAGCGGGCACTTCCGCCTGCTGGCGCCCGTGAAGATGTGCGTAGCCTGCTTTACGTTCAATATGGAAGACAGAAAACTGGCCGAACATATCCGCGTCTTTTTACAGGCGCTCAACAAGCGGGGCGTAGTGTACGTCACCCCCACGCAATACGCCGGCCTTCCGGCGATGCGGGCGGCGCTGGTGAACTGGCGCACGACGGATAAGGACATCGAACTGGCGGTGCAGGAGCTGGAAGCAGTGGCAGCGGCCATCCAGGGCGTGTCGGCCATTCTTGAAAATAATTGATTTAGAGGTTGATATTAGTATTATTGGCGATGGGTTTCTACCCATCGCTTGCTAACATCTTCCCCGGTTTAACCTGATGAATATGCAACAGCGGAACCATACCAACGCTTACGTGGCGCTCGTCATCGTAAGTATCTTTTGGGGAACTACCTACCTGGCGGCCCGGATCGGCGTGCAGCACATGCACGGCATGATGCTGGCGGGCCTCCGGCAAACGAGCGCCGGCGTTATCCTCGTGGCGTTTTTCCTCATGAAGGGGTACAAACTGCCGCAGTTTCCCGTACTGTCCAAATTATTCGTGATCGGTACCATCATGCTTTGCGGCAGCAACGGGCTCATGACCTGGGCCATGCAATACATCCCCAGCGGGCTGGGCGCCATCATCGCGGCCACCGTTCCCATCTGGATCACGATCTTCAGTTATTTCCTCGTGCAGAAAACGAAAATTACGGTGCAACTGGTTGTAGGGATGTTGATCGGGCTGTTGGGGATCGGGGGCATCTTTTACGACAACCTGGCCCAGCTGATGAACGAGGAATACCGTTTCGGGGTGATGCTGATCACCCTGGCCTGCGTGTTCTGGGCGCTGGGGTCGGTGCTCACGGCCAAGTGGGCGCTGGGCGTCAATTACCTGTACGGCGCCGGGTTCCAGATGCTGTTCAGCGGGGTAGTGATGCTCGTTATCGCGGGGTTCATGGGGCAGCACCTGCATTTTGCGTCCTTTACGGGAGAATTATGGGGCAGCTTGCTGTACCTCGTTTTTATCGGATCTTTGTTAAGTTATTCCGCATACGTTTTCGCCCTGAACAATTTACCGCCTTCGCTGGTATCCATATATGCCTACATCAATCCCATCGTTGCCGTCATCCTCGGATGGCTGATCCTCCAGGAAAAACTGAACTGGCTCATGGGGCTGTCGTGCATGGTGACGCTGCTGGGCGTGTACCTCGTCAACAAGGCATTCAACAAGCAAAAAAGTTATGAACGCAGCAAATGATATCCGCATCCTGAGCTGGCACCCAGACTACCAGCCGCATTTCGAACGGCTGAACAAGGCCTGGATCAGCAAATTCTTCCGGCTCGAACCGGTAGACATCGCCGTGCTGGAACATCCGCACGAACATATCATCGCCCCGGGCGGCGACATCATCTTCGTATCCATCGGCAACCAGGTGGTGGGCACGGTGGCTTACCGGCTGAAGTCGGACGATACGGTGGAAATGACGAAAATGGCCGTGGACGAAAGCTTTCAGGGCCGCAAGCTCGGCTGGGCACTGGGCAAGGCCATCATCGAAAGAGCGGCGGAAAAGGGTTTCTCGAAAATGGTGTTGTACTCCAGCCGCCGGCTCACCCCGGCCATCACCATGTACCATAAACTGGGGTTCGAAGAAGTGGAAGTGGAAAACGGGGTATATGAAAGATGCGACATCAAGATGGAAATTTCGCTCCGGGAACCGCCGCTGGCGGCACTGTCGAGGGCATTGAAGGAAGAAGTGCTGCAGGCGGAGCTCCGGCTCCTGCAGTTCACCGATGAAGAGGCGGCTGCCCGTCCTTCCCCCGAAAAATGGAGCAAAAAGGAAATCCTCGGCCATCTCACCGATTCGGCCCTCAACAATTACCCGCGTTTCATCCGCGCGCAGCAGACCGCTTTGCTGGAAGCGCCCGGCTACGACCAGGATTTCTGGGTGGAGGCGCGGCAATATATGCGGGAAGACTGGCGCGAGCTGGTGCAGATCTGGAAAAGCGTGAACCTGCACATCGTCCGCCTGCTGCCCCTCATTCCGGCCGAAGCGTTGGGCAATGTGCTCGTGATCGGCCAGAACCCGCCGGCTACACTGGAATTCTGGGCCAACGATTACCTTCGTCACTTACAACATCACCTCCATCAAATATTCCCCGTACATGCAAATTATTAAAGCCACGGCAGACCGGCTGGACGCCCTCGCCGCATTATTCGACGCCTACCGGCAACATTATGAACAGGCCCCGGACCTTGCAGGTGCCGCGCAGTTCCTGGGCGAGCGCCTCCGGCAGCAGGACAGCGTCATTTATCTCGCCATCGACGAAAACGAAGTGATCGGCTTTACACAGCTGTATCCGGTTTTTTCCTCGATCGGCATGAAGAAAGCCTGGATTTTGAACGACCTGTTCGTGACCCCGTCCGCCCGCCGGAAAGGCGCGGCGCGTGAGCTGCTGGCAAAGGCCCGGGAGCTGGGGCAGGAAACGGGCAGCCGTTACCTGATGCTCCAGACCCATTTCAACAATGAAAAAGCCAGGTCGCTGTATGAAAGTACGGGCTGGCAGCTGGACGAAGAATTCGCGTATTACTACCTCTCCTTATAGACAGAAATACAGTTACAAGAAGCTATGTACGAAGCGGGCATCGGCCCGCTTTTTTTTCGTTTCGGGGCGAATTGCGTTTATTTGCCGGATGGAACAGCATCAAAACCCCTGGCGCTTCGAGTCTGCCAGCATTCCTTACGAAAACCCCTGGATCAGGGTCACGGAGCGCCGCGGCATGAACCCGGCGGGGAAACCGGGCATTTACGGGACCGTGCATTTCAAGAACGTGGCCATCGGCGTGGTGGCGATGGACGAGGAGCAGCACATCTGGCTGGTCGGGCAATACCGCGTGCCGCTGGAGGCCTGGAGCTGGGAAATTCCCGAAGGCGGCGGGCCCCATGGCGAAGACCCGCTCATCGCCGCGCAAAGGGAGCTGCTGGAGGAAACGGGGCTTACGGCCAAACATTGGCGGCCGGTCGTGAAGATGCACCTATCCAACTCGGTATCCGACGAATCCGGGATCGTGTTCCTGGCGCAGGGGCTGGAGATGGGGGAGGCGGAGCCGGAGGAGACGGAACAGCTGGTTTTGCGCCGCGTTCCCTTCGAAGAAGCCTACCGGATGGTGAAGGATTTCGAGGTTACGGACTCCCTTTCCGTAGCCGCGATCCAAAAGATAAGGCTCATGATGCTGGAAGGGGAGCTTTGAATCCCGTATCTTTGCGCCGATGAACCACCGTTTCAAACCACAGGCTCCCAAGCCCAAGCAGTCTTCCCTCATCATCGGCCGCCAGCCCCTGCTGGAAGCCATGAAGAACGGAAAGGCCATCGAGCGCATCTACATGCTCAAAACCGCCTCCGGCGATATCATACCGCAAATCCGCAACCAGGCCACCGAACTGCGTATCCCCATCAACTACGTACCGGTGGAAAAACTCAATAGCCTCACCCAGGCCAACCACCAGGGCGTAGTGGCCCTGGCGGCTTCCGTGGCCTATCTCGACCTGCAGGACGTGATCTCCCATACGGTCGAAAAAGGCGAAACACCCCTTTTCCTCATCCTCGACGGCATTACCGACGTCCGCAATATCGGCGCCATCGCCCGGAGCGCGGTCTGCTGCGGGGCGCAGGCCATCATCATCCCCGACCGGGGTATCGCCGCGCTGAACGAGGAAGCCCTCAAATCTTCCGCCGGCGCGCTGGAGCGCATCGCGATCTGCCGGGTGAACAGCCTGCTCAAAGCCATCGACGAGCTGCATCTCAACGGCATCAAAGTGGTGGCCAGCGAGATGGAGGCCAAATCGAAGCTGCAGGACCTGCCCTGGCGCGAGCCGGTGGCGGTGATCATGGGCTCGGAAGACAAGGGCGTGTACCCGGCGCTGTTGAAAGCGGCCGACGAGCAGTTCCACATCCCCATGCAGAATAATTTCGAATCGTTCAACGTGTCCGTCGCCGCGGGGATCATCCTCTACGAAGCCATGAAACAGCGGTTGGACGCCTGATGGATGAACGGGGGAATTCGTTATTTTAGCGTATGCTCAAAATCATCGAATGCCCGCGAGACGCCATGCAGGGCTGGCCGCGCCAGATCCCTTCCCAGGAAAAGACCGCCTACCTCAACGCCTTGCTGCGCGTAGGCTTCGATACGCTGGACTTCGGCAGCTTCGTGTCTCCCAAAGCCATTCCCCAAATGGCGGACACGGCGGAGGTGCTGGCGGGGCTGGACGAATCGGCGACGAAATTGCTGGCGATCGTGGCGAACGTCCGCGGGGCAGAAGATGCGGTGGGGCATGAGCGTGTCCATTACCTGGGGTTCCCTTTTTCCATCTCTGAAACCTTTCAGCTGCGCAATGCCAACAAAACGATCGCCGAGTCGCTGGAGCAGGTGCAAACCATCCAGGAGCTCTGCATTAAGAACGAAAAGCAGCTGGTGATCTATATTTCCATGGGTTTCGGCAATCCGTACGGCGATCCGTACAGTCCGGACGTGGCGCTGGAATGGGCAGACCGGTTCGCGGCCATGCACATTCCCATTATTTCCCTCGCAGATACGGTGGGCGTGGCGAAGCCGGAGGGCATTGCGGCGCTGTTCTCGAAGCTGGTGCCGGCTTATCCGGATGTGGAGTTCGGGGCGCATTTCCATTCCACGCCGCAGGCCTGGGAGGAGAAGATCGCGGCGGCCTGGGATAACGGGTGCCGGCGGTTCGACAGTGCTATCCGGGGCATCGGCGGTTGCCCCATGGCGCAGGATGACCTGGTGGGCAATATTGCTACGGAAAACCTGCTGTGGTTCTGCCAGCAGCGTGGGATCGGTACCGGGCTGGATGCAAAGGCTTTTGCGGAAGCGATGGTGCAGGCCGATCGCGTGTTCGGACATTAGCCCGAAATTTTGATACTTTTGCAGCATGAATTTTCGCCTCACTTTCCCGGTAGAGCCGCTGGGGCCTTCCATACAACATGCCGACAAAGTGCTGCTGTCGGGCTCCTGTTTCGCTGAAGAGATGGGTGCGCGGCTGGAGCAGCACAAGTTTGACGTGATGCTCAATCCCAACGGCATCCTGTTCAACCCGCTGAGCATCGCCCGGAGCATGACTTCCTACCTGGACGATAAACGCTATACGGCCGACGAGCTGTTTTTACACGAAGATATCTGGCATAGCTGGGACCATCATTCCCGTTTCTCCGGAACCGACCGCAACACGGTGTTGCAGCGCATCAACGATTCGCAGGCGGCTGCCGCGGCGCGTTTGAAGGAGGCAGACTGGCTGGTGATCACGCTGGGTACGGCCCACGCCTGGTACCTGAAGGAAGACGGCCGCCTGGTGGGCAATTGCCACAAAGTGCCGGATGCGTCGTTCACGAAAAAACTGGTGCCGCTGGATGAGATCATTTCAGCGCTGGACAACATGATGCACCGGTTGTTTTTCGTGAACCGGAAAGTGAACATCCTGTTTACGGTGAGCCCTGTGCGGTATGTGCGCGACGGGGTGGTGGAAAATAATCTGAGCAAGGCGGTGTTGTTGCAGGCGGTGCATCATTTGGTGCATAAATTCGACCGGCTGTTTTATTTCCCCGCATATGAGTTGGTGTTGGATGATCTGCGCGATTACCGATTCTTCAAGGAAGACATGGTGCATCCGAACGAGCAGGCGTTGCAGTATGTGTGGGAGCATTTTTTGAAGGCCTGCGTGCAGCCCTCGTCGCAGGAGGTGGCGCGGCAGGTGGCGGAGTTGTTGCGTGCGAAAGGGCATAAGCCATTCAATCCTGAAAGCCCTGCGCACAAACAGTTTCTGCAGGCGATGGCGAAGAAAGCGCGCGCGTTGCAGGAACAAAATCCTTCTCTGGATTTCGGAGATTTGTTGCACTATTTTGAAACGTAGTACTGTAGTGTATTGTAAGATATCGAAGCCGCCTTTTTTAAGGGCGGCTTTTGTTTTTATCACTGTCAATCTCCGATTTTCGGAGATGCATATTTTGGCTGGAATTGTTTGGCCTTCTAACTTTGGAAAAAATAGATTTCAGTTATGGAAAAACAAGAATTACTAGTCGCGATCACCGAAAAAATGGATGAGATTTTTGGAAAGATTCAAGTGGAAAATGCATCGTTGAGGGAGGAGATGCGTGAGGTGAAGCAGGAGGTGAAGTTAATGAAACAAGAGATGGTGCAGTTGAAAGAAGAAGTGGGGCAGTTGAAACAAGGGGTGGTGCAGTTGAAGCTGGAAGTGGGACAGTTGAAACAAGAGGTGGGGCAGTTAAAACTGGAAGCGGGACAGTTGAAACTGGAAGTGGGGCAGTTGAAATATGAGATGGTGGAAGTGAAGAAAAACTTGAATGAACTTGATCAGCGGATAGTTAAGCAAGACTTACGGTTGCAACTCGTAGAGGCAAATGTGAGTGAATTAACCAGGAATGTAGCTACGCTGAATGAAAACATGTTTGCGATGCTGAGTAATTTTAATATTCATCAGCACAAGCAAAACAATGAGTATGAAGAATTCAAAGGTTATTTTGATTTGCTGCGTAGCAGGATGGACAAATTGGAATCATGTCAGGCGGAAACCAACCGCAGATTGGAATCGCTGGAGGAGACGGTGAAAGTTCACAACGTTACCATTGCGGATCTACATGTTGTAAGATGAGTTTTGCGATGTCAACAAAATCAACTGGAAAACAATCTTAAAACCCAAAACAATCAAAAATGGTACAAGAAATCTCATTAGTAACGTTCATGGAAAGAATGGACGAAAAGCTCGGCCAAATCACATCGGAAATCGCAGATTTCAGGCAGGAAAACAAGGCGCAATTTGAAGTTTTGCATCTGCGCCTGGAGAAGGTCGAGCAGCGAATGAATTTGCTGGAGTTGCACGTGAGGAAATCTGAGGAAAGAATTAATTGGGATAATCTGAATACGCAGATAGTTGCGAACAGGTTGACGGATATTGAAAACTACATGTTCAAATATGAAACATATCTTCAGGAAATTAAAACTCGGTTGTTAAGCGTCGAGCAAAAAAACGCAAAGATAACTGGTAAGGCAGCCTTGGAGGGAAATAGAATGTTCGTTGTCCGTAATTGAATAATGAATTGTTTTATTCTACTTCCAAACGCCGATCGCAGACCATCAAAGCAAAACAGTCTGCCGGATCGCAACCCCGCAGACTGTTTTATATCATTTGAGATAACCCATTCTTATACTTCCGGATCTTCTTCGAACCCGTCTGCAGTCTTTCTTTCTTTGATGAACACGACGCCGATCACCATACATACGATGGCAATAGCAACCGGGTAAATGAGCCCTGCCAGGTGGTTATTGTATTTCTGTACGAGTAAGGTGGCGATAGCCGGGAGCATCCCGCCGAATACGCCGTTACCGATATGATAGGGCAGCGACATAGACGTGTAACGGATGCGCGTGGGGAAGAGCTCCACCAGGAATGCGGCGATGGGGCCGTATACCATGGTAACGAACACGACCTGCACGAATACAAGGAAAATGATCCAGATGGTTTGCGACTGGCCGAGCTTCACTTCTTTCACGGCAGCTTTTTTGTCGGGGCTGGTGATTTCCGTGACGAGGGTACCGTCGGTAAACTCGCGGGTTTTGCGCGTGGTTTCCACGAGCGTGCCGTTATGGGGCGTAAGGGTGCTTTCGATGCGATAGCGCTCAACGACCTCCTGTTTGCGGGACAGGTCTACCGTGGTATCCATGGCATGGTAGATGGGGAAGTAGCTGATGGCGGCTACGAGCATGCCGATCATCATGATCTTTTTCCGGCCGATCTTGTCGGATAGGTGGCCGAAGAAGATAAAAAGCGGCGTGCCGAACAGGAGCGCCGTGGCGATGATGATGTTAGACTGTACGAACTCGATCTTCATGGTGTTTTGCAGGAAGGAGAGCGCGTAGAACTGGCCGGTGTACCATACTACGCCCTGGCCCATGGTGGCGCCGAAGAGGGCGAGGAGCACGAGCTTGAGGTTTTCCTTCTTGCCGAAACTTTCCTTCAGCGGGTTGGTGGAGGTTTTGCCTTCCGCTTTCAGCTTGGAGAACAGGGGGGATTCATGGAGCTTGATGCGGATGTAGTAGCTCATCATCACCAAAAAGATGCTCAGCCAGAAGGGAATTCGCCAGCCCCAGTCGTTGAACGATTCCGGGGTCATAAGGAGCCGGGTGGCGAGGATCACGCCCAGGGACACGAAAAGCCCCAGGGTGGCCGTGGTCTGGATGAAACTGGTGAAGTATCCGCGCCGGTTGGCGGGGGAGTGTTCCGCTACGTAAGTGGCCGCGCCGCCGTATTCCCCGCCGAGCGCCAGGCCCTGGGCCAGCCGGAGGATGAGCACGAGGATGGGCGCGAAAACGCCGATGGTGGCGTAACTGGGGATCAGGCCGATGGCAAAGGTGCTGCCGCCCATGATGAGGAGCGTGAGGAGGAACGTGTATTTACGGCCTACCATATCGCCCAGGCGGCCGAATACGATGGCGCCGAAGGGCCGCACCACGAAGCCGATGGCGAAAGTGGCGAGGGTGGCGATATAGGCGAGGGTAGGATTGGTGTCCGGGAAGAATTTTTCTGCCAGGATGAGGGAGAGGCTACCGAAAATGTAAAAGTCGTACCATTCGATAAGGGTTCCCGCGGAAGAAGCGAATATGACCTGCCAGATATTCTGCTTCGGGTTCGATGCATTCATAAAGTGAAATTGTTATCCGGAAAAGATAGAAAATTAGCTGAATGTTTCCAACCTTCCGGAGGTTTGCATTGTTTTTACCGTTAACTTTAAGAAACTACCTTCGGAAATACCTAATGCTGCGGATTCTCGTTTTTTTACTGATTTTTGGGGGACTATATCCTATTTCGCTTTCGGCCCAGCGGCCCAAAGTAGGCCTTACGCTGAGCGGGGGCGGCGCCAAAGGGCTGGCGCACATCGGCATCCTCCAGGCGATCGACAGCGCAGGGCTCCGGGTAGACGTGCTCACGGGCACGAGCATGGGCAGCATCGTAGGCGCCCTCTACGCCATCGGGTATTCGGGCGACTCCATCGAGGTGATGGCCCGGAAGCTCGACTGGAGCGGGCTCTTCTCCAACCAGCCCGTCATGTCCGACATCAGTTACGAAGAAAGGAACGAATATAACCGGTACATGATCGAGATCCCGTTCGAATACGGGAAACCCAAGCTGAATTCGGGCGTGATTTCCGGGGAACAGCTGTGGCTGGAGCTGGCGAAAATGTGCTGGCCGGTCCGCGATGTGAAGGATTTCTCGAAATTCAACATCCCCTTCAAATGTATCGCCACCGATGTGGCCACCGGCGATGTGGTAACGCTCGGCAAAGGCGAGATCGTAGAATCGATCCGGGCGAGCATGGCCATCCCTTCCGTGTTTACGACCGTGAAAATCGACGGGCGCAAGCTGGTAGACGGGGGCGTGGTGAGGAATTTCCCGACGGTGACCGCCAGGGAAATGGGCGCCGATATCATCATCGGGAGCAATGTGAGCGGGGGATTGCGTACGGCTGAAGAACTGAATACACCTATTGATATCCTTTACCAGCTTGGTTTTTACAAAGACGCGGCCGATTTTGTGGAAGCCCGGAAACTGGCAGACGTGTACATCGAGCCGGAGCTGAAAGGCTATTCCGCCGCGAGCTTCGGCAGTGTGGATTCCATCATCGAGATCGGCAAGCGGGCAGGGCGGGAGATGTATCCCGTTTTCAAGCGCATGGCCGATTCCCTGAACGCGATCCATCCCTTGGCGGCGCAGCCCAAGATCCGTCTGCCGGTAGTGCCCGATATCGAGATCATGAAGATATCGGTCTCGGGGCTCGTCCATTCCGACGAGAAGTTCTTCCGGGGCAGGCTGGGCCTGGAGGCCGGCGGCTGCTATTCGCCCGACATGATCCGCGAAGCAATCCTGAACATCTATGGTACGCGGTTCTACAAGCAGATCACCTATCATCTTCGCCCGCTGGGGTATGGCCGCAGCGAGCTGGAGATACAGGCGGAGGAGAACCCGCTCACGTACGTCAAATTCGCGCTGCATTACAATACCTACACGAGCGTGAGCGCCATCGTGAACATCACGCAGCGCAATTTCATCGTGCCCAACAGCCGTGCCCTGGTATCGGCGGCCATCAGCGAGAACCCGCGCCTCCGGGCCGAGTTTTTCAAGTACCTCGGCCGCAAGCGCAACGTGGGCTTTGGATTGGGCGCCTATTACGAGAACAACCCGCTGAGCTATTACCTGGATTTCCGGAAAGTACTCGAGTACCGCACCAAATACGCCAATGTGAGCGGTTCTTTGCAATTCATGCTGAACCGCGTCATGGCGGTGGGGATCGGCTCGCGCTGGGAGTACATCCGGGTGAAGCCCAAAATCTCGCCTTCCATCCAGATCGACGGCAATACCAATCAACTGAATTCCTTCGTTTTCTTCGGGTTGAACACCCTCAACCGCCAGCAATACCCGACCCGCGGCGCCACCATCAACTTTGAAGCGGGGACGGTGCACAGCCAGAACCCGGACATTTTTGTCCGGCAAAACGGGCACGATCTGCCCCTGGATAGCATCGATTTCAGGTTTAACAACTATAGCCGGGTGTCCTTCAAATCGAACTATTACGTGCCCGTGGGCCGGAAATCGTCGCTGCTGATGGGGGCATACGCGGGATTCAATTTCAATTATAATCAGCTGCTCATCAACGATTTCCGGATCGGCGGGGTGACGGACTTCAGCCGGAACCAGATCCCTTTCGTGGGGCTGTACGACGGGGAAGTGAATACCGCCAGCGTAGGTGCGTTGCAGCTGGGCTGGCAATACGAAGCCCTTCGCAATGTATTTGCCATCCCGCGGGTATCCGGCGCGGTGTATGATTTCATCGGCAACGTGGAACCCAAGTACCGATATGTGACCGGCTATGGCCTTACGCTGGCCTACAGCACCAAGCTTGGCCCCATGGAAGCCACCCTTATGTACGGCGACCAGGCGCAGATCCTGAAGGCTTATGTGAATCTGGGGTTCCATTTTTAGCTGGAGACCCGTTAATTCCGCAACCTATGTATACGATTTTACTGCATTTCGTATTACTTCTCCAGCCCGGAGAGCCCGTCCGGCAGCAACATCTGTTGAAAGGGAGATGGGGGAGCCAGGAGGATAGCCGCTCCAGAGTGGAGTTTCATGACAGGGCGTATTACCGAATTTATGACAAAGACACCACGGCAAAGGGGACTTACACCTGGAGCCATCAATCCTGCGATACTAGCTACTACAAAGGGCCTGACCGGAAGTTGGAATTCATTCGTTTGGACGATGGGAGCTATTATGAGATCACGGCGCTGACGAAGCAGAATTTATCGTACAGGTATACGGTGAATGGCTAGCTGCATCGCTTTAAGCGATTGAAATAGCTAGTTGTGTTTTCTAATTTTAACCTATAATAAATCATGGACGCAGCACAATTTGTAGCCATCGTGAAAATGGCGGTTGGCAGGCCAGCGGCAATTGAAGCCACGAGTGAATTGGATTACATCAGTAAGCACAATCCTGATATGGAAAAAGCTGCGGTATTTTACAATGGGCTTGGGGAGAATGAAAAAGCGTTCGTAAAAGACATCGTACATGAAGCAATACATAGTACGCTGTTTGGTTTCTTTTGCGTGCTGGACGGGGTGAGAGCCATTGAAGATGGAAAAGAGAAGGGTAGGCTGGAACTTTGGTATAAAAACGATCATAACGGCAAATCAGTTTTGCTAAATGACGGTGATAACGAGTTTTTACACGATGTATTCAATGATTAATTGGAAATGAAATTTTGAATATTTCAAGTCAATGAATAATCAGCAAGAAATATTGCTCGGGGAATTGAAGGTTACGCTTCAAACAAAGGGGACGGCTGTCAGGTTGCTTTGTGAAGACAATAATGCGCTGCTGGAACATCAGTCGGTGGAAGAAGTGACGGACATTCTCACCCGGAATTTCGAAAAAGTAACGCAGTATTACCGGAATGCGGCGCAGCAAAAAGTGGCCGAAGTCGATTTGCAGCGCATGTCCATCTCGATTGTCGTCCACTATTTATACATGTACAATAAATGGCGGAAGATGTATACAGGGATGGCAGATCTGGAATTGGGATTTAAGGAGGAAGATTTCGAGCATCCCGGGACATACGACATCATTCTTTATTACTGCAAACAGCATTTTCCGAAAGATTGGGTGTCGAAAGCTGCAGCGATGGTCGGGAAGACGGACGACGAAGTGCGCGGGTACGACGAGCGCCGGCAGCAATTCTTCGATATGCGATGAGTGGATGTCACATTTTGCTGTGGAACGTCCTATTCCTGCTTGTTGTTATGCAGCAGGGGATATCAATGCATCCGGTCCCCGCGCACCGGGAGCTTCGCGATCATTTCCGCCTCAAAGGCCAGCCATTCCGTCCACCGCTGACGTACTCTTTCTTCGGGGATGTATTCGTTAGCGAGGTCGATGAACAGGCGGTAATGCCCGGCTTCGGAGATCATGAACTTACGGTAGAACTCGCGCAGGTAGGCATCTTCCAGCCCCTCGCTCAATAATCGGAACCGCTCCGCACTGCGGGCTTCGATGAGGGCGAACTGCAGCAACCGGTCGAGCAGCACCACATCCGGCGCACCGCCTTTCTGCTGGAAGATCATCAGTTCATTTACATACAGGTCTTTCCGTTGTTTTCCCAACGCAAAACCACGCTTCTTCATTTCAGCGAGCACCTGGCGGAAGTGCCCCCATTCCTCCGTCACGATTGGCGCCAGTTCATCTACCAGCCGCGTACGGTCTGGGTATCGTTGTATGAGCGAGATGGCCGACGTGGCTGCCTTTTGCTCGCAGAAAGCATGGTCCGTGAGGATTTCTTCCAGGGAAATAGCCGCCAGGTCTACCCAGCGCGGGTCTGTAGGTAATTTCAGGCCGAGGATCGAAACTTTACTGCTCATACGCTGTTGTTAATTGAAGCAGCAAAGTTACAGATAAGATAATTAGTTTTGAAGCATGCAACACGAAGACTTTCTCCGCATCGCCCTCGATAAACGCCGCGAACAGCACGCCTTCCGCCAACTGCGGACCAGCGGCCAGCTCGTGGATTTCTGTTCCAACGACTACCTCGGCCTCGCGCGCAGCGAGCGCATCCAGGAAGCGGCACACCAGATCAGCCGGCAGCTCCCGCAAGTGCATGGCAGCGGCGGAAGCCGGTTGCTGGCCGGGAATTACGAACTGGTGGAAGAAGCCGAAAAACTGATCGCAACTTTTCATGATGCCCCCGCCGGGCTCATCTTCAATTCCGGGTACGACGCGAACCTGGGTTTTTTCGCCAGCGTTCCCCAGAAAGGCGACGTCATCATTTACGACCAGCTCATCCACGCTTCCATTCGCGACGGCATGCGGCTCTCGGCGGCGCAGACGTTTTCTTTCCTCCACAACGACCTGAACGACCTCGAGAAAAAGCTCGCCAATGCCGACGGACGGGTATTTGTGGCCGTAGAGTCCGTGTACAGCATGGATGGCGACATTGCGCCCCTCGTTGAAATCGCCGCCCTTTGCGGCCGGCACCATGCGCTGCTGGTGGTAGACGAGGCCCACGCCACGGGCGTGGTAGGCGAGAAAGGCGAGGGGCTGGTGCAGGCGCTGGGCCTGCAAAACCGCTGTTTCGCGAGGGTTCATACATTCGGGAAGGCCGTGGGCTGCCACGGGGCCATTGTGCTGGGATCGCCCATCCTCCGCGATTACCTCATCAATTTCTGCCGGGCGTTCATCTATACCACTGCTTTGCCGCCGCAGGCCGTGGCCGTTATCCTGGCCGCGTACGATATTTTCCCGGACCTGAACGAAGAACGGCAGCACCTAATGGGGCTCATACGGCTGTTCAGATCGCGCCTGGGCGGGGCCAGCGAAACGCCCATCCAGGTGGTGATGGCCCCGGGAAACGAGCAGGCGCGCGGATTGGCGCAGCATTTGCAGGGCAAGGGCATGGACGTGCGGGCCATTCTGCACCCGACCGTCCCGAAAGGGCAGGAGCGGCTGCGGGTGGTGCTGCATAGTTTCAATTCGGAAGAGGAGGTGGAAAACCTGGCGGCCACTGTCTTGTCATATTCCTGAAAAGGTGTATATTAACTGTAGATTTCCTAACCTTCTAAAACTATTTTATGGAGATGCATCCCGTCTGGAAAAAAGTATTAGAAGAGGTCGAATTTGTATCCTGGTACCACGCTTTCGCAGAGCAGTTTCAAACCATGCCTCCCTTTACCGACCACAGCGTTACCGAAGCCCAGGATATGATCATGGAATTTGGGTTCCGCAAAACCGTCTATGATCCCGCAAATTCCCTCTACATGGTAGAAGGTGTGGACGATACCCGGTCCATCAAAGGCCTCGGCTCCGGCCTGAGTATTTCCCTGAAAGAAGGCAAAATCGAAGTGGATGTGGCGTTCGACCTGGACCACGACACCCGTGTGGGGGGCAAGTTCTCCCTGATTCCCGCACAGGTGGGTTATGAAGGGCCCGCCATCCCGATGCCGGTTTTCACTAACTACAAGGAGCTGTACGCAGCGCTGAAACAGATCTTCGGCATGTACGAAGACATTGGGAACAAAGTAATCGATATCTTCCTCGCCGAACCGGCTACCATGTAATCGCTATGAGAATCCTTCCTTTACTGCTTACCATCGCCCTCGTCTGGGCGCTCAATCATCGTTTTGCCAATAAGCCTGCCTTCGGGATGCTGTTCAGTCCACAGCATGGATGCTGGGTGCATGCCGAACCCGCAGGCCCTGCTTCGTCCGATTCCCACATCTCGCTGCCGGCGTTAAAAGACTCCGCCAGCGTGTGGTTCGACGAGCGCATGGTTGCGCATGTTTTCGCGCGGAACGATTACGACGCCTATTATATCCAGGGTTACCTGCACGCCACCAACCGCCTCTGGCAAATGGAATTGCAGACCCACGCCGCCGCCGGCCGCCTCTGCGAGATACTGGGCGAAGGTCTCCTGCAATACGACCGCCAGAAGCGCCGGGAAGGGCTTACGTACGGCGCCGAACAGGCCGTGAAGGCCATGGACGCCGATCCGGTCTCCAAACTGATCACAGACGCCTATACAGACGGTGTGAACGCATACATCCAATCCCTCCGCGAACGCGATTACCCGCTGGAATACAAGCTGCTGGGCTACGCGCCGGAACCCTGGACCAAACTCAAATCCGCCCTCCTCATCAAATACATGGCGTACGACCTGGCGTCGACCGGCGACGATATCGCCTATTCCAACGCCCGCAAACGTTACGGGAAGGATATTTTCAACCAGTTGTACCCCGACTGGCCCGACGTGATAGCGCCCATCGTTCCGGTGGGCACGCCTTTCGCTGCGGCAACGAAAAAAGCCGTGGCGCCGCCGGACAGTATCGTAACGGCAGGGATCGGCGCTTTCGATCCCGGATCGCGCCCCGATCCGGACAACGGTTCCAACAACTGGGCCGTGGCAGCGTCCAAAACGAAGAACGGCGCGCCTATCCTGGCCAACGATCCGCATCTTACGTTATCCCTTCCCTCGATATTTTATGAAATGCAGCTCCATACGCCCGACGTGAACGTGTACGGGGTTTCCATTCCCGGCGCGCCCGGCGTCATCATCGGTTTCAACGATCACATCGGCTGGGGGCTGACGAACGGGTATATGGACGTGCTGGATTATTATACGATGGATTTCCGGAACGGGAAAAGCGAATACCGCTTCAACGGCGAATGGAAAAAAGCAGATATGCGGGTGGAAGAGATCCGCATCAAAGGCCGCGAGCCCTTCCGCGACACCGTGGCTTATACCGTTTGGGGCCCCGTGGTCTACGATCCCGGATTCGGCGGCGATGGTTTCGGCGACGGGTACCTGGCCATGCGGTGGACCGCCCACGACCCCTCCAACGAGCTGCTGAGCCTTTACCGCCTCAACCGCGCGAAGAATTACGCCGATTATACGAATGCGCTGCAGATCTGGAGCTGCCCTGCGCAGAACTTTATTTTCGCCAGCAAAGACGACGGTATCGCTATCTGGAACAACGGGAAGCATCCCCTCCGCTGGAAAGACCAGGGGAAATTCGTGATGCCGGGTGCGGACAGCACGTTTGCATGGCAGGGCTACATCCCGATGAGCGAGAACCCGCATGTACAGAATCCCGCGCAGGGATTCCTGCAATCGGCCAACCAGCACCCTACGGATAGTACGTTCCCGTACCGCATGTTCGGTTATTATTCGATCTATCGCGGGTTGCAGATACAGGAGCGCCTGACCGCGATGCAAAACATTACGCCGGAAGACCTGATGCGCCTGCAAAACGACAACACGAACCGCCTGGCCGTGAGCGCCATGCCTTTCCTGGCGGATTTTGTGGCACCGAACGTCCTCACCGCCGCACAGCGCCCGTATTGGGAAATGCTGTTCAAGTGGGACGGTGTGGCTTCGCCGGACAGTAAAGCCGCGACGCTGTTCAATCTCTGGTGGGATAACCTGAATGCCCGCCTTTGGCGCGATGAGATGCCGGTGAAAGATAGTCTTGCCTGGCACATTCCCAATGCGGAAGCCACGCTGTACTGGCTGATGCGCGACAGCGCGATGCGCTTCGTAGACAACATCCGCACGCCGGTCCGCGAAACGCTGACGGAGCTGGTTACCGGTGCGCTGCAGGAAGCGGCGGATACGGCGGCAGCGATATCTTCCCGCGGCGATCTGGCGATCGGGAACGACCGTGGTACGGATATCCGTCACCTGAGCAGGAGCATCCCTGCATTCAGCCGGATGGGCTTGCGTACGGGCGGTGGAGCGCATATCGTGAACGCGACGAAGAAAACGCATGGCCCCTCGTGGCGGATGGTCGTAGAGTTAGGCAAGGAGACGAAGGGGTGGGGGATTTACCCCGGCGGGCAAAGCGGCAACCCCGGCAGCAAATTTTATGATAACATGGTAGACGATTGGGTGGCCGGAAAATATTATTCGTTGCACGTATATGACGAACGCAAATCGGCGGACGCAAACGTGCGGAAAATATTTTTTATTCCCGGGAAGTAGGGTGGTGGCTGGTTTCGGGCGACATGATGAAATTAATTCATGAAATATTTGGCAGGAAATATTTAATTCCTATCTTTGCAATCCCAAACGAAACGGGATGATTCCGTAGCTCAGTTGGTAGAGCAATACACTTTTAATGTATGGGCCCTGGGTTCGAGTCCCAGCGGGATCACAAACAAATCTTAAAACCTGCGCCTAGCGCGGGTTTTTTGTTTTTACTCTATAAATTCATATTGCGCGATTCGGAACTCAGAACTCAGAACCTTACAAGTACTGATCTATCTAAATAAAGTTAAGGGAAAAATTAGTTTCTTAAATGAGCGTGGACGTCTATTTAATTTGGCCTATCTACTCCTGCTTAATTTTTATTCCCATCCTTGAAATTAAACTATTAAAGGACGAATGAAGCAATTTATTAGTTTTTTTGTTATCAACTTTTTGAGAAAAGTAAGTACCGATCATCCACTGGAGAGTAGTTTGGTCGTCTACTTTTTCCAAAAGTAGTTCGACAACATTTAACCCCTCGTGCAATGCTTGCCCAAGCAATTCAATTTCACTTATAGAAGCAAATTGGAAATTTTGTGCTTTATTATTATACTGCCTTTCAATAACTGGTAATAGGTTTAAATTCAAGAACGGAGATTCATCATAACATACAAGAATTTTAATTACCCTGTTGACGTTTTTCAATTCACGTTTTGAGATTTTACCAGCAAGAATTGCATCTTGAAATTCATCCAGCTGGATTAATGCTTTTTGAATGTTTCCGCGCTGTACCTCATGTTCCAATAGTTTATTGTCGAAAAAAGTTCGTGCATTTAACCCTAGAATAGTCGTTTTGACCTCTAACAAGACGCAAGTGTCATTTGAAACTAGCGCTATATCTGGGATTTTTCCTGATGAATAGTCAATTGTATCCAAATCCAGTATGTATATAGTTGGACAACTTGATTGAAGAAGTTGCATAAGTATGTATTCTTTTAAAACAGGTCCAAATGCAACTCTGAATGGATTTTCAGATTTGTTACCCTTCTGTTCAGCTATTTCTTTTTCAGCATCTGCTAATAGATGAAAAATACCATTGACTGTTTTGTCGAGCAAGTATTTGGGCTGAGGAACCAAGTAAATTCCATTACTAAGCCCTGGATATATTCCGCTTTTAATAATTGGCTTATATACAAAGGGGTCTAATCCAAAGTATTCCTGCTTTTTACTAGTTATCAAGTATTGTTTATCTTTTCTAAAAAATGCTCTATATTCTTTATACGTGCAAGAGCAAAGCCTCAAGAAAACAGATTGTAATTCTTTATTAGCGATTTGTTCTAAACCTTCTATTTGGATGTTTGTTTTTTCATCTAGAGTTCCGTTGCAATGAAACCACAATGCCATTCCAGTTAGCATAAACTCAATTGAGCCGATACCATGAAATTTTTTCATGTTTTCATCAAAATCATAATCTAATTTTAGTCTCGAGGGGATTTCGGAAAAAAGAAGGTGACCTCGTCCAATTACATTTAATCGCTTTGCTTGTAAGGGTAGTTGCCACGAAGCAAGTCGTCCCATCAACATTGGAATTGAAGCATTTGAAACAGTTGAGTCTTCAACATCCTTGTCGTAAAGGTGTTCTGTCATATAAATTGCCTTAGCAAGCGTAGTGGATCCTGCTTTAAGCACAGGACTTCTGTTATCATTCGAGCCAGATAATATTAGAAACCTCGATAGCCTTGAAAGTGTGATTGACAAGAGATTCAGTTTGATATTTTTGGCAATAAGGTCATTTAGCCAATTAACAATGTGAGATGGAATGTTTAAATTGTATAATTTTGAAGAGCCAAAACCATACCGCGTTACAGCATTTATAGCGCTAATCTCATAAAGACTTCCAGTTAAATGAAATCTACTCAAATAATCGTAGAGTTCTTGCAGGCCTATTTCTTGAATGTTGTTTGATACCATTATTTGGTTTTTGCTAATTTCTGTAAGAACTTAGATTTCGCCAAATGCATATAGGGTTGTTTTACCGACTAGTAACGCATTAAAATAAATAGTTATGAAAGTAATGCTTTTTATGCGATTAAATCATTTATTTTATTTGAACAACCTTTTGATTATCAATATCTCATCACTCGTTTCCTCCGAACTCATGAAAAATATCAGTAGGATTTTGATAGTTGGCCAACGGCTGCGACCCGACGGAAATTAATCAACGACTTTTGGTTTTGGGCCTTATGCCATTATACGGCCTTGGTAGCCATTTGCGGAACAGTATTCCTGGTCGTGCTGGCCAGCTTTAATATACCTTATCTCCTTATGGTACTAGTCGTGGGGATTCTACTTTATTTGCCCTTATATGTCCTTTTATATCGCCCAGCCTTTACCAGTGATTTTCTTCCTAAACTGGAAACCGTGATAGCGGAATTCGAAGGGAACCAGCGGGTTTGGGTCGAAAAGAGCAAGCAAGAGCAACTTTCCACGCGGGGGCTTGTATTGCTTTACTACATCTTGGACAAATGCGCGGAAATCAATTACTTGACCCCAAGCGATAAATCCGCAAGCCTCCTGCTCAAAATCTTCGGTGTCAGCCAAAAGGGCTAAAAAAATGAACTTGATCTACTGTTTAAAAAGGAATGCCTGTTCCTTGCAGGTGGGCAACCGATAAACTTCTCCAAACCGCAAAGACAGTTAATACGCTTTCTGAATAACAGGATAGCGGCTAAAAAGGAGTTCACCCCTTTGCTGTTGCTCCCTTGTCCAGAGCCGGTGGTATTTGAACAGCAAATACCTGCTGAGGGCCAGTAACTTTTTAAGCGTATCTCCGTTAGGTAAAACCTCGGGATGATAAGTCTGTTGCAGCTTACGGGCCTGTTCATTGAACAGATTTTCCTGCTCCAGCGCTACCCACCGGTAATGAATAAGATGATACGCATGTTACGACGAACCTGAACAGCGAGGAGCTGGAGGCGGTATAGGGATAGGGTGAGGAGCAGCATGAGAGAGATGTTTAACTTAATTATTTTTTCTGATAAAACGAATGATAAGCGAACGTAGCATTTAGGCTGTGGGTTCTGCTGCTTAAGTATTTCTTGATCTAATTGATTAATTGCGGGCTACTCGTATATTATTTTTAACTATCTTATATTTATAGAAAATTCCATGACAGCATTAACTTATGAAATAACTGCGGTTCCAAATGGGTTCGATCCGTCATTCAAAGTTCGTTACCCTTTGGGATATGCGTTTGAAACACCTACGCACTTTGTTCATTATTTTGGTCAAAAAACGAGTTGGCATACGGTTCAAAATGAACTAGCCATTTCGGAGGGGAAAAGCGGCACGCTTGAGGATTGGATAAAGAATACATTTGGCGCGAAGAATATAACTACTATGATTAACAATGTCGGGGACTGCATAGAAGGAGTTTGGCGGCCAGGTCTTTACAATGTTGATATTGTGATAGATTCGCTGAACTACACCGAAGCTGAGATTCGATTTGCGCAGCAGGCGCTGCGACTTTTAATATCAAAGTTGGACGACCTTTTTTTGTACATCGAACCTAATGGGAGCGGGTTGAGTGCCTATAGTCATAAAACAAGGGAGCTGCTGCTGTTGGCTTGCACGGAATTGGAAAGTTATTGGAGGACTTATATGGATAAGGTTTATGGTGTGTTTGCTACGAGCCGATATACTACTAACGATTATATCAAACTCTTACCTAAATTACATCTAAAGGATTTTGAATTTGGGCTGACTGCTTTTCCATCATTTCCGGCGGAGGTGCCTTTCGGATTATGGACATCATCATCTCCGACCGGAAGCTTACCATGGTATGATTCTTACAACAAAATTAAGCATGATAAAATCGGAAATTTTCACTTGGCGACACTTCATTACTGTATTAGTGCGGTTTTGGCGAATTTGGCAATGTTCTGCGCTCGTTTTGGCCCAGAGCCATTATTTGCAGATAATAACACTTTTGGGATGTTGGTCAATCAGCATTTCTATTTAAATCTAAAAAATCCCCAAATAGAAAGCTTTTATTTAAATGCAGTGAATATTCCATCTACAGTTCGACTGGATCTAATTCCTTTGTCGCCAGGTCGAAATGGCTACTTGTTACCTTTTAATTCAGTGCCATTAACTCTATAGTATTGATGTGTAGATAATATAAAATAATCTGAATCTTTACCTCAACTATTACGATGGAGAACTATCTTAATTATTATCTGAAGGCTGACAATCTTTTGAAACTTGTCATAAAAAGTCGTGATCAGCAAGTTATTAGAAAGAATTTACCCAAATTTTATTCTGATGATTCCACTATAACAATATTAGAAGTAAACGGATTACTTGAAGTAATCAAGGATGGTGAGGAGAGGATATTGGTAGCAACCGTGGCGGGAAAGCATCATGTCACAAATGGAGGATTTACGGCAATTCTTGGTATTGAAACGGTACCGCCGGTTGCAATATCTTTTAAGCAGCACCTTGAAAATAACACGAATCTGCTTACAATATTTGGGATACTTAATGCGGTAATTCTTTTTTCCAGCCAAGAGATTGAGGTGAAAGATGATAAACTCAAGTTTATTGAGAATGGAATGCAGTTTATCAGCATCTCTATGTACTTGCTATCATTGATGGTTCTCTTTGAAATCATACGTGGCACGATCGATTATGCTAGTGAGCGATGGGAATTTCAATTCTTCTATTTTTTGCTATGCACAACAACAATTGGTGTTGGGATGCTGTTCTTTCAGCAGTATTGGCCTGTTTTGGGAGGTTTTTTGTTTTTTTTGGCATTTATAGGTGGTGCCATTGGTCTGTCCTTTTTGCAATTTAGATTGCTGCAATATATGCCTGATCGATTTTTTCCCCGAAGAAAACAACAAAGGGAACGAGTGATATTCATATTTTTGTTCATTGGGCTTTTTGTTATGTATTTTGTCGTGAGGGCATTAAAGAAGTTTGCTTTTTAGTCGTTTGCGCTTTGCTGAGGCTACATTTTACTCGTTTGATGCCGAATCGGAGTAAAGTGTTTTCGGGGACTTGGGTAAGCGTGTGTTTAACACTTAAGCTCGATTTGTTTCGAATGAAACGGTGAACTGTTTAGCGCGAGAATTACCAAGTTAGTTGTAAATAAATGTAAAATGACAGAACATCAAATTGCTTTTGACTCACATTTTGCCACCAAGGGAGGTCTTTTTGTTCCTGCTTTCAAGGATGATAATTTAAACGAGTATTTTAAATGGCTCTTAATAGAGTTTAGTTGGCAAAAAAGGAACTATGGATTTTCGGGGGAGGAGCCAGTTAATCCGCCCTTTGTTAACACGGAATTTATAAATGCTTTGAGTCTGAATGCTTACGCGGGTGCGAAAGATGGTAATTATTTTATAGGCATCAATGCCGCAACGGTAATTCTAGTCACTGCCTTATTCAATCGAATGTTAGCGAACCCCAATATTTTAACTTCCGTTGGTGATCCCCTTGAAGAGGAGCCAGGATTGAAAGTTTTTAACCCGGAGATTACGCATTTCGATCAATTATATTTATCGTCAGAGGAAATACTAATATTCCCTAAAAATGAGGTACGCCGTAAGTTTGCATTTTTGTTAGCACGTACTGCTCTTAACTTCCTTCATAATCATGAATACGCTCATATTATCCTTGGGCATGTAGATTATTCTCATGCTGAAAGAGGTGTATTTGAACTTGCGGAATCGGAACAAAATATTGGGATGAACAATTTGGATGTACAAACATTAGAACTAGATGCTGATATTATGGCGACATATATGGGGCTAAAATTTATCAATTTTGCAAATTTATCTAACGCTAATCTCGACTCTAATGAACGCAGTTTTTACACTGATTGGCAGAATGGTACTTTTAATTTTTCTTTTGCCGTTTACTCCTTGTTCCGGCTATTTGGGTTTAAGAATCATTCCACATCGGAATTATTAAATTTTGATCATCCTCCTGAGGGGGTGCGACAGGTAAATATTTTTAACACCATTTTGAAAGGATATACTGATGCCGAAAAATATCAGCAGGTACCCGAAATTTGTTTTTTGGCAGCCAAGCAAGTAGAATTTGCTTTTCAAGAAATGGCTGAAAAAGTTATGTCAAATAATGCCATTAAATTTGCATTTAACTATGATGTTTTAGTTCATACGAATCTAATAACCAATAACTGGAATAATTTGATAGAGAAACTGAAGAAGTATTGTTTTGTGCCGTTGAAGCCTTATGTAGAGCGCGATTTGATAGATGTTGAACGATTTCGAAATTTCGACGCAGATTTACTATATTAGATCGCTTTCAATTTTATTAGTTCTGGGTAAATATTAGAAAAACAATCAGAGTTACAGCTGGATACGCGACGCCCTTCCTAATTGGTTATATATATTTAATGGTTTAAATTAATTTTAAGTATGACACCTCTTATTAAAGAAAAGTTTGAGTTTTTCTTTCGTCACCCTACGATTTCCCCTAAAGGTGGTTTAGATAATAAC
Organism: Chitinophaga sp. NPDC101104; assembly: GCF_050277495.1. Classification (NCBI taxonomy): domain Bacteria; kingdom Pseudomonadati; phylum Bacteroidota; class Chitinophagia; order Chitinophagales; family Chitinophagaceae; genus Chitinophaga; species Chitinophaga sp. NPDC101104. The sequence continues at coordinate 4,431,594 of NZ_JBNNSF010000001.1, read as the reverse complement.
TTTTCAACTCTCTATTTATTGCGCCGTGATGTTGCGATGTGTTTTGGATTCAATCCTAATAATGGGACCAAACTTGAGCCGGGATATCAGGCATTATGGCCTGGTGTTATGGGGATTTTTGCCGGTATAGATCTGTTGTCAAAGTTTGCCGAAGGTGATTCAAAAGGAAAGGTTGGAGAGCGCTTCCAAAACTATATTTCCCGATATATTTCGAGATCAAATGCTTTTGAGATCTATGGACTTAGGAACAGTATGCTACATTCCTTTGGCCTCTATAATGAGAGCAAAAATGGTGTTCAACGTTTTGTACTCGCAGGTGGTAATTTTGGTGATCAATTAGTGACACAATTATCCGAGACAACGATAGGAGTTGACATTTTGAAGTTGTATGGGCTTTTTGAAAATAGTATCCCAGCATTTCAGGCAGCGTTAGAATCGGGTCATTTTTCAATTGTTCTTTTTGAGGAAATGTTTGAGAAGTATGGAGGAATCCAAATTAAAAGACAAGTTTAAGTTTTCAAATACCTTAGAAAATTCTATATTCGCACGTCCCCTCCCCATACCACAAACCCCTTTGCCCCAGGTTAACCTATCATCCAAAACAAACCTGTATGCGAAAATCCACCCGTGGCAAGGTCCTTCCATTCGATTACCCCTTTACAGACACCGCGTCTGCCTCAGCATTCGAGACCCTTTTCACAGGCCTTCAGAAATTCAACCCCGAGCTCACGGAAGCCGTCATGAGCGACATCGCCACCCACTGCATCCACGTGCTATTTAAGCCCAATGAAATTATCCTGGATTACGGCGAGATCTGCGAATACGTCTATTTCGCCATCAATGGCCTGGTGACATCCCTCGAGAAGGAAGACGGAAAGGAATTCAACTGCTGGTTCATGTCCGACGGCGATGTGATCATTGCTATAGACAGCTTCTTCATGCAGCACCGGAGCAGAGAGCGGTTGGTGACGCTCGCCAACACGGAGTGCATCGCGCTCCATGTGGATGACCTGAACATGCTGCGCGAGAAACACCCATCCTTCGCTTTTCTCGAGCTGATGCTGACCAGGTACTACTACCAGCAAACCTTTAACCGCACGAAATGGCTGCGTAAGGATGCCAAAGGAAAGTATCAGATGCTGAAAACCCACTACCCAACGCTGATCCAGCGGGTAACCCGTGTGGCGCTCGCCTCGTTCCTGGGCGTATCCCGCGAGCATCTGAACAGAATATTGAGAGAAGAAATTGCAGGATGAGACATATGTCACATTTTTGATAGATGGGTATGCCCTAGTTTTGAAGCATTGTTGGCCACCAATTACCATGCAACGTTTTTAACCACATTCTGTAAAACCAATCTAGTTGAGTATGCACATCAATTACATTCACCAGCTATCCTGTTTTTTCTTCCGCCTGGAAAGGCATAGCAGCATGCGCCCTTCGCACGTAAGTTTGTATCTGGCGCTGTTCCGGCAGTGGAACTCCCTGAAATTTTGCGTAACCATGACCGTTAGCCGGCTGCAGCTGATGCTGGTCAGCAAGATCGGCTCCAAAGACTGTTACCACCGAACGCTGAGAGAGCTCCATGCCTGGGGCTTCCTGGAGTATCACCCGGCCGAGCATCCGCGCGATCAGGCCAAAGTATCGATGAAGAACCTCACCCTGATCGAGCAGCAGCTATCCTTGCCGGTGGATGCGGACTGCATTCTGGCAGATGTTGAACCGGAAAATGAGCCGAAACCGGTCCCGAAACCGGGACACATTAATAAAACAATACAAACAGTAAACAGAAAAGAAAATACTCCCCCGCAATTCGATGAAGTGTTGGCCTGCTTCGAAGCCGGAGGCCACGCGGAAAGGGAAGCCCGGAAATTCTTCAACTACTACGAATCCACGGGCTGGATGCAGGGCGGGCATACGCCCATCGTAAACTGGAAGGCAAAAGCCAGCAAGTGGATGCTGGATAAGCACACGGCAAAGCGTCGCGGTTGGCAAAGGAAGAATGAACTGGATAACCCCCAGGACTATGGAGCCCCACTATAACTACGCCGATTATCAGCGGATGGTTGAGGAGAAGGGGCAAGCGCTATACGGACGCCGTTACAGCATCCACCCCGTAGATCAACCCTGTATTCAACGGATGATCGCCTACTTCCTGCAAGACCAGGCAAGGGCGAAGGAGGAGCGGATTTTCCTCTGGAAAGGCTTAATGCTCAGCGGCCCGGTAGGATGCGGGAAAACAGCCCTGATGCAGATATTTACCGCCATGAGCGGAGGTGCATTCGTCCCGAGGATCGTAAGCACCCGGCAGGTGGCCATGGAATATGGCAGGCTGGGGCATGAGGTGATCCGTAAATACAGCGATCTGGCGTTCGATAAGGAAACCCATCTGCCCGTCGTCTATTGCTTCGATGGCCTCGGTGCGGAAAGCGACATGCAGTACTATGGACAAACCTGTAACGTGATGGGAGAGATACTGCTATCGCGGGGAGACCTGGCCCGCCCGCATAATATGCTGACCCATGTGATCACCAGCCTGGACGCCGCATCATTGGAAAAACGGTACGGTAAACAGGTACGGAGCCGGATGCGGGAGATGTTTAACCTGGTGGCTTTCAGTGCGAACAGTGTAGACAAACGTGTATGAAAAAAGCCCCGGCGAAGCGCCGGGGCGATACAACAAGAATCGATGCGCGAGTTTACTCGCTTTTAACGGCCGCCTGTCCCAAGCCAGCCATCATGGAGCCGGCAACAGCCAACCCGCCTGCGATCTCGAGCACCGTAAGGGGTAGCTCCAGCTCCAGCGGAAGGCCTATTACCGCCGACGCAACAGCGGTCAGCAGCAAGCCCAGGTTGCGCACCTTCTGGAAGAAAGGAGGCGTGGGAGCGGTTAAACGGTTGAGCAATTCCATATTTAAAGGATTTTAAATGTTAGAAAATGAATGTTCCCTTAAGGTGCCACGTTCACCGCAACCAGCCGCATAGCGTTGTACGCGCTGTTCAGCACATCGGCCTGGTGGGTACCGTCTTCCTTGATAAACTCGATGCTGATGGCCAGCATCAGCACATCGGCCGAGTTAGGAGGCAGCGGTACGGAAAGGTCGATAGGCGCGGTGTTCCCATCCAGCGGGAGCGGTTCCGTAGCGATTTGCCCGGACACGAATTTGTACTCGCCGAAGTTCAGCGCCGCAGCAGAAGCCCGCATCCTGAAATGGGTGGCATTACCGGGCGGGATCACCATTTCCGCCGGGCTGAATACCGGAATGTTAATACCTGCGGATCCGGCCACCCGATCGAACGTATGCGTGAACTGCGCAAGGAACGAGGTATCGAGCGGGCTTTGCGCATTGAACTCGAACTTTTCCAGTTTGGACATTTCTCCTTCGAGCAGCTGGCGTTTCCCTGCCTCGTTCAGCGCATCGGATTTGATGATGGACTTGCAGAGGGCAGTAAGCCGGTTGCTGACGCCCTTGTCTGCGATATTCTTCATCGCCACCCCGAACGCCGCACGGATGAGCTTGCCGGCACGCCCGGCCTGGCCGAACTCGATGCCATTGGCCCGGAGCATCGCGAATTTGGGATCGGTAGCGATCCGCTGGGGGCTGATCCCCGTTTTCTGGCGAACGGCGAAGCCACCATTCCGGGTTTTGTAAAAAGAGAGGTTGCCGATGGCACCATTAAACTGTAATAAACCATCTTGTTTAGCCATGATTAAAAGCTTTAAAAGGTAAAAGAATGGGGCATTTCCGTAGCCATGCCCTGTTGGGCTCTTCACGTGATCAGCGTGGGGTGTAATTACATGGCGAAGGTAAATGCGGGCAAAAGGGCAAAAAAGCCAGGGGTGGCAAAACGGTACATTTTGGCCGTTTTGGGTCTTATCACGTAAACTTTCATCATGGTAAAAAAAGTGCCGGACAGGCTGATCATTTACACGCAAGACATCGAAAACATATTGGGCAAAAGCGCCCGGTCGGCCAGGAAATACATGAGCCGGCTGCGAAAGATCTTCCAGAAGGAGCGGGGGCAGTTTATTTCCGTGGAAGAGTTTTGCGCGGCAAGCGGATTAACGGAGGAGCAGGTGAGGATTTTTATCGGGAGGGGTTGAGGGTCGGGTCAGGCCCTGAAATAGGTCTACAGTATAGATACAGTAGGGATATAGTAGGGATACAGTATTGATACCGTACTGTAACCGTAGTAATTCATTTTGGCACTAGTACGCCACTAAGTATCATTCTATTGGTTATCAATTATTATCAAATAGAATAATTAAAGTATGTAAATATTAATTCAACACACTATGAACTCATGGAATTATCTTATCGAATCGGGGATGGCTGAAGTAGTAACGGCAGAAACCGCTGCAACGATGATCGCAGATTTATTGGCCAAATTTAAAAGAATGATGCCCAATATCCCCGATTCTCTTCTTGAGATTGTTGCCAGCCGATGTGAAGTAATTCGATTCAAAAAGGATGCAGTAATTCTCGAATATGGTGAGAATCATTCCCACCTGTTCTTCAGGAATAGCGGAGCAATAAAGACATTCTTTATTCATGACGGAAGGTTAAGGGCCGAAATCTCTTCAGAACATGATTGGATATTAGCGACAAATAACTTTTATATGGCAGGTAGTGCGACGAAGATGGTCGTTGTAAAGGATGGGCTGTTTGTTACAGTACGATGGGATCGACAAGAATTTCATGCGCAAAGTTGTTTGGAATTTAGCTTAATAGGAATAATGACCGCAGATAGATATCAAAAGCAGGTTATGAAAAGATTTAGGAGGAAAGTAGAGAAGGAGAAGTTAAGAGTTGTATGAAGTACAAATTGAAAGGATGATTGAAATGTAATTTTTTTTTTTTAGTTAAACCTCAATACTATGAAGCCAAAACAAATCTTAAGAAACTATTTCATTATTTTTTGCACGACGTTGTATTTTATTTTCAATTTTTATGGATGTAAAAAGTATGATCAATCGCCCATAAATAAACTCCGGCAGCACGAATTTGTGAAAATTCCAGTTGGCTTAGATGAAAGACTTTATGGATATGCCGATTCGCTGTTGGTTCAGGAAGAAAAACATCCATGGATGGACAGCACTATGGCCGCCCTCGGAAAACCAGGATGGGAATTCACGACATTTGGGCTTCAAGGAAGAAGTCCTATTGCAATGGTCCCTCTGATAAACGATGAAGCTAAAAAGGTAGTAGGGCTGTTGGTAATGATCAAAGGGAGCAGAGGGTTTCGCTTTAGAGTATTTGACGCCCGAAGGCCTTTACGATATGGAAGCAACAATGGTCGGAATCACGCAAATGCCAGAACTGTGTTCATTGCTGCCGATTTGTTTAATCAACGGGCTTTCGCAGACAAGCCGTCAGTACTTTCAGACCGCTGCTTGATGACGAGGAGGGAACGTTTTAATTTTGAAGCTGCAAGAAGGAGTGGCGTTGCTGGTAGCTTGATCGTAAAAGCAACTCCTTATGCCATTTCAATATCATGTTACACAACGGTGGCATGTACTGGAGATGGTAAAGGAAATTGTATTGGGAATGTTACTTATTCAACTGATTGTGTTTATAACTACATTTGGATTGATGAATATTCAGAAGGCGGTTATGAGGGGGATGGAGGTTATTCTGGAGGAAGTACTGGCGGAAGTACTGGAGTAGGAGGCGGTAATGTCGGTACGTCAACAGGTACAACGGTTCCAACGGCGTGCGTCGGCGCCCCTGACGGCTTAAGCAAGCCCCTGATTGTAATGCCCCCATTAAAGCCGATAAGCGATGTGACAGCTTACTTGAAGTGTTTTTCAAGAGCCGCAGGAGCGAATATCACGTTTTATGCAGATCAGCCGGTGCCGGGAACTACTCAGTATGTTTCCATAAAGGAACTCGTAGGTCATGCTTATATCTCAATTGAACAGGCTGTTGGGGGAGTAGTAGTTCGACGAACGATTGGATTTTATCCAGCTAAAGATATCGATGCTGTTTTTACAACTTCTTCCTTGAGTGCATTTGGTGATGATTCGGTTACGGAGTATGATGTAAAGTATAGTATAAATGTTTCGGCAGATAAATTAAAGGCAATACTAACAAAAATTGAGAACCCACAACGGGTTTACTACTTGGATAGTTATAACTGTGCGAATTTTGTACTGGATATTGGAGATGTTTGTGGACTTAAACTTCCAAGAACTAAATCTCATTGGATTTTTGGAGAAGGAGTTAATCCCGCCCAGCTTGGCGAAGATATGAGAAAATTACCTGGTGCACAATTTGGAAAGCGCGATTCGCCAACGAACGTTGGAACTTGTAAATAGCATAATCTTATTTTATGAAAAATACTCGTTTATTATTACTCGCTTTTTTTGCCTCATGTTTTGGGCGGGCAACGGGACAGATTCCGGAGGAAAAAGTAATACGTGATTTTATGACTTATGTTAGTAGCCCTTCTCTTGATATTGATACAGTTGATTTGAAGTATGTTGTACCCTATCCGGTTGATACTCCCGTTGGTACTAAATACAAACGCCAAGAGTTGCTGCGAATCATGGCTTTTGGTCTTAAGAATCATATCAAAACAGCTGAATTGAAGACGCTTAAAATTGTACCATACAAAAAAGCTCCGGAAGAGCTACAGGATTTGATATTGGACGAGGATCTTACTGAACGAGCATTCGTTGCTTTTGATGGAAAGAAATTTGCCCGATACTTTTTAATTAAAGACAGCCAAATTCAAGCTTTTGATAGATTGGGGTTTGCGTTTTTGGTGATGGATTAACAATCTTTAGTTCGAACTTGTAAATAAGAAGAGTTACACGTAATTCACAGGTGCAGGTCTGTTGGCCTGCATTTTTATTTTATTGATCTTGAACCTATTAATTCATTCGGAGTAATATCAAGCGCTTCAGCAAGCGCCAGGATCATGAACAGGCCTGGTTCAACCTTACCGTTCTCCATACGACTAATATAGCCGGGGTAGCTTTCGATAGCAACTGCCACATCCATCTGCGTCATATTTCTGGCTTCCCGGTATTTTGCAAGGCGTTTGCCAAAATCGGATAGAATAGCTTCTTTCCCTTTTTCTTTCATAATTAATGACAAACGTATAAAAAGCTAGCGTTATAACATATGCACTTAAGAGTATGTAATAAAATGTATGCACTAAAGAGTATATTTTCACGATATTTCCGTATATTTGAATTACAGAATGAAGGTGTAATAGCATTTTTCAAGCCGCCATCGTTTTTGCAAATCGTCTTCTTAAACCAAACCACCATGAAATCAAACGAATCCATTGTTTACGCCCAGCTTCCGCAAGTCATTTCCGTCCTCAACCTCCTGAGCGATGCCGTTTACGCCCGCATTTGCATAGAATGCGGATGGGATGACGATACTTACCGTTATTATTTTACGCATAGCGATCGCATCCCGGCTGCATCCCGGCAAAAGATCAACAAAATCATCGCAGCGCAGATCCGCTACCTCGCATCCCGTCCGCCCCAAATACATCCCCATGATGAAAGTGTGCAACATAATTAACATCGAATTCTATCATTCATTTATTAATTAGTTAGCATGAAATTAGATTCAATTTCCGCACACAATCTGCAATCTTTCCAGCAGCTCCGTCTGCTGCATCCGTTTACCGAATCAAAGGCTGCAGCCATTGTAGGAGATGGCTTGCCTTTTGAAATAGTGGAAGATTTTATGGATGTAACAGACCTCAGCGTCTCCGATCTATGCTTCGCCGTCAACGCTACCGGCAGCAGTTTCCGGGCCTGGCGGGACAGGGGCGTATTCCCAAAGCCGATCAGCAACATTATTATGCAACTGGTGGAAATTTACGCATATGGTTATTGCCAGTTCGGCCAAAGGAAAAAATTCAATAGCTGGATGCAGGAACCCAGTATGCGCCTTGGTATGATTCCGCCCATGGCGTTGATCAGTGATGAGTTTGGTCTCCAGGAATTGTTACAGGCTTTAAAAGGAATGGAAGCGTTTGAATTGATGTAGGCGTCAATCAGTACGAGCGATCGTACCTATACCGTTTCTGAACGTGAAACCCGGCATCCCAAGGCTACGCATAAAAACGCACTACATTACGACGTTGTGCGTTTTTTTATGATCACAGGCAGAACCGGTATCGATAGCCGGCTTCCAGCTTCGGTAGGCGCAGCGCCTTGGGGCAATTCTGTCAGCATGCCCCCAGCATGAACCGGAATGTAGTTCCCTTGCCCGGTTCGCTTTGTATCGAAATAGTAATCTGGTGTAGATCGAGAATTTTTTTCACGATCTACAGTCGCAATCCCATTCCTTTGCTTTCGCCGTCTTGCTGCAACTGTTTATACCGTTCAAAAATAAGCGATTGTTGTTCATGGGGGATGCCGTCGCCATCGTCCCAAACGGCGATTTCGATTTGCGTGGCCGAGCGCTGGCTGAGCAGGATCCGGATGCTGCCGCCCGGATGGGTGAATTTCAGGGCATTGTCCATCAGGTTCTGTATCACCCGCTCCATCTGTGCGATGTCCGCCAAAATATGCGGCAGCCCTGAAGGAGCTTCCATACGTAGCAACACATTTTTATTCCGGGCTATCAGCTGATATTTGGTGAGGATGTCGTTCACCAGTTCGCTTACGAAGACAGGTTCGAGTACCGGGCCGGCCTGCCCCGCTTCCAGCTTGGAATATTCGAACAGTTGGGAAACGAGCCTCGACAGGTTTTGCGAACTGTCGTGCGCGATGCCCAGGAACTTTTGCTGTTCTTCCGGCGAAAGCCGGTCGTGCCGGATCTGCAGCGTTTCGATGTAGCCGTGCATGATCGCCAGCGGGGTGCGCAGGTCGTGGGAAACATTGGCGATCAGTTCCTGCCGCAGTTTATCCGTTGCCGATAACTGTTCGATGTTCCGGAAGATGGTATCCGCCATTTGGTTGAATGCTGCAGTCAATTGGTACGGTACCCCGCGCTAATTGACCGTTTTTTGAAAATCAAGCGTTTTACTTTCCGTTCGAAATTATGGCCGACAATTTCGGGAATCAAACCTTTTTGTACTTTTCCTAGCAATCTGGCCAAATGCTATTGGAAATATCATTTAAATTCTTTTACTTTAAAGTGTTATGTAAATATTCGAGTTGCACCCCGCGTATTCCCCCGGAAATTACTAAAGGTTAAACCCGTACCCATGATAAATCGCGACCCACGTACCTGAAGGCTGTAAGCCGACCGTACTTGACCCAATTACAGTATTACCTCGTTTTGATTTTTTAGTTCTTTAATCACCGATTATGTTCAGCAGACCTGTACCTGTAATTCTTTTGGGGATCTGCCTGCTCTTTACAGTTACCGTGAGGGCGCAGCAGATCCTTGGACAGACCAAGTTCGAGTATTCTCCCAAAACGCCCGAGATGGCGGCTATGCAGCAATTCCTTGATTTTCCCGTAAGTTATTTCACCGGGATCCCCAATATTTCTATCCCCTTGTTGAAAATTCCTTCTAAAAGCCAGGAAGTAAATATCAGTATCAGCTACCAGGGCGGAGGGATACGGGCCGATCAGCAAACGGGTGCCGTCGGTCTGGGATGGACATTAAACGCCGGTGGCATGATTACCCGGACGGTCAGGGGGAACCCGGACGAGGGAATCGGAATCAAAACGACGAAAGACACCACCAGGCAATGGAATAGTAATACGAGTCGTTGGGATACTACCATTGCCTGGGGTACCGAAACCAGCCGGCTTTGGTATGAAAACGGTTGGCAAGGCGGGAGATATATAGATAATGGCATGTATTTCGACCTGCCTGCATTGTATGCAACCCTCACAGCAAACAATCAAGCCGTAAAGAATAGCGGTACTCCCAATACAACCGGATTGGAAAGGTACTACGCCAGGCTGAGCGACGGTGAGCCGGATATCTTTTATTTCAATTTCGGCGGCCAGTCCGGCAAGTTTTTTTTCAATGGCAGGGAGGCTATCCTGCTTCCGCATAATCCGGATATAAGAATAACGCCCATATTTATCCAGGAAATTGATGAGCTCAAAAACACCCGTAATTACTTTGATGGGTTCGTCATCAATATGGCGGATGGAACGGAGTATCGATTCGGAGAAACGCCATCTGCGAAGATCAGCGGCGAGGTAGGATGGAACAGTGGTTTTTCCGCACCTAACGGGTGGGCGCTGACGATGAGCATCGATCGTACGTCGAAAGACACCGTTCGATTCGAATACGAACAAAGAATCGGGCTGTTCAGGAAACCCGCCGTTGTGCAGGCGTTTATTACCCAATCGAACTTTGACGCCTGTTCCAACCTCTGGGGAGGATTAAAGATCGACCGGTTTAACGAAGCCCGGCTGACGCGCGTGTTGACCCGGAAAGCGGAAGCCCGGCTATATTATTCGGACATTCGCGAAAGGTACGCGGAAACCTCCAGGCTCGATTCTATCCGGATGTTTGACCGGGTGACCGCATTGCCGGACAGGAAAGTACAGTTCGACTACGGGAACTTCAAGTCGGGCAGGATGAAGTTACAAACCTGTCTGACGATAGATAAGACGAACAAAGTAGTGATGCCCTACCAGTTTGGTTATTATGACACGGCTTTCCGCAAGGATCCATCTGCTCCCGCGGAAGATTTCTACAGCCCTTATTGCCAGGATTACTGGGGCTTTTATAACGATAGTATCAGGAACGACCAGGAAAAAAGCCTGATCCTTCAATGCGGCAATTCCGGCAACAGGAAAGCGGCCTGGCCCCAGATGCAGCGCGATGCGCTGGTTTCCGTGACTTACCCGACTGGGAACAAAACAATCATGGAATATGAACCGCACGATTTTTCTTCAGGCCGGAAGTTCGACGGAACGATCGGCGCAGGCGATTTTTACAGTACGGATTATCATCACAATTTTGATATCGGCGATATCGTAGGCGGTCTGCGAATAAAAAGGGTCCTGAATTACGATCCGCTCCGCGGTGACACGCTGATCCGGCGGATCACATACCGGGACTTCACCAATCCGGCCAATTCTTCCGGGCACCTGGATATTTCACCATCGCTGATTACATCAGTTTTGTCATACTGCAGTGTATCCAACACGCCGAGGTACCTGGTGTCTTCCCACAATCTTCAGCAAAGCGCCAACGGGGAAGGCCATATCGGCTACCGGTACGTAACGGTTACGGAGGAAAAGGGGGGAGCCGGCAACGGGCGCACGGAGTATGAGTTTTTCAACGATCTGAATACGGATTCTTCATTTTATTTTAATGTCTGCGACAGTGGCGTTAATAATTGCATAATCGGGAACTACGATATCATCACCAGCTGGCAACCGAAACGGACTATGCAAAACCTCTTGTACGGTATGGAAAAGGCAAAACGTATCTACAGCCAGGCGGGCCAGTTGCTGCAGGAATCCAGGACCAATTACCGGGCTATCAAATACGGCGGGATGACGCGCGCGGTTGTCATGAGCGCCGGTGCCAAGAATGAAATTTGTGGCACCACACCTGTTTTTGGTGAACCCCAACAAACGGTGCAGGGAAGGCCCGTTGTACTTGCGCCTAACCTCAGTTTCCAGTTCGTATATTCCTACATCATGGGAAAGATGGCCGTGCTGCCCAAAGAAATGATTAACGATACCTATACTACCACCGGATTAAAGAAGACGGATACAATATTTATGGAATATAATAGTCCTTTCCACCTGAATCCGACAAAAAAGCTGAGCCGGAGCAGTGAAGGGGACTTGAGGGTGGAGGAATCCTATTTTTCCCGAGATTTTACGGACCTGGCAGGGGATTCTACCTTCAAGTACCTCAGAAAAGGCGGGTATAATATACCAGTGGCTACGTTCCAGCAGGAAAACGGCAAGGTGACCGCCGGTGGGTACCGGAAGTATAAAATGGCGCATGCGGTAGATTCCGTGAGTATATTACCGAAAGAGGAATTCGCCTTGCTGACCGAAGAAGGCGAGCTGCCGTCTTCCCTGAACCTGACTTCGACATATCCTAAACAATTAAACTACCCCGCCGCGAAATTCATCCGGATCGCCAACCTGGATTATGATGTGAATAACAATGTCATACAGCTGACAGGTAAAGGTGGGTCGATCCGTTCCATCACCTGGGATTATGACAATACCAGCGCCGTGTCGGAAACAAAGAATGCAGCCATCACTGAAGTTGCCTATTCGAGCTTCGAAACTGCCGCCAACGGCCGTTGGTCCGGATCGGCGCTGCGGATTTCCGGCGGAATTATGGGGGAGAAAGCCTACAATTTGACAAATGGAGCATTGACAGTTTCCGGATTGCCGGCAGGGAAGGAATACCTGGTAAGTTATTGGTCTAACGGCGCCGCCGCTACTGTAAACGGCGTAGCAGCCGCGCAGGGGCCCTTAAAACAGGGCTGGCGGTACTATGAACATATTCTGCCTTCGACGACCACTTCCGTGACGGTCAGCGGAACGGTGGCGATCGATGAATTGAGGTTATACCCACGCCAGGCGTCCATGAATACATTCGCATATGCGCCCTTGAGCGGCGTAACGGAGATGGCTACGCCGAACGGCATTCTGCAGTACGAGTACGACGGGATGGGGCGCTTGTGGTTGCTGCGCGACCTCGATGGGAATATCACGAAGTCTGCGGAGTATTTCTACGCCGGTTTTGATCATACCAACCCGGTCTGGCTGAATTCCGGCGTCCTGCGTTGCAAGCCCTGCGCCGCCAATACCGCATATAACGATACGGTCCGCCAGGCAGAACAGATTGATTTTAATCCCCGTAGCAGCACTTTCAATACAAAACGATGGTCTGACATCGGCGTTTCAACTGCGTGCACGAATAATGCGGCATGGCAAAATACGGCTACGGCCACGCGTTGTAAAGTGTCGGGCGGATCCAATACCGGTGAAATAGAGCAGGAGCAAAAGGACATGAACCCCTGCAGCGCCACGTATAATACTATCCGTTGGGTGGTTATAGGAGTCAACACGACTACCTGTGTTCCCTGTACCGGCGTTAACAAAAAAATGATTAATGGTGTTTGCGAAACGGGCGTACGGGTGAATTTGTCGACCGTTAACGTTTCCATTCCAGGTCAGATCCGGCACAAATGTACGTACAGGTATGAATGGAGCGATTGTTCGAAGAGCCCCAATTACGAGGAAATAGGCCCGCAACCCTGTACGCTTAACGTGAGCTGCGATTTTAATTGATTTGTCCACATGTATCCCATCAATGTTTCAACGAGATTTTTATGAAAATGGAAGTTTTTTCCCTTCATACTTTCTGGCGTTTATCGATAGCCGCGCTGTTTGTACCCTTGACGCTCACCGCCCAGAATGCGCCCAACACCAGTGCCAGACCGGCAGCGACGCCAGTTGCAGTACCCGCAGCCTATAGCGGGGCGGCATTCAACTATATCCGGACCCGGGAGCCAGTGATGCCAATTTCGGATCCGGCAGTGGTCAATTCACCGTCACGAACAGTCCGGGAGGTGGTACAGCATACCCAATATTTTGACGGGTTCGGGCGGGAGGTGCAGAAGGTTTCCAAAGGACTTGGTGGCGTTATAGATACCAATGCAACGGGTGGAAAGGATCTGGTGAGTATGAAAATATATGACGTTTTCGGACGGGAACAATACCAATACCTTCCCTATGTTCACCAGGGAACGGGTAGCAGCGATGGGCTTTTCAAAACCGCACCATTCACTTCGCAGGCCGCGTTTTATCAAAGCGCCGTTTTAAGTCCCGGAGCAGTCGGCGAAACGGTTTATTATAGTCAGACTGATTTTGAGGCTTCTCCATTGAACAGGGTACTGAAAACATACAGTCCGGGTAATAGCTGGGCGAAATCCGGTGGGAACAGGCCGGTGGAGAAACAGTACCTCATCAATACAGTTGGGGATTCTGTCCGCATTTGGGATTTGCCGGCTGGGGGGATCATTCCCGTCAGCGCCGCCGGAAGGGTTTATCCTGCCGGTAAACTATCGAAAGAGGTCACCAAAGATGAAGCAGGTGCCGAAGTGGTGGAATACAAGAACAATGAAGGGAAGGTAGTAATGCGGAAAATACAGTCGGCAAATACTACAGGAACGGCGCATGTTGGGTGGTTCTGTACGTATTACGTGTACGATTTGATGGGGAACCTCCGATTTGTGATCCCTCCGAAGGCCGTTGAATCCGTTATCGGAAGTTGGGTAATTTCGGCCACAATCTCTCACGAACTTTGTTTTTTCTACCAATACGACTCCTATAAACGGCTGATAGTTAAAAAAGTACCTGGTGCCGGCCCGGTTCATATGGTCTACGATGCCCGAGACCGCCTTGTTTTTACTCAGGATTCGGTGCAGCGGGCCAAAACGCCCACCCGGGAATGGATGGTAACGTTTTACGACGGGCTTGACCGGGCGACCGTGTCGGCATTATACACTTCCAATGCGAGCCGGCAGCAGTTGCAGGATTCTACCAACAACCTGCCGGCTACAGGGAACCCGGTACCCAATATCACAGGTTATACGCCGATCGCCTATACCTATTATGACGACTATACTTGGGCAGGTAAACATAATATGGATTTAACTGATCTGGCTAAGCCGCAGGCCGGCGGAAATCCATATCCCGAAGCATCAACCGCAGCCAGCGTACTCACAAAAAGCGTCGAAACCGGTAACAAAGTGCGAGTATTGGGCGCACCTACTGAAAAATGGCTGGTAACAACGGTTTATTATAATGATAAAGGCCGGGTAATCCAGACAATTGCCGATAATGTTGCCGGCGGCAAAAGCATCATCACGAATCTTTATGATTTTTCCGGAAAGCTACTCAGCCAGTATGAAAAACATACGAATCCAATAAGTACATCCGACCCTTCCACAACTTTGCTGACGATGAACCGGTATGATGCCACCGGCAAACTCCGGACCGTAAAAAAGCGCCTAAACGATAACGCATCCTGGGAAAGGACAATTTCCGATAACAGTTACGAGGAGATGGGGAACCTGAAAGACAAGCGGTTGGGTGTTACAGGTGCCTCCACGCAACTTGAAAAGTTGACTCACGAATATAATATCAGGGGATGGTTAAAGGCCATCAACAAGCCCTATGCTACCACCGCAGGCAGCACGGCCAGTTGGTTCGGAATGGAATTGAGTTACGATTATGGGTTTCAGGTCAACCAATTCAACGGAAATATCGCCGGCACGAGGTGGAAAAGTAAGGGAGATGGTATTGCAAGGGCGTATGGATACTTTTACGATAAGACGAACCGGTTGAGCGGGGCTGACTTCAACCAGCTGAATACCAGCGCCAGCTCGGTTTGGGAAAAGAACCTGGCGGATTTTACCGTTAGTAACCTGGCCTATGACGCGGGTGGCAATATCCTCTCCATGAAACAAATGGGGCTTAAGGCCGGTGCGCCCGCGGTAGTAGATCAGTTAAGATATGAATATTACGCAGGTGGCAACAGGCTCCGGTTCGTGAGGGATTCTGCAAATGATGTGGCCAATACGCTTGGCGACTTTAAGGAACCGGCCGCGAATAATACGGCCAATGCCAGCGCACCTGCAACTGACTTCGACTACACCTATAATCAAAACGGCAGTCTCATCACAGACAAAAACAAAGACATTACAGCGATAACATATAATCATCTGCAACTGCCACAATTGATTACGATCACCGGAAAAGGCACGATCGCCTTCGAATACGACGCAAGCGGAATAAAACTCAAGAAAACCGTGACGGATAATACGGTAACTCCCGCGAAAGTTACGCGAACGAACTATCTGCCAGGACTGGTGTATGAAAATGATACACTACGGTTTGCAGGCCATAATGAAGGTCGAATAAGGACCATTCGTAAAACCGGTCAACCCGTTTCATACGCTTATGATTATTTCATTAAGGACTACCTGGGTAATACGAGAATGGTATTAACGGAGCAAACTGATTTTTCCATGTATTCCGCTAGCATGGAGCCGGAAAACGCTGCCATGGAAAATGCCTTGTTCAGCAACATAGACGCCAGCCGGTCAGCCAAACCTGTCGGGTATCCCGACGACGAAGCGACGTCTCAAAACTCGGCGGTCGCGAAGCTCAACGGGGCGGACCCCGACCGCCGGATCGGCCCAAGCCTGGTGCTGAAGGTGATGGCGGGAGATACCGTACGGATCGGGGCCCGGGCCTTTTATAAATCACAATCCGGAAACGGTCCGCAATCGTCCATGGCCCCGGCCGCCGATATGGCCGCGGCGCTCGTTCGGGCTTTTGGCAATGGAAGCGCCGCGAGCCCTGATGCCCACGGAGCAACCGGTATAGGCAATGCACTCCCGCTTAATAATAACTTCGTGAACGACAGCTGGGAACGCCTCAAGAAGAAGGAAAACCAATCGATTTTCAACCCGGACCGGCCGCGGGCCTACCTCAACTTTGTAATGTTCGACGAACAACTTAACTTGGTGGAAGGTAATAGTGGGGTGAAACAAGTTGCCGCTCAGCCAGACGAACTGCAGACGCTGGCCCAGGACAACATGGTGGTGGACGAAAGTGGTTATCTATACGTCTACACAAGCAATGAAACGCCGCAGGATGTGTTCTTTGATAATTTGAACGTCACAACGATATCGGGGCCACTGTTGGAGGAGACGCATTATTATCCGTTTGGGCTCTCAATGCAGGGCATATCTGGCAAGGCCTTGTACAGTCCTGAAAACAAGTTTCAATACAACGGAAAAGAATTACAGGGTAAAGAGTTTTCCGGCAATGGAGGTAGTGGATTGGATTGGTATGATTATGGTGCCAGAATGTACGATCCGCAGATCGGCAGATGGCATGCAATTGACGCAAAGGCTGAAAAATATGGAGGCGTTTCTCCATATAACTACGCGCTGGATAATCCAATATTGTTTGTAGATCCAGATGGTAAGGACGTTGGTGTTACAATTGACAGAGAGAATAAAAGAATGACATTATCGTCAACTATTTTTGTATTTGGAGCAAATGCGAAAGATAAGGTTGCTGAATATAATAAGGCAGCTGAAGGATTTGAGGGACTCAATGGAAAGTATACAGATGAGGAAGGTGTTGAATGGAGTATTTCAATAAAAATGAACTTCGCAGTAGGGTCTAAAGAAGATGAGAAAAGAATAGAAGGGGCCGGAAGCGGGGGGGCTGCTGAAAATATGCTTTTTTTGGATCCTGGAGAAAGTAATGCACATAATGAACCAATCCGTGATGCAAATGGTAGACCTGAAAAGAATACAATTGAGCTTTTTAACGAGCGAAACGTCGTAGTTGATAAGGAATTTCTAACATCTAGAAAGTCTATAATGAATAGCAGATCCGCGTATTATTCTTCGGCTGCGACAGCCATACATGAGACTTTACATACATACGGTTTAAGTGATAGATATGTAGGTAAAAATGGGCTGAAGGAAACGCCGGCCAATTTTAAAAATGATATTATGGGTGAGGGTACTTATCTGAGAAATTCAACTGTTAATCAGATACACTATAATAATATCGGGAGAAAATTATTAGAATTGAGCAAAGCAAAAGGAAGCGATAGCTTTATTTCTAATGCTGTTGTAGATAAAGATAAATTTGGTAATCTTAAAGGTCAATAATCATGATGCGAATCGCGTTGCTTTTTACAATGATTTTCGGAACGTTAGGCTGTAATTATTCTCTCTTTGTAAAGAAGGACAGAGTAATCAGTGTCAGATATGGTTATCTGCTACTTCATAGAGATCAGCAAATATTCTTTCCTGTTAAAAAAGCACAGGAAGTTATCTCACTCAGTCAAATTGAGGGAAAAGTTGGATATTTGATTTTTTTTGAAAACGAGTTACAGACTTATAGGGAAGCTGCACAAAAAGTCGCTGTGGAGTATACTTATCGGTATGGGTCTGAAATGGTATCCAGAATCGATTCAATTGGAATAATGGCAGTGGAAATTAGATCAGTTCCATATCAGAATAAAGGCAAACGAGGATTAGATACACTGAGTTTCAAACACGATCAAGTTCCTGTAAAGTTGAGATTTTACAATACCAATAATGAAGGAGTTTTATCGGTATATCCCATTTTTAATAATGATATTAAAAAGCTTCAAGAGTATTATAATTAACATTTCGATTGAAAATGAAACAGACTGATTCCTCGGTTGCCCAAGGCCAGCGAGAATCCAAGAGGTTCAGTTGCTGGAAAATGAAACATTAGTATAATGAATTATTGTTTCAGTATATAATCGTCGCAAATGAACTAAACAAAACGAATTTGTTTTAACACCATCCGGTAAAATATTGAAATATGACGTGAACTCTAAAAAAACACTTTGAGCCGGAGGGTGTGGCAAAAGATGTGTCCAGTCATCAAAACTTCCCAACACGGGTTAATAATGTTCCAGCGGTTGATACTAAACCTGTTTACATCGAGAAAAGAGGCGGTAAAAAGTATGGTATAATGAAGAAAGGAAAACACAATGAAGGCAATAACTTTTATATTCATTTTTATGCTCATTGCCTTAGGAAATGCGAGTGCGCAGAAAAAAGGCAATGCCGTAACTGACTATGTTCCAGATCATGAAACTGCTAGAAAAGTAGCGGAAGCTATTTGGTATCCAATTTTCGGGAAAAACATTTATTGGCAGAAGCCCTTTGAAGTAAAATTGATCGGAGATAGCGTTTGGGTAGTAACTGGAACGCTCCCAAAGGGGAGGCGAGGAGGGGTTGCTTATATAGAAATAGTGAAAAGCGATTGCAGAATACGTAAAATCGCACATGGTAAATAAATGTAATTTTATGGCAGTAGATGTTGTTCATCGAGTTGCCGGGTGTACTTCTCCTTTTGCAGGTGTTTAGCCAGCTAAAGAGGGCATCGTAGATCAAATCGCCCTTCTCCGGTAGAACGTGGTCGTCGCCGTGGTTGTAGGCAATCCCTGCGGAGCGAAGTCATGGCGGTCGGTATCAGCTCCGCGGACGATGGGTGCCATCTTTAGGGATTATTCCAAAGTATAACCTTCCAGATTCTCAAATAAAATAAAATCCTGATCGGTTTCCGATATTGTAAATCGATCAGTTTCGATATCCGGATCGAAACATAGATAGAACCCTTTATTAGATTTGAAAAACTTAAAATCTTCAATAGTCTCAAAGTAGCTTCGGTTCTGATAAAAAAAAGAATAACAAATTACACTTTTGCATGCCAGTAGTACTTTCAGCTTCGACTTTGCATAGATCGATTGATACTTGATCTCGACATTTACGATACCAATATTGTCAACTGCAATAACAACTGAAAGCAGCTTCCCGCTAAGTAAATTATACTCCGCCGCCACTCGTGCTATCAGGTCTTCACCTTGTCCTAAATAATTCATAAATTCAATTTTGATTCCTTCTTTCAAAATCCTTTAATGCTTCATTCCTTTTCAGTGGGCTGCGCGATTACAAAGCATGCAAAAGCATATGCTGACAATAACGCCGTACAGTTTGCGCAGGCTCTTTGGTTACAAATCAATGATATGTAGGCTAATCATTTTTTATTCAAATCTTTTGGATTTTATTTTCAGCAGAAAGGTACCAAAAGTACCATAATGTAGAACGCACAACCTTGCAGTGTTGTACGTTTTTTTAATGACTATGGCAGGTTAAAGCGGATATCAGTTCTGCGGAGCTAGAATACATTTGTATTGTAGCATCTTCGATGAAAAGCTGGAGCCACTGGAAAGTGGATCTGCCCAAATAATCTATCCCTCCATCTTTCCACAAAAAATCCCACTGCAACATTATCGCAGTCATATATTATAGTTTAGAGTCATATACGATACGCAATTCGATTACCCTAACCAACCATTACATACAATGAGAATGTTGTCCCTATACCGAGGACTGGCCGTGGCGCTATGTCTGACCCAAATCTCCTGTTCCCGCATTCCCCGCGAAATGTCCGTAAGGTCCGGCTCCATGAGCGAAGCCCTGCATGCCGCCGCAGTGGAAAAGAAACACCTGATGGCCGTAGTAACATATGATGGATGCCCTTCCTGCGATAAATTGATGGACGCCGCCAATCATGAAGATGAATTCCGGGAAGTGTTCGAACAGTATCTCGTTTACCGGTTCAATGCCATGGAGCCCCAAAACCAATGGCTCGACCAATGGCTCTACGAAAAAGCCTATCCCATTACGCTGCTCTTCACTCCCGATGGTACCCTGCTGACCATCATCAAAAACGGTAATGCTGGTAAAATAAAAAACCTCGCCGCCAGGGCCCTCATCAATCCTAACGACACCGCCATTTTCCGCCACAGCCGCACCAAGCTCCCCTTCGGGCACGACACCCTCGTGCGCACGCTCGCCGCTGGATTTAACGGTTACATGGCCCTGCACGCCCAACCCGATCCCGCCCGCATGCGCAACGCCCTGTACAACATCGAACAAACCCTTCCCGATCAAGGCTATTTCTTCAACTATTACCTGCTGTCGAAACTCCATGATAAACTGGGCGACAGCTCCCGGGCCCGCCGCTTCGCCGACAGCGCCCTCGCCCGGAAAGGCCCGCTGGAAGCTATGCTCTACGCGCCCCTGCGCGCCGAGCTCAAATTCCAGGGCAATGCCAGTTACGATCAATACGACGATCCCTACGTGGCCATCAGCGAAACAAAAATCGATATCGGGGAAGTAAACCGCAACCAAAGCCCTAAGGCCACTTTCAAAATCAGGAATATCGGCAAAAAGCCCCTCCTCATCCAGGATCTGCGCGTAGGCTGCACCTGCACTTCGGCAGACTGGCCCAAAAAACCCATCCTGCCCGGCGAGGAAACGGTGGTGAGCCTCACTTACAAAGCAGCAAAAGAGGGAACCTTCACGCAATCGGCCTACCTGCTGACCAACGCGTTTAACAGCTCCATCCACATCACCATCAGCGGTTACGTGATGTAGCATATCCTTCAGACGATTTAATTGACGCAGCCAGTAAAAAAAAAGGGCCACAAAGGCCGCTGGGTTTGCTGTGTGGCTGCATGCACCCGCCAGCTTTTTTCTTTCACTTCTTTTATTCACCAAAAAACCAACAAACATGAAAAAGAATGTTTTCAAATGGAGCATGGTGCTCGTGCTGTGCGTAGCACTGGTTTCCGGATTTGTAATGCGCAGCGAAGCCTATCCGGTCGGTAGCTGCTTTGGTCACAATGGCGAAAAGCGCAACTTCCTGCCGGATTCCGAGTTTTGCGCCGCCTTTTACATCTGCGACGACTGGTACCAGCCCGTCTTACAGTGGTGCCCCACCGGCCTGCACTTCGATATGTACGAAGAAGTGTGCGACTGGCCGGCATTTTCGACTTCCTGGCCGGATTGCATGTAATTTCCAGCGCTTTTGAATTGAAAGCCGCCCTGCCCCGGAGCTTCCGGGCAGGGCGGTTATTTTTTTGAAAGGAGGCCTGCAACAGCAGCTCTGGTTTAGGAACGCATTCCTGGCATATATGTCCACATCTTCAATTTTCCGCGATGCGCCCCCCGTTGAGGAAGGTAGGATCAGGGCCGTCCGTAAAACAGGTCAACCGGTGCGATATGCATACGATTACTTCGTAAAAGACCATAACGGTGTGAAACAACTTGCCACCCAGCTGGATGAACTGCAGACTCAGGCATAGGGAATACATATTGATGGACAAAAGTGGTTATCTTTAAGTCTACACGAACAATGATCCCCCATAGGATGTGTTCTTTGATAATTTAACCGTAACAACGTTAACGGGACCACTGATGGAAGTGACGCACTATTATCCTTTGGGGTCGACAATGGAAAAATACGATTGCACAAACCGACAAACACTTTAAACAAAGGCAGAAATATGAAGTATTTCATTTTATTTATTTTCTTCATTTCAATAAACGCCCGGGCGCAACAAGTGGACATTATGCTGATAGGTGTTTCCCATAACTACAGCAAGTACCCTGCGCAGGATTTTTCCGGCATGCATAATAAAATCAGAAAATTCAAACCCGATGCTTTTTTTGGCGAATTCCTGAGTAAGGAAGATGAACGGCTTGTGATGGATTATTGGTGTAAACAGGACAATATCAAACGGCTGGATATGCTGAGGAACAATCGAAGCATAGCAGCAGCGTTACTTCCCAGGGCAATTGACAGTTTAAAAAAACTATCCCTGTCAAACCCCAAAGACTACCGGGTAAAAACGGATTTAGCCCATGCTTACTATCTGAATCAAGATGTTGCAAATGGCCACTATCAATTCTGGCAAGTTTTCAATTACCTGCAGCAGACGCCCGATGCTGAACTTGAAAGCTATGTCGATAAATTGCTTAGCCCTCAATTGGATACAACAGGGCGCAGCATGAAAAGACTGAAAACTTCCGAATATGCATTCATAGCATTTCCAATGATGCAGGAAATGGGAATGCACGAATTGCTTCCCATGGATTGCCAGGATTACGATTTGAATTGGGGAGCATCATGGGTAGCTTTCGATACGAAATTCAATGTATTTAAAAAAGATACCGCTGCGTCTTTTAGAAAAGAATTACAATCTGGTTTGGATAAAATCAGTAAGGGGTATGAAAAATATGCGCATATCGAAAGTTCTTCAAATAACATAACTGAATGGTTGAACACAGACGAAGCATCTGCCATCTCCGCTTCAGGTGATTTCTATTTGCCGGAGATGTACGGTATGGCGAACTTTCCTACAGAAGAAATGCTATCGAAAATACATTGGTGGATAATGAGAAATAAAGGGATGTGTGAAAATGTTGTAACCAGGGCGAGAAAGGCGGGAGCGAAAAGAGTGGTCGTTCTTGCGGGGGCCAATCATAGAAAATATATGCAAGACATTTTCAATACCATGCCAGATGTAAGGGTAAGGAATATTAATGAATTCTAATTGAAATTATCCACTACGGCTAACTGCCAGAACCCGATCCTAATAGGGGACAGCCTGGGACCCATCCGCCCCAGGCTGTCTTTACCCCAAAAAATCACGATATCATTTGCGCTCCGCAGCGGTTTCGGCCGCCAGCGCAATGGCTTTCGCGGCATTGGCCACACCTCCTGAAACAGACAATTCGCTGAAGGATATCCATCCCGGTGTTGCCGCTTTCCGGTCGATGACCGGGCCATCGTATTTCACCACAGACGCCATGATGATCTCTTTCACTTCTACCGCCGTTAGCCGGGGAAAGTAAGACCGGATCAGCGCTGCAATACCCGCTACCACCGGTGCGGCCATGCTCGTACCGTCCATATTGGCGTAATTGTTATGGGGCATGGCAGACCAGATGGCCACGCCGGGCGCGAAAAGGTCTACGGTATGTTTGCCATAATTGGAAAAGCCCGCCGGCAAATGATCACCCAGTTTGGGGCCGGAAGCGCCCACTTCCAGCCAGGCGACGGCCTCTCCACTGCCATCGGCGTACCGGCGGTTGGGATAGTTCTCCATCACGTCGAGGTCTTTGGTGTCGTTGCCGGCAGCATGTACCAGGAGCACGTCCTTCTGCATGGCGTATTTCACCGCTTCGTCCACCAATGGTTTGTTGGGGGAGATCGCTTTGCCGAAGCTCATGTTGATCACCTTCGCGCCATTATCCACGGCGTAACGGATAGCATTGGCGATGTCTTTATCGCGCTCGTCTCCGTCGGGCACGGCGCGTACGCTCATGATGCGGACGTTGTCGGCCACCCCGTCCAGCCCGAGGGCGTTGCCGCGGAGGGCGCCGATGATGCCGGCCACGTGCGTACCATGACTGGCATCTGGGCCCATGGCGTCGGCGGTGCCGTAGCGGGATTCGTGCAGGTCGGCCAAGTTATCGCCTACCAGCGTTGCACGCGGGTTATGGTCCAGGTTCCATTTATGGTCCACTTCCGTTTTGAAGTGATCGTAGGCGCCATCGATCTCCTTGGCCTTCCAGGCCAGTATGCTGGGGTAGTCTTTGCTGCCTCTCAACAACATCGACCGGAGCGATGCCTGTTGTACCGTGTTGGGCTGAAAAGCGAGCACGTCTGCCCGGGTTGGGTCTGGCTTGCCGATGGCCAGCAGCAGGCTGTCGGTCATCACTTTCATGCGGGTTACGCCGTTGAGTTGCAGCCTGGCCTTCGCCAGTTCCGACTGCCATAATTTGCGGCGCGTTTTGTACAGTGCCAGGCCGCTGGTGTCTGCAGGAAGATTGGCCAGGTCCGGGAACCGGCGCTGCCCGTCGCGGACGAATCGCGTCAGTTCCGCGTTTTCGTGGAGAATGCTGCCCCGGGCCGATCCGAGGAAACTCCAGCCGAACGTGTCGTCGGCATACCCGTTGCGGTCATCGTCTTTCCCGTTCTTTCGCTCGCGCGGGTTTTGCCACAAAACGGGGCGCAGGTCTGCATGTACCGAATCGATCCCGGAATCGATCACCGCCACCAGAACCGTCTTGCCTTTTTTCCCCTTCAGCAGTTCGTAGGCCTGCTGGGTGCTGACGCCGAAGATGCTGTCTGCCGCGAGGTCTTTATGCTGCCAGCCTTGCTGGGCAAACGCCGTTGCCAGGTAAAAACCGGGCAACAGCGTCAGAATGATTTTCTTCATGATTTATTTTTTTGAACGATCGCCTTGGCCTGGTCTACCGTCAGCTTGCCCTCTACGAGCAGCTGGAGGTGCTCCTCCGTCAGATCGAATGGATTGGTGATCCAGACGATTTTGTTGTTGCGGATCAGGAAGGTACGCGGGATACCGAAGGTGCCGGATGGCTTGAGCCAATGCCGGTCGAAAGGGGATTTATCCTTTTCGCCGTCGAATGCCACGAGGTTGTTGGCGAAAAATGCCGGGTTATCGGCGATGAATTGCCGCACTTTGGCGGTATCGCTTTCCCAGACGCCCTGCGAAATGAAAGTGATCTTATCCTTGAACTTCGCGGCCAGCGCGCTCATGTGCGGCATCGACTTGATGCAGGGTTTGCACCAGGTGGCCCATAGCTCGATCAGGTAGGTTTTGTCTTGATCGAACGCGGTGATGCCGTTGCCTTTGAGCCAGGTGGCCGCGGGATACTGATTCACCGGCTCGCCTACGTCCAGGAAAGAGTATAGTTTCTGCGCGCTGAGGGTTTGCGCCGCCGTCAATGCCACGGCGCATATCAACAGGATTTTTTTCATGGTTACTTGTTTATGATTTTTTTGATTTCCACTTCCGGATCGGTGATCAGGTTCAGGTCGCGCAGGAGGATCTTACCATCGGTCCCGATTAGGTAGGAGTGGGGGATGAATCCCAGCGAGAGGTTGTACGCCATGCCGATGGCGGAGGTGTCTGCATCAGCCGTTTGCTTCACCGGGTGGATGAGGTTGATGATGTTGGGCGCAACGAAACCGGCATCTTCCACTTCGGTGAGCCAGCGTTGCTGATCGTCGTTGCAGAATACGGTCAGGATCACGAGGTTATCGTCTTTACACTGGCGGCTGATCTTGTTGAGCGCGAAGGAAAAGGGCTCGAAGGGAATGAAGTTGCGGTTCCAGAAGCAGAGGAGTACATTCTTCCCTTTCAGTGAGGCGAGAGAGACGGCTTTGCCGTTCGTGTCGTTGAGCGTAAAATCCGGCGCCGCCACACCCGGTACCAGCTTTTTGGCTACTGCCAGGTTGGCGGCCACTTTCTTTCCGGAAGGCGTGTTGCGGATGGCGGGGGCGTATCTGTTGAACTCTCCTTCATATTTCAACGGGTCCTGGATGAAACCGTCGACCTGCCGGGCCCAGAGGCTGAAACCGACGAAGCTGTTGGGATGTGTCTTAACGAACTCCTGCTGGATCTCGCGGCGTTTCACGCGAAGCGCCTGCAGTTCCTGCCCGACTTTTTTCATATTCTCCTCGTCGCCGGCTTCCTGGTACTGTTTGAACTGCTTGTCCAGCTCCGGCCCTTTGGCCAGCTGCACTTTGTATTCTTCGAATAGCGCATCCAGGTCTACCTGCGACGGGCCGCCCTTCACCTGTGTGGAGAGCAGGTTGGCGTTGCCGGTCATGGTGAGGTCGGTGGCGGGGTCCGCGAAGATCTCCTTGTACTGGCCCTGGACAGAACGGTCGGCGGGAATGAATACGAGCGTAATGGCTACAGGTTCTTCCAGCTGGCCGCTGAACCGGAAAGCGCCGTTGCTTACTTTCACGGAGTCGTGGTACAGTTTGCTGAGGCTTTCGTAGCGGTAGGTCAGCATGCCTTGTTGGTCTTTGCCCATTTGTCCGTTTACGGTGAAGGGGCGTTGCTGCGCCTGCAGCGCGCAGGGTGCAGCGGTCATTGTAAGCATGGCTCCGCCAGCTAACACTTGTCTGAGTGTCATCATGATCTCTATTTTTTTGAAAGTTTTTAAGGATTGTTGGCCATGCCAGGATTGCCGTCCATGATATTGCGCGGCAGTTTAAGCACCAGGCGGTTAGGTAATGATAATGTGTATTCCGAGACCGTGCCATTGGCATGGTAGATCGTGTGTTTGGCGCTGAAGCCCGCGTACAGCGGGTCTACAGACAGGCGGCGCATGTCGAACCAACGGTACCCTTCCATCGCGAATTCCCGTACACGTTCGTCGATGATGAATTTGACGAGCGCGTTTTGGCTGACCGCGGTGGTTGCGGGCACCGCGGCGTTGGCCACGGGCATCCGGTGCCGGCGCAGGGTTTCCACATCGGCCACAGCGCCGGCGAGGTTGCCCGTCCGTGCTTTGCATTCGGCGCTGAGCAGGTACAGTTCCGGCAATTGGAGGCCGAAGCGGGCGTACTGCAGCCCGTATTTGCGGAGCCTTCCGGCGGCGTTGG
Organism: Chitinophaga sp. NPDC101104; assembly: GCF_050277495.1. NCBI lineage: Bacteria > Pseudomonadati > Bacteroidota > Chitinophagia > Chitinophagales > Chitinophagaceae > Chitinophaga > Chitinophaga sp. NPDC101104. The sequence goes on along the minus strand of NZ_JBNNSF010000001.1, from coordinate 4,404,824 downwards.
GCGTATTGTCCGGGTTGCGCGCGGTGTAGAATTGCAGGCGCAGGTCGCCGGCGCCATAGAGCGCCGCCGCTTCCTGCGTGAGCACCAGGCCACTCTGGGTGAATTGCACATACGGGCCGCAGTTCCAGACCTTGGACACCACGGCTTCCCGTACGTCGGAAGGGTTCTGGAAGGGCGAACGGGGGCCGTTCATGATATCGATGGGAAGGAATGATCCTCCCGGCGCCAGCGTTTCGTTGTAATCGTAGAGCGTTGGACTGCCGTTGGCGGACACCTGTGCGAGGGCGCTTTCCAGGTAAGGCAGCGCTTCGGCGGGTTTGCCCATGAACAGGTACACCTTGCCCAGGAGCCCTTCGGCCGCAGGCCGGCTCATATGCGTGGCTACCGGGGGGGTGGCCGGCAGGCTTTTGATCGCCTCTTTCAGGTCGCTGATGATGAAATCATAGGTCTGCTGCAATGTGCCGCGGCTGAATTCCGCGACGTTCACGTCGGCCATAGTGATGATGGGGAAGCCTGCGTCGGCCGCTGCCGTGGCGGCCACATATGGCTTGCAGTAATAGTTCGCCATGTTGAAATAGCTCCATGCACGCGTGGCCAGCGCTTCGGCGCGGATGGCGGACTTTTGCTGCGGGGTGCCGCCTTCCGTCTCCATCACCTCGTTGATGATCTTGTTCAGGTTGTACAATTGGCTGTTGTGGAGATTGATGGCCGGGGCGGTTTCCTCGCTCAGGCGGTAAATGGAGTCCGCCCATTGGAACAATCTTTCCTTAAAGAGGTTCCGGTTCAGGAAATAGCTGCCTTCCGCCGCAATCTCGTCTCCCATAAACAACGGCTCCTGCCAGCCGCCTGACCAGGCGTAGAGATAATACGCAGGATCGTTCATCATCAACTCGTAATCTTTCACGTTCGTAGCCACCCGCTGGCCCATCGGCACGATCTCCAGCCAGCTTTTTTTGCAGGCCATGGTGGTGGAGACCAGGAATATATAGAGGATCGTTTTTTTCATCTGGTTGCGTTTATCGATTTAGAAAGAAAGATTGGCGCCGAGCGCGTAACTATGCAGCGGCGAACCGCTCTGCCAGCTGGGATCGATGCGGTCCCTGTTGGCCGCCCAGATCAGGTAATTGCTGGTTTGAAGGTAGCAGCTGAGCGATTGCACCTTCAGCAGCTCCAGCACGGAGGCGGGCAGGCTGTAGTTCAGCGTAACGTCGCGCAGTTTGATGTAGGATGCGCTCACCACATTGATGTCGGCGAATTTGTAATAATCTACGTTCCGGCGGCCATAATCGACCGACGGGCTCGCCACGTAAGAAGGCACCTGGATGCGGGCTTCGTCTCCGGGTTGCTTCCAGCGGTCGAGGAATTGCACGGAGTAGTTCGCCGTCCCGAAGTTGGAGCGGGTAGCCATCCTGCCGTTGTACAGCTGGTTTACCGGCGCACGCATCACGGCGCCGAAGCTGCCGACGATGTTGGCGCTCAGCGAAAACCGCTTATAGCTGAAAACGTTCGTGAGGCCCCCGTTGTATGGCGCCTGGCGCGTGCCAAGAAACACTACGTCGTCTGCCGCGGCGGCACCCGGGCTTTTGGTCACCCCGTCTTTCGCCGTATGGATCTGCGGATCGCCGAGGTTATCGAGGCCGGCGTATCGATAGGCGAAAAGCGGGCTCAACGGGTAGCCGGTCACGTAGCTGGCGCCGAGCCGCTGGCTGGCGGTATTCATCCAGGGCAGCACCGGCCCGTAAGAAACCAGCTTGTTCCGGTTATACCCCAGCTGGAAGCTGCTCGTCCACCGGAAATCTTTCCCGGCGATGTTGGCAGACGTCAGCGACAATTCCACACCCTGGTTGGTGAGTTCGCCCAGGTTCCCCGTAATATTGGGATGGCCGGTAAACGGGTTGAGGGGTTTGGAACCGAGCATGTCGGTGGTTTTGCGGTGATACACGTTGATGCTGCCGCCCAGCCGCCGGTTGAGCACGCTGAAATCGATCCCGAAGTTGATGGTGCGGGTGGCTTCCCATGCCAGGCCGCGGTTGGCCGGTTGGCCGAGCGTCAGCGCATCCCCGGCGATGATGCCCGCCTGCGAAGACGCGTTGATGACCCGCAGCACGTCGTAGGTAGAGGCAGAACCGATATAGGGCGAGTTGCCGGTAAGGCCATACGTGGCACGCAGGCCCAGCTCGTTGAGCCAGGTCAGCGGTTGCATGAACGGCTCTTTGCCCATCTGCCATTTGCCGCCGATGCTCCACACGGGTTTGTTCTGGCTGGCGAGGTCGCTGCCGAACTGGCTGCTGTAATCCTGCCGCCAGCTGGCATCCAGGCTGTACTTCTGCCTGAAGGTATAGCTGGCCAGCCCGAAATAAGAGATGAAGCGCGATTTTTCCTTCATGGGGAAGAACGCCTGGTATGGCAAAAAGCCGTAACCGGTAATCGTTCCGGGGATGCCGTTCTGCATCCGTTTCCAGTCGATCGCCGCAAAGGTGCCCAACGCCTCATCGTACCCCAGGAGCGTGGTGGTATTGGAATGCATGCTGGTTTCCTGGGCTTCCTGGCCTACCTGTACGAGGATATTGTCTTCGCCCTTACGCGGCCTGGCTTCATAAATGAGCTGATTGCGGACCGTCCAGTTGCGGGAGTTGTTTTCACCGGTCATGAACACCCCGCCGTTTTGCGGGAAATGGTATATGGGCGCGACGCCGGGGCCTGGTACTTCGGTCAGGCTCAGGGCCGTTTGGCGGACGGAGAAGATGCTGTTGTCGGCGAAAGAAGAACTGGTGCCCGGGGCGGTCTGGTAGCCATAGGAACCGTTGAAGCGCAGTCCCTTCCAGATGGCCACGGCGATGTTGGCGGTGATGTTGGCCGAAAGGGTGCTGCGTTTGGTATAGCTCTTTTCGATTTCGTTCAGCGGATAATAGTCGAGGTTGATCCCGCTTCTTTCCTGGTAGTCGAGGCGCAGGGAGTCCTGGTAACCGCTGAGGTAATTCATGGCCAGCGCATTGCCGTTTGCGTCGCGGAACATTTGGTAAGGGAGGAAATCGTTGCCGATGGTGATGATGTTTTTGCCGCGGGTGTCGCGGTTGACCAGCGAGGTGCTGAGGCTGACGTCCACCCGCTTGCCCACATGCAGCTTCTGGTTGAAATTCAGTTTGAAAGCGTTGTCCTTATTGCCGGGATTGTTATCCTGGACGCCGGTGTAACCCAGCGAGCCGTAGAAGCTGTAGGTATTGTTGCCCCCGCCGACGGAAACGGTATGGTTGGTGGTCATGGCCGGCCGTTGCCACAGTTCCCGGATTTGCCCCATGTTGTTCATCGACGCGAGGCTGTCGAGACTTTTGTTGGCCTGTTCCGCGGAAATTTTCCCGCGGTACTGGTCGTACAGGACCTGATCGTGCGGGGCCACTACTTCGTAGGTGAGCGCGGCCCAGGGATTGGCTTCGGGATCGAAGGTTTCGCGGGCGGCCTGGATGTACTGGCGGCTGTCCATCACTGGTATCTTGCCGTAATGCGGCCGGCCGGAATAGTTGACGAAGCCGCTGTAGTTGACCGACAGCCTTTTGTTTTTGTTCCCCGATTTGGTCGACACCACCACTACGCCGTTAGACGCCCTGGCGCCCCAGATCGCCGCGGCGGCCGCGTCTTTGAGGATCGTAATGTCCTCGATATCGTCCGGGTTGAGGGCGCTGAAGTCGGGCACAATCACCCCATTGACCACATAAAGCGGATCGGCGGTCAGCAATACGGATGCCTTCCCCCGGATGGTGCTCATGATCGTGGAGTTGCCGTTGTAGCGGCTGGTATTGGTAGCGCGCGTGGGCGACAAGACCAAACCCGGCACCAGCCCTTCGAGCCGCCCGATCACGTCCATCGTGCTGGTACGGTTTCTCACCACTTCCATATCCGGTTTACTGAACGCGCCCGTGGCCCTTTCGCGGGAGAGGAGCTGGTATCCCGTGTTCAACTGTTCCACCACCACCGCTTTCAACTCGGTGATCTGCACTTTCAGCACGATGGTGTTGAACGGCAGCGCGGGATTGCCCTTTACCTCGCGGCGTTCGTACCCGATGGCAGACACCACCAGCGTAGCGTCTCCGCGGTCGGCGAAAATGGAGAAATAACCCCCGTCGTTGGTGGCCACAGAGATGGGGCCACCCAACGTGCCTACCGTGGCGCCGGGAATGGGTTCGTTCTTTTCATTGAACACCCGCCCCCTGATCTCGACGGTGGCGCTGTACACCGGCGCCGGCCTCGCCGGTGTTACGCCTTCATTTTTCCACGATACGATGATCGTGCGGCCCATGATCTCATAAATTAATGGTTGGTTTTTGAATACGAGATCCAGAAACGCCGGCAGGGCCATTTTCTTCACATCTACCGTTACGGGGCGGGCGCGGACGAAGATGTCTTTATTGCCGGTGGCGCTGTAGCCTGTCTGCGACTTTACAGCAGCCAGCACTTTTTGCAGGGAAAGGTCGGTGCCTTTGAGCGTAACCGTTTGGGCGCGGGCATTCACGGATGCCATCAGGCAGCATGCCAAAAGCAGGAAAACGACGGGTGGGAGGATGTTGTTCCTGATGCGCATTACGGTCGTTTGCAGGCGGCTGCCTGGTAGATCTGGTTGGTGGCGGGCATAACTTCCCGGGCCTTCGGAATAAGCATTTCTTTGCATACTTTTGCAAGGATTTGGTTGATAAATAAGCAGTCTTCGCGGACATGCGTTTAGGACGCGACCAGATTCCGGCCGGTAGTGCTTCGACCCACTTCCGGCCTTTTTTATGGCCCTGGCTTTGCTTGCGGATGTCTAGTGTATGATGAGTTGTCTCTTTTGAATGTCCATGGTAAACCGCACGCCCGAACGCTCCAGCAGATGCAGCATCTGCGCCAGGCTTACGTTGCTTTCTATTTCCCCGAAGAACGTAATGTCGGGTACCCCTTTTTCATATACGATTTGAATGTCGTACCAGCGGGCCACCTGTTTCAGTACGGTGGGCAGCGGCTGGTCCTGGAAGTGGAAGATGCCGTTCTTCCATGCCACGGCGGCATCGGTGTCGGCTGCGCGCACATCGATCCTGGCCGTTACCTGCGCCTGCTGGCCGGGCTGGAGGACGGCGGAGGCCTGTCCCTGCTTCACCTTCACGGAGCCCTCCAGCAGCGTCACCCGCGCGGCGGGCTCGTCGTTGTAGCTATTAACATTGAAATGGGTGCCGAGCACTTCGGTGGTGGTGGTCCCCGAGTTAACAACGAACCTGTGCGCAGGGTCTTTGGCTACTTCGAAATAAGCCTCGCCGTTCAGCTCCACTTTCCGCTCGCCTTTCCCTACGCCACTGAAAAAGCGCAGGCTGGACGCGCTGTTGAGCCATACCCGTGTACCGTCTGCCAGCCTGATGATGGCCACTTTGCTGCCGCGGGGGTTGGAGAGCGTATTGTAAGTCACTTCATCCTCGGCGGGCCCGTTATCGGCAAACCGGATATCCCCGTTGTCGTCGCGCAGCACATCCACATCGCCCTGTTTGGCCAACAGGCCGTTGGCGGCACTGTCCAGCGCGATGCGTTGCCCGTTTGCCAGGGTGATCATCGCTTTCACCGCGCCGGGAGCCTGCACGTCGCGCAGGCCGGCCATCTCGTCGCTTTGCGGGCCAGCCGGCCGCAGCATCCATATCCAAAGGGCTACACCTGTGATAACGAGCACGCTGGCGGCGATCGCGATCCGGCGCAGTATGCGGAACCTGGCGATTTTGGCGGTTTGCGTGATGACCTGGCTGCCTTCATGCCGCAGGATGCCCGACAACATTGCGGCTGCGGCCGCTTCGGACATATCTTCGGCATCGCCCGTCTTTTCCCACGACTGTTGAATAAGTTCCTTCACCTTCTCCTCGTTCTCCGCCGCCAATGCCAGGGCGGCCAGGGCTTCCCTGTCTTCCGGGCCGGCGGTTTTATCCAGGTACCGTTCAAATAGTTCGATGAGTCGATCTGCATCCATATTCACGGTTTAATATTGACAGGCACTTTATGTGCCGTACTGCCATATATGACGCACGGCAATCCAAACAGGAGTAGATGCGCTTCATATTTTTTTATTCATCATGTTTCTTGCGCCAGTTTCCGTAAAAATCGTAGTGGTGTAGCGAAGGTTTTCAGGGGTGGCAAATATCGAACAGTACGTACAGTGCCACTGCGTAAGGGCCGTACGTATCGCTGATGGCGCGGCGGAGGTGGTGGAGCGCGGCTGACAGGTGCTTTTTGGCGGTGTTCTGCGAAATCCCCAGCTGCCGGGCGATCTCGTCGGTTTTCAACCCGCCGTCGCGGCTGAGCAGGTATACCGATTTCTGCTGGGGCGTCAGCTTGTCGACCGCCTGACGGATGAAGGCCTTCACCTCTTTGGTCATCAGCTGGTGCTCGGGTTGCGGGGGCTGGGTGGTCAAGGCCTGTCCGGCTTCTTCTTTTTTCAGTTCACTGATTATTAACGTTTCCTTCGCCATCCGCCTGAAGCCGCTAATGGCCTGGTTGCGGGCCATGCGCTGGAGATATGCACCGAAGTTATCGACGTTGGTGAGGGACGCCCGGTTGAGCCATACTTTCAGAAAAACTTCATGAACGGTGTCTTCCGCCGTCTGGCGGGATTCGGTGAGACGGTAAATATTGGTGTAGAGTTTCTTCCGGTAGGCATTGAACAGTGCTGCAAATGCCCGCTCGCTCCCGGCCGCTACCTCATGCAGTAGTTCCTTTTCGGTATCAGGTGTAAGTTCCAACAATACGGTAAGACAATTTTTCCCCGCAATAAATATACAAAAAAAGGGGATTTCGTTTTTTTGAGTTTCTCACGCAGGAGTAACGCCAGGAACGATGGCGTCCGGTCATGAGGTTGTGCAACCATCGCCGTCGGTAGCTCCTTCGCGCAAGATCGTAACACCGAATGGTTGATGGCGTTGCCGGCACCGTGTGCAACGCGCCGTATGCGGAAGGTCCGCATCCGAACCGGTAAATATTGTCAGGGTATTTTCGACTGCCTGGCCGGATTGCAGGAAATTTCCGGCGCTTTCGAATGGAAAACCGCCCTGCCCCGGAAGCTCCGGGGCAGGGCGGCGATATTATATGAGACGAGGTAAAGGGATCTGGATTAGTTCAGGAATGCAAACCTGGTATATATGTCCACATCCTCGATTTTCCGTAATGCGGGCCCTTTGCCAGTAAGTATTTGTTTGGTTGTTATGATCAGATCTTCTAAATCAAAACCTTGTATCGTTCTGCCCAATAAAAATGAGACGGTGTAATCCGACCAGTTTTTTCCTTTGGTGGCTGCGATTTCAGACGCAGCTTTCATCACTCCCCAGGTTTCGTTTTCCGTTAAATAGCCAGCCCAATAGCACCATTTTGCCAAAGATACCGCCCGGCAGATATCCCAGGCATAGGCGGATTTTACCTGTGCAACACTGGCCAAATCGAGCCCCAGGCCTTTGGCGATATCTTTCTGAATGCCGCTTAACTCCTTCGACGGCTGAAGGAAAATAGGCTCGAATTCCGTGCTCCGCTGCAATGCGAGCAAGCCATTCAGGGTGTCTTTCGCCTCGGCGCTGTTGGTGATTTCCCATTGCTGCTGCAACCCTCCGATATATTCATTGATGTTACTTTCGGGTTTGATGCCGAGGATTTTTTCTCCCCGGTAGTAAAACAGGATCCCTCCGAATGCGAGCAGTCTTTTTTGTTCTTCGGTTAATGGTTGGCCGGAATGATTGGCGTTAAATGCCGCTAATTGTTTGTCATTTCTTTTCTTCATGATCGTTTTCAGGAAAATCAGGTATGCCATGAATACGAGGGCGATCCCGCCGATGATTAAGTAGGTGTTCGTTGTCATAGTGTTTGTAATGCTGATGGTTTTGTTGCTAAAATCGGAATTACAATCGCCGCGGGCGGGAGTAGTTTAAAAGCGTCCGGTGTACATTTTAAATGTTTAAAAAGTATAATACATAAAGTATTTATTTAATAGATTTTGGCATCTTTTGCAAAAACAGGGTGGCTTCCGGCATTTATTATTTGTAAAACGGAGATGTTATTCGCGGTGGGTCACAAACAGCTTGACAAGCCTTCCGGTCCATTGGAAAGGTGAATGAATGACCCTTTCATAATTTCCCTTCCTCATCCGGAAATCATCTTTTTTAATGATTGCCCCCATCTGTAAGCTCATTTATTTTTATGCGGTAATAAAAAATCCATAACGATGAGAAAATCAACCACTCAATTGCTGCTGTCACTATTTTTTATAGCATGTATAGCGGGCTGTTCAAAATCCGATATAAAAGATGAGGGCGACAGCAACAATCAGCCGGGTGCTGTTTGGGTAGTGGGGTATGAAGCTAAGAATAGTAGTGGTGTGGCCACGATATGGAAAGACGGCAAAGCCCAACGTCTTACCGATGGTGCGACCGATGCCAGCGCCGCTTCCGTTTTTGTGTCGGGAAACGATGTGTATGTTGCAGGAGATGGATCTGATGGCACGATCGGCGTAGCCAGGTTATGGAAAAACGGCGTGGCCCAGAAGCTTGAAACAGGGGCCAATACGACTTTCGCAAATAGTGTATTTGTTGCTGGTACCGATGTATATGTGACCGGCCAGGAAATCACCGGAATGGCGGCGTGGCAAAACTATGGAAAAATGGCGTGGCGCAAAATCTTACCAATGGCACAAGCGACGCCATCGCAAAAGAGGTATTTGTTGCAGGAACTGACGTGTATGTAGCAGGATTTGAGCTTGTTAATTTTATACATGTCGCTAAAATCTGGAAGAACGGGGTGGCACAAAACCTTTCCGATGGAACGTTGAATGAGTATGCGAACAGCGTTTACGTTTCGAAAGGCGATGTATATGCAGCGGGCTATACATACAACGGGAACAAATTTGTGGCCAGGAGCTGGAAAAATGGCGTGGCGCAAAATCTGGGGAATGGCGCGAATAATGGTTTTGCCAATAAAATAGTTGTTTCCGCCGGTGATGTGTATGTTGCCGGATCGGAGTACAATGGTACCGTGTATGTCGCCAAATTATGGAAGAACGGCGTGGCGCAGCATCTTAGTAGTGGTACCGTAGATGGGTATGGAAATAGTGTGTATGTATCAGGTGGTGATGTATACGTAGCAGGAATGGAGCGCATCGGGACCGGCTATAAAGCTGTAGCCCGGTTATGGAAAAACGGTGTGGTACAAAGCCTTACCGATGGTAATAATGGTGCGGAAGCATTTTCTGTATTCGTACAATAATTCAAATCTGCTATTATGAATCTGAATAAACATATCGCCACTTTATTCATGGCACTCGTTTCTGTCATGACGGTGCTGGCGCAATCCAGGAACCCGGCCAGCCAAAAGGAAATACAGGATAAGATTAATCAGGCGCAGCAGCAACTGGACAAACTTTCCCCCGAACAAAAAAGGATGATGGAGCAGTTGGGCATGTCTGCCAAAGTTCCCGCTCTGCCTGCTGGTGTTTCCGATGCTGATGTGAAAGCAGCTGTAAGTAGTGGAGAGGGATTTGGCGTGCCGTCAAAAAATATGGCACTTATTGGCGCCATCCCGCAAATAACATTGGTTGCTGCTACGGTGCCGTCTTATGTTAAAACGCTTAACGGGTATGTGGAAAAGAGTATTGCAAACGATGCGAAATTATTCGGGCAGCAGGTTTATAAGGATTTTAAAGTTAACAATTTTGATGCCCTTGCCATTGGTAATGCGGCCGTAGGGCATTGGACAACAGGTAACCCCGAAGTCGCTGTTTATTTGATGGGCCGGGCCTGTGCCGATAATGCCGCCGATGATGACTTGCTCTGCAACTTTGCCGCCATGTTAAGTATGGGCGGTGCACCGCACCGGGCTATTCCATTGCTTGAATACCTCGGCAAAAAATATCCCGACAATACCACCATCCTCAATAACCTGGGACAAGCATGGTTTTACCTGGGAGAAATGGATAAGGCGAATGAAAAATTGGATAAAGCAGTAAAGGCTTTCGCCTATCATCCACAGGCAAACTATACCCAATGCCTTATCGAACAAAGCAAGGGAAACACAACAAAGGCGGTTGACAAAATGAAAAATTCATTGTCATACAGCGCTTCGTTGAGTAAAATTAATATGTTGCGTAAACTGGGCTACAAAATAAAGGGCAGTGATATGCGGAAACCATTTAAGCCCGACCCCAACCCGTTGGGGCTAAAAAATATTATTCGCCCTGCAGCGCCCACTAATTATGCGTCTGAACTGAAGTTGAAAGCTGAATGGGATGCCTTTGAAAAGCAGGTAAACGAGAAAAATAGCGAATTGACGAAAAAACTGCAGCCATATCTTACCGCCAACAATAAGAAAGCACTGGAAACCTACAACAAGATACAAGGGAAAACAGCCAATGAAATACTTGCAGCAGGTCCTACACTTTCAAAAAACAGCGACGGGCGTAGCGTGTATGCCGTAATGGCCGACATCAACCTCAATGAAATGGGTAAAGATGGCGGAATGAACTACCGGATCAAAACTGCAAAAGCCGCTATTAACGCTTTGCTGAAAGATTATAATGCAAAAAAAGACGCGAAGATTAAAGAACTGGAAAAAGCATATAGGGAACGTGCCGGGGAAACATCTGAATATGCAAAAAAAGGAGAGGATTTGGGAACAGACGAGTGCAAGGTAAAGCAGCTATTCAGTCAATGGGTGTACGACAATTATAACAAGCCGCTGGAAGAAGCATATCAAAATTACCTGCACCAGCTATACATTAAAATTACCGAAGAACTATATTGGAAGCAATTCAAATATACCGATGCTGAATTTGAGCAGGTAAAAATAGGGGCGAAGCAGGAATGGCTGGTTGCGGTGAGTGCAAGGTATATTGAAACCTATCATGGCGAAACACATTGCAATGCGCAGCAGGTTGAAGGATCTGGATATAAGCTGGCAGATTTTGATGACATGCATTGCAAGTACCATACCTCATTGAACTTTGGCGGTGGCAATAGTATAGAAACGCATTGCAATAAAATGACGGTTAAATTTAACGGCGGGCCTTTAAGCGGAAATCTCAACTACAAATCTGACAGCAAAGGCATTGACCGCTTGGTGAATGGGACCGTGGAAGCAACGGTTTTTGAAAAAAGTATAGGCAAAGGCCCGCTGGAAGCCTCGGTAAAAGCCGGTATGGGCGTGGAGTTTACAAGTAAAGGTGTGGAAGACGTATATGTAAATGGCGAGGCTTCGGCAGGAACTGTATCGGCAACCGGAAAAATGAGTTTGATTTCCGGAAGTATGACAGGTGCAATCAGCGGATTCGGAAAATAATTGTTAAAATCATTGAGTATGAAATGCTTCATCGAAAGGATATCTCCCATCAAAGGTTTCTCATTACTGATTTTGCTGGCTGCAAACCCGGTTCAGGCACAGGTACCCGACGACTCGCCCAGGGCAAGGGAGGCGGCCATGGCCAGGTTAAGGAAAGTTACAACTTATACGCCATGCAACGATGCCTCCAATATGACCAGGGCGTTTGGAACAACCTGTAACAGCCGCGAGTTCGCGGCACCGCCAATTTTAGATGCTCCCAAGGTTCAATGGGAAATAAACCCCGGATGGTGGAGCGTATGGGCGCCGTTCCTTGCCGGGAATTACATGCTCACCGGCAGTTGCAATAATGAAACCAATGCCGGGCTCTCCATTATCGATAAATCATCCGGGAAAATCGTCTGGCGGATCAGCGATATTTGTGCAACTGGGAACAGGCGAGGCTCAATGGGCTCCATCCAGTTTTTTGAATTGCCTTCCAATGAAGTGTTGATGTGGTATGCCCGTGAAGATGGAGGCCCCGCAGACTACTATGTGATCAGTTTAAAGACCGGTAAGATCGTGCGCTCATTAAAATTGATAAAGTCCGGTGCGCCCATCAGGAATTATGGCAATGTATTTACTGCAGTAACACAATCTACCAGAAACGGGTATAGCATATTAAGCGGCTTGAATACAAGTCTCGATCAGGTACTTTGGGAAAATACCGGTTTTATGCTGGCAATGCCGGATAAACTGGACCCGCATTATCAACCCACTTTCAGCGCCGGCGCGGCCGAGGGCGGGGTGTTATTTTTATCTGCAAGAAGCAAAGACCAATCCGATCCGCCGACCCGCCAGCTGCATGCCATTGATTTGAAAGACGGCAAAACGCTTTGGCGGCACACGGATCAGCCGATTACCGAAAAAAGCGGCAATAATGCGTACCGGTCGGATGATGGGTTGCCGATTATCGTAAACCACAAAGTGATCATTAAAGTAAAAGGCCTCGACGGGGCAACCGTTCCCAATAGTGAGCCATATGGCCAGGCATTAAGGGCCTTTGATGAGAAAACGGGCAAAATCCTTTGGACCACGAAGCCTCAACCCATGCAACAAATCATCAACCGCATAGGAGCAGGAACCATCGTAGTAGCAGAAGTAGTAACAGGTAAGGAAAAGGAAATCTGGGGTTACAACACAACCGATGGAAAGCTGGTATGGAAAAGGCGAATTTCCGCAAATGCTGGTTTGCTTTGCGGTTCAGGCGGTGCATTTTATGTAGGGGAAAGAATTGTCGATGAAAGCAATAAATGGAAAGACACACGGCTGCAAGGTTTTGACGGAGAAACAGGAACATTGCTATGGACAGGCAGCCTGCCCGAACGTTTTTTCCAATATGATGTAAATAGTCCCTGGAATATTGAATCGAAAACCGGTGGACTTCCCGTTTGGACAATTGACAAGGACGGCGCCATCTATGGTGTTACGTTGAAAGGGGCTTACAAATTAAAATAAGTCCGTGGCAGCGATAGTGGTTTATCCTGAAGCGGATATCGCCGTGGTCCTGCTGACCAATCTTGGCGGCTGCGCTCCCGATCAAATGGCTGTTGTGATCGCAGGCTATTATTTTGACCGCAGACCCCGGGGCGCCGGGCGTGCCTGGCTCGTTTGTCAATGACTAACTTCCCTGCCAGGATACAGGAATCCGGGAAATCATAAATATCCCTTGAAAATCGATGGGAAAGTCGGAAATTGTCAGGTACCAACATGGCAAAAAATGGCAAGAAAAATTACCAGCGGCCCTATCAGAGATAAAGAAAGAACCAAGAGCAAGCTTTTAAAGGCGGTCGGTGCTATTTTGAAAAAGGAGGGTTTTCCCGGATTGAATATCAGCCGGGTAGCCGCAAAGGCAGATGTGGACAGAAAACTGATTTACGAGTACTTTGGAAGTTTGGAAAACCTGGTAAAGGCGTATCTGAATAACAAGGATTACTGGAAAGTGAACCTGGTGAACATCGATGAAATCATAGAAGAAAGCAAGGCGGATTTCGGCAAGCAGATCGCCTATTCCACGCTGGAAGGGCAGTTTGATGCTTTGATGGCCGATAAGGAAATGCGGAAGATAATTACCTGGAGCCTGTGTGAAAATTTCAAACCCCTGACAGACCTGAATAAGGAACGCGAACGCCTGGGCGAAGCGCTTTTCAGCAGTATCAGCGATAATTTTTTCAAGGATAAGGAAGTCGATATCAGGGCTGTGCAAGGACTGCTGATCGGCGGCGTTTACTATTTAACCCTGCAAGCCAAGATGAGCGGCCAGACCATGTGCGGGATCGATATCAATACAGAAGAAGGGCAGGAGAAAATAAAGAAAACCCTGAAGCAGATAATTGAATGGGCTTTTTCTTAGTAGCCCCATTAAGCATACCGCGGATACGGCAAATTGTAAAATACCCCAGGCCCGCCTGGGGTATTTTTAAAGAGGGGAGCCGTCTGCTACACGCTTTCAAGACTGATTTTTAAACTTTGTTCTGGATATGTAAAAGATTACAGGCCATGAAAGCACCCGTTGCTGTCTGCACCGGCTACAAAGTCATGCTGGGCTACGCCATACATCTGGGAGTAGGTTGCGGTGCTGGGTCCTGAAACGTAAATAATCCACATATTGCCGCACGCATCTTCAAAAAGGAATTTTCGCTGGATACGGAAATTTCCTTCCTTCATTTCACTTTTGGTGGTTGAAACGGTGAATTCGTTTCTGTTTTCTTTCGAATTTGTTTTTAATGCTACCTTCTTCGTTACAACGGGGGCAGTCGATTTGGGAGTTGCATGGTTGGCTGAACCGGTGAGCCAGATGGTCGTGCAAATTAATGCACCAAGTAGATGTTTCATGTTTCGTTTTTTAAGAGATGATTGACAAACAAAATCTTTCAAGTGGCAGCAAATGGCGTTGCATCGCCCTCTTCTCCATGCGAAGGTAGAAATTAAATATTAAATCACACCAATGTGAATTAAAATTCGAAAAATTGATTTATGCTATATAAAGATAACATGTGTTGTGTGTTCAGATACAATATGTAGTCGAACAATAAGCCGATTATTTATTTTCTTCCCCGCTACCACGGAATTTCCCCTGTGTCCGGATTATTCTCCTCGCTGAAGAACTTCCCGGTAGGGCCATCGTCGCCGATCAGTGCATATTTCACTACCCGCTTCCCGGCATCTTCGACAGTTCCCGGGCCACGGTGCCCGTTGAAATCCGTTTTCGTATACCCGGGGCAAACGGCGTTTATTTTGAATTGGGTGTCTTTCAGTTCGTACGCCAACACAACGGTGTACATATTCAAGGCGGATTTGGACGAAAGGTACACCGCGGCCTTGTAGTCATAGTATTTATATGCAGGATCGCTGTGGAGGGTAATAGAGCCCTGGCTCGAGCTGACGTTGACGATGCGCGGCGCCGGCGATTGTCGCAATAAATCGATAAACGCCTGCGTCACCCTTACGGCGCCATACACATTGGCGTCATAGGTGGCCCTGAATTGGTCGATCGTGGCGTTGAGCGCGGTTTGCGGATGGCCGCCGAACATACCCGCATTGTTGACGAGGATGTCCAGCACTTTTGTTTTCTTGCCGATTGCTGTACGGGCCTTACTGACGGAGGCATCGCTGGTAATATCGAGCGCAATGGCTTCTACATGTTCGAATCCCATCGCTTTTAATTTATCAACGGCTGCAGCGCCGTTTGCTTTATTGCGGCTGCCGAGGAACACATGGACCCCTTCCCGGGCAAGCTGGCATGCCACTTCGAAGCCAATGCTTTTGTTGGCCCCTGTTACTAATGCAAATTTCATGAGGATGAATTTTATACGGCAAAAGTAGCGGGCCGTACAATGGCGGAAATGGACAAATCCGCCTATTTCCCCGACAAATCCTGCCTGGGCAGAAATTCGGTGATGCTCTTGCCGGTACTTTTCTTGAAGAGCCTGGAGAAATAATCCGGGTCGTTAAAGCCCAATTCATACGCCAGCTCCTTGACGGAAGTATTGGAATAGCGTAACCTGCGCTGGGCTTCGGTTATCAGGCGGTTGATGAAGTAATCTTTGGGCGAGGTGCCGGCGTATTCCTTCACGATCCGGTATAGGCTGTTCGTAGACAGGGCCAGCTTCTCCGCGATTTCATGGATGGAAGGTTGCTCCGTGAGCGACGATTCCACGACCAGTTTGAACTCCACGAACTTGGAAAGGTTCGCGTTCACGATGTTGACGGGCCCGTTGCCCCTGAAATAGGCGCTATTGAATTCAGACAACAAAGTATTCAGATAGGCCAGGATAATTTCAGTGTCCTGGTTTGCAGCAGTCATCAATTGATCTAAAATCCCGAAAACCACCGTGGCCCTTTCTTTCGCAGGGCTTTCCAAAGCGATGGTTTGACTGTTGGAAGGGTTGAGTAAAAAGGCGAATGGCTGCGGCAACAGCGCCAGGGTATTTTTATCGAACAGCAGCTTGAAGTACCTGAGATCGGCTGTTTTGGCCGGCGGTACCAGCGTTTGATTGGGCATGGCAAAAAGCAGCTGGCCGCCGGTAAGGGGAAAGTCCTGCCCGTCAATATTGTAAGTAATGGCGCCGCTTTCGATGAAAACGATAAAATACGAAGTCAGCTTGCGGGGCTGCAGGAGCTTGTTTTGCAGGTCCGGCGAAACATAGGGATTGTCGTTCGAGCGGATCTTTACACCCAGCTCATCGTTCGGAAGGTCTTTATGTTTCCCTTTTGGGTCCTGCATAAATTGAAAATAATGATGCGGTCGGAAGTTTTCCAACAATTGTAAATCTACTAAAAAAATAGGCGCGGGGCTTATTCCTCAAAAGCCATGGGTTGATGCCGGCGTTCACAGGCAAAAAAGAGGATGACTGCAAATCAACCTCTTCCTGCGCATCCGTCCGCTTCGCTCGCCGTTTCGGCCGTTCCCCGCTGCGGCGGACGTGAATTTCAATTTTATGCTGGATCAGCCCTCCGGTTAGTACGTCCACGCATTTTCATATGCCGCAATGATCACATCTTTTACCACGCCGATATCGTTCGAGATGGAGTTCGTGTTCCACGCCAGCTGCACATTGTTGGGGAAATGCGCGATCATGGTGTTGACGCCGCGGAACTTGCTGTCGTAGGCCATTCCGGATTTAAAGTAGTAGGTGCCATGCCGCCCCCTGTATTGGCTGTCGAAGCCCATGAGCTTGCTTTTCATGCGCTGTAACATCGCGTCTGACACGAATTTTCGCGATTCCGCCGCTGCATGGACGAGCGCCAGTTCCTTTGCGCTCAGGTACCAGTTGCCCGCGCCGCCCGATTTGTAGTCCGTATAAATCGAAATGCCGTGGTAAACCGGCTCCGAATAATTGTAGTACAGTGTTTGGGAGCTCCCGGGAGAATTGGGGTTCCAGACAGGGCCCAGGTTGTTCCAGGGGCCGAGGTCGGCCAGGTAGTGGTTCGATATGCCAGCAGGACCGAGAATGACCTGGCGCACGTAGCTCCGGTGGAATTGCGATACTGCTTCATCCGCATTGTTGTCGGACATGGGCGCATACCAGCCCGCGCCGTTGACGATGCAGGCCAGCAATACCCGGCAAAGATGGTAGTTTACCACGGTGTTTTTATGGTAAGCGTCGCCGTAACCCGTGGTGGGTGTTTGCATGGTGGTGCGCAGCGAAGTATAGTCGTAACCGATGTACTTCAGTCCCGATGTGTGCGTCAGCAGGTGCGCGACGGTGATTTTCCTGTTCGCTGCCGGAATGTTCCAGTTGAGCGGGAGCAGCTGCCAGACAAAGGCGTTTTCGTCCATGCCTTTGGCTTCCAGCGCTTTCAGGATGGCGAGCGCGGTGATGGTTTGCGTGGCCTCCGCCGTTCCCTGGTGCGTAGTCGGCAAATAGGGATGGTGCCCGTCCATCAGCCGGCGGGAGTCGCCCGCCGTAATCGTTGTTACCACTTCTCCGTTTTGTGCGATCGAGAAGCCGTAACCAATTGTTTTGCCCGTGAAACTTTTCATCAGGGCCTGGGTGAAAAGCGACCGGTTGAATTTGAGGGAAGTACCGGGTGCCTGGGCCAGCGTACCTTCCGGTTTTTCTTTGGGGATGATTACCTCTGGCTTTTCGCAGCCAGCCAGCAGGGCGCCGGCGAACAGCAGTGTCCCGGCGGATCTTTTCAGTAAAGTTTTCATTTGTGTGGTTTGAGGTTCTTGCGGCAAAGATGCAGTGGGCGGGAAAGAAGGAGGGAGCTGTTTTAATGAATGCGGGGATTGGATTAACGAAAGCAGGGGAATGGCACGAAGACAGGAGTTTTCGTTCGGGCGGGTTTTTATTCCTGGTTCGTGCCTGTATACATTAACGTCGGTGAGTTGATGTAAATCGCAGCATCACATGCTGTTCTGCAGCATTACCCAGCTTGCCCGTTCGGATCGCTCGTCAGCACTTCGCTCATGTAATCGAAAAACGGGCGCATGGCCTGGAACGTCTGGTCGGCTACGGCAGCGAACCCGGGCGACAGCACCTCCGCGTCCGTGAACCGCCGGATGAGCAGGAACTGTTTGTACCGGAGCAGGTCTACCGCTTCATGGGCCGTATCGAACCCCTTGGGCGCGGTTTTCAGCTGTTCGCCCTCCAGCTTCCCGAAAGTGGAAATGAACGTGTCGGCCTGGAGTATCTTCCGCAACGGCGCGGGATCGAAGGCGATATCTTCCCGCACCTTTTTCAGGTCTTCCGGCACCGGCCCCCAGAACCCGCCGGCGATCATGCTGTTACCGGGCTCGATGTGGAAGTAATACCCGCCGCGGCGGAACTTCGTCGCCCGTTTGAACCCGCCGCTCCAATTGCTTTTGTACGGCCGCTTATCGCCCGAAAACCGCACGTCGCGGTATATGCGGTGAAGGCTTTTCTTTCCCGAAGGCGTTTCGATAAGGTCGTGCCGCGATAACTGTTCCAGCAGCACGTCCGCGAACGCCTCGATATGCTGTAATTCTTCCTGGTACACCGGTTTGTGGGCGTTGAACCAGTTGCGGTCGTTGTTGGCGGCGAGGTTGCCCAGGAATTCGAGGCTCGAGGGCCGGATCTGCGCCGGGGATGTATATTTACTGGCCATAATTGACGGAAACGGATTTGATGACCGCGAAGATAGGGGTACTCCCGTCACCCTTAAAATATTTTTACAGGCAATGAATTTACCGCTCCGATGGCGGCACGCACAGATAAAATTTGATACAGCAAAAGTACTTTGGTACCTTTCTATACGGGAATCGGATGGTGATCCATCCTGTACCCTTCAAAAACCGGAAATCGTATGTCCCATCACGCAAATCCCGGCTCCCGGAAGCCCAGGTACCTGGTTGGCTGGATCATCCTCCCGATCATCGCCATCATCGGCATCGCCTTCAGTTTGACGGGCCAGGACGGCCTCGAGATCGCCAGGAGAGAAGTGCTGCTGCGCAGGATCGGGGATGAAATACTCGCGCAGTCGGGCGACCGCACCTCAAGGGTACTCCCGGTAACAAAGGTCGCGGCGAATGAATACAAGATAAGTTTTGAAAAAGGGCTTGCTTTCCGGCCGGATTCCCTGGTGAATACCACCCGGCGTTTGCTGGCCAAAGACCCCCTCGCCACAGACTACGTGGTGAACGTCCTGAACCCCAACGCCAGTGTAGCCTACGGCTTCGCGGTTGCAGCGGATAAAAAGGATGATATCATCGCCTGCATCGGAAGGGTCCAGCCGAAAGCCCCATATGTCATCGATGTAAAATTCAAACCCACAGGAATGAACCTGGCGAAGCATGGCTACCTTTTGGGGAGCCTGCCATTGCTGGCATTTGCCGGATTTGTGTTTTTCAGGTCGGTTTCACGGCGAAGGGAAGCCCCCCGCCAGCAGGATACCGAAATAATTGCGTTAGGCCCGGTGTTGTTCGATGCAAAAAGCCGGCAATTGACGGTACAGGGAAATACCATCGACCTCACCGCCACCGAAACGCGCATCATGGGGATCTTTGCCCAGGCCCCCAACGAAACCATCGCGCGAAGCCGGCTGCAAAAGGAGATTTGGGAAGATGAAGGGGTGATCGTAGGGCGCAGCCTCGACATGTTCATCTCAAAACTGCGGAAAAAACTGGAAGCGGAACCGGATATCAATATTGTGGTGGTCCGCAGTAAAGGTTATAAGCTGGAAGTGAGCGCGTAAGTATCCTTTATTTGCCGACTTCCGGGAGCTGTGCTACGATGTCCACTTCCAGCCAGGCGCCCGGTTCATACAGCCTGCTGATCTGCACCCAGGTGGCAGCGGGGAAGTCACCCTTGTAGAAGGATTTCCTGGCCTCGTTGTGCTTTTTCATCGTTTCTATATCCGTAGTGTACAGCGTTTCTTTCACGATGTTTTGCGGCGTTGCGCCAAAGGTTTTCAAACATTGGCCCAGGGCTTTGTATACGTTGGCGATACCTTTGGGGCTCACATCGTCTGTCGCAACGCCGGAAACATAAATCATATTGCCCGCCTTCACCACCTGCGCATATCCTGCACTGTCGTTCTGCTTTTGCGGATGGTTCCAGTGCCATTTCTCCTTTTTGAGGATATTGGATGTTAATCCGGACGTAGCCGGTTGTCGGGTGGCCACTTTGCTGTTGGAACAGCCGGTTATGGCGAATACCGAAACCAAGAAGCAGCGGAGAATTGTTGATGTAGTCATGGGCGACCGGTTGAAATAGTTATTGTATCGCTAAATATAGTCGATTGACGGTGATAATCCGGTTCCCGCAATACCTATGAAAACCAGGTATTACTGCCTATGCCGTGATGCCCGGATGCCCATTTGACGCATTTCCCCCGAAGGAATGACGTATTCGCCACCCTTTGGTCTTGTTTGCGGCAGGTAACTTAGCGGAAACAGTTTGCAATGGACATTATCACCATGGAGAGGGACGTTGTTGCCGTATATATGACCGCCACTTCTTTCCCCGACGGCATCCTGGATGCCCACCAGCGCCTGCACAAGATCGTCCCGTTTTCTACGGAACGCCGCTACTACGGCATTTCGCGGCCCGAAAAAGAAGGGGACATCGTATACCGTTCCGCCGCGGAAATCCTTTCCCCGAACGAGCCCGAACAGTTCAATCTGCCCACCATCGTACTGAAAAAAGGCAGGTACCGCCGCATCATCATCGAAAATTACATCCAGGACCTGCCAGCCATCGGCAAAGCGTTCGACGCGCTGCTGGCGCATCCGGACATCGATCCAAAAGGCTACTGCGTGGAATGGTACATTACCGGGAAAGACGTGCATTGCATGGTCCGGTTGCAGGACGAAGCCGCCTGACCTGCGCACGGCATTTCGATCGGAGCAGATACATACCCCGCGGTATCAGCGCAACACGTTAACTTTGTTATAGAACGTGGCGCATGCTTACACGGAAGAAGCAATACAATTACCTCATCAAAAGATGGCTCCTCATCCGGCGCCATCTGATGGCTTATTCGGCATCCGGCGACCAGGACGCGTTGCACAGGATACGGGTGGAGATAAAAAAGGTAAGGGCGTTCCTGCAATTTGCCGGTTCGCCCGGTGGCGGAAAGAAAGGCCCGTCCCAACCCCGGGCTTTGAAGAAGATGTTCCGCCGGGCCGGAAAGATCCGGGACGCCGGGATCCATCTCCAACTGATGCAGCAGTACCACATTACCGATGCAGCATTCTGCGTCGGGGAAACGCAGGAGATCGAACAGCGCTCGGTGGCGTTCCGGGAGGATGTCACGTATTTCGATAAAAGTCTCAGGCACACTTTCAGGAAGCTCCTCGGTACATTGCGCCCTGTCAGGAAGCGGGATGTCAGGCGTTGGCTGTCCCGCAAGGTGGGTGCCATTGCCGGAATGGTGGCATCGCCGGGCACAGATCAGTTGCACCCCGCCCGGAAGGAAGTAAAATCCCTCGTTTATTTTCTCGGTATGCTTCCGGGGCAGTTATCGCGCCGGTCAAAGATAAACGTCCCCTACCTCGATCAATTGCAGGATGCTATCGGCAAATGGCATGATCTGGATATTACCGTTTCCCTGGTCACTTCACGGAAGCCCGGAGGCAGTAAGGTCGTTAGCAGGCTGGAAAAAGCGCGGGACAGGGCAGGTGCAGCCGTTATCGCTATGGGCGCCGGTTTTGAGAAGCGCGTTTTTGCTAACGCGCATTCGTGAAGTTGACACCGTCTTTTATCGCTGCCGCGAGTATATCGATGTTAATATCCTTCAGGGTTTTGAATTTGATGCAATACCCGCTCACGCTGGCCTTGCCCAGTGTTTTCCCGTACGTTTGTGCCAGGTACGTCTTATCCTCAATACCGAGGATGTAGACGGAAATACCGGTTGTATTGGCGCTGAGGCCGATTTGATAAAACGCCCGGGATTTGCCATCTGCATATTTGATGGTGTACATTCCGTATCCGATATTGGGGTTGGACACGGTTTTGTTTTCGCTGTTCTTGCCATCGAGGAACCATAATCTGCATCCCGGCAACAGTTGCAATATGAACGCGTGCAAAGCGTGCATGTCGCTGCGCTTGGGCCCGGGTTGGCCGGCGATGTAATTGTCGATTTGATCCTCGATGTTCATGGGGGAAATATTATGATGATGCTGGATTTCCTTTGAACGATGAAGATACAAAAGCCACGAAAATCTGTGATCTGCGCGGCTTTTGTATTTAGTAGATTGAGAAGTTATTTCAAATTCCGTTCCTTCAACAACTCCTCCACCTCTTTGCGATTATATTTCGAATTGTTGATCAATTTATACGCAAGGAAGAAAAGTATCAGCGACAGGAACCCGAATTTGTTTCTCATGAGGCTGTAGATAAGGACGCCTATTACAAATCCTATCAGTACGGCATTCATGATGGCGGTTGCTTTCAGTTTCCGGGCAACCTGTAAAAGTTCGGCGTCGGTTAAATCGTGTAATTTTTTTTCAGTCATTTGGCTTGTTTCGGACGTTAAACTAGCGTTTCGGCGGAACTTTTGCAAATCAATCCTGCCGTGCTTCAGCAATCCATCCGCATCTCCACCAACACCTTCCTAAGCCCCGCTTTTTCATACGCGCGTACGGCGCTGGCGTTTTCGTCGTACACGTCCAGCCGGATTTCCTTCAATCCTTTCTCCACCGCCCATCCGCGCAACCGTGCAATAATGGCTGTGGCGATACCTTTGCCGCGATGTTCCGGCGCCGTGTACATAAAACCGATATAACCATGATGGCTGTTGGTTTCATAAGGTTTGTTGGCCCGGCGCAGGATGTAGCCGGTACCTGCCAACCGACCGTCGATTTCCGCCATGATGAGCAGCACGTCGTCCCGGCCGATCATGGCGCCGAGGTCGTAATAGGAGATAGGGTCTTTGGCGAGACCGGGATCGAAAGGGCGCTCCCAGGCGATGATGGCCTGCTCAGCTGCGAGGAGCGCCGGGAGATCGGCTTTGGTGGCGGGCCTTATGATATAATCAGACATATAATCAGGTTTTAAAAGATAACGGGGAGGAGAAACAGGATGAACCCCAGGATGAAGATACCCGTCAGTATCCGGACCATCCGGCTGTTGTGCCGCAGGAAAATGAACTGCTCGATGGTGCGGCCCAGCCAGAAGACGGCGTTCCCGGCGAGGAATGTTTTGCCCAGCGCCGTGGTGGCCAATTCACGGGGAAAAATGAAGCACATGGCCGCCGTGAACGCGAAAACGTAGATCAGGCGGAGGTTCAGGATCTGCAGGATGGCTTTGTTGTAAAAGCGCAGGTTGCTTAGGTCTTTCTTCCATCCGAACAGTTTCCAGAAGGCAATGTGGAAACCGGCGAAGCCGAGGCTATAAACGCCGCAAATGATCACCAGGGTTTGCATGGGCACGGATTGGTTCAGGTGAGCAATTGTTCGTGGAAACCGCCGATCTGCAGTTCTCGGTCCACGAAATGGACCTCCAGGATCCACTCGCGGGGCTGGCCGTTGGCATCCGGGGCGAACATGTCGTTGTGGTTGGACGGGTGCACGTACAGCCCATAGTTCCCGGGCTCCAGCCGCTCGTGGGGGAACTCGCCGATGAGGTGGCCGGCTATTTCACCGCCGAAAGTCCATCCTTTTTGTTCCGCCAGCGAAGCCACATAATGAAAATAATCCGCGCCGCTCAGCGTGCTGTGCTGATGGAACCAGGTTTTGGCCGTTTGCCAGGCATCTTCGATATCCCGTTTGAGGCGGAGCTTGTGGGGATCGTTGCCGATGACGTAGGTGCGGCCCAGGTCGGCCTCCCAGTCTTCCACAATGGGCCCGAAGTCGAAAAAGAGGATGTCGTCGTTTTGCAGGAACAGGTCAGGCGGATTTTCTTTGTAAGGATGCAGGGTGTTGGGACCGCTGCGGATGATGCGCTTATGCCAGTATTTTTTGATGCCGAACAGCTCGTCGGCCAACTGGAAGATCTCCGTGTTGAGCTGGTTTTCCGTTTTACCGGCAACGATGAGCCCGCGGCTTTCGGCGGCGGCAAATAGTTGTTCAGCGATGTGTTCTGCCTCGCGCAGTTTTTGTTTGGTGGTCATGATGGGTGTAATTAAGAGGGCGAGGTGAGATTAGTATTATCAGGGAAAACGAAAATAGGGAATTTCGGGTTAACAACCGCACTTGCCGGTTTCCGGGACATAGCCGATGTGGCACAGGAACAAATTTTTCCCCCAACTGAATCTTTTATCCCGTATTGATGGAACATTTGGCCTGTCCTGGTTTTGCTCCTGTAAACAAAAAAGCAAATCAAATGAAAGGTTCGGTAACAGTGATAGGATGGGGTTCCATGGTATCGGCGCTCGCGCAGGCATTCATCGCCGACCCCCCCGCAGGACATGCAGGACAGAAATAAATTTATCCCTGTCCTGCTGCGGTTTTTACCGTTGACCGAAGCGCCGGACCAGATCATCCTTCAGGCCGGCCAGCCTGTCCTGGCCGCTGCTGTCGTTCACCAGCAAGATAATTGCCGTGCCGCTGTCCGGATAAAGGTAAAGCAGTGCGGAAAAGCCGCATCCATCTCTGCCGGTATGCATGATGTATGGCATCCCGTTTTCTTCCTCGCCCATCATCCAGCCCAGGCCCATGCGCATGCCGTCAGGTTTGGTAAAGGTAGTTTGATGGGATAGCCGGATGGCGGCATTCCTGCTTTCCAGGTTGGCTGCGGCGAACCTGAGCATATCGGCCGGCGTCGAAAACATGGAAGGCGCTGCCCTGAAACCCGCGTCCGGAATGAACGGCAAGGGTTTCCCATCCGCATCATGACCAGGCGGTAACCGCTTTTCTTCTTCCTCCGTAGGCAAGGGCGTGGTATGTGCCATTCCCAATTGGCGGCGGAGGAAAGAAGTCACCAGCTCCTTGTAGGAAGTGCCATACACCCGCTCGAGGATGGCGGTCAACACCATCATGGCGTTGCCGTTATACCGGTATCGGGTGCCGGGAATGGTATCCGGCCTGAAATGATGCATGTCCCGGAACAGGCTGTCTGCCGTATAAACACGGTAAAAATCCCGGAAGAGGCGGGGTGGCAATTTGACGATGTTGTCGAGATAACTTTCGTCATACTCCCTGGACATGGCGGGCAGCCCGGATGTGTGGTTCGCCAGATCTGCAATCCTTACAGGCTGGCCGTCGTATTGCAGATCGGGATATTGGCCGGGGAGATATTTGCGGATATCATCGTCCAGTTGCAGCTTCCTGTCTATTACGGCCTTTGCGAGCAGGATGCCGGTAAAAGTCTTGGCGATGGAGCCCAGGCCGAAAAGGGTGGCTTTGCTGCTGAGGGGGCCCGGCCCGCGGTGGTAGAAATATTGATGGGAGATGCCGTTTTTGATGATCCCGATGGATAGGTCAAATGTGACCGGCGACCGCATATATTGCTCCGCAGCCCGGTGGACAAGGCTGTCTAACCGGGTTTTGAGGGGATTATTGCTTTTTATGGCAGACGGGTCATGTGGTGTTTGCCCGTTACTGTACTGCGATAAGCAGGTAAAGGCGGCGATGAGCTGCAAGGCGATTTTCTTCATGGGTTTCCGGGATGAGGGCTTTTTTTAAAAAGCTACATAAAATACGCCTTTTTGAAAAGTTAATTTTACGGGCCGCCCGGCTCCCGGCGAAAAATTTCCGCATGCCGAGATTCAACGCATTCCATTATATTTATGGCAATAAACCTAACGCAGCAACCTATACTTTCCATGAAAGCGATCCGCTACCATCGATATGGCTCCCCAGACCAATTGCAAATCCAGGAAATTCCCGTTCCCGTTCCCAAAGATGATGAAGTGCTGGTGAAAGTCCATGCCGCGTCCATCAATTCGTGGGACTGGGACCTGTTGTTGGGAAAACCGTTCCTGGTGCGGCTGATCGGCGGTTTGCGCAAGCCCCGGTGCCCGGTGCTGGGCGCAGATGTGGCCGGAACGGTGGCCGCCGTAGGGAAAAACGTCAGTGATTTCCGGCCGGGCGATGAAGTGTTCGGCGATATCGCGGAGAGCGGGTTCGGCGGGTTTGCGGAATATGTTGTTGCGAAAGGGAAACTGTTGGCAAGGAAATCGCCAGCCATGACTTTCGCGCAGGCCGCAGCATTGCCCCAGGCCGGTTTGCTGGCTTTGCAGGGATTGCGGCACTTCGGGCCCGTACAACCCGGGCAGCGCATCCTGCTCAACGGTGCCGGTGGCGGCGTAGGCACGCTGGCGCTGCAATACGCCAAATCCATCGGCGCGGAAGTGACCTGTGTGGACCTGTCTTCCAAATTCGACATGCTGCGCGGACTTGGGGCGGACCATTGCATCGACTATACGGTGACAGACTATACGCGTACCGGCGAGCAATACGATAAAGTGCTCGACGTGATTGCGCACCGGTCGGCCGCCGATTACAAAAGGGCGCTCCGGCCCGGGGGGACATTCTCCATGATCGGCGGATCCATGGGCTGGCTGCTGTTCCAGATGATGGTGCTGCCTAAATTGATTTCCGCCGGCTCCGGCCGGAAGCTGGGGATCATGGGGTACCGCCCCAACAGGGAAGACCTCGGACTGTTGTCGCAACTGTTCGAAGCGGGGCAGCTGCAGGCGGTCATAGACCGGGAATATCCGCTCGCGGAAACGGCGGATGCGTTCCGGTATTTCGGTACGGGGAAAGTGAAGGGCAAGATCGTTATTGTTGTTGCATGAGCCGATAATTTTATGTCGATATAATTCGATAATTTTAAGGAGGATGACTTCGTCATTATTGCAATTCTCCTTTTTACCGGGAACCACGCATGTTGTTGGAAACGCTTTGATCATGGACATGCGTTCCCTGCCGGAATACATCGCATATGAAACTGAAAGCACTGTTTATCATGGCCTCGGTTTACCTGGTGATCGCGGGCCTGGGCTTCATCCTGGTACCGGAGGTTTTCGGGGTGGGAGCGGTCCCCGCCGATCCTTCGCCTGCGCTGATCGCTTATTTGCGGGTGTACGGGAGCCCGTTGCTGGGCATCGCCGTACTGGACTGGATGGTACGGAACGAACCGCCATCCCGGGCGCGGAGCGCGATCGTGATGGGCAACATTGTCGGCTTTTCGACGATCGCCCTGCTGGATATCTGGGGGCTTTTTCATCATGCCCGGCCCGCGACATACATTTTTGTGGCGGTGCATTCGTTTTTCGCGATCGCTTTCATCGCCATGGGCCGCAAACAGCCGATACCGTAATACATTTGGTTTTGCTGAAATAAAAAGGCACATCCGGAACGATGTGCCTTTCCGTTAATGCAGTTCCTGCGCCAACCCGGCCATCGTGAAAAAAATCAGCAATGCACCGATAGCGATCAATCCGCCATACACGTACTTGTAGAACGCGTTGCCCTGTAATTTCCGGTTGAGGTATTTGCCCAGGAAGATTGCCGGCAGCATGGCCGGCAGGCAGATGAGGAAGTATTGCAAAACCGTCCACCCCAACATCCCCTGCACCGCATATCCCACCACACCGATGAAGCTCGCCGGCAGAAAGTAGGCCTGCAGGGTGGCCCTGAAATGCTGCGCGCTCCAGCCCCTTTTGTTGCCGTATACTACGAGCGGCGGCCCGTTGATCCCGTATGCCCCGCCCAAAACGCCGGATAAAAAACCACAGATGAACAGCCAGAACGGACTGTCGTGCTCCAACTTTGCGGACTGCCTGGCCTGCAATGCGAAAATGCTGTATCCGATGATGAGCGTACCCAGTCCGATCTTCACCCAATATTCGTTCCCGTAGGAAAGAATGAGCAGCCCCACGGGAATGCCCAGCAAAGCATACAGGATAAGCCATTTGGCGCTGTTGAAATGAATGGCCCTGTGGTCTTGCACCACCACCACCGCCGCCACGAAAATCGACATCAGCACGGACAAGGGTACGGCCACGGAAAGGGGAATGAAAAGCACGAAAAGCGGAACGGCGATCAGCGATTCGCCGAACCCGAAAGTGGAACGGACCAGCGTGGCGAGAAAGCTGATCGATACTAAATATATAATGGTCAAAAGCATACTTCCGATACCCCCGCAACGGGGAAAATGAATAGTAGAACGGTTCCCGGTAAATCTTCACAAGATAATAAAAATGAACGGGTTATCCATGGTTTGAAAGGCGTTTTCCGGAAACTTTATGGCGCCTGTCCTGCAGGAATAAATAATTTTTTCTACATTCGTTCGAGCGTCGGCACAACCAGAATTTGCAATTAGTGTTTTTTGATTCGTATTTGTTTTAAATGCCTGTAAGCCTGTTAAGTTAATATTAATAAACCGCCCGGAAATTAGATAAGCATTTTATAAATATTAACTTGCCCCGGCAGTTCTATATCGCACGTTACTGATCACTTTTCTTCGAAATCCGCACACAAGCAATAAACTATGGACGCGAACAGAGTAGCGGCTTTACAATCAGGGGATTACTCGGCCTTCACGGACGTTTTCGGGATGTTCTGGGAGAAAGTGTACGATTACCTGGCGCGGAAAACCCATAGTCCTGAAGCTGCCAAAGACCTTACCCAGCTGGTTTTTATCAAGGTTTGGAAATACCGCGCCACATTGGCCGCAGACGTGCCCCTCAACGAACAGATCTTCCGGAAAACGAAACAGGTTTTCATCGACTGGCTCCGCCAGGAAGCCCGCAAGCGCCAGCACTTCCCTGATTTTGCCGAACTGCCCGATATCGCGATGCCCGGGTCGGCAGACATCGCCTTCGAAATGCGGACAGACGTGCAATCCGCCTTGAAAACCCTTCCCCCGAAAAGGAAAGAAATATTCGAGCTGCGCCACATTTATGGATACTCCTACAAGGAAATCTCCGAACTGCTGGGCATCTCCACCAAAACGGTCGACAGCCAGCTCGTGAAAGCCAATATCCAGCTGCGCAAAATCCTCCAGACCTCCATTTACCTCGCCGTCATTTCGCACATCGTCCAGGAAATGAATTAATTTTTTTTAGCCGGATAGGGAACTCTTGATTATTCAGCGTACTTATGTATAGTATCGCTGCTAAGAACTATGGACAAACGGGAACTGATCAGGAAATTTCTCAATAATGAATGCAACCGGGAAGAAGCCGCCATCGTGGAGGAATACCTCGCGTCCGACCCCGGTCTGCTGCACACGTTCCTGCCGCAGGAGGAGTGGGAGCAGTCCGGCAACGCTGCTATGGCCGGCGATACAGCCCTGAAACAGGAGATCTGGCAACCGGTAGAGGCCGCTACGCGGAAACGGACGATTCACCGCAGGCTGTACACGGCGGTCGCCATCGCCGCCAGCATTTTGCTGCTCATTACGGCGGGCGCTTATTTCTCGAACTACTTCCCGTCGGCTCCCTATACAGCCCATGTTCCGGCGAACGCCGCTTCGCTGGTAGCGCAGAACCATTCGGAAACCGCCAGCACGTTCCGGTTGCCCGACGGCTCCACCGTGACCCTGTACCCGAACACCACCCTGCGATACAGCGCAGACTTCACGCAGAACAGGACGGTGCACCTGCTGTCCGGCAAAGCCATTTTCGACGTGGCCACCGATCCCGTCCACCCGTTTACCGTGTATTCGGCGAATATCGCCACCACGGCGCTGGGAACGCGGTTTCTGGTAGACCATTCCCAAAAAACGGTCAACGTGCAGCTGTACGAAGGCAAGGTGATGGTCAAATACCTCAGCAAAAACGCCCAGGTTTTACCGGCCGTCCTTTTACCGGGCGAGCAGTGCTTCGTCAACCTCCGGATCGACGGCATCGCCATCGCGCCGGTGAAAACCGACAACAACGGCAAAGCAGTGCCACAGGGCACCCTGGCCGCCGGCAAAGCCAGTATGCTTTCGTTCGACAACGTGCCGCTCAACGATGCGTTCGACATCCTCGGCGGACTGTTCCACCAGCGGATCATCTACAACACCAGCGAGATGGAGCGCATGTATTTCACCGGCCGGTTCAGCGTCAGCGATTCGCTTTCCTCCATCCTGCACATCTTTACGGCCGTCAATGGTTTGGCGGTGGAAAACGCGGATGGCGGCATCCGTATCGTGAAAGCGGCACAGGCGGCCGGCGGCAAGCCCGCGGCCGGGCCCGGGGAAATACAATACTCCGGTACCTCGCTGGAAGCGCTTTTCAGCGAAATGGAAATGATGTTCCATGTGAAGATCCGGTACAACAGGGAAGACATTGCGCATAAATATTTCACGGGCACTATTTCACCGGCAGACGATGCCGCCAAAATGCTGGCCGTCATCTGCAGGATGAACCAGTTGCAGGTGATCAAAGACAGCACAGGATTCAGGATCATGAGCATAAAATAGAACACCAATACATATCAACCAGCAGTTCAAAAAATAATTTTTTAAAATCACGCTACATGAAAATCATTAAAAAGATTCACCGCATTTGCGGAGCGGGGATGCTATTGCTACTCTTTATCCCGCTGCTCGTGCAGGCACAGCAGCAACCGAAAGTTACCGGGGCGGTGCTCGACGAACAATCCAGCCCCATTCCCGGCGTGAACGTCAGGGTCCGCAACGACCAGGATTCCACGCAACAATTCATCACGGTGACGGACGAGAACGGTATTTTCGTTTTCACCCGGCTCAACGCCAACAGCCGCTACTCCTTCACCTTTACCCATATCGGTTTTGAGCCGCAAACCCTGAAAAACCAGCTGGTAAAGGAAGCCGATAATAATTCCATCATGGTCAAATTGTCGGACTCGAAAAATTCCAGTTTGAGTGAAGTGGTGGTAGTAGGATATGGCACCCAGAAAAAAGTAAACCTCACCGGCTCCGTAGTGGTGGTAGACGGCGCGAAGCTGCAGAACCGCCCGGTCAGCAACGTATCGCAGGCATTGTACGGCACCGTTCCGGGCGTGACCATCGCGTACGGCAACCGCGGCGCTGAGCCCGGCGCGGCCCCTTCCGTGCAGATCCGCGGCCAGGGCGCGCCTTATGTGCTGATCGACGGTACCGCCGGCGATATCAACACCCTCGATCCCAATACCATCGAAAATATCTCGGTGCTCAAGGATGCGGCTGCCGCCGCGATCTACGGTGCCCGCGCACCATACGGCGTGCTGCTCATTACCACCAAATCCGGTAAAATGAACCAGAAGCCCCAGGTGGATTTTTCGGTGAACGGCGGCCCCACGTCCATCATCCGGAAACCGAAAATGGTGGACTCGTACACGTTCGTCCGCGCCATCAACGAAATGCACGACAACCAGGGCGTGGCGCGCCTGTTCGCCGAATCCACCATCGATCGCATCATCGCCCGGATCAAAGACCCCAGTCTTCCCGAAACGGTACCCGACGCCACGAACCCTTCGAAATGGTCGGCCTATCAGCTTTCCAACGGCAACAACGACTGGATCGATATCCATTACGGCTCCGGCAACCGCACGCAGGAAAATCTTTCCCTGCGCGGCGGCTCCAAAGAGATCGCCTACTTCCTTTCCGCCGGCCATGCGTCGGAAAAGGGGCCGTTGCAGATGGTGGACGACAAATAC
Organism: Chitinophaga sp. NPDC101104; assembly: GCF_050277495.1. Taxonomy (NCBI): domain Bacteria; kingdom Pseudomonadati; phylum Bacteroidota; class Chitinophagia; order Chitinophagales; family Chitinophagaceae; genus Chitinophaga; species Chitinophaga sp. NPDC101104. The sequence goes on along the minus strand of NZ_JBNNSF010000001.1, from coordinate 4,373,512 downwards.
CATCGCTATAACCTGAACGCCAAACTGGACGCCAATATCAACAGCTGGTGGAAAATCAGTTCCAACACCCGCATCACCAACGAAGTGCGCGACCGGCCCATTTACAACGGTGAAGGCGGATATGGCATGATCATCCACCAGATTTTCAGGACGCATCCCGAAGTGTTCCTGAAATCCCCCAACGGGTATTATTCCCAGCTGTCGAGGGTGCCGCAAATGCGCGCCGGGTACGAGAAATTCACGGACAACAACCTGCTGCAGCGTATCGCAACAGAGATCAGGCCGCTGAAAAACTGGAGCATCAACGCGGATTATTCCATCGATTATACGGTGAACAACTACGATGGACTGAACCTCGTGGCGTACGAAGACCAGGTAGACGGAACGCTGGTGCCCATTTCGCTGACAGTACCGTCGTCCATCTCGAAAAACAAAGCCAACAAGACATATAAGGCGCTGAACCTGTTCTCGTCCTACAAGCCCACGATCGGCCTGCATCATCATATCGAAGTGATGCTGGGGTACCAGCAGGAGTCCAACAATTACGATTTCCTCAGCGGGCTCAAGCGCGAGCTCATCACGTCGGAAGTGCCTTCCATCACCACGGCAACGGGGGATATGCAGGCGGCGGATGATTTGTCGCATTGGGCCACCAAAGGGTATTTCGCGCGGCTCAACTATAATTACAAGGACCGTTACCTGCTGGAGTCGAACGTTAGGTACGACGGTACTTCGAAATTCGCGGAGGGCAAGCGATGGGGGTTCTTCCCGTCCGTTTCCGCGGGCTGGAACGTGTCCCGCGAGAAATTCTGGGAGCCGGTGGCCGGTTACGTCCCTTACCTGAAGCTGAAAGCCTCGTGGGGGATGCTGGGGAACCAGGGCGTTTCCGCCTACCAGGACCTTGCCCTCATCGGCGTGAACACCAACCTGGGGTGGATCCTCAACGGCAAGCGGCCCGCTTACACAGGATCGCCGAACCTCGTGAACCAGTACCTGACCTGGGAATCGTCGCGCACCACCAACCTGGGCATGGAAATGGGGCTGCTGGACAATAAGCTGCAAATCGAATTCGAATATTATCAACGCCTGACCTTCGACCGCCTCGGGCCTTCGAAAGCATTGCCCCTGGTGCTGGGCGCCGCCGTTCCGCAGGAAAACAATTCGGAATTGAAAACGCAGGGCTGGGACGCGGCCATCACTTACAAAGGGAAAGTAGGGTCGGATTTCAATTTCTCCGTATCGGCGAACGTGTTCGACTATTTCAACGTGGTGACTCAATATCCCAATCCCACGGGCATTCTCACGACCGATTACCCCGGCAAGCGCGTAGGGGAGATCTGGGGATATGAAACGGTGGGGCTCATCCAGACGCAGGAGCGGGCAGATGCCATCAACACCGCCAAATCGCAGGCTTTCATCAACGGGCAGGTTTGGCGAACGGGCGATGTGGAGTACCGCGACCTGAACGGTGACCATGTGATCAACAACGGGAAAAATACCGTGAACGACCATGGCGATCTCCGAGTGATCGGGAATACCACCAGCAGGTACCAGTTTGGCCTGAACCTGACGGCGAATTACAGGAACTTCGATGTGGGGGTGTTTTTCCAGGGTACCGGTAAGCGCGACCTCTGGCTGAGCGGGAATATCTTCTGGGGCTTCAACCAGTGGAACCAGTCGAGCCTGTTCCCCCATCACATGGACTACTACCGCGACGCCGAAGCCTCCGCCTATTCCGGCCTGGGCGTGAACACGGATTCCTGGTTCCCGCGGCCCTACAGCAACGCCACCCAATACGCGAAGAACCAGCAGGTGCAAACGCGTTACCTCCAGAACGGCGCTTACGCCAGGCTGAAAAACGCCCAGCTGGGATATACGCTGCCGGCATCGGTGCTCAAAACCCTCCACCTGAAAAGGGTAAGGGCGTTTTTCTCCGGCGAGAACATCTGGACGATCACCGGCCTGCCGGTAGGATTCGATCCCGAAACCGCTTCGCTCGGTGAATTCGGCGCGGGCAAAAGCATGTTCACGCAGGCGATCTGGGCATTCGGGCTGAACGTTTCGTTTTAACCGTAAACCGGAAGCAATTACAGACCATTCAAACATCGACAATGAAAAAATACCTGATCCATATAACCGCTTTCAGCATCCTGCTCACCGCATTTTCCTGCACCAAAAACTTCCTGGACAGGCCGCCGCTCACCCAAATCGATAACGAAGCGTATTGGCAGACGGCGAGCGACCTGGAAAAATATACCCTCCAGTTTTACCCGGAATTCCCATCGTTCGGTACCGTTGGCAGTTACCTGGGGCTGATCGGCTGGGACGGCACCCGCGGTTCCGACGTGCAGATCGCCGCATCTCCCTCCACTTTGTGGAATGGCACCAATCAGCCCGTAACCGCCACCGGCAACTGGAACTGGGCGAAAATCAGGAGCGTGAACGTGTTTTTCAAAAATTACGGCAAATGCAAAGACCCTTTCGCGAAATACCAGCAGTTCGTCGGCGAAGCGCATTTCTTCAAAGCCTGGCTGTATTTCGATAAAGTGAAAGCTTATGGGGACGTACCCTGGTATACCGGTCCGCTGGAAATGGACGACCCCGGCCTCTTCAAGCCCCGCGATCCGCGGACCCAGGTGGTGGATTCCATTCTGTGGCACCTGGACAAAGCAGCGGAATTCCTCAAACCGCTCAAGGAAGTGGATGGCGGCAACAACCGGCTGTCCAAAGAAGCGGCGCTCCTGTTCAAATCCAGAGTGGCTTTATACGAGGGCACCTGGCAGAAATACCATAAAGGCACGCCGTTCGGTACCGCCGGCGCCGACCCGGACAAATACCTCCGCGCAGCCGTGGCCGCCGCAGAAGAACTGATGAAACCCGTTCACAACCGCGCGCTATATTCCACCGGCGATACGGAAAACGACTACCGCATGCTGTTTTCGCTCGTGAACCAGGCGGCCAGCCGGGAAGTGATCCTCTGGAAGGCGTATTCGGTCAACCTGCAACTTTCGCATTCGTTCCAGATTTACGTCTCCGACCGTACGGCCGGCATTTCCATGACGATGCAGCAGGTGTACCATTACCTCGACCGGAACGGCAACGCGTATGATTATTTCAATACCGGCAAAACGGTGAAAGGGAATGCTTTCCTCACGAAAATAGGCCAGGAGTGCGATCCGCGCCTGTCGCAAACCGTATGGGTGCCTGGCGGCGTGATGTGGGACAACGGGTTCGGCAAAGGCGTATTCACCGCGCCCTTCCTCGATAAATCCGGCGAAACGCTGAACAACACCGGTTTCCAGATCAGGAAAGGGAACGATCCGAAAGATCCGCAGGCCGGCAGCGGCGTTTCCTGGAATACCAGCTGCGAAACCGGCGCCATCGTGTTCCGGTATGCGGAAGCTTTGCTGAACTATGCGGAAGCGAAAGCGGAACTGAACGAATCCGTGGATTACGGTAAATCCATTGATTTGTTGCGGGCCAGGGCGGGAATGCCGGCGTTCAAGGTGCAGGGCGATGCCAACCGCGCCAGGTACGCGGATTATGGGTACGCACTGTCTGACGAGCTGCACGAGATCCGCCGCGAGCGGACGGTAGAGCTGGGGGCCGAGGGCTTCCGGTACGACGATATCCGGCGGTGGGCGGCGCACCGGCTGCTGAAAGGGAAACGGCCGCAGGGGTATCCGTTCGACAAAAACGAATGGACGGGCAGAACCATCAACTATAAAACGGATGCCGATGGGTTCCTCGACCCCTACGCCACCGCCATTCCCAACGGCTACGGCTTCAAGGAAAACCGGGATTACCTGGAATGCATTCCCCTCAACGAAATCACCCTCAACCCGAAACTGACGCCCAATCCAGGCTGGTAAAACGCTAAATCAGAATGTATATGAAACCGATGTTGAAGTATTTCGCGATCATGGTATTGCTGCTGACCGCCTGGCAAAGCCGGGGGCAGGTGATAAAATTCGGATTGATCGCCGATATCCAGTATGCCGATGTGGAAACCCGCGGCACGAGGGCGTACCGCAACTCCCTCCAGAAACTCGAAAATGCGGTCACTGATCTGAACCGGCAGAAAATGCCTTTCCTCGTCAACCTGGGCGATATCACCGACAGAAATGCGGCAGACTTGTCGCCCGTTTTGAAGGAGCTCCGCAAATTCCGCAAACACGTGTACAATACCACGGGGAACCACGATTACAAAGGCATCCGGAAAAACGATTCCCTGTACAAGGTGCTCGGCATGCCCGCCGAATATTATTCCTTCAAAAAAGGGAACTGGCGCTTCGTGATGCTGAACACCAACGAAGTGGCGGCGTATTCCAATGTGGAAGGCACTTTCAGGGAAAAGGAACTGGAAGGGATGATGGACAGGATCAAAGCCGCGAAAGGCCGCAACGGCGAAGAATACAACGGCGGCATCAGCAGCAAACAAATGGAATGGTTGAAGGCTTTGCTCGATGAAGCGCAACGGAAAGGGGAGCAGGTGCTGATTTTATCGCACCACCCGCTGGGTTGCGCCGAAGGCCTGACCGCGCTCAACGACAGCGATATCGTGGCCCTGCTGGACCGGTACAGCTGCGTAAAAGCGTTGCTGGCGGGCCATCATCATAAAGGCGGTTTCTGCATCCTGGGAACATTGCCCTGCATCATCGCGGAAGGAATGGTGGAAACCGTCGATGAGAACGCGTATGGCGTGGTGGAGCTGCATCCCGATAAGCTCGTGCTCACCGGCTACGGCCGGATGACGTCGCGGACGATCGAATTCAACAAGTAGATTGATAAACTGGAATGATGAATCGGCTGGCCGCATTTTCGGTCAGCCTTTTTTTATGGCTTTATTGCGCCACTTTGATGTATCCCCAGCCTTCCTTCTGCCGGGAAATGATCTCGTAGATCGCGTCTGGCACAACGCTTACGCCATCGATGAGGTCGGAAGGCTTTACCTGTTTGCGTTTCATGGTTTCGCCACAGACCTTGAAGGAAATCCGGCCGGTTTGCAGGAGGGATTCCAGTTCGGGTTTGAGGGTCGATTTTTCTTTGCAGACGAAGGGGAGGGCCTCGCTGTAAATGGCCACTTCCAATTGGGCGTCAGGCCGCATGCCGAGGATGCTTTTGGCCTGCCTTACCACGGCCTGGTGCGTGGCGGGGTCTTTACTGGTGAGATCGAAAACAACTTTGTACGGTGCGTCCTGTGCGATGGCGCAGGTGCCGGAAAGCAGCAGGAGTATGGAAAGCAGCGTTTTCATGATGTTTGTGTTTATGGTTTGACGGATGATGCCGGCAGCATGGACCCGAACGGGCCATACTTGTGCCGGGTTTCGGAAAAAGAATCTGCGTAGGGGCCGAACGGGTGATCGGGCGGTTTGGTGCGGATGTCGGGCCAATCGGCCGGGTAAGCTTTGTACGGCCGTGGCTGCGAAACGATCCACGCGGCTACGTCCCACGCTTCGTTGATGGTGAGCATTGGCTCCTGCCAGGTGGTGCCCTGCGGCATGTTGTTGTAAATATACCCGGCCATTTTGCTGATGCGGAAAATGCCCGCGCCGGTATTGAAGCTTTGCTGGCCCCACAGCGGCGGGTACAGGAATTCTGCGCCGGCCTTTTTGCCCTGGCCGTCTGGCCCATGGCAGGTGGTGCAATGGCGCATGTAGACGAGTTTTCCGCGCGCGGGATCGGCTGCCTGCGGTTGCCAGGGCAGTTGCGCGATGCCGCTGCCTGCGGGGCGCTCCCCGCGGGGCACTTTGTCCGCCAGCCATCGCATATAAGCCACCATGGCCTGCATTTCGCGGCCGGAGCTGTCGATGGGCCGGCCGTTGAGGCTCCTTTCGAAGCAGTCGTTGATCTTCTTCTCCAAAGATTCCACGCTGCCGCTGCGGTCGCGGTATTTGGGATAAGTCCCCCATGCCGCCGAGAAATTGTTGCCCCAGGGCGCGGTGCCGGCCGCGAGGTGGCAATTCTGGCAGTTCATGCCGTTGGCGGATTTCGCCAGGGAGCCCTCCGGCCCGAAGAACCTGGCCGTGTGCATGACGAGCGCCCGGCCATAGCGGACCGCATCGCCGGCGGGCGACCGGGCGATGGTGGCGGTATCGGGCGGAGTCCAAACTGCCGGCGGGCCGTGCTGTTGCCGGCGGCAGGCTATCAGCGCCAACATCAGCACCGGAACGATGCAACTGCGACGCATGGCTCAGCCTGCGAAGCAGTAGGCGCAGCCTTTTTCCTGCGCGCGCCCGATAGCCCACACGCCCGAAGGCACCACCTGGATGCCCGGGAGCACGCCCGCCAGCCATTCGGAGCGCACCTGTTCGGCGTCCATACCCATAGACGTGGCCGCTACGGCACTATACACCGTAAGGGCCATGTTGCAGACGCAGAACATGACGCCGCTTTTCTGGAGCTGGTCGATGCCGATTTCCACGGGGCCTACGCCCGGCACGCTGAAATCATTGGGCCCCGGCTGCCAGAAGGGATTGCGGAGCGAGGGGGCCTGCGTGGCGGGATCGTCGGCCTTGAACATTTCCCCGAACTTGTACTTGCTCCATAAATCGGTCTTCATGGCGTAAGGGATCGCATCGTGCCGCAACACCACCACTACCGAACATTCTTTTTCCGGCGTGCCGGTCATGGAATTGGTGATGAGGAAAACCTTCGGCCAGGCGAACGGGAAAATACCGTGCGGCCGCGGGGAATCGATCAGCAGGCGGTGCTTGCCGTTGATCTTTTTGAACCATTCGTCGGCCGCATCGGCCAGCACGGCGGTTTCTGCGGCAACCGCGGGCAGGGGGGATGCGAGCCAGCCAAGGCCCAATGCGGCTGCGCCCATGGCAGCCTGTCCGAGAAAATCGCGGCGGGAAGGAGAGGTGTTTGATAGTGACCTAGACATATGATACCAGTTTTTACGTGAACGATGATCATGTCCGGGTTTTTCATCTGGCGCTTTGGATAGGTCGGAAAATGGCAGCGCCTGCCGGGAGAGCGAATGGGGTATGACGAATACAAATTTCAGGATAATTCCTGACAGGCCGCGCCGGAAAGGCCTGCATTAACATTGTATTACCGAACCCGCGGGAGGGTTGGCGTTCTCAATCGGTTGCAATCTGGTGATGCCGGTAAAAAAAGATGGGTAACCGGGAAACGGCATGTGAACAGGCAGTACTATATGTAACGGATATACGTAGTTGTGCATTCGAAGTGTTTGCTAATGCAGTTGGGCTATTTTAGCTGGAAAAAATTTAATTAGTACGTTCCAACTATTGTTGTATATTTGAGATCATCAGGCCCGATCTCCATCCAGGAGCCAATTCCAGGGCCGCGCTTGCCTTTTTAATCTCCACGGACCAAATTCTGATTTCGCATTTCATTTTGCTGGACGGTACGCTTCGGCCGGGATGAATTCATGCCCTGCATGCCGGGTGGTACGTCTGCTTTCATTAAACCAAAATTATGGATCAGAAAGGATTTCTAATCGACATGGACGGCGTCATTTACCGGGGCTCGGAACCTATTCCCGGTGCAGTAGAATTTATCAACCATCTCAGGGACCAGGGATTCCCTTTCCTTTTCCTCACCAACAACAGCCAGCGCACCAACCGCGATGTATCCTACAAGCTGCGGAAGCTGGGCTTTAACGTGGAAGACGAGGACGTATTCACCTGCGGCATGGCCACCGCGCGCTACCTGGCGTCGCGCACGCCGGAGGCTACGGCCTATGTGATCGGCGAAGGCGGATTGCTGGCCGAACTGCATGCCGCCGGGTTTTCGATCGTAGATGATCATCCCGATTACGTCATCATTGGCGAAGGCCGCACGATCATGCTCGAATCGGTCGACAAAGCCATCAACATGATCATGAACGGCGCCAAGCTCATTGCCACCAACCTCGATCCCAATTGTCCGATCGGTAACGGGAAGTACCGCGCAGGCTGCGGCGCTTTCGTGGCGATGGTGGAGTTTGCCACCGGGAAACAGGCTTTCAGCGTTGGGAAGCCCAGCCCGGTCATGATGCGCATGGCCCGCAAAAAACTGGGCCTTTCCACCGACCAGACCGTCATGATCGGGGATACGATGGGGACAGACATCCTCGGCGCAGGTACCATGGGCTTCACCACCGTGCTCACCCTCACAGGGGTAACGAAGGCGGAAGACATCAGCCAGTTCAGCTACCGTCCGGATTTTGTTATCTCATCCATCAAGGATTTGCTGGACAGCGAACTGTTCGATCAGGTGCTGGGCAGTAAAAAGAAGCTGGAAGAAATCGCGTAGTACCGATATTAAAGGCAGATAATGAACGCACGAATATGAAAAAGCCGCCCGGGCCGCAGTGTCCAGGCGGCTTTTATTGTGAAACCCTGTCGCCGGGCCAAAAGGAAGAACGGGATCAGCCCCGCCCGCTGCCGCCCTTGCCCGGCGCTAAATTTTTTGATGCGGATATAAAAAAGAATATAAATTTACTTCGCAGTGAACAGCGAGAACAAAGGCACGGCGTTACAGGACGAAGAGCGTCTCTTCCGGCTCATAGCGGGCGGGAACGAAACCGCTTTCCGCCAGTTATTTGACGAGTACCGCCTCCGGCTGTTCAACTTCGCCCTGGAGCTGACGCACTCCCGCACCGATGCCGAAGAAATGGTGCAGGAAGTGTTCCTCAAACTCTGGAAAGGCCGCAGTAACCTGTCGGCCGTCATCTCCCCCCAAAAATACATCTACACGATGCTCCGCAACCAGGTGCTCGACCACCTGACCCGCATGGCCCGGGACAAAAAGCTCCGCGACCAGGCCTGGGCCAACATCCAGGCCGATGGCGATTACACGGAGCAGGCCATCCTGGCCGCGGAAACCGACGGGATCGTCCGCAAGGCGTTGCAGCAGCTCTCGCCCCGCAAGCAGACCATTTACCAGCTCAGCCGCCACGAAGGCCTCAGCCACCAGGAAATCGCCAGTCAGCTCGGGATTTCCGTTCCTACCGTCAAAAACACCATGGTGGAGATCCTCCGGTTCATCAAAACCTACCTGCGCCTGCAATACGGCCTCCTTTTGCTGGCGGGCACCGCAACCGTTGCCGCCTTTTTCAGTTTTTTTTCATTTTGACCAGTACCATTTCTTTTGAGGGCAGTCTATATAGGTAGGGGGTATATTTTCCCTGTACGAAGACATGACTGTTCCACCTAACGACCGGCTCCGGTACCTGCTGACACAATACGCAAGCAAACGCTGCACTGCTGCGGAAATGGACGAACTTTTAGGGTATATGAAAGACCCTGCGGGCCGCGCGTCCGCCGGCCAGGTGATAGACGAGCAATATGCAGGCCTGACCGCCGAAGTGGAAGGCGCAGACATAGACTGGGATTTTATGTACCGCCGGATCACCGCGGAAGCCCCCCGTTCCCGCATCCTTTATTTTTCAAAGATCGCTGCGGCCGTGCTGCTGCTGGTAGCGGCAGGCGGCTGGCTATGGCTGCGGCCCGGTAAACAACCGGCGGTGCCCGTTGCCGTTGCGGAGCAGCCCGCAGGCGATGCGCTTCCCGGCAGCAACAAGGCTATGCTGGTGCTGGCAGACGGCAGCAGCGTAGACCTTGGTGCAGACAGCAGCGGCCTCTTGGGCCAACAGGGCAATGCCAGTATCAATAAGGCGCCCGGGCACCTCACCTACAGCGCCGCGGCGGGGGAAAACGAAGCCCCCGTTTACAATAAAGTGGCCACCCCGCGCGGCGGGCAATACCAGCTCACTTTGGCCGACGGCACGAAGGTTTGGCTGAACAGCGCCTCGTCTATCCGCTTCCCCGTAGCGTTCCCGGATGGCGAAAGGCGGGTGGAGATCACCGGGGAGGCGTATTTCGAAGTGGCCAAAATGTCGAAGAACGGCAAACCTGTTCCGTTCCGCTGCATGGCCAACCAGATGGAAGTGGCGGTGCTGGGCACCCATTTCAACGTAAATGCCTACGACGACGAGCCGGAAGTGCGCACCACACTGCTGGAAGGCGCGGTGCAGGTGAAGCAGGGCGCGGCATCGCGGATGCTGGCGCCCGGCCAGCAGGCGCGGTTGGGCAAAGACGGGAACATCGCCCTGGCCACGCAGGTCAACCTCGAAGAAGTGATGGGCTGGAAGGAAGGGTATTTCGTGTTCGTGGAAGCAGACATCCGCCAGATCATGCGGCAGGTGGAAAAATGGTACAACGTGGAAGTGGTGTATGAAGGCGCCGTGCCTGACGGCAGCTACACCGGCCGCGTACCCCGCAACATCAACGCCAAACAGATGATGAAAGTATTGGAATTAAGCGGAATAAAATTCAGGATAGAAGGCAGCCGCCTCCTGATCAGATCGTAACGTTCACCTTCATTTACTAACAATTCAACCAAATCTACTTATGCCTACCGGGTAAATTACCACGTACGTACTTACATGCCACGTTCCTTTGGTCGTAAAAAGAAACCGCTTCATGTGCGAGATGAAGCGGCGGTATTTGGACCAAACGGCGTTCTATTTCCCAGAACTTTCTTGTCAAAATCCAAACAACCAAAATTATGCATTTACAGGCTTTCCAGAAAAAGAACTTCCCGGGAGCGGGGGAGCATTCCGTTCCCGCTTCCAGGTTCAGGAAAAAACTAACTAAACTGCTACTCATGAAATTGGCGGCTTTATTGCTGATCATCGGGTTGGAGATACCCTCCCTCGCCAGTTCGCAGAACATCACCATGAACGAGCGGAACGTCTCCCTTGAAAAAATATTCTCGCGGATCGAAAAGCAGACCGGCTATTCTTTCTGGTACAACGTCAAATTGCTGAAACAGGCCCGCCGGCTCGATATCTCCGTGAGCAACGCTTCGCTGCAGGACGTACTGGCGCTTTGTTTCAAAGATCAGCCGCTGAGCTACGACATCGTAGACAAAGTGGTGGTGGTCAACAAAAAAGACGAGCCCGCCATCGTGGCGCCGGCCCGCATCCAGGTAACGGGCAAAGTGACCGACGAATCGGGCACACCGCTGCCGGGCGTTACTATCCAGGTTAAGGGTACCAAACTCGGTACCAGCACGGACGGCAACGGTGTTTTCACCATCCAGGTGCCGGAGAATTCGTCGAAAATCCTCATTTTTTCCTTCATCGGGAAAGAACAGCGCGAAGTGGCGCTCGACGGTAAAACATCGCTCGACGTGGTCCTCAAACCGGAAATCGCCCAGCAGCAGGAAGTGGTGGTGATCGGGTATGGCTCCGTACGGAAGAAAACCGTGACCGGCGCTATTTCTTCGGTGAAAACGGCCGACCTCAACACCGCGGCTTCCACCAACATCGTGCAGGCCCTGGCGGGGCGCGCCTCCGGGATTTCCGCCATCCAGAGCAGCGGCCAGCCCGGCGCCGGCGTGAACCTCCAGATCCGGAGCAACCCTTCCTTCGCATCGCCCGGCGCATTATATGTGGTAGACGGCGTCATCATCAACGATAACCCCGGCGAGCCCTCGTCCAGCACCCGGTACGGCGGCTCGGGCGTAGACCGCTCCCCGCTCAACTTCATCAACCCGAACGATATCGAATCCATCGACTTCCTCAAAGACGCCTCCGCCACCTCCATCTACGGTGCGCGCGCTGGCGCCGGCGTGGTGCTTATCACCACCAAACAGGGAAAGGGCGAAAAACCCAAACTGGAATACGACGTCAACCACTCGTTCCAGAACGTGTTCAAGTTCTACGACATCCTCAACACCCGGGAATACATGGAAGAACGGAACAAGATCGGCCGGGAAAAGTGGATGCTCGACAACAAGATTGCGCCCTATGGCACCACAGACCCTTCCACCGTTACGCCCTACAAACCCAAATACACCCAAGCGCAGATAGACACCACTTCCATGCAGCCCAATGCCGTGGATGCCATTACCCGCAAAGGTTTTACGCAGCAGCATAACGTGTCGCTCTCCGGCATGGCGGGCAAAACGCGGTACTACGTTTCGGGGAATTACCTCAACCAGCAGGGCGTGCTCGAGCACTCCGACTATACCCGCTACGGCGGCCGGATCAGCCTCGACCAGGGCATCAGCCAGCACGTAAAAGTAGGCGTGAGCGTCATCGCTTCGGGCTCCAGGGCCAATAACGCCAACGTGGGCACGTCGCAGAACGAATATTCCGGTATGGTGCTTTCTGCCTTCTATTACCCCGCCACCATGCCGCTGCGAGCGGCCGACGGGAGCTATCCCATCAACCCCGACTACCAGAATTCCCCCAACCCGCTGTCGTTCCTCGAAATCACCGACTTCACCAAAAGCAGCCGCCTGCTCACTTCCGGATACGCGGAATGGACGGTGATCCCGGAACTGAAAGTGAAATACAATTACAGCTACGACCAGTCGTCCAGCAAAAGGAACGCCTATCTGCCCAAATCATTCCTCTACGGCGCCCGCTCCGGCGGCCAGGCCTCCATCAACGAAGCCAACTCCGTTTCCAAACTTTCGGAACTGACCGTGAGCTACGCCAAACGCTTCGGCGAGCACAACTTCCAGGCGCTGGCAGGGCATTCTTACCAGGTGAGCGATTGGGACGGGCTCGGGTTGTATAACGACCGTTTCCCAACAGACAACTTCCTGTTCTACAACATCGGATACGGTACCGCGCCGCGCCCCGGCGTGAGCTCTTACCGGAACCCCTCGCGCATCTGGAAATCTTATTTCGGCCGCGTGATCTACGACTTCGCGGATAAGTACATCCTCACCCTCAGCCTTCGCCGCGACGGCGCGTCCAACTTCGCCGCCAATAAAAAATGGGGCACTTTCCCCGGCGTGTCCGCAGCCTGGGTGATTTCCGAAGAGGAATTCATCAAAAACCAGCTGCCGGTTGTCAGCTTCCTGAAACTGCGCGCAGGCTATGGTACCACGGGCAACAGCAACATCGGCGGCAGCGCGTTTTCGTATTATACCTCGAACAGTCCGTACGTGTTCGGCGGCACCCAGCAGCCGGGCGTTACGCTGCAACAGCTGAGCAACGACGACCTCAGCTGGGAAACACAGCGCGATATCAACGTAGGCCTCGATTTCCAGCTGTTCAGCAACCGGATCGGCGGTTCGTTCGATTATTTCAACCGGACGATCGTAGACCTGCTGACCAATATCCCGCTCACGACCGACTTCCCCGTGAAAACAGTGGCAGGTAACGCCGGGAAAACCCGCAGCCGCGGCTGGGACATCAACCTGAACACCAAAAACATCGTGAGCAACAAGGAAGGCGGGCTCAACTGGTCTACCACCATCAACCTGTCCCACTATTTCAACTCCTGGGTAACGCGTTCCCCCAACGCGCTGCAGTCGCTCCCCAAATATGAAGCGGCAGACGGTCCGTTCAACGCCATTTACGGCTATGTGAGCGACGGTATTTTCCAGGGTGGGAAAGACGTGCCGAAACATATGCCCGGCATGCTTCCCGGCGGTATTATCGTGAAAGACCTGAACGGTTACGACGCCAGCGGCAACCTGACCGGCAAGCCCGACGGGCAGATCAACTCGGCAGACCGCGTGCTGCTGGGCATCAACGGCCCCGAGTACAGCTACGGGTTCAACAACACGTTCAGCTACCGCAGGTTCGATCTCGGCATTTTCATGTATGGCTTCATCCAGAAGAAGTATAATTCCGACATGGCTTCCTCGTTCAGCACCTATGCGCAACTGGGCCAGTTCGGATGGAACGTGCTGAGCGTGGCGAAAGAGCGCTGGAGCTACGACAATACCGGATCGAAATATCCTACCGGCCTCAACGATCCTTACGGCAGCTACGCCAGCGATTCCGACTACTGGCTGGAGAACGCCAATTTCCTCCGTTGCCGCGACATCACGCTGGGGTATACCTTCGGCCACCAGCTGATCGCGAAGCAGAACCTGCTGACCGGGCTGCGGTTGTACGCCAACGTGCAGAACCCATTCATCATCACCAAATACAAAGGCATCGATCCCGAGTTGCAGAATTACCTGGCCTACCCGATGTCCCGCTCTTTCACGATAGGCCTGAATGCGAAATTCTAGCCTGATTGTTCATGTCAAAACCACGAAAATGAGACGTAAGAAACAATACAGCAAGCTGCTCTCCATCATATTGGCCTTTTCCCTGGCACAAACCTCCTGTGAAAAGGCGCTCGAAGAAAAAACGTACGACCGCTTTTCTTCCACCACTTTCTATTTGAATGCCGAAGACGCGAAAGCCGCGGTGACCGGCATGTACGGCGGAATGCTCAACGTAGGCTTTTATGGCGGCGGATGGGGCGGCGCCAACGAAGGATGGGTGGCGCAAAGCAGCTTTATGACCGATGAACTGGTATGTTCCTGGGGATGGGACGGCTGGCGGAAATTCAACCAGCTGAACTTTTCCGAAGACTTTTCCCAGCTGCTGAACCATTACAACGGCCTCATGCCGAACGTATCGGAAATTACCATCAACCTGGAAAAAATCCAGGGCGTGAATATGGACGCCAACCTCAAAGCCAGGTACACCGGCGAGCTGAAGGCCCTCCGGGCCCATTACTCCTGGATCCTGTACAACTTCTATGGCCCGGTGCCCATCCGTGTAGACGCGAAGGAAGCCTCCAACCCCTCGGCCGCGCCGATCCCCAAGCCCGACAAGCAGTGGATGGTAGCGCAGATCGAAAAGGATTACAAGGAAGCCATGGCGATCGTCCCCAAAGCCAGCGACCTGGCCGCGGCGGAATACGGCCGTTTCACGAAAGACGCCTGCCTGATGGGCCTCATGAAACTTTACATGCATGAGAAAAACTGGAAAGAAGCCATTAATACGTTCAACATTCTGAAAACCTACGGCCACGGCCTGCAAACGAACTATGCGGATATCTTCAAATACGCCAACAAAGGCAATTCGCTGGAAGTGCTCCTGGCCGTTCCCTGCCGGTTCGATGCCGACAACAGCTCCAACCTCTGGCTGGCGATGTGCATGCCCGGCAATTACGTAGACCCGAATGGACTGTCGATCACCCAATGGGGCGGCTACAAAATGCCCTGGAAAACCTACGACCGGTTCAACCCGATAGACAAGCGCCTGGAGGTGCTCCTCGCCAAATGGCCCACCACCGGCGGCGTGATGTTCGATGCGCGCGCCAATAATTACATCGGTGCCATTCCCATGAAATACGGCCCCGATCCCGGCGCCATCAGCGAGCAAACCGGTACCGACATCGTGGTTTGGCGCTACGCGGACGCGATGCTGCTGGCCGCGGAAGCCATCAACGAAGACCAGGGCCCGGTGAAGGAAGCGTACGATCTCATCAACGCCGTGCGTACCCGGGCAGGTGTGCCGACCTACGCGCTGGGGCAATTCGATAAGACCGGCCTGCGCAACAAGATCATGGACGAGCGCCTGTTCGAGCTCTGGTGCGAAGGTTCCCGCCGCGAAGACATGATCCGCTGGGGCACTTACATCCAGCATGCGAAAGACGAAGGGTCGATTTTCGCAAAGCCGGAATACGTGCTGCACCCCATACCCCGTAAAGTGGTGAACGAAACAAAAGGTGTCGTAAAACAAAATGACGGTTACTAACCCATATCTCAGGAGCCTGGCTATTGCCAGGCTCTTCGTTTTGCTGGCTTTCCTGGCCGGTTGCAACGCTGCTCCTGACGTGGGGCGTGCCATAGCGGAGCGGCATTGCGGCTCCTGTCATGCTTTCCCGGAACCGGAACTGCTGCCTAAGGTCGTGTGGGAACAAAGTGTGCTGCCCGCCATGGGCGCGTTTGCCGATATCTACAAAGACCGCAGCGGCGAATACAAAATGCTGCCGGCGCATTTATCGCACCTCCGGGATACGATCATCGCGCCGCTCCGGACGTCCATTTCTCTGGCCGATTGGAAAGCGATCGAAGCATTTTACCTGCGCCATTCACCCGATAGACTGGCCATTCCCGACCAACCCGCCGCAACGCCCGCGAAGGCGTTTTCTTCCGTGTTGCCCGCCAAAAGAGCGCCTTCCTTTACGGCCTGCGTGTATTTCGATGAAAAGGAGCGGCTGCTCTTCCAGTCGGACGTGCATAGCCGGCTGCTCCGGGTCTTCGGTCCAGGACTGCAACAGACGGATACCCTGAAGGACTGTACCGTGGTGGATGTGGCGCCCTTTGGCGAAGGGCGCTTCCTGCTCACGAACATCGGCACCATCAATCCCGGCGGGCGGATCAGGAACGGCAGCGTGGAATCGATACTGGTGAAAGGTGGCCGTATTGTTGAACGGAAACTGTTGCAGGATGGATTGTACCGGCCCGTACAGGCGCTACAGGTGCCGGAAGGCCTCGTGGTATGCGAGTTCGGGTTTATGGAAGGGGCGCTTTCGCTGTTCACGCCGCATGGGAAAACAACGCTGGCCGCCATGCCCGGCGCCATCCGGGTGTATCCGGAGCCTCCCGGTAAAGATAGCGCCACGTCGCTGCTGGCCATGTTCGCGCAGGGAAGGGAAACCATCGTACGGTTCACCGGCGATGGTAAAGGGCACTTCCGGCAGGAAGCCGTGCTCGGTTTTCCGCCGGCTTACGGATCGTCTTATTTTCAACCTGCGGATATGGACGGCGACGGGAAAACGGACATCGTGTATACCTGCGGGGATAACGCGGACCAGTCGCCCGTATTCAAGCCCTACCACGGCGTTTACATTTTCCGCAATACCGGCAGCGGATATGAACAGGTGTATTTCCAGCATCTCGATGGCTGCTACAAGGCCGTTCCGGCAGACCTGAACGGCGACGGGCGGAAAGACCTGGCGGTGATCAGTTTTTTCGCGGATTTCGAAAAGCGGCCCGCGCAGGCGTTCGTATACCTGTTGCAGCAAAACAAATGGCAATTCCATATGGAGACAGACCCCGCCGCGCCGCTCGGGCGATGGGTTTGTATGGACGTAAAAGATGTGAATGCAGACGGCAGGCCAGACGTCATTGCCGGGAATATGGCCGCCAAACCGGGCAACAACACGGAGCTGATGCGGCGTTGGCTGCAGGGGCCCGAATTCATCGTCCGGGAAAACCACTATTGATCATTTCAAAAAAGTATTCCACTATGAAAAAGTTTTTGATCCTGATACCATTCATTTTTTGCACCATAACCGTTTTCGCGCAAGCCCCCGCAGCCCCCACTGGCCTGCAATTGCTCGGTACCCGCAGCTGGATAAGGCTGGAGTGGACGGACAATGCCACCAACGAACAGGGGTACCGTATCTACTGGTCTGCCACCGGCACCAAACCCGGGGCTCCCAATGCCACCATCGCCGCCAATGCCGGACGGTACTTCATTTCGCCGGTCTCGGAGCAGACCGCGTACACCGTTTGGGTGGAAGCATACAACGCATCCGGCAGCAGCAGCCACATTACCGGTTCCGCCACAACGGTCAGGAACTGGGTGCTGGTGCCCTCCGAAACGGCGAACCTTTCCATCGCCAGTTCCGCAGCCGTACCGGCCGGTATGGAGATCTTCTGGCACGATGAGTTCAACGACGAACTGCTGAACCGCAATAAATGGAGCACCAACTATTACTCCACGATCGATTTCCGGGATACGACCAACCTCACCAAAATGCGCACCAACACGCTGCCGCAGGCCGCTTACCGGATGACGGGCACCAGCATCAAACTGCTCGTATCCGCTGCCGCACCGGCGCAGGCGTACTGGTCCAACGGACGGAAGGTGTCGTCTATCCAGACCTACGACTGGAACAGCAACGAAAACTATCTCGACAATAAACGCGGCGGTTACTTCGAGATCAGGGTACGGCGCAGCAACACCACGGCGGCCACCAACCTGAACGCCGCCTACTGGTTCGATTCGCCCGGCCCGGATTTGAAATATTATGAAGAACTGGGCAACAGTTTCAATTCCAAAACCGGCCCCATCACGGGTGTAAGGCCCCGCGGACAGGTATTCGAGATCGATGTTTTCGAGCAGGGCGACAATGCCGCCACATCTACCATCACACCGTTTACCATCCACGGCAACGTAGCGGCCGACGGTACTTTCCAGGGGAACCTCGGCACGTACAACGCATCGCTTTCCGGCCAGACCAACTGGCATACCCACGGCATGTTATGGACGCCCACCAGCCTCAAATATTACATCGACGGCGTGTTGAAAAAGGAATGGTCGAGCAAAACCGATATCAAATCCCCGAACCATTTCATGAACACATTCCTGGGCATTTATGGCGCGGGAGACAGTGCCAGCATGGAAGTGGATTACATCCGCGGATACCAGTGGCCGGTTACCGGCGGGAACGAGCTGCCCAACAGCGGTGCGGAATACGGTCTGGCTTTGATGCCCTGGGAGGGAACGGCAACCGTATCAACAACTGCGAAAAGGTCCGGCAATAACGGTTTTTCACTCGCGGCCGGGCAGACTTTATCCCAATACATTTACCTCGACAACAATACCAATTACCAACTCGGCTACTGGGCTGCGGGCAGCGGCCAGCTTGATGTGAAGGTCGAGAACATCGCGCCCGTCAACGGTAGCACGCAGAACACTTTCCAACAGGCAGGAGCGGTTTCCGCAACGTTCGCCGCCGCCACGCTCGATTTTAAAACCGGGACGGAGTATGCGGACCATGTGAAAACCGTCAGGATCACGTTTACCAATACCGGCAGCAGTACGATCAAGCTGGATGATCTTTCCTGCATCAAAGGCGGTACCGGCGGCGCGCCGGCATATTGCACCGCGGCAGGAGGCGCCAACGCTACGGACCGTTACATCACTTCGCTGGGCAGTACCGGCGCTACGCATAACATTATGTTCAGCAACAGCGCGTACCCGGCCGGCGGATACGGGTTTTATACGGCAGATTCCATTACCACCGCACCAGGCGGCAGTTTCACGCTCAATATGACGAACAGTACCAATACGAAATGGGCCCGCGTGAACGTGTATGCCGACTGGAACGGCAACGGCAGCTTCTCCGATGCCGGGGAGCTGCTATTTTCCGTTGGCAATGCCAGGCAAGACAACAGCGCAACCGTGCTCAACATCAGCCGTGCCGTAAACGTTCCGGCTACGGCTACGCCCGGCGCCACACGGCTGCGGGTGCGTTTCTACGACGCCTGGAACACGGACCCCGGGCCATGCGGCCAGGCGGATTTTACGACCACGCACGATTTCAAGCTCCGGTTGCAGACTTCTGGCGGCGGCGGATTGGCGAACGCACGGACAATGGCTGCGGAAGAAGTAAAAGTAAACACCCGGATGCAGGTATATCCCAATCCCGCATCAGGGCAATTTTACGTGCAATACCAAAGCAAATCGGCCGCAGCAGGCCAGTTGCGCATTGCCAGTCTTTCCGGGCAAACGGTGCGCAGCAAAAGCGTAAGGGCGGAATCGGGGAATAACCGGTTCGAAATGAGCACAGACGGTGTGCCCGGAGGGGTGTACCTGGTGGTGATGGATTTGCACGGAATAAAAACGACGCAAAAACTCGTCATTCAATAGGCAAAAAAAATCCCGCACACGGTGCGGGATTTTTTTATGACGCCGATGTTCGTCATTCACGCTTCAAAACCGCTACCGGGTTGCTTCTTGCGGCCTTCAGCGTCTGCGACCCGATCATCACGAAAGCGATCAGCAGTACCACCAGCAAACCGGAAAACAATTCGGTAAACTGTACGGGCGTATGATAGGGGAAATTGGGCAGTACGAACATTTTAAAGAAAAGGTAAGTGGCCGGCAAGGCAATGAATGCAGAGATAGACAACAGCGACAGGAACCCGCGGCTCAGCAGGAAAATGAGGTTCCCCGCGCCTGCGCCCATCACTTTCCGGATGCCGATCTCCCGGAGCCGCGTTTCGGTGGTAAACACTACCATGCCGAAGAGCCCCATCGATGCGATGGAAATCGCCAGGAACGACAGGAAACCGATGATCTTGATCAGGGTCGAAAACTCGCTGTAGGCCTGCTCGATCTCCTCGTCGTAGAATTCGGCGGTAAAGGGGTGGATGCGGTCGGTCTGCCGCCATGCCGCCTCTATTTTGGCGACGGTGGCCGGCATATCGGTGCCTTGGATTTTGGCGCTGAGGATGGTCCGGTCTTCCGGCGTCCAGGGGGTGAATGCTACGGGGCCGATGAGGTTGTCGATTTTACCGTAGTGGAAATCCTGCATCACGCCTACGATCGTCATTTTCCGGCCGTTCAGGGTGATCTGTTCGCCGATGGCTTTTTGCGGATCGTTTCCGGCGATGTGGAAACGCTTCACGACCTGCTGGTTCACGATCACTTCGCTCACTGCTTCGGCGGTGGCGGGCCGGGCCACGAAATTGCCACCTGCAACGAGTTTGTAATCGTGGAGCGGCAGGTAATTTTCGTCGACATGGTTGGTCATCACCAGTTGCGAATCCCGCGAATCCCTGTATTTCATATTGCCGCCCCAGGCGTTGCCCACGCCGGTGGTGATCAGCGAACGCGATACACCGGTCACTTCCGGCATTTCGCCGAGCGCCTGCAACATGGCGTCTGGCTTGTTGTCCAGCATATTGATGTTGAGGATGTTCGTGGTATTGAACCCCAGATCGAACGCCAGGATGTTTTTATATTGTACATAACCGATGGCGGTAGTGGTAATGAAAATCAGCGTTACCGTGTATTGGACCACCACCAAAGCGCGCCGGAGCGTGAGGTGCCGGAAGGTTTTTACGGGGGAAACATTGCCGAATGCGTTGATGGCGCTTACTTTCGAGAAAAATACGGCGGGAAGGAAGCCCGCAATAACGCCAACGATCACTGAAAACACGATGAAAGCCAATACCATGGCCGGTGAAAGGTCGAGCTTGACCATCCGCTGCATCTCCGGTGCCATGTTGATGAGCAACGGCCTTAGCGCCAGGAACAGGAGAAAGGACAGGAGGAGGGCTGCCATGGAGATCATGACCGCTTCCGCGAGGAACTGTAGCCGCACCTCGTTCTTCCCCGCGCCGATGGCCTTGCGCAACCCGATCTCTTTCACCCGGCGCATGGCCCGCGCGATGGAAAGATTGGTGTAATTGAAGCAGGCCGACAGGATCACGATCAGCGCCAATGCGCCGAGTATCCACAGTACCGCCGGGGAAAGGTGCGGCCCCGTAAAACCTGGTCCGCCTTCGGATTGGCGGAGGCTTTCGCCGACCACGATATCGTATAAAGGAAGCAGTTCCAGCTGGATGCGGGTATTTTTATCGGCGAGGTTTTCTTCCTTCGCCAGCGCATCGAGCTGCGCGCGGATGGCGGCCATGTCGGCGTTTTTCGAAGGGAGGAGGTAGACGGAATACGGCCAGATGTTCGTCCATGCGCCGAAACCGGGATCGCTTTTAGCCATTTGTTCGGCGGTGGATAAGGACACCAGCGCTTCGAACCGGATATGCGAGAAGAAGGGAACGTCTTTCATGACCCCCGTCACCTGGTAGACCATCGCATCCACTTCGATCGCTTTGCCGAGGGCGGGCTGGTCGCCGAAAAGCTTGTTGGCAGCGGATTCCGTGAGCACGATGGAGTAGGGGGCCTTCAATGCCGTTGCAGGATCGCCCTGCAGCATCGGGAAGGTGAAAACCCGGAACAGCGAAGGTTCCGCCCAGTATCCTTTGATGGGAAGCTCGTTGCCGCCGACTTTCGCGTCGCCGGAAAAGTCGTTTTTTAGGGTGGTCACTTCCTCGATGCCGGCCACTTTTTCACGGATGAGCCGGGCGGTTTTGATGGATGCGGTGGCGAATTTCCCGCCCTGCTCGTTGTTGGAGGAGAAAATGCTCGTGATCCGTTGGATGCGGCCGCCATTTTCGTGGAACCGGTCGTAGGTGCGCAGATCGAGCAGGAAAGCGATCAGCGGCAGGCCGACAGACATGCTGATGGCCAGTCCGAGGATGTTGATGAACGAAAACAGTTTATTGCGCAGGATGTTGCGCCCCGAGGTTTTAACGTAGCTGCCGATCATGGTCCTGTTCATAAAAAGGTGAGCGAATAACGATTTCCTTACGGTATAACTCCTGAAGAATTTGAACGCATCGATGATATAGACCAGTTTTGCCCGTCGCGGCCCGATGGTGGCCACATTCCGCTCGAAACATTCGTGCAGGTCGCCCGTCAGGTCTTCCACGAGCCCTGGTTTGCAGTACCACTCCACGAATCGTTGCGCCCAGGCGGGCGGTTGGTGTTGTTTCATGTCAGCCGTTTTTCCATGCGAGTGACGGAATCTTGGCCCATAGCTGATCGCGCATGGCCCTGGCGTTGATGAGCGCCGCTTTTCCGGACATGGTGAGCTCGTAGAACCGTTTGCGCTTCCCGCCGCGGGCCTTCGTGGCTTCGCCCAGTTCGCTGGTGACCAGTCCTTTTTCTTCGAGCCGGTTCAGCACCGCGTGGACCACGCCCAGTTTCACCGCGCGGCCGGTGTGGCTGGCCAGCTCGTCGCAGATCGCTACGCTGTAGGCTTCCCTGAGCAGCGCGGCAACGGTGAGGAGCACCAGTTCTTCGAATTCTCCGAGGTTTGTGCCTTTCATATCCGATATTAATTACGTAAATGTATGTAATTACATCCTATAATACATACAAATAATGAATTATTATGCCCCAACGTATCCAGATCGCCTGCGTCGCCTGGTCAGGGGCGATCTTTCATATGATGACGAGTTGTAATCAGTCGGATTTAATTATCTTCGGAAGACTATGCACAAAACCCAGGTATGTAAAAACTGCGGGAAGGCCGCGGCCGGTAATTTTTGCCCGGATTGCGGGCAATCGTACCATGAAGGCAGGATAGACGCGCATTATTTCCTGCATGATATCCCGCATTCGGTGTTTCATGTCGACAAGGGATTTTTCTACACCTTTCTATCGCTGTTCACCCGGCCGGGCGGGATGATCAGGGATTACCTGGAAGGGAAGCGGGTGAAATATTTCCGGCCGTTTGCGTATGTGATCATCATGTCCACCATCTGCACCTTGCTCGTGAAGCTCATTACGGCGGGCATTGCAGGCACGTACGCAAAATATCATCCCGGTTATGTGGCGGAGGATAAAGGTGGATTTTTCAATCATTATTTCAGCGTATTCATTTTCCTCATGATCCCTTTCGCGAGCGTGATCACGTTTTTGTTCATGCGCCGCGGGAAGTATAATTTCTGGGAGCATTTTCTCATCAATACCTACATCGCCGCGCAACTGAACATCATGCAGGTGCTGGTGTACCTCGTGGGTTGGGCAATGATGCTGGTGACGCACCAGTTCGGCAAGATAGACATCGGGTTGTACATCCCGTTTTTCATGACGGCTTTCCTGTTTATGTACGGGTCGGTTTTCGGGTTCCTGATGAAGGATGAATACAGGAAAGGCTGGCTGGTATTGCGTTTGACGCTGATGAACTGTTTTCTCTTTTTCCTGTACTTTTCCGGTTTCCAGCTGACGGGGACCATGCGGCCCTGGTAAAGTTATATTTGAAAAGAAAACCGCGCCAATCGTACGACTGGCGCGGTTTTGCCGTTATTGTACGGCTGCTTTTCGTTGCAGGATTTCGAGGTAATGGGGGTTAGACATGATGCCGATGATATTGCCGAAGGGATCTGTGACGGAGGCAGTGAAGAAACCGCTGCCTTCCTGGCCGCGGGGTGTGATGGGCTCGAATTCCGTGGCGCCCATTTCCAGCAGCCGGTCGAACGTGGCTTTGATATCATCCACATGCCAATAGGTGACGGCGCCGCCGGTGGCGGATGACCGGGCCGAAGGGGCGTACCGTGCGTCGATGACGCCGAATTCATGCTGGTAGTCGCCCAGGCGGAACTCGAAATAGCCCGGCATATCGAAATAGGGTGCGATGCCGAAGAAAGCTATGTACCATTGCTTTGCTGCTGCATGATCTGCCGCGAAGAACGTGATGGTTGCCATGCCGCGGAATACTGATGATTGTGCCATTTTGGATAGTTTTTTTGTTTGTATGACAAAAGTAGCGGCGGGTTTTGACAGCCTTATGTCAGCAGGCTGCCCGACAGGAGAAAAAAATTATTCGCCCAGCATGAAATCCAGGATGGGGGCGCATTTTTCCTTGCAGGGCGGATAGAATTCCCCGTGCTTCCAGGTGGCGGACTTGGGGGAGAGACCCCACCAGAATTCCGCGAGGGCCAGGGGCTCCATGTGGTGGCGGAAGGCGTATTGGAGGAGCTTGGGCCCGGCGCATTCCCCGGCGCCTGCGGGCGGCTGTTTGTAGCCATGTGCCTCGAAGATATCGATCAGGTTCCGTGTTTGGCCGGCTTTGTTGCGGAAGTTGTAATGTTCGTGGAGTTTCCGTTGCAGGGCGATGGAGTGGGATTTGCGGGCTTCCTTGCGTTTTTCGACCGCCGCCAGATCGCCTTCCAACTCCAGGGTGGCAATTTCCGCGTTGATTTCCGACAGGCGGGCCATGCCGGTATTGAGGAAGCTGCCGGCGGTGAGCGCATCGAAGACCGGCTCCACGAACCCGCTGTGGTGGTTCCCGTTGGCCAGTTTCCCGGAAAATGCGGCCAGGTAGCCCAGTGAGCCGTCGTGCGACCGAACGGCCAGCACGCCGAACATCTTGCCGATCACGGCGCCGTTTCCACCGCTTCCCAGCCCGAAATTGTGTTGCCATTCCGTTTGATGGGCGAGGTGCTGTTGGAGCCCTTCCGCCGCTGCGATGCATAGCGGGTGGATGGGAGCGTTGGGGTGGAAGCGGAGCCCTTCCGCCAGGGAGCTGGCGGCATCCTGGTCGGAGAACCGGGTGAATACGCTGTTTGTTGGCTGATGTATTGCCGGAGCGGTTTGTGGGCAAACACCAGGTGTGGT
Source organism: Chitinophaga sp. NPDC101104 (assembly GCF_050277495.1). NCBI lineage: Bacteria > Pseudomonadati > Bacteroidota > Chitinophagia > Chitinophagales > Chitinophagaceae > Chitinophaga > Chitinophaga sp. NPDC101104. The sequence goes on along the minus strand of NZ_JBNNSF010000001.1, from coordinate 4,348,761 downwards.
GGTCATAATACTACGTCCTGTAAAGGTTTTTGCGAACGCAAAGGTACGGTTTTTCGGGGTGTGGGCCGTGGCAGTACGGGAACTGCCATCACGTTTTTTTAAAGAAAATTTGGCGGGGAAATAAATTTATGTAATTTCGCCGCCCCGAACGATGAAAATCTAAGGGATGATTTCGTAGCTCAGTTGGTAGAGCAATACACTTTTAATGTATGGGCCCTGGGTTCGAGTCCCAGCGGAATCACAAAGGAGCGGGCAATCGCTCCTTTGTCATTTAAGATCGTGTAGCAACACCGTTTTCGCGAATTCCTCCGTACAAGTTGACCGAAGATTGTGCAAACTGTTCGGATATCTTTTCGTATCTCCCTCCCGCAACTTAATTTTGGAAACTCGCATGGCTGTGCGTGAACGATTTTAGGCTATTCTTCCAACTTAAAACTTGACTTGTGCGAAACCGGGAACAGGCGGCTATCAAATCTTCACAAGACCAATGATGTTGCTTAATATCAATGCTTTTTTGACCATGCCGCACAGGCAATCCGTATTTTGATATCTTTACGATACCGTATCGGCCGGCATCATTCCACCGGTCCGGAAATCAACCAAAGTTGCCCCGGATGGCAGGATGCCGTTCGATGTGATAAGCGACTGCCAATTTGTTTTGTATGATAAAAGCCATTTTGTTTTCCGCATGCCTGCTCGGGTTATTTCAGTCTGATGCATGGTCTCAATCCACGAATCCCGTTCCTTTTGTAATCCCCGGCTTGCGCGAGTGGCATGGGGGGACGGGGGCATTCTCCCTGCGCGCTTCCTCCGCGATCGTACTGGAACCTGCATCTGCACAGGCTTTATCGGCCACAGCGGAAGTTTTGCAGCAAGACCTCAGGAAGCTGACGAACGGTACGGGCTTTCCCATAAAAACGGGAACGGCTGGGGCCGGTGATATTTTGTTAAGCCTCATCCCGTCGGATACGCTGCTGAAGAAAGAGGGTTATCTGCTGACTGCCACCCCGGATCACCTGCAGATCTCCGCACCGGAAGCCCGGGGCGTTTTCTGGGGAACGCGCACGTTGTTGCAGGTATTGGAGCGCGACAGCGGCCATGTCCGTTTCCCCTGCGGCGCCGCCAAAGATTATCCCCGTTACGAAGTGCGCGGATTCGTGCTGGATGTGGGCCGGAAGTTTTTTAGTATGGATTTCCTCCGGCAGTACGTGAAATTTATGTCTTACTACAAGATGAATGATTTTCACATCCACCTCAACGATAATGGTTTTTACAAACTTTTCGGGCATAACTGGGACAGTACATATGCGGCGTTCCGGCTGCAAAGCGAATTTTATCCCAACCTGACGGCCAAAGACGGAGCTTATTCCAAACAGGAATTCAGGGAATTGCAGGAACTGGCAAATATCTACGGGGTTAAAATCGTCCCGGAAATTGATGTGCCGGCCCATTCTCTGGCATTTTCAAAACTCCGTCCCGAAATCGGCAGCAAGAAATACGGGATGGACCATCTTGACCTGGATAATCCTGTTACCTATCGTGTCATCGACAGCGTGTTCATGGAATACCTTTCCGGGCCCAACCCGGTGTTTACCGGTCCGGAGGTACACATTGGCACCGACGAATATGCAAAGGAAGCGGCTGAACAGTTCCGCGCATTCACGGACCACTACATCCGCCTGGTGGAAAGTTACGGTAAGAAAGCCCGGATCTGGGGAGCGCTTACGCATGCCAAAGGCAATACACCCGTGAAGGTGAAAGACGTTACCATCAACGCATGGTACAATGGCTACGCCGATCCCGTGGAAATGAAGCGGCTGGGCTACGACCTTATCTCCACGCCCGACGCCTGGTTATACATCGTGCCCGCCGCCGGTTATTATTACGATTATCTCCGGTTGCGGACATTATATGAAAAATGGGAGCCCGTTCAGGTAAATGATATCCGGTTCAAGGACGGCGATCCGCAGATCAAAGGCGGGGCATTCGCGGTGTGGAACGACCGGGTGGGGAACGGCATTACTGAAAAGGACGTACACGACCGGGTGTTCCCGGCCATGCAGGTGCTCGCTCAAAAAATGTGGAGAGGGGCCGACAGTTCCCGGTCCTATGCTGCATTCGCAGCCGGGGCGGCTCAAATCGGCGAAGGTCCCGGAGCGAACATGCGTGGCAAATTGACCGGAAAGGATGGATTGGTGTTGGCCTTCATGACCCCCAAAAAGGCCGGGAAAAAGGTGGCCGGCAGCCAGGTGAACGCGGTTAGCATTTCCGGCGCAACCATTAAAAAAGATGGTTTGCATATAAACGGCGGGCGCAGCTTCGCAGCCTTGCCTGTCCCTGAAATCGGTTACGGCTATACGGTCAGCTTCGCCGTTAAACCTGCCGCGGGCAACGCACCCAACGCCGTGTTATTCAGTTCCCCCAATGCCGTATTTAAACTTACGCAGCAACATACAGGGAAATTGGGCTTTTCGCGGGAAGGGTATGATTATGTGTTTGATTACACCGTACCTGCCGACAAATGGACGAAACTGGCTGTCAGCGGCGACCATAAAGGCACGCGCCTGTACGCGGACGGAAAACTGGTGCAAAGCCTCCAGGGACAGAAAATTCCCGTCGCCGGTACGAAAGACACGTTGCTGAAAGTGCAGACGCTGTTCTTTCCGCTGCAATTCGTCGGAGATACCGCGCGGGCCTTTAAAGGCGTGATAAGGGATGTAAAAGTCTGGAATAGTGCGGATATGGTAGAATAACCCTTGATCGCCAATGAGTTTTGTCGCAGTTCTTCGCCGGAACGGCGATGCCAGTGCCTTCCGGAGCAGGAAAGGGATGTGTGGCGGGATCGCGTTGCAACGTGGAAAATACAGGCAAAATGGCCTGGTGCAAAGAAAACATAGGTTATAGTAAAAAAAGCAGTGGTATCCCCAAAGAGATTTTCAGACATTTACCGGGAGGTTCTGACTTTGTGTGCAGGTCCGCTTTTAGGGCTCATTTTGAAGATCGTTTGGCATTGAAGTAAATTGCGCAAATCTTAATATTATCAGGGCCGGCCGTATGTTGATTACGGCAGGCACAATGTTCACCGGGTTTCCGGTGAAGGGGTTTGGACCCGGTACGGCCCTGTTGAAGATGTAAACAGAAAAACAGATTATGCAGGTAATTCCACAGTGACTCCGCCCGACCATACGGGTGCGGGAAACGTTATGTACATGAGATAAAAAATCAGACGGTAAGTTTCTGGGCCAGGATGTGGCCAATATGCTGGTTATCGGTACCGGTAAGGATTTCTTTTGCATAGACGGCCCGCAGCGGCCGCGTTTCAACCACAGACTAACATAATAGCCAAGATTGTAGAAAGTTTTATTCACTATCAAAAACACAGCAAAGTATGAAGCAGATTTACAGTGATTGCCATGCGCAATCCCTTGAAAGTATTCAGCCACAGCCGGATGGATGCCGAATGGGGACGCTGATCATGTCGGATGGTCGCGGGCATGGGGATGATATTCGCCGGATTTTTCGCGCTGGCAAACTGGTTTGCATTTTAGCGGCATCGCTGACGCTGCAGGTGACGCCCGGCCCAACGGCCCGGGCAGGTGTGGTAGCAGGCAGCTATCATCCGGATTTCGTAAAACCCGCGCCTCCATTTACGATCGCAGGTGTAGTGAAAGACGAAAGCGGGAATGCGATACCCGGGGTAACCGTAACGGTCAAGGGAACACGTACCGGCGCCGTAACGGACGGCGAAGGCAGGTTCAATATTTCGATACCCGAAGGATCTTCGGGCGTGCTCGTATTCACGCACGTGAGCTTCGCGCCCCTGGAGCGAAAGGTGCAACAGGGCGAAGCCGTTACCGTCATCTTAAAAAGCGGATCGCTGATCGAGAATGAAGTGGTGGTAGTGGGATATGGTACCCAGAAACGCGCGAAAATGACATCTGCCGTTTCGTCTGTCAGCGGGAAAGATGTTGAACTGATTCCGGCCACTAACCTTTCAAATGTGCTGGCCGGCCGTATGTCGGGCACTTTCATCCGATCTTCCACGGGTACGCCGGGGATCGGATCGGCGGTGAAAGTGCGCGTGAGCTCGTCTTTCAGCAACTCCGCGGTAGAGCCGATCTATGTGATCGACGGTGTGGTGCGCGACAGGGTCAGCTTCAACGCCATCGACCCTAACGAGGTAGCCGATATTACCGTTCTAAAGGATGCTGCTTCAGCGGCCATCTATGGCTCCCGGTCTTCCAACGGCGCCATCCTCGTCACTACGAAAAAAGGCAAAAGCGGAAGGGCCGCGATAGATTTTAATGCGACCTACAATACTTTGCGTACGGGCCCCTTGCCGGAATATATGCCGGTGAAAGACGGTCTCAAACTGAGCCAGGCAGTAAACGGAGGATTGAGCGATGAAGAAATTGACTGGGTATTGAAAAACAACCCGAACGGCGACAATTATTACAAAGCTGCGTATTCCAATCCCTCCAGCCAGCGTTACGCGCTCAGCGCTTCCGGTGGTTCGGACAAGGTACGTGCGTATATCGGCGGGTCATACATTAAGGAAGACGGCTTCCTGCCGCAGGTTTGGTTCAAAAAATTCAACCTGAGGGGTAACATTGAGGCGAACCTGGTTAAAAACCTGACGCTGGGCCTGAACCTGAGCACCAATTATGGCACCCGCAACCGGTTCAACTTTACGTACGACTACGGATCCGACGACCTGAACAACCTTTGGGGCAAGCTGCTGTATTGGGACGTGTTCGCCTCCCCGTACATCAACGGGAAACCGAATAACCCCGGCTGGCTGGGCAACCCTGTGGAAATGATGCGCAACGGCGGCTACTGGAGAAATACCAACCAGCAAATTGACGCATTACTGACAGCGGAATACAAAATCCCGGCGGTGGAAGGACTGAGCATCCGCGGCGCTTACAGTAAGAACTTCAACAACAGCTATACCAAAACATTTGCGAAGAAACAGGACCTGTACAACTTCAAGAAAACAGGGCCCAACAGCCTCATCTATACGGATGAAATGATCGGCATGGTAAAGAGTGGCGATCCCGGCACCGAATACCTCGGAAATTTCTACAACAAAAACAACAGCTATCAGCTGAACGGGCAAATCAGCTACGACCGTACTTTCGGCAAGCATACCGTTGGGGCGACGGCCGTGTACGAGCAGTTTGAGCAGTACGACAATGGCTTTAACCTCACCCGGAACAACTTTCCGCTGATGGCCGTAGACCAGTTCCTGTACACAAGCGGCAATAATGCCGATTGGAGCACGGGTGGCGGTGAAAGCGAAGCCGGAAGGATGTCTTATATCGGAAGGCTCAGTTATGATTACGACGGGAAGTATCTCTTCAACGCATCCGTACGGAGGGACGGTTCCACGAACTTCGCGCCAGACAGGCGCTGGGGTTGGTTCCCATCCATTTCCGGGGGTTGGGTGATTTCTCGGGAAGATTTCTTCAGCGGCTCAAAAGCCGGTCAGGCGATCGACTTCCTGAAGCTCCGCGCCTCGTTCGCTACCACGGGTAACGACGTGCTTGATAAAGACGATCCGAACAGCCGGTGGAGATGGCTGGAGCAATATATCATTGGCGGCGCGTATTTCATGGGTGCCAACGGTGTGTCCGCACCCCGGCTCCGCTATGGCGGTACCCCCAATGCCGGCCTCACCTGGGAAAAATCAAAATCCTTCGGCGTGGGCCTCGATGCAACCGCGTTCAAAAACCTCCGTTTCAGCTTCGATTACTGGAAGCGCAATTCCTACGATATCCTCGGCTCACGCATCCTGGCCATCCCGACGGAGTTCGGCGCATCGCTGCCGCCTGAGAACTATGGCAAAGTGAGCTCCAACGGGGTGGAGATCGAATTAGGCTATGGTAATACCATCAGTAAAAATTTCAGCTATAACGTGAAAGGCATATTTACTTATGCGAGAAATAAGGTGATTAAAAAAGACGTAGCGGTGAACGCCCAGTATTATCAGGATCCCAATGGTAAAACCACCTCCTACGGCGTGGGTTACCAGGCACTGGGCATTATCCGCACCCAGGCAGATCTCGACAAACTGCCGGCCGGTTTCCTCATCAATGGCGTTGCGCCCGCCCTCGGCGATATGCTGTTCGCAGATCTCAGCGGCCCCCAGGGCAAGCCGGACAATGTTGTCGACAGCTACGACCAGATCGTTCTGGGCAACTATTTCGGAGCGGATAATGCACCGATTTCCTATGGCCTGAACGTTTCCCTGTCTTACAAAGGATTTACCGTGGAAACACTGCTTTCCGGCCTCACCGGGTACAAGATCAGCTATAACGACCCCTGGGGCAGAAACTTCGGCGGCGGCGGCAAAGTGCCTAAATATCATGAAGATTCCTGGACTCCGCAGAACCCGAACGGCTCCACGCCCAAAATCTATCCCTGGGGCGATGCGCACTCCGCCGGTTATACCTGGACATCCACTTTCAACGTATTCGACGGCGGCTTCCTGCGCATGAAATACCTCAACCTGAATTACAGGCTCCCCGATGTGCTGCTGAGGAAATTGACGATCAAAGACGCAAGGATCTTTGTTGCAGGCACCAACCTGTTCAACATCACCAGGTTCAAGCTGTACGATCCCGAAGTTTCACAGTTCATGAGCTACCCGGCCATGAAAACTTACACCATGGGGATCAGCCTGGGCCTGTAACAAAGCGTTCTTACATTCAAAATCACGATCATGAAGCAAAAGTTAAATCTATCGATACTCTTCCTTTCCACCGCTTTGATATCCGGCAGCTGCAACAAGGTGCTGGATAAAAATAACCTGGCTGCCGTTGGTCCCGACCAGGTATGGACGGATGCAAATATGGCCAATGCCTATCTCAACCAGGTATATAACGACAACATGCCCGGCAACACCAGTGGCGGTGGCAATGGCACAGACGAGGGCGTGCCCTATCAGAAACAGACAGACAGCTGGTTCAGGGGAACGGCTACCTTCGACTCCAAAAGTTCCTTCGGTAATTACAACAATGTCCGGAACATCAACATCCTCCTGGAGAAAATCGCACAGGCATCGTTCGCCGAATCGGAAAAAAACAAAATCAAGGGCCAGGCGCTCTTCTGGAGAGCATGGGCATATCACAGAATGGTGAGCGACCATGGCGGCGTGCCGCTGATCCTCGAAGCACAGCAACCCTCTTCCGACCTCACGCAGCTTCAGAAACCGCGTAACAAAACGTCGGAATGCGTAACGCAGATACTCAAAGACCTCGACGATGCCATCGCCCTGCTGCCCGACGCGTTTACAGATGCCGATTATGGGAGGGTAGACAAAGGCGTGGCCTTGGCCTTTAAAGGAAGGGTGCTGCTTTTTTACGCCAGCCCCCTGTTTAACGGCCTCGGCGGCGTTGCCAGCTGGACGAAAGCATTCAACGCCAACAAGGCGGCCAAAGAATTCCTGGATGCCCGCGGGAAAGGATTGTATAGCCCCTTCAGCAAGATCTGGGACGACGAGATGAACAAGGAAGTAGTGATGGTACGGCGCTACAATTACCCGCAGGCCACTTACTTCCAGGGTGGACTGATGCCACTGAACTGGTCGAAGGACGATGTCGGGTACGACCGCCCGTCGCTGGAACTGGTGAATGCCTTCCCTATGAAAGACGGATCGGCATGGGAAGCCCAGGTAAGAAGTTACGATACGCTGTTCCGCAACCGCGACGACCGGTTCTATGCCAATATTTATTACAACGGTGCGCCCAATCAATACCTGAAAGGTATGCGCGACGATAAATCTTACCTCTGGACGTATTTCACTTCCATTTCGAATTACAACGGCGCCACAGGTCTCGAAGGCGCGCATAACCAGGTAACATCCGACCCGCTGTGGTCCAACTCCAGCTTCTACCGCATCAAGGCGATAGACAAGGGTATCGACAAGGGAACGGTTTACAATGCTGCTGTGGACTGGATTGAGATCCGCTACGCGGAAGTGTTGATGAACTACGGGGAATGTGCCAATGAAACGGGCAATACCGCTGCAGCCGTGGATGTATTGAAACAGATCCGGGCAAGGGCCGGTGTATTGCCGGGCATGGCCGGCAATTACGGCATCACTGCGGCAACGCCGGCCGACATCCGGGCAGCGTATCAAAAAGAGCGTTTCGTGGAATTCAGCTTCGAAGGCAAACGCATGAACGACCTTCGCCGCTGGAAAATGTTCGGTTACCTGAGAAGCCTTCCGCAACGGCATGGTATCGCCGTGTTGCTGAAACCCGGTCAAACCGATGTTTCCCCCATGTCTGACATCAACATGGTGTGGGATAAGTTTACTTCCACCGTGATCACCACGGATGCGGTCGACATAGCGATCAAGGACCAGTATTACATTTACGGTATTCCGAAATCCGTTCTCGACAAGAATCCGTTGTTGAAACAGAACAACAACTGGGGTGGCGATTTTGATCCGCTGCAATAATGTGCATAACGCAGACAATCAATACGGAAAAGGGGCATCTGTTACAAGATGCCCCTTTCCATTTTCCAGAAGCCGCGCCGATGCGGCTAAACCTGCGTCATTGCTCCCTCTTCCAGTAAACCCCGATACCATCACCGATCTCCTGGATTTTGTCTGTAATCCCGTTTGCCTTGCGATAGTCGACCACCGCTTTGCGGCAGCCTTCCACCGCACCCCAATCGTCGATGATGATGAAGCCGCCGACGGAAAGTTTGGGATAAAGATAAGTGAGCGCATCGATGGTGGATTCATACATGTCGCCGTCCAGCCGCGCAACGGCCAGTTGTTCGATGGGCGCGTGTGGCAATGTATCCTTGAACCAGCCTTTGAGGAATTTCACCTGGTTGTCGAGCAAACCATATTTATCAAAATTATGCATGACTTCATCCATCGGGATCGCGAGTTCCTTGTAAATAAAATGGATATCGCCCTGGTCTGCGGCATATTTATCGGCTGGTTTGGGCAGCCCTTCGAAGGAATCCGCGACGAAAACGGTCCTGGTCGTATCATTCATGGCGTGGAGTATGGCCCGCATGAGAATGGTGGCCCCGCCTCTCCATACGCCGGTTTCGATCAGGTCTCCTGGTACCTGGTTCCGGATCACTTCCTTCACGCAGTATTCGATGTTGTTCATCCTTTTCATACCGATCATGGAATCTGCGTTCGCGGGCCAGTCCAGCCCGTTCCACCGTTGTTCGCGCGAGCTTTTCACTTCCCTGCAAATGGCCATCCGGCGGGGCTTGATCAATTTGTCGAGCATCCCCCAGATTTTTTGTTTGCCGAACAAGGTCACCTGCGATACGGGCACGTATTCGTTTTTGCCGATCCGGTGCATGTCCAGCAATACGTTTTTCAGGAGTTCGAGATAGTTGTCCCGGGTTTCAATCATGTTTTTTTGATTAGCTGTTATGTACTTAGTTAGGTTCTTGTTTGGGACCGGCCAAAAGGTTTCATTTCTCCCGTTTTGCCGGAGATATAAAGGGTCGACACAGGATATCCGCAGGCCGGTAGCATACGGCCATGCATTTTTTCATCCTGGTTTCCGGATGTAAATGTAGGATGGGTGAAAGCTGTCAGGAAAGATCATTTTTGACAACTTCGGATGTTATATTGATCGGACAACCGGGTTGATCAACGCGCCGGACCGTTATCGCGGGTTAACATTTTGCAGGAAAAGCGGGGTATTCAGCGGACTGTAATCCGTTGTCACGCTGCCGTTCCGGGTAGCTACCAGGTAAAGCCGGTAATGCATGGGCTCGCTGGGGATCGTGAGCGTGAGGAGCGGGCCTTCACCGACCCGTTGCAGTTGGAACGGATAGCCGTAATGATCTGTTTGCACGAGATACCATTCGTACCGCAACCTGTCTTTCCCGGGCTCGGGCAGCCGCCAGCCTCCGCCGGCGCTTAACAGCACGTTATAAGTGAGCTGGCTGCCGGGCAATACGGTACGCGAAGGCCGGAGTATTTTCACGCCCGGTAATGGCGGCGGAGCGGGCGCCTGATTCCATAGCTTTGCCAGCAGGTGCCATTCGGGTTTTTTCCGTCCGTTATGATCGGTGAGGCCGTCGAAAGACACGAAGTCGCGCGTTTCCTGGTCTTGCAGCGTGGTGAGGAACGCCGGTGCCGGCGGGAGCTTGGCGTAGGTGGCAACGGGGATTTTGCTGATGAAGCAGGGAACGTTTCCGGCCAGCAGGGTGCTGAGGCCCGAGGTGTCGCCGGTGGCTTCCAGGCCGAATGCATCAACTGCAGGCAGCTGCTGCCGGAGCCAGGCGAGCTCGGGCGCAACGCCCGGGTTGAAGATTACGTCTGTCGTAACCGGCCGCGATGGGTCGGCGGCCTTGATGGCCGCGGCCAATTGCTCCATCCAGCGGAGGTACCGTTGCTGCTGGTAAAGCAATGCCGGTTTGTAATGCTGCCTGGCCAGGCGCTGCCAGGCGTTGTTGCCCAGGTGCCATGCGGTGATGGCGGTATCGTTGCGGCGGCGGACGATGGCTTTAATGATGCTTTCCCCCATCCGCGCAAGCGCCGCGCTATCCTTGTCCATATCATTGACATTGGGCAGCCAGAACCCGTAATGGATGCGGATGCCATGGCTGGCGGCTTCCGCGAGCACATTCCGGTCGTACACACCCGGTCCGTACCGGCGGATGGTATTTACACCCAGTTGCTGCATCTGTTGCATATCCCGTGCGGCTTCGCGGCGCGTGAGGGCATACCGGTTCCTGAACCAGCTGTCCCCTTTCTGGTAAATTAGCCCCCGGATATCGTCAGGCAATTTATAGCGAGCCGGCAGTTCGGTTTCCGATGCGGGCGTAACGATCGGCGGGACTTGCACGAGAGGGGCCGGCAGCCGGGGCGATGCATTCAGTACCGTCATCAGCAGACCGGGCTGGCGGATGGTCCAGTCCAGGAACTTCGCCGTATCGCCGTTGGGCACGTTCGTGTCGTGGGCCGTATTGAAAAACACCTGTGCGTGGATGTTGGGGAAACGCGTACCGATGGCCCGGAACGCATCGCGGAACCAGCCTTCCTGGTTGCCGGCGTCGGGGAGGGAGCCCATTTCAGCGACCATCACGGGCAGGCCGGAACGGAAAAGCGGCAGGCTGTCGAACGGTTGGTACAGCGATTCGAAAGAATGCCATCCTTTCCCGCCATGCGCCGGCCCATAATTAAGCACGGTCACGCCTAACCAGTCTACATATGCCTTTCCCGGGAAATAAGACGCTGCATGGGCCGCATTCCAGGGGTTCCAGACCCAAATGGCGTTCACCGCCCCGCGGCGGAGGAACAGCGTATGCACATAGCGCCATGCCGTACGGAAGTCTTCGGGCGTATTGCCACCGGAGGGCGACCATGGATAGGCGGGATTGTCCGGCTCATGCGCAAACCGGAGGAACAGCGGGCGGTCCAGGGCTTTTACCTGGTCGGCGAACCGTTCCAGGTAACTGTCGAAAATACCGGTGGGGATGAGGGACATGATTTTCTGTTCATCTTTCAAGCCATCGATGCTCAGCCCGAACTTCGACCGCCAGGGCTCCCATGTGATCATGGGAATGGAGCCGCCATTGTAAACGGCCGCCAGGGAATCGGGCAGGAGATGCTCCGGCCCGTTGCCCCACGCAATGTACAGCGACGTAATCTGCATGCGCGGCATGCCCTGGCCCGGCGGATTGTACACGCCGGAATAAAAAACGTCGTGCCGGGGAGTGAGGCGCACTTCCGGCGCATGTGTATACTCGGATGTAAAATACCAGCTCAGGCCGATCGTGGCCAGCAATAACGGCAACCCGAGCTTGCGGATGCCGGAATATAGGTGGAGGTGACGGAAAACCCAGAATTGCCTTTTCAGCAGCAGCGGCACGATCAGCATCGTTTTGATCCAACCGTACTTCGCGGGGATTTTCCGCAGGGGGAGGCTGGCGATGATGTTGAATATCATGATCAGGCAATTGACGCCTGCAATGCCCGCCATAAACAGCGAATAGGGGTTCCAGTCATAATTCAGCCCGTAAACGATGGCCGCGAGCGATATGACGAGGATGGCGATATTGGGGATGTTCAGCCGCCAGTCGTCTGGCCCCGAATCGTCTTTCGGGGTGGGAAGGTAAGGCACTTTTTTCCGCGCGATGGTGTAGACGAGCCCCAGCAGATAGATCCACCAGGTGCCGATAAACAGCAATCCGCCCACGATATGGAATCCCCGTTCCTTCTCTTCCATCACCCATCGCTGCACATAGTGGCGGATGAGGAGGATGGAAGCGATCGCCGGGAATGCGTACAGCGAAAACTCCACCAGGTCTGCCCGGAAAGGGATATGCCCCGTCACCAGCGCAATCACCGGCACAAGGAAATTGATGAGAAATACGACGCCGGCCAGGTAATGCAGCGGAATAGTGCCGTAATGTATTTTTTGCAGCAAGGTAAACTGCCGGAACAGCTTCGGGTAGGAGGTGACCAGCAGCTCGAAGGTACCCCGCGCCCATTTCAGCTGTTGCGAATAGTAAGCAGACAATGTATTGGGAACGAGCCCGCGGGTCAGCACGATGGGCACATATACGGATTTCCAGCCTTTGGCGTGCAGGTGCATGGCGGTATGCATATCTTCCGCCAGCCCCGCGGCATGCCCTCCGATGGAATCCAGCGCGGCCCGGCGGAAAGTGCAGTTGGCGCCGATGGCCAGTACGGTACCGTAACTGTTCATGGTGGACATGATGGGGCCGTAGAACTGGAACGTTTGCTGTGCGGCGCCTTTGGCGATGATACTGTCTCCCAGGTTGCTGTATGCCTGAACGATCTGCACGAAACCGATCGCGGGATCGTTGAAATGATGCACTACGGCGTCCAGGAAATCGGGGGACGGCACATGGTCGGGGTCGAGCACCACGCAAAGCTCTCCCGTGGCGTATTGCAGGGCGTTGTTGATATTCCCTGCCTTGGCGTCTTTGCGGACGGTGCGCGTCACATGCCGCACGCCCAGGCGGTCGCAGACTTCGCGGAGATAGGGATCGTTGGCTTCGTCGCACAGCCAGGCGGTATGCGGGTACCTCATGGCCCTGATGGCGGTGAGGGTTTCGACGATCATTTCATACGGCTCGCCGGGGAAGTAGGTGGTCAGCACATCTACCGTGAAGGGATGTTTCGGCTCGGGGACCCGCGGCACGCGGATAGCGGCATAATGGTACCATTCATGGAGGATGGCGAGGCAATTGAAAGTGATGCCGGCCATCAACACCCAATAGAGCGGGGCGTAACCGATCTGCGTACGCCGGAACAGTACGATCAGCAGCATGCCTATGCTGGCAGTGCCGAGCAGTAACATGAGCCTCAGCGTAAACATTTCCCGCTTCGATGGCGGGGTTACCGGTTCCAGTTTTCCCTTCATGGCGCTATAACATAAAATGGTGTATTGGCGGATGCGAAATTGCCGTACGCGTCATGTACGGTAACGAATATACGGTACGGCCCTTCCGTCAGCGGTGCGCGGAAGGTAGCCTTCATACCTTCGCGGGAAGTCAGCAGGCTGTCCAGCGATGGCGGTTTGCGGGGATTGACGTCGCCGCGGAAACGGATGAACCAGTCTTCCGGCAGCACTTCCCATGTTAGCCGGAGCGAATCGTGGCCGGGGCTTTCCATGACCAACGCAGCGGAATGGGCCGTGCCGGGCCCCACCAGGATATTGTCCCTTGCCCCTTTATCGTCTACCAGCATAAACCGCAGGTTGGGCGCCTTGTGGGGCGGCTCATGCCCCGTCCAGATGTATTGCATGATCTGTGCGGTGGCGGAAGTCTCGCCGTTCCGGGAAAAGAGGCTGAACCAGGTATGCGTCACTTCCTGTTTCTGCCCCCAGAAGAACACGCAGGCGCCGAGGAAGCGGGGATCGTTCACGGGCATGTGCTCGGTGTACCGCTGATAATATTGTTCCGCTTTTTTGTTGGAAGTGTTTTCGATGGGGGCGCCCCAGGCGGTGGTTTCGGATTCCCAGGGCCCGTTGATGCCCCATTCGGTGATGAGGAATGGCCCGTTCCAGAACCAGGCGAATTGCCGCAGATCGTTGCGTAATTGGGGCAGTTCGCCGAATATGTTCAGGGAGATGAGGTCGAGCTGGGGCACTTTCCATCGGAGGTTATAAATATTGCGCCGGTCGAAATTGATAAGCGCGGTAGTAACGGGGTGATCGGGGTCCCGGTCGTGGATCATGCCGAGCAGCCGGTTATAGGCTTTGTAAAACGGGCGGAAGCGGGGCCTGTAGGGGAAATCGACTTCATTGCCGAGGCACCACATCAGCAGGGCCGGGTGATTTTTATAGCGTTCCACGATCTGTTCGTAAGCCTGGCAAAGGGCGGATACGGCGGCGGGATCCCGGTAAAATCCAAAAGAGCTGCTGACGGGGATCGACAGCCCGGCGATGACGGCAATGCCATTGGCTTCCGCTTCGTCGAGCAGGGCGCCGAGCTGCAGGGTATCCCAGGTACGGATGGTGTTGCCGCCCGCGCCCCGGAGCGCGGCAAGCTGTCCGGTGCCGGCCGCGCCCTTAACGGTGAAGGGTTGGCCATTCCGGAAAATGGTGTACCGGCCATTTGATTGCGCAATGTAGACCTTGCGGGCGCCGCCGCCGGGGGTACGCCGGCAGGCGGTCATGGCGCAGCAAAGCAGGGCCATGGAGATGACAGCCAGGTATCCAGGAGTGCGGCGTGTGAGTAGGTGTATTATCATGCGGGGCGCCTCGTACGACATAAATATAGGGGAAAGTTTTTAATGGGGGATGGGAGGGGACAAGACGATAGGAGCTGCCAATCGTCAAACGACTATCCAATCCGTCTTCACCCCGAAAAACAATACCCGGACCAAAGCCCCGGGTATCACTTAAAAAATCCCCTATCGCGCCGGTTGGATATCAAAAAGCGGGCTGGTAAAATTATAGGGAATTACTTCGCTACGCTGATCTTCACTTTTTTGTTCTTCAGTTTCTCGGATTGGATCAAATGCAGCGTAGCGCCGGCTTTGGACTTCCGAACGGCCACGAACGAAAAGAAATCCTTCACTTCGATGATCCCGATATCTTCCTTTTTCAGCATTCCCTTATGCGAAAGGAAGCCGACGATATCCACTTTGTTCACTTTATCTTTTTTACCGGCTGCGATGAACAGGGTCGTCCAATCCGGTTTGGGCGGTAATACAGCGGTATCGGGCAGGGTGATGACTTCCGGGGCCGGGGAAATGTAATCCGGGACCCTTTCGCCGGGCGCCAGCATGAGGATGGCGGTGCCGCTGGCTTCCATGCGGGCGGTGCGGCCGTTGCGGTGCACGAACGTTTCTTTCGTGTGGGGAAGCTGGTAATGGATGATGTAGCGGATATTGGGAATGTCGAGCCCGCGGGCGGCGAGGTCGGTGGTGACGAGGATATTCGAGCTGCCGTTCCTGAATTTGCAAAGGGCGGCGTCGCGCTCCTGTTGCTCCATCGCGCCGTGATAAAAGACGTTCAGGATGCCTTTGTCTTTCAGCATGCCGCTCACTTCCGCCACGAATTCCCGCTGGTTGCAGAATATGATGGTGGAACGGTTGCCCAGGGCGCAGATGAGGCGGAAGAGGGTTTCCGATTTGTCGGGCCCGTCGCTGTTGACCATTTTCACCGTCAGAGCCGGTGACGTTTCTCCTTTGAGGAAGTTGATTTCCGTGGGGTTTTCCAGTCCTACGAATGCAGGGATCTCCAGTGCTTCGGTGGCCGAGGTGAGGATCCTTTTTTGCAAAGCGGGCAGGGAGCCGATGATGAAGGCCATTTCCTTTTCGAACCCTTCTTCCAGCGATTTATCGAATTCGTCCAGCACCAGCGTTTCGATGTGAGCGGTGTTGATATTGCCCCTGCGGATGTGGTCGCCCAACCGGCCGGGCGTACCGATAATGAGCTCCGGCGCTTCTTTCAGGTTGTTTTCTTCCGTTTCGCGCAGGTGGCCGCCGTAGCAGCAGGTGACCTTGAAACCGGTTTTCATGCTTTTGAACACCCGTTCTATCTGGAGGGCCAGTTCCCGGGCGGGAACGATGATCAAGGCCTGGCTTACATTTTTGTTCTTTTTCAGCGACCGCACCAGGGGCAGCAGGAAAGCGAGCGTTTTACCGGAACCGGTATCGGCCAGCAACACCACCGCATCGCTGGTACTGTTCGTTTCCAGCGATGCCTGCTGCATGTCGTTCAAAGCCCCGATCTGCAAGTTGGAAAGGATATCGGCGATAGAAAAAGAAGAATGCTCCATCGGGCAAAAGTACGTCAAATATTGTTGTGTACCGAAGAGCGCTTCCCTGTCCAGAAAATACTTGTCCATTTACCGGTTGCCGGCGGGAAGACGTGCCGGTAATTTTGCTGCATCACAAAAAAAACGGAAACAACATGACGGGCAAAAAAGATGCAAGATGGTGGGTATTGCTGGTAATCCTTACGGCGCCACTGCTGTATGTGATCGATATTTTCATCATCAATATCGCCATCCCCACCATTAAATCGGGCCTCGGCGCCACGCAGGGAGAAATACAACTGGTCATAGCGGGCTATTTGCTGGGGAGCGCCTGTTTTCTCATCATCGGCGGCAGGGCGGGCGATTACCTGGGGCGGAAGAAGGTCTTCTTCTGGGGGATGCTTTCCTTCACGGTAGCGTCGTGTTTATGCGGAGCGGTGCAAACGATGCTGCAACTGAACATCGCCAGGTTCCTGCAGGGCGTGAGCTCGGCGTTCATGGTCACGCAGTCCATCGCCCTCATTCAAGACCTTTTCCCGGAGCCGCGGGAGCGCGCCAGGGCCATCGGCTGGTATGGCATCACGCTGAGCATCGCGGCCATCATCGGCCAGATCCTCGGCGGCTATCTCGCTGAAACCCGTACCGTTATTGAAGGCTGGCGGCTTATCTTTTTCATCAACGTGCCGGTAGGCTGCCTGGCGCTTTGGGCCATCCGCAAATACCTGCCGGAAACCGCGCGCCAAACCGGCGTCCGTTTCGATTATCCGGGCGCCTTGCTGCTGACGGTCGGCCTGGGCAGCTGCATCTATTCCATCACCGAAGGCCGGGAACAAGGGTGGCCGCTTTGGAGCCTGGTGGCGCTCGTTGCCGGCAGCGCGGTCATGACGGTGTTCTTCGTCCGGCAGAAAAGAAAGACCGCCGCCGGCAGCCATCCGCTCATGGATACGCAACTCTTCCGGGACAGGCATTTCATTATCGGATTACTGGCCGTGCTGTTCCATTTCATGTTCCATACGGCCTACCTGCTCATGGTGGCGGTGTACCTGCAAAACGGCCTGGGTATTTCCGCGCTGGAATGCGGGCTTTACTTCATCCCGCATGCGGTCCTGTTCATGGGAAGCTCCGTACTGGCGTCGAAATGGCTCGTGACGTACGGGAAAAAAGTGTTGCTCGGCGGACTGCTCATCATTTTCGCCAGTTTCGTTTTGCAGATGCAAATGTTCTCCACGCACAGCATGCCCGTTTTGAACATTGCGCTCATCGGCTTGTACGGACTGGGCAACGGCATGGTGCTGCCTTTTCTGTTGAACATCGTGCTGGACAGTATCCCGCCGCAGCATGCGGGCCTGTCGGCCGGGATCTTCTCCACCTTTCAGCAGATCGCTTCGGCGCTGGGGATCAGCATCATCGGGGGCATCTTCTACAACTCCGTTGGCAGTGAATCCGCCGCCGGTTACAAACTGGCGCTGGACAACGGGCTTGCGGCCGGCATCGTCTGCATGACGATCGTAGCGGGCATGCTGATGGCGTTGCCGGCTGGTGTGCGAAAGGACGGGCGCGCGAACGTGGTGTCGTTCGAATGAGGGAAATACTTAATTCTGGGTATGTGACGGAAAAGATGCAGTTGCTACATTTGCGGCTGTTTACCGATACCTGTCCTTATGCACCTACCTCGTTTATCCTTCCCGATCGCCGTGCTGCTCATTTGCGTCATGGCTTCCTGCAGCAAGAAAAGCACGCCCTCCACGCCTGAAGTAACGCTGGCGGAGAAACGTAAAGCCGACGCGGCGTACAACAATGGCATCACGCCGGGCGTGGGCAATGTACTGATCGAAGAAAAGCTGACGCCGAACGCGGCCAATCAGCTCGTATTCAAGATCGCATACAATGAAGATACGCTGGCGGGTTACGGCAAGATCGACGCCAACGGCAAGATGCGATACCTGACATCCACCGTGCTGGCCAAAAAAGGGAATACGGAACTGCTGGTGACCGAAATGTTCCCAGAAGTCTCCAAAAGCCGGATGTACACCATGCTGAACGGTAAGAAGGGCAGCATTGTGGTGGAAATGAACCATATTTCCCATACCCGTTCGGTGATGTCGGTATTGAATTACAACTGGGCAACGGGAACGTCGGAAGTACTGGTGAAATCCTACTTCGAGAACGGCAAGCAAACCGCCGGTTTCAGTGCATTGAAGGAAGGGGAAGGCGGCGACCGGGTGTACAACTGCATCGAGCCGCAACCTTCAGACGATGTCAGCAAATCGGTCGACAATACCCTCGATTACTTCCAGTGCGGCGGCCTGGCTTACGATACGCACCCGACGCTGGCCGCTATCAAAGCCGCGATCGTAAAGGGCATCGAATCGGTGAAGAATGCCGGCACTATGCAGGACAAAAAAGAAGAACTGAAAAGCCTGGAAGCCCGGTACGGCGAGCTGAACAATCTGTTTAAAAGCATCCAGGGAAAAGTTTCGGGGTACAAATTCGAGAAAACCATCCTGGCGGGCCTGTTGCGGAACCTCGCCGCCACGATCGCCGAGCTGAAAGCGGCGCTCATGCCGGATGTGTCCCTCAAACCCTTCGCAGAAGGCTCCCTGCTGGATTACGACGAGGTGACCGACGAGGAGATCAAGCTCACGTTCACCCTCATCGATAACGAAACGGACCTGCCATATACCAAACAGCCGGTAGGGGTCGATATGGCCTTTGTCATCCCCGGCACCAGCGAGGCCGTGTACATGGAAACGAAAATGACCTCCACCGCCAACGGTATGGTCACTTTCCGCCTCAACCCGAAAACGATCCCCGAATATGAAAAGTATACCAGGCTGACCGCCCGGTACGCCTTTTCGGGGGATAACTGGGACCCCAGCGCCACGCGCGACATCACCCTCAAATACATCAGGCCGAAACTGGTCATGGCCGACGGAAGCGACGTTCCATACCAGGCAACGTTCAATTCCGGCGTGAAAAAGACGTTCAAAGTGGTGAATGAAGACGGAAGGGCCATCCCCGTCAACTACAACGACGTCACCCTCCAAAACTCCAACACCAAAGTGGCCTATTCCATGCTGAAAGGGACCCAGGATTTCGATCTGACGTTGTCGCACGAGGAGGCAGCCGACCAGCTCACCAACATCGACGTCTACTACAAACAGCAAAAACTCCAGACTATTTCCGCGATCGTGATCCCGCCCTGCGGAACAGACCCCGTGATCACGGGCGTTACGATGGATTGCAACCCCAACGGCAATGGCATCCGGATTAAAATCGCATTCAAGGCCGATGGCCCGGGAATTTTGGCCTACGGCGGCTACGGCGCCTGCGACGTGACGCAAATCTGCTACCCCGTGCGCCTGTATTTCATGAACCCCGGCGCCCCCCGGTTCGAAGTTGCCGCCAACGGCTACGATGTGTCCCTGTTATCCGGAACGGTGAACGAAGGGGTGGTGGCTATTACCATTAAAAACTGCGTGCCCGGGAAAGACGCCCGCGGAAGCCTGGAAGCATATTATCCCAATTATCGCTGGCAGGTGCAGGTGATGAACCGCTGTAACAAACGGAGCGCTTTGGTGGATTTGTAACTAATTCGTTTTGGCGGAGAATTCCCCGAAATGCCACAGGATGCCGGAAGGGTCGTGCAGGAAGCATTCGCGGCCCCAGTCGGCCGTCCGGATGGCGCCCAGCCTTGCGGAAGGGTATTTACCGGGCAGATCGAGCGCGGTGAGGTAGTCCCAGAAATCGCTGACGTCGTCGACCTCCATGAAGATCATCGTATTGTCGATCCAGTCTTTAACGTTGGCGCGTTGCAGGTAGAAACCCAGTTTCCCGGTCGTGAAAAGCGACATGACGGGCGATAGCACCACTTCCCGGAAGCCCAGGTCTTTATAGAAACGGCTCGATACTTCGAAATCCGTTGCGCCGATGAACGGCCGGATAGATATGGCTTTGCCTTCCATGGTATTGTTTTTGACCGGAATGTAACGAAAAAGCCCCGCGGAACATGAACTTCCGCGGGGCTTTTTGCTTTTTATCTTCCATTTATTTCGCTTCCCGCCCGCTTTTTACGTTGGCCTGTCCGTTTTTGATGATTTCCACGGCCTTATCCAGGAGCTCATCTTTATTGTTGATAATTCCTTTGATGGTAGGAGCGATCAGCATATCGGGCTCAATGCCTTTCGTGAAATGCTGTGCGCCGTTGTGCTGGGTAACTTTCATCCCTGTAAAGCTGAACTTATACCCGCCGGGAAGGGTTACGCCGGTTACGTTGCCGTTGGCGCCCGCCGTTGGTTCGCCGATGATGGTTGCCAGCTGCTGGTCTTTGATGTATCCCATCACGGATTCCGCATAGCTGATGGCGCTGCCGTCTGTCAGGAAAACGGTTTTGCCGGCGATGTGCGGTTTCTTTGGGGCCAGGTTCCAGCCGAAGCTGTCCCATCCGGTATTTTCATGGTCGGGCCGTGCGATGCGCTGGGTATGCATCCATTTGTCCTTGTCTTTTTTCGTGATCAGGTGCCCGATGATCTGCGACCCGTTCTCATCTTTCGGATAGCCCCGCAGGTCTACCACCACGCCTTTCGCGGCGGCGATCTCGTCCATTTTCTCTTTCATTTCGTTCCAGCCCAGGCGGGAAAGATCGATGTATACGATCCCGCCGCCCAGCGAATCGAATGCCGCGGGCCGGGTGTTGGGCAGCTTCCCGTAATATTCGTTCGCCGGAATGCTGAAGGGGACCTTTTCCTGCCAGGTTTGCCCTTTTCCGGAACGGAAAGTGAGCTGAAGGCTGGAATCGGCTTTGGACACGCATAGCGAACCGATCGTCTGGCGCATCATGGCATTGGCGCTGCCGGCAGATACGAAGGCGGACCGCTGCTTGAGGTATGCCTGTGCCGGCATGCCGTTGATGGTGGTGATGACGTCGCCGCGCCTGGCTTTGGTGTCGGGGGACAATACGGCCTTCACCACGAGGCTGTTATCCGCCCAGGCCAGCTGGAACGGGAGGAAGCGCCGGTCTACGAACGTCTGCGGGCCAGACACGAAGGTGTGCCCATCATGCAGGCGTGCGTTGAGGCGTGCCAGCGTTCGCTCGAAGTCAGCAGGGGTTTTATCGCGGTAGCAGTCGGCGATGGCGGTTTGGAGGTCCTGGTCCCAGTTGGTCGTCCATTCCTTGAAATAGGGGTGGAAATGCTGGTAGATGTTCCAGGTGATGCAGACGTTGGCCAGGCGCAGATAGAGATTTTCGCCGGTGAGGGGAGGCGCGAGGCCGGCGGCGCGCTGCTGGCTGAGGGCCCTGGCGGCAACGGTATCGGTAACGGGGAAGGTCGTTTTTCCATCGCCCCACAGCGCCATCGGCATATCGATGGTGAGGC
Source organism: Chitinophaga sp. NPDC101104 (assembly GCF_050277495.1). NCBI lineage: Bacteria > Pseudomonadati > Bacteroidota > Chitinophagia > Chitinophagales > Chitinophagaceae > Chitinophaga > Chitinophaga sp. NPDC101104. The sequence continues at coordinate 4,327,153 of NZ_JBNNSF010000001.1, read as the reverse complement.
CGTTGCCGAGGTCTTTGTGCAGGAAGGTACCGGCGGCGAGGTCGATGGGGAAGAGCGTACCGGCGAATTCGGCTTTTATTGCTTCGCCCGCGCGCCCGAGCCGCAATGCCTGTTTGCCTTCCGGCGAAGGGCGGGATTCCACGGCCAGTACGATGGCCTTGTCGTTTTCGTTGTACGACCATCCCGATGGGTCTTTCCCGGGTTTGTCGTTTTCGAAGTTACCGTTGAAATCGAGTGTTTTCCAGCCTTCGGGCATTTCTACCTCCAGGCGGAGATCGTCTATGAGGAAATCGCCCTCGCGGATGACGAAGGCGCCGAAGTTGATGGTTTCCGCATCGGCATCGACCGTTCCGGCGATGGTATCGCGTCGCCATTTTTGGGAAACGCCCATGATCCGGCGGCTGTCCATATTATCGAAAAACCCGGGCCCGCCGCCCACGCGGTCTACCCGCACCCAGAACTGCCCGGCGGCATCGCGCAGGTTGGTGGCCAGCGAGGCCGCGGTGAAACGGAACCTCCGGCCGCGGTAAGGCTTGGCGTCCAGCTGGGTCATTACGTTACTGAACCCTCCGCCCAGGGGCCCTGCAGCCTTCGGCTGGAAGTTGTAACTGTTGGTCCGGATGGATTTGTAAATCCCCCCGCCAGGTCCGTACCCGCTGTGCTGCCACATCACCACCTTCATGCGGCCCGCATCCTGGGGCGCTTCCAGCGGGCCGGGAGCCGGCTTGCCGGTCTCGTATATCCGCAGCGTAGGGGCGATGGGGTGGAAAATGCCTTCCAGCGCACTTTTCAGTTCGGCCGCGTTTTTAGCGCCATCCACCGCCTGCGCCCCGTAAATGGCCAGCGCGTCCCAATCCGTGACCACGCCGGCATCAGACGGGTGAAAGAAACGGACGTATCCATACAGCCGGGCGAAGGTGTATTGATTGATGGCCTGGCGGGCAGTCTGCGCCAGTGCGGCCATACTGGAAAAGAGGAATAATGCAAGGAATAGCGATGTGCGGACCATACAGGGACAAGCTTTTTGGGTCAGGGTAAATCTTAGTTAGAATAAATATAATGCATTCGGCAGCAAAGGTAAATTTTATCCCGCAACATCATAAATACAGCTTAATTTCAGGGTATTGCGATCGTCAACCCTTCCGTTCATTAAACAAAAAACCCGATCATGAATTCACCGGAAAAAATACTGGAATGCTATAACCTCGTTGCCGGAGATTATGCGGTGGAACGGTGGGACGAGCTTTCGGGAAAGCACGTCGACCGCCTGCTGCTGCAAGCATTCGCCAGGGCGAATAAAGAAGAAGGATTATGTGCGGATTTCGGCTGCGGGCCGGGGCAGACCACGCGGTTCCTGCACGACCATGGACTGGAAAACATCGTGGGCATCGATCTGGCGCCGGCGATGGTCGAAGTAGCCCGTAAGCTGTCCCCGCAAATCCGTTTCGAGACGGGCGATTTGCTGCATATTGCATTTCCGCCCGGGCACCTGGGCAGTGCGCTGGCGTTCTATGCGATCGTTCATTTTTCGCTCGAGGAGGTCAGGCAGTGTTTCGGGGAAATCAACCGCGTGCTGAAAACGGGCGGCGATTTTTTGTTTTCCTATCATGTGGGGGAGGAGGTCAGGCATTTCGAAAAGGCGCACGACAAGGAGATCGACATCGACCTGTACTTCTTCAAAACGGACGATATCGTTCAGCTGCTCCAGGAAACAGGGTTCCGTATTATCGATGCCATCGAGCGGCGGCCGAATGAAAACATGGAATACCCTACCCGGCGGGCATATGTCTGGGCGGAGAAAAAGTAATGGCCAACAACTCCCGGATGGCAGCGATTGTGCGGGAACGGAGAAACCGGCAACTTTACGGCCATTGAAAATGCATGGCATCATCACCACTGAACGGTGGCGATGCCGGGTTCGCCATGCGGAAGGCGGATGGCGTTTTCCTCGAAGTGCCGTACATCGGCATGTCTCCCGAAGAATCCATTGAAATGGGCGCGGATTTTCTGGCTTTTTTACGGTACCTGTCCGGACACTGATGCACTGCCATCGCTACGCAAGCAAGCTTTTCATAACTGAACCGATCGTTTATTGGAAAAACTTAATCCGTACAATAAATGTAAAAGCCCTGTCAACGGATGAGCACGATCGTTCCCGCAATGATGAGCCCCGCGCCAACAAGGGTTTTCCAATCCACCGTTTCGTTCAGGAAGATGACCGACAGCCCGATCGCCACGGCCACACTGAGCTTGTCTATAGGCGCCACTTTGGAAACGGGCCCCAGTTCCAGCGCCTTGAAATACATTATCCACGACAGCCCCGTAGCGATGCCGCTCAGCACCAGGAACAGGAGGCTTCTGCGCCCGATGGATCTGATGTCCCTGATCTCGCCGGTTGCGATGATAATGCCGGATGCGACGAACAGGACCACCAGCGTCCGCACGGCCGTAGCCACATTAGACGGAACGCCTTTGATGCCGATTTTGGCCAGCACGGCCGTCATACCGGCGAAAAGCGCCGAAAGCAAAGCGTAATATTTCCACATAACGTTCAGTTACATCCCTTCTTCCAACACCAATACATTGAACCGGTGACCGTCGGGATCGGCAAACATGAACCCGTAATACCGGGAAGTATCCTGTCCATCGTTACCGTAAATCATTCCTCCCGCAGCCTGCACCCTTTCTTTCCATTGGTCCGCTTCCGCCCTCGACGAAGCGGCAAGGGTAAAGATGACCTCGGGGGAAGACGGGCCCGGCGGCAAATACGCATCAATCTGTGTGCCTTGCTGGAAGAAATGGATCACGAACCGGTCGTCACCAAAAAAGAAACTGGCCAGCCCGGGATGCGCGGATTTGTTTTCCGCAAACCCGAGTTGATGGTAGAACCTGGAAGTGCGCTCCACGTCTTTCACGCTGAAATTCGCCCAGATTTTCCTTGTTTTCATGCGGATGTGTTTTGTGGGAGATGACGGGCCGCCATTACTCTTTCGCCTGCAGCCCGCCATGTTTGAACAAATAATATGCCGTCTGGTAATACGCGATCGCTTCCCTGACGGTATGGTCGTCGGCTTTTACGGGCGCCTGGCTGTCGCTGGCGGCGGCGTATTGCATCGTTTCCACGCGTTGTTGCGGGGAAAGGATCACCATACCGTCGCCCTGCAGGTACGCCAGCTTCTGGTAAGTGCCCAGGAACGCCCGCGGGCGGTAACCGGGCTGCCTTACATCGAGGCCGTAAAGGTTGCTGTCGTAATTCCAGTGCAGGAGGCCGAACAGCGTGGGGAACAGGTCGATCTGGGAGCAACGTTGCGGAATGGAATCGGTCCGCGCAGCCGGCAGGTGGCAGATAATGGCGGGAATGTGGTACTTGGCGACGTCGATTTCGTTCTTCCCGGCGCTGCTGGCGCAATGGTCTGCCACGAAAATGATAACGGTATTGGCGTACCATGGCTCTTTTTGCGCGGCTTTCAGGAACTGCCCGATGGCGTAGTCGGTATATTGCACGGCGCCTTCGCGGCCGGAGCCGGAGGGGTAGCCGACTTTCCCGTCTGGATAGGTGAAGGGCCGGTGGTTGGAAGTGGTCATTACGAAGTCGAAGAACGGTTTGCCGCTGCGGTATTGCTTTCCGGCGTCGCGGATAACGGCGGCGTAAAGGTCTTCGTCGCAGATGCCCCAGGCATTGCGGAAATGGATGAGGCTGTCGGGGATTTGGGTCCTGCTGGCGGCGAACCGGTCGCCCAGGAGCAGGTTCCGGCCCTTGTCGACGATGTTGTAGCCATTGCTGCCGAAGAAAGCGTTCATATTATCGAAGAAGCCGTCGCCGCCGTAGATGAAGCTGGTGGCGTAACCTTTTGTGCGGAAGATGGCCCCCACGGTCGAAAGGTCCCCGTTTCCCGGCCGGCGGACGATGCTGCTGCCGGGTGTGGGAGGAACGGCGAGCGACAGCGCTTCCATGCCGCGGACGGTCCGCGTACCGGTGGCGTACATCTGGTCGAACACGAGATTGTCCCCGGCGAGGGAATCCAGCACGGGCGTAAGGCCCTGTTTGTTGCCGAAACGCCCGAGGAAGTCGGCGCTCAGGCTTTCGATCGTTACCAGGATCACGTTGGGATGCAATTCGGTACCATCGTGCCGGATGTGCCGCCAGATCGACGGGCCGTTTTCCAGATACTGGCTGTTCGGCTCCTGCAGGCAGGCGCGCACGGTGGAAAAGGCATCCTTTTCTTCGATGAGCTGATAGAAATGGTCGTAGTTCAGCTCATTGTTTTTGAACGCGGAAAAGAAGGAGTAAATCCCTGCTTTCGCCAGCTCGTCCTGATAGCGGTTGTGCCCGCGCTCCGGGAGGCCGTTCCCGATGAAAAATCCGTATATCCCGGCTACGGCCAATAACCCGGCGAAAACACCCGCCCGCTGCAGGAAGGGCGTTGTGCCCCGGTAAGCCGACCGGAAAATCCCCGCGTAGGCGAACGCCCAGGTTATGATGCCCGTCACGGCCAGCATGCACCCGATGAGGACCGGCAGGGGATAGGACTCGTTGATGTTCTGGACCACTTCGTAGGTGTAGACCAGGTAATCCACCGCAATAAAATTGAACCGGCTTTCGAACTCCAGCCAGAACGTGAACTCGGCGAAGAAGGAGAACATGAGGATCAGCGTACCGATGAAGAAAAATACCGGCGTCACGATGCGGTTGAACCAGCTGTTACTCCAACGGGCCGGCAGCAGCAGCAGGTACGCGGCGTACGGCAGGAGGAAGAAAGCGGCCACCCCGACGTCGAACAAGAGCCCGAACCCGAAAATGCGGAGGACCGCGAAGAACGTCAGGTCGGCGCTTTTCAGCGAAATAATCATCAAGATGAGCCGCAGCAGTGTGGAAAGGCCCAGGAACATGACCGCAAAGCCGGTCATCAGTCGATAGTTTTTATGGCGTGAAAAGAACATGTCTATGTTGGTTTAGCATTTCCAGTACCGGAATGGCGAACCGGCCGTCGTCCCGGCGTTCTGCTGTCTGCCGCCCGGTGCAGCGTAACGGTAACGAAAGCCAGCGGCTTTTTCCCGGATGCGCTGCGCGCTTGCCCGGAAATCGTTACGGATTGGGCGAAAGTGGGAATCGAAATGATCAGCAGGATGAAAAACAGGACACGCTGCATTTCTTTTTTCCTGTAAAGCTCGTACCCGAATTGGAAGAAAATTAGAACGGATCAGTTGCGGCTTTATGTTTTTTGTTCCATTTGTACCGGTGTGTCCAGTACGCCACTTTCATGGAAAGTATCCCGAGGCCGGCGCCCACCAGTACATCGCTGACGTAGTGGCGGTTATTGGCGATGCGGAGCCCGCCCACCGCGGAAGCCACGCCGTAGGCGGCATAAGGCATCCAGGGGAAGCGGTGCTTGTATTCTTCGGACAGGAAGGTGGCCGCGGCGAAGGCCTGCGCCGTATGCCCGGAAGGGAACGAGTTGTAGGTAGTGCCGTCTGGCCGGAGCTGGTGCGTGGTGTTTTTCAACAGGCTCACGGTGGCGAACATCATCGCTTCGCCTTTGATGAGGATGGCGGTGCGGTTCCGGATGTCTGTCCGTGACGGGATGCCCGCCGCATCCAGCCCGTACGCGATGGCGATGGGCGAGTATTGCAGGTAATTGTCGATATGGGTATGGAAGGCCGGCAAATGTTCGTTGCGCTCTTCCACCAGTTCCTTCTTAAAACCTTCCTGCCCGTTCCCGTTGGCCGCAATGCCCGCCAGGATGAGGGAACCGGGTATGAAAAGTTCCCGGCTAAAGTGGATGGGCCGCATGCGGTACAGGCTGTCGTAAGGGAGCGGCTGCTTGATTTCCTGGGCAAAGCAAGTGCCCGACAGCAGGAGCATCGCAGCCACCTGCCATCTGAAAGCGATGTTGAACATATGGTGTTGAAATTATTCTTCCTTTCCGCCGGTAAACCAAACGGTAAATTGATGCATGCCGTCCCGGAACCCGTAACTGACCTGCCATCCGTACAACTGACAGATCTGCCGCACGATGGCCAGGCCGAGGCCCGTGCCGGTAGTGTGGGCCGCTGCGGAAGAAAAACGTTTGAACAGTTTGTCTTCCGGAAGGGGCGAAGCGCCGGAATTGGCGATGCTGACCGATCCTTTTTTGATGACGGCCCGCATTTCTCCGCCGTCGGGCGAATGCCGGATCGCGTTCATGAGCAGGTTCGTGAGCAGTATCTCGACGAGCGCGGCGTTGCCGGTAACCAGACAGGTGCCGGGCGCATCCAGCTCCAGGCGGATATTTTTTTCCGTTAAAAAATCTTCCATGTCCCCCGTCAATTCCTTTACGATGGCCGTGATCTCCACCGTTTCCTCCGAAGCGAACTGCCCGTTTTCGATCTTGGCCAGCAGCACGAGGTTGCGGTTGATGCGCGACACGCGCGACAGCGAATGGTTGGCTGCTTCGATGATGCCGGACTGCTCCTCCGTCAACCCTTCCGTCTGTAAAAACAGGTCGAGTTTCGATTGTACGATCGCCAGGGGCGTTTGCAGCTCGTGCGACGCGTTTTCCGTGAATTCCTTCTGCTCGCGGTACGCCGCGATATTGCCGGCGATCAGCTTGCGGATGCCCGCGTGCAAAGATTCGAACTCGATGATATCGGTCTGCGGCAGGGGGATCTGCGACTGGCTTTTCAGGTCGTACGCCTCCAGCTTGCCCACGGTTTCATGGAACGGGGCCCACAGTCTTTTCGACAGTTTCTTATTGAGCAACAGGAACCCGCCCAGCAACAAGAGGAAGAACAATGCCGTCACCGCCGTGATCGCCGCGATGGTTTCGTAAGATTCCTCGATGTTGGTCTCGACGGTCATTTTATATGCCTGTCCGCCGGCCGTGAAATAACTGATAAGCCCATGGAAGCGGTCGAGCTCCTCGTGGCCGGAGAGGCTGCTGTAGCGGTACACGGTGTACACGCTGTCTTCGTCCATGGCGCTCACCGGCACGATGCCCGCTTCCGGCTGGATGCGGTTCCAGGCGTCGATGCTGGCGCTGAGCGCGGCCGTATCGCCGGAGAGCCGCTGGAAATGCTCTTTGGCCCGCAGCGCCACGATCTCGTTGTGCTCATGCAGCTCGGTGCGCCAGATGAAGTCGATGATGAGGAAATAAGCCGGCACGCTGGCCAGGAACACCACCAGGGCGTAGAGGAGATAAGCCTTCAGGTTCCTGTCGAGCAGTTTCTTCATATTTCCCATTTATAGCCCGTTCCGTACACGTTTTTAAGATAATTCCCATAGCCGGCTTCGGTGAGCTTGCGCCTGAGGTTTTTGATATGTGCGTACACGAAAGCGTGACTGTCTAGCATATCGGCCATGTCTCCGGAAAGATGCTCTGCCAGGGCGCCTTTCGAGATCACTTTGTTTTTGTTGCCGATGAAATACAGCAGCAGGTCGAGCTCCTTTTTGGTGAGGGGCACTTCATTCCCCGCCACGAACACTTTTTTCGACAGCAGATCGATCCTCACTTCGTGCTGTTCCACCACATTGGCGCTGGAAAACTGCTTCCGGCGGATGACGGAATATACGCGGGCGGCGAGCTCCGGCAAATGGAAAGGCTTGGCGATGTAATCGTCGGCACCATTGGTAAGACCGGTAATCTTGTCTTCCATGGCGTTCCGCGCGGAAATGATGATGATCCCGTCGTTCCGTTTTTCCTTTTTCAGCATATCCAATAAACGGAGGCCGTCGCCGCCGGGCAGGGTGAGGTCGAGCAGGATGCAGTCGTAGGTATACGTTTCGATTTTCTCCAAAGCCTGGGTGAAAGTAGCGGCGGTTTCACAGGTATAATCCGTGAGGTAGCCGGTAATGCTGGCTGCCAGTTCCGCTTCATCTTCGATCACCAGGAGTTTCATGCGTCAAAATTAGGCAGTGATTTGGAATAAATTTGGAATTCGGGGGATGGGGAACGTTATCGCTCCGTTAACGAATGTAACGATATTTTTACTTCATTATCAGGATGTTAACGTACGAAAGCCGCGGGGCCTTTCGACCCGCGCGGCTTCCGGGAATCGTATCGTACAACTATTTCGGGATATAAGTATTGGCGACAACCCCGTTTTTGAAAGTGAGGGATTCCGTGAGATGGAACGTTCTCCTGTCCGTAAAGATGGGAAGCCCCTTGCCCAGGGCCGCCGGGTTGATGAGCAGGTGGTATTCGTCCACAAGGCCGGCCGCGATAAGCTGACTGGAGAAATTGGCGCCGCCGTAAACGATGAGCTCCTTGCCGGGTTCATTTTTCAGGGCGTTGACCGTATCCACCAGGTCGCCGTTGGCCACTTCCGCATTCCGCGCCTTGATTTCCTTCAGCGTACGGCTGAAAATGATCTTCCGCATCTTCACCATCCGCTCGGCCATGGGCACCGGCACGCCGTTCGGCGGATTGTCGAACATAGATTCCCAGTAACCGAGGAACCCTTCCGACATGATGCGGCCCATCAAAATGGTATCGCAGCGGTCGGCCAGGTTGAGGGCGTATTCGGGGGCGGCACCGAGGAGGATCCAGTCCGTTTTGCCCGCAGGGTCGGCGATGAAACCGTCGAGGCTGATGTGGGATTGTAATATGAGTTTGCGCATGAAGATGATTTGAATGTTTGTTGTTGATGACTGTTGACGGATTAAAGGTGACGATAAATTCATCACCAAACAGGCGCCAAATCCGACATTTAACGGGCCAATTGCGACAAGGTGGTGCAAAGCCATGAAAACCCGTCTTCCGCCGGCGGTATCCCGTTCATGCCCGCAAAGTTCCGGAAGCAAGCGGGGGCAGCCAGCTAAAATGTCATTAAAATATGATGGTCCGCTGATGAATATTTATTACTTTTCTGCATATATGAATACTATGGAATTTTCATACGAAGGATCCTGGACGGCGCTGGAAGAAATTCTCGGGAAAAGGGAAGGGATCGCCGCATCATGGGAAGCATTGATAGATTTTCATGCACAGATCAAACCGGCCGCATACTGGAGCGCGCTGCGAAATGTCGATTTTACGGAAGAGCGGGCGGAAATGGCCGATTGGCTGCACGAACTGGCAGAAACCTATCCGCTGCCCGAATCCGTACAGGCGTTATGGATAGGTATCGTCCAGTTTTATGATGAAGAACAACGCAGGACCATCTATGCTTATCATGTGCTGGGTGCGGATGCGTACGACCCGCAGGATGCCGAATGGGCGACGGAGCCTACCTGGCAACCGGAACTGGGGCATTTCGTCCCCGATAGCCTGAAAATGCTCAATTCCGCGCTGGCCGAAGCTAAAGAGGATTTTTCGTTCCTCGACTGGCTTTTGCCCGTTGCCGCATCGGCTTTCGTTTTTGATAACATCATCCAGACACAGCTCGACCATTCGAAATTCCGCGTCGCAAATATGCCGCTGCCTGTAACCATTGGTTATGATAACGGGGATTTCATTTCCCTGTCGCCGATCGTTGCTTCATAAATTCCCGCATAGCTGGCCGAAAGGCTGCAATCGTCCAAAACACCACTGGAAGTTGTCCATTTTGCACCCGAAAGGTGAAACCGTGACGCGGTAATTTTGGGAAAAGCAAATTACCATGGCAAATATCTTGCACAGAGTAGGAATTAAAACGGCATCCATCGAATCGGTTTACCGCGCATTGACTTCCCGCGACCAGCTCGCCGCCTGGTGGACGACCGACACCAAAGGCGAAGGCGATAAAGTGGGCAATATCGTCGCTTTCCGGTTCAACGCCGATGGGTTCGATATGAAGGTGACCAAGCTGGATGCGCCGCATCATGTGGAATGGGAAGTGGTAGCTGGCCCGGCAGAATGGATAGGCACTACCATCACGTTCGATCTGAAGCAGGACGGCGACTACGTGATCGTGCTGTTCCGGCAGCTGAACTGGAAAGAGCCCGTCGAGTTCATGCATCATTGCAGCACCAAATGGGCCATTTTCCTGCTGAGCCTGAAAGCCCTGATCGAAACCGGCGAAGGCCAGCCTTTCCCGGACGATGTCAAGATCGATAACTGGAATTAAAAAAATCAAGCCACTGCAGTTTTTCGCAGTGGCTTTCTGTTAAACAATGGACGGCGGCGCCCGGGAAAATCTTCCAGCCGGTTATTTCTCCGCCGGCATCCGGTCCACCTGGCTTTTCTTCCGGTTGAAGCGGTACACTACATTTCCGGTATACACGACGCCCTGTTGCACGTAATGCGAATACAGGGAATATTCCGGCGTGTCCATTTCGGCTTCGTAGGTATTGGAGTTGAAGATGTTGTTGACGCTGAAGGAAAGCGAGAGCCGGTCGCCAAAGAAGTCCCTCGACAGGCCGATGTTGGCGCGGTATTGTTCGGCCACGGAAAGCTGTACTTCCCTGCGCTTCCCGCGGTAGGTAAAGCTGCCGTCGATATTCACGACTTTCGGGAAGCGCATGCTGGAGCGCAGGGTCGTGAACCAGGTGGTGGCATCGGCAGCGTAGGTTTTTCCGGCGTATTCACCGCGCTGGTCGAAGGAATACCAGTTTACGTCCCACGACAGGCGCCACCAGCCATAAGGGTTATACGTAGTCGTCATATCGAACCCGTACCGGTTTTCCCGGCCCATGTTCGCGAAGGTGCGCACGAAAGTGCCGTCGGGCTGGGGCTCAATCACCGCATCGAAGTAATTGGTGGTATGCTGGTAATACAGGCCCGGGTTCACGCTGATCTTGCCGAACTTCTTCAGCAGCGCCAGTTCCGCCACGCTGGTATACATGGGGTCGATGTTGGGGTTCCCGCGCTGGAGGAACCTTTGGTCAGACAAGCCCGAGAACGTGTTCAGCTGCCAGAACCGCGGCCGGTTGATCCGCCGGCTGTAGCTCGCCTGCAGGCTCAGCTCGTTCTTAAACCCGTATTGCAAATGAAGCGTGGGGAAGAAGTCGATATACCGCTTGCGCCGGCCGATCGTTCGCTCCCGGTCGCTGATGCCGATGTGCGACAACTCGCTGCGCAGCCCCACGAGGCCTTCCAGCTGTTTCCATTTTGTACCGTACTGGGCGTATGCGGCGTAGATGTTCTCGTCGTAAAACAGCTTGTTGTTGTTGCCCGGCAGCAGTTTCCCGTCCTGCGCGGCGGAATATTCGCTGCGGATGGCGCGCCATTGCCCGCGGACGCCCATGTCCAGCTGGCCCGTCTTCACCGGCAATTTGAAATCGCTTTGCAGGTAGATGTCCTTGCTGCTTTCGATGTCGCGGGTAACGAGGTGGATGGGCGTTGCGGCGGACGACCGCTGCCGGATGTCCTGGTTTTCATCGTCGTTCCAGAAATCGTACTGCATGTAGGTCGTCCATTTTTTACCGGGCTGTTTGAACGTTTTCGTGTAGTTGAGCTCCAGTTCGTTGAAGATCTGCGGTTCACGGTAGCTTTCGAATCGGGTGATGGTACTGTCTTGCGTGCCGTGCTGGTCGAAATACGCGTAATCCATGCGGTTGCGGTCGTTGTTGCGGATCTGGGTGCGATAGTAGCTGGCGGTGAGGGTGTTCTTCTCGTTCAGGTAGAAATCGGTTCCCACGTACAAATTGATGTTGTCTGAATTGGCGTCGGAGCGGTTGGATTGGCGGAGGAGAGTGTATGGGTTTTTATGGATGCGCCCGACGTCTTCCAGGAACAGCAGGGAACGGTCGCGGTACCCGATGTTGGTGAACAGGTTGAAGGTTTTCGTTTTGTAGCTGGCGTTGAGGTTGACGCTGTTGTTTTGCGGACTGGAGATCCCCGCCTGCAGCGAGGCATTGAAGCCCAGCGACGCGTTTTTCTTCAGTACGATGTTGATGATCCCCGCGCTGCCCTGCGATTCGTAAGCCGACGAAGGGTTGGTGACCACCTCGATCTTTTCGATGTTGGCCGCCGGGATTTGTGACAGGCCGTTGTTCTGGGTGAGCATAGACGGTTTCCCGTTGACGAGGATGCGCACATTGGGATTGTCGCGCAGGGATACGTTGCCCTGCATGTCCACATTCACGGATGGTACGTTGTTCAGGATATCGTTGGCGTTGCCGCCCCTCGACAGGATGTCTTTTCCCACGTTGAACACTTTTTTATCCGTTTTCAGATCGATGGAAGATTTTTCGCCCTGTACCTGCACGGTGGAAAGTTGTTGCACGTTGGCAGTGAGGCGTACGTCTCCCAGGTCCATATTCCCCTCCAGCACGACCGTGCGCAAATCCCCGTCGAATTGCAGGGCCCGGGCCTGGAAACTATATTTCCCGGCGGGGAGCATGAGGCGGAAACGGCCGTCTGCCGCGGCGGCGGTGCGGAATTGAAGGGCCGTGTCCTTTTGGGACCGGAGAAGCACGCTGGCGCCGGGAACGGGCGCCTGGTCTGATGCGGAAACCACCTTTCCTTCAAGGGAGAAGGATTGGCTGAAGGATGGGAGGGCGATGGCGAGGCAGTAAATCAGCTGGTATAAGCGCTTCATTTCTCAGGAGTTTCTGCAAATGTGGCACTATCCGCGGGGCGGTTCCGGGCGGGTCGACGAACGGGGGCGCGCAGGCCACAGACAGGGGGATAGGGACGGAAACCGGGGTTTGGCTGCGAAGGGGGCGTTTTCGGGGGCGGTGCGGGCAAATTCGTCGACGGGCGGCGCTGCGAGCCGCGAAGTTTGGTACTTTTGATACCATGCCGTTAATAGAGCGATTCATACAGTTTACCAGCAAATACCGGTTCCTTACCCATTTCACCTATTGGCTGTGCGTGTACATTTTATCGATCGCACGGTATAACACCTATACGAACCCGACGTATACATTTGGCCGGGAGCTGCTGAACAGTTTCTTCTTCATCGGGTTTGCGGCCATCACCTCGTATTTCCTCACGTATTTCTCCCTGCCGCGGTTGCTGGCGGGAAAGCATTACCTGCGCACGTTTTTGATAACCATGTTCGGCCTCTATCTTATCATGGCGTTGTCGAGAACGTTCGTCGTGTATTTCCTGGAGCCGATCATCCGGCCGAAGCCCTTCAGCCAGGAGCCTTTGCTCGAGATCTTCACCGACGTGGACTACCTGTTCTGGAATTACTTCATCCATTCGTTTTCCTTCGCGTTCGTGTTTATTTTCATCAAGCTGCTCAAAGACCAGTATGTGGTGAACAAGCGCGCGCTCGACCTGGAGAAGCAAAAGGCAGACATCGAGCTGAAGGCGCTCAAAGCGCAGCTGAACCCGCATTTCCTGTTCAATACGCTCAATAATATCTATTCCCTGTCCATCCTCCATTCCCCCAAAACTTCACCGGCCATCGCGCGGCTGTCCGAAATCCTGGATACGCTGCTGTACCGTTCGGGCAAGCCTTTCGTGCCGGTTTCGCAGGAGATAGCGTTGTTGCAGAATTACATCGAGCTGGAGAAGCTCCGGTACAACGACCGCCTGGCGGTCTCGTTCGAGCACCGCGTGGCGCAGGATGTGGAGATCGCGCCGCTGATATTGCTGTCGCTCACCGAAAACGCCTTCAAGCACGGCGCGGGAGAAGATGCGGGCTGCCCCGAGATCCGGATTTCGCTGACGCAGGAGAAAAACCAGTTCTTTTTCGAGATCAGCAATACGTTCAGGGAGAAGGTGAACGGGCAGCTGGGCATCGGCCTGGAAAATATCCGCAAGCAGCTGGCGTTGTTGTACCCGGAAACGCATACTTTTGAGATCATGGCAGACCAGCGCGTGTTTACGGCGAAGCTGGGGCTGCGCTTAAACCTGCCCGTGTGAAGATCAAATGCCTTATCGTGGACGACGAGCCCCTGGCCATCGCGCTCCTGGAGAACCATATCGGCCGCCTGAGCGCGCTGGAAGTGGTGGGCACCTGCGCCAACGCCATGCAGGCCGCGCAGGAGCTGCGTGCCAAGCCCGTAGACCTGCTTTTCCTCGATATCAAGATGCCGCAGATCACCGGTATCGAATTCCTCAAAACCCTCCGTCAGCCGCCCGCCGTCATTTTCACGACGGCCTACCGCGAATATGCGCTGGAAGGATATGAGCTGGATATCGTCGATTATCTCCTCAAGCCCATCACGTTCGAACGGTTTTTCAAGGCCGTGGAAAGGTATTATTCGCGCTTTTCCCCAAAAACACCGCCGGTGAGCCCAACGGCGCGGCAACAGCCGGAAGAGGAATACATCGCCATCAAAACCGGTAATAAATACAACCGCATCCCCGTAAACGATATCCTTTATATCGAAAGTGTGAAGGATTATGTGGTGCTCCACCGGGCCGATGGGTCTACCTTCATGGCCAAGTTCAAGATCGGCGATATGGAGATCGAAGTGAAAGACAAACGTTTTTTACGGATCCACCGCTCCTTCATCGTCAACCTCTCCAAAGTCACGGCCTTCACGGCGCAGGACGTGGAAATCGGAAGGCTGGAGCTGCCCATCGGCGCCAACTATCGCGACATCGCCTTCAAAGTCCTTAAAGACGGGCAATAACCCCGTAACAAAAAAAGAAGGGACGAGCCCTTCTTTCCTTACTTTTCCCGGATGCGTTATCAACCTTCCGCCAGCTGGAGCAGCAGCGCTTTCAGCGCGGGGTCCGATGGCCGGGGCGCATCCACCGTCACGATTTTCCCTTCTTTGTCGAAAATCAGGAAACGGGGGATGGCGTTGATCTTGTAGTATTTCGTGAATTCACTGAATCCCTTTGCGTACAATTGAATGCCCGTGAGTTTTTCCTTCTCCACGAACGCTTTCCATTTGGCTTCGTCTTTGGCTTCGTCGCAAGACAGGGAAACGAACGCGATGGCTTTGCTTCTCAGTTCTTCTTCCAGTTTCTGCAGATGCGGGATTTCCTCGCGGCAGGGCATGCACCAGGTGGCCCAGGTGTCTACCAGCACCACTTTCCCTTTCAGGCTGGCAAGCGAAACCGTGTCGCCGTTAACATCGGGATAGGCGAAGTTGTACGCCTTTTCCCCTTTGGCGTAGGAGGCCAGGGCGGATTCGCGGCGGAGATATTTTGCTTTGCTGGAATCGGTGAGAAGGTATTTTTTGAAAGGCGCCACGTCTTCGCGCAGCTTTTCGAGCGACTGGTACCGTTCCAGCCCCTGAACGAGGTAAATGCCTTTCAGCGTATCGTTGCAGAAGAGGTTGAGGGAGTATGAGAGCCGTTCTTCCCGGGTAATTTCGGTCCCGCTGTTCATGTTGCAGTACAGCGAGTAGCGGTCAATCCGGTCGAGCCCGTCGCCCAGTTGCAGGATGCGGGTGTCGCAGAATTTCTTCGGCTGCGGGATGGTTTTGTAGTACGCGGGATACTGTTCTTTGGTGGGATGGACCGACCGCGGCGTGTAGATAAACTGGATGGCGGCGTATTCCACGTCGCTGTCGATCACCATTTTGAGCAGTTCGTTGAACCGTTTATTCGGTGTGTTGACCTGTTTTTTGAACGCCGCCGCTTTGGGAATGAACGCGGTGAGGTTGGTGAAGTACTCGGGATACCCGGTACGGTCGTCCCAGAAAAGGAACGCAGGTACGGCGATGGGGCGGTACATTTGCTGCCATTCGTTCAACGCTTTGTTTTCGGGCGAGTTGCCGGATAGCTCCGTTCCGTTGGGATGGATGTTAAACGTCACCGCGTCGCCGGACTTCAGGTAGAGCCGGCCGGGCAACGATTTTCCGGCATTGTCCGTCACGTAGTAAAAACCTTCTTTTACTTCCGGCAGGGCAAAGGCGTAGTGGTGGCCGGCATCGAGGGTGGTGGAGGCATATTCGGTCATCTGGCCTTCTACCACCTGGAAGAGCTGCACTTTGGATGCGCGCTCTTTATCTACGGTGCCCCGGATGATGGTCAGCGGTTTTTGCGCGAGGGCCTGGAGGCCGGCGCACAACAGGAGGGCGGATAATATGACAGTTTTGTTGGTTTGCATGGTGATGGGTGATTTGAGGCATGACGGCGGGCCTCCCCTGCGGGAGGGCCCTGGCCATCATACCGGGATAAATAGTGGGTTAGTTACCGCTTTTGTAAGCAATGCCGTTGATTTTGCCGAACCCGTTGAAAACGGTCCGGTACGTGTTCCCTTCGAAGTTGCCGGTTACGGCCAGCGGGAAATAATATAGTTTTCCATGGCCGGCTTCGTTGGTAGCGATGCAGATGAGGCGATTATTGTCTGCGTCGTCGAAATCTTTCCAGTTGAAATACATTTTCATGTCGGCCACCTGCGTGCCGGCGGGGAAAGTATAGAGCAGGGTGGAGGTCTGGGCGAGGATGTCGAGCTTGTAGACTTTATTCCCGTTGGAGTAATAGAGGTAAGTCAGCGTTTTGGACATCCGGTAATGATCCGCCCCCAAAAGCCCGGGAACGCCGGTGACGTCGTATTTCGCGACGGCTGGGTTGGAAATGCCGGCATCGAGGACGTAAATAAAAAGGGAGTCGTTGTTATTGTTTTTGAAAAGCAGGTTGTGTACGTCCGTCACGTTTTGTTCCGCATACAGCAGCTTTTTGCCGACGTTGTTCATATTGTACGCATCCGCTGCCGGGTCGAACTGGGGGCAGGGGCTCAGCTCGATGTCGTACGGCCCGGCCCTGAAGAAGCGCTGGGAGATGCGGTCGTAGAAGAATTTGCCTTCGGAGATGGAAAAGATCGGATACGGCTCCATGTAGTAAGGCCCTTCCCCGGCGCCGATGAGCGGCAGGCCGAACGTGTATGGCGGGGGCAGCACGGTGGAGGCGGTATATACCAGCCCGTTGTTGTACATCACCTTGTCTGACCCGCCCAGCAGATAATTCCCTTCCGGTTTGGGCGCGGGCGCGTCGTAGAAGAACTGGTCGAACCGCTTGATCTTCGTAAAGTCGACATAATCTACCTGGACCATGTCTGCCGGCGAAAGGATGTAGATTTCCTGGCCGCGGTACTGGATGATGCTGATTTCCCTTGTGCCTGCGGGTAGTTTTTGCCCTTTGTTGCTGGTGGAGTAGATATTTTTAAAGATCTTCTTCCCGCGGGTAACGAGCCCGATGTCGGTAGTGCCGCCGTTCTCTTCGAGCACCATCCATCCTTCGCCGAACGCGCTTTCCACGCTGATCGAGAACCGTTTTTGAAAGCTGACGCCGGTCTTCTTGTCGGTCACGAAATAATCGAGGTTGTAATTCCCCGGTTTTTCGGAGATCATGGCGGTGAGGTTTTTCCCGGTGCCGAGCTGGCGGCGCTCCAGCGGCGTCCCGTTGGCAGCGTAAAGTACCCATTCATACGTAAGCCCGGCCGCATCGGGCATCGTTTGCTTCAGCTGCACGTTGATCCGGAGCGTATCCTGCTGCAGCACCACCACGGCGCTGGAGTCGCTGGTAATGGAAACCTCGTTGATATCGATGTAGTCGTAATTGCCTTTGTCTTTGTAACATCCTGCCATGGCTATGCCCAGCGAAATGCAACACAGGAGTTTTATATGTTTCAACATCTTGATCGGTTTAAGTCTTTTAGCAAATCATTAAAAAGTGACCGGATTGCCGAACTCGTCGATGAGCGTGCCATGCTCGGCTTCATAAGCCTCCAGCGCGTTCCGGCAGACGGACTCGAAATACTGAAACTGGCCGTAAGGAAGCGCATTGGGCCCGGTTTCGGGGAATTCCGCCCTGCCCGTGACGTCGATGATGAAGCCGTATTTCACCTGGCTGTAGGAGCCGAAGAAGTATTTCAGCCAGCTGTCCCAGTTATTGGGCTTGGTGAGGAAGTCGTTGATCTTGACCAGGTACCGGATCCCCGCGCCGGGATAAGCCCAGTCGCTGCCCCGGGCGTCGTCGATACCGGGCTTGAAGTCTTTCGATTCCCGGATTTCGAGCAGGAGCCGCACTTCCTTCGTTTTTTGCGCCGCGTTCCGGAGCACCCGCACGGGCACGTAAGCCGTGTAAGCCCCTGCAGGCACTTTGGCGGGCAGCACTTCATAATCGGTGCCGGCCACGGCGGTGGTAAGACTGTCTACCGTTCCCCAGGTCACCACCCGGTCGTAATCTTTGGCCGTTCCCATGATCCGGACGGGGATATGAACGGTATCGAACTGCATCGTCTCGCTCTTGATGGCGAAGGAATAAGACAGGCTGTCTTTCTCCGATAGGTTGGGGTCTTTGTAGAAGTAAATCATGTCTGGCTGGACGTATTCCACCAAACCGGTTTTTTCGCAGGCGCACCAGAAAGTGGCGGCAAAGGCGAGCAGACAAGTATATTGAAAGGATCGTTTCATGGTTGAGAAAATTTTAGGTGGACCATCGTTGCTTATTCGAACCGTTTTCCGAATTCGACCTCATCTTCGGGCAGTGGCAGCACGTACACCCTGGTGGCGTCTTTGCTGCTGCCGTCGATCAGCGGGTTGTTGATCCGCTTGAAATAGTAGAACAGCTGGCCTTCGCCGTAGCATTCCTTCTTGTATTCCTTGAGTATTTCGGCCTTCAGCTTGTCTGCCGTGATGTTGGTGTTGAGCTGTGCCAGGCCGCGGTTGTGGCGGACGGTGTTCAGGTACCCCACGCCTTCTTCCGTAGTGGCGGCGCATTCTGCGGCGATGTAATACATTTCGGAAAGCCGGACCATCGGCACGATGTTTTTCAGATAAGTGTTGGTGGCTTCCTGCCAGTATTTGCTGGTGGCGTATCCGCTGCCGATCTGGACGAACGAGTAGTTGAACCGGATGTCGGAGCTGCCGCCGCTCGTGGTTTCGAAAAGCGCCCGGGTTTTGGAAGTGGTGGTGCTGAGCAGGGGCAGGCCGCTGCTGGACTTGGTGTATGCTTCCGCATAGTCTTTCAGCTTGTACACCTGCAACGTGAAGAGGTGCTCGGTGGCGTAGAGGCGGTCGCGGTTGATGGTGGCCGAAGCCCTGGAAGGCTCCACGAAAGGGAACAGCTGTTGGTTGCCGATCACTTCCTGTGCAGCGGCCAGCGCTTTGGGCTTGTCGCCCGCATAGAGGTGGATGCGCGCTTCCAGCCCTTTTACGGCCCAGTAGTTCATGTAATTGCTGGTGGGGTCTTCGCTATAAAGAATATCCACTTCTTTATTGCCGTCCAGCAGCTGTTCCGCTTCGCCGAGGTCTTTGAGGCAATGGGCGATCACATCGTTCACCGGCAGCAAGGGATAAACGCCCACCCCGAAAGTGGTCACGTAAGGGATGGAGGGCTTGTTGCCGTCTACGACAGGTGCGGTGCCGAACAGGCGGAGGAGGTCGAAGTGGAGGTAGGCCCGCAGGGCGAGCGCCTGGCCTTTCACCCGTTCGAAGTTATCGAGGGTGAATTGCTTTTTCTTTTCGTCGATCTGTACGAGGAGGTTGTCCAGGTTGGCGATGCAGGCATAGGTTTCGCTCCAGATGGCGGCGATCCGGGCCTTCACCCTGTCGTCTGCATAATTGTACACGCCGGCCTGTCTGAACGTGTTGCTGGCATTGTCTGACCCGGCGAACGTGATGTTGTAGCACTGCGCCATCACATCGAGGAGCCCGTAAGTCATTTGCTGGCCGTAGAGGTTGCTGCTGCCGAGCTTGAGGTACACGCCGGTGAGCGCGTCCAGGAACCCCTGCTCGTTCTCGAACAGCTCCCTTTGGCGGATCTGGGTTTTGGGGCTTACGTCCAGCCATTTTTTACACCCGGCCGTCATCACGGCGAAAAGGGCGAATATGATGAGTTGCTTGAAATATCTGGGATTCATCGGTCGGCATTTTATTGGTTGATGGAAGTGGTGATGTTGAACGTGAAATTGCGTGCGAAGGGATAATCGAGCCCGCGTTCCATTTTGATGGTCGACCACCGTTTCACTTCATTGGCAATGAAGCCCAGGCGGGTATTGCTGAGCCCCCAGCGCCGGGTAACCCGGTCCGGGACCTGGTAGCCCAGCGAAATGCTGCCCAGGTTCAGGTAGTTGTTATTCTGCACAAAGCGGGAGGTGGCATTGCTGGGCGGGATGAAAATGCCGTTGCTGGCGTATATCAGCCGCTGGAAGTACTTCACGTCGCCGGGCTTCGTCCACCGGCCGAGCAGCAGCCTTCTGTCTACCTGGTACTGCAGGTCTGCGCCTTCCACACGGCTCTGGAGCGTTTGGTTGTACGCCTGTCCGCCAAACTGGAAATCGAAGTAAACGCCGAGCGTAAATCCGTGCAGCGTGATGTTGGTGCCGAAGTTGCCGTTCAGGTCGGGCGTAATATCGCCGGCGATCACCTTGTCTTTAGGGTCCCAGTCATACGTAAGCTTTCCGTCTTTCTTCACATACACCTCGCGGCCGTTGCTGGGATCGATGCCGTTGGAACGTACGGCCCAGATCACATTGGTGCTTTGGCCTTCCTCGAACCGGTATTGCGGTTTCGTTTGCTGGCCTTCATCGTTCTTATCGTTGGTCTCGTTCAGCTTCTTGAGCGAGTTGGAAATGCTCTTAATGTAGTTCCGGTTGTGGTTGCCGTTGACGAAAAAGCTCCAGTAGCGCTGGTTTTTCTCGCTTTTGACGACGAAGAACGTAGCATTGAACTCGTAACCGTTGTTCTGGAGCTTGCCTACGTTTTCCTTGTAGCTGGTTACCCCGTCAGACGGCGGCGTATTGATATCGAGGATGAGGCCGTTGGTATTTTCGCGGTAAATGTTGAAGGTGAGGTTGAGCCGGGTGTTGAACAGGGTGAGGTCGGTACCCAGGTTCTGCTTGACGGTTTGCTGCCAGGCGAGGTTTTCGTTGCCGTAGCCCATGAGCACGGCGCCTACTTTGGACCGGTAGTTCTGGTCCGTGTAATATTTGTAGGACGTGATGCCCATGAAAGGCGGGAACCGGTTATCGCCCGTGGAGCCCATGGAAGCGCGGATGCGCAGCCTGTTCACGACGTCTGACCGGCGGAAGAACTTTTCATTATGGACGTTCCATCCCAAGCCCGCGCTCCAGAACGGCGCAAAGCGCTTGTTGACGCCGAACTGGGAGGAGCCGTCGGCCCGGAAGCTCACATCTGCCAGGAACCTGCTGTCGTACGTATAGTTGAAGTTGCTGAACGCGGATATGCGGCGGGTAACGGCATTGCCGCCGTCGGGTTTCGTATTGGCCGGGTATCCGTTGCCGAAGCCGATGTCGTTCATCCTTTCATTGGGGAACCCCGTCACCGTAACGCCCACGTAATCGCTGTTCGTTTCCGCAATGTTGACGCCGGTGGTATTGTAGAGGTACCCGTTGCCCAGCTGCTTGTTGTAATCCAGCTGCAGAGAGCCGTCGTACGAAAAGAACTGGCTATGCGTTTGGGTGTAGCTGCCTCTTTCGGTAAAATCGTCTTCCTCGTAGAAGGAATTATGCTTGGCGGGCAGGAACTTGTCGCTCTGGTCGGTCTGCTTGTTGATGGCCAGTTTGCCGACGGCCCTGAAAGCATCGCTGATCCGCCATTCCAGGTTGGTCTGGTTGGTGATGCCGGTGTAGGTAGACTGGTCCACGATATGCAGCGTGGCGTTGTACAGCGGGTTCAGGTACGGGGTGGATTTGCTGCCCTGGATGGTATATTGTTCCACGACCTGCAGGGCATTGCCGTTTTCGTCGAAAGGCTCCCAATACGGGTTCATTTGGGAATATTCGCTGAAGGAGCCGTAGTTGGAGTTTTTGGCTTTGTTGAAGGCAACGCTCAGTACGTTTTTGATCAGCAGTCCTTTATGCCGGTAGCTGAGGTTCATGCCGCCGGTGTAATTGTTGCGCCCGCTGTTTTTCATGACGCCGGCGTTGTTGTTGTACCCGAAGTCGATGCCGTAGCGCACATAGTTGTCGCCGCCTTCCAGGTAAATGGAGTGGCGTTGGCCGAACCCGGTGTGGACGGGCTTGGAAAGCCAATAGGTGTTTACGCCGCGTTGCACATTCGTGAGGCGGTTGCTGTACAATTGGCGGTAATACGCGTCCAGTCCGGCCTGGGCGCCGTCGCTGTACCTGCTGTACACGCCCGCGAGGCGCTCCACTTCCAGTTTTTCGGCGGCATTGGTCAGGTCGTACACGGTGAGGTCGGGCGCGGTCACCTGTGCCTGTCCGCTGTAGGATAGGCGGAGCTTTCCGGGTTTGGGCTGCACCGTTTCCACGACGATCACGCCGTTGGCGGCGCGGGAGCCGTAGATAGACGTGGCCGCGGCGTCTTTGAGGATCGTGAAGCTCGCGATGCGGCTCATGTCGAGGTCGTATATTTTCTGGATGCTGACTTCGAAGCCGTCGAGGATGAACAGTGGCTGGTTGGGATTGCTCATGTAGTTAGACGAGAAATCGGCCCCGGAAACGGGCGCTTTGCTGTTGCCGCCCTGGGTGGGGAAGTTGTTGGTGCCGCGCAGGGTGATGGTGGGGAGCCGGTTGGGATCGGAGCCGTATTGCACGTTTTCGGGGATATGAACGGAAGCGTCGAACACTTTGAGCGCCTGCAGCACGTTCAGTCCGTTCACGCTGCGGAGCTGCTGGCCGGAGATGGTGGTCACGGCGCCGGTGAAGCTTTCTTTCGGCCGGTTGTAAATACCGAGGATGACGGTTTCGCCGAGGGATTCCACTTTGGGTGTCAGTGCGATGGTGATGCCGTTGGGCTTGCCGTTCGGGCCGGAGATGAAGCTCCGGGTGAGGAGGGCAGGGGTCACTATTACTTCGCGGGATTCGTAACCGATGAAGGAGACGGTGATGGTTTGGCCGGCCTGCAGTTCCATGTCGAACACGCCGTCCGCGTTGGTGACCCCGGTAATGCCGGTGCCTTTGACCTGGATGGTGGCGCCTGCGAGGGGCTTGCCGTCGGGCCCTGTGATCCGCACCGGTACCGGCGGTGCAGCGAAGGCTGCGAGGCCCGGCGGCATGGCGTACCGCTGTGTCCGCCTGCGGCCGGCGCTTTCAGACAGCGTGATCGTTTTACCCTGGATGATATAATCGAGCTGCTGGTCTTTCAGGACCACGTCCAGCAAAGCCGTTAGTTCCATATCGGTCACTTTCAGGGAAACGGGGCGGGTGCCTTCGAGCATTTCGCGGTTCGTGAAAAGAACGTAACCGGTTTGTGATTCAATGGTGGAAAAAACCTGCCTGAGCGTGAGGTCTTTTCCGGAGATGGAGACGGTTTGGGCCTTCCCGGAGGCAAATACCTGTAAAAGAGCAGCGGTGAGCAAAAAAGCGGTTAGTTTCATAACCAGCAGGATTTTGGTGATAGGGCGTCGCCAGGCCGGCCGCTCGGTTGCCGCGGGCAGGAAGGGACTCGCCCCAAAAGCGAATTTTGTCATACCTTTAGGTAAGTTTTGGTTGTTTAATGAAAGAGAATAGAAGCTCCATTCAGATCAGCCGAACTATCTGCCGGGAGTGTTCGAGCACTTCCGGTTTTGTTTTCACCGATCCGTTATGTATATGTGTTAATCTGCCTGTTTAAGGTAATACTACCAGTTTTCTCCCCTCCAGCCTGAAACGTACTTTCGATTTTTCCAACATCACCAGCAAACCCGCCAATGGAATATCTTTCGTCATTTTACCGTCGAACCTGATGTCCGGGACTCCGTTTTCATATACCACTTCAATATCGTACCACCGTTCCAGTTGTTTCATCACCTCTTCGAGCGTGGCGCCTTCGAAGTTGAACAGCCCGTTCTTCCAGGCCATCGCTTTATTGATGTCGGCATTGTTGATCACCGTCACGCCTTCGTTGTGGGTCATTTCCAGCTGCTGGCCGGGCACGATTACGCCTGCCGAAGTGCCGTGGTGCTGCATGCCGGGGAGCGCCCTTACCCTGACGCGCCCTTCCAGCAATGTGGTCGTAAACGTATTTTCATTGTCATACGCGTTCACGTTGAAATGCGTGCCCAGCACTTCGATCTCCATATCGTTGCCCACGCCCACGCGAAAAGGTTTTTCGGGGTTTTTCGCCACTTCGAAATACGCTTCGCCGTGGATGTCTACCCGGCGCTCTTTGCCGATAAACGCCGTGGGGAAGCGGATGGCGCTGGCCGAATTGAGCCAGACCTTCGTGCCGTCGGGCAGCGTGAGCTGATACTGGCGGCCTTTGGGCGTGGTCATCGTATTATATACCAGTTCGTCGGGCGTAACGCCGGTTTTATCATACGCCAGTTCCCCGTTTTTCAGCACTACGTCCGCACCGTTCTGCCGCGCCACCATCCCGTTTTCCAGGCTGTCGAGCACGATTCGCTCTCCGCCGGAAAGCGTGAGCACGGCGCCGTTCCGGCCTGGTAGGATGTCTTGCGCCAGTGCTGGCCGGTTACCGTTTCGCGCGTCCCCGCTACGGAATTTTTGCACCAGCAGGAAGCTGGAAGCGGCGAGCAGGATCACTGCCGCCGCCCAGCCCCATTTGCGGATGGAAGGTTGCCGGCGAACGGCCGGGTTGGTTTTTGATGCTATTTGTAAAGATGGTTTGTCGGCGCTCAATGCCCGATGGAAGAGGGGCCACAGCTTTTCATCGAAAGGCGCGAGCGCGGGGGCGTCTTCCAGCAGCGACGCGGCCACTTCCTGGTACAGTTCCCTGTTTTCCTCCGTCAGCACTTCGTCGATGAACGTTTGCCGTTCGGCATCGCTCAGGGTGTTTTGCATATAACCCTGGATGAGATAAGCCATTTCTTCTTTGTTCATCATCGGTGAAGGCAGTTTAAGTTGTCAGTATATAAGAGCCGGGAGAAAGCAGGGGTGTAATGCCGGAAAGCGATATTTCTTTAAAAAAGTATCCATGCCAGCCAGAAAATCTTCCCGGCCCGGAGGAGATAAGCCCTGATCTGGGCGAGCACGGCACTGATGGTGTTGCGGACATGCCCGCGGGAAAGTTGCAGCCGGCGGGCGATCTGGTCGGAATTGAGGCCTTCTTCGCGGCTGAGGCGGTAAATCTGCCGCTGTTGTGGCGTGAGGGTGGCCAGGGCTTGCTGGATAACCGCCTGGATTTCCTTGAAATGCAGGTGGTTGTCTGCACCGGGGTCGGGAGAAGGGAACCCGGCAACTTCCGCATCCTGCGGCGCCATCTGGGCATACCAGGCTTTCTGGCGCGCCAGGTGCCGGAAGCATTGGTGCGTGGTAACGGTTTTCAGCCAGGCGTGGATATGGCCCACTTCAGGCAGCTTGTCGCGGTACGTCCATATCTGGATGAATACGTCCTGCAAGGCTTCCAGCCGGCCGTTATCGTCTTTGACGAGCCGATGGATCCAGTGCTGCAAAAGCGGGCTCCATTGTCTGAAAAACCGGGCAAATGCATGTTCGTCGCCCTCTGCTACGAGCAAAAGCAGTTCCTGGTCATTATGATTTTGGTGGATCGGCAAGTGTTGGCTAGTTACGCGATGCAAACTATAATAAAAATGAATAGGTCGATAGTATAGGCGCCGAACTTTTTCCGCCGTTATGGTCCTGCCGAAGGTATGACAAGCCTTTCCATGCAAACGGCCGCCGGAGACGAGCAGGAAAATGCTGACAATCAATCAACAGGCACGTTAATTGCGGCGGCAGGAAGATGAAAAAGACGGGCTTGATCATTTTTGGTACGATGTGGCTAGCTTTGCAGGCCGCCGGACAGTTCTCGGATTCTACGCATTATTACATCAAATATGCCTCCACGGGCTCGGTCAACCGGACGCAGGACGCGAAGTCGTACCTGCTGAACAACTGGCTGGCCTTCAAGATCAGTAAGCGGAAGGTGGTGCTGAACGCGGATGCGGGATATATTTATGGCCGGCAGGATGCGTTGAAGACCAACAGCGATCTTTCGGCTTCGCTTAATTTTAACTGGTACCAGGGAGACGAGCGGCGCTTCTATTACTGGGGGCTTACCAGTTATCTCAAAAGCTATTCCCTCAAGGTGAACGACCAGTTCCAGGGCGGGCTGGGCGCGGCGTACGATGTGGTCAGCCGGCCCGCGGCGCACGTCAACCTCAGCAACGGGATTTTGTTCGAGAACAACGATCTGTTGATGAAAGACACGATCCCCGACGTGTACCATACTTTCCGCAATTCCCTGCGGCTGTATTACAAATTCACCATCAGCAAAATCGTGGTGCTGGAAGGCTCGCATTTCTACCAGCAATCGTTCCGGTATATCGACGATCACATCCTCAAAAGCACGAATTCCCTGTCCATCAAACTGCGGTCCTGGCTGGCGATCACGGCAGCGCTGCAATACAACAAGATCAACCGCACGGAACGGGAGAACCTGTTCATGAATTACGGGCTTACGATGGAAAAATATTTCTGACGGATCAGTTTTTCAATTCGATCCACACCGGCGCATGATCGCTGGATTTCTCCCATCCGCGGACATGCTTATCCACGCCCGCGCTTTTCAGCCGGCCTTTGATGGATGGGCTCAGCAGGAAATGATCGATCCGCAGGCCGGCATTCCGGCCGAACGCGTCGCGGAAATAATCCCAGAAGGTATAAATGGTTTCGTCGGGATAGAGGGCGCGCAGCGCGTCCGTCCAACCCTGGGAGAGCACTTTTTCGTAAGCCGCGCGCGTTTCCGGGCGGAAGAGCGCATCGTCGACCCAGCGTTCGGGTTTATATACGTCGCGGCCGGTGGGGATCACGTTATAATCTCCCGCCAGCACCACGGGTTTCCCGGAATCGATGTGCTGTTTCGCATGGAGGGCGAACCGTTCGAACCAGCCCAGCTTGTAGTCGAACTTGGGCCCCGGCGCGGGGTTGCCATTGGGCAGATACAGGCATCCGAGCGTGATGCCGCCCACTTCCGCTTCAATGTATCTGCTATGCAGATCTTCCGGGTCGCCCGGCAGCACGCGCGTCACTTCCACCGGCAAGCCTTGCCGCGAAAGGATGGCGACGCCGTTCCAGCTTTTCTGTCCATGCCAGATGGCTTCGTAACCGGCGTCGTTGATCGCCTGCAGGGGGAATTTTTCTTCGGGCGCCTTCAGCTCCTGGAGGCACACATAATCCGGCCGGCTTTCTTCCAGCCAGCGCAGCAGTACGGGCAGACGGCCATTCACGCCGTTCACGTTGTAAGTGGCAATTTTCATCTGCCGAAGATAGGATTTTCAGCGGATGGGATCTTCGGGGCCGGCACCTACACTTGTTCTTCCCCGGAATTCCCCGTATCTTATCTTACCTTAAAACCCGACATCCCATGAATCACACCCGTCGCGATTTCCTCCAATATTCGGCGATCCTTGGCGCTGCCGCCGTTACATCGCCCCTGACCGGCCTGGCCGGCTTTTCCCGCGAAAAGAAACTCGGCGTCGCCCTGGTAGGCCTGGGCGGTTATGCCACCAACCAGCTGGCGCCCGCCCTCCAGCAAACGCAGCACATCGAGCTGCGCGGGATCGTGACCGGAACGCCCTCCAAAATCCCGGTCTGGGTAGAGAAGTACCGCATCCCGGATAAAAACGTCTATAATTACGACAACTTCGATCAGATCGCCGGTAATAAAGATATCGACGCCGTTTATATCGTGCTGCCGAACTCCATGCACGCGGAATTTACCATCCGCGCCGCGAAGGCCGGGAAACACGTTTTCTGTGAAAAGCCCATGGCCGTCAGCGTCCGGGAAGGGCAGCAGATGATCGACGCATGCAAAAAAGCGGGCAAGCAGCTGGCTATCGGTTACCGGCTGCACTACGATCCGTTCCACCTGGAAATGATGCGCCTGAGCCGCGAAAAAGTGTTCGGAGCGGTGAAACTGGTGGAAGCCAGCGATGGTTTCCGGGCCGGAGATCCCAACCAGTGGCGCCTCAAGCACGCCCTCTCCGGCGGCGGCCCGCTGATGGACGTCGGTATTTACGCCATCCAGGGCGCGCGGTACACCATTGGCGAGGAGCCGCTATCCGTTACCGCGCAGGAGTTCCCGAAAACCGACCCGGTGAAGTTTAAAGATGTGGAAGAATCCCTGGCCTGGCAGCTCCAGTTCCCGGGCGGCGCTATCGCCAATTCGTTCACGACCTATATCGCCGGCGTCAACCGCTTGTACGCCGCGGCGGAGAAAGGCTGGTTCGAAGTGAACAATGCTTTCGGGTATGGAGGACAACAGGGCCGTACCAGCAACGGCCCCATGCCGTTTACGCACATCAACCAGCAGGCCGCGCATATGGACGGCGTGGCCAAAGCGATCCTGGAAAACCGTCCGAACAACGTGCCCGGCGAAGAAGGCCTCCGCGATATGAAAGTGATCGAGGCGATTTACGCTTCCGCCGCAGCAGGAGGGAAGTCTGTCAAAATTGGATAAAAACGTTTTTGCATAAAAAAGCCTCCGGCGACCGGAGGCTTTCCAACAAATTATCGTTGCAACGAAAACCGCAATGGCAGGTTAAATTGTACCGCCACCGGTTTCCCGTCCTGTTTCCCGGGCTTCCAGACGGGCATAGCCTTCACCACGCGAATGGCTTCCTCTTCCAGTCCGCCTCCTTTCCGGGGGCCGACCGTCTTCACGTTTTTCGTTTTCCCTTCCGCATCGATCACGAACGCCACGTAAATAGTGCCGGTAATGGCGCTGTCTGCGGCCGCTTTGGGATAGCGGAGGTTGTTCGACAGGAAAGTGGTCAGCGCATCCTGGCCGCCGGGGAACGTGGGCGGCTGTTCCACAAAAGTGAAAACGTCTTTTTCCTTCAACTCCTCCGATGGCGTAATATCCGCCAGTGTAATGCTTTCCCTGCGCCGGCCGTTTTCATCGAAATCGGCGATGCTCAGTTCCGCGAATTCGGACTTTGGCTCGCCCCAGACGAATTTACCTGCCGGTGTGCACTCGAAAAACTCGTTGTAGGTTTCTTCGTTGTTGAGCGTCCCCAGCACGCCATTCATAAATATATATCCCTGTGAAAAGCCGTTCACCGTGATCTGATCGCCAATCACCTTTCCACGCAGCACTTCGTCCGGCTTGCTTTTGTCTTTGTGGTAAGAATTGCCCGGCGCGGGGTACGACCGGATCTCGATGTCGTTGCCGGTAGCGATAAGCAGGTAATACCAGGCGTTTTCCGGGTCACGGAAAAGCTTGGCGCCATAGAAGAGTTTTTGTCCCGCGGGGGCATGGCCGCGCTGTTCATTGTCTTTTTTAGCGAGCAGGTACAGCGCGTATTCCGAAAGCGGTTTCAGGTGTTGCGCAGGTATCTGCAGGGTAGTGAGGTATTTTTTGTGCCCGCCGGGATTGCCGGCGGCGAGGAAGGTCGCGTGCAGTACGTCTTCCAGCACCTGTTTGTTTTTGCCGGTCTGCGAAAGCAATTGCTGCAGGTTGAATTGCGGGGCGTTTTTGCCGAGCATCCGCGTGTAATACTGGCGGAAGCCGTTCTTGTCGGCCGAGTAGGCGTTCATCATGGCTTTCGAAAAAGCATTGACATCGGCGGCCGAAAGCTGTAAAGGCTGCGCTGTTGCGGTAAACGATGCCATCATTATAATGAGCGGCATCCATCTTTTTTTCATGGGAATGGGATAAGGGTATTTTTACGGCAGCAAATATATAATAAAAATACTTAATTCAACGGACTGTTTCAGGGCTGCCCGTTGAGGTGGGAGAGCTCGTTCTTCAGGGATTTGAAGCGACTCCTATCCGCCGGGAGACACCTCGTTCTTTTGGGCCGGTCCTCATTCGGGTCCGGCATTTTTGTTTCATAAGCACGCCATGCGATACCCTACAATTAGGAGGGTGAAAAGCACCGTTTACCGGTATTGACCGGGGTAGGATGCGGGGCTACCTTTGCGTTATTCCTCACATTTTAACGCTGAAAAAGTAATGGAAACGAAAAGAACAAAACGCATTTTATCCGGGCTGTGCTTGTTGGCAATGACTGCTTTTGTGTCTACCGGCTGTGGTGGTAAAGACGACGATCCCGCACCCGGCGCGAAGAAAATGAATATGAAAGTCACCATTTCGGTGACAGGGGCAGAAGCCGATGATAATATGTACTGGCAGATCTCCGCCGCCAACCTCGATGCCACCCACTACGGCGCCCCGGTCTGGAAAGTGAACGGCGTTACCCAGGGCAATACCCACATCGTGGAACTGGACGAAACCAAATTCACCGGCAACACCAAAACATACGTCATGGAAACCGTGAAAGCATTCCACACCGGCTCGCTGAACTTCGATTACACCAACCTCGGCGCCCCTATGACCATCAGCTACAAGGTGGAGCTCGACGGTAAAACGGTGACCAACGTACAGAACAAGGTAATTCCCGCCGGCGGAAAAGACAATCAGAACCTGACTTACAAACCGGAATAAACGGAAAACCGGCCATTTGCACGCAGCATTATCAGGGAAAACGCACGAAAGTGCGTTTTTCGCTTTACAGGCGGTCCCGGTCCATTGTTTGTTAAATGCCCAAACATCGATAATTTTATCCTTCCACATTCTCGGAACAACATAGATCGCATGACGGAAAACGGAAAAATACTGGCGGTGGTAGACGATCATCCCATCCTGGCAGACGGGCTGCGCTCGCTGCTGATGGAGCATGGCGGATTTGAAGACGTCCGCAGTTTCAATTCCGGGAAGGACTTCATGCAGTTCCTCGCCGTCAACGCCGTAGACACCGTGCTGCTGGATATCGCGCTGCAGGATGCCAATGGGGTGGAGCTGTGCCGTGAAATCAAGCTGCTGTCTCCGGGAACGATCGTGTTGGGGCTGAGCAGCCAGGCGGAACGGGGCGTGGTATTACAGATGATCACCAACGGGGCCGGCGGATATGTGTTGAAAAGCACCGCTACCAGCGAGCTCATCGAATGTATCCGCGAAGCGCAGGCCGGTTGCGTGGTTTTTTGCAGTGATGTAAAAAGGGTACTGGCCAAAGTGCCCGTCCATCCGCAACGCACATTGCCCTCGCTTACCAACCGCGAAAAGCAGATGCTGCAATTGCTGTCTGAAGGCAAAACCACCCCCATGATCGCAGCCGAGCTCCACCTGAGCCGCCTCACGATCGATACCTACCGCAAAAACCTCCTCCAGAAATTCGAAGTGAAAAATATAGCCGAACTGCTCGTGCTCGTAGTGCGGGAAGGGTTATTGTAGCGCACGGCCCGGAGGCCATGCGCTTTATTGGATAGTTGTGCCCTTAAAAATCAGTTAAACATCAATTCGTCGATGAAAGCCCAGCCATGGCCGCCCTTGCCGGGATGCCACACGGGAATCTTGCCCAGCGGTTTCATGACGATCTTCACACACGAAACTTCCGCTTCCGGGAAATCGCAGTTATAGGTGATCGGCGCCACGGGATCGCCCTGTTTTGCGGGGGGTAACGATGTTTTGCGGAGCAGCCGCAGGTTGTTTTTATCCGTTCCGCCCCAGACTTCGATCTGCTCCGGCGGGAAGATATACGCATCCTGGTGCCGGAAGGTGCTGAAGGATACCTGCTTCAGCGGCACCGCCTTTTCGAACCTGACCACCGCCTCCAGCGGATGGTTGACGTACCCGAGCCACTTGCCGTCGCTGTAATTGAAAGTGCCTTTCTCGGCATCGTTGAGCGTTTTGGCGCCGTTGCCCGTGTATTGCCCTTCCGGCTGGCTGATGAGCGTGATACTGTCTGGCCGGTAAGTGGATTTGCTGAAGGAATATTGCACGGGATCGCTCACGTTCCAGCCTTTTTTACAGGCGATGGCGCGGATCACGGTGCTTTCGGTGAGGCGCAGGCTGTCTTTGAAAACAGGGGAGTTGATGCTGTCGGGCGCAGAGCCGTCTGTCGTATACCGGATTTCCACACCTTTCACCCGATGTTTCATCACCAGCTGCATGTCGTTTTTGAAGATAGCGGTGGTATTGACGATTTCAGGCTGGTTGAGCTTGAGCTGTTCCTGTCCGTCGCTGATAAATCCATTCACCAGTTCCACGCCGGGGAAAGTGGATTGTATTTTTTGCATTTCGGTGGATGAGATCCCCGTGTTCCAGGCGTAAATTTTATCCAGTTTGGGCGCTTTTTTCAGGGCCAGCAGCTGTTGCGCCGCCACGGGCGTTCCTGCAACCGAAAGCCTTTGCAGATGCGGCAGTTTGGCCAGTTCGCCGAGGGTTTTGCCGGTGATCTGTGTAAACCCGAGGTTGAGGACCCGCAGCTCGCGGAACTCCGCCAGCAGCGCCAGGTCTTCGTCTTTAACGGGCATCTTCTGCAGGTGCATTTCCGTCAGCTGTGCTTTGAGCGGCAGCAATTCCTTCACCGACGCGATGTCGAACTTATCCCGGTTATACCAGTTGGCTACCAGCGGCGCCGCATAAAGCGCCACGGGGTACACCACGCGGTAGTTGTTGTTCAGTTTGGCGACGAGCTTTTCGTCGGCAGGGGGGAGGTCCAGCTGTTCGGTACCGCCGGGAGGCGTGAGGCGCGCGGCGGCGAGCTGGTAGAGCGTATCCTGCGGCGGGAGGGATTTTACCTTTCCGTCGAACTTCGCACCGTTTTGGATCCAATGGTGGAGGATGGCGATCTCCGCTTCCGTCAGTTGCGGTTTGCCGGCAGGCGGCATGTGTTTTTTGTCGGCATCGGGGAGATGCAGGCGCAGCATGAGCAGGCTCGCCGCGGGATCGCCGGCAATGAACAGCTCGCCGGTTTTGCCGCCGGCCAGCATTTGCACGGAATCTTTCATGGACAGGCCGCCTTTCGCCTTACCGGGATTATGGCAGCTCATGCATTTTTCTTCCAGGATCGGCTGCACCACATGCGCGAACAGCTCCGCCTGGTCGACGGGCACTACCGGCCGTACGAACGCGGGCGTCACCGGCGCCAGCACGAAGTTTTCGCCGTGGGTGACAACGGCCCCGAAGTGCCCCGTCACCATAAGCAGCACGATCATCCCGAGCGAAAATCCCCGGTTCCCCCAACCCTTCAGACTATTCCGTAACCAGTAAAGGGCGGAAGCCGTCCACAGCAACAGGGCGCCGCCCCATTTGTGCCAGAACAGCGGCCCCTCGGCCGAATAGCCTTCTTCGCGCGACAAAAACAATCCCATCATCACGGTTACGGCCGCACTGAGCGCGCCCAGCAGCAACATCACCGCCGTCACCTGGTTCCTCCAGGCCACCGCTTCCGGGTTGCGCATCGGTACGAACGGCAGTACCGCGCCGATCAGCAGGAGCACGATCGGGAAGTGCAATACCAGCGGGTGCATGCGCCCCGCCACCTGGAGCCATGAAGGCACGGCGAGCCGGTCGCCCGCCAGGAGCAATACCAAAACGAATAGGTTACTGGCCAGCAGCAGGCTTCCGCCGATGCTTTGCCATTTTGTGCTTTGTTGGTTCATCAGACTCTGCTGAGTTTATAGGGATATACTTTTCCGGACGCCCATTGCGCCACATACAGGTTCTCGTCGTTGTCCACGCACACGTCGTGCGGGTGCACGAAGATCTTTTCCGCCTGCTGCATGGGCTGCAGTTTACCGTCTGTGTACTTCGGTTCCGTACCGCCGATGTTCGACACCACTTTATTGTTTTTGTCGAGGATCGTCACGAACCCGCTGGCCTCTTTGCCCATTTCCGGGGAACGGAGCACGGCGGCGTACAGGTGATCGCCTTTGATGACGGGCCGGCACACGCAGGCGCCGGGCAGGGAGATCACTTCCAGCAATTGCCCGTCCATGCTGAACCGCTTGAAGCAATTCCGCGTGCGGTCGGTGACCAGCAGGGTAGGCGCACCGTTCCGGCGATCGATGCAGATACCGTGGGCATTGTCGAGATGGGCGTCGCCTTCGCCGCGGCCGCCGAAAATATGCAGCAGTTTGCCGTTCCGGTCGAACCGCGAAATGAATTGCGCGCCGTAACCGTCCGCGATGTAGATATCCCCATTTTCCGCCACGGTGGTTTCCGTGGGCACGAACGCTTCCTTTTTATCGTATTTCCCGCTTTCCTTCGGGAAGTCGATCGTCAGCAGCACCTTCCCGTCGAGCGTGGTTTTGTAGACCTGGTGCAAATCCGTATCGGTGATGAGCAGGAATTCTTCCCCGTTTTCCTTCGCCAGGGTGAGGCCGTGCGCACCGGGGAATTGGGTTCCCCAGCTTTGCAGCAGTTTCCCGGATTTATTGAAGATGAGGACGTTGTTTTTCGTCTCGTTCGTGAGCAGAATGATCCTGCCCTTCGCGTCCTGCACCATTTCGTGGCAGTCTTTCACGGGGAAGCGGGACACGTCGGCCTTTGCCCACTTTTCGTCGAGCGTGAACCGCATTTTGTTATGCCCGTAAACGGGGCCTTTCGGCCGGGCAAAGAGGTCGCGGGAGATGTAGAACCCGGCAGTGGTGAGCGCCGCGGCGCGGATGAATTTTCTTCTTTCCATGTTTCGGTATTTAGGCCATCAGTCCGGGAATGACTTGTCCCGCAACGTCTGTGAGCCGGTAACGGCGTCCCTGGTGTTTGAATGTGAGTTTTTCGTGGTCGAGGCCCATGAGGTGCAGCACGGTGGCGTGGAAGTCGTGTACATGCACCGGGTCTTTGACGATATTGTACCCGAACTCGTCGGTTTCGCCGTAAACGATGCCGGGTTTCACGCCGCCGCCGGCCATCCAGATGGAGAAGCAGCGGGGGTGATGGTCGCGGCCGTAATTGTCGGCCGTCATTTTCCCCTGGCAATAATTCGTGCGCCCGAATTCGCCGCCCCAGATCACGAGCGTTTCATCGAGCAGCCCGCGTTGTTTGAGATCGGTGATGAGCGCTGCGGACGCGCGGTCCACATCCTTCGCCTGCCCGGCCATTTCGTTGGGCAGGTTCCCGTGCTGGTCCCATCCCTGGTGATACAGCTGGATGAAGCGCACGCCGCTTTCGGAAAGCTTCCGGGCCAGCAGGCAGTTCGCGGCGAAGGTGCCGGGCACCATGCATTCCGGGCCGTACATTTTAAGGATATCGTCCGGCTCGCGCGAGAGGTCGGTCAGTTCGGGAACGGCCGTCTGCATGCGGTATGCCATTTCGTATTGCTGGATCTTGGTGCTGATTTCCGGATCGCCGAATTCCTTGTACGATTTATCGTTCAGCGCCGCCAGCTGATCGAGCATTTGCCGGCGGTTGGTGGAATCGATGCCTTCGGGATTGTTGAGGTACAACACCGGACTGTCGCCGCTGCTGAACTGCACGCCCTGGTGGATGCTGTCGAGGAACCCGTTGCTCCAGAGCTTGGAGTACACGCCCTGGCCGTTGCCTTTCCCGCGGGACAGCAGTACGCAAAATGCGGGGAGGTTTTTGTTCTCGCTGCCCAATCCATAACTCATCCACGATCCGAAACTGGCCCGGTTGCCTTGCTGGGCGCCGGTCTGGAAGAAAGTAAGCGCCGGGTCGTGGTTGATGGCTTCGGTGAACAGGGAACGAACGATGCAGATATCGTCGACGATCTTGGCGGTGTGCGGAAAGAGGTCGCTGATCCAGGCGCGGGCCTGGCCGTATTGCTGGAAATCGAAATGGGAGCCGACGAGGGGGAACGACGACTGTCCGGCCGTCATGCCCGTCAGTCTTTGTCCCATGCGGATAGACGCCGGGAGCTCCTGGCCCATCATTTCGCGGAGTTTCGGTTTGTAGTCGAAGCTTTCGAGCTGCGAGGGCGCGCCGTTCTGGAACAGGTAAATGACCCGTTTGGCTTTGGGCGCGAAGTGCGGCATCCCCGGCACAAAGGCCGCTTCTTCCGGTGTGCGGCTGCCGAAGAGGTCGGGGATGAGGAGCGAGCCGAGGGCCACGCTGCCAACGCCGAGGCTGAGATTCGACAGGAATTTGCGGCGGTTCATGTTCAGGTGCCGCTCGATGAATTCATTTTTCATGGCGCGTATTTTTACCGGGGATCAGGTTTTGGATAAAGTTTCTTCCAGGTTGTAAATGGTGGTGATGACCTGCATCATGGCGGCCCAGGAGGAGGCATCGAGCCCCTTGGCCATGGGATATTCGCCATGTTTGAGGAGCTTCTCCGCTTCGGCGGGCTTGCTTTTGAACCAGGCCTGCTGCTGCGCGAAGTATTTGGACAGGATGTCGACCTCGGCCGCTTCCGGCGTCCGGCAAACGATGGCGTGGAACGCCTGGCGGATGTTCTTTTCCGTATCGCCGCCCTTTTGCAGGAGTCTCCCCGCAAATACCCGCGAGGCTTCCAGGACCGTTGGGTCGTTGAGCATGATGAGCGCCTGCAGCGGCGTATTGGTGGCGGAGCGTTTCACTTCGCACTGGTCGCGGTTGCTGGCGTCGAAGATCATCATGGACGGGGGCGGGACCGTTCTTTTGATGAATGTGTACAATCCGCGGCGGTACAGGCTTTCGCCATGGTCTTGCCGGTAAGTGGCCAGCTGTCCCCGGCCGGAAGTGGCCAGTTCCCACAAGCCCGCGGGCTGGTAAGGTTTCACACTGGGGCCGCCGATGGTGCGCACGAGCATCCCGCTGGAGGCCAGTACCAGGTCGCGCACGGTTTCCGCAGGCAGGCGGAACCGCGGCCCGCGGGAGAGGTAAATATTATCAGGATCTGCTTCCAGCTTGTCTTTCGTGATATTGGCCGATTGGCGGTAGGTAGCCGTCATGACCATCTGTTTCATCAGCCGCTTCACATCCCATCCATGCTGCATAAAATCCACCGCCAGCCAGTCGAGCAGTTGCGGATGGCTGGGCAATTCGCCCTGCATCCCGAAATCGCCCGTGCTTTTCACGATCCCTTTCCCGAATACCTGTTGCCACATCTGGTTGACGAACACGCGCGCCGTGAGGGGATTTTTCGCATCGAAGAGCCAGGTGGCCAGTCCCAACCGGTTAGGCGGCAGAACGGCCGAATTGAAGGGCATGATGGAAGCCGGGGTGCCGGGTTTCACCTCGATGGTCGGGTTGTCGAACACCCCGCGGCCGAGAATGTAGGATTTGCGCACGGAGTCCTGCTCGCCCATGATGGATACGATGAGGCGGTTGGTGTCTTGCCGGTTGATGAACCGGAGCGCGCCTTCCATGTCTTCGCGGGTGATTTCCATGAAGGGCTTCTTGGCGTAGGTTTCCGGTCCGCCCACAACGGATTCCAGGCCCACTTCCTTCACGTTGTTGAAGAAAGCGTAGAGCTCGTAATATTCCTTCTGGGAGAAGGGATCGTATTTATGGTCGTGGCACTGGGCGCATTCCATGGTGACGCCGATGAGGCTTTTGCTGAAGGTGTTGGCGCGGTCTATCACGTAGGAAACGCGGTATTCTTCGTCGATGACGCCGCCTTCTTCGGTGATTTTATGGTTGCGGTTGAACCCCGAGGCCAGGAGCTGCTCGCGGCCGCCGCCGGGCATCATGTCGCCGGCGAGCTGCCAGGTCACGAAATCCTTGTAGGGAAGGTTTTTATTGAAAGCGTAAATCACCCAATCGCGCCAGGGCCACATGGAGCGGTAGTTATCGTCCTGGTACCCGTGGGAATCGGCGTATCGGGCCACGTCCATCCAGTGAACGGCCATTTTCTCGCCATAGGCGCTGTCTGCCAGCAGTTCATCGACCATTTTCTCGTACCCGCGCTCGCTGGTGTCTTTGGCGAAGCGCTCCATGCGGTCGGCGGTGGGGGGCAGGCCGGTGAGGTCGAAGCTGAGGCGTTTGAGGAGGCGTTCGGGATCGGCGGCGGGGTTGGGAGCGAGGCCTTTTTCTTCCATCCTGGCCAGCACGAACCGGTCGATCTCGTTGCGCGCCCATCCGTCGCCGTCTTTGGGAACGGCAGGTTTGACGGGGGCAACAAAGGCCCAGTGGGGCTTATATTTGGCGCCCTGTTTGATCCATTTTTCGATGAGTTTGATCTCGAAGGCGGTGAGCGTCATGTTGGAAGCCGGCGGGGGCATGCGCAGGGTGCTGTCTTCCGTCGAAATACGGAGGAAAACGGCCGATTTCATGGGGTTCCCGGGCACGAGGGCGTGCATTCCCGGAGACTCCTTCAGGGCTTTGTAGGCGCTGTCGGCGATGTCTAGCCGGAGGCCGGCTTCGCGCTTGTTGGCATCGGGCCCGTGGCAGGCGAAACACCGGTCAGACAAAATCGGCCGGATATGGAAATTATAATCCACGGAATCCGGCATGGCTTCGGCGGTGCGGTGAGGCCCGCTATCGTTGCAGGATGTAAAAACGGCGAGCGCGCCGAATGCGAAAATTATATAACGTTGGAACATGGTACGGACGTGCAAGATTTCATTGTTCACAAATATCGATCACTACTTTACGTGGCTGTTAATGGTGTCAGGATTGCCCCCGGGGCGCTGCTTATCTTTGACGCTATATTGATAATAGTTAACGCAATATTTGCAACTATTTTGACGCGATTCTACTTTTGATTGACTATTGATTGTGAATTTAACATTTATATTTTAAAATTCACTGAAATTGTTGCCAGTGGTTGCTTTTCGGCGGGCCCGCCGTCCCGCGAACCCTTCAGGACCGGTGGCAAATCCCCGTAATTAATACCAGCTTGCGGCCTTTGCCATCTGCGGTCAATAAACGGTAAGTTCTATCGACCGGCGAATGTGTACGGATGAAGCGCAAAGCCACTGCTCCGGCGATTTCCGCAGTATGCATCGGGCTATGGGAAAGCTGCAATGCATCATGGCGATGAAATTAAGATTTATTGCGTGGATGTAATGGGAATTATGATTGCCGGTGCGGACCATTTTTACCGGGATGTCTCGTACAGGAGGCTATTTCAGCCGGAATTAAAAAGTATACATATTCGCAGACATATTCCCGTATTTACGGAGCCCGGCCGGGGGCAAGTCAATCCCTCAGGCAGGTAACGATTCATCCAGTGATTTGCCGTATCATGAATTGCGCATACATTACATACATATGGTTTCGTTTAGGACGGAATGCGTGCGGTTTTACAATAACCGTATCTTCAGCGATGGCAATAAACACAAGTGGTATGAACGGCAATGCCTGGAACGGGGAAGGGAACTTTTGATATAGCATTATTGGTAGAACATTTCTCGGGATTCCGGGTTAAGGCACAGATTGAAATACATATAAAATCAAAATAATCCCTTGCGCGGCGCCCCACATTACCCTATCTTTATATCTTCACCATGTTTAACAAGTAATGGCTTTCGACATCCTGCTTACTTTATTTCTCGTATTACTCAACGGTTTTTTCGTAGCGGCGGAATTCGCCATCGTAAAAGTCCGTTCTTCACAGATAGAAGTCAGCTCCGGCCGCAGCGCCGCCGTGTCCGGCGTCGCAAAAAGCATCGTCAATAACCTCGACGGCTACCTCGCCGCCACACAACTCGGCATCACCCTCGCTTCGCTCGGGCTGGGCTGGGTAGGCGAAGATGTGATGACGACGCTCATCCTTTCGGCCTTCAACAGCCTGGGCCTGCACATCGAACCGGCCATGGCGCATAACATCGCGCTGCCCATCGCGTTCCTCTGCATCACCGTGCTGCACATCGTGTTCGGCGAACTGGCGCCCAAATCCCTCGCCATCCGCAAGCCCGTTCCTACCACGTTTGCCGTGGCCGTGCCGCTCAAGATCTTCTACGCCGTGTTCCGCCCGTTCATCTGGGTGCTCAACGGCTTCGCCAATGCCATCCTCAAACTCATCGGCATCACGCCCATTCACGAACATGGCGACATCCACTCGGAAGAAGAACTGAAAGTCATCATCGCCGAAAGCCACCAGGGCGGCGTGATCGAAGAAACGGAGAAAGCCCTCATCCAGAACGTGTTCAGCCTCGGCGACCGGCAGGCTTCCACGCTCATGACGCCCCGCAACGAGCTCGTATGGCTCAATGTCAACGATGCGGCCGACGTCAACCGGGAAAAAATCCTGTCCAACAAACACACCCTGTATCCCCTCACCAATGGCGACCTCGACGCCGTGTACGGATTCGTGTATTCGAAAGACCTGCTGAGCGACAGTCTCACCGATTCCCTCCAGCGCCTGGAATCCTATAAAAAGAAACTCCTCCTCATCACCACGCATAACCGCACTTACCAGATCCTCGACCTCTTCCGCAAGGAAAAAGTGTACCAGGCCATGGTGGTAGACGAGTTCGGCGCCGTGAAGGGCATGATCACGATCAACGATATCGTGGACGCGCTGGTGGGCGATATTTCCGAAACGAACGAATTCGAATATGAAATGAAACGGCAGGACGATGGTTCCATCCTCGCCGATGCGCAAATCCCTTTCGTGGAATTCCTCGAACGGATGCACATCCCGGCCGACCAGAAGAAGCTGAACCTCGTGAACTTCGCCACCCTCGGCGGTTTCATCCTCGACCGGATGGGGAGGATCCCCGCTGCCGGCGACAGCATCCAATGGCGCGGGCTACGGTTCGAAGTGAAGCAGATGGACCAGCACCGCATCGCCAAAGTGGAAGTGCGCGGCGAAGCGCAATAAACAGCATTGTCATAAAAAGAAAAGCCCACCATGCGGTGGGCTTTTTTCATATCGTAGAGGGATCAGATTTTCTTCATCACTTTCATTTCCAGCCGGAAGGTGACGGCGGTGGTGAGTTTTTTGAGGGCGATGGCCAGTTGGTTCTCTACCGTTTTGGTAGACAGTTCCAGGATGGCGGCCACTTCCTTGTACCGGAGGCCGTATTGTTTCACGAGAATGAATATCTCGCGGCATTTGGGCGGCAGCTCGCGGATGGCTTCCTCCATCTTTCCCATCATTTCTGACGTGATCAGCAACTGTTCCGGATCGGGCGAGAATTGCAACTGCTCCTCGTCGCTTTCCTGCAGGGGAAGGCTGCGCAGCTGCGATTGCCTGCGGGTATGGTCTACCACTTTGTTACGGGCGGCCACGAAAAGATAGACCTGCGGATTGCGCACATCACCCAGCTCATGCCGCTTCTGCCAGCATTGTACGAACACGTCGTGCGTGATCTCTTCCGCCACTTCCCTGTCTTTCAGCAAAGAGCAGGTGAAACGGAACAGCGTCACGAAGAAATGGTCGTAAAACTGCCGGAAAGCAAGTTGGTCGTTCTCCGCCGTCATTTTCCTGAATAAGGCTGCAGTGTCAGTCATACCGGCTGCAATTTATCATACGTAGATTATGCTAAAGTTAACAAAAGACCCAGATGAAAAAAATAATATAGCGATTCGATTTCCGGTAAAGTATGAAATATTCGCGGGAAAAAACAAACTCCCTTTTATTCCGAGGCATCGTTTTTTTATCAAACTAAAACTGTAGTTGTGTTTTGCAAACGATTGACAGGACGGAGTTCCAGGCGATTGAAAAAAAAGGGGATTTTCTTTTGGGGGTTTTTGGAAGCGGACATCGTCCTTCTGTTGTAAAAGGTCCTATTCAGATGCATGAAACACAAGAGCGCTTATTTTTATTGATGTCCAGGAAAGTGGCGAACGAGGCAACGGCGGAAGAGCTCAAGGAGCTGGAGCGGTTGCTGGTTGCCGTGCCCGGGCTTCACTATACCTTGAACATGGTGGAAGAACTGACCCCGCTTCCCAAACCTGGCGACGCCGCCACGGAAGATGAATTGCGCCGCAAACAGCGCGGGCTGGGCAAGCTCGACGAGCTGCTGGCGACCGCCCCGGCCATCCGCCGGAAGATGATGCCCAGGCAGTGGCTGGCCGCGGCCGGCGTGGCCCTGCTGGCCGGCGCAGGCGGGGTACTGTATTGGATGACGGGCGCATCGGGCCGGGAATCCGTCGCGGAAACGGCTTTTGGCGTAACGAAGAAAGAAGTGCTGCTGCCCGATGGGTCGCGCGTGGTACTCAACGCCGGCAGCAAACTGACATATGATTCCGCTGCGCTGGCGAAGGGAGACAGGACCGTGACGCTCACGGGCGAAGGGTTTTTCGACGTGAAAGCCAGCGCGGAGCATCCGTTCGTCATCCGGACGGGGAAGGTGGACGTGCGGGTGCTGGGCACCACTTTCAACCTGAAAGCCTATCCGAAAGACAATCGTGTCGAGACATTCCTCATTACCGGGAAGGTGGAGATCGCTTATAAAACGAAAGGGGAGGAAGCCCAGGTGAGACTGCGGCCCCTCGAGAAGCTGGTGATCGATCTGCCGGCTGCGGGAGACGCACCGGCGGCTACCTTGAAACCGCAGGTCCCGGACACCCGGATTCAAACCACCGGCAACAACACGGCCGTGACCATTTCCAGCTCCGAGCCCGCCTGGATGCAGGGGCGGCTGGAATTCGAGAACGTTACGTTCGAACAGCTGGCCAATGAGCTGGAACGCTGGTACAACGTTAGTATAACATTGAACAATGATAAGCTGAAAGGCGAGGTCTTCTCCGGCGCCTTTAACAACAAACCGCTGCCCGAGGTACTCCAGGCGCTGCAATTGACGATGCAGTTCCAATACAAATCACTGGGCGATCATCAAATTGAAATCTGGTAAACCATTCACGTATCAAAAAGCTGCGCCTATGATATAGCAACATTACTCCGCTGACCATGGCCATAAAAAAAAGGAAGTGCGGCAACACCTCCTTTTATATGCTGGCCGAAAAACTGCCGCCTTGTCTTGAGAACACAGGGGACGGCCATCTTATTCAACCGACAATCCAAAAATATGAAAAAAATCCGTACATGCATTTTACCTGTACCTGAAGAGCGATTAAAAAAAATATTACTGCGTATGAAATTGACTTCCGTACTGCTGCTGGCTGCATTCCTGCAGGTTAGCGCAAATGGATATTCGCAGGAAAAGCTCAGCCTGGATTACGCCAACATCAATATCAAGAAACTGTTGACGCTGGTAAGCAAGAAAAGTGACTACACTTTCCTTTACCGCAACGTAACCATCCCTGACAAAACAGTGAACATCCGCGTAAAAGACGCGCACGTGATCGACATCCTGCGGGAAACCCTCGCGGGCACCGATCTCACCTTCAGACTGCTTTCCGGAAAGCTGATCGTCATTACGCCCAGCGGGGAAACCGTTGTGGCCAGGCCCATCCGCGGCATCGTGCAGTCGGAAGACGGGACGCCGCTCATCGGCGTGACCGTGATGGTAAAAGGTTCTTCCAAAGGCACGCAGACCGATGCTACGGGGCATTTTTCCCTCGAAGCGCCGGAAGGGGCCATCCTCGTGTTTTCCTACATCGGGCATGAAGCGCAGGAAGTAAAAGCCGGCACCGGCGATCTCAACATCGTCCTGAAAGCCGGCTCCAGCGGGCTGACGGAGATTGTGGTAGTTGGATATGGCGCGCAGAAGAAAGTGAACCTCAGCGGCGCGGTAGACATGGTTTCCGGCAAGGAGCTCCAGAACCGGCCCATCAACAACATCGCCACCGGTCTGCAGGGCCTGCTGCCCAACCTCAATATCACCCTCAGCAATGGCCGCGTTACTTCCAATCCCGGATTTAACGTGCGCGGTCTTACTTCGCTGACGGAAGGGGGGCCATTTATCCTCGTAGACAACGTTCCGGCCACGCCCGATGAGCTGAACCGCCTCAACCCGGCCGATATCGAGAACGTGACCGTGCTCAAAGACGCGTCTGCCGCAGCCATCTACGGTGCCCGCGCCGCATTCGGCGTGATCCTCATCACCACCAAATCCGGTACTTCCGACAGGATCTCCATCTCCGTGAACACGAACTACGCGCTCCGCAACCTGGGCGCCGTTCCGAAGCTCGTTACCGATCCATACCTGACGATGGACTATAAACACCGCGCCGCCACGCCGCTCTACAACCTGTACCCGGACGCCGTGCGCGAATACGCGAAGAAACGCTCCGCCGACCCTTCGCTCCCCGCCGTGATCGTGGACCCTACCGACGCTACCAGATACGCCTATTACGGTACCACAGACTGGCTCCACGAAGCCTATAAGAACTCCGCGCCCACGTCTACCACCAACTTCAGCGTTTCTCAAAAGAGCGATAAAGTGGCGTATTACCTCTCCGGTGAATACTTCCGTTACGAAGGCCAGCTGAAATACGGCAACGACATCATGAACCGGTACAACCTCCGCGCAAAAGTGAACTATCAACTGTCTGACCGCATCAAACTCGGCGCCAACACTACGTTCACAAACCGCGACTACGATGCACCGGTATTCCTCGACGGCAACTTTTTCCATGAACTGAACCGCATTCCGTCGCTGTCCGTTCTCCGCAACCCCGACGGCAGCTGGACCAAAGACGGCGGCTACATCTTCGGCAGGTTGCAGACAGGCGGCCGTACCAAGAATTACATCAACGAATATACCGCCACGCTCAACGGTGAGCTGAACATCATCAAAGACGTGTG
The DNA here is from genome assembly GCF_050277495.1 of Chitinophaga sp. NPDC101104. NCBI lineage: Bacteria > Pseudomonadati > Bacteroidota > Chitinophagia > Chitinophagales > Chitinophagaceae > Chitinophaga > Chitinophaga sp. NPDC101104. The sequence continues at coordinate 4,283,201 of NZ_JBNNSF010000001.1, read as the reverse complement.
GGACCTGAAGGGCGACGCTACCATCCGCCGCACCAACAATACCATCAATTCCTTCGACATCCAGGTGCCGTACTACGACGGGCCCGGCCAACCCGTAAAATACACGGGCGCCAATCCTTCCTACGCCACCACCGGCAGCGACGCCGCACGATACAACGTGTTCAACGTGTATACCGATTTCCACAAAACTTTCGCCAAGAAGCACTATGTGCAGGCGTTGGCAGGTTTTAACCAGGAATACCGTTACGACGAATCCGCCCGCACCACCCGCCAGGGCCTGATCAGCACATCGCTGCCCACGCCGCAGCTGGCCACAGGCACCATTACCCAGCGGCAGACGATCACCGACTGGGCGGTACAGGGGCTGTTTTACCGGTTGAATTATATCTACGACGACAGGTACATCCTGGAACTGAACGGCCGGTACGACGGCACGTCGCGCTTCCCGACCAAAGACCGCTGGGGCTTCTTCCCGTCGGTATCGGCCGGTTGGGTGGTAACGGGCGAGAACTTCTTCAAGCCGGTGGCGCAAGCCATTCATCTCGATTTCCTGAAGCTGCGCGGATCGTACGGTTCGCTCGGTAACCAGGCCATTTCGCAGGCATACGCTTACATCCCCACCATGGGCTCGGGCCAGATCGGCCAGATCCTCGACGGGGCGCGGCCGATGATGGTGAACCAGCCCGGGGCGGTTTCCGCTTCCCTCACCTGGGAAAAGATACAGACGCGCAACTTCGGCGTGAATATGTCGTGGCTCAACAACCGCCTGGGCATCGACGCCGATATTTATACACGCGAAACCAAAGGCATGCTCGTGAAAAGCAAAACGCTGCCCGCCGTGTTCGGTACCGGCGAGCCCCGTGAGAACGGCGCTTCGCTGAAAACGAAAGGATGGGAGCTGAGCCTGAAATGGAGCGATAACGTGCAGGTGGGCGGATCGCCGCTGAACTATTCCGCGAGGTTCATCCTGGCAGACAGCCGTGCCTATATCACCAAATACGACAATCCTACCCGCCTGATCGGCGACCGCTACGTGGGCGAGGAATGGGGCGAGATCTGGGGCTTTACCTCGGCAGGGTTCTTCCAGTCGGAAGAGGAGCTGAAAAACTGGCCCGACCAGACGGAAGTGGGCTCCGACGATCAGAAGTACAAATTCTATGTGGGCGACCTGAAATTCGCCGACCTGAACGGCGACAAGAAGATCGATTATGGCAAAAACACCGTGGACGATCCGGGAGACCGCCGGGTGATCGGCAACAGCAGCATCCGTTTGCCCTATAGCCTGGACCTGAGCGCCGACTGGAAGGGCTTCGACCTGCGGGTGTTCCTCCAGGGCGTGGGCAAGCGCGACTGGTACCCCAACCCCAGCAACCACTACTTCTGGGGCGTATACGCACAACCATGGGCCAACGTACAGGTGCACAACCTCGACGCCTGGACCCCCGAAAATCCCAACGGTTACTTCCCCCGTCTCAAATCCTATATCGCCGAAGACGGTTCCGAACTGGGCGCCGCGCAAACCGGGTACCTCCAGAACGCAGCCTACCTGCGCCTGAAAAACGTGACCGTCGGCTATACGCTGCCGGGCTCGCTGACCCGCAAAGCCCGCATCGAAAGACTGCGTATTTATTTCAGCGCGGAAAATATCTGGACCCGCTCTCACCTGAAAGCGAAGATCGATCCGGAAGGACTGGACGGTTCCGTGTATCCCTTCCAGCAAACCTACTCCGGCGGCCTGAACCTGAATTTTTAACGGATAAGCTAACAACACATGAAAAAGATCAATTTTTATATATGTTTCGGAATGGTGACGGTGGCGGCCGTTTCGTGCAAAAAGAACTTCCTCGACCGGTTCCCGAAAACAGAAGTGACGAAAGAAGTGTTCTTCAATAACCCGCAGGACCTCGAGACCTACAGCAACGGCTTTTATGGGATGCAACCCGTTCCATACCAGGATATCGAATCCGATAACACGAGCAACTACCAGGCCGCAGGGTACGTGGACGGTCTCGTGCGCGGGACTGTGACGCCGGTGACAGTAGGGGGATGGAATAACTGGGGAGACCTGCGCCGCATCAACTTCATGCTGGTGAACGCCGGCAAAGCGCAGGGCGACGCCACGGCGATCCGTCATTTTATCGGCATCGCGAAGTACTTCCGGGCGATGTTCTACTTCTCGAAACTGCGCGATTATTCCGATGTGCCCTGGTACGGAAAGCCCCTCGCGACCGACGACGCTGATCTTTACAAAGGCCGCGACACCCGCGCGCTCATCGCGGATTCCATCCTGGCAGACCTGAACTACGCCGTCGAAAATATCAAACCCGACGAAGGCAACCGCACCCGTGTCACCAAATGGGCCGCCCTGGCTTTGCTGAGCCGGTTCGGCCTGTACGAAGGCACATTCCGGAAGTATCATCCGGAAGTAAACCTCACCAACGAAGGAAAGAAATTCCTGGAACGTTCCGTTTGGGCTTCCGAGCAGATCATGGGCAGCAACCGGTTTACCATCAACAATACCGGGAAGGGCGGGGAAGACTACCGCGCCCTGTTCTGCAGCGCCACCCTCAACGGCGTGAAGGAAATCATCATGTGGGCCGACTACCAGCAGGCGCTGGGCGCGGCCAACAACACCCATACCGTTTTGGGCTACCAGTGGGCGCTGAGCAACAGCCTGGCCGAAACCTACCTCATGAAAGACGGGACGCCTTTCACCGCGCAGCCCGGCTACGCCACAAAAACCTTGCTGGAAGTGCTCGCCAACCGCGACCCCCGCATGAACGAGACCATCGCCTCGCCCGGTTTTTCGCCGAACCAGGATAGCAAGCCTTATGTGATCAAGCCCACCATCGGCGGGTACGACCAGGTGAAATTCTACCCCCGCCTGCCGTCGCAGCGCCAGGGTTGGGACGCGAACTACACCGCACTCCCCATCTACCGTTACGCCGAAGTGCTGCTGAACCTCGCAGAAGCGAAAGCCGAACTGGGGACCCTCACGGCCACAGACCTCAACAATACGGTAAACCTCCTCCGCGCCCGGGTGCAGATGCCCGCCATGACGCTGACGCCCGCCGCAGATCCCGTACTGGCCGCCCAGTACCCCGGCGTGACGAGCTCCCTGCTGCTGGAACTGCGCCGCGAAAGAAGGGTAGAGCTCGCCTGCGAAGGCCTGCGCTTCTCCGACCTCATGCGCTGGAAAGCCGGCGCCCGCCTGCAAGACGCGCAGGGCGGCATGTACGTGCCCGCGCTCGGTGCCATGGACGTGACGGGGGACGGTAATCCGGATATCGCCATCCTGGCCAGTCCGAACGATGAATCCCCCATCGCCGGGCTGCCGGAAGACGTGAAGAAAAACCTCACGAAATTCCACCTCAAAGATGCCGCCGGGAAGGATAACAACTTCTATCTCTCCGGAGGCACCAAAGGCCGCATTATGTTCACCGTAGACCGCGACCAGCCGCGGACCTTCGTGGAACCGAAATATTACTATCGCCCGATACCCCAGACGCAGACGGTGCTGAACCCTGCGCTGAAACAGATATTCGGTTGGTAATGGAAAGGGACCGAAATCCAACAGCTACCGGTGCCTGCACCGGTAGCTCTCTTTTCCCGCCATCACCCTATCGGACCACGGCTTGACTGCTGCTTTGCGTGGGCTTTAATTCCTCATTGTTCACTTCCAGAAAATTAAAACCCATGAAAAAAATCCTTCTTTGCACCCTGTTTTGTTTCATCGCATTTGCGCCCGCATTCAACATCTCCCAGGCTAACGCTGCCGTAGCGAAAGTCTTCAGCCAGGTATACGGTTTCAAAACCTGGGACGATTACCCGCATTCGCCCGCCCCGGCCAGCTATACCGTTGCCCTGAACACCGGCGGTTCCGCCACGATGATCGTGTACGGCAACCCGCTTTCTCCCGACTATATTACGGTAGACGGTTACCCGATGACCGTCACCAGCACCAATCATTCCTTCGACGGCCTCGAAACGATCGAAGAATGGAACGGCACCGTGAATGGTACGCCCATGCGTTTCAAAGCGAGACAAATCTATAACTACCTGACGCTCCAGGGCTGGTACGGTAGCTTGTAAACTTACCCGCCTGCGCAAAGCAGAGTATGGCCCAGGCAAACGGGCCCCGTTGCAACGGGGCCCGTTTTGTTGTTAGGTGCGGGTTAATTTTCAGGTTTGGCGCAGGGGCGACGAACAACGTGCAGGCATTGGTTGTTAGGGGATTTACAGCTGAACGGTCGCGCGCCGTTGCCTGGAACCTGTAAACTGATGCCGGATTGCCTCCGCTGGCGCGCTCGCATGGAATTGATACGTAGTTTGGTGGAACAAAGCATTATTTCTTCAACTCTAAAAACGCACCCAAATGAGCAAGATCACATTAAGAGACGGAACCGAAATGTATTACAAGGATTGGGGGAAGGGCCAGCCGATCGTGTTTCATCACGGATGGCCGCTGTCTGCCGATGACTGGGACGCGCAAATGTTCTTCTTCCTCGAACAGGGCTACCGCGTGATCGCGCACGACAGGCGCGGGCACGGCCGTTCTTCCCAGGTAGCGCACGGCCATGACATGGACACCTACGCCGAAGACGTATCGGAGCTGGCCAAAGCCCTCGACCTCAGGGACGCCATCCACGTCGGCCACTCCACCGGCGGTGGCGAAGCGATCCATTATGCGCATAAATTCGGGAAGGGCCGCGTGGCGCGCGTGGTGCTCATCAGCGCCGTTCCGCCCATCATGGTGAAATCCGCCACCAACCCGGGCGGCGTGGATATCACGGTGTTCGACGAAATCCGCAGCAACACCGCCAAACACCGGCCGCAATTTTACCAGGACATCACCATCCCGTTCTACGGCTACAACCGCCCCGGCGCGAAAATCTCCCAGGGCATTCAGGACAACTGGTGGCGCCAGGGCATGATGGGCGCCATCAAGGCGCATGTGGATTGCGTGAAGGCATTCTCCGAGACGGATTTCACCGAAGACCTGAAAGGGGTAGACGTTCCGGTGCTGGTCATGCACGGGACGGACGACCAGATCGTGCCCTACGAAAATTCCGCGCCCAAATCCGCGAAGCTGGCCAAAAACGGCACGCTCATCTCGTACGACGGTTTCCCGCACGGGATGCCCACCACGGAAGCGGAAACGATCAACAAAGACCTTTTGAACTGGATCAGATCATAAGCCAGGAATTAGCGAACAGCTCGTTCTTTCCTTTGAAAACCTGCATGGATTGCAGGTTTTTTTGCTTTCGCTGGTTTGCAAACGGTTCCGTAATACTTTTTTCCGATTTGCTGGCGGAATATTCTCCCGGGATTGGAAGACCGGTACATTAAGTGTACATTAGACATCTACAGTCCGCTGCGCCCGCTTCCTCCCGGGAAGGGCGCCATTCCACGCGAAAATTGGATAACGATAAAGTCAGGATAATGCTACTCAAAACTACCTGTGCAATGGCCGCCATACTGGCCGGCACGATCTCAGCAACAGCTGCCGCCCCGGGCGATACCGTTCGCGCGGCGGATTTCGGGGCGCGGCCCGGCACGTACGAAGATGCTTTGCCCGCCATCCAGCGCGCCATTGCGGCATGTAAGGAGAAAAATGCGGCGGTGCTGGTGCTGGAACCGGGGCGGTACGACATCTGGCCCGAACACGCCGCCGAAAGGGAATATTACATTTCCAATACCTCTTCCGAAACGGAATGCCCGTCCAAAATGAAGAAAACCGGCCTGCTGTTCGAACGGATGGAAAATTTCACGCTCGAAGGCAACGGCGCGTTGCTCGTTTTTCATGGGAAGATGATCACCTGGGTGGCCGATCATTGCAGGAATATCACGATCAAAGGCATCCGGGTGGATTTTGAAAGGCCCAGCATGTCTGAGCTTACCATCGCCGCCGCCAGCGATTCCGTTGTGGAAGCCGCCATTCACCCGGATTCCCGTTTCGACATCCGCGACAGCAAATTCCAGTGGTACGGGGAAGGCTGGGGGATGAAACATTTCCACGCCATCAGGGTGCATACGGCCGACAGCACGAACTGGTACGACAACTGGGCACCGTTCGACCGGAGCAAGGCCCTTCTCACAGGCCCGTTCAGCGTGCGTTTCAGCGGCAATTTCAGGAACAGGAAATTCGTTCCGGGAGATGTGCTGACCGTCCGCGATCCTATCCGCGACCATGTGGGCGCTTTCATCAACCGGTCGGAAAACGTGCGCCTGCACGACGTACGGATGCATTACATGCACGGCCTCGGCATCGTGGCGCAGTTTTCGGAGAACCTTTCGTACGACAGCGTTTTCGTCATCCCGCGCAACAATGGCCGGCGCATCGCCGCATTTGCGGACTGCATGCACTTTTCGGGCTGCCGTGGCCAGATCACGATCGAAAACTGCCGCTACAACGGCGCGCATGATGATCCGGTGAACGTGCACGGTACGCACCTCATCGTACAGGAAGTCGTGGGCCCCCGTAAACTGAAGCTCCGTTTCGGCCACGCGCAGACCTATGGCATGGAGGCTTTCTTCGCCGGAGACAGTACCGCCCTTCTCGACGCCGCTTCCCTTAAAATATATGCATATCCGGTAGTGAAGTCCGCAAGCCTGGTATCTGAAAGGGAAATGGAAGTGGAATTCACCAAAGACGTGACCGGCGTCAAAAAAGGCGATGCGCTGGAAAACGTAACCTGGACGCCCGCGCTCACCGTGCGGAACTGCCGTTTCGAGGGTACGAACACGCGGGGATTGCTCGTGACCACCCGCCGGAAAGTCCTCATCGAGAACAATGTCTTCTTCCGTACCGGCATGCACGCGATCCTCATCGCTGACGACGCTTCCGGCTGGTACGAATCCGGCCCCGTTACTGACGTGACCATCCGCGGAAATACTTTCCAGGAATGCGCCTACAACAGCGGCGGCCACAATTATACCATCGCCATCGAGCCCGAAGTGAAGAAAGCGGCGCCGGGGAACTTCGTCCACCGCAACATCCGCATTTACGACAACACCTTTTTACAATACGATTATCCCGTGCTGTTCGCGCGTAGTACCGATGGGCTTTCCTTCACCAATAACCGCATCATCCGTACGGATTTCCGGCCTTCCGGCCAAGCCCGGCCCAACATCCGGCTGGAAGATTGCGCCAATGTGAAAGTGGGGAAGAATTCGGAAAAGGGATTCGGGAAGATAGAGGTATCGAAATAAGCAATGTTTACTGGGAAAAGGGAAAGCCGGTCAAATCGACCGGCTTTCCTGTATTATGTATGCAGACAAATGGTGTCGGCGTCAAACGCTGCGTTAATATCCGGGATTTTGTTTGAGCCCGGGCTCCACTTTCAGGCTGTTTTCGTGGAAAGGCCAGAGGTAGTTGTTGGGACGGAAGGTGCGGTCTTCGATCTTGAGTGTTACTTTCTGACCATTGACCATCCGGGTGTGGCCGAGGGCGGGCTCGTTGAGCACTTTCTCGGCGATGCGCCAGCGGATGATATCGTCGTATCTGCGGCCTTCTCCCGCCAGCTCGATCCTGCGCTCGTTGCGGATAAGATCGGTCCACTGTTGCTGGGTGTAACCTGCATATTTGGCGAGGGTCACGTCTGCGGCGGCCATATCGAGGCCAGCGCGGCGGCGCACGTCGTTGATGCACTGTTTGGCCAGGGCGTCTACCTGGTTGAGCATGATCTTCGCTTCGGCATAAGTGAGCAGCACTTCGGCATAGCGAAGATACGGGAAGTGCATGTTCCCGCCGGTTTTGAAGGCGTCCGTCTGGTCAACGAACTTGCGGAACCAGAAGCCGGAGCGGCTGGCGCGGGCATTTTCGTAGTACATCGGGTTATTGGGGTCGTAGATGTTGATCGCTTCGGTGGCGAACATATCGCCCGGCATGTAGATGCTGGCGGCCAGGCGCGGGTCGCGGTTGAGTTTCGGGTTCAGTTCGTATTGTTCTTTGGTATACTGCGTGCTTTTGTCGATCGGGTCGCCCTGGAGGGTCCAGTAAGCGTCTACGAGCGATTTCAGCGGCACAACGAACGATTGCCCGTTGCCGGTGCGGTATTGGGGGGCCAGGTGCTGGAAGGAGTTGGTGGCCGAGTTGGAATGGCTTTCCATGTCCATGGTAAAGATGAACTCCTTGTTGGTTTTGTCGGCTTTGTATTGGAAAAGGTCACCGTAATTCGGATGCAGTTCGTATTTACCGCTGTCCATGATCTCTTTGGCGAGGCGCGCCGCGTCCGCGTATCGCCCGAAATACAGGTAATAGCGCATGATAACGGCTTTCAGCGAAAACTTATTGAACATGTAGCTATCGGCGGTATACGTCTGGGGCGGCAGTTTATTGGCGATCTCTTCTGCCATGGGGAACAGCACGGAAAGGATCTCGTCTTTCGTTTTGGACGGCTGTGTGGCGGATTCGATATCGGCCGGCTCCAGGTAGAACGGTACGTTTTCCCAGCGGGAAACCAGCCAGAAATAATGCAGGCAGCGGATGCCTTCCAAAACGCCTTTGTATTTGGCGCGGACGGCTTCGTCTTCCACATAGGGAAGGTCGGCATTGGCGATGAACACGTTCAGGCGGCCGAGGTGCTTCATGTGCAGTTCGTAGTAATAGAGGAATGCCTGGGTGTTGGAGTTGAAGTTGCCGTTGGCGATCAGCTGATGATGATGGCTTTCCGTGCGGCTGTAGGCGTTGTCGGACTTGCCGTCTTCCATGTACGGCAGTTTGGCGGTGAGGCCGGGGCCGGAGAAAACGTCGGTCATGCTGGAGTATACCACGCGGCGAAGGTCTTCTTCCGTATTGAAGAATTCGTTGAACTTGGTGGCAGTCGGGTCTGTCTTGTCGAGGAATTTCTCGCACCCGCCGAGCGCTGTGGCGCAAATGAGAGAGGCGTATATAAACTTCTTCATATCTGGATAATAAGTTGATTAGAACATGGTAGCTTTCAGGCCGAGGCTAAATACGGCCATACGGGGATATCTGCCGTTGCCGCCGTTTCTTTCCGGTTCGAGGCCTTCCCATTTGGTGAAGGTGATGGCATCCTGTGCGTTGAAATAAACGCGGACGTTACGGATGTTGCCACCGATCTTCGGGAACGTGTATCCCAGCTGGATCATCTTGAAGCGGAAGAAAGACGCGTCGCCCAGCCAAACATCGCTCAGATAGGTGTTGGTGCTGGCGCCTGTCCATACGCGGGGGAAGCGGCTGTTCTGGTTTTCGGGCGTCCAGCGGTTGTCTGCATAGTATTGGCGCGGGGCTCCCAGCGCGTTGGTGGCTCCGTCGACCAGTACGGGATAACCTTCCATTCCGCCGAGGCGGCCGGTACGCTTGCCTACGCCCTGACCGATCACCCCGAAATCCCAGCGCTTGTAGCCAAGGTTCAGGTTGATGGCGTAGTTCATATGCGGGAAGGGATCGCCCAGGTTCACGCGGTCGAGATTGTTGATCACTCCGTCGCCGTTCTGGTCGATGTACTTGATGTCGCCGGGCAGCGTGTTCGGCAGTTTGGCGGGCGTCTTCGCTACATCATCCGCATCGCGGAAGTAACCATTGGATTGATAACCGTAGAAGTTATCGATGGATACGCCGGGGAACCATACTTTATCGGTATTGTCTTTGAAGATGAGCGTATCATTGGCGCGGTAGCCTGCTTTCAGCACTTCGTTTTTATTGTCGAAAAGCATGCCGCCGATGCTGTATTGGAAGTCGCCGATCTTGTCGCTCCAGTTCAGCGACAGTTCGAAGCCCTTGTTGTCCACTTCGCCGATGTTCACTGCGGAGGTGAGGTAGTAGGAACCGGTCAGCGGCGGAACGGGGAATTCGCCGTATATCAGGTCGAAGGAATGTTTTTTATACACTTCCGCGCCGAAGGTCAGGCGGTTATTGAGCGTGGTCAGCTCCATGCCCACGTTCCATTGTTTCTGTTTCTCCCAGGAGAAGTTCAGGTTGGGCGTGCGCATCGTCCAGCCCCAGGTGTTCACGATTTCCTCCCACAGATAGGGGTCTACGTTTTCGTTACCGATCAAACCGTAGGAAAGGCGGAATTTGAGGTTATTGATGGCGCCGCTTTTCACGAGCGGTTGCAGGAACGATTCGTTGGAAGCGTTCCATGCGAACGCCGCGGAGGGGAAGAAGCCCCAGCGGTTGTTGGGCGCGAATTTGGAGCTGCCGTCGCCGCGGGCCGTCAGCTCGAGGATGTAACGGCTGTCGAGCGAATAGTTCAGTTTGCTGAAGAACGAAGCCTTGCTGATTTCCTTGTAATCGGAAAAGATCCAGTTCATGGCTTCGGCGCCGGCGGTGAAGTAGATTTTGTCTTTCCGGCCGCGCAAATTGCCGGTGTAATTCAGCAGCAGGCGGGAAGTGAGCTGGCTTTCGGCCACGTTTTGCGTAGCGCCGACGGCGTTTGCCCAGGTGGTAACGGGTTTGCCGTTGCCGTCGTAGAATTTGAAGGTGGGGCGCTCGTATTTCTCTGCGGATTTTTTGATCACGTACGAAACGTTCCCTTCGATATTGAGGTTCTTGGTAATGTTGTATTTGGGACGGAGGTTGATGGTGCTCCAGTCGTGCATGTAATTCTTGGTGCCGCCGCGGTTGATGGAAGCTACGGGGTTCATGCTGTTGTGCAGTTGGTAGTGCTCCGCGATGTTGAGCCCGTTGTTGGGGTAGAACACTTGCTGGGAGGCGTTCATCCTCCAGGCGATGGAGTACAGGCCGTGGCCGTCGTCATTGGCGTAAAGGCGGTCTACCTGCAGGCGGTGGGCGTAAAAGTCGGCCATGAGCACGAATTTGTCGGCGATATTGATGTTGGTGTTGAAGCGTGCGGAGAATTTCTGGGTGCCCTCGATATCGTTGAGGCCGCCTTCGTTCTGATAGCCAAGCATGAGGTTGAAAGTACCCACGCCGCCGCCGCCGGAAACACTGAGATTGGTGTTGCTGGAAGTCGCGTTCCGCTGGATCACCTCATCGAGCCAGTTTACGCTGGGCAGTTGGCCGGTTGCCATTTTCATGATGGAATCTTCGGAGAAGATGGGTGCCTGGCCCTGCATCGTACGGGCTTCGTTGTTGAGGCGCATGTAATCTGCGCCGTTCACGAATTTGGGCAGGTCGATGGGTTTGGAGATGCCGTACCAGGAGTTCAGGTCCACCTTGAATTTGCCGGTCACGCCCCGCTCGGTTTCCACGATGATTACGCCGTTGGCGCCACGGGAACCGTACATGGAGGCGGAGGCTGCATCTTTCAGGATGGTGATGCTCTTCACCTGGTTGGGATCGATGTCGGTGAGCGACATTTCCATCCCGTCCACGATCACCAACGGCTCGGCGTTCTGAAGGGTGCTGATGCCCCGGATGGAAATAGTGCCGGGCACGGATCCGGGCAGATTGGAGCCCTGCATCATGGTCACACCCGGAATGGTGCCGGAAAATGCTTCCTGCATTTTTGCGATTGGCCGGGTTTTGGCCTGTTTCATGTCCATCTGCGCCACAGAAGAAGCGACGTGGCGCTTTTCCACAGTGGAGAAACCCATGACCACCACGCCTTCGAGGTCTTTGCCTCCTTGGGAAAGCCGGATGTTGAAATGGGTTTGCGTGCCTACGGTTACCTCGCGTTCGCGAAAGCCGATGGAGCTGATGATGATAACGGCATTGTTGCCGGGAACGCTGATCTCGAAGCGGCCATCCTCACCGGCGGCCGTGCCGATATTGGTTCCCTTTACGATGACCGTTGCGCCGGGAATGGGCGCACCCGTGGTGTCTGAAACGCTGCCCCGCACGGTTTTCTGCTGGGCGTCTGCCTGCAGCATGCATAGCAGGAGCGATGATAAAAGGAATAGATACTTCATAGCGGTATGAGTGGTTGAAAGAATTTCCATGGCAGCGTTAGGTAAATGGCAGGCATAGCGATGTCACTCCGGGCGCGCATGGCACCACAGCATGCCTGCATTGGGCAGGATACGGAAAGCTTCGGCTTCCGGAATGGATCAGCTGGTCAGGTCAGCAAAACGTGGATGAAGTAAATGATGTCAAGAATCGATAGACTGGTTGATACTGTTCATCGGTTCGATTTTGATTTATTATCCAAATAGACTTTAATTATGTTTTTCGATCGATTGGATTATATTTCGATATATTTTGAATGTATGCGTTTCAAATATCTGTAGTTATTTCAGTTTGTTTCATTAATTTTAAATACTTTAAGATTAACAGATAACTTCGATTAAAATTTTCATAAAGAAGCATACGAAATCCGAAAAATGCACCTGTTATACATGGTGATTTATTAAGCTTTTTTGGGGGAGACGGTTGCAGGGGGCTAAATGGAAATACAGAGAAAGAAAGCTTTTTCAACCAGTAAATGGAAGGAGTATTCAGGAGGTATGGCTACGCAGCAGGTTGTCGATCCGCAACCGGTTATACTGTTGCAGGATAATGGCCGCCACATTGAAAACGAGGTTGGTGGCAAGGTTGAGCGTCCCTAATATCCAATGGCCAAACGTAAAAGCGTGCAGTCCGGAAAAGAGGAAAAAGAAGCCGCAGATGAGGTGGAAACGTTCGTACATGTTGATGGTGGCACGGTATCTTTCCGCACCGGCGAGGTTGCCGACGGTGTTACCGGCACTGCCAGTGGCGGCATTGGCCCAGTCGCCGTTTTGCGTGAGCTTCCGGATGGCTTTCACGCCCAGTTTTTCGAATCCCCGGCGGGTGGTGGCCAGTTGCGTCCATCTCAGCAATGAACGGGGCAGCAGGCCCATCACGCACGAAACGGTGATAAATATCCAGGCCCAAACGTCCCACCCGGCCAGGAGCCAGTACCAGAGCAGGGGAGCGCAGCACAGGGCCATCCAGAAAAAGTTGATGAGCTGGTTGAGGATGTGGGTTTTCATGCCGGGCGATTTTGTCCGTAACCGGAAGTTACGGAAGATTTTCAGCATCGAGGGGGCAATGGTAAGTTCGCTTTGCGCAGCAGCGTGTTTTTTCCGCCGGTTGACTATCCTCCGGGGAACCCCCGAAATCCGGAAGCCCGCCTTTTCAGGGGCGGGACATTCCGTTTCGGTATAGGGCAACAATCGGCGGGCTAAACCCGCCCTTATCAGAGAACAGCAGGGTAATACAGTATTTCGCGCACGGCCGCCAGGGCATTTCGCGCGGCACCGGTATCGGGCTTACCGGGCAGCGGGCTCTTCTGCGCGGCGGATGCGATGGCCGCCATGAGCGTTTCCGCGTCGCGGAGCAATGCATCGTAATCCCGTTCCCCGCGCTTGATGGCGAGCAGTTCTTCCCGGTCGCCCCGCCATACCCGCAATTCGCCTTCGGTAAACAGTTCATGCGCCATGCGCAACAGCCGGATGGTGTGCATCATGTTCTTCGCATCGAACCCTTTGCCGTGCGCCTGGTTGCCGGTGAACCGCGCTTCGTTGCGCTCGCTCACCCATTTCCAATACGCGGCGTAAGTCCGGCAATGTGCGGAATACGCTTCCTGGTTGAAGAAAAGGTACGCTTCCGGCACCGTTCCCTTTGCCACGGGCGAACAATGCACATCATCGCTTTCCGCGCCGGAAACGATCCCCCGGTATCCCGCACCTTCATCGTAATACAGGGCGTACAAGCCTTTGGTATGCGGCATCGCCGTGAGGCCGCAATGTTCCGGGCGCCTGCGCGTGGCCCGCAACCAGGCCGCCAGCGATACCGTTTTGCCTCCTGCCGTCACGTAACAGCAGTCCATTACGGTTTTGCGCGTTTCGGGCTCGGGGTTGTTGATCTTCTTGTTCAGCCCCTTCGCTTTTCCGATCTGCGACCAGGCGTACCCGGCGAAGGTTTCCTCCGCCAGTTTCGATAGGAACATTTCCTTCGGGAACGCGTCCATCAACGGGTGCCGGAAATTTACCGCAGCTGCCGGCGTGCAGAGCAATTCCAGCATGTTGGGATTGTTCTTGCACAACAGCTCCACGAACCGCCCCAGTTCGTAATACACCACGTCGTTCGAAGCGTTGGCTACCTGCGGCACATATTCCCCCGAAAAGAACAGATGCTGCGGGAGGTAAAACACGCCTTTCACATCGGTGTCGGACGATGGCGTGTCCAGCCCGTAAGCCCGGCTGCCGCTCAGGGCCTCAAAAAGCACGAGGCCATTCGCTTTCAGGTAAGCTATGTCTAACATGACAGCATTTTTTGGAAGTATGCGTCCAGCGGCGCAGTGGAAACGGACATCCTGTTTTCGGAAGGTGCCGATTCCGCGAGCGATCGCATACGTTCGGTCATAAATTGCATCAGTTCTCCGGGAACTTCCACCGGCGCACTTTCTACGGCTTCCGTTTTCCATCGCATCAAATCGTTCACCATCCGTTGTATGCTGGCAGGAGCCAGTTCCAGCAAGGGCTGCAGGGTCATGGGCGGATACTCGCCTATTGTTGCTATCCAGTTGGCGGCGAGCAGCGGGCGCAATACATAGAACAGTTTCTTGACGCCTATCTGCTTTCCCTGCATCGTGGCAAGCGCGCCCTGCGCGATGCCGAGATAGTGATGCACCTGCCTGCGGCCATTGAAATACAGCGGGAGCAGGTCTGTCATGCTTTCGCGGAAACCTTTCTGCTCCATGTACACCACCGGCGATTGCAGCCATTCGAAAGGCGTGCAGTTCGATTTGTACAGCAGGCGCAGCGCCTTGCGGAGGTCCCATCCGCATATGTCCAGCTCGCCGGTCAGCGGCAGCGACAATTGCTCTTTAGCGTCGCTGAGCGAAAGGTAAGCTTCCGGTTTTTGAACGTATATGAACCTTGCGTCGTAATCGCTGTCCGGCGATGGGAACCCCCAGGCCCGGCTGCCCGATTCGCAGGCGAAGAGTATTTTCACCTGGTGGGCAGCCACGAGGGATTGCAGCGATGTCGTTATTTGTTGTCTCATTGGGTTATGGATGTAAGGCCGGCGATGCCCCGAAGGGCGTCGTCAGTCGGTCAGTAATTGTGTTACGGCGGCGATGTTGCGCGCCCATTCTTTTGTATACGCCTCGTCGGCATCCTGCGCTTCTTCCACGATGGTCAGCCCTTGTGCCCGGGCTTTCAGTTCCAGCAGCCGTCCCACGGTAGTCCGCGCCTGGAGCTTTGCCAGTTGGAGTTCCAGCGTTTTCAGGTTCAGGTTGTAGGCCGTTTGCCCGTCGAACGCCTGTTCCAGCCAGATGATCTCGCCGGCGGCAATGTCGAGCACGCCGAAGATCAAGCCTTTGGTCAGCGGCTGCGTGATCCGCACCTGGTGCTGCACGCAGGAAGGGTCGTAAGCCACTCCGGTATCGGCATCCACTTGCATCCGATGTGCGCTGTTCATCCACCCGGCCACGAGGTTGGGGGAGATGGCGCCGTTGCTGTAGGCGTTGCAGGTGAACACGGCGTACCGTGCTCCGGCCTTTTGCAGTACGTCGAGGTCGATATCGATGTACTCCGCTGTACCACGCCGGTTCGGGATGGCGCGGATGTCTCCGCTATGCCGTGCGCCGGTAATGCTCAGTTTCCCGAAGTTGCAGATCTCCGTTTTCTTTTCGTACACGATGCCTGCGCTCAGGTCCATATCCAGGTGCTGCGCCGGGAGGTCTTTGCCCCATTGCATGAAGAGCCGCACCTGGTTGCCCGGAACGGGAAAGCGTGTTCCCATGAGCGCGGACGGCAGGTCTTGCACGTTCTCCGAACGTGCTCCTACGGGCATCGGCATCATCTGCAATACCGGGTCGATGAAGATGGTGCGGCTCGCGGTGGGCTGTGCGGCGTAGCGGTCGGACATCGTTTCCAGGAACACCTGTTCGATCCCCTGTGCCATGGCCTCCCGCTGTTCGTCCGGGTACAGCGCCAGCAGCGGGTTGGGTTTCACCTGTTTGGTGGTCCCTCCCAGGGGCTTTACGGCCCGGGGCATTTTCAGCACGAAGTAGTTTTCCGCGTAGCTGTTCAGCGTCAGCAGCAACCGTGCGGGCACTTGTCCCTTCACTTGCCCGAATGCCTGCAGCGTTTCTTCTTTCCCGAACCACAGCATGTTGGAGAACAGTGCCCGTGCGAATTGCCCGGGGCGTTCCTGCAGCAAACCGAATGCAGTGGCTGCGTCGTGGCGGATGCGCGCCTGTTCCAGTTTTCCGGCCCATACTTCATATTTCCGGTGATAGAAAACGTCCATCAGCCGTTCCAGTTTTTCCATGCCCGGCCGGTGGCTGAATTCAGCGAGGCGGAGCGCCCGGATGTAACGTACCCAGATTTCCCTTTTCGGGTGCATCAGTTCCGCCGCTTTTTCGGCAGACAGAGGCATGCTGTTGATCCATCCTGCTACCATGCGCGCTTCCTTTCTTCCGTACTTCAGTTTCAGCCGGGATTTGGAGGCGGCCTGCGCTTTCTGTGCTTTTCCGGCGCTGGGCGCGATGTGCAGGTTGTTCCGCGCCGTGCGTTTTTCGATAACGGACGGCTGCACGATCTGCAGGAACCCCGTATGCCGGAACCACAGGTATCGCAGGATGTCTCCGGGCGATTGCAGGAGCTTTCCCGCTTCCTTTCCCTTGCCGGCGGCTGCCAGCGCGGAGATCACGAGCATGAGGGTTTCTTTCATCCCGATGGCTACGTCGGGCAGCGGGTAATGCGCCAGCAAAATGCGCAGCGAATCGGCCTGTGTGGCATCCAGCGCGGTTTTGGAGGTCAGCAGGTCGTGGAGCGCGGTTTGCATGGAAGCATCCGTCCACAGCGTGAGCAGTTTGTATTCGGTGCCTTGTCCCGTGAAAATCTTTACACCGGTTTCGAACGGCATTCCGCAGAACGGGCAGCCGTTGTAACGTTCGAGGGGGAACGTATGGTCGGGGATGAGGTGCCCGCAGGCGAGCGCCGTTCCTTCGAAATCTTCACGGAAAATATTGGCGATGGCGGCGATCCAGTGATGGGAGCGCTTTTCGCCGGTAGGCTGGTCCCATCCCTTCACGAGGGGCGTCCAGTTCCGGTTGACCTGCAGTGTTTCGCGGAAAGCTTCGTACACGGCGAGCACGGCCGGCGCGGGCAGCTGGTTCACCTGGTGGAGGAGGGGCTCGTCCATCCGGAATCCCAGCTTCGCGAGGTTCACGGCCAGGCTGGCCGCGGGCTCCCGGAGTGTTTTGGAAACACAGGCGCCCGTTTCCGGGATGTAAACCGCCTGGTGGCGGATGGCGACTGTTTGTAATTGTTTGTTCATGTTGGTTTGTTGAAGGAGGTGATCCCGCCGCTCGTCATTTTGAGTGATGGGAGTAAGCGGCGGTTGACCTCCGGTGAAGTAATCGCCCGGCTGGATTCCTGGTTGGCCTTTTTACAGGCGAAGTAAGCCGGACTTGACCGTTGGCGGAACAGGCGGGGTTCGAACCCGCAACCCCATCATCCAAAAATGAGCAATAAATCCCAGCTTGACCTGCACACAGGTAACCGGTGGATTTCATACATAATGTGCGCTAACCACTTTGCGCTACTGTTCCGTCGAAATAAAGAACTTAGGTAATTTGTCCGCTGCGTTCTAAAAGGAAGTTGGCAGTAAGCAGACATTGACCTGAACGGTAATAGCCCGGCTCCAAAAGGCAGGATTCGAACCTGCATGAGCCGTGTTGGAAGTAAGCCGGACTTGACCGATTGCGGAACAGGCGGGGTTCGAACCCGCGACACGGGCGTTCAAGGCGCGTGAAGTAAGATCAGCCTGGCCGCGCATGTCGGGCAATCGCTGAACTATCCTGCTCTACCAGCTGAGCTACTGTTCCGTTTTTGCGTCGTAAAGAACTATCGTTGTTTGACAATGCAAATATTTGCGCAGTAGGATGCAGGGGACGTGCGCAGTGGCAAGAAATTTTAAAATATTTTGTAATTAATTGAATGGTAATGTTTTATTTAGAAATTAATTGGCAGGATGAATGACGGGTTGGACAAACTGCGCAACTGTATTGCGTAGTTTTGTTGCGTAATTGGACGGGGTGGGATATATTTACCGGAAATCCCCTTCCTATGGCGATACATAAAGTTGCCCTGATCCGTTACAAAACGATCGACCAGTGCCTCCGCAACAGCCACCGCAAATGGACGCTGGACATGCTGATCGAAAAAGTGTCGGAAGCCCTGTACGAATACCAAGGCATCACCGGTGGCGTGAGCAAGCGCACCGTTCAGGCCGATATCCAGCTCATGCGCAGCAACAAGCTTGGCTACAATGCGCCCATCGTGGTGTTGAACAAACGGTACTACACGTATTCCGACAGCAATTACAGCATCAACCATTCGAAAGTGACGGATGCCGATGTGGAGAAAATGTCGGAGATCGTGAGCGTACTGCGCCAGATGAACGGGTTCGATTATTTCGATGATATGAACGATATCATTGCCCGGCTGGAAAACAGCCTCCATAAATCCGTGAACCGCGAGCATAACCACATCCAGCTCGAAGGGAATAAACTATTGAAAGGCCTGGAGCACATCCTGCCCCTGTACCAGGCCATCCGCAAAAAAGTGCCGCTGCTCATCACGTACCAGTCTTTCAAGGCCAAAGCCCCCGTCCCCGCCGTGTACCACCCGTACCTGCTGAAGGAATACCGCAACCGGTGGTTCCTCATCACCCATCCGCGGAAAGGCAGCGCATTGGTGACCCTGGCGCTCGACCGGATCGTGGAGTTCATGGAAATGTCCCCCAAAGACTATGTGCCCTACACGGGCGTCGACTTCGAACGGTATTTCGGCGAAACGCTCGGGGTCACGCGGTCGGAGCGCGACCGCCCGCAGAAGGTCGTCCTCTGGGTGCATCCCAACCAGGCACCCTACGTACTGACCAAGCCCCTTCATCATTCGCAGCAACTCCTCCGCCAGGAGGCAGACGGGAGCATCATGGTCCGGATCGACGTCACGCTGAACTTCGAACTGGAGCGCGAGATCCTGGGTTTCGGGGAAATGATGCGGGTACTGGCGCCCAGGAACCTCGTGGGGTTCATCCGCAAAAGGCTCCAAAAGGCCGCGGAACAGTACGCCGTTGTCAAAAAGGAATTGAAAACCACCGGGTTCGGGCAAAATTGATCCAACTGGGTAAAATAGAAAAACCGGCCCTGCCGGCCGGTTTTTTCAATCATCATCTCTGTCGCTTTTTGCTGCTTTTTGCCAAAATGCCTGTCTGTCGTAGAAATCCCCGCTGCTGCAGGCCGGTCGTTTTGCATGTTGTATCCGGCCTTCCCCATGAATTTGATGTATGCAGATACAATAACGGGACTAATTTTTCCATGCCGAAATCTTTTTTGATTTTTTAATAGAAATTATTGACTTCATTAAAAAATTTTTCAAAGATTTGTAGGGAACCGGAAAACGCAGGTCATATGAACGTTAATTTGTTAAACCGCGAGCCTTTCGCGATGGACCCGACTTTGAGCAAAAAGCAGATCCAGTTGAGATACAGGCTGCTGCAACATCTTTATACCAACGGCCCCTCGTCCATCTCGAGCCTTTGCGATACCATTGGCATCAGCGCGCCTACGGTTTTCAAAATGCTGGCGGAGCTGACGCGGGAGAAGATCGTGGAGAAGCGCGGGGTCGGGGAATCGATCGGCGGGCGGAAACCAGACCTTTTCCGCCTCCAGCGCAATGTGATCTTCGAAATCTGCATCGATATAGAACTGTTCAAAACGAGCATGGCGATCGTGGACAATAACAACCACTTCGTAACGCCCGTCAAAACCGTGCCCGTGGCCCTTTCCCGCAACCGGAAAGCCTTCTTCGAAACGCTCATCGAGCATGTGCGCGACCTCATCCGCACCGCCAAGATCGAAGAATCCCGGCTCGTAGGCTGCTCCGTGGGCATGCCCGGGCTCATCGACCCCATCAGCGGCGAAAACTACAGCTACCTGCTCGATGAAACCGACGGCCTCACCCTGCGCGAAGCCTTCGAGCAGCAACTCGGCATGCCCGTAGTGATCCAGAACGACGTGAAAGGCTCCGCCCTCGCCGAATTGCGGTACGGCCACGCCATCGGCCGCAAGAACGTACTGGTGATCCTTATGGACTGGGGCATCGGCCTCGGCATCATCATGGACGGCAAAGTGCAGCACGGCAGTTCGGGATTTTCGGGGGAAATGGGGCATATGCCTTTCGTCGAAAACGGGGAATTGTGCTACTGCGGCAAATATGGCTGCCTGGAAACGGTGGCGTCGGGGATGACGTTGTCGAAAATGGCGCGGGAAGGGATTTTGTCGGGACAGAACTCTATCATCAACGACCTGTCCAACAAAGAAATATACCGCATCGAAACGGAACTGATCATCCGCGCGGCCAACAAGGGCGACCAGTATTCCATCCAGCTGCTGTCCAACATCGGGACGAACCTCGGAAAAGGCATTTCCATCCTCATCCAGCTGTTCAACCCGGAAATGGTGATCCTGAGCGGTAAGATCGCGGCGGCCCGGCAATATATCACCCTGCCCATGCAGCAGGCGATCAATACGTATTGCATGACGCAGATCCGGGAAAAGACGCAGATCGTTTCGTCTGAACTGGGAGACGATTCGCGGCTGCTGGGGTACGCGGCGGCAGGGATCACCTGGTTTTTCGAGGCCATGATCGCCGATGCGAAAGACCGGTGATGCATTTATGGAATTTTACATCCCCCTACATCCTTAACCTTTGAAATAACAACCTTTCTCCATGAAATCTCCCTTCCTCAAACGTGCCTGGCGCCTCGGCCGCTGGTTCATCGCCGGCTTTATGCTGCTTTTCGTATTCAGGATGATCGTCGGGTATGTGAGCCCTTCGGCCGCCAGCTCGTCTTCCCGCAGCGGTTTCTTCGACGGCATCGAAAATATCCGGAAAAACTATGCTTCCGAAAAGTTCTCCATGCCGCAGGTAAAAATGGATGCGCCTCACATGAACAGCAATGTACCGTCGCCGCAGAAGTACGAGAAAACTGCGGAAGTTACTTCCCGCTCCTCGAATTTCGAGAAAGACGGTCATGCTATCCGCAGCAAAACCGCTGATTTTCACGGCATGGTCCAGTATGAACATGCAGACGGCCTCAAAGGGGCGCGCGAATTGCACCTCGTCATCGGCGTACATCCGGAAAAGTTCGACACCTTCTATGCTGTGGTCTGCCAGATAGGCGAAATCCGCTCGATGTCCGTAGAGAAGGTCGATAAAACCAACGAGTACGCGCAGCTCAATGCCCGTAAGGCGTCGCTGGAAAAAACACTGGCTTCGCTCATGGAGTTGAAGACGAAAGGCGGAGAAATCGGGGATTTCGTATCGCTGCACGATAAAATCCTGGAAACCGAAACCAAACTCCAGGAACTTGGCGTGCAGCTGGACGATTTCAATGCCGATAATGAATATTGTACCGTGAAATTTTCATTGTTCGAAGGTCGCGCCAAACAGGGCATATCTATCCTCCACCGTATGAAAACGGCGCTGGAATGGACGGTCCAGTACAATTGCATCCTGCTGGGCATCGTGTTCCTGGGTACGTTATCGGTTTTCATCCTCCTGCTGATCATCGACAAATTGAAGATCATGCAGATCGTGAAGGGAAATGATTAGATGAACTTGTCCTTCACCCCGGACGATTTCGGCAAACCCGCGTCGATATTGCGGTTCCACCAATCCTGCGCTTTCACCACCTTGCTATGGTTGGTTTCGTTATCGTAATTTTTCTGGTAAGTGCCGAGGGTTTTGCGGATGGCTTTCATTTTGTCCGACAGCTTTTTGCGCTGGCTTTTCAGCTCCTTTTCGGCAGCGGCCAGCGCATTTCCTTTTCCGCAGGCTTCCACTTCCTTCGTGGCGAACGAGGAGGCGAGGGTCTGCATTTCGGTGCTGATCTTTTCGGCCACCTGGTGCGTGATGTCGAAATGGCGCTGCTCGTGGTTCAGGAGCGATGTGCTGGAATCCGCCAGACCTGTATTGATGAGGCCTTTCTTGAACGAGGTTTTGCAATCGCCCAGCTTGGACGCTTCCACTTTCACGTTGTTATGGTTTTTCCATTGGTATTTGACGCTGCTCATCCGGTCTTTCACGCAATTGGGCTTGATATTCCCGCAATCTGCCGGGTCGGTGACGGTGGTGTTGTAGATTTTATAGGAGGCGAGCTTCTTTTTCTTCATTTCCGCGGCGCAGGTCTTCACGTCGTTGTCGCACGCTTTTTCTGAAGACGTCTGGCTTTTGTTGAACTGGCTTTCGCAGGCGGGCACGAATGTATCGGCGTGGGCTTCGCGCTCTTTGGGGTCGTACAGCCATTTTTTGGCCCAGGATTCTTCCTGTCGCATGTAGGCTTTCACTTTGAGCTTGCTCGTATCGCCTTCGATGTTCACTTTGTAGGCTTTGTATTTCTCCGGATGTTCGGCGGCTTTTTTGTCTTTGTCTTTTCCTTTCTCGCAATCGGTCACCTTTTTGCCCGATTGGAAAGAGGTGCCGTTTTCCGTTTCGGTGAGTTTTTTGAAAGGGTATTTAGATACGTCGAAATCTTCGATGTCCGATTTCGTGGCGGCTTCGAACCCGGTCGTTTTCTTGGGGACGTCTGCCGTGAAATCGGCCCAGGTGAGTTTGCGGTGATGGATATCCGCCCGCTGGATGCGCCTTTTGGAGGTGTTGCCCTGTTGGAGGACATGCGTCAGTTCGTGGGCGAGGAGGTGCTGGCCTTCGGGCGTATGGGGCTGGTATTGTTGATGGTCGAAGTAGATATCGCTTCCGTAAGTGAAAGCTTTGGCCTGCACGTCGGCGTTCAGTTCCGCGGCCGATGCGCCGGTGTGGATGTGGACGTTGGAGAAATCGGCGCCGAAGGCGTTTTCCATGAAATGGCGGGTGGGGGCGGGGATGGGCTCGCCCTTTCCGGCCGTGGAGGCCAGTTTGTGCCGGGTAGCCGAAGCCTGCGGCGGGTTGAAGAAAGACGGCTGGGCGGAGGGTTTCCGCGAACTGTTGTTCGGATTGCGACGGGTGCTGCGCATGGCAAAACAGGTTGCGCCCCCGGCGGAGGCGGTGATCAAATTTTTATCGGGCTGCGATGTACGAAGGGTAATGCCGGGGTTTCGTGTTTCGGGGGCTGATGGTCCGTATGATCTGCTGAAGGTTTGCTCCGGGCTGATGGACCCAAATGTAAGCCAAACGATCGAAATAGGCAAAAAGAGGGCCCGCGGTGGGCGAGCCTTCATATTTTTTATTGTGTGAAGTGAAGCGGCAGGCTGAAACGGACGTTCACCGCCTTTCCCTTCTGACGGCCGGGTAGCCAATCGGGCATGGCGCTTACGACGCGCAGGGCTTCTTCTTCCAGTCCATATCCCTTGGGCGCTCCCATGGTTTTGGCTTCTGCTATTTTACCGGTAGTATCGACCATGAACGATACAGTAATGGTAGCGGAGATGTTTTTTTTGCGGGCGCGCTCCGGAAAACGGATGTTTTTGGACAGGTATTCCTCCAGTGCGGCATCTCCGCCTGGGAAGATGGGTGGATGGTCGGGTGGGTTCGGGGCGAGCTGCGCCGCGGCGGTGGGGATATCGGCTGGGATGATGCCTTCGAAGGCGGAGACGCTGATGTTGCGGACGAAAGCGCCGTGCGGACTGGCCTCGAAGTATTCATGCGCCACTTCGCTGCCATTGTATTCTCCCAGTACGCCGTTGAGGAAGAAGAGGCGGAGGGTCGTATCGCGTTCTTCCGGAACGATAGCGTTGCCGTACAGGCGGCCGGTTACAATTGTTTCCGGAGCGCCGTTATCGCCTACGGCATATTTCCGCAATGCTATCTTCGGGTTGGTGATGGTCACTATATAATACCGGGAACGGGCGGTATCCATAAACAGTTTCACGCCGTAACGATACCCGGAAGCCAGCATGGGATCAGCCGGCAGGCGGAGGGAATGCAGGTAAAAAGCATATTCGGCAACGCGGGTAGCGAGGGTATCGGCCATGCCGTTTTCGCGGAGATAGTCTGCGAGGTTCTTCGGGTTTCCGAACATCTCGAACGCGGCGGTGGCCAGTTCCATGAAAGTGGCGAGGTCTGCTGCCGCTTTCGGGATTTTATCTTCAGCGCTCTTTAATTGCCTTTTCAATTGTTTGGCGGTATAACTGTCGCGGTCCCGGAAATCCTGCGCGATGGCCTGTGAAAGCGCGGCCATGTCGGAAGTGGACGGAGAAAGCTGCTGTGCCTGCGTTTGCAGCGCGATGCAACTGGCAAAAATCAGTAAGATCCGTTTCATAGATATTGGAAGAGGCTGCAAATTAATCTAATTGGATGAGCCGGCCTTCCGGCGCGGGAGAATTTTTGGTTATCGATAAGAATCCCCGGCAAATGAGTATATTTGTTCACTTGTGGTACAAAAACAAAATGTATGCTGAACGGTATCAAACCGATTGCCGCCAAATCCATGGCTGAGCGCGTAGAAGCGAGCCTGCGCGAGTATTTCGCCAAAGAGAACTTCAAGCCGGGAGACCCCCTTCCCACGGAACTGGAACTGGCCGCCGCCCTGGGCGTGAGCCGCAACGTGGTCCGCGAAGCGCTCAGCCGGTTCAAGATGCTGGGCATCATCGAAACGAAAAAGAAAACGGGGATGGTCATCAGCAACCCCGATATCATGGGCACCTTCGAAAAGGTATTGACCCCCGAGATCATCGACGAATCTACGTTGCAGGACCTTTTCGAGCTGCGGCTCGTCCTCGAAATGGGCATCGCCGACCTGCTGTTCATCCACAAAACCCCGCAAGACATCGCCGAGCTGGAAGACATCGTGGCCCGCGAAACGAAGGGCGACAACTTCCGGATCAACAACGAAATCGCCTTCCATGGCAAGTTATACCAGATGACCGGCAATGAAACGATGAAGCGTTTCCAGACTTTGCTGCTCCCCGTTTTCGGATATGTGATGAAACTGGAGAACAAACAATACGTCTCCGGGAAAATCACGCACAAAGACCTGGTGCGCATCCTCAAAAAAGGGACCGTACAGGAGTTTAAAGACGGAATGGCCTCGCACCTGCAGCCGCATCTCGACCGGCTGCGGCAATCGAAATAAATTGGAAGTCCGCCGGAACCGGCGGACTTTTTTTTCACTTTTTTTACCGTTCACAAAAATTAATACTTGGATTTTGTTAAAAATCCCTACTTTTAATATGTAGAACATAACTACTAAATAGGGCATGAACGTTATGATCAACTGTATTCCAGCGTTAGAGGAACTGTAGCGTCCTCCCACCATTATTTTATTCAACCACCGCCGCCCGGCGGGCCGTACTGCCTGTGAAAGCGCGGTAAGGCCGGGCATTTGCCGCCAACGTGAGAACGGGGCGGGGCGGACTTTCCATTCAATCACATGTACACAAAACTTCCACACATGACATTGCTAAGATTATGTTGCTGCTTCCTGCTGCTGCTGACCGCATTGCCGGGGTTCAGCCAGGCCGGCGGCCAACCGGTGACGGGCATGGTGCGCGACTCCGCATCGCGCGAGCCCATGATCGGCGTGAGCGTGTCCGTCAAAGGCACATCACGGGGCACCGTTACAGACGGGAACGGCCGCTTTAAATTGCAGGCCGGCGCCACGGAAACGCTCGTGTTCAGAATGATGAACTATGCCTTGAAAGAAATTACCGTGGGCAATCGCCACGAGATCAACGTCGACCTCGCCGAAACATCCTCCCAGTTGGGCGAAGTGCTCATCGTCGGCTACACCGAGCAATCGACCCGCAAAAACACCGCGGCCATTTCCAAACTGGACGTAGCGGAACTGAAAAATAATCCCAACCCCAACCCGGTTCAATCCATGCAGGGCAAAATCGCCGGTGTGTCGATCCCCATCACGCAGGGCCAGCCGGGCATCGGGGCCACCAACATCATCATCCGCGGCGGCACCAAACCGAACGTCTACGGCGCCGGGCTGGGCAATAACAACGGCGCGTCCATCGGCTCGTCTGACGGCAGCAACCCGCTCATCGTGGTGGATGGCGTTTTCCGCTCCACGATGAACGACATCAACCCGGAAGACATCGAATCGTTCCAGGTGATGAAAGACGCGGCTTCCACCGCGATCTACGGCGCCCGCGGCGCCAACGGCGTAATCGTCATCAAAACGAAAAGGGGAAAGATGAACACGCGGGGCAGTATTACACTCTCGCACCGCAGCACCTGGGAAACACAGGCGCGGGATTACGATTACCTTTCCGCCGAAGAATATCTCCGCCTCGCCCGCGTGACGGTGGCCAATACCTCCGACGCCATCGACAAGAACAATCTTTTATATAATGGCGGGTTCTCGGCCGGCACGCGCACCTTCACCAAACGCGGCGATTACGGCAAAAGCATGTACCTCACGGCGCTGTACGACAATATCGTGCAGGTGGAAGGACAGGCATACGTTGACAACCTGTTGCAACGCGGCTGGCGCGTGATGGACGATCCCATCAATCCCGGCACCAAACTGCTGTACGCCGATAACCAATACCAGCAACAACTCTGGGGCACAGGGCTTTCCAATACCGACAACGTGACGCTGACCGGCGGCACCGATAAAGCCGATTACAACTTCTCGATGGGGTATACCGATCAGAAAGGCATCCTCGTGGGCACGCGCTACAAGCGCTATAACGCGCTGGGCAATTTCGGGTACCAGGCGTCGGACAGGCTCCGGCTGGATTTCATGGTCAACTACCAGTTTACCAAACCGAATTATGTGGATGCGTACCAGAACGACCTGGTCCGCGCGATCCGCATCACACCGCTGATCCGCACGTTCAAAGACGACGGAAAGCCCACCACAGGCGAGAACTGGACGGTCCGCAACCGCTTCCATACGCTGGAATACGACGATATCCGCACGTCTACGGAACGCGTAGTGTCTCGCGTGGCGGCCGATCTGACCATTATCAAAGGCCTGCATTGGAAACCTTCGCTTTCTTACGTGATCGACGATTACAAGGAACTGACGATGCGCAGGGCCACGCCGCCGGACGAGATCCAGCCATCCATGCGCCGCTGGAAAGACGATTATACCAACAACTCCCGGCAGCTGATGCTCGACCAGGTGTTGCAGTACGATACGGATTTTAATAAAGATCACCGGCTGACGGTGCTCGCGGGCATGAACTTCACCCGCAATACCAACCACTCCAAGGATATGGGCTCCCAAAGGGCCATTACCGACTACATTTACACGATCGATGAGCCGCCATTGACGACGGTGAACGGCAACGCCACCACCAACGTGGCGGATTTCCGGACGGCATTGGGAGAATCGCGCTCCGCGAGCCTTTTCGGTCAGTTCAGCTACGACTACAAAGCGAAATACATGCTGGGCGGTACGTTGCGGTACGACGGATTCTCGAACTTCGCGCCGGAAAACAAGTACGCGCTGTTCCCTTCTGTTTCCGCCGGCTGGAACATCGACCGGGAGAACTTCTGGAGCAGCAATACCGTGAGCGCCCTGAAACTGCGCGCCAGCTGGGGCATGGCCGGGCTCAGCGGACTGAGCATCGTGGACACCTACGGCGAATATACCGGTGTGGCCTACGCCACTTATGCAGGTGTGGTGCGCTCCGGGCTGGCCAATCCGCGGCTGCGGTGGGAGTCTACCGTTACGACAGACATCGCGCTGGAAGCGGGTTTGTTCAGGAACAGGATCAATCTTTCCGTAGACGTGTATGACAAGCTGACGAAAGACCGCCTCACTTCCAAACCCCTCCCTTCGGAATCGCCGTTCACCTCTATCGCCTACAACAACGGCGCCCTCCGTAACAGGGGCATCGAGATCGCGATCGGCGCCAACATCATTAAGAACAAGGAATTTAGCTGGAACACGAATTTCTCCTTCGCGTTCAACCGCACCACCATCGCCGAACTGCCGGACAACGGCCGCGCAAAGAACCGCCAGGGCGGCGATATGGTATTCGATAAAACCACGGGCCAGCTCATAGAAGCGGGCGGCCTGGCGGAAGGCGAGCGCCCTTACGGCGTGTATGCCTTCAACGTGCTGGGCGTTTTCGCGACAGACGCGGAGGCGGCCGCCTGGAACGCGAAGATCAAGGACAACCTCGCGTCGCCGCAGGGCATCATCGTCGGGAAGCGCGGCGGGGATTTCATTTTCGAGGATGTGAACAACGACGGCATCATCGATATGAAAGACCAGGTGTTCATCGGCTACCGCAATCCCGACAAGATCGGCGGGATACAAAACACGTTTTCCTATAAAGGCGTTTCGCTCCGCGTGAATGCGGACTACGCCATGGGGCATATGATCAGCAACGGCGCGCTGGCCCGCTCGATGGGGCAGGGCAGGGCGTTTAACGAAGGTGCGCCTTCCGAAGCGCTCGCAGAAAACGTCTGGAAGAACCAGGGCGACGCAGGCCGTAAATATGCGCGCTTCTCTTTCGCCGATTACGATTTCGGGCAGCGCAACTACCTCCGCAACGGGAGCCTCGGTAACAACAGCAGCTACAATTCCGATGTGTCTGTCATGTTCCAGAAGGGCGACTTCCTGGCGCTGCGGGAAATCACGCTGTCGTACGATCTCCCTTCCACCTGGGTGAAAAAGTTCCGCTCCACCGGCCTCAATGTGTATGCCTCCGTGTACAACGTAGCCTACCTGACGGCTTACAAGGGGCTCAATCCCGAAGTGTACAGCGGCTTCGACCCGGGCGGTTATCCGCGTCCGCGCCAGTTTTCACTGGGAGCCAACCTGAAGTTTTGATTGCTTAACGAATTAACACAGAGTTATGAAAAAATGGACGATACGAATCTGGTCTGCCGTCACGGCCGCGTTCCTCCTTTCCGGTTGCGATGCCATCCTGGAAGTGAAGCCGCAATCCAGTATTACGGATGAAGTGTATTTCCGCGACGAGGGCGATTTCGAGCCGAATGTGATCGGTATTTACACCGTGGTGCGCAGTCTGGCCAACAACATCACCTACGGCACGGAGCGGAGCGAGGAACTGATTTCCGCGCTGAACTCGCGGTTTACCGTGGCCTGGTCGCATACTTTGTCGCCCACGTCGGGCGCGGTGAACTACGCCGAATGGTACCGTGGCATCGGGCATTGCAACCTGCTGCTGCAGAAAATACAGCCTTTTCCTTTCAATTCCGATCCCGATCTGAAAAAGACCATACAGGCCGAAGCCTACGCGCAGCGCGCCTGGTTCTATTATCACCTCCTGCGGGTGATCGGCGATGCGCCCATCATGCTGGAAGCGGTGGTGGATGAAAATGTGCCCCAGTTGCCGCGTTCGCCGGCCGCCGATGTGATGGCGCAGGTATTGGCCGATGTGGAAGCTTCGCTGGAGCTGTACAGATCCTCCTCCAAATTCTCCAAAACCGCCTATCCTTCCCGCTATCGCTTCTCCTACGGATCGGTGCTGGCGCTGAAAGCCGACGCCCTGTTATGGAAAGCCAAAGTGCTCGGCGGCGGGAACGCGGCATTGCAACTGGCCGTGGAAACCATCAGCGAGATCGAGACCACCGGCGTTCGCCTCAACGCCGATTTCGCGGACGTGGCCGGCAAGCGCGCCGCCGATAACCCGGAAGTGCTCATGGCCGCTTACTACCACCGCGACGAAACGCCCGGCGGCAACTACGCCAAAAACGCATTGCCGTTCGAAGAAGGCATCAAAGGCGCGCTCAACAAGGATTCCCTTCCTTGGACGGCCACTTCCGTCAACGGCCAGGGCGCTTACCAGATCAGCCCGGCCTCCCGCGCACTGTTCACCAACGCCAACGACGTTCGCATCCGCGACACCTGGGTGGTGGAACTGCAGTCCACCGGCCCGAAAGTAGCCTGGATCAACAAGCTCCCCGGCACTAGGTACCTCGACGATCGCGTGTCCGACAACGACGTGGTGCTCTGGCGCCTGGCCGATATTTTCCTCCTGAAAGCCGAAGCCTACGCCGCGCTGAACGATGGCGCCAACGCCAAACTGTACCTCGATAAAGTGCGCGCCCGTACCGCAACCGGTGTATATTCCGGCGCCATGGACAAGCAGAGCCTCGAAAAGGAAATCCTCAACGAGCGCGGCCGCGAGCTGTTCTTCGAGAATAAGCGCTGGTTCGACCTCGTGCGGTTCCACAAAGGCGGTACGCTGGACATCTACCAGTACGTGCCCAACCTCGCCGGCAAGACCACGCCGCTTTTCTGGCCCCTCAACAGCACGGTGCTCGCCAACAATCCCAACATCAAACAAACGGAAGGATATCAACCATAAAATCATCCAGATGAAATATATGCAAAAGCTGCTGGCACTCGTTTGCATCGCACCGATGGCGCTGGCCTGCAACGACGATACCGGGAAGGTTTTCCCGAAGATCGAGCCACCGTCCACAGTGCTACCCTACGTATTCCAGCAGGGGACGGAAGGATACAGCTGTTTCCGCATCCCGGCCATCGTTATGACCAACAACGGTCAGCTGCTGGCGTTCGCGGAAGGACGGAAAAACGATTGCAGCGATGAAGGCGACATCGACCTCGTCATGAAACGCTCCCTCGATTCCGGAAAAACCTGGAGCAAGCTGCAGCTGGTCTGGAGCGATGCGGACAACACCTGCGGCAACCCGGCCCCCGTGGTAGACCGCAATACCGGTACCATCCGGCTGCTCATGACCTGGAATTTCGGGCACGACGATATCGGCAAGATCAACGCCGGTACCAGCAAAGATACCCGCCGCGTGTACCTCACATCTTCCACGGACAACGGCAATACCTGGGACGCGCCGAAGGAAATCACCACCACCGTAAAAGCCCCCGCATGGGGCTGGTACGCCACCGGGCCCTGCCACGGCATCCAGATCACCCAAGGCCCTTACAAAAACCGGATGGTAGTGCCGTGCGATTATATGGAAGTGGGAGCGGGGAGAAGAGGGAATTCTCACGTCATTTACTCCGACGATGCCGGCGCTTCCTGGACACTGGGCGGCAAAGTACCGCAGATCTCCGGTCTCAACCCGAACGAAAGCACCGTGGCGGAATTGTCTGACGGAAGACTGATGCTCAACATGCGCGTAGGCGGCAACGATTACAAGCGCCTCGCCAGCATCAGCAGCGACGGCGGCCAGACCTGGGGCGCGGCATACGATGAAGCGACGCTGACAGACCCCGTGTGCCAGGGATCCCTGCTGTCGGCCATGGTGAAAGGCAGCCATCGGCTGTTTTTCTCGAACCCCGGCGCCACCACGCGCACGAACATGACCGTTCGCATGAGCGGCGACGACGGTGCGAAATGGGACAAGAAGAACCTCGTGTTCGAGGGGCCTTCCGGTTATTCCGATCTCGTGATGCTCGACGATTCCAGGATCGGGCTGCTGTTTGAAGGCGGGCTCGCGAAGTATTTCAACGGCATCGCGTTCCGGACGGTCGCACTTTCCAACATTAAATAAAGAAACGCAAATATGAGAATAAACCGAAGTTTACCGGTAGCGGCCGCCATGGCGATGATCGGGCTCGCGGCATGCAGCGCCCAGCGGCCCGTGGCGCAACCGCCGGCGGAGGAGACGCACGTCGTTTTTGAGCCGGGCGGATTGTACGCTTCCATGCGCATCCCGGCGCTGGTGGTGACTAAAAAGCATACCCTGCTCGCTTTCTGCGAAGCCCGCATCGGCACGGCCAGCGACTGGGCGGATATGCACCTGGCCCTGCGCCGGAGCACCGACGACGGAAAGACCTGGAGCCCCATCCATGTGCTCGACAGCTTCAAACAGGGGCCCGTGGGCAATCCCGTTCCCATCGTAGACGATCGCGGAACGGTGCATTTGCTTTACCAGAAAGATTATAAAGACGCGTTTTATATTTCTTCCGAAGACGATGGGAAGACCTGGTCCAAACCCCGGGACATCACGCCCGTGTTCGACCGCTTCAAGCCCGAGTACGACTGGAAAGTGCTGGCGCCCGGCCCTGGGCACGGCATCCAGCTGAATAATGGAAGGCTGCTGTCGGCCGTTTGGCTGGCGGATTCCCGGAAGCTCACGCCCCGCAGGAGCCATCATCCTTCCTGCATGGCCACCGTGTACAGCGACGATTACGGCAAAACCTGGGAGCGCGGCGCCATCGTGGCCGACAGTTCCGCCCTCATTTCCAATCCCAACGAAAGCCAGCCCGTTCAACTGCCCGACGGAAAAGTGCTCATGAGCATCCGTAGCCCGTCGGCCGTGAAGCGCCGCGCTTTCAGCGTCAGTGCCAACGGGATTTCGGACTGGAGCGGGGTCCGATTTGCGGAGGAGCTTTTCGATCCCACCTGCATGGCTTCCATCGTCAGCGTAAAATCCGCGAACGGAAAGAACGCGCTGGTGTTCGTGAACCCGGACAGTAAAGACATCGAGAAAAATCCGCGGAAGAACCTCGTGGCCAAGGCTTCGTTCGACAACGGGCAGACCTGGCCCGTCTCCAAAGTCCTCGACCCCGGCGCCGCCGGGTACAGCGACCTGGCCGCCGGCCCCGGCAACATTATCTATTGCCTCTACGAAACCAATACGAAAGACAACAAAGGCTGGAACTACAGCCTCGTGCTCAAAAAATTTTACACCAATTGGATAACCCGTTAAAACCTACACACCACACCATGAGAATACAAGGATTGATCGCCGCCACATTCAGCTCGTTCCATGCCGACGGCTCGCCCGACCTCACCCGCATCCCTTCGCTGGTAGACCAGCTCATCGCCGATGGCGTGAAGGGCGTTTTCATCTGCGGTACCAACGGCGAAGGGCCGAACCTGACCATCGAAGAGCGGATGCAGATCGCGGAAGCGTACGTGAAAGCCGTGAACAAACGTTGCCTGGTGCTGGTACACGTTGGCCACCCCGCCATCGCGGAAGCGCGCAAGCTGGCGGAGCACGCGCAACGCATCGGTGCAGACGCGATCTCGGCGGTAGCCGCGTTTTACTTCAAGCCGTCGTCTGCCCAAAACCTCGTGGATTGCATGGCGCAGATCGCTTCGGCGGCGCCGGAGATGCCATTCTACTATTACCACATCCCCGCCATCACCGGCGTGGCCATGGATTTGCTGGAGTTCCTGCAACTGGCGGAACCCGCGATCCCCAACCTCGCAGGCATCAAATACACCGCGTCTACCTTGCACGAATACCAGGCATGCGTGCAATACGGCAACGGCAAATTCGATATCCTTTTCGGGTACGACGAATTGCTGCTGCCTGCGCTGGCCGTTGGCGCGAAAGGCGCCATCGGCAGCACGTACACCTTTGCCGCTCCGCTCTACCGCAAGGTGGTGGCGTGTTTCGAAGCGGGAGACATGGCCGGTGCGCAGCAGTGGCAGTACGAAGCGGTGCGGATGATCCGTTGCCTGGGGCGGTATTCGCCCATCCCCACGCAGAAAGCGATCCTGAAAATCCTCGGTACGGACCTCGGCCCGTGCAGGTTGCCACTGGCGCAATTGAGCCCGCAGCAGACGGAAGACATCCGTCAGTATCTCGAAGACATCCGGTTTGCCGAAACGTTGCGGGCCGCGGGGGCTTCCCTGCCCGGGAACGTCGCAGCCGGCCATCATTCCCCTCACAAAAGCTAACAACATGAAACATTCCCGTTACCTGTTTTTTTGTCTCGCAGCCCTGTCGATGGCCGCCTGTAAGAAAGACGACGGTCCCGACGATACCGTGATCCGCGAAGTGGCGTTCGAATCGGACAAGCAGGAGATCAGCGCCGGAGACAGCATCGTGTTCAAGGATTTTACCGATGGATACGTGACCCACTGGCAGTGGAACTTCCAGGGCGGCCAGCCGGAATCCTCCACTTTGTCGGCCCCCAAAGTGATCTACTCCCAGCCCGGCACTTACGAAGTGACGCTGGAAGTGAAGAACGCCCATACACAAAAGTCCATCACCAGAAAAGCATATATCAAAGTGGATTACAACCGCGTGCGTGCCGATTTCAAAACGGCCGCCGCGGTTTATTTCCAGCACGAAGACGTAGCGTTCAGGGACACCAGCGCCGGCAAGCCGCAGACCTGGGCCTGGGAGTTTACGCCCCTGAAAGGCGGTGCCACGCTGCGTTCTACGCAACAGCACCCGGTAATGAAGTTTGCAGACACGGGCTATTACCGTGTATCGCTCACGGCATCCAATCCGCAGTTTACGGACCAGGTGGTGAAAGAAAATTTCATCAGGATACTTGACCCCGCATCCATCAGCGCCGATTTCACCAGCGATCAACCCGCTACGTACACGGGCGGGAAAATCAAGTTGAAAGACGCTTCCGTTGGTGCGGTAAGCGGTTGGGAATGGACGATCAGCGGCCCCGAAGCGCATGCCTCCACCGACCAGAACCCGGAATTCACGTTCACGCAGCCGGGAAGGTATAAGGTGTCGCTCAGGGTGAGCAATCCCTACAATTCACATGTCAAAACGATGGACAAATTCCTGCTCGTGATCCCCTCCGGCAACTTGTCGGCCTTCGTTCCGTTCAACCATTCGGCGATCGATGCGGGGCCGAACGGCATTGCCATGTCGGCCGTTGGCGGCGGCGTCGCTTTCGGGCAGGACCGGTTCGGGGGAACGGGGCTATCCGCTACGTTCAACGGCGCTTCCGGCGTATTGCTCTCCGATCATGCCGCAACGAATTTCGGCGCGGATGATTATACTGTTTCCCTTTGGGTGAAAACCGGATCGAACAGCAAAATGATGCTCTGGCAGGAATCCGGGCGCAACGGGAGCAAAGACAACCAGACCTGGGTGCGCCTCAACGACAATACCAGCGACCGCCGGATGCGTTTCTGCATCGAGGACGGGGTAGGCTCTACGTTTGTGAACCTCGGCGCCGCGGGCAACGTGAGCGACGATGCGTGGCATCACGTGGTGGCGGTGCGCAGCGGCACTACGACTGCGGTATATGTCGATGGTGTGAAGGTGGGGTCGGCCACTGCGCCCGCATTGCGGACGGTGTCGAACGGACAGGACTTCAAGATCGGGTTCCAGGAAGGGGCAGCGGCCAATTCCAGCTATTTCTCCGGTCAGCTCGACGATGTCATCATCTACCGCAAAGCTTTGACAGACGCGGAAGTGCTGGCATTGTACCAACTATAGCGTATGAAAAATTTTCTCTTTCTTTTGATCATATCGATGTGTTGTATGGCAACAAGTTGCAGTATGCGAAAAACGGAAACCGGCCGGGCGGCGTATCATTGGGATACGCTGCCGGCCATCCCCGACGAAAAAGGTTTCGCGGGATCATTTGCCGGCGTTTCGAACGGGGCGTTGCTGGTGGCGGGAGGAAGTAATTTCCCCGGCAACGGTACGCCCTGGAACGGCGGCGTCAAAACCTGGTACGATAAAGTGTTTGTGCTGGAAGATGCGAATGGCGGCTGGAAGGAAGCCGGAAAACTACCGCGGCCTTTGGGCTATGGTGTTTCCATTACGACTGACGACGGCTTGCTGTGCATCGGCGGCAGCAATGCCGAAGGGCATTATGCGGATGTGTTCCTCCTCCGCTGGAAGAATGGTGCGCTGGAAACGGTCCCTTTTCCGCCGTTGCCCTTTCCATTGGCCAATGCCTGCGGCGCGATGGCCGGGAAAAAAGTGTACGTGGCCGGTGGGCTCCGTTCGCCCGGAAGCCTGGATGCCGCCAGTGATTTCTACCTGCTCGACCTTTCCGAATCACCAGAAAAATGGCATTGGCAGCAATTGCCCACATGGCCCGGCGCGCCGCGGATGCTGGCAGTAGCCGGCGTTTCGGGGGATTCGTTCTTTATTTTCAGCGGAGCGGGCCTGCAGAACGGCGCGCGCAGTTACCTCACCGACGCCTGGCGCTACGATCCTGCAAACGGCTGGACCTCCTGCGCGCCCATGCCGGCGCCAACGGTGGCCGCGCCCACGCCCGCAGCTACGGACGAACAAGGAACGGTCCGCATTTTCGGGGGAGATAATGGCGCCGACGCGGCCAACGCCGCCACCCTCCGCGAACGCCATCCGGGGTTTTCGGATTCCATCTATGCCTATGACCCTGAAAAGGATGCCTGGTCGACCGGTGGCCGCATCCCTACTGTCCATCTCGCCGATGCTGCGAACGATCCGAACAAAAGCCTCTGGGCGCCCGTGACCACGCCGCTCACACGCTGGAACGGCCGGCTGGTGATCCCCGGCGGCGAAGTTCGCCCGGGAACGCGCACGCCCCGCGTTCGCACGGCGGAGTGACAATATTTGACTAGTTTTAAAAATCCACGGAACCAGGAATGATGAAAAACGCAAGATATTACCCATGGCTCGTTGTGGCGCTCCTCTGGCTGGTAGCGCTGCTCAATTACCTCGACCGGCAGATGCTGTCTACCATGCGCCCAGCCATCCAGATTGATATCCACGAGCTGGAAAGCGCCACCAACTTCGGAAGGCTCATGGCGGTTTTCCTGTGGATTTACGGGTTGATGTCGCCCCTGTCCGGCCTCGCGGCCGACCGTTTCAACCGCAAATGGCTTATCACCGGAAGCCTTTTCGTCTGGTCTGCCGTAACGCTGCTCATGGGCTATGCAGGCGATTTCTGGCAGCTCTATGCCTTGCGGGCGGTCATGGGTGTGAGCGAAGCGCTTTACATTCCCGCGGCGCTTTCCATGATCGCGGATTACCATACCGGGAAAACACGATCGCTGGCCGTGGGCATTCATATGACGGGCCTCTACATGGGCCAGGCGCTCGGCGGCTTCGGCGCCACCATCGCCGCGGTGGCTTCCTGGCAGGCCACTTTCCACTGGTTCGGGCTCATCGGCATCGCGTATGCAGTTGTGCTGATGGCCTTCCTCCATGAGAAAAGGCCCGAAATGCCGGCCGGTCCGGTTTCCGGGCAGCGCAAACCCCTGTTCGGCGGATTGAAAGGCCTGCTGGGGCTGCTGCCGTTCTGGGTCATCTTCCTGTATTTTTCCATTCCCAGCATCCCCGGATGGGCTATTAAAAACTGGCTGCCGACGCTATTCTCCGGCAGTCTGGGCGTGCCCATGAGCGAAGCCGGCCCGCTGGCTACCATTACCATCGCAGCTTCGTCGCTCATCGGCGTGGTGGCAGGCGGCATGCTGAGCGACCGATGGGTGCAGCATAACCTCCGGGGGCGCGTGTATACCAGCGCCATCGGGCTATCGCTCACCATTCCCGCGCTGCTGTTCCTGGGCCTGGGGAATTCGGTGTTCTTCCTCGTGGCCGCGGCGTTCTTTTTCGGCGCGGGCTTCGGGATGTTCGACGCCAACAACATGCCCATTCTCTGCCAGTTCGTTAGCCCGCGCAACCGCGCCACGGCATACGGGATCATGAATATGGGCGGCGTATTTTCCGGCGCGCTCATCACTGGCTGGCTCGGCCGGTCTACCGACGCCGGGAACCTCGGGCGCGATTTCGCCCTCATGTCTGTCGTGATCCTCGCCGCGGTGGTCATGCTCCTCGTTACCCTCAAACCCGGATCCAGGGATTTCCAGGACGAAACGGCAGACGCTTCAAATCCGTAACTTTGCCGTTCAATCAACGGAAAATGGACCAAACGCAAAAACAGTCGCACTGGGAAAAGGTATATCGTGAAAAAGGCCCGCAAGACGTGAGCTGGACGCAGGACAAGCCCGAACTTTCGCTGGAGCTGATCCGGCAGACGGGCCTCGGGAAAGACGCCGCCATCATCGATAT
This sequence comes from Chitinophaga sp. NPDC101104, assembly GCF_050277495.1. Classification (NCBI taxonomy): domain Bacteria; kingdom Pseudomonadati; phylum Bacteroidota; class Chitinophagia; order Chitinophagales; family Chitinophagaceae; genus Chitinophaga; species Chitinophaga sp. NPDC101104. Next base: position 4,245,656 of record NZ_JBNNSF010000001.1, on the reverse strand, counting down.
CGGCGGGGGCGACAGCCGGTTGGCCGACTGGTTGCTGGAAGAAGGGTACACCAACATCACGGTGCTCGATATTTCCGCGGCGGCGCTGGAAAAAGCGAAAGCGCGGCTGGGGGAGAAGGGTACCGGCGTGAAGTGGATCGTATCCGACATCGACGCCTTCGAAGGCGGATCGTACGACATCTGGCACGACAGGGCCGCCTTCCACTTCCTCACCACGCCCGAACAGATTGCCCGCTACGTGGAAACGGCCGGTCGCTCCGTAACCGGCACGCTCATCATCGGCACTTTCTCCGAAACCGGCCCCGAAAAATGCAGCGGACTGCCGGTGACGCGCTATTCCGAAGCAAAAATGACGGAAACCTTTGCGCCGCATTTCCGTAAAAACGAATGCCTCACACACTTGCATACCACGCCTTTCGGCACCACGCAGGATTTCAGATTTTGTATCTTCACGAAAACAGCCTGAGCAACCTTTGCCGGCAGATTTTGTTAATATTGATAAAATCGATTGATAATGAATTCATTACTGCTGATGTTGGTGTTGTGCATTTCCGGAAGCGCCTTTGCGCAGGACGTCCGCGTGCAGCAATCCATTCCACCGGTCGTGGAGAAAAATTTCAAGAAGAAGTTCCCCGCCGCCAAGGATGTGGAGTGGCATCGCCAGGGCGACAGGGTGCTGGCGGATTTCGACGTGAACCGGGTAGACCATAAAGCCCTGTACGAGGCCAACGGCAAGCTCCTGGCCTGGAAGTACGACGTCCGCTCCGGGGCGCTCCCGGCGCCGGTGACGCGCGCCATCCGCACGCAATACAAAGGCTTTAAGGTCGACGATGCCGAAATGATCACCCGGGGCAAGGAGATTTTCTACCAGGTGGAGCTCGACGGCAAGCCGGACGATCTTAAAGTTGTTTTCGATAAGGAAGGAAAGGTGATCGAGAACGCGGATTGGTGGTGATAATTTTCTATTTTAACCCGCATGAAACACCTGTTATCCTTCCTGTTCCTGTTGCTGGCCGTTACTGCTTCCGCACAGGATACCCTTTCATATCAGCGCAAAGACAATATTCCTTACCGCACCGGTGAGCAGGACGCCTACATGCGGGAACGCTGTGTGCTGGATGTGTATTACCCTTCCCGCCCTGCGAAACTCCCCGTAATCGTGTGGTTTCATGGCGGAGGGATCACGGGTGGCAATAAATTCATTCCGAAAGAACTCATGAAGCAAGGCGTAGTAGTGATGGCGGTGAACTATCGCCTGAGCCCGAAGGTAAGCTGCCCGGCGTATATTGAAGACGCCGCGGCCGCGGTGGCCTTCGCTTTCCGGCATGCGGCCGAATATGGTGGCGATACATCGCGGATTTACGTGGCGGGACATTCGGCCGGGGGGTACCTCACGGCCATGGTGGGGCTGGACAAACAATGGCTCGCCCGGTATAACTTAGACGCCAACCGCATCGCAGCGCTTTTTCCCTTCAGCTCCCAGGCCATTACGCATTTTACCGTCAGGAACGAACGGAAAATCCCCGAACTGACGCCCATCATCGACGCATTCGCGCCCCTTTACCACGTTCGCCCGGACGCGCCGCCGCTTTTCCTCTACACCGGCGACCGCGAAAAGGAAATGATGGGCCGCTACGAAGAAAACGCCTACTGGGCGCGGATGATGCAGCTAGCCGGCCACAAAAACACCCATCTCTACGAATTCGACGGCTACGAGCACGGCAACATGCCCGGCCCCGCATACCCATTGATGCTGCAGGAAATCAGGAAACGGAAATGATGATACACCGGCCTCTTCGTCACTCCGTCCGCAAACTCTTAACAGGGTTGGCGTTCGCCGCGCGGAAAGTTTGAATGAAGATCAATACGGCCGTCACACCCGCCAGCAACACGAATGCCGTAACGAAAGGCAATGGTGTGATATGGATGCGGTAAGTATAATCGTTCAGCCAGTGATGCATAATGAAATAGGCGATAGGGAAGGCGACCAGCATCGCCACGAGGATCACTTTCATGAATTCCTTCACGAACAGCCCGATGATCCCGGGGACGGACGCCCCCAGCACTTTGCGCACCCCGATCTCTTTCGTACGCTTTTGAATACTGAACGAGATCATGCCCGTCACCCCAAGCAGCACGATCACCAAAGCGAGCCCCGTGGCGGCATATGCGGCGTATTTAAGCCGAAGCTCTGTGTCGTACATCCGCGCGAGCATGTCGTCGGTAAACTTGTATTCGAACGGCGTGCCGGGCATCAGTTCTTCCCACTTCGCCTGAACGGCCTGCATCTGCGCCGCGATCCCGTTGCCAGGCGCGAGCTTCAGCGACATATACCGGTAAATGTTCGTAGCAGAAGGATGGATGAACAGGATCGGTTGTACCGCCTGTTGCATCGATGAAAAATGAAAATCCTTCACCACGCCGGCCACCGTCAGCACAGCACTGAAACCTGCCACCCGAATCTGCTGGCCGATGGCGGATTGCGGGACCTCCCAGCCGAAAAGCCGCGCCAGCGATTCGTTGATGACGATCGTTCCCTGCGGGAATTGTTGCCCCGCTTCGGCAAAGAACCTACCCGCCGCCATAGACATGCCGTAGGTCTGCGCGAAATATTCGTCGGTATATAATTGTAAAGTCGTAACCGCGTTCGCAGAATCCCTCCCAGCACCATACACATTGATGCTGCCGCCGTTGTTGCCGTCAGGGATTTCGAAAGACACGGCCGCCGATCGCACTTCCGGCAGCTGCGCCAACTGCCCGCGGACGTTCTGCATCCGGGCGAGGCCTTCGGGCGTCCAGTCGCGGGGAAGCGGGAGCGAAACGAGCCGGGTTTTATCGTACCCCAGCTGATCGCTGAAGAACAGCTGCACCTGCCGGCTGATGATAAACGCCGCCACGAGCACCACCGCCGCCGTGAGATATTGAAAACCGACGAGCGATTTGCGGAGGTTCACTTTTTCGTGCGTGGCTTTCAGCTTGCCTTTCAGGGCGTCCGTAGCCCGGAAGCCGGACAGGACGAATGCAGGATACAACCCCGCCGCGAGCCCCGTGAGCACGATGAGCGCCAGCGGGAAGGCGATGAAATACGCGGGGAAGTCGCCCAGGCCGGGCAATTCCTTGCCCAGCAATTGTGAGCACGGCACTTTCAGCGCAAAATACAAGCCCGCGCCCACCACGGCCGACGCAATCACGAGCATGGCCGATTCCAGCATGAACTGCCAGATGAGTTGTTTGCGCCGTCCGCCCAGCGCTTTCCGCACGCCGATCTCTTTCAGGCGCGACGAAGCCCTGCTCACCGAAAGATTCACGAAATTGACGATCGCCATCAGCAGGATGAACAACGCGATGCCGGAAAGCGTATACAGCATGCGGCGCACGAGCCCGTTGCCGCTGTTGAGGTAATATTCGGTCAGGGGGACGGCTTCCACGCGGAGATTGGCCACCACGGCAGCGTCTGTATGCGTTTTCAGCAGTGCGGCGAGCGGTTTTTCGAGGTCGGCGGCGGTTACGCCTTCGCGGAGCTCCACGAGGCCCACGATGAAGGGGCTCGTCCAGTTATTCATGTCCCTTCCGAAAAAAGTGATCGCGGAAGAAGGAAGGTAAATGCCGTTTTGATTGCGGGAATCGATGTGGGTGACGGTATTTTGCGCCGGCGTTTCGATCACCGCATCGATCGTGAAGGGCAGCCGTTTTCCCGCAAAATTGGAAATCTCGATCGTATTGCCCGCCACATCCGTTTTTCCGAAGAATTTCCGGGCGATGTCCGCGTTGATCACCGCGGAAGTGGGCGCCTGCAAAGCGTGGGCCACGTCGCCGGAAAGCACCTTGAACCCGTACATTTTCAGGAACGAGCTGTCGCCGATCTGCAATCCTTCCCGGAAAGCCTTTTCGCCGATGTTCACCTGTCCCGTCACCCCGTCCCACCGGTAATAGTTTTCCACCAGCCCGGGATATTCCTCCTTCAACGCCACCGGCAGATTCCCGAAGGTCGCCAGTTCGAATCCGAAATTGGGGTCTTTCCATTTGCTGAGGAGGATGTGCTGGCGGGATGCGTGCTTCAAGCCGCGGTTCACCTGCAATTCGCTCCAGACGTAGGCCAGCACGAGCATGGCAAACGCGATGCCCGTTGCCAGGCCGGCAATGTTGAGGATGGAATGGAACCGGTATTTGACCAGGTTCCTTTGTGCTATTTTAACGTAGTTAGCGAGCATATGGAATAGTTGCGGGATGGAACATTATTCGGAGCGCAGGCTGTTGACGGGGTTGGCAGCAAGGCCTTTGAGCGCCTGCAGGCCCACCGTCAGCATCGTCAGCCCGATCAGGATACCTCCCGCCGCGGCGAAAACCAGCCAGCTGACGGGCGTACGGTAACTGAAATCCTTCAGCCAGGATTCTGCCGCCCACCAGGCCAGCGGAAGCCCTACGCAGATGGCGACGAGCGACAGCCGCACGAATCCGCCCGACAGCATCAGCAAAATGCTGCCTGCCGATGCGCCCAGTACTTTCCTGATCCCGATTTCCTTGAAACGCTGGCGAACGGTGTAGGCCGACAGCCCGAAAAGCCCCAGGCAGGCGAGCACCACGGCCACGAGGGCAAACACGTCCATGCTGCGGCCCAGCCTGATCTCTGCATCGTACAAATTGTTGAAGTCCTGGTCCATGAAAGTATATTCGAACGGCCGGTGCGGCGCCATTTTTTTCCAGACGCTTTCGATGTGGGAAATGCTTTTCGGCATGTTGTTCCCATCCAGCTTCACGATCATTTTCTGCGACCATTCCGGTGGGAAGAGCACGAACGGCTGGATGGAATGGCGGAACGATTCGAAATGGAAATCGGCCACCACGCCTTTTACATAACCGGGACGCGAATCGTCGAGCCACAAACGCTGTCCCACGGCCTGTTCGGGCGTCCAGCCCAGTTGTTTGGCCGCGGATTCGTTGAGTACGAACCGGTAGCGGTCCTGTATCGATGTGTCTTCCGCATTTTTAACGTCTTGCGCGGAAAATGATTCCCCGGCGATGAGCCGCATGCCGGATGCGCGGATATAATCTTCGTCTACCGGGTTGGCGGTTACGTTCATTTGCTGGTCTGCCGGCATCTGCGCGGAGCGCATGTTGTACCCGCCGCCGCCTTCGATGGGCGTACGCACGCATCGGGATACTTCTTGCACGCCCGGCCCGGATTTCAGGGATTGCTTGAGTGCGTCGAACTGTTCCAGCATCTTGTTGTCGAGCGGCAAAACGAGGATATGATCGCGGTCGTACCCCAGTTTCTTTTCCTGTATGAATTTTAATTGCTGGCGAACGATGAAGGTGCAGGCGATGAGGAACACCGAAATGGCGAACTGGAATGTGATCAGTGATTTGCGGACCCATTGCCCGGAATTCGTACGCTGGAAGGCGCCCTTGAGCACTTTCACGGGTTGGTAGCCGGTAAGGATGAGTGCGGGATAGCTGCCGGCCGCGAGGCTGACGAGCAGCGCAACGCCCAGCGATGCGGTAATGAAGGGGACGGAAAGGAGAGACGTAAGCGAGAGCGTTTTGCCCGTGAGGTTGTTGAAACCCGGGAGCAGCATGGCGGCCAGCAGCGCGGAAACGCCCACGGCCACGGCGCAAAGCATGGCGGATTCGGTCATGAACTGCCCGAAAAGCTGGTGCTGGCCAGCGCCCATCACTTTACGGACGCCCACTTCACGCGCCCTTTCCAGACTGCGGGCGGTACTGAGGTTAATATAGGTGAAGCAGGCGATGAGGAGGACCAGCAGGGCCACGGCGCCCATTACATAAACGGCCATGATGCTGCCGTTCGGCTCGAAAGCCGCATATTCAGAATGCAGGTGGATGTTCCGGAAAGGCTCGAGGAACAACCGGATGGTGGCACCGTAGTGTTTCGACTCCTCTTTCATGAAAGGATCGATCTTGGCCTGCATCGGCGCGAAGGAAGCCGCATCTTTCAGCAGCACATACGTATTGTAATTGGCGTTCCAGTAAGTGGATTCGCCCTCCGGTGAAATGTTCATGGTCCGGAAAGACGCGAGGAAATCATACCGGATCTGCGTATTGGAAGGGCAGTCGGCCGTAATCCCGGTGATTTCCAAAGGCTGGGCCTTTGTGCCTACGATGAGCGTTTTTCCCAGCACGTTCGTGCTGCCGAAATACTTTTTGGCGGCCGATTCGGTGAGCACGATCTTGTTGGGCCCTGTAAGGGCGGTTTTGGGGTTGCCTTGCAGCAACGGAAAAGAGAATACCTGGAAAAAAGTGGAATCGGCGAACAGAAATTGCTGCTCGTTGAGAACTTTGTCTCCCTGGCGCACGATCTGCGGCCATTTGCTCATCCTGACGGTGGTTTCCACTTCCGGGAAGTTTTGCTGGAGCACGGGCCCAACGCGGACGCTGGTGTAGTCGCCCTTGGTAGGCTGCCCTTCAGACCCGAACTGATATTCCATCAACACCCGGGCGATGCGGTCGCGGTTTTGGTGGAAATCCTCGTACCGCAACTCGTGCTGCAGGTACAGCGCGATCAGCATGCAACAGGTAAAACCGATACTGAGACCGGCCAGGTTGATGACCGCGATGCTTTTATGCCTGAGCAGGTTCCTCCAGGCCGTCCGAAAGTAATTCTTGAGCATGCCGGGCAGGGCGCAAGCGGCATGCCAATCCGCTACATGCAGCACAGACGGGCTTTTCGGGGAAGGACGATGGCGGCAGGTGTCCGGAATCGGACAATCGCCGTACACCGGCGGACATTCACCCGGTCAGGGATGCGGCAGCGAAATCCCCCATTTCTCCGCGAAAAACCGCGCGATGACCATTTTGTCGTTCGTGAAATGACGCCCCGCGGCGTAAGTGAACTGTCCGGTCAACGGCCAGGGATCTTCTTCCGGGCTGAACACCAGGGCGGGACAGGCCTGGTGCTGCGGCCCCAATACGGCTTCCAGGGCGGGCCTGGGGCGGGGGAAGTCTACATAGATAACGTCCATCCGGCCTCTCAGCGAAGGATAATAATGCAGGATACCTTCGATCCAGGCGCAATCGGGGCAATACCAGGTTTGCCAGGCGGGACCGAAGTTTTCATCCCGGTATCCGGGTCTCAACAGGAATAATTGGATCATAATCGTCTAACGTGTCGTTCCCGAAAATTAGCCGTGGAAACGGCCTTCCGCCAAATCCCCGGCGCTGTACTGTACGTCGGGCCGGCCGGGGTGAAGGAATTGCCGGCTAAAGGCCGCTTTCGTGCCGGGGGCATTGGCATTTTTCCGCCAAACCCGTACCTTGGGGTGTTTTTATTTCAACCACGGAAACAAACCTGAAGGAATGGAGGCTATCGGACGCGCATTGGAAGCGATTCTCCCGGCAGATCGCATTAAAACGAGATTGATCGACATCCTGTCGTACGCCGCAGATGCGGGATTTTACCACCTGGAGCCCAAAGCCGTCGTGCAGCCTATTGGCGAAGACGAAGTGAAAGCTCTGTTCCGCTTTTCCCACCTGCACCGCATCCCCCTCACTTTCCGCGCCGCCGGCACCAGTCTTTCCGGCCAATCGGTGACAGACGGCATCCTGGCCGATCTCAGCCGGCATTGGCAGTCGATGAAGATCGAGAACGACGGCGCCACCGTGCGCGTGCAACCCGGCATTACCGGCGGGATCGTGAACGCCAGGCTGCGGCAGTTCGGCAAAAAGATCGGCCCCGATCCGGCCAGCATCAACTCCGCCATGATGGGCGGGATCCTTTCCAACAACGCCAGCGGCATGTGCTGCGGCGTCAGCAAGAATTCCTATCACACGGTGCGGTTCATCCGTTTCATCCTTCCCAACGGTCTGACCTTCACCACTGAAAATCCCGGGGATTACCAACGGTTCCGCGAGCAATGCGGAGAGCTGTATAATACTTTATTGCGGCTGCGCGACGAGGTCCGCAGCAACGAGCAGGTCCGCGAGCGCATCCGGGCCAAATACCGCACGAAAAATACGGTCGGCTATTCCGTGAACGCATTCGTGGATTTCGACGATCCGCTGGATATACTGGCGCATCTGCTCATCGGCGCAGAAGGCACGCTGGGCTTCATTTCCGAAGCGGTGATGCGCACCGTTCCCGATTACCCGGAAAAATCCACCGGCCTGCTGTATTTCCCCGACATCCATACGGCCTGCGAAGCCATCGTTCCCCTTACGGAATCGGGCGCGGAGGCGGTTGAGCTGATGGACAGGGCGTCCCTCCGTTCCGTGGAGCACCTGCCCGGCATCCCGGAACTAGTGAAAACGCTGCCCGAACCGGCGGCGGCGCTGCTGGTGGAGTACCAGGGCAATACGCTGGAAGAACTGAAAGCGAAAAAAGAGAAATTCCTCGCGCTGTCGGGCGCCATTTCCCTCATCGTGCCGCCCAGCTTCACGGAAAACCCCGTGGAGCAGGCCTACCTCTGGAAAATCCGCAAAGGCATGTTCCCGTCGGTAGGCGCCGTACGCCAGAGCGGCACTACCGTGATCCTCGAAGACATCGCCGTGCCGGTGGCCCGCCTGGGCGACGCCATCCTCGACCTGCAGGTGCTGTTCGGAAAATACGGGTATGAAAACGCCATCATTTTCGGACATGCGAAAGACGGGAACATCCACTTCGTGGTGACCCAGGCGTTTGACACGCCCGCCGAAATCCAGCGGTACGATGGGTTTATCCGCGAGGTGGTACAACTCATCGCCGGGAAGTACGACGGTGCGCTGAAAGCCGAGCACGGCACGGGCCGCAACATGGCGCCATTCGTGGAAACAGAGTGGGGGCCGGGCATCTATGAAGTCATGAAGACGCTGAAATCCGCCATCGATCCCGAAAACCTCCTCAATCCGGGCGTGCTCATCAATGCCGACAAAGAGGCGCATATCAGAAATCTGAAAGATCTGCCGCGTGTGGAAGAGGAAGTGGACAAGTGCATGGAATGCGGGTTCTGCGAATATAAATGTCCCAGCCGCGAGCTCACGCTTACGCCGCGCCGCCGCATCGTGGTGCGCAGGGCGCTGGTGAAACTGAAACATCAAAACCGGAAGCAGGATTACCGCCAATTGCTGAAGGAATATCAATACGACGGGCTCGATACCTGCGCGGTAGACGGCCTCTGCGCCGTGGCCTGCCCGGTAGACATCAATACCGGTATGCTCGTGAAGCGCCTCCGCCGGGAGAACCACAGCGGGTTTGCCAATAAGGTTGCCCTGCAGGTAGCGAAGAATTTCAACTTCGTGTCCAAAGTCGTGTGGGTAGGCCTGAAAGCAGGTGCCGCGGTGAACGCGGTGTTCGGCGATCACGCCATGACGGGCCTCACCAAAGGCATGCGCAAGGTGGTACCCGCCATGCCGTTGTGGAGCCCGCACCTCCAACCCTCCAGCTGGAAGCCTTCCCCGGCGGCCACCGTGGCCGAAGGCGACGGGCCGCGGGTGGTGTATTTCCCTTCGTGCATCAACCGGATCATGGGCGGCTCCGAAAATGGGAAAAGGAACATCACCGATACTTTCGCTTCCGTATCCCGCAAAGCGGGCATTTCCCTCATACAACCCAACGATATCGGCGGCAATTGCTGCGGACAGATCTATTCCTCCAAAGGCTACGGCCCCGCCTACACGCATACCGTGAACGCCACCGTGGAAAAACTCTGGAAATGGACGCAGGAAGGCAAATCGGCGGTGGTACTGGATATTACGTCTTGCACGCACACGCTGCGCGACTGCCGCCCGGCGCTCACGCCGGAAAACAAGGCGAAGTTCGACGCCATGCGCATTCTCGACAGTATCGAATACCTGCTGGAAGAAGTGCTGCCCCGGGTAGACGTGAAGCGCCGCAAAGCCAGCATCGCGCTGCATCCGGTGTGCTCGCTGCAGAAGATGGGCATCGAAAGCAAGTTCACGCAGGTGGCGAAACAGCTCGCCGAAAACGTGATGGTGCCGGTAAACGCAGGTTGTTGCGGAATGGCCGGCGACCGGGGATTCCTCTTCCCGGAACTAACGGCATCGGCCACACGACCTGAAGCTGCAGACGTGAAGGGCGGCTGCCACGACGGGTATTACTCCAGCGCCAAAACCTGTGAAATGGCGATGTCGGAAGCCGTGGGGAAAAATTATGAGTCGATCGTCTATCTGCTCGACGAATGCGTGGATTAATCCTTATTTCTTTTTAATGGGAATGATGCCTTTGCGGTAAAGATCGAGGGCTTCGTTCAGCATGTCCTGTAAAATTTCGATGGGAAGGTCGGCTTCCGGGTCGAAGTGCATGACTTTCATCCGGGCGCGGTTTCCCTGCACGAGGCCCGGATAATCGAGCCGTTTGCCTTCCACCATGCCGATGTAGGGCGTTTGCGTTTTAACGTCGGTGCGGATGTAGCAGAACATCTTCCCCTTGTAGCAATACATGGGAATGGCGTATTTCCATTCGGCGGTAATGTGCGGGTCTTGCGACATGATGATGGCCTGCACGGCCAGCAGGCAGCTTTTTTGTGGCTCGGGGAGGCATTGGAAGTAGTTGTCGACTTGTTTCATGGGGGCAGGCCGGAAGTTTACAGGCCGTAAATTAAGGTATTCCCATGAGCGGCGGCTAAACATTTGCGGGATGGGACTGTTGTATAGGAAAATGCGTGTTATGGTTTTTTCTATGCGAGCCCTTATGATGGCGGGATTGTTGGCGGTGGCCACGCCGCTGGCGGATGCGGATGCCTGTACCCGTGTGGTGTACAAAGGCCTGAGCGGAACGTTGCTCACAGCCCGGTCTATGGACTGGAAAGAAGACATTCAGACCAATCTCTGGATTTTCCCCCGGGGGATGCAGCGCACCGGGGAAACGGGGCCCAACACGGTGAAATGGACATCGAAGTATGGCAGCGTGATCGCTTCGGGGTACGATATTTCCACGACGGACGGTATGAATGAAAAAGGGCTCGTGGCCAACCTGCTCTTTCTTGCGGAGTCGCAGTACCCGCCGTTTTCGGCAGACAAGCCCGGGCTTTCCATTGCGGCCTGGTGCCAGTACCTCCTCGACAATTTTGCGACGGTGAAGGAATGTGTGGACGCCATGCGCGCGGAAACTTTCGTCATCGTTACCGATAAGATCCCGGGGATGGACAGGCTCGCCAATCTGCATTTGTCTGTGTCCGACCCATCGGGCGACAACGCCATTTTCCAGTTCATCAACGGTAAACTCGATATCCACCACAGTCACGATTACAACGTGATGACCAATTCTCCCATCTTCCAGAAACAATTGGCGCTGAACGAATACTGGCAGGAGATCGGAGGAACGGTGATGTTGCCGGGCACCAACCGCTCGGCCGACCGCTTCGTGCGCGCCTCGTTCTACGCGCAGGCCATCCCTAAAACGGACGATACCCGGTTAGCCGTTGCGAGCGTGTTCAGCGTCATCCGGAATTGTTCCGTGCCCCTGGGCATTTCGACACCGGGGCAGCCCAACATTTCCTCTACCCGCTGGCGCTCGGTTTCCGACCACAAGAACCTCGTGTATTATTTCGAGACCACCCGCACGCCGAATACATTCTGGGTAGATTTGAAGAAAGTGGATTTTTCGCCGGGTTCCCCCGTCCGCAAGCTCCCCCTTACCAAAGACGAAACCTACGCGGGAGACGCGGGCAGGCAATTCGTCAAATCCAACCCGTTCAGGTTTATGGGGATTTGATCCGCGTCAGCGGCGCTCTTCCAGCACAACGTCCACCGTGTCGCCGGCGGATTTGCCCAGCACGTCGCGCAGTTCGGCTTTGACCGGCAATTTGTGCGTACCGTTCCCCAGCGCCATGAAGGAGCTCTGGAACGGGTGCCCGTCTATCTTCCCGCTGACTTTTACCAGTCCGCGCGTACCGAAGAACGCAACGGAATCCGGCCAGACGAGGTACGTCCAGCCGCCTTTGTTTTCACTTTTCAGCAATTTCCCGGTAAACCGGGCGGCTATTTTCCCTTTTTTGGGAGCGGTTTGGGTGAAAGAAGATGCGGTATTTTTCATGACGAAAGTTTTTAATCGCTTCCCTCCGAAATTACCGCATTTCTGAACTATAACGCGGGCGGAACGCGCCAATCCTCGTGGTTGATCGCGCCACTGCCCGCGATGTTGCCGTTACTCCAGCCGGGCTTTCACGCCCCATCCCCCGAAATCTTCCGAAACCGCGATCCACACTTCATTCTGTCCTTTCTTCAGATCGAGCCACACCGCGTCGAAATAGCCGATGGTGCCCAGGAAACGGTAATCCCTCGACATGAAATTATCTGCCCCGGCATACAGCAGTTTCCCGTTCAGGAACAGCCGCGCCCGGTCCGAAAACCCGAAAGCGAATTTCCGGACCGTGTCGCGGTCGGCATGGATCACTGTTTTCACGAATACCGTGTTGGTGTCTTTGGTGATGCCGTGGAGGATCGACAGGTCTGCGATCCCCATTTCATCTGCGGCCAGTTTTTCCCAGGAAAGCATAGCATGAAGGGCGGAGGAGAGGCGGGTTTCGCTGGCGAGCAGTTTTTCGGGGAAGGGAGACGAGACTTCCCATCCCGCAATGGTACCTGCCGGAAGGGGCGAAATGGGGAGGGGCTTGCTTTTGATGGGCAATCCGTTTTCCGGCGTAACGCTGACGTTGGCGTACCAGGCGTCTTCCGGCGCGAGGTTCGTCAGGGCGATCATACCCGCCGCCGGCGAGCGTTTCAGTTTGGAAATGAAAAGCACGGGCTCGGGATGATCGTCGAAAAATACTTCGGCCTGCCGGTCGTTCACGACGATGGTGACATGCAGCCAGCGGTCGAACGGGAGGGGCGCGGCATTCGTAAACCCCGGGCCATAGTACAATTGCCAGCCACCGAGGCCGTGGTACACCGGCATATACTGCATGGCGTCCGGGTTGCCGCTTTGGTGCGGCCGGATGTAAAACTCTTCGAAATCGTCCTGGCCCTGAATGCGGAACCGGATGGAGGGGAAATAGCGGGCCTGCCTGATGGAAATGTCGAAACTGATGGTGCCGTTCGTGAAATTCGCGTCTGCCAGCACCGCGCTGCCCTGGTTCAGGCGGAGCGCGTTTTTGCCCATACGGATCTCCGGGACGGTCGTTTTGCCGTAAAACTTCCAGCGGGGGGAATCGAAAGGCACCGGCGTTCCGGCAACGGCGGCCTGCGCGGCGAGACAAAGAAAAATAAGGAGGATACGATGCATGTGTTGAAATTTGTAATATTGGGATAGCGATCAGCGGCAAGATAGATTCCCCGAAAGATGCAACCCGAGCAGCCGCGGATCAATCGCGTTCAAAACAGGTCCAAGAACTTAATTAATTGATTATCAATTGTGAATAACCAGGAGGTTTTGCAGGAATGTTGCCGGCAGATCGAAGCCCGGATGGGCTGGGGCCGGAGCGCCGAATGGCAGCGGGGGGATTTCGAGACCCTTTCCGGCCGGATCCAGGAGGAAACGGGCGTGCTCCTCAGCGTAAGCACGCTCAAACGGGTGTGGGGGAAAGTGAAATACGACAGCCTGCCGTCGCTCACGACGCTGAACACCCTGGCGCGGTTTGCGGGGCATGGCGGATGGCGGGAGCTGAAGCAGCAGTTCCCGGATGGCGATGCGGATGAAAAGGGACCGCAGGTGCAGGAGGCGGAGCCCCGGCGCAGCAACCGGCTGTTATGGGCAGGGCTCGGCTGCCTGTTCGTGCTGCTGGGGATCTGGATGGGTATCCGCTGGCTGAAAGGCCAACCGGTGCGGGCCAGGGGGATCTATTCCTTTTCCGTGGAGCCGCTGTCGGACGGGATCCCCAATTCCGTCGTGTTCCATTACGATGCCCGCGCCGCCGGGGACGATTCGGTATTTTTCCAGCAGTCGTGGGACCCGCGGCGCCGCGTGGCCGTGCCGGCTACCGGGAATGTGTATACGTCGATCTATTATTATCCCGGTCACTTCAAGGCCAAGCTCATCGTGGGGAAAGACATTGTAAAAGAACAGGAACTGTTGATCCGTTCCGGCGGATGGCTCACGGCCGTGGAGCAGGACCATCCCGTTCCGGTATATTATTCCAAAGCCGAAACGGTCCATGACGGCGCCTGGCGGTTGACGGCCCGGCAGCTGGAGGCCCGCAACATCCCCCTTCAACCCAAACCGCCCGTTACCAAACTGTTCTATATCGAAGATATGAAAGGCCTCAGCGCCGACGATTTCATTTTCGAAGCCACGTTGCGCAATGAATACGTGCAGGGCTCGGCGATCTGCGGCGGCATCAGGATCGTGCTGCATGGTACGGAAAGCGCGCACATCGTTCCCCTGGCGAAGCCGGGCTGCGTGGGCGAAATGTTCCTCATGATGGGAGACACGTCGTTCATGGCCACCAACGCCGATCTTTCGCGCCTGGGCTGCGACGTGAGCCAATGGGTGAAGCTGCGGTATGAAGTGAAAAACCGCCAGGCGAAGGTGCTCGTGAACGGCAGGGAAGCATTCCGGCATACATATGTCAAAACCGCGGGCGAACTGGTGGGCCTGAGCATCCGCTTCGACGGCACCGGCGCCGTGGATTCCGTGGCATTTGCCCGGCCCGACGGTACGCCGGTGCTTACGGAAACGTTTTGATGGAAATCGCCAGGGTTAGATCGTTCAAGACAGTCTGGAAATTTGGGTTTTGACCCATCAACTTATTCGCGATGCGGATTTTACAGGCCATGGCCAGCGAATCGGACGGATCAAGAATCCGGAAATTGGGTTTTAACCCATCATTCACGCATCATTCCGGATTTTTCCCAGTTACGGCGAGCAAATACAGCTGCATGGATTTCCCTGGTCCGGCGAGCCACGCATTATAATCGGCGATGGCGGCAAGGCGCTCTTCTTCGGTGATATATCCGTCGTTGACGAGCTGCACGCCGCGGGTGGCGGCTACTTTGGTCCAGATGCCGGCGGTGGCTTCGAAGTGCGGGTCGCCGGCGGTGGAAGATTCGTGGAAGGGCTGGATGGTGATATTGATGAATCCTGCTTCGCGGAAGAGATGCACCAGCCGGTCGGCGATGCCGTTATCGAAGCCCGCGTCTTTGCGCCATTGGAGGAACGCGTCGTAGAACCGGCGCATGGATGGCGGCGGCGCGGGGTCCCAGGATATTTTTTCGTGGTTGTAGTCGAGGATGGAAACGATGCCGCCTGGCTGAAGGGCTGCTTTCATGCAACGGAGCGTTTGCAGCGGATCGGGCAGCCATTGCAAAACGCGCGCGGCGGAAACGAGATCGTATTTTTCGGCGGGAGAATAATCGTGGATGTCGGCGATCTCGAATTGGAGTCCGGGTACGCCGGCGAATTGCTGTTGGGCTTGCCGGATGAGGGATTCGCCGGTATCGATGCCTGTAACGCTGCCACCGGGCGCCACGCGCCCTGCGATCCCTGCGGTGATGGCGCCAGTGCCGCATCCGGCGTCGAGCACGCGGAGGCCGGGCCGCAGCAGCGGCAGGAGGTTGCGGTTGTCTGTTTCTACGGTCCTGCGGTCGAGGACGGAATTGGTACCTTCGGGCATGCGGGCCCTGTCTGTAGCTACGGAATCACTCATGAATAAGGGTTTGCGTCAAATTACGGCGTTTCCCGCAATTATCCGCGCTTCCCACGCCGCGGAGCGCGGATCATCCGGTTTGCGCGAACGGCTCCGGTCCCCGGAATATCCTGGCAGGCAAAGCTGAAATACTTCGGCGGAGCGCTGATCATTCCCGTTACCATTCCCGTTCCCGGAAGTCCCGGCCAGCTGATCGGCTCGTTGAGCAAACGCAAAGCATCGTGCATTCATGCCCCGCGCATTTTAAGGCTTCGGCGGTTCACTACGACGGAGCCCGGTGCCGAAACGCGCAATCTCCCCGCTTTCCCAGCAAATATTTTCATGCGCATGCCGGCGACGGCCGATTTTCTCCGTTTTGAGCTGGCCGCGTATGCTATCGATTTCGCGCTGCGGGCGGCTTTTGCATCTGCATGTCCGATATTTTATCTCTCCGCCTGCTGATGACCGCCGTTTTTATATATTTGTGGCTACAGGCCGGGCGGCATACACCGGCCTGCAATGTATCCGGTAGTCCGTTGTTTGGTTGCGCGCCCGATGCGTTACCCGTTTTATCATTTAAACGATTGCCGTAGGTCCGATTGGAAGTTAATTCGCTACATAACGAACAAGTGTTGCTCCGGGAGATCGCCGACGGGGACGGACATGCGTTTGCCACGCTCGTCGTCCATTATGGCCCACTGCTGGAAAAGGCCGTTTTCCAGGCCATTCGGACGGAATGGGCGGTGAAGGATATCGTACAGGACGTGTTGCTGCAGATCTGGCTCGACAGGGAAAAGCTGCCGGAGCTGGAAAATCCCCGGACCTGGTTTTTTCGCATCGCATATTATCGCAGCTATGCCTGGCTCCGCCACCGGGGCGTGCAGGAAAGGGGGCAGGTGGTGATGCAGGGCTCGGCGCTGCCGGGGCCCGCATTGCATGACACCGAGCAACGGTTATTGTTATCTGAAACCCGGCGCAAGATCGCCGCAGCAGTGGCACAGCTGCCGCCAAGAATGCGCACCATTTACCTGATGAGCAGGGAAGAACTGCTCCGCCCCGCGGAAATAGCCGGGAAACTGGGCCTGTCGGTCCAAACGGTCAAAAATACCCTGACCAATGCACTGGTCCACCTCCGGGACAGCCTCGCCCGCCAGGGGATCCTCCTTCCGCTGGTACTGTTTATGATGATTTAAATTTTTTTTTGCTGGAATAGTACGATCCTGATTATCGGGATAGGAATAGTTATGTGCGGTATTCCCGCAACGCCAAAACCAAAACGAAAAACTGTTGCAAAATATCCAACGCATCACTTACCTGGTAGAAAGAGCGGCAGCCCGGGCGGCTACGGACGCTGAGCTGGACGAACTGACGGCTATCCTTCGCGACGACGTTTCCGGAGAAGCCACGCGCCTGGTGGATGGGCTGCTTTCCGCTCCGGCCGGTCTGCCTCAGCGCGATGCCGCTTATTGGACGGCCATGGCCGAAGGTGCTGTGGATGAAGCCCGTGGCTTGCACGAGGGCCTGGAGGTTCCCCAAAGAGGAAAGTATCGCTGGCTGGGCTGGGCTGCTGCTGCGGCTGTGTTGCTGGCCGTGTCCATCTTTTCGTGGCATCAGCGGGAAAGCCGGCAACCGGGCCATACGACGGCGCAACGCCAGTATCCCGGAAACGCGCAGCGGGTAACGCTTACTATGGCAGACGGGAGCACTATGGAGCTGGACAGCACCGGCAACCAGGTGATCCAACAGCAAGGCATTACCCTCCACCGCGAAGGCACCCTGCTGCAGTACGAGGGAGCGGAAGAGGGTGCGGTCGTGCCGGGGATGAATACCCTGTCTACCCCCAGGGGAAGCCGGTTTTCGGTCCGCCTGCCCGACGGCTCCCGCGTCTGGCTGAACGCGGCCAGCTCCCTGCGGTTCCCATCGGCGTTCAGTGACAGCGCCAGAACGGTGGAAGTGAACGGCGAAGCGTTCTTCGAAGTGGTGCAAGACGCGCAAAGGCCTTTCCGCGTGATGGTCCGCGAGCACATGCAGGTAGATGTGCTGGGCACCGCCTTTAATATCAGGGCCTATGCCTCCGAGCCTCAAATCGCCGCCACCCTTACCGAAGGCAGCATCAAAGTGATCGCCGGCAATGCAGGCGCGCACAGGCTGGAGCCCGGGCAACAGGCCCGATTGTCGCCCGAGGGCGATATCCGGATCGCTTCCGACGTCAATACCCGCGAAATCACTGCCTGGACGAACGGTGAGCTGGTATTCAACGACGTAACCCTCGAAGAAGCCGCTCCCATGCTCGAGCGATGGTTCAACATAGACGTAGCAATTAAAAATCCACGCGCTTCCGGTTGCCGTTTTACCGTATCGTTCCTGAAAGGCGAGTCGGTGGAACAGGTAATGGGCATCATTTCCAAATACAACGGGATCAACTATCGCATAACTGATCGAAAAATCGTCATAGACGGCTCCGAATGCCGGTAAACACCAGGTTCCACTGATTTCTTATCAACCAAATAATACGTTATGAACATGCAACTGTACCTACGTTCCGCATCTCCTCCGTGAACGGACATTCCAGCAAAGAAAATGGGCCGTCGCGACGCCAATCACAACGGCCCGGAGCCCGCTGCAGCGTGTTGCAAACGACTGCCGCGGATGATTTAAACAAGGATTCATCATTGCCTAAAATCGACTAAAATTATGGATTTTTTTCCAACTGGTCCCGGTAACAGGGCCCGGATTCCGCTACCTGTCAGTTTAATGCTTCGCTTTATGAGATTGTCGGTGCTCGTAATGTTTATTGTCCTGTCGTGCTCGGGCGTATTATCTGCCGCCAGATCGTCGGGCCAGGACCTTTCCAAAGTCATGATCACGCTCGGCGTGAAGGATAAGAGCCTGGAGCGGGCCCTTAAAGACATCGAGCAGGCCACGAGCTTCCGGTTCGCCTACAAAGCCTCGCTGTTGAAGCCCTACGCCAGCGTAAACCTCCCGAAAGGATGGCGCAGCGTGGAAGAAACGCTTAAGCTCCTGCTGGCGGCCACACAGCTCGGCTTCGAGCAGCAGCAGCATTATATCTTCATCAAAGCCATTCCCCAGCCGGGAGCAGCGGCGCCTCCCGTTGCGGAGCTCAGGATCACCGGAACTGTCAAAGACCAGCTGGGCAAGGAGCTGATCGGGGTCACCGTCCGCAATATCGCCACCGGCAAGGGAACAGTGACCAACGAAAACGGGTTCTACACCATCGGCGCCGAACAGGGCCATGTGCTGGAGTTTTCCTATATCGGATACAATCCGCAACAGGTGACCATTTCGGAGCGCATCGTCCATAACATCACCATGGAAGCCCGCGCCGGCAGCCTGAACGATCTCGTGGTAGTAGGGTTCGGCCACCAGAAAAAAGTGACCACCATCGGCGCGCAAACATCCATCCGCGCGGAAGAGCTCAAACAGCCCGTCGCCAACCTGTCTAACGTCATCGCCGGCCGCGTTGCCGGCATGATCGGCGTGCAGCGCAGCGGCGAGCCGGGGTACGACAATGCCGAAGTCTGGATCCGCGGGATCTCCACGTTCACGAACAGCAGCCCGCTGGTGCTGGTAGACGGTGTGGAAAGGGCCTTCAACAACATCGATCCTGAAGACATCGCCAGCTTCAGCATTCTGAAAGACGCGTCTGCCACCGCCGTTTACGGCGTGCGCGGCGCCAACGGCGTGATCCTCATCACCCTCAAAAAAGGCAAGGCCGGCAAGCCTTCCATCAATTTCCAGTACAACCAGGGCGTCACCGCATTCACCCGCGTCCCCGATTTCGCGGACGGCGTCACGTATATGCACATGGCCAACGAAGCGTATAAAAACAGCAATCCCAACGCCGTAAACCCGCTGTATTCGCAGGAAGCCATCCAGAAAACGGCCGACGGCAGCGATCCAGACCTGTATCCGAATGTGGACTGGTACAAGGAAATGTTCAACAAGACCGGGCAGAACAAACGCGCCAACCTCAATGTCAACGGCGGCTCCGACAACGCACAGTATTACATCTCGCTCAGTTATTTCGATGAAAAGGGATTGTACAAAGTGGACGAGCTGTCCAAATACAATTATGCCGTCAAATACAGCCGGTTCAATTTTACCTCGAACCTGAATTTGCGGATCACCAAATCCACGAAGCTCGACTTCGGCGCCTCGGGCTATATCACCAACGGCAACTATCCCGGCAACAGCGCTTCCGATATCTGGGGGCTCGCCACGCTGGTGCCGCCTATCGTGCATCCGCCGAAATACTCGAACGGCCTTTTCGCGCAGCAGCGCTCGGGCGACTTGTGGAATCCCTACACCCAGCTCACGCAAAGCGGATATTCCACCGAAGTGCGCAGCCAGCTTTGGAGCAACGTCCGCGTGACGCAGGAGCTCGACTTCATCACAAAAGGGCTGTCGGCCACCACGATGTTCTCTTTCGACAATTACAACAACCACGAGATCAACCGCCGCAAAACGGTGGACGGATATATCGCCACCGGGCGGGATGCCGACGGCAAGCTGATGCTGGACCAGACGAGGGTGGGGCAGGCTTATCTCGGATATAACCGCGCCAATGGCGGCGATCGCCGGATTTATACCGAATCGGCCATCAACTACGCACGTACTTACGGCAAGCACGACGTGGGCGGCATGGTGCTGTTTAACCAGAGCGATTATGTGAATGCCTTTGCGGGAGACTTCATGTCGTCTATCCCCAACCGTTACCGCGGCCTGGCCGGCAGGCTGACGTACGGGTACGACAGCCGCTACCTGGCCGAAGCGAATTTCGGCTACAACGGCTCGGAGACGTTTGCGCCGGACAAGCGTTACGGGTTCTTCCCATCTTTCGGGCTGGGATGGGTGCTGACGAATGAAAAGTTCTTTACCGATTTTACCAAAGCGGTGTCTTTCCTCAAGCTGCGCTTCTCTTCCGGGCTGGTGGGCAACTCCAGCATCAACGGCCGCCGGTTCGCTTATATTTCGACGGTGGACGGCGGGAACGGCGGATATACTTTCGGCAAATCGATGAACAACCGGTTCGACGGGTATGATATCGGGGATTATGCGGTGGAAGTATCCTGGGAAAAGGCGCACAAGAGCAACCTGGGCGTTGATCTGAAACTGCTCGACAATAGCATTTCCCTTACGGCGGACGTGTTCCGCGAAGTGCGGACGGGGATATTCCTGCAACGGGGAGACATTACGCAATACATGGGTATCCGCAACCTGCCCTGGGGCAACCTCGGGGAGATCCACAACAAGGGCCTGGACGCCACGCTGGAGTACAACAAGCGTATCGGGGCGGTGGACGTAGGCTTCCGCGGGAATTTCACCTGGAACCGCGCGACGGTGATCGACGACGCCAGGGCGCCGTTGCCATATCCCTGGCAGCAAACGAAAGGGCGGAAACTGGGGCAGCGGTTCGGATTGATCGCGCTCGGATTGTTCAAAGACGATAAGGAGATCGCCAACAGCCCGTACCAGACCGGCATCAACAAGCCGGGCGACATCAGGTACAAAGACCTCAATGCAGACGGGATGATCAACGATAAGGACAAAGGCCCCATCGGCAATGGTTCCATCCCCGAAATCGTATACGGCTTCGGGCCTACGCTGGGATGGAAAGGATTTTCGCTGGGCGCGTTCTTCAAGGGGATCAGCAAGGTGGACATTTACCTGAACGGTTCAGGCCTGCAGCCTTTCAGCCACGGCAGTACCCGCGGCAACCTGTTCACGGAGATCAGCAACCGCTGGACGCCGGAAAACCCCGATCCGCGGCCATTCTATCCGCGCCTGACCTACGGAACGGAAAACATGAACTACGAAACCAGCAGCTACTGGGTGAAAAACGGGGCTTTCCTCCGCCTGCAAAACCTGGAATTCAGCTACACTTTCCAGAAGCCGGACTGGTTCCGCAGGGTAGGACTGGCCAACATGCGGCTCTATTTCCTCGGCTACAACCTGGCCACGTTCAGCAAGTTCAAAATGTGGGACGTGGAGCTGGGTGATGGGAAGGGAGCGATGTACCCGCTCATCAAAACCTACAACATCGGCATCGATTGCCGCTTCAGATAATTTCCACCTTATTTAAAACATTCAGCTAAATCGATTTTATGTTGAAGCAAAGATTAATCGCGATAACGGGCCTGCTGGCAGTGATGCTGGGCGCGGCTTCCTGCAGCAAGTACCTGGACCAGGTGCCGGACGACAGGATCACGATCGAAGAAGTTTTTCAGAAAAAAGAAGCATCGGAAAGATACCTCGCCAACGTGTACAGCTATATTATGGATAGCGAGGGCAACCAGTGGGACAGCAACCCCTGGACCACTTCCTGCGACGAGATACAGGATTCCTGGACATCGCATGCCTGTACCAAGCTGAACCTGGGCGTGATCAACTCGGGGAACGTTCCCTTCGCCAAATGGGGCCATTATTACAAGGGGATCCGTTCGGCCTCGTATTTTATCAATCATATCAACGAAAACCGCGAAATCCTCCAGCTCAACGGCCAGCAGCTGATCGACCAGTACAAGGCCGAAGCGCGCTGCCTCCGGGCCTGGTTCTACTTTTGCCTCATGCGGCAATACGGACCGGTGGTGTTGCTGGGGAATGAAGAGATCAAGGCGGACGCAACGGAGATCCAGTTCCCCCGCAACAGCTTCGACGAGTGCGTGGCCTGGGTGTCGCAGGAGCTCGATGCTGCAGCCGCCGTGCTGCCGCTCGTTCCTTCCCGCAACGGCCAGCCGAGCGACCAGGAATATGGCAGGATGACCAAGCCCATCGCCATGGCCATCAAGGCCCGGATGCTGTTGTACGCCGCCAGTCCGCTGTACAACGGGAATGCCGATTATGCCGGCTACAGGAACCAGGACGGCAAGGCGCTGATCTCGCAGACGTTCTCCAAAGCCAAATGGGAAGCGGCCGCGGCCGCCAGCAAGGCGGTGATAGACCTGGGGATTTTTGAGCTGTACAAATCTGCTGACGGGAACCCGGTTACTTCTTACCAGTATATGTTGCTGGAACCCTGGAACAAGGAGATCATCTTC
This sequence comes from Chitinophaga sp. NPDC101104, assembly GCF_050277495.1. Taxonomy (NCBI): domain Bacteria; kingdom Pseudomonadati; phylum Bacteroidota; class Chitinophagia; order Chitinophagales; family Chitinophagaceae; genus Chitinophaga; species Chitinophaga sp. NPDC101104. Next base: position 4,223,086 of record NZ_JBNNSF010000001.1, on the reverse strand, counting down.
GCCCGGCCGGCCAACAACCTCTGGGATTGGGAAAACCACTGCAACCTGCGCTCCGCCGGGGGATGGAACGGGATGTCGCCCACCCAGGAAATGGTAGATGCCTATTTCATGGCCGACGGGAAATCCATCTCCGAATCCGGCCTCTACAGCGAAAGCGGCTTCACCAACGGCGTGTATAACATGTACAAAAACCGCGAGCCCCGCTTCTACGCCTCCATCACCTTCAACCGCAGCACCTGGCAGGGCGGCGCGCTGACGCAACCCACCACCGTGAACCTCGACTATTCCGGCCGCGATGGTAAGCGCGACGGCAAGGAAGATTATAGCCATACCGGGTACCTCTGCCGCAAAAACCTTCACCCCGGCTCCAACCGGCTCACCAATTCTTTCGTGGACCGGCCGCAGGTCAACATCCGCCTCGGCGAAATTTATCTCAACTACGCGGAAGCCCTCAACGAAGCAGACCCCGGGAATGCCGACGTCCTCAAATACCTCAACCTCATCCGCCAGCGCGCCGGTATCCCGCAATACGGGAGCGCTGCACTGCCCGTGCCTGCCGGCCAGGCCGCCATGCGGCAAAAGATCCGTGCGGAGCGCCGCATCGAGCTCGCTTTCGAAATGCACCGCTGGTTCGATATCCGCCGCTGGAAAGTGCTCGACCAGTACGTTAACGGCCCGCTGCACGGGATGAACGTAGACGGCGACGGGGAAGATTTTTATCAGCGCAGGGAAATGACGCGGCGCGTTTACCGCCCGGCCTATTATTGGTTCCCGATCGAGCAAACGGAGCTCGACCGCGCGCGGCTCGTGGTACAGGCGCCTTACTGGTAATGAATTTCATTTGTCAACTCTTTGATCCTAACACGCATGAAGACATTATATAATTTCCTTGCATACGCGATGATCGCCGCTTCCGTTGTTTCCTGCAGCGATGATGCGGTAGACCTGCCCGACCAGCCTTTGTGGAAGTACGAGAAAGTGTACATGCCGCAGGCGGTGAACAATCCTGCCAGGTATACGCTGTTGGTGACCGACCAGCCGCAGTCGCTGGTGTACGGCGCCAATTACGGGGGACAGGAATACCCCGCGGCCGACATTCCCGTTTCATTCACGATCGAGCCGAAAATGGTGGATACGTTCAACGAAAAGAACGGCACTTCCTGGCCGATACTTCCCGCATCATCCTACGAATTTGTCCAGAAAGAAGGCGTGATCCCCAAAGGCGGGCTCTCCACCCAGCCGTTCGAGATCAAGGTGAAAACGACCGGTACGGGCGCTATCGACGTGCTGACATGGTACCTGCTGCCGGTGACGCTGCATGTAGGCAAGGGCAGCATAGCGGTGAACGAAGAACTGAAAACCACTTATTACCTCGTGCGCTCCCAACCCAATATGGCCGACTATCCGGAGTATGCGCGGGATAAGTGGACGATCGCGGGCTTTTCGTCGGAAGAGCCTGCCGAAGCCCAATGGGGGAACGGCGGGCAGGCGGTCCATACGCTCGACGGCAATAACGGGACTTTCTGGCATTCCGCCTGGAAAGACGCTTCGCCCGGGCCGCCGCACCATATCACTGTGAGCCTCGGCGAAGAAAAAGAATTACATGGCCTGTGGTTTATAGACCGGCAAAACGACCAGGATGGAAAGCCGAAGGAAGTGGAAGTGCAGATCAGTATGGACGGCACCACCTGGACCACGGCCGGGGCATTCACCCTGGAAAAGACGCTCAGCAAGCAAAAGCAGTTCCTGAGCGGATTCCGGAAGGCCAGGTATTTCAAGGTGATCTTCAAATCCGCATACGACGCATCTTATTGCCACCTGGCCGAGCTGGGCGCATTTTAACATTCCACCGCCTCTCCGCCGCCATTCAACAATTAATTAAAAACAAGCCAAGCCATGATGGGATTTATTGGGAAAATAGGAAAATGTTTACCGGCTCTATTACTGGGCCTGCCTTTCTACACCGCGGCGCAAGACGCGCCGCGGCCAGTGGGGCCCGTGCCGAACGCCCGCCAGATAGAATGGTACAAGCGCGAAATGATCGCTTTTTTCCATTTCGGGATGAATACGTTTACAGACGACAATGAAGGCGACGGTACCGCGCAGCCCGAAATGTTCCAGCCCACGGCGCTCGATTGCCGCCAGTGGACCCGCGTGCTCAAGCGCGCCGGCATCCCTTCCGCCATTCTCGTAGCCAAGCACGCCGACGGTTTCTGCAACTGGCCGTCTGCCCACACCGACTACTCTTTGAAATATAGCTCCTGGCGAAACGGGAAGGGCGATGTTGTTAAGGAATTCACCGATGCCTGCAAGGCAGACGGCATCAAGGCCGGCATTTACCTCGGGCCGCACGACCGGCACGACAAGCGCTATGGCACACCGCAGTATGCCGATTATTATGCAGACCAGCTGTCCGAGCTGCTCCGCAACTACGGCCCGATCTGGGAGATCTGGTGGGACGGCGCCGGTGCCGACAAGCTCACCGAAGCGTTTTACACCCGCTGGGCCGATACGGTCCGCAAACTGCAGCCGCAATGCGTGGTGTTCGGAACGAAAAATTCCAACAAATTCGCCGATTGCCGCTGGAACGGGAACGAATCCGGTATTTCCGGCGATCCCTGCTGGGCGAATATCGACTTGTCGGCCATCCGCGACGAAGCGCAGCATATCGATGACCTCAACAAGGGCCAGCAGAACGGATCTGCGTTCGTGCCTGCAGAAGCGGACGTCTCTATCCGCCCCAGCTGGTTTTACCACACCAACGAAAACGGAAGGGTGAAAACGGTACGTGAACTGTGGGACATCTATTTCCAGTCTGTAGGCCACAACAGCGTGCTGCTCCTCAATTACCCGCCCGACCGGCGGGGGCTGGTACATGAGATCGATGCACAGCGGACAGACAGCCTGCGGCTGCTGATCGACGGCACGTTCAAGAACAACCTGGCCAAAGGCGCCGTGGTAACGTCACTGCATCCGCGTGGAGGCCGGTTTGGCGCCCAACATTTGCTCGACGGCAAGCCCGGTACCTATTATGCGGGAACGGATGCGCACAGTACCGATACGCTGGTATTCCAGCTGCCTGCCGCAAAAACTTTCGACGTGATCATGCTGCAGGAAGTGATCGAGCTCGGGCACAGGACCACGGAGTGGTCGGTAGATTATTCGGAAGACGGGAAAAGCTGGCTCGCCATTCCCGAGGCTACGGCCAAACAGTCGGTCGGCTATAAATGGCTGATCCGCCATGAACCGGTGAAAGCGAAGGCGGTAAGGCTGCGCATTACCGGCGGAAAGGCATGTCCTGCCCTTCACACCTTCGGGATCTATAAAGAACAATTCGCTAAAAAACGGCCGGAATTGGCTAAGAAATAACCGTTCCATCCATTGTCACTGTTACTACATTGCATAAAGGGCGCGCCTTTCCAGGTGCGCCGTTTTTGTTTCGTCACTTCTTCAGCAACCGGTCGCGCAGCAGGCGCTCCAGCACGGCTTCCCGCAGGGATCGCGACAGCGGCACCTGCCATTTTCCCAGTTCGATGACATTGCCTTCGATGCCGGTTATTTTGGACGTGTTGACGATGTAGGATTTGTGGGTTTGGAGGAAAGGAGGGTCGGGAAGGTGCTCCAGCACAGATTTGAGCGTGGCATGCGTGATGTGCGTGGCTTGAGGTGTATGGATGCGGACGTAATTTTCCATGCCTTCTACGTAGAGGATGTCCGTCCACTGGATACGGACGAACTTGTCGTCTGTGCGGATGAAAAGATGATTGTCGGCGGGTGTTGCAGGTTGTGTGGAAAGTAGATCGTGCGCGCGGTTGGCGGCTTTTAGGAACCTTTCGAACGTGACGGGTTTCAGGAGGTAATCCACGGCTTCCAGCTCGAACCCTTTCAGCGCATATTGCTCGAAAGCCGTCGTGAATATGACTTTCGGCGGGCGCTGGAGGCTTTTCAGCAGGTCGATGCCGCTGAGGTAGGGCATTTCGATGTCGAGGAAAACGAGGTCGACATCGGTGGTGCGCAGCAGCTCGTTGAGCGCCATGGCGTTTTCGCAAACGCCGGCCAGCTCCAGGAACGGCACCTGTTCCACATATCCTTTGAGGCCTTTGCGGGCCTGGGGCTCATCGTCGGTGATGGCGCATCGGATCTTCATACGTCGATTTTTAAAGTCACGGAATAAAACCCGGGCTGGTTGACCGTTTCCAGCGAATGGCGGCCAGGATATAGCAGGGCGAGCCTTCTGCGGAGGTTTTCCAGCCCGATGCCGCCGTCTTTCACTTCTGCGGCGATGGGCGGCTTGGCGTTGGCGGCTTTGAAAACGAGTTGCCCGTCTTCCAGGTCAGCACTGATCTTTATCCAGTAATCGCCGCCGGCATATTTAAATGCGTTTTCGACGAGGGGCAGGAGCAGGAGGGGATAAACGGGCTGATCGCGGAGCTGATCGCTGAACGCGACCTCCAGGCGCAGGTGCGCGTTCATCCGCTCGCGCTGTAGCCCGATGTAGGCGTCCAGGTGCTGGATTTCGCGGTGGACGGGCACGGTTTGCTGGCGGTCGTACAATTGGTAGCGCAGGAGGTCGGAAAGGGAAGTGATGGTCCGCTTGGCCTGGGGCACATCGTCATCCATCTGGAAGTACACCGTATTGAGCGCGTTGAAAAGGAAATGCGGGTGATATTGCGCTTTCAGGAACCTGAGCTCCGTTTGCAGCCGGTCGTTATTGATCTGCTCGATGAGCAGTTGCTGTTCGTAGCTTTTCCGCACCCAGGCGTTCCCCCGCGCAAAGGCGTAAAACAGCAGCCAGTACAGCAGCGGGATGAGGTACAGGTTCACCACGTCGTACCACTGGCAGCCATCGTCCGTGAACGCTGCCAGGGGCAGGAGCGTGCAGGAGGAGATCAATTCGATGTAGAACGCGGCTTCCAGCAGCTCGCGCGATGCGGGCCGGGTGGCGCTCAGGCGCTTGCGCAGCAGCCGCATGAGGACGAAGAAATATACATAGCTCACTGTGAAGCAAGTCGCAAGTTCCCAGGCGTTGATGCTCCAGTGCCGCTCCCAGAACCGGGTGTCGGAAATGACGTCGTTCACCAGCCTTACGCTTGCATAAATGCAGAGGCCGTACAGGGGAGGGAACAACCAGCGCCAGCGTTTACCGTTCATATCTTTCAAGTTAACCAAAATTCAGGATACCTGCGGCAGGTGCGCCACTTCCGGCTCCGCCGCCTTTTCTTTTACCGCACCGGTTTTCATCCCCATCAGCAACCGCACCCACGCAAACGGCCGGATAAACAGGTGGATGATGAGCACCGAAGCCAGCAGGGAAGCGATGGTGATGAAAAGGTACTTCATCCCGATGGTGTCGCCTGTTTTTACCACGTAGAACGCGATGATGACGATGATGGTCTGGTGGAGGATGTAAAACGGGTAGACGGACTGGTTCACATAATCCGGAACGGCGCGCCAGCGCGAAAGGTAACGCTTTCCGTAACCGGTGAGCGCCATCACCCAGCACCACGACAACAGCGGCCAGCGGGCAATATAGAGATAGGTTACCGGGTTCGTTTCCCAATCCGGCAGCCAGCTTTCCAGCCCGATGTCGTTCCAGCGAAGGTAATTGATGCCCAGCAGCAGCACGAACGCGAACGTAAGGGAGGTGCGCCGGTTGCGCTCGAGGCTGTCCATCAGGGCAGGCTGCATCATAAAAAGGAACCCTGCCACCACGAACAGCATCCAGTAAGGGAAGTAGCAGTAATCGTGGATGAGGTCGTTGGTGCCGGGGTGCCGCAACGCCTTCGCGGAGAACCATACCACGGAAGGTAGCATCAACAGGTACACCCTTTTTCCGGCGGCGAACCACCGCAGTTTTTCGGTGAAGGCTTTGGCCTTCGGCGAGGCCGCCCAGGCGAAGAACGGCGCCAGGAGGATGTCGTACAGGAAAAGGTAAGCGATGAACCAGAGATGGTGCCAGCTGAAATCGCCTTTGGGGTACGGTTGGAAACGGAGCACCTGTCCGTAGAAATCCAGGAAATTCCCTTTGAAGCCCTGGTTCACACGCTCCATATATACCTGTGGGGGAACGATGAGGAACATGCCCACGGCGAGCGGGATGAACAGCCGCCGAAAACGCAGCGCCACAAAGCCCCCGGCCGTACGCCGCCGCATCATGTACCAGGTAACCGCACCGGAAATGAAGAAAAGCAGGTGCATCCGGAAACGGCTCAACCAGAATGCGAGCTCCGTCAGCACTTCGCTGCTGGCGGCGTTGTTGATATGCCAGGGATCGTCGACCATGAAAGGCCGGGCGGCGTGGTAAAGCAATACGCCGATGATCGCGAAAACGCGGAGCCAGTCGAGGTAATGTTGGCGAATGTGTGTGGCCATGTTACAGGATTTGCTGCAAACTTATCCGCCTTCGCGGATTCCGGCCGCCGCCGTTTGACCACCGGTAGCGAAGATTTGACGAACTGCAGGCCGCTGCGTAAATATCAGATGCTGGTACTGTTCCAGTACGGTATCCCTACTATATCCGTACTATATCCCTACTGTATCTGTACGGTATCCCTGCGTTAGTACGGCAGCACGCTGGCCGCTATTTGTCGCAAATGCATTCGCATGCCCGTAAAAGGTCAGCCGGCTATCCGGGTTTTTGAGCGGAAACGAGGAGGAAAATGGGCCGGCGGGTCTCGTCTTTCATTTCGGGGTACTGGGCGATAACGTCTGGAGCGGGTTGCGGTTCGGCGATGGATTGTATCCGGAAACCGGCGTTCGTCAACCCGTTGAGGAGGGTTTCCAGCGTGCGGTGGTATTTGAGGACGGAATGGCCCAGGAACGAAGTTTCGCGGAGGCCCTGGTCCTGGTAGCGGTCTACCGGCCAGTGGAGCCGGTCCCCGTTGCCGTCCGTGAACCAGTCCTGCTGCGGCAGTGCAGTAAATACGGGATGTTCGCAGGAGAAAACGAATGCGCCGCCAGGCTTGAGGCAGTTGAATACCTTGCGGCAGACTTCCGTGTAAGGCCCCACATAATGCAGAGCCAGCGAGCTGAAGACCACTTCGAAGCTGTTCGCCGGAAACCCGATGTCTTCGATCGGCATCCGGAGATATTGAATGGCGGGGTCGCTGGTGGTTTGACGGGCTTTTTCCAGCATCTTTTCCGAAATATCCACCCCCGTCACCATAGCAGCGCCCTGTTCCCGCACGTACCGGCAATGCCATCCGAAACCGCACCCGAGGTCGAGCACGTGTGCCCCTTCCAGCCCAGGCAGCATCCGGCGGAAAACGCTCCATTCTCCCGCGGCGTTGAGCCCGTGAACGGAACGGGGCATCTGGCTGTATTCGAGGAAAAATGCAGGATCGTCGTATTTATTCTGTTGCATGGTGACCGCGATTTGTCTTAAAGTTAATCCATCCGCAACGAAAAACGGCCCCCGTACCGGGAGCCGCCGTCTATTCATATGCCATTCACATCACGCAAACCGTAGGAAGCGGAACGTCACTTTCAGGTGATGCACCAGGAAGGCGCACTCGGTGGGACTGGCAGGTTTATACACTTTCCCTTCGAAGACGCCCTCAATGGGTTCGCCTGCGTTGCCGACTTTGGTGATCGTCAGTTTACCGGTGGAATATTGCTCCGTGCTGACACCGTCGATCAACTTGCAGTACCTCGACAGCGCAAACCGGTTGGCGTCGAAATGCAGTTCCACGGAAGCTTCGGTAGCATTACCTTCCATGGCGCCGCAGGGCCAGCTTCCCGCGAGGGGTTTGGTGAGCACGAGTTTGCAGTTCACGCTATTGGGCGCACCGGTCTCGAAAACCGCTACTTCGCCATCGTCCCACACTGCGTACATGGGTTCCTGCGGGGCATGGATGGCTACCGGTTCGTAATCGACTTCGATTTTCATGAAGGTGGCGTTGCCGGCGGGCTCCACTTCGAATTTTTTGCGGAGCACGAGCTTTTCCGGTTTGCGGGTCCCGTTGGGGGCGGCGGGGTCTTTCAGCCCGAGGAGCCCTTCCAGCGTCACTTCCACTTCGGCATCGGTGATGGTGCTCACGGTGGCGGGGGCTTTGTAAACGGCGTTGCCGTCGAGGTTGAAGGGGTTTTTCTGCACGGTGATCTCGCCGGGCCCGCCGGATACTTTCCAGCCGGTGGCGCGGGCGGCGTATTTGTCGTGCAGCATGGAATAATTGCTGGCCACGGCGCGGCCGAAACCGTTATCGTCGATACGGTGCTGCAACGGCGCCAGCAGGGAATCCTGGTTGACGCTGATTTCCTGCACGCCTACGCGTAATGCGAGCGTTTCGCCCGCTTTCACGCGGGTTTTGGCGGCAAACAGCTCGAACTGTTCGTAGAACGCGATGTCGCAGAAATGCGTCACGTTCGCGGAAACGGTGTGGTTCGTTTTGTTGAGCGTGGTGGGCAGAGGGTGCCAGGTGCCGTTATTGTCTTGCCAGGCGAGCATGAGCATTTCTTCGGCGCCGTCGGTAAGGTCGAACTCGTCGTAGCGGAGCGTCACGGTCACGGGTTGTTGGAAATTGACGCCTTCGGGCAGGAGCCGGAAAGCGGTCAGGGGTTTGTCGGGCCGGAGGGTGTTAGATACTGCCTGGATGCTGAAGGTCTGGTTCCCGGTTACGGCGCCGGCGGGCACGCTGACGGAGATATCGAATTCCGATGTATGGAGGTTGCCTCCCGCGGCGGTGATCACGGCGGTGGTGGGGTTCCCGGCAACGGCGCCTTTGGATGTCGTAAAAGGTTTGCCGGTGACGGCCGGAGGCGGGGACCCCGGGCCGGGGGCATCGGTCGAAGGCTTTTTCTTGCAAGCAGCAAGCGTGATGAGGGCTAAAGCCCAAATTGCATGGCGGATCATAGGGGTTATAGCTTGGTTCCGTTTGTGAAGTTACCGTGTGGGCCCGTGGAAGGAAAACGCCGAACCCCCAAATGGAGGATAACCTGCCTGAAACGGGGTTTTACGGCGGCAGGGAAACGAATGGGGCGTTTGTATGTTGAAAAGCCGCATCGTACATTGCAACTTCATCATTTGCACAGCTATGCAAACGCTCCTGGATTTCATGAAAAGAATACCTGCCGTACGCCCTGAAATCGCCAACGGTACTGAAAGTGATGGCACCTGGTGGATCAAATTTTCGCTGGACGTCAGGCACGATCTGGCCTGGAATGTGGTGCAGGAGCTGGGGCATGTCTGCAATTGGCTGTCGGTCGATGAACGGCTGCCGACCCGGTTCTACCCCGTATCCGCGCCGCCGTACCTGAACGGCGGGCCGGAAGATTTCCTGTACTGGATCATCGCATCCACCGAACATGCATTTTCCCCGGCCCTTGCCCTGGAATGGCTGGAAGGGCGACTTCCCAACCCTGTCGATGATCTGGAAAATTGGAACGTCGATTGACGCATGCCTGCCGAAGATGCAATATCCATGGGCAGATACATTTATTATTGCTGTTCGCGCTGCAATGACGGCATCTAGCGGACTGGCCTGCCGTCATCGATTTCCGCTGAAAGCCATGCTGGAGATGGCAGGATTCTTGCTGCTATTTCCTTCATGAAAAACCTGCTTCCCATTTTTGCCATGGCCTTCGTGGCCGCCTGCCACGCCGGCCCTGACACCAGCAACGCCGATGCCGTTCCCCCGATGGAAGATTCCGTTGTGACGGATGTTGTGCCGGCCGACAGCCTCGTAAAGCCCGGTGTTTCCGCAGGTGCCTTCGTACTGGGTGCCGATGCCGCTACGGTGCTCGCGAAAATGGGGAAGCCCGACAGCGGCGATGCCGCCATGGGCAAAGCGATGGCCATCTGGAAAACGAATGGCGCCCTCACCTCGCTGTACACCGAGCGTAATATGGGGGTAGACGATACCGCCCGCATCAAAATGTTCCGCACTACCGATCCATCTTACCGCACTTCCGGCAACGCCGGCACCGGCACCGCACTGGCCGACCTCACCCGCAGCTTCGAGCTGAAACAAACTGCCTGGTACCGCGCAGGCGCAGACACCATCCGGGTGCTGACAGCTCCGGAAGGGATCACGTTTGAAGTCAACCAGAAAATGTTTTGCACCGGCCTTATCGTTCACGCGCCCGGCGCCGATCCTTCCGCATCGTACCTGCCCTTCCTCCCCGGCGCCGTGAAAACCGGTCCGCAGCAGTGATCCATTCGTATAATTGTTTCCGTTAGTGATGCGGATGCATGTTCATTCGTACAGGCTGCTCCGTAAGTAATTTTTTTCCTCATTTCCTGATCCGTAGGGCCCGGTTGCCGCCCCCTTGCGCGCTTGCCCCGCAGCGATAATCTCCCTTCCCCCGAAAAAAAATCAAACCCAATTTGATTTGCGATCAGCCGCCATGGCCCGTTCCGGCGTTCCGTGCAGGACGGTGCAGGACGGAAGGCAGGATGGAGCAGGTTGCAGGGAAAATATTATTCGAGTATTATTGATTCGTTAATGAGTAGACAGCAAGAGACGGATGCGGACTTGATACAAAAATAAACGGCCCGGAAACCCTGTAGACAATGGTTTGGCAGCGAAGCAGGACAGGTGGGCAGCATCGCGATCCCTTACATAAGACATGCATCACCACGCGCAAAAAACTGTCGCCGCCGGATATTATCAGCCGGGTACAGATTTGCCACGTTTGAAAAACAGTGCGCCTGAACAGCTAAAGGGGCGTCACCAACTATTGCTTATTCTTTTAGTATGTATACATCCGCTCTCCGGCACGCAGCCGGTTTATGTTTGCTATTGTCTTTCCTGCAGCCGCTCCGCGCACAGGATGCCCTGCGCAACTATTCCGCCACGCTGCCCGCAACGGACGCCCTCGGCCGGAAACTCCCCGTCAGCGCAGCGACGGGACCGGAAAAGAAAGGGAAGTACGTCGGTATTTTTTACTGGACCTGGCATTACCACCAGGCCCACCTCGCACCGAACAACACCACCGCGTTCCTGCAGCAATACCCGGAAGCCCTTCATGATTACCACCATCCGAAGTGGCCCGCCAATATCATGAACTTCTGGAACGAGCCCCTGTTCGGATTTTACACCAATACCGACAAATGGGTCATCCGCAAGCACGCCGAAATGCTCGCAGATGCAGGCGTGGATATGATCATGTTCGACTGCACCAACGGCGACCTCGTCTGGAAACCCGCCTACATGGCCCTCTGCGAAGTGTTCGACCAGGCCCGCAAAGACGGTGTGCGCACGCCGCAGATCGCGTTCATGCTCGGTTTCGGCGCCAGCAAACATACCCTCAGCGCCATCCGGCAGATCTACCGCGATCTCTATCAGCCAGGCCTCTACAGGGATTTATGGTTCCAGTGGAAAGGGAAACCCCTCATCATGGCATACCCCGATAATATCGACGATCCCGAAATACGCAATTTCTTTACCTTCCGCCCCGGGCAACCGGTCTACGATAAAGGCCCCCAGCGAAAGGACCACTGGGGATGGCTGGAAATCTTCCCCCAGCACGGTTTCGCGCAAAACAGCGATGGCAGCTTCGAACAGATGACCGTAGGCGTGTCGCAGAACTGGACCAAACACAACGGCCTCAGCGCCATGAACATGCCCGGCTCGTTTGGCCGCAGCTACACCGACAGAAACGGCCAGGACCCCAGGCCCGACGCGCATCGATACGGATTGAACTTCCAGGAACAGTGGGACCGCGCCCTCGGCCAGAACGTGGAGCTCGTTTTTGTTACGGGCTGGAACGAATGGATCGCCGGGCGGTACGACGTCTGGCAGCAACAGCCCAACGCGTTCCCCGACCAGTTCGATACCGAGCACAGCAGAGACATCGAGCCCATGAAAGGCGGCCATGGCGACAATTATTACTATCAGCTCATCGCCAATATCCGCAAATTCAAAGGCATGCCGGCGGAAGAGAAAGCCTCCGCACCGAAATCTATCCGGATCGACGGCAACTTTTCCGACTGGGAAGGCGTATCCCCCCATTTCCGCGCCCACAAAGGCAACACAGGGCACCGCGATTCCGACGGTTTCAAGGGAACGCACTACACGAACAACACCGGCCGGAACGATCTCGTGGCCGCACGCGTGGCCCGCGACGCGCAAAATGTGTACTTCTATATCGAAACGGCCGCGCCCATCACGCCGCATACCGGTCCGGCCTGGATGCGCCTGTTCATCGATACGGACGCCGATGCGAAAACGGGTTGGGAGGGATACGATCTCGTCCTGAACAGGAACGCACCGGGCAAAAAAGCCATCCTGGAAAAATCGGTGGCCGGCTGGAACTGGAAGAAAGCGGCGGAGGTGGAATACCGGTATGAAGGCAACCGGATGGAAGTCCGCATCCCGCGGAAACACTTCGGCAATGGGCCGCTGCGGTTCCAGTTCAAATGGTCGGACAATATGCAGGAATCGGGCAACATCATGGACTTCCTCGTCAACGGCGACGTAGCGCCCGCCGGCCGCTTCAATTACGCTTACGCTGAATGATCCACGTATATCGTCAACAAATCCACAACATGTAAAAGAAAAACTGTCCACGTCATGATGAAACTGAATACTCGAATCCGGGTAACATGCTGTATGTTCCTGGCGGTGATGCTATTTGCCTTGCCGGCCCGGTCGCAAAACAAAATAACCGTTAAGGGAACGGTCTCCGACTCCGCCGGCGCCACGCCGCTGCCCGGGGTCACCGTTCGCGTGGCGGGTGCCGGCATCGGCACGCAGACGGACGCACTGGGGAGTTTCTCCCTCAACGTTCCGCCCGATGCCGTGCTGATCTTCGGCTTCCTCGGCTACAAAGGCCAGCAGGTGCCGGTCAACGGGAGGGAACGGCTCTCCGTTCGCCTCGCCGCTTCCAACGAAAGCCTCAACGAAGTGGTAGTGGTCGGTTACGGCCAGCAGAAAAAACTGTCCGTCACCGGCGCGGTATCTTCCATTACCTCCGAAGATCTGCGGATGACCACCTCCGCCAGCCTGGCCGTGGCCCTGGCGGGAAAACTCCCCGGCCTTACATCCATCCAGTCTGCCGGCGGCCAGCCCGGCCGCGACGATGCCACGCTGTACCTTCGCGGCGTAGCCACTACCAACGGCGCCAGCCCGCTCATCCTGATCGACGATGTTCCGCGGGACAATATCCGTACCATCGACCCCAACGAAGTCGCGTCCATCACCATTCTCAAAGACGCGTCCGCCACCGCGGCTTTCGGGGTGCGGGGCGCCAACGGCGTAATTCTCATTACCACCAAGCGCGGCCAGCCCGGAAAGGCGGAACTGAGCCTGAGCGTAGACCAGAGCTGGGCATCATTCACGCACGAGCCCGCGCGGCTGCACTCGGTCGACTACATGCGCCTGCGCAACGAAGCGTCGAAGAACGACGGCATCACCACACCGCCATTTTCCGAAGAAGTGATCGCCAAATACCAAAACCCGCTCGCCGGGCTCGATCCCAACGATCCGGATTATGAAAGGAAAGCGGAAGTGCGCCGGTACATGTATCCCGATCACGACTATTACCGCGAGCTCATCAAGCGATATGCGCCGCAGACGCGGGTGAACATGGGGATTCGCGGCGGGACGGACAAAGTGAGCTATTTCGCCAATGCGAACTACCTCCACCAGGGGGGCAACCTCAACGTGGAACCGAAATCGAAGCTGGGTTACGACCCATCGGCGAAGATGGACCGCTGGAGCTTCCGTTCCAACCTCGATTACAAGATCACCAATTCCCTGAAAAGCTTCCTGAACATCGGCAGCTATATCGAACGGGTGAACATGCCTTCGGCAGGCGTTTATCCCAACAGCAGTACCGACTGGATGATCTCCGACCTCATCTACCAGGCGCAGACGATCCTTCCCATTACGCCCGGGCCCACGGCGCTGCCGGGTTTCGGCGTGGCGGAAGGGGCGATCATCGATCCCGGGTATCTCGACCGTTCGGCTTTCGAAGTGATGAACCGGCAGGGTTACCGGCATGAAGTGCGCTCCAATCTCAACAGCTCGCTCGGCCTCGAGTGGGACCTCGGCAAGCTGATCACGCCCGGCCTGAGCATGCGCGGCATGATCTCGTTCGATTCCCGCGGCACCACGGCTATGCAGGGTGCCAAACTGGAACCGTTGTACCTGGCGCAGGTCAATTATGAAACGGACGAGCTCGTCTATTCCGTTAAACGCACGGGGCAAAACCGGTTGTCGCTCGCCAAGGGCGCCGATTCCCGCTACAACATCAACATGCAGGGGCGGATCAATTACGCCCGCCAGTTTAACCGCCGGCACGACGTCACCGGCATGGTGCTTGCGCAGCGGGATTACTGGGAATCCACCGGCGGCGAAATCCCCTTCAACGTGATCGGCATTTCCGCCAGGGCTACTTACGGATACGATAACCGTTATTTCGCGGAATTGAACGCCGGTTACAACGGCTCCGAGCAATTTGCGCCAAGCAAACGGTACGGTTTCTTTCCGGCGGCTTCCGTGGGATGGGTGATCAGCAACGAACGGTTTCTGAAAGGGAACGATGTCATCACCAACCTGAAACTGCGCGGCTCGTATGGGAAAGTGGGGAACGACAAGATCGGCAGCGCGCGGTTCCTGTACCAGAGCAATATCACGATGGGCGGCGGTCCGCTGGGCAGCCTCGGCCTGGGCCAGGGCGTGAGCCAGGGCCTCCTCGGCAACCCGGACATCACCTGGGAAGAGGCGCTGAAACGGAACGTGGGACTGGATCTCCAGCTCTTCCGCGACCTCAGCATCACCTTCGATTACTTCACCGAAGACCGCACCAAAATCCTCATCACCCGCGGTACCATCCCGGCCATCCAGGGCGTGCCGCTGGGCAATATCCCGAAAGTGAACCTGGGCGAGATCGAAAACCGCGGCTTCGAAATCGAACTGGAATATCACCGGCAGCTGAACCGCGACTGGTCCGTGCAGTTCCGCGGCAACTACGGTATCAACCGAAACGAAGTGCGCTTCGTCGACGAAGCCATCAACGACGAATCTTACGCCTACCGCCTCCGCCGCACGGGCTACATGCTGGGGCAGCATTGGGGATATGAAATAGACCGCAGCAACGGAAACGGGTTTTTCAATTCGCAGCAGGAGCTGGACGCTTATCTGTCGAAAACGACGTACGGTTTCGGGAGCCCGCGCGTGGGGGATTTCATCTACAAAGACCTTAACGGCGACGGCGTCGTGAACGATAAAGACATGCAGCCGCTCCGCTACAGCCATATCCCGGGATTCACCTGGGGCGCCACGTTCGCCGCCACCTGGAAAATGATCGACGTCACCGTTTTCTTCCAGGGCGTGGGCAAATACACGGGGCGGTATGCAGACAACGGGGTGTATGAGATCATCAAACAAGGCACGTTCTTCGACTTCCACCGCAACGCCTGGACGCCCGGGCGGTACGCGGCAGGGGAGAAGATCACCTATCCCGCCCTCAGCACCAAATCGAACACCAACTTCACCGCCAACGATTTCTTCATTACCGACCGCGCTTTCACCCGCCTGAAAAATGCGGAAGTGGCCGTCAACCTCCCGAAGTCCTGGATCAGCCCCATCGGGTTGAAATCCGCAAGGGTGTACGTAGGTGGACAGAACCTCATGACGCTGTCCAAAAACTTCGTCATGACGCACCTGGACCCGGAAGCGAACAACGCCATCGGATACCCGATCACCCGGACGTTCAGCGTCGGTTTCAACACCTCATTCTGATCATTCAAACCTGTCTAACATGAAATCGAAATATGCCTTTCTGCTGATGTGCGCCATCGTGGCCATATCCTGTAACAAGGCGCTGGATATGGCGCCAGACGGGAAGCTGACGATGGACGAAATCTTCAGCGACAACAATAAAGTGGCGGCGTTCCTCAATTCCTGCTACGCCAACGTGCCCAGCAAGGGGCTGGGATATTTTTTCACCTCCCGCGGGCCCGTCAACCTCAGCGACGATGCCTGGGACACCGACGCCGAAGCCGAGCCCACGCTCATTTCCGGAAGGATGTACAATGGCGACGCCGCGCCCGGCGCACATCCGGTCGACAATCCCGCCAGCATCGACCAGAACAACGGCAACTACTGGAACCGTTACTGGAACTCCATCGGCAACCTCAATCTTTTCCTCAGCCGCATCGATACCGCCACGGTCGACGATCCGGCGCAGCGCAGCCGCTGGAAAGGGGAGGCGCAACTGCTCCGCGCGTTCTACTACACGGAACTGCTGCTCTGGTACGGGCCATCCGTTCCCATCGAAAAGGCGCCGCACAAATTCACCGACGATTTCTCCAACCTGAAAAAAGCCACCTATTACGAAGTAGCGAAGTTCATCATGGAAGATTGCGACGCGGCCCTGGCTACACCCGAAATTCCCTGGCGCATCACCGTAGACGCGGAAGCCGGCCGCTTCACCAAAGCCCTCGCCGCCGCCATCAAAAGCCGGATGATGCTGTTCGCGGCCAGTCCGCTCTACAACAACGGGCAAAACCACTGGGACGAAGCCTACAACGTCACCAAACAGGCACTCGCCAGCCTGCGCGCCAATGGCTACGAGCTGTACAACAAAGTGAACCTGCCGCATCTCTACCTCGTTCCCGACGCGTATCTCGGGCCCAACCTCAACCCGCACACCGCGCTGTACAACGAGTATTTCACACAGCCGATGAAGCACCAGGACAATCCCATCGACAAGGAAACCATCTATCAGCACCGCAGCAATACCGGCAACATCTATCACGTAGACGGCGTGGGGGCGCAGAACGGGTACAAATCCGGTACCTGTCCAACCCAGGAGCTGGTGGATGCCTACGAGACCTCCGACGGCAAGCCCGTCCTCAACCTCGACAATCCCTATCTCGACGAAAAGCATACCCAGCCCAACTATAACCCGGACAATACGCTGTACGACGCCGCCAATCCGTACGCCAACCGCGATCCCCGTTTCTACGCCACCATTTACTACAACGGCTCCAAACGGAAAGCGCGATGGGGCTTCGCGGAAACGGCGGCTTCACCGGAAAACTATCCCGCCGGCATCGGGAACCGTACGCGCATCATCACCACATATGTTGGAGAGCCTTTTACCGGCATTCACGCATCGGTGAGAAGCGCCACCCGCACCGGTTATTACGAGCGCAAATTCCTGTACCCGACTTCGGGCGACGATAACGGTGTGGCTGGCGCTCCGCATAAATGGTACCGCCTGGGGGAAATGGTGCTGAATTTCGCGGAAGCCGCGGCAGAAGCCGGTAAGCTCGACGAAGCGAGGACCGCGGTGAACGAGATCCGCGCCCGCGCCGGCATGCCCGATCTGCCGGCCTCACTTTCCAAAACACAGCTCATCACCCGCATCCGCAACGAAAGGAGAGTGGAACTGGCATTGGAAGAGAACCGTTATTTCGATGTGCGCCGATGGACGGCCCCCGGCGGCGATCTCGCCAAAACCGACAAATGGGTAACGGCGATGGAGATCACCCGCAACGATGACGGGACGTACACTTACAAGCGCCGTCCGGTGCGGGAAGTGGAACGGAAGAACTATACGGCGAAGTTCCTGTACCTGCCCCTGCCGCTGGACGAGGCCAACCGCCTGCGCTCCATCACCGGGCAAAACTGGCAAAACCCCGGCTGGTAAGCGCGGGATCGTTTTCTGACTGAAACCTCAATCACATGCAACAACGACATCAACATATACTTTCGCTGGCGCTGGCGGCACTCTTCGCCTCCGCTGCGATCCCCGCTTCGGCCCAGCAGGCAGGCGTTTTCCGGACTGGCCGCGTGACAGACGCGCAGGGCCGTCCGCTGGCAGGCGTTACCATTCAGTCGCTGGACGGGCGCACCGGCACTTCCACCGCCGCCAACGGGAAGTTCTCCTTACCGGCAGATATGGCCCAGGCTACCCTCACCGTCTGGATGCGCGGTTACCGGCGGGATACCGTGGAACCGGGTGCCGAAACCGACATCGTGCTGGAAAAAGACGTGCATCAGCTGGATGAGCCGGTGTTCCTCGGATATACTTCCCCCAACCGCCGGTCGCTCACCGCGGCCGTGTCCACCGTATCGGGCGAAGCGCTGGAACGCTCGCCGGTCGCCAATCTCAGCATGACCTTCGCCGGGCGGTTGCCGGGCCTTTTCACACAGGAAACCGGCTCGGAACTTTCGCGCGCCAGCACCGATATGTTCATCCGCGGATTATCTTCCGCCCGCAAACAGGGGCCGCTGGTGATCATGGACGGCACGCTCGTTTCCTACAACAGCCAGCAAACGCTGGAATACATCACCGCCGCGGAAATCGAATCCGTATCCGTGCTCAAGGACGCGGCGGCGCAAGCCCTGTACGGCATCCAGGGCGCCAACGGCATCATCGTGGTAACCACGAAGCGCGGGAAAAAGGGGCCGTTGAAAGTGGATGTGCGGCTGGACCAGTCGCTGCAGGAAGTGAGCACCCGGCCCACCTGGTACAATTCCTACGACTACGCCACCATGCGCAATCAGGCCGCGAAAAACGATGGCCGCGGGGATTTCGCGATATTCAATGAAACGCAGATGGAAGGGTTCCGCACCGGCTCCGACCGCAACCTGTACCCCGAAAACAACTGGTACGACCGCTACATGCGCGACTTTGCGCGGATGGAACGGGTGAACGTCAGCCTAACCGGCGGCAACGACCGCGTGCAGTATTTCTCGAACCTGAACGTCATGCACCAGGGCGGGCAATGGAACATCGATACCGACAAATACAAATCGGACGCCAACAACGTGTGGGTGAACTACCGGTCTAACCTCGACATGGACCTGCACAAATACATCAAAGCCTTCCTGCGCCTGAGCGGCAACATCAAGCGCGAGCGCACGCCCGGCTCCGGTAACGCCACGGTGTATACGAGCCTGTTCCAGATGGCGCCAACGGTATACGGTCCGCTCACGCCGGCCATCACCGACCCCTCGGGCAAAAGTTCCCCGGCAGGCGGCCAGGTGATCACGACCGACAAAATCGGATCGCCCACCTACGGCATGCTCAACCGTTCCGGGTATTTCCGCCATACCGTGGTGAACATCAACTCGCAGGTAGGCGTGGAAGCCGATCTGTCGTGGTTGACGAAGGGATTATCGCTCACCGGCACCTTCGCCTACCAGACCAATTCCGTGGGCAGTCTTTCCACCACCCAGAACTACGAACGCTGGATGCGCACCGACCGGCGCGATACGCTCGCGTTCCAGAAGAAAGGCGGGGAAACGAATACGCCGCTCGGGTACGGGAAAACGCACAGTTACTATTATCACCTGACGTATCATAGCCAGCTCGATTACAGCCGCGATTTCGGCAGGCATCACATCGGCGCGGTGGCGTTCGGGTATTTCCAGAACCTCACCACGGCAGACAACGGCGCGCCGGGAATGTTGCCGTACAACCGGCTGAGCCTGGGCGGGGAAGTGGCTTACAGTTATGCCGGTAAATATTTCCTCCAGCTCGATCTGGGCCGCTCCGGCTCCGAGCAGTACGCCCGAGATGTGCGGTTCACCAGTACGCCGGCGGTTTCCGCCGCCTGGCTGTTGACGGGAGAGCGGTGGATGGAAGGGGCGAAGTGGCTGAGCCTCCTCAAGCTGCGGGGCTCCTGGGGCAAAACGGCCAACGACAGAACGGGATTGCCCCGGTTCGCCTACCTCGATAATGTGACCTTCGGCGGCGGCGGCCCGCTCGGCTACCTCCAGTACAACATCACCGAAAACCTCGTAGGTAACCCCGGCATCCGCGCGGAAGTTTCTACCAAACAAAACGCCGGCATCGACCTGGGACTGTTCCATATGGTCCACATCACGGCAGACGTGTTCAAGGAAAGAATGACGAACATGGTGGTGGGCGCCGTAAACAAAATCCCCCAGTACCAGGGCATCCCGTTAGGCAATTATCCCCGCACGAACATGGGCGTTTTCGAAAATAAAGGGTTCGAGATCACCGCATCCTTCTACAAACAACTGGGCCGCGACTGGAGCTTCCACCTGGGCGGATGGTTCGCCCATGCGAAAAACACCATCATCAGCTGGAACGAGGCCAAACGTCAGGCGGATTACGCATACCGCAACTGGGAAGAAGGATTTTCGCTGGGAACGGAATTCGGGTACGTGGTAGACCGCTCCAACGGCAACGGCTACTTCAACTCGCAGGACGAGATCACGCAAAGCGGGCTGACGTATACCTTCGGCACCCCGCGCCCGGGAGACCTGCGCTATGCCGATCTCAACGGCGACAAGATCATCGACCAGAAAGACAAAGCGCCAATGGGCTACGGCAACACGCCGCGGCAGCAATACGCCATCAACGGCGGGGTGAAGTTCCGTTCGGTGGAATTGAGCTTCCTGTTCCAGGGCACCGGCCAGTATGCTACGTCCTATTCCGGGCTGGGCGTCCGGGAAACGGAATTCGACGGGGTATACGGCTCGCTCCACCGCAATGCCTGGACGGCCGAGCGTTTCGCAGCAGGGGAGCCGATTTCCTACCCCGCGCTTTCCATGGTGAAAACGGTCAATCATGAAACGAACACGTTCTATTTCTACGACCGTTCCTATCTCCGCCTCAAAAATGCCGAGATCGCCTGGACGTTGCCGGAATCCGTGGCCCGGAGGCTCGCGGCGCAGAAAGTCAGGGTCATGCTCAGCGGGCAGAACCTGCTCACCTGGGATAAGCTCCCTACTTCCGACTTCGGCCCCGAAAGTGGCGGCTATGGCTCGTTCCCCGTGTACAAAGTGTATAACGCGGGCGTTCAGTTGCAATTCTAATCACCGAGACGTTGACATGTTAAAAATAACGGCATGAAAAAATTATTCCCCTTCCTCCTCGCCGCCGCAGCCCTGGCCTGCAACAAGCAGCTCGACCTGCCGCAAGACGGCCGCATCACACTGGGAGAAGTTTTTAACGATTACGACTACACGCGCGGGTACCTCAATTCCTGCTACGGTTTTGTTCCCGGGCCGCATGTAGACCGCTCGTCGTTCACCGACGAAGCGCAGGATTGCGACGATATCACTGCCAATTCCCGCTACCGCGCCTGGTACGCCGGCGATGTAACGGCCTCCAGCTATGCGGGGCAATCTTCCGATGGCCAGCCCTGGCAGCGCCTGTTCGAAGGCATCCGCAAAACGAACGTATTCCTCAGCGGCATCCGCTCCGCCAATATCGTGGCCACACCGGAAGAGCGGAATTCCTGGGTGGCGCAGGCACATGCGCTGCGGGGGCTGTATTACTTCCAGCTCATCAAACGGTACGGCGGCGTGCCCATTTTCGATAAGCCTTTGCCCATCGGGTACGATTTCTCGAAAGACCGCCGCGCGAAGTTCTCCGAAGTGGTAGCGTTCATCGTGAAGGAATGCGATTTGGCGCTGATGGTACCTCCCGGCCGGCCGGGCTTCAACTGGGATATCTACGAAAACCAGTACGGTATCATGACCCGCGCCGTAGCCTACGCCGTCAAATCCCAGGCGATGCTCTATGCCGCGAGCCCGCTCTGGAACGATGGTTCGTATTCCTGGCAGGATGTTGCCCAAACCACCGGAGAAGCGCTGGGCGCCTGTCTTTCCAACGGCTATAGCCTCTTCAGCGAAGTGCCCGATGCCGCCATTGCGCAGAACGGGTATGCGTTGTACCATTTCATCACTTCCAACGACATGCGCACCCGCGACAAAGAAACCATCTATCACGTTGGCGGCCAGATGGCCATGTGGCAAAACGCCGGCCTGCCCAGCACGCCGGGCATGACCAAAGCCGGGCCCAATCCCACACAGGAGATGATCGACCGGTACGAAATGGCCAACGGCGAAGCGCCCATCCTCGGCTACAGCGATGCCGACAGGCTGGTGCCCATCATCAACCCGGCTTCCGGGTACGATCCGCAAAACCCCTACGCCGGCCGCGATCCCAGGTTTTATGCGTCGATCTGGTACAACGGCGCTGTACGCAGGCTCGATCAGCCCGCCGGGAAAAAGATCGAAACGTTCGTCGGCGGAACGGAAGGGATCAGCGAAGATAACCGGCGCAATACCCGCACCGGTTATTACATCCGCAAGTTCAACAACTGGAAATCGGCCCAGAACGCGAACGCCGACGGCTCCGTGCGCCTCATCCGCCTCGCAGAACTGTACCTCAATTTCGCCGAAGCCGCCAACCAGGCCGTGGGGCCGGATGCGAAGGTGACGATGGGTGCCTTCAGCATGAGCGCCCGCGAAGCGGTGAACGCCGTGCGCGCAAGGGCCGGTATGCCGGCGTTCCCGGCCGGGATGAGCAAGGAAACCTTCGAGAAGAAATACCGGAACGAACGCGCGGTGGAACTGGCTTTCGAAGAGCATCGCTTCTTTGACGTACGGAGATGGAGAATCCTGCAACAGACAGACCAATTCGTGACCGGCATGCGGATCACGAAAACCAACGATGTTTTGTCTTACCAGCGGTTTAAATTTACCGCACGCGCATCTAACGAAGACCGGTTCCTCCTGTACCCGCTCGACCAGGGCGAGGCAGATAAAATCCGCGAGTTGACCGGTGTGAACTGGCAAAACCCGGGATGGAACGAATAACGAAAACCATGCAATCGCATCATGAATAAGATCATTTTCACCGCCTGCGCCGCCATCATGGCCGCGCAGGCGGTTTTTGCACAGCAGGGCACAACGCCCGTGGCCGTTCCGCCGCACCGGGCCGATGAATGGGCGGCTACCGACGGGTTGGGTAGGACTATTGTGCCGGGGAGCTATCCCGCCCCGAAAAAAGACCGGTACGTCGGGATTTTCTATTTCATCTGGCAAGGCGCGCACGGCTACGACCGGCACGTTGCCGGCGGACCGGGCGGCGGCGTAGTCCCCAAATCGCCGGGCGATACGGTGAGCCCCTACGACATCACGGAAATGCTGAAAGCAAATCCCGCCAACCCCCAATACGGCCCGGTGCACGCGTTCCACCATTGGGGCGAGCCTTACTTCGGGTATTACCTGCCGGACGACGAATGGATCATCCGGAAACACGCGCAAATGCTTACCGATGCAGGCATCGACGTGATCATCTTCGATGTTACCAACGGGCCCATTTACCTTCCGCAGGTCACCAAAATCGCGGAAACGTACCGGAAACTCCGGGCAGCAGGCGAAGCGGCGCCGTCGATCGCGTTTATCGTGAACAGCGCGCCGGAACAAACCGTGCAGAACATTTACCATTCGATCTATAAAAAGGAACTGTTCAAAGACCTGTGGTTTTACTGGAAAGGCAAACCCCTGCTGCTGTGCCCGCCGGAAGCGGTGACGCCGGAGATCGGCGCGTTTTTCAGCGTGCGGCAATCGTGGGCATGGAGCAAAGGGCAAAAATGGTTCGGCGATGGGAAAGACAAATGGACCTGGCTCGATCATACGCCGCAATCGTACGGCTGGCATGAGTCGAAAGACAGGCCGGAGCAGATCAGCGTGGCCGTGGCGGAACATCCCGTGTCCAACATCGGGCGGAGTTTCCATAACGGGAAACAGCCGGAAAAACCTTCGACCGAAAAGGGACTGTATTTCGAAGAACAATGGAAACGCGCGCTGGAAGTGGACCCTGAGTTCGTGTTCGTGACGGGATGGAACGAATGGGTGGCGATGCGGTTCAAGGCAGGAAGCGCGGGACAGGATTTTCTGGGGAAGAAAGCGAAGGAAGGGGAGACGTTCTTCGTAGACCTGTACAACGCGGAATTCAGCAGGGACGCGGAGCCGGCCAATGCCGTCACCGCCGATCATTATTATTACCAGCTGGCGTCGTTCATCCGGCAATACAAAGGTGTCCGCAAGCCGGAAGCGGCCAGGGGAGCGGATAAGATCACGGTGGACGGGGATTTTTCGGACTGGGCGGATGCCGGAACGCGCTATACGGACGACAGGGGTGACGTGCTGCACCGCGATCATCCCGGCTGGGGCCGCATCCAGTCATATACGAACGCCACCGGCAGGAACGACATCATCGCCGCGGCGGTTGCATCCGACGGGAAAAATATCTACTGCTACGTGAAAACGGCGGAGGATATGTCGCCCCGCACAGATCCCGACTGGATGCGGTTGTTTCTGCAGGTGGAAGGCCAACAGGGCGCTACCTGGGAAGGGTTCGGCTTTACCGTTCAGCATCCTTCGGGAAAAGCGGACGTGGCTACGCTGCAACGCTTTACCGGCGCGGGAGGCTGGTCGTCCGGCAGTGAAATAAAATGCCGGCAGCGGGGCAACGAACTGGAATTGGCGATCCCGAAGAAAATGCTGGGCATCAAAGGCGGTAAATTTGCGTTGCAGTTGAAATGGGCGGATAATTTCCCCCTGGGCGCAGGCGGCATCGGCTGGCTGGATAAAGGAGACGCTGCGCCCAACGCGCGTTTCGCCTGGCGGTACGTGCATGAATAACCAAAAATGTGATGGCTGGCGCGGATTTCTGGGGGATTTTTAGTTGTTTAGGAAGCAGAAACCTAACTATACGACGATGATCCACCTGAACCTGAAAGCAAAAGCAGCCAATACCTACGACGCCATCGTGGTGGGGTCCGGCATCAGCGGCGGATGGGCCGCGAAGGAACTATGCGAAAAAGGCCTGAAAACCCTCGTGCTGGAACGCGGCAAACAATTCGAGCACGTCAAGGATTACGAAAACGCGACGAAAGACCCCTGGGAGATCGAACACCGCGGCCGGCTCACGACCGGCCAGGTCAAAGACCATCCCTACCTCACCCGCGAAAGGGTGTACTCCGGGTTCAACGATAAATACTGGATAAAAGATACGGACAGCCCGTACACGGAATCCAAACGCTTCGACTGGACGCGGGCCGACATCGTGGGCGGGCGTTCCATTATGTGGGGGCGCGGTTCGCTGCGCCTCGGGGAGCAGGACTTCGAAGCCAACGCCAAAGAAGGCATTGGCGTCGACTGGCCGATCCGGTACAAAGACCTTGCGCCCTGGTACGACCATGTGGAATCCTTCGCCGGGATCAGCGGCCAGGCCGAAGGTCTCCCGCAGGTGCCCGACGGCGTTTTCCAGCCGCCCATGGAAATGAATTGTTTCGAAAAAGCCGTGAAAGGCAGGATCGAAACGGCGTTCCCCGGCAGGAAGATGACCATGTTCCGCACCGCCAACCTGACCCGGCCCATCGGCGATCGCGGCAGTTGCCAATACCGCAACCTCTGCGATCGCGGCTGCCCCTTCGGCGCGTATTTCTCCAGCAATTCCTCGACCCTGCCTGCGGCTGCCAAAACAGGTAACCTCACGCTGCGGCCCGATTCCATCGTCAATTCCCTCATCTGGGACGAAAAGGCGCAGAAAATCACGGGCGTCCGTGTGATCGACAAGCACACGAAAGAAATGACGGAGTACTACGCCAAAATCGTATTCCTCAACGCCTCGGCCATGTCGAGCACTTTTTTACTGCTGAACTCCACTTCGGCGAGGTTCCAGAACGGCGTGGGCAACGATCATGACATC
Organism: Chitinophaga sp. NPDC101104; assembly: GCF_050277495.1. Classification (NCBI taxonomy): domain Bacteria; kingdom Pseudomonadati; phylum Bacteroidota; class Chitinophagia; order Chitinophagales; family Chitinophagaceae; genus Chitinophaga; species Chitinophaga sp. NPDC101104. The sequence continues at coordinate 4,197,649 of NZ_JBNNSF010000001.1, read as the reverse complement.
GTGGGCCGCTACCTGATGGACCATCACTTCCACGCCGGCGCCAGCGGGATTTCAGATGAGTTCGCCGATAAATATTATTACGGCCGCCGGCCCGCGGGGTTCTTCATCCCGCGGTTCGTGAACCTGAACGGCGACAAGCGCGATTACCTCCGCGGGTTCCAGTACACCGGCTTCAGCGCGCGGGGCAACTGGGCGAGGGGCGTGGCGGAACTGGGTGTAGGCGCGGCTTTCAAGGATTACCTGACGGAGCCGGGCCCCTGGCAGATGGGGCTGATGAGCTTCGGCGAATGCCTTCCTTATTACGACAACCGTGTGGTGCTCGACCGCTCGAAACAGGACGCCTGGGGCCAGCCGGTGTTACAGTTCGATGCCGAGTTCAAGGAAAACGAAAAGAAAATGCGCAAGGATATGGATGGGGAAGCCGTTGCCATGCTGGAAGCAGCCGGACTGAAAAACGTTACCCCCTTCAACCGCGACTCCTTTCCAGGACAGGCCATTCACGAAATGGGGACCGCCTGCATGGGCCGCGATCCGAAAACGTCTGTCCTTAATGCCTGGAACCAGGTGCATGCCGCGCCGAACGTATTCGTGACAGATGGCGCCTGCATGACTTCCAACGCCTGCCAGAACCCTTCGCTGACGTACATGGCGCTCACGGCAAGGGCGGCTGACCATGCGGTGGGGGAACTGAAGAAAAGGAATCTCTGATCAGAATGGCCGTCTCAAAAAGAAATCCCCTTGCCGCGCAGGCTGGCCGGCGGCAAAGGGATTGTTATTCCATTGATATGGTATGTGCGATTAGTATCTGCGGTCGCTGCGGTCGCGGTCTACGCGAGGCTTGGCTTCGGATACGCTGATCTGGCGGCCTTCGATGTCGCGGCCTTCCAGCTCGCGGATGGCGTCGAGGGCTTCCTGGCGCTCGGGCATTTCCACGAACCCGAACCCGCGGGATACGCCGGTATAGCGATCTACGATCACTTTACAGGATTCCACACGGCCAAAGGCGGAGAAAATATCGAAAAGGTCTTCATCGCGCAGAGACGACATGAGATTGGAAACATACAGGTTCATAGTGAACTTATTTTTGAATTAAAAGAAAAAAGTTAATGCGCTTCCGCCAGCTGCGGCCTGTTGAGCCGGATCACCCGCAGCCAGGCCAGCAGCTTGATCACCGGGTAAACCGGGTCCAGCTCGTGCCAGCGAAAACCGAAGTTGACGGAGGAAGGACGCTTGTGATGATTGTTATGATAAGATTCTCCCAGCATGAAAATATCGAGGTTGAACAGGTTGCGGGAAGTATTTTTCATCTTGAAGTTGTGGTAGCCGTATTTATGTGCGAACCAGTTGATGATGGCGCCATGCACGGCGCCCATCGTGATCACCACGGGCAGCAGCAGCCACAGCCAGGGAGAGGTGGCCCACAGCGCAAAAATCGTAGTGTAAATCCCCACCCACAACAGACGGCTCCAGGCGCTGCCTGCCCAACGGTCGAACGCGGGCCATTCCGGCAAACCCTTCAGGAAACGTTCCTCCACTTCGGCCTTTTCTCCCACGATATTGAGATAGACGCGGCGCGTACGCCACATCATGGCGAACACATTGGGCGAGAATTGCGGCGAATGCGGATCTTTCTCCGTGTCCGTATAAGCATGATGCATGCGGTGCATGATCGCGTAGGCGCGGGGGCTCATGTATGACGACCCCTGGGTGACGTAAGAAAATATATGGAAAAACTTTTCCCAGAAACGGTTCATCTGGAAAGCGCGGTGAGAGGCATAACGGTGTTGAAAAAAAGTCTGCGAGAACAGCGACAAATACCAATGCAGGATAAAAAATAATAATATAAAAAGCATTTTTGAACTTACTGATGAAAGATGTTGTGAAAAGCAGCAAATTCAAGAGATAAGACCGTCAGAAAAAGAGAGGGAGCACTAAAAGAGACGGTGATAAGAGAAGAATTCAGTGAGTTTCTATCGTGGTAAAGGTAAGCTTAATAACGTTAAGAAAAGCACAAACCTTGCTTGTGGCGAAAATAACCCCCATTTTTGTCGTAAGCGCACCGCGGCGGATTTGATCCCGTTCGGCATCTTTGTTGTGTGGAATCACTATCCATTCACCTAACAAAATCCAGAGTCATGAACAAGCAAACACACCAGATCGACATCCGCGCACCCCGGGAAAAAGTATGGGATACGCTGTTTGGCGTTGAAACCTATCCGCAATGGACCAAAGCCTTCAACGAAAATTCACAGGTGACGACCGACTGGAAAAAAGGCAGCCGCGCCCTGTTCACCGATGGTAACGGCGATGGCATGGTTTCCCGGATCGCGGAGAACATCCCCAACGAATTCATGTCTATCGAGCACCTCGGCACCATCATGGGTGGTGTGGAAGACACCACGAGCCCCGAAGTACAACAATGGAATGGTGCACATGAAAACTACCGGCTGCAGGACATCGACGGCGGCACGCGACTGCTCATCGAAATGGATATCGACGATAAAAGCGAATACGCCGAAATGTTCGCCGGCATGTGGCCCAAGGCATTGGCCGCGGTGAAGGAAATTTCCGAAAAGAACTGATCTGCATACTATTTAAACTCAAATCCCGCAAATTGAACGATCAAATCGCGATTTGAGTAGTTATTCATGCGTTGGATACGGATGTTTGCGTCAAAAAAAGATCGACCATATGCTCCGTAGTTCCATCCTGACCATTCAGTTGCTGCTCTCCGTCGCCCTCGCGGCGGCGGGTCAGCAGCTTGCCACCGACCGGATTTCCCGGCTGGGGGATTCCGCATACATGACCTCCTTCCGCCAAAAAATCGAACAGTATAGAACGCGGTACCACATCCCCGGTCTCAGCGTAGGCATTGTGGCCAACGGCCGGCTCGCCTGGAGCCAGGGCTTCGGCTTTGCCGATATCGACAGGGGTATCGTGCCAGACGAGCACACCAATTACCAGGTGGCTTCCGTGACGAAGACCTTCGGCGCGGTGATCCTCATGCAGCTGGCGTACGAAGGCAAATTGTCCATCAACGATCCCATCAATAAATACGGCATTCAGCTCGGTGCCCGCTGGGGCAGCGATCCCCGCATCAAACTGAAGCATTTGCTCACCCATACCGCCATGGGCACCGATTTCAACGGCTTCAGGCCCGGGCGGACGTTCATCTACAACGGCGGCTGGTACAACCAGTTGAGATTAGCGATCGAACAGGCGGCTGGCCGGCCGTTCGGGGAACTGCTCATGGAAAGGATCATCCGGCCGCTGGGTATGTCACAAACGGCCCCCAGCCCCGACGATCCCGCCAGTTTCCGGCTGGCCGGGCTCGATAGCGCGGCGTTCGCCGGCACTATGGCCGTTCCGTACGACTGGAACAAAAAGGAGCGCAAACTGGTAGAGGTGAAAAACTTCCATTACGGTTTCGGGCCGGCGGCGGGATTGGTGAGCAATGTGGCCGATCTGGCCAGATACGCCGTGGCGATCGACGAACGGCAGTTCCTTACTCCGGCGCAGTGGGACACGATGTGGACGCCGTTCGTGACCCCGAAAGGGAAGTCCATCCAGTACGGACAAGGCTGGTTTACAACGAAATACAAAGGCGAGAAAGTGGTGTGGCATACCGGTTGGTGGTACGGTTATTCGGCGCTGTTCCTCATGGTGCCGGGCCGTAAGCTCACCTTTATTATTCTCGGCAATTCGCAGGACGTTTCCCGCCCGTTTTACCACATCGTGCAACCCGCGAAGTTCCTCCCGGCCAGGCGCGTCCCTTTCAAAAAGAACCTGGCCAGGAAGGTGGAGGCCTCAGATTTCGCGCGGGCGTTCCTGGAAAGTTTTGTGGACTAGCGTTTTTGGGACAATGCGTTCAGTTCCTCGGCGATCACGGATTCCGCGCGCTTTTTGAGCTCGGCGTTTCCTTTGTCCATCATATTGAGCAATTGCCGGCATTCGTGGAGGAAAACAGGGGCGAAGTCGGAATCGTGGCCGGAAATGCCGGTGCAGTTGTCGAGGATGTCGGCATATTTGATCGTTTGCGCTTCGGGGCTGTTTCCGGCGATGCGCTTTGCTTCGGCGGCCTTGCGCTTGCGGCGGTTCCAGGTGGGGTAGGCTTCCTTGGTGAACACGTCCGTCAGTTCCACCACCAGCTGCATCGTGCGCTCGGCTTCGCGCGGGGGCATGATGCCGTGAAGGAAGCGCGCCAGCTCGTTTTTGTGGACGGGCGTATCTTCCAGCACATCGTGCAGGATGGCGGCGGCGAGTACGGGCGTGGCCTGCGTATAGCCTTCACATATCCGCATGACGCGCATGGGATGCACGATGTAGCGGTCTGGCGAGTATTTCCGGGTTTGACTGCCATGCGCCTGGTCGGTAAATTTTTCGATTTCGTGGAGGATGACGTCCATAGCAATACGTCAGCAAAAAAAATGCCGCAGGCGGCGTGGCAGATTTTGTGTATTTTGAAGGGAACCCTTTAAATAACAGTGAATATGTCTATCTCCCGTCGCGAATTCATGCGGAACGGCCTGGGCAGCGCCGCGCTGCTGGGCATCCCCGCAGGATCGGCCATAGCGGCCGCCACGAGCCCCGCTGCTCCCGTAAATCCCTTCAAACTGGCGATTTCCACCTACTCCTACTGGCATTTCAAAACACCGAAAGTGCCCATCGAAAAAGTGATCGATGAAGCCGCCGCGCTCGATGTGGAAGGGGTCGACATCCTTCACCGCCAGATGGAAAGCGAAGACAACGCCTACCTGCAAAAACTGAAACGCCATGCTTTCCGCAACGGAGTAGACCTCGTGTCGCTGTCGATCCACCAGGATTTCGTGTCGCCCGACGCGGCCGAGCGGCAGAAAGACATCGACCATACCATCAAATGCATCGAGCTGGCCTATAAAATGGGCATTCCCTGCATCCGCCTGAACTCCGGGCGCTGGGGCACCATCAAATCGTTCGACGATCTCATGGCCGCCCGCGGCGTGGAGCCCGCCATCCCGGGATACACGGAAGACGATGCGTTCAAATGGTGTATCGACAGCATCCGGCAATGCCTCGCCAAAGCCGCGGAATGCGGCGTGATGCTGGCGATCGAGAACCACTGGGGGCTCACGTCTTCGCCCGAAGGATTGCTGCGCATCCGCAAAGCCATCGATTCGCCCTGGATGGGATTGTTGCTCGATACCGGCAACTTCCTCGAAAACCCGTACGATAAACTGAAGATGGTAGCGCCTTACGCGGATTTCGTGCAGGCCAAAACCTACTACGGCGGCGGCGAATGGTACACGCTCGACCTCGATTACCAGCGCATCGTCCGCATCTTCCGCGAAGCGAATTACAAAGGTTATATCTCCATCGAATTCGAAGGCAAGGAAGCGGCGGAAACGGGCGTCCGCAAAAGCGTGGACATGCTCCGCAAAGCTATGGCGCAGCCTTAACCTTTTTTATCCGGCCGGTCGGGCACGTACTCGAGTATGTCGCCCGGCTGGCATTGCAATATTTCACAGATCATTTCCAAAGAAGAGAACCGGATGGCTTTCGCCTTTCCGGTTTTTAGAATGGACAGGTTGGAGAGGGTAATGCCCATCCGGTCCGACAGTTCCGTCAGCTGCATCTTCCGTTTGGCGAGCATGACGTCTAGATTGACGATGATAGGCATACTTATATCGTTAACTGGTTTTCCTGATAAATTTCCACACCGCGTTTGTACACCACGGCCAGCGCCAGGAGCAGCAGTCCCATCCAGAAACTGTTCCCTACATCCACCAACTGCTGGAAATAAGGCGTGAAATAAGGATTGGTCATCCGGTTGAAAATGAAATACCCGATCAGGCGCGCCGCGTCTGCCGCAATGAGCAGCAGCCCGATATTACGGATGCGTTTGGCGTTGATGGCAAGGAAAGGTACTTTCTCCGAAGTATCCCTGAAAATCTTCCGCAACCATCCCATGCCGGTTATCACTGCGATGGCGCCAAGTATCGTAATAAAGAAACTGTAAATGCCCAATGGGGAACGGGCGGTGGTGCGGAGCGTATACATGTCCTGCTTTTTCTCCAGTGCCGCATTTTTCAAACTGCCGTAAATAAGTTGCGGAGGCAGCGTGTCTTTGGGAGGGAACGCCTTCACGTCGAAATTGACGGTCAATTGCCGGGTGGTATCCGTCAGTTCATTGCTGCCCATTACGAACGCCATGGATTTTAATATCACGACAACCAACGCCAGCAGCGTCACTGCATAATAGACGACGTTGACAAATGCCCTGACAGCGGTAAAAGTTCTTTGTCCTTGCATCGGTAATTCTTTTTTGTTAGGACAAAAGTAGATCGTGTTTTTCGAAAATCAAAATAAATTTATCGAAAAACAATAAATAATAGCTGGTAAAGGATGATCATTCCGCGGTGATGCCGCGTTGTTGCTGCACGTATTGGCTGGGGGATACGCCGAATTGTTTGATGAAATTCTTGCCGAAATGGGTTTGTGATTTGAACCCGGTCATCATGGCCACTTCATAAATCCGGAGGTTCCGTGAGGTGAGGAGCTCCGCGGCTTTTTTGAGGCGGGTAACATTGATGAGCTCATGGGGCGTGAGGTCGGAGATGGCCTTGATCTTACGGTAGAGGCTCACCCGGCTCATGTTTACGTGGCGGGAAAGGTGCTCCACGTCCAGCTCGGTATTTTCCAGCTCCTGCAAAATGAACTGGTGGATGGAATTGAGGAACGCCGCGTCTTCGCTCGTGTGCGCCATCGCCTGGATGGGCGCCTGCGGCGTGCTGGCGAAGTACTGGCGGATTTTATTGCGGTTGCTGAGCAGGTTGGCGATCTGGACTTTGAGGAAAGCCGTGGAAAAGGGTTTTTCGATATACGCATCGGCCCCCGTTTCCAGTCCTTCGATCTTGGAGCGGAGGGTATTTTTCGCGGTGAGGAGGATGACGGGGATATGGCTGATGGCGAACGTGGTCTTGATGGTTTTACACAGCTCGAAACCGTCCATGAACGGCATCATGACGTCGGAAATGACGAGGTCAACATTCTCCTGGTGCAGCAGCGTTACGGCATCGCGGCCGTTTTCGGTGCGGATGACCTGGTATTCGGGTTGAAGGATGGAGGAAACGAAGTCCAGGATTTCTTCGTTATCGTCTGCCAGCAGTATAACAGGTTGCATAGGTGTTAATTTTCCATGTTGATGGACGCTCCTTCGGGGATGGTCCAGGTGAATATATTGAGGCCGCTTTCGGCGGTAACGTACAATTCTCCCTTGTGAAGCGCCGTCAGCGACCGGCAGATGCTCAGCCCGATGCCCGTGCCTTTCTGCTTTTCGTTTTCCCGCAGGCGCACGAAGGGCGCAAAGATGCGCTCGCGCATGTCTTCCGGGATGAGCGGCCCGTCGTTTGCCACGGTCAGGCGTACCTGTCCTCCGGCGCTTTCCAGCCTGGCTTCCACCTTCGTCTGCCCGTATTTGATGGCATTGCTGAAAAGATTGCTGAAGATTTTGTTGACGCTTTCCTCGTCGGCCCAGGCGTTCAGTTCGTTTTCCGGCAATTCCACGTGGAACTCGAGTTTGCGTTGCTGCGCGGGAAGGCGGAAGTTGTCGTACGTGTCCTGCAATATCTTCCGCAAATCCAGCAGTTCGAAATCCAGCCGGAACCCCGATGCTTCGGTCTGCCTGAAATCCAGCAGCTGGTTCGTGAGCTGGACGAGCCGGTTCGTGTTCCGTTCCATTATAGCCAGGTGATGTTTGTTTTCGGCCAGTGCGCCCGGGTGCTCCATGATCTCTTCCAGCGGCCCTTTGATGAGCGTGAGCGGCGTATTGATCTCGTGCGCCACATTGGTGAGAAAGTCTACCTTCGCCTGGTACAGTTCCTTTTCCTTCTTCAGCTGCAAAGCTTCCATCCGCCGCTTCTGTTTGAACGTTTGCTGCCGGTGGTACCGCGCAATGGCGTAATAACCCGTGGAAACGAGCGCCAGCACGTATAACAGGTACGCCCACGAGGTGGCCCAGAACGGCGGCGTGATCTCGATCTGGAGCATCGCCGCACCGGGCCGGCGCTTGCCGTTCGCATCGGTTGTGGTGACGTAAAACGTGTAGTGGCCCGGCTTGAGATCGGTAAAATACACGGTACGGTTGTTTTTCAGCCATATCCAATCATTGTCGAGCCCCTCCATCCGGTAAGCATACGAAATGAGATCGGGCGCCGTGAAGCTGAGCGCGGCGAAGGCGATGTTGAAATTCGCTTTGTCGTACGGCAGCGTGATCTTCTTCGAATAGTGGATGTTCCGCTTTTCGTCGGGGCCCATGGTCATGTTGCGCACGTCCATCCCTGTAATGTACACCGGCGCGGCGGAAGTATCTGGCAGGAATTTGTCGGGATTGAAGCGGATCATGCCCTTTACGGAGCCGATGTACATATTGCCGTCTTTGTCCTGGTACCCGGAATTGTAGTTGAACTGGTTGTTGAGGAGGCCGTGGCTCGTGGTAAATATCTTCACCGCGCCGGATTCCGGCTCCAGCTGCACGAGCCCCCGCGACGTGGTGGCCCATATCCTGCCTTTGCGGTCTTCCAGCAGCCGGAAAATATAATCGCTGGGAAGCCCTTCGGCCATGGTGTAATGCCGCCACCGGCCGCTCCCGTCCAGCCGCGAAATCCCCCGTCCCTCCGTGCCCGCCCAAACCCGCTGCGACCGGTCGATCAAAATGGTATTGACATTGTTCCCCGCCAGGGAAAACGAATCTTTCGGGTCATGATGATATTCGCCATGCTCGCCGGTCCGCTTGCGGTACCATTGCACGCCGTTGTCGGAAGTGGCCATCCACAGTGTTCCGTCTGCCGCTTCTGCGATGCTGCGCTGGCTGCTGACCGGCACTTCCTCCACTTTGCGGAAACGCCCCGCTGCGGAGTCGTAGCGCGCCAGCTCGCGGCCGGTGCCTACCAGCATGTCGCCGTCGCGGGTGCGGTAGAAATACAAAATGAAGTTGCTGGAAAACGATTCGGGGCCGGCGGCGAAATGGGCGAGGGTATTGCCGGTCCGGATGTCCATCACATCCACGCCGTTGTCCAGCGTCCCGATCCAGAGGCGGTTCCCGTCTGCGTACAATCCATGGATATTGGTGTGGGAGAGGGATTTACAGTTGCTGTTGCGGGGCGTGTATTGCCGGATGCGCCCGGTTTTTACATCCACGCGGTTCACGCCGTTGTCTTCCGTTCCCGCCCAGATGTTCCCGTACATGTCCTGGCAGATCTCGCGGACGGCGTTGCCGCTGAGGGTTTGCGCGGTATTGTCCGGCCAGTATTTTTCGAAATACGTGTATTGTTTGGGATAGTAATTGATGCCCCCGAAATAGCTCCCCGCCCACATGCCGCCTTCCCGGTCTTTGTGGAGGCAGTAAATGGCGTTGTCGGTAAGACTGTACGGATTATTGTATTGCTTCCGCAGGTTGATGCAATGTTTGGTGGTTACGTTGAAGATGTAAATCCCCGACTCGGTGGCGATCCAGTAATCATCTCCGCTGTGATGGGCGATGTACCGCACATAGACACCGACGTCGCCGTCTGACCAGGTGATGATGTCTTCATACGTGTTCTTCGCGGGATCGAGGAGTTTGAGCCCCTGGTTGGCGGTGCCTGCCAGCAGTCTGCCGTCTGGCAATGCACACAGATGGGTGATGAGGCGGGTGTGGGGTTTGGGGGAATGATGCCATACGTCCCACCGGCCCAGGGAGTCGCCGAGCAACCGGATGTCTCCTCCCGGCGTGGCGAACCATACTTTGCCATCTTTGGCGATATGGATATTGCTGACGGCCGGCGGAACGCCGCTGCCTTCCACGGGCGCGCAGCTATTTTTGTTGGGGTCGTACCGCCAGGGGCGCCCCCAGCTCACGAACCAGATATTCCCCAGCCGGTCTGCCCGGAGCGCGTTGGCGTCCTGGCCCGCCGGAGACGGCACCCGTTCGAAGCTTTCCGTGGCCGCGAGGTAACGGTACAGGCCGTTCCCGGTTCCCACGTACAGCTGGCCGTTGTCGTCCACACACAAAGAGAAAATGAAATTGTCGCCGATGGCCGTGCTGTCTCCCGCCTTTTCCCGGAACACGCGGAACTCGCGCCCGTCGAACCGGTTGAGCCCGTCTTTGGTGCCCGCCCAGATGAACCCCTGCTTGTCCTGCACCACGCAGAACACGGTGTTGTGGGACAGCCCGTCTTCCACCTGGTAGTCCCTGAAATAGAATTGCTGCGCCGCTACGGGCGTAGCGAAGGAAAGGCATAGCAAAGTCAGTATGGAAACGATCGGCTGCAACGTAGTGGAATTATAAGGCTACGTAAATATAGAAATATCCGGGAGGATGGTACGCGATTGAAACGAAATGGCGAAAAATTGAAATGAATCGGCCAATGCTTGCCGAATGTTTTTTCTTTCTTTGATCCGCGTTGAAGAAAAACTGATATCAGCCAGTAATATGACAGCTCCCCGCGAAAACCGGTCCCACGGCCGGACAGGGCTTCTATTGCGTATGCGGAGGTAGGAACATCACACGTCTAATGGTTCGTCGAATTCAAGGTATGAAAAAGACCGGCACAGCCGGGGATTGAAGACAGCATCCTTTAATCACCCAAAATCATTTCACGTATGAACGACACTGCACTACAAAAAGCAGCGACGGCGGGTATCCCGAAGATACTTCTACTGCTGTTGCTCTGCCTGCCCCTGGCAGGGGCCTTTGCGCAGACAGGCCCGCAAAAGGTTTCGGGTTTCGTGCGCGACAGCGCCGGATCGCCGCTCCCACAGGTTACCGTGTATGAAAAAGGTACCCGCAACGGTACGCTTTCCGGGGCCGACGGGCAATTCACCATCCAGGTGAGACCCAATGCCATTCTCGTTTTTACCATGGTAGGCTTCCGCACCCGGGAGCTGGCCGCTACGCCGGGAACGGCCATGAACGTGGCCCTGCTCAGTTCCGCCACGGAGCTGACGGACGTGGTGGTGGTAGGATATGGCGCGGCTCGGAAAAAATCCCTCACCAACGCGATCTCCAGCGTATCCGCACAAGACATCGGCAATGTGCGCGGCGGCGCCACCGTGAGCTCCACGCTCGCGGGGAAAGTGCCCGGCGTATCGTTCCGGATGGCCGACGGACGGCCCGGCGCTTCCGCATCCATCCAGATCCGCAACCTCGGCCGGCCGCTTTACGTGATCGACGGGGTGCAGCAGGACGAAGGGCAGTTCAACAACATTTCACCTAACGACATCGAAAGCATTTCTTTCCTCAAAGACGCGTCTGCCGCCATTTACGGTGTGCGCGCGGCCAACGGGGTGGTGGTGGTACAAACCAAAAGGGGCCGCATCGGCAGCCGCAGTTCCATCAACCTCGACGCCAACTGGGGCTTCCAGAGCTGGACACGGTTCATCGACGTGCTCGATAATTCCCACGAGTACATGAAACTGAAGGCCGAAGCCGAAATGAACCGGTTCCCCAATATCGGCGACAATCCCATCACGACCAACATCACGCCCGAAGAACTGGAGAAATACCGGCTGGGAACGGATTACGGCTATAAAAGCTTCAATTGGCGCGATTTTATCGTCAAGGAAAACACGCCGCTCAACCAGTACAATCTCAACTTCACCGGCGGTACCGATCGCGTAACGTATTATGTTTCCGCTACGCGGACGTTCCAGAACTCCGTGCTGGGGCGCGAATACAAATTCACCCGCACCAATATCCAGAGCAACATTTCCGCGAAAGTGGCCAACGGCCTGCGCGTCGGAACGAGCATCAACGGCCGCGTGGAAACCCGCGACAACCCCGGGGTTCCCGGTGGGGACGACTATTGGCAGGCGCGCTTCGCCATTTTGCGGAACACGCCCATGGAGCGCCCTTTCGCCAACGACAATCCGGCTTACCTGAACGATATCAAGCATAACGAAACCAACTGGGGCTACCTCAATACCCGCTACGCCGGCAAGTTCAAAAACGAATGGCGCCAGCTCCAGATGAACCTCGACGCGGAGTGGGACGTTCCCTTCGTGGAAGGCCTCAAGATCAGCGGCCTGTACTCGTATTACATTGCGGATAACATCCTCAACAACCACGAGTACACCTACGATACCTACACCTACAATCCTTCCACAGACACATACACCCGCACGGGCGGCTCCACCAACCCCTGGCGCGAACGTAACCAGGAAAAGCAGATCAACCAGAGCTCGCAGGTCCGCATCGGGTACGAAAGGAAGTTCGGCGACCATAAGATCAACGCCATGGTGGTGAGCGAGCGCATCAACAACCAGCGCCTCCGCAACTGGATCCACGCCGTGCCCATCTCGAACCAGCTGCCGCTCATCTATTTCAATACTTCGGATACCTACACCGACCAGGACAACCGCCAGACGCGTACCGGTATCGCCGGCCGCCTGAACTACGAATATGGCAACAAATATTTCATCGAAGGCCTCATGCGCCGTGATGCCTCGTTCCTCTTCGCACCCGGCAAGCGCGTGGGCTACTTCCCCAGCGTATCGGCCGCATGGCGCGTCACGGAAGAAGGGTTCATGAAAAACCTGGTGGGCAACGGCAGCATCCTGTCGGATTTCAAGGTCCGCGGTTCGTACGGGATTTTAGGGGATGACGGCGAGGCGCTCGGCCTGGCGGAATTCGCCTACTACGAAGGCTATAACTACAACGACGGTATCGCGATACTGGACGGCGTGGCCGTTGTGGGCTCGCGCGACAGGGGCGTCCCCATCACGAACATCAGCTGGCTGGAAAGTTCTATCACCAACGTGGGCTTCGATTTCAGCATGCTCGGCGGACGGTTGAACGGCGCTTTCGATTACTTCGTACGCAAACGGAACGGGCTCCGCGGCCGCAAGCAGGACATCCTGCTGCCCTCCGAGCTCGGATATGCGCTGCCGGACGAAAATATCAATAAAGACAAGCGTTTCGGACAGGATTTCTCGCTCAGCTACAGCGATAAATCGGGGAAATTGTCGTACCGCATCGGCGGGAACATTTCCTATTCCCGCGGCCAGTTCATTTCTTCCTACAATCCCCTGTTCTTCAACTCGGTGGACCGCTACTTCAATTCCGGCGAAGGCCGTTTGCAGGGCTTTACCTGGGGATGGGAAGCCATAGGGCAGTTTAAGACGCAGGAAGAGATCGACAACTATCCCGTCAACATCGACGGAAAGGGCAACAGGAGCCTCCTGCCCGGGGATATCATCTACAAAGACGTGGACGGCGACGGGCGGATCACCGATAACGACCGCCGGCCCATGGGCTGGGCTTCCGGCCAGCAGCCCAACATGAACTTCGGCCTGCAGATCGGGCTGGGATATGAAGGGTTCGATTTCACGGCCGATTTCTCCGGCGCTTCGCACTTTACCTGGATCCAGGAATGGGAGATGAAAGTGCCTTTCATCAACGACGGCAACCTGAACAAGATATTCACCGACCGCTGGCACAGGGAAGATATTTACGACCGCAACAGCGCATGGCAGTCCGGCAAGTATCCCGCGCTGCGCTACAACGACCAGGGGCATAGCAACAACCGCGCGTCTACTTTCTGGAACCACAACATCACGTATTTCCGCGCCAGGACGATTGAGCTGGGGTATACCTTGCCCACGCCGCTGGTGAACCGTGCGAAAATCCAGAAAGCGCGCTTCTACGTGAATGCGTACAACCTCTTCATCCTCGACAACATGAAAGCCTACAGCACCGACCCGGAGATCACGGAAACGAACGGGTTGCAATATCCGCAGAGCAAGGTGTTCAACGTTGGCTGCAGTCTTTCATTCTAATCCTTCAATCATCCGTTATGAAAAAGATTTTTTCCATCATATTACTGGCGTCGATGTTTGCGGGGGGATGCAAGCCCGAAAGCGAATTCCTCACCGTAGACCCGACGAACATTCTCAATAACGAGCAGGCGTTCAACGATCCCGCGCTGGTGCTGTCGATGCTCGCGAATTTCTATAGCCGGCAGTCCGATTTTTCCACCGTGAAGAACTGGGAATCGATGGCGGATTTCAGTGAAAGCTTTCCGTCGCAGAACGGCGGGCCGAAGTCGATCGTGGAGCGCAACCAGTGGGATTTCGGGTCCTGGAGCACCTGGGACTATACCCTCATCCGCGAGCTGAACCTCTTCCTGCAAAGGCTGAGCGCGGCCACCAAGCTGAAAGACGACGAGAAAAAGCGTTTCGCGGCCGAAGGGCGCTTCCTCCGCGCTTATTACTATTTCGAAATGGTGAAAAGGATGGGCGGCGTGCCACTGGTCCTCGAGCCCATGACCTGGGATTACAAGGGCGACCCTACGTACCTCCAACATGCGCGGGCTACCGAAGCGGCCATGTACGACTTCGTGATCGCGGAAATGCAGGCCATCCGAAACGATCTGCCGGCCGATGTGAACGTGAAATCGCGCGCCAGCCGCGGGGCGGCCCTGGCCATGGAGTGCCGGGCGGCGCTGTACGCGGGCTCCATCGCCAGGTATGGCGGGCTCACGCCTTCGGTGTCTTTACCGGGCGGCGAAGTGGGCATCCCTGCCGCAAAAGCGCAGGATTACTACACCAAATCCCTCGCTGCCGCGCAGCTCCTCATCAACGGTACAGCAGGCACTTACGCGCTGTACAAGCGCAACGCCGACCTTTCCGAGAATTTCGCGGCGCTGTTTTACGATAAGGTGAGCAATCCCGAAAGCATTTTCATCGAAGACTTCAAATTGAAAAGCGGGAAAGTGCATGGCTTTACGCAGGTGAACCAGCCGCGCTTCGGGGCCGAAGAGGAAGAAGGCGGGAGGATCAATCCTTCCCTGAACCTGGTGCAGGCTTTCGAAAAACTGGACAACACCTTTGGGCCGCTGCCGATCAAAGACGGCGCGGGCAACCCGATCTATTACAACAACCAGACGGATATTTTCGCCGGCCGCGATGCAAGGCTCGCCGGCACGGTGATGCTCCCGGGCACCAGCTTCAAGCGCCGCCAGGTCGATATCTGGGCGGGATATGTGCTGGCAGACGGTTCCGTGATCACGGGAGACGACCGCGGTTCCCAGAAAACCCTGCCAGGGCAAACGCAGCCGGTACAGGTAGTGGGGTTCGACGGGCCCATCCACGGCAAGGAATTTACCGCGCAATCCGGTTTCTATCTCCGCAAGTACCTCGACCCCACCGTGGGATCGGGCTCACGGGGCACGGGGAGCGAAGTACCGTTTATACGGTACCGTTATGCGGAAGTGTTGCTGAACGCTGCCGAAGCCGCCTTTGAACTGGGGCAGTCCGGCGTGGCGGCGGGCTACATGAACCAGGTGCGCGGGCGCGCAGGGCTCATCGTACCCCTCGGCGCGGGAGACATCAACCTCGGCCGCATCATGCACGAGCGCCGCGCGGAGCTTTCCTTCGAAGGGCATATCGTGTTCGACCAGAAAAGATGGCGCAACGCGCATGTGCTGTGGGATGGCGTGCCCATGAACGAGGCAGACCTGCTGTCGAACATCGGTTCGCCGGCCAAGCACAACACGCAGCCGTATTCGCTCTGGCCGTATAAAATCCATCATCCCGGCAGCCCGACGCACGGGAAATGGATTTACCGGATCATCAAATCGCCGCTGGTGACGGGCACCAACCGGTTCCGGCTCGGCAATTACTATTCGTTCATCAACAATGATATCCGGTCCAACAACCCGAAGATCGTTCCCAACCCGAACCAGGACTAAACCCAAAATCATCCCATCATGAAAAAACGTTTTGCATATATACTTCCCTTGTTGGCCGTGCTGGCGGCTTCGTGCAAGAAAGACAACTACGATCCGCCGCAGGCGCGCCTCCACGGCCGGCTCGTGTACCAGGGCCAGGGCATCCCGGTAGAATACAACCAGGTGCCGTTCCAGCTGTACCAGTTCGGTTTCGGGAAAGTGGGGCCCGTGTCCAACACCACCTTTACGCAGGAAGGCACTTTCTCCGTGCTGCTGTTCGAAGGCGATTACAAGCTCACCGTGCCCAACGGCCAGGGGCCTTTCCTCTGGAAAAAACTGCCCGACGGGCGGCCGGATTCCATCGCCATCAAGATCAGCGGCGATCAGCAGCTCGACCTGGAAGTGACACCCTTCTACATGATCCGCAACGTGAACATGAGCGCGGCTTCCGGAAAGGTAACGGCCACTTTCGCGCTGGAAAAGATCGTGAACGGGGCGGATGGCAAGAACGTGGAGCGCGTCAACCTGTACATCAACAAAACGGCATTCGTATCCAGCGGCGGCGATTACAGCATCGCATCGTCGCAGAAGAACGCGGGCGCCATTACCGATCCGGCGAGCGTGTCGATGGAAGTGACCGTTCCCGCACTGGTGCCGGCCCAGTCTTACATCTTCGCAAGGGTGGGATTGAAGTTGCAGGGTGTGGAAGACATGATATTTTCTCCTGTCACCAAGATTAACCTTTGACAATAGTTTAAATGAGTATTATGAAAAGAAAGATGGTGCATGTATGGCTGATTTGCCTGGCGTTCGTGATGCCGGCGAAAGCGCAAAACGAAAGGCCGGTATGGTCAAAAGAGCAGGCATGGAAATGGCATAAGTCCACTCCCTGGATGGCGGGGGCCAATTTTTACCCGGCGTCGGCCATTAACCAGCTGGAGATGTGGCAGGCGGGATCGTTCGACACGGCCACCATTTCCCGGGATCTCGGCTACGCCGCGGGTATCGGGATGAAAGTGATGCGCGTGTACCTCCACCACCTGGCCTGGAAAGAAGACAAAGCCGGCTTCAAGCAGCGCATGGATACATACCTCACCATCGCAAACCGCCATGGCATCCGCACGATCTTCACCATTTTCGACGACTGCTGGAACACTACATACGCCGCGGGAACGCAGCCTGCGCCCAAACCGGGCATCCACAACTCGGGCTGGGTGCAGGACCCGGGGCGTCTTCTCCACGACGATCCCTCGCTCATGGCCACCCTGGAAACCTACGTGAAAGACGTGCTCGCAACTTTCGCCAAAGACCGCCGCATCCTGCTTTGGGACCTTTACAACGAGCCCGGCAACTCCGGATGGGGCGATAAATCCATGCCGCTCCTGAAAAACGTTTTCATTTGGGGCCGTACCGTGAATCCCAGCCAGCCCCTGAGCGCGGGCGTATGGAACTTCAACCTGAAGAACCTCACAAAATTCCAGCTGGAGCAATCCGACGTTATCACTTACCACGACTACACAGACCGGCACCTCATCGTTGCGGATTCCCTGTTGAAGGCCACCGGCAAGCCGCTGGTGTGCACGGAATACATGGCCCGCACACGCAACAGTCATTTCGCCAATACCTTGCCCGGATTGAAAGAGCGGGGCATCATTGCCGTGAACTGGGGCCTGGTGCAGGGCAAATCGAACACTATTTACGCCTGGGACACGCCCATGAAAGACGGCGCCGAGCCGAAGGTGTGGTTCCACGATATCTTCCGGCCCGACGGGCGCCCTTACGATGCATCGGAAACGGCGCTCATCCGCCGGTTGACGCTGGGCAGATAGCAGGCAGACACTAAAAAAATTCAAGTATGGATATGATTACAACCGCCCCGCCGCATGCCGCCAAGGCTGCGGCGGACCAGGGCGGAAGAGACCGCCGTTTGCTCTTCTGGGGCTGTTTTACGGTGCTGGTGGCCTCCGCGTTCGGGTTCGTTTTCCGTTCTTTTCTCATGGACGGATGGGGCATGCAGTTCGGGCTCAGCAAAACGCAGCAGGGCGAAATCTTCGGCGTGAGCTTCTGGCCCTTCGGGATCAGCATCGTGCTGTTCAGTCTCGTCATCGATAAAGTCGGCTATAAATCGGCCATGATATTCGCTTTCGCCTGCCATTGCGCCTCCGTGCTGCTCACTGTTATGGCCACGGGTTACTGGATGCTCTATTTCGGAACGCTGCTTTTCGCGCTGGGCAATGGCGCAGCCGAAGCGGTGGTGAACCCGGTAGTGGCCACCATGTACCCGCGCGAAAAAACGAAATGGCTCAACATCCTCCATGCCGGATGGCCGGCGGGAATGGTACTGGCCGGATTGCTGGGCATTGCGCTGATACATTTTCATGTGAGATGGGAGATCATGATCGGTTGCATTTTGTTGCCGGTAATAGCCTATGGATGGATGATCATGGGGAAGCAATTCCCGGTGAGTGAAAGGGTGCAGGCGGGCGTTTCGTACCTCGACATGGTGCGCGAAGTGGGCATCCTCGGCATTCTGCTCATCGTGTCGCTGTGCGTGTTCCAGGCCGGAAGCCTGCTGAACTGGTCGCTGGCGGGAAAGATCGCCGTAACGCTGGGCATCACCGCGGCCGCGGGGATCGTGGTAAAGTCATGGGGGCGGCCGATGTTCATTCTCCTGTTGCTGGTCATGGTTTTACTGGCCACCACCGAGCTGGGGACCGACAGCTGGATCACCGACCTCATGACGCCCGAAATGGCCAGGATGGGCCTCCAGGGCGGGTGGGTCCTTATTTATACTTCGCTTATCATGGCGGTATTGCGCTTTTATGCCGGGCCGATCGTCCATCGTTTTTCCCCATTGGGCCTGCTGGCCGTGAGCGCCGCCGTCGCCTTCGCGGGATTGCATTTCCTGTCGTGGTCCACCGGCGCGATGATCCTCGTAGCGGCTACGGTGTACGCATTGGGCAAAACGTTTCTGTGGGGCACGATGCTGGGCGTTGTGGCCGAGTGCTTCCCCCGGGGCGGCGTGCTCGCACTGAACTTCACCGGGGCCGTGGGGCAGGTGGGCGTAGGCGTTATCGGTGCGGTGATCCTGGGATTTGTGCAGGATAAGCAGCTGGACAAGAACCTCGTCCGCTACGACGCCGAAAACCAGACCGCCCTTCACGCCACCTATCTCACCCAGGAACGCAGGAGCCTCTTCGGCGAATACCGCGTGCTCGATAATGCAAGGCTGGAAACCGCGCCCGTGGCTGCAAAGGAAACCATCCGGGATGTCCGTGAAGGCGCGAAGAAAGACGCGCTCCGCACCGTTTCCATATTCCCCGTCATCATGCTCCTCTGCTACCTGGGCCTGATTTTCTGGTTCAGCAGGAGAGGCGGGTACAAACCGGTGCTGCTGGCGCCTGCGGAATCCCATCCATCATCAAACAACTGACGACATGAAACGAATACTGGCTATATTACTGACAGGAATTATCTGTGCCTGGGCGCCCGCGCCCCGAAACGATGCGGGGAGAAGAGCGGAAGCCCTGTTCGTCGGCAGCGGCAGCAACGTGCAGGCCACCTGGCTGGCTACGAAGCTATTCAAAAGCGGCGTCAACATTACCTACACCGAACGGCAGGACGATCTCCAGCCCGCAAAGCTCGCCGCGTTCGACGCCGTGATCTATTGCACCGCCAAACCGCCTTCCGCCGCCGCACAAGCCGCGCTCCGAGCCTTCGTTGACGGCGGGAAAGGATTGCTGGTACTGCACCAGGGCGCAGAAGGCCTCCGCGCCCTGACCTGGACGAAGCTATCCGGTAACCCGGTCAAAGGGCGCGTGGTCGTGTTCCCCGATGGTAAAAACGACGAGGCCTGGAAGCACGTCGCTTTCCTCGACCGCATCCGCAATGCCGTCATGGAAGCGATCGGGGAGGAAGCGAGGGGCCGCATCGCGGCAGCGAAAATCCCCGACGTAGATATCTACAATTCCGACACCATCGCGGATTACACCAAACGCTACAACGTTCCCAAATTCCAGGAAGCCCTGCCGCCCGCGGAGTCCAACAAGCTGACGCAGGTGCCAACGGGATTCGAAATTCAACTGTTCGCGCAGGAGCCCGACATCACCAAACCCATTGCCATGGCCTGGGATGAGCGCGGCAGGCTATGGATCGTGGAAACGGTGGACTATCCCAACGATTTCGTGGAAACGGACTCCACGGCCAACGACCGCATCAAGATCTGCGAAGATACCGATGGCGACGGCCGGGCGGATAAATTCACCGTCTTCGCCGACAGCCTCAACATCCCCACCAGCATCGCTTTCGCCAACGGCGGCGTCATCGTGTCCATGGCACCGAACTTCCTCTTTCTGCAGGATACGGACGGAGACGATAAGGCTGATGTGCGCAAGGTGATTTTTACAGGCTGGGGAAAACAGGATACGCACGCCGGCCCGTCGAACCTCCAGTACGGCTTCGATAATAAGATCTGGGGCGTAACGGGGTATTCCGGGTTCGACGGCACCATCAACGGGGAACGGCAGAAATTCCCGCAGGGCGTGTATCATTTCAGGCCCGACGGGTCGGATTTCAAGTTCCTCGGCCGGACGTCCAACAATACCTGGGGCCTGGGTTTTACGGAAGACAACCACGTTTTCATTTCCACCGCCAACAATACCCACAGCGCCTGGTTCTCCATGCCGTTCTGGTACATGCAGCGCAAGCTGGACGTGGGCGCCGCCGATCCCGTGCAAAAGATCGACGGGCACTACGACGTGCATGCCATGACGCCGAACCTCCGCCAGGTGGACGTTATGGGCGGGTTCACCTCCGCCACCGGCCACCATTTCTATACGGCCCGCAGTTTCCCGAAGGAATACTGGAACCGGGTGGCTTTTGTCAACGAACCGACCGTCCGCCTCGTGCATAGCGCCATCATCGAAAAAGATGGGGCCGGGTTCAAGGAGAAAGACGGCTGGAACCTCATGGCGAGCTCCGACGAATGGTTTGGCCCTGTTCATGCCGAAACCGGCCCCGATGGCGCGGTTTGGGTGGCCGACTGGTATAATTTCATCATCCAGCATAACGTGTTCGTGAAGGAACAGGCGCCCCGGGAAACCATCCTTCCCTTCACCGAACAGCCCCATGGCAAGGGCAATGCTTTCGAGAGCGAGCACCGCGACGTATCGCACGGCCGTATTTACCGGGTGGTGTACAAAAACGCGAAACCCTACGTGCCGGTGCGCCTTTCAAGAAACGACACGGCTTCGCTCCGCAAGGGATTAATGAACGATAATATGTTTTGGCGGATGACGGCACAGCGCCTCATCGTAGAAGAAAAACACACGGACATGGCGCCTGTGCTGCGCAAAATAGCTGCCGGCAGGATGGTAGATGCGGTAGGATTGAATAGTCCGGCCGTACACGCCCTCTGGACGCTCCACGGCCTGGGCCTCGAAGACGCGGCCACGTTCCAGGTGTTCGTGGCGGCATTGAAACATCCGGCGTCCGGCGTGCGGAAAGCGGCGGTGGAAGTGCTGCCCAAAACCGCGAAAGGCCAGGCGGCTTTGATCGCCAGCGGGATTTTGCAGGACAGGGATTTGCAGGTGCGGCTGGCCGCCATCAAGCAACTGGTGGAATATCCGGAGTCGGAAGCCGCCGGTGCGGCGGTGTACCATATGAGCGCGGTGGCGCAGAACGGGAAAGACCCCTTCCTCGCCAAAGCCTTGCTGGCGGCGGCGGTGCGCCATGAGAAAGGGTTTTTGTCCGCCGCAGGCAAAGCCACAGTGCCCGCAGGCGCATTCACGAAGCAATTAACGGAAGCGTTATATCACGAAGACTATGCTTTAGATCCCCGCGGATTCATGCCCGCCGCGCCCGACGTAAATGGTAAGGAAATAACGATCAGGGCCGCGGTGGGTGCTTCCCGGGAAGTGAAAACGCCTTCCGGTACGGTCCTTTCGCAGGGCGATGCCGCTAACGGCTACACGCTCGCCGTACGGAACGGCAAACTGCAGATGGATGTGGTGCAGGCCGGGAAGACCTACAGCGCCGTTTCTACAGATGAGTTGCCCGAAAAGGCCGACGTGGAAGCCCAATTGGGGAAGAACGGGAACATCCGCCTGAAGGTGAACGGAGAAGCGGCAGGAAGCGGCAAGGCGCCGGGGCTGTTCACTGTAAAAACGGATGGCTGGCGGATGGAAGACCGCTTCGCGGGACAACTGCGCAACGTGACCCTCACGCTCGACCGTTCCGCGCCCAAGCCCGCTTCCGAAGCGGCGCCTGCACTGGTGATCGATCTGAAGGTCGTGAAAGACATCATGCAGTACGACAAGAAAAAACTCAGCGTGAAAGCCGGTCAGAAAGTAACGATCCGTCTCGAAAACCCGGACGGGATGCAGCATAACCTGCTCATCCTCAAACCCGGTACCCTCGCGAAAGTAGGCGCCGCTGCCGATGCCATGGTCCGCGATCCGAACGCTTCCAAAATGCAATACGTGCCCAAGGTGCCGGAAGTGCTGCATGCCACGCGGCTGCTCAATCCGGGGGAAACGGTGAGCCTCACGTTCACGGCGCCCGCCCTGCCGGGGGATTATCCTTTCGTATGCACCTTTCCCGGCCACTGGCGCGGGATGAACGGAATTCTTCAAGTTGTTAAATAAATGGTATGAACAGCAAACATTTTCTCCGTCAGATTTTCGCTTTCGTGTTGCTGCTGGCCGCTTTGCCGCTGGCTGCGCAGAAAGCCCCGCTGCGCGTGCTCATCGTGGGCGGCGGCGGCTCGCATGATTTCGATCGATGGTACAAACAGGAAGACGCCGCCACGCTGGAGCGCGACGGTCTCGCCAAAGTCACCTACACCAGCGATCCGGCTACCATCGCCGCACAGCTCCCCGAAACGGACGTGCTCCTGCTGGCCAACAACCAGCCCATCAACGACCCCGCCACCCGCGCCGCCATCTTTGCGCATGCCGCCGCCGGTAAGGGTTTGGTGCTGGCGCACGCCGCCATCTGGTACAACTGGAAAGACTGGCCGGAATACAATGCCCGTCTCGTTGGCGGCGGCAGCCGCTCGCACGAGAAGTACGGGCCTTTCACCGTGGCGCTCAGGGGCAAGCATCCGGTTACACGCAAAGTGCCGAAGTCTTTCACGCTCGACGATGAGCTGTATCACTTCAACGCCGACCCTGCCGCCGCGAAGATCACCGTGCTGGCGCAAAGCACCAACGACAAGGGCGTGACGCATCCCGCCGTATTCGTGGTGGAGCATCCTAATGCGCGCATCGTAGGCCTGGCGCTGGGGCACGACGCCAAATCGCACGAGCTGGCGGCGTACCAGGCGCTGCTGCGGAACGCCGTGAAATGGGCGGGCCGCCGTTAATTTATCACTCATCAAAAAAATCAGGATATCATGAAACAGATCACGGTTGTAATCGTAGGGATGGGATTCGGAAAGGAGTTTATCCCCATTTACCAGCAACACCCCAACATCAAGCGGGTAGGCATTTGCACGCGGAATCCCGCTACGCTGAAAGAACTGAAGGAACGCTTCAACCTCGACGACGATCTTATCTTTACCAACTTCGAAGACGTGCCCAAACGCGCCGATGTAGACGCCATCCACATCGTGACGCCCGTTCCCGAGCACGCCCGCATGACCCTCGCCAGCCTCAACGCCGGCAAACATACTGCCTGCACCATTCCCATGGCCATGACGGTGGAAGACTGCACCGCTATCGTAGAAGCGCGCCGCAAATCCGGGAAAGTGTATATGATGATGGAAACGGCGCTTTACACCCGCGAGTTCCTGTACGGCCTGAAACTGGCGGAAACCGGCCAGCTGGGCCGCATCCAGTTCGTTCGCGGATCGCATATCCAGGACATGAGCATGCCGGGATGGGACGAATACTGGAAAGGATATCCGCCCATGCTCAACGGCACCCACGCTATTTCGCCGCTGCTGCGCATCAATAATACAAAAGCGGAATCCGTGGTTTGCCATGGTTCCGGCCGGTTGAGCGATGACCTCGCATCCCGCTATGGCAGCCCCTTTGCCGTGGAAACCGCCACTTTCACCCTGAAGAATTCCGACGTGGTGGCCGAAGCCACCCGATCGCTGTTCGATGTGGTAAGGCAATACCGCGAGAGTTATGATGTGTATGGGACGAAGATGTCTTTCGAATGGGAGCAGCTGCAGGATGAAGGTCATTCCGTGTTCGACGGCGGTGAGAACGCCCGGCGGATGGAATGCCCCGATACCGACGAGATGCTCATTCCCGAGATCGCGCATTTCACCAAACGGGAGAAGATCGACGATCCGAACCACGTATCGTTCCTCCAGGGCGCAGGCCATGGCGGCTCGCATCCGCACCTGGTGCAGGAATTCGTTGCGGCTATCGTGGAAGGGCGCGAATCCGCGGTAGACGCGCATCTCGCCGCCAACTACACCTGCGCGGGGATCTGTGCGCACGAATCGGCCATGAACGGCGGTAAACGCATCCAAATACCGGATTTCGAATGAGTAAGCAAACGACCATCCAAACCGGCATCAGCACGTTCGTGTACGCGTCACCGTTCAAAACGGCGGATTTCCACCTGTTGCCGAAGATCAAATCCACGGGGTACGACATCGTGGAAGTGGCGGTGGAACAGGCGGGCCTCATCGATTGGGACCTGCTCGTTTCCATGACGGCCGACCTGGGCCTCGACATCACGCTCAGCGGTGCTTTCGGGCCGCGGCGCGATATTTCGTCGGACAACGCCGCGTTCCGCAAGGAGGGGCTGGATTATATCCTGGAATGCATCCGGCTGGCGGAGAAAACGGGGAGCCCGCTTTTCGGCGGGCCGCTGTATTCGGCCGTGGGCAAAACGCGCATCGTGCCGGCGGAGCAGAAGCGGCAGGAGCGGGCCTGGTGCCTGGAGAATCTCCGCATCGCCGCCACAGCCGCGGCCGACCATGGGATTTTGCTGGGCGTGGAACCGCTGAACCGTTTCGAGACGGACATGATCAATACAGTAGACCAGGCGCTGGCGCTTATCGCGGAGGCAGACCATCCATCGTTGCGGTTGTCCCTGGATACTTTCCACGCCAACATCGAGGAAAAGGACATTCCGGCGGCCATCCGCAAAGCCGGTAACCTGCTGTTGCATGTGCAGGCCAACGAAAGCGACCGGGGGACGCCCGGTACGGGGCATCTTCCCTGGCCGGCGATCCGGCAGGCGCTGGACGAGATAGGGTACCGGGGCGCGGTGGTGCTCGAAACATTCGGCGAGCCGTCCGAAGAACTGGCCCGCGCCGCCTGTATTTGGCGGCCGCTGGCAGGCAGTGCAGACGAAATGGCTACCGAAGGTGCTGCATTTTATAAACGCATGTTTACATAAGAAGCTGTCAAATCATACCTTTGACTGTAACGTAAAGACGTGTGGAAAAGGCCGTCCGGTTTTCCGGACGGCTATTTTTTGGGTAGGGTCGCAACGTTCCTGCGCCAGGGAAACCGGCTATTGGGGCATTGGGTGCTAAATATTTAGCTGGAATTTGTACGGATTAACGGATATTTGCGCGGGGAAACCGATAAAATCCCCGCTGAGGATGATACGTTTTACGAAGATCGACCATGTGGCAGTCATGATCCCGACCGGCCAGCAAGCCGCAGCCCGGCAATTTTACGGGCAACTTTTACAACTGAAGGAAATTCCCGGCCAGCATCCGCGCAACGCTATCTGGTACGAAATCGCAGATATTCAATTGCACCTGGTGGAAGAGGAAAAGACCACCGAGCTCCCCAGCGGCCGGCACCCCGCTTTCGAAGTGGAAAGCCTCGAAGCGGCGAAAGCCTATCTCCAGTCTAACGGCGTTGCCATCGCTTATACATCGAAAATCGAAGGCCGGGAGCGCGCGTTTTTCCGCGATCCTTTTGGGAATAGGGTGGAGATGATTGAGTTTGATAAGGTCTTTTTTTGATGTTGGTCACCGTGACAAGATTTGCAAACAGATACTAACCAATCAATTGGTTCTTTGCCGATCTTCTTTTTCAGATATCTTGTATGATGTACCTGGGACGCCTGCTCACCACAATAAACGCATCGCCAGTTATCCCTTTTCAAAACAACATAACGTTTTCGCATCCACGCATCCGATTTAAGATAAACATTCCGATAGTAATCTCGTCTGCGTGCGCGTTTCAAATTATACAGCCATTGATTGCATAGCATAGCTATGAGAATTCCGGTAAATGTTACCAGGAATGCAAGGGTTTTCATAGTATAAGGGTCTATTAACGATACGAGGTTAATAAACTAAATATACTAAAAAATAACTATGTAATATTTGTCGGGACGAAAAAAGATCCATCCTAACTCTTCTCCCGAAACCCCTTAGGCGACACACCCATGATCAGCTTGAAAGTCCGCGAGAACGTATATTGGTCCGGGTACCCCATTTCCTGCGCGATCTCCTTCACCGTCAGGTTCGTTTCTTTCAAAAGCTGACTGGCCTTTTGCATCCGTAACGATGTAAACAGCTGGATGGGAGAGTAGCGCGTTTTCTCCTTGAACAACGCGGACAGATAGGAGGCCGACAAATGCGCCTGCGCCGCGAGATCGGCCAGGGTAAGGTTCTTGTCGAGCTGCTGCTTCATGATCTGTATGCATTGCTCGATCTGGTTGTCTGACCCCTGTTTCATATAATTGAAGACAGACAGCCGGAAAGTACCGAGGAAACTATAGAACCGGAAGTTGGCGTACAGCAGGTTCTCGATATTGTTCATGAGGTCGAGATGATGGAGGATGTCCCAGAACTGCGCGATGCGGCCCACGAGCGGCGGCGTGGTGTGGATGGGCTTGCCGTTGGTCAGGTAATCACAGAGCTCGTCGGCCAGGAGCCCCGTGAACTGGGCGGTGTAGAGCCGCCAGGGATTGCGGGGATCGGGACCGCAGCGAAATGGCGTGTTTTTCGTCAGCAACACATATTGATTGGCTTTCACGGTATGGCGCTCGCCCGAAACTTCGTACCAGCCGCTTCCATGGGCGGAATACAGGAGGCTGTACACCGGGGCGCCCTTCGGCTCGCCCCATTCCTTCGCGTCACTTTCAGGATAAAAACGGATAGCGGTGATGTATAGGTTGCGGCCCAGCGGATGTTCGTCCAGCTTGCGTTGCAGCTGTTCGGGCAAGGTCCATGCGGTGGAAATGTTGGCGTTGGATTGGCTCTTCACGGCAGTAATTTAAGCTATTCTTTTCATAACATTCAACATTGTTTAGCCAGAAAAATCTCCGCAACTTGCCAAAGGATCGGACGAAGAGCCGGTTCAAATAAATCCACGTGAGGAATGGCAATATCAACCATGAGATAGCATTTTAAGACATGCAGCAACTGCCTATTACAGACCTGGCGGTAATCGGAGCGTATTTGCTCGGAATGATCCTGATCGGCGTATATTTTTCGAGAAAGAATAAAAATGCGGCACAATTCACGACAGCTTCAGGCACCATCCCCGGATGGGCGCTCGGTCTTTCGCTGTACGCCACTTTTTTGAGCAGCAACACCTTCCTGGGCGTTCCCGGAAAATCGTTCGGCGGCAACTGGAACGCTTTCGTGTTCAGCCTGTCGATGGTCCCCGCCGCATGGATCTCGGCGAAATATTTCGTTCCCTTCTACCGCAACAGCGGCGAAGTGAGCGCCTATACGCACCTCGAGCACCGCTTCGGTCCCTGGGCCCGCACCTACGCCATGATCTGTTTCATCCTCACCCAACTGGCGCGGATGGGTTCCATCTTCTTCGGCGTAGCCCTGGCGCTGCAGGCTCTCACCGGCCTCGACATGCGCACCATCATGGCCGTAACGGGCGTCTGCATCATCATCTACACCGTGCTCGGCGGCATGGAAGCCGTGATCTGGACGGAAGTGTTGCAGGGCCTCATCAAAACGGCGGGCGCCATCATCATCCTCTGGCTGGTGATAGACGGGATGAAAGGCGGCGTGAGCGATATTTTCAGCGTGGGCTCGGCGGAAGGGAAATTTTCCCTCGGCAGCCTCAGCCTCACGAATTTCAGCACATCGACCGCCTGGGTGGTTTTCCTGTACGGATTTTTCATCAATCTCAACAACTTCGGAATGGACCAGAACTATGTACAACGCTATCACGCCGCCCGCAGCCAGAAAGAGGCTGCCAAAAGCGTGTGGCTCTGCGTATACTGGTACCTGCCCGTGAGCGCGGTTTTCTTCTTCATCGGCACCGCGCTGTACGCATATTTCCTGCAACATCCGGAGATGCTCAACGCCGTGCGGGAACAGGCCGCGCTGGAAAGGGGCGTGGCGGCTTCGTCGCTCGCGCCGGCCGATTACGGCGACAAGATCCTGCCGTATTTTATGGTAAAAAAAGTTCCGGCGGGATTGCTGGGGCTCATCATCGCAGCGATCCTTTCCGCCGCCATGAGCACCCTCAGCAGCGGCATGAACAGTTCCGCCACGGTTTTCCTGAAAGATATCTGGCAGCGGTACGTACGTCCCAACCCTTCGCCGAAGGAAGAAATGAAAGTCCTGCACCTGGCCACCGTAGTGTCTGGCATCATGGCTATTTTCTTCGGTATCGCCATGATCGGTGTTAAAAGTATACTGGACATCTGGTGGGAGCTTTCCGGCATTTTCGCCGGCGGCATGCTTGGCCTCTTCCTCCTGGGGATCATCTCCAAAGCGAAGAACGCCGCAGCCGTGGCCGCCACCGTCATCGGCATCCTCGTGATCCTCTGGATGAGCCTGTCGAAATATTTTCCGGAAGATCTGCAACGGTTCAAAAGCCCGCTCCACATCCATATGGTGATCGTGGTGGGCACGCTGGCGATCTTCCTGGCGGGACTGCTGTTCTCGCGGATGCAGCGCCGTCTTCATTCCCAATCTTAAAACCCTGTTTGTTATGCAAAAGAAATTCGTACCGGTGATGATCACGCCCTTCAACCTGAAAGCGCGCATCGACCTGGGCATGGTGGAGCAACTGATCGATTTTTACCTGGAAGCCGGGGTGAAGGGCTTCTTCGCCAACTGCCTTTCTTCCGAAATGTACAGCATCAGTGAAGATGAGCGGCTGGAACTGACGCGCCACGTGGTCAATTACGTGAACGGCCGCGTGCCGGTGGTGGCCACCGGTTCTTTCGGGCTCACGATCCCCGACAAGGCGCAATTCATCCGGAATATCCATGATACGGGGGTGGATGCGGTGATCATGATCACGGGGCATTTCGCGAACGTAGACGAACCGGATGCCGTGCTGATCGACCGTTTCCATCAGATGTTCGACCTCACCGGCGATATTCCGCTCGGGCTGTACGAATGCCCCGCGCCCTATAAAAGGGTGCTGAGCGCCGAAGTACTGAAAACACTCCTCGATTCCAACCGGCTGATCTACCATAAAGACACGAGCTGCCAGGTGGAAAGCGTCCGGGAGAAACTGGCGGCGATCAACGATCCGAAATTCGAGTTCTACGATGCGCATACGCCCAATGCCGTGGATTCCCTGCGCATGGGGGCGGCGGGCATGTCGTCCATCTCCGGGAACTTTTATCCTGAAATCCTCGTATGGCTTTGCAATAACGCGGCCGACCCTTCGAAGGCGGAAGACGTGGCCTGGATCCAGGAAGAGCTTCGCCGGGTAGACCCGCTCATCCATATCGCATACCCCATGAGCGCGAAGTATTTCCTGCAGCTGAGGGGCATACCCGTGCGCACGATCAGCCGCGCGCACGTGCTGGAGCTTACGCCCGAGCAGAAAGAAGTGCTGCAGGGCATCCACCGCGATTTCAAAGGATGGTGCGAGCGGCTCGGCATCCGCGAAGCGGCAACGTCGCACGCACTGTAACAAATTAAAAAATGGTTATTTTACGAAGATAGGTTGGAACGGCAGCGAAGGGTGATGTAGATTGCATGCTTGATCCTTATTCCTAAATTTCGCTTTATGAACACCGGCGCCTTTTATCCGCAGCAAGACGATAAGGTCCTTTGGGATCGCCTCCGGGAAGGGGACAGGGAAGCTTTCGGCGAAATCTACCGCCGGTATTTCCCGCCTCTTTTCAGCTATTGCAGCCGTTTTACACAGGATGCCGGTTTGGTGAAAGACACCTTGCAGGATTTTTTTACCGACCTATACCTCCGCCGCCAATCCCTTCAAACGCCGGATAAGCCCAAAAGCTACCTGCTGGTGGCCGTACGCCGCAAACTTGTGAGGGTGTTGGGGAAAACGCCGCGATCCCAGGAGCTGACAGACACCGAAGCGCCCGCATTTTTCCTGGAATTATCGCCCGAAAGCTATCTCATCAGCCGGCAAAACGCCGCGCTGGCGGAGCGCCACGTGCAGCAAACCATCGCCCGGCTTACGCTGCGCCAGAAGGAAGCGGTGTATCTCCGGTTTTATGAAAGTCTTTCGTATGAAGAGATCGCGGAAATCATGCAGCTCAAAGCCGTGAAGTATGCCCGCACGCTCGTGTACCGCGCCCTCACCGAGCTGAAACCTTTGCTGGCGGGCGCGGAAACGCTGCTGTACAGCCGGTAGAAGTGCCGCATGAAAAGCCGTTCGATCGGGTCGCCTGCATACAATCTGATCTCCCCTACAAATGTGACGACCCCTTATCCCAAAAAATAGATGGTAAATATTTTATGGGTTGATCGTCAATTCGTTAATGCCAGGGAAAAAATATTTTGAAAAACTTCCTTTTTCCTGAGGGCATTTCCTCACCTGCGTGCCTCCTTATTACGTACAAGGCTTAATTATGTCATATCAAGATTACGAAGCGGCGGATTTTGCGGCGGAAGCTTCCTTCCAGGCCTGGGTGCAGCGCACAGACGATGCGGCTGCCCGGTTCTGGGAGCAATGGGCCGCGGCGCACCCGGAGAAACGGGAGGCGCTGCGCGAAGCGCAATGGATGGTCCGTTCGTTCAGATTTCATGCCACTGAAGTTGACCCTGCCGAAATGGATGCCGTAAAAGCCGCCATAGACGGCGTGCTGGATGCGGAAGACCGTAAAAAAAACCGGCGCTTCCCCGTCAGAAGGCTCATCATTGGCGCCACCGCCACCGCAGCGGCCATCGCGGCATTCCTCGTGATGCGGGTACCGGCACCGGCCGCGGAAATGCTGACGCTCAGCACCACTTTCGGTGAAACCACGACCGTCACCTTGCAGGACGGTACCGAGGTCTGGCTCAACGCCAATTCATCCATCCGTTACCCATCCGCTTTTAACGGCAAAGACATTCGCACCGTGTCATTACAGGGCGAAGCATATTTCAAGGTGAAGCATGCGCCGCAGGGATTGCATCCCCGGTTTGTGGTGCATACGGACATGACCGATGTGGAAGTGACCGGCACCGCCTTTAATGTTTACCACCGGCACGATTCCGCCGCCATCGCGCTCCTGGAAGGCAGCGTAACGGCATCCGGACGGAAGATGAAGCCCGGAGACCTCCTCCAGCAAAGCGCCCTGGGCATCTCGCTCACGCAGGCGCCCGCAGGCGGGTTCACGGCCTGGATGGAAAAACGCGTGGTGATAAGGGAAGGTACGCTGGCAACGGTGGCCCTGCGCATGGAAGACCTCTACGGCAAGCGCGTCCGATTCAAACGCACCGGCATGGAAACGCTGCCCTTCACCGGGTCTGCCCCGATGGACCAGCCGGAATTGCTCCTGAAAGCGGTGTGTACGGTGCACGGACTGAAAATGCGGGAAGAAAAAGATTTCATCATTCTCGAATAAGATCTTTAAAACTTACACTTATGCAAAAGAGCTTTACGAAGCTTTGCGCGGTGCTATGCATCCTGCTCGCTTGCGCGGAATCGCGTGCGCAGGACGCCATGGTGCGCGGCACCGATGCCCGCCGCCATGCCGGCATGATCTCCATGAAGGAGATGTTCACCGCCCTTGAAAACAGTCTGCAGGTGGCCTTCAGCTACTCCGCCGCGCAGGTGGAGGGCAAACTGGTGGCCGACCGCTATGCCCGTATCCCTGCCGCCCAGCTGGAAGCACAGCTGGCTAAAGTACTTGCCCCCGCAGGCCTTCAGGCCGTGCGGATTTCCGCGCGCGATTACGCCATCCGCACCATCGCCGCTCCCGCCGCCGCCAAAACCGTTGACCTCCAGGTAAGCGGTGTGGTTACGGACGACAAAAATGAGCCGCTGCCCGGCGTGAGCGTGCATGAAAAAGGCACCTCCAACGGTACGGCCACCAACGCACAGGGCCGATACACCATCCGCGTGGCCGGACCATCGTCCGTACTCGTGTTCCGCTCCGTAGGCTTCGCCACCCAGGAGAAGCCCGCGGGCAGGGGAGACCTGAACATCAGCATGGCGCCGGATGTAAAGGAACTGAACAGCGTCGTGGTAACCGCCCTCGGTATCAAAAGGGAAGAAAAAGCCCTCGGCTATTCCATCGCCACGCTCAAAGGAGACCAGGTGGCTACCGTGAAGGAAGTGAACGTGGCCAACGCGCTCTCCGGTAAAGTAGCCGGGGTGAACGTGCGCTCCGTTTCCTCCGACCCCGGCGCTTCCGTGTTCGTGAACATCCGCGGCCAGCGCACCCTCACCGGCGATAACTCCCCGCTGTACGTGGTAGACGGTGTGCCCGTAGCCGGCGGCGTCCGCAGCCCGAAAGAGCCTGTAGGCCGCGGCGTGGTGGATTACGGCAGCCCGATCTCCGACATCAACCCCGACGATATCGCCACCGTAACCGTGCTCAAGGGCGCCAGCGCCTCCGCACTCTACGGCACCCGCGCACTCAACGGCGTGATCCTCATCACCACGAAATCGGGCAACGGCGCCAAAAAAGGCCTCGGCGTTTCCGTGAACTCGTCCGCCATGTTCGACAAAGCCTGGCTGTTCCCCCAGTTCCAGAACGAATTCGGCTCCGGCAACCGCCCCGGTTCCAACGAAACCATTTCCACCTCGTCCTGGGGCCCGCGCCTCGATATCGGTACGAAGCATATCCAGTGGGACAGCCCGCTCGACGGCAGCGGCAACCGCATCCCGACCGATTGGGTTTCCTATCCCGACCGGCACAAGGACTTCTACGAGACCGGCTACACGCTCACCAATAACATCGCCATCACCGGCGCCAACAACGACGGCGATTTCCGCCTGTCGTTCACCAATCTCAAAAACGGCGGCATCGTTCCCAATACCGACCTCGACCGTAACACCGTCAACCTCGCAGCCGGCTACAAGCTGAGCCCGAAGGTGCGGGTGAGCACCAACGTCGGCTATACGAAGAACCACAGCAACAACAGGCCCACGTTCAACCGCGAAAGCCCCAGCAATATCATCTACACCACCACGCCCAACGTAGACGTGAATAAACTGCGCAACTACTGGGTACCCGGAAAGGAAGGCCTGGAGCAATTCTCGCATGTGCCCGGCAGCGTAGACAATCCCTTCTTCGTAGCTTACGAATTCATCAACGGCTATAACCGCGACCGCATTATGGGGAACGTAGAAGTGAACATCGACCTGGCCAAAGGGCTCACCCTCATGGGCCGCACGGCGATGGACAACTACAACGAAGCCCGCGAAAGCAAACGTCCCTTCGGCGCCATCCGCACCAAAAGAGGCGCTTACTCTTATGAAACGGAAAGGCTGCAGGAAATCAATGCCGACTTTTTGCTGTCGTACCGAAAGGATATCAACCAGGACTTCAATTTCAGCGTTTCCGGCGGTATGAACCGGATGCACCGGAAGTTCAAGTCGGCCTTCCAGAGCGCGAACGCCTTGTCGGTACCGGGTATTTTCAGCATCAAGAACGCCGCGGCAGGTTCCGTTACCAACGATATGTTCGAATGGGAACAGCGCATCAACAGCTTATATGGCATGGGCCAGCTCGCTTACCGGAACTACCTCTTCCTGGACGTGACGGCGCGCAACGACTGGGCCAGCACCCTTCCTCCGGAAAACAATTCCTATTTCTATCCTTCCGTTTCCCTCGGTTGGGTACTGAGCGACATGCTCCAGATCAAATCCGGCCCGATCTCCTTCATGAAGCTGCGTGCCAACTGGGCGCAGGTAGGTGGCGAACCGGGGCCGCTGCAGCTGTATAACACCTATAATTTCGGTGCGGACTGGGCCGATTATAAACGCGCACTGCAGGACGGGACGCTCAAGAACAACCGCCTCAAGCCGTTCATCTCCACCTCCACCGAGATCGGTGCCGACCTGCGGTTCTTCAATGGCCGGCTGGGCGTGGATTTCAGCTGGTACAACTCCGTAACGTCCAACCAGATCCTGCGGATCGGGACCACCATGGCTTCCGGATACAGCAACAAAGTGATCAACGGCGGACGGATCCAGAACCGCGGGATCGAAGCTTCCATCACCGGTACGCCCGTAAAAGGGACGTTCCAGTGGGATGTGACCGCCAACTTCACACGTAACAAGAATAAAGTACTGGAGCTCGACGAAGGGATGACGGCCTACCAGCTCGGCAGCTCCGAAGGCGTGAACTACGAAGCGCGCGTGGGCGAGGAACTGGGCAATATGTACGCCCGCAGCTGGGCCACCGTTCCCGACGGGCCGCATAAAGGCGAACCGCTCATTACCGACGGCGGTGAATACGAACGCGTGAGCGTCTGGACAAAAATCGGCAACTTCAACCCCGATTTCATGGTGGGCTTCTCCAATACCTTCAGCTATAAAGGATTTGCGCTGAACGTGCTGGTAGACTGGCGCCAGGGCGGACAGTTCCACAGCTACGTGGCCAAGAACCTCCTCAGCGACGGCCGCACCAAAACCACCCTGCCCGGCCGCGACCAGGCTACCGGCGGCTTGCCCTGGACAGATGATTCCGGTGAAAAGCGTAACGACGGCAGCATCCTGTACGGGTATTACCTGGACGATGCTACCGGCGAATACAAGCTCAACGACAAAATCCTCGAGCCCGAAGCATATTACGGCGCTTACTACTGGGATTTCCTGAGCCGTTCCACTTTCGACGCATCTTATGTGAAACTGCGCGAAGCATCGCTCACGTATAATTTCCCGAAAAAAATGCTGGGCCGCCTGCCGATCGGCAACCTGAACATCTCGCTCATCGCGCGGAACCTCTTTACCTGGACCGCCGCCGACATGGGCTACGATCCGGAAACGGCGATGACGATCTCCGGCAGCGGGATCGGACAGGGCGTAGGTAGCTGGTCGCTGCCGTACACCCGCTCCTTCGGTGCCAAACTTGGATTCAATTTCTAAACTGCAAATCAACGGTTATGCAACGCATACGTTTTAAATACCTGGCTTTTGCCGCACTGCTGATGCTCGGCGCCTGCGGGAAAGACATCGAAAAATACAACGAAGACAAGAACGGCGCGGAGTACATCAATCCGGAATACCTGCTGTCGTCCATCATCCTGTCTACCGCGTCCGATTACCAGCGGGAGGCGTATATGGACAAACCCGCATCCGCCGGCCGGTACATCACCATGGTACGCAACGAGGGGAACGACAAGTTCAACTGGGGCCCGCAGAGCTGGGACGGTATCTACAGCCGCCTGTCTTACAACAAAAGCCTGTTCGAGATGATCGAGCATTTCGGCCAGCCGGAATATCTCCCTTATGCAAGGATCATCCGCGCGTTCAACTTCGCCTATGCCACCGATCTTTTCGGCGATGTACCCTATTCCAAGGCGCTGCTGTCCAAATCGGAAGGCAACATCCGCCCGGAATACGACCGCCAGGAAACGATTTACCCCGACCTGGTGAAAGAGCTCCGCGAGGCCAACGATCAGCTGGCGGCGCAAACACGGGAGATCAACAAAAGCCAGGACGGGCTGTATAAAGCCAATCCGCTGAAATGGCGCAAATTCGCCAATTCGCTCCGCCTCCGCCTCCTGCTGCGCATGTCCAAAAACTACCCGGCCGCCTTCACGGAAATGCAGGCCATCGTTTCGGATAAAACGAAAAATCCCATCTTCGAATCCAATGCCGATAATGCCGAAGTACAGTATGCAGGCACGCAGAAAGACAACAGCTGGCCCGGCGGCACCATGGCCACGTCTTACGAAGAATTCGACAAACGAAAGCCCAGCAAGGAAATCATCGACGCGCTCTACGCCCGTAACGATCCGCGACTGGAAGCCTGGTTCGAAAAAGTGAAAACCCATGGCACTGTAGACACACGGGATTACGTGGGCGTTCCCAACGCCATCCAGGCACCGTACGACTACAACGGCGGTTACGATTACATCTCCCGCCTCGCGCCCATGTTCAACGGCGATAAGGGCGCCATGATCCCCGCTTCGCTCATGACATACGCCGAAGTATGCTTCATCCTCGCCGAAGCCGCACAGGCCGGCAAGATCACCGTGCCGGGCAAAACCGCCGAATCGCTGTATTACGACGGCATCCGCGCCAATATGCTGTTTTACGGCGTGCTCGACGAAGCGGAAACCGCCAATTACTTCGATCAGCCGGTCGTGAAATACAACGGCACACTGGAACAGCTCATCAACCAGAAATGGATCGCCATGTTCCTGAAAGGCAGCGAAGGCTGGTTCGACCATCGCCGCACCGGATTCCCGAAATTCGTGCTCGGCCCGTTGTCTTCCTCCACAACGCTGCCGAAACGGTACATGTACCCCGACAGCGAAACCCGCACCAATCTCGACGCGTACAACCGTGCCGTGGCTGTGTTCGGACAAGACAAACAAACCACGCTTATGTGGTATCTCAAGTAAACTATCTATGAACATACACTATGCAGGCAGGTGGCTCCTCGCCACCTGCTTTTTCTTACCACAGGCCCGGGCGCAGCAGTCACGGCCGGACAACATCGTACTGAACGTAACCGCCGATCCCTCGCGTTCCGCGGCCGTGAACTGGCGCACGG
The DNA here is from genome assembly GCF_050277495.1 of Chitinophaga sp. NPDC101104. Taxonomy (NCBI): domain Bacteria; kingdom Pseudomonadati; phylum Bacteroidota; class Chitinophagia; order Chitinophagales; family Chitinophagaceae; genus Chitinophaga; species Chitinophaga sp. NPDC101104. The sequence goes on along the minus strand of NZ_JBNNSF010000001.1, from coordinate 4,161,140 downwards.
GCGCCGCTACCGACTCCAGCTACGCCGAGATCGCGCCGGCATCGCCCGATCCTGCGTTCACGGCCAAAGCCATCCGCGTGCCGGCCGCCACCAGCGGCGTAATTTCCGATACGATCGCCGCACGGTACCACTCCGTCGTGTTCAACGACCTGCAGCCCAACACCGAATATGCGTACAGGGTAGGGAAGGGCAACGACTGGAGCGAATGGTTCCAGTTCCGCACAGCCGGCCTCCCCGGCCAGCCGTTCTCTTTCATTTACCTGGGAGACGCGCAAACCAACCTCCGTTCCCTGTGGTCCCGCGCGATCCGCAAGGCATGGTCGGCCGCGCCGGACGCCAGGCTCATCATCCATGCGGGCGACCTCGTCAACCGCGGCAACAATTACGACGAATGGCAGCAGTGGTTCGAAGCGGGAAGCTTCATCCATGCGTCCGTTCCAGGACTGATGTCGCCCGGGAACCACGAATACCATTACCCGAAAGACAGCGGGCAGGTATCCGTGTTCTGGCGGCCGCAGTTCGCGTTGCCGGAAAACGGGCCCGCCGGACTGGAGGAAACCTGCTACTACACCGATGTGCAGGGCACAAGGTTCATTTCCCTCAATTCGCAGGAAATCGAGATCAACGAAAGGCTCCTCCATTTGCAGCGCGACTGGCTGGAAAAAGTACTGCAGGAAAACAAGCAGCGATGGACGATCGTGACTTTTCATCACCCGGTGCTTTCCACGAAAAAGACCCGCGACAATAAGTTCATCCGCGAATACATCAAACCCTTGCTGGACAAGTATAAGGTAGACCTCGTGCTGACCGGGCACGACCATACCTACGCCCGTGGCCGCGATGGCAACCAGGGTCCCGTGTACGCCGTTTCAGTGAGCGGGCCGAAGATGTACGAGCTCGATCCCGCGCCATGGATGGCGGTTACGGGATCGCACGAACAATTTTACCAGATCATCCGCGTGGATGACAAAGCCATACGTTACACTGCCTATACGGTGGACGGCGAAGTGCACGACGCCTTCGAGCTGACGAAGCAGCCCGGCCGCCAAAATTTGCTGAAGAATGTAAAGAAACCATGAGACGAATCCTTTTGACCCTCTTACTGTTTCCGCACGTCTGCCTGGCTATCCGTAATACGCCGGGTGGACTGTGGAGGCAGGTATCGATCGTTTGCAAGCCCGGCCACATTGCCGGTACCGTTCTGCAGGAGGAAGTTTTCCGCCGGACGGGGCTGCGGTGGCCGCTGGTGGCTACTTTACCTGCTGCCGGAGATGCGGTGGTGATGGAAGAAAGGCCGCTGGCCGCGGAGGCTTTCGCTATTCATTCGGGCGAACGGAACGGAAGGAAGGTGCTCCGGATCACGGGCTCGCCGCAGAGAGGTCTGCTTTACGGGGCAGGACGGTTGTTGCGGTTGATGCAGATGCGGAAAGGATCAGTGACGATGCCGGTTTCGGTGGATGTGGAAGCCGCGCCGCAAAAGGCCATCCGCGGGCACCAGATCGGTTACCGCAACCTCGCGAATTCTTACGACGGATGGTCGCCGGCGCAATACGACCGCTATATCCGCGAGCAAATCATTTTCGGTGCCAATAGCATCGAAGCCATTCCCTTCATGCCGGCTTCCCCGCATTTCACCGTTTCGTCGCGGGAGATGACGCGCCGGATGTCGGAAATCTGCCAGCGTTATGGCGCCGACTTCTGGGTGTGGACGCCGGCTACTTTCGATTTGAACGACACTTCCAAACGCAACTACTTCCTTCGCCAGTTCGACACGCTCTTCCGTGAAAGTCCCCGCCTCGACGCGGTTTTCTTTCCCGGGGGCGATCCCGGCAACAATCCGCCGGAGCTGGTAATCCCGCTGCTGGAAGAACTGTCCGTTCCCCTGCAAAAATCCCATCCGGAAGCGATGATATGGCTGTCGCTGCAAGGCTTCGGGCCGGCCCAGTGCAAATTCGTGTACGGTTACATCCGCGATAAAAAGCCCCGCTGGCTGGCAGGGCTGGTCGTAGGCCCGGGGAGCCCTTCGCCGGAAGATACCCGTTCGGCCATTCCGGCGCCATACAAACTGCGTCATTACCCGGACATTACACATACCGTACGGGCCGATTTTCCCGTAGCCTGGTTCGATCCCGCATTCGCGTTCACACTGGGCCGCGAGCCCGTGAACCCGCAACCTTACTACTATTCCATGGCTTACCGCGCCATCGAGCCCTACATCGACGGCTTCATCGGTTATTCCGACGGGGCGCACGACGATCTGAACAAAATGGTCTGGAACCAGCTGGGCTGGGACGCGAACGCCGATCCGCGCGAAACCGTCCGCCAGTACGCTTCCTTTTTCTGGGGGTCGGACGTCCGCGACGCGGCGGCAGACGGCATCCTGGCGCTGGAACGGAACTGGGTAGGCCCAATCGTGGAGAACGGCGGCATCGCCGCTACGCTGAGCCACTGGCAGCGCCTGGAAGCTGCGGCGCCCGCGCTCCGGGGCAACTGGCGGTGGCAGATGATGCTGCTCCGCGCATATTATGATGCATATACCCGGCTTCGCCAGATCCGGGAAAGCGAACTGGAAACCGCGGCCTGCAAGGCTTTGCTGGCCGGTCCGCAAGCGATGGGCGAAGCCGAAAGTATACTTTCCCGGGCCGATTCCTGCGTGATGCCGGCCTGGCGGAACAGGATCGTGGAATTGTGCGAGGCGCTTTTCCGCTCGGTGGCTTTGCAAACGAGCGTAAAGAAATACAAGGCTTCCGGGCCGGAACGCGGTGCTGTGCTGGATTTCGTGGACCGCCCGCTCAACAACCGCTGGTGGCTCGAAGACGAATTCAAACGCATCCGGCAACTGCCCCCGGCGGAACAGCGCCTGGCCATAGACACCATCGCCCGGTGGGAGGACCCCGGGCCGGGGAGTTTTTACGACGATGTCGGACATGTGGGAAAAAGCCGGCACGTGGTGCGGGGAGAAGACCTCAACACCGACCCCCTCATGCGCCGGAGCGATAACCCGGGCTTCGACTGGTGGGACGGCGGGATGAGCCGCAAACGGCTGTCGTGGATGACGAGCATGCGCTGGCCCACAGCGATGCGGTACGACGGGCTCGACCCTTCGGCACAGTACATCGTGCGGATTTCCGGGTACGGCGAAAGCCTCGTGCGCGCCAACGGCCAGCGATTGAAAGCGACCGTGTATGGCAAAGGGATCGGGGAGATCAAGGAATTCCCCGTGCCGCAGGAACTGACCCAAACCGGCAGTCTTTTATTGACCTGGGACGCCATCGACGAAGAGCACCTCAACTGGCGACAGCATTCCCGCGTGGCCGAGGTGTGGCTCATCAAACGATAAAAAAAAGCAACCAAAATGCATAAAATCCTATTTTGCCTGTTGGCAATTTCCGCACCCGCATGGGCTTCCGGGCCAGACGAGCCTTTCGTGCAGGCTGTATCCAGCAAATACCCGCTGCCCAAAGGCATCCATCCCCTCAAACTGGTGACGGACTACAATAACAATGTGCACGTTCTCGCCAAAGAGGGATTGTATTACTTCACGGAAAACGACGTGGTGCGCGACGTGCGCTTCCGGCCGCTGGCCGATAAAATCCCGGTAGACGTGACCGCCCAGGAAACCCACGGGCATCTGTATTACCTGCTCGGCGATAAACTCATTACCAACGGCTATGCCGGCGTTCCCTACGTGACGTTCCCGGCCGGTACCTACGACCGCGCGGTAGTGAACGCTGCCGGCAACGCATTGCTTTCCGGTAAAGGGAAACTGGCCGTGGCCGAAGGGAAAAACATCCAAGTGCTCGACGCGCCCGAAGAAGGCGTGCGCGAACTGTTCGTGAACGACGGCATTTTTTACGCACTGACGCCGAAAGCGCTGTACCGCTTGGCCGGCAGGGAACTGCAACGATTGCATACCGGGAAAGACGTGCGCACCGTGGCTTTCCGCGGGAACGATATTTTATTGGGAACGCCTGCGGGATATTACGCCATCCGCCGCGAGAACGGCGATACGGCCATGACGCTGCAGCGTAAAGTGCCGGTACCTTCCGTAGCCCGCCTGATGGTTGCCGGCGGGAAAATCTGGGCCGGTACTAACGAAGGCGCCTATACGGAAAATGGATCGGGGGGATACCGTTACTTTGCTTCCGGGCGCTGGCTGGACCAGGATGAGGTGAAAGATATGGCGGCCGATAAAGACGGCAATATCTGGATCCTCACTCCCTCCGGGCTCAACAGGATCGCGTTCAGGCGGCAGTCGCTCGCCGAAAAAACGGATTACTTCCAGCGGAAAATCCGCACCCGGCATATCCGTTACGGTTTCATCGCCAACATCCATCTCCTCACCCCGGGCGACGTCCGCACCGCCGAAATGGCCGATACGGACAACGACGGGCTGTGGAGCAGCTTCTACCTCGGCAGCCAGGCATTCCGGTACGCCACCACCCGCGAGCCCGAAGCCAAGCGCTTCGCCTGGGAAGCGTTCGAGGCGTTCGAAAGGATATTGTCCATCAACCAGCTCAAAGGTTTCCCCAGCCGCACGTTCGAGCGGAAAGGCTACAAAAACTCCGATCCCGAGCGCTGGCGCGATTCCCCCGACCCGGAATGGGAATGGAAAGGGCACACCAGCTCCGACGAATTCGTGGCCTACATCTGGATCGCGGCGGTACTCAATGAAATGGTCGCCGAAACGGCCGACGAGAAACGGCGCGTGGCCGATTTTATGGACAAGATCATGACCCATATCATCGACAACAAATGGTACCTCGTAGACATCGATAATAAGCCCACCCTTTGGGGCCGCTGGAACCCGGAATACATCAACTGGTACCCCGAAACCATCGGCGACCGCCGTCTCGGCAGCACTACCATCATCGCCGGGCTGCAACTGGCCTATGCGCTCACAGGCAAGGAAAAATACAAGACCGAAGGGATGAAATTGCTCAACAAACATCATTACCTTCAGAATATCCAGATCGATTACCGGAAGATCGCGCCCACCAAAGGGTATTTCCACGATGGCATCGATATGGGCACCGGCCCCTGGAACCATTCGGACGATGAAATGGCTTTCCTGACTTACTGGGTGCTATATCGCTACGCGTACAACGACGACCTGAAACGCCAGTACGCCGGCGCTATCCGCAACCATTGGGAAATAGAACGGCCCGAGAAAAACGCGGTGTGGAACCTCATCACCAAGGGCCTCATCGGTGATTTCGACGAGGAAGCGACGATCTGGTGGCTGCGCACTTTCCCCATGGATATGATCAGCTGGAAGATCAAAAATTCTCACCGGCAGGATTTGACTTTTATTCCCGAAAATTTCCGCGGCCAAACCACCGAAACGCTCATCCCGCTCGATGAACAGCCGCTTCACCGTCACAATGCCAACGCTTTCAACCTCGATGGCGGCAATGGCGGAAGAACGGAGCTCGCGGGCGATGAATACCTGCTGCCATACTGGATGGCCCGCTACCTGAAGGTGATCGAATAAACCGAAATCAACGAAACCATGATACAGACTTTTATCCGCCGGGCCATGCCCGTATTGGCAATGGCGCTGCTGCTAACCGAAACCGCGCAGGCACAGGTGCAGCAGCGGCGAGCGGCCTGCCCGAAAATAGTAGTGGGAATGATGGTAGACCAGATGCGCTGGGATTTCCTGTACCGGTATGCCGAACGCTACGGCGAAGGCGGGTTTAAAAGGCTCCTGCGCGAAGGGTTCCGCTGCGAACAGACCTACATCAATTACGCGCCCACCGTTACCGCCTGCGGACATACTTCCGTGTACACCGGCAGCGTGCCCGCCGTGCATGGGATCGTGGACAACGACTGGTTCAGCCGGGAAAAGGGCAGGGGTGTTTATTGCACGGAAGACAGCTCGGTAATGCCGGTCGGGATTTCGGCCACCAAAGGCGGCATGTCGCCCCGCAACATGCTCACCACCACCGTGACCGACGAGCTGCGCATGGCCACCAACTATGAAAGCAAAGTGGTAGGCGTGGCGCTGAAGGACAGGGGCTCCATCCTTCCCGCAGGCCACGCGGCCAACGCGGCTTTCTGGTATGACGGCAGTTCCGGCAACTGGATCACGAGTACATATTACATGCAGGAACTGCCGGGCTGGGCGAAGCAATACAACGCGGCCAGGCGTCCGCAGGCGTTGCTGGCGAAAGGATGGGAAACACTCTATCCTGTTTCCACCTACCATCTCAGCGAAGCGGACGACAAAGACTACGAAAACACTTTCAAACACGAGCAGGCGCCGGTTTTTCCGCACAGTTTCACGGGAATGGAAAGCGGTTCCATCCGTTCCACGCCTTTCGGTAACACGCTCACTTTCGAATTCGCCAAAGCGGCGATCGAGGGGTATGGGCTGGGAAGCGGCAAGGCGACGGATTTCCTGGCCGTGAGCTTTTCCTCGCCCGATGCGGTGGGCCATCAATTCGGCCCCAATTCCATCGAAACGGAAGATGTGTACCTCCGGCTCGATAAAGACCTCGCCGATTTCTTCGGATATCTCGACGGCCGTTTCGGCAAAGGGAACTGGCTGTATTTCATCACGGCCGATCATGGCGTGTCCCATTCCCCCGGCTATCTCGAAGAACATCGCCTGCCCACGGGGACGCTGGACGCAAAAGGCGTTATCGCATCGCTCAATACCGAACTGGAAAAAAAATACGGTGTGAAAAACGCCATCATGGCTACGGCGGCCGATCAGTTGTACCTCGACCGGCCAGCCTTCGCGGCTAAGAACGCAGACATGAAAGCCGTGTCGGACTTCATCATCCGCCGCCTCCGCGAAGTGCCGGAGATCGCCGATGCCGTATGGCTCCCGGAAATCGGTACCGCTGGCCTGCACGAGCCGCTGCAAACGATGCTGCAAAACGGTTATAACCGCAAACGCGGCGGCGATATCGTCATCATCATGCATTCCGGCGTCAAGAACGGCAGCCGCAAAGGCGCCACGCACGGCCTCTGGTACCCGTACGACGCCCACATCCCGCTGGTATGGATGGGCTGGGGAATCAACAGCGGCGGCCGCAGCTTCCGGACGATGGGTATGACAGACATCGCGCCCACGGTAGCCGCCCTCCTCAACATCCAGGTGCCGAGCGGCAACATCGGGCACGTGATCGAAGAGGCCATCCGGGCAGATAAACCTTAAGGGACAAACGTTGAAAGAGCAGACAATAGCAAGCCGGTCTGGCGGCTCAGGCCAATCGGCAGACAGGGCATAGGGCCAGGGAAGAACGTGCTCCTGGTTTTACAACTTGTCGGAATGGATCGAAAGCCACCTTCGCGGTGGCTTTTTTTTGCGCAGGCAGAATTTAATGTGTAATTATACTACTCCAATCATTTATACGCTATCCGTCATGAAAGTCGCAACGCATATTTTTTTGATCGTCGCAGCCGGTTTTTTGTTTTTCCTAACACTTGTCATTTCCCCTTATAAATATGAATGGGAGCCGGAATTGAAGCAGCTTGACGAGGGTTCCGTCGTTTTATTGTGGTTTGTTTATGGCACGCTTTCGCCATTATTGATGGTCGGATTTTTCGTGGCGCGCAGGTATAAACAGGCTGTAAGTTGGGTTTACGTGCTGCTCCTACTCGTGGCAGTGTGGCGGATGACCAGTTTATGGTTGGTGAAGTGATATGAATTGGGGTGGGTGGGATTGGGCCCAGGTACCGACGGTAAAAAGTTACCGTCGGTACGTTTCATGAGCCATATGTAAAAAAAGACGTGTGCCTATTTCAATAACGATTGCACCTGTTCAACCGTCAGGGTAGTTTTCGGTTGGAAGCGCCCCCCGTGCATATAAGCCATCAAACTGCGTTTGAGCTGCTGCGCACCGGGGTCGTTGGTGAGGTTGGCGGACACGAGCATCAGTTTGCCGCTGCCTACCTTCGCTTCGATCACATTCGCCATTTTACGGTTTTTGAAGAAGTTGTCGATTACGCGCACCACCGGGTCGATGGGCGGTAGCTCGTCGAGCACCATGGTTTTGGAGGCGGTGATGATGTGCCACCACTGCCAGTCGGACCAGGCTTCCGTCGGGAAATCCGCCAGGGCAGGGTGCTTCGGGTCGCAGAGCACGCCCATGGTGCCGGGCTGGTCGGGGAAATGGACCGGGCTCCAGAACACCGGTGCAAAGCGGCCCGCCACGCCGCGGATGTTCGCGGTATCGGGGTTGAGGAGCACTTTTTTGCCTTGATTTAGCAATTCCATGGCCTCGTTGGCAGAACGGGTATAGTGCACACCGGCGAATTCGTCGGTTTGTTTTTCGGGATACACCCAGATGTTCCAGCGGTTGTGCCTTTCACCGATCCGCAGTTCGATGGTCAGCGCCGTGGCTTTGGCGATCCCTGCCAGGGGGAAGCTGAATGCACCCAATTGCTGCCCCGTTCCTTCGGGGATGTTCTGCTGGCGGAGCTTTCCGCGGAACAGCACTTTCCCGTCTTTCCCGGAAACGGTCCATTCGGGCGTAACGTTGTGGAGGATGCCGCCGCTGAAATTGGCCGCTTCGGCAGCCGCGGAGAAGGTTTCCCCGTTCCGGTAGCTGGCTTTTTCGAACCGGAGGAGCGGTACCGCAGGTTGACAGTACATCCGGTGCTCCGCGGGCGTTACCAGGCCCTTACTGTCCCAGAATGCGTCGAGGATGCCGATGAGGGCGGTGCCCTGGCCGGGGAAATCGTGCAGGTCCAGCAGCTGGAAACCGCTGAAGTACTTCGTCTTCATCGCCCGTTCGATCTCTTCCTTATATAACAGCGCGGCGAATTTCCCGCTCGATCGGAGGAAACCGGGCGCGAGGTGCAACAAACCTTTTCTTTGCAGATCGTTCCGGATGGCCTTGAAGTTCAGCGGGTCGAGGACGCCGGTGTACTTTTTGATCTCCTCCATATTCGGGAACACGGAATATTGCCCGATCTCATGCGTGATGATCGGCACGGGAAGGCCTTCCGTTTCTTTGGTATAGTCGTTGTTGAAAGATGGGGCGATAGTGTTGAAGATGCCTTGTCCGCGCACCCATCCTTTTTTCGTCCATTGGGTGATGAAGAACTCGTCGCCGGGTTCGGGCCAGCCGCCGTGATCTTTCTGGAACGTGAAGCTGGTGGTGGTATAGAGGTGACGGGGATCGGCTTTCTTCAGCTGCGCCACCATCGTTTCCAGCCAGTCGAAATTCCCTTCCAGCTCATTGCCCATGCTCCAGAACGCGAACGACGGATGGTGGCCGTACTCGCGGCTGATATGTTCCGCTTCCAGCGCCAGCCAGCGGTTCATGGCGGTATCTTTCCCGGCGTTGTTGTTCCAGAACGGAAGCTCCACCTGCAGATAGAAGCCCATCGAGTCCGCCACGGCGAAAGCCGCTTCCGGAGGACACCACGAATGGAAGCGCAAATGGTTGAGGCCGTAAGCTTTGGCGGAAGAAAACACTTTCGCCCAACCTTTACGGTCCATCGGCGGGTGACCGGTGAGCGGGAAAATGGCGCATTCCAGCGTGCCGCGGAGGAACATGCGCTTGCCGTTGATCTGCAATTGCGCGTTCTTGTTGGTGATTTCGCGCCAGCCGAAACGAAGCTGCTGGCGGTGTGTAGAAACGGGCGTTTTCAGTTCGGCGGAAAGCGTGTGCAGCACGGGTTTGAACTCGTCCCACTCCGCAAATCCCTCCGGCACCGCCAATTCCGCTTCCACTTTGTTTTCCCCTTCTTTCAGCTGTACCGGCACCACTTTCTTCAGGCGTGCAGTTTGTAAAAGCAGGGTCCCGGACGAAACGGGGCCTGCGTTCATGATGTTTATAGTGATGCGAAGTATGCGGTGTTGCAGGTCGGGCCAGGTTTGCACGTTGGTGATGTGCGCCGCGGGCCGGGATTGCAGTTCCAGTTTGCCCAGGAGCCCGTTCCACATGATCTGCGTGCCGTCTGTATAGGCGTGCGCCATATTGTTGGAGCTCATGTCGTACTGGCGGCGGTTATCGACCCGGACCACGATGCGGTGTTTGCCGGGCGTGAGCGATTTGCCGAGGTCGTACCGGTGCGGCGTGCTGAGCAGTTCCCGCGAACCGATTTCCTTGCCGTCGATCCAGACGTGGGTGGTCCAGAGCACGCGCTCCAGGAAAAGCGATACCTCGTTCCCTTTCCAGTTTTGGGGAACGACGATCTCCCGCGCATACCAGGCCGGGCCGATGTAGCGGTGCTTCCTCGACAGCATGAGCAATACGCTGCGGGTGAGGGAATCGGCCGACAGCGAAGGCTTCGCGCCCACGCCGGCATCGTCGAGCGTGCCGGGGAGGCGGAGCGTTTGCGGGAATGTTTTGTTTTGCCAGCCTTCGGAAATCCCTTTGTCCAGCGAATCGGTGGCAAACTGCCAGGTGCCCGCCAGCGAAAGGTTTTGTGCCGCAGCCGTTATGGAAAGCAGAATGAAAAACGATATGAAAATAAGTCTATGCATGGTTTGCGTTGGTTTTTGCGGAAGCAGACTTCGTTGTTTCCTGGATGATGGACAAATGTGCTTTGGCGGCGAAGTGCATGTCTTTCCCCAGTACTTCATGGAAAGCGGCCGACGCGGCATTGGTGTCGCCGAGGCCAAGATAGCCCAGTCCTTTCAGAAATACGCAATGCAGGCGGTTTCTTTCGGTGAGATCGTCTTCGAAAATGAGCAGGTCGGGCAGCGATACCGCGAAATATTCGATGCGCACTTCATCTTCCGCGTGCAAGGTACCATAATCGAGCAGTTTGCTGAAAATGGCGTCTGCATTGTCTTTCCGGCCAAGGGCGGCCCATGCCAGGCCCTGGTAGAAGATCTTCTCGGGCGGCGCGTCGTTGTAGTACATGGCGGCCGTTGGCTCGGAGGTGCCTTCCGTGGCCCGCGTGAAATATTGGACGGCCTCTGCGCTTTTGCCCATGGCTTCGAGGGCTTTGCCCATCCAATAGTGAATATCGTTTTCGCGGATGCCGAACAGTTTGCCTTCTCCCAGGGAATCGGGCCACTGCTGCGCGCTGCGGAGCTTTTCCACCGCGGCCTCGGGCATGCCGTTAGCCAGGTCTTTACGGGCCAGCGCAGTGAGGGCGTAGACGTATTGGCCGCTCACTTTACCTTCGCCGCCTTCCCAGGGATGGAATTTCCTTTGGAGGATACGTTGCAGGGCGGTTTCATGCTCGCCGAGGAAATTGTACAGCGCGGCATGTTCGAGGTAAAGATCGTCGCGCCACTGCACCGCCGCGGGGTAGCGTTCCAGGCGGCTGAGCCGCTCCCGGGCCGGGGAACCCAATCGTTTATGCAGCTGGTCGAGCTCCATGAGCACGCGCGCATCTTCCGTATCCAGCGAAAATGCTTTTTCGAAATGTTGCAGCGCGCCGGCGGCGTCGTTGCGCTTGTTGTACAGCGCGATGCCGAGGTTGCGGTGAACGGTGGGGAAGGAATCGTCTCTCCGGATGGATTCCTGCCACATCGCGATCGCTTCGTCGTATTGTTTTTTATCGTACCACAGGCTCCCGAGGTAATACGGTGCTTTCCCGTCTGCGGGGTTTTGCGCGATGGCGAACTGCAGGATGTTCACGTCTTCCATCCGGTTCGGGAAGCAAAGGTAGGGATCCGCCGCCGCGGCTTGTTGAAGGGCTGCCGTGGCCGATTGTGCATCGCCGGAGCGGTGGTGGCTCCAGGCCAGGTAATAAAATTTCAGCGGCGAGGCGTCATCCGGCAGGAGGCCCAACCAGGCGATGGCTTCTTCGAAAAGCCCTGCGGCCATCATGTCGAGGGCATTTTCGAGGTAATTGGGCGCATGGCCCCGGGCCAGGCGCTGCAAAGTGTTTTTGGCGGTTTCCGCTTCGCGGGGTTTGCCTGTTGTATGGAAAGAGAGTAGCTGTTCGAGGTACAGGCCGAGATTGAAAAGATCGCGGCGGAGGCCTTCGGTGCATACGGCCAGCGCTTCGTCGTACCGTCCCATTTTGCGGAGGACCGCCGCTTTCAGCACGCGGGCTTTGTTGTTGCGCCCGTTCCTGTCGATCGACCAATCGATCTGCTCCAGCGCAGTTTCATACGCGCCGCGCGCGATGCTGAGCTGCGCCAGGGCAAAATATCCGCTGTCTTGCCAGGCGCTGTTCCAAACCGCTTTGTGGTACTGTTCGTAAGCTTCGTCGTGGCGGCCCTGCATTTGCAGGCACAGCCCCAGGTTGTAGAGCGGCTCGCCGTCGTAAGGGTTGGGATTGCGCTGGGTGAGGGTTTCCACGGCTTTGCGGAGAAATGGCTCCGCTTTGGAGAATCGTCCGCGGCGGAGGTACCAGGCGCCGAGCGCATTGTTGCAGCGCACGTCTTTCGGGTCGCGGCGCAGCGCCTCGGTGTAATAATCCACGGGCGAATACGTGGCGTGGCGGTATTGTTCGAGATGGAGCCCCGTGAGGAAAAGCTGTTCGTTGTTTTCGGTGTCTGCGGGCGATTTGGCGGCTTGTGCGGGCGCGGGGATCTCGGTTTCCGTTTTTGCGGAAGCCTGGTACCGCAGCCGAACGTTCCCGTCCGTTCCGCGGATGAGCGTTTCGATGGCGGATTCCGGGGTTCCCGCGGGCAGGGGCACCCGCTGTTCGAACACCTGTTCCGGCGACACGTTGAATATGTCTTTAAAGATGCTTTCGCCGTTCAGTTTTACTTCCAGCGATTGCAGCGTTTCCGCGCCGGTGGCGAACACTTTCACGAGGAGCGCGCCTTTGTCCAGGGAGCTGTGGAGGAGGAGGTCTTTACTGGCGTTCTGGATAAGGCCCAGTTGCCGGTATGGAAGGAAATACTGGGTGAAGGATTTCTCTTCATAAGGCATCAGCCAGCTGAAATCGGGCTGGTTATCGGTATAAACACCGGTCATCAGCTCGATGTACGGCCCGTCTTCATCGGTGAGGTTTTTGTCCCACGCCACCCCGAAATCGCTATGCCCCCAGGTCCACTGTTTTTTGCCGGGCGAAATGTGGTGATTGGCCACGTGCAGCACGCCGGCTTCCGTATCGTGCTCGTATCCCCCCACAAAATCGTAATCCGAGCGGATCGCCATGTAAGAAGTAGGGACGGGAATGTTCTTATATCTCGAAATATCCGTTCCCGGTGCATAATCCACTTTGTAGTACGTGCCGGTGGCGATGGGGAAGGAAGATACGTCGCGCTTGCCGTGATCGAATACCGCATGCACATCCGGCGGAAAAACGGATTGGTAATGATCGTTCACTTTCACGGCGGGGTTCGCCCACCAGAGGAAGGTCTGGGGCAGGGGCGTGCGGTTGTATAATCTGCCTTTGATCTCGAGGTACGCCTTGTCCGGATGCAACGTGAAACCGGCCATGCCTTTGGTCCGGAACATTTTTTCGATCTCGTTCACCCAAACGGTCACGCTGCCGTCTGCATTCGTTTCTATGGAATGGTCCACCGCTTCGTAAGTGCTGGGCCGGTGATGCTGGGGCCAGTTGAATTCGATGCCGCCGGAGATCCACGGTCCGCAGAGCCCTACCAGTGCCGGTTTGATGACCTGGTTATAATAAATGAAATGCCTGTTGCCGATCTTGTCGAACGCCATCTGCACACGCCCGCCCAGTTCCGGGAGTATCATGATCTTCAGGTACCTGTTTTCCAGGAATACCGCCTTCCAGCTCACGTCCTCCTTGTTATCGAGGATTTTTTCGATCACCGGATTGGGATATACCGCCCCGCTGGAGCCCTGGTATACCCGTTTTTCGAAGAACATGGGGTTCCTGTCGGGACGGCCGACCCCGTAGGTCGGGATGATGATACTTTCTTCCCAGACCTTCACAGCGTTGTTGCTCATTGCCTTTTATGGTTTAATTAATGTCCAGTTATTTGATGTTCCAGTTGTTCCAGCGTTTTACCTTTCGTTTCCGGCACTTTCCGGCGAACGAACAGGAAGCCCAGGAAACAGATGCCCGCATAGAGATAGAAAGGCCCGTAAGTGCCGAGTTTTTCGGCCAGTATGGGGAATGTGAACACGAGTACGAAATACGCGCCCCAAAGCGCCACGATGGCTACGGACGACGCCAGGCCGCGCACTTTGTTGGGGAAAATCTCGGAGATGAGGACCCAGGTCACCGGCGCCAGCGACGTAGCGTACAGCGCAATGGCCGCCAGTACGAACACAGACACGAGCCCCACGGCCGCCTGCTGCTTCAGCAACAGCGCCAGCACGATATAGACGACCGACAATCCCAGCGATCCCGCCAGCATCAAAGGCCTCCGCCCCAGTTTATCCACCTGCCACATCGCCACCAGCGTGAAAACGAGGTTCACGATCCCGATGGAGATGGTCTCGAAAAGCTGGCTGTTAAGGTCGGCCCCCACGGAAGCGAATATGGTGGAAGTGTAATTGAACACGATATTGATGCCACACAACTGCTGGAACACCGCCAGCACGATGCCCACCATCACCGCCGGCCGCACGGCCTTGCTGAACACCATTTTCAGGTTGGGACGGCTTTCGCCGGACAGGGAAGCGGAAATGTCGCGCAGGGTGTTGGCCGCAAAATCTCCCGCGCCGATGCGCGCCAGGATACGGGAGGCCTCATCCAGACGGCCCTGCGCCGCGAGCCAGCGCGGACTTTCCGGGAGCCGGCTCACGCCCAGCAAAAAGATGAACGACGGTACCGCGCCCAGCCCGAACATCCAGCGCCAGGCATCCACGCCTTTGCCGGCAAGGAAATAGTTGACGAGGTTCGTGATGAGGATGCCGATGACGATGGTGAGCTGGTTGATGGATACGTTCCTTCCCCGTAAATGCGCTGGCGAAATTTCGGCGATGTACAGCGGACTGAGGATCGAAGCCATGCCCACGCCGATCCCTGCTGCAAAGCGCATGGTGGTGAACACGGTGAAGGAATGGGAGAACGCCATTCCGAGAGACGACAGCGTGAATATCAGCGCCGCCAGCAGCAGTCCGGGTTTGCGGCCGAACCGCTCCGCCAGTGCCCCGGCCATCGCGCATCCGGCCATGCATCCCAGTGCGAGGGAGCCGGTGAGGAAGCCTTCCCACCAGGCGTTCAGCCCGAAAGTCTCGCGGAGGAACGGCAGCGCACCGGAGATCACGGCGAAATCGAAGCCGAACAGGTAACCGCCCAGCGCGGAGATGAAGGAAATACCCAGGATGTAGCGATGATGGAAGGTCGTTGTCTGCATGTTTCTCTATTGTTGTATCCAGTTCAGTTTTATTGATATTTTCCCGTGAGCGTAACGATAGACCGCGCCGGCAGCACCACGTCTGCCGGGTTGGCCCAGGCGCGTTTGCAGTTGCGCGCTCCGTCGGTAATATATTGATTCAGCCGGCCTTTGATTTTCACGCCATTGAGCCGGATGTGTTTTTCCGAAGATTCGAAATTGATGAGGACGGCCGCCAGTTCTTGGGTGGCTTCGTTCGTATACGCCGATACCATGAGCGTGGAGGCGTCGGCATAAGGCCCGCCGGTCCCGGAAACTGCCGTCTCCACCCGCTGCATCCCCGGCCGCACGAACCGCGCGTATTGCCCGAAAGCCCACAGTTGCTTGGAGTCTTGCACCATCCCGTCCGTTTTGCAGTTGGCGGGGTCCATCTTTCCGTTCACGTCGCTGATGTAGACCAGCGCGTCGCTGTAATCGTACGGGCTCACCGCGAGCCACCATTGCCAGCTGGAAACGCCCATCACGGTGAGGTCGTGATGCAGCACCTTAGCTACATACAGGCCGTAATCGATACCGGTATTGCGCGGCGCGCCGTTGTACTGCCCGCAGATATCGCCCAGGATACCGAATTCGGTTTGCCAGATCTGGAGGCCTGCGCCCGTTTGCGCGGCGCGTTCCGCTACTTGTTGCCGGACGTTGATGAGGTTCGAATCCGGACAGGTCGTAAAATAACTGTGGCCGGAAATGATATTGGCGATGTGGGGTGTATTGCCGAGGAAGTTGGGGGAGGAAGGAGAGAAGAACTGGCGGATCTGGTCGCCGCGCTGGTCTTGATTCTTGCCGTACAGGAACTCCAGCGTCCCCGCTTCACCGATCACTACTTGCGCATGCGTGCCGGATAACCGTTGCGCCGTCAGTTTCGACAGTTCGGCGATCTGGCCGTTCGTGGCCTGGGTGCCTTCCTGGCTCGACTGGTCGTTCTTCCCCCAGTTCCATTGCGGTTCATTTACCGGGCTGAGGTAATCGAACCCGAAATGTTTCGTCACTTCTGCGAGGAATTCCGCATAGGCGGCCATTTTTCCCGGTTGAATATTCATGCCGGGCGATGTGGTGCCGTTGAAGGCTTTGCCGTTATTGGTAAGATGTACCTGTGGCGAGATCGAGAAGCCGAGGGTGTATCGGACGCCACGCTGCTTCGCGGCGCGGAGGAACCATTGCTGTCCCTGGGATTTCGACCAGTCGTATGACCCGTCGGCCGACTGGAAACATTCTTCCCGCCGCCATTCGTCGCCGATATGGCTTCCGGCGCCCTGTTCGAAGCTTCCGGCACCGATATTGAACCGCCAGAGCGAGAGGCCGATGCCTTTGGGGGAACCGTCTTGCGCAGTGTCGAGGCTGAAAAGATAATCCGCCACCTGTTCCTTTTTGGATGTGTTGGCCCATGTGCCGATGAATTTGGCCGTCCAGCAGTCGGATGCGCCGAAGGAATGGATGACCTGGTGTTTTTCGCCGGGGCGGATGGTTACGGTTTGCGGGGATTTGTCGATTCGGCCGTTTCCGGGGAACGGCCCCGGCACGGAGCTGCCTCCGCTTCCGGAATGGAAGGCGGAAAGGAAGGTAATGCCGAGTATGTTGATTATTTTTAGGATCATGGTCTTAAAAATAGTCCGGATTTTAAATGATCGCATCTTCCGGCAGCAGTTTCCGCCCATACCGCTGACCCGGCGGCCATGCGGCGCCAATGGAGAAGTTCGGTAAAACGGCGGATTCCCTTTTTCATAACCGGTAATGTAAGTGATGTGGAGCTGCGGATCGCAGGATACAAATATTGGATTTGCTGCGTTGGGGTTCAATGGCCTTTCTTATGGTTATGATGGACAATATTACGATTTCGATATTTTGCTATTTTTGTAGCAAGCCGTATTTATTATATTTAACATGGATTTTATTATGATAAAAATTGCCAGCTTGTGATACGGAAGAAAGAGGGGTTCGATGGCCAGCGGGCCGTGGTGCTGCCGCGGAAGATCATTGCCGGGCCCTGTGCGGCCGATCCCCTCGTCAATGGGCTCTACATCACCGACATCGGGTATTATCCCAAGGCGCGGTACCATTTCCGGCAGCGGAACAATGGGGTAGACCAGCATATCCTTATTTATTGCCGCGAAGGCCGGGGAACGGCTGCCGTCGACGGACGGGAATACGCCCTGGGGCCGGACGATTTCATCCTCATTCCCGCCGGAAGCGCTCATCACTACGCCTCTGACGATGCCGATGCGTGGACGATCTACTGGGTCCATTTTAAAGGCCCGCGTGCCACAGACGCCGTTTCCGCCCTCACGCGCCGGTTCGGCGGCCATATGGGCCGCGTCACTTTCCAGCAGAAGCGCCTGGCCCTGTTCGAAGATATGTATGCCAGCCTGGAGCGCGGATATGGAAGCGATAACCTCGGCTATGCCAATATGTGCCTCTGGCATTACCTGTCCGGCTTCCTGTACGAAGAGCCGTTCAGTCTTTCCGAAAACCGCACCAGCCGCGATGCGGTGGAGCAATCCATCAGCCACATGCGCGAAAACCTGGCGGCCACGCTCACCCTGGCCGACCTGGCGGGGGCCGTCAACCTGTCGGCCAGCCATTATTCCGCCGTGTTCCGCAAGCGAACGGGGTATTCGCCGCTGGAGTATTTCCATCACCTGAAAGTGCAGAAAGCGTGTCAGTACCTCCTTTTCACGGATATGCGGATCAAGGAGATCGCCTGGGCGGTGGGGGTGGAAGACCCGTATTATTTCTCGCGGATGTTCAGCAAGCTCATGGGCGTGGCGCCCCAGCAATATCGTTTGCGGCGCGGCGGCTGAAACGGGGTTTTGCGGAACGGGGAAACGGTGTATCTTGCCCGCCAATTTTATATCCATGATCATCGACACATTAGCGAACGCAGGTTTATACGCCGGATTGGGCGATCGTTTCCAGACTGCATTCCGCTGGCTCCGGGAAACCGACCTTGCCAGCCTGGAAAAAGGGAAACACAGCATCGAGGGCGACCGTATCTTCGCCATCGTCAACGAATATGATACCATTCCCGCCGAAGGCGAGCAAATGGAATCCCATCGCAAACATATCGATGTGCAATACATCGTTTCGGGGGAAGAGCTGGTGGGGCACGATATGCTCCGCAGCCAGCAGGTAAGCCGGCCTTACGACGACAGCGACGATTTCATGCTGTACGCCGACCGGCCTTCTTTCTACACCAAACTCGCCGCAGGCGATTTCGCGATATTCTATCCCACCGATCTGCACATGCCCAATTTGATCTCCGGGAAGTCCGTTCCCGTGCGGAAGATCGTCATCAAGATCGCGACGGATAAAAAATAGCGGGGCTTTTACTAATTTGCGCCCGTATCTAAAAAATGATCATGTCTAATAAACGGTTCACACTGGCCTGGCTGGGCGAGAAGGAGTGGCTGGCGATGCTGCTCTGGTTCGGGTTGTCTATGGTGGTGGGCATCAAGGAATTCGCTGTCCATAATTATAACAACTATACGATCTTCAAGCACGTATACCTGCATACCATCAACGGTCAAACGATCTACGGGCCTTATCCCGACGTTTATTTTGACGTGAATAACTACGGGGTGCTGTTCAGCATGCTGATCGCACCGTTTGCCCTTATGCCCGACTGGCTGGGGAGCATCCTGTGGGTGCTTACCAACGCGGCGGTGCTGATGCTGGCCATCCGGACGCTGCCGCTGGGGCGTATCCAGCAGAACCTCATTATGATCTTCGCGAGCCATGAGCTGATGGCGGCGAGCAGCTATTTCCAGTTCAACCCCATCGTGGCGGCGTGTATCATTTTCGGCTATACGCTGATGCGGAAGGAAAAGGATTTCTGGGCCGCGTGCTTCATCATGTTCGCCGCATTTACGAAGCTCTATGGGATCGTGGGGCTGGCGTTCTTCTTCTTTTCCCGCCACAAGCTCAAATTAATCGGCAGTTTAATACTCTGGAGCGCGATCTGGCTCGTGTTGCCCATGGCGATCTCTTCGCCGGAATTCGTGCTCCGCAGCTACCGCGAGTGGTACGAGGCGCTGGTGCTGAAGAACGACAAGAACGCGCAGATCGACCATGGCGTGGTGTTGCAGGATATTTCCGCGATGGGCTTCATCAAGCGCACGTTCCGCCTGCCTTATTTGCCGAACATCGTAGTGATGGGCCCGGCGCTGGTGCTCTTCGCCGCACAGTACATCTGGCTGAAATACTGCCATGACGTGCGCTACCAGCTGCTGATCCTCTGTTCCACGCTGCTGTTCACGGTACTGTATTCCAGCAGCTCGGAATCGCCCACCTACATCATCGCCTTCCCCGCGGCCTGCATCTGGTTCCTGCTGCAACCGCGGAGCACGGCGGCCAATATTTTCTTCGTATACCTGCTCATCGGCACCAGCTTCTCGCATTCCGACCTGGTGACGGCATGGGTGAAACGCAACCTGGTAGTGCCTTACGCGGCAAAAGCAATGCCCAGTCTTATTCTGTGGCTGCTCATCGTGTACCAGGTCCTTTCGCGGAGATTCCTGCGCTGGCCGGAACCGGGAACGCAGTTTTCACATTAATTTCATCTTGCAGTAACACAGGGGAAACATCCGGCGGGGATATTGCATCAAAATTGCAAATTATGTATCTGAACCGCCGGAAGCTTCCCCTGTTTCCTTTAGCCTTCGCATCCATGCTGGGCGCCTGTAACAACAACGACAAACCTAACGAACAGCCCCAGCTTCCTGAGCTGAAATCCTATTCCGTAACGCCCTCGCTCGTAAAAACGATGCCGGGTTTCGGCGACGTGAAGATCATTCCCCTCATCAGTTCCGACGATAAACTGGAAGGCACTCCCAATTTCGTGTACGGCGCGCAGCCCGATGGTGGCGGCATGTTGAAAGACCCTTCCGGCAAAGGTTTTGTCATGGTGCAGAACCACGAGATCCTTTTCTCCGTATCCCGCGTGTATCTCGACAATAACCTCAAACCGCTCCGCGGCGAATATATCGTAGACGCAAAAGGCGGCAAGATGCGCCTCTGCTCGGCCACTATGGCCACTCCGGAAGAACATGGCTTCGGCCCGCTGTTCCTCACCGCCGGTGAAACCGACGGAGAATCCATGATCCACGGCATTCCGCCGTTCGCACCCGCGGGCGACAAACAAACCGACCGCACCCTGCCCGCACTGGGCAAATGCAGCGCCGAGAACGCCGTGCCTTTGCCCAAAACCGTATATCCCGGTAAAACCGTCATCTTTATCGGCGAAGACGAAAGCTCCCGCCAGGGCCTGGGCCAGGTGAATATCTATGTAACCGCTTCCACCGGTAACATGACCAACGGTACGCTGTACATGCTGCGCCGCAAAGACCTCAATACCGTGGAAACCGATATGGAAGTCGGCAAAACCTACGATGTGGAGTTTGTGCCCTACGAAAACGTTGCCGCCAGCACCGGCGTGCAACTCGCCGCGCAGACGATCGATAAGAAAGCCATCCAGTTTGCCCGTGTGGAAGACCTGGATTACGGCAAAGGCAGTGCCGCCAACAACCGCAAGCTGTATTTCACGGCAACCGGTGTAAGCCAGGCCGACAAAACAACGCCCGTAGAAGGGCTCACCATGTGGGGCCGCGTGTACCAGCTGGAGCTGGACGCCGCCGATCCCCTGAAAGGCAAGCTCACCGCTATGGTAGACGGGAACGCAAACCCCGGCAACAGCATCGTGAACCCGGACAACCTGTGCGTAACGCAGAACTTCGTGTATATCCAGGAAGACGGCGACTCGTACTACAAAGCCAATAAGCACGACGGCCGCATCTGGCAGTATAACCTGGCCACCAAAGAACTGAAGCCTTTCCTGGAAATGAACCACCGCCGGGAAGATGCCACGTTCAACGGCAAGTACAATCCCGGGAACGATCTCCGCCTCAGCAGCTGGGAATATGGCGCCATGTACGATATCTCCGACCTTACCGGCCGGCCCAACACGTTCATCGTAAATATTCATCCCCATACCTGGGTAGACGATAAATTCCGCAACGCAGACGGCTCCGGCATTACCACCAACAGGGAAGGCGGGCAGACCGTTATCGTGACCGGCGTACCTCGTTAAACCTAAGATCGAATAGTCCCCCTTTTATTCTTAGCATCATAAGCACGAAGGGTTCCCCTGTTTCCAGGGGAACTTTTTTCGTAAATGAAGATATATGAAACAATCCGTAACACTTATGCTGGCGCTTTGCGCGGGATGGATGATCTGCTGGGCGGCCTGCGGCCGGAAGCCGGAAAACTTCGATGTGAGCGTCCGTACGTTGCTGCTGGCGCAGACGGATACCTTGCAACGGCGGACAGACAGTTTGCTGGCCATGGCCGAACGGGGCGAAGGCGAACCGGCGCTGCAGGCGGCTTTCCTGGATTGCCGGCGGGTGTACAAGCAGCTCGAGTGGTTCAGTGAATACTACGCGCCCGGCACGTCGCGGTTGCTGAACGGGCCGCCGCTGCCGGAAGTGGAAACGGAAGAAACGAAAATGGCCGATCCTGCCGGGTTGCAGGTGGTGGAGGAAGCTTTGTACCCCCTGGAAAGGGAATCCCTCGCGCCTGCGGTCCGTTCTTTCGCGGCGTCTATCATCGCCCTGCGGCGGACGGCCGGCAATACCCTTTTCGATACCGCCCACGTGTTCGACGCGGCGCGCATGGCTATGTTCCGCCTGGCGGCGCTGGGTTTGAGCGGGTTTGATACGCCCCTCAGCCGGCAGGGCATCGCCGAAGCCCGGGAAACGCTGTTGTCCGTGAAATTCCTCATGGGAATGATCGGCGCGCCGGATTCGTTGCTTCGCCGCTTCGATTCAGCGGTTGCTGCTGCGGCGGGATCGCCGGATACGTTCGATTTCGCGGGATATTATACCACGCAGCTGCATCCGTTGTCGCGCGCGATGATGCATTGGTATAACGTTTCCGGATATACGCAGGTGAAGGAATTACTGGCCATCGATCCGCTGGCGGGCTCGTTGTTTGACAGTGGTGCGATCCGTGCGGCGTTTTTCGTCCATCAGCCGGATGCTATCCCTACACCGGCAAAGATCGCCCTGGGAAAGCTGCTTTTCCACGACCCGAAACTCGCCGGTACGGGGAACCGCAGCTGCGCATCCTGCCACAACCCGGACAAAGCGTTTACGGATGGCCTGGCCAGGAACGTATCGCTGCACGGCGGTATGCTCATTGCGCGGAATACGCCCACGGTGATGTATGCGGGCCTGCAGCAGGGCCAGTTTTACGATATGCGCTCGCCCACACTGGAGAACCAGGTGATGGACGTGCTGCAGAACCCCCATGAAATGCGGTCTTCCGCGGCAAACGTAGCGGAATGGATTTCCCGCGATCCTTTGATGCGCGGGATGTTCGTACAGGCGTTCCCGGACATGGGGGCTTACGTGCGGCCGCGTTACGTGATGGCGGCCATTGCGGCGTATATCCGTTCGTTACAACCGTTCTCTTCGCCGTTCGATGCGTTCATGCGGGGCGATGGGGAGATCGGGGAGGAGGAGCGACGCGGGTTCAACGTTTTCATGGGCAAAGCGAAATGCGCCACCTGTCACTTTTTGCCGCTTTTCAACGGAACGGCGGCGCCGGCGTTCACTTCCACGGAATCCGAAGTACTGGGTGTGCTGGCATCGCCCGACATCCGCCGGCTCGACAGCGACAGCGGCCGCTATGTGCATGTGCCGCTGGAGCCATTGCTTTTCGCTTTCAAAACCCCTACGCTGCGCAATATCGCGAAAACGGCGCCTTACATGCATAACGGGGCTTACCGTACGCTGGCGGAAGTGGTGGATTTTTACGATAGGGGCGGTGCCGCGGGCATCGGTTTATCGCTTCCCAACCAGACCCTGCCGCCGGATTCGCTCCGGCTCACGGCCCGGGAAAAGCAGGACCTCGTGCGCTTCCTCGAAAGTTTGACAGACCGTTAGCAGGGTTGTTAAATGCGAGCGGAATGGCAGATAATCGACTGAAAATCCTTAACTTAGAAGGAGTACGCTTAATCTGTCACCAAAACAACCATGCATATGAACCGGATAAACCATGCAATCCTGGGGTTGACGGCGTTATTGTTGGCCCAGGGCGCACAAGCCCAGAATATCCCCAAAAAGATGTACCTCAAGGTAGCCGGCGGTTACTTTTTCAGTGTTTCGCCGGGCCAGTTCCCGGATGTTGGCCCATATCCTCCCAGAGACATCCGTAATAACGTGAACCCGGCTACGGGCGCGGTTACGGAAGTGTTCGAAAAGGTGTTGACGGGGTCTTACGGCGAAGGGGTGCGCGGCGGCATCTCTATCGGGTATAATTTTAACAGGAATGTGGCCATCGAGGGTACGTTCAACTATTACCACAGTAAAAACAACCTCATGACGCGGAATGTCAGCGTGTTCGAGGGTCTGAACAAAGACGCGGCCCGCATCGAGTCGGACGGTCACGTGAATGCGGTCGATTTTGCACCGAGTCTTGTGCTGAGCCCGGGTTACGAGAAATTTAACCCTTATGTGCGCTTCGGGTTCGTGGTGCCGCTGTGGGGTAGGCTGTACATCGAAACGGAAGCGATGCGGATGAGCCGTCCTGCGGGGCTGCCGCTGCCTGCGGGCGCCATGGTGCGCACGGATATTTCCCGGAAAGAGGAGATCAAACCGAATCCTACCATTGGTTTCCAGGGCGCGATGGGCTTTAATTACAACGTTTCCCGCCGGATAGACGTGTTTGCCGAGGCGGAATACCGCAATGTGCCGGTCAGGAGCAAGAGCAAGGAAGTTACAGCCTACAGCGAAACCAACAAAGTGGTGAATCTACAGTCGGGCCAGGAATTAAGCCAGCTTCCGGGCCGGTCGATCGGCGATCTCAGTACGGCCGAGCGCGAAACCGAATACGTGACCGTGCTGGATGAGGGTTCCAACACGCCTACGGGCACTTCCGGCTCAAAAACGACATACAAGAACGATAATGCCCCTGCCAACGACCTGAAGTCGTACATAAATATTGGCGGTTTGGGCCTGAATGCGGGCGTCCGCATCAAATTCTGATGATTTTGCCGGCGGCTCGTTGGGCCGCCGGTTTTTCTTTCCGGGTATTTTTAGTATATTTGCTGCATGTCAGGATTGATCATACAGCCCATTCTCCGCATCGCCCGGTACGCTACACCGGTTGCAGGGCCTACGTATGCCTGCAATAACGTATCATTCCGAACATTTTGCAAGAAGTTGTATTACTTCTCAAATTTTAAGGACTTCAATACGCTTGCCCTGAACCGCTAAAAAATGTGTCTCCGGGTTCAGGGGTTTTTCTTACTGCTTTTATTTCGATGCTAAATTGAATTGCTCAGATGCGAAATCGAGAAAAGGTTTCCATCGGCGGCATGATTTTGCTCGTTTTGGTGATCGCCAACGCGCTGATACTGCGTACTGCGTTGACCACTAACGCGGGCTGGTACCGGGCTTTATACATATCCCTGCCATTGCTGCTGATAGTTATTGTCGGAATGTTCCGAAAGCCTGGTGCGAAGCCATAAGAACCGCGCCGGAAGGCCATTATCATTCATTTAATTTTTTTAAATCTTTTACCATGCAAAAGAAACAGCAACCTATTTTCAGGAAGGATGACTATGAAGTGATCCAGACCTGCCTGCAGGAAGGCGCGAGAGAGAGTACTTTCGGCCCGGCAGTCGTGGAATCGCTGCTGGCGGATTTCAAGAAAGGCAGGCTGGTGAGCAAGGAAGCGTTCCCCGCAGACGTAGTGCGGCTCAATTCCCGGGTGGTAATCCAGGAAACGGATAAGCCCAAGGAAATGGAAGTGACCGTTGTATTACCTGAACAAGCCGATATCAAACAAAGAAAAATATCCGTTATGGCGCCCGTGGGCGTTGCCCTCATTGGTTTTGGAAAAGGCCAGGAAGTGATGTGGCAGGTGCCCGGTGGGAAGAAAAAGTTTACGATTAAAGAAGTGTTTAACGAACAAGACTGATAGCTCTAATTGGAATTTACAATAACGGGCGCCTTTTGAGGCGCCCGTTTATTTTATACGATCTTCTTGCGGGGATCAATTGAAGCATTGTACTGGTAAACTGCGAACATGCATGACAGTCCCAAGTGCTGATAGGGTTTCGGATTCCAGCAGGAAGTTGATTTTTCACCATTATATCGAAAGTTTATCGAATTGCCAGGCCGTTGGAGGCGGCAATTGTCCAAACGGCCAGATTCCTGGAGAAAAATATCAATTTATTGAGATGACTATTTTCTACTTCGGTTATTCAATATCTCTTTTAGGATCTCCTCCCTGCATTAAGAAGAATTTTTTGCAAGTAGGGGCGTTACATCCATAGAAATTAGTCGTATCGTCATTTGAAATTGTGAAAAATGATCCAGCATTAATACTATAACTGTATAGTTCACGATCAATTTCAACAGACCCTTTTACTTCACACGGTAGTACATAGTACAGATAGGAAAAATCGTGCATGTCGATTGGAGCCCCATTTTTTAGTATCGTCTCTATGGACTCATGCGTCAGGCTCCAGTTTTTGCACTTGTAAACCATACTGTCATTGGGTCTTGCATCTTTTTGCACCCAATTAATGGATTTAACCTTAATAACTGAATTGGGGGTTAATGCTATTTTTTTTAAGTTGCTGTTGGTGGCTTTGTCCGTTGAAGGAACTTTTAAGTCCACCACTGGGTTTGCGCTATCTTGCCCTCCATTTAAAGTATGATTTCTGGAGCCACAAGCGGTTGTTAATCCAACCGAACCTACAATCAATGTCAAGTAAACGAGTTTCATAGAAAATTTATTTGGTTAAATATTGCATCCACCAGGGAATATTTGTGTTGGAGATGTTTAAAGGAGGAGGTACCAAATATTGTGAAATAGCATGTCTTACTACACTGCCTTCACCGTTGGTTTTGTATGAGATGTCTTCATGATTATATACCTGTGCATTTGTTAGTTTATAGGTGGTTTTCAAACTATTGGTGAGAAACGAAGTCGAATTAATCTGTTCGTCAGTGAGAGGTTCCCACTTTTCTGTTTTATAATCATAATTCCCAACAACTTCAATTCCAATTGAGGTAGCGTTTGTTGGATATATGTTACTCCTGGTTTTTCCAACATGCAAGGTGTAGGCATCCAGACTTGCAGTTTGAAGGATTTCTCCTTTCTTACCCACAAGGAAATGCGTACCATAATTTATGCCATCTCTTCCATTTTCAAACGCCCGAAGCGTACTTTCAGTTGAACTGGAGGCTGTTCTATGCAACACCACCCCATTGACATTGTCCAAAGAGCCACGTTCGAGTGCTTCCACTCTGTTGGTTGAAATGCGATTGTTTTGCACAAACCCTGCAGTTAAATTAAGCATACTGCCATTTGTTGTCTTGTTGTCATTGAAATGTAATTGGGCTGCGTTCTGGTTTGCATATGGGCCATAGTAATTTATTGATGCACCGATCCCATTTTTAATAGACCATTTCTCCAATCCTTCCAACTCAACATGTGCTGTAACATGATTTTCGGAAAAAGCATACGTTGAGTTATACACGTATTTGTCAGATAAGGGATCTGCCTGAATAAACCTGCCAATTTGCGGATCGTGATTCCTGTATTTGAATCCATACCAATTTAGCCCCAGGTCATCGTCGAACGGCTGCCCCTGGAATTTTTGTTCTTTATTTACTGGGTTATACATGCCTTTCTCGCTCAAGCCATCCATAACGAGCCCAAACGGATAGTAATGTGTTTCCTCCAGCACGGGGGTACCTGCCAATACAAGGGTAATATTGTCAAAGAATACATCTTGGGGCGCTTCATTGCTGGTATAAACATACAAGAAGCCAGATTGTTTTATTACCAGGTTATTTACAGCCAACGTCTGCAATTGGCCGGGACTGGCAGCAACCTGCCGGACACCACTGGAGCCTT
Source organism: Chitinophaga sp. NPDC101104 (assembly GCF_050277495.1). Taxonomy (NCBI): domain Bacteria; kingdom Pseudomonadati; phylum Bacteroidota; class Chitinophagia; order Chitinophagales; family Chitinophagaceae; genus Chitinophaga; species Chitinophaga sp. NPDC101104. The sequence continues at coordinate 4,134,022 of NZ_JBNNSF010000001.1, read as the reverse complement.
CTGCCAGTTTGAACTGTTCGTCGAACAGTACAAAATTGAGATATGACTTCGGGCGGTTGGTATTGAGGGCGGCTTGTGGCTCTTTGTCCCGGAGCCGTTGCCAGCTGTTGCTTACGAAATCATTCCCGAATGGAGGGCTTTGCGGACCACCGCCAAGACCATGTGTACCTCGAGCCAGGATGGCCGTCTTCCCAAAGGCACTCAGTAGCGCAGCGGCCATGTCGGCGGCGGTTGCGGAAGCATTTTGCTGTTTTCCGGGTTCAGAGGATTTATAAAATGCCTTCGCGCCCAGGTTTATGGTATCTCCGGTCTTTACTTTCAGGACAAGGCTGGGGCCGATCCTCCGGCCGGGATCGTTGCCGTTGAGCCTTGCCACTGCGGTATTGGTGCTGGATTGCGGGTCGTCCGGATAGCCCGGGGGCTTGTTGGACCTGGTGTCATCGATATTGCTGAAGAGGGAGTTTTCAACTACGGCCTGCTTAGGTTCCATGCTGGCGACATATGCTTGCTTCGGTGGATTAACTTCCGCCAATACCATGCGAACATTACCGAGGTGGTCTTTTAGGAAATAGTCATACGTGAAGTCTCCGCTGGCTAGCGGTCTTATCCGGCCCTCTTCATGAGTGATCAGCTGCAGGATGTTATTCCCGAATACCGCGGGCCCGAGGTAGTCCGTCCGTGTGATTCGAACGGGCGTAACGGAATTGTCGGTGACTATCTTGGCAAGTTTGCGTCCATTGGCATCATACATGTAACTAATGGTGCCTTTGCCGGTCAATGTGACGGTTTTCGGCAGGTTCAGGTGATTGTAACGAATCGCTGAGATTTTCTTGTTTTCGTCCTTTGTCAAGTTTCCGTTCCTGTCATAAGCATAATCGAAGGCAGAGGTGGGCTGCTGGTCGGTAAAATCACCCAGTGTGGACTTTGGATCATTGACGGCATCCACAACTTTATACAGTTTGTTGGAGGCGGTCAAACCTGTCGAATCATAAATTGTGTAAGTTAGATCATCGATCCTGGAATTGGTACTGGTCCCTTTCGCACCCCATTGCTGCATCCGCCGGATGTTTCCATTGGCATCATAAGCGGTTGCGTAATTGATGCCATCGCCCATCCACGAATCGTAATTATGGAGGGTTTTTCCCCATGTAATTGTGCCGGTAGATTGTGTAAAGTTCGCCTTAATAAGTCGGCCTGCCGCATCGTAAAGATAGCCATAGGCATTGGGAGTGCTGATTTTAGCGCCCTTCCACGTCATTCCCGCGATATTGCCGGTGTATTCCCGATTGGTGAAACCCGCATCGTAATGCAGTTCCTGTCCAAAATACCGGGTTTCAGTGCCTTTCACGTAATTCCGGTTAATGCCTTTGAGCCATCCGCGGATATTGTAGGTGTAGGTCATGCTTTCAACAACGTTTCCTGAAGCGCCCCGGAATTCCTTCCGCTGTAGCTGACCAATGGCATCGTAGCTGTTGGTGGCGATGTCCCGTCTATAGGCAGCATTATCGTTGAGTTGTTTGGTCACTTTGATAAGGCGATCGGCGTGATCGTATGTCCGGTTTGTCAGCAGGCGGATGATCCCAGCAGCGCCGGCAGAGGGATTGTTGAGATATTGGTAGGTGCTGAGCAGCTTCCCGCAGAAGTCATAAAGGTTGGTCGTGATGTCTGTCCCGTTATTATGATTGTCGCTAACTGTCTGGACCAGCCGGCCCTTGGGATCATAGTATTGGCTCGTAACGAGGAATTGTGACGTTTCCAGCACGCGGACCTTTGTGCCGGTAACTAGTCCCTTGGCCTTTGAGTTAACGGTAATGGTTTCCGGATACAAGTTGGTGCCCGGTTGCGGTTTAATGAAATAGCTGGGTTGGACGGCCTTGGCTCCCGGATAGGAGTAGTTGTCATAGTAGGTGTAAGTCAGCGGGTCGAGGTTGGCTGGCAGGATGGAGTTGGCTCCGGGTGATGTGCTTTGCGCGATGATCAATTGGCCATGAGTGCTGGTACTGGAATATATGCCGGTCATAGTCGGCCGGTTAAGGTTGTCGTAGAGCGTGGCCAGCCATTTGTCGCCTGCGGCGCGCAGGTTGCCGTCGCGCTGCAATATGAGACGGTCCCGTTGATCGTATACCATTTCTATGGAATCTGCACCCGGTATTTTTTTGATGATCATTCTGTTTCGGCTATCATATTCATACCGGAAACAGAGCGATTTGCTGAATGTGGGGGTGATGGTCCAGCCTGCGGATGCCAGCATTTCAACTGCTTTGGGTGGAATTACGAAACGCAGGTTTCGCTGGGCGTCGTACACGTAATAGGTGCATAGCCACCCTGTGTGGTTAGTTCCCGGCGCAGGTGCGATCTGAATTTTTTTCAGGATCATTTGATCCTCTTTGTCAAGATATTCCACAGTTTGCCTGCCGTGCTCGTCGATCGTTACATGCTTCTGTAATGTTTCAGCGGGATAAATTCCTGGAGAGGCAATATTTGAATAGGGTACGTTGCCGGTAATGACAGTAGTTACATTCCATCGCCTTACCTCATCGCTGGCGGCGTTCACCAGGTATCTTTTCGAAATTCCGCGGCCGGAGCCTGCCCAGTTATTGCCAGGCGACATGACTTTGACGGTGCGATTTAACGGTGAGTGTTCAAAATCCGTTTTACCATAATAGATGTCTTCCTTGTTGTTATCGGTGGTGGTAAACAGTGCGTCGTAGCATGCTTTCTGCTCTGCAAACGCATTTACCTTAAAGGCTCCGTCGGCCGATGGGCTTATGTATGGCAGGTATTTGAAAGCAACACGGCCGTACGCATCGTAAAGCACCGGTGTTACAAGGTCCTTTTTCGAAAGTGGGGCAACGCCTCTGTTGACTGTCTGGAGTAAGCGCCCCAGACCGTCGAAATAATCGGTGGACTGTGGAGCTGCGCCGATGTCCGTGGTACGGTATGCAATTGTTTGGTCGGTAGTTGGCTGGTTGGGTGACCAAGTACGAACGAAATTCACTTTCACGCCAGGGGACAATGATTGCGGAATGGCGCGTGCCGTTTTTACGGGAGGCGAGCTGTTGTCTGGCTGCTGACTAAAAGCAGCTGAGGTGAAAAACAGCAGGTTAACAAAGAAACGTAATCTCATAATGATGTTTTAAACGTACAACGGATGATATTGATAAAATGGGTCGGTTAACAACAATGCGGACGTTAATTTCTTGTTATAAGAAGCTTCGCTGTAGCATTTTGTTAAGTGGTTTATTTTATAATGATTGGTAACATTTCGGGGACTAAATATATAGTCAGCTAAAGTTAAAATAGTGTCGCTTGACTATGAATTTTATCATTTTTCATCAATGAATTTGTTGTGAAAAATATTGTTTTGAATTCGGACGATGTAAAAATAAGTAGAAAGTAGATGTGAAAAATAGTGAGGAAATAAGGGTCGGTTTTTAAAACACAAAAAAAAGTGAAAATAACAGGTGCTGTTTGTTGATTATTGACTGTTGAATTATTTGTGTGTTTTTGTAGCATCCTTTATAGTTATGGCTTTTGAGGTTTTAGTATAGAAATATTGAATTAAAAAAGAAAGGATCACTAACAAGTTTGAATTCTCCGAAAAAACGAGAAATTATCAGTGAAATATTTCACTAAAAATGTCGTTCGTATTTTCCATTTGCTTAATTTTGTTTCATGTTAATCCCGGAGAAAGAATTATTTCGCAAGCATGTATGTGGGGCACTATTTGATGAGATATAGGTTTGATATGCGTACTTAGGTGTCATGGAAGCGATACTTAAAGTAAAGCATGGAAGTGATAGGCTTTAATTTAAGAATGCCATTACTGCCTACGTTATTTCGGTGGAGTAATCAAAGCGAAATAGAACAACTTCTCAAACTTGTGGGAGTGATAATTGAGATGATGAAGAGTGGCCCGGATTGGGGAAGAGGTAGGATGTAACTATCATGTTAATCTGTTGCATTTTACGAATTAACGTCATTGAAGGCGTGAATGTGCCTATACGTATAAGGGTGATACTTTGTATTCCCGGTTTTTCATAGTTCCCTTTCATTTAAGTTCGAATACACTTTTTAATAACAACCAAAAAGAAAGCTAAATGCCAAAGAAGCCTTTAGACGAGAACTCCTGTTACCATGTTTGTGTAGATTCAGTGATTGATCTCGCTACCAAAGCCATTAACCCAAAGCGTGCACTGGGTAAAAGGAAACTGACTACTGAGCAGTTCCGTGAATTTGTAAGGATGTCGGAAATTTCCTGGCTGGAGCTAAGTTATGTGTTTCGGCTCGATGCGTTGCAGGTGCCGAAATACCTGGCCACAATTGATTTGGAGGACAAAGTGCATCAGCAATTCCTCGAAGTGTTGGCCATTTACGGAATGGGATATTCGCGCCGCGGAATGCCAGGTCTGTTTAATATGTGGATGCGGCAGGAGCGGGCATCCATGGGTTATCTGTCGCCATTATCATTGCTTTCTACGCAAATGGGGCGGAAAATGGTGTCTGACTGGATCAAAAAGGAGCTGTGGAGCGGCGGAGGAAGGCATTTACCGCTTGCGGGTAGGAGAACCGAAGGGGGTAGGGCGTAGTCGTGTTTATGATAGCGCGGATGTCGGAATACTTGAGGTTCTGATGCAATTCATGCTTCGCTGATGAAGTGAATGACTGATCATTAGGACTGTGCCGGATGATAGTTGCCTTTGTATTCGTCGGTAATAATGTGTGTATTGGTCGCTTGATTATGCTTCCTTATAGTGATGGATGCGCATATTGTTGCAGGCGGATTTTGATGCTTTATCTGTTGCGGATTGGGAACGCATCGGGCATTCTATTGGATATTGGCGCTTGTAGCTTGCCTTTTGCAGGCTGAGAAAACCTGGATGGATTTTCGGTTGGATTTTTCGTGGGATTGGTGGTGGATGCCTGGGTTTTCCGAGTAAAGAGGAATGCTGGCGCTAATGGCTGGTACTACAATGCAAAGTGGTTGGTGAAGCGGGATTAATGTGGGTAGGTGCTGGTGATGCAAAAGCCCGGAGGCGAATGTCTCCGGGCATATATTACCGAGTTTGAAACCTACTGGGTTCAGTTATTTTTTCAATAGTTCGAGTAATTGCTTTGCAGCTTCCTCCGAAGAGGCGGGGTTTTGGCCGGTAATGAGTAGCCCGTCTTTGAGGACATAGCTGCTCCAGTCGGGACCTTTGCTATAAATACCGCCGTTTTTCTTGAGTTCGTCTTCCAGCAGGAAGGGGACAACTTTCGTTAATTGTACGGCTTCTTCTTCGTTGTTGGAGAAGCCGGTTACTGTAAGGCCTTTCACCAGCGGTTCGCCGTTGGCTTTCTTAGCGTGCAGGAGCACGGCGGGAGCGTGGCACACAGCGGCTACGGGTTTTCCGTTGTTGTAGAATTGCTCAATTAGCGCGATGGAAGTCCTATTGTTTGTTAAATCCCAAAGCGGCCCGTGGCCCCCGGGGTAGAATATGGCATCATATTCTGCCGGGTTGATCTGTGTCAAAGGAATGGAGGAGGCGAGTTTCTCCTGGAGCGCTTTGTCGGCGAAAAACCGACGGGTGGCATCGGTCTGCGATTCAGGTGATTCGCTTTTCGGGTCAATGGGCGGTTGGCCTCCCTGTGGGGAGGCGATGGTGATTTGTGCGCCTGCATCAGCCAGCGCATAATAAGGCGCAGCGAATTCTTCAACCCAGAATCCGGTTTTGTGACCCGTGTCGCCGAGCTGGCTATGGGAAGTGAGTACGATGAGAATTTTGAGGACGTTCATGATTTTGTTTTTTGCTGAATTTGGGTGTTTGGTTTGGCCGTTGTGGCTACACAAAATTAAAACAGTACCAAAAGGCAATAGTTGCGGCGACGCACTAAAAAGCTGTGACTTGGCTCACACCCTGAGTTTGCACCATTGATAGGAGCGCGATCATTGGTCTGAAACATTATGTTGTAAAGTTTGCGCCACGTTGCTGCTGCCACTGGTTATGGGAATCGTCTGTCGCGCTATGAAAGCATGGCAGTTAAGATAAAGTGCATTGCGACAGAGGGGGAAGGGCGCTTAGTAAGGTGTGGACATATTTCATGCTGATTAGCTTCCATTCATAATGGAAACGGCTTGGTGTGCGGTAGAAGTTCGGTGTTGGGTGCTTTTTGTGAGGAGTGGATGGGTTTCATGCTGCCCGGCTTCTATTAATTATGGGATCGGCTTGGTGTGTGGTAGAAGTTCGGTGTTCTGGGCGTTCTGTGAGGAGTGGATGGGTTTCATGCTGCCCGGCTTCCATTAATTATGGGGATCGGCTTGGTGTGCGGTAGAAGTTCGGTGTTTTGGGCTTACTGAGATAATGAACGACCTTATGGTAAGGTGTGGACAGGGTTCATGCTGCCCAGCTTCCATTAATGGGAACGGATTGGTATGCGAAGTTCGGTGTGTGGCACTTCCTTTGGAAATGAACGGCCTTATAGTAAGGTGTGGATTGGTTTCAAGCTGCCCAACTCCCACTAATAATGGAAACGGCTTGGTGTGCGGTCGAGTTCGGTGTTGGGTGCTTCACGTGAGAAAGAACGGCCTTATAATAAGGTGTAGATGGGATTTATGCTTTCCGGCTTTCATTAATTATGGGAACGGTTTGGTATGCGGTAAAAATTTGGTGTTTGGGCTCCCTGTGAGAATGAACGACTTCAAAGTAAGCTGTGGACCGAGTTCATGCTGCCAGCTTCCATTAATTATGGGAACGGATTGGTATGCGGTAAAAGTTTGGTGTTTGGGGCTACCTGTGAGAATGAACGACTTCAAAGTAAGCTGTGGACCGAGTTCATGATGCCGAGCTTCCATTAATTATGGGAACGGTTTGGTATGCGGTAGAAGTATGGTGTTTGGGGCTTCCTGTGAGAATGAACGGCCTCATAATAAGGTATGGACAGAGTTCATGCTGCCCAGCTTCCATTAATTATGGGAACGGATTGGTATGCGGTAAAAGTTTGGTTTTTAGGGCTTCCTGTGAGAATGAAAGACTTCATAGTAAGGTGTGGACGACTTTCATGCTGTTCGGCTTCCATTAATTATGGGAACGGTTTGGTATGCGGTAGAAGTTAGGCGTTTGGGGCTCCCTGTGAGAATGAACAACTTCAAAGTAAGCTGTGGACCGAGTTCATGCTGTCGAGCTTCCATTAATTATGGGAATGGCTTGGTGTGCGGTAGAAGTATGGTGTTTGGGGCTTCCTGTAAGAATGAACGGCCTCATAATATGGTATGGACAGAGCTCATGCTACCCAGCTTCCATTAATTGGGAACGGATTGGTATGTCAAGTTCGGAGTGTGGTGCTTCCTTCGGGAATGAACGACCTTTTAGCAAGTTGTGGACGGGGGGCATGCTGTCATGCTTCCGTTCTTATGGGAACGGCCTTATAGTAAGGTATGTATGGATTTCATGCTGCCAGGCTTCCACTAATAATGGGAACGGATTAGAGTGCTGTAGAATTTTGGCGTTTGGGGCTTCCTGTGAGAAAGAACGGCCTTATAATAGGGTGTGGATAGGATTTATGCTTCCCGGCTTCAATCACATATGAAAACGGCTTGGCGTGCGATTGTAGTTCGCGTTTGTGGCATGCTGTAAGACGGAAAGGCATTTTAGTTAGGTGTAGACATATTTCATGCTGCGCAGTTCCAATCGTTATGGGAGTGGCTTGGTGCGCGTAGTATCCAGGTATTTGTTGCTTCCTGCAGAAAAGAGGGACGTTGTAATGGTAATGTTCCTTACTTCGTGGCTTTCTTTCTTTATTACATTGACTTGGTGAGCGAAAGTGTAAGGTAATTAGTGCGCTCCTGGCTTACCGTTTCCGGCATTAGAAAAGGTGGCCTGTAATTTGGCGCGTTAGGATTTCATTTTTCGCAGCTTCCAGTAATTTTAAAAACGACAGGCCGCACGATATGATTGGGTATTGGTTGCTTTCTGCAGCAGGGAAAGGGACAGCCATATAGACCTTGATTGCTAATGAGCTGTGGTCCGCGGTTTCCGTTAAATCATTGAAACGGCTAACTGTGCAAAAAACATCTGCTTTCTTCAGGGCGAAAGTCTCCATCACCAGGTGTGATTGAATCTTACGCTTCGCTGATGCCTATAGTTATGGATTAGCTTGATGGGCGATAGAAGAAAACATCTACAGTCAACAGGCTCACAACTCTCCCTGGTACAATCTGCTAAGGCTCTCCCTGGAAACACCCAGATAAGAAGCCAGCAATACCTTCGGGACCCTCTGCAACAGGCGCGGCTGTAATTGCTGCAATCGTTCGTATCGCTCGCGTGGATTCTTGAAAAGCAGCAGCAATATCCGTTGCTGCAACCCAACATATCCACCGTTTTTCTTCTGCAGGAAGAAATTCGAGAAAGCATGTATTTCCCTGGTTAATTTTTGACGGTCTTCGTCGGAAAGCACCAATACCTCGCTGTCCTCAATACAATCGACCGTCAAAGAAGCGGGAGTATGATTATATAGCGCCTGGTAGTCGGATATCCACCAATCTTCCATGGCAAACTGGAGAATATGCTCCTTGCCCGATTCATCGGTATAGCTGGACTTGATCAGCCCCTTCGCCACCCAGTAGTGGTACTTGACCGTATCGCCTTCCTGGATGAGAAACTGCCTTTTCCTGTACTTTTTCAAGGTGAAGTGGGTCCATATGTATTCGAACTCCTCATCCTTAAGGCTGACGATCTGTAAAAAATGCTGGCGAAGCTGTTCTTTTATATCCATAACTGCCGTGAATTTAGCGAATTCCCGCGGAGTTGGAAAAATGGGGCTGTTGGATATTGGAAGGCATTGCCGTCTTCAATAGTAGGATCCAGCTTGTTGCATCCTTTCGTTCAGCTTTCATGGAATTGGACGTCCTGGTTACTCGGATATCAACCCTCAAAACCTCCATTCACAACATTCCCTCATAAGAATGCCGATCGCCGGAAATGAAACACGCAGCCCCCCAAAGCACCCCAAGCCTCCCAATCATCAAAGCTCCACCACCTCCACGCGCGGGAATTTCCCGCAGATATTGTTGACAACCTGCTCACTCCGGGTATGTACCACCCAAAAACCTCCGTCCTCCAATTCCAACACATATTCAGCCGCCTCCAATATCTCTTCGAAAGGCATCGCCCTCCGCAAATGGCTCACCCGTTCCCCGCCCACAACCATCATTTCGATCACCTGCGCAAAACGGTCCTGCATCTGCTGCAACGCATCCCAACCATAAACGATCCCATGGATCTCAGCCTCCGCCTGGAACTTCAGCACATCCAAGTCCCCCGGAAGCCCCAGTGCATCCATATGCAGCAACGCCCATTCCCGCCTTTCTCCCAACGGGATGCAAGACAGGATATCGGCCAGAGAGACGTCTTTTTCATCGGAAAGCCCGAAATATATGGTAACTTCTTTGTATGCATTCATCAGGGAATGGATTTAGGCCGCAATGATACCATTTCCCCGCCACCCGAAAGGTATTTTCTCCGCTTCCGGTAAAAAGTACCATAAAAGCCCCAAATGTGAAAAGTACCGCAAACGGCCGTGCCGTACCTTTGTGATGTCATGAAACCTTCCATCCCGGTATACGATATATGCACCGTTTCAGACGGTCACAGCCACCCGGACCTGCTCACCGAGCGCCTCGGTTCCTACCTCAAGAAGAACTACCAGCGCGTCCACCAGCAGCATGGCCACTCGTTTTACCACCTGGTGCTTTTTACCGGGGGCAGCGGCTCCCATACGCTGGATTTCACCCGCTACCCGGTAGAGCCCTGGCAAATGTACTTCATGGCTCCCGGCCAGGTCCATTCCTGGCATTTTGGCCCGGAAACCGAGGGATATGTCGTCCATTTTTCGACCGCGTTTTTCCGCTCTTTCCTCGCCAACCCGGATTACCTCGACCGCTTCCCGTTCTTTTCCGGACAAAGCGCCGACCAGGTAATGGCCATCCCGGAAAAGCTTCGTCCCTCCATCCGCTCGGTATTCGAACAGGTGCTGCAGGCGGGAGACGATAACGAGCCCGATCTCGTGCGCGCCCTGCTGCTACAGCTGTTCCTGGAAACAGACCGTCACATCGCCCGGGACGGCGAGCCCGGCGTTCCCCAGCAAAAGCAGCTCGTATTGCGGAACTTCATGGCACTCATCAACCGCCATTACCGCTCCATGCGCCTGCCCCGCGAATATGCCGAACAGCTCTACATCACGCCCAACCACCTCAACGCCCTCTGCCAGGACCTCCTCGGCAAAACGGCCGGAGAAGTCATCCGCGAACGCGTACTGCTGGAAGCCAAACGCCTGCTCACCAACGAACAGAAATCCGTCTCCGAAATAGCCGGGGAGCTCAATTTTCCCGATAACAGCTACTTCTCGCGGTTCTTCAGAAAATACACCGGCCAATCGCCGGAAGAATTCAGAAAAAGTCTAAACTGAAAAATATGTGTGCCGAAAGAAACGACCATAAACCGAACGTAATCCTCAGCGCCCTGCAAAACAAATGTCCCCGCTGCCGCAGAGGCCAGCTTTTCGTGGAATCCAACCCCTACAAACTGGGCGCTTTCATGAAAATGAACGAACGCTGCCCCGAGTGCGGCCAGCTCAGCGAACCGGAAACCGGCTTCTTTTTCGGGACCGGCTACGTAAGCTACGCCCTGTCCATCGCCCTGTCTGTAGCCACCTTTGTGGCCTGGTGGGTACTGCTGGGGTTCAGCCTCCACGATAACAGTGTGCTCTACTGGCTGGGCGTCAACGCCGTGCTGCTGGTATTCATGCAGCCGCTGCTCATGCGCCTGAGCCGCACCATCTGGCTGTACTTTTTCGTGTATTATGACCGCAACTGGCGCAGCGAACGGCTCACCGCCCACACCAGCTAATGAGGAGGACAGGAGCGCCGGAACGCCCGCGCCCCGGCATCCCGCAATTGTACGATTTTAACCAATTCTTCCTCTAAACGCGCATTCCGCCCATCTGCCTTGTGCCATTTCCGCGCAGTTGTTAATTTTCAGGTATGATGAAGCGATTATGGAAAATGGTCCTGTGTTGCCTGCTGGTAACGGGCGGAATGCGTGAATGGGGGATGGCCCAGCAACCTGTCGTCCGGTTTTCGCACCTGGGTATCGCGCAGGGCCTGCCGCAAAGCTCGGTCTACTGCATGTTCCAGGACAGCAAAGGCTTCATATGGCTTGGTACCAGCCAGGGCATCAGCCGGTACGACGGCTACGGCTTCCGCAACTTCACCTACGATCCTGCCAACCCCTTTTCCATCCACAGCAACGATCCCCTTTCCATCCACGAAGACGCCGCCGGCAACCTGCTCATCGGCAGCGAGCAAGGCCTCGAGCTCTTCGACACCCGCACCGAAAAATTTCACCGCATCAATGCATTCGATGGCAAAACGGAAATTCCCTATCGTCATGTAAAAGCGTTGATCAAAGACCGCGAAGGCCGCATTTGGGCGGGTTCCACGATCGGATTGCTGCGATACGACGAAAAAGAACGCCGCCTCATCCGCGAGATCCATGTGAAAGAAGGGAAGTTCCAGCTGAACTACATCGCGGAAGATAACGCAGGCATCCTCTGGCTGGGCGGCTATTCCGGCCTCCGCCGCTATAACCCGGAAACGAAGCGCATGCTCCCCATCCCGGAAAGCATTTCTAAAAACCCATTCTACGATAAAAGCGTGCTGCAGTCCATGAAGCTGGACAGCGCACAAAACCTCTGGCTGGGCACGGCCAAAGACGGACTGATCGTCTGGAACAAAGCCTCCGACAGCTGCGAGAACTTCCATTCCGGATCGGGCGATAAGGCCGTGAGCAGCGAAATGGTCCGCGCGATCGGGTTCCATGATGGCGATGCATGGATCGGTACGCGCCACGGCGTGTATGTGATCGCCGGCAACCGTTCGAAAGTGCGGAATTTTATGGTGAACCGCGACGATCCCTGGTCGCTGTCGTCCAACTCCGTATTGAGTTTCATGAAAGACAATGCCGGCAGCGTCTGGATCGGCACCTTCTCCGGTGGCGCCAGCATCCTCCACCCGGGCAACAATAACTTCAGTTTCATTTCCGACCGTACGAGCCCGCTGCCGGGCCTCAGTTACCGGGTCACCAGCAGCATCGTGGAAGACCGCCATGGCCGGTTCTGGATCGGGACGGAAGGCGGCGGCGTCAATTATTACGACCGCGAACTGGGCGTCATCCGCCACGTCCGCATCGGGAACGGGCCGCAACACACCATCAACCCGCAAATGGTAAAATCCATCGCGCTCGACGATCGCGATGTGCTCTGGATCGCGACCCTCGATGGTTTGTACAGCTACCATACCGTTTCCGGGCAGATGCAGCGCCACCCGCTCAAACAAACACCCCTCAACTCGCTCGACGAAGTCGCCTACAGCGTGATCACGGACGGCGACCGCCGCTGGATCGGCACCAAAGCCGGGCTTATCAGGCGGGATGCCGATGGAAGCCTTATCCATTACCGCCACCGGAAAAACGATCCCCGCAGCCTGGTGTTCGACGATATCAACATCATCCTCCGCGACCATGCCGGCGCCATCTGGGCAGGCACGGAAGCCGGACTGGCCTGTCTTCCCGCAGGCGCCGACCGGTTCGAAAATTACCCGCTCCCTTACGATTCGGTATATAACAAAGACGCCATCATCGCACTGTATGAAGACGACCGCCACCAGATCTGGATCGGCACCCGCAACGGCCTCAAGCTCCTCGACAAACAGCGCCGCACCTTCCATTCGCTCGACGTTTCCTTCGGCATGCCGTCCAACATCGTGCGGGCCATCAGCCAGGACGGGCGCGGCGATTACTGGATTTCGCAGGACAGGAGCATCACCCGCCTGGTGCTTCGCAAAGCCACCGGCCCATTCTCGAAAGCGGACGTCGAAATCCGGAATTATCCCATGACGGGCGGTAGCAGCGCCAATGAATTCCTCGCCGCCAATTGCAAAACTTCCCGCGGAGAACTGATGTTCGGCGGAAGCGGCGGCGTGGTCAGCTTTTCTCCGGAAGCGCTGGTCAGCAACCCGGTACCGCCGCCGGTAGTGCTGACGTCGTTCCTTATCAAAAACCAACCGGTAGAGATCGGCGGCAAAAATTCCCCGCTACATGAAGCCATCACCTATTCCGATCATATCACCCTCAGCCACGACCAGGCCTATTTCACGATCGGGTTCGCGGCGCTCAACTATATCAAACCCGGTAGTAACCAATACGCATACACGCTGGAAGGGCTCAGCGGCACGCCGGAATGGAACTTCGTTGGCCGCCAGCAACAGGCTACCTACACCAATCTCGATGCCGGGGAATATGTTTTCAAAGTGAAAGCCGCCAATAACGACGGGCTTTGGAACGATCAGTATACCCAACTCCGCATCACCGTGCTGCCGCCAATCTGGAAAACCTGGTACGCCTGGCTGTTTTACGTGGTGGCGGCGGGCGCGGTCCTTTATTTTTGCTGGAAGTACTCCCTGAAAACCGCGCGCCTCCGGCACGAGCTGGTGCTGCAACAGCGGTCGCGCGAGAAAGACCGGGAACTGGCGCAGCGGAAGCTTTCGTTCTTCACGCATATCTCCCACGAGATCAAAACCCCGCTCACCCTGATCCTCGCGCCGCTGGACAAGCTGGTAGACCAGGAGAAAGGCAATGCCCGCCTCCTCAACCAGTTGCTCCTCATGCAACGCAACGGTGAACGGCTGCTTCGCCTCACCGACCAACTGCTCGATTTCCGGAAACTGGAAGCCGGCCACATGCAATTGCAGGTTACCGAGCAGGATGCGGTACAGCTCGTCCGCGAAGTGGTACTGTCGTTCGACGCATATGCCCGCCAGCGCGGGGTGCGGCTCACGCTTTCGTCCCAGGAGCCCGGAATGGCCGCCTGGCTCGACCGAGACAAGGTGGAGAAGATGCTCTGCAACCTCATTTCCAACGCCCTGAAGTTCACGCCGGCGGGCGGAAGGATACGCGTGTCGGTAAAGCGGGAAGGGCAGGAGCTGTTGCTGATGGTGGAAGACAACGGTGCCGGGATCCCTGAAAAGCATATCGGGAAGATCTTCGATATGTTCCAGCATTTCAGCGCATCGGGGCAGGATGTGGGCGGAACGGGCATCGGGCTGGCCTTCACGAAAGGGCTGGTGGCGTTGCATCATGGTTCGGTTTCGGTGGAAAGTACGCCCGCGGCCGAAAGCCAGCCGGGGCAAACGTGTTTCCTTATCCGCCTGCCGGTGGGCCCGGCGGAATATCCGCTGCGCGAGCGGCTGGCGGGGACCGTGGCGCCGGAAGCGCAACCGGAGCGCCTCGTGGCGGAAGCCGCCGATGCCGGAGAAGGAGACGCAGGCGCGGGGAAACCCGTCATGCTGATCGTAGAAGACAATGAAGAGATGCTGGGCTTCATCGCCGGGCATTTCAGGGATATGTACACCGTTCACGAAGCGAAAGACGGGAAGGAAGGCTGGCGCATCGCCACGAACGTGCTCCCCGACATCGTCATTTCCGACGTAACCATGCCGGGCATGAGCGGAACGGATTTCTGCCGCCAGCTGAAAAAAGACGAGCGCACCTGCCATATCCCGGTGATATTGCTCACGGCGCGGACGCCGGTAGTTTTCCAGATGGAGGGGCTGGAAACCGGGGCAGACGATTATGTGACCAAGCCTTTCAACATCGGCCTCCTCCAGTTGCGGGTGCAAAACCTGCTCGTGTCGCGCGCGCTGCTCCGCGAACGGTACAGCCGCGACGTGACGCTGCAGCCCCTCAACATCGCCATCACTTCGGCCGACGAACAATTCCTCTCCAAAGTCATGCGCTTCATCGACGATAACATCATGGAGCCGACGCTCAACGTGGAACAGCTCGCCCGTGAAGTGAACCTCAGCCGGATCACGCTGCTCCGGAAGATCAAGGCGCTCACCAATCAATCCACCATCGAATTCATCCGCAGCTACCGGCTCAAAAAGGCGGCGCAGCTCCTCGGCACCGGGCACAACGTCACCGAAGCGGCCTATATGGTCGGGTTCTCGGACGTGGACTATTTCCGGAAATGGTTCAAGTCGGAATTCGGCAGCACCCCGAAGGAATATGCCGCCAGCCGCCAGCAAAGCGGCCCTGCGAAAGGGAATTGATGGATTTCACCGGTATAATTGACGCAAATGAAGGGTGTTTCGGGGGATAAGCGCGCCTATTTTTGGTGCCAGCTAAGAATAAGATCAACTACATGAAACACATCACCACCACCCTGGCATTAGCCATTTCCCTTGCGGGTACCGCACAGGTAAAGCAGCCGGTGCCACTGAAATACGGCGCCCAAACCACGGGCAAGCGCACCGACGAAGCCATGCAGAAATGGCGAAGCAACCGGTTCGGGCAGTTCATCCACTGGGGCCTGTACGCCATCCCCGGAGGCGTATGGAACGGAAAAACCTACAATTACGCCGCGGAATTCCTCAAGTCCAGCGCCCGCATTCCCACCGCCACCTGGGATTCGCTCATGTACCAGTTCGATCCGCAGCAGTTCGACGCGCGCGCCTGGGCCAAAATGGCCAAACAGCTCGGCGCGAAGTACATGACCATCACCACCAAGCACCACGAAGGCTTTTGCCTCTGGCCCAGCCAATACACCGATTTCAACGTGGGCAACACGCCCTTCCGCCGCGATATCCTCAAAGAGCTCGTGGAGGCTTACAATGCCGAGGGGATCGATGTCAATTTCTATTATTCCGTGCTCGACTGGCATCATCCGGACTGGCGCTACGATATCAAATCGCCCGAAGACAGTATCGCCTTCCGCCGGTTCCTCGGTTTCGCGGGTAACCAGCTGAAGGAGCTGGCCACCAATTATCCCACCGTGAAAGGCTTCTGGTTCGACGGTACCTGGGATTCCAGCATCAAGAAAAACGGCTGGTGGACGCTGGAGATGGAACAAATGCTGAAATCCGTGCGCCCCGGTGTGGTGGTGAATTCCCGGTTGCGGGCAGATGATTTCGGGAAACGCCATTTCGACTCCAACAACCAGCTCATGGGCGATTATGAATCCGGGTACGAGCGCCGGTTGCCCAATGCCACGAAAGATCTCCAGGTCACCAAATGGGACTGGGAAGCCTGCATGACCGTTCCAGAAAACCAGTGGGGATATCATAAAGACTGGACCGTCAGCCACGTAAAATCTCCGCTCGAACTGCTGGAAATGGTGGTGCATGCCACGTCTATGGGCGGCAACTTCCTGCTGAATTTCGGGCCGGACGGGAATGGCGGTTTCCGGAAAGAAGAGCGCCACATCGCCGGAACCATCGGCAAATGGATGGAGAAAAACGGCCATGTGATCTGGAATTGCGGCTACGCCGGATGGGAGAAACAGGATTGGGGTTATTTCACCCGGCAGAACGGCAGCACTTCCGTCAACATGATCGTTTTCAACCGCCCCGTGTCCGGGTTATTGAAAGTGAAAGTAACGAACGGCGTGAAAATTCTGTCGGCGCGTTCGGGCAATGCCGCTTTCAAGGTCGAGGAAATAGCGAAGAACGAATATCTTATCCACCATACCATTAAAAAGATGACCGCCCCGGAGGTGATCGTGCTGGAAACCGATACTTCGGCCCAAAATACCGACCGCTACCAGGACGCCAAAACCTGATGGCCGGTCCATCGTAAAAGTGAAGGAGGCTCCCGCGCGGGGGCCTTTTTTATTTATCTTCCACGCCCTGGAAAATGCGGTTGCATTTATCCGCCACGGTATGGATGATCTCGTCCATCTCTTTCGCTATTTTTTCGATACCGGCCAGCAGCGGGAGGTTGGCGGGATCGGTGAGGTTGTCTTTATTGATGAGGCCTACCACGCCCAGCATCGACGCCACGGGCCGGCGCAGGCTGTGCGAGCTCATATGCGCCACTTTCTGGAGCTCTTCCACGTACAGTTTTTTGTCTTCGATATCTTCCATCGCGCCGATCATGCGGATGGGATGGCCTTCTTCGCCGTAGCTGATGTACACCCGGTCGAAAACGTGCCGGTATTGCCCGTCGGCACAAAGGAAGCGGTACTCTGCCGCGTACGTGTTGCGTTTCTCCGCAATGGCCAGTTTCAGGCCGCTGATGATCTTGGGCGCGTCTTCCGGATGCACGTGCCGTTCCCACCAGTCTTCCGTTTCATCCGCTTTCCGGTGGCCGAACTTGGTGGCGAGGTTGTTGTTCCAGTGCATGGTATTGGTGACCAGGTCGTAATCCCAGATCACGTTGCTGGTGGCAAAAGAAACCATGTCGTAGCGTTCGAGCGCCTTTTGCAGGCTCAGTTCCTGTTGCTTGCGCTCGGTAATGTCCCGCGCGAAGCACGACACGCCCACCACGCGCTGCTGTTTGCGCATGGGCCGGAAGTGGATTTCGGCGATGGACACGCCGATCCCTTTCAGTTCGCGCGTTTCTTCCACGGTGTGCGCCTCGCCCTGGAGGCCGCGGTCGTAATACTGTTGCCAGCGGCGGGCTTCGTCTTCATTGGCGCCGGGGAGGAGGGGATCGCCCACGTGCACTTCGTGCCCGGTGTATTGGCGGATGATGTCGCGGAAAGCGTTGTTGAAAGCGGTGTAAGTCTTGCGGTCGTCTACCGCCCAGATGAGATCGTCGGTGCTGTTCATGATGGAATTGAGCAGCAGCTCCTGGCGCGAAAGGGCTTCGAAGGCGATGTGCTTGTCGGTAACGTCCGAAATGGAAACGATCTCCACTTCGCGGCCTTTGTAATGCGTGCCGAAAGTGCGGATGTCCACGAAAATGAGGGTGCCGTCTTTTTTAAGGTGCTTCCAGGTCCCGAAGTTCTGGAAGCCGGTAGTGGCGAATCGCGTGGCGTCGAGCACTTTCTGGACTTCTTCTTTCGGGCGTACCTGGAGGATGGTCATATTGAGGAATTCTTCCAGCGTATAGCCGTACAGGTGAATGGCGGCGTCGTTCACGTCCACGAATTCGAGCGTTTTACGGTCGTAGATCCACATGGGCTGGGGGCTTTCGCGGAACACCCGGATGTAGGCCATTTCCAGCCGGCGCACCGAGCCGCGCGATTTGGACAGGAGCCAGAACAGCAGTAGGGAAGAAAGGAGGACGAAAAGGAAACCCTTGGCATACTGGCCGCCCAGCAAGAGCGCGGGCGAATGCTCCGCAAGCCATTGCAGGAGGGAATCCGTCAGCAAAATCCAAAGTACGCCGGCTGCAAAATAGATGAGCACGGTACGTAGGGGCGACAGTAGGTGAGACATATTCAGCTGTTTATCAAGACGATCAGACCCCGGAAATTACAGAAAAAATCCGTCGGACCGTTGCCTGGCAGCCGAATGCCGCAAAAAATGCGCCGCTTAGTTGAGTGAGTGGTCGATTTCAAGGATGGCCGAGAAGAGGGGCTCGCTTTTTCCCGGCAGGCAGGCGCTGACCCTGACGGGCACATAGTCTGCGATGAGATGGAAAATATCTTCTTTTTCGAGGGAATGGCATTCGAGCTGGGGGTAAGGGGCGTTCCGGTCGAGCTTGAGGCGGATGGGAAGGGTGTGGATGCCGGAAACGACCATCCCGCGCCAGGGATTGATCTCGTGATCGGGCCTGAGGGTGATGTGGCGGCCGTGGAGCGGCAGCTGGAGCGGGGTTTGCCGGGCCGAGGGGGCTTTTACGGCCAGTATGGCGATGGTCGAGGAAAGGTACAACAGGAAAATGGTCACCATGCCAGGCTCTGAATTGCCCGCGAGCACCGTTACCGGAACGAGGCCCATCACATTGCAGAGCCAGATCATGGCCTTGCGCTGATATTCGCCGATGTGGGCAGCATACAATTGTTTCATGCAAAAGCCCGCGAACACGGCTGCCGGTCCCATGTAGGTTAAGGTGTTGAAAAGGAATTTGTCTTGCTTTTCCAGCGCGATCGTGAATGCACCATAATACCAGCAGACATACAAAGATGGGGGTAGCGCAGCAATGAGCCAGATTTTCAGGGTATACAAAATAAAAGTTTTCATACAGGCTCCAAAGAACGGAAATTATCGTCATCCGGACAATACCCGGGGCCGTAGTTAACAACGGTTCTCTGTTAATTTTCGTAGATTTAGGGATGTGGAAAAAACTACTGATCGTAACAACAGTAACGGCTATAGGTGCCTGTTCGCCGCAGCCTTACAAAGCCACCAATAAAGTGTACCGCACGGAGGCGAAACGATGGTCGGGCGTAGTGAAAGCCCAGCCGGACAATATCGCCGTAGCGGCCGTTGCACCGCCTGTATGGGCGGGCACCGTCAACTTCAACCTGCGCAAGCCCAACTACGTCATCATCCATCATACGGCGCAAAATTCCTGCGAGCAAACGCTGCGCACGTTCACGCTCGAGCGCACGCAGGTGAGCGCGCATTACGTGATCTGCAGGGACGGCACCGTGCATCACATGCTCAACGATTATCTCCGCGCATGGCACGGCGGATTATCGAAATGGGGCAGCATCACCGACATCAATTCCGTTTCCATCGGCATTGAGCTGGATAATAACGGGTCCGAACCGTTCGACAGTCTGCAGGTACGCAGCCTGCTGGTGGTGCTCGATACCCTGAAGCATCGCTACAACATTCCTGCCGCCAATTTCATCGGTCATGGCGACATTGCGCCCCGCCGCAAAAACGACCCCAGCGCCCTGTTCCCCTGGGACCGGCTCGCGGATAAAGGATTCGGGTTATGGTACGGCGACACCGCGCGCATCGCGGTGCCGGAGAACTTCAGCCATTTACAGGCGCTCCGCCTGATAGGGTACGATCTCCAGGATACCACGGCCGCCATCCAGGCCTTCAAGCGGCACTTCGTGCCGGGCGATTCGCTGACGGCACCGGCTTCCCTCACCGACGGGGCAAAGAAAATACTGGTCGGCGTCATGCAACAGGCGCTGTAAAAACACGAAAAGCGGAGTGGGAACACTCCGCTTTTTCTTTTTTCCACGTTACTCCAATCTATGTATGATCAATAGAACGGATACAATTTAACCGGGGGCGCATCTGCACGCCGCCTGTTCGCCAGGCTCGCCCCGGGGCGTCGGTCTTCACAAAAAAAATGGATTTTTTATCTTCTCATAAGCATGATTCCCGTTTCCCTCAACCGGTGACCCGGTATTATATATAAGTTCGATTTTCGCTTTAGTTGCTTTCGTTTCGCTTCAAAACTAATAAAAATAAAATAAAAGTAAATAAATTGAAAGTATTTTACGAATTAAACAGGGGAGACGGGGAATGATCGCGATGCGGGTATAAATGGACGTTTCTGGAAAAGTTGGGCGACCTAAGTGCTTGATTACTGCTGGTTAAGCGAATATTAAGTTATATTACGCCGCGGGGGGCATGGTCGTAATTCGGAAAAACTGCCGTAATTTGGGCCATCTTCAACCAGCTATCAGACGAGAAAGGATTGATATTCAATATACCGTAACTGGATGTTCTACGTTTAACCGAAATAAAATACCCAATGTCAATAATTAATATCGCGGAGCGGCACAAATTCATTTTGGGCAGATTGTATGAAAAAGGATACGTTAATGTCGTGGAACTGTGCAAGGAACTGGACGTTTCGGGTGTAACCATCCGAAAGGACCTGAAGCTGCTGGAAGATAAGTCGCTCCTCTACCGTTCCCATGGCGGCGCCACCATCCAGAATCCCTATACGAACGACAAGCCCGTCAACGAAAAGGAAAAGATCCAGCGGGAGGAGAAGCACAATATCGGCAAAATGGCCGCTTCCCTTATCGTTCCGGGAGATGCCATCATCATCGCTTCGGGGACTACCGTACTGGCCCTGGCCAAGCACATACAGCCCAGGGGGCCGCTCATGATCATTACGTCTGCCCTGAACGTGGCGCTGGAACTGAACCGTTACCACGAGATCGAAGTGGTGCAGCTCGGCGGCGTGATCCGCAATAATTCCTCGTCCGTTGCCGGGCCCTATGCCGAAAAAATCCTCGAAGACTTTTCCTGCTCCAAGCTCTTTTTGGGGGTAGACGGGATCGACGTGGAATTCGGCCTCACCACCACCAGCATCGCGGAAGCGCATCTCAATCAGCAGATGATCCGCGCCGCGCAGAAAACCATCGTACTGGCAGACTCTTCCAAATTCGGCAAACGCGGTTTCGGCCGGATCTGCCGTCTCGAAGAAGTAGATCAGATCATTACCGACAAAGGAATTTCAGAACATATGGTGAAATTGCTGGAAGACATGGGCATTGAAGTCGTAATTGTGTAATTCTCCGGCGAATTATTATCCCTTATACCGAATAGATATGCAGGACACGAACCCTACCGAAGACTTGCTCCAGGGAGACGATCTCCAGGATTTTACCTACCGATCCACGCTCATGCCCGGCTGGTTCAAGCTCAGCCTGGGTTTTCTCGGCTTTGTATATCTGCTACAGTTTTTCGGAGTACTTTTTGGCATGGTGGCATTGCGTGGCAATCAGTCGATGTTCAATGTCGACTACAACGTCACGATGATCATATATGCGGTGTATATGCTGTACGCCGTGGCCACGATTGCCGCATCCATTTTGTTTTTCATGCAATCCGCTTACGCCATGAAGCTTGGGCTTCCGGTACTGATCGCGGTGCTGCTGGTGGCGGTTTTGTCGGCAGTGGGTTGCATGTTGGCTCCCGTGACCAGCGACTGGCTGTTGATATTCGTTATGCTCCACTTCGTGGCCGTTACTGCTGCGGTCGTACATTGTTTCCGTATCCGGAAGCAATGGGCCGAAGCGATCGTTGTTCGGTAACCAATTTTTTACGCCGGCTGTTCATGTGCTGAAAAGCAGGAAAGGAACATAGCCGTTGAACGACATCAAATATCTCACACCATGGAAGAATGCAAATCTACAGGTATGTTGACCCGTGATCTGCTGGCCAGTATACGGCTGCAAGCGCCGCCGCGCGCCTCGCTCGTGCCGCTGTGGATGCATCTGCTCATGGGGCTCCTGGTTTTATTGTATGTGCTGTGCGTGTTCATCGGCATTTTTACGATTGAGGAAACGTTGCAGGGAAAGGAAGATGCGATCTACAAAAAATGGTTTTCGTTTGTCATGTCTCTTGTAATTTTCATGTTTGCCGCCCTGGTGGCGGGTTGTGTTTTGATCTGGTGCAGTTGGCGGCAGGCTGTCAATTTCACGGTGGCGCCTGCGGTGATGGTGTCGTTGCTCATGTTATTATGCGTTGTTGTTTGCTTTGCGGATGAGCGTTCGTGGCGTGCGATCTATGTAGTGCTGCCGTTTACCTTCCTGCAGTTAGCCTTCAATGTTCGCCTGTTCCTCATCCAGCGTCAGTGGAAATTGCGTCCACGTAAGAAAGGCGATAGGTATGAAAATAAATAAGGAGGAGGAAGTGCTTTGGATTATATGAATTATTTACTATATTTATTATGATCTTTTGGGTGCTGGTTTATTTCCGGATGGCTGATCCACGTTGTTCGCATCGATAAAAGCTGGCGGAATGGGCTGCCCTGAGAATGGAAATGACCTGATACTCCTCATCCCTGCATATCCCGACTATGACCAACTACATGCATACAGACGATCTGCTGCCCGGTTTTCCCGATAACCCCGATTATCGCTCGAACCTATTGCCTAACTGGGTGAAAGGGCTCGCCAACGTTATCGTATTCGTGGCGCTGTTGTCGCTGGTCATGTTATTTATTAAACTGAGCGTGTTCCGCTCAATTGGCAGCAACGATTTGGTGATGTTGTTATGTTTGCTCCTGGGAATCTGCAGCGGCGTTGCTGCGGCGGGACTAATCCTGGAATATGAATGGGCTATGCGGTTGTCGCTGCTCACGTCTGCCGGCGTACTCCTCCTTTTTACGGCCTTCCTTGGATACGACTTGTTTTTTTTCAGGACGAAGATTTGGACGCTTGTAGGTATTGAAATTTTTGTACTGACGGTTTCGTTCCTCTACTTCCGTGCGTTGTGGAAAGTGCGGCGTGATTGGGAGTTGCCAAGGCCTGTGAAACCTCTCAACAAAGAGAAAGCAAATGCACGCTTATGATCAAATGCCCCTTGCGCCGGCGAAACCTGCTTCCGCCCGCCGTATATCTCCTTAGAAGGTGTATTGTGATAGCTACACCGGCACAGCAAGCTGAAAGGTAAATACACGGAAGTAAAGGCAAGGCGCAAACCTTGCCTTTACTATTAATATAAACGGGACAGCGTTTCCCGAATTATGCAAGTCTTTTCCATAATAATGCAACCGCGGCTTTTCGAAGCGCGGTAATTTACACCGGTAATTACGGACGAAAGAACACTCCGCGCTGCTTTGAAAAACCGGCGCGGCATTGCTATTTCCATATCTGTTGTAATTATTTGTGGTAAAGGGTTTGCGGCGACAGGACTAATTACCGCTCCTCATTGAAATTTTATAAACCTTACCTTTTATTGTGTAATGGGAAGGGCTTTCCCGGCATCTACATTTGTGATCATAAATCATCACGTTAATCGCAAATGTTATGTTTCAAAAAATAATTTATCCGGTCATATTTTCATCGGCAGCCCTCATGACCCTGCTTACCGCCTGCGGCGATGGCAAATCCGCCGCTGCACAGGCAGCTGCCGGCCCTTCCGCCGCGCCGGCGCTCCCGGTCGATGTCATCGTTGCACAGGAGCAAGACATCGCGCAGCATGAAGTGATCACCGGCACCACGGTCCCTTTCCGGGAAGTAACGATCAAAAGCGAAGTGGCCGAACGCGTGCTGCAAGTGGGTTTCCAGGACGGTGCACTGGTATCTGCAGGGCAGCTGCTCTATAAACTGAACGACGCCGATCTGCGGGCCCGGCTCAAACAATTGACGGCCGAACTGAAAATGGCGCAACTGACCGAACGCCGCCTGGCCGCGCTCCTCAAAACGGAAACCGTCCGCCAGCAGGAATACGACGAAGTGGCCACCCGCCTCCAGGTGCTGGAGGCACAGCAGGAAATCCTGAAGGCCGGTCTTGCCAAAACGCTGGTCACGGCGCCTTTTAGCGGCAGGATCGGAATTACGAAAGTGGTGGCCGGCGCTTACGTAGCGCCGAATATGGAACTCGTCAGCCTGCAAGACCAGCAGCAGATCAAGATCAATTTTTCCGTGCCGGAGAAATATCTTCCCCTGATCAAAACCGGTGCCACGGTGCGTTTCACGACAGAGCTGGGGCCGGATGAGCATGTAGCCACCATCAAAGCCACCGAGCCCGGGGTAGATGCCACCAACCGGAGCATCCTCGTACAGGCACTTGCGACTAACGCCGGGAACAGGCTGCGGGCGGGCCTTTCCGCCAGGATCCTCTTCTCTACCGCCGGTGCCGGCACGAAAGGGATCGCTATACCCACGGAGGCCTTGCTGCCCGGCGGAGATGGCTATGCCGTGTACGTGCTGAAAGGCGGAACGGCTCAAATCACCCCGGTTTCCATCGGTAACAGAACGGAATCGCAAGCCATCATAACAACCGGCCTGCAAAACGGCGACAGCATCATCGTGTCGAACACGCTCCGGCTGGGCAACGGCGCACCGGCCGTGGCGGTTGCGTCCAAATAATCATTTCTAATCATCTCTGTTATGAACTTACCATCGCTTAGTATAAAAAAGCCGGTGCTGGGAGGCGTATTTTCCTTACTCATCGTCATCCTGGGGCTCGTGGGCCTCAAGCAGCTCGGCATCCGCGAATTCCCCCTCACGGAAGCCCCGGTGATCTCCGTCGTCACTTTCTACCCCGGCGCCAGTCCGGACGTGATCGCCTCCAAGATCACCCGGCCCATCGAAGAATCGCTGGCGGAAGCCGGCGGCGTGCGCACCATCTCCTCCGAATCGCGCGAGCAGGCCAGCATCATCTCCGTGGAATTCAACCGCGAAGTAGATCTGGAAGATGCGCTGAACGACGTCCGCGATAAAGTCGCCAAATCGCGCAGCCAGCTGCCTGCCGACGTAGATCCGCCCATCGTGGAAAAAGCCAGCTCGCCCGATAACCTCGTGGCTTTCCTCGAAGTGGAAAGCGATACCAAAGACATTAAAGAAGTCAGCCACCTCGCGTCAACCGTGATCAAAGACCGGATGCAATCCATCCCCGGCATCAACCGCGTGGCCGTGGTCGGCGAACATAAATACGCCATGCGCCTTCGCTTCGACCCTGTAAAGCTCGCGGCGTACAAACTGTCGCCGGAAGATATCCGCCAGGCGCTGTTGCGCGAGAACATGGACCTGCCCGCGGGAAAGATCGAAGGCAGCAGCACGGAACTGAGCGTGCGCACCATGGGCCGCCTCACTACCACTGCGGAGTTCAACGAAATGATCGTCAAACGGTCGGGCACCTCCGTCATCCGCCTCAAAGACATCGGCTACGCCGAGCTGGGCGAACTGAACGAACGTACGGCCATCATCAACGAAACCGGGAACGCCAACCGCGTGGGCGTAGGCATCGCGATCCAGATCCAGCGGGGCGCCAATGCCATCGAAGTCGTGGATGAATTCTACCGCCGGCTCGATCAGTTGCGGAAAGAGGTACCGAAAGAATTCCGGCTCATTGTGGGTTTCGATTTTACCAAACCCGTACGCGAGTCCATCAAGGAAGTGGAAGAAACGCTCTTCATCGCCTTCGGGCTCGTGGTGCTGATCATTTTCCTGTTCCTCCGCGACTGGCGTTCCACCATCATCCCCGTACTGGCCATTCCCGTATCTATCCTGTCTGCGTTCTTCATCATGTACATAGCAGGGTTTTCCATCAACGTGCTTACGCTGTTGGGGCTGGTGCTCGCCATCGGGCTGGTGGTCGACGATGCGATCGTGGTGCTGGAAAATATCTATAAAAAAGTGGAAGAGGGGATGACGCCCGTTCAGGCGGCGTTCAAGGGATCGAAGGAGATTTATTTCGCGGTGATATCCACCACCATCACGCTCGCCGCGGTGTTCCTGCCGATCGTGTTCATGGGCGGTATCAGCGGACAATTGTTCAAGGAGTTCGCGATCGTGGTATCCGGATCGGTACTGGTGTCGGCTTTCGTGGCACTGACGCTGTCGCCCATGCTGAGCGCGTATTTGCTGAAGAAGCAGGACCGCCCCAACTGGCTGCACCGTAAAACGGAGCCGTTCTTCATCTGGCTCAACAATGGCTACGCGCATTTGCTGAAAGGCTTTATGAAAGCGCGCTGGCTGGCCTGGGCATTCCTCGTTGGCGCGGGTGTGCTGATCTATTTCGTCGGTAAAAAACTGCCGTCGGAACTGGCGCCGGTGGAAGACCGTTCCAACATGAGCCTGATCGCCATTGCCCCGGAAGGCGTTTCGTTCGACTATATGAAAAAGCAGATGACCGCCGTGGGCAAATACGTCAACGATTCTACCGACGGGCTGTATCAAACCTATTCGATGGTGGCCGTTTCCTTTATTCCGGCGCCGGCGCCCACGAGTTTCGCGGTGCAGAGCATTTACCTGAAGGAGCCCAAAGCCCGCAAGGCTTCCGTGCAAGACCTGTATAACCAATACGCGGCCGCATCGGGCAATTTCAGGGGGCTGTTGTTGTTCCCCTATTTACCGCCCACCATCGGAACACGGTATGGCGGCGGGATGCCGGTGCAGTTCGTGCTGCAGGGCGCCAATCTCGACACGGTTTCCGGCGCATTGACCAAATTCCTGCAGGCGGCCCGGCAAAGTAAAAAGCTCATGTTCGTGGATGCAGACCTCAAGATCAACAAACCCGAACTGCAAATCAGCATCGACCGGCAGAAGGCGGCGCTCATGGGCGTTTCCATCCAGGAAGTGGGCAGGGCTTTGCAGCTTTCGTTGTCTGGCCAGCGGTACGGGTACTTTTTGCGGAACGACCGCCAGTACGAAGTGATCGGACAGCTGGAAAAGGAGAATCGCAGCAAGACCGGGGACCTGCGCTCCATCTATGTCCGTTCCGCGAACGGCGACATGATTTCGCTGGACAACCTGGTAACGATCCGGGAGAGCATCAGTCCGGCGGCGATTTACCGCTACGACCAATACACTTCCGCTACCGTTTCCGCGGGCCTGGCGCCCGGAGTGAGCCTGGCGGAAGGGATCGAAGAGATGAAGCATATCCAGCGAACCGTGCTTGGCGCCAATTTCAAGACATCGCTGGCGGGGCAGTCGAGGGATTATGAAGAAAGCCAGGGGAACATCCGCTTCACGCTCATACTGGCGCTCCTGCTCATTTACATGATCCTCGCCGCGCAATTCGAAAGCCTGCGCGATCCGCTCATCATCATGCTCACGGTGCCTATGGCGGTAACTGGCGCCATTCTCAGCCTGAGCTGGTTCGGCCAGAGCCTGAACGTATTCAGCCAGATCGGGATCATTACGCTGGTGGGGCTTATCACCAAAAACGGCATCCTCATCGTGGAATTCGCCAACCATCTGAAGGAAACGGGCCTTTCGAGGTACGATGCCGCCATTCAGGCCGCGGAGCAGCGTTTCAGGCCCATTCTGATGACGTCGCTGGCCATGATATTCGGGGCGCTGCCCATCGCCATGACGCATAACAGCCGGCAATCGCTGGGGATCGTTATCGCGGGAGGGCTCATTTTCGCGGGGATCCTGACCCTGTTCATCATCCCGGCGGTGTATTCCTACCTGTCTGGCAGCAAACGAAGGGTAGAGCCGGTAGAAGAAGAAGAGCCGGTTGAAGTGGAAGAAATGTACGCCTGATCCATCATATCCAAATAATCCAATCATGAAACTGATAACATACATCATACCCTTGCTGCTACTGGCAGTCGGCAGCCGGGGACAGGCGGTAAGAAAGATAAGTCTGTCCGAAGCCCTGTCGCTCGCCGCAACGGCCAACCGGCAGGTGCAGGTCCAGTCGCTGGAAGAAGTGCGCCAGCAAAGCGTGACCCGCGAAGTGCGCAGCCAGCTCCTGCCCAGCGTGAATGCGGGCGCCGGGTATCAGCATTACTTCGACCGGCAGGTGATTTTTCTGCCGGGGTATTTCGCAGGAACGGCGAAACCGGTGCAGGACGTGGCCGTTGGAGGAAAGAACGCCATGAACGGGCTCATTTCCGCCAGCCAACCTTTGCTGAACGAAACGGCGAGGCAACAAACGAAAGCGGCACAGTACGACGAGCGCATCCAGCACGAAAAATCCGCCGAACTGCAAAGCGCGCTCGGCGAACAGATTTCCATCACTTATCTCGATATGCTGTTCATGCAATCGCAGATCGGTTTGCAACGGCAAAGCCTCGCCAGGAACGAAAAGGCACTGGCCGATACCCGCTCGCTCTATGCACAGGGCAGAAGCCTGAAAGCCGATACCCTGCGGGCTTTCATCTCCGTCGAAAATCTCAGGTCCTCCATTTCCTATCTCGATAACCAGGTCGAAGTAACGGGCATCTGGCTGAAGCGGCTCATCGGGATCGATGAGGCCGATGTCATCGCCCTTACCGACAGTCTCGGCATTTCCGGTGAAGATGCGGGCGCTTCCGAACTGGCGCAGGCACTGGCAACGGCCGCGCAAAGCCGCAACGATATCGCTATCCGCAAGCTGTCTGTCGAAAAAAGCCAGGTGGCGCTCGCTGCCGCAAAATCGGAACGTATCCCCAAAGTGATGGCGATAGGGCAATACCAGTTGCAGGCGCAGGCAGATAATGTGAAACTGGGTCAATACGTGTGGCCGCGGACTTCCTTCATCGGCGTCCAGGTGGCGGTGCCGGTATTCAACGGCAACCGCGTCAGATCGCAGATCAGCCAGGCGGCCATCCGCGCCAGGCAGGAAAGCATCGGGCTCGACGATCTGCATCGTTCCGTGAAGGCGGAAATCGCGGCGCTCGTTTCGCAGCGCCAGGAAGCGGTGCGGCAACTCGCCATCCAGCAGCGAACGGTGGAGCTGGCGGAAGTGAGTTATGCAATGATGGACGAGCGTTACCGCAACGGGCTCGGCACGCGGCTGGAGCTCACCGATGCGGAGCTCGCCCTCACGCAATCGAAAATCAACTACCTGCTGGCGATCTACCGGCACAAGGTGGTCCAGGTACAACTGCGCCGCGCGCAGGGCCTGCTCCAATTACAATAATCCTTTACCAATCAAATACGAAATATGCTTACTGAAACCGTACAATCGCCCAAACAGGCCCTTCCTTATAAAAAACGCTGGTCTGCCCTCGCGTTGCTTTGCACTGCGCAGTTCATCGTCATCATGGACACTTCGATCATCGGGGTGGCGCTGCCTGCCATCAAAAGTGACCTGGGCTATTCGCAGTCCGGCCTCCAATGGATCTTCAATGCGTACGTGATCGTGTTCGGCGGGTTCCTGCTGCTGGGCGGCAGGCTATCCGACCTGTTCGGGGCGCGGAAGATTTTTATGTGGGGATTCGCCGTGCTGTCTGCCGCGTCGTTGCTCGCAGGCGTGGCCTGGTCGGAAGCTTCGCTGAACATCGGCAGGGCTTTGCAGGGCCTGGGCTCCGCACTGATCGCACCATCGGCGCTCACATTATTGCTCACCAAATTCACCGATCCCAGAGAGCTGAACAAAGCCCTGGGCTTCTGGGGTGCAGCGGCCGCAGCGGGCGGCTCGGCGGGCGTGTTCCTGGGTGGCGCCATCACGCAGTGGCTGTCGTGGGAATGGGTGTTCCTCATCAACATTCCCGTGGGCCTGATCGTGCTGGTATTAAGCCCGTCTCTGTTACTGAAAGGCGCCCACCGCAAAGGGAGCATCGATTTTGCAGGCGCCATCCTGGCCACGGCGGCGTTCGTCATCATGGTATACGCCATCGTGGCGGCGGAAGGGAATGGATGGAGCTCCGCGAAGACCTGGGGGCTGCTCGCGTTTTCCGTGCTGCTGCTGACCGCGTTCATCGTTTTGCAGAAAACGAAGAAGGAGCCGCTCATGCCGTTGTCCATTTTCAAAGCGTTCAACCTTTCGGCCGGCAACATCGTAATGGCGTTGATGGCCGCGGCCTGGATCCCATTGTGGTTTTTCCTCAATCTTTATTTACAACAGGTGTTGCAGTTGCCGGCGTTCAACAGCGGACTGGCATTGCTGCCCATGACGGTTACGATCATGCTTTTCATGATGGTCATTACCGGGAAACTGATGGGCAGGTTCGGGATTAAGCCGAATCTGGTAGCGGGTTTGCTGGTATTGAGCCTTTCATTGCTCATTTTCAGCGCGGCACCGGTGGACGGGAGTTTTATCACGCATGTGCTGCCGGCGTCGTTGCTGGGCGCCATCGGGATGTCGCTGGCGTATATTCCGGGAACGGTGGCGTCGATTTCGGGCGCGCGGCCGGAGGAGTCGGGCCTGGCATCCGGCCTGGTCAACACCAGTTACCAGATCGGGTCGGCATTGGGCCTGGCGGTGATCGTCGCCATTTCTTCGGCGAAAACGGGCAGCCTGAAATTGTCTGGCGAAGGAGATGTAGCGGCATTGAACGGCGGTTTCCAAACGGCGTTCCTCGTGGCGGCGGTGATCAGTTTCGCCGGCGCGATCGTTGCGGCTGCGGGCATTAAAAAAGCGCCGCAGCCTGAAAATAACTAACAGTTGAAAGTTGATATAGCAGAATATCGAAGGCGGCGCCGTTCCCGGCGCTGCCATTTTTTTTACGTGAACCCCGGTTTATTCCGCGGTGAGCGGGGCGATCCGCATCATGCAATAGCGGATGTTTTTCCGGTCGGCGGTGTAGGTGATATGGATGAGCCCGTCTTTCCCCTGGATCACCGCCGGGTAGCTGAATTCGCCTTTGTCGCCGTTTTCGAGCACGGCCGCATCTTTCCAGTTGATCCCGTCGCGGCTGATGGCCACATACAGTTTGGCGCGCCCTGCAGCCCAGTTGCCGCCGCGCACGGCGGGGTTGTAGACGATGAGTTTGTACCCATTGTCCAGCGTCAGCGCATCCGTCCCGGAATTGGGGTTGGGCAGCAGCGTGGCGGTTACGGGGCTCCAGGTTTTACCGTTGTCGGCCGACCAGCTCTGTACCACATGATCGTTTTTGCTGCGGCAGAGGAGTTGCAGGCTATCGTGCGGATACCGTAAAATACTGGGCTGTATCGCCTGGAAAGTATCGTTCGGTATTTCGATGCGCGACCAGTTGCCGCCGTTCTTATCCGATTTTTCGAGATGTATTTTCCAGATGTTCTTATCTGTGCTCTCGGTGCTGGTAGGGTAGAGGATGTCTCCGTTCGCCAATTGGAAAGGTTTGTTCTTGATGGGGCCGAGCATGCCGTCGGGCAGCCGTTGCGGTGCGGACCAGGTTTTTCCGTTGTTGGCCGAGCTCATCATCATGCCCCACCATTCGCGCGGATTGGGGCCTACTTTGTAATACAGGAACAGTTTTCCGGCTTTGGTGCGGAACAGCACGGGATTCCAGGCAGGGTAGCGGGTAGTGGCGTCGACCACACCGTTCACCAGTTCTTTCGGTTGGCTCCATTCGCCGTGCTGATAGGTGGACGTCCAAATCCCGACGTCCTTTTTACCTTCCTGGGTACCGCCGAACCAGGCAGCCATGAGCTTTCCATTGTCGAGCTCCACGATGGTGGAAGCGTGGACTTCGGGCACGGGGGGATTTTCCATGATGAAAACACGGGTGTGCATCTGCGGCACCAATTCCTTCTCCTGGGCGCGGGCCGCGGAGCAGGCGAGGAGGGACAAGGCCAATAGGGAACGGAACATACGATCAGTTTTCATGAACTAAGACCCATGAAAATAGGCAATATCCCCGGAAAATGCCAGCATTATGCCCCGTTGTTTCCCAGCAGCTTGTCAACAGCGGAGGTCCGGAAGCGGAAAAGGCCTTCCAGCTGGCGTTGCACGAAGAGGGAATTGGCCACGTCGCCCAGCCATCCGAGGGGAATGCGGTAATGTACGATATCGGTCATGAGCGTGCCATTGCCCTGTTGCTCGAAATGGTGCTGGTGGTGCCAGAAGCTGTAGGGGCCGAACCGCTGCTCGTCGATGAACATGCGGCCCTGCTCTACCCGCGTGATTTCGGTCATCCAGTACATGGGGATGCCGAGAACGGGTTTGAGGCGGTATTCGATGATCTGCCCTGCATAGATCCGCCCCTGGTGAGGCTCACTGGTGACGGTGAACCCCATCCGGGGCGGCGTGATGCGCCGGAGGTTGGACGGGTCGCTGAAAAAATCCCAGGCGGCGTCCACGCTTACCGGCAATAATTGCGATTTACGGATGCGGTATGTGCGCGACATACCGTAAATCTAACACAATAACGTCAAAACCGATTGCCCGGGGACCCAGGAAGTGGTAGACGCATGCAGGCGGAAGGAGGCCATCAGCTGCCCCTTCGGCAGCTCGTTGGCGGAATAGACGAATGAAACGTTCTGCTGGCGGAGCTGGAGGATCTCCTTCACGGGGATCACCATGCCCGACTGCTTGCCTTCGGCATTGGCGAAGGCCCACTCGCGCAGGGTTTTCCCCTTCGCATCGCGCACCACCACCTTACGGTCTGTCCCGATACGGCCGCAATGGCTGTAATGGAAGGTCAGCTTATCGTTCAGATTGCTTTCATCCAGCGGCAATTCATCGATCGTGATCTTCTCGCCGAGCCATTTTTCGACGATCAGCTTGTTGTTGAGATACACTTTGAACGAATCTCTGCCGCCGCCGGCGTACAGCGAGGCGATGGTAAACAGGCCGGCCAGGGTGGCCAGGGCGCTGAACAGGAATTTGTGTTGCATGGGTAGGATTTTAGAATGAGGAAATATCGCTGCCCCAAAACACGCAAATCCACGCCAGCCGCGCAAAAGCCTTTGATGTACCGTTCCATCGGCTTGACGAACCGCTATTTTTATGGTTGTTTTATTTTGATATTAGAAATAGTCTAGTTATTTTGTAGACTACAAAAAGCATACATCATGTCAAACAACTCCTTACGATTTGAGACGCTCCAGGTCCACGCAGGCTACCAGCCAGACCCCGTAACCCATTCGGCAGCCGTTCCCATTTACCAGACCACCTCCTATACGTTCGAAGATGCGGGCCATGCGGCAGACCTCTTCCAGCTGAAACAGTTCGGCAATATCTATACGCGGATCATGAACCCCACCACCGACGTCTTCGAGAAGCGCATCGCCGCGCTGGAAGGCGGTGTGGGCGCGCTGGCGGTGGCTTCCGGCCAGGCGGCGCAATTCATCGCCCTGCACAACATCCTGCTCCCGGGCGATAACTTCGTGACCTCTTCGTACCTCTACGGCGGTACCTATAACCAGTTCAAAGTCAGCTTTAAAAGGATAGGCGTGGAAGCCCGGTTCGCGGACCTCGACAATCCCTCCAGCTTCGAAGCCCTCATAGACGGCCGCACCAAAGCCATTTACGTGGAAACGATCGGCAACCCCGGCTTCGCCATTCCCGATTTCGAAAAAATCAGCGCCATCGCGAAGAAGCACGACCTCCCGCTGGTGGTAGACAATACCTTCGGTGCGGGCGGCTACCTTTTCCGCCCCCTGGAACATGGTGCCAACATCGTGGTGGAAGCCGCCACCAAATGGATCGGCGGCCATGGCAACAGCATCGGCGGCGTGATCGTGGACGGGGGGAACTACAACTGGGGCAACGGCAAGTTCCAGCAGTTCTCCGAACCGGACGAAGCCTACCACGGCATGAAGTTCTGGGAAGTGTTCGGCTCGCACAGCCCCTTCGGCAACATCGCCTACATCATCCGCGCCAGGGTGACGGGCCTCCGCAGCTGGGGTCCCTCACTGTCGCCGCAGAACGCCTGGCTGTTCCTGCAGGGCCTGGAATCCCTCAGCCTGCGGGTCGACCGCACCATCCAGAACACCCAGGCGCTGGCGGAATGGCTCCAGCAGCAGCCCCAGGTGGAATTCGTGAACTATCCCGGCCTGCCCGGCAACAAGTACAACGATCTGGCGAAGAAATACCTGAAAAGAGGCGCCGGCGGGGTATTGTCTTTCAAAGTGAAAGGCGGAAAGGAAGCGGCGGATACGCTCGTGCAAAGCCTGGAGCTCATCTATCACCTGGCCAATGTGGGCGACAGCAAAACGCTCATCATCCATCCCTCCACCACCACGCACCAGCAGCTCAGTGAGGAAGAACAGCGCAAGGCAGGCGTAGAGCCGGGCCTGTTGCGCATTTCCCTCGGCATCGAACATATCGATGATATCAAGGCCGACCTGGCGCAGGCATTCGCGAAAATCTAGCTGTAATACGATAAAGGAAAGTCCGGCCGCCGAAAAGTGGCCGGCTTTTTTTTGCCGCTCATCCGGAAAATCCGGAAAGGAAATGGCCGGCAATGTATATTACCTGAAAGATGACTACTCTTATGATCAGGCAATCCACTATCAGCTGCGCCCTCATGCTGGCCGCGCTGACGGCCGGGGCGCAACAGCTCGCGCCCGGCAACGTCCTCATTACACCCGAAAACCGGCTTTCCGTAAAGGACAAAGACATGCGCAATGCCATCCGCGACTGGAGCAGGGAGCAGCTCGCTTCCACCAGCTACGCGAAGATCGTTGCACACCCTTCGGCTGCCGTGTTTCCCGGTAGCGTAGACAAAAGCGCGGCGCGGGTAACGGAAACCGTTTCCATCGCCCACAACCGGATCAGCGACGCGCTGGCGCCCGTGGTGGCCACGCTGCATTATTCCCAACCCTGGCGCAACAATATGTACAGCACCGGATTGTACGCCGTGGCGGGGGAATACATCGAGGTGACCGTTCCCGAATCGCTCATCGGTAAAAACGTGAGCATCCAGATCGGCGCGCATTCAGACAACCTTACGCGCTGGGTGGCCGGCGGGGAAGACTGGCGCCGGATGCCCGACATCGTGCGGGTAGACACGCTCCGCAAAAAGACGACCCGCATCACATCTCCTTTTGGCGGCCTCATTTACATCACCGCATCGCCCAAATCCGATTCATGGACGGCCGATGTGAAAATCGCCCGGGCCGTGAAAGCCCCGCTCTTCATCGCCGGAAAAACGACCGCGGAGGAGTGGAAGCAGCAACTCGCCGCCAGCAAGGCGCCCTGGGGAGAACTGGCCACCGAAAAGGTCATCCTCACCATTCCCGATTCCATCCTCCGGCAGGTGAACGATCCGGAAAACGTGCTGAAGCTCTGGGATTTGATCGTGGGCGGCGAAATGGAGCTTGCGCAGATCCCGCAGCCCTATTACCGCCCGCAGCGCATGGTGATAGACGAGCATATCGGCGGAGGGTTCATGCACAGCGGGTACCCGATCATGATCCACCATTCGCCCTCGAGCGGGATGCTGTCCGCCGACGTGATCGCCGATCCGGCGAAGCTCATGAAAGGCAGCAAGGGCGGCGCTAACTGGGGCTTCTTCCACGAGATCGGGCACAACATGCAGAATAACGATTGGGTATTCGGCGGCACTACTGAAGTAAGCTGCAATTTCTTTTCGCTGTATATGTTCGACCGCCTGCTCGGTGGCCGCGACGATGCGCATACCGGCGTTTCCAACGACGAAACCCAGAAAGCCATGAAAAACTATTTCGCGGCGGGGCCGGCTTACCAGAAGTGGCAGCAAAGCCCTTTCCTGGGGCTCATCATGTTCCGCCAGCTGCAGGAAGCGTTCGGATGGGAAACGTATAAAAAATTCTTCCGCGAATACCAGGCCCTCGCCATCGCCGACCCTTCCGGGGAATATGCGCGCGGCGATCAGAAGAAGCGCGACCTCTGGGCCAAAACCTTTTCGAAAGTAAGCGGCCGCAACATCGCGCCGTTTTTCGAGAAATGGGGCATTCCCATCAGCGACGACGTGGAAAAAGAACTGGCTTCCCTGCCCGGATGGATGCCGTATAACTTCCCGCCGCAGTAATTTTTTAATCGGGGATTTCGTATTTTGATGGGACTTCCACCAATATGAAAACGATGAAAAAAATGGTATCCCTGCTGGCGCTCATGGCTTTCAGCCAATTGGGCCAGGCGCAATCCAAAGACGAACGGGACGTTGCCGCCGCCGTGCTGAAGCTGCGGGAAGCGATGATCTCGGCCGATAAGCCGGCCCTGGAATCGCTTACCGCGCCCACGCTCACCTACGGCCATTCCAACGGCCGGATCGAAAACCAGGCCGAGTTCGTGGATTACCTCGTGAGCGGCAAAGGCGACTTCGTCACGATAGACCTTTCCAACCAGACGATCATCATGAACGGCAATACCGCCATCGTGCGGCATACGCTCCAGGGCGATACGGCAGATGGCGGAAAGCCCGGCAAAGTGAACCTCTACGTGATGCTCGTGTGGGCCAAATCCGGCAAACAGTGGAAACTGATCGGCCGGCAGGCCGTGAAAGTGCCGCCTACACCCTGAGCCGGCCGGAAATTTATCTTCATGCCCGTTCCTGCACTGCCGGGGACGGGCATTCCGTTTTCAGCGATTCCAGGAATCCCAGGAAAGGCGCCACACTGGCTTCCACCCACTCTTCAGACGCGTTCTGTTCCATGTCGTAATACACGTATATGCCCTTGTAATCGGCGTGGATGTACTGGAATGTGAGCTCGAACGGGGTGGTGAGCGTTTCCATGGTGTATTTGTATTTGCCCTCCGGGCGATAGCCTTCTTCTCCGATGCCCGCCGTGATGGCCAGCGCTATTTTCTTGCCGCCCAGTTTGTACCCGCTGGATTTGCCGTAGGCCCAGCCGTAGGTCAGCACTTCGTCCAGCCATTGTTTCAGCAGCGGCGGACAGTTGAACCAATAAAAAGGGAACTGGAATACGATATGATCGAACCGTTCGAGCAGTTCCTGTTCTTTTTTGACGTCGATCTTACCATCCGGGTAGACTTCGTACAGCGAATGCACATAGTATTTTTCCGGGTGCTTTTCCAGTTCAGCGGTCCATCTTTTGTTGATGACGGATTTTTCGATAGTGGGGTGGGTTACGATCACGAGTGTTTTCATGTTACTGTTGATTTGTGATTACAAAACTAAAGCAGGTAGCGATGATTACGTATATTGCCATCCAATTGTGCGGTACTATAAAAAAAGTAAGTAATGACCAGGATCAAGGAAACTTCGACCCATTATGCCAACAAGAAAATGATGGAAGACTGGTGCCCGGAGGTCTATGCCGCGAGCATCATCGGCAACCAGTGGTCGCTGGCGATCTGCTGCTTCCTCATTAACGGCAAGTTGCGGTTCAGCGAGCTCCGCAAGAAGATGCCGGGCATCACCGAACGGATGCTCACCATCCAGCTGCGGCGGCTGGAAGAAAACGGGGTGGTGACGCGGAAGGTGTATCCGGAAGTGCCGCCGCGCGTGGAATACGAAATGACGGCCATCGGAAAGCAGCTCAAAACGATCACGGAAGCCCTGGAAGCATGGGGCCTCGCGCACAGGCGGCTGCAATCAAAATCCAGGTAACGGAACTACATAACTGAAAAAGACCGGCTCCTTTTCGGAGGCCGGTCTTTTTTTATACAGGAAGGGAAACTGCTAGTATCCAGGGTTCTGGACCATGGCGGTGTTTTTCATGACTTCGGCCATGGGCAGCGGGAAGAAGTAGTGGAGCGACTGGAACACACGAATGGGGTTCTTGTCTACGGGCAGCTCCGCATACGTCCACTGATTGTCGGCCACCTTGGTGATCATGAGGCGGTAAATGGTGGTGTTGAGGTCTACCGGCGCCGTTTTCCAGCGGCGCACGTCCCAGAATCGGGAATCTTCCAGGCAAAGTTCCACTGCGCGCTCGTTCTGGATCACGCTGGTCCAGTAGGCTTTGTCGCCCGAGGTTTTGAGGCCGTACCGTCCATCGCCGCCGGGCTTGATGCCGGCGCGTTTGCGGACCATGATGATCTTTTCCGCAGCTTTCTCGAACTGGCCTTCTTCGATGGATGCTTCCGCGTACATGAGCAGGATGTCTGCATACCGGATGATGGGCATCACGCGGTCTGTCTGCGACCCGCCGTTGCCGGTGGTGGCTTCGCTGCAGAATTTCCGGAAGAACATGCCGGTGTACACGAGGCTGGCGTCTACGCCGTCAGTTTCCGCGCCGATGTGGGTCCAGATGGGAACGGCGGTGCTGCTGGCGTTGGTGCGCCATTTATCGCCGTTGTTGAGGATCGTGTATTTGAACCGGGGATCGCGGTCTTTGAAGGGATTGGCGGGGTCGTACCCGGAATTCTGGTCGGTGATGGGCAAACCGTTGTTCATCCCGAAACGCTTGGCGGCGTTGAGGCTGGGGCATCCGTTCACGTTGCCGTTGCGGGAGCGGGGAAGGAAGTTGGCTTCCATGGTGCGGTTCTGACCGGCCATCGCAGGGAAAATGAATTCGCTGTTTTTACGTTCGATGAACAGATCGTAGAAACCCTTTCCTGCCGTACCGTTTTCCACCAGAGAATACCATCCGGTGTTGATGAGCGCTTCGGCCGCTTCGCGTGCGGTCGTCCAGCGCTCGGGCTTGTTGTCCATATAACCTACCAGCGGTTTCTGCGCCGCGGAGGCGATGGATTCCTGCCCGCCGTTATACAGCTTGCTGGCCGCATTGAGGAGGATGCGGGCCTTGAGGCCCATGCAGAACCCTTTGTTCACCCGGCCGTAATCTTCGGGGCGCTGTTCGGTGGGCGCTACCACGAGGTCGGCCGCTTCGTCGAGCTCCTTCACCAGGTAATCGATACAGTCTGCATACGAAGCGCGGGGCTCCAGGATGGTATCGTCGAGGGTATAGAGCTTGTCGCCGATGAGCGGCAGGCCGCCGAAGTGTTGCACCATCGTCCAGAAGTACCAGGCGCGGAGGAATTTCACTTCGCCGAGCAATTGGTTTTTGGTTTCTCCGGCCAGCGGCAGCTTACCGAAATTCTTCAGGAAGGTATTGACGCGGCGGATGTTGTTCCAGCCGTTGTTGTACACTTTTTCGTAAGGCGTGGTGCGCGTGGCGTTGAGCGTGCCGATCATGAGCGGCACCCAGGCCTGCGTGGCGCCGAAGAGGCGGGAAACGGACTCGTCGGAACCCTCGGCCAGGCTTCCCCCGTTGCCATACCGGCTGTTGAAGGAATTGGCGCCCAGCTCGCTGTAGATCGACGTCACGAACGCCATCGTCCTAACGCTGTCGCCGAAGGTCAGCTCTTCGTTCAGGGAACGTACTACCGTAGGGTCGAGCAGGTCTTTCTTCGCGCAGGATGCAAGCAGGCCCGCGCTGGCCACGGCGGCGAAACAGTATTTATAAATGCTTTTCATGTGCTTCCGGTGTTTTAAAAGTTAACGTTCAGGCCTACGTTGAATACGCGCTGTGTCGGGTATACCCCGCCTTCGGTCCGCGAGCTCACCTCGGGGTCTAGGTCGTACAGGTTCGGGCCGAGCATCCAGGTGTGCAGGTTGGAACCGTTCACGTACAAGCGCACCTGTTGCAGGTGCAGCGAGCTCACCATCCGGCGGGGCAGCGTATAGCCGATCTCGGCATTGCGCAGCTTGATGTAATCGCCTTTCACGGTCCAGAAGTCGGACGGGTTGCTGAGCGCGTTGCTGATGTTGTCCATCGTGGAAATCCGCGGGAACTTGGCGTTGTCGCGGTTTTCAGGCGTCCACGCGTCCAGGTGCACCTGGCGGAGGTTCCCGAAGAACGGCGTCACCGCTTCGGCGAACTGGCTGAGCACGAAGTTGGTGGCCGACTGGAACGTGATGGAGAAGCTCAGTCCTTTCCAATCCCCGCCCAGGGTCATGGCATATTGCGTGGTGGGCGTGTTGGAATATTTGTTGTAAGCCATGTCGTACGGGTCGATTTTGTTGTCACCGTTCAGGTCTTTGTACTTCAGGTCGCCGGGCTTCGGTTTGGGGCCCACGGGGAGGGGACTTTTCGCGATATCTTCGTCATCATAATAAAACCCTTCCGTCACGTAACCCAGTTCACGGTTGGTAGGCCCGCCGGTCTGGCGGAGCCAGGGATAGGGGGGATTCCCTTCGTCCATGAATTCGATCCGGTTTTTGGCGACGGACATGTTCGCGTTGATGCGATAGTTGAACTTGTTGAGCTTGTTGCTGTAATTGAGGTTCATCTCGAACCCGCGGTTGGAAACCTGCGCGAGGTTGGACGGCGGCAGGCCGATGCCGATGATGGCGCTGAGGCTCTGGCGCGGCAGCAGGATGTCGGTCCTTTTCCTTTTGAAGACTTCGGCGGTGAACGAAAGTTTGTTGCGGAAGAAGTTCATGTCCGTTCCCACGTTCCATTGCAGCTCTTTTTCCCAGCTAACGTTCTCGTTGCCGAGGATGCCTTCGTAAATGCCGGAGAACGCTTTCTGGTTTTCGCCGAAGTTGTAACCGAGGCCTTCCAGGTATACGTGCTCGTAGAGGTATTGATAAGTATTGTCGATATCATCGGTACCGGTCATACCCACAGACCCCCTGATCTTGAACAGGTCCATGAATTTAACGCGGTCTTTGAAGAACGGCTCCTCTGCGATGTTCCAGCCGCCAGACACCGCGGGGAAGAAGCCATATCGGTTGCTGGCCTTGAAGCGGTCCGTCCCGTTATAGGCGCCATTGAACTCGATGAGATATTTTTTGCGGTAATCGTATCCGAGGCGGAACGTATAGCCGCGGAAGTTTTCCGGCAATGCCGCGCCTTCCGTTTCGGAGAACTGGTTCAGCAGCACCAGGGCGTAAACGTGGTGTTTCTGGCCGAAAGTGCTGTCGTAGTTGAGGGACAACTGTGTGTTGAGGCGTTTCTCAACAGTGGCGGAAGTACTGCCGAGGGTATACTTCTCGTCGCGGTAAGTATTGGGCAGCAGCGGGGTGTAGGTTTGTGTTTTGCTGTTGTAGATGAACGACAGGAAGTTGGTCCTTCCCAGGTCGCGGCTGAAGCCCTGGTTGCTGGAATAGCTCACGAGGGCGGAGAGTTTGAGGCCGCTGGCGATGAAGTTCAGTTTCTGGGAGGCGCGGATGTTCACCTGCATATCGTTCTCGAAATCCCGGCGGTAACCGCCTTTCATGAGCCTGCCCACGATGTTGTTCCCCGCGCCGTTACCGGTCACCACGGTTTCGGGCGCAGCGCCGAAAGTACCGTCTGGGTTGTAGATGGGATAGGCCATGGGCGGCAACGCCTTGTAATCGTACAGCTCGAACCAGATCCGGTTACGGTTGGCGCGGCCGCGGGTGTTGGGCTCGTTTTCTTCCCCGAAATACCCCGATACGTCGAGCCCCAGGTCCAGCGAGGGCGTCACCTGGAAGTCGAGGTTGGAGCGGTAGTTATAGCGTTTCAGGTAGTAGTTCGGGTTCACGGAAGAACCGGGCTCGCGGAAATCTTTCAGGATGCCGTTCTGGAACAGGTGGCCTACCGACACGAAGTATTTCATCTTGTCGGAACCGCCGGTGATGCTGAGGTTGTTCTTGGTCTGTGTGGTGGATTTGCGCATGAGCACGTCCCACCAGTCGATGTCCGGATGGCCGTAGGGGTCGCTGCCGGTGCGCCAGGCTTCGAGGTCTTCA
This sequence comes from Chitinophaga sp. NPDC101104, assembly GCF_050277495.1. Lineage (NCBI taxonomy): Bacteria > Pseudomonadati > Bacteroidota > Chitinophagia > Chitinophagales > Chitinophagaceae > Chitinophaga > Chitinophaga sp. NPDC101104. Next base: position 4,092,641 of record NZ_JBNNSF010000001.1, on the reverse strand, counting down.
TCGGTATATTCTTTCGGCAGGCCGTCGCTCACCAGTGCTGCGTTGCGGAGGCGGGCATGGTCGTATGCGCTGAGGAATTCCGGGCGGATGCTGTTGCCCTGGCGGCCGTAGTTGCTCGTGAGGCGGATCTGCGCCTTGCCGCTCTGGCCGCGGATGGTAGTTACCACGATTACGCCGTTGGCGCCCTTGATCCCGTACACGGCGGCGGAAGCCGCATCTTTCAGGATGGTCACGTTGGCCACCTGTTCGGGATCGATGTCGGAAAAGTTACCGGTAAATTCGACGTCGTCCACGATGATGAGCGGCGTGAGGTTCCGGTTGTTGGAAAAGGTGGAAGCGCCGCGGATGAGGAATTCCGCCCCGTCTTTACCGGGCTGGCCGCTACGCTGCATGGCGAGGAAGCCGGGCAGTTTGCCCACGAGGGCGTTCTGCAGGCTGGCGGTGGGCACGCGGCGGATCTCGTCTCCGGTCACGGAGCTGGTAGCTACGGTGTTGCTCAGTTTGGTGGTGCGGCCGTAGCCCACTACCATCACTTCCTCCAGGCCTTTCACGTCTTGCTGCAAGGTGACGTTGATCTCGCTTTTGCCGGTAACGACCACTTCCTGTTGCAGGTATCCCACGAATTTGAATACGAGTGTGTTGGCTTTGCCGCGGACGGTCAGGTTGAAACCGCCTGTTTCGTTGGATACGGTGCCGTTGCCCGGCACGTCTTTTTCGAAGATGACTACCCCGGGAACCGCCCCGTTGGCGTCCCTGACGGTGCCCCTCACGTTTCTGCGCTCTTGCTGGGCCATGGCCGGGACCAGCAGGCAGATCAATATAAGGGTGGAAAATATTTTTTTCATAACGGAGGCTTTATCGGATTACCAAAGGGGATTTTGTACCAGGTTGCGGTTTCTGTATAACTCAGTCTGGGGGATAGGATAGAGGTGCATCCGGTCGTTGAATGCTACTTTTCCTACTGCAACTTTGGTATATGTAACGGTACCGTCGTCTGCGCGAACGATTTGCTGTCCGTGGAGGTCGCCGGTGAACAGTTGCCTGGCGATCATCCATCGGCGGATGTCCCAGAAACGGTGCTCCTCGAAGCATAATTCCACACGGCGCTCGTTGCGGATCAGCGTCAGCAGCTCGTCTTTCGGTACGGAATTCGGTACCGCGGTTTTCATGCCCCCGCGGGAACGGATTTTGTTGAGCGCCGCCACGGCATCGGCCTGGGTGGCATCGTTGGCTTCCGTCAATGCTTCGGCGTAGTTCAGGTACACTTCTGCGAACCGGAACAGGGGGAAGTTGTGCGGCTGCGCGCCCAGCGAGCTGGCAGTCTCGGCGTTGTACATGAACTTCCGGAGGTAATAGCCGGTCTGCGTCTGCGTGATGTTGCCGCCGGGCCTGTCCAGCCCGCCGTCAAACGTTTCCACGGTCCTTTTCAGCCATTTGCTGCCGTTGAAGAAGAACACGAGGTTGAAACGGGCGTCGCGGTTCACGTTGGGCTTATCCGGATCGTACCCGGAAGTGGGATCGGTGATGGGCTTGCCGTTGGTCATGAGGAACGCTTCGGCGAGGTCCTGGGTAGGACTGGTATACCCTCTGTGGCTGAACTTGGTAAAGCCCACGGGCCCGTTGTTCTGTTCCACATCGCTCGTGTTGGCGCGGAGGTAGGAAAGGATGATCTCCTTGCTGTCGCGCGTGATGAAGATGTTGATATATCGGTTATTGGGCTCGATGATGTGCGTGTTCAGATCGATGAGCTCCTTCGCCACGTCTGCGGCTTTCTGCCAGCGGGCTTTTACGGCGCCGGCGGAAACGTCCGTGTAGCCGGTCAGTTCCTTGTTTTGCGTGCCGAGGTTGCCGGCGTTGAAAAGCGGGCTGGCGGCGTAGAGGTGCAGCCTGGCCTGGAGGGCGAGGGCCGCGGTGTTGGTGATGCGGCCGAAATCGCCACCGGCGGCGGGGCCGGTGCGCAGGAGCGGTTTGATGGCGTCCAGTTCACCGGAAACGTAGTTCACGCAGGCTTCGAAGGAGCTGCGGGGCACCTGGAGATCTTCGGCCAGCGTTCCGATCCTTTCACCCATCAAAGGCACACCACCGTAGCGTTTCATCAGTTCGAAGTAGGCATAGGCGCGCAGGAAACGGGCTTCCGCTTTCCAATACCCTTTCACCTCGTTCTCGATCGGCACGCGGTCTACCTTGGCGAGGAACACGTTCACTTTGCGGATAACGGTATAGCGGGAAGTCCATACATCGTCCGGATTGCCGAAGGGATCGATACGGCCGAAGCGGAGGTCTTCGATGGAGCTGCCGCGCATAGACGGTACCGCGTCATCCGTGGCGGCGTCGAGCATGGAGTTGCCGATCCGGTTCCAGCCGTTGGGCATGTTGCCGTAAATATCGTTCAGGAACTGGTCGGCATACGAACCGTTCTTGTCTACCGGGTCGAAGATGAAAGACGAGTCGAGGTTTTCCAGCGGCCCTTCTTCCATGTTCTTATTGCATCCCACTGCGGCGAACAGTGCAAATGCGGGTATGATATAGATGAGTTTTTTCATGATGATGCGCGTTAGAGTTTGATGTTGATACCGGCGTACATGACACGGGATACGGGGTAGTTGCCGTTCAGGTTCTCGGGATCGGTATCCTTGAACTTCGACCAGGTCAGCAGGTTGGTACCGTTCAGGAAGAAGCGGGCGGATGCGAGGCGGAACCGGCGGGCGAAGCGCTCCGGCACATTGTACCCCAGCTCCGCATTCCGCAACCGCAGGTAGGAAGTGTTCCTGATCCAGTAACTGGATGCTTGCGAGTTGTTGAAGTTGGAACCGATGGTGAGGCGGGGATACGTGGCGGAAGCGGCCGTTTCCGGCGTCCAGCGGCCAAGGTGGTGCTCGAAGGCGTTGCCCTTGCCGTTGTCGGCGAACTCGTAAATGGCCACGCTGCTGTAACGGTTCCCCGTGCCCTGGAACAATAGGGAAAGGTCGAGCCCTTTCCAGCCGAAGCCCAGGTTGAGGCCATAGTTCACGCGCGGCTTCTCGGGCGTGATGAGCGACTGGTCGAACTGGTTGATGCGGCCGTCGCCGTTCAGGTCTTTATACCGGATATCGCCGGGCTTGGGGCGGTAACCGTCGATCCAGGTGCCCCGTTCGATCTCATCTTCCGATTGGTACAAACCATCGGCCTGGTAACCGTACAGCATGCCGGTGTAATTGCCGGTGCGCACGAGCCAGGGATAAGGACGGGCCGTTTCGTCGAGATACACGTTGATGCCATGTTGTGCAGACAGTACGCCGGTTGCATAATAGCTCAGCGCGCCGGCCGTTCCGCGGTAGGTAGCGGTGAATTCCATGCCTTTCACGCGTGTCTTGCCCAGGTTCTCCTGCGGGTAGCCGATGCCCAGCAGGGCGGTGGCGGTACCGCGGGTCAGCAGCAGATCGGTGTAGAGATCGTTATAGATGTCGGCGGTAAAGGCAACGCGATTGTCGAGCGCCTCCACATCCAGGCCTACATTGAATTTGCGCGCTTTCTCCCAGGAAATGAACGGGTTGTTGAGTGTGCCTTCCCGGACGCCGGAAACAGCGGAGTGCGATGTGCCGAAGCTGTAGCCGGTGCCGCCTACGTAGTATTGGTTATACACGAAGTAGGATTCCCCGGAGCCGGAAGTCCGGGTGGAGTTGAACGCGTCTCCGGTAAGACCGTAGGTAGCGCGCAGTTTCAGCATATTGAGCCAGGTGGCGGCAGACAGGAAGTTTTCTTTGGCGAGGTTCCATCCGATGCCGAACGCGGGGAAGGTGCCGTAGCGGCGGTCCGGGTGGTAACGGTTGGTGCCGTTGCGGCCTACCACGGCTTCGAACATATATTTCTCCGCGTAATCGTATTGCAGGCGGGCGGCCCCTCCGAGGAAGAACTGCGCCAGTTGCGATCCGAGGATGCGGTTATCGTAATTGAGGCCGAGCATGGCGTTGAAGTGATGCTGCCCGAAACCGCGCGTCCAGCCCAGTTGCGCGTCCGAATTGAAGAAGCGCTCGGTGCTGCTGGATTCGCGGGTGTTGCCCATGTCGGTATCTTCACCGGTTTTGAGATAGGAGGTTTCTCCGGTCGCGGGATCGGTGTACAGCTGGTACACGGCATTCCGCTTGACGCGGACGATATACTCGGCGAAGTTGGTGTAGTACGAACCGCCCACGCGGAACCACATGCCGGGCGTGATATCGCTGAGGTCTGCACGGATGTTCAGTTCTGCGTTCACTTCGCGGGCATACCGGTTGGCATAGCCGCTTCTCATGGTGAGGCCGTAGATGTTTTCGGAGTAGGTGCTGTTGCCGCCCAGGGAACCGTCCGGGTTGAACACCGGGTATGCGTTGCGCGGCGTATTGCGGATCTCCTGCATGATATTGGGGCCGAAGCCGCCCGGCTCGTTATTGTTCTGGATGCGGCCGGAAAGGTTCAGCGAAGCGGAAATGCTGCGGTTGATCTGCACGTCTACGTTGGAACGTACGAGGTAACGCTGCATGTCGGCGTTGGTATTGTATTTATTGATGGCGTCGGTTTTGAAAGGACCGGCCTGGTTGGTGTAGTTCAGGTCTACGAAATAGCGCGCATTGCCGCGGGCGCCCGAAATATTCAGGTCGTACCGCTGCATGAGGGCGTTTTTCTTCAGCACTTCGTTGCGCCAGTCTACGTCCGGGTGGCCGGTAGGATCAGTGCCGTTGCGGTAAAGATCGAGGTCCTCCTGGGAGTAGGTGGCCGGAATGCCGTCGTTGGCCTGTGCTTCGTTATACAGCCTGGCGTAATCGTAGGCGCTGAGCTCCTTGTAGCTTTTGAGCATCTGCGAAGTGCCGACGCCGGCGGTGAAGGAGATGCGCTGGCCGGAAGACCGCTCGCCCTTGCGGGTGGTGATGAGCAGGATGCCGTTGGAGGCGCGCATGCCGTACATGGCGGTGGAAAGCGCGTCTTTAAGCAGGGTGACGGACTCGATCTGTTCCGGGTTGATGTTGGTCATGTTCCGGGCCGGTGCGCCGTCGATCATGATCATGGGAGAGGTACCGCGCATTTCGGGGGAGAAGGATTCGTCTCCCGGGATCCCGGGCACATAACTGAGGTTGAACCCGGCGAGCCTGCCGGCCATCATCCCGTGGAGGCTGGTGGAAAACGTGCGGTTGAGGCTGCGTTGCCCGATCTGGGCGATAGCGGCTACCGATGTGGCTTTCCGTTGCTGTCCGTAAAGGATGTGGTAGAGGGAATCGCTGTCTTGCAGGGAAGGGAGCATCCTGACGCGGAAATTCTCACCTGCGGAAGCGGTGGCTTCTATGGCGCGGAATCCGGGATGGGAGAACACGAGCGTTTCGCCCGGGTCTGCGGAAAGGGAGAAATTCCCGTCGGCGTCCGTGATGGCGTTCCCTGCGCCGGATTTGCGGCGAACGAGCACGCCGGCTACAGGTTTACCGAAGTCGTCGATAACGGAGCCCTTGATGGCGGCCCATCGGGCGCTGGTGCCTGAGGGGGTGCCGGGGCTGTTAGGGACCGCCGATGCGGGGAAGGCCCAGAGGCCGGCAGCCAGGAAGCCTGCGCCGGGTAGCAGCAGCAGCTTTCTAACGTGAAATTTTCTCATCAATAATCAGTTTTGACTGGTGATTGTGATTGCATTGTATAGCTTGTTGGGCCGGAACGCGGTACCGGCGTATATTTCATAGATTCCTGAAAGTGTATTTTACCGGGAAACTCTTCTTCATAACGCTACGTCGGAGATCGTCACAACATGGTATGGAATTCAGCTGTCCTGATGCTTTTTTGACTTTTCAGATAACGTGTAATTTTGGTTGACCCCTTTCAGGATGCAATCGTTTGCACTAAAAAAGTGCAAACGATTGCATTTTAGGCCAAATAATAAAATTTATCCCGGATTCCCAAATTTTTTTTACGGAAAATTAGCTGTGTGGGATTGTGTTCCAAAGACATTAAGTCGCCCAAGCCCTGCATCGTCGCCGCTTCGGGGAAGAATTTCATGGATTAGGAATCGCTTAACAGGGATTCTGCAGGAAAAGTTCCATTTTCTACCCATCAACCATATTCAAATCATATCATAAACCGCGTCTTATTATGAAATGGGTCACCCGATTACATCCGAAGCTGGACCGGATCGCCTGTATCTGGCTCATCCGTAAACTGATCGACCAGCAAGCAGATATTCAATACGTTCCCGAACACCGCGTCATCCCCATTTCCAGGAACGAAGGGGCCATCGCTTTCGACATGTCCGGCTCCGAATACTTCGCCTGGGGAGACCAATGCCTGTTCGATGTATTTCTGCGCAAACACCGCCTTCAAGACCCGGCACTGGCCGTTATGTCGCCCATCATCCGCAGCATGGCCCTCAACAAACCCGACCCCTCGCCGTACGCCGCCGGGTTCCGCGCCGTAGCCGAAGGCCTCGCGATTTCCATCCCTCCGGGCGACGAGCTCACCCGCCAGGGCGTCATTCTCTTCGAAGCCCTCCATGCCTGGGCTTCCCAGCTCCCCGGCATCAGCCAGCCACCCGAATATTCCGAGCACGTGCTCATGGAAGTGTTCCACAAATTCGTCACCCAAAAATATTCCGACCGCGTCCGCAAACCCATGTGGGTACAGGAAATCGCCGCCATCGTGCAAGACCAGATCGATACCAACCTCGCCCTGAGCCTGCCCGAACTGTCGCGCAAGCTCAACGCCAACCCCGAATACCTGTCCAACGAGTTCTCCCGCGATTTCGAAGACATGACCTTCGGCGAATACATCCGCAAAAAACGGATCGAAAAAGCACTCGAGCTCATGGAAGAAGAAAAATACTCGCTCACGGAAATCGCCTATATGACGGGCTTCTCCGACCAAACGCACTTCTCCCGCATCTTCAACCGCCACTTCGGAAAAACACCTACCGGCCACCTCAAAACCATCCGCGCCCAGAAGAACCGGGAAGTCGCCGAAACCGTTGAAGAAGAGGAAGAAGGTTAAGGAAACGTTTGCATGGAAAATGGGATATTCCGTGGAGCTTCGCATCGGGCCTGCGTTTCAGCTTGTCCACTTTCCGGGCGCCACCGTCCGCAGTTATATTTCGTCTTGCATCTAAAATGAACGCTAACCGCGAATCGTTAGCAAAAATGATCCCGGAGAGCTTCTAAACCGGGTAGAACAGCGAAACCACGCGTCTGCGTGGTTTTTCAATTTCCCCCTTACATAAAAAGGGGCCGGTCGCATTGCCGGCCCCAACATGATTTTATGTGCTCCCTTATCAGCCCTTGGAAATCTGGGCGCGATAGTTCATAATGTCGCGGTCGAACAGGTAGAGGCCGCTCTTATCTTCACCGATAAGCTCCAGCTTATCGTTCAGCGTACGCGCGAGGCGCTCTTCTTCGATCTGTTCGGAAACATACCATTGCAGAAAGTTATGGGTGGCATAGTCTTTTTCCTGCAGCGCCTGGTGCACCAGGTCGTTGATGCTTTCAGACACCTTGATCTCGTGGGACAGGAATTCTTCGAACGCCCGCTTGAGCGACAGGAAGGTAATGATGGGCTGCTTCAGCTCGGGCACCACACCGAACCCGCCACGCTCGTTCACGAACTTGAGGAGCTTCAGCATATGCACCCTTTCCTCGTCGGACTGCTGGTAGAAAAAGTCGGCCACACCCTGGAGCCCCGGCTGGATATCTGCCCAGGAAGCCATCGCCAGATACGCCTGCGATGACGCCGCTTCCAGCGCCACTTGTTTGTTCAGGGCTTCCTGAATGGTTTTACTTAGCATAGTGAAGTGAATTTAGATGAAAAGTACTGATTCCAATGTACGGAATTTTTACAACCCTACAATGCGAGATGACGGCTCTCTACCGGCTGCTCGAAAAAAATGCCGGCGGCGCGGTCGAACGTCTGCGTATCGTCTGTCGTATAAAACACGCGCGTCCCTCCCGTACTGCATTTCTCCCGGATTTCAGGGTGCCGCTCCAGGTAGTCGGCCAGGCTCGCCGCAGCGATGGTACCCTGGGAAAGCAGGGTCACGTCGTGCGGGAGGTACTTCCTGATCTTGTCGGCCAGCAGCGGGTAATGGGTGCATCCCAGCACGATGGTATCGATGTCTTCCGATTGCACCATGAGCTGCCGGATGTATTTTTTGATGAAGAAATCGGCCCCTTCGCTTTCGTACTCCGCATTTTCCACCAGCGGCACCCACATGGGGCAGGCCTGCTGGAACACGGTGATATCGGGGAAGAATTTCTCGATCTCGATGGGATAGCTTTGGGAATTGACGGTGCCTGCCGTCCCGAAGATCCCCACGCTGCGGCTTTTGGAATAATCGCCCACGATCTCGGTGGTAGGCCGGATAATGCCCAGCACGCGGCGCTCCGGGTCGATCTTCGGCAGATCGTTCTGCTGGATGGTGCGCAACGCCTTGGCAGACGCGGTATTGCAGGCCAGCACCACCAGGTGGCATCCCATCCGGAACAGGTGCTGCACGCATTCGAGGGTATAATGGTAAACGGTTTCATAAGACCGGCCGCCGTAGGGCGCCCGCCCATTGTCGCCCAGGTAGATGTAATCGTATTCCGGCAATGATTTGACGATCTCCTTCAGAACGGTCAATCCTCCATATCCCGAATCAAAAACGCCGATGGGCCCTGGTTTTTTCTGCATGCGCCAATTTACGGAATTTTTGCCGTTGCAGCCTGTGGATGATGCTGCGCCCGGCGGTTGGAAATGAAAAGCGCGGGAATGATGGCTACTATCAGCAAAGCAGCCGATACGCTGAAACTGTATTGCAACGCCAGGTGCTCGGCCGCAGGCTCAGTATATCCCCGGCCCAGGAAGTGATCGCCGGCCTGCTGGTGCACGACAGACAAGACCGCCACGCCGATGGCCCCCGATACCTGCAGCACCAGGTTGTTCAGCGAAGAAGCCTGGGTGATGAGGGGGCGCGGCACCGCGTTCACCGTGGCCACTGTCACGGGTGTCATCAGGCAGCCCAGCCCCATCCCGCGGATGAGCATCGTGATCACGATGAACGTTACGCTGCTGCCCACGTCCATCCGGCCGAAAAGCACCATCGTCAGCGACAAAAGCAATAATCCTGTAATAGCGATGCCCCGTGGGCTGTGATGGTCTACCCAATTACCGGCCAGTGGCATCATCGCCGCCAGCGTGAGGGAAGCGGGGAGGAGCAGCAGCCCGGCGTTCATTTCGGAAAAATGCATATGCCGCTGCAGCAGGAACGGCAACAGGAACACCCCGCCGAAAAGCGCCGCCGATCGCACGCCGGTCACCATCAATGCGGAAACGAACGTCCAGTTGCGGAAAATACGGATGTCGTAAATCCCGTCCCGCCGGCCCCTTTCCCACAAAATGAAAAACACCAGTGCCAGCACCGCCACGGCGAAATACAAAACGAACCCGTATACCGTGGCGCTATCCTTTTCCAGCCGCGAAATCCCCAGCTGCAGCGTCACGAGGAACGTGGTCAGCAACAGGAATCCCGGCGTGTCGAACCGCTGCTTCACCTTTTCCTGTTGCCGCATGAAACCGAGGTATACATAACACATTACGAGGGTGAGGATGCCGATGGGCACGTTGATCCAGAAGATGGACGGCCAGCCCAGGTGCTCCGTGAGCACGCCGCCCAGCGTAGGCCCGAGCGCCGGCCCGATCACGACGCCGAATCCCCACCAGCCCATCATCTTCCCCCTTATTTCCGGCGGGAAAATATACGTCAGCATGGCCAGCACCGTAGGCTGCAGGGCGCCGCCGCCAATGGCCTGTATCACACGGCTCACCACCAGGCCTTCCAGCGAATGCGATAAACTGCACAGCAACGACCCGATCGTGAAAATACCCAGGCTGGCCACATATAAATTAAAGAACCCGATGCGGTTCTTCAACCAGTTGGTCAGCGGCATGAACACGGAAAAAGCCATCATGTAGGCCGTTACCACCCACTGCACTTCGTCCATCCGGCTGCCGAACTGCTCCTGCATGATGGGCAGGGAGATGTTCACGATGGAACTGTCCAGCGAAGCCATGATGGTGCCCAGCATGAGGGTAACGAGTATGCCGGCCTTAGACCGCATGGGCTACGGCGTTGGGTTTATAGAGGGAACGCATCTTCCACAGGCAGATAGCGGCATAAAAGCACCACAGCCCCAGGAGATGGTACAGGTCGGGCAGCCTGTCGGTAATATGCGCGCCCTGTTGCACAACGCCCTGGTACAATCCTAAAAACGGCGTGATGGGCAACAGGTACGATACGGCTTTGACGAACGGCGGCATTTCCGACAGCGGCCAGCTATACCCGGTAATGAGGAAGATGGGATAGGTCGAAAACACCATGAGCTGCGTGGCCAGCAATTGCGATTTGAAGAGCAGGCCGGTGAAAATGCCCATGGGGATGAGCGACAGCAGGAAGATCATCGTGATGACGGCCAGTTCCCAGCCGCTGCCGAGGATCTCCAGCTCCAGCACACGAAAGTTGACGGTAAGGAAGAAGTAAGCATAGGCGCAGAACAGCAGGAAGTAAAACAGCCCCTTTCCCCACAGCGCCACGGAAGCGTTGCCGCCGGCCATCTGCATCCATTCGGAAATGGAACCGCGCTGCCTTTCGGCCGCGGAACCGCCGGCCAGCCCGATGAGCAGGGTTTGCTGCAATATCATGGCGATCAAACCCGGCAGCAGGAACGTGCCGTAATCCGACCGGCTGTTGAACATGGGCCTGTAGTCGACGTTGACCGGCATCACTTCCTGCATGCTCATCTCCGTGTTCATGCCCTTTTTCTGCAGGTATTGCAACCGCACGCCCGCGCCCACCGTAAGCCCGATCTGCGTAATGGCGCCCGCCACTTCGCTGGAAGGGAGGAAGCGCGCGGCATTCACGGCCAGGACCATATCCGCCTGCTGGAGCGACAGCACCTTTTGTTCCATGCCTTTTTCGATGTATAAAAATCCCTGTGTATGGCCCTGGTACATGCTTTCCTTCGCGCCTTCCAGCGTGGTGCGGAGGGCAACGTCCACCATCTGCGAATTGTCGATCTGCGTGATGAGCGTTTGCGAAAGGCCCGTACGGTCTTCGTCCACCACGGCGATGGGCACTTCTTCTTCGGCTTTGTACTGGTAAATACTGCCGTAGAAAAATACGTACACCAGCGGCGCGAGCAGCAGCGTCAGCACGAGGCTATGGTCTGCCGCAATTCTTTTCACTTCACGAAGCAGTAACCGGAGCAGCATGCGTTTGCGTTTTATCCAGCCGTTTCTGGAGGAAGAACACGGCGATGAAGAATGTAAAACCTATGAACAGCAGGAGCCGCAACGCTTCCGGACCGGCGTACCGCAGCGGCAGCTCCATGAAATACAGTTTGAAGAACGCGTCCAGGAAAGGCGTGTAGGGCATGATGGCGGCGTAATACTGGTCGTACCACGGCATGCCCCATCTCGGAAAGGTAAACCCGCTGAACACAAAGGCCGGCGAGGTGTAGAATATCCCGAAATCCAGCGCCAGCATCACATCCAGCATGATGACGGAAACCATCGCGCCGATCCCGATACAGGCCAGCGACATGAGATTGAACATCACGAAAAGGCTCCACCACGTACCGGCATGATACATCGAAAAGATGGGAAAAATGATCCCGAACACCAGCGCGAAATTGATCCACGACGCGGTGAGGTGCGCCAGCGCCTTTCCCGTGAAAACCACGCCGGCATTGCCTTTTCCTATTTCAGCCAGTTCCTGTTCCGTCCCTTCTTCCCATTCCTTGTTGAAAATGAGCACCGTCACCATAATGATCATCATCATCATGGCCACGGTCACCAGTCCGGGAACGAGGTAGTTTTGATAGTTGTAAGTTGGGTTGTATAAGGTGAATAGTTGCAGTTTGACGGGCATGATGAGGGCCATGGCCTTTCCTTCCGTCATTCCGGTCTTCATGAATTTCTGCAGGTTGACGCCCGACCCCGCCGTGATGATGACCGCGGCGGCATCCTTGTACACGAGCTTGCTGGGGATGAGGGCCGACGCATTTGTGTACACGGCCACTTTCACGGGGTGGCGGCTTTTGATGTCTTTCTCCATGTTCTTCGGAAAATGTACCGCGCCGATGATCTTCTTTTCCTGCATCAGCTGCCGCAATTCGGTTTCGCTGGAAACGGAAGCGGTGATGTGGATGCTGGCCGTTTGTTCGAGCAGGAAAGTGATCTGGCGGGACACGGCCGACCGGTCGTCGTCCCAAATAGCCACGGGCAGGTCTTCCGCCTGTTGCTTGTCGAAAATGAAGGCGTAGAAGAAGAACAGGAACGCAGGCAGAACGAGGAGAACGATGTAATGGTCTTTCCGCGTGAGGATGCGTTTCCATTCCCGGAGTGCTATCTGTGCGGTGGCGCGGATCATGGCGTGAGGAGCGAGGCTGTCATACCCGGCCGCAGGCCCTGTATGGTGTTGACGGTAACGGGTTTCATCTCGATGGTGAATGTCCGTAGTTCGAACGCGCCTTTTTCCTTGGTCGGCACCCAATTGGCGAACTCGAGGGAAGGCGCCACGGCAGACACCTGCACGTCGAACGTTTCCGGGTCGCAGCCGGGCACTTTCACCCTGACTTTGGCGCCGAGCGGGTAGGCCGCGGCCTTGTCCTGCCGGATGTTGAACCGGATGAAATACGACATATTCTTCTGAAGCGTCATCATGGGGTAGCCGATGCTCACGATCTCGCCCTGGTGGATAACCAGGTTGGAAATGATGCCGTCGGCCGGCGCATGGATGCGGGTATTGTCGGTCAGTGCTTTCGTCAGTTCATAACCCTGTTCCGCCTGTTTGAGAATGGCGGTGGCGGTCTGGATGATCTCCGGCTGGGTGCCTTTTTCCAGCATCTGCTGGTTCAGCCGGGCGATCTCCATTTCTTTCTTGGCCGCCTGGAACCGGAAATGGATCACGTCGCGCTCGGTGCCGGAAACCACGCTGTCGTTGTAGAGCCGTTCCATCCGTTCGTAGGTTTTGCGGGCCAGGTCGTATTGTTCCTGCGCGATCTTGTACAGATTGCCGGCGTTGGTGATGATCTCCGGCCGGGCGCCTTTTTCCAGGAGCTTCACCTGCGACTGCGCCGCTTCAATGGCCGCTTCGGCCTGGTTGCGGATGGCGTTGATCTCGGTGGTGCGCAGCACGCCGAGGAGCTGGCCTTCCCGCACGGTATCCCCCTGTTCCACGAAAAGCGAATCCAGCCGGCCGGGGAATTCCGCGGCAACGTCAACATACTTCGCGTCTACCATGCCGAGGAATTGATCGCCGGCCGCGGGCGACTGGCGGACGAGGAACAGTACGGCGATCAGGAGGATGATCACGGGTATGAGGAGGGCCCAGTATTGCGTGATGAATTTTTTCATTGTATCAAAGCGGAGATTTGTTGAGGCGTTCCAAGAATGTTATAATATTCGGCGGCTGCGAGCATGTAGCCGAAAAGTGCGGTGTAATAGGCTTTCCCGAGCTCTTCTTCCACGAGCAGGGCTTCGTTCACGTCTTTGACGGAGGAAAGCTGTTCGGCCAGGCGCTCCTGGACCTGTGTGGTGGTGAGTTGCGCCTGGTCGCGGGCCTGGAGGAGGCTTTGGAGGTCGCGCTCCAGCACGGTGACTTTATTGCGGACTACCGTGGCGGCGGCTTCCAGCAGGGCCTGGGTGTTCTCCGACGCGATTTTGGCTTCTTCCACGAGTTGCCGGGTGGCTTTCACGCGTTTCTCGCGGGAGAACCCGCTGAAGAGGTTCCACTGCATTTCCACGCCCACGAGCCATGGCGGCGTGGTTACGGGGAGGTCGCGCTGATAGAGGTTCAGGCTGGCGATGCCGAAGATATTGGGGAGTTGCAGCGATTTACTGGCTTTGACGGTGGTTTCGGCGAGGGCGGTTTTGGTGTCTACGGCTTTCCAAGCCGGGTTGCCGCGCCAGAAGCCCGGCGGCGGCGCCGGGTCGGGGAGGCGTTGGTAGCGGAGGGTGTCGGTGACGATGAGGACCGTATCCTGCGGCAATTGCATCAAGCGTTTCAGTTCCACCATGCCATTGATCTTTTCCAGTTCCAGGTTGTGCATACGGCTGCGGGCGTACGTCAGTGCCACGGTGGCCCAGTTGCGCTGGTAGGGCGGGATGATCTCGTTTTTTACCAGCGAAATGGCGTACCGTTCGTTGCGCTCCATGGCGGCCACGATGCGTTCCTGCGAAGCCATCATGCCGTTGACCCAGAGAATTTTGAGGTAAGCCGCGGCCAGCGCGAAGTCCATTTGTTTTTCCACCAGTTCCAGGTTCACGATCCCGGCGTCGTACTGTGCTTTGGCGATGTTGCGGGCAGTGGCGAGCTTGCCGCCGAGGTAAATGGGTTGGCGCAACGCGAGCGCAGCCACGAAATAGCTTTGTTTGGCCAGGGCTGGGTTGTAGTCGGGGTAAACGGCGCTGATGATATTTTCGGACGATTTGAAGATGACGTCCTGCACATTTTGCGGCAGATCGTTGCCCGTGATCTCTTTGAAGACCGTATTGGCGGCGTTGACGCTTTGGCGAGAGGAGCCTTCCACGATCCCGCCTTTTACCTGCTGAAGATTGATTTCCAGTGGTTTGCTGAGATAATTATACCCCGCCAGCAGGTCTACTTTCGGGAAATAGGTGGCCTGTTCGGCTTCCAGTTGATATTGCCGGGCATTCAGCGAGCGGCGGGCCTGCTCCACGGCCAGGTTTTTATGCCGGGCGATGCGGAAACAGTCTTCCAGCTTCAGTTCGCCCGATTGGGCGAAAACCGCGGCAGGGCCGGATAGCAGGCATAGGACGGTGGTGATGAGTCGGGCTGATGGATTCATATTCTCCATTTTAACAGGAAGCCGCCTTCATTTGTTCGTGCCATTCACATATTTATGTGGTTGTTTCCCCTATGAAACCTGCCTAATTTTGACTTCCAAACCCCAATGAATATGCTTCGAAACGTAACCATGCTATGCATCGCCATGGCTTTTTTTGCATGTAAAAAATCCCGCCAGCTGCAACCGCAACCCACCAACCAGGATATACAGGGTACCTGGACGGGCCGGTATGGATATTCCTACGGCAACGAAGAAGGCGATACCACATTTGCCGGCTATTTCGGCCATTTCAGGATGGAATTCTACCAGAATGGGACGCTGATCGTTCATGATGTGGGATCGCAGACGATGACGGCGCGGGGAACGTATGTGCGCAACGGGAAAGATTTGTATGCCCGGTATAAATATGACATGGGCACGGATAATATCTTCTCCTTCAAAGCGCGCCTGGAGCGGCCAGACAGCCTGGCCGGGAAGTGGATGATCGGGTACGACGGGCCTACGGGCGGGGAGTTTTTCGTCAGGAAATAAAGGATAAAAAAAACATAGCACGGGGAACAGCGGGGCAACTTGCTGTTCCCCGTCCGTTTTTCGGAGATATTCTCTGTTTTTCCGGGATATTCTCGCCTTTTTTTCATTGCTGCAGTTTTCCTGCTATCGACCTTTATCTTCTCATTTTTCAAAGAAGTGTTCATTCAAAATATTAAAGAGAAAGGCGATGATAAAGAAAAGAGAAATTAAAGTAAATGACAATGTCATTGGCATAGTCGGTCATAAAAATGACGACTATATTTCCTTGACGGATATGGCCAGGAATTTACCCAATAGTCATTTGGTGATAGGAAACTGGCTAAGAAAAAAGGACACGATCGAATACCTGGGTTTATGGGAGCATTTGTATAACCCCGATTTTAAACTCTTCGAATTCGAAGAGTTTAAAAATGGTTCCGGGACGAACAGGTTTTCCGTATCCCCACAGCAATGGATTGAAAAAACAGGTGCAATCGGCATCCTGTCGAAGTCCGGTAGGTACGGCGGTACTTTTGCGCATAAGGATATCGCTTTTGAATTCGCATCCTGGATCAGTCCATCATTTAAACTCTATTTAATCAAGGAATTCCAGCGGCTGAAGGAAATTGAGAGCGATACACACCATCTTGAATGGAACTTCAGGCGCAGTTTAGCGGCAACCAATTACAAAATTCATACGGATGCCATTAAAGAGAAGCTTATTCCCTGGGCGGATACGCCGCAGAAGAATGAAGTTTTTGTATATGCAGAAGAAGCCGATTTAATAAACCTGGCATTGTTCGGGCTTACGGCCAAGCAATGGAGGGAACAGCATCCGGAAGCGGCATCCGGCCGAAATACGATCAGGGATAGTGCCGACACGCATCGCCTTATTGTGCTGTCCAATCTTGAAAATTTAAATGCAGCTTGGATCAGACAGGGGATTGGCAAGAAGGAAAGGTATGAAATGATGAGGGATGCTGCGATTGCTCAATTAGCATCGCTTCAAAAGTATCTGATCGATCCGGCTGCGATAGAAAATCCGAAGGGGAAAAGAATTAAACCTGGATAAGTTACCGGATAAAGGTTTCGGGTTTCTTTAAATCCGGCTATTCCCAAAGACCGCCCTACATGTAAAATAAAAAATCCCCCGGCCAAATAACCCTGGCCGGGGGACAATATCCATTCAGGTAAATGAATTATATCAATGCGTCGTACAGGATTTCGACGGGGTGCATGGCGTGTGCGCCGGTGCCGTCTTTGATCTGATGGCGGCAGCTGGTGCCCGGTGCGGCGATGAGGGCTTCGTTGCCGGCTTTGCGCACGGCCGGGAAGAGGACGAGTTCGCCGATGTTCATGGATACTTCGAAGTGTTCTTTTTCGTATCCGAAAGATCCTGCCATGCCGCAGCATCCGGAGGGGATGACGTCTACGGTGTAGCCTTTGGGCAGGCTGAGGATTTTTTTGCTGTGGAGCACGGACGAGAGGGCTTTTTGCTGGCAATGGCCATGCAGTTTGATGTTTTGCTCGCCGGCGCGGAACATCCCGCTGTGGATGGCGCCTTTGTCGGCTTCCATGGCGAGGAACTCGTCTACCAGGAACACGTTTTTGGCGAGGGCTTTGGCTTTGTCGCGCAGCGCGTCGCCTACGAGGTCGGGATATTCGTCGCGGAACGTGAGGATGGCGCTCGGTTCGATGCCGATGAGGGGGGCATCTGCCGTCACGATATCTGCGAAAAGGGCTACGTTTTTCTCGGCGAACACTTTGGCCTGCCGCAGGAATCCTTTGGATAGGAGGGCACGGGCGCTTTCCGGGTGGTCTACGGGCGTAACGTCGTATCCGAGTTTACGCAGCAGTTGCACGGTTTTGATGCCGATGTGGGTATCGTTGTAGTTGGTGAACTCGTCACAGAAGAGGTACACTTTCTTCCCGCCTTTGGCCGGTGCCGGGTTGCGGCGGAGCCACTTCCGGAGCGTGGTGCTTTGGAGGGTGGGCATGGAGCGGTCGGGTGCGAAGCCGCTGAATTTTTTGATGAGCTTCGAGGTGGTATTATTCTTCACGAGGAAGTTGTAGACCCCGGGCGCGATGGCGGCCAGGCCGGTGAGGCGCGAGAAGTTGCCGATGAGGCGAGCGCGGAGGGGAACGCCGTTGGCATCGTAATAATGCTGGAGGAATTCCATCTTCAGCTTGGCCACGTCTACGTTGGAGGGGCATTCGCCCTTGCAGCCCTTGCAGGCGAGGCAGAGGTCGAGCACGTCGTAAATTTCTTCGTGGTCGAATTTGTTTTCCTTCGTGCTGTTGGTGAGGAATTCACGGAGGATGTTGGCCCTGGCGCGGGTGGTATCTTTTTCGTTGCGGGTGGCCATGTAGCTGGGGCACATGGTGCCGCCGCTGAGGTGCGTCTTGCGGCAGTCGCCCGATCCGTTGCACTGTTCCGCATGTTGGAGGATGGTCTGCTCCGGGAAGTGGAAAACGGTTTTGATATCGGGGGCTTTCTTGCCGGGCTCGTAGCGCAGCATGCTGTTCATGGACGGCGTGTCCACGATTTTGTTGGGATTGAAGATGTTTTCCGGGTCCCAGGTGTATTTCACCTGACGGAGGAGCTCGTAGTTGCGCGGCCCGATCATCTGCGCGATGAATTCTCCGCGGAGGCGGCCGTCGCCGTGCTCGCCGCTGAGGGATCCGTTGAATTTCTTCACCAGCGTGGCGATTTCTTCCGCGATGGTGCGGAAGAGCTGGTTGCCTTCTTTCGTTTTGAGATTGATGATGGGCCGGAGGTGGATCTCGCCGCTACCTGCGTGGGCATAGTGAACGGCGTAGAGGTTATATTTTTTCAGGATGTCGTTGAACTCCGCGATGAATGCCGGGAGGTCTTCCACGGCAACGGCGGTGTCTTCGATCACGGGCACGGCTTTTTCGTCGCCGGGCAAGTTGCCGAGAAGGCCGAGGCCTGCTTTGCGGAGGGTCCAGATTTTCTTGGTGTCGTCGCCGAAGAGGAGGGGAAAGTGGTATCCCAGGCCGGCAGATTGCATTTCGGCTTTTACCTGGTCGGCGATGGCGATGATCTCTTCGCGGGTATTCCGGCAGAATTCCACCACGAGGATGGCGCCGGGGTCTCCCTGTACGAAAAAGCGGTTTTTGCTCTGTTCGATATTATCCTTGGTGCATTCCAGGATGTAATGATCGATCAGCTCGCTGGCGCTGGGTTTATAGCGCATGGCGATGATATTGGCGCGGAGGGATTCGTCGATGGTATTGAAGTGCACGCACAGCAGCCCGGTTTCTTTGGGCGGCAGCGGCTCGATGTTGAGCTTGATCTCGGTGAGGAAGGCGAGGGTGCCTTCCGATCCGGCGATGAGCTTGCAGAAATTGAAGTCTTCCTTGCCGGCGGTGAAGGGGGCCGTTTCGAGGAGCAGGTCGATGGCGTACCCGGTATTCCGGCGGAGGATTTCCGGTTTGGGGAATTCCTTCCGGATTTCGGATTGGTTGGCCGCATTCCCGAGAATGGTACGGATTTGCCTGTATACGGCGGTTTCCAACCGGCCGTCGTTCGCTTCGCAGCGGGCGTGGAACGCTTCGGGCGAAAGCTTTCCGAAAGTAGCGTCGCTGCCGTCGCTGAGGATGGCTTTCACTTCGAGGAGGTGTTCGCGGGTGCTGCCGTAAACGACGGAGTTGGAGCCGCAGGAGTTGTTGCCGACCATCCCGCCAATCATGGCGCGGTTGGCGGTGGAGGTTTCCGGGCCGAAGTAGAAACCGTAGGGTTTGAGGAACATGTTCAGCTCGTCGCGGATAACGCCGGGCTGCACGCGGACCCATTTTTCTTCGGTGTTGATTTCGAGGATTTTGGTGAAGTTCCGGGAAACGTCGGTGATGATCCCGTTGCCAACTACCTGTCCTGCGAGGGAAGTGCCGGCGGTGCGGGGGATGAGCGAGGTTTTATGCTGCCGGGCGAAGCGGATCAGTGTTTTGAGATCGGATTCGTCCTGGGGGATGGCCACGGCCAATGGCATTTCCCGGTAAGCGGATGCGTCGGTGGCATAGAGTGTCCGCATGGTGTCGTCGGTATACAGTTCGCCTTTCAGCTCCTGGCCCAGCTGTAATAGCTCGTCTCGCTTGATCATGAAGGCGAAATTAATACATTGGCCGGAGCATTAAAAGGGGGGAGCGGGGCCAGATACTGTACTTTTTGGGAAAATCGCCGTGGGTGGGGCTTTTAGTGCCATCCGGATCTACGAGTCAGGGGACGGGGTGCGGCATGCCTGTCCCGGGCGCTGATTTGGGGGCGTCAGCCAAATGCGGCCGGTGGATCGGGGTAGAGAATACGCTTTGGACCAGGATGCATGGTTTTCGCGGAGAATTTCGGGGCATCAGTAGAGCTTATTCAGCTAAAGCGCAGTGCGAGGCTGACAATAGCTGTCCTATGCCAGTGCATCGGAATGGCGCAATTCAGTTGTAGGCAGTTTTTTCGGCCTATGAAGATGACAATGCTGGTCTATGCCGATGAATCGTAATGGCGTATCCAGTTATAGGCAGTTTTTTCGGCCTATGAAGATGACAATGCTGGTCTATGCCGATGAATCGTAATGACGCAATCCCATTAAAGGCAGTTTCTGTTTCCATTTGCACAACCAACCTAGGGATCAGAACAGCGTATTCTCCTTAAAGCTCCTGGGCTTGCGGATCTCCAGCCCGGGGAACCCTTCCAGCCGCTCGGCGAAATAGGTCGCAAGCTCGTTCACCCCGTCGTCGTTATGCTGGTGAACGAAGATATACGCCTCTTCCAGCCCGTTCTCCAGCCAGAAATGAAGGCGGTTGATCCAGTCGTCGGCCCGTTGGAAATCGCTAGGATGGAGGCTGTTGCCGACAAAACGCACCATCGCCCGGGGAACGGGCAGATGCATATGCACCACGTCGCGCCGGCCGGCCGTATCGGTAATGATGAGGCCTGTGTTGAGTTTGCGCAGCGTGGAATACAGCTCCTGGCTGTTGTGGGGATCGGCGAACCAGTCCGGATGCCTTAACTCTGCGAAAAACTGCAGATCGGTCGGCAGGGAGGCCAGATAGGAAAACAGGGAATCCCTGCGGTTGGGGGTGAACGATTCGCCCACCTGCAGGAAAATCGGCCCCAGCATCTCCCCGAAGGCCGAAACCCCTTCCAGGAAGGACGTGGTGGCCTCCCGGGCGTTCACGAGATTACTGTAATGGCTGATGGATTGCGGCACTTTGGGACAGAACCGGAAATCGGGGTTCTTCACCTTCTCCGCCCAGCCCGCGATCGCATCCGGCCCGTAAATTTTGTAGTGCGTCGCATTCAGTTCCACGCTGGCGTAAGAGCGGGCGTATTCGGTGAGGAAATCCTTTTCCTTTGTGCCTTTAGGGTAGATGTCGCCTATCCAGTCTTTCCGGTTCCAGGTGGTACATCCCAGCCGGATGACCGGTTTTGCCGCGGGTTTCCCCGGTAATACGCCCCGGTTGAAAGCGGGCTCGGCAGGTAGCTTGAAGTCGGTCTCGTTGAGGAGCACCTCGTCGATCTGGCCAAATTTCATAACTGCAAAATAGGCTTTTCAGGGAAATTGCCGTTACGTGCGGAACCCGAGGCAACAGGTCCATATTGCCTGGCCGGGAATGTAAAATATCGCGGATATGGCAGTAGATATTATGTAAATTGCTGTTGTTAACGAAGTTATGAAGCAATATATTTTACTTGATATCGATGGCGTAATGGTTCCCGCAAATAGCTGGAAGCCGCCGGAACTGGAAGCCGACGGGTTTTATCGGTTCAGTCCTGTCGCTGGCGATCGACTTCGATGGTTGCTGGAGAAAACCACTGCAACCCTCATTTTAACAACCTCTCATCGGACAAGATATTCCAGCCTGCAGTGGACGGAATTATTGCGTCGAAGGATAAGCGCCGTTAAGGATGTGTATACGCTGGAGGATGTATTCAACCCAACTTCGGCGTTCTATAACCCGACCAAACAAGCAAACGGAACGGGAGCAACTGAAAGCCAGCGCAACCTGCATCCGGTTTTTACAAGTTCCCGGCTCGACGATGTCCTGAAATGGGCTGAACGGTTCGGGACGGATGCTTATGTAATAATAGATGATGACCCGTCGCTCAACCAGCTTCCACCGGGTGTCAAGAAGCATTGGGTGAAAACCTCTCCAGGCATCGGTCTCAATGATGTTACAGCCGCAGCCGCCCTTACCATATTAACTTCTGGAGGGGTGTAATCCAGCCCGCCCAATATTAGATATCAATGTCAGGATCGCCTCCCGCATCCAGCGAAATGCTTCCTATATCATCCCGCAATCATCCCGCTTTCTGCGGCTGATTTTGTTCATATGTTGGCCCGTACAGCCCCGGTACTTTATTCCCCGAAGCCCGCAAATAGACGATCATTTCGCCGCGATGATGGTACAAATGGTTGAACAGGAACCCCCGGGCCACAGCGCCCCGGGGCATCGGGCCGAGCACTGTCCGGCCACCGACCTGCATCGTCCAGTTTTCCTTTAGGCTATCTTCGGTAGCCGCCTGCAATGCTTTCCGGGCCAGTTCCACGTTCTTCTCGAACAGCTCCCGCGTAGCCTGTATGTCTGACGGGGCGCCACGCTCGATGCGGTCGGCCGACAAGTCATAAACAGCCTTCGTAAACGTACCGGTATACCAATAATAAATGGTCGCGATATGCTGCGCCAACTCCCCCATGGTCCAGGAAACCGGGGAAGGCTTGAAGTTGATATCCTTTTCGGGGACGGCTTCCAGCAGCTTCCGGGTACTGTTTACTTCCTGCTCGAACTCCGCGCGTAATGCTTCCAGTATCATAACCAGTTGAATTTGATGAATGTTTTTAAAAACTAAATTTTATGCCAGATTGTTGACTGCGCACCCGTTTTTGACGATGCTCCAGCCGCATATGGCGACGCCGGCCAAAGGGAATATTAATAGAACGAACGATGAACGCATGGGTAAAAACTACCACCAAATTATAGTTCTCAGGAGGAGTTTTATCAGGCCAGATCGCCTCAAAGCTGCCATTCGTTGTCCGAATAATGGATGGAACGGCCGGATTGCACCTCCTGGAACCCTCCACAGCGCTGAAGATCATATTTTTATGCACGATTCCTTTGTAATCTGGACTTTCCGGATTAAATTATAATCAAGTATGGAAATATTGCACGTCAGCGCGGAATGTTACCCGGCCGCCAAGGTAGGCGGCCTGGCAGATGTAGTGGGCGCACTCCCCAAATACCAGGTCCAGGAAGGCGCGATCGCCAAAGTGGTGATCCCTGCCTACAGGAACCCCTTCCGCGAAAGCGGGAAACAAAGCTTCGAGCTCGTACACCAGGGTGGCCTCTGGCTGGGGCACGATTGGTACCATTTCAATGTCTGGAAAGAAAGCAACAATGCCCTGGGGTTCGATTTCTACCAGGTCGACATCCCCGGGTTGCTGGACACCCCCAACGTCTACGGTTATTCCAACGACACCGAGCGGTTCCTCGCTTTCCAGGTGGCCGTGCTCGACTGGCTCAGCGAATGGCAGCACCAGCCCGATGTGGTCCATTGTCACGATCACCACACCGGCCTCATCCCGTTCCTGCTCAAATATGGACGGAAATACACCGGACTGGCGCACATCCCCACCGTGCTCACCATCCATAATGCCCAATACCAGGGTCAATTCGGGTGGGACAAACTCTACCTCATCCCGTCGTTCGACCTCTGGAAAAGCGGTATGCTCGACTGGAACGGCGCCATCAACCCGCTGGCCTCGGCCATCAAATGCGCCTGGCGCATCAATACCGTGTCTCCCAGCTACATGGAAGAGCTCTACCACGCCGCCAACGGGCTGGAAGGCCTGCTGAACGCCGAAAGGGCCAAGGCACGGGGCATCCTCAACGGGATAGACGACGACGTGTGGGACCCGAAGTCCGACCCCATGGTGCCGGTGAACTTCGGCATAAAAGATGTTACCAAAGGGAAGAAAGCCAATAAGGAAAACATCTGTGAAGAATATGGATTCAACAGCAGCCTGCCGCTTTTCGTGTTCATCGGCCGGCTCGTGGGCGACAAAGGGGCCGATTACATCCCCGACGCCGTGAGCCGGGCGCTGTACGAGCATCCCGGGGCGTTCAACTGCCTGATCCTCGGCAGCGGGGATGCACATATCGAATGGCTCATGCAACAGGCGCGCCTGTTAAACGGTGAACACTTTGGCGTGTACATCGGTTATAACGAGGCGCTCAGCCGCCGTTTGTATGCCGGCGCGGACTTCCTGCTGATGCCTTCGCGGGTGGAGCCCTGCGGGCTGAACCAGATGTACGCCATGCGATACGGTACCATTCCGATCGTCCGCACCACCGGCGGCCTCCGCGATACGGTGACGGATTTCGGGGACGAGGGCGGCACCGGCGTGAGGTTTTTCCAGCCAACGGCGGGCGACCTGAATCACGCCATCGGCCGCGCGCTGGAACTGTACAGCACCAAAACCGCATTCAATAAAATCAGGAAAACGGGCATGCAGCAAGACCATTCGTGGAACAAAGCCGCCCGTCAATACATGGACCTTTATACCAGCCTATCATAAATAATACCGTACGTTATGTCTAACGAAGTGATCTCGATCATCCTTGGCGGAGGCGCCGGAACGCGTCTCTATCCCCTGACCCGCAGCCGCTCCAAACCCGCTGTGCCCGTAGCCGGAAAGTACCGGCTCGTGGATATTCCCATTTCGAACTGCCTGAACGCCGATCTGCACCGCATTTTCGTGCTCACGCAATTCAACTCGGCCTCGCTGAACAAGCATATCAAGAACACGTACCACTTCAGCAGCTTCAGCAAAGCTTTCGTGGACATCCTTGCCGCCGAGCAAACGCCCGACAACCCCACCTGGTTCCAGGGCACGGCAGACGCCGTCCGGCAAACGATCCGGCACCTGGAGAACTTCGATTACAAATACATCCTCATCCTTTCCGGCGACCAGCTCTACCAGATGGATTTCCGGGAAATGATCCGCAATCATATCGAGAAGGGAGCCGATATCTCCATCGCCACCATTCCCGTTCACGCCCGGGAAGCCACGGAATTCGGCATCCTCAAAACCGATCCCGAAAACTTCATCTCCTCGTTCATCGAAAAGCCGAAAAAAGAGCTCCTGCCAGACTGGACCTCCGACACCGGCCCGGACATGGAACGCGAAGGCCGCAATTACCTCGCCTCCATGGGCATCTATATCTTCAACAAAGGCCTGCTCTACGAATTGTTGCACAACCAGCCGGACGCTACGGACTTCGGGAAGGAAATCATCCCCAACTCCATCGGCGAGCATAAAGTGCTGAGCTATCAATATGAAGGCTATTGGACGGACATCGGGAACATCTCCTCGTTCTTCGAAGCCAACCTCGGCCTTACGGACGATATTCCCCAGTTCAACCTGTTCGACGATACCCGCACCATCTTCTCCCGCGCGCGCATGCTGCCGCCGGCGAAAATTTCGGGGACGACGCTGGAAAAGACCATGATCGCCGACGGCTGCATTATTAATGCCAGCCGCCTGGAACGTTGCGTGGTCGGCATCCGGACGCGCATCGGGAAAGGGACCACTATCAGCAATGCGTACCTCATGGGGAACGACAGTTACCAGACGCTGGACGATATCAACCGGGCGAAACAGGAGGGCCGTCCGCCCATGGGCATCGGCGACCGCTGCTATATCAACAACGCCATTATCGACAAGAACGCCTGTATCGGCAACGATGTGCGGATCAACGGCGGGAAGCATCTCGAAGATGGTGATTTCGAAAAGTATACGGTAAAGGATGGCATTGTTGTTGTGAAGAAAGGAGCGGTGCTGCCCGACGGCTTCCAGTGTTGATCCGGCGGGCGCAAAGGCTTTAAAAAAAACGGCATATGCGCATACCCATCGAAAGGCAGAAGGCCAAGATCACTCCGGACCTCAAACGTGTGGTGGCCCGGTTCTTTTTCAACGGAGACGCCCGGGCAAAGGGCATTATTCTGAGAGTAACGGAAATGTCCGACACGGATGTGGAAGGGGCGATCATCCCGCTGCTCCGCGAATTCTCGCGGCGGCACCGGAACATCACCCGGATATTCGAACGGCACGCGGAAAAGGTGAAACCCCTCGTTCAGGCGCTGGGCCTGGATTTCGACCAGCTCGGCATGAAAAGGAAACTCCTCATCGGTTCCTATTTCACCAACGAGTTTTCCATCGAATCCGCCGCCTTTTTCAATCCTTCCATCGTCGAAGACCCCGACCAGAGCAATCTCGAAGAAGGTGAAAAACGGGTGATCCTCAGCTTTCGCGCCGTGGGAGAAGGGCACGTGTCGTCCATCGTTTTCCGGCAGGCGATCGTAGACCGCGATAACAACGTTACCATCATCCCGGCGGGGAATTATGTCGACGAACCGGATATAATCCGCAACACCATCTACCACAAAAACATTTTTTTCCAGAATGCCGTTTCCATCAGCCTGCCCGATTCCGTGCTCCGCGAAGTGGCCGGCTCCCTGCCCGATACGTTCGATTATGTGGGGCTGAAGAAAGTCATCCGCGAAATGCAGCAGCGCTACCAGGTCGACCATCTCATCAAACGGAACCTGGAACGGCTGCTATGGCTGGCAGACAGCTATTATGAAATCAATTTCTCGCTGGATACCGATATTTCCGACCGCGTGATCTTCCCGTATTCCGATGCGGAAAGCCGGGGGATAGAAGATGCGCGGTTCGTGAAATATACGGGTGATACGAGCGGCGTCACCTATTACGCCACCTACACGGCGTTCGACGGCGTCACCATCCAGCCGAAACTGCTCGCCACGCGCGATTTCTATCATTTCAAGATCATGCCGCTTTACGGGGAAGGCGCGCAGAATAAGAACCTGGCGCTGTTCCCGAGGAAGATCAAAGGGAAGTACGCGATGATGTCGCGCATCGACGGGATCAACAATTACATCATGTATTCCGACAAGATCAATATCTGGGAAAACCCCGAGATCCTGCAAACCCCCAAATACCCCTGGGAGTTCGTCCAGATCGGGAACTGCGGCTCGCCCATAGAAACCCCGGAAGGCTGGCTCGTCATCACCCACGGCGTGGGTCCCATGCGGACGTACTGCCTGGGCGCAACGCTGCTCGACCTCGAAGATCCCAAGATCGAGATCGGCCGGCTCCGCGAACCGCTCATCATTCCCAATAAAGACGAACGCGAAGGCTACGTACCCAACGTGCTCTACAGCTGCGGCGCGCTCATTCATAACGAAGAACTGCTCATACCGTATGGCCTGTCGGATTACGCGTCTACCTTCGCGACCGTACATCTGAAAGATTTGCTCGAAAGAGTGAAGGAAGGTTAATTGAACCTGCCCATGATCGCCGGCGTCATGGGGCCTTTCGGCGGCGACTTGGCCAGCACCGATTTGTACACTTCGATGTAATCATCCACCATCCTGTCTACACTGAACCTCGACTCCGACCAGGCGCGGCATTGCCCGCGGTCGAGCGACGGTATGTCTTTCACCGCTTCCGCCGCTTCGGAGGCATTGCTCACGATGAATCCCGTTTCCCCGACCTTGATGAGCTCGGGCATCGACCCGCGGTTGTAAGCGATGACGGGCGTTCCGCACATCATGGCTTCCGCTACGCTGAGCCCGAACGGCTCTTCGAAGTAAATGGGATGCAGCAGCGCCAATGCGCCACTCATGAGTTTGCGGCGCTGTTGGGGATCGGCAGTACCTACGTACTGGATCTGGTCGCCGTCGATAAACGGCTCCACCTGTTCTTTGAAGTACTCCTTGTGCTGGATGATCCCGGCGATGAGGAGGCGCTTGCCGCAGAGTTGCGCGATTTTGATGGCATCGTGCGCGCCCTTGTGCGGATGCAGCCTGCCGAAAAACAGGAGGTATTCGCCCGGTGTGTCGCTGAAATCGAACTGCGCGGGATCGATGCCGTTGTAGACCGTGGCTTCATACCGCAGGTCGGGATGGCGGTCGGCTTCGCTGATGGAAACGTAATGCGTGTTCCGGTTGTACCGCTTGAAAACGGGAACGATGTGCTCCGACGAAAATCCATGGATCGTGGTCACGATCGGCGTGCGGACGAGCCGGCTGAACGTGAGCGGATGGAAGTCGAAGTGATTGTGGATGATGTCGAAGTACCGCGCTTCTTCCATCAACATGCTGATGTGCATGCATTCCTGGACCTTGGCGTCTAGCGAATGGTCTTCTTCATAACCTTGGGGACAAACAGCTTTGAGCTTAGCGCCCGTGATCGAATTTTGGGTGGCAAACAGTGTTACGTCCAGACCGCGGCGGACCAAGCCTTCCGTCACGTTGGACGCGATTTGTTCCCAGGGGCCATAACTAACGGGCGGTGTGCGCCACGCTACTGGGGAAAGGATCGCGATTTTCATGGGTTGTTAACTGATTTTACTGACAACATTTGTTGAAATGATGGTAGTACGTACGGATTTTTCCGGTTTTGGGATGGCCTCACAAGTTTGTAATACGGCAATATGTGAAATAAAATATGCCAAAGTGGATTCTGCGCCCTGGTTCCGGTTCAGCCCCGCGGCCGATAATCCGTCGCAACAGCCGTGTGTTTCATGGTCGTACAGCGGAATGCGGAGCACGTTTTCGCCGAGGAACCATTGGTAACACGTGTACATTTTCCGGAGATAGTCTGTTTCGTTTGTGGCCGCATACGCTTGCTGGTACAGTAAGACCATGGCCATGGTTTCGATCGCCTGCTGGTCGAACAGTGGACAGGCGCCGCCTTCGCAGTGCCATCCGTTGTTGCCCACGGGCGAAAAATAACCATGCGCCATGGTGAGGTTTTCCAGGAAGGATAGGCTGGTCAATGCAATATTGCGCCACTTTTCGTTGCCGGTCGCTTCTGCGGCGTGTAGCATGGCGAGTGGAAGGATACCGTTATCGTAGGTCATGGATTTCTCGAACCATTGCCATTCGTCCGTAGCATTCCGTTCCCAGGCATCGATCATGGGCTGGATGAGCTGTTCGAGGACATGGACCATCCCTTCGTCTGCCGGGTGGTGCAGAATATAGTGACAAACGCCTATGATGCTGTTGGCCCGGCCGCGCAGGTGCTCCAGCGCCGCGAAGTGCTGGATGGAGCGGTGGAACAGTTCATAAGCGAATTCGCGGTAGGAATTGTTGGGGGCGAACCGGATGAGGTAGCCCAGCGCCCAGACGGTCCGGCCGAAAGAATCTTCGGAACCAACTTCATCGAGGTACTGCCGGCTGAAGCTGAGGAAATTCCTGAAATTGCCGTCGGGCGTCTGCATGTAATGGATGAAACTGAGGTATACGGGCAACAGCTCGGGCGCTTCCTTGCCTTTGCGGAACTGTTGCGCCATGAGCGTCATCATGAGGGCGCGGGCATTATCGTCTACACAATATCCTTCTTTCAGGTTGGGAATACCGTATTTGGCGTGCTGTACGATGCCCGTATCGTCCGTCAACCGCCGGATGTGGGTGAGGTTGAGGGGAGGGAGCGCGGAGGGATCGGGCAGCGGGTCGGGCAATACGGTGGGGCGGGGGATGCTCAGGACTTTTACCGCCAATTGGAGATACCTGGCGCCCATCCGGCTCCATTGCAGCTCGCGGCCGTATTCGGAGGCTTTTTCGCGGAGGGCTTCCAGTTTGGCGGGCTCGTTGAGCAGCGAGAGGATCATTTGCCCGAGGGTTTCGTGCTGCGCGAAACCGAACAGCTTCCCGCGGCCGTTGGCCAGCAGCTCCGTTGCGTACCAATAAGGTGTGGAAAGCACCGCGGCGCCGGCACCCAATGCGTAAGTGAGCGTTCCGCTGGTGATCTGCGCTTCGCTCAGGTACGGCGTTACGTAGATCTGGCTGCGCGTGAGCCAGGCGAAAAGGTCGTTTTCCGTGAGGAATTTATCGAGGAAAAGCACATGGTCTCCCAGCCCCAGGTTGTTTACCAGCTGCTGGAGGCTCTGGCGGTATTCTTCCCCGCTATTGCGCAGCACGGCCGGATGCGTTTTGCCGGCCACCACGTACATCACGTCGGGATGCCTTTCGATCACCTGCGGCAATGCGTTGATGACGGTTTCGATGCCCTTGTTGCGGCTCAGCAGCCCGAACGTGAAAATGAGCTTCCGGTCGCGGAGGTTATCGGGCACCACATCCGCACGGATCGATAAATTCCCGAAATCGGGCACGCCGTGGGGGATATGTGAAATCTTGTCGGGGGATACTTCATAAATATCTTCGAGGAAAGAGATGGCGAGCCGGCTCATTACGACCACCCGTTCCGCCTGCCGCGATATTTCGCGGACGATGCTTTTCTGCAGGAACGAAGGCTCCTTCAGCACCGTATGGAAGGTAGCGATAAAAGGAACTTTCAACCGGTGAAGGAAGGGCAGGAGGAAGATCCCGCTTTCACCGCCGAAGATGCCGAACTCGTGTTGCACAACAACCAGGTCTATCCCGCTGCCGTTCACCCAATCTGCCGCATCCAGGTAATCCGACATTTGCTGCTGCCGGATGGTGAACGCGACTTCCGGCGGATAGTCATATTCCTGTCCTTCATCATTCATCGCGATCACGCTCACTTCGGGCGCTTCGTACTGGCACTGCATGGCCTTGATCAAATGCTCTGTAAAAGTCGCGATTCCGCACTCACGGGGGTAATACGAGGCTATATATGCAATTCTCATAAGATAAAAAGTTTTTTTAAGCTAAGTGTAGAATTCCGGTCCGGGTCAACGTAGATTTTACAAATCTGGCGCCAGATTGTTGTGCCACAATATGTAGCGTTCGGGGGTAATTTTGATAAATGGCAGAAATGGCAGGTAGGAAATACGTAGATTCGTAATGCGTAATTGACGTAAATTCGTGTCCTCAAAAAGCAGACTCAGTGATCCAACATACTCATCCGGGCATAACGTTCCACACGGTACCGATCGAAGATACAGGTTATTTCAGTCCCATCATTGCCAATTTTCTGTCCGGACAGCCGCCGTTACGGGAATTTTACGCTTATAGCCCCACGGAGCCCGACTTCCGGGTGGCTATTAAATTAAAGGAAGGGCAGCCCTTGCGCCGGGACATTCTGGCAGAAACGCTCTATCAGCAATACGCCCACCTGGAAATCCGGGAGGAGGTCCGCGCCAATATCGGGCTGCTGCAGGCTACCAACACCTTCACGGTCTGTACCGCCCATCAGCCCAATATCTTCACCGGTTTCCTCTATTTCGCCTATAAAATCCTGCAAACCGTCAAACTGGCGCAGGAGCTCGCCCGCCAGCATCCCGGCAAGCATTTCGTGCCCGTTTACTATATGGGCAGCGAAGACGCCGACCTCGACGAGCTGGGATCCATCTGGCTGGATGGGCGCAAACTCACCTGGGAGACCGGCCAGACCGGGGCCGTGGGGCGCATGCGCACCGAAAACCTCGAACCGATGATCCAACAAATTGGTGACAGTATCGGCTTCCTGCCGTACGGCCCCCAATTGACCGACATCCTCCGCAAAGCCTACCTCGAACAGCCCAATATCCAGCAGGCTACCTTGAGCCTCGTCAACGAGCTTTTCGGGTGCTATGGCCTGGTGGTGCTCATCCCCGACCATCCCAACTTCAAACGGCAGCTGATCCCCGTCATGAAAGACGAACTGCTGCACCAAAGTTCCGAGCCGATCGTTTCCAAAACGATCGACAAACTGTCAGCCCATTTCAAGGTACAAGCCACGCCCCGCGAAATAAATCTTTTCTATCTCATCGACGACAAACGCGAGCGCATCGTGAAAGATGGGGAATTGTGGAAAGTTCTACACACACCGTTGTCCTTCACGCGCGACGAATTGCTGAACGAGCTGGAGGCCCATCCGGAGCGTTTCAGCCCCAATGTTATTCTGCGCGGCATCCTCCAGGAAACCATCCTTCCCAACATCGCATTCATCGGCGGCGGCGGCGAAGTGGCGTACTGGCTCGAGCTGAAGGATTTGTTCCAGTATCATAAGGTACCGTATCCCGTGATCCTGCTCCGCAATTCGTTTTTGTGGGTGCGCCGGGAGGAACATGCGCGCCTGCACAAGCTGGGCCTCACGCCCGACGCGCTGTTCGAAGACACGGGGCTCATCATCAGCAAATTCGTGCACGAACATACCAACGCGGCGCTCGTGCTGCGCGACGAATATGCGGCAGTCGAAAAACTCTTCAACGAGCTGGAAGAAAAGGCGAAGCAGATCGATGTAACGCTGGCGGCCAGTGTGAACGCCGAACGCTCGAGGGCGATCAAGTCCATCGGGAAACTGGAGCACAAGTTCCTGCGCGCGGAAAAGAAGAAATTCGCCTGGCAGACGGAGCAGATCCAGACGGTGAAAGACCGCCTGTTCCCCGGCAACTCGCTGCAGGAGCGGAAAGAAAACCTGCTGCCGTACTACGCGGAATACGGGCCGGCGTTCTTCGACCATATCCTGCAATTCTCCATTCCCGTTACCGATCAGTTCATCATCGTGACGGAATTGTAGCCATCAACATATTAATCATTGATCTGGGCCGCGTGGATCGCGGCCTTTTTCATGTCTTTCAGGACGGAATAGAGCGCCTGGAGCTGATCGCGGACGTGCTTGATCTCCAGCATTTCTTCCCGCTCCACGGTTTGCCCCTGGCCCTGGTTGATCTGTTCCTGCCGCACGGCGATGAGGTGCGTGAGGCGTTCTTCGAGGGAATGGAAGGCGGCTGGCGCGGCGGGGTCTTCGCCCCAGGTGCCGGTATTGACGTATTGCACCACCTGGTCCATGAGCGTGTTGAGGAACAGCATGATATCCTTGTACTCCGGGTGCTGGTATTGCAGCCGGTGTTGGAGGGCGTAGCCAGATAACTGGGCGATGTGGCTGGAAAGGGAATGGCTCAGCACCACGAAATGGTAGAGCTGCGAACCGTGTTTCTGTTTGCTTTTGGGCTCCGACAGCATCCGCTGGAAGGCGGAAGTGAGGTTGGCGGTGGTCACGTGTACGTCTTTACGCGCCAGTTTGTACGCGATGAGGCTGAAAGGCTTGCCGGTATAGAGGTTGGTCACTTCCTGGAGGTACGCGCGGTTGGCTTCCATGGTTTTGATCATGTATTCGGGGAGGAAGCGGTACTCCCAGCTCGGCCAGAAAATGTAGTTGAAGAGGAATGCGATACCGCCGCCGATGAGGGTGTCCAGCACGCGCTGGGTCACGTTCTCGAAATCGGCCGGGTGGAGGAAATGAAGGAGGAAAACGATGAATGGCGTCATGAAGATCACGCTCGTCACGTAATGGTAAGTCTGGAAGCTGTACGCGCCCAGGATGCAGACGAGCATGACGGAAAAAATGACGACGTCGTTCTTGGTGAGCCACAGGATTCCCGCCGCGCAGATCGCGCCGATGATGGTGCCGATGATCCGCTGGAAGCTACGGGTCTTGGTAAGGCTGAAACCGGGTTTCATGATCACCATGATCGTCAGCAATATCCAGTAGGTCTTGCTCAGATCGAGCGCATGCCCCAATAGAAAGCCCGTGACCATGGCCAGGGCGGTGCGCAGGGCGTGGCGGAAGATGTGGGAATTGAAGGTCAGGTTGTTGCGGAAGGTCTCCACATCGTACCGCTGCCGCGTGGTGAAGGCGGAAAGCTCCAGCTGATGGTCGAACGAGGCTTCCTTGGCCCTTTCCAGCCGGGTGAGGCGGTGGAGGTTGTAGAGGCGCTGCGCGATGTGCTCCAGGTTGTCGAAAACACCGTCGAACGGAATGAGGTCTGCCCGTTCGCGCAGGGTGGGCAGGGAGGCTTGATAGGCTTTGAACGCCCGCCGCGATTTTTCCAGTTCCAGTTTGAGGTTGACGTGCGGGAGAGACCGTAGCCCCGCCGAAACCGCAATACCGATATGATCGAGCTCGTCGGCGAACTGGACGATGGTGTGGTGCAGCTGTTCGATGACCTGGGTGCCGGCGAATTTCTTTTGCAGCGAGGTATAGTCGATCTGGGAGGCCATGAACTGCTCGTGCATATCTACCAGGTCGAGGAATATCAGCACCATGGATTTGGAGATGGACGTGGTGCCCTGCTGTGCGGAGCGCATTTTCAGGAGCAGTTCGCGTACGGCTTCCATCTTTTCGTTGACGATCACCTGCTGGGCGAGCACGTCTTTATAAGTAGTGGTAATGTCTTTTTCGGGGCGGTAGAAGTCTGCCCGCAGGCGGAGGTACCGGGCGGTTTGCTGGATACAGTCGCCCAGGGTCTGCTGCACGGTGAGGTACGGCCGGATCTGCCAGAGCAGGAGGGCCAACAGGGCGTACCAGATGGAGCCGGAGAGCGTCAGCAGCGATACTTCGATCGCCATTTGCCAGGTCAGGTGCTCGGCCATGACCGATACCATGACCAGGAGGCCCCCCACGCCGATGTTCCCGCCGCGGTTGCCGTAGATGAGCAGCATACTGTAAAAGAAGCTGCAAAGCCCCACCCAGACCACGAGCGCCGGCGTGTAGGGTAGGAGGAGCCCCGTGCCCAGGGCCGTCAGGAAAATAAGAATGGTGCTGATAATCAGTCCATTGCGCTTATGGATGATGGTCCCCGGCACATCGGCGAGCGCGGTGCAGAGGGCGCCCATCGAGATGGCGATACCGGTAGACAAATGGCCGCTGAGGCCGAAAATAAGGGAGGGGACAACCACGCTCAGCGTTGTGCGCAGTCCGTTGCTGAAATGGTAACTGAAAATAAAGGCTTTCGCTTCTTTGGTCCAACGTTCTTGCATTGCGGGCAAAATTACGAATAAACCCGGCATCGGCCCCGGCGGGCGGCGGCAGGTGCGGATCTATGCGCAGGTGAGCGTATTTGATTCGTTATCAGTAAGATAGTGGTTATTGTTTAATATTGTGGTGTATAAATTATCCCCAAGTGTGTATAAATTCCTTATCCACATTTACAGGTTTGCGATAACTTACTGAAGAGAGATCGGATGCCCCGTTGCCATATCTGAAAACCGCCGCCACGGCTGGCAACCCTGCGCAGTGCTGTAATCAGCAGAATTCGATTATCTTTGGCGGCCAAATCATGGCGCAGGAATGTTTCGGGAACGGTGTTTCCGGGGATTGCTGCTTCATCTTTCGTAATTCGTAATCCGACAAATGTGCGTTTAAAAACATTAGAGATCAAGGGTTTCAAAAGTTTTGCGGATAAGACCGTACTGCATTTCGACGAAGGCGTGACCGGTGTGATCGGCCCGAACGGCTGCGGAAAGAGTAATATCATCGACTCTATCCGCTGGGTGATCGGCGAGCACAAGATCTCCAACCTCCGCTCCGAAAACCAGGCCGGCCTCGTCTTCAACGGCTCCCGCACCCGTTCCGCCTCCGGTATGGCCGAAGTGAGCCTCACTTTCGAGAACAACAAGAACGTACTCCCGACGGAATTCACCACGGTTACGATCACACGCAAATTCTACAAAAACGGCGACTCCGAATACCGGCTCAACGATGTGGCCTGCCGCCTGAAAGACATCCACAACCTCTTCCTCGACACCGGCGTCAGCACCGACTCCTACGCCATCATCGAGCTCGGGATGGTAGACGATATCATCAAGGACAAGGAAAACTCCCGCCGCCGCATGCTCGAGCAGGCCGCCGGGATCTCCATCTACAAAACCCGGAAAAAAGAAGCCAAATCCAAGCTGGACGCCACCGAAGGCGACCTCAACCGTATCGAAGACCTGCTCTTCGAAATCAATAACAACCTCAAAACCCTCGAGAGCCAGGCCAAAAAAGCCGAACGCTACTACGAGATCAAAAAAGACTATAAAGAAGCCAGCATAGAGCTCGCCAAAGCCGCCCTCGAAGGTTTTAACATCACCTTCCGCGACCTCACCGAGCAACAGCAGCAGGAAACCGACCGGAAATTCGCACTGGAAGCCGAAATCTCCACAGACGAGGCCGCCGTGGAACAGGACAAGCTCCATTTCGTGGCCAAGGAACGCGAGCTCCAGGTACTGCAACGCTCCTTCAACGAGCTCGTTTCCACCATCCGCACGAAGGAAAACGATAAAAACCTCGCTTCCCAGCAGCTGACCTACCTCCGCGAACGGGAAAAAGGCATCACCGACTTCCTCGGCAGCGCGGAAGGGCAGCTCAACGGCCTCACCGAATCCATCGCGTTCACCGAAACACAGGTGACCGACGAGGCCGAAGTGTTCGAATCCATGCAAGACGAACTGGAAACCCTCCAGGAAATGGTGGACGAGAAAAAACAACACTTCTCAGAGAAAAAACTCCACCTCGAAAACCTCCGCCGCGATCAGCAACAATGGCAACGCCAGCAGTTCGAAGCGGAAAAGAAAGTGGCCGTGGCCGATACCTCCGTCCAGAACCTCCAGCGCGGCATCCAGCAGCTCCAGGAGGAAAAGACGACCCGCCTCGCCCAGATCCAGCAGCTGGAAGATGAAAAAACAACGCTGCAAGACAACCTCCAGACCTCCAAAGAGGAACTGGAAGACATGATCGCTTTCCAGGAAGAGACCAAAGGCAAGATCCTCACCGCCCAGGGCGAGATCGAAGGGCTGCGCGACAAACTGGTAGACGAAAACCGGAAACTAGATTCCAAAAAGAACGAGTACGACCTCCTCAAATCACTCGTAGACAGCCTGGAAGGCTATCCTGAATCCATCAAGTTCCTCAAAAAGAACAATGAATGGAACAACAAGGCGCCCATCCTGTCCGACATATTCTTTTGTAAGGAAGATTACCGCACCTGCATCGAAAACCTGCTGGAGCCGTACCTGAACTATTACGTGGTCAACAACGCCGTGGAAGCCGTTCAGGCCATCCGCCTGCTCGACGGCAACAAGAAAGGCAAAGCCAACTTCTTCATCCTCGACCAGTTCAACCACCAGGCCGGCAGCCTTTTCACGCCGCCCGCCACCATCCCGGCGCTCGATCTGGTAGAGATCGACGAGAAATACAAAGGCCTGGGGAATTATCTCCTCGGCAAAGTGTTCGTGGCCGAAGATCTCGCATCCATCAACTTCAGCGAGCTCCCGGAGCAGGACGTGCTCATCACCGAGAAATCGGGCAAGATGCACCGCGGGAAATATAGCATGAACGGCGGTTCCGTAGGTTTGTTCGAAGGGAAGAAGCTCGGCCGCGCCAAGAACCTCGAAAAGCTCGACGCCGAAATCCGCGAGCTGGAAGGCGTGGTCAGCTCCCTCAAAACGAAACTCCAGGCCAAGCACGACGAAGTGCTGGGCTACAACAGCCAGCTCAACGAAAACAAGATCAACGCCGCCCGCGAGCGCGTCAATCAACTCAATAACCAGCTGTTCGGCCTCCAAAACCGTATCGAGAACTTCCACCACATGATCGAAACGGGCAATAAACGCCTCGCCGAAATGGAAGGTTCCCTCGCTACCAACGAACAGTCGATCTCCACCGTGAGAGACGAACTGGATACCCTCAACGACCGGGTGAACAGTCTGCACGACAGCATCGTGGCCGCCGAAAGGGCCAGCCAGGAAGCGGAGCAGCAGTTCAACCAGGCCAACGTCCAGTACAACAACCAGAACCTCCAGCACACGCGCCAGCAAAGCAAGGTGCAGGCCCTCAAACAGGAACTGGAATTCAAGCGCAAGCAACTGACCGACCTGCACGCCCAGATCGAAAGCAACCGCAGGCAGCTGGAAGACACCGCCGGCAACATCGCCGCGGCCGAAGACCGCCTCAGTACTTCCGAAGACGGATTGCTGGAACTGTTCCGCCGCCGCGAGGAAGAGGAAAAAGCCGTGAACGAGAAAGACCAGGAATACTATAACTTCCGTAACCACCTCCAGGAACTGGAAAGCGTGCTCCGCTCCAAGCAGAAAACGCGCGATATGCTCGATCAGCAGCTCAACCAGATCAAAGACAAGGTGAACGAACTGAAACTGCAACTGGCGTCCATGAAAGAGCGCCTCAGCGTGGAGTTCAAAGTAAACCTCGACGAGATACTGGACGAAGACCGTACGGGCACGCAGTCTGTCGAAGACCTGCAGGCCAACGCCGAACGGCTGAAAAAGCGCCTCGAGAACATGGGCGAGATCAACCCCACGGCCATCGAAGCGTATACCGAGATGAAGAAGCGGTACGAGTTCATCCTCGAACAGAAAAACGACCTGGTAAACGCCAAGGAATCGCTGCTGGCAACGATCCAGGAAGTGGAATCCACCGCCAACCAGAAGTTCCTCGACACGTTCAACCAGGTGAAGGAAAACTTCATCCGCGTGTTCAAGGCGCTGTTTACCGAAGAAGACCAATGCGATATGATCCTGAACGACCCCACCAACCTCGCGGATACCGGTATCGAGATCATCGCCAAGCCGAAAGGGAAACGGCCTGCCGCCATCACACAGTTGTCGGGTGGAGAGAAAACCCTCACCGCCACGGCGCTCCTGTTCGCCATTTACCTCATCAAGCCCGCGCCGTTCTGTATCCTCGATGAGGTGGACGCGCCGCTCGACGATGCCAACGTAGGTAAGTTCACCAACATGATCCGCAAGTTCTCCGACAATTCGCAGTTCATCATCGTTACGCACAACAAGCAGACGATGGCCGCGGTAGACGTGATCTACGGGGTAACCATGCAGGAAGCCGGCGTGAGCAAACTGGTGCCGGTAGACTTCCGCAGTCTCAACTAGCTACTAAAACATCACATGCGATAACTGCAGGCGCCTCCGAAAAGGGGCGCCTGTTTTGATTTATTATCAACCGGTTAAGCGGCTTTATCCGGCACAAAGATTGCGCACCAACCCCAAACCGGGCACATGAACTTACAGCCGAAAGACGTATTGACGGAACAGGAAGTGGAAAAAGGACTGCGGAAGGTAGTTTGGGACGGATTGTTCTCGGAAGCGATGACCACGCTTACCGGGGGCGCTTTCATCGTGGCGATGGCCATCCTGCTGGGGGCAAACAACCTACAGCTGGGTCTTATCGCGGCGTTGCCGACCATGGTGAACATGTTCCAGCTTATTTCGATCTGGCTGGTGCGGCAGTTCAACAACCGGCGGGCCATTACGGTAATTTGTTCGTTGCTGGCGCGTTTGCCGCTGGTGCTCATCGGCCTGGTACCGCTCATTTTCCCCGGTGTACTGTCTTTGGAACTGCTCATTCCCGTACTTTTCTTTTACTATTTGTCTGGCGCCATCGCCGGCGCCAGCTGGAATTCCTGGATGAAAGACCTGATACCCGAAAACCGCCTGGGTGCTTTTTTCGGGCGAAGGAGCGCCTTCATGCAATCGCTGAACGTGGTGCTGAGCCTGCTGCTGGCGCTGGGGCTCGATTATGTGAAGGATAATTTTCCTGCATTTGAAATGCAGAGTTATGGCCTGATGTTCGTGCTGGCGGGAACGTCCGGGATCATCGGGTCGTCGATGCTGGCGGGAACGCCGGAACCGAAGAAGATCCTGCCGCGGGAAAACGTGTTCGTCATGCTCCGCCGGCCGCTGCGCGACCCGAATTTCCGCCGGCTGCTCGTGTTCAATTCGGCCTGGGTGTTTGCCGTGAACATCGCATCGCCGTTCTTCAACGTGTTCATGATGAAAAGCATGAACCTGCCATTGTCGTACATCATCGGATTAACGATCCTCAGCCAGGTGAGCAGCATCCTTACGATCCGCATCTGGGGCCAGTTCGCGGACCGGTATAGTAATAAGACCATCATTGCCATCGGGGCGCCGCTGTATATCATCTGTTTGCTGGCCTGGTGTTTCGTGGGGCTTTGGTCGTACCTCTGGCCGAACCTCGTATTGCTTTCGCTTATTCATATTTTGATGGGTTTCTCGAACGCGGGGATCAATCTAAGCCTCACCAACATCGGCCTGAAACTGGCGCCCACGGCCGATGCGATCATTTATCTCTCCGCCAAGAACATCATTACCGCTATTTTTTCCGCGCTGGCGCCGCTGGCCGGCGGTATCCTGGCCGACTACTTCACGGGCCGCCACCTGAAAGTGGACGCGGAGTGGGGAGGGCCCCGGTGGACGAAATCCCTGCACATCATCGAACTGCAGGACTGGAACTTCCTTTTCCTGTTCGGCGCGCTGCTGGGGCTGATCGCGGTCAATCTGCTGGCGAAGGTGAAGGAGAAAGGGGAGGTGGAGAAAGATGTGGTGGTGCGGATCATGCGAAGTACCGTGCGCAACAACCTGAAAGAGAATTTCGTGGTGGGAAGCTTGATGAACGGGTATTCGCAGATCAGGAACGTTTTCAGGCGGAAGTTTTTTTGATCCGCTTGAATTTGTACTTTGGCCGTAAAGTAAAATTACTTGTATGAACGTAACATC
The DNA here is from genome assembly GCF_050277495.1 of Chitinophaga sp. NPDC101104. NCBI lineage: Bacteria > Pseudomonadati > Bacteroidota > Chitinophagia > Chitinophagales > Chitinophagaceae > Chitinophaga > Chitinophaga sp. NPDC101104. The sequence goes on along the minus strand of NZ_JBNNSF010000001.1, from coordinate 4,052,990 downwards.
TGGTCCCGGGGAAGAAAGCGCGGCATATTATGAAGCTGAGGCGTTGCTCATTGCTTTATTAGGTGATGACCCGGATATGCTGGAATCCGTTATCAAAGCCGGTGGAGATGTAAATACAGCTTTCGAAGACGGGCAAACGCCGCTGCATATTTTAATGGACGTCGCGATAGATGGCATGATGCAGGAAAATCTGGATACCCCTGATCCTGAAACCATGAAAATGATCGGGCTTTTGCTGGGAAACGGGGCTGAACTTTCCCGTTTAAATGATGCCGGAGAAACACCGTTGGACATACTAAACGTTTATGCCGCCGGCAGTAAAGAAGGCTTCGAACGCCTGAAAGACATATTCCGCGGCCTCATTCCGGATATCGACGACCGGATAACTTATATTTCTGGAAGTTCGGTTTAACCACCTACCACTGATCAAGATTTACATCGTTTTTGCCCTTCCAAATCTTATTTTAGCCCCCGCAAATTTTTGACTTCCGGGCAGGATTTGTATATTTTCGACTTAATACAATCGATTTCAAAGCATGAAGGGAGGCTTTAGCACCAGGAAACTGACTTATCTCGGGGGATTGCTCGTGCTGTGGGCACTTGCCGCCTGCCAGCCCGCAGGCAAAGGCGCCAAGGCAGATTCGCTCGCCATGCGCAGGGATTTCGCGGAAAGCCCCGTGCTTTCTCCTGAAGATGCCCTCCGTTCCTTCCGGCTCGAAGAAGGCTTCACGATCCAGTCCGTCGCCGCCGAGCCACAGGTCGTAGTGCCCGTGGCCATGACGTTCGACCGCAACGGCCGTATGTGGGTCGCGGAGATGACCGGCTATATGCCCGATACCGCCGGCACCGGCGAAGACGTTCCCAACGGAAAGATCGTTATCCTCGAAGATACCAACGGCGATGGCCGGGCTGATACCCGCACCGTGTTCCTCGACTCCCTCATCCTCCCGCGCGCCCTCGCCATCGTGGGCAACGGCCTGCTGGTGGCAGAGCCCCCACGGCTCTGGTACATCGAAATCAACCACGACAAACCCGGCCGCAAAACCCTCGTCGATTCCCTGTATACCGAAGGCGGCAACGTGGAACACCAGCCCAATGGCCTCCTCCGGGCTATGGACAACTGGATCTATTCCGCCAAATCCTCCAAACGCTATCGCCTCGAAAACGGGAAATGGCGCAAAGAGGAGACCCATTTCCGCGGGCAGTGGGGCATCACGCAAGACGATGAAGGCCGCCTTTTTTACAATAATAACTCCGAAAACCTCCTGGGCGATTATTTCTCTCCCGGCCTCGGCAGCAATAATCCTAACCAGCGCCGCGTGGAAGGGTTCAACGAAAACATCGTCCCCGATAACCGCACCTGGCCCATCCGCCCCACGCCCGGCGTCAACCGCGGATATATGAAAGGTGTGCTGGACGATAGCCTCCGCCTCGTCAATTTCACCGCCGCCTGCGGCCCCGTGATCTACCGCGATCCGCTTTTCGGCGCCGCATTTCTGAATAATCCCTTCGTGGCCGAACCTTCCGCGAACCTCATCAAACGTAACATCCTCAGCGATAGCGGCTATTTCGTCAAAGGAAAACAGGCCTACGCCGGCCGCGAATTCCTCGCCAGCACAGACGAGCGGTTTCGCCCCGTGAACCTCTACCTCGGTCCCGATGGCGCGCTGTACGTGTTAGACATGTATCGCGGCATCATCCAGCATAAAACTTACCTCACGCCATATCTGAAAAACGAGATCGGCATGCGCGGGCTCACCGATCCGCTGAATTGTGGCCGTATTTACCGCATCTTTCCCAAAAACTCGAAGCCGCAAACTTTCAAAATCGGCGATACGCCCGCAGATTGGGTGAATGCACTGCAACATGAAAACGGCTGGGTGCGCGACAAAGCGCAGCAATTGATCGTGGACGGACAGCGGAATGAACTTGTTCCGCAATTGCGTGAAATATTACGGGCTGGCAATAATAATTACAGCCAACAGCACGCGCTCTGGGCGTTGGAAGGCCTCCACGCGCTTACGGCTGCAGACATATTGCCGTTGCTCGATACCACGAAAGCGGCACTTTGCCGCCAGGGGCTGTCGGTTTTGCCATCCGTGCTGAACAAATCCAATATGCAGCAACTCCTTCCGAAAATGACGGAGGCCGCTACCGCGAAAGTAACCGCGCCGGTTGCCGCATACATACTCCCGTTCGTGGCGAAGGTGGACCCGGCGGCCGCAAAAGCCCTCCTGGCAAGCATCTGGCAACGCTATCCCAATGATAAGGTTATCGCGGACGCGGTTATCAGCAATGCGAAGGACAAAGAAGCTGAACTGCTGGCTGCCATCAAAACCTGGAACGCCGATACTAACCTCGTCATCCGCCGCCGGCTGGAAAAGGTGCTGGTCGATATTTCCAATCACCGCAAAGCCCGGCTGGACGAAGCCCTCGTCCGCGAGTTCCCCCGCGGCAACCTGCTCTTCAAAACCATTTGCCAAACCTGCCATGGCGCAGACGGTGAAGGCATTCAATCCCTCGCGCCGCCGCTCAACCACTCCGAGATCGTGACCGGGAAAAAGGAACGCCTCATCGCCATCGTGCTCTATGGCCTCACCGGGCCCGTGCAGGTCAATGGCAAAGTGTACAAATCCCCCGAGATCAACGGCGACATGCCGGGCATCGCCAGCAACGACGAGTTCTCCGACGCAGACATCGCGCAGCTGATGAGCTTCCTCCGCAACGCATGGAGCAATAAGGCCGAAAAGGTCTCGGAAAGCGATGTGCAGGCCGTCCGCAAAAAGTACAGAGGCCGCCAGAAATCGTTTACGATGGAAGAGCTGAAGTAATTTTTCTACAGCGCGAAATGCTTTCCGGTAGCCACATTCCGGAATTCGCCGCTATTTTTCTGCGCGAAAATAATGTCGAGGATCCCTGCTGCGGAGGCTTCCGGCAGCAACGGCGCCTGATCGCCGCCCAGTTTGGTGCGCACCCAGCCCGGGTGCACCGCCGTCACCGTTATCTTCTTTTCCGTTAACCGCTGCGCAAGCATTTTCGTGTAAATATTCACCGCGCCTTTCGACATCCGGTAAGCCGGGCCGTTCATGGCGATTTCCGTGAGCAGCGACATGTCTGTCGAAATGTTGATGACCTGTCCGCCGGGAGGCACCAGCCCGATCACGGCCTCGGTAAAGAATACGAGCCCGGTGACGTTGGTGGAGAAGGTGTTTTCAAAGGAAGTTCTTTCCGGAACGGTCTGGAATACATCGTCGGCCACGCCTGCGTTGTTGATGAGCAGATCGATGGAGACAGACATGCCGGTGAGGGATTGCCGGCAGGCTTCGATGCTGGCGGGGTCGCGCACGTCGAGCTGGAGGCAGAAGAATTGCGGATGGCTCAGCGCGTCGATATACCCGGAGCGCGAAGTGCCGATCACGCGGTATCCCTGGCCGAGGAGCCTGGCAGACAGCGCGAGGCCGATGCCGGCGTTGGCGCCGGTGATGAGAGCAGTGTTGGGTCGCTTCATGAGAGAGGTTTACCGCAAAATTATCCCGCAGCCGGTGCCGCGGCCTACGCAGCAGCGCGTAATTTTCCGGGCAGCACTGCCTAAGTACCACTACTACCACATAAGCATGTGATACGTACCCTGCTAAACCATGCATTTCCAACGCCTGATGAGTAATTTCGTCCTTTAACCTCAAAATGCCATATAGTATGAAGATCAGGTTGGGAATTGCCGATGCCCACCCCGTGATCGGCAAAGGGATCGCGGCCATGCTTGCTCCATATCCGCATATCGAGACGGTTTTCTCGCTGACGGACTGGCGCGACCTGGGCGCCGAACTGAGCCGTGTGCCGGTTGACATTCTCCTGCTCGATCTCCACATGCCCGAGCAGAACGTGGCAGGATTGTGCAAAATGCTGCGGAGGGATTTCCCGGAATGCCGCATCGTGGGCATGTCTGCCACCCAGGAAACCGTGGAGGTAAAGCAGGTCATGCGGGCCGGAGCGGCCGGTTACTTATTGAAGAGTATGGACGAAGAAGGGTTGCTGGCCGCGCTGGAAGCGGTTTACGAAGGGAAACAGTATATCGATACCAAGGTAAAGGCGATGTTGCTGGAAGATTTGTTCCAGCACAAAAAGCGATTGCGGAAGAAGGATGTGCTGACCCGGCGCGAAACGGAGATACTGGAACTGATCGCGCGGGAATTCAGCAGCCGCGAAATCGCAGACAAGCTGTTTGTCAGCCTGCGGACCGTTGATACCCACCGTTTCAACATCATACAGAAATTGCAGGTAAAGAACGCCGCAGGACTGATCAAGGAAGCTTACAAGCGAGGGCTTGTATAAGTTTATTTCAGTTTGGTGAACTCGATCTTGTCGCCCACCTGCACATGATATTTGTCGGAGAACCCGGCATTGGTTTCCACCACATATTGCGCCGGTTTGAGGGACGGAACGCCGTCTTCGCTGAGCGGGGTGGTGTATTTGCGGATGGAAACGATCTCCTTATTGGCATCTACGTACATGATATCCAGCGAAATGTAGGTGTTCTTCATCCAGAACGATTGTTCGGCCGCGGCTTCGAAAATGAACAACATGCCTTGCGTGTCTTGCATGGTTTTGCGGTTCATGAGGCCGAGCGCGCGCTCTTCGTCTGTCTGCGCCAGTTCGATATCGATGGTTTTGATCGTATCGCCTTTTGCTTTGCTGATGAAAGACAGTTCGCCTTCCTTGGTGAACACCGGGCCATCGTCTACCGCCGGCGTAGTGGTGGCGGGGGAGGTGGTCGTGTCTGTAGTAGCGGAGGCGTTATCGCCCTGTTGCCCGTCTTTCGGCTGGCAGGCGGCCAGGTACAAAGCGCCCGTGAGGGCCAGTACCAGGTTGAGTTGCTTCATTTTGCGGATTTTTAGAGGCTTGAAGGTAGTAAAAAAGCAAAAGAGGAAAAGCGATGCCTTTCCTCTTTTGGAAATATTAACAGTTCTGTCAGTTTTTGAATTCATCGTCCGTGAACTCCACATTGGAAAAATCGCGGATTTCGTTGTAGACCGTGTCCCTTTCGATGGGCGACCTCCCGGCCTGGCGGATCAATATGGCCAGTTCGGCGGTGCTCATAGACGGTTTCTGCTCTTCGGCGCCTGCCATGGAGTAGATTTTGGTGGTATCGTCGATGGTGCCGTCGAGGTCGTTCACGCCGAAGGAAAGCGTCAGTTGCGCCGTGCTGCGGCCGAGCATGGGCCAGTACGCTTTCAGGTGGGGGAAGTTGTCCATATAAAGGCGGGCAACGGCGTACATTTTCAGGTCTTCCACGATGGAGGATTCCGGAACGTTCGCCATCTCGTTGTCTTTGTTGCGGAACTTGAGGGGGATGAAGGTGTTGAAACCATGGGTTTCGTCCTGCAGCCGGCGGAGTTGCTCCATATGGTCTACCCGGTGCCAGTATTGCTCCACGTGGCCATACAGCATGGTGGCGTTGGTGACCATGCCGGTGTTGTGGGCGGCGCGGTGGATGGCGAGCCAACCGTCTCCGTCCACTTTATCGTGGCAGATCTGCGCGCGGATGTCGGGGTGGAAAATTTCTGCGCCGCCGCCGGGCAAGCTTTGCAGGCCGGCTTCGTGCATGAGGCGCATCCCTTCTTCGATGCTCACTTTCGCCTTGCGGAACATGTAATCCAGCTCCACGGCGGTGAAGCCTTTGATGTGAAGGTCTGGCCGGTGGGCTTTGATCTTGCGCATGAGGTCCATGAAGAACTCCATCTGCATCTTGGGGTGAACACCGCCCACGATGTGGACTTCGGTCACGGGCTGGCCATCGTACTTCTTCACGATGTCGAGCATTTCATCAACGCTCAGTTCCCAGCCTTCTTCACGGTTTTTGTATAATTTGGAATAGGAGCAGAATCTGCAGGTAAAAACGCAAACGTTGGTCGGTTCGATGTGAAAGTTGCGGTTGAAATACGTCTTGTTCCCGTGCATCCTTTCGCGAACGTGATTGGCCAGGGCGCCGAGCAATCCTACATCTCCCTTTTCAAACAGCACGATGCCGTCTTCCTGCGAAATCCGTTCCTGCGCCAATACCTTGTCTGCGATCGTCTTCAGCTGGCTGTCGAGCGTAGTAGCTGCAAGGAGGGCGGCAAGCGCCGGTTTCGGTCCTGAGTTCGTCGTCATTTTGCTTTCACTATTTTATAAGTCCTTACCGATTGGCTATAGAATAACTTTACAAAGTAAACACCATTTGGGGCATTTACCAAATCAATTGTCAGCCTGTTCCCGCTCCGCTGCAGCGATTCCCGGCGGTACACTTCACGCCCCAGCGCATCGTAAACGGCCACGCCTTTCAGGTCTTCCGGCCACTGTAAAAACTCCACGAAAAACCGGTCGCGGAAAGCATTCGGCCAGATAAGCAGCCCTTTTTCCCGCAGCTCCGGGTGCACAGGCCGGCTTTCCAGCTGGATATTATCGAGATACACATTGTTCTCCCAGTTGCAGGTATTGCGGAACACGACACGGAAGGCCCGTCCCTTGAGGATATGCGTCAACTCCACCGTATCGCGCCTCCATTCGCTGGCCGTCGGGTAGAATTCCGTATCCGTCGGTATGCGGCGCGTCACCAGCGAAGTCCCCCATTTCTTGTAACCCGTGGGGATGAACGTTTGCCCGCAATCGAAGGTGACCATCACCTCCAGCGTATCCCACATCGTTCCGGCCGTACCGATGGGCGTTGTGGTGGCCGCCGCGATATCGAAAACGAGGCGGACGGAATCGCTGCCGGTAGTGGTCATACCGGGGCCCAGCAGGTCGTCTATCGCATGGTTGGTACTGTAAAAGAAGTTGCGCATCACGGCGGAATGTGTGCTGTTGCTGCCGTAATCGGTCCGCTGCCAGGTAGGGCCACGGTCCGGGTTAAGGACGGTAAATCCGGCAGGAGGGAATCCCGCGTTCTCGAACCCTTCCGCCAGCGGGAAAGCCGACGGCGTCGCAAACGTCATGTTTACGGAAGCAGAATCGTTCTCCGGCTGCTCGTCGGCCACCCCGTTGGGGTTCACGGTATAGGCCTGCAGCGTGGCCGCGCCGATCGGGGCGGTAAACGGCGGCAGTTCCACCACCGCCTGCGCCAGGGAGCCCAGGTTGCCCGTCCAGCCGAAATCCACCGGCGCGCCGTTATTCACGGTGTAGCGAATGGTTACTTTCGTCAAAGCCGCCGATCCCCGGTTCTTCAGCACCACGCGCGGCGTTTGGCCGGGTTCGCAAAGGTAGCCAATGGGCCGTTTCACCGCGTTCACGGAAGCATCGTTGGCTTTCTGGTCTACCGGCTGGCAGCCGTCGGAGAACATCAGCGAAGCGCGCTGCGTTTCCAGGGCGGTCCGCATACGGTCGGTCTGCCCCGAAGTGAAGAAATGCATGCAGGCATCGTTCACGTAATCCATGTAATTCATGTACATGAGCCCCGGTGCTGCAGGACTGCAATTGTCTGTCAGCACGCCGTTCGGGCAATCATAGTTCTGTTCGCCCTGCGGCGGCGTATCGGCCACGTTATCGTCGTCAGTACAGGTATTGCTGTCGGTATTGCCCCAGATGTGGTAAAGGTTGAAGAAGTGCCCGATCTCGTGTGTGAGCGTGCGGCCGAGGTTGAACGGCGGGCGGGCAGAACCGGAGCTGCCGAATGCCCTGTAATGCACCACCACGCCCTGTTCTTCCGGCACATATAACTGCGGGAAGGTGGCCACGCCGAGGTAGTTGTCGCGCAGTTCACAGACCCAGATGTTGAGGTAACGGTCTGAATCCCAGGCGGCCACACCACCGGTACCTGTATATTTCACTTCGGCGCCGGCATTGTCGATCGGGAAGGTGCGGTTGGAGACGGTCCGCGTGATACCGTTGGTCGGGTCGCCGTCGGGCGTGCGTGCGGCCAGGCAGAACTGTATTTCCGGGTTGCCGGTGAGGGCTTGCCATACGGCGGGGACCTGCGATACGTCCGTGTTCTGGGCGATATAGTCGAGATTGAGGGATGCCAGCTGATCGAGGATCTGTTCGTCCGTCACCTGCGCCGGGTCCGGCAGCACGATGTGGACCACAACGGGGATCGTGACGCGGTTGAAGGTCCGGAAAGGGCCGGGTTGCGTTTTGGGGCGACGGAGCTGTTGTTCCATCACGCGCAGTTTATCCTGCAGGAGCGGTTGCGACTGAAGTTTTTTCTGGAGCGCGACGTCGGTACCGCATTTCCGTTGGGCGAAAGCGGCGGCAGACGTGGCCATAAGGGCGATCAGGAAGAAAATACGCAATCGGATCTGGTTATAGGTGATAGTGATATGATTGATTGTAAAAGTAAACATGGAAAACGTTATTTGGAGGGCTATCCTGCAAAAAGGCGGATTTTCCGGCCAAAGACGCTGAATGCCAGGTTTTACCGCCCGGAAGGAATTTTTTTTAGCTGAGCGCCCCGGCGATGCAGCCGCACATCAGGCAGGCGATCGTTCCGCCGATGAGGGCCTTCAGCCCCAGTTCCGTGAGGTTTTTGCGCTGGTTGGGCGCCAGTTGGCTGATGCCGCCGATCTGGATGCCGATAGACGCGAAATTAGCGAAGCCGCACAGTGCGTAAGTGGCGATGAGGAGCGACTTGGGATCGCGGATCACGTTGGCTTCCTTCATTTGCGACAGCGATTGATAGGCGAGGAATTCGTTCAGTACGGTTTTGATGCCCAGGAGTTGCCCTACTGCCAGGATATCCGTTGAGGCTACGCCGATGAGCCAGGCAACGGGGGAGAAGAGGTAGCCGAGGATCATGTCCAGCGAAAGGGAGGTGTACTGCCCGCCGCTCATATTGGTGATGTACGCGTTCAGGTTGGTTTGATCGCCGACCCAGCCCAGCATGGCGTTTACGACATACATCATGGCGGTGAACACGATGAGCATGGCGCCCACGTTCACGGCGAGTTTCAGGCCGTCTGTGGTGCCGAGGGAAATGGCGTCGAGGAAGTTGTCGCCCAGTTTTTCTTTGGGGATTTGCAGGTCTTTCTGAATGAGATGGTCCTGCGTTTCGGGGAACATGAGTTTGGCGCAGACGATGGCGGCGGGGGCGCTCATGATGCTCTGGCTGAGCATGTGGAGCGAAAAGTATTCCTTGGCCAGTTCGTCCGTTCCGCCGAGCATGCCCACATAGGCGGCCATGACGCTGCCGGCGGTGTTGGCGAATCCGCCGACCATGATGAGCATGATCTCGGAGCGCGTCATTTTGTCGAGATACGGCCGGATCATGAGGGGCGCTTCGGTTTGCCCGAGAAAGATATTGGCGGCGGTGGAAAGGCTTTCCGCGCCGGAGATCTTCATCTTGTTCAGCAGGTATGCGAAAACGAAAACGATTTTCTGGAGAATGCCGAGGTAGTAGAGGATAGACGACAGCGCCGCGAAGAAAATAATGTTGGGCAGTACCTGGACGGCGAAAATATAGGCCCAGGAGCCCGAGGGGTCGGCGAGTTTCCCGAACATGAAGTCTGTCCCTTTATGGCTGATGTTGATCAGGTCTACGAAAGCGGAGGATACGGTGCTGAGGGCGCGGCGGAACACGTCTGGCGGGCACCATTGCAGGTATACGGAGATCGTGAGGAGGAAGCAGGCGGCCAGCACGGTCCATTTGAGCAGTTCGAGGTTCCTTTTGGGGAGGAATTTCGCCATGACGAAGATGGGGACCAGTCCCGCCGCAAAGGCAACCGCCGGCAACTGATAATCCGGGCTGCGCACGATCCCGAAAAAGAACCCCGCGAGCGCCGCCAGCGATAACAGCCAGGCAACAGGGTCTCCCATCGGCCCGAACCCTTCCTTTGCCCTGCGCAGCACCCGCCGGACGGTGAAAACGGTGATCAGGATGCCAAAGAGCAGCCAGAATACCGGCTGCCCGCCCACGCGCGTGTCCAGCACGCCCATGGCGAACATGACCTGCGCACAGATCCCCATTCCTACAAGCCGCCAGTTAACAGCGCGCCGGTTGTTGCTCAGGAGGTAACATACGAGCACAAGAAACGTCATGCCCAGTGCACCACGGGCGATATTCTCCCAATGTAACATGTGGTATGAAAGTAAGATAAGGTCAAGACAAGAGGTGATACACCCGGCAAAATAAGGAAAGTAAATAAAACTGGAATAAAATATCGAAAAAAATAATATCTTTCCCGCGCCGAATCATATTGAATCGTCAAAGTAATGCGCTCATACCTATACCTCATTTGTTTGGTCCTCTGTCAGTCCCTTTCCGTTCACGCCCAAACAGCCAGCTTTATGGCGCCGGACACGGTTTGTGTCGGTACCCCCGTCAACATCACGGACCAATCCGCCGGTGTGGGCACCTGGTTCTGGAATTTCTGTTCCGGCAGCCTCTTCACCCAACCCCGGCTCACCAACCTCGGAAACTTCGGTGCGAGCCTGAACGGGCCCGTCCATAGCGTTATCACGGAAGAAAACGGACGGTTTTACGTGTTCGTGATCAATAACTTCGATCGCAACATCACCCGCCTCGATTTCGGGAACAGCCTCCTCAATACGCCGACATTCACCATGCTCACCCAATTCACCGCCATAATGCCCGACAATGCCGAAGGCGTGCAGGCGGTGGAAGACGCGGCCGGGAAACACCTCATCGTAGTAGGCGGCAACTCCTTCGCCGTTCCGAAGATCGTTCGGCTGGATTTTGGCGCTTCCTGGGCCAATACGCCCACCGGTGGCGTAGACTGGGGCAATGTCGGCAATGTGCTGGCTTACCCTTACGATCTCTTTATCGTCCAGGAGGGCGGCAGATATTACGGTTTCGCCACCAACCAGCAAAACCATACTTTGACGCGGTTCGATTTCGGTACCGATTTTACGACGGTCCCGGCGATGGTGAACCTCGGCAATATCGGCGGCCTCATGAACGTACCCTATGGATTGCAAATGGTGAAAGAAGGGACCAACTGGCATATGTTCGTCACAAACCAGAACAGCCACCTGGTACGGTACGATTTCGGGGCCAGTGTCACGAATGCGCCTACCGGGACCGACCTCGGTACCATGGGCGGACTGCTGAGCGAGCCGCGCGACGTAACCGTGTTCCAGGATTGCGGGGAAACGTTCCTGCTGGTCATCAACAACGGGAACAACCTGTTGGTGCGGGTAGACCTCGCTGGCGGGATTACCGGCACGCCAACGGCCACTTCATTGGGCAACCCCGGCGGTTTGCTGGACTTCCCACCCTCTATCTCTACGATTTTCCGTACCGGGAACGATCTGCATGCGTTCATCCCTGATGTGGGAACGGGCGGGATCACACGGCTCACGGTCAGCAGTTGCAATAATTCCTCCATCCCCAATTTCGCCGGCCAAACGCCGCCTTCCATCACATACGATCAGCCCGGCACCTATACCATCAACCTGATCACCGACATTGGCACCCTCAACCAGCGGAGCTTCTGCAAGAATATCGTAGTACTGCCCGTTCCCACCGTGGAGCTGGGCCAGAACAATATCGTGATCTGCAATGGCTCGCCCGTGTCCCTCGACGCAGGGCCCGGGCCGAATTTCAGGTATAGCTGGACGAACGGGGAAGACGATCGCGCCATTACCGTAACCGGCTCCGGCACTTTCGGCGTGAGCGTGTTCAATGGCGGATGCACCGTCACCGACGCCATCGATATTTCCATCACTTCCGCCGTAGTGACGACCGGCACAGTGCAGGACGTAGATTGCAACCACGCAACAGGCGAAGTGCAACTGCAGGTTTCCGGCGGAACGGCGCCCTATGCGTTCCGGCTGAACGGCGGTGCTATCGGTGCCATTCCCGAATTCAAGAACCTCGCGATAGGGAATTACGTAGTCAACGTTACGGACAACAACGGCTGCTCCGGGCTCTACAACTTCGCAGTGACCCGAGACCTGCTGCGGACGCTTACCACCAGCGCCACCAGCAACGATCCCAGCTGTTTCGGGATGGCCAACGGCTCCATCCTGGCGCAGGTAAGCCAGGGCACTGCGCCGCTGCAGTTCGCGCTGAATAACGGCGCTTTCGGAAGCTCGCCCGATTTCCAGAACCTGGGCGCCGGTTCATATAAAGTTTACATCAGGAATGCTTATTGTATTGACAGCCAGCAGGTTACGCTTGTGCAGCCGGATGCGCTCATGTTGCCTTACACGGCCTGGCAAGATACCTGTAACCGGTTGAAAGGATGGGTGGATTTCAGTCCGCAGGGCGGTGTGGCGCCTTACAGCCTTACCTGGAACGGGAATGTGGTGAACGGTACGGAAGTGAAAGGCCTGGGCGTGGGGATTTACAGCGCGCAGCTCATGGATGCCAATGGCTGCCAGCAGGCGGCGAGCATTTATGTGCCGAACCTGAACCTGGGGAGGATGAGGATCCTGACGCCAGATACCATCGTTTCTATCGGGGATGCGTTTACGCTCAGGGCCGGCAACGCTGCGGACTACATCTGGAGCCCCGTGACGCAGGGCAACATCGCCTGCCCGGTATGCCCGGAAACGCCCGCCAGGCCGCTGGTAGCCACGCAATACATCGTGCGTACCCTCACCGGCGCCAATTGCATCGCAGCGGATACGGTAAACGTCATGGTCGATTATGCTTCCATGCTGGCGATGCCGAATGCGTTTTCCCCCAACAAAGACGGGGTGAACGACGTATTCCGCCCCAAATCGAAAGCGGTGATGGCGTTCAGCATGCAGATCTATAACCGGATGGGCAATCTGCTCTTCACGACCACAGACCACCGCAAAGGTTGGGACGGTACCCACAACGGCGAACCGCAACCCGTCGGCACCTATGTCTACGTCATCCGGTTCGGCTTCTGGCAGGCAGATGGAAAATTGGAGCTGCAAGACAAAAAAGGGACATTCGACCTCATCCGTTAGTGGAGGTAATGGAAGTTTAATTATTGACAATCAATTCATTAAAATAAAAAGCCGTCCGGTATTAACCAGACGGCTTTTTCAATATGCTCAAACCCGATTAGAGGTTAGCCTGAATCTTTTTATCCAGAACTGCTTTCGGAGCAGCGCCCACTTGTTTGTCTACCACCTGGCCGTTTTTGATGAACAGGATAGCGGGGATGCTGGTGATGCCGTAGTTCATGGACACCTGCGGGTTGTTGTCCACGTTCACTTTACCGATGTTCACTTTGCCATCGTAGTCTTTCGCCAGCTCTTCGATAACCGGACCGATCGCGCGGCAGGGACCGCACCATTCTGCCCAGAAGTCGACCACGGTGAGTTTATCCGAATCGAGCACGTTAGATTTGAAGTTCGCATCTGTGAATTCTAAAGCCATTTTGTATAGATTTAAAAGTTTATAATTTAATGATTGGTGTTGATGTATACTCAAAAATCAATCCGATGTAAAACTACTGCTTTTTTGACATCCGTAGTTATAGGATTTCTCTACTTACTTATTGGCAATATCTATCCAGACATCCAGGTCCGGCTGCTGGTCCAGCCAATGTGCCAATTCGTCATTCATTTCCACGTGTTTATTGAAGGTATGCATGCGGACGGACAGGTTCTCGTCACGGTCCACCAACTGGAAGTAGATCTCGCTTTTGCCGGGGTTGCGTGACACATTGTCTGCCAGGAAATCCACGATCTCCGGCGTGATGAATTGCGGCATCGTCACGATACCGATTTTCCTCGTCTGGTTCCGTTTCACTTCCTGCAGCAGCTGCATGCTGTTGATCTTGAATTCGTACTCGTTTTCGTTGAAGCGCCTTGGCTTGAAGCCGCCGTTCACGTACAGGCAAAGGCCCTGTTTGAAATAGTTCGTGAACTTGAGGAAATCTTCGCTCCAGAGCGCAAATTCGAACTTGCCGGAATAATCTTCCAGCGTCATGATGCCGAATTGCTTGTTGTTGCGGGAGATGCGCTCCACCGCGCCGCTGACATACACGGCCATGCGGAAATCCTTCGCTTTGCCTTTGTTATTGTCGGACGCACCGCTGATCTGGTTCTGGTATTCGGTGATGTCAGACAGCGGGCTCATATGGTAATGCTTCAGCTCGAACTTGTAATCGTCGAGCGGGTGGCCGGAGATGTAGATCCCCGTTACCTCGCGCTCATTGTTCAGCTTGATGGTCAGCGGCCAGGGATCGCAGGGCGGGATTTTCGGCGGAACGATCTCCGCCATGAGCGAATCCCCGAAAAGCCCGCCGGAAGTGGCGTTTTCCGCGGAAACCTGTTGCCCGAACTTCACGATCTTTTCCAGCCCGGTAGTGGTATCGCCATCCGGTTTGTGGAAATACTGTGCACGGTGCAGTTCCGGGAAGCAGTCGAGCGCGCCCGACATGGCGAGCGCCTCCAGCGATTTCCGGTTCACCGCGCGCTGGTTCACCCGCTTGATCATATCGAACATCGTCGTATACGCACCGTTCTTCTCCCGTTCTTCGATGATATTCTCGATCGCCGCTTCGCCCACGCCCTTGAGGCCTGCCAGCCCGAAACGCACCTGGCCTTTCCGGTTCACCGCAAAGCCCTTGAACGATTCATTCACGTCGGGCGGCAATACGTCGAGCCCCATTCGCTTACATTCCTCCATGAAGAAAGTGATCTTTTCCAGGTTGGAGGCGTTGTTCAGCACCGATGCCATGTATTCGGCCGGGTAATGCGCCTTCAGGTAAGCCGTCTGGTACGCCACGAAAGCGTAACAGGTGGAGTGCGATTTGTTGAACGCGTAGGATGCGAACGCTTCCCAGTCGGTCCATACCTTGTCGCACATCTTCAGATCATGCCCGTTCTGCTTGCAGCCTTCCATGAACTGGGCTTTCATTTTGTCCAGCACCGCCTTCTGTTTCTTACCCATGGCCTTACGCAGGATGTCGGCGTCGCCTTTGGAGAAGTTGGCCATCTTCTGGCTGAGGAGCATTACCTGTTCCTGGTATACGTTGATCCCGTAAGTTTCCGCCAGGTATTCCTCCATCACGGGCACGTCGTACGTCACCGGTTCCAGGCCGTGTTTACGGCGGATGAACAGGGGGATGTACTCGAGCGGGCCCGGGCGGTACAGGGCGTTCATGGCGATGAGGTCGGCGAATTTGTCGGGCTTCAGCTCGCGGAGGTATTTCTGCATGCCCGGACTTTCAAACTGGAACGTGGCGTTGGTTTCAGCGCGCTGGTACAGCTCGAAGGTCTTCTGATCGTCCAGCGGGATATTGTCGATAATAATGTCGATGCCGTGGTTCTTCTTGATCATTTCCAGCGCGCCCTTGATGATGGTCAGGGTTTTCAGGCCCAGGAAGTCCATCTTGATGACGCCGGCGCTCTCGATCACGTTGCCCTCGAACTGGGTCACGAGCAGGTCGGAATCCTTCGCCGTGGTCACCGGGATGAGCTCGGAAAGGTCTTTCGGCGCGATGATGATCCCCGCCGCGTGGATGCCCGTATTCCGCACGGAACCTTCCAGTACGCAGGCCTCGCGGAGCACTTCGCCCTGCAGGTCATCGCCCTTGATCAGTTCCCGCAGCTTTTTCACGTTCTCCATGTCTTCCGGGCCCAGGCCTTCCTTGTCCTGCAGGCTCTTGTCCCCGTCCAGCGGGGCGTTGAAGATCCTGCTCAGCTGGATCCCCGGCTTATCGGGCACCAGCTTCGCCAGCGCGTTGGATTCCTGCAGGGGCAGGTCCATCACGCGGGCAACGTCCTTGATCGACATTTTCGCCGCCATGGTACCGTAGGTGATGATCTGGGCCACCTGCTGCTTGCCGTATTTTTCCACCACATAATCGATCACGCGTTGCCGGCCTTCGTCGTCGAAGTCCGTATCGATATCGGGCATGGACTTACGTTCCGGGTTGAGGAACCTTTCGAACAGCAGGTCGTATTTAATGGGGTCGATATTGGTGATCCCGATGCAGTATGCCACGGCGGAGCCCGCGGCGGAACCGCGGCCCGGGCCGATGAACACCCCGAGGTCGCGCCCGGCCTTGATGAAGTCGGACACGATGAGGAAGTACCCGGCGAATCCCATTTTCTCGATCACGTCCAGCTCGAAATTGAGCCTTTCCTCCACTTCCGCCGTGATTTCCGCGTACCGGCCGCGGGCACCTTCGTAGGTGATGTGCCGGAGGTATTGGTCCTGCGTGAAAAATTCCTTCGGAATGGGGAAGTTGGGGAGGAGGATATCGCGCTTCAGGTCGAGCAGCTGCACCTTGTCCACGATCTCGTTGGTATTGTCGATGGATGCGGGCAGATCGGCGAAGAGCTTGGTCATTTCTTCGGTCGACTTGAAATAGAATTGATCGTTATAGAAAGCGAAACGCCTGTTTTTTACCATGACGTCGTCGTCGGAAAACTCCTTCATCGACGGCGTGCTTTTCTTTTCGCCGGTGTTGATACAGAGGAGGATGTCGTGGGCGTTGGCATCGGCCTGGTCAACGTAATGCGAGTCGTTGGAGGCGATGATCTTGACGTTGTATTTCTTGGCGAAGCGCACGAGCACTTCGTTCACTTTTTCCTGTTCGGGAATGCCGTGGCGTTGCATTTCGACGTAGAAATCCTCGCCGAAAATGTCCAGCCACCATTTAAATTCCTTTTCGCCTTCTTCTTCGCCTTTTTTGAGGATGGTCTTGGGAACGGAGGCGCCGAGGCAGCAGGTGGTGGCGATGAGGCCCTGGTGGTATTGGAGGATGAGCTCCTTATCGATACGGGGATACTTGCCGTACAGGCCTTCGATATACCCGAGGGAGCATAATTTGATGAGATTGCGGTATCCCTGGTCGTCTTTCGCGAGTAAAACCTGGTGGTAGCGGATGTCTTTTTCTTCGCGGGTGAACTGGCGTTTGTGCCGGTTTTCCACGAGATAAAATTCGCAACCCACAATAGGCTTCACTTTCAGGCGTTTATCTTTAGGGTCGTCGGGGTTAAGCCGGTGATTATAGGCTTCCGCCACGAACTGGAATGCCCCGAACATGTTACCGTGGTCGGTGATGGCGAGCGCGGGCTGGCCATCGCCCATCGCTTTTTTATAGAGCCCCTTGATGTCGGCGGCCCCGTCCAGCAGCGAAAACTGCGTATGCACGTGCAGGTGTGAAAACTTCATCGTCGGATCTGGGTTGAGGTGATTTTTTTCAGCGATTGCCAAAGGGCAAAAATCGGAATTTATTATATTGCAACCAATTTTTAAAAAAACGCCGGAATGAAGAGAAGATCGGGAATGCGAATTTACAGGTTGTTGCCATTGGGGGCCTTATTGCTGGGAAGCTGTGCCATGTTGAAGAAACAGCCGCAGCAAACCGCCGCAGAAAAGCCCGCGGAGCCGCGCCAGATGGAATTCATCGATGGCATCTCCATCTCCCGCGATCCCAAAACCAGCGACCATAGCCATAAAAACCGCAGTACCACCCTCCGGGAATCCCCCGGCCGGGTAGCCGGCATCGAAGAAGCCCGCTGGTGGCAGTTCAAATACGCCCAGCTGCTCGATCTGCCCGTAGAAAATGTGGTGAACGAGAAATTGTTCAGTTTCATCGAAGAATGGTATGGTGTGCCTTACCGCATGGGCGGCAGCTCGAAAGACGGGATCGATTGCTCCAATTTTGTGAATACGTTTATGTCGGCTGTTTTCCAGATCAGCCTGACCGGCAATTCCGGCCAGCTGTTCCACCAGGTGAACCGCCTGGCCAAACGGGCAGACCTTCAATATGGCGATCTCGTCTTCTTCGCCATCAACCGCAAAAAGCGGATTTCCCACGTGGGCGTGTATCTCGATAACGACCGTTTCGTGCATGCCTCTTCCAGCAACGGCGTCATGATCAGTGACCTCCGCGAGCCTTACTGGGTAAGGTATTACGCCGGTGCCGGCAGGATCAACTGATCCTTCTCGCAAAAATATTCAACTGCTGTTCGTATTCGCTGCCGCATTCGCCGGGAACGAAGGGATGGGCCACATTGTCGGCCGCTTCCTTGATGTAATACTCGAACCCGCTTTGTTGCAGGATGTCGAGCATATGCGTCAGTTCATGGCTTTTGCCGATCTGGCCGTGGTATTCGAGGAAAAGACAGCGCACATTGTGGAGATATGGCGCACAATCGAGGATCACGGGATATTCCGCGCCTTCGATATCGATTTTCAGAAAATCGACGGGTTGCTGCAACAGATCGGCCAGCCTGCGGCAGGGAACGCTGACGGTGTTGGTCCCGCCTTCCTGGATGTGGCTGCCCTGGCCGCCGGTAGAGGTGAAAGTGATGCTGCCGGTGTGGGTCCATACCGCTTCACGGATGGGCTCGGTGCCGGTCAGCTGATTGTCCTGCACGTTTTTTGTCAGCAATCCGAAGTTATGCGTATCCGGCTCGAAGGCCATGATGCGTGCTTTGGGATAGAGGCGCTGGAAATAGAGCGCACTGAGGCCGATGTTGGCGCCGCAATCGAGGATCAGCGGCGCGTCTGTCGAAGATTTGAACCGGTATATTTCCTGGGTGATGATCTCGTCGAACGAATGCATGAGCTCCCAGGATTTGGTGAACCAGATCTTCCCGCCTTTCCAGTTGATATGCTGTAAGGGCCCCTGGGGCAAGTGCTTGAGGTACTTGACCATCCAGAAGGAAAGACGGTCGCCGTCGGTTCGCTTCGGCATGAGCTTTTTACGGACGCCGCCGAGGATTTGCCCCAGCATGGAACGGGATTGCGCGCTGTTCGAGGAGTTGGCCATGTAATATGATCGATAAATATATCTTTGCAAAATATACCATTTACATGAATAATCCACGGATTTCCGTTTGTATACCGGCTTACAAACAGCCGATATTGCTCGAAAGATGCTTGCACAGCCTGCGTTTGCAGGAGCATGCCGAATTCGAGGTGATCGTGACCGACGATTCGCCGGACGATTCCGTGGCCGATCTCGTGCGCGATTTCCGGGCCGGGTTTCCGGTACGGTACGAAAAAAATCCCTCCGCCCTCGGTTCCCCCGAAAACTGGAACGCCGCCCTCGCCCTCGCGAAAGGCGAATATGTGAAAATCCTCCATCACGACGACTGGCTCCGCTCGCCCAACGCCCTGGCCACTATCGCAGATCAGCTCGACCGCCACCCCAGCGCGTCGATGGCGTATTCGGCTACGGTAGACGTATATCCCAACAACGCGGAAGTCGTTCATGAGACCACGCCCGCACAGCTCCGCCAGCTCAACCGCCGCCCGGAATCCCTGCTGCTGGGGAATTTCGTGGGTGCGCCGAGCGGCGTCACTTTCCGGAGGCATCCCGGCCTCCGTTTCGATCCGCAGTTGAAATGGCTGGTAGACATCGATTTTTACCTGGAAGCGCTCAAGCACGGCCCCGCCGTGTATATCCCGGAACCGCTCGTCAACATCGGCCTCCACGAAATGCAGGTCACCAATGCCGTGCAGCATGATCCCGCCGTGGTGCTGCCCGAATGGGCGCGTGTGCTGGGCAAAGATCCGCGTTACGTGAAACAGGGTTGGAAGATGTATGATCTGCTCTGGCGGATGTTCCGGAATTTCGGGGTCCGCAGCCAGGACGAGCTGGTGAGGTATTGCGCCGGGAACCCCGTTCCCGCGGTGTTCCGGCAGATCGTACAGGCACAGGGCCAGGTGCCCGCCGCGTTGTTGCGCATAGGCCCCGCTTCCAAAGCGGTCATGTCGGCCGCGTGGGTCCGCAGTTTATGGCTTTAACCTGCTTTTGATGAATTTATCGAACGCTTCCGACACGTCGTCAGACAGCCGGAAAGCGATCACTGCGCCGCCGAAAAGGCCGCCGAACACCGCTGTGCGCAAAATGAGGCTCAGCCAGGGATTGGCGATCCCGATCAGTTGCGCCACCCAGTAACAGGCGAGGCCGAGCAGCACGATGTATAACGTACGAAGGGAGAAAGGTTGCAGTTTGAAACGGAAATACAGGAACGAGAACCGCACCAGCCCGAAGATGAAGGCAGACAGCAAATTGGCGATGGCATTGCCCTGGATGCCGAAAAGCTTGTTGAACCAGATGTTGAACGGAATGGCGATGGCGCCCGCCAGGAGGTTCGAATAGAACTCGAAACGCCAGTGGTTGGAGGTACCCGTGATCTGGCTGGATACGCCGAAACTCATGTCCATCACAGATTTCAGGCCCATGAAAAAGATCACCGGTTTGCCGGCGTCGAAGATATCGTCGAGTTGCAGGATATCAAATGCATTGTCCACATTCAGCCAGATCAGCCCGAAAAGCAGCACCGCATAAGTGAGCATGGAATTGCTGGAGCGGCGGTAAATGTTGCCGATGGCCGATACATCGCGGTTTTTCCAGTTGGCAGACAGCACGGGGATGGCGATGGCTACGATATTGCGTTGGGGGAGGAGGATGAGCGTGCTGATATAGGTCGCGAATTCGAAAACGAAGCCCAGGCTCAGGCCGTCTCTGCTGGAAATGGACAGGTTGTCGATGTTCTGGGATACCACGGCGATCACCGCGCCGATGTACAGCGTGGCGTTGAAAGTGATCATGCGCCTGGCGAGCCTCCGCGTCACGTTGCTGATGGAAAAGGAAAAAACGAGATCGCCCTGGCGGTACAGATAAACGAACAGGAACCCGAAAATCACCAGGTACACGAGGGAATACGACAGCACGAAATGCGGCAATGCCAGCGCCCCGAAGAAGAACAATACGTACAGCACGAGCTGTTCCACCCGCAGGCCTACTTCTTTCAGCAGGATGGGGTAAACGCTTTTATACTGGTTGTAGGAAAAGTTTTCGAAGATAAAGAACAGCAGGTAAAACAGGGAAAAGGGGATGAGGTAGAAGTAGTAATCCACCACATAGGCGCTCTTGGTGCCGAACTTCCGGATGATGAGGTCTTCGAACAGGAAGAAACCCGCCGTACAAAGGAGGAACCCGATCCCGCAGAGGATCAGTACGATCCCGAAAATATCGCGCCGGTTGGCCGGCAGCAGATCGCGGTACCAGGGGTAGAATTTGTTCAGCATGGAAATGGAGCCCAGGTTAGACAGGGCCGCCACGATGAGGGCGATGCTGATGAAAAACCGCGTCAAGCCCACCACTTCCGGGTCTACGAACTTGGCCGCCAGGATGGTGGTGAGGCCGCCGATGCCGAATCCTACGAACGTGATGATGGAGGTACGAATACTTTGACTGCGGATGATGCCCATTATTCTTTCAAACTTAACGGCGAATATATAATGATTTTGGTTTGCTCCGGGAATTATTAACTTTAACGACGGGGCCCCATGCCAATCCATCCCGTATCACGTTCATTCCGATTTCCTTATGCCGAGGCTTGCCGTCAAAACACTCTTTTCCATCTTGTTCCTCATCGCCGGTACCACCGTACGGGCGCAATATGCAGACCGCGGCACCGGGAAGCTGAAGCCTTACATCTGGTTTTTCGACTGGAACGGTTTTACCGTCGCCAACGGCGCCACGCGCATGTTTACGACGGCCGACGGTATCCGGGTCAACATCCGGTTCAGCAACGTGACCGGCACCCTGGAGCCGGATGTCATGAACACCTGGTTCGGCGCGGTGCTGCATAACCTGTACGAGTTTTCCGATACGCGCATGCGCCCCTCGCTCCACAGCCGGCAAACCGCGGCCACGGTCACGTTCGACATGGAAATCACCGCCCGGCGGAACGGGGTTTCCATCCCGTTTACCCTCGTGGCCGCCGACGCGGAAGCTTCAATTCCCACCGAAGTGACGCATTTCAACACTACCGGCGGCGCCTGGCAGGCGGTCGATTATTTCAAGAACGTACTAACTACGCTCAATCCCCTCACGGGATGCAATACGCAAACCATCCAGATCGCCAATACCTACGGCGGCGGTTCCGGAATGGGCGAGAACATGATGATGGCCACCTGGTCTGACGGGGTGGCGCCCCTGGTCGTCAAAACCACCCTGGAACGCCAAAACGGCGATATCGGCGGGATGGCGGTTACCTTCGGGATATTGGCGCCCATCGACTGGGGAGACCTTCCCGGCCCTTATCCCTCCGCGCAGCATGCCATCAACTGGAGCGCCGTCAACGGCTGCTCCTTCGCGCCGCCGGGGCCCTCGCTGATCCCGGAGTCGCGCCTGTTCCTGGGCAACGTCATGGCCGATCCGGACGATGTGCAGGGCGCGGATGATAACCTGCTGGGGGCCGACGAGGAAGCGGTATCCGTTTTCCCCGCATACAACGGCAGCACCGGTACGTACGCGCTCAACGTGGCCGTCACGAACCAGACGGGGGCAACGGCATACGCCGGCGGGTGGATGGACTGGAACCGCGACGGGGTGTTCAGTGCCAACGAAACCATCGTGCTGACCATACCGCCCGGCGCTACCAGTGCGGTTTTCAGCTGGACAGGCCTCCCGTATTCGCTGGCAGACGGCCCCTCGGCCCGGTGCGCCTTCCGGTTCCGCATCGCGTCTACCCGCGCGGCAGTGGAATCGCCGGAAGGCTTCGCTACGGATGGGGAAGTGGAAGATTACCTGGCGCCCGTCCTGCAAACCTGCAACATCACGAAAGTAGATGCAGGCAGGGACGTGGCCATCTGCGAAGGCCGGAACACGCGGCTGCAGGCTTCCGGGGCAGACCGTTACCAATGGCAGCCCGATCCGACGCTGACGGCGGTCAATATCCCCGGTCCATCCGCCAACCCATCTGCCACCACTTCCTATTATTTATACGGTGAGCATGCCAACGGCTGCCATAGCCGCGATACGGTGATCGTGCGGGTACATCCGCTTCCCGTACTTGACGTAACGCCGGGGAGCTACGCCGTTTGCCAGGGCGCCAGCATCACGTTTACGGCCATAGGGGCAGATAACGTAACCTGGAGCGATGATACGGGCGCCGGCGTGGGAACGGGCAATACGCTCACCGTGACGCCGCAGGTTTCCGGGCCTTACACCGCAGTGTTGTCAGAAAACCTTTGCGGACAGCGGGCTACCATCACGCTCCCCGTGATGGTAACGCCCCGGCCCGTAGTCAGCGTAACGCCGCTGAACGCCACCATCTGCGAAGGTGATGCAGTCACGTTCACCGCAACCGGCGGCTCCATTACCTGGACAGACGCGCAGCAAAATATCATCGGCACCGCAGGGCAGCTGCAGGTACAGCCAGCGAACAGCGGCCATTACGGGGTGCGGATCCGGCATGCCGTGTGCGGGATAGACGAAGCTTTCGTGTTGCCGGTTACGGTGCGGAAACTTACGGATATGGGCGTTTCGCCGCTGCAGGGCTTCGCCTGTAAAGGCGAGCAGGTGCAGTTCACGGCGCGCGGAGCGGATGAAGCGGTTTGGGAACGGGAAGATTTTACGGTGATCGGTACGGGCGACCGTTTGACGACGGCCCCCGTCACATCGAGCACCGTTTACCATGTGACGCTCCGCGACCGGGCGTGCGGACAGGAACAACGGGTGACGCTGCCGGTCAGCATGCGCCCGCCGCCGGATGTGACCATTTTCAAAAGCAACGATATCGACTGCATGCATGGCGACGCGACGCTGACGGCTTCGGGCGCCCTGGAATACCGGTGGAGCGCGGGACCGGGGATTTCCGATCCTGCGATGCACATCCAGTCCGTTTCGCCGGTGACATCGTACAAATATTTCCTCTCGTCCAAAGATATTTATGGCTGTTCCGCCCTCGATTCGGTGACGGTCGCCGTTTCCTACACCGGCCAGCGCCCGCATTTCCAGCTGCCCAGCGCGTTTACGCCCAACCGTGATGGCGTCAACGATTGTTTCGGGATCAAATCCACCGGGCCGGTAACCCGCTTCGAGCTGACGGTGTTCGACCGGTGGGGGAAGATCGTTTTCCGGACGGGCAAAGCCAACGATTGCTGGGACGGTACCTACAAAAACGTTCCGCTGGACATCGGCACCTTCGTGTATGTGTTGCGGATCGCTTCCGAATGCGGGCCGGTGGAACGGAAAGGAACGGTTACGCTGCTGCGCTGATCGGATTAATGGACGAAAAAGGATAATTTTGCGCCAAAACGAACCCATTTGATCCTTGTTCAATTAAAAGGCGGGCTGGGCAACCAGATGTTCCAATACGCCGCCGGCCGCACGCTGGCTTTGCGTTACGATGTTCCGCTGTACCTCGACAAGGGGAGTTATGAGCCCCGCCAGGCCGCGATGTACGGTCTCGACGGACTAAAAATCCACGCCGCCGCGGCCTCCGAAAACATGGTCCCACGTCCCGGGCCGCTGGGAAAGATCTTCAACCGCCTGGCCCCCGTATCCATGCGGAGCATCCTCCGCGAAGCGCATTTCCACTACGATCCCGCGTTCGAAGCCGTTAAACCGCCCGTGTACCTGAAAGGCTACTGGCAGAGCTGGAAATACTTCGCGCCCATAGCCGATGTTATCCGGGAGGATTTCACGTTCAGCATCGCTTTTTCAACTGAAATACTGGCCAAAGCGGAAGTATTGCGCAACAGCGACAGCGTGGCCATGCACTTCCGCCGGGGCGATTATACGAGCACTTCTGCCGCGGCGTACCACGGCATCTGCGGACCGGAATATTACCAGCGGGCGGCGGCACGGTATCCCGGCGCTACATTTTATATATTTACCAACGATCCGGCATGGGTGAAAGACAATCTTCCCGCGGGCATCCGCTACGAAATCCTCAGCGGATCGTTGAGCGGCACGCAATACGAAGACCTTTTCCTCATGAGCCAATGCAGGCACCAGATCATCGCCAACAGCAGTTACAGCTGGTGGGCGGCCTGGCTGAACCGGTTCCCCGGCAAAAAGATCACCGCGCCGAAGCGTTGGTTTCTGGCGGAGGGATTGCATGATCACGACCTGGTCCCGGCGTCATGGGACAGAATTTAGCACACATGGAAAAAGCACCGCTCATATCCGTCATATTGCCCGTTTACAACGGCGGCCCTTTCCTG
This sequence comes from Chitinophaga sp. NPDC101104, assembly GCF_050277495.1. Lineage (NCBI taxonomy): Bacteria > Pseudomonadati > Bacteroidota > Chitinophagia > Chitinophagales > Chitinophagaceae > Chitinophaga > Chitinophaga sp. NPDC101104. The sequence continues at coordinate 4,028,146 of NZ_JBNNSF010000001.1, read as the reverse complement.
CGGCAAACGTTGGAAGCATTGCTGGCGCAGACGTTGGAGGATTTTGAACTGATCGTCATCAACGACGGGTCTACCGACGACAGCGAGGCTACCATCCTCTCTTTCAACGATCCCCGCATCCATTATTTCCCGCAACCGAACCAGGGCTTCATTTTCAGCCTGAACCGCGGCATCGCGGCGGCAAGGGGGCAATACATCGCGCGGATCGATGCAGACGATGTTTGTTTGCCCGAACGCTTCGAACGGCAGGCGGCCTGGCTGGCTGCTCACCCGGAAGCTGCGGTGGTAGGGTGTTTTGTCACTTTTATCGATGAAAATGGCCGGGAAACGGGCATCTGGCCGGAAGACAGGGCCTGCGTCACGAACGGGCAGATCCGCAGGGCGCTTCCCAAATTCAACTGCATTGCCCACCCCGGCGTGATGGCCAGGGCGGAGGTGTTCCGCGAATATCCTTACCGGAAAGAACAAAAACATATCGAAGACTATGACCTTTGGCTTCGCCTGCAGGGCGACGGTAAAGTGATGGAAAAGGTGCCGGAGCCGTTGTTGCTGTACCGGGTCCATTCGGGCTCGGTGACGGTTTCGGTCATCAAGAAAAACAATATTTTCCTGCGGCATTTCCATTGCAAGCGCCGGTACCTGGCCCTGCGCCTGGCACAGGGGAAATGGAACGGGTTCGATTGCCGGGTGCTGGCCGGTATGTGCCGCGACGCGGCCATCGCCATGGTGAAATCCTTCAAACAACGCAATGCCCATGTATAAACTGTTCCTTCTCAAACGGCGCCTCGAAGCCCTGGCGATCTTCCCGTTTGCCCTGCTGGGCAGGCTGATCGCCCGTTTGCGCCCGCTGGAAGGGGAGTTCGACCTTTTCCTGTTCTTCCCGTTCTACCATGTTGGCGGCGCGGAAAAGGTGCATGCGCAGATCGCACAGTTGTTCCCCGATAAAAAGATCATCATCTTTTTCACGAAAAAATCGCAGGGCGATGCGCTGCTTCCCCAGTTCAAAGCCCCGAATATCACCGTGCGCGATGTTTCGCGGTATACGGACAATAAGTTCATGTACTGGAATAACCTGATCTGGCGCGGCATTGCGGCGGAATACATCCGCCGGCAGCGGGTGCGGCCCATAGTGTTCAACGGGCAGTGCAATTTCGCGTACAAGTTATCGCCGCATGTGCCGAAGCGCGTCCGCCAGGTCGAACTGATCCATTCTTTCTGCAGTTTTTCGTATATCCGCATCCCGTTCATCCCGTTTTACGAAACGTCGGTAATGATCAGCAGAGACAGCATCCGCAAGCACCTGGAGCTGTACCGGAAATTCAGCGTCCCCGCGGCTTTCGGCGAGCGCATCCGCCTCATCATGAACGGGATCCCCATTCCTGCGGATGTAAAGCCGCTTCCCGAAGCGGCGCGGTTGCTGTACGCCGGTCGCGGAACCGCGGAGAAACGCCCCTGGCTGGTTGCGGCCATCGCGCAGGCGGCGGGGGAGAAGGCCGGCATGCTGGGCCCGCTGGAAACGGCCATCCCGGCCGATTTGCAGGGAAGCTGCGTGTTTTATGGGGAACAGTCGGCCCCGGAGGTGATAGACCGCATTTACCGGGAGCACCGGATCGTCGCCATCACCTCATCCACCGAAGGTTTTCCCATGGTGATCATGGAAGCGATGGCGCGCGGACTGGCCGTTTTATCGACCGACGTGGGCGATATTCCGTATCATGTGCAGCATGGCGTGAATGGCTGGCTGATTTCGCACCGGCAGCCGGAAACGGAGATCGTGGCGGAAGGGGCGCGGCTGCTGCGCGAAGCGGGGCCGGATGCGCTGGCCGGCATGCGGGAAAGGAACATCGCCTACGCAAAGGAACATTTCAGTCTCGAAGCGTTCGCTGCCGCTTATCGCAGCCTTTTGTCGAATTGATATGAAGCCATTAACCGTCATCATCATCACCTATAACCGGCCAGACGATCTCCTGTTGCTGGTCCGTAACCTTGCTGCCCAAAAAAATGCGGATGCATTGCTGGAAGAAGTGATCATCGTCAATAACGCGTCTACCGCCGATTACAGCGAAGTAAAAGCCTTCATGGCCGCGCTTCCCTTTTTCCGCTACATCGAGTCCCCCGAAAACCTGGGCGTGGCCAGGGGGCGCAATCTCGGTATTTCACTCGCCAAATCGCCCGTGCTCGTTACGATCGACGACGACGCCTGGTTCCGTGACGATACCGCCCTGCAACACATCGCCGAAGCCTTCGATGGACCGTACCTGAGAGACCATCATGCAGGGATCCTCTGCTTCAAGGTGCTGTATGCCAGCACGGGACAGATGCAGGTGAACGCCTTTCCGCAGAAACAATTCGAAAAATATAAGAACAAGCCCCGGTTCCTGGCGCCCTACTTCATCGGCGCAGGACACGCCATTCTGAAGGAAGCGTACGACAAGGCTGGACTGTATCCTGAAGATTTCTTCTATGGTATGGAGGAATACGACCTCGCTTACCGCGTCATCGAGAACGGATTTACCATCGCTTACCTGTCGGATATCGTGGTGATGCACAACGAATCGCCCCTGGGCCGGACGCCGCATGCCGATAAAATGCGGATGCTGTGGGTGAATAAGGCGAAAGTGGCGTTCCGCTATCTCCCGAAATCGTGTTTCTATACCACCGCCATCATGTGGTCACTTGAATATTTGAAGAAAACGAAGTGGGACTGGATAGGTTGGAGGAAGGGTTGGAAATCGGTTTTCAACATACCCAGACAAGAAAAGCGTACGCCCCTGGGACCCGCCGCCCGCGTATATCTCCGGGAAACGGAAGCGCGCTTGTGGTATTGACCGCCGCAGTGTTTCGTTTCATTTTTCAGGGCCGATTCCATTATATTGTTGAGGTATTTCAAAACCCAAATACCTGTACATGCATTTAACCCGACTTTCTACCATGCTTTTGCTGGCTTCGTCCATCTCTTTGGCGTATTCCTGCAAGAAAAAAGACAATCCCTCGCCCAAAGTACCCGAAGTTGGCCCCGGATTCGCCGCTACCTACCGTAATGGCAACGATACGCTTCACCTGTTCGCAAAAAATCATGAAGGCAAGCTGCTCCATCGGTATTGGTCTAAAACCGGCGGCTGGACGGGATGGCAAGACCTCGGCGGCCGGATTACTTCAGAGCCCGCGGTGGTTTCCCGGAGCGCTTCGTCTATCAACGTTTTCGCGAAGGGAAATAATAATAACCTGGTGCACATCCGCTGGGTCAGGGACGAAGGCTGGAGCAATTGGACAGACCTGGAAGGCAATATCACCTCCGCACCGTCCGTAGCCTCCGGCCGGCCCGACAAAATGGAGGTTTACGCACTTGGCAACAACGGCCAGCTGCAATCGCGCACATATTGGGGCGACGAAAAAGTAGGGCATTTCCTGCCCTGGGAAGACCATGGCGGTAAATTCGCGGACGCACCCGCGGCCGTTTACCATGGAATCGATACCGTGCATATTTTTGGCCGCAGCGTTGATAACAAGCTGATCCACCGCACCCGGATAACCGGCCAGCCATGGTCGAACACGGAGGTGGTAGGCGGCAATATCCAGGGTGCGCCTGTGGCCGTTGTCAGGGGGCTTAGAACGATACAGGTTTTTGTGAAGGGAGCTGCCAATAACCTGCAAATCATCGAATGGAACAATTACGGCTACGCCTACCTCCCCTGGAGCACCTGGGGCGACCTCGGCGGCGATTTCAGGAGCATACCCGCGGCGGTGTCGAAGCAGGCGAGCCATATTGAAGTATTTGCCGGAGACGCCAATGGCACGATCCAGCAAGCTAACTGGATCGAAGCCAGCAACACCTGGAGCCCCTGGGCGCCGTTGCACTAGTTCGGCCAGGATAAAAAAAAGCCCGGTGATCATCGATCGCCGGGCTTTTTCTTTATAAGTGAAAATTACTTCGCTTTGTTGGACGGTTTGCCGCTTTCGGGCGCTACTTCCTTGCCGGCATTGGCTTTCCGCTGGCGGATAATCTCGAAAGCGATGGCCAGGGCGAGGAGGATCAGCATGGCGATAGACGAAAACGCCGTGATCTTGTTGCCCAGGTAATAGCTGCGCGGCTCGAATTTCATGACGATGTCGTGATCGCCCGCGGGGATTTTGGCGGCGCGCAGGAGGTAGTTCGCACGGAGGATTTCTTCTTCCTTACCGTCGATGAACAGTTTCCAACCTGCGGGATAGTAGATCTCCGAGAACACTGCGAGGCCGGCCTTGCTGTTGGAGCTGCGGTAATGCAGCTCGTTGAGGCCGTATTTGGTAAGCCGGATGTGGCTGGCGGAATCTTTTGCGGGAACGAGGCCGTTCAGCGAAGGGCGGAACCGCTCGTCGACCACGGCGGCATGCGCGGTGGGCAGGCTGTCGAGCGTTTTCATTTCCGCATCGGCGTTCTTCGCCCACACGAGGCTGTCTACGAACCAGGCGTTGCCGAGTGCTTCGGGGTTGCGCTGGTAGGAAAGCTGGCCCTGCGGGGTCTGGAAGATGACGTATTTGGTGTTGAGCATGTTCACCACGCCCGGGGTGCCTTTAGACAGCTGATGCTCGATCAGGTCCTGGTAACGGGCGAGCTTCACGGGGCTATAACCGCCCACGCTCTTATGGTGGTACGAACTGATGGCGTCTTCGAAACGGGCGGTATTGAAAACGCGGTAATACGGATCGGGATCTTTCTTGATCTCGATATCCACGGGAGACGGCGCAAAAATGGCGCTATAGTCAGACGGGGTTACATAATTTTCTTTCCCGAGGTAGCGGTTGGAGATCCACATCTGGTCAACGGCTACGAGGCCGGCAAGGATGGCGAGCGCGGGCATTGCGGCCAGCCGGCCTTTCAGCCAGGCCCAGCAAAGAGCGAACGCGGCCACGATGAAGAAGAGGCTCCTCAGCGCATCGATCCGCAGCAGCGAAGCACGGTCTGCCTTCAGGGCGGTGATGATCTGGCCGAGCATATTCTGGTCGCCACCCACGAACTGGCTGAAATATTGCAGCGCGAAATCCTGGCTGTGGGTGAAAGACAGTACCCCGAAAGAGCAGACCACGAGCAGCAGCGCGAGGCCGCCGGTCACGTACAGCGCTTTCTTCAGGTCTTTCATCGCCAGCGTTTTATCCTGCGCGTCGGTCATCAGCTGGTTGAGCCCCCAACATGCGAAGAAGGGCACCAGTACCTGCGGGATCACCAAAGCCTGCGCCGGCGCGCGGAATTTATTGTACAGCGGGAGATGGTCGAACAGGAAATAGTTGATAAAGGAAAGATTGCTGCCCCAGGCAAGCACCACGCCCACGATACAGGCCGCCACGATCCACCATTTATTGAAGTCTTTCACGATGAACAGCGCCAGCACGAAGAAGAACAGTATGATAGCGCCCCAGTACACGCCGCCGTCGGTCATCGGTTGCGAGCCCCAGTAGCGCGGCATGTTCTTTACGAACTCGTTGGCCTGCGCTTCGGGAACGCCCATGGTGGTCAGTTGCTTGTGCATTTCGCCGTTGTCGGGCAGCGGGCCGGTGGAAGGACCGCCGTAGAGGTTGGGCGCCACGATGGTTAAGGTTTCGAAAATACCTTCGCTCCAGTTGAAAGCGTAGCTTTTATCGAGGCCGCCTTTCGTTTTATCGCTTTCCGTTCCGGCGGCGGGCGTCAGTTCGCTGTGGCCGCCGCGCATGGTGTATTTGCCGAATTCGGTGGTGGTCCAGATAGTAACGGTGCTGGGGAGAACGGACAATGCGCCGAAAACCAGCAGTGTTCCCGTGGCTTTCAGGAATTGGGGCACCTGTCGGGTCTTGACGGCATGAACGAGATAGCCGATCCCTATGCAAAGGCACACCAGCAGCATATAATAAACCATCTGGTAGTGGCCGGATGTGATCATGAGGCACAGCGTGATACAGGTAATGATCCCGCCGATGAAATATTTGCCGCGGTAGGCGAGGAGGATGCCTGCGAGCAGGGGGGCCATGTACGCGATGGTAAACATCTTCGTATCGTGCCCCGCCGCGATGATCATCGCGTTATACGAACCGAACCCGAAGGCGATGGCCCCCATCACCGCGATCCACCACCTGAAATTCATGACAGACAGCAGGAAATAAAAACCGATCATCGCCAGGAAATAAAAGTTCACCGGCTTCGGCAAACCCAGCGTGAAGATCTCGTGCAGGTAATACGTAAAGTTGTCCTGCGCCATATAGATCTGGTATGTAGGCATCCCGCCAAACATGGCGTTGGTCCACACAGGATTAATGCCTGTGCTGTCATGATATGCACGCGCTTCCTGGGACATGCCCTTCCACGACACGTTATCGGTCTGCCGCAATTCCATGTCGTTCAACACGGGCGAGCAGAACAGGAACGCGAGCCCCAGGAAGATCAGGATGGCATACACATGTTTCAGGAGGCCTTTTTGCCAAGTTTGTTGCATCGGGTTTTTCCGGTTTAGTTGTAAAAGAATCCAAAATAACTGTATTTTATCCGAAATTTCAATATGAGGCTCGTCCGCTTTCTGATAAAATTGAGCTTTATCTGTAATATCTGCTACTGGTTGGGTTTTGTCATCCGGATGATGGGAGATCCCGAAGCGTGGGACTTCCTCGTCAAGCACGTCACCATCCTCGGCTGGCTCGTGGCCGCGCCCCTCAATATCGTCACCATTCTCCTCACCATCGTCATGCTGCTGCTGAAAAAGGTGCGTTTTGCCGGTATTCATCCATACGTTTTTGTACTGAATGTCATTACTTTGCTTTTCCAACTCGTATCCCCCATATGATTACCAATATATTGAAAGACAAGCCCACCCGGGTTTTCATCATTCTCGCCGGCATTTTCGTGGCCAACGCCCTCATCGCCGAGATCATCGGCGTCAAGATCTTTTCGCTGGAAGCCACCTTCGGCCTGAGCCCCGTGAACATCATGATCTTTGGCGACGCGTACAGTTTCAACATGACCGCCGGCGTACTGCTCTGGCCCGTCGTTTTTATCATGACCGATATCATCAATGAATATTTCGGCGTGAAAGGCGTCCGTTTCCTGTCGTACCTCACCGCCGCGCTCATCGCCTTCGCTTTCATCATCTTTTACATCGCCATCCGCCTCGATCCCGCCGCATTCTTCGTGACCAGCAAAGTGGAAGCCGGCGTCCCGGATATGGACAAGGCGTACGGGCAGATCCTCGGCCAGGGCTCCATGATCATCATCGCGTCGCTCACGGCTTTTCTGCTGGGGCAGTTGGTAGACGTGTTCACGTTCCACAAGATCAAAAAAGTGACCGGAGAGGGGAAAATCTGGCTCCGTTCTACCGGCTCCACGCTTGTTTCGCAACTCATCGACTCGTTCGTAGTGCTGTTTTGCGCGTTCTACCTGTTCCCGCTCATCGCCGGTCAAAAAGGACAGGTGTGGCCGCTGGGACTGGTGATCAGTGTATGCATCATCAATTACATCTATAAATTCACGGTCGCCATCGTGCTCACACCGGTCATCTATTGGGTCCACGGCATCATCGAAAGATACCTGGGCCATGAACTGGCGGGGGAAATGAAGCGTGCGGCCATGAACCGGTAAATATTTCAAAAATGCCTCAGTTTACGGTCCGTGTATACGGTATCATGATCAATGAAAAGAAACAGGTGCTCGTGAGCGACGAGTACATCCGCGGCGGTTATTACACCAAATTCCCGGGCGGCGGGCTCGAGTTCGGCGAAGGAACGCTGGAATGCATGGTGCGGGAATGGCAGGAAGAGCTGCGGCAGGACGTGGAAGTGGTGGAACATATCTATACCACCGATTTTTTCCAGATATCCGCGTTCGACAATACCAACCAGATCATTTCCATTTACTATCTCGTAAAGCCGTTGTCGCCGTTCGTGGCGCCTTTGCTGGAGGAGCCTTTCGGGTTCGAGATCCCGGAAGGGGCAGACCAGGTGGAGGGTGTGAGATGGGTGGATTGGGACGATTTTTCGGCACAGGCGGTAACCCTGCCGATCGACAAGGTGCTGGCGGATATCGTCAAATCAAAATACTAGAACCACTTTTTCTTCATGAAGTACCAGCTCATGACGATGGCCGTGATAATGGCGATCGTTACGGGGATGTAGAAGCTGTATTTGGAATGGGCGTAGGGGATTTCCACGTTCATTCCGTAAATGCTGGCTACGAGTACGGGCAGCGTGAGCACGATCGTGATGGACGTGAGGCGTTTCATCACGAAGTTGAGGTTGTTGGAGATGATGCTCGCAAACGCGTCCATGGTAGAGGAAAGGATGTTGGTATAGATATTGGCCATTTCCAATGCCTGGGAAGTGTCTACGATGAGGTCGTGCAGGAATTCCTTTTCGTCTTCGTTGAGGCCGAGGAAGTTGGTGCGTTCCAGCTTCATGAGAAGCAGTTCGTTGCTGCGCAGGGCGGTGACGAAGTATACGAGGGATTTCTGGATGCGCATAAGGTACAGCAGTTCCTCGTTCCGGTTGGAGTCGTAGAGCTTCTGTTCGAGCAGATTGCGGCGCTGGTTGATCTCCTTGAGGTAATCGAGGAAGTTCATGACCACTTTCTCGAAAATCTTCAGCACCATCATGTTCCGCTTTTCGGGATGGCGGTTGTGGAAGGTGTTGAGGAATTTCTTGATGGCGGCGTTGTCGAAGGAATTGACGGTTACGATCTGGTTGTGGGTGAGGATGATCACGATGGGGATCGTGATGTAGTAGCTGTCGCTTTCGTTGATGGAGTTATTTTCCGTGGGGGTTTTGAGAACGATGAGCTTCACATTGTCTTCCAGCTCGAAACGGCTTTTTTCGTCGATATCCAGCGAGTCGGTCAAAAAGTCCAGCGGGATGTCCAGCTCTTCCGACAGCTGTTCGAACTCGGATTGTTTCAACGGCGGGGTAATATTCACCCAGGCGCCGTTGTCCGGCTCCTTGATTTCCACCGTACGGGCATCGATATTTATGAAGTACTGGATCATCCGGGCGCAAAGGTAACGGAATTAATTTACCAAAAGCGGGCCGCCTAAATTTTAATATTTCCTTCAAATACAGGCGTGGCGGGGCCGCAGAGCCATATGTCCTCGAAGCTGCGCTCGCCCGTCCGCAGGTACCTGACTTCCAGGTGTCCGCCGAGGGTTTCCACGGGGATGGCGTACTGTCCGGCTTCGCCGGGGGCGGCGGTGAGGGCGGCGGCGGTAACGCCGGTGCCGCAGGAATAGGTCTCGTCTTCCACGCCGCGCTCATAGGTGCGCACGAAAATGCCCTGGTCGGTTTCCTGCACGAAGTTAACGTTGGTGCCCACGGCGGCGAAGCGCTCGTTGTAGCGGATACCGCGCCCTTCTTCGTATACGTCCACTTCCTGGATATCGGTCACGAAGCGCACGAAATGCGGGGAGCCGGTATTGAGGTAGAAATAGTTGTTCCCCATCTCCACCTGGTCCACATCCTTCATCTTCAACTCTACCCAGCCGTTGTCGCGGAATTTGGCGTCATGCTCGCCGTCAGACGCGATGAACCGGAGCGTATCGCCCTTAATGCCCATGTTCCGGGCGAAAGCGGTGAGGCACCGGCCGCCGTTCCCGCACATGCTGCCTTCGCGGCCGTCGGAATTGTAGTATTTCATCCGGAAGTCGTACCCGTCCTGGTTTTCCAGCATCATCAACCCGTCTGCCCCGATGCCGAAGCGGCGGTCGCACAAATGTTCGATCTGTTCGGTCGTAAGGCCGGAATATTCGCCGGAACGGTTGTCTACGATCACGAAATCGTTCCCTGTTCCCTGGTATTTATAGAAATGGATCTGCATGATGGGGCAAAGTTACGCATTGTTGCGGTGGGATTCAAGCGGCGATGATGGGAAGGGCGGTGGTAATGAGTTTTTCCACCGCGGCGTTCCCGTCTGCGCTGAATTCGCCCCTCACGCGATTGGCCACGATGGCGCTCAGCGACAGGCAACGGTGCCCGAAAACGCGCCCCAGCCCGTATATCCCCGAAGTTTCCATTTCGAAGTTCGTGATGCGCTGGTTTTCGAAAGAGAACCTGCCCAGCTGGTCGATCAGCTCGGGGTGGGACAGCGCGCCACGGAGCTGGCGGCCTTGCGGGGCGTAGAATCCCGGGCAGGTAACGGTGATGCCGGAATGGAACCCTTCGCCGAAAAGCCCCAGTAATTCCGGCGCGGCCTCGAACAGGTAAGGCCTGGCGGCGTGGGGCTGAAGCCGCACCTGCCCGCGGAAGGCTTCCAGGAGCTGGAGCTCCTCGGGCGTATTGTGCCAGGTATAATACGGTAGCAGGTTATCGAGCCCGATGGCGTGCGACGAAGCCACGAAACTATCGACCGGGATATGTTCCTGCAGCGAGCCCGACGTTCCCAGCCGAACGATCCGCAGGCTGGTCAGGGAGTCCTTGATCTGCCGGGTCCCGAAATCGATGTTCACCAGGGCGTCGAGTTCGTTGAGGACGATGTCGATATTGTCTGTCCCGATCCCGGTCGATACCACCGAGATCCGCGTGTTGCCGACGTACCCGGTGTGGGTGACGAACTCGCGGTGCCGGAATTGCCCTTCCACCCGGTCGAAATGTTTGCTGACGTTCGCAACCCGGTCAGGATCGCCCACGGTAATGATGGTGTGCGCGATTTCTTCGGGCCTGACGTCCAAATGGTAAACGGCCCCGCGGGCGTTGAGGATCAGTTCTGATGCGGCAATTCCTGTTGACATAAATCGATTTTTTTTATTCCGTAAAGAAATATCTTGTAATCAGATTTGGCAAATATCTAAAATTTACTACTTTTGCAGTCCATCAAAAACGGATGGGCACAAAAACAAGGTACCGTGGCCGAGAGGCTAGGCAGAGGTCTGCAAAACCTCGTACAGCGGTTCGAATCCGCTCGGTACCTCGAAAATCCCCGTAAAACCCGCCCTCGTGGCGGGTTTTACATTTTCCGGAAGTGACTGCAAAAGTGCCAACATCCTGCAGTCTAATTTCAAACAACGTATTAACGGGAATTTGGTTGTATTTCGCAGCAGGATGCCGTATTCCGGCAGCAGTGCAGCGCAAAATTCATGCTTGATCGCCCTCCGCTGGTAAAATTCCGGAATTTTCCATGCCGTATCTTTGCAGCAGTTTCAAACTTTGTGCATGGCATCGTCCCGACTGGCGGAATACCTCGCCAACAATACCCACATCGGCATCGAAAGCGCTACAGAACTGGCAGCTTCCCTGAAAACCGTTACCGTGCCCAAAGGCGCATTCCTGCTCCGGCAGGGCGAAGTATGCCGGAATTCTTTTTTCGTGGAAGAAGGATTGCTGCGGTATTATTCCATCGACGATAAAGGAAAGGAACATATCCTGCAGTTTGCGCCGGAAAGCTGGATCGTGTCTGACCGGGAAAGCGTGTATTTCGGGCATCCTTCGAAATATTTCATCCAGGCGCTGGAAGACAGCCGCGTGATTTCGCTCGACGAAGCCTTCGTGCTGGAAATCTCACGCCGCGATCCCGCGTTCACCGAAGCCAATAACCGCCTGCTCCATAATCATATCCGCCATTTGCAGGACCGCGTCAATGAACTGCTCAGTTTTACGGCCGAAGCGCGCTATCTCCGTTTTATCGAATTATATCCCAGTCTTTTGCTGCGCGTCCCCCAATCCATGGTCGCTTCCTATCTCGGCATCGCACCCGAAAGCCTCAGCCGCGTCCGCAAGGAAATGGCCCAGCGCCATCACGGATCTTAACATAGGTCAATGGACGGGCAGGGCCGCCCGTCGTAGTTTTGCTGTAGAAAATTAAAAACTATGGCAAAGAAAAATATCGAAAAAGTCATCGCGCCCCGGGCGCCTCATTTCGTGGGCGACGGCTTCCGCGTACATAATTTTATTCCGAGCGGGATGACCCAGCAGCGGACAGACCCCTTCATCATGCTCGATTACAACTCCACCTGGAACGTGCCGGCAGGCAACGAGCCGAAAGGCGTGGGCGTGCATCCGCACCGCGGCTTCGAAACCGTGACCATCGCGTATAAAGGCCGCGTGGAACATGCAGACAGCAGCGGCGGCGGCGGCGTGATCGGCGAGGGCGACGTGCAATGGATGACGGCCGCTTCCGGCGTGCTGCACAAGGAATTCCACGAAAAGGAATGGAGCCGTAAGGGTGGGGATTTCCAGATGGTACAGCTGTGGGTGAACCTCCCCGCGAAAGATAAAATGAGCCCGCCCAAATACCAGGCCCTGAAGCACGAAAACATGGCGAAATCGGCTTTGCCCGGCGGAAAAGGGTATGTGGAAGTGATCGCCGGGGAATTTAATGGCACCAAAGGCAGCGCCACCACTTTTTCGCCCGTGCATTTGTACAACGTGTACCTGCAACCCGGTGGCGATGCGGCATTCAGCTTCCCCGCAGGCTATACTACAGGTCTCCTCGTGATCAAGGGGGCGGTGCAGGTAAATGGCGATACGCCCGTGGCGCAAGACCATTTCGTACTGTTCACCAACGATGGGGAAGAAGTGCAGGTATCTGCTTCGGAAGACGCTACCGTACTGCTTTTGAGCGGTGAGCCGCTGCGAGAGCCCATCGTGTCTTACGGTCCGTTCGTGATGAACACCGAAAAAGAGATCGAGGAAGCGATCCGCGATTTCAACACCGGTAAATTCGGTTACCTCGAAGATTGATATTGCGGCGGGTGCCGTTCGGGCGCCCGCTATCCAGAAAATACTCATCATTATTTACATCACTTAAATCGGATTGCTATGGCTAGTTTACCCATCCGCGATCAGCAGCACGACCATCTGCTGACGCCGGAGAATGCAGCGCTGATCATCATCGATTACCAACCGGTACAGGTTAATTCCATCGCCTCGATGGACCGGCAGTTGCTGGTTAACAACATCACCGGCGTAGCCCGGATGGCGAAGTTGTACGGCCTCCCGATCGTATTGTCTACGGTGAACGTGAAAACCGGGTTCAATAAGGAAACGATCCCGCAATTGAAGCGGGAGCTGGATGGCGTTCCTTCTTACGACCGTACCACGATCAATTCCTGGGAAGATGCGGAATTCCTGGCAGCGGTGAAAGCCACCGGCCGGAAGAAACTCATCATGACCGCGCTGTGGACGGAAGCCTGTCTTTCGTTCCCCGCATTGGATGCGCTCAAGGAAGGATACGAAGTATACCCGGTCGTGGACGCGGTAGGCGGTACCTCGCTGGCGGCGCACGAAGCGGCTTTGCGCCGGATGGAGCAGGCGGGCGCGCAATTGACGAGCGTTCCGCAGCTGTTCTGCGAACTGCAGCGCGACTGGGCCCGGTCGGCCACGGTCCCGGGATTCATGGAACTGTTCATAAAAACGGGCGGTACCGCGGGGATCCAGTTCTCGTACGACCGTACCGAATCCAAATAACGCCTCATGGCGGACCATATCCTGCATCCGGCTCCCTTGGGGCCGGATGTTCGTTTCAGCCCCATGCGGATGGTTGCAATTGGTTTTTAACGGATTTTATTTACTTACAATTTCTTTAATAATAGTGTAGATTGTATTGAAAATTGATTAAATTGTATTGATATCAGTGGAAGGCTTACGTTTCCTTAAACTTTTCAATTTCTTAACGCTGCAGGCGCAGCCGTGAGCCGGGGTAGCCGTAAATTGTTGTTCGTTGGCCGGAAAGTTCGGTTTGTGTAACCAGGGGAACCATATTCGTTTATTTAAAACCCTCAATAAAAGCTCCATGAAAACAATCCTGAAACTGGCGGTGGCTTCCATGTCCCTGTTGTTCCTGCCCGCCCTCGTGAAAGCCCAAAGCACCAACATCCTCGACGTCGTGAATGCGGAAAGGAAATTCGAAAAACACCTGAAAAACGCCGCCGATCCCTGCAACGATTTCGTCATTTCGTACATGGAATCCAGTTCCAATGGCCTGGGTGGCGGTTCCACGCTCTGCAACCATCCTTATGATTTCGACGATTATGTGAATACGTTCCGCGCCTGGCTGAACCAACCGTTTTCCGTAGGTGCCATCACGCTGCATTACGAGGTTTGGGACGGATCGGGCAACATCGTGTCGCAGGGGAATATTTACAATTTCTCCGACACGAATGCCTACGCGCTGCCGGCCTCGTTGCCGGTGGGTTTTTACAGCATCATCGCTACGGTGACGGTGAGCGGCTGCCCGGAAGTGAGCGAGTATTACGAACTGCCGGTCGAGTACGCCAATTGCGGCGGTAAATAAGTATTTCCTCTTTTTTGACCAATACGAAAAGCTCCGCCGGTTCATCCGGAGGAGCCTTTTCTTTTTCAGGGGTTGGCGATACGGAATGCTATTGTCTTAACGACTGCACCGGGTTGGCCAAAGCCGCTTTAATGGATTGAAAACTGATGGTCAGCAGTGTGATCGCCACCATGGCGCCACCGGCAATGAGGAACACATCTGCCCCGAAGCGCACCCGGTAGGCAAAGCCGTCCAGCCACTCGCGCATCACGTACCATACGAGCGGGAAAGCGATCAATGCCGCCAGCAGCAAGAGTTTGAGGAAGTCTCTCCAAAGCAGCAATACCACGCCGCCCACCGTTGCGCCCAGCACTTTCCGGATGCCGATTTCTTTGCGCCTTTTCTGCGCCGTAAACGCGGCCAGGCCAAACAGGCCCAGGCAAGAAATGAGGACCGCCAGCGCCGTGAAGTAGCGCGATAGCACGGCTACCTGGTGCTCGGAGGCATACATCGCCTGGTATTCATCGTCCATATAACTGAACTCGAAAACATGCCCTTTGAAGAACTGGTCGAACGTTTGACGGATGTTGGTCAGCGCGTTGGACGGATCGCCGTTCCCCAGCTTCACGATGATGTTGGGCATCACGGGGTAGGTCTGGAAGAAACACGGTCCCACGTTGTTGTACAGGGATTCGAAATTGAAATCGGCCGCGATCCCCACGATCCGGCGGTCCTGGTCCCAAAGCCGGACCGTTTTGCCGATGGGGTCGGGCAGGCCCATTTGCCGGATAGCCGTTTCGTTGAAGATGATTTCCTGCTGTGCCACCGCGCTTTCCGAAAAGTACCGTCCTGCTTTCAGTTGGATGCCGGTAGTTTGCAGGAAGCGAAAACCGACTTCCAGATTCGCGAGATTAACGCCCTTGCCGGAAGGTTTGCCGGGCCATTGCAGGTCGCCCACTTCGCCGTGCTTCCCGAGCAGGTTATGCCCGTAGCTGGAGGCGTCCGTCACGCCGGGCAACTGCCGCAGCGCGCCCACGAAACTTTCCGCCGCCGCGAGTTTGGCGGGCTCCATTTCCAGGGGGATTTCGAAATGTATGATGTGGCTGCGGTCGTAGCCGAGATGTTTATGCTGGATGTAGCGCACCTGCCGGTAAATAACGAGCACGGCGCAGATCGCTGCTACCGACAATGCAAACTGGAAAACGACCAGTCCTTTCCTTATCCAGGCTTCGCCGTTGCCCGCTTTGAAGCTTCCTTTCAACGCTGCTACGGGCCGGAAGCGGGAAATGTACCAGGCGGGATAGCTGCCTGCCAGCAAACCGGTAATCAAAATGATGGCCAGCATGGTCAGCACGAGTGGCAATTCGGGCCGCAATACGAGGCTTTTGCCGGTGAACTGGTTGAAGGCGGGCAACAGCAGCCCGATGAACAAAAGCGCCAGTATACCGGCGCAAACGCTCATGAGCATCGATTCGCCGAGATGTTGCAACACCAGGTGGCCACGGGTGGCGCCGGCCGCTTTACGGATGCCGGTTTCTTTCATCCGCCGGGCGGCCCTGGCGGTGGAGAGGTTCATGAAGTTGATACAGGCTATAAAGAGGATAAAAACCGCGATCAGCGTAAACAATCTTACATATGCGATGCGCCCGCCTTGCCGCACGCCGTTTTCGTACTGCCCGTACAGGTACCGGTCCGCGAAAGGCCGCGCGAATAATGTACTGCCTTCGTGTTGCTTCCGGTCCTGGAAAAAGTGTTCGAGTTTCTTTGTAAATGCGGCAAGGTCCGCGTCTTTACGGAGCAGTACGTAAGTAGCCGGATCGCTGTTCCCCCATTCGCGCAACCCGGCGCGTTTTTCAAGGAAGCTCTCGAAACCGAGGAGGATATCGAAAGGTTGGGAATTGGCAGCCTGCGCTTGCGCGAACACGGCCGTCACAACATATTTGCCGCTGAATTCATCCAGCTGGAAGTCGGCCGACCGGCCAATGGGGTCCACGCCGGGGAACAGGCGCGCCGCCAGCTCGTCGGATATGGCAATGGTGCGGCCGTCGTTGAAAAGCCTGGCCGTGTCGCCGCTCAAAACGGGATAGCTGAACATCCTGAAAAAACCTGCACTGGCAAATTGTGCGTTCGCCTTCATGCGAATATCCCCGTTGGCAATGCCGGCCCTCGCCGAAAACCAGGAAGGCGTCATCACGGTGGCGGCTTCTTCCACTTCGGGAAATTCCGCTTTCAGCGCTGCCGCCAGCGGACCGGGCGTATTGGGCGTTGTTTCGATACCGTTTTCGTGGCGGATGTTTTGCATCACCTGGTACAACCGCTTGTCTGCGGTGTGGAAGTGGTCCATGGCCAGTTCGTCTACCGTCCATAGCCAGATCAGTAATGCGCAGGCCAGGCTGATGGAAAGGCCCAGCAGATTGATGATCGCGAACTGGCGGTCGTTCAGCAGGGAACGCCAGGCCATCTTGAAGTAATTGTACAACATGCCGACGGGTTTTGGTTGGGGGGATGAACAACGGCACCACCCGGGAACGGGGCACAACTGTTATGCCAGTATGTTAATCGGTTGTGTTTTCGCTTGTTAGCATTTCCGGCGTAAGCATATATGTCCGTTTCCGGACAGTGGAGTGTGCGGGAATGAGGAAGCCCGTGCGCTTGCGCGTCACGGGCTTCGGGGGTTCAGAGTAGCATCTACCGTTGGCAGGTATGATGATCATTTAGTTGTGTATACTTCTATTTCGGACAGGAAGGTTTTCCGGATGGGCCCCGCCAGCGCCGTGAGCCGCAGGTACCGGTACGTTCCGGAAGAGGGCACGGGATAGCTTTGGGCGGTACGCGTGGTGGGAACGAAAGCGAGATTGTCTTTCAGCAGCGTCCATGCAGCGCCGTCGGTGCTGCCTTCCAGCTTGAAGCGCGTCATCCCGTTGGCATCGTTCTGCCGGGCAATGATGTCGATCGTCACGAGATGGATGGCGTTTTTCATATCAACGGTGATGGAATGCGGGTAGGGCAACACGGTCGGGCAACCCTGCGAGCTCCAGTAAGTGGCGGTTTTACCGTCGAGCACGAGATTGGCCGTGGCGGTTTCGCAAGTGGTTTCCTCGCTGGAGGCGGTGGCGGTCCAGCCGGTGCGGTCGGCTTTCATCACGGTGGATTTGTCCTGGAAGAAAACGGCGTCGGCTTTGCCGCAACCTGCCGCCGCGATACATGCCATGAGATATAAATAGAGAATTGATGGTTTCATGCTTTACGGATTTTGGGTGAGGTTCGGGTTCACCAGGCGCTCGCGGTTGGGGATGAAATAGATCACCCGGTTGTCGGAGGGCAGGATGGTTTGCTGGATGTTGGTGCTGGGCGTGTTGTTGAGGGAATGCGTGCCGGGGTAATTCCTTTCCAGCGGACGATTGTTCCGGAACAGATCGTACGCCCGGTGCCCTTCGAACGCGAGCTCCAGTTGTCTTTCCTCCAATACTGCATCCAGTACGGATTTGCCGGCTGCGGCCAGACTGGCGAGGGTATGCAATCCTGTGCCGGAAAGCCCTGCGCGCTGGCGCAGCGTGTTCAGGTCGTCTACCGCCAGCTGCAGCCCTGCGCCGCCCTGTTTGGCGTTCGCTTCCGCGCGGATGAGGTACATCTCGGCCAGCCGCAGGTATACGGGCGAACTGAGGTTTACCAGGCCTTCCTGGTAATTGTACTTATTGATGTAATACATGGGCGTGTTGGGATTGAGGCGCGTATTCATCCGGATATTCGCCACGGGCACGGCGTACGGCCATCCCAGCACATCGCCGGCGTTGGTGTACGGGGAAATGAAGGCATGCCGGAGGTCGGCGGGCTGCTGATCGAGCAGGGCCATGTATTGGGTGGAAGCGTAAATCTCGCCCCAGCCGGTCTGTCCCTGGCCGCCTTCGCTGAAGTACATGGAGCCGATGGCGCTGAAGTCGCGGTTCTCGGCCTTGGTGTGGCGGATGCAGAAAATGGTCTCGCGGTTGTCTTCGGGCACGCTGCGGAAGTAATTCTTGTACGCATCGCCCGTCAGCAGGCCGTAGCGGCCGGAATTGATGACGAGATTGGCGAATTCGATGGCTTTGGCGTTGTTGCCCATATAGAGGTACACGCGGGCCAGGAGTGCCTGCGCCACTTCCTTCGACGCGAAATTGTTGCTTTTCCTTTCGGTCATCAGGTCGATGGCTTTAAGCAGATCGGCTACCACCTGGTCGTAGATTTCCTTCACGGAATTGCGGGCCGGCAGCTCGGTGGTGGTAGATTCCAGGATGAGGGGCACGGCTTCGTTGGTGCCGTTGCCCTGGGTATACGGCCGCCCGAAAATGCGGACGAGGTTGAAGTAGATCATGGCGCGGAGGTACAGGTTTTCGCCCTTCAGCTGCTTCATACCTGCCGAAGCCCCGTCCGGCGTAAATGCGATCACCTTGTTGGCGGCGTTCACTACGCCGTAAGATTGGCGCCAGACGTTGTTCACATGGCTCATATCCACCAAATGCGTATATCTGTACGCGTTAGACAGCGCATCCGAGGATGTCTGTGCCTGCGCGATATTGTCGCCCTGGTATTCCGATAAAAAGTGGAAGGAGCGCACATAGTCGGCGTTTTTGAGCACCGCGTAAGTGCCGATGGTGGCGGATTTCACGTCCGCCTCGTTTTTGAGCGCATCGTCCTCGTTCTTGGCGGTCGATGGCTCGAAGGTCTTCTTGCAGGCGGTGCCGAGGCTCAGGGCCAGCACGCCCAGCAGGAGAAAGCGGTATGTTGATGTCATTGTTCTCATTTTTAGAAACCGATGTTTACGCCCAGTAATATTTTCTTGCTGATCGGGTACTTTGTGCCGGAAACGCCTTTGGTAAAGCCGTTCGCGTTCACGAAAGACACCTCGGGGTCCATGCCGGAGAATTTGGTGCCGGTCCAGAGATTGTCGCCGCTGAGGAACACGCGGATACTGCCGATCTTGATCCTTTGCAGCATCGCCGCGGGAAAGTCGTACCCGATCTGCACGTTGCGCAGGCGAACGTAGCTGCCGTCTTCCAGGAAGCGCGACGATGGTTCGTTAGACGCTTTATTGCCGCCCAGCAAGGGTTTGGGATGGGTGGCCACGTCTCCGGGCTTGCTCCACCGGCTCCAGCCTTCGGCCAGTACCATCTGGTTGTAGCTGTCGTAAATACCGTCGGAATCGAAGAACTGGCGCGAGCTGTTGAACACCTCGTTCCCGTACACGAAATTGAAGAACGCGCTCATGTACACTCCTTTGAAGCTGAACGTGTTCAGCATACCGCCGGTAAATTTCGGCGCGGAGGATGTGCCGGTGTATTGCAGCGTGGCGGCATTGTAGCTGTTGGTATAGGTGAGGTAGGTTTTGCCGTCGGCGTCGGTCACTACGCGCTCCCAGAGCGGGTCTCCGGTGGCGGGGTCTACGCCGGCCCAGATGCGCATGTACCATTTGTCTACATCTTCGTTGAGGCCCACGGGCTGGTTGGTGCCGGGGCTGGCGAACTTGTCGTTCCCATTCAGCTTCGTCACCTTGTTGCGGTTCAGTGCGAAGTTGAGCGAGGTTTCCCATTTGAATTCGTTGACGAGGTTCTTCGTGTTCAGGGTGATTTCCATCCCGCGGTTGCGCATCGAGCCGATGTTTTCCATCACGCTGGTATAACCGGTCGTGAGCGGCAGCGGGCGCAGCATGAGGAGGGATTTGGCCTGTTTGTCATACAGGTCCACGTTCAGCTCGATCCTTTTGAAAAACGACACTTCCACGCCCAGGTTGTTCACCCGGATCTTTTCCCAGGTGAGGTCTGGATTGGCTTTCTGGAAGGGGAACGATCCGCTCTGCCCGGCATACGAGGCCGATTGGTCGTATTGGTACAACCCCAGCGCCTGGTAGTTCTGGATGGGCGGATTGCCCACGGTGCCATGGCTCGCGCGTAGCTTCAGGAAAGAGATGGTGCGGTTGCCGGCGAGGAAATGCTCGTTGCTCAAAATCCAGGAAGCGCCGATCTGGTAGAAATTCCCGCCCGGATTGTTGTTGCCGAATTTGGAACTGATATCCCGTACGAAAGAGGCGAGGAAGAAATACCGGTTATCGAAATTGTAATCGCCCTGCACCAGCCATTTCTGGAAGCTGTATTCGTCGCGGCCGCCGGTGGGCGTGGATTTCGCTTCCGTAGCGGTGCTCATGGCCGTCATCCCCGCGGGCAGCCCCCGGCCAACGATGCCGTTGTTGTCGCCATAGAATTTCTCGGCTTCGGCCACGCCGAGCACGGTCAGGTTATGATCGCTCCAGCTGTTTTCGTACCGGAGGCGGTTGGAGCTGAGCAGCGTGTTCGTGTAGTTGATGTTGTGCGCCAGGTACCCCTTGTCGGCAGTGCCCTCCTTGGAGCGCTGGTCCCAGTACTCGGTGGATTTGTAATTGTAAATGTTGGCGCGGTTATACGTGCTGAACGTGAAATGCCGGTTGATGGCATAGTCCAGGTTCAGGTCGCCGTTGAAGGTCATGGCGCGGTTGAACGACTGGTTATACTGCAGCGAGTACAAAAAGTTGTGCTGCTCGCGCCCCAGCCAGCCGGTGCCGCTGCCGAAGCGCGGAGTGCCGTCGGGATTGTAGGGCTTGTCCCACGGCAGGTTGGTATACGCGCCGTACAGCGTGCTGCTGTGGTGGTTGTTGGCTTTTTCGTAACTGCCGTTGATCAGTACGGCCAGCTTCACTTTGCTGCTTAGTTTGTGCGTAATGTTGGCGCGGAAGTTATAGGCGGATTTGCTGTTGGTAAGCAGCGTGCCGTCTTCCTTGTAATACGTTCCCGCGGTATAGAACTGCGTCTTTTCGCTGCCGCCCGATGCGGACACGGTGTAGCTCTGCGTCATGGCGGTGCGGAAGGCGATATCCAGCCAGTCGGTGTCCGTATTGAGAACGGTGTCTGAGCGCGTGGTGAAGGTTTTCTGGTAGTCGTACAGCTCGCGGCTGTTCATCAGTTTGAACTTCCCGAAATCGGCTTTGTTGAAGCCGGTGACGGCGTTCACTTCGATGCGGGTCTTGCCGGCGCGGCCCTGGCGGGTGGTAACGATGATCACGCCGTTGGCGGCGCGGGAACCGTAAAGCCCCGTTGCGGCGGCGTCTTTGAGAATGGTGACGGACTCCACGTCGGTGGGGTTGAACGATCCGCCGATGTTGCCGTCTACCACCATGAGCGGGGAGGGGTTGCCGGCCAGGGTGCCCTGTCCGCGGATGGTAACGCTGTTGCCGGATGCGGGATCGCCGGAGCCGGAGCTCACCACTACGCCGGGCGCTTTGCCCTGGAGGAGGTTGGAAAGGCTGTTGCTCGTCACGTCGCGGAGCTTCTCGCGGGAAACGGTGCTCACGGCGCTGGACAGGTATTTGACGTTCTTGGAGGAATATCCCACCACCGTCACGCCTTCGATATCCTTACTGGCGGGCATCAGTTGCAGATCGAGCGCCGTGCGGCCCTGGACGGCCACTTCGCGCGTTTCGAACCCGATGTAGGAAATGATGAGGAACGCATCTTCCGGGATGTTGGAAATGCTGAAAACCCCGTCGGAGTTCGTGGTGGCGCCGCGCCCGGTACCTTTCACCTTGATGGAAACCCCCGGCAGCGGCAGGCCCCGGTCGTCGGTGATGCGGCCGGAGATGTTGATGGGCGGTGGCATGTCCGGCAACGATTCCACCGGCTTGCGCGAGATCACGATCACCTTGTCTTCGATGGAATATTCGAGGAACTGGCCGCGCAAAGCTTCTTTCAGGAAGTTTTCCAGCGGCTGGTTGCTGGCGTTGATGCTGATGGTGGCCCCATCACGGACGATACTCTTGTTGTAGAAGAAAACGAATCCCGTTTGCTTCTTCACGGCGGCGAACACCCTGGCGAGGGGAACGTCTTTCCCGGAAAACGTGATCGTTTGCGATAGGCTTTTTGCGCTGACGTGCATGCAGACCGCAAAAAGACAGGCGGCGGTTAATTTCATCGTATTCACGATTGTGGTGAAGCGGCTGCTCCGGTACCTCCCGGAACCGGGCCCCGCCTTGCATAGATTTTGGCCTGCCTTCCATTGCAGGCAACGGAAGACATACTTACAAAAAGTCCAAAAATTCATACTTTTGTAAAGGTTTAAGGTGGAGTAAATAAGTAGCTTGTTCCAACGGGCCGTTTTATCGATCTGCCTGAACTTATCCGGGGAAGTGGTACGAACACTTCCCTTTTTTATTGCTGGCAGACAATACTTCCCCTCACCGTCGTCGACGGTACTTTTTTGAGCGTATTAACATGGCAATATGTTTCTGTCTTTAGTTAGCTGTTACAATTTCACTGTTACGGCAATACGATCAGGCGTTTGCCTTCTTCGATCCTGAATTTTATGTTGACTTTGGTTAATATCCTTGTTACCTGTGATAGCTGGAGCGACTGTGGCAGTTCTCCTTCAAAAATCTGGTCGGGCACGTTCCCTTCGTAGATCACGTCGATATCATACCACCTGGCCAGTTGCCGCATGACGTCGCGGAGCGGCGCGCCCTGGAAGAGGAAGACCCCGGATTTCCAGGCGGTCACTTGTTCCAGGTCGGGTTGCAGTACCGTCATAGCGCCACCCTGCACGATGCGCGCCTGCTGGCCGGGCACGAGCACCCGCGAGCCGGTGGCGTTGCGCACGCGCACCGAGCCTTCCAGCAATGTGGCCTGGATGTGGGGCTCGTCTTCATACGCATGGATATTGAACGCGGTGCCCAGCGCCTGCACGTCCGTTCCGTCGCCGATGCTCACGAAGAAAGGGTGTTTTGCGTCTTTGGCCACTTCGAAATACGCTTCGCCGGTCATTTCCACGCGGCGCTCGGCGCCGGAGAAAGCGGTGGGGAAGCGGAGGGAAGATGCGGCGTTGAGCCAGACCTTCGTGCCGTCGGGCAGCACGAGCTGGAACTTGCGGCCGCGGGGCGTGGTCATGGTATTGAAGGTGATCTCGCTGGCGTCGGCGGCGTCGTAGGCAAGACTTCCGTTTTGCAGCGTAATGCGGGTGCCCTGCTGGCTGGCCACGAGGCCGTTGCCGAGGGAGTCGAGGATGATCTGCCGGCCGCCCGCCAGGGTGAGGATTGCGCCTTCCTTTCCGGGGGCCACGTCGTGTGGGCCGTTCACCGCTACACCCGCAGGCTGTTTCGCTTTCCAGTACTGGTATCCAAAGGGAATGGCGATGGCAAGCGCCAGCATGGCGGCGGCGGCGTACCACCAGCCCAGGCGCCATACGGGGGCCGACTGCGGGCGATGCAGGATGCGGTCTGCGATCGCGTCTTTTGTTTCGTCCGTCATAACCGGGCCGGGCCGGAGCTGTTCCCAGGCGTCGCGGAGGTGGGGAGCCAGCGCGTCTGCGCCCTGCCGGTCGAGCAGTTCGAAGAAAGCTTCCTTTTCGGCCTCGCTGGCCTGGCCGCTCATCCAGCGTTCCAGTAATTCGGGCAGTTGTGACGGATTCGTTTGCATAGTGGTTGTATATAGGGACAACGGTGAAAAGAAAAAGGGGCTATGCCCGGTAAAAAATTTTCGGGAATTTTTTCAGAGGGAATGGAGGATGCAGATGGCGAGCAGTGTCGTGGTGCGGCTGGTCACGTACCTGACGATCGATTGCGTGGCGTACTGGATGTACTTTTTGACCGTTTCGCGGGAAAGCTGCATTTCCCGGGCGATCTCGTGGTATTTTTTGCCCTGCCGCCGGCTCAGGAGCCAGGCTTTCTGTTGCTGGGAGGGCAACTGGCGGATGGCTTCTTCCACAATGTCGAGATCGGGCTCAGGGGTGGAAAGCGGTGTATCTGCAATGCCCCGCGCCAGTTCCCATTCCATCGCCCTTTTCCTTTCCCGCATCATTTTTTTGATGGCGTTCAGGGCGTGGTTCCGGGCGATCACGAAAAGATAGTTCCGGAAATTGCGGACACCGGCCAGCGCCTCGCGGCTGATCCATATCTGGAGGAAAATGTCCTGCACCACTTCCTCCGCCAGTTCGCGCGACTTCGTCAGCTGCCAGATGTAGGCGTAGAGATGGTCGGCATATAGGCGGAAGAGGTCGCGGAAGGCGTTTTCATCGCCCCGGGACACGTCCTGTAACGTGGCACTGATATCAACAACGTTGTTCGGCAACAGGGTGAAGTTTGTGTGTGGCCGTAAACATAAAGAAAAAGCCCGATGCGGAGTGCATCGGGCCTTCTAAAATTTGACAGGCGGATTAGAGTTTGCGCAGCCAGATGTTGCGGTAGCTCACCAGATCGCCATGGTCTTGTAATGCGATGGGCAGATCGCCGTGCTTTTCGTAGAACGGCTTGCCGATATAGAGCGTTTTACCGAGCAATGCGTAGTTGTTCTGCACCAGCACGCCGTTGTGGAGAACGGTCACGCGGGCGGGAGATGCCACGGTACCATCGTCCTTGAAGCGGGGCGCGGTATAGATCACGTCGTACGTTTGCCACTGGCCCGGAGGCAGGCAGGCGTTGGCGAGGGGAATGGCCTGTTTGTAGAGGCTGCCGGCCTGGCCGTTGGAATACGTCTTGTTATTGTAGTTATCGAGCACCTGCAATTCGTATTGTTCCTGCAGGAAAATGCCGCTGTTGCCGCGGCCCTGGCCTTCGCCTTTCACGACGGAAGGTGCGCGCCATTCGATATGCAGCTGGAAATCGCCGAAGGATGCCTTGGTTTTGATGCCGCCTTTGCCGGGCGCTACGGTGAGGGCGCCGTCTTTGATCGTCCAGGGCGCAGCACTGCCGTCTTTGTCAGATACCCAGCTGTCGAGGTTCTTGCCGTCGAACAGCACGATCGCATCGGAAGGGGCCGTGGTGGCCGTTCCGGGCGTTACTTTAGGGGGCACGGGCTCCCATACTTCAGTGTCTTGCGGCTTGGCGTCTTGCGCAGACGCGGATAATGCGGGCGCGGCCAGGGCAGCGCAGAGGAAGAGTTTCGTGATCCGTTGCATGTCGGTTATTTGGGAAGTTTGTAATTGTTATGATATTCGGGCGTGATGAAGGCATTGGCTTTTTTGTTGTCGAATTTACCTTCGTACGGACGATAGTAAATCCGTTCCCCGGTGCGGAACGCGATGTTGCCCATCTGCGCGTTGGTGGCTACGTTGGCGCCGGTGCGGATGTCGCAGTGCAGATCGGTCAGCTTGCGGGATTTGATCACTTCCAGCCAGTTTTTGGTGTGCTTGTCCAGCCCGTTGTCGTTCGCCTTGATCCGGCTGATGGGTTCCATCTTGTCTTTCTCCGCGATCACTTCCCATCCCCCGCGGTCCAGTACCAGCGTACCGTTGTTGCCGATGAAGGCGATGCCGTGGTCTCTGCCGTAGGGGCCGCCGTTGATGCCGGTAGCATGTTCCCACTGCATATTGAAATCGTCGAACTCATAGAGGGCCGTGAGGGTGTCGGGCGTTTCGGCGGCATCGTCGGGGTAAGCGAATTTTCCGCCTGCTGCCACTACGCTTTTGGGATTGGAGGCTTTCATGCCGTACAACGCGTAATCGATGAGGTGAACGCCCCAGTCGGTCATGAGGCCGCCGGCGTAATCCCAGAACCAGCGGAAGTTGAAATGGAAGCGGTTGGCGTTGAACTCGCGCATCTGGGCGGGGCCCAGCCAGGTTTTATAGTCCACGCCGGCCGGCGGCATGGCGTTGGCCGCCACGGGCACGGGCTTCATCCATCCCATATACGCCCAAACCTTTACCAGTCTTACCTTACCGAGTTTCCCGGAATGTACGTAGGCGATGGCGTCGTTGAAATGGTTCATGCTGCGTTGCCATTGCCCTACCTGTACCACGCGCCCCGTCCGCTCCTGGGCGTTCACCATGGCGCGGATCTCGGCGATGGAGTTGCCGATGGGCTTTTCGACGTATACGTCTTTGCCGGCGCTCACGGCGTCGACCATCTGCAGGCAATGCCAATGGTCGGGCGTGCCGATCACAACTGCGTCGATGTCCTTGTTTTCCAGCAGTTTGCGATAATCGCCATAGAGCGCGGGTTTTTTGCCGGTTTTTTGCTGCAATTCGCCGGCGCGCTTGTTCAGGACGGTTTCGTCTACGTCGCAGAGCGCAACGCAATTGGTCTCAGGGTGCTTCAACAGGGCGTTCAGGTTGCTCCAGCCCATCCCGTTCACACCGATCACTGCGATATTGACGCGGTCGCTGGGAGCCAGGGCGCGGAGGGATGAGGGCAACAGGGCCGATCCGGCCAGGAATGCGGAAGTGTTGAACAAAAAGTTCCTTCTGTGCATGTTTTCATGTTTTGACGTGGAAAGAAATAAAAATAACTGTTAAGTTGACAATATAAAAAAAATCCCGTTAAAGTTCTTCATCTTCTTCCGGATCTTCCGTGGTACTGAAATTCATCATGGTGCCCAGCAGGTCGGAGAACCGGGTGGCGTTCCCGATGGATTTCTTGCTGAGCAGCGAATGCGCCGCCAGGCCATGGAGCACCATTTCCATGAGGAGCAATTGTTCTTTTTTATTGGCTTTGGGGAACATTTTCTCTACCAGCTCCTTCAGGCCGGCCACCTGTTGCAGGGCCGATGCGTATTCCTTGTCGGGCGCGTCCTGCAGCAACTGGAGCGCATTGCCCGCGTCGAACCACTGGATGATGGGGCGGTAGGGATTGGCGTCCTGCGCGCCGGCGGCCTTGCGTTTCTTAAAGGTTTCGGGGTTAGGGAAATATTGTGCGAACGTGGTGCGGAGACTTTTGTCGAGCAGGTTGAGGGCTACCTGGAGCGGCCCTTCCTGTTCCCCTTCGTATACCAGCTCGATCTTGCCGGTGATGGCCGGAACGATGCTCTGGAGGTCGCTGATACGGACGT
The DNA here is from genome assembly GCF_050277495.1 of Chitinophaga sp. NPDC101104. Lineage (NCBI taxonomy): Bacteria > Pseudomonadati > Bacteroidota > Chitinophagia > Chitinophagales > Chitinophagaceae > Chitinophaga > Chitinophaga sp. NPDC101104. The sequence goes on along the minus strand of NZ_JBNNSF010000001.1, from coordinate 4,001,143 downwards.
AGGTGGAGGGCTCGCTGTGCAGGAGGGTCCGCCGTTCCGCGGAGCTCACAGCATTTTCGAACGCGGCGATGGTCAAACGGGCGGAAACCCCGCTTTTCTTGTCCACATATTCACTTCCCCGCGCTTCGAACGCCACCTGCTCGATGATCCTTTTGATCAGGTCGGGCATCGTGACTTTGCCTTGCTGTTCCTCATGCACGCCAGCTTCCTGTTCGGTAATGAGCAGGCTGTTTTCCAGCGTTTTCGGGTAATGGGTGATGATCTGGCTTTCGATCCGGTCCTTCAGCGGCGTCACGATGGAGCCGCGGTTGGTATAATCTTCCGGGTTGGCGGTGAAAACGAACAGCATATCGAGCGGCATTCTCACCTTGAACCCCCGGATCTGGATATCCCCTTCCTGCAGAATGTTGAACAGCGCCACCTGGATGCGTGCCTGCAGATCGGGCAGCTCGTTGATGACGAAAATCCCCCGGTTCGAGCGCGGAATGATCCCGAAATGGATCACCCGTTCGTCGGCATAACTGAGCTTTTCGTTCGCCGCCTTGATGGGGTCTACGTCGCCGATGAGATCGGCTACGGACACGTCCGGCGTGGCGAGCTTTTCACCGTACCGCGCTTCCCGCGGCACCCATTCGATGGGCGTTTCGTCGCCCATTTTGGCCACGAGGTCGCGCGCGTAGCGGGAGAGGGGCGCATACGGGTGATCGTTGACTTCCGATCCGGCCACGATGGGCACGAATTCGTCGAGCAGATCGACCATTTGCCGCGCCATTCGGGTTTTTGCCTGTCCGCGCAGGCCGAGGAAGAGGATATTGTGGCGGGAAAGCAGGGCCCTTTCGGTGTCGGGGATCACGGTATCGTCGTAGCCGATGATACCCGGGAAAGTGCTTTCCTTTCTTTTGAGTTTGGCGATGAGGTTCTGTCTGATCTCTTCTTTGACGGACTTTTGCTGATGTCCGCTCTTCTTTAGTGCGCCGAGCGTTTTGATTTGTTCCATGTCTTTACAACTTTTTCCTTTTCCCGCTCTCGAAATCGTGGAACAGGAACTGTCCCAGGTTATCGGTCCCGGAGAAAAATGCTTTACCGTTATTGGTTTCCGTGAATTCGTTGACGAATTGCTGCAGCCACGGGTCGGTGGCTACCATGAAGGTGGTGATGGGGATTTTCAGTTTTTTGCATTGGGCGGCGAGGTTGAGGGTCCGGTTGAGGATCTTCCGGTCGAGCCCGAAGCTGTTTTTATAATACTGTTTCCCCTGTTTGAGGCAGGTCGGCTTCCCGTCGGTGATCATCAGGATCTGTTTGTTGGGATTGCGCCTGCGGCGGAGGATGTCCATCGCCAGTTCCAGCCCCGCCACGGTATTGGTGTGGAAAGGCCCGACCTGCAGATAGGGCAGGTCCTTGATCTCGATCTGCCAGGCGTCGTTCCCGAACACGATGATGTCCAGCGTGTCTTTCGGGTACCGGGTGGTGATGAGCTCGCTGAGCGCCATGGCCACTTTCTTGGCCGGCGTGATGCGGTCTTCACCGTAGAGGATCATGGAATGGGAGATGTCGATCATGAGCACGGTGGACGTTTGCGTCTTGAAATCCGTTTCCCGGATCTCCAGATCATCCTGCTGCATGGAAAACGTCTCGATGCCGTGGTTGATCTGCGCGTTGCGGATGGAAGCCGTCATGTCTATCTGCTCCAGCGCGTCGCCGAAGAGATAGGGCCGGGTTTCGGCATTCTGCTCGTCGCCCTGGCCGGATTTGCGGATATTATGGTCCCCGATGCGGGATTTCTTCAGTTTCCCGAAAATTTCCTCCAGCGCGCGTTTGCGGATCGACTGTTCCGTTTTGGCGGTGATGGAGATAGTGCCTTCTTCTTCATTGTCCCGGATGTAACCCTTGTCTTTCAAATCCTGTATGAAATCCCCGATCCCGTATTCCTCGCTGGTCAGCTGATATTCCTTGTCCAGTTCGGTCATCCATTGCAGGGCCTCCGATACGTCGCCGCTCGTGTACGTCAGCAGCTGGGTAAATACGTCCAGCAGCTTTTCGAACGAGGGTTGGCTGTCGTCTGACGGGTTGAAACGGGTAAATATAAACCCTTTCATAGCTTACTAAATTACGGAAAAACAAAACACACATTTGTTTGTCATGGCCGTATCACATGGGGAAATACGGCCGTTCGTCCGTAACGACTTGTAAATCTGGAAACTACCGTGTATTTTGTACACTAATACATACTTACGGCAATTTTTAAAATACACGTCTATGATCTCAATGAGAAAATCGCTGGTGCTGTTGGGCGCGGCGGCATTAATGTTCGCGCAGCCGGTACTGGCGCAGAAGAAGGAGGCTAAACTGGGCTGGAAGCTTGGTGCGCAGGCGTATTCCTTCAATCGTTTCACCCTTTCCGAAGCCCTGGACCGTATCGATTCCTGCAAGCTGCAGTATGTGGAATGCTATAACGGGCAGACCATCGGCGGCGGTATCGACGGGAAGATGGATTTCAAGATGGATGCGGCGAAGCGGCAGCAGGTGAAAGACCTGTTCAGGCAGAAAAAGAAGACCCTCGTGGCGTACGGCGTCGTTTCCCCGAACGGTGAGGAAGAATGGAAGCAGATGTTCGAGTTCGCCAAGGCGATGGGCATCCAGATCATCACGTCAGAACCGCGCCTGGCCGACCTGGACGCGCTGAGCCGCCTGGCAGACGAGTACAAGATCAAAGTGGCGTTCCACGACCATCCGAAACCGAGCCATTACTGGCATCCGGACAGCGTGCTGGTCAATATCCAGGGCCGCAGCAAATACCTCGGCGCGTGTGCGGACATTGGCCACTGGGTGCGTTCCGGCCTCGATCCGGTGGAGTGCCTTCAGAAGCTGAACGGTCATGTGTTCAGCCTGCATTTCAAAGACCTCCACGAGAAGAGCCCCAAAGGCCACGATGTGCCCTGGGGAACGGGCGTATGCAACATTCCCGGCGTGCTGGCGGAGCTGAAGAAGCAGAATTTCAAAGGTGTTTTCAGCGCGGAGTATGAATACCATTGGGACCGTAACTGGCCCGAGATCGCGGAAGGCGTGAAGAACGTGCGGGAGATGATCTCGAAACTCTAAGGGAAAAACCATAATTTCAGAAACGCCGGGCAGATTGTCCGGCGTTTTTCGTATCCTTAAATAATACCTATGGAAGTGGCGAACTACCTTTCCGTACAATTCGAATGGCTGCAGGCAGCTTTAGCCGCTGCGTGTACAATCGGTTTATTCGAAATGAAAAATCGCCAGCTGCCGCCAACTTGACCGCGTCCCGCGTTTCTGATCTTGGAGATCTGTAAGCTGGCGGAAAAACAGCTTATAGCAAGATCTGCACATCCCATTTCGCATTCAGCCGTTACTTTTGCATTGTAAACGATAATAAATGACGAGCGAAGTCCTTCTATACATCCACCACCACCTCGACAGCAAGATTTCCCTGGAATCCCTCGGCAAGGTGACCGGCTATTCCCCCTTCCACCTCCAGAAAAAACTGAGCAGGGAACTGGGAACGCCCCTGGGGAAGTATATTCAGGAACAGCGCCTCCACACCGCCGCTTACCTGCTCGCACTCACGCGCCTCCCGATCCTCGATATTATGGCCATGGTCGGTTTTGAAGACAACAGCGCATTCGGCCGGGCGTTCAAAAAGTTGTATGCCGTTCCGCCGCTGCAATACCGGACTTCACAAACCCACCAGCAAGCGCATCCCCATCAAACATCCCGGTACATTTCCACCAACGGCATCATCTGCCGGGAAGCGCCGAAAACCGCCAGGATCTTCACTTCCCGCGGCGATTACTTCTCCCGCGAAAGCTTCGCCATCTGGGAAGACGTTGCCGCATACATCGCTTCCATCGGCAGAACGCCGGATGATTTCGAGCATTATTCCGTCTTCCACGAGTGCCCGCACATCACCGGCAGCCGCGACTCCCGCTTCGATGCGGCCATCGTTCCGAAAGGGTTCACCCTGCCGGCGGAGCCTTTCCTGCAATCCCAAATTTTAGACGGGAAGTTTATCAAATTCAATTTCTGCAGCGCTGTGCAGGAGTACGAAAGTGTGAGCGCGGAAGTTAACAACGCCGTTGCCGCACAACCGGAAATCCGCCACAGGGAAGGCGCTTCGTATTTCCGGTATGATTCCATGCCAAGCCCCCGCAACCCCGATAACCTGTTCATCAACTGGTATCTCCCCATCGCGTAATCAAATCTGACATATGAAAAATAGAATCGTAGCATCCCTTTGCTGTTTAGGGGTGGCTGGGCTCGTATTTGCCTTTGGCGACCTCCTCATCGACCAGGAAAACGTCATTTTCAAAGCCAACCAGGAGCCGGAGAAATTCGCGGCGCTCACTACGTCCGGCGCGTACTACTGGTGGGCCGGGCGCGGCTTCCTGGGCGTTTTCCTCGAAATGGTGGGCACCCTCGGCCTGTATTTCCATCTGCAACAAACGAAGGCGGAAAAATGGGCCTTCGCCGGGCTGCTCCTCACGCTAACGCATCAGTTGCTGGGAATGGGTGTTTTCGCGATCGCGTATTTCCTGTTTCCCGCCGCCGGCGCACTATACCAGAACGGCATCCCGCAGGCGATCCCCTTCGTTACGATGCAAGGTGCGCTGGGATTGTTTTTCGCGCTGTCGCTCGTTTGTACGATGGCGGGCCTGGCCTGTATGGCCGTGGCGGTCCAAAAGAGCGGGAAACTCCCCAAACTTTCCGGCTGGCTGGCTTTACTGGGGTTTGCGCTGATCCCCGTTCCGGGCGTGATCGTCCAGTTCGTGGCCAACATCACCTGGGGCGCGGCGTATTTCTGGATGGCGTGGCATATCGTTAAAACGATGGCCGCCACAAAGTTGCAGCGGAATGAAGCCATCGGGCGACTGCAGGGGGTATTGAAGGATTAGGCAGTAGGCGGCGTCATGATCCTCGCCATCGAGCTGGCGGGTTGGCATCAGTCGAGAAATCAAAAAAAAAGCCGGTCAACACGTCGTTGACCGGCTTTTTCATTATCGGAAATCTCATTATGGTTTCGGAGAATCCTGCGCTGGCGCGGGAGCGTTGCCGAATGGTTGGTTGCCTTCGAGCAGCTTCGCGCTGTCGGAACTGAACTGCTGTTGCCATTGCTGGAGCATGGCTTTGAACTGTTCGGCACGGCGTGCATCGTCCTGCAGGTCGTTGGTGAACTTGGAGGACGGCAGTGCACGGTAGTAGCGCATCTGCTGGTCGAGGTCCTTGATGATCTGAGCGGAGATGTCCTGCGCTTTCTTCGCGTCGCCGGCAATGTAGTAAGCGTACACGATTTCCATGCCCCAGAGGTTGTGCATGTTGCCGGGCGATGTCATGGCGTAAGGCATGTTGCCGGGCAGGAACATGGTGTCCTGGCGGTTGAGGATGGCCAGCGCCTTATCTTTCTTGCCTTCGTTTACCAGGGCAACGGCCAATTTGGTGTGGGCGTTACGAATGGTCTGGAGCATGCGGCGGTTAGGCTCGTCGAAGTACACACCGGGCACGTTTACGCTGCCATACTGGAATTTCTCCATGATGGTCTGGAACGTGCGTTTGGTATTCACCTGATCGTTCAGGCCGGGCAACATCTGGTCGGGCGTGTTGCGGCGGGTGGGCGACAGTCGGTAGGTCATGCCTTCCACAGACAGGAAGTCGTTGAAACCAAGATCGATCGGCGAAGTGAAGTAGATCGGGCGCTTCCAATCGTTGGTGGCGATAATGTCGTACACGGCGAGATCGTTCTTGAAGATCATCTGCTTGCTGATAACGAACGGCACCTGTGCTTCGATGCGCGCGCTGTCTGCCGGGTCAACCGTGCCATTGGCCAGTACGGCGGCTTTATTCACGGGAATGAACAGTTTCTGCGTGGGCAGGTAGTTCACTTTTTCGCCGGTGTTCAGGGGCACTTTGGCGTTGTCGCTGTCGTCTCCCAGGAACCCGATCACTTCTTTCAGGTTGTAGAAGCGGTCTTGCGGGATTTTGCCGTTGTCGAAGAACATCACGTAGTTGCGGTTTTCGCCGCGGTATTGTTCCGACGTGAGCGTCATCGGGATGGCGGGGCTCTGGTTGGTGGCGTTGCGGGCCTGGTCGATGTACCAGTCCACACCCAGGAGGCTGAGGTTGATCACGCGGATGTCCGGGCGAACGCCTTCCACTTCCTGAGCGTACCAGAGCGGGTATGTATCGTTGTCGCCCACAGTAAAGAGGATGGCGTTGGGCGCGCAGGATTCGAGGTAATCTTTGGCCACGTCGCGGGCGATCACTTTTTTGGAACGGTCGTGATCGTCCCAGCCCTGTTGTGCCATGAGCACGGGAGCAGCGAGGAGGCTGATCACCACGGCGAGGGTGGCCGCCGCGGGGAATTTACGCTTCTCGAAGAAGCTGTAGATGCTCATCACGCCCAAACCGATCCAGATGGCGAAGGCGTAGAAGGAGCCAACGTACGCGTAGTCACGCTCACGCGGCTGGTTGCCGGCCTGGTTGAGGTACAGCACAATGGCCATACCGGTGAAGAAGAACAGCAAACCTACGATCAGCGCGTCTTTCCTGTGGCGGCTGTAATGGAACAGGAAGCCCAGCAGGCCGAGGAGGAAAGGCAGGAAGAAGAAGGTATTGTGTGCTTTGTTGTTTTTCAGGCTATCGGGCATTTCGGACTGGTCGCCGAGGAAGATATTGTCGAGCGGGGTGATGCCGGAGAGCATATTCCCGTCGCGCGGGTTCCCGAAGCCCTGGGTATCGTTCTGTTTGCCGATGAAGTTCCATCCGAAGTAACGGATGTACATGTGCCATACCTGGTACCCGAGGAAGAAGCGGATGTTGTCGCCGAAAGAAGGTTTTTCCCCGTCTCTCAGGCCCAGGAACGCTTTATAGTAGTCGGCGTGGCCCTGGTCGTTGGAGGCGTCCCACACGCGGGGGAACAGCATCATATCGGACGCGGCGTATACCGGCACCTGTTTTTTACCGGCTACGATGTACTTGTTGCCGGCACGGGCGTAAATGTTGTTGGTTTCCTTGTAGGATTCCGGGCGGGCGGTGAACACCTGTCCGTAGATCAGGGGGAAATCGCCGTATTGCTCACGACCGAGGTAGCCCACGAGGGAAACCGGGTTGTCGACGTTGTACATGTCTACCGTCGGGTTGGCCGAAGAGCGGATCATGGTGGTGATGTAGGTGGAGTAGCCCATCAGCAGGAAGAAGATGCAGGAATTTACCAGCTGAACGGGATGCCTGAGCCTGTTGAAATCGATCTTCACGCCGAAAGCCTTCACCAGGTAAGGGATGGCCAGGACGGCGATAGCGAAGATCACCCTGCCGGCACGCGCCGCGCCGCCCGAGCCTTCGGGGAAGGCGGGGATGAGCACTACGGTGGCGATGAGGATGAGGGGAGCGTATATGCCCACTTTCGGTTTGAAATAGCCGATCACCAGGAGGGCGAGTATACCTACGAAGTAGAAGATGAAACCGGAGAAGAAGGGCAGGCTGAGGGAGTTCACGAAGTAAACGTCCATCATACCGGCCACCTTAATGGTATCCTGGATGACGAATTTCTGCACCGCGCCGGTGATAAGACAGCCGATCACGAAGGCCCAGAAAGCGCCCCAACCGGTGGTTTTCTTGCTTTTCCTGAAGTACCAGATCAGCACCATGGCCGGGATGGTCAGCAGGTTGAGGAGGTGGACGCCGATGGAAAGGCCCATCAGGTAAGCGATCAGCACGATCCAGCGGTCGCCGTACTCGGAATCCGCGGCATGTTCCCATTTGAGCATGGCCCAGAAAACCACGGCGGTGAAGAGGGACGACATCGCATACACTTCGCCTTCCACGGCGGAGAACCAGAAGGAGTCAGAGAAAGTATAGGCCAGCGCACCCACGGCGCCGGCGCCCATTACCACGATGAGCTGGTTACGGCTCAGTTCGCCGCCATGCTGCGTATAGATGCGGCGGGCGAAGTGGGTGATGGTCCAGAAGAGGAACAGGATGGTGAAACCGCTGGAAAGGGCGCTCATGATGTTGATGCCGAGGGCTGCGGAGCCGGGGGAGAAGGGCAGGGTGAAAATCCGGCCGATCAGTACGAACATCGGTGCACCGGGGGGGTGGGGTACCTGTACTTTATAGGCCGCGGAAATGAACTCGCCGCAATCCCACAGGCTTCCCGTGGCTTCCATGGTCATTAAATAAACAGCACAGGCGATGATACACACGATCCAGCCTGTAATGTTATTAATCCTGTTAAAATTCATAAGTCGATTTTAGATAATTCCGACAAAAATAGAAAAACTAAGCAATTAAGCTAATCGCCGGTACAGTTTTAACTTTTTATAAATATTTTAACACATTCACCTGTTTGCGGATGCGATACGGTCGAGGCTCCAGGCCTCGGGTTTACCTGAGAACCATGGTTTTATGGTGGCCCAGGTGTTGGCAAACAGGTCGGAGTGGCGATAGGCGTCCAGCGCGTCGGGGCCGGACCAGGTACTGTAGGTGCAATAAACGCCGGGCCGGGAGCGGTCTTTCCATAGTTCGAGGTGCGCGCATCCGGGAAACTGGCGGATATCGCTGCGGAGGGTTTCGAACAGCGATTCGAAGGCGGCGCAATGGGCGTCGGCGAACGTGAGTTGAACGATTCGGATCATCGGCCGAAGATACGGATCGTTATTCGAACAGGATGCGGACGGTCTGGTAGAAGGAAAGTTGCTGGTAAGCCTGCTGCTGGAGCTGGTCGCGGCGGAAGCCCTGGAGCCCGAAGAGCCCGGCGGCGTTGCCCTTGTTCACCGCGATTTCCAGGTAGCCGGCGGCGTTGAAGAGCGCGAGCTTCTGGCCCTCGGCCACGTCTGCGTAGGTTTCGCTGAGCTGGGTGATCATTTCGTCGCGGCGGAAGAAGATGGCGAAGCGGCGCCCGTTCCGCTGGGCATGGAACTGCTCGCGGGTGATGTTGACCACCACGTTCTCGAAATTATCGATATGGAGGATCTGTCCTTCGATGTAATCCTCACCGGTGAGGGGCTGCAGGTTGTTCTTCACGACGATCTCCGGTGCCGGGGTCCCGAACTGGGCGGGCGTTTCGCCGCCGAAGAGGCGGGCGAGGGCGCGGGCCATGACGGTCACGATGCCGAGGGTGTTGCGGATTTCGGCGGATTCGAGGGAGATGCGGTACACTTCCTCCGGCATCCCGCCGGCGATCATGGTGAGCAGCCCGTTGTCTGCGCAGCAAATGTATTGCCCCTGGTGGCGCGCGAGGAGGATGAAGTCCGTCTTGCGGTCGAACAGGTTATTGAGCACCAGATGGACGGTGTCTTTCGGGTAATAGCGGAAGGCGCTGCGGCAGATGTAAGTCGCCTGCGGCAGGTTGAAGGGGGAGATGTGGTGGGAGATGTCCACGACCTGGGCATTCGGACAATGCTGCAGCAGCAGGCCTTTTATAGCGCCTGTCAGGTAGTCCTGCAATCCAATGTCTGATGTCAGCGTAACGATGGGCATAATGAGTTCAACGGTCGCGCTTTCTACAGGGGTTTAGAATCCCTGCAAAGAAAGGCATTATTTCAGTGTAATGATGAAAAAAATGGAATTAAATCAAACGGTGCAAAAGCGGGGCCAGACTCTTCAGGAGAGGGGCGAGCCGGGTTCCTTGCGGAAATGGTTGAAGACCAGTTTGTCTGTCAGCCCCGGGAGCAGTTTGCTGAGAAAAACGGTGAGCTTGCCCTGCGAAGTCAATACCAGTGTCCGTTTTCGTTTCGCGATGGCCCGTAGCGTGTGTGCGGCCACGGTTTCCGCGCTCATGAGGCTGCCCTCGTCCAGCGGTGTTTCTTGTTGGGACCGGCCGCTCTTGTCCAGCGCGGTGTTCCGGATATTGGAGGCGGTGAAGCCCGGGCAGATCCACATGACGTTGACGCCTGTATGCAGATTTTCGGTCCGCAACGCCTCCAGGAACCCCTGCATGGCGAATTTGGAAGCGGAATAGCCGGTTCTTCCCGGCAAGCCGCGGTATCCTGCGATGCTGCTCACGCCCACAACGGTGCCTTTCTGTTCGAGGATGGAGGGGAGGGCGTATTTGGTGCAATACACGGTGCCCCAGAAATTAATGTCCATCAACGTTTTCAGGACATCCGGCGTAGCGTCCCGGAAGAGGGCACGCATGCTGATGCCGGCGTTGTTGACAAGAATGTCGATCTTCCCGAACTTTTCCAGCACACTGCCGATAAAAGCCTTGCAATCTTCCTCGATGCTCACGTCCGCCCTGAACACATGCAGCTCCGGCACTTCGGCCTGCAGGGCGCGAAGGGTTTCCGCTTTGCGGCCGCATACGGAAACGTGTGCGCCTGCACGAAGGAACGCCAGGGCCAGCGCCTTCCCGATACCGGATGTGGCGCCTGTGATTACGACGGATTTGTGGAGGAAGCTTTGCATGGTGCAAAAATAATGGGACGCGCTAAAACAGTGAAATAATGTTAGACACAGTGAATAAATAAAAATCCACGCGGGTATTGGTTTTTCATGTTTATTTAGTATAAAACGCTGATCTGCAGCGGGTATGAGAACCTCAACTTTTACTTGAAGCAAGCACATGGCGCGTTTGAGCGCCATATTCGTGTGCGCGCCCGGGGTTGAATGCGTATAACGGATTCTCGGCGCGTTGGTTGGACGGCGCAATTAAATTGGAGGTCGGGATGTGGAATGCTGAACAGGGAAATTTTTTTTTTTAAAGATGAACGGGATCAGGAAGAAAGGCCGTTCCCGAGCAGCGCTGCGATCTTTTTCCGGAAGAAAGCCGCTTCCCCGGGCGTAGGCTTGCCCTGCAACGCCTTGCGGTAGTGCTTCAACGCCCCCGGCACATTGCCTCCGTCTGCACATATGCGTGCCAGCGTAGCCTGCAGCAAATGATGATGCCGCATGAACGGATCTGCCTGCAGCGCGTCCAGCATGTCCATGGCCGCGCGTGCCTGTCCTGCGAAATATAAAGCGATGGCATGACTGAGGTGCACGAACGGCGAAGGCGCAACGGCCGCCAGTTGCCGGTACAGCCCGGCGATCTGCAGCCAGGGCGTTTCCGCGAAGGAATTCGCCGTGGCGTGGAACCAGGCGATCGACGCCTCGAAATGATAAGGGCTTTCTCCTTCCGCCACCGCGGCCTGCTTCAGGTAATCGGCCGCCACCCGGATCATATCGCGGTCCCAGGCGCGTCGGTCCTGCTGCTCCAGCTCCAGCAGCTCGCCCATGGGGCCCGTGCGCGCCTCCCAGCGGGAGAGCTGGAAAAGCATAAGGGCGTACAAGGCCTTGGCGTCGGAAACATGGACGCGCGCCCGGCGGATGGTTTCCCGGGTAAGGCTGAGGGCGTCTTCGCAAAGGGCTTCGTCCATGATCTTCCAGCCTTCGGTAAAAATGATGTACAATACTTTCAGCGCCAGTTGCACTTTTTCCGCGCTCCACCACACGAACCCCGAGCGGAAAGCGATATCGCCCGCACGGAGCTGCTGCCGCTGGCGGTATAAAACCTTCGACACACTGTCTGCCTCCATCCCCAGCAATTCCCCGATCTGCTGGACCTGTAGCCCGAAAACGTAGCGCAGCGCCGTGATGAGCTGCACTTTCGGCGGGAACTTCGCGTGCATGCAGGCGAACAGGAGCCGCAACAGCTCGAGGTCGCCGTTTTCCGGCGGACTTTCCGGCGCCGGCGCCGCAGGCAGGTGGGTGAGGGGGATGATGGTGGGCTTGCGGGCGTGGCGCCGCCTGCTCATATTGCGCACGGCCGCGTACAGCCAGGCTTCCGGCTGCTCGGGCACGCCGCGCGCCCAGGTGGCGGCGGCGGAGGTGAAAGCCTCCTGCACCATATCTTCCGCGTCGGCGAGGCAAAGGGAACCGTCCATAAACAGCAGGTGGCCGGTCATTTTCCCGAAGCTTTTGCGGTAGAGCTGTTGCAGGAGCGCTGTCAATTGCATGTTGGGCGCATCAGGCATAGATCATCAAAGGTCGGACTTCTATGGCGATTTTATCTTCCTGCAGGGATGGACAGCCGGCGGCCAGTTGTGCGGCGTGGTCGAGGCTTTCGGCCTGGATGAGGAAGTAGCCGCTCACGGATTCGCGGGTTTCCGCGAACGGCCCGTCGGACGCGATGTGGTTTTTGCGTAGGTAGCGGGTTTCCGGTTCGAGGGGCTCGCCGGAAAGGAGATGCCCGCCGGCGGCGAGGGCTTCGGCCCAGGCGGTCATCGCTGCAATGTCTTCCTGGAGCTCGGCTTCCGTCATGGCGGCCAACCGGGCCAGGTCTTCCCGGATGAGGAACATAAATTTTTTCATGGGTTGCTTTGTTTTTCAATATAGTGCCGGTTGGCCGATAAATCCGGACAAGGGTTGGGAATTTTTTTTGAAAGATAGGAAATACGCCTTCCCGGTGATGTCTCGGAGTACGGGCGAATGCATAGGGATTATTGGCTGGGAGACCTGTGGTAACGCTGGTCCTGCAGTTGAATTATCGTACCATTCATGCATATATCGCAGTTTAACTGCCTTTAATCCGGTACTTATAAATTGAATGCCGGTATGTATATGGCGAGAACTGAAACCAAAATAAATGAAGGTATGCATGCTGAGTATACCGACCAGTTTTCTGTAGCGCGTGGCGTAAGCCGGGACGAAACCTGCTGATGAAAACCGGTATAAATGAAGGAATTCTGCGAATACTGACGAAGTGCCTGCATCGCGTAGCGAGAGCTGGCGCATGCCAGTTCATGGTTAATCGGTAAAAAAGAAGTCATATATTCTGCTTGAATAAACGAGGTTTTGGAATCGTTGGCGAGGGCTGGGGATGGTCGGTGATGGGTGGCTTTATTTATCAAGGCGTGCATGCTGTGTGTGCAGACCGGTTTTCTGCATCGCGTGGCGAGAGATGCGCAATACATGTTGATTGAAAACCGGCATAAAATGAAGACATATTTTCTGCCTGTGCAGACCAGGTTTTGGAATTGTTGGCGAGGGCGAGGGGATGGCCGGTGATGGGTGGCTTTATTCATCAAGGCGTGCATGCTGTGTACATACCGGTTTTCTGCATCGCGTGGCGAGAGCTGCGCAATACATGTTGATTGAACCGGCATAAAATGAAGACATATTTTCTGCCTGTGCAGACCAGGTTTTGGAATTGTTGGCGAGGGCGAGGGGATGGCCGGTGATGGGTGGCTTTATTTATCAAGGCGTGCATGCTGTGTACATACCGGTTTTCTGCATCGCGTGGCGAGAGCTGCGCAATACATGTTGATTGAACCGGCATTCAATGATGAAGTATTTTCTGCGTGTGCAGACGGTTTTCGGCATTACCGGGTGACGGCTGACGCATTACCTGTTGATGGAAAATGGGGGTACATCAGGACATGGAAGCGATCCCTTTTGTGCAAACCGGAATTGAACAGTTATAATGGAGCGCAAATAAATAAAAACGAATATTCGAAACTCCCAAATTAATACATGTAACAAGTACTACATAACTACTTGAATATAGCTGAAACACCGGATTGGCGGCGTTTCGCGGGGTGTCGATATAAGTGTCTGAAATACACAGTTATTGGATCGGAACCCACTTTCATTTCCCTTTATGTAATGCTTCATTTCTGGAAAACCTTGCCTATTCCGTGGTTCAGTATGGGAACGCTCCCATTGAACCACTAGATTTGAAAAATGAAATCGATTGTGCGCGGGAAAAATCCAGACATGAGCACTTTAGTTTCTTTCAATGATTTCAAAAATCTTTCGTTAACATTAAAATAATGTAAAAAAGAAAGGTAAAATTAATTGAATTCAATACTTTTAAACTGTCATTACGATCGTTCGTCATATGATTTTGCTAAATATTTAAGAAATTTTAACATTTGACGTTTAATTTGTATGCAAAACAGCCTTCATGCTTGACGGGAATCGGGAGCCGATGTATCTTTCAATCCAACTTGTATATCGCAGATCGTATTTCCGGAAGGATGGATAAATATCCCTTCATTATTCAAACCACGTTCAACATGCACTATTTATCACCCGCTGCCCAAACATTCCGCAGCTTCGGATAACCCTCGATCCCCATCGGCTTCCCCCTGGCCCCCGAATTTGAAATGAGGCAGTAACCTATACGAATACACGTGACGCCCGAACTGCCATGCGTAAGATCCACCAAGGGGAACTCCGGTATCAAACTGAGGGTCCACACGTATTATCAGCAGAAATTATCGAAGGTATGAATTCCTGACGGCCACCATGGCGCGTTCAGGCATTGTCATGCCACATTCCCGCCACCTCCATGCCGTGGCGGGCAGGGAAACCTATATATGCTAACAACCAATTGCTCCATATGACATATTTCTACCCACCTCTCCGCAAAAAGCAGGTCATCCTGCTCGCTCTGCTGTTGATGGGGACCGGCGCCGCCGCTCAGAAAAAGGTGTTCAACAGGGCCGACAGCTCCAAGCCGGCCGCTAATGACGCCACTGACCGGCTGAAACAGCTCCCGGCTTCCTCACTCGACACAGCCGGTTACTTCCGGAATACGGATATGATGCTCCGCAACAGGGGCGCCGTTTCCTCGCCGGACCTCGACCAGGCCCGCAAACTCCCCTACATGGGGATCAACGCCGTGCTGTCGGGCCGCGCCACCGGTGTGGACGTACGCATCCCCTCCGCCGAGCCCGGCAAACGGAACGCCCTCTTCATCCGCGGCGCCTCCGGCCTGCTCCTGAAGAACGGCGATGTCTTCGCCGCACAACCCCTGTATGTGATAGACGGCATGCCTTTGCAATACGATCATGCCTTTGCTTATGACATCCAGCGGTTCGACTTCAACCGCATCGGCACCGAAATCGACCCGCTCGCTTATATCGACGTCAACGATATCCGCAGCATCGAAGTGCTGAAAGACGCCGCCGCCACCGCGAAATACGGTCCGTCGGCTTCCGCCGGCGTTATCCAGATCTCCACCCGCGGACCCCGCACCGGTGAGCTCCGCGTGGAAGTGAACGGATACGCGGGCATGTCGCTCAAACCCTCCATGAAAGTGGTCAACGGCCGCTGGGAACGCGATTTCCGCCTGCCGTTCTACGACCGATACGCCACCGCCGAACAATACCGCAGCTTCCCCGCGTACCTGGCGGATTCCACCAACGCACAGTATTACGGCGCCGCCGACTGGGACGAAGCCTATTACCGCAACGGTTGGATGACGGGCCTCCACGCAGGCGTGAGCGGCGGCAACCGCCTCGCCAGCTTCCGTTTCGGCGTCGGGCAAGCTACGCAGCAGGGACAGGACAACACCCTCGCGCGCCGCTACAACGTCAACTTCGGGATCAACATCACACCGGCCAAACGGCTCGACTGGAGCACCTACATCAGCGCGTCCATGCTGAACAGGAAAAGGAACCAGTCGCTCCGCGACCGCATGGGCGACCAGGATTACATCCTCAACCTCGACCGGCCGCCTTCTCCCAACAAAAGCCTCCTCGAAGCCTATTACGGGTACCTGGACGACGGCATCGACAATAACCGCAACACCAACGTGCGCGTACTGAACAATCTTTCCTACCAGTTTGCGCCCTGGCTGAAATTCAACTCCCGTTTCTCCATCGATTACGGGCAGAATTTCCGTGACCTGTTCATGCCCAGCACGGTGAACGACGGCAATAACTTCGCCTCCAACTTCGATGGCCTGCAAAACCGCATGACGCTCGACAATTCGCTGGAGTTCAGCCGCTACCTCGGCAAGCGGCACCACCTGACCGTGACGGCCGGCCAGTACAACCAGTGGGACCGCTGGAGCTACATGTACGGCAAAGGTTACCGCGGCAAGAGCGACTACATCAAGATCTACCAGCCCAGTTCGCCCGGCAATCCGGACAACGGGTCTCACAACCTGCGGCTCACGGCCAATTTCAAGGACCGCATCCGCGCGGCGCTGGCCAGCTTTTACGGCAACATCGAATACGATTACGCCGGCAAGTATAACGTGATGCTGTATCTGCGGCAGGACGGCAGCTCCAACGTTACGGAAGAAAACCGCTGGAAGCTGTTCCCCACGGCCGCGGTGTCCTGGAACGTTTCCAACGAGCCCTTCCTCCAGGATTCCAAAGCCCTCAGCACGCTTCGCCTGCGCGGCAGCGCAGGGCGCATGGGCAAAGTTTTTTCCCTCGACTATTATAAAGACGGCCCCATTTACAACGTGGAGATCGGATGGGAGGGAACGCCCAACCTGGCGACCTACAACGCCTTCCCCGTGCTGAATGCGGCGTATGAACTGGGGTACGTGGCGCCCGGGATCGGATGGGCGTATACCGACCAGATCAATGGCGGCATCGATTTCGGATTTGCGAACGATCGCATCAAGGCGTCTGTAGACGTGTATGCGCGCACCGACCGCGACCTGCTGCTGAAAACGCCGGTGGCACAGGAATACGGCTATTCCGGCGTATGGCAGAACGGGATGGATATCCGCAATTCCGGCGTGGAGCTCACGCTGGAAGCATCCATCATCCAAAACAAAACCTTTGCCTGGTCTTCCGCCATCAACGCCTCCATGAACCAAAACAAACTGCTGGCGCTGCCGGGCGGGCAAACCGCCGTGGTGCTGGGCAACCGCCGGTTCGAAGTGGGCTTTCCCACAGACCGGTTCTGGTTGTTGCAGAACGAAGGGATGTATGCTTCCGACGCCGACGTTCCCGGGGGCATGACCTACCAGGGCATCGCCATGAAAGGCGGAGACCCGATCTGGATCGACCGGAACGGCGATAACGTCATCGACGATAATGACCGCATCATGGAAGGCTCCCACAATCCCAAAGTGCAGGGCGGATGGGCCAATACGTTCAAATACCGCGATTTCGAGCTGAACTTTTTGCTGAGCTACGCTTTCGGCCGCAAGCTCATCAACGAAAACCTCGCCGCGCGCTACGACTTCGCCAACCGCGAAGGTGCAGACGATATCGGTGCGGTGAAGGAAGTGTTTTACTGGGCAGAGCCCGAGGGAGACATGGACCGCGTCCCGCGGTACAACCCCTGGAGCGCCGTGCGCCCGTACCAGGTGAACCAGACGCTGTTCCTGGAAGACGGTTCCTACGTGCGCCTGCGCTCGCTGACCCTTACCTATAACTTCCGCAGCGCATGGCTCGCCAAACGCGGCCTGCAAAATCTGCGTGTATACGGTACCGGTAACAATCTCCTGACCTGGACCCGTTACCGCGGCGGCGATCCGGAAGCGTTCAGCTACCTGGGCTACGACCAGGGCGGGTATAACTGGGCCCAGCCGAAAAGCTTCACACTGGGCTTCAACTTACAGTTCTAATGCAAAAAAGCAATCTCATGCGAAAAATATGGATAGGCGGACTCACCCTTCTGTTGGCCGCCGGCTGGTCGTCGTGCAAAGACATGCTCGACATCGAAAGTACCCGCGCCGTCACCCAGGAGAACATGTGGGCCACTAAAAACGACGCCTGGGCGGGCAGCTTCGCCTGCTACGGCCTGCTGCGCGCGGCACTCTGCAATGAAAATGCCTATTGGGCCCATGGCGAGATGCGGGCTGGGCAATTCACCGTTACGCAGCGCGGCGATCTCCAGGCCGTGCGCGACAACCGGCTCACCGCCAACTTTGCTACCATGGATACCTGGCGCGACTGGCGCAAGTTCTACGCCACCATCGCCCAATGCAATATCGCCATCGCCAAGCTGCCGCAGATCCCGGCGTTGGACGAGCGGTATTCCAAAACCGAAATGGAGCTGGACCTCGCACAGGTCCGCTACATCCGCGCGTTCACCTACTTCTACATGGTGCGCATCTGGGGAGACTTGCCGCTCATCACCGAGCCCGGCAGCGGCGATTTCACCACCGTTGCCCGGACCGACCAGAACGAGGTGCTGAACTTCGCGTACAACGAAGTGAACACGGCGATCAACAAGCTGCCCTGGCAGTTCGACGGCACCAATCCGGAGCAGCCCGGCAACTATCGCGGGCAGGGCATCAGCCACTGGCGCGGCATCCTGGCCACCAAGGGCGCGGGGCTTACGCTGCAGGCCCACATCCGCGCCTGGCAGAAAGATTACGAGGGTGCGCTGGACGCCATTGAGATCGTGCGGGGCAATGGTTCCAAAACCGGGTATGCCCGCGTTTCCGTTACCGACCTGACGAGCAACGGCGGTACGTTCCGCGGCCGCAGGAACGAAAATATCTTCCAGTTGGATATGAACTTCGACCACGCGGAAATTTCCACCACCGGCCAGCTCGAGAACTGGACGCTGCGCTACCCGGAAGTGTCGAAGAAGGAAGCGGATATTTTCGTGTCGAAAGACAGTATCCTCAACATCTTCCACCTCGCCAGCGATACGCGCATCGCCACGTTCTTCACCGATATGGGCGCCATGCAGCCGATGTTCTACAAGATCAAAATGCTGAACAACGCCGTGAAGAACCCCACGCTGCGGTTTTTCAACTCCGCCATTTCGGTTTTCCGGTACGAAGAACTGCTGCTGCTGCAGGCGGAATGCATGCTGCGGACGGGCGACTTCAGCGGGGCGCTGGGCCTGCTCAACGACCAGCGCGCCAACCGCAACCTGACACCGGTGCTGAACACGGTTTCGGAAGATGAACTGATGGAAGAGATCTTCCAGGAGCGCAGACGCGAACTGATCGGCGAAGGATGGCTGTGGTACGACCTCGTGACCTTCGGCAAGGTGCCCGAATATACCGGGCTGTCCCAAACCGACGTAGACAACGGGGCTATTTACTGGCCGATCTCCCGCGCCGCGCTCGGCCTCAATCCCAAACTCGTTCAAACCCATTACTGGAAGTAAAAACCGGCTATATGAAAAAGTTTTCCTTCAGTATCCCCGTTCTTATCGCCGGCCTCATGGCCGCCACCTTCTCCTGCGTGAAGAAGAACGAGGAATTCCGCGACATGCAGCCCATCCGGGAAGTTAAAATGTCGACCTACGATTTTCTCAAAAGCGCCAATAAAGGCGGATTGTACGATACGCTCATCTATCTGCTGGACAAGACCGGCCTCGCCGAAAAACTGAAATCCGGCAAGGTCACCTTCTTCGTTCCGCAGGATTTTTCCATCGCGGCAGCGATGTACGACATCAATTTCACCCGCGAAAAACGCGGTGATCCCGGTAACTGGACGGTAGACAGCGTTCGCCTCGGCATCTGGGACACGCTGCTGTCCCGCTACATGCTCGAAGGCCTGTACGACCTCGATACCCTGCGCTATGCGGACGGTATGAACCTCGTAACGCCCTATGGCTACGAAATGAACGGCAAGGCCATCATCACCACCGCTTCCGGCATCGAGAACGGCGGATCGATGGTGATCCAGTATTCCGACAAGAACGAAAGCCGCATCATGAAAAACTGGGTGATGACCACCACGGAAGCCGCCAATCTCAAAACCACTACCGGCGTGGTGCATATGCTGGAGCCCAAGCACATATTCGGGTTTTCCTCTTTCACCCGCATGGGCTACCCGCCCGTTCGCCGGCCGTATTTTTCCCAGCCCATGGGCATTCCCGGGCATATCGAACTGGGATATTACGACCATGGCGGGGAAGGACTGGCGTATCATGACAACGAGATCGCGGCGCGCGGGACGGCCAATTTCCGGAAAGATGAAGGCGTTGACCTCGATAACTGTACCGAAGGACTGTACAATACCGGTTACACCAACATCAACGAGTGGCTGAAATTCACCGTGAAGATCAACTGGACCGGAAAGTACCGCCTGTACGTGAAAGTAGCATCGCCCAACGACCATGGCCGGCTGCGCATCGAGGTGAACGACGTGAACGTTTCCGGCAGCCTGGCAGTGCCCAAATCGGGCGGTTACCAGACCTGGAGAACGCTGACCGTTCCCGGCGTGCAGTTGACGGAAGGCGTGGCCACTATTTACCACTTCCTGGAAACGGGCGGTTACAACGCAGGCCGTTTTGCATTCATCCCGGAGGAAAGGGTGCCCTACAACATGCAGCCCGCCAGCATTCCCGGCGAGATCTTCGCCACCGAGTTCGACTTCGGCCTGCCCGGTCAAACGTATTTCGATTCCGACGAAGGCAACAAATCGAACAGCAAGGCGGAATACCGCGTGTTCGAAGGGCCGGACTGCGAGAAGAACGCTTCCGTTCCCGGGACCTATTCCCTCAGCCACGGCGTGAAAGGGGAGTGGACTTCCTATACGGTAGACGTTAAGCAGGAAGGCGATTATAAAATTTCGTTCAACTACAGCAGCGGCGGTACCGCCGGAAAACTGCACCTGGAGATAGACAACGTGGCCATCACCGGCATCCTGAGCGTGCCTAACTCCGGCGGCTACGGTGTCTACAAGGATTTCGACGGGCCCGTGGTGCACCTTACCGCCGGCCAGCACATCCTCAAGTTCGTGGACGACAACGCCGGATTTAACCTGTATAAAATCAAATTCACCGCCCAATAAAAAGAGAACCCATGCAAAAGAAAAATTCCTGGGACCTGGGGCGCCTGTATGCCGCCGCGGCGCTCTTTGCCACGCTGCTGGGCGCCACCGGATGCTATAAAGACCTGCTCCCGGACGAACAGGACCACCTCAGCAACAACATGAACTATACGACCGAGAACTTCGTGGCCGTGCTCGGCAAAACGAACGTTTTCATCAACGTATTCAACGCAGACTATTCCACCCAGCCGCTCACCTTTACGCTCGAGAACATACGCACCGGCGATAAACAGCCCGCGCCCATTCTCCGCCAGCAGATCGATACCCGGCAGTGGAAAACCTGGTATAGCGGGTTCGAAAAGACGATAGACGAGATCATGTCCAAAACCTTCGTCACCAAGCGCCCCATTCTCGACATCCGCGAAAACTCCGGGGAGATCATCTTCTGGAACGTGGATTCCAACACCGTGGCTTACGGTAAGTATTTCTTCGATGTGCGGGTGAAGAACAAGGCCGGGGAACGCGTGTTCACCAACCTCACGCTCGACGTCCGCCGCCCGCACCCTTACGAGCCTTACACGATCGACGATATCACCGGCATCCAGAAACCGCTGGCCAGCGGCGGCCTCGTAAAAGCGCACGACGCCAGGAACGTTCGCGACTACATGCAGCGCCTGCTGCCGAAAGACAGCATCGACGTGTTTTTCGTGAAAACGGGCACGGCGAAGAACACTGTTTCCGTGCGGTTCTTCAATCCCGATTCCACCGTCATCCCCCTCACTGTTTTCGATATGCAGCGTTGGGACAGCCTGTACTATTACAGTCCGCAAGCCGCCACCCGCGTGAAGTTCGGCTTCAACCAGCGGTTCGATGCCGACAGTACGATCGTGACCTGGGACATTCCCAGTCCTTTCCCCGTGCTGACCGACGTTTCCGGCGGGCTGGATATGGCGCAGATCGGGTTCGATTTCAAGCGCGTGAATTTCGGCCGGCAGGAAGCGGGGTATGTGATGGTGCGATTCGCCATCCAGGAGCCCGGAGAATGGACGGTGGCCGTCAAATTCAGGCAGAAGCCAAAATTCGAGGACGACTGATATCGTAAAACCAATTCAAAAAAGAAACTGATATGCGAAATATATACCCGAAAGTGGTGGCGCTCTGCATGATCGTACTGCTTTTTGCCGGCGTAACGGCCCGGGCGCAGCAGCGGATCACGGTGAAGGGAAGAGTGACGGACGCGCAATCGCACGCCGGCATTCCCGGCGTCAGCATCGTAGACGCCGAGCTGAAGAAAGGCATCGCCGTAACCGATCCCAACGGTAACTACTCCGTTACCATAGAAATGAACAAAACCTTGCTGTTCCGGTTCATCGGATACGAAGACAAGGCCATCAAAGTCACCAAAGCCGAGCTGAACCTGCAAATGGCGCCGGCGGAGAAATTCCTGAAAGAATCCGTGATCGTGGGGTACCAGAAGCGGACCAAGGAAACGGTGACCGGTGCCGTTTCTATGGTCAGCCATAAAGACATCCAGGACGTGCCCGTTACCAACCTGGAACAATTGCTCCAGGGCAAGGTAGCCGGTATGAACATCCAGAACATCAGCGGCGCCCCCGGCTTCGGCGGCACCATCAACATCCGCGGCATCTCGCAGCTGAACGTGACCGGAAGCGGCGACGAAGCCTTCCTGTCCAGCTCCAACCCCCTGCTCGTGATCGACAACGTGCCGGTGGAGTACGACGGCGGTATCGACCAGTCGATGTTACAGCCCGGCGCCGCAACCGGCCCGCTTTCGCTGCTGCCGCCGGAAGACATCGAGTCTATCGAGATCTTTAAAGACGCGCAGGCCGCATCGCTTTACGGTTCCCGCGGTGCCAACGGGGTGATCGTGATCACCACGCGCCGCGGCAATTCCCCGGTTCCCATCATCAACTTCAACAACTCCGTGTTCATGAACACGCCGCCGCAGCTGCGCCCGGTTTGGGGCGGACAGCTGGAGCGCGACTTCCGGACGTATACCATCCTGAACTACAGCGAGTACGACTTCCTGGCCAAGCTCCAGTTCGCAAACGCGCAGTTCATTACCGACAGCTTGAACGGATTCTACAATAACAGTACCGACTGGCAGGGGCTCTTCTATCAGAAAACCTTCAACTCCAACCACAACCTGCAGATCAGCGGCGGTAACGCGAAGATGAACTACAAGGCGAACATGGGGTACCAGATGTACCAGGGCGTTATCAAGAACACCGGCTTCAACCGCTATACGGCCAACCTGCAGCTGAACCTGCAGCCCAACGAGCGTTTGCGCATCAGCGGCCAGCTGTTTGCCGCCCTCGGCCAGAAACAGCGCGGCAACGGCGGCGGCCTCACCGGCAACGGTGCCGGCAGCGCCTTCTCCAGCTCCCTGCTGCCCGGGCCCTCGCACTTCCTGGACTTCCCGGAACTGCGGGCCTACATCGAAAACGTGGACGACAACAACACCATGAACATCCGCTCGTACCTGAGCGTGGACTACGAGCTGCTCAAAGGCCTCCGGCTTACTTCGGCTACCTCGTACGACTATACGACCGACACGCGCGACCGCTTCAACCAGGCGTTCAGCAACAACAACCAGACCATGGTGTACGGCTACATTTCCCGCCGCGGAGAGCTGAACACGCGTAATGGCCTGGCGTACAACTTCACTACCAATCCCGCCAACAGCGAAAAGGCGCACAACCTCCTGGTGACCGCCTTCACCGAGGCCAACATCAAGGAGCTGGAAACGCACGTCCGCGACCTGCGCAACGGCCCGAGCGATTACTATTGGGGCCCCCGCGGCTACAGCCCCCGTTTCTACCCGGGCAACCCCTGGAACAACGCGGATGGCTGGAACACCAACGGCACCCTCAACAGCGCCACTTACCACGCACTGTCTTTCGCCGGAGTGATCTCCTATAACTTCCGTACGAAATACAACGTCGATTTCTCGTACCGGGCAGACGGCAACTCCGCTTCCGGCACCAAGAGCCGCTACGCCATCAACCCCTCGGTGGGCGTGCGTTACAACTTTACCAAAGAGCCGGTTTTCAAGGAGATGAACTTCATCGACTACGGTTCCGTTCGCGGTTCTTACGGGATTAACAGCCGTCCGGCCTCCACGCGCGTGAACTCGCTCGGCTATTACGCCATCTATTCCGATTACAACAACATGCCGGCCATCGGGCCCGACTGGGGCAAAATGCCGAACCCATTCCTGCAGTCCGAAAAGGCGTACCAGTACAATTTCGGGTTCGAGATGAGCCTGTTCAAAGGGCGCGTTTCGGTGACGTATGATACCTATTTCAAGGAGTCTTACAATATCCTGCAAGACCAGCGGCTGTCGGACATCACCGGTTACAACGATATCCAGGTGAACGGCGGCGCGATCGTGAACTACGGGCATGAATTCGTGCTGGGCCTCCGGCCGTTCGTGTCCAGCAAAGCAGGCGGTTTCCAATGGAACCTCAACTTCAACGGCGCCATCGCGCGGAGCGTGCTCACCCAGCTGCCCGCAGGGCTCCAGATGGCGAGGTTCGACGACGGTGGTCCGTTCTACATCGACCTGGCGCGCAAAGTGGGCCGTAATCCCTTCAGCAACTACATCTACCAGACGGAAGGTATTTACCAGAACAACACCGACGTACCGGTAGACCCCATCCGTGGCGTTCGCTACAAAACCGGCCGTGGAAACGGTGTTACGTACTTCCAGGCCGGCGATCCCCGGTGGAAAGACGTCAACGGCGATTATTTCCTCGACGACCGCGACGACAACGTGCTCTCCGGCAATCCCGAGCCGATGGTGACCGGCGGTATCAGTTCTACCTGGAGCTATAAAAACTTTTCGCTCAACGTGTTCGCTTCCTACCTGTTGAAACGCACGATCCTGAACACGGCGATGACCTCGCGCCTCATGAAGCTGACGCAGCCTGCCAATACGGAGTATACCGGCCCTGGCGGCGGTTCCGTCAACATCTACGACCTCGACCTGATCGATTACTGGCAGAAGTCGGGCGACATGTCCAAATACCCCAACATTTACTATGTGTGGAGGAACGGGCAGATCCAGCCTTTCCGCGCCGACCAGACGCTTTGGGAAGAAGACGGTTCGTATTTCAAGCTGAACCAGGTGACGCTGGCGTACACCTTCCGCGATTTCAACTTCATGAAACGCCTGAAGCTGCGCTCGCTGCGTGCTTATGCCACGGCGTTCAACGTCGCCATCTTCTCGCCCTATTCCGGCCCGAACCCGGAAAACGTGAGCCAGCTGGGCCGCGACAATATCAATGGCTATCCCTCCGCACGTACTTACACCGCGGGTTTCACAGCCGAGTTTTAACGTAGAAAAAGCAAGACAATGAAAAAGTGGTTAACTATAGGGTGTGTGGCAGGATTGATGGCGGGGGCCGGATTGAGCTCCTGCAAAAATTTCCTGGACGTAAAGCCCAACGACAGTTTCACAGGGGCCGACTACTGGCGGAACGCGACGGATGCGCAGATGGGCGTGAATGCGGCGTATTCGCTGCTGAGAGACCAGTTCACCCGCTGCATCCAGTATAATTACGGAGATTTCAGGCCGGGGAATTACGACTTCTGGAATAAGACCAATTTCCGCGCCATCGCCCAGAACGATCTGCGCAGCCCGCTCATCGGGTCCACCGACGGTGCGCAGGCACCGCGCGAAGGCTGGGACGTCTGGTACAAATCCATCGCCGCGGCCAACCTCGCCGTGGCCCGCATCAGCGCGATGGACGGTACGCAGATCTCCGAGTCCGAAAAGGCGCAGCTGGTAGGGGAAGCCCGGTTCGTCCGCGCCTACGACTACTATTGCCTCATACAAAGCTACGGCAGCGTGCCTTTCCAGTTTTCGCCTTACGACATCGAGATGAAACCGAAAATGGACCATGTGAAGATCCTCGATTCCTGCATCATCGATCTGCGCAAGGCGGCCGATGCGCTGCCCGTTTCCTACAACGATCCTACCTACCGCGCCGTTCGCGCCACCAAAGGCGCCGCGCTTACCCTCATGGCCCATATGTACATGTGGCAGGCAGGGTTCGACAAGGGGAGGGCCACCGAGCTGAACCGCAATGCGGCAGCGGTTTGTAAGGAAGTGATGGACCTCAACATCTACAAGCTCCTGCCATACGAGGAAGAGCTCTTTCATACCATTTTCAAAGGCCGTTCCGAAGAAGGGATCTGGGAAATTTCCATGGACGTGAACTACGGCAACGTAACCGGCAACTTCATCTCGCAATGGGTGCTGCATCAGCCGGTCATCGCTTCTTCGTCGACCCTCTACGGCGGCCTCGGCAGCGAAATCACCGTGAAGCGCGAGTATATGGACATCCTGTACCCGCCCGGCGAATCCGACAAGCGGTTCGACCTCTGGTTCGAAGACCCGTACAATTCCGTGAACCCCCAGTCGCAGATGTTCCTGAAGTTCTCCAGCGTGTCCGACCCCGTGGCACGCCGGTACGACGCCAACATGATCATCTTCCGGTACTCCGGGCTCCTGCTGCTCCGCGCTGAAGCACTGGCCAATATCGGGCAGGACGGCGATGCGCGCGAACTGCTGAACGAAATCCGCCGCCGCGCGCAGGCTTCCGAAGTGATCGGCCTGGAAGGGCCGGCGCTGAAAGACGCCATTTTCCTGGAAAGGACCCGCGAGCTCTGGGGCGAAGGCCACCGCTGGTACGACCTCGTGCGCACCGGCCGCGTGACCGATTTTTCGCAGTGCGAGAACGCCCTCACGCAAGACCAGTATGAGCGCGGCGCCTGGACGTGGCCCATCCCCATCTCCGCCATGCGCAGAAATCCCAAGATCACGCAAACAGCCTTCTGGGCCCAATAACCTACCCAAACCAGATGATTATGAAAAAAACGATCACCTGCATGTTGCTCCTGGTAGCCGGCTGCATGCTGTTCACCTCCTGCAAGAAGGAGTACTATAAAGACGGTGGCCTCGCCAACCCGATATACGACGGTACCATTTACGATTACCTGACAGAAAAAACGCTGTATTTCGACAGCGTTAAACATATCATCGACCTGGCCGGCATGAAAGACATGTTCGTCAAAGACACGATCACTTTCTTCGCCTTTACCGACGATGCGATCAAAGCCGCGATGGACGATCTCAACGCCCAGCGCTTCGCCAACCAGGAAGATTCCGTGACCCTCGACGATATCGGGCCCGAAGTCTGGAAACAGTTCATCAGCATGTACATCCTCACCGGAAAGCGGCTCGCAAGCGCATTCCCGCGCGTGCAGCGCGACAATATCCGCGCTTTCCCCGGCATCAACTACATCATGCTGAACGGGTACATCCTCAACATCGGCCTGGAATACACGAACTATCGCGGTGTGGAAGCCGTGGGCGCCAGGATCATCCAGCTCACCGATGTGACGTTCGACCCGGTGGATTTCCGGAAGAACAGCTACATCCGCGTAGCGTCTTCCGACATCCAGCCGCGCAACGGCGTGATACATGCATTGAGTTATCTGCATACGCTCGGTTTCCGCGGCGCGGAATTCAGGCGGGTGGCGCTCGATTATTTAAGGACCAAAGAATAACGCAAACATGAAAATCTGCATACACAAACAGCTGCTCGCCCTGGCGATGATCGCGCTGCTGGCGGCTTGTACGAAGGAAACGGTAAACAGCAGCGGGAAGAGCCCTTATGGCGATCCCATCCTGCCTTCCATCACCTTCGCGGAAAATTCCGTGAACCCGGCGAAAGGTTTCGTGAACGATGAAGTGCTCGTTCGCGGCACGGGTTTCCTCAAGAACAAAGACAAACTCGAAGTGCTCTTCAACGGCGAAAAAGCGGAAATCCTCGAGACCACGGATTCCGCCGTCCGCGTACGCATCCCCGCCATGGCCAGTACCGGCGCCATCAACGTGAAAGTGGGCGATGAATTCTATTTCGGGCCTTTCTTCCAGGTGTTCGGCGGATTGGTGGTAGATACCACTTTCGCCACGAAAGGCGGCGCCAGTGCGCTCATTACCGCTATTTTCCCGGGAAATGACAACAAATACATCATCGCCGGACGATTCAATAACTACGACAACGTCAACAAGCCCGGCGGCGTGAACCGCATGGCGCGCCTCCTCAACGACGGTACGCTCGACAATGCCTGGGAATACGGCTGGCAAACCGGTCCGCAGGGCGATGTCTACTCCGGCGTTTACCTGCCCGACGAACAGAAGTTCCTCGTAGCGGGGAGCTTTAACCGGTACGCACGTACGCAGAACGTGTTCAGTATTGCACGGCTGGGTTTCGGGGGGATGATAGATTCCACCATCATCGAACTGCCGTCGCAGAACACGGCCATCGCTTCTTCGCTGGCAGGCGGCGTGCGGGGCGTGGTGAACAACCTGCACCTGCTGCCCGACGGGAAAATGCTCCTGGTAGGCGATTTCAGGTATTATGTACGGCCCAACTTCAACCTGGTGGCTGCTTCCGGCGTGGATTCCATGCACCTGGACTCCACGTTCGTACAGCATATCATCAAACTGCATCCCAACGGCGAACTGGATTCTTCCTGGAACTACGATCTTGCACAGCATCGCGGGCTGCCCACGGTGAACGGGCGTATCTATAAATCGCACCTGCTGCCCGACGGGAAGGTCCTCATCGCGGGGAACTTCACGACCTACAAGGGCCAGCCGGCGCCGCGCATCGCGCGGATCAATGCCGACGGTACGCTGGACAACTCTTTCAACCCCGGTTCCGGTGCGGATCTGCTCATCTATGACCTGTTCGTGCAGCAAGACGGGAAGATCATTGTGGCGGGGGGCTTTACCCGGTTCAACGGCACGGGCGCCAACCGCGTGGTGCGGCTCACGGCCGATGGCGCGGTAGATCCCACGTTCAGTGTCGGCGCCGGGCCGGATGGCACCAAAATCGACCAGATCGGCGTGCTGCCCAACGGCGTGATCATCCTCACGGGTACGTTCCGGAAGTTCAACAACCTCCAGCGCAACAACTTCATCGTGCTCAATGCCGACGGGTCTATCCATCCCACCTACAACGCCATCGGCGGCCTGCGCTATGCAACGGCGTCAGATGATGGTACGGTGATGGATATCATGAATGTGAAAGGGGAGAATTCGGTGATTTTGGTGGGCAACTTCGATGTGTTCGACAACCGGATGGCCAACCGGATCGTGAAGCTGAAATTCCAGTAGGGTTTTCGAAAAAGGACGATAAAGAAAAAAGCCATAAGACTTTTGTCTTATGGCTTTTTCTGTTGTTTGGGCCGGTTATTTCTTCGTTTGTTGCCGCTGCTGCCGTTTCCACCGCCGCCGCCGTTATTTCCGCTGCGGGGCTTTCCTTTCCCGCCGCCGCGATGGCCGCCGCCACGGTTACCTCCTCCGCCGCCACCCGGCCTGCGGGTTTTGGGGGAATATTCCGGTACGGGGCCCAGTTCCGGGGGAACGGTGGCCTTGGCTACGGGCGCGCCCAGCAACTCTTCGATTCGGGAGAAGCGGCCCTGTTCTTTCGGGCTGATGAACGTGTAGGCGGTGCCGTCTGTTGCGGCACGCGCGGTACGGCCGATGCGGTGGATGTAATCCTCGCCGTCGTTCGGCACGTCGTAGTTGATCACCAGGTCAATGTCTTCGATATCGATCCCGCGGCTGAGGATGTCTGTAGCCACGAGGATGTTCGACTTGCCGTTCTTGAAATTCAGGAGGGCCTGCTCGCGCTTGTCTTGCTCCAGGTCGGAGTGGATTTCTTCCACGGCGTACCTGGCGCGGTTGAGCACGGCAGTGAGCGTTTTCACGTTCTGCTTGCGGGAGCAGAATACGATCACGCTTTCCTTCTTGCGGCTGTCGAGGATATGTTTGACCAGGGGCACTTTCTGCTCATCGAACACCACGAACGCTTCCTGTTTGATGCGCTCCGGCGGTTTGGAGATGGCGATGTTCACCTGGATCGGGTCCTGGAGGATCTTGAGCGCCAGTTTGCGCATTTTGTCCGGCATGGTGGCGGAAAAGAGCAGCGTCTGGCGGTCTTTCGGAAGAAAAGAGATGATCTTCTCGATATCGTCGTGGAAACCCATGTCGAGCATGCGGTCTGCCTCGTCGAGGATGAGATATTTCAGTCCCTTCAGTTTTACATACCCCATGTTGAGGTGGGCGATCATGCGGCCGGGCGTGCAGATAACGATATCCGCACCGTGGGAAAGCGCCTTCTTCTCGATGGCGAACGATGCGCCGTCGCCCCCGCCATACACGGCAATGGAGCTGATGTTCGTGAAATAAGACATCCCTTCGAGCGCCTGGGCGATCTGGACGGCCAGTTCCCGGGTGGGAACGATGATCATGGAATTGATCTGGTGGTCGTCTTTCGTATGAGTGAGGATATTCTGAATGGTGGGGAGCAGGAAGGCTGCCGTTTTGCCGGTGCCGGTCTGTGCGGAGGCGATCAGGTCCCGGCCGGATAAAATGACGGGGATAACTTGTTCCTGTACCGGTGTAGCGGTTTTATATCCCATCGCATCTATACCATCCAACAGATCATCGTCAAAATCAAATTCGTGAAAATACAATGTATATATGCTTTTTTAAATATAGGTAATATGTAAAGATAAGGATTTATCCGGCACTGCGGGCACGATTCATCATTAAATCGGCCATAATCATGCATTTGCCCGGAAACAAATGCCGGAAGCCGCGCTGGGCGGACTTCCGGCTGGGTAAAGGGATGAATGGGCCGGTCAGGGTGCGGGCGGCGTCTGGCGCAAGCCGGCCAGGACCTGCGCGTTATGTGCGCGCTGTTTGCTGATCCGGCGCCCGCGGAAAAAGAGGTACAGGTTGAAAAAGAGCATGATGCCGAGATAGATGCAGAAGCCGCCCAGCTTGGTGCTCAGCACTTCCAGCATGGTCTGCCGGTCGGGCACCTCGCTGGCGATGGTCATGATGTAGAACGCGCAGCCGAGGTTGAGCAGGTAGAACCCCGTTTCGAATAATTTGTTGGTGGCCAGGGCGATGTCCGTTTTCCCGTTGAAGATGTCGAGCATGAACACGCGGCTGTTGCGGAAGAGCGTGTGCGCTACGAACCAGGTCAGGAAAATAACGGCGGGCAGGTATACGAGATAGGCGAGGAAGTGAAATGTGGTGGTCATGGTGAGTGGATTTAGGAATGAGGTATCGTTGTATGTTGCTTGCTGAAATAATAGATCGCGGCCATGTTGCCATAATGGACGAGCGCCAGGGTGAGCACGATGCGCCCGGTCATGACCATAACGCTGGCCAGCAGGCCCGTCCAGTTTTCCACGCGTTCCCAGGTGCTGATCATCAGCGCGGCGTACCCGAGGTTGAGGAGGTAGTACCCGGTGAGGAGGAGGCGGTTGATGGCGTCTGTCAACGTCGCATTGCCGTGAAGAAGGTGCAGGATGAAGGCGCGGCCGTTGCGGAAAAATATCCATCCTACTTTGAAAGTAATGAGGCCGGTAATGCAGCCGTAAACGAGGTATGCCATCGTATTCATATTGGCTTGCTTTTGATAGGTCAAAGGTATAAGTAAGTATTGAACTTTCAAAACATATTGAAAGAAAAATATTTTATCGGTGGATGGAAATCCGTTTTCCGTAGGTTTTGCTCCGTTTCGCGTAGGTGCCGGAACGGGGGAGTGGAATATCTTTGCGGCGACAAAAACAAGATCATGAAAAAGTTAACCCTGCTATTCCTTACCATCGTTCCGCTCATCCTGCTGGCAACCGCTGCAGGCAAGCGTTCTGGCCGGACGAAGCAGCCCCCGGCCCCGCAAGCCCCCATCGCTCAACCGGCTTCCCGGCCATTACATATAGAAGGCCAGGCCTTCCGCCTGCCTGCCGGCGTTTCCCTCGAACAGGGCTCCATGAAAGGGCACAACACCCTGGAATGCTCCTGCGAAAGCGCCCGCTCCGTTCAGCGCTACGGCGACGGCTGCATCGTGCGGCTGCGCTTCCGCCTCCGCAACCACACCGCAGCGCCCGTGAAGGTCGTGCTCCCGGCGGGCCTCGTGTTCCGCCACCGGGCAGACCGCGCCAATGATGCGCTCCTGGCGCGCCCCGTCACCCTCGTGCTGCCCGCCGGCGCCGCACCCTGGCTGCACCTCGACCTGTTCGGTCTCAACGAATCCATCGTGCAGCCCGGCCCCGTGGGGCCCTACCGCTTCGGGCCGGTGGCAGCCAATTACGACCTGCAGGCACTGCTGATGACGCTGGAAGATAAATCCCTGGCAGATGTGCATAGCCTCGCCATCGCCCAGCAAGCCATCTGGGAGGTAACCAGCGGTCATACGCTGGAAGCCTCGCTGGCAAAAAAGATCGCAGCATTGCCTTAACGACGGGAGTTACAAATGGCCATATCCAACGTGCGGCCCGTGGCGGGATTTCATCGCTCGGCTGCTATGGTGCCGCCTGAAAAACCGGAGAAACAGAGCACGATGGCTGCAGGTTACATACCGCAGTGGCCGCCCCTCGAAAGGGCGGCCTTTTATTTTGGGACGGCATAACGGTTTGAGATCGTCAATCGCTCTTATAGGAAGAAAACCGCTTTTCGTCAACCAAAACACCCCTGTATGCCTGGAATTTTACGCACCCTGCTGCTTTGCAGCCTTTTCCCGGCCGTAACCCTGGCGCAGTCGCCCCCGAAACGTGAACTTCGCGGCGCCTGGGTAGCCACTTATCTGAACATCGATTGGCCGAACAAGACACAAACGCCCGCCCAGCAAAGGGCCGCCTTCATCGCCATCGCCGACCATCACCGCGCCACCGGCCTCAACGCCCTTTACGTACAGGTGCGCAGCCAGTGCGACGCGCTGTACCCCAGCGACCTGGAGCCCTGGTCTGCCGACGTCACCGGCACGCAGGGCGTACCGCCCTCTACGCCCTGGGACCCGATGGCCTTCGCCATCGAGGAATGCCACAAACGCGGCATGGAATTCCACGCCTGGATCAATCCCTACCGCGCCGTCGGCAATTCCAACAACCTCCCGGGCTTCGCCAATTCCCACGTTGCCAAAACGCACCCGGAATGGCTCCTCAGCCAGGGCACGCTCCGCGTCCTCGATCCCGGCCTGCCGGCCGTGCGCGACCACATCTCCGCCGTGATCTCGGATATCCTCCGCCGTTATGATGTGGACGGCATCCATTTCGACGATTACTTCTATCCCCCCAACGCACCCGCCGGCACGGCGCCCTACAACGATTCCGCCACGTTCGCGGATTATCCGCGCGGGTTCACCGTGAAAAACGACTGGCGCAGGGATAACGTCAACCTGCTCATCCAGCGGGTGTACGACAGCGTCAAGACCATCAAGCCCTGGGTGAAATTTGGCGTGAGCCCGTCCGGCATCTACCGCAACAGCACCAATCCCGACATCGGTTCGCCGACTTCCGGGCTGGAGCATTACACCACGCTGTACGCCGACACGAAACGCTGGCTGCAGGAAGGTTGGGTAGATTACATCATGCCGCAGGTGTATTGGTGGATCGGGCAGCCCGGCGCCAATTACGGTGTGATCGTGCCCTGGTGGAACAACCAGGCCAACGGCCGCCACATCTATATCGGCATCGCCGGGTATAAAATGGGAGATGCCGCCGCAGGTGCGGGATGGACGGATTCCACCCAGATCCCGCGCCAGATCCGCATGAACCGCAGCCATGCCAACGTATATGGCCAGTCGGTATACAACACCACAAGCATGCGGGTGAACACCAGGAAAGGCTTCCGCGATTCGCTGCGCCTGTTCATGTATGCGAAGCCCGCGCTGTTGCCGGCCATGAAATGGCGGGACAGTATCGCTCCGGCCGCACCATTCGGTTTATATGCCGAACAGGCGGGAGAAGATGTACGCCTCATCTGGTGGCACAACGGCGATCCGCAAGACCAGTTGAACAGGGCCCGCCAGTTTGCCGTGTACCGCTCCACCACGCCCGCGATCGATACCAGCGACATTGGCCAGCTCCTGGCCGTAACACCCATGGATTCCATCGCATATACCGATACTTCCGCACTGCCCGGCGTCACGTATTATTATGCCGTGACGGCGCTGGACCGCTATCATAACGAAAGTCCGCGCTCCGCGCTGGCGGCCAACCTGGCGCCCACGCTCCAGGGCCCGGGGAACCAGTGGCTGACCGGTGACCCGGATTGCGGCGCTTCGCTCCCGGATTACCGCGATTCTGCAACGGTAGAACCGGCCGAAGGCGTGACCATCACCCAATATCCCGTTCCGGGCAGCCGCGTACGGCACGATGATTTCGTGCACCTCATCGCCACGAACGCCGGCGGCAAATCGGATACGGCTTCATTCGCCATCTGGATGAAAGACACGCTCGCGCCGGTTATTTCCGACATCACACCGTCGCCGGCGCTGCTCAATACGCCGAACAACAAGATGGTGACGGTTTCGCTGGATTATTCGGTGACGGATTGCAGTCCGGTCCAGCGCACCGTGACGGTTACCAGCAACGAGCCCGACAACGGCAGTCCGGACATCGAGATCGTGAACGACAATACCGTGAAGCTCCGCGCCCAAAGGAATCCGCTAGGTAACGGACGCGTATATACGATAACAGTGACGGTTACGGATACGGCCGGCAGATCGGGCGTACAAACCACGCATGTGCTCGTGCCGGGTAACAAGCCCTGGACGCATGGCGACGGGCTGGCGGCCACGGTGCTGCCCAATCCCACGATCCACCAGTTCGTGCTCATGCTGATCAGTAAAAACCAGCAGCCGGTCAACGTCCGCGTTTACAACAACGGGGGCCAGCTGGTGGAAGCAAGGCAGGGCCTGGCACCGAACAGTTCCGTAACGCTGGGCGGTAATTACCAGCCGGGCGTTTATTACATCGAAATTATCCAGGTGAACGTGCGCCAGGTCATGAAAGTGATCAAGCTGGGGCATTAGAAATGGCAAATACATCCGGATCTTTAAACGACAGGGCTGCCAGCTGGCGGCCCTGTTTTCATTTCCGGTAATTCAGCGTATATTCCGTACATGCAATTTTCCCGCCGCGAGCTGGGTGTGGCGGCCTTTGCGGCCGTTACCGCCTTTTGCGCCTACACTGCCATTTTCAGTTTCCGGAAAGCCTTTAACGTTGGGGCTTTCGGGGGGTATACGCTTTGGGGGATGGATTACAAGACGGTGCTGGTCGTATCGCAGGTGTTCGGGTATATGCTCAGCAAATTTTACGGTATCCGTTTCATTGCCGCGATGCAGCGAAAAAACCGGCATTGGCTCATCCTGGGTTTGACGGGCGTTGCCTGGCTGGCCTGGGCGCTTTTTGCCGTGGTGCCGCCGCCGCATAACTGGTGGTGCCTGTTCCTCAACGGCTTCCCGCTGG
The DNA here is from genome assembly GCF_050277495.1 of Chitinophaga sp. NPDC101104. Lineage (NCBI taxonomy): Bacteria > Pseudomonadati > Bacteroidota > Chitinophagia > Chitinophagales > Chitinophagaceae > Chitinophaga > Chitinophaga sp. NPDC101104. The sequence goes on along the minus strand of NZ_JBNNSF010000001.1, from coordinate 3,966,347 downwards.
GAATGCTGTGGGGCGTCGTGTTTTCGTATATCGAAGGGCGGCGTACCACAGACATGATCAGCGCGGCATTGGCCGTGAGCTTCATTTTCGCTTCAGGCCTGGCGAAGAGCGTGGCGCAGTGGGTGATGGAAGGATGGGGCGTGAGTGAATACGGGATGCCTTTCGTGGTGGGATGTGTGTTCATGCCGGTATTGATCGTGTTCGTGCTGCTGCTGGAAAAAATCCCGCCGCCCGGGCCTGCCGACAGGGAACAGCGGATGGAAAGGCTGCCGATGTCTGCGGCGGAACGGCGCGGGCTGCTGCGGCGCTTCTGGCCGGGGATCGCGCTGCTGGTGGTGATCTACATCCTCGTGACGGTCCTGCGCGAAGTGCGCGACAGCTTCATGGCCGACATGTGGCGCGCGTCTGGAGAGCCTTTTCAGCCGGGCGTTTTCGCGGGAACGGAAAGCCTGATCTCGCTCATTATTTTGTTATTGATCGCCGCCATGAGCTGGCTGGACCATAATTTCAGGGCGTTCATCGTAACGCAGTGGATCATGCTGGCGGGATTCGCGGTAACGCTTTGCGGGGCCATGCTGTTCTCCGCCGGCCACCTGGGCATGTACGCCTGGATGCTAATGGCGGGCCTGGGGCTGTACATGGTGTATATTCCGTTCAACAGCCTGTTGTTCGATCGTTTCATCGCCGCGTTCCGGTTTACGGGGAACGTGGGTTTCCTCATTTACATCGCCGACGCTTTCGGCTACCTGGGCAGCGTAGGCGTAATGCTGGCCAAATCCGTTTTCCAGCTGCAGCTGAACTGGCTGGAATTTTATACCGGTCTGGTGAAGATCGCCGGCGTAACGGGCCTTGCAGGCACCGTAGCGGCGATGTACTGGTTCCGGCGAAAGTACCGGAAAAGCGCGCCCCTATTACAGCAACCAGATCAGCAGTAGGGTGACCAGCGCAGGAAGCGCCTGCACGAAAAAAATACGCCGGGTTGCCGTTGCGGCCCCATAGATTCCCGCCACCGCCACGCAAGTCAGGAAAAATACCGCCACATGTTGCTGCCAGGCCGGGTCTCCAATACAGAGGCTCCAGATGAGCCCCGCCGCCAGGAAGCCGTTGTACAAGCCCTGGTTGGCGGCCAGCGCCTTCGTAGGCTCGAACATTTCTTTGGGTATCTGCCGGAACACTTTCGGGGCGCGCGTGGTCCACGCGAACATTTCCAGCCAGAGGATATACAGGTGCTCGATGGCGATGAGCGTAATGAGGACGAGGATAACGATTGCCATGGGGATGCTTTTCCTTCAATTTACCCAATTTATCACCGCATTGTTCAATTCCCTTCCATAAAAAAGCCGGTCCTGGCAAAAAGGACCGGCCGTGATGCACGTTACTGGTAATACTCGCTATTTCGTAATGGAGAAGAATTTCTTTTTCGGGCTTTGGGCCGGAATGAGGGGCAGGATGGCTGCTCCGGCTTCCAGCGAACGGTCTGCCTCGATGAGGCTGGCGCCGTCTTTAATGATGGCCTGGTACGCTTTGGTGCGTTCCGCGGCATCGGGAAGTTTGTCGTACGTAGGCGCTGTGGAAATCATGCACATGACCCCGCGTTTGTTCAGGTTTTCGTAGAGCGGCTTCAGTTCCGGCTTGTTATCCGGGCCAACATAGGCCATGATGTGCGTCCAGGGGATGTTTTCCTGTTCGTATTCTTCTAGCGCCTTTTGGGTTTTCACAAAGGCTTCGAAGACGATTTCCGGGTTGCGGCTGTGGTACCATTTCGCTTCTTTCGCGGTGTGGACGGTCACCATGACATGGCCTTCGGCTTTGTTTCTGCGAATAATGTCGGCCGTCATTTCGAACGGCACGTCTTTTTTATCGAGGATGAGGACGGTTTTGCCGCGCGCCCATTTGATGGCTTCTTCCAGTGTGGGGATCTGGAAATCGGTCAGGTTGCCGTCCACATCCTTCAGGCGCATTTTCTTCAGCTCCGCGAGCGTATAATCGCCCACTTTGCCGGTACCGTTGGTGGTGCGGTTAAGGGTGGCGTCGTGCATGAGCACGATGGCGCTGTCTTTGGTGAGCCTCGGATCGATCTCGAACGTGGCGGGCGTATGGCGGAGGGTGTTTTCGAACGCCTCGATGCTGTTTTCCGGGAAACCTTTGTTGACGCCGCCGCGATGGCCGGAGATGAAGGGGATATCGTTGCCGGTGAACCGGAAGAAGGAGCGGAGTTCTTTTGCGTTCCTGATTTTCAACACATGCAGGCCCGATTGGGCGAAGCCGGTGATGGTGCAGCAAAGCAATGCGCTGCCGATGAGGATTCGTTTCATGGGATCAGAATTTGGCATTAAGGTGTTGTAATGTGAAGCCGCCACCGGCGTCGAGCGTGAACATGGTGACGGAAGCGTTTTCCTGGACGAGCATGCGGTAATTGCGCAGGGGCATGCCCAGTTTATAAGCGAGGAACAGGCGGTTGACGCCGTTGTGGGCGGCCACGAGGATGTTGCCTGATGGGTGTTTGCGGTGGACGTCGCTGAAGAAGGCATCTACCCGCTCCACGATCTCCCGGCCGCTCTCTCCCGATCCGCCGGCACGGTGGGTGTAGGGGTCTTCCATCCAGCGGTGCCAGTGTTCCGGCGCTTCTGCGATGAATTCCTCTTTGGTTTTGTGTTCCCATCCCCCGAAATCCGCCTCAATCAACCGTTCGTCTTTTTTGACATAAGCCCCGGAAGCGATGTTCGCCGTCATGAAGGCGCGCTCCAACGGTGAGGAATACACGCCGTCGAATTCGATGCCTTTCAGCTGTTCCCGAACGGCTTCCGCCTGCTGGATGCCTTTGGCGGTGAGCGGAATGTCTGTCCGGCCGCAATACCGGTTGTTGTCTGCGTTCCAGGCTGTTTGTCCGTGCCGGAGCAAATAAACGTTAAGCATATCCTTTTTCTTTCAGTTTTTCCCTGAACGACCGGTACCCTTCGGCGTAGGCGCCTTGCAGGCCGGGTTCGGGCAACATGGTTTTGTCGATGTGTGCCATGGCTGCCGCGGCTTCGCTGATGCTGCCATAGTACGTTTGTGAAGCAGCGAGGATGGCGGCTCCCGCGGCACCGCTCACTTCCTGCATTTTATGCACGGGCACTCCCAGCACGCAGGCCCTGATGCGCAGCCACAGATTACTGTTGCTGGCGCCGCCGGCGGTGTACACGGCTTTCACCGGCTCGCCGGACAGCTGTTCGATGAGTTCGTACGCCATTTTTTCGATGTAGGCGACGCCTTCCATCCCGGCTGCGAATTTTTCCGCGCCTTCCAGTCCGGGCGTTTCGAAAGCCTTTGCCTGCGGCGCTATGAAAGGGAATCGCTCGCCCGGTTGTTCCAGCGGCCAATACAATTTTCCGGTGGGCACCATGGCGGCGGCGGCTTCGTTGAGCGCGGCCAGGTTGCCGGGGAAATGTTTCGATATCCAGTCGGCTCCCGTGTTGCTGGCGCCTCCCGGCATCCAGAAACCTTGCGGATGGCGGTGGTTATACAAACGGCCGAGCGGGTCGTATACCGGTTTTTCCGTCACGCCTTTCACGACGAGCGTGGTGCCGATCGTGGTGTTCCAGGCGCCGGGCGTTACCGCGCCCGAAGCGATCTGCGAGGCGCATCCGTCTGTCATGCCCGCCGTTACCAGCACGTTTGCGGGCATACGGGCGATGTTGGCGGTTACGGTGCCGATGGGCGTTCCGGACTGGATTACCTCCTGCAGCCATTCCCGGCGGATGGGCAAATGCCCCCAAATATATTCCGGCCAGCGTTCGTTTGCTACGTCGTAACCGGATTTTAACACATTGGTAAAATCGGTGACGTTGAAATTGCCGGTGAGTTTGCCGGTGATGAAATCGGCGGCGTGGATGAATTTGGAGGTCCGGCGCGCCTTTTCGGGGAACTGTTCGGCGAACCAGACCATTTTCGGTAATCCGCTGGTGGTATTGAACGCCGTGTATCCCTGCGGGTGATATTTTTGGGCGAGCGCCTTGCAGCGCTGCCCGGTTTCGGCCTGCCGCCCGTCGCTGTACATAATGGCCGGGTGAAGCGGGGTGCCGGCTTCGTCCACGGGGATCACGGTGCCGGAAGTGCTGGTGACGCCGATAGCGCGCAACGATGCGGCTTCCGGCCGTTGGAGGATTTGTGCGAGCAGCCGTTCGCAGGCTTCCCACCATTGTTCGGGCGATTGTTCCTCCCGCGATGCGGCGCTCAGTGCGAAGGGCTCGCTGAATGATGCCAGCACCCGGCCATGCGCGTCGGTGAGGATGGCCCTGGCGCCCTGGGTGCCCACGTCCAGTCCGATAAAAGTATGTTCCATGAATAATTTGCTATTGTGCCGCGGCGGTCAGTTCATGTTCCTGAAATAATCCCGCGTCTTTTCCCATTCCGCATAGATGCCGGCGTAGTGCGCCTCGTCTTGCGGGGCCACCGTTTCGATGGTATCGTCCATCCGCCCGTCGATCCCCAGTGCTTCGTTGCAGACGAGCGCGCCGCCCACGGCAGACGATTGCTGGAAGCCCCTGCGCATCTGCACTTTTTTACCGGTGAGGTTGGCGATGAGCTGGCGGAGGGTCAGGCTTTGCAGGCCGCCTCCGCATCCCCAGATGTAATCGGGATGATGGCCCGCCACTTCGGCGAGTATTTTGTAGTTTTTGACGATGGAACAGGCGATGTCTACCATCGTGGCCCAGACGAAGCTGCCGCGGGTGAGCAGGTGCGAAACGGGCGCGGGGAAGATGAAACCGCCGCGGGTGAGCGACACTTCCTCGTCTGCCAGCAGCGAACCGAGGCTCGCCATGCAGAAGGTGTGCCGGTTGTCGGCGAGCTCTTTTTCGATAACGTCGTAGCCTTCGTTGGGATAGAAGATTTCTTTCAGGCGTTGATAGTTCAGCCCGGTTACGCCGGCGTTGGCTTCGAAGACGAAGCGCCCCGGCACGATGTCCCGGCTCGTCCAGGTCCGTTCTTCGGCATCGAGGGTATAGCCGCCCGTGAGCTTCACGATGGGCGTGGTAGTGCCCGACACGATGACCATATCGTCTACCGCCGGCCGCGTGCTCTTGATGGCCAGCTGGGTGTCTCCGCCGCCGGTCACTACGATCGCCGAAGGCGCGATGTTCAGTTCCTTCGCCACGTCCTTTTTTACTTCGCCCAAAACGCCCGCAGATGCCCGCAATTCCGGCAGGAGCGAAGGGCTTAGCCCGAAAATGCTGCAAAGTTCCTTGCTCCATTCTTTCCGCTCCACGTCGAACAGCAGCGTTTCCGAAGCCTGGGAATGTTCGTATTTGGCGATGCCGGAGAACTGGTATTCCACCCAGTCGGAAATACTGAGGAACGATGCCGTTTGCGACCATATTTCGGGTTTCCTTTCGCGGATGCCCACCAGTTTGAGCGCGGAAAACAGCGAAGTGGGATAGCGGCCGGTCAGTTGATAGACGCGGCTTTTATCGGAAATGAGGTGTTCCCATTCGCGGCCACGGTGGTCGATATTGGGAAGGCCGGTGAGCGATTTGCCGGCTGCGTCGAGCAAAACAATGCCTTCGCGCTGGCTGGTGGCTGTGATAGCGCGGATTTCGGCCTGGGGCGCCGCTGCGAGCGATTGTTTCGCCAGGCGGAGGATCTGTTCCCAGAGCGCGCCGGGGTCGAATTGCAGGGCGTCCGGGTACAGCGGGTCCTTTTCGTACCGGATGTCTTCGCGGGAAACGCCGAGCACTTCGCCGCCGGGCGTTGCGATGGCCACGCGCACGTTGCCGGTGCCGATGTCAGCTATGATGTATGCGGGTTGTTTATCCATTGACGGGAGTTGGCAGTATTTGGCGGTTCGCCAGTTCTCGTACTTGGCGGTTTCCGTTGGCGAACCATTGTGTTAGTGCATTGTTCATGATGGCGACGTGGTGGTCTTCCACCTCGAAAGTTGCGCCGGCGATGTGCGGCGTGGCGATCACGTGCGGCTGGTCGATGATCCGGTAATCCGTTGCGTCGGGCGGTTCGTGGTCGAACACGTCCAGCACCGCACCGCGGATCGCGCGGGTTTCGAGGGCGGCGAGCAGGTCTTCCCGTTTCACCACTGCAGCACGGGCCGTGTTCACAAAAATGGCGTCTTTTTTCATCAATGTCAACAGCCGGCCGTCGATCATGTTTTTCGTTTCCTCCGTAACGGGCAGGTGGATGGACACGATATCGCTGGTAGCGAACAGTTCTTCGATCGTACATTTCACGTAAGCCGGGTCGTGTTCCGTAACATACGGATCATAAAACCGGATGTTGCAGGGGTAATGGCGGACCATGCCGGCGATCAGCTGCCCGATGGCGCCGAACCCTACCATCCCCACTGTTCTCCCGGCAAGCTCGTTGCCTTTGAAATGGAGATAGGAATCATGTGCCCCGGCTTGCCAGTTGCGGCCTTTCAGCCAGTCGATGCCCGGGAGGGTATTGCGCAGCAGCATGATGACGTTGGAGATGAACATTTCGGCCACGGCCTGTGCGTTGCGCGCGGGCGTGAAGAACACGGGGATGCCGTGCGCCGTTGCGGTGGCTACGGCCACATTGCTGGGCGTGCCGCGGCAAACGCCGATGAATTGAAGGTGCGGGAAGGATTCGATCACTTTGGCGGTGACGCCGTCGTGTTCCGTGATGAGCGCGTCTGCTTTGGTTTCCGCCAGCATCGAGATCAGTTCCGCTTCGTTCCAGGCGCGGCCGTTGGGTTTCCACGACCGGTACACGGTTTCGCCGAAAAGTTGTGCTATCGCCTGGATGCCTTGCTGATGGTAAGGAGCTGTAATTAAAATGCGCATTTTATATCGGTTGTATGGTTGCTTCGGGTTGCGTTTGATGGAGGGTTTTGGCGTTGTTGGGAAGGGTGATGAACCGCGTGATGATGGCACTGATCACATATAGTACTGCCAGTATCCATATAACGCCCTCTTCGCCGGCGGTACCGATGAACAGCCCTACGATGGCCGGCCCCACAAATACCGGGAGCCCTGCGCCCAGGTTGAGTATCGCCATGGCGGCGCCTTTGTCTTTTTTCACGAGCGAAGGAACGAGGGCGGTAAGCGGTACGTACCCCGCCAGCAGCGCGCCCCAGATGATGCCGGCCGTCATCACGGCCCAGTAGCTGCCTTCCCAGATCTGCGGTGCGTAATAAAACAGGAGTGTGCTGAGCGCGCAGCCGACGCCGCCGAACCACATGATGGTGTTTCTCCAGCCGAAATGATCGCCGACGAAACCGAAAATGAGGTTGAAAATGATATTGGCCGTGAAAATGGTGCCCCAGATCGTCAGCCACTCCGTTGTATCGAAGCCGTGCCGCGCCATGTACATGGGGAGGAACACGGGGAACGCGAATTGCGCGGTGGTGTTGATGATGCGGACAATGCCGCCCAGCAGGACTTTCGGTTCTTCGCGGACGATCGTCAATCCTTTCACCAGTTCCTCCATTTTCGACCCGCCGGCAGATTGCCTTGCCGGTTTGCTGCGGTTCAGCAGCAGGGCGAGCACGGCGCCGAGGAGCGCCCAGAACAGGGAAGTCCATAAAGTGTTGAGATGCCCGAACCTGGTGATGGCCCAGCTGGAATAGTAAGCCCCGAGCACGTTGAGCCCGCCGGTGAATACGAACCAGAACCAGCCCACGGCGCGGCCGAGCTGATGCTGTGGACTGCTGTACGCGATCCACACGAGGAAGGAGTACGCGAACAGCGGGTACCCGAACCCGCGAAGGGCGTAGGTGAGGAGCATTACCGGAACATTGAGCTGCGGCATGCCGAAGCCGACGAAGCCCACGGTGCCGAGGCAATAGAGGAGCAAGCCGAGCGCCATGGTGCGGCGGACGCCGTAACCCTCTGCCAGTACGCCGGAAAACCAGGCGGAGATGGCGATGGTGATGCCGTAAACGGTGAATAAAGTGGCGGATTGCTGAACGGTCATGCCGTGGTCTACAAGGTAAGGGCTCAGCCATCCCTGTTCGATGCCATCGCCCATCATGAAGATCATCACGCCGAGATAACCCCAGATGAGTTGGGAGGGAATGCCTGCTTTTTCTACAATACGCATGGTATCAGTTGTTTCGTGGAATAAAATGGAACCGGATTGAAAGTTCCTAAAAGTAAAAATTAAACTTAATTAAACAAAATTAAATTAAAATTAAGTGTTGGCGGGAATTCCTTTTCTCCTTGCAAATCAATGGTTAACATGAAAATAATAACGGCAGTTAGGGAAATCGTCCTAAAGAATGTACATTTGATGAAAGATAATTTAACATTCAGAAAGCCCCACGCATATGAACATCACGGAAAGGCACCAATTGATACTCCAGGAGCTGCAGGAGAAAGGGAAAGTCGATATCCAGGAACTGAGCGAAAAGCTCCAGGTTTCCGGCGTCACCATCCGCAAAGACCTCAAGCTGCTGGAAGAAAAGAAACTCCTCTTCCGCACCAAGGGCGGCGGCTCCACCCAAAACCCCTACGCCATCGAGCGCCCCATCAACGAGAAGGAATTCATCCGCATGGAGGAAAAGAAGAAGATCGCCCGCGCAGCCATGGAGCTCATCGGCCATAACGATTCCATCATCATCGGCTCCGGCACCACCGTCTTCGAACTGGCCCGCATCCTCCACCCGTCCAAACACATCACCGTCATCACCCCCGCGCTCAAAGTGGCACTCGAGCTCTGCAACCGCCCGAACGTAGACGTGCTCCAGATCGGCGGCCTCATCCACCAAAGCTCGTCTGCCGCCGCCGGCTCCTTTGCCGAACGGCTGCTCGACGATATCTCCTGCGGCGTCCTCTTCGTCGGCGTAGACGGCATCGATCCCGAATTCGGCCTTTCCATCACCAATCTCGCCGAAGCCAGCCTCAACATGAAAATGATCGGTCTTGCCCAAACCGTGGTCGTAATGGCAGACAGCTCCAAATTCGACCGCCGGGGCATCGGCCGCATCTGCAGCCTCGAACAGGTGGATTTCATCATCACCGATAACCAGGTAGACAGCGCCACCGTGCAGATGTTGCAGGACCGCGGCGTGAAAGTCATCCTCGCCCCCTGATTTTTTTTGCCGGCTATTTAAAAAGTTGAGTACATTTACGCAATTCGAAAAATGCGCGGTTTACTCAGCGAAACTTCGTATGCCGTTCAAACCGGCCATCGGCGCATATTAGCAGCATATTCCTGGTTTTTTTACAGAGCAGTCGGGCGCATTCCGGATACCATCCGGGACAGATCCGCTGTGTGCCAGCAGCATATGTCCGGAAAGGGAAACGGGTGTGTGACCAATTGTATCATTCGTATCAACCTTTTATAGAACGCCCTGTATGTTCCGCATCCTCTCTTCATTCAGCTTTCGGTCGCTGCCGGCCGTTATATCGCTCGTTGTGTGCGCGTATGCCTGCCGGCAACCCCTGCCTGTGCCGGAAACCATTACGGCCGTCCCTTCCGCCGATACCGCGGCCGTCCGCACTTTGCTCCGCTCCGCCAAAGCCATCGCCGAATCGCTGCCCGATTCCGCGTCGAAAATGTATGATTCCGCCTGGCGGATGAGCCTCGCGGCCAAAGACACCTGGGCCATCAGCATGAGCCTTTTGGGAAAAGGGAATGCCGTTTCCGATACCGATTTTATCCTCGCCCGCGAATATTACCGCGGGTCGCTCCAGCTCGCCCTCGCGGTCGACAGTTTCGGACTGGCGGGCAGGGCCGCCACCAGCGCCGGCAGCACTTTCCTGCAGACCGGTCCGCCCGATTCCGCCGTGAAAGCCTACCTGTACGCCCTCGATCTCTATTCGAAAACGGACGATCCAACCGCCAGGTCCAGCACCTATAACAATCTCGCCATCGCATTCACGCAACTGGAGCAGGACGATAAATCGAAGGAATACCGGAGGAAAGCGATCGCCGGCTACCGCACGGCGAGCGACACGCCGAACCTCGTGCGCAGCCTTATCAACATGGGTTCCCGGCTGGAATACCCGGAGGCCATCCCGTACTTTCTTGAAGCGATCTCGCTGAGCGACAGGTCCAACTTCCCGCTTGGGAAATTTTATGCGCGCCTGGGCATCGGGGAAATGTACATCTCGAAAGCGAACTATGATTCCGCTTCCCATTTCCTCCGGCAGGCGGAAGCCATTACCGCGCTGCAACCCGTCAGCAAACCATACATGAGCGTCATGTACGCCGTGATGGCAAGGATGTATTACCTGCAGCGGCAGTACGCCACATCGCGCGCGTATTTCGGGAAGTCGACGAAGATCGCCCTGGAACTGGGGAAGCTGGACCTGCTCGAAAAGCAATACCGTGTGCTCACCAAAGTGAATATCATGCTGGGTTTACGGGAAGAGTCGGTGGAAGCGTTCGATAAATTCAACACCTATCGCGATAGCATGCAAAACCTCCAGGTCGAGCAATCGATCAATGAAATGGAAACCCGGTACCGCACGGCGGAAAAGGACCTCCAGCTGGCGCAGCAGGAGCGCAACCTCGCCCGCAAACAACTGGAGATCCGCAACCGGAACGCGGGCATCTACGCGCTTTCGGGCATCGTGCTGCTGCTCATCGTGGGCGGCGGGACGTATATGCTGCACATCCGCCAGAAACAGCTGCTCGCCGCGCAGCAACTGCTGACAATGGAACGCGAAGCCGAACTGGTAAAGGTGCAGGCCGCGATGGAAGCCGAAGAGAAAGAACGCGCCCGCATCGCCCGGAACCTCCACGACGGCGCGGGCTCCATCCTGTCTGGCGTAAAGCTGTACCTCGCTTCCCTCGAAAACCAGTACCGCGACCTGGCGGGATCGCCCGCATATAAAGACACGATCGGCCTGCTCAACGACGCCGTTTCCGAAATCCGCGAAACATCCCACAACCTCATGCCCAAAACCCTCCACCTCGAAGGCATCCATTCCGCCATCCGCGACTATTGCGAAAAAGTAGGCCGGAGCGAGCAGCTGGATGTGGAATTCCAGTCGTACGGCGAGCCCGCGCGGTTCGATATCGATTTCGAACTGATGATCTTCCGCACCTTCCAGGAACTGCTGAACAATGTTTTCAAACATGCCCAGGCTACGCAGGTGTTCGTTCAGCTGTCGTTTTCGCCGGAAGTGTTTTCATTGACGGTGGAAGACGACGGGAAAGGGATGAACGGCAATCCGGGAGACGGTATCGGGATGTTCGCCATCCATGCGCGGGTAGAGGCTTTCCGCGGAACGATGGATGTGGGTTCCTCCGGGTCCGGCACGTCTGTCCACCTTCAGTTTCCCGTTCCCGCAACAGCCGTCATCGAAAAAATATCATAACATCCATTCCATTAACCTGACATTCCCGGAACATGCAACCACGAAATTCCCGCACCCGCACCATCATCGGCATCTGTATGCTGATCTTCACAATAACGGCTTTCCACGCCCGCGCGCAAACGCTCGGGGAAGTGCACCGCATGCATAAGGCAAAGCTGCAAAACCTGAAAGAAGATACGCTGATGGCCGACCGCCTCTACGATTACGCCGCCGATCTCAACGAGCTCGACAACGATACCGCGCTCATCCTCATCGACCGGGCGCTGGCTATCAGCCAGCGGTTGGGCGACCGCAGGCGCACCGGCCTCATGTACGAAGGCCGTGCCAGCATCCTCCTCGCCAAAGGGCTCCTCGATTCCAGTATTTCCGCGTATGGCAAGGCGTTGGAATACCATGTGCCGGAAAAGAATTTCTACCGCGTGGGAACGGCCTGGACGGGCATCGGGAACGCGTTCATGCAGAAAGGCATGCTCGATACCGCGGCGCAGGCCTACTTCCGCGGGCTGGAAGCCTACCGGCAGGCGGGCGATTCCATCCGCATGGCGCATGCTTACAACGGCCTGGCCATCACGTTCAGCCAGATGGAGCAGCTGGAAAAAAGCCTCGAATACCTGAAAAAGGCCGACGCGCTCTACGTACTTGCCCGCGACACGAGCAACCACGTCAAAATGCTCATCAATATGGGCGATAAATTTACACGTATCGATCGGGCAGACGATGCGCTGACGGTGTTCCGGGAAGCGGTGCGGGTGAGCGATCTGGGCAAGTACCAGTTCGGTCGGTTTTACAGCCGCGTGGCGATGGGGGATCTGTACGCCACCAAAAAGCCGTATCCCGATTCGGCGCTGCTCTACCTGCGCGAAGCGGAGGCGATCTCCAAAGGGTTTAACCTGCCGCAGCTGTTCATCAGTTCCATGCAGGAAACCTTCGGGCTGGCGTTCTACGAATCCGGGAAATTCACCATGGCGCGCGATTACCTGCTGCGCGCAGAAGCCGGGCTGCTGGATGTCGGCCATGTGCCCACGCTCATGCAGCACTATCTGCTGCTGACGAAAGTGAATGTGAACCTGGGGCTGAAGGATGCGTCCATCAATACGCTGGCATCCTACGTCCGCTTCCGCGACAGTTTGCAGAAAACGGACGTCACAACGAAAGTGAACGAGCTGGAAACGAAATACCGGACACTGGAAAAAGACAAATCACTGGCCGATCAGCAATTGTCGATCACCAAAAAAGACCTGGAGCTGCGGAAGAAAAGCCAGCAGCTCGTTTTGCTCGGCGGCGGATTGATGCTGGTGCTGGCGCTCGCCGGCGGAGCGTATTTCCATTTCCGCCAGAAGCAACAATTGCAGCAGCAGCATTGGCAACTGATGCAGAAGGAGTCGGAACTGGCCGTGGCGCAGGCGTCGATGGAAGGGGAGGAGAAAGAGCGCGCCCGCATCGCGAGGAACCTCCACGACGGCGCGGGCTCCATTCTTTCCGGTGTGAAATTGTACCTCAATTCCCTCGAAAACCAATATAGCGAGCTCACGAAATCGGCTGCTTACCGCAATACGCTGGGCCTGCTCAACGAAGCGGTGACGGAAATCCGCGATACCTCGCACAACCTCATGCCGCGCCTGCTGTTCGAAGAAGGGCTGGATGCGGCCGCGGGCGCTTACTGCGAAAAGTTGGGCCGCAACAATTCGCTGGCGTTCGAATACCAGGCAACGGGCGAGCCCCGCCGGTTCCATCCCCGGTTCGAGCTCATGGTATACAGGATGTTGCAGGAGCTGCTGGGGAACGCCATCAAGCATGCCGAAGCCACGCAGGTGCTGGTACAATTGGAATTCAACGAAGATGGTTTGGGGATGACGGTGGAAGACGATGGAAAGGGCATCGATGCGTCCAAAGGCGACGCGGGTATCGGGATGTTCAGCCTGAAATCCCGCGCGGCGGCGTTTCGCGGTACGATGGACGTGGACTCCTCCGCACAGGGCACTTCCGTCCACTTCGATTTTCCTTCCAGCAGCCTCACCGCCCGGATGCATGCCACTTCGGACGAAGCGCCGGCCGGGTGACCGATTCCCGCGAAATCCGTAACTTCAGTGCCGCATGAGAAGACCCAGCAGAAAACCCGGAGAGCCCGATGTGAGCTTCAGGCAGCGGATGGCGGCGCTGAAGAATCTACCCGCCTTCTTTAAACTGGTCTGGCAAACCAGTCCCTGGATGACCACCTGGAACATCCTCCTCAGAGCCGCACAATCGGCCACGCCGCTCGGTTTGCTGTATATCAGCAAGCTGATCATCGACGAGGTGGTGCGCCTCACCCAATCCGCCGGAGATACCGGCTACACGTACCTCTGGCAACTGGTGGCCGCGGAATTTGCGCTGGTCGTTATTTCCGGGGCGCTCGGGCGCGCCATTGCGCTGGTAGACGGGCTCCTGGGCGAGCGCGTCGCCAATCACACCTCGGTGCGCATCATGCAGCACGCCGCCACGCTCGACCTCGACCAGTTCGAAGATTCCACCTTTTACGACAAACTGGAACGCGCGCGCCAGCAAACCGCCGGCCGCACGCAGCTCCTCAGCCAGGTGCTCACACAGGTGCAGGACGTTATCACCATGATCTTCCTCGCCGCCGGCCTGGTCACCTTCAGCCCATGGCTCATCCTGCTGCTGCTGGTGGCCGTGCTGCCGTCGTTCTTCTCCGAAACCCACTTCAACGACCGGTTCTATGCCCTGGCCTGGGGTGAAACCTCCGCCAGGCGGGAGCTCGATTACATCCGGTTCCTCGGTGCGAGCGACGAATCCGTCAAGGAAGTAAAGATTTTCAACCTCAGCCGCTACCTGGTCGACCGTTTCCGGGCGCTGGCGGATAAGTTTTACCGCGACAAAAAATCACTGTCCATCCGCTACAACATCTGGGCGGTGGTGTTTTCACTCGTGGGCAGCGCGGGATATTACGCCGCGTACGTCATTATCATCCTGCAAACCGTCCGCGGGCAGCTCTCCATCGGCGACCTGGCGTTTCTCGGCGGATCGTTCCGGCAGTTGCGCGGGTTGCTGGAAGGCGTGCTGATGCGGTTTACCAGCGTAACGCAGGGCGCCATTTACCTGCGCGACCTGTTCGAGTTTTTCGAGATTTCGCCCCGTATCACGCAGCCTGCGAAGGCGCGGCCTTTCCCGGACCCCATCCGTGAAGGGTTCGTGTTCGAAAATGTGGGCTTCAAATACCTGAATGCCACGCGCTGGGCCAACCGCCACCTCAATTTTACCCTCCACGCCGGTGAGAAACTCGCGCTGGTAGGGGAGAACGGGGCAGGTAAAACAACGCTGGTGAAGCTGCTCGCCCGTTTGTACGATCCAACGGAAGGCCGTATCCTCCTGGATGGGCACGACCTGAGGGAATACGATCTGAACGAGCTGCGGATGCAGGTGGGCGTGATTTTCCAGGATTTCCAGCGCTACCAGATGACCTTTTCGCAGAACATCGCCGTGGGCAACATCGCCGAAGTCGATAACCAGGCGCGGATCGAGCAGGCGGCGGAGAAAAGCATGGCCGATCTCCTCTATGGCCGCCTTCCCGCCGGCTATAACCAGATGCTGGGGCGGCGTTTCAGCAACGGGGTGGAACTGTCGGGCGGGGAATGGCAGAAGATCGCGCTGGCGCGGGCTTATATGAAGAATGCCCAGCTCCTCATCCTCGACGAGCCCACCGCCGCCCTGGACGCCCGGGCGGAATATGAAGTTTTCCAACGGTTTGCCGACCTCACCCGGGGCAAAACGGCCGTCCTCATTTCCCACCGCTTTTCCACGGTGCGCATGGCCGACCGCATCCTGGTGCTGGAAGGCGGGGAACTGCTGGAGATCGGTACGCACGAGGAACTGATCGCCAAAAAAGGGCGGTACGAAGAATTGTTTACCCTGCAGGCGGCCGGTTACCGGTAAACTGATCATAATCATATTTCGGAACGGGATTCCGGCGTAGGTTTGCGCCATGGAAAAACAACAGGACGCGCAAAAAAGCGCCCGGTCCATCAAACGTTTCAGGATCATCGCATGGCTCGAAGGGATTTCTTTCCTGGCGATCCTCTTCATTTCCATGCCGTTAAAACACTTTTTCGAAGAGCCCTGGCTCAATAAACAGCTGGGCATGGCCCACGGGCTCCTGTTCGTGCTGTACGTGGTGCTGGCCATCGAGCTGAAAACCATTCTGCAATGGTCCATGAAGAAAACGGCCATCGCCCTCGGTGCATCTGTCGTGCCGTTCGGGACGTTCTTCATCAACGAAAAATGGATCCACAAACAATAGTATTCTCTATCTTTCTTTACGATAATTTAGGCAAGCAAAAAAAAAGGGAGGCGTTTTCGCTTCCCTTTTCGTTTGTATGCGGTGAGGCACGATGCTTTACATCGAAGGCTCGTCGGCACTCGGCCCGTAGCTGCCGGGGATCGGGATGTCGAGCAGGCGAAGGTATACGCCCAGTTGCGCCCTGTGGTGGACGGTCTGGTTGTACGACATGCGGATCACCTCCGATTTGGGGTTCACGGCATGTATCTGGTCGCCGGTGCGTAGGGTCCAGGGTTGGCCGAAAGTAGATTCATCCGCCTGTTCGAGGCTGCTGGTCCCTTCCTGCAAAGCCTTTTCATGGATCGCCAGCAGGTCTTCGGCGCTGGACGCAGGCGTAGGCGTCCAATCCAATCCGGCGAAATCCAGCTCATCGGTCTCGATGGCCATTTTCGTCCAGGAAGGCAGCTCGGCGATATGAACGGCCAGGGTGCGCATGTCCATGCTCTTCGGATGCGGGCGCCAGTCGAGCTTGTCGGCCGGAATGCGGCTCAGCATCTTGCGGGTGGTTTCGGCCTCGCGGGCCATTTCTTGCAGTAAAGCGGGAATAGTTGTCATGATCTCAGTTTTTTTGGTTTGATGGTACAAAGATGAAACCGGGGCTTGACAACCCTATGTCAGCAGCTTTCATTTTTTTTTGTGTAGATTTAAAAAAATAATCTCCGATGCGAACTGCTGTTTTACTATCCATACCCGTTATCCTTTTCGCCTGCCAGTCTTCCCCGTCGGCCGGTCATTCCGCCGAAGGCGAAGCCAGCGCCCATTGTTACCGGAAGGTGACGGGAAAAGATACGTTCGAGTTGCAGCTGGTCGTGGATGATACCGACGTGAAAGGCGTGCTGGAATACAATTTTTTCGAGAAAGACAAGAATAAGGGTACTGTAAGCGGTACGTTGAGCCATAATATCTTCAGGGGCACATATCATTTTACGAGCGAGGGCGTTACGAGCGACCGCCCGGTGGTCTTCAAAATGATGGGAGATCAGCTGTACGAGGCGCTCAATAACGACATAGATTCCAATGGGGTGGTTGTTTTCGCGAAAGACGATGCCCATCTCACATTCGATCCTTCCCCTTACACCAAAACCGATTGCAGGTAAGTCGTTAAATCGGGCAATTTTCGTGGTAATCGATGAGCTGGATGGGTTCTTTTTCCATCTCGAAGCCTTCGTATTTCCGGAGCACTTCGTCCAGTACGGATTTGATCGCTTCCGGATCATTGAGGGTAACGAGGCGGTTGCGGAATTCTTTGATGCCGGGGAGGCCTTTCAGATAGGTGAGATAATGGCGGCGCATGGAGTAAATGCCTGCCTGCCCGCCCCGCCATTGCAGCGATTTATCGAGGTGCTGCTTGCACACGGCCACGCGTTCGGCCACGGTGGGCGCGGGGAGCTCCTGGCCGGTATTGAGGAAATGGCGCACTTCCCGGAAAATCCAGGGGTAGCCGATGGCGGCGCGGCCGATCATGATGCCGTCTACACCGAACCTTTCTTTATATGCCTTCGCTTTTTGCGGGCTGTCGATATCGCCGTTGCCGAAAATGGGAATGTGGATGCGGGGATTGTTTTTTACTTTGGCGATGAGCGACCAGTCGGCCTCTCCTTTATACATCTGGCAACGCGTTCTGCCGTGGATGGTGAGCGCCTTGATGCCCACGTCCTGCAACCTTTCGGCCACTTCTTCGATGTTTTTGGAATCTTCGTCCCACCCCAGCCGGGTTTTCACGGTAACGGGCAGGGAAGTGGCTTTCACGCAGGCGGCGGTGAGCCGGGTCATGAGATCGAGATTTTTCAGTACGCCGGAACCTGCGCCCTGCGATACGATCCCTTTTACGGGGCATCCGAAGTTGATGTCGAGGAAATCCGGTTTCGTGAGGTCTACGATCGCGGAGGCCTGGGCCATGCGGCCTTCATCCCCGCCGAAAATCTGAACGCCGGCGGGGCGCTCTTCGTCGAAAATATCCAGCTTGCGGCGGCATTTCGCCGAATCGCCCACCAAACCTTCACTGGAAATGAACTCGGTATACAGCAGATCGGCCCCGTTGGCTTTGCAGACCACCCGGAACGGCGGATCGCTCACGTCTTCCATGGGCGCCAGCAACAGGGGGAATTCCGGCAGTGTGATATGTTCGATTTTGACCATCGCGGCCGCAAAATTACGAAAAATCAGGGATTCCGGCCTTTTTCGCCGGGGTAGAGGTACATGACGGTGTCGCTCTGGGTACAATCCCCGGACCGGAGCTCCAGGGCCGATAATTTCCCGGCAAACCCGGCGCCGGTATCAACGTTCCAGACGTTGCCCGCGTGCATCGGCCTGAACTCGCCGTAATTGGTGGTGGGCGTGTGCCCGATGATGATTTCGTGGAAGAGCCGCAGCCGTTTGGGATATTGTACGTCCGTGGTTTTCAGTTTGGGATTGAGCGAAAGCGCCATTTCCCAAAGCGTACGGTCCCACATGTAATTATATTGATACCGTTCGAACTCGGGGCCGTGCATGGATGCGAACCCGGCGTGAATGTAAAGCCGGTTGTGCTCGTCGGTATAAAACTGCCGCATACGGCGGAAAAACGCGAGGTGCTGCAGCCTTTTTTCCTGGGAAAGTTTCTCGTAGCTCGCCACCGTGGCCATGCCGCCGTGCTGCAGCCAGAGGTCCAGCGCAGGCTCGCCGGCCAGCCAGGATTCGCACCAGGCGTCGTGGTTGCCGCGGAGAAAGATACAATCGTACCGCTGCTCCAGCTCCATCAGGTAGGCAATGGTTTCGGCGGATTCGGGCCAGCCGTCTACGTAATCGCCCAGGAAAACCAGCCGGTCGCCGGTCTGGGGCCGGATTCTTTCGATAATCTGTTGCAACGCCCGGTACGCCCCGTGGATATCGCCGATCGCAAAAGTTCTGCTCATGTGATGGCGAATGTACATTTTTTGGCGCTAACCTGTTTGTCAGCGATGCGGCGAGAGGAGGGAAAAGACGAAGATATCGGAGAATTTCCCGTTCCAGTACGATGCTTCGCGGAAAAAACCTTCCTTCACGAATCCTGCATGGGTCAGCACTTTTTCGCTGGCGGAATTGGCCGGGTCGATGATCGCTTCCACCGAATGCAGCCGGTACGTAACGAAACCATGTTGCAGCACGGCGGCGAGGGCTTCGCGCAGGATCCCCTTGCCGTGGTACGCGTCGTGCAGCATATATCCCACCTCGGCGCGGTGATGGGCGGCCTGCATCCGCACATACCCGATCACCCCGATCACTTTATCTTCGCCTTTCAGCGTAATCCCCCAGTTGATCGCTTCGTTGCGTTCCGCCATATCGGTAAACCGGTTGATGAGCTCCAGCGCATCTTCCTTTCCCGCCGCTCTCGGCCGGGGAATGAAATGCATCAACTGCGGATGGGAGCGCAGGTACAGCACTTCATCAACGTCTGACGGGCGAATCTGGCGGAGCAACAACCGGTCTGTAACGATCTCGGGTATGGGCGATAATTGTAAGGTGAGCATGCGGCAATTTAAACCAAATCAGGCTTCCATCGACAGCTCTTTCTTGTAATTGGTGAAATTCTTTCCCGAAGCGTTCTTAAAGTACTTCGAGAAGTGCGATTTGTCTTCGAACCCAAGATGGTACGCGATTTCCTTCATCGAATAATTCTCTTTGTGCGTGGCCAGCATCCGGGCTTCCGACAAAATCCGCCGGCGGATGTGCTCGCTCGCCGTTACGCCCGTCAGCTCCTTCAGCGTCGTGTTGAGGTGGTTGGCGGTGACGTGGAGGTGGGATGCGTAGTCGGTCACTTTTTTGAGGAGGATGAACTGCTGGTCGAGCAGCGAAATGAACTGCCGCACGAGCCCCGTTTTCCGGTCGGCCGAGTAGCCGGTCCGCGGTGCTGGCAAACATCTTGCGATCTGCCGGAGGAGGATTTTGAGGTAATCGCGGATCATATCGAGCCGGTAAGGCCGGTCGGATTCCCATTCTAGGCGGATGAGGCGGAGCAGCTGGAGTACGTCGCCCCGTTGCAGGTTATCCACACGGAGCACGGGTTTCCCGGCGGCGCCGAGCAGGCAGAGCTCATACACGAGCGGGATGTAATGGATGAAATCGTGGGTGAAAGTGAAGGCATGGCCTTTGGCGTCGCGGGAAAAAGCGCCTTCGCCGGATGCGGCGCTGCGGATGAAATAGAGGCCTTCCGCGGCGGGGGGCTGCTGGTCGAACAGGCAGGCGCCCTGTGTGAGGTGGACCAGCTGGATTTCGTTGCTGGCGCCGCCGGTACGGGCAGGGAGCGGCTGGAGGCGGAACGCCGGAACATCTTGTAATTGCATGATATTGGATTTTGGCGCTAATAACAACGATTGTTGTGCCAGCTGGTCTGGGACGAGCCGGAATCGCCTGTGGCGGAGGGTTTGGGGGATGGAAGGGAGCGCCCGGGCCGGCGGGTTTTTCCGCGAAATGCCGGTGCCGCCACGAAATATCATGACAGGTGCAACCGCCTTGTATTATCTTCAGGCAATGAAACGTATGATAAGCATTGGTCTCCTCCTGCTCGGGCTCTTCGTGCAGGAAGCGTCCGCCCAGCGCAAAAAGACTTCCGGCAGGAAGCCCAACATCATCCTGATCTATGCCGACGATCTCGGTGTCGGCGAAGTAGGCGCCTACGGCCAGCAAAAGATCGCCACGCCGCATCTCGACCAACTCGCCGCCCAGGGCATGAAATTCTCGAACTTTTACACGAGCACCCCCGTTTGCGCCCCCGCGCGGTGCATGCTCATGACGGGCCGGCATGGCGGGCATAGCTACATCCGCGGCAATTACGAAATGGGCGGCTTCGCCGATTCGCTGGAAGGCGGACAGATGCCCCTGCCCGAGAACACCCTCACCATCGCCCGGATGCTGAAAAGCGCCGGCTATAAAACGGGCGCCATCGGCAAGTGGGGTCTCGGCATGCATTACAATACCGGCAACCCCAACGATCAGGGATTCGATTACTTCTACGGATACTACGATCAGAAACAATCGCATAATTTTTACCCCAGCCACCTTTGGGAAAACGGCCGGTACGATACGCTCCGCAACCCCCCGATGTACGTGCACACGCCCTTGCAGCCCGCATCGGCCACGGATAAGGATTTTGAGCAATTCACGGGAAAAGAGTACGCCATCGATAAAATGACCGGCAAGGCACTGGAATTCATCCGTAAAAACGGCGACCAGCCATTTTTCCTCTACCTGCCCTATACGCTGCCCCATGTTTCCCTCCAGGCGCCAGACAGTGCCGTGCAGGCGTATGTCGGCAAATTCAACGAGCAACCTTACTACGGCAACAACGGCTACGCCGCCGCCAAATACCCGCTCAGCACGTATGCCGCCATGATCACCTACCTCGATTCGCAGGTCGGCATCGTCATGGAAGCCATACGTAAGGCCGGGCTCGATGGGGAAACGGTGGTCCTTTTCTCGAGCGACAACGGCGCTACCTTCAACGGCGGCGTGCAGGCGGCGTTTTTCAATAGCGCGGCAGGACTGAGAGGATTGAAAATGGACCTCTACGAAGGCGGTATCCGCGAGCCCCTCATCGTTCGCTGGCCCGGGAAAATTCCGGCCGGTTCTACGTCGGGCTTAATTTCCGCGCAATACGACCTCCTGGCCACTTTCGCTGAAATGGCCGGCATCGCCGTGCCGGAAAACGACGGTATTTCGCTGCTGCCCGAAATGAAAGGGAATCCCCGTCAAACCGCCCGCCGGGAATACCTCTATTTCGAATATCCCGAAAAAGGCGGCCAGCTGGCCATCCGCATGGGTAAATGGAAAGCCGTGAAAACCGGCCTGAAACAGGACATCACACGCCCCTGGGAGCTGTACGACCTCGATGCCGACCCCGCGGAACAACACAATGTGGCCGCTGCACATCCCGGCCTGATCCCCCGTTTCGACGCCATCGTGAAAAAGGAACACCGCCCCGCGCACATCCGCGAATGGGAATTCCTCGATGTGAAATGGCCGAAAGACACGAAATAACGCTTGAAGCAGGACGCACCGGGACAGTTGATCCCGGTGTTTTTTTATATTACGCGCCATGAAGCGTATATATTTCCTGGCAAGCCTGTTGGCCACCCTCCCAACTTTCGGACAGCAACCCGACGGCCTGCGCTGCGAGCACCTGGTAAATCCATTGGGCATCGACGCCGCACAACCACGGTTTACCTGGCGCATCGGTTCGGGGGAGCAGTCCAGCAGCCAGGTAACCGTCAGCAGTAGCGGCCATACCGTTTGGACATCGCCGAAAGTGAGCGGCGGAGCGGGTTTTATGCGATATGACGGCCCTGCCCTGGCGCCGTTTACCGATTACGAATGGAAGGTGACGGTGTGGGACGGCAGCCAATCTGCCGCCGCGACCGCCCGCTTCGAAACGGGCATGATGGGGCAGCGCGCATGGAAAGGCGCCTGGATCAGTGATGTGAACGACTTGGACCTCAAGCCAGCGGCCCTTTTCAGGAAATCGTTCCGGGCGAACGGGAAAGTCCGCAGCGCCAGGGCGTACATCGCCGCCGCCGGGTTGTACGAACTGTATGTGAACGGCCACCGCATCGGGGAGCATCGCCTCGATCCCATGTACACACGTTTCGACCGGCGGAACCTGTACGTTACCTGGGACGTGACGCGGGAAATGCAGTCCGGCGAAAATGTATTGGGCGTCATGCTGGGGAACGGATGGTACAATCACCAGTCCACCGCCGTGTGGGATTTCCATAAAGCCCCCTGGCGCGCGCGTCCGGCTTTCTGTATGGACGTGCGGATCACTTACGATGATGGCCGGGTGGAGACCATTTCCACCGGGAAAGACTGGAAAACCGCAACGGGTCCCGTCATTTTCAACAGCATTTACACCGCAGAGCATTACGATGCCCGCCTCGAAAAGGATGGTTGGGCCGATCATGGGTTCGACGATCAGGGATGGAAGCACGTGTTGCTGCGCGCGGCGCCTTCCATGAACGTGACCGCCCAGGCCATGGTACCTGTGGTGGCGAACGATACCTTGCCGGCGCAGCATTTTCGCAAATTCAGCGGCCAGCGTTACCTGTACGATCTCGGCCGGAACATTGCCGGTGTTTCGAAAATCACGGTGAAAGGGCCTGCCGGTACCGTGCTGCGGCTCCGCCACGCCGAAAGGCTGGATTCCTCCGGGCATGCCGATCAATCCAATATCGACGTGCATTACCGTCCCACAGACGATCAGGACCCGTTCCAGACGGATATTTTCATCCTGTCCGGCAAAGGGGAGGAAACGTTTATGCCCCGCTTCAATTACAAAGGTTTCCAGTTCGTGGAAGTGGAATCGAGCCGGCCGGTAGAACTGAAAAAGGAAAGCCTGACAGGATATTTCCTGCACAGTCAGGTTGCGCCGAAGGGATTTGTTCGTACATCCAACACCGTTATAAACAGGATTTGGGAAGCCACCAACAATTCGTACCTCTCCAACCTGTTCGGCTACCCGACGGATTGTCCGCAGCGGGAGAAAAACGGCTGGACGGGCGATGCGCACCAGGCCATCGAAACGGCGCTCTACAACTTCGACGGCATCACGGTTTACGAGAAGTGGCTCAACGATCATTTCGACGAGCAGCAGCCCAACGGCGTATTTCCTTCCATCATCCCGACCGGCGGCTGGGGCTATGAATGGGGGAATGGCCCGGATTGGACGAGTACCATCGCCATCATCCCCTGGAATATTTACCTTTTCTATGGCGATACCACGCTGCTCGCCCGTTCCTACGAAGCGATGCGCCGGTATGTAGACCATATCACGGAAATTTCGCCGTCCGGCATTACCACCTGGGGCCTCGGCGACTGGATTCCCGTCAAATCCAAAACGCCCGTTCCTTTCACTTCCACCGCATTCTATTTCACAGACGTTACGATCCTGGCGAAAGCCGCGAAACTGCTCGGTAAAGCAGATGACCATGTGCGATATTCCGCACTCGCCAGCCGCATCCGGAATGCGTTCAACGAAAAATACCTCAATGCCGCGGCCGGCATATACGGACAAGGCGTCCAAACCGAAATGAGCGTGGCATTGTATTGGGGATTGGTCCCCGATTCGCTCCGCGCCAAAGTTGCCGCCAATCTTTACAAACGCGTGGAAGCCGATAACTTCCACCTGGATGTGGGCCTGATCGGCAGTAAATCCATCCTGAACGCCCTCAGCGAAAACGGTTATGCGGATGCGGCGTACCGCATCGCGAGCCAGGAAGATTATCCAAGTTGGGGATGGTGGATCAAAAACGGTGCGACTACGCTGTACGAAAACTGGCCCATCAACGCCAAAAGCGATATTTCCCTCAACCACATCATGTTCGGCGAAATCGGCGCCTGGCTGTATAAAGGCATCGGCGGCATTTTTCCGGACGAGCGCAGTCCCGGGTTCCGGCATGTGCGCATGGTCCCGCATTTCGTGAAAGGCCTCGATCAATTCGAGTGCCACCACGACGGCCCCAATGGCCGCATTGTTTCTTCCTGGAAACGCAAAGGCAAAACCGTGACCTACACGATGACCATCCCGCCAAACAGCACGGCTACGCTGCAATTGCCCGGCAGGCCGCCGGTAACGGCAGGCGCGGGCAAGCATACTTACGAAATAAAGGACTGACCGATACGTCGATGTTACAAGCTAAAAAGCCTGTCGCCGCGGTTCCGGCGGACAGGCTTTCTTTTTTCGCCAGGGGTGAACCGGCGGATGGGAGGGGTTTTCAAAGTAATTCCTTCGCGTGGCGGATGTTGCTTTTGATGGTTTCCCAAACTTCTTCGAATTCGCCGTTCAGCATCAGTTTCGTCATGGAAGCCGCCATTCCGCGGACTTGTTTGAATTCGATTTTCGGAGGCATCGCGAGCGCGTTGGGGTCTGTCATGATGTTCAGCAGCACTGGCCCCGGCTGTGCGAAAGCGTTGCTGATGGCGGCTGTCACCTGACCGGGCTGTGAAACGGTGATACCGGGAAGGCCGTAAGCCTGTGCCAGCATCGCGAAATCCGGATTGTGCATGTCTGTCTGCCAGTCGGGCAGGCCGGCCACTTCCATTTCGAGTTTCACCATGCCCAGTGATCGGTTATTGAACACGATGATCTTTACCGGGAGTTTGTATTGTGCGATAGTCGCCAGGTCGCCGGTGGTCATGGACAGTCCGCCGTCGCCGCAAAGCGCCACCACGGCACGTTCCGGGGCGCAGAGCGCCGCGCCGATGGCCTGGGGCAGCGCGTTGGCCATGGAGCCATGGTTGAAGGAGCCGAGCAGTTCCCGGTTGCCGGTGGCATCGAGGTAGCGGGCGGCCCAAACGCAGGTCATACCCGTATCTACGGTGAAAATCGCGTCTGGCGGGGCTTTTTCGTTGATGGTGGCGGCAACGTATTCGGGATGGATTTTATTTTCGTCGCCGGCGTCTTTCACATAAGATTGCAGGCGGTCTTTCACTTTGGCGTAGAGTTTCAGTTCGTCGTCCAGGAAATCGCCGTTGGTTTTGGGTTGGATGAGGGGCAGGAGCGCGGCGATGGTTTCGCGCACGGTGCCGTGGAGCCCCTGGTGCAGGTGCGCCCTTCTTCCCAGGCGTTCCGCCTGCGCTTCGATCTGGATGATGCGGATATTATCTGGTAAGAACGGCGTGTAGGGGAAATCCGTACCCAGCAACAGCAACGTGTCGGCGTGATGCATGGCGTGGTAGGCGGAAGGCAATCCGAGCAGGCCGGTCATACCCACTTCGAACGGGTTGTTGTGCTGGACGGCCATCTTCCCCCGGAAAGAATATCCCACCGGCGCCTGGAGCGCCTTTGCGAGGGCGAGTATTTCGGGGTGCGCGCCTGTGGCGCCGATACCGCAGAAAATGGTGACTTTCCCGCTGCTGTTGAGGGTGTCGGCCAAGGCAGACAGTTCGCCGGGGGAAGGAATGATGCCGCTTTGCGTGGGGAACACGGTGTGCGAGGATTCCCCTTTTTCCGCGTCCAGTTCGGAAACGTCGCCGGGCAATCCGAACACGGCCACGCCTTTCCGACTAAGGGCGGTTTGCATGGCCATTTGCAGCATACGCGGCGCCTGGGCGGCGGTGGTGGCCATTTCGCAGTAATAACTGCAATCGTCGAACAGCTTATGGATATTGGTTTCCTGGAAGTATCCGGAACCGAACTCGCGGGACGGGATCGCCGAGGCGATCGCCAGCACGGGCGCGCCAGACCGGTGCGCGTCGTACAGTCCGTTGATGAGATGCACGTGCCCGGGCCCGCAACTCCCCGCGCAACAGGCGATCTTGCCCGTCAATTGCGCTTCGGCGCCGGCGGCATAAGCCGCGGTTTCTTCATGCCGCACGTGGATCCACTGGATGTTACCGTCGCGGCGAACGGCGTCGTTGAGATGGTTGAGGCTGTCTCCCGTAACGGCGTAAATCCTTTCCACGCCCGCGGCGCGCAGCATTTGAACGATCTGTTCTGCAACAGTTTGGGCCATTTGTGTGTTGTTTTTCAGAGTTATAACAGGCTTTCGGCCGAATAGTTGTCATGATATTTGTCATATTTAAAAAGTATCGATTATGATTTTGGTAACAGGCGTTACAGGGCATCTTGGCAAAGCCGTTCTCCGGGACTTGCTGCAGCGCACGGATGCGGGCAACGTGGCCGCGCTGGCCCGCAACCCGTCGAAGGTGGAAGGATTGCACGTGGCCGTCAGGCAGGCGGATTACAACGATCCCGCATCGCTGGTACATGCGTTCCGCGGCGTCGATACATTATATTTCGTGTCGGGGAACGACGTGCAGCGGCGGTTGGAGCAACACGGGAACGTAGTGAATGCGGCGAAGGAAGCAGGGGTTGGGCATATCGTTTACACGAGCTTCCAGCGGAAAGACGAATCCGGCCGTTCGCCCATCGCCGACGTGGCCGGCGGGCATCTCAAGACGGAAGCCGCCATTCGCGCATCGGGTGTTCCATTCACCTTCCTGCTGCATAATCTTTACCTCGATTTCATTCCGTTTTTCATCGGGAAAGACGTGCCGGATACCGGCGTCGTCTATCAGCCCGCGGGCAACGGGAAAACGGCGTTCGCCTCGCGAAACGATCTTGCGGAGGCGGCGGCGAATATTTTATTGTCGGCCGGCCATGAAGGGAAATCGTATAATTTTTCCAATACATCGGCCTGGAGTTATGGAGACATTGCGGAGATCATCGGCGGGATCGTGGGGAAGAAGATAGCATATGTTTCGCCCGCGCCGCAGGAGTTCCTGGCAACGTTGCAACAGCAGGGTGTTTCAGCGGAAGCGGCAGACGGGGCGCTGGCATGGGCCCTGGCGATCAGGGCAGGGGAATTCGATACGCCGGGGCAGGACCTGGAGCGGATATTGGGCCGTTCGCCCATGCAGCCGCACGAATTGCTCGCGAAGGTGTATGGAAAATGATCAGCTGCTCCACCGGTCTTGAAAATCTTGGCAGGCGCCAAGATTTTTTTTGTGCGGACGGGGCATTTTTGTGGCGTAATCAAAACAGATCTCCATTATGAAATCAAGCAAAACACTCCGCATCCTGTCCCGCATCTATATCTTCTTTTCCGCTGCCAGCCTGCTGTACGTGAGCCTGATGGCGTTCGCGAGCCCGCAGGCGGTGATGGACCTCGTGCAGGTAAAACTGCCGAACCCGGATTCCTTCAGCTCCATCCGCGGCGTATATGGCGGCGTCGGCCTCACGATCGTGGTGATGCTGGTGCGCTGGGCGCTGCGCGACGAGCGGCAGGGCACGCTTTTCCTTACGATGCTCTGGGGTTTCTACGCCATTTCGCGGTTGATGACGCTGGGCATGGAAGGGCCTTTGGGCGCTTTCGGCATGCAGTGGCTCATCACGGAATCTTTCCTCTGCGCAGTGGGCTCGATATTATTGATCTTCCAACTGAAGGCCGCCCGTATCGCCCGGGCGTAAACGGTCTGCACAGGCTTGTGTGCGGAGAGATCCAATCCGGTGGGCCCATGGCCTGCCGGTTTTTTCGTTTCTGGAAGGTAGTTGCCAGTGTCAGGGAATTATGAACCGATGACCTCAGCTACCAGGTACCGGCGGGATGCAAATCGCTCCGCAAATAAAACATCAAAAATCATCAAAATCGGCCAGATCCGGCTTGCGTTGACGGGGTATCTTCGGAATACGGGCACCGTTATCCCGTGCAAACACCACTAACCGCAGACGATATGAACGCACCGAAGCTATATGCTGCCGGGCCGGGTGCCTGGTCCACAAAGGCTGAAGCCCCTGCCGCCAATCACGTGTTGCCATGAAACAAGGACTGAAATAGGTATCGTCTAATTTTTCAATGTACTCCACGTGACCGCTGAAACCCATAATTACCTGGAACTGCTGGCCAATGGCGACCAGCCTGCTTTCCGCCGGCTATTCGAACGATATTCCGACAGGATATACGGCGTGGCCGTAGCTTACACGAAATCGCATACGCTGGCGGAAGAAGCCGTGCAGGAAATTTTCCTGAAACTCTGGACCAAACGCGCTTCCCTTCCTGCCGTCAACCAACTCGAATCCTACATCTTTATCCTCACGCGCAATCATATGCTCAATGTTTTGCGCAACATCGCCAGGGAACGCGCATTCATCCGGGAACAGTTACTGGCCGGGGAAGAAGCGGGCCCGCCGGCACCGGTGTCCGCTATCATCCGCAAACAATCCCTCGAGATACTGGAAGAAGCCCTGCTGCAGCTGCCGGCCCAGCAACGGGCCGTATTCCGCCTTACCCAGGAGCAGGGTATCAGCCTCAACGATGCCGCCGCCGAACTGGGGCTTTCACGGAATACGGTACGGAACCATCTCGCCAGGGCGATGGCTTTTATCCGCGCTTATGTAAAAAAACAGGAACATACCGTTCAACTCATTTTCCTCCTCGCCGCAGAAATTTATCACCGGCACTGGTACACTTTGTCTTAACCGGTGTCTTTATACCTGATCACATACCTGATGTTCCATGAAGCATGAAAACGGCGCAAGCCCGGAGTTCAGCATCCTGTTGCAAAAATACCTCAGCGGTAACCTGACCGATGCAGAGTCAGACGTACTGTTCCGCTTGCTGCCAGACCATATCGATGAGCTGGACGATCGCCTGGCCGCAGACCTGGTTTCCGGCAGGTTCGACGGTTTTACGGACCCGGAGTTGCGCAACCGCTTGTTCGCCCGCCTGCCATTGCAACGCAGGGCGCGGGTGTATCGCTGGCTGCCTGCCGCGGCTGCGGCGGTTTTGCTGATGATCGCGGGCCTGTGGGCGCTGAACGCGGGGCGTCCGGCAACGGGGCCGGTACAGGTAAAATGGGCCGCGCCGGCTGTTCCGGCAGGTAACAAGGCCGTGCTCGTTCTGGGGAACGGCGAAGTCATTCAGCTGGATAGCGCGGGGAACGGCATGTTGGCGCAGCAGGGCGGAGCGGCCGTTTCCAAAGTAGATAGCGGCATGTTGTCGTATAAAAAGCAAGCGGTGGATGCGGAGCCCGTTTTCCACACGATCGCCACGCCGAAAGGCGGCACCTATGCCATCGTGCTTCCCGACGGGAGCAGGGCCTGGCTCAATGCAGCTTCCTCCATCCGCTTCCCGACCGTGTTCGGCGAAGTGAGAACGGTGGAAGTGAGCGGTGAAGCCTATTTCGAAGTGGCGAAACGACAGGGATCGATATTCGAAGTGCAGGTAAACGGGATGAAAGTTTCGGTGCTCGGAACGAAGTTTAATGTGAAAGCATATGCAGACGAGATAGATACGAAAGTGACGCTGGTGGAAGGATCGGTGCGGTTCGCTGCCGGGGCCGGCAGTGCGCTGCTGCGGCCCGGCGAGCAGGGCATATCCCGGCAGGGCGCGTTCACCGTGGCGCCGGCCGATGTAGAAGCCGCCACGTCCTGGAGGAACGGGATGTTCCATTTCGATAACCAGCTGCTGGGAGATATTATGCGCGAAGTCGGCCGATGGTACGACGTGGAAGTTCAGTACACCGGAAGCGCCGCCGGACGGCGGTTCTCAGGGATCATGCACCGGAGCGGGAGCCTCGGGGACGTACTGAAATACATGCAGTTGGCCGGCGTAAAATGTGAGTTGAATGGCAGGATAATCCTGGTAAAACAATAACCCGAATTTCAATATTCCGGCTGAGCCCAAAATAAAAAACCGTTCCGTGAGGAAGACGGAACGGCTATGCCATTGGGTGACGCCGGCAGATGAAGCCGGTCATAAACGATTGTCGGAAAGTTTATTTATCAACCAACTACCGTGATGCCAAAGCAAAACGGCCTAAAACAAATGTATGCATTTACAACCAAAGTCGAACCGGCCATGGCGGCCCGGTAATCGCTTCTATTCAAAATTGGCCATGAAACTAACAGCGGCATTCTTATTAACCGGGGTCTGTATGCAGGTGAGCGCCAGCAGCTACAGTCAGCAGATCACCCTGTCCGGCAGGAATATGCGGTTGAAACAGATCTTCCGGGAAATCAACCGGCAAACCAGCATGCAGTTCTTCGTTGAAGACGAATTGTTAAAAGATGCCGGCCGGATCGATGTAGACATCCGCGACAAACCGCTCGATGCCGCATTGAAAACCTGCCTGGAAGGCTTGCAGCTTGATTACGCGATCGTAGACCGCACCATCGTCATCACCAAAGCCGTTCCCCGCACCACGGCGCCTGGGCCCGTCGTCCCCGAAATACTCGTCGTCACGCTGAAAGGCACCGTCACAGACGAGCATGGCATGCCCTTACCGGGCGCCACCGTCAAACTGAAAGGCACGGCAAAAGGCGTAGCCACCGACGCGCTCGGCCGGTTCACCCTTGAGGTGCCCGACAAGGGCGCCGTGCTGGTAGTGTCTTACATCGGATATGAGCCGCAGGATGTTGCGGTAACCGGCAGCGGGCCCGTTTTGGTGGCGTTGAAGCCGGTAGAAGGGAAAGTGGAAGAAGTGGTGATCGTAGCGCACGGGCGGCAGAAGAAGTCGGAAGTCGTAGGGGCGGTAACCACTATCAAACCCTCCGAGCTGAAAATCCCCGTCAGCAACCTCACGAACGCACTGGCAGGGCGCCTGGCGGGCGTGATCGCCTTCCAGCGCAGCGGCGAACCGGGCTTCGATAACGCCGACTTCTTCGTGCGGGGCGTCACCACATTCGGTTATCGCAAATCTCCCCTTATCCTCATCGATAACATCGAGTCTTCCTCCACCGACCTGGCGCGACTGCAGGTAGACGACATCGCGAGTTTTTCCATCATGAAAGACGCAACGGCCACAGCGCTCTACGGATCCAAAGGCGCAAACGGCGTTATCCTCATTACCACCAAACAGGGGCAGGAGGGAAGCGTCACGCTTTCGTTCCGCGCGGAAAATTCCCTTTCCCAATCTACCCGCAACGTGGAAATGGCAGACCCCATCACCTACATGGAGCTCGCCAACGAAGCCATCCTCACCAGGAACCCGCTGGGCGGGCTGCTGTATTCCAAAGACAAGATCGAAAATACCCGGAATGGCACCGATCCGGTGGTTTTCCCTTCCACCGACTGGCAGAAAATGCTGCTCAAGAATTCCACGAACAACCAGCGCTTCAATCTCAGCCTCAGCGGCGGCGGAAAAGTTGCGCGATACTACGTTTCAGGTTCCATGAACATCGATAACGGTATCATGAAGGTGGATAAAAAGAACAATTTCAACAGCAACTCCAAACTCAAATCCTACTCCATCCGCAGCAATATCAATATCAACCTCACGCCCACCACGGAAATGATCGCGCGGCTGTCTGGCAGCTTCGACGATTACAACGGCCCGTTGAAAGGCGGCGCGGATATATATGCGCAGATCATGCAGTCGAATTCGGTGTTGTTCCCGGCTTACTACCATCCAACGGACGAAACCCGTTACGTGAAGCACATCATGTTCGGCAACGCGGCGGAAGGAAAGTATAACAATCCATATGCGGACCTCATGAAAGGCTACCAGGAATCCAGCCGCTATAATATCAATGCGCAGATCGGGCTGAACCAGAAACTGCATTTCATCACCCAGGGCCTGTCTGCCCGGGGAATGATCAACGTACAGCGGAACGGCGCGTTTGGCGTCTCGCGCGCGTACAATCCGTTCTACTATATCGCGTATAATTACGATTACGCTACGAAAGGCTATTCCATCCGGCCCATCAACCTGGAAGACGGGCAATCCGAGGCACCGGCCGGTACGGAATACCTCGATTACAAGGAAGGTCCCAAATCGCTCTCGGCCGACTTCTACAGCGAGCTGGCGGTTGATTACAGCCGTATGTTCGACAAGGTGCATAGCCTGGGCGGCACATTGGTGGGCATTGCCAAAAGCAGTCTTACCGGTAATGCCGGTACGCTGCAGGGCTCGCTGCCTTTCCGGAACGTAGGTGTGTCGGGCCGCGCCACTTATGTGTATGATGGCCGGTATGCGCTGGAGTTTAACTTCGGGTACAACGGGTCCGAACGCTTCCATAAATCCCACCGGTTCGGGTTCTTCCCGTCTGCAGGCGTCGGCTACACGGTGTCCGAGGAGAAATTCTGGGAGCCGTACAAAAGCTGGATTTCCAGGTTGAAATTCATGGCCACGTACGGACTGGTGGGGAACGATGCGATCGGCGACCCTACAGACCGTTTCTTCTATCTGTCGAACGTAGACATGAAAGCCGGTGGATTGGGCATGACGTTCGGCACGTTGAAGAATTACTCGCTGTCGGGGATTGGCGTTTCCCGGTATGCCAACAACGACATCACATGGGAGAAAGCCGCGAAAACGAATCTGCGGATGGAAATGTCGGTAATGGGCAAGTTGAACATCGAAATGGATGTTTACCGGGAGCACCGGTCCAATATCCTGATGGACCGTGCCTCGATCCCTACTACGATGGGGCTTTCGGCGATGTCGCGCGCCAATGTGGGGAAAGCGCATTCGCAGGGACTCGATTTTGCGATGGATTTCAACCACCAGATCACCCGCAAATGGTGGGCGAAGGGCATGGCCAACTTCACGTATGCCACCAGCGCCTTCGACGTGTATGAGGAGCCCCAGTATAAGGAATCCAACAAACTCCACGTGGGCCGCTCGCTGGGGCAGCAATGGGGGTACATCGCCGAGCGGCTGTTCGTCGACGACCTCGATGCCAGGAACTCGCCCCGGCAGAATTTCGGCCCCTACGGCGGGGGAGACATCAAGTACCGCGACCTGAACGGCGACGGTCAGATCACCGAGCTCGACCAGGCGCCCATCGGCTTCCCCACCACGCCGGAGATCGTATATGGCTTCGGGGTTTCGTCTGGCTTCGGCCGGTTCGACGTCTCGGTATTTTTCCAGGGGCTCGCCCGCGAATCGTTCTGGATCGATGCCGACAAAACTTCACCTTTCATCGGCGAACAACGGCAATTGCTGAAAGTATGGGCAGATAACCATTGGAGCGAAGACAACCAGAATATTTATGCGCTCTGGCCGCGGCTGAGCATCGGTAAAAACGACAACAACATCCAGACGAGCACCTGGTTCATGCGCAACGGCGCCCTGTTGCGGATCAAATCCGCAGAGGTCGGTTTCACTTTGCCCGCCTATCTCATGAAAAGGCTGCGGCTTACCAATGCGCGGTTCTACCTCAACGGGAACAATCTTTTCACCTTCAGCAAATTCGATCTCTGGGATGTGGAAATGGGCGGCAATGGGCTTGGTTACCCCATCCAGCGGGTATTCAACGCCGGCGTGATGCTGTCTCTCAAATAAATCCCGTAATCCTTCAACATCCTGTCACGAAAATGAAAATTACCATGAAAATCATACGCATTCTGCTGGTGGCGTGCCTGGCCACGATGGCGTCCTGCAACAAGTACCTGGACATCATCCCGGATAACGTGCCTACGCTCGACCAGGCTTTCCAGCTCCGCGCTACCGCCAAAAAATACCTGTTCACCTGTTATTCCTATATCCCGCAGCTCGGCGATGTGTCTGCCAACTACGCCATCCTGGGCTCCCGTGAGATTTCGACGCCGTATCCCGGCTCCCAGTCGGGTGTCCGTAATTCCATCATCGAGCTGGCGTACGATTACCAGAACATCGTGAACCCGATCGCCAATTATTGGAGCGGCGGCGGCGATTATGGCGGAACGCCCATGTTCATCGCCATCCGTACCTGCAACACCTTCCTGGCCAACATTCATAAAGTACCCGACATCCAGGAGCCCGAGCGGAAGCGCTGGATCGCCGAAGTGAAAACGCTGAAGGCGTTCTACCATTTCTGGCTGCTGCGGATGTACGGGCCAATCCCCATCGTGAAGGAAAGCCTTCCCATTTCGGCCGATGTAGAGGCCGTGCGCGTGAAACGCCAGCCGGTAGACGAAGTGGTGGCCTATATCGTGCAACTGCTCGACGAAGCAAAAGCCGACCTTCCGCTCATCATCACCAACCAGCGCGAAGAACTGGGGAGAATGACGCAGCCCATCGCGCTGGCCATCCGCGCCTATACGCTGATGTTGAACGCGAGCCCCCTTTTCAACGGGAACAAGGACTACGCGGGATTCGGACATACCACTTCACAACCCCTGTTCAGTCCCGAATTCAGCGCCGCAAAATGGACGCTGGCCGCCAAAGCATGCGAAGAAGCGATCGCCGCCGCGCACGATGCAGGATACAAGCTCCACCGGTTCGTTAAGCCTTTCGATATGAAAGATATCGGCGATTCTACCCGCATCTGTATGGACATCCGCGGCGCCGTCACCGAAGAATGGAATTCCGAAGTGATCTGGACGCTCACCCACAGCAGCACCGGCGCCCTGCAGCGGCAATGCGCGCCCAGGAACGATGTATATTCCTATACCATTTCACTGTGGGCCGCCAATATGAAAGCCTGCGAGATCTTTTATACGAAAAACGGTGTGCCCATCGACGAAGATCCTTCCTGGGATTACGCCAATCGATACACCACGCTCAAAACCGTTCCCGCCACGCACCGTGCCATCCTGAAACCCAACTACACGACTTCCGCATTCAACATCGACCGGGAATACCGGTTTTATGCCGACCTGGCGTTCGACGGTTCCTCTTATTTCATGAAACAGCGGTCTAACGAAGATAATTTACTGTACATCAATACGATGTGGGGCTCGTCTTCGTCGAACGGGCTTTCCCGGACTTCATTTACCGGTTATTGGCCGAAGAAGATGGTGAGTTGGAAGACTTCCGGCGACGGAGGTTCCTACGCGCCGGATGCCTACGCCTGGCCGGCGGTCCGCCTCACCGCGCTCTACCTCATGTACGCGGAAGCGCTGAACGAAACGGAAGGCCCCGGCGCAAGGGCTTACCAGTATCTCGACAGCGTTCGCGCGCGGGCAGGCCTCAAAGGCGTTGTGGAATCCTGGGCCAATTACTCCCGCAATCCCGCCAGGCCCGCTTCCAAAGAAGGCCTCCGCGGCATCATCCAGCACGAAACGATGGCGGAATTCATCTTCGAAGGGGAAAACTATTGGAACATGCGCCGCTGGAAACGGCTGGATTATATGAACCGACCGGTCACCGGCTGGGATATCCAGCAGAATACGCCCGCCATGTTCTACCGGATGCGCACCCTCTACACGCCCAACAACTCGTACAGGGAATTCCTCGCGCCGATCGCGGAGCGCGACCTGAACGTAAATCCCAATCTGGTGCAGAACCCGCTTTGGTAATCCCGCTTTTCCAACATCAAACAAAGAAACATGAACATAACATCCCGATATATCACCTATAGCCTGCTGCTCCTGGCCGGCATGATCGTTTCCGCCTGCCAGAAACAGACCGGTACCGACAGGGACCCCATTTACAATAGCGGCAAAAAACCGTCGCCCGTGAAGAACGTGCGCGTCACCAACTTTCCCGGCGGCGCAACGATCGTGTACGACATCCCGGCCGAGCCGGAAGTATTGTATGTGCAGGCCGATTTCAAAATCAATGCCACCGCGTCGCAACAGGTGAAATCGTCGTTTTATACAGATACCATCGTAGTGAAAGGTTTCGAACGGGAGGGAGATTACAAAGTGACGCTTTCCACCGTGAGCCGCAGCGAAGTGAAGTCCGACCCGGTGGAAGTGACCGTCCATCCCGGTATCCCGCCGTATCAGAGCGTAAAGGCCTCGTTGAAGGTTTTCGGGGATTTCGGCGGAGCGAATATCGCGTTCGAAAACCCGACCGGCGGCGAAATCGCGATCGTTTCGCTCGTAGATACCATCGGGAAAGGCGAATACGTCTACACCCATTACACGAAGAGTACGGCCGGCAATTTTTCCATGCGCGGCTTCTCGCCGGGCGACCGCCGGTACGGCGCCTGCGTGCGCGACCGCTGGGGCAACACGTCTGATACCGTTTGGGCAACCGTGCGGACGATGAACGAAGTGGAGCTGGACCGTACCATCATGAAGGCGCTCGTGCTGCCCGGCGATCAGACCGCCTGCTGCGGCTCTGACCTCAACGTGCCCCTCCGGAATCCCTACCGCGCCGCCGACTATTCTTTTTACGGCGTGAAGAACGCGAACGATTCCATGCCGCCGCGGATCACGATAGACATGGGCAAGCCCATCGTACTGAGCCGGTTCCGGTATTACATGCGTAAGAACGGCGGGGCCGAATTCAGGAACGGCACGCTGAAATTCTTCAAAATATACGGCAGCATGAACCCAAATCCCGATGGCTCGCTCGACGGCAGCTGGACGCAGATCGGCGGCGTATACGAACTGGTGAAACCCTCCGGGTTGCCTTATGGCCAACAGAACGCGGCCGATTATGAAGTGATAGACAGCGGCTCGGAATTTACCATGCCGTTGCCGGCCGTGCCCATGCGCTATTTCAGGCTGGTATTGCTCGAAACTTTCAGCGGTGGCCTGGGGATGGAGATCTCTTCCCTCAAGTTCATGGGCGATTACCAGTGACCCCGATTCCACACATCAAAAAAAACATTCGCATGATTCAAAAATATTTGCTGATGACGCTTGCGGCAGCCCTGATGGCCGGCTGCACAAAAATGGACAACGCCTACGCGCCTTACCTGGAGAATGGCGAACTGTTGTACCCGGGCGTGCCGTACCGATTGGAAACGCACGCCGGAAGGGAGCGGATCGAAGTACAGTTCACCCAGTCCAGGGACCCGAACATTTCAAAATACATCCTGTATTGGAATAACCGGCAGCGAAAGATGGAAGTGGCGCCAGACCGGCAGCAGGCCGTGATGAAAGTGATCGTCCCGCAGCTGGCGGAAGGCGATTATACGTTCGAGATCGTGTCTGCCTATAAAGACGGCACCGGGTCCACCCCTAAATCGGCGATCGTCAGCGGGCGGGCGCTCGGCAGCCGGTTCGAGTCGGAGCTGTTCATCCGGAAAATCCAGGCGGCCAATTGCCGGAAAGGCTTTGCGCTGCAATTTTTCCCGGTGGATGCGACCAGCAGGTTTACCGATGTGAACTACCGGAACACCGGGGGCGCAACGGCACAGAAACGATTTACGGATATGGCTGCCTTGTCGGATACGCTGGCAGATATACATCCGGAGGCGAGGTCGCTGGTGCTGCGGACGGCCTATGTCCCGGAGAACTGTATCGATACCTTTTATGCCGAAGCTACGGTGCCGGTGCATCCTGCTTCCGGCAGCTTTGTTTGTTCGGGTAGCATGACCGATTACACGAATGCCGCGCTTACGGGGCCTTATCCCTGGAACATAACGTTGCGGCAGGTGAATGCCCACACACTGGAATTGGTGGATGATGACCAGACGCATGATGTGTTCCATAAGATCCTGAACGGCGGATCGCCCTCATACTACGGTTCTTTCGGGGTAGTATTTACGATAGACGATGCGAACAAAGTGACAGCGGTGGTGAACAAATACGGCCAGCCTTCGGGTAACGACCGCTCCGCCCAGCTCGATCCTTCCGGCGTCAACAAATACGATCCCGTCACCAAGGTGCTGCAGGTGAAATACTGGATGAACCAGCCCGGGGCCACGCACCGTACGCTGTTCGACGAAACGATGACGATGAAGTAAGCGCTTTCCGGCATTCTTTCACCATTTATAACTCGACACATGTTTACAGGAATTCGTGCCGGCAAGCTATTGCTGGTTTTGCTGATCGGCTGTATGGCCATCGCTTCGTGCAAAAAGGACGCATCTTCCGGTCCCGTCCGGGAAAAAATCCGCCCGGAACAGGGTCGGATGAATATCACTTCAGGCAATATCCAAAACCTTGGAATGGATTTGTGGTATTCGCAGAACGGGCCTCCCTACATCCTGGTGCAATGCGCATATACGGGGTCTGCCACGCAGCTCGAAACGGCCATCACCTACAATGGCCATACCGATTATGGGTTGATGTGGGCTTCCGGGTCAACGAGCACGGCTTATTTCCAGTTGTCGGCCGGCAACGTGCCGACCAGCCGCTATTCCGTTTCGGTGAAGGTGGACGATAACCTTGGCAATACCGCCACAACGAGCCTCAGCGTGAATCCGCCGCCGGGCGGGTCGGGAACGCCGATCAAGGGCGCCCTGTCGGAAATGAAGGGCTCGCAGATGCTGGAGCAATGGTCGAACATCGAGCGGCATTACTTCCGGTTCAGTTGGGTGTACAACCCCGTTAATTACCTGTATACGAACGAAACGGTATATGTCGGGATGAGGTTTTACGATAGCCAGGGCTACTTTGTTGGGGCGGTTACCGGTTCCCAGCAAACGAACATGCAATCTTCCATGGAAGTGAACATCCCGGCGGATATCGTGGCAGAGGCCGTGTATGTGAAGATACTCGCGGGTTCCAGCTACAGCGGGGTGGACCCTTACAATTACAATGAGCGGTTCGATAACCTGCAATACCTGACGCCGGTTTCGTTTTCGTCTTACGATCAGAACCGTGTGGGATGGGTGTTCAGGGATAAGACGATACCGGTCAACTGACCTGTCAACCACTTTCCACTTTGCATCTCCATTAACCATTTGAAGGCCGCGGGCGTCTGCCCGCGGCTTTTTCCGGAAATGACCGGTTGGCGGGAGCGGGGTGCAGGACGATTTCCGGGCGAGAAAGCCCGGCGGCCCGCGTACCCTGTTTTACCGCCGGCACCGCTTTCCGGCCGTTCATGTAGGTAGTACGCAAAGTGGGACAGGCGGGTTACGGCCCGTTTAGCTAAAGCGTTTTGCCACGCCAATTGCCCGTTTTTCAGGGGAGTCAAACGTTTTCATGCTAAAACGATATAGCCAAGGGGCGGCAGAAGGGTAGGGAGCACGCTTTACCATCCGTAATATTTTGCCTTCAAACCCATCAACAATAATTATTTTGAGCAACTATGGTACAAAAATCGAATCGCACTTTTGTAAGCCGGTCCATGATCGGCTTTTTGTATGCATGCGGTGCCGGCCTGATGCTGGCCCAGCCTGCTGCAGCGCAATCCGGGAAATGGCCGCTCACGGACCTTTCCGCCTTCCGGCAACCCGGCGGGACCTGGCAGATCGCCGGCGACGTAGCCGCCCGGCTCGGGAAACCCAACACGCTCGAAACCGCCAAAGGCACCGGCGTCCTGGTAAACCAGCCCGGCAAAAAGCAGCATGGACAAGATCTTTATTCCAATGTAGAGCATGGGGACATCGACCTCGAGCTCGATTACATGATGGCTGCCGGCTCCAACTCCGGCATCTATTTCCAGGGGCGTTATGAGCTTCAACTGTTCGACAGCTGGGGCAATCCCGCTCCCCGTGCGGCCGACAACGGCGGCATCTACGAACGCTGGGACGATTCCCGCCCCGAAGGCCAGCAAGGCTACCAGGGCTACGCCCCCCGGCAGAACGCCAGCAAAGCCCCCGGCCTCTGGCAACACCTGAAGGTTTCCTTCCAGGCCCCCCGGTTCGACGCTTCCGGTAAAAAGATCGAAAACGCCCGTATCATCCGCGCCGAACTGAACGGCGTCGTGATCCACGAAAACGTGGAGCTCCAGGGCGTCACCCGCGGCGCCAACGGCAACGAAGCCCCCACAGGCCCCCTGCGCATCCAGGGAGACCATGGCGCCGTTGCCTTCCGCAATATCAATATCACCGAATATCCTGCGGCCCGTCCTACCCTGACAGGCCTCACCTACACCGTTTATAAAGCGGCCAACGCCCGGGAGCTCGAT
This sequence comes from Chitinophaga sp. NPDC101104, assembly GCF_050277495.1. Taxonomy (NCBI): domain Bacteria; kingdom Pseudomonadati; phylum Bacteroidota; class Chitinophagia; order Chitinophagales; family Chitinophagaceae; genus Chitinophaga; species Chitinophaga sp. NPDC101104. The sequence continues at coordinate 3,926,603 of NZ_JBNNSF010000001.1, read as the reverse complement.
CCCGCTACGGCCAAAGCCGAAGCAAAGGGCACCGCGCCTACGCTCACCGCGAACGCCGGCCCCTTCACCCACGGCTACCAGCTCCGCTACACCGGCAAGCTCAACGTAGAAAAAGCCGGTGATTACAACGTGGGCGTATATGCCCAGGGAGGCGGCGCCAGCCTGTCCATCAACGGCAAACAGATCGCCGGTTATGGCGGTAACGGCCGCGGTAAGGCAACCCTTCCCGCAGGTAGCTCCGACGTGGAAATCATCTACGGCCGCGAAGGCGACTGGGGCGCCCCCACACTCGGGCTCTACATCGCCGGCAACGGTCTCCGCGAAATCCAGTTCGGGGACGCCATCACGCCCGACAATACCGATCCCATCCTCCTCGAAGCCGATCAGACCACCATCCTGCGCAGCTTCATGGACGCTCCGGGCCGCGAAAAGATCACCCACGCCGTATCCGTAGGCAGCCCCGAAAAAGTGCATTACACCTACGATCTCGATAATGGCATGCTCGTTCAGGCCTGGCGCGGCGGCTTCCTCGAAACCACCCCCATGTGGCACGAGCGCGGCAACGGCACCGCACGGCCCGTTGGCACGCTGCAACGCTTCGGTCAGACGGCCTTCACCCTCAACCGCCTGGCAGACGCCGGCGCGGCCTGGAGCGAAGATTCCGCCGGGACCGGCTTCCGCCCCAAAGGATATGTGCTCGATGAAAAGGACCGTCCCACTTTCCGCTACCAGGCTTTCGGCAGCAACGTGTCTGACGCCATCCGCATCCTGCCCGACGGTTCCGGTTTCACCCGCGACCTGGAAGTGACCGCCCCCGCGGCCGACCTTTTCGCCAAACTGGCCGAAGGCGCGCAGATCGAACAGGTGGAAAAAGACCTGTACGTGGTAGACGGCAAGTCGTTCTACCTCCGCATCACGGATGCCGGCGGCGCCAAGCCCGTTGTGCGCACATCCGGCAACAAACAGGAACTCATCGTTCCCGTTCGCGGCAAGCTGAGCTATTCCATCCTTTTCTAAACCAATGACTGAATCATCGCAATGAAGCATATAATTAAAAAAGCGGCGATGTGCCTGCTGCCGCTGATGACGCAACTGTCTTCCTTTGCGCAGGAAACGCCGAAAGAAGAAGACTATTTCCGCATCCTGAAGGTGAGCGCACCGGAAGGTACCCTGCTCGAAGTCGGCGGCCTCACCGTGCTGCCCAACGGCGATCTGGGCGTGGCCACCCGCCGCGGCGATATCTACATCGTGGAAAACCCCACGAGCCGCCGCCCGCATTTCCGGAAATTCGCCAGCGGCCTCCACGAAGTGCTGGGCCTCGCTTACAAAAACGGCGACCTGTACTGCGCGCAGCGCGGCGAACTGACACGCCTGTCCGACACCAATAACGACGGTAAGGCAGACGTGTACGAAACCGTATACGCATGGCCGCTCTCCGGTCACTACCACGAATACAGCTTCGGGCCGAAACTCGCGCCCGACGGTTCTTTCTTCGTTTCCGGCAACGTAGCGTTCGGCAACGAGGAATGGTGGCGCGGTGAAAGCCGCGTTCCCTGGCGCGGTTGGGTGATGCATATTTCCGCAGACGGCAGCCACATGGAGCCCTGGGCTACAGGTATGCGCTCCCCCTGCGGCCTCGGCATGATCGACGGCGAACTGTTCTACTCCGAAAACCAGGGCGACTGGATGGGTTCCGGTGGCGTTTGGCAGGTAAGGAAAGGCGACTTCGTTGGGCACCCCGCAGGTCTCCGCTGGTCGGATATGCCGAATTCTCCTATCAAACTGAAAGACGAAGACCTTTACAAACAGGTGGACCAACGCCGGATCCGTAATGCAGAAGGCAGAATGGTGAAACCGGAAAACGTGGTGGACGAGCAATTCAAAACACTGTTCGAAGTGAAGAAAGCCATCCCGCAGATCAAACTGCCGGCCGTTTGGCTGCCGCACGGCGTACTGGGTATCTCCAACTCCGAAATCCTCCCCATCCCCGAAAATACCTTCGGCCCGTTTGCAGGCCAGCTCCTCGTGGGCGACCAGGGCCAGAGCAAGATCATGCGCGTGGTACTGGAGAAAGTGAAAGGTGAGTTCCAGGGCGTGGCGTTCGATTTCAGACAGGGCTTCCAGTCGGGCGTGTTGCGCATGGCCTGGGGGAACGACGGTTCACTGTTCGTAGGTGAAACCAACCGCGGCTGGGGCTCCGCCGGCGACGCGAACGAAGGTTTGCAGCGCCTGGTGTGGAACAACCGCATCCCTTTCGAAATGAAGACCGTCAAAGCGATGCCCGACGGCTTCGAGATCGAGTTCACCCTTCCGGTAGACCCGAAATCGGCCTCCGATCTGGCAGCCTATTCCGTGGAAAGCTTTATCTACAAGTACCACCCGGTATATGGCAGCCCCACCGTCAACAACGAAAAATGCGAAGTGAAAGGCGTGAAAGTGTCTGAAGACGGTACGAAAGTTCGCCTGATCGTCGACAACCTGCGTCAGTATTACATCCACAACATTTCCGTGGAAGGCGTGCGCGAGAAGGATTATTTCTATTCCGCCGTGCATCCCAACGCCTATTACACGCTCAATAACATCCCCGAAGGTGCCAAACTGGCCATGACGGGTGTGAGCACCCGCAATTCCGTGAAGGAAGCAGCAGCAGCTGCCGCCAAAACGAAAGCCGCCGAAGCTGCCAAAGCCAAAACCGCTCCCGCGAAAGCCGCCGCCAAACCCGGGGAAACCGCTGCCGTAAAACCCGCCGCCAAAGCGGCCACTTACGAAGAAGTGAAGCCCCTGCTGGCGAAATACACCTGCGCCGCCTGCCACAACGCAGACAAAAAACAGGTAGGCCCCGCGTTCAAGGATATTGCGCGTAAGAAATACACCAACGATATGATCGTGAAGCTGATCTACAATCCCAACCCGGAAAACTGGCCCGGCTACGCAACTGAAATGCCGCCCATGCCCCAGGTGCCCAAGGCCGATGCCCTCCGCATCGCCAGCTGGATCAACTCGCTGAACTGATCCGGGATACCGGAAATATCACCAGCGGCGGAAGACCTCAGGGTTTTCCGCCGCTTCTTTTTGTTGCACCCTGAGAAAATATTTTCGGACCGATACACCCCTCGGGGTATGTTTTTGCATTATTACTATGATAATTAGATGCAGTAATTACGTATCAAAAAAGCGAAACTTCAGACGCTTGTTTCTCCAACTTAACTTATCCGTGCATTCGCGATTCACGGGCGGCAAACTATCACTATTGAATACCCCGTTTTAAATTTTTCTCCAATTGGCTTCGGGCAAATTCAGCCGTCGTATTGAATAACCGTCAAAATGATTGCGGTATGGATATGCCATTATTGCCAACCAGAATTCTGTGGATAGACAGGCCGGAACATGCCGAGCCCATCCCGGTAGCCAGCTTGCCGAAAGATCAGCTGAAGGGCCTTTTGTGGAGCGCCCGTGTGTATTTCGAGGATGATGCGGACTGTAAGATCGTGACCCAGGAAATACCGCTGGGCCCCCTTTCCGTCTGGTTCCACCACGTGATGCCCAAAACCTCCATGATCCTTTTCCCGCAAACGCCTTTCCAGAACGTCATCCTCCACGTTATGCTCGGCAGCCACGTGCGCGTGCTCATGGGGAACGGCCGTTTGGCGGATTTGCGGAACCAGCGGATGGACCTCTTCAACCTCCGGGATTACCTCAACACCGTGCCGCTCGAGCCAGGGCAATGGTTCGACAGCTTCCATCTCAATTTCCGGCCGGAAATGGCGAAAGAATTGATAGACGAATACCCCGAACTGAACGGACTCCTCACGCCGGCCATCATGCAGGGGGAAGGGCATCTGAACACGCGGTCGGTCTTTTTCAATGAAGTTTGCCAGCGCGCGCTGAAGGAAATCCTCTGCTGCAAACAGATCGGCGACCAGGGCGGGTATTTCATCCGCCGGCAGGCCGTCAATATCCTGACCGTTTTCCTGCGGACGATGCACCTCAGCGCCGGGGCGTACAAAATGTCGACCAAGAACCGCCTCAAAACCGCCGCCTGCTATCACTTCCTCCGCCGGAACTTCACGGGGCCGCATACGCCCGACAGCCTGGCCGAACGCTTTTCGCTGGACGCCCAACTGCTGGAGGAGTGCTTCCTGGCCCGGTATGGCCGCAGCATCGGAGAATTCATCACCGATCTGCGGATGAACGTAGCCTATCATGCTTTGATGAAAACGAAAGCCAGTCTTACCATGATCGCCGCCGACACCGGCTACGATTCCCTGGCGGCTTTCCATATCGCCTTCCGGAAATACTTCCGGGTAGGGCCGGTGCACCTCATCAAGGCGCAATAAAGTCATACCATATTCCTATGATAAAACCAATATGGTACCTGCCAGCCAGGTACTATACGAGGGGCTTGTCCGGCCGGGCAACCCCTTTTTTATGCCCGTAACTCCTTTTCTTACAAACAATTCTGCGGGATGGGGGTTATTATGATAGGTTACATGAAAAACTATCCGATGTGTAAAAAGCCGCATTTATTCGCCCTCGGTTGCCTGGGGGCCGTTTTAACCCTTCCTGCCTCGGCACAGCAACAACCCACTTACGAACAGTTGGGAGACCGTTATTTCGTGACCTGGCAGTTCGACAAAGCCGCACCGGTATACCAGAAACTCGCAGGCCAGAAGCGGGCCAAACCTTACGTTTTTTACCGGCTGGGATACAGCGCCGAAATGAACGGAGATGCCCCCGGCGCCATCGCCGCGTACCGGAACTGCATCTCCCGGGACCCCGCGGCCGATAGCCTCTGGGTCCGCATCGGCGATCTTTTCAAATCGGAAGAGCGATACGATTCCGCCCGCCAGGCTTACGCCCGTTACCCCGCCAGCGGCCCCGAAGCCGCCCGCGTTCGGGTTCGCATGTATGGCTGCGATTCTGCGCTGTTATGGCGCGCCAACCCGGAAACCGTTCACGTCAGGAACGAAGACCAGGTCAACAGCACCTACTCCGACTGGGGCGCTTTCCGCCGCCAGCAGCAACTTTGGTACACCTCGAATTTCAACCGGCTGAACAGCCTCGATCAAAAAATATCCAAACAAACACATTTGCCTTATTTCGCCGTTTTCCGCTGGAACGATGAAAAAGCCAGCCAGATGAACGTCGACAACCTGGCGCATATGCTCGACCTCAGTAATTTTCATGCCGGCCCGGTATGTTACGGTGGCGATACGGCCTACCTGACCATCAGCCGGCCCGGCCGCCCGGAAACGGAAAGGCTGGGGTGGAGGCGCGCCCTCCGCGTGAAAACCCGGCGGCTGGAACTGTTCCTCGTTTCAGGCGAAACCGTCACGCCGTTCCCCTACAACGATCCCAAAAACTTTTCCGTAGGCCACGCAGCGCTAAGCCCCGACGGACGAACTTTATACTTCGTTTCCGACCGGCCCGGCGGTCAGGGCGGCACCGATCTATGGTTTTCCCCGCGCGGCACAGACGGCAGCTGGGGCACGCCGGTGAACTGCGGTCCGGGCATCAATACGCCCGACGACGAAATGTTCCCTGTGTTCCAGCCCGACGGGTCGCTGTCGTTCGCCAGCGAAGGGCATGCCGGAATGGGCGGGCTCGATATTTTCAACACCACCGGCAGCGGTACCAACTGGTCTGCCCCACGCAACCTCCATCCGCCGTTCAATTCCGGCAGAGACGATTTTTATTTCGTGGAAACGGAACCGCTGAACGGGTATTTTGCATCGGACAGGCCCGGTGGAAAGGGCAGCGACGATATCTATGCCTTCGCCGTCGTTCCGCCGCCACCGCCTCCTCCGCCACCACCTCCGCCGCCACCGCCGCCGCCGAAAAAAGGCGAAGTGTTCGTGCTGAAAGATTTGTATTACGACTTCGACAAATTCGCCATCCGCTACCCGGATGCCACGCATGTGCTGGATTCGCTGGCCATCATCCTGCAGGAGCATCCTACCATGCGCATTTCGCTGGAATCGCATACGGACAGTCGCGGCAACGATGCGTACAACATGCGCCTGTCTGACCGGCGCGCCGAATCTGCCGTGCAATATCTCGTGCAGAAAGGCATTGCGCAAAACCGGCTGGAATGGAAAGGTTACGGCGAATCGCGGCTGGTCAACCGTTGCTCGAACGGTGTGAAGTGTACGGAAGAAGAGCACCAGGCGAACCGGCGCACCGAAGTGCGGATACTTGAAGAATAGATCCTGATCTGGTATACAAATGGAAAGGCGGTCCCCAACATGGGGCCGCCTTTTTCTTTTTGCGTGACATCAGGGTTGGGTCTTTTCGGCGGCAGCCACCTTCAGCCGCGGAATCCATCTGCGATAGAGGAACCACGTGATACCAGCCACCAGCAGCAGCGGCCAGATGTTGAGGAGGAAAATGAGCGCGGCGCGGAAACCGGACAGTCCGTTGCCCAGCGCCTGCGAAGCATCCGCCATGAAATAGCTGCGCGCGAATTTTTCAGGATCGGGGATGATGGAAACCACCGCCAGGTCCGGCTGCCGGAGATTGACGGTAAGCGTGGAAAACGCCGCCAGCTGGTCGATCCCGAGGTTTTCGATCGTGCGGCCGATAGCGCCGCGCTTCGCTTCGTCTTCGTACTGGCGCACGTCGAGCTCCTGGTCCGGTTTGGTATGCTCCAAGGCCCGGCCGGGTTGTTGGGTGAGGTGGTTGAGGAGGTTGTTTTGCAGGTGCTGGAGCGAAAGATCGGCATCGGCCAGCGAGCGGAATTCCACGAACGCGGCCATGCCGGTGATGGCATGCACGACGGAATCCATCATCCTAACGGGAACGCGCAAACGCAAAGTAGCTTCGGGCGCATACCAGGTAACGCGGCGGAGGGAATCGCTGCTGTAGCGGGTATCGTCTTGCCGGCCACTGGTTTGCCTGATCTCGCTTTGCTCGACGATACCGCCGGCGCGGGTTACGAGCTGCTCCATGCGCACGGTGGCTTGCACGACGTTGTCTACCTGCAACCGCATTTCGCCCGTCTTTACACGCTTTTCGGGGATGGTGGCGGCGTTGAGCGAAACGTCGGCCGGGGAGGGATAGGTGGAGTCGGATACCGTTTCGCTATCGGCCTGGCGGGCTGATTCGAGGTTGTGCCCGCAGGCATAGAGGGTCAGTACGGGCAACAGCGCGGCTGCCCACAACATGGAATGACGTTGCATAAGGAGGAGGATTTTCCCTTTATACACAACGCCTGCAAAATGTAACCTTAGCGAAATGTTAAAATCAGTTGCGGGGCGAAAGTCCGAATGCTTTGGCTAGCAGGCGGAAAGATTCCAGTCGTTCTTCGTGACTTTCGGCGATGGTGCTGATCACAGCCTCGTCCACTTCATACTGTTCGCAAAGCGCGGTGAGCTTCGCTTTCACTTCCTCCGCCGATCCGCATACCATGCGGCGGCGGTTGTAATTGACGCGCAGTTGCTCGTCGGGCATGTATTCCTGTTCGCGGATTTCTTCGTACGATGGCAAAGGTGCATCGCGCCCGCGCTCTATCTGCAGCATGCGGTAATCCATGATCGTTTGCCAGCGGTCCACCGTTTCGGGGTTTTCGGAAGCGAACGCGAAAATGCCGAAGTTGGCGAGGGGAGCGGAAAGGGTTTCCGAGGGACGGAAAGCTTCGCGGTATTGATGCACTACTTCCGGTCCGCCGCTGGGATTGATGAAATGGGCGAAGGAAAGCGCCGTGCCGAAATGCGCCGCTACGCTGCCGCTACCGCCGCTGGAAGTGAGCAGCCAGATGGGAGGCGCCGTTTCCGCCTGGGGCATGGCTTTCACTTTTTCATACAATGTGCCCTCGGGCGCATTGTCTGTAAGGAAATGCTGCAAGTCCATGATCTGCTGCACGAAATCCTTATCGCTGAACGTATTCTGCGGATTGAGGATGCGCGCGGTAAGGCGGTCGCCCCCGGGCGCGCGCCCCACGCCGAGATCGATGCGCCCTGGCGCGAGGGCTTCGAGCATGCGGAAGTTCTCGGCTACTTTCAGCGAACTGTGGTTGGGCAGCATCACCCCGGCGGAGCCCAGGCGGATGTTCTCGGTGTGCGCGGAAAGAAAAGCCAGCAATACTTCCGGCGTGGAGCCGGCGATGGTAGAAATGTTGTGGTGTTCAGACACCCAGAAGCGCGAATAGCCCAGTTTGTCGGCCAGCTGCGCCAAAGCCATGGTTTCCAGCAAGGTTTCCCGTACGTTACTGCCGGTCCGGATCACGGACTGGTCCAGTACACTCAATTTTATCTGCTTCATCTTCTGTCGGTTAGATCCATCCGGTATATCCGGACTATAAATGTAGGCAATATGACCGATTTGGCGATTTAGCGAATTTAATTAGCTTTACAACCAACCAGACAACCAAAATTTACAGTCGGCATGGATAGCACCCTATCCGGGACGGATTTGCTGATACGGATGAAGAACGGCGACGAGCAAGCGTTTGCGGCCGTATACCGTCAGTACCACCCATCCCTTTACGTTTTTATGCTGCGATATTGCAAGGTGCCTTCGCTGGCGGAGGACCTTGTCCACGACGTATTCCTGAAAGTCTGGGAAATCCGTGACCGCATCCAGCCGGAGCTGCCGTTCGCCGGGTATCTATACCGCATCGCCCGGAACCATGCGTTCAAGACCCTCCAGCGGGCGGCTACTGACCGCAGCCTGCGGGAACAGATCCTGGCGCAGCTGAACATTTCCCCGGAATCCGGCAACCCGGAACAGCTCATCAAGTCCAAGGAATACGACCGGCTTTTCCACGAAGCCCTCAACCATATGCCGCCCCAGCGGCTCAATGTTTTCCGCCTCTGCCGGCAGGAAGGCCGGACGTACGACGAAGCCGCCGAAATCCTCGGCATTTCCCGCAACGCGGTGAAGAAACACATGGTGCTGGGCATGCGTTTCATCCACGATTACATCTTCCGGTACGGCGGTATTTCCCTCGCGATCGCCTTCCACCTGAAAAATTATTTTCCGGACGGGGTACCCTCTTTGTGATTTCCGGGATATTATTTGCAGGTACCGCGTAAAAGGTGCCGGCTGATATGTCAACATCCACGGACCACGAAAAACTGCTGCAACGATATCTCGACGGGCAAATGACCCCTGAAGAGGCCACCGGACTGATGGAATGGCTCCGGCAAACGGGTGCGCACCGGCAGGTGCTGCAACGGATGCAGGAAGAGTTCCGGGAACTGGTGGCCGAACGCCCGGAGATCGACCCGGTAGTCAGCCAGCGTATGGAAACCCGACTGCTGGAGAGTATCCGCGCCACGCGCGTTCGCCGATTGCCCGTTCGCCGCTGGGCCGCCGCCGCGGCCATCCTGGCGCTCCTCGGCGCCGGGGGGCTCTACTTCCTTACCCGTCCATCTATTCCAAAGCAAACCATTGTGCAGGCAAACCCTGTTTCCCCGGCAGACATTGCGCCGGGCTCCGACAAGGCGGAACTTACGCTGGCAGACGGGTCCGTGGTTACGCTCGACAGTGCCGGCAACCAGGTGATCCGCCAGGGCGAAACGCTCGTCCGCCAGCAGAACGGACAATTGCTGTACAGCAACGGTACCCAACCGGCCGTAGGTTACAACACCCTCACCGTGCCCCGTGGCGGGCAATTCCAGATCGTATTGCCCGATGGCAGCCGCGTATGGCTGAACTCCACTTCCAGGCTCCGCTTTCCCACGGCTTTTCATGACGGCCGGCGCATCGTGGAGCTGGAGGGGCAGGCGTATTTCGACGTGAGCCCCGACGCGCAGCGGCCGTTTATCGTGCACACCCGCGCCGCCAACGTGGAAGTGCTGGGAACGGGGTTCGATGTGATGGCGTACCCGGACGAAAAAACCATGAACACTACGCTGGTGGAAGGTGCGGTGAAAGTGAAGGACGTGAAGCTGAAACCCGGACAGCAGGCCCGCGTGGAGCACGCAACGGGTACCATTACGGTGGCGCCGGCAGACGTGCCGCAGGTCATTGCCTGGAAAACAGGCTTCTTCGAGTTCGACAATGCCGATATCGAAGACATCCTCCGCCAGGCGGCGCGCTGGTACGATGTGGACGTGACGTACCGCGGGAAGCGGGGAGACCTGCGGATCGGGGGGCGCATCAGCCGCAACCTGCCCCTGTCCGAACTGCTCAAAATGCTGGAAGCCAACGGCGCGAAGTTCAGCCTGGAAGGCCGGAACCTCATCGTGCTCTAGTCTGACGAATTACCATTCAATTACATAAACCAAAACTAAACGCAACGTTATGAACAGACATTCCACCTCATGAAACTAACGGACGCCCTGCAATAAAAAAGCCGGAAGCGCTCGCAACACTTCCGGCATATCCGGGCTCCGAAAAAAAGACCTCTGACAGCACTTTTATCTCGTAATTCCCAAACACTGCAAAAGTATGAAATTTAACTTTAGCGGCGGAGCTTCCTTTGTCCGGCTCGTTCGCGCTGTTTATCCCGCATTCCACGTTATCCCGGGGTACAGACCATGGAAGGAACGCTTCGGTAAATTCTGCATTGTTATGAAACTCACCACCTTTATCCTGCTGGTTGCCTGTCTACAGATCAGTGCCAAGGGTTTGTCTCAGCAGATCACCCTCAAGGAGCGGAACGCGCCCTTAAAGAAGGTGTTGAAAGAAATATCGCGCCAGTCGGGCCTGTCGATCGTGTACGACGAAAGTTTGCTCGCCGGCACCAGCAAAGTCACCATCGACATTAAGGACGTTCCTGTAAAACAGGCCATGAACCTGCTGTTGCTGAACCAGCCAGTGGGTTATATCGTGGAGGGACAGAAAATCGTTATCCGCCCCATGACCGTTCCCGTTATGGCGGCAGACACCACGTTCCCCGTGACCGGGACCGTCACCGATGAAAAAGGCGCGCCATTGCCCGGGGTAACCGTGCGCGTCCTCAACACCAGCATAGGCACCACTTCCGACGCGAGCGGCCGCTACAGCCTGCGCGTGCCGGGCAAAAGCGGGCAACTGGTTTTCAGTATTCTAGGTTATACGCCGCGCACGCTCGGTACCAGCGGCGGAACGCTCGACGTGCAGCTTGCCCTTTCCGAAACTTCCCTGACGGAAACGGTAGTGGTGGGATACGGCACGCAGAAAAAAGCGGTGGTGACGGGGGCGATCTCGTCTGTCCGCGCCAAAGACCTGGAAAACATGCCCATCAACCGTGTGGAGCAGGCGCTGCAGGGCCGCACTTCCGGCGTGATCATCGCCTCCAACTCCGGCCAGCCGGGCTCCGCGGCCACGGTGCGCATCCGGGGCCTTACGACGTTCAATAACAATAACCCGCTTTGGGTGGTAGACGGTGTGGTAGTGGATAACGGCGGGATCGGGTTCCTCAATCAAAACGACATCGAATCCATCCAGGTGTTGAAAGACGCCGCGTCGCAAGCCATCTATGGCGCCCGCGCTGCGGCCGGTGTCATCCTCATCACCACCAAAAAAGGGAAGGCGGGCAAACTGCTCATCAATTACAATGGCTATTACGGCGTTTCGAGGCCCGCCCGTAAACTCGATCTCATGGACGCGCGGGAATACGCCACGATGGTGAACGAAGCCAATGTGAACGACGGCGCCGCACCGAAATATGCGGACCCCGCGGCGCTGGGGAAGGGATCGGATTGGCAGTCGACCATCTTCAACAACAGCGCCGTCCGCCAGAACCATGAGCTGAGCATCAGCGGCGGCAGCGAGAAATCGACGTTCTACACATCTTTCGGTTACCTCTCGCAGGAAGGCATCGTGGCCAGCGATATTTCCAATTACAAACGCTTCAACGCACGCCTCAACTCCACGTACAAAGTAACGCCATGGCTTACTTTCGGGGAGAACGTCGGGTATTCTTACGATAAATCCGTCGGGTTGGGGAACACCAACTCCGAATTCGGCGGCCCCCTCAGTTCCGCCATCAACCTCGATCCCATCACGCCCATCGTGGAAACCGACCCGGCGAAGATGAACGCGGAACCGTATAATCACCCGTTCGTCCGCAGGAACGCACTGGGCCAGCCTTACGGCATTTCGACGGTCGTAACGCAGGAAATGACCAATCCGCTCGCCTACATTTCCACCCGCCTGGGCAATTACAACTGGAGCCATAACATCGTGGGCAATGTCTACCTCGAGGCGGAACCGGTGAAAGGATTGAAGGCGCGCTCGTCCGTAGGTTCCAAACTGGCGTTCTACGGCCATGAAGCGTTCACGCCCAAATTCCTGCTGAATTCGTCCACCAATCAAACCATCGCGATCTTCAACCGCGGCATCAACAACATCTTCTTCTGGAACATCGAGAACACCCTTTCCTATACCCGCGAAATAGGGCTGCACACAGGAACGGTGCTCGTGGGCCAGGGCGCCTACAAGGAAGGCGGCGCGCGGAGCTCGGAGATTTTCTTCGACGATGTGCCTGCCACTACGTTCGATGAGGCTTCCTTCAACTACAAAGTGGCCAAGGAAAAGCGCCGGGCAGACGGCAGCGAGGGGATCGATCACCTCGTGTCGTCCATCTTCGCGCGGTTGAATTACAATTACGATGAAAGGTATATGCTGGAAGGGATCATCCGCCGCGACGGCTCCTCCCGATTCGGCGCCAACAACAAATACGGTATTTTCCCTTCGTTCTCTCTTGGATGGGTGCCCAGCCGCGAAGCCTTCTGGCCGCAGAACGACGTGGTAGACCTGCTCAAGTTCCGCGGCGGTTACGGTGTGGTGGGCAGCGACGCTATCGGCGATTTTTCCTATCTCCCCACCGTAGGCAGCGGCCGGAACTACACCATCGGTTCCCTGCCAACCAGCGCGGAAGGCTCCAGCCCCAACGCGCCCGCAAACCCCGATCTGAAATGGGAAGAAACCCATCAGACCAATATCGGTTTCGAAGCGTACCTCTTCAAGAAACTGAACGTACAGTTCGACTGGTTCAAGAAAAACACCAAAGACATCCTCATGCAGCGCAGGCTGCCCTGGTACGTGGGCTCCGTAAGCGATCCCAACGCCAACATCGGCTCCATGGAAAACGCCGGTGTGGAACTGGAACTTTCGTACAACCAGGAGCTGGGAGATCTCAACCTGAACCTCAGCGGTAACGTGAGCTACATGAAAAACAAGGTGACCTACCTCGGTGAAAACCGGCAGTTCCTTTACCTCGGTTCCGCGTCGTTCCAGAATATGGGCAATATCACCCGCGCCGAAATCGGCCGTCCGTTCAACGCGTTCTACATGTTCGAGCACATGGGCATTTTCCAGAACCAGGCGGAGATAGACGCATATGTCAATAAAGATGGACAGAAGATCCAGCCGAAAGCGAAGCCGGGCGATTTCAAATGGAAAGATATCAACGGCGACGGACAGATCAACGACGACGACCGCGATTATATCGGCAACCCCACGCCCAACTGGACGTACGGGATGACGATCAACGCCGCTTACAAGGGTTTCGATCTCGTCATCTTCGGACAGGGCGCCGCCGGCAACCAGATCTTCCAGGGCCTGCGCCGGCTGGATATCCTGACCGCCAACTGGCAGCAGAAATCCCTCAACCGCTGGCACGGCGAAGGCACGTCGGACACCCATCCCCGGATGACGTTCACCGACGATAACGACAACTATTCCCGCGGTTCGCAATTCTACCTCGAAGACGGTGATTACTTCCGCATCAAAATCCTCCAGCTCGGGTACACCCTGCCTTCCCAACTCGTGAAAAAAGCCGGCTTCGAAAGGGTGCGGGTGCATGTGATGAGCGAGAACCTGCTCACTTTCACGAAATATACCGGCTACGATCCCGAGATCGGCGGCGGCATCCTGAGCATCGACCGGGGCATTTATCCGCAGGCGCGGACGTTTATGGTAGGACTGAACTTTACCTATTAATCGCAAAAGAAGATCCACACATGAAACCGAGATATTTTCCCATCATATGTGCGCTGGCGGCCGGTTTAACGGTTAGCTCCTGCGCCGATTCCTGGCTGGAGCCCGAATTGCGCGGCACCGACCTCGAACAGAATTTCTATAAAAACGAAACGGAAGCCTTTAAAGGCCTGGTAGCGGTGTACGACGTGGTAGGATGGCAGGGCGGGGGATACGTGACCCGCACGGGCATGGCCAACGCGGCATCCGACGATCACTTCGCCGGTGGCGGCGGCGCCAGCGACGTGAACGATCTGCAGGTGATGACCCGCTGGGAACTGACGCCCGAGATCGGGCCGCACAACGACCTCTGGCGCAAAGGCTTCTCCGGGATTTTCCGCGCCAACAAGCTCCTCGAAAAACTGCCCGCCATTCCCATGGACGAAGCCAAAAAAGCGCGCTTCGCGGCGGAGTGCAAATTCCTCCGGGCCTACTTTTACTTCGATCTGGTGCGGATGTTCAAAAACATTCCCCTGTTCGTGAAACCCGTCGAGATCAACCAGATGTTCGAAGCCACGCAGGCCGCGCCGGCGGAAGTATGGGCGCAGATCGAAAAAGACCTGAAAGAAGCCATTGGCGAAGCCCAACTGCCCGACCGGATTCCGCCTGGAGATGAGAAAGCGCGCGTCACCAAAGGCGCGGCGCACGCCCTGCTCGGCAAAGTCTACATCTACCAGGAAAAATGGGCCGCGGCGGCAACGGAACTGGCGCTGGTGAACGCTACCCCCGGCATGGCCAACCCGACGTACGGATATAAGCTCCTCACCAACTTCGGCGACCTTTTCAAATCCACGCCGCAGTTCAAGTTCAACGAAGAATCGATTTTCGAGATTTCGTATACCAACACCTCGCAGGGCACCTGGGATTGCGTGGCCTGTACGGAAGGCAACGTCCTCAATATCATGACCGGCCCCAGGAGCTATACGGCCAAAACCGCGGACGCGCCGGATTATGTGTCGGGCTGGAGCTTTTTGACGGTGACGAAGGAGTTGTACGCCGTGATGAAGGACGATCCCCGGTTCCCTTATACCATCGCCGATCTGAAGGCGCTCGTGGCCGCGGGAAAAGCTTCGTATTCCCCGGGGCACGACGATACCGGGTACTTCCTCGAAAAATTCGCCGGGCGCGCGTCTAACCGCGTTCCCAGCGGTATCCCGGAACTGAACTTCCCGCAGAATATCTACGATATGCGCCTGGCGGATACCTATCTCCTGGAAGCCGAAGCCCTCGTGCGCCAGGGCCAGGGCGGCGGCGCGGGGTCGCGCGCGTATGCGCTCCTCAACGCCGTGCGCGGACGGGTAGGATTGCTGCCCGTAGAAGCTACAATCGACAATATCTTCCTGGAAAGAAGGAAGGAACTGGCCGGTGAAGGGCATCGCTTCTTCGACCTGCTGCGGACCAAACAGGCCGAAGTAGTGCTGAAATCACGCGGGTTCGACGAAAAAAAGAACTACGTGTTCCCGATCCCGTTCAACGATCTGCAAAGCACGAAAATGGGGCAGAACAAGGAATGGGGCGGCTCGAAATAATCCTTCACCACAAAAAACGAACACATGAAATTCTTACCATATATCGCAGCGGCCGCCATGTTGATGGCCGCCTGCTCGCCAGACGCCGGCGATGCGGAGCTGGGGCCTTTGCCCGAGGTTTCCTTCACCGCCACGCCCATGCCCAACAAACCGCATAAGATCATCGTGGAAAGCACCACGCCCGGCGCGTTCCGTTGGCTGTGGTACAACGGCGTGACCGCCAACCCCATCGGCACCCGTTCACGGGACACGCTCACGTTCCCCGAAGCGGGAGAATACGTGATCTCGCTCAGGGCTTTCGGGAAAGGAGGCTCCGCCACGGCATCCAAAAAAATGACGATGGAAGGGATCCGCCGGATCAATATCCTCAAGGGCAGCGACATGGAAACAGGTGCCAGCGCGCACTGGACCATCCTCAACACTGGCGGCGACCAGACGGCCATCCAGTTCACCGGCGGAAAACTGGTGTTCTCGAACACGGGGAACTCCAACGGCGCCATTTACCAGGCCGTAACAGTGAAAAAAGACGTGGAATACACCTTCGCCGGGAAAGTGAAGGGAAATGGCGCCACGAACACCTGGTTCGAAGTGATCATCGGCACCGCGCAACCCGAACAGGGCAAGGACTACGCGGCTTTCAAGCTCGTGTCGCTCAACACCTGGGCCGGTTGCGGGAAAGTGGCGTTCGAAGGCAATCTTACGGCGCTCAGCTGCTCCAGCGACGGGGCCAACACCGGCACCATCAAATTCGATAAAGACGGAACGGTGTATCTTGTGATCAAAGCCGGCAGCAGCGGGGGCACCCTGGGCACCGGCGGCATCCAGATGGACGATGTGCAATTCCTCGAAGAACAATAATAAAACCCATCCGGGGCCGGGCTTTCCGGCCCCGGTTTTTACCGAAACGTTATGAAAACGATCCACTTTCTGCCGGTTGTGCTGATCGGCCTGCAAATATTCGCCTGCGGCGGCAAAAACAACGATCCCGCGCCGCCGCCTTACATTCCGCCGACGCCCGTCGACAAAAACTGGCAATTCGAAGCCACGCCCGTTTGGGCCGACGAGTTCGATTACAACGGCCTGCCCGACCCCGCTAAATGGACTTACGACCTCGGTGGCGGTGGCTGGGGCAACAACGAACTGCAATATTATACCGACAAGCCCGCCAACGCACAGGTTGCCAACGGGATGCTGTCGGTCATAGCCCGGAAGGAAAAAATGGACAACCGGGATTATACCTCCGCGCGCCTCGTTTCCAAAGGCCGCGGCGATTTCCTGTACGGCAGGTTCGAGATCAAGGCGAAACTGCCCGCAGGCAAAGGGACCTGGCCCGCCATCTGGATGCTGCCGACCGACTGGGCGTACGGCGATTGGCCGAAATCGGGGGAAATCGACATCATGGAACACGTGGGCTACGACCCCAACCGTGTGCATATGAGCGTGCATACCGAAGCTTACAACCACTCCATCGGTACCCAGAAAACCGCTGCCACCACGGTCGATAAAGCGATCGGGGAATTCCATGTGTACCGGGTAGACTGGACACCCTACGCCATCCGCGGGTATATCGACGGGTCCCTGCTGTTCACTTTTACCAACGAAAGCAAAGGCTACAAAACCTGGCCATTCGACAAAAAATTCCATTTCCTCCTCAACATCGCCGTAGGCGGCAATTGGGGCGGGCAGCAGGGGATAGACGATTCCGTTTTCCCCGCCACCTTGGAAATCGATTATGTACGCGCCTATAAAATGATCGACAAATGAATTTTCCGATAAAGACACTCGCACTGGGCGTCGTTTGCTGCGTTTTCAGCTGCAAGGGCAGCGGCGGTCCCGGGCCGGCAGATCCGCCGGGGCCGAAAGGCCCGTCTGACGTGGCTTTCTGGCTCACGAAGGGCGACAGGTCCGTCCTGTTCAAAAAGCAGGACGTTGTCCTCAACTTCAGCGACCAACTGAATGCATGGCCAAATATAGCGGTAGACGAATCGCAGACTTTCCAGGGGATAGACGGGTTCGGATATACGCTCACCGGTGGTAGCGCCACACTCATCAACCAATTGCCTGAATCCCGGAAAGCCGCGCTGCTGGACGAATTGTTCCGTTGGGACAGTACGCACATCGGCGTGAGCTACCTCCGGATCAGCATCGGCGCGTCTGACTTGAGCGCGGCTACTTTCAGTTACGATGATATGCCCGATGGGCAAACCGATCCCACGCTGGCGAACTTTTCCATCCAAATGGAGAAAACCGATCTGATCCCGGTGCTGAAGCGGATATTGGCCATCAATCCCGCCATCAAGATCCTCGGTTCTCCCTGGTCGCCGCCGGTGTGGATGAAAACGAATGGCAATTTCAAGGGAGGAAAGCTGAAAAGTGAATATTACGCGGCCTATGCGCAGTATTTCGTGAAATATGTGAAGGCGATGCAGGCCGAAGGGATTCCCATCGATGCCATTACGCCGCAAAATGAACCGCTGCATCCGGGCAACAATCCCAGCATGGAGATGCTGGCGCCCGAACAGGCGGATTTTATCGGGAACCATCTCGGCCCCGCGTTCCGCGCGGCGGGCATCGCCACCAAGATCATCTGCTACGACCACAACGCCGACCGACCCGATTATCCGGCAACGGTGCTGCAAGACGCGAAGGCGGCGCAATTTACCGACGGTTCCGCATTTCACCTTTACGGCGGCCCCATTTCCGCGCTCACGGAGGTGCACAACGCTTTTCCCGACAAGCATATTTATTTTACGGAGCAATGGGTAGGAGGGCCGGGTAATTTCGGGGAAGACCTGAAATGGCACGTAGCGAACCTCATCATCGGCGCGCCCCGTAATTGGAGCCGCAACGTACTGGAATGGAACCTCGCCGCCACGGCCGATTACAAACCCCACACTCCGGGCGGCTGCACTACCTGCCTGGGCGCCGTAACTATCGGGAACGATTACACGAAAAATGTGGCGTACTACATCATTGCCCACGCATCGAAATTCGTGCGCCCCGGATCGGTGCGCATCGCTTCCGCACAATCGGGAACGTTGCAAAACGTGGCTTTCCGCACGCCGGAAGGCAAAAAAGTGCTCATCGTGCTCAACAGCGGCGGCAATGCACAGCCGTTCAACATCCAGTACAAGGGCAAACAGGTGACCACGGAGCTGGCGCCCGGAGCGGTCGGCACATACGTGTGGTAACGCCTGCAACCAAGCGTGTTTAGTAGGTTCGATAAATGGTAACGAAAGCCGGGGCGCGATGGCGCACCCGGTTTCTTTTTGGCTAGAGGTTCAGCCAGTACACGAGCTTAAGCACCAGCGCCCGGTTTTTAACGTAGAAAGGCTCGGGCAGGTAATTGTCGGTATAAACGATGAACAGGTCGGAAGCCGGGCGGTAACGCCATTGCAGCCGGGTGTTCAGGTTCATGTTCTTCATTTGCTCGTTGTACTGTACGAATCCTGTGAAGAAAAGCGTGTTGGTCATGGTTACGTCGAGCCGGGGGCCTACGAGCCAGAAACCATTGTCGCCCCAGGGTTGCGGCAGGCTCAGGCGGTTGTAGTTCGCGCTCATGGCGATGCTCACATAAGGCTGGAAACGGTAGCCCAGTTCCCCCGTGGCCGTGAACCGCTTCCCGCCGGCGTAATAACCGCCGTACCGGGCGCTGAGGGCGTAGGTGAGGAGGCTCTGCGGTTTGGACACATAATCCGCGCCCACGGTATTCCAGCTGTGTTTGCTGAAGGCCTGCAGGCTGTCTTTCCCCAGGTTCAGCGGGTCGAATGGTTGCAGCAGCTGGATATAAGTGGTGCTGGCCCAGATGTTCAGGGTGTTTCTGGCGCGCCAGACCATGCCGT
Organism: Chitinophaga sp. NPDC101104; assembly: GCF_050277495.1. NCBI lineage: Bacteria > Pseudomonadati > Bacteroidota > Chitinophagia > Chitinophagales > Chitinophagaceae > Chitinophaga > Chitinophaga sp. NPDC101104. The sequence goes on along the minus strand of NZ_JBNNSF010000001.1, from coordinate 3,907,324 downwards.
AATTCAGCATCACTTCGTTATCGGTGCGTTCCATTTTTTCGGTGAAGAAGTTGGTGGACGTGAGCTGCGGCCCGTGGCTGAGCAATGCGCCCGATTTCGGGAAAAACAGGCGGGTGGCGGTAGGCGCTATCTTGATGTAGCCCGTCCGCGGCACGTATCCCACTTCCGCTTTGTAATTTTTACCGACGTATTCGTGCTGCCAGCCGATGCTCCAGTTTTTGCTCGTGTATTGCAGGTTGCCGGCATGCGCCCAGTCGCGGCTGCTGAGCCCGGGCGAGAAGGATTTGAGCACGAGCGCCTTGCCCGTCCAGAAGTTATTGGCGGAAGCGAGGTTGTACTCCATCCCGAAGTTGCGGTTGTAGCGGGAATAGACGGGGTCTCCGGGTTTTACGTCGGCAGGGTTGTAATTGATCGATTCCTTGTTGATGAGCAACACGCCAACGTTAGATCGGGAGAACACCCTGCGCTGCAACGCGGCAACGGTGAAATTCTGCGCGGGCTGCGCCGTGGCCGACTGTTTGCCCGTCTGCATGTTCATCACGCCCAGGCGCCAGTTGCGGTTCAGCTTGCCGCTGAGGCGCGCGCCGAAATGGATGGGCGCGCCCAACCCGATGCGCCGCGAAAAGAACGGGCGGAGCGTGCTGTACCCGAAGTTGGTGAACTGGTCGCCGTTTTCGAGGAAGAATTGGCGCCGCTCGGGAAAGAACAGCTCGAAGCGGTCGAGGTTCGTCACCTGCTTGTCTACGTCCACCTGCGAGAAGTCGGGGTTCACGGTCAGGTCGAGGTTGAGGGACGAGGTTACGGCGATCTTGGCGTCCAGCCCGGCGTCTCTCCGCCATTTGGTGGGATTGTCTGAAATATAGTCTTTGTTGAGGCCGCCCAGTACGTAGGGGATAAGGGAGATATTGGGCCCTGCTTTCGGGGGAACGGTATCCCAGTCCAGCACACCGGTATAGGCGAGCGAGGCGGAGGGGAACTGCCTGGGCACGGGGGCCCAGCTGCTTTTTTCGGTGGTTTTCAGATCGTTCCTCCCGAAATTGATCCCCCATTGCCGGATTCCCTTCTTGTACCGGATGGTTTTGAAAGGGATGGAGGCTTCAAACACCCATTTGTCCGGGTAATTCTTTACGACGGACGTCCATTTGTTCTCCCAGCTGAGGTCTACCTTCCCGCCGTCGTACATCAGCCCGTCCCACTGCGCGCCTGCGGCGTTGGAGCCGAATGCGAAGCCGTTGGTCTGATCGTCGAAGGGGTCGAGGAACATGAGGAAGTTATCGTTTTTGAGGAAAGACCAGTCGCGGCGGAGGCTTTCCACCATATAAGGCCCCGGGGCGCCATTATAGTTGATGACCAGGAGGTAAATCTGGTTATTGTCGTACGTCATCTTCACGTCTGTCCGCACTTTGGCGAAGCTCGTGTCCATCGGCAGGATCATGAAAAAGTCGGATGCCGAGTCCGCGTTCTGCCAGGCGGGCTCGTCAACGATCCCGTCGATCTTGATAGCGGAAGTCGCTTTTCGCATCTTCAGCCGGTAATTTTCGTTTTTTTTCTGTGCCGCCGCATGGAGCGTGAATATGCAGCCCAATAAACATGGAATGATTCGTCGCAATGTGTGATGTGTTTCCGGGTTAGGGGGGCCAAAATACGCAAAACGTGGCCGGGTTGTATCTCCGTTCATGTAAAAAGCAAAAGACCGGCATAAAGCCGGCCTTTTAATCCTCTACTGAAAACACTCACACGATTCCTTTCGCTCACACTTACTTGCTGTTGATTCTTTGATTAAATCGTTTCGTTATATATCGTCTTTAGTTTGAACATTTTTGAAAACTCGTCGTACCGCGCCAGTTCGTCGTTGCTGCGGAACTGCATATCGAGCAGCTGGTGGAATTTCCCGTTGCCGGGGAATGCCTGTTTGAGGTTGCCGACGGTCAGTTCTTTCACTTCGCTGCCGGGATGGGCACTGAAATAGAATTTCGTTTCCTTCACACGGCCTTTGCCTTTCGTCACTTCCACATCCCTGCTATATATCGGGAATCCTTTCGCGTCGATGATTTTGTAGGCGTCGTTCCCTACAAACCTGAAATCCTGCTGTTTTTTATCGCGGTAACCGTATAACTGGCTTTTTTCGAGCATCATGGACTGATCGCCATGCATTACTTTTACTTTACCGTGCTGAAAGGGTACGTTGGGCCTGATCTTGTGATGGGCGGCCCCGTAGCTCACCTTTCCGGCCGCAAAATCGTCTGCCGAAAGATAGAGACCGGTTTTACCGGTTTGCGCCATCGCCGGAAGGCTGAGCGCAACACCTAACAAGGCGGCAGATAAAGTCGGAAATATGCGCTTCATGCTGTTCGTTTTGGTGTAAGGCAAATGTACCGCGGAACGCTTCCCCCGATCATGACAAAAATCATGTTACAACACCTTTTGGGATTTTTTAACATTTCATTTATGGAAAAGGAGAAAATACCGCATCCGGAAGGTAAAAAAGCACGGCTATGATAAAAGGAATCACAATTTTCGGGCTGGTAACATTAATGGCGCTGAACGCCGACGCGCAACAAATTTCTCCCGCCGCGCTCAAATCGGTGACGGTTTACGGCGATGGGGCGGAAATGGTACATACGGCACGCGTGCTGGTTCCCAAGGGCGTCAGCAAGGTGATCATCACGAAAGTGGCGGGCAATATCGACGAAAGCAGCATCCAGGTAAGCGCCCCGGGCGGCGTCACCATCATGAGCGCCACTTTCGGCCGGAATTTCCTGCCGGTGATCGAGGAAAAACCGGGATTCCGGATGTTGAAAGACAGCCTCGAATCCGTGAAATTGTCCCTGTCCAGGATCCGGAACGTGCGCACGGCGCAGGAAGGCACCCTCGCGCTGCTGGACAAGAACCAGTCGCTGGGAGGTAAAGACGCCACGGTGGCCGAACTGACCAAGCTGGCGGAATATTACACTGCCAAGCAGATCGAGCTGCGGAACAGTATTTATGGACTGGTGGAAAAGGAAACGAAGCAAATGCAGCTCATCGCGCGGATCGAACAGCAGCTCAGGGAGATGAACGAAAACCCCGAAGCCGCCGGCGGCCAGATCGCGCTGCAGCTCACATCACCCGCGGAAGTGAACGGTATGATGGAAATCCGTTACGTAACCCCCGACGCAGGCTGGGAAACGCATTACGACCTGAAGCTCGAATCCATCGCCAAACCCCTGAAACTCATTTACAAAGCGAACGTGCATCAAAACACGGGCCTCGACTGGAAAAATGTAAAGCTCACCCTGAACACGGGCAATCCTTCCAGCGCCGGCACCGCGCCGGAGCTACGCACCTGGTTCCTCTATCCCGAAATGCAGCATGTGCTGGGGGGAAAGGTAGCTGGATTGAGCGAAGTGGTAGTGGTTGGGTACGGTAATGCAAAAAATGAGGAGGCGGATATGCAATTCAGCAAAAGAGCGAAAATGGCCCCCGCGCCGCCTCCGCCGCCCGTTTCTGCCGTTCCGGCTTCCATCGTACAACACCAGACCAGCGCGAGCTTCGACATCGATATTCCCTATGACATCGCCGGCAATGGCGAAAATCATTCGGTGGTACTGAAGGAAATGGACATGCCGTCCGGGTACACCTACTATTCCGTTCCGAAACTCGACCAGGATGCGTTCCTCGTGGCCAACGTGAAAGATTTCGCGGCTTACAATTTACTGCCCGGCGAAGCGAATATCATGATCGGCAATCTGTACGCCGGCAAAACGATGATCGATCCGCAGGCTACGGAAGATACGCTGAAAGTGAGCCTCGGCCGCGACAGGCAGGTAGTGGTGCGCAGGGAGCTTATGGCGCAGACGAGCGGCACGAAAATGATCGGCAGCTCCGTCCGCAAAACGTTTACCTACGAAATCAGGGTGCGCAACGGGAAGCAGGAGGCGATCAGGCTGCAGTTGAAAGACCAGTATCCCGTGTCGACCGACAAAAACGTCGAAGTGGAGCTGACCGAAGCGTCCGGCGCGGAAAAGAACGCCGAAACCGGGGAGCTGACGTGGGAGCTGGATATGAAGCCCGGCGAATCGAAAACGCTCCGTCTCACTTATACCGTCAAACATCCGAAAGGCATGCAATACCAGGGTTTATAGGATAGCGTCAATCATGACGGATGCGCGGGCGAAAGTCCGCGCATTTTTTTTGAAATTTCAAGGATCAATGATGTGAGTGACATAAATCTGTGGTGGTTCCAGTAATTTGGCCTGCGCTATATTCCCAAATTCCAGGATATAAGGTTGTTGGTTATGTGCATCTAAACCTTGCTGATCTTTCCAGATCTCGTAGAAAACAAAAACATGTTTATCGTCCAGTCCCTGATGCAGATCGTACTGTATGCAAGCTGCTTCTTTCCTGGTTTCGGTAACCATATTGCGTACAGCTTTTTCAACTTCGGGCAGATATTCGGGCTTTACTTTTATGACAGCGGTTAAATAAATCTTCATGCGTATTGATTTTCTAGTTGAAGGACCTTGTTTAAATGTGCGATATATGCTTTGCGATAATTTTCGATGCGTTCGCTGGTGGCATTCTTTTCCAAATCGTGGAAATGGAATCCTTCGAGCCTTTCCATGCCGGTAAACTGGTTCATTTTATGAAAACCGAACAATATCCCGTCATCGACGGCAACCTGGTCAAAAAATTCTCCCGGTAAAGTAAAGGCGGTTTCCGGGGCATTCCAGGTGGAGTTGACCATGTATTTTTTTCCATGCATCAAACCGCCTGTTCCGTAGTTGATATCTGGATTTTGCCGGGAGCGCCCGTCGTTCTTATAGATGCCGTTTTCATGACCTGCGGTAAAAACTTCATCGATGTAAAACTTCAACCGGTTCGGCACCTGAAACCACCAGATGGGCATGTGGTAAATGATCATATCCGCCCACTTGAAATTTTCCACTTCCGTTTTAGGATTGAATTCGTCGTTGACATTGAAACCCCTGACATGATATCCGTTTTTCTGCAGCGTTTCTTTTGTCCACCTGTTAAGGGTGTTGTTGAATGCTCCGCCGGAATGTGCAAATTTTTGTCCGCCATTTATTATGAATATATTTTTCATTCTTTTTTAGATTTTAGAAAGATTTAGATTTTAGAAAGACTTGCATTGATAAATGCAATTTCTTCGGGAGTAAGATCAATATCCATTGCTTTTGCATTCGCAATGGCCTGCTCTGCATTTCTTGCGCCCGCCAATACTACGGTAATAGCCGGTTGAAGGGTTGTCCAACGTAATACCAGCTGCGATAAACTTGCGTTTTTACCTGCTGCGAGCGGCTCGATCGTTTGTAGAAATGTTTTTACTTTTTCAAGATCGAACTGTTGAAAATAGCCGTTCCTGTGATCATTGCCCTTCAGTTTTCCTTCCTTGAAGTATTTTCCCGTAAGCAAGCCCCTTTCCATAGGGCTGTAGGCGATAATTCCCAGGTTATTTTCCAGCGCATAGGGGACCAGTTCGTTTTCAATGCTTCTGTTCAACATGCTGTATCCCATTTGATTGCTGGCTATGTGCAATGTTTTACGGGCTTCTTTTACCTGCTCCAGGTTGTAGTTGCTTACACCTGCAGCGCGAATTTTCCCTTGTTGTAAAAGGATTTCCAATGCTTCCATGGTTTCAGCAATGGGAGTGGTGTTATCCGGCCAGTGGATCTGCAACAGGTCGATGTAATCCGTGTCCAGGCGTTTCAGGCTTTCTTCCGCTTCCTTTATCACATTGGCTTTGGAGGCATATTTATAAACCGGGATCGTTTTACCGTTTTCTTCGGCATCAAAGAAGAACGCTCCTTTTCCCTGGTTGCTGCCATCCCATACCAGGCCAAATTTCGAAAGCAATTGGATTTTGCTCCGGTCATAACCCTTGATCGCTTCACCGATCATTGCTTCGCTCAGGCCGAAACCATAAAAAGGTGCGGTGTCCAGCGTGGTTACACCGTTATCAATGGAGGCTCTTACCGATGCGATGGAGTCTTTTTGTTCGTTGCCGCCCCACATATTTCCGCCGATAGCAAAGGCTCCGTATGTAATGGCTGATAATTTCAAATCTGATGTTCCTAGTACTCTGTATTCCATTTTTATTATTATTGTAATTGATTGTGCAAAGTTCTATCATATTAATGATTCACTAAAATAGTATGAATGATAGGTTGGTAACATTAGGATGATAGATCGCTCCACTTCTTTCCTATTCATTTCCTGCTACTATTTTGATTGAAAAACAGGTTTAGGTATGGCGCGGTGCGGCTTCATGTAGCGTACCATGATGATAATACCGGCAATGGTCATCAACGCGCCGATCAGGACCGGCGAAGTATAGCCGTATCCTTTTTCGATGGGAACGCCGCCCATGTACGCGCCCAGTGCATTGGCAATGTTAAAACAGGCAGGCCCTAAAGAAGCCACCAGCATTTCCGAGCCACTTTTCACGTTATTCAGCAATAGTAAAGTGAGGGAAGGCACCAGCGCGAATGTGATAACACCGGTCAGAAACGTCATGGCAACGGAAGCCCAGGCCGTAGGGGCCGCGTAGTAAATTCCCATCATACAGATCAACTGGAATATCAGTACTACTGTCACAACAATGGAAGGGGAAAAGGCGTCCGTCAGTTTCCCGCCGATAAGATTGCCCACAAACATACCCAAACCTGCCAGCACCATGATGTAGGGCATATTTTGTTCTGCAATGCCCGACACTTCGGTCATTAAAGGCGCGATATAACTGATCCAGGCGAAAAGTGCAGCCGGTGCTACTGAAAAGATCAATACCATCAACCATACATTGCTGTCACGGAAAATCGCAAGGTCTTTCCAGGGGCTCGCGCTTCTTTTCACGGCAATCTTTTCAGGCAGCCATAATTTCAGGGCAATTACGGTGATAATGCCTATGGCCACGATCAATAAAAAAGTATATCGCCAGGAAAAATGATGCCCGATATAGGTGCCTAATGGTACACCTAACAGGTTTGCAACCGTTAAGCCTGAAAACATGATAGACACCGCCTGTGCTTCTTTCCCTTTATCGGCAAGGCGGCTGGCCACAACGGACCCCACACCGAAAAAGGCGCCATGCGGCAAACCCGAAACAAACCGTGACACCAATAAAAAATTATAGTTGGGTGCAATGATGGAAAGCCCGTTAAAAATGGTGAACAAAACCATTAGCACCGTTAAGACTTTGGTGGGTGATAAACGGTTCATCCCCAATACAAGCAATGGTGCGCCAACCACGACCCCAAGCGCATAGGCGGTGATCAAATACCCGGCTTCGGGAATAGAAACGCTCAGGCTTTTTGCAACGTCGGGCAGCATGCCCATCATGGTGAATTCTGTGATCCCTATTCCAAGCCCCCCTAATGCAAGCGACAATAAGCTCCTCTTTATTTTCATAGTTTTATTATTGATACTGCAAATTTCTATCATGTAAACTTGCTATTGAAATAATTTAAATAGTATCTTTGTATCATTAAAATAATAGAAATGAGGTGGAATCTGGAATGGTTACGTACCTTTAAGGCGATCTACGAAACCGGGACCTTATCGGCAGCGGCGCAGGAATTGTATATTTCGCAACCTGGCGTTAGCCTGCATCTGAATTCTTTAGAGGCTTATACAGGTTATAAGTTATTTGACAGGGCTGCCAGGAAAATGGTGCCGACTGAAAAGGGGAAAATGTTCTATAATTTTTTAATTGATCCGCTGAAAAAATTAGAGCAGGGCGAAGAACTTTTTCATAAACGGTCGGAGCGTGACCGAACTACCATCAGCTTAGGATTGTGCTTTGAGACTTTTCAATATACACTGGAAGAGCATATCAATCAGCTTCCGTTCAATCTTATCATAAAGTTCGGGGAGTATCCGCAGATGCAGCAGGACCTGGATAATGGTTTGTTGGATTTAATCATAACGCCACAAAAAGGAAATCAGCAAAACTTACAATACCAGCCTTTTTCCAAAGAGCGGATCATTTTGATTGCGGGAAGCAAAACGGATACCGCCGTATTGGTAAAGGTATTGAAAAAAGGGAATGTAAAAGAAGCTAAGGAAATTTTAAAGCAACAGCTCTGGTACAGCACAACTGCCGATACTGAAAATTTAAAGAAATTCTGGTTGGAACATTTTGGTGAACATCCAGACTTTAGTCCCAATTACATAGTTCCAAATATCAGTTCTATTATCCGCTGTTTGAGTGATAGCACTGGTTTCTCAATCGTCCCCGATTTCCTCTGTAAAGATTCAATTGCCGAAGGAAAGGTTAAATTGGTATGGGAAGGTAAAAATCCGTTGGAAAACATTCTATATTTTGGTACGCGGAAAAAAACCATGTATACGGAAGAAATAGCGCGGTTGCAGGGGTTATTTATTGAAAAATTGGACGTAAAATAAACAGGATAATATCCGCGGTATCTGTTTGCAGGTTTTGTTCTGCTTATCGTCGCTTTTGTCCGATCTTTTAAAAATCACACTTTTTCCTGCGCGCTCTTTGATGGTTGTAAGCGATAATCCCGTTACATTTGGGACAGTTATCAAAAAGTAGAACGTTAACCCTGCACAACACATGAAACTTACTATCAGACCAGAAAATCCGGCCGACCAAAAGGCCATCTTCGAAATGAACGCGCTGGTATTCGGCCAGGAAGGGGAAAGCCGGTTGATCGACGAACTGCGCGGCACGGAATGGTTCATTCCGGAATTATCCATCGTGGCATTTGCCGGAGAACATCTCGTAGGGCATATTTTACTGACGCGGCTGCCCTTGCTGGGAGACGACGGTAAAACGTACGAATCGCTGGCGCTGGCGCCCATGGCGGTTACGACGGCGTTGCACGGGCTGGGCATCGGCGGCCAGATGGTCCGTCATGCTTTGCAGGAGGCGCGGGCGCTGGGCTTTGGCTCGGTGATCGTGCTCGGCCATGCGGAGTATTATCCGCGCTTCGGTTTCGTGCCGGCATCGAAATTCGGCATCCGCACGGCGTATGATGTGCCGGACGATGTTTTCATGGCCCAGGAACTGACGCCGGGCGCGCTGGCCGGTAAAGCCGGTCAGGTATCGTACCCGGGTCCGTTCGAAGCCGTGAGCTGATCCCAAAAGGGAAAGCCGGTCAGGTTAACCCCGCCGGCTTCCGATGTTCTGGATGATTCCCGTTCGAAATGATTTATGGTGCCACTTCCAGGCAAACGAGCTTCCCGTCCATGGATGAGGCGAGCACGCGATTGCCGGTGAGCGGTTGTACGGTATTGACGAGACAGTCGGAGAACTGGTGCTTCCAGCGCAAGGCACCGTCTGTAGCGGAAATGGCGCAAACCAGGCCCGATTGTCCGGCGATGAAGACCACGCTGTCCTTTTCGGCGATGGGGGTGGGACAAATCTCATATCCCAGTTGTACGGGCGATTGCCAGACAACTTTTCTTTCCGTTGCGCCTGCATCGAATGCGAGGATGTTCCCCTGCATGGTTTTGGCGTAGACGCGAGAACTGTCTTCCGACATCCCGATCGATTCGCGGACCCATTGCGCATCGTCGCGGAAGCGCCAGATGTTCCGGCCGTTGTCCGTATCGATGACGGTCATGTACCTGTCCGGCGACACGATCCATGCGCGGTTGCGGGAAGCCACGGGCCAAACGGCGGCCGGGGAGAACATCCGGTTGGCTGCGCCGTTGGTCCACTGCCAGAGGAAATCTCCCGTTTGCGCGTTGAGGGCGTAGAACCGGTTGCCCCAGGTCCCGAACAGCACTTTGTTGCCGTACACGAGCGGCCGCATTTCCGCGAAGCCCTTGATGCCCGGGCGCTCCCAGGCTATTTTGCCCGTAGCGATATCCCATGCGCGGCAATACCCGTCCGATCCCGCGATGATGGCGAGGTTGCCCCACAGCGCGGGCGATGAAACGATCGCCATGCCGGTTTCCCGGATCCATGCGCGCTTTCCGTTCGACAGCCAGAGGCAATACACTTTCCCGTCGGAACAGGGGACGATCACCTTCCCGGCGTGGACGAGCGGCGTGGCATATATCTTACCGCCGGCTTTGTAGCGCCAGCGGAGTTTACCGGTTTGCAGATCGGCGGCTTTGATATCGCCGTTCGTGGTGGTGTAAATGACTTTCCCGTCAGCGATGGCCACTGCGCTGCCCATGTCTCCGTCTTCCTGGATTTGCCATTTGATCTTCACATTCGGGAACGAGTCGTTGACGCGTTTGGCGGCATCGTTCGCGATCGGCGGATACTTGTCCGCGCCACCCGTTACCAGGGGCATGCGGTGCCAATCGGGGAGCGTTTGCACGGCGGGGCGCCTTTCGGCGAACAGCACGGAGTCCCGGCGAACGGTCACGAGGTTGTAGCCGCCCACGCTGTCTTTGGCGCGGAGGTTGGAGCGGCACATCACGTTGGGGATGGCCGTGCGGGTGTAGATGCGGTTGGCATGGCCATGGCCGCAAAGCATGAGCTGTACGTTCTTTTCGCGGAGCATGCCGTAAACGTCCAGCCAATTGTTGAGGCCTTCGTCGAGCGGGTAGTGGTTGATGTAAACGATGGGCATGGAAGCGGGGGTACGGTCGAGGGTGTTGTGGAGCCAGACCATGTTTTCCCGCGGCACCTGCCCCGGGCCCATGCGCATGTTGGGGCCGCTGTTGGTGCCGATGAAGCGGTAGCCTTTGTGGTCGAACAGGAAGGTTTCGCTGCCGAACACGGTGCGGAAGGAATTGCAGCCGCTTTCCGACCACTTGGTGTCGTGGTTCCCGGGGATGACGTGCCAGGGTTTCCCAAGCTTGTCCATGGCCTGTTTGGCCATTTTCAGTTCCGCGTCCGACCCGAACTCGGTGACATCTCCCGAAAATATGACGAAATCGATCCCGGGAAGCTGGTTGAGGTCGCGGATGGTGCGCTCCAGGTCGTTCAGCCCCGTTTCCGTGCCAACGTGCGTATCGGTGACGAGCGCGAAGCGGAAAAGGGTGTCCTGCGCGGTGGCAGTGCCGGAAAGCAGGAGCGCTCCCAGCAGCCAGGCTAAGCATGTTTTCATGGTCCCCAAGATACCACGCCGCGGCGGGAAATAAAATGGTTAGCGGGATAACGGCGGAATGGAGGAAGATTGTCGCGCAGGAATAAGTTGGTGTTGGAAAGATGCTTTTTTGCCAGGCCGGAGCTTTTATGATCGCATCATTCATCCAGCAACAAAACGCAGCTTTACGCTGCTGGCGCCGGGCCAGCGCGAATCATTCATCCAGATACAAAAAAAAAGACCGCGGCACAAAGTGCCGCGGGCCATATAACGCACCCTTTTCACAAGGGAATTTATCTGTTGTTTCTCCGGATCATCATGAAATTCACCACCCACTGGAAAGCGATGAACCCGAAAAGGTAAATCATCGACCAGGTGGAGAATGGCTTTCCGGTCATAAAGCCCGTTACGATCGCGGCGATCGCCAGCGCACCCAGCCCGTAAATATACGCCTGCATCAGTAATTGCTGCTTGAACGTGCGGTTACGAACGCTGAGGGGGATCATGTACGAAATGCCCGCGTAGATCATCACGAGCCATCCCGCGCCGCCGCCTGTCGCCAGCATGCCGATGATGCCGGCAACGGCCACGCCAAGGCTCACCGCCACCCAGTTGGAAGCGCTGATCTCCTTATCGTCGAGCATATATTTGCCGTATTTGTTGAACCGGAGGAAAAGGTTGCTCACCGGTTCCATCACCCAGGTCGTAAATGCGAACGCGATGATGAGGTAGACCACGGGCATAAGGTAAGGTGCGAGCTCGGGCCTGGCGGTAGCCATACCGCTGAGGAACCTTGTGGCGAGGTACAGCCCGATGATAAAGGCCCATTGGAATTTTTCGCTGAGCTTGGCCATGAAGAACGCGTACTTCAGGAAGAGGCGGTACACGAGGTATCGGCCTTTCAATGCTTCCACCATGCCGGCCTGCGCCATTTGCATGGACGGATCGATGCGCAGCGCTTCCCGGAAATGCTCCAGTGCTTTTTTGGAATCGCCTTTTTCGAGGAGGCCCCAGCCGTAGTTGGCGTGCGTATAGGCGTTCTCGGGATCGTGGCGGAAAGCGTTTTCCATGCCCTCGAACGATTCTTCCTTGCGGTTCAGTTTCAGGAGCGCCGTGCTGCGGGCGTTGATGGCATATATGTTCTCGGGGTCAATCTGCAGGCCCCGTTCGGCCATGGCCAGCGCTTCGGAGAATTTCTTGCGCTGGTTGAGCAGCAGGGCGTAGGTAGCATAATATCCCGCTTCCTGCGGATCGAGGCGGATGGCTTCGCGCAGGTCGGCTTCGGCGGCGTTGTAATCTTCGTTATTGAGGTGGATGCGCGCGCGCTGGTAATACAGCCTGTCGTCTGCCGGGTCGAGGCCGATGGTATCGTTTACGATCTGGAGGGCTTCGTCGTGCTGGTCCAGCTGGATCTTCACTTCGGCCAGCAGTCCCAGGGCGTTGGTGTCCATAGGGTAGCGGGCCAGCGTTTGCTGGATTGCGGTTTCCGCTTCGCGGTATTTTCGGTGCTGCATAAGGTATACAGCGCGTTCGATCATGTTGTGGTCCATGTCATTTCATGTTTTTCAGGTACAGGAGGATGTCGTCGTACAGCCCAGCTTCGTTGGCATACAGGGCAAAGTTCTTGGCCACGGAAAACCATTCCCGCGTACTGGCCCGGTGGCGCTTGGCCGCCGCCAGCAGGTCTTTGGTGCGGATGGGCTGGGGGATGCCGTCTTTGAAGGATTCTTCCAGTTTTGCTTCTACCGCCATATCGATCACCGCTTCGATGTCGGCGCCCGAGAACTCGGGGATTTGTTTGCTGATGGCTTCATAATCCACCTGTTCCACCGGCTTGCTCTGCAATTTCTTTTGCAGCATGGCCGTGCGCGCGGGCTGGTCCGGCGGGGGAACGAAAATCATCCTGTCGAACCGGCCGGGCCTGCGGAACGCGGGGTCCATATGCCAGGGCGTATTGGTAGCGCCCAGGATAAGGATGCCGGAATTGTCGTATTCCACACCATCCAGCTCCTGTAAAAACTGGTTGATGAGCTGGCGCCCGGCGGATTGCTTCATATCGTTGCGGTTGGCGCCGATGGCGTCTATCTCGTCGAAGAAAAGCACGCAGGGCGTATTGTCGCGCGCATATTCGAAAATACGGTGAAGGTTTTTCTCGCTGTTGCCGAGGTACATATCGAGGATCTCGTTGAGCCCCACATTAATGAACCGCGCGTTCACCTGTCCGGCAGTGGCCTTGGCGATCATGGTTTTGCCGCATCCCGGCGGGCCGTACAGCAAAATGCTGCCGCCCGTCTTTTTCCCGTACGCCTTATACAGTTCCGGGTGCTGCATGGGCCGGATGATCTTGACGTCGATCTCCTTTTTTACATGTTCCATCCCGCTCACGTCCGCAAACGTGATGTCGGGTTTTTGCATGAACATCGTGAGGTTTTCTTCGTCGTACTCATCATCGTCGCCACCCATGTCGTTCGTGAAACTGCGGACGCGCAGCTGGCTGTCCAGTTCCGGGTCCGAGAATTCGGGATGGATGTCCAGCAGCTGCTGATAGGTGCGGATGGCGGTATCCATGTCGTTTTCCTTCAGCAGGGAGCGGGTATATAGGAGGAGCACGTCCAGGTTATCGGGTTGTGTGCGCATGAGGTCTTCCAGGATCACATTGCAGGTGGCATAAGCGCCCTTGCGATAGTAAACCCTGGCCAGGCCGATCAGCGCTTTTTCGCCGGGAGCTTTGGCGAGGGCTTCGCGGAATTCCTGCTCGGCTTCGTCGAACCGGTCCATTTGCAGGAGGGTTTCGGCGAGATGGAGCCGTAGCGGCACATTGTCTGGCGAAAATTTCAACGCCTCGCGGAGGCTATCGATCGTTTGTTGTGACATAATGGTGAAATCGGGAAATGAGAGATGGTCAGATCAGTAAAACGTCTATCCGGTGCGCCATGACGATCTGCGAGTCGGGCGACCAGGAGAAGACGGTGAAATAGCCGTCCTGCGAAGCTACCAGCGCCTGCGCATCGCGCTGGTCGTACACGAACTGCGCGGCGGAAAGGTGCCTGGTGCCGCCGAGGCGGGAAGGGTGCATGAGAAGCGGCTGGCGGTCGGTAACGGGCTCGGTGAGCAGTACTTCTTCGACGGGTTGGGAGTTGGCGGCCCGGGTGATCTTGGTGCCGAAGGCCAGCAGTTCGTGGCGGTCGTTGATGACGGTGGCGCCGTCTACCGCCGTCAGTCCCGTTACATAGGCGACTTCGCGGCGGAGCGCGTTTTGCCAGTAGATCTCGCTGGTGGGCTCGCCGTCTTGCCGGATGAGGTCGGCCACGCCGCTGAAAGCGGGGGATACGGGATAGGTGAGCGGCTGCACGATGGATTCTTTCCATTTATCATGCTGGTGGGGCGTCACGAGGAGCGTTCCTCCGCGGCGGTGCGCCCGCATCGACACGGCGATCTGTATCAGCACGTTCACCGGGTGGTTCCACAGCGGCGAGGCGTGGATCCCCAGGAGCGAAGTGAGCATGTTCGGGCAATCGGTCCGGATGCCGCATTGTTCGTTGACCACTTTCACCGAATCGCCCTGCAGCACGGCCACGTTGATGAACTTGCCGAGCCCTGCGGCGCGGCGGTGCTTCACCACCAGGAGCCCCGGTTCGGACACGTCCAGCACGAAACAGTATTTCGGCAGGGTGAGGGTAGTACCCCAGATCACCATTTCCCCGTTCTCTTCCCACACGCCTACATGCACGCCGGCCCGCTCCACGCCCGGCGCCAGCTTGGCCAGCACTTTGGGCGAATAGGGCAACCGGTGCTCGAAAAGCAGGGGCTTGCCGGCTTCCGTGGGTTGCAGAAATGCGATCGAGATGCGGGTAGGGAGGCCTTCCTCTTTCCGTAAACTGGCCCAGAAGGCCACGTCGATGATCTGTTCGATTTGCCGGGCCGTGGGCACGCTCGCCAGTCCTTCTTCGTCTTGCTGCGCCCGGGCTTCGTCCAGGTGCCGCAAAAAATGCTGCTCGATCGTTCCGGCTACATTAGCGGCCGCCTGGTAGGTGGTGCCGTTCTTCCATTCCATATGCACGTTTCTTGGAGGTGCTAATTTAGACTTTTTCGGGGCAATCAGGCAGTTCACATTACCTAAACCAGTAAAATATCCCGGATTCTCCCGCACATCGCCCCATCCCGCCCGTTTTTTACCTATCTTGTCCGGATATCGCCCAGCAATCGTCATGAAGCGCGCCAACAGCCTTATTTCCTGTCTGCTATTTTCGTGGATCACCGCATCGGCACAGTCTGCACAGCAGCCCTACATCCTCAATGGCTCCGCTACGCAACAGAGCTGCAACTGCTACGTGCTCACGCCCGACCAGCTGCAATCCAGCGGCTCGGTGTGGAATAAAAACAAGATCAGCCTCCTGCAGTCTTTCGATTATACGTTCGAAATTTATCTCGGATGTAAAGACCAGGCCGGGGCCGACGGGATGGGCTTCGTGCTGCAGACCAAAGGCACCAACCTCGGCGGCAACGGGCAGGGCCTCGGGTTTAAGGGGATTTCCCCTTCAGTGGGCATCCTCGTCGACACCTGGCACAATGCAGACGAAAACGATCCCGCGTTCGATCATCTCTCCATCCAGATCAACGGCGTGTCTAACCATGCCGCGCCGGAAAACATCGCCGGGCCCACGCAACTGCTGGCCGGGAAAGATAATATCGAAGACTGCCAGTGGCATCTTTTCCGCATCCGGTGGAACGCAACGGCGCACCAGCTGGATGTTTGGGTAGACGGGCAGCTCCGGCAGTCGGTCGTGAAGGATCTGGTGGGCGAAGTTTTCGGGAACGACCCGATGGTGTTCTGGGGCTTTGCCGCCGCTACCGCCGGCGCTTCCAACCTGCAGCAATTCTGCGCGGCGCTCCGCCCGAAATTCCAGTTCAACGGTGGACAGATTTTCTGCGACGGAACGCCCGTTACCTTTCTCGACAATTCCAGCTCTTTTGGCACCATCACGCGCTGGTACTGGGATTTGGGCGACGGTACGAAGCTCGGCGATCCGCTTCCGAAGCCGCATCTCTATCCCGAAGCGGGGAAATATGAAGTGAAGATGGTGATCGAAGACAATAGCGGATGCATTTCCGATACCCTGAAAAACACCGTGACGATCGGTTCCTATCCCGAAGCGGACTTCGGACACGACACCCTCTGCACCGGCGCCCCGCTACAGCTCAACGACGCCTCCACGGTGGAAGTGGGCACCCTCGGCAAATGGCGCTGGGATTTCGGCGGCGGCAAAACCAGCACCGCACAGCACCCGGTGGCGCCGTATACCGCGCCCGGAACGTATTCCGTAACCCTCGAAACCACGTCTGAAGAAGGTTGTGGCGATATTGTCACGAAAGATATTACCGTTTACCCCACACCAGAAATCTCCGCAACGGCAGCGCACGCCTGCATCGGGGAACCGACCGTTCTGCGGGCTGCCAATCGCACACCGGCCATCACGATCGCCGATTGGTACTGGCAAATCGGCGGGAAAGAAACCATTCACCGGCAAAACACAGGCTACCGCTTTCCGGAACGGGGCAGCTACGCCGTAACCGCATACGCCATTTCCGGTGACGGATGCGCGGCGAAACCCATCGCCCTGGAAGCGAAAGTGACGGACATCGGGCTGGAAGCAGGGCGCGATACGGTCGTTTCCCGCGGACAGCCGCTCCAGCTCCACGCCGTGGCCACAGGCTCCAACCTGCAATACCGCTGGTGGCCCTCCACGGGCCTCAGCGATCCTTCGTCGCCGGAAACCATCGCAGTTCCGGAGAGGGACCAATCGTACCGGCTGACCGTCCGCTCGCCGGAAGGTTGTGTGCAGGAAGACGAACTGATGGTGAAGGTATATACCGGCCCGGAATTCTACGTTCCTACCGGGTTTACGCCGAATAATGACGGTGTGAACGACCGTTTCCGTGTCATCGCGCCGGGCGTTACGCAACTGTCTTTTTTCAGGGTGTGGGACCGTTGGGGCAAGATCGTCTGGGAATCGAAATCGCTGTCCGACCACTGGAACGGCGAAGTGAACGGCAACCCCGCGCCTGCCGGCACTTATGTCTGGATGGTGGAAGGAACGGATTATACGGCAAGGAAATTCAGTCGCCGGGGAACGGTGACCCTCATCCGCTGATTCCTTACCTTTGCCTATGCTGCAACTGCAAAACATCCACCATATCGCCATCATCTGCTCCGATTATAACCGTTCGAAACAGTTTTATACGGAAGTGCTGGGGTTCTCCGTCATCGCAGAAAACTACCGCGCCGCGCGCGACTCCTGGAAGCTCGATCTCGCCCTCAACGGCATATATACCATCGAACTCTTCTCTTTCCCGGAACCTCCGCAAAGGGTTTCATCGCCCGAAGCGCGGGGATTGCGCCATCTCGCGTTTTCCGTCCACGATATCGATGCGGCGGTGAAAAGCCTGGCCGCGCATGGCGTCGCCTGCGAGCCGGTGCGCATCGATGCATTCACGGGTAAAAAATTCACTTTCTTCACGGACCCCGACGGTCTTCCGCTGGAGCTGTACGCGTCCTGATCAGACCAGCAACGCTGCCGGATGCTGCCAGTTGCCGCGATAGGGGCGCTGGAGGAGCGCCGTGGCTTCGCGGTCATTTTGGATGATGCGGCTTTGCGGATCATAGATCACCGGCCGTCCGGTTTGCATGGAAATATTGGCGAGAATGCAGCTCGCCGTGCTGATGTGCCCTTCTTCGATATCGGCTATGGGCCTGCCTTTGCTGGTAATGGCTTCGAGGAAGTTGAGCATATGGAGCCGGGTGGCCGGCGCGGCGTTCAGCTCGATGCCTTTTTCGTTGACGTCTTCCGGGTATTTTTCCTTTTCGTACACCACATCTTTATGGACGGGTTCGCCCTGGCCCTGCGGCGTGAAGTCGTAAGACATGGTACTGGCCCTCAGGGTGCCTTTTTCCCCGTAAAGCGTAAATGCCCAGGGGTATTTGGGATCGGCCGGCGTGCCCCAGGAGCGGTGTTGCCAGGTGCAGTTGAGGCCGTCGTACTCGAAAATGGCGGATTGCGTGTCGGCGATATTCGATTTGCCTTCTTTCTGCACGTAAATGCCGCCGGTGGAACTGATGCGTTTGGGCCATCCGAGCTGCAGCATCCAGCGGACGGTATCGAACATATGGATGCACATATCGCCCATGATGCCGTTGCCGTATTCCATGAAGGTGCGCCACCAGCGGATGTGCGGCAGGCCGTCGAACGGCCGGAGGGGCGCGGGGCCGGTCCACATCTCATAATCGAAATGATCGGGAACGGCCTGTACGGGCGGGTTGCCGTTGGCGCGCATATGATAGTAGCAGCACATTTCGACGTGATGCACCTTGCCTAAAAGCCCTGCGTCCACGATATTCTTTTTCGCGTCGATGAGATGCGGTGTGCTTTTGCGCTGGGTGCCCACCTGCACCACTTTGCCGTATTTCCGCGCGGCGGCCACCATGGCTTCGCCTTCCAAAACGTCTACACTGATCGGCTTCTGGACATACACATTGGCGCCCGATTTGAGGGCGGCGATGGTTTGCAGCGCATGCCAATGGTCGGGCGTGCCTACGAGCACGATATCGAGCTGGTTTTCTGACAACAGTTTCCGGAAGTCGCGGTAAAGCTTTGGTGTTTTGCCGGATTGTTGGCGTTGCGATACCAGCACGGCGGCTTCCTTCAACTGGTTTTCATCCGCATCGCACAGGGCGATCACTTCAACCGGCGCCACCTGTATCAGCCGGAAAAGATCGCTTTTGCCGTACCAGCCGGTGCCGATGAGCCCAACACGGTATGGTTTGGATGGGTTGATGACATCGAGGCCGTATGCGCCGAGGGTGGAAAGCGCCAGCGCGGCGGTAGCCCCTTTCAGAAAATGACGGCGGTTGATATGGAATTGGGTCATGACGTGGAATTTGGATTGATGTCCTTAAAAATAAAGAATTGGCGGCAGGGTTGCAAGGGGGAAAAAATAAGCGGTCGCCGGAACCGGCGACCGCTGTTCATTGTGTTAAAAGGGGATGTATATGCAAATCATCAATCCGCTTTCATGTCTACCGCGTCTTTCGCCGGCTCGTTCCTTTCCGTTCCCACATATCCCTTGTTCTGGTTGATCACGCCGTGCACGTTCGCCTGGATAGACTTGGCAGGCACGGGCCAGAAAATGTGGTAGGGGCTGATCGTGAATTTATCACCGTGATTGGTCACGATCCCCAGGCGGTAGAAGTCGTTTTTGGCGATCACGCGGTCGTAAAAGAAGTTGTCGTCGGACAGGCGGTCCATCGTGTAGGTTTTGCCGTTAGGCGCGGCTTTGCCCGTTCTGGCGAAGATGATCGACATGCGGGTCAGCTCCGTTTTCCGCGGTTCTTCGAAAAACAGTTCGCGGGCCCGTTCGTCGAGGATGGTGCCGATATCCAGCGTTCCCGTGAACGGTGCGCAACCGGCGCGGGTGCGCACCTGGTCGAGATCGGCGATCGCGAGGCCGGACTGGCCTTTCCAGTAATAAGCCTCCGCACGCAGCAGGTACGTTTCGGCGAGCCGGAAAATATACCAGTCGGAATGGCCGCCCTGCATGGGGGAGTTTTCCGTATCGGGCACAAAAATCTTGTAATGCGGCCAGCCGAACCAGCAGCGGATCGTGTCCGTACACAAAATGCCTCCGGCGGCGTTACGGAGCTGGAGGGGCTTGAGGTAATTGGGGTCGTTGCTGTTCTTGAGGCCCATATCGTTATACACGAGATCTTCCATGTTCATCCAGTTGCCTTTGGCGTGGCGGAGATCGTTGGGATCGTTCCAGATCTCGTAGAGGCTGTAAGGCGTGGGGCGGCAACGTCCGATCCCGCGGCCGTACAAACTGCTTTGCACGAATTCGGGGTTCACGTTGTCGTTCGTGCCTTTTTTACCCGAAGGCGTGGAGATGTTGGAGCCCCAGAAAGGTACGGCCTGCCGCATGATGCGCATCCCGCCGTCGAACCCGCCGTCGCCGAACCGGTCTATCACATAAAAAATGCCTTCCCGGTTTTCGCCGAGCGCTTTATTTTCCGGGCGGTGCAGGTCCCAGATCACGTTTTTCTTCGTGGCGCCGAAGGGTTGCCGCATGAGGGAATACGAGCCTCCGTCGATCACGGCGCTCGCCGAAGCGATGGCATCGTCGAACTTGCCCAAGGCCAGGTTCACCTTGGTGAGCAGGTGGAGGATCGCGCCTTTGGTCACTTCTCCGCGGGAGACGTTATCGGAAACCCAGTCTTTGGCGGAATCCAGGTCTTTTTTGATGTATTCCAGGATCACGTCCCGCTTCGTCGTATAAAAATCGGTGCGCGCTTCCAGTACCTCCACCATCGGGGCCGGTACATCGCCGAACTGCATGCAGAGCCGGTAATAGCGGAGCGCGCGGTGGAAATAGGCGGAGCCCAGGATGGCGTTGCGTTCCGCCGCGTTGGCGTACTTCGCGTTGTCGATCCGGGAAATGATGGTATTGGCGTATTTGATGCCTTTGTAGCCTTCGCTCCAGTAATGGTAAATGCGGGCGCGGTCCGCACTGTTCTCATTGGCGCCATCGGGCGTGATGAGCAGGTTGAGGTCTTGCGGGGGACCGGATTTGTCCGTTACGCCTTCCACCGTCACTTCGGAAAACAGCATTTCGGTGAGGATAGGCGGATTGTCGCCGTAATACTCGATCCTTGCGTTCCTGGCGCAGGCTACGAGGCCTGCGCGCATGGCGGCGGCGTCAACGAAAGTTTCGTCGGGCTCGTAGAAGGAAAGCGGTTTGGGAACGAGCCAGTCTTTCCCGCAGCCGGTTGCTATGGTGAGCGCCCCCGCGATCAGGACGGCAGCGCCGGTATATGTGAAGTTCTTACGCATGATGGTTCTTTTTTTTCAACTCGTTAAAAAGTAGCATTGATCCCCAGCGACCAGTTCCTGGCCGGCGGCGTGTTGCCATATTCGGCGTCCCAGAACATCCAGTCGGGCTGGTAAATGGCGGCATTGCTCACGTTGCCGTATACTTTCAGCGAACCGATGCCGATCATTTTGCTGATTTCCTTCGGAACGGAATAGGCCAGTGCCACGGTGCTCAGGCGGATGAACGAAGCTTTCCGCCAATTGGTGAAACTGAGGCTGCCGTTGTTGGAGAACAGGCGCGCGTGATCGTCGATCTGGTTTTCCGGCGTCCAGTAGGGGATGATGTAGGAGTTCTGCCGGTCGATGAAGCCGGTGTTGTTCTTGGCCTGGTTGTATTCCTTGTAGTGCCCCCAATGGCTGTACAGCATGAAAGACAGTGAGATGCCTTTATACGAAAAATCGTTGCGGAGCGTCCACTGGTAGCGGGGGGAGCGGTAGCCGAGGAACTGGCGGTCGTCGTCGGAAAATTTGCCGTCGCCGTTGGTGTCTTCCAGCTTGAAATCGCCGGGCTTCACGCCGAATTTCTTCGCTTCGTCGGCTTCGGAAGTCTTCCATACACCGAGCACTTTCATGTCCCAGATCTCCTCAATATCCCGGCCGATGAACCATTTGTTGACCCGGTCGTCCGCTTCCTTCATCACGATCTTTCCGTCGGGCCCTTTCACCGGGGCCGGACCGTACAGGCTCACGATCTTGTTGCGGTTGGTGAAGAAGTTCAGGTTCGTGCCCCATTCGAAGTCAGGCGTTTTCACGTTCACGCTGCTCAGGTTCAGTTCTACGCCCTGGTTCTGCACTTCCCCGAGGTTGGAGATCACGTTGAAGTATCCCGTTACGTCGGAGATCGTGCGGTTGACGATGAGGTCGGTGGTGATTTTCTTATACACTTCGATGGTACCGGTGAGGCGGTTGTCGAGCACGCCGAAATCGAGGCCCAGGTTGTACGAACTGCTTTTTTCCCATTTCAGCATGGGGTTCTGCAGGCGGTTGCCGTAGAGTTGCGATACGAGCACGATGTTGCCGTTGGGCATGATGTACTGGTATTTTCCGGTGGAAAGGTCTCCCAGCGCCACGTACCGCCCGATATCGCGGTTGCCGTTCACGCCCCAGGAAGCACGCAGCTTACCGAAATCGAGCCAGGGCAGGTTCACGAATTTCTCCTTGCTGAATACCCATCCCAGGCCGACGGAGGGGAAGTTGGCCCTGGGGTTCGCCTGTCCGAAGGCGGAATAGCCGTCGCGGCGGATAGAGGCCGTCAGCATGTATTTCTGTTTCCAGGCATAGTTGAGGCGCCCCATGAGCGCGTCTCCCGTGGCCAGGGAGTCGAAGCTGCTGATCACGGGTTTGATGCCCGCGCCGATGTTGTGCCAGGAAAGGTTATCGTTCGGGTCGAAGCCTTCGTTTTCCATCTGGTTGCGCCAGCTCTGGTATTTTTCAGCGTTGTACAGGAACGTTACGTCGAAGTCATGATCGCCGTAAGTCTTGTTCCAGCGGAGGATGTTGTCGATCTGCCAGTTGAAGAAATCCTGCTGCCGGCGAACGGCGTACCCGCGCCGCGCCGCATACCGGAAATCCTTGGCCAGGTTGGCGTTGAAGTATTTTCCCCATTCGAAGTTCGGCGTGAAGTTCACCTGGTAGGAGAACCCGTAGCCCAGCTCGCCTTTGGCGTAGAGGCTGCCGAACAGCGTGTGGAACTTCTGCAGCCGGTCGGTATATGCATAATTGAGGAAGGGATTGGTGTTGTTGCCGATGTCGTCGTTCGGACTGTCGCGCAGCGTCACCCCGTCGTCTTTGTATTTTTCTCCCCATGGACTGGCGTTGATCATCTGTCCCCAATCCACCGTCACCTGGCTTTCATCCCTGTCGGCGAATTGCAGGTTAACACCGATGATGGCCCATTTGGCGGCTTTGGTCTCGATATTGATGCGGGTGCGGAAAGTCTTGAATTTATCGCCGAGGATCACGCCTTCGTTGTTCGTATATCCGGCGGAAATGTAATACGAAGTATTGTCCGTTCTGCCGCCTACGCTGATCGTATGATCGTTGCGGAGGCCTTTCTGGAACATCTGGTCGTACCAGTTGGTTTGCTTGCCGGCTTTGTAGTTTTTCACTTCGAGCGAGAGGATCTTCAGCCGGTTCAGCCAGATGTCGACGGGGTCGCCCTGCGAGTTGTCGTAGGCTTTCCACTGGTCGATGGTGATATCCGGGGGGAGCTGGCGGGGATCGTCGAACTGGTAAGGCTTTGCGTTGGCGTTCATGCTTTTGAGCACGTCTGTGCGCCAGTGCACGAAACCCGGCCCGTCGTACAGCGGCTGGTCCATGGCGAGGGTGGCGAGGCCGATGTTGCTGTTGAGGGTTACCTGCGGCTTGCCGGTCGAGCCTTTCTTGGTGGTGATCAAGACTACGCCTGCGGCGGATTTGGCACCGAAAACGGCCGCGGCGCTCGCGTCTTTGAGGACGTCTATCGTTTGAATATCGTTCGGGTTGATGTCAGACAATGCGCCGGGGTAGATGACACCGTCGAGCACCAGGAGGGGTGCGCTGTTGGCGTTGAGCGACGAGCGTCCGCGGATCTGGAGGTCGCCGCCGCCTTTGGCGGAGTTGGAAGACGTTACGGAAAGACCGGGCACATTGGCCCGGAGCGCGTCCTGGACGGTGGCTGGATTTTCGTTCTCCAGTTTGCTTACCTGTACCTGTGCCACGGCGCCGGTGAGGTCCGATTTTTTACGGGTGCCGTATCCCACTACTACGAGCTGGTCGAGCTGTGTGGCATTGTCTTGCAGGACAATGTTCCACGAGTTGGTGGAAGCGACCGGCACTTTGAGCGGCTGATAGCCGATGAAGGTGAAAATGAGCACGGCGTTGTCGGGCACGGCAGTCAGGGTGAATTTGCCCTGCGCGTCTGTGGTAGTGCCTTTGGTGGTGCCTTCGATGGAGATGGTAACGCCGGGGAGTGCGGCGCCGGATTTGTCGCGGACTACGCCGCTGATGTCTTTGACGACCCGGAGGGAAGTTTTGGAAACGTTTGCATACATGCCGCTGGCGGCGGGGATTCCGGCTGATAGCGCGAGTAGCAGGGCGCAGCAGGCCGGGGAGGTCCAATAAGGCCTCCTTCCGATACGCATTGTCATGGTGAATCAGATTAAGGATTTAGAAATGGTAATATCGACGTGTTAGTGTTAAATGTGCTGTGTGAAATGGTCAAACAGGCTTGTTTGGCCAATGTCAGTTTTAAACGTGAAAAAATAAATTACCGCAAACGTGATGTATTTTGATCCGAACGGACCAATAACAGTTTTCAATACGTGATCAAATAGCAATCGTCTGTGTGTCGTGTTTTACAATATGGTTCGAATGGCGGGTAACGGAAATGCTTGTTTTAACGTGAAAAAATAATATTACCGCAAACGTGATTTTTCAATGTTCTTTTACCAAATTAGTATTTGCAATCGATTTAACTTTACATAAGGGGTGAAAAAAGTCTACTACAACGTTTGAAATCGTTTATTGAAATATGAAAAGGGGAGTAACGATCAAAGATATTGCGCGGAAATTGAATATGTCTGTGTCAACGGTATCCAAAGCATTGAACAACGATGCCACGATCAGTTCGTTGACGAGCGAGCGGGTGAAGGCGCTGGCGCGGGAGTTGAACTACATTCCCAATGAGGCGGCGCGGCATTTCAAGCTGAACCGCACGTCTACGCTGGGCCTCATCGTCCCCGACATTCTCGACCAATATTATGCTTTCGCGGCCAACGGTGTGGAAGCGGCGGCGGAAGAAAAGGGGTACCATGTGATGCTGGCGCAGTCGCGGGAAGATGAGCAGAAGGAAGAAAGGATCATCGACCTGATGATACGCAACCGGGTAGACGGTGTGGTGGCGGCGATTTCGAAGACGCGTACGGATATGGCGCCTTATCAGAAGTTATTATCCATCGGGATCCCGGTGGTGTGCATCGGGCGGGAGCCGGCCACGCCGGAATTCGACTTCGTGTCGAGCGATAACATGGAAGGCGGCCGCCTGGCTACGGATTTCCTCATTCGCCAGGGCCACCGGCATATCGCGCATTTGCGGGGGCCGGAAGGGATGCGGACGGGGAATGCGCGGTACGAGGGGTATAAGCTGGCCTTGCAGCAGCATGGCATCCCCTTGCGGGAAGAATTGGTGGAAGTGGTGGATTTTTCGCGGGAGCATACCGAAGCGGCGCTGGCGCGGATGCTGGCGTTGGAAGTGCCGCCCACGGCTGTGTTCGCATTCAAGAATTACATGGCGCTGGACGGGATCGCATTTTTGAAGAAATACCATCCGCAACTGGTGGAGGCGATGCCGTTTACGGGGTTCGGTAACCTGCCGATCCTCGATTACCTGGACCATAAGCCGGCGGCGTCTATCGAAGAAAGCTCCCACGAAATGGGGCTGGAGGCCGCCAGGCAGCTGTTTTCCCGGATACGTGAAGGGGAAGGCGGGGAGCAATCGGCCCGGAGTATCCAATTACCCTGCAAGCTGGTGGTGCATGTTTGAGCAGGTTGGTTCTCGGAAGGAAACACAGGCGTTGGATGTGGCGGCGGATATTCCGGTGGATTTTTTAAGAAGCCGTCGCATGCAGCCCATGGCCGCGACGACACCCACAGATTTGCTCTGGCAATAATTTTGGCGGCTGCCGAAGCGGTCGTGCATTCAGAAAACCCGTCATCATTTACTAAAGATCCAACATGCTGTACGAATTACAGGCGCGTGCCGAAATGGAAACCTGGAAGCTCCGCATGCGGAAGGCGCCCGGCATGGTGCAGCGGCTGTCGCGCACCTTGCAGGCGCGGGTGAACCGGATCATCCCCGAAAAGGTGCATCGCGCCATCACGGCCACGATCCGGGAGATGGTGCGCGGAGTGCTGTTCGGGTCGAAGTATACGGTGCCGGGTAAGCAGGAATATGCGTCTTTTGCGGAAATGGAAGCCGCCGTGAGAAAGCGGACCGACTTTTACAAACATACGGCCGCGGCGGAAGGCGGGGTCACCGGCGCCGGGGGGATCCTGCTGGGATTGGCGGATTTCCCGATCCTGTTGTCCATGAAACTGAAATTGCTGTTCGATATCGCTACCATATACGGTTTCGATGTGAAGGATTACCGCGAGCGGTTGTACATCCTGTTGATTTTTCAGTTGGCTTTCAGCAGCCAGGAACATCGGCGGAAGGTGTTTGCACAGATGGAAGACTGGGCCCACCGGTCGGAAACGCTGCCGGAAAAGGAGGAATCCTTCGACTGGAGGACTTTTCAGCAAGAATACCGCGATTATCTCGACATCGCCAAGATGGCGCAGCTGATGCCGGTGATCGGTGCGGCGGTGGGCGTTGTCGTGAATTACCGGTTGGTGACGAAACTGGGCGAAACGGCGATCAACGCATACCGGATGCGGTTGCTGCGGTAATCACATCAGTTTACACCAGGCGAAAATTCCCAGGATAATCCACATATATGTAATGTACTACGGCTTCAGATCTATGGAAGCCTTTCCTGTTGCCGGATCGAAAGGTACGGAGCTATGCACGTGCCGGATCAGCCATTTTCCGGTATCCTTTACATAACACACCGTTTCCCGCCACCACATATCCAGCTTATCGCCCTGTAACGTTTCCGCTACAACATGGTTCTTTGTCGCACACCAGGCCAGGGCGCTTTCCTGTTCAAGGTGGATCAGCTGTATCTCGAAATCGATCACCCGGGCCAGGTTCCCCAGCCATTCCCGGAGCCTTAACCGCAGCGCGTCGGTTCCCTGGTACTGGAAATCCTTCACGACGTCGAACATCACCACCTGCGGATGGTAAAATGCTACCGCAGTTTCAACATCACTTTCTTTCACGGCTGTTTCACGCGCTTTAATTGATTGTCCGATATCCATGATTTTGATTTTTGATACACAGGTATGTATCAAAAACCTTTCCGGAGCCGGGTGAAATACGGCAGTTAAATAATCAACATCCCCCGAAATCCGCGCGCCGCATAATACGACTCTGCGCCATTATGGTACATGAACACCTTGTTGTACCGGCGGTCGCAGAAGATGGCGCCGCCCAGCTCACGGATATCGTCCGGGGTTTTGACCCAGCTCGAGGTTTTCAGGTCGAACTCCCCAAGTTCCTGCAATTCGCGGTATTGCGCTTCGGTGAGTATGGTGATGCCGATTTCGTTCGCCATGTCGATAGCGCTCGTTTTGGGCTTGTGCTCTTTCCTGGATTGGAGGGCTTCGTAATCGTAACAGGTACTCCGCCGGCCTTTGGGGCTTTCGGCAGCACAGTCGCAGAAAGTGATTTCGCCGGTTTTTTTATCGAAACCGATCACATCCGGCTCGCCGCCGGTTTCTTCCATCTCGTTCAGCGACCATAACTTCGCCGGGTGCGATTCGATCCTTTCCTGGACCGTATTCCAGTCGATCCCCTTGTGGCGCCGCATGTTTTTCTCGAAGCGGGCCTTCAGTGTTTTGAGCAGCGCGTCCCGCTGGTCTGCGGTCAACTTCTTTTTGCTGTTGGGTGTGGTGGGCATATCATCAGGATTTTATCAGTAGTTGATGGTATGTAAAACTGCATCAAATGTAATCAACCCCGCACGAAATTTCACGCGCAAGGATACATGAATTAACCCTCCTGCTTTTGGGGCTGGCCCGGGCGCCGCTGCAATTGGTTTGCTCCGGCGAACAACAATGAATAGGCCGCTCCGTTTCGAGTTCGCGGGCAACGATGGCCTTGCCGCCGATCGTTTCTTTCTGCGAACATCCAATCCGATCGCTGCCGCCCAGCCATATCCACAGCCGGAAAACTCGATTCTCGCGGCAGATGTTTCAGGTAAGCCCGCTTGCAGGAAAGACCGATTTCCATGATCGTTTTTGCAGTTTGAATGTCCGGCGAATGTACGTGTTGCATCCAAACAAAAATTATTCCCACCGGAAAATTGGCTTGCCATTTTTCAAATGGATATATAAACCACTGGCGGTACAAAATGGCAAGCCATGAACAGCGGTACTCTTGAAATATTCCCCCTTTTCCCCGAAATTCGCGGCTGATATGAAAGTCTGTATAGCGGAAAAACCGAGCGTTGCGCGCGACATTGCCGAAGTGTTGGGCGCCAAAACCCGGAAAGATGGATATTATGAAGGGAACGGGTTTCAGGTCACCTGGACCTTCGGGCACTTCTGTACCCTCAAGGAACCGCACGACTATTCCCCCCACTGGAAATACTGGTCGCTGTCCGACCTGCCCATCATCCCCGCCCAGTTCGGTATCAAACTGATCGAAAACAACGGGGTGGAAAAACAGTTCCGCGTCATCGAAACCCTCGTCCAGCAATGCGAAGAGGTCATCAACTGCGGTGACGCCGGCCAGGAAGGCGAGCTCATCCAGCGATGGGTGCTCCTCAAAGCCCGGTGCGCCGCGCCCGTGAAACGCCTGTGGATATCCTCGCTTACCGAAGAAGCCATCCGCAACGGGTTCCAGTCCCTCAAAGACGCCTCCCAATACGATAACCTCTACGCCGCCGGCAGTGCCCGTGCTATCGGCGACTGGCTCCTCGGCATGAACGCCACCCGCCTCTTCACCAAGAAGTTCGCGCAGGGAAAGGCCGTGCTCTCCATCGGCCGCGTCCAGACGCCCACGCTCGCCATGATCGTGGCCCGCCAGAAGGAAATCAACGCTTTCGTTTCGGCCGAATACTGGGAACTGAAAACCATCTATAAAAAAGTCGAATTCACGGCCGCCATCGACCGCATCGTGGTCGTGGAGCGCGCCGAAAAAGGGCTCGCCTATCTCAAGGAACATCCCTTCGAGATCACTTCCTTCGAGAAAAAAGAAGGAAAGGAAGGCAATCCCCGCCTGTTCGACCTCACCGCCCTCCAGGTGGAAGCCAATAAGAAATACGGCTACTCGGCAGACGATACCCTGCGGTACATCCAGAGCCTCTACGAAAAGAAACTGGTCACCTATCCGCGTGTAGACACCACGTACCTTTCTGAAGACCTACACCCCAAGATCGCCGGCATCCTGAAAGACCTGACGCCCTACGCAGCGCTCGTTGCACCGCTGCTGGAAAAGCCCATCCCGAAACTCAAATCCGTGTTCGATGATAAAAAGGTGACGGACCACCACGCCATCATCCCCACCGGCATGTACCCCGAAAACCTGCATCTCGACGAAAAACGCATCTACGACCTCGTAGCCCGCCGGTTCATCGCCGCGTTCTACCCGGAATGTAAAATATCCAACACCACCGTGCTCGGCAAAGTAGGCCAGGTCGAATTCAAAGCCACCGGTAAACAGATCCTGGAGCCCGGCTGGAAGGAAGTATACGCCAACGACGCGCCCACGCCCAAGGAAGGCGACGAGCCCGCCGAAGAAGGCGAAAAGATTCTGCCCGTTTTCGAAGTAGGGGAAAGCGGTCCGCACGAGCCCCGCATCCACAAAGGCAAAACCACACCGCCCAAGCCCTACACGGAAGCCACGCTGCTCCGCGCCATGGAAACGGCCGGCAAGCAGGTGGAAGACGAGGAAATGCGCGAAGCGTTGAAAGACAACGGCATCGGCCGCCCTTCTACCCGCGCCAATATCATCGAAACCCTCTTTCGCCGTAAATACATCGAGAAGAGGAAAAAGAACATCTTCGCCACGCAAACCGGCATCGACCTCATCGACACCATCGAGAACGAACTGCTCAAAAGCCCCGAGCTCACCGGCACCTGGGAACGCAAGCTGCGCCTCATGGAAAAAGGGGAATATGCCATGGACACCTTCCGGCAGGAGCTGACCGACATGGTGATCGCCCTCATCCGCGACGTGAAGAACAACACCGGCAAATCCATCACCATCGCGCCGGAACGGCCGCCCGAGCCCGAGAAAAAGGAAAAAGAAACGAAGCCCAAAGCGCCGAAGAAACCCGCCGATCCCACCGCCGCCACCTGCCCGAAATGCAAGGCCCACCCCGTCAAAAAAGGGAATACCGCGTACGGTTGCGCCAACTTCGCCGCCTGCGGGTTCAAAATCCCCTTCGAACTGTTCGGCAAAAAACTGACGGACAAACAGCTGGAAGACCTCCTCACCAAGGGAAAAACGGGGAAAATCAAAGGCCTCGCCACGCCGGAAGGCGAAAAAGAAGGCCGCCTGGCGCTTGACGAACATTTTAATGTTGTCGTCCAGACTTCCTGAAAATTTTTGCAACCATCTGCGAATCCGCTTGTTATAGTGTAGTATGTCGGCCTGGGGCCGGCTTAAACCGCTCTTTATGGCAAAACACTACCCTGTTTGTTTGTTACTTTTAGCCATGCTCCTATGTGAAAGCGCCCGGGCGCAGCAAGACGTGCAGTTCAGCCAGTATGTCTTTAATATGCTGAACGTAAACACGGCTTACGCCGGGTATCGCGGGGGCACCAGTTTCAACGCCATTTACCGGCGGCAATGGGAAGGCATTCCCGGATCGCCTAAAACGGCGGGCGCGTCTATCGACTGGCTCACGCCGGCGGCGGAAGACCGCATGGCCCTCAGCGCCAATTTCCTGCATGAAGAGCTCGGTCCGCAAAAGACCCTCAGCGTTGGTGCAGGTTACACCTACCGCATCCCGCTCGACGCTTCCGGCGCAAGGCGCCTCTGCTTCGGCATCGGCGGCGGGTTCACGCAGTACCGGCTCGACGGTACGCTGCTGACCTACGTAGACGAGCACGATAACAGCATCCCCGTGACGAACGCCTCGCACATCGAGCCGGACGCCAATTTCGGGGTGTATTACTATACGCCCAAATGGTACGCCACGGCCTCCATCCGCAACCTGCTGCAAACCACGGGGGTGAAGGGTTTCAACTGGAACGACGAATATTTCCGCACGCTGGAGCGCAATCCGCACCTGTACCTGGGCGCAGGAACCGTCATCAGCCTGGCGGAAAACTTCAAGCTGAAGCCTTCCTTCCTCTGGAAAGACGATTTCAAGGGCCCCAGCAACGTAGACCTTTCCTGCTTCCTGAATATCCACGAACTGGTATGGATCGGCGGATCGTACCGCACCGGCATCCGCATCTGGGAAGCGTCGGGCAAAAACATGGACCTTACGAACCGCGACGCAGCATCCGCCATGGTGGAGTTCATGGCCGCAAAATGGCTGCGGGTCGGGTACGCATACGATTTTACCACCAGCGGGCTGCGGAACTACCAATCCGGCTCGCACGAGATCTCCATCAGTCTTTTCATGCCGAAAAGAGGCATCCGGGAAGTCAGTCCAAGATATTTCTAATGGGTTAGCTGGTTACCATGCAACGTGATCCCGGTCTGTTCAGAACAAAGATGTTTGGACAGGCCGGTTTTCGTTTGCCTTCTTTTTGCCGTTGGCAGGCTGGGGGAGGATGGCCGGTTGCTGGGGGATGGAAAGATGGACCGGTGGCAGCGGCGCTTCCGTCGGGTTAATGTAGAACACCGGCGTTTCGGCGTACCGCCCGGCCACAACGATCTCCGTACCGTTGGCGTGCCGGCTGAAGAGGGAATGTACCAGGTCGGGATCGTTATTGTCTTGCGAGAGGTGAGACAGCAGTACGTGGCTCAGGTGTTTGGTGCGATGGCGCAGGAAAACTTCCAGGGCTTCGTTGTTCGACAGGTGGCCGTGCCCCCCTCTGATCCGGTTTTTCAGGAAAACCGGGTAGCGCCCCTTGTCGAGCATTTCGGTGTCGTAATTGGTTTCGAGGAACGCGGCGTGGCACATGGAAAAATGGCGCGCCAGCTCACCGCAGGGCCGCCCGATGTCCGTGAAAACGCCCACCCGCGCCTGGCCGCAGCTGATGAGGAAACTGTGCGGGTCGGCCGCGTCGTGGTATTTGACGAACGGCTGGATGTGCAGGTCGCCGATCCGGATGGCCTCTCCCGCACGGAAAGCCCGCCCTTCCAGCTGCATGCCGCTATGCCGGAGCGTGGCTTCGGTGATGAACACGGGGAGATCGTATTTTTTGCTTAGCACGGGTATCCCGCGGATGTGGTCCACATGCTCGTGAGACACGACGATCGCCTTTACCTTTCCCATATCGAGGCCCAAACGCGCCATCCGTCGCTCGGTTTCCCGGCACGAAATGCCCGCATCCACCAGCACGGCCTCGCGGTCGTTCCCGATGTAATAACAGTTCCCGTTGCTGCCCGAATTGAGCGATGTGAAATAAAGCGACATGCTTTGCAAAGAAAACGAATTCAGCGCAATTCCGACGGATTTGAATTAATAGCGGGTGAGCAATGCGATATCGCCCAACTGGCGGAGCGCCGGTTGATCGGTAAAGAACACACGGCCTTTCTTATCGACCACCTCCCAGGCGATGTCGTTCACGATATCGTCGTGGATACCGGGCACCCTGGCGTCTTTCGCGTAATCGAACCCCTGCGGGGTAATATCGATCGGCTGGCTGAAATTGCTTTTCACGAGGAGCAGCTCCCCGCGGCCTTCCCGGGCTGCGAGGTAGATTTCCTGCATGTCCGTCAACACCTTCCCGCTCGAAACACCGGCCATCAGCTCGTCGATCGCCGCAGCACGCCGCGCTTTCTGCAGGTCTTTCACCACCGGCCAGGCTTTGTCCGACAAATAATGAATATCCGCCCGGCCCGCGTCTATCGTGAAATGACCGGAGTAGATCCTGGGCTGGTCGGCCACTTCCAGCAGGTAGTCGAAATTCTCGCGTGTAGCCGCCACGATGATTTCCAGCGGATGCACGGCATGAACGGCGACCATCGATTTATCGACTTTATTCAAAAATTCCTTTATCTGATTATCGACCTTTTTGGGATCGCTTCTAGCCTGGCGGTCAGTAATGTAATGCGGATTGTCGCGGTAAGGGAACCCGTTGCCCGAAACTTCGTCGTAAATACGGTCGTTCAGCGACTCGTACAACTGCACGCCGGATTGGCTGAGGTGTAGGATGTAATAATCTTCGGAACGGTTGTAGGCCTTGATAATATCCCGCAGGGCGAATTCCTTGTCGACGTACACTTTATTTTCCGCCGGCGGCCACATGGTGCGCACGTATTCGGCGGTGCCGGCGGATGCGAAAACATACAGCCCGAAATCGTTGAGGCGGTTATCGATCCGGTTTTCGAGGGAATGGAGATTTTTCAGGAGGGCATCTACGCTGCGGCGGTCATAATCCTTCAGGAGCCGGTCTTCCGCTTCATTGACAAGGTTTTTGAGCAGGATGGCGTCCTGCAGGTTGTCCGGATGGGTGCGGTGGGTCGCCAGCGCGATCGTGACGCAGGGGCCTTCCTGGCTTTGGGCCAGCTGGTGCATTTGATCTTTCAGCATGGGGATTCTGGGTTGTTCTGATGGAGAACAACCTATCCATGCCTTTTGTTCGTGGCGGGAAGGATCAGCGGGTTTGCCCGTCGCCGGTCACGATCCATTTTTCCGTCACCAGTTTTTCCAGTGCAAAGGGGCCGCGGGCGTGGAGTTTCTGTGTAGAGATGCCGATTTCCGCACCCAATCCGAAAACGCCGCCGTCGGTAAACCGGGTGGAAGCGTTGACGTACACCGCCGCTGCATCTACTTCCTGCTGGAAACGCTCGCCCAGCGCGGTATTCTGGGTGACGATGGCTTCGGAATGGCGGCTGGAGTACCGGCGGATATGCGCCAGAGCTTCCCCGGCGTTGCCCACGATCTTGACGGAGCATTTGAAATCGAGGAATTCCCGCCCGAAATCCGCCTCCGCGGCGTGTTGCAGGTGAGGATAGCCCGCTTGCTGCAGGATGGGAAAGGCCGATTCGTCCGCGAAAATCTCCACCTGGTACGCCGCCAGCCGGGGCGCGAGGATGGGGAGGAAACTGCCGGCGATGGAACGGTCGACGATCACCGTGTCCAGCGCGTTGCATACCGACGGACGGCTCACTTTCGCATTGGTGACGATATTGGCGGCTTTTTCGAGGTCGGCCGAAGCTTCCACGTAAGTATGGCAAACGCCGGCGCCCGTTTCGATCACGGGCACGCGGGAATGCTGCCGCACGAAATCGATGAGGGATTGGGAGCCGCGGGGGATGATGATATCCACGAACTGGGTAGCGGTAAGCAGTTCGTTCACCAGGGCACGGTCGGTAGGCAGGAGCACCACGGCATCGGGGTCCACGCTGTTTTCTTCCAGCGCCTGGCGGATGAGGGAAACGAGAACGGTATTGGTATGGAACGCGTCCGTTCCGCCGCGGAGCACGGCGGCGTTGCCGGAGCGGATGCAAAGGGCGGCCACGTCTACCGTCACGTTGGGCCGCGATTCGTAAATGACGCCCACCACGCCCAGGGGCGCCGTCACCTTGCGCACGAGCAGCCCGTTATCCAGCTTTTTTTCGGACAACAGCTGGCCGGAAGGGTCGGGGAGCAGGGCGATATCATCCAGGCTGGCGGCGAGGTCGCGGATGCGCGCTTCGTTGAGCAGCAGCCGGTCTTTCCGCGGATCGCCGTCGGGCATCTGGTCGAGGTCCTTTTTGTTGTCGTCCATGATGACGGCGGCATTGGACAGCAGCAGCGCGCCGATGCGGCGGAGGATGGCCTGTTTGGCCGCGTCTCCCGAGGATTTGACGGACCTGGAGGCGTTTTGTGCTTTTTCGAGCAGGGGTATGATGGTGGTCATAACGTTCGGTTTAAAGGATGACGATTTCGTCGGCATGGGCCACTTCGAGGTTTTTGGCGCGGCTGTCGCCGGCCAGGTCGTCGGAGCTCACTTTGGCGCGGGCCACGGCAAACACTTCGCCGGATTCTCCCGCAATTTCGATCACTTCGCCGCATTCGAACTTCTCCAGTACTTCTCTGACGCCCACGGCGAGAAGGGAGTGCCGTTTTTCCAGGGCTTTCTGTGCGCCGGCGTCTACCTGTATCCTGCCGGTCACCAGGCTGCCGCTGGCCAGCCATTTGCGGCGGGCGGGCATGCTGCAGGGCTGCGGCGGGCAGAGCGTCCCCGTTTTGCCTTCCGTGGCCAGGGAAACCCCTTCCGGCGTGCCGATCCCGAAGATCACCACCTGGATGCCCATCCGGGTGGCCAGCCGTGCGAACGTGAGCTTAGACACCATGCCGCCCAGGCCCAGGCTCGATTTGCTGGTATCTGCCAGCGAAAAGGCGGCTTCGTCGATTTCGGGGATGAGGGGAACGATCTTCCCCTGGCGGTCGAGCACACCGCCCACGCTGGTGGAGAACAGCAGCATGGAGGCGCCGAAACCCACGGCGATGAGGGTCGCCAGCTCGTCGTTGTCGGAAAACTTCAGCTCCAGGTCGCTCACCACGTCGTTTTCATTGGCGATGGGGATGATGCCGCTGGCCCAGAGCTCTTCGTACGTTTTATGCAATTGGAGGAACTGGTTGCGGTTCGAAAAGTGGCTGCGCTCGCAGAGGCTTTGCGCCACGGGGATGCCGTATTGGGAAAAATAATGCGTATACCGGTTGAGCAGCAAGGGGTTGCCAATGGCTGCGGCCGCTTTGCGCTCGCTGATGGAGCCGGAATAATCTTTCAGGAAACGCTTTCCCGCCGCCACGGCGCCGGAAGAAACGAGCACCACGTTGTAGCGGTCGTGCACCGCCGCCACCTGTTTGGCGATCTCGGAGATGACGGACTCGTTCAGTTCCCCGTTGCCGTGCGTAATGGAAGCGGTACCGAATTTTATGACAAGTATCGGTTTGTTCGTATTTTTCATTCGGGTATAAAAATATTCAAACGCGCCCGTTTCTGCAAGCCGCCTGCCTGTCCGGAAACGCCCGCGGCCGGACGGGCCCTGTCCGAAAGCGGACATTCTTACCGGTAGCCGTTCTCCGAAACCCGCGCCAGTGCTGCATACCGATTTATGGCAACCTGTTTGCAGCCTTCCCGCAAATCCTTTCCCGTATGTGGATGAATTATATCAAAATAGCCTGGCGCAACCTCAGCCGCAACCGGATGTTCTCCATCATCAACATCCTCGGCCTTGCAATCGGCATCGCCGCATCACTGCTGATCCTGCAATACGTTTCCAACGAGCTGAGCTACGATAGTTTCCATGAGAAGAAAGACCGCATCTACCGCGTGCAGCAGCAACGGATGGACGAGGGGAACAACCTCTCCACCAACTGGGCCGCCGGCACGTTCGGGATCGGTACGCACCTGAAAAATGAATTCACGGAAGTGGAGGATGTGGTAAAGCTGATCAAGGCGCAGCCGCTGCTGATGAACGTGGCGGGGAAAAGCGGGGAAGGATTGCGGATCGAACAGGCTTTCTGGGCCACGCCTTCGTTTTTGAAGGTTTTTTCCGTACCGCTGTTGAAAGGGGACGCCGCCACTGTGCTTTCGGAGCCCAACACCCTGCTGCTTTCCGAAACCGTGGCAAAAAAATTGTTCGGGGAGGAGGACCCCGTGGGCAAAAACGTCCTGCGCAACCAGGGAAAGGTGTTCCGCGTGGTGGGCGTGTATGCCGATCTTCCTGAAAACAGCCACATCCACCCCCAAACCCTTACGTCCTATTCCACATTCTTCAAAGACGCCGAAAGCCCCGGGCTGGAAACCACCTGGACCTGGGACGGCTGCCTGACCTACGTGCTGCTGCGCCCCGGCTCCGACCCGGCGGCGATGGAAGCCCGGTTCCCCGGAATGGTGCAGCGCCTGGCCAAAATGAAAGACGGCACGCCCGTGCACGTGGCCTATTCGCTGCAGGCGCTGTCAGACATCCACCTGTATTCCCACGGAAGGATGGAAGCGGAGCCTAACGGAGACGGGAACACGGTGTATTTATTGCTGGGCATCGCGCTGTTCATCATCGTCATCGCCTGGATCAATTATATCAACCTCGCTACCGCCCGCGCGCTCAACCGTGCCGTGGAAGTAGGCGTGCGCAAGGCCGTGGGCTCGCAGCGCAGTCAGCTGGTCTGGCAGTTCCTGCTGGAATCCGCGCTGCTCAACGCGCTGGCCGTGGGCCTGGCCGTGTTGCTCATGAGCGCGGTGATGCCGCTTTTCAATGATATTTCCGGGCAATCGCTCACCATGTCGCTGTTCGGCAGCCGTGTCTTCTGGACGGCGCTGACAGGGCTTTACCTGGCGGGATCGCTGCTGTCGGGGATGTATCCGGCGTTCGTACTGTCCCGCTTCAAACCGGTGGCGGTACTGAAGGGGAAAATGATCTCCTCGCGGCAGGGCGCGGGTTTGCGCAAGGCGCTGGTAGTGTTCCAGTTTGCCGCCTCGCTGTTCCTGCTGGTGGGCACGCTCATCGTTTTTAAACAGATCCGGTTCATGCGGTCGCAGGAGCTGGGCTTCCAGATGGAGCAGACCCTCGTCGTGAAAGCGCCCATGGCAGTGGATGACGCCATCTACGGGCAGAAACTGGCGACGCTGCGGAACAATCTGCGCAACGAAAGCCTCATCCGCGAGCTCACCGCTTCTTCCTACATTCCCGGCCAGCCGGTCGATTTCAACGCAGCAGGGATCCGCTTGCGGGGAGAGGATTTCAAGATGGGGAAAGAATACCGCGTGGTGACGACCGACGGGTTTTTCGTGCAGGCTTTCGGCTTGAAATTGCTCGCCGGGCGCGGCTTTTCCGACCAGTTCGGCGGGGAGGGGCAATCGGTGATGTGCAACCGGACGGGCCTTCGCAAACTGGGATTCGCCAAACCGGAGGATGCGATCGGCAAGCAGATCAATTTCTGGGAGCAATTCTATACGATCGTGGGCGTGGTGGACGATTTCCACCAGGAATCGCTCCGCGAGTCCATCGAACCGCTCATTTTCCGGTACGAGCCGGGCGTGAAGGGGGCGATCTCGATGCGGATCACGGCGGATAACGCGCAGCAGGCCATTACGAAAGTGCAGCAGCAATACGCGGCCCTTTTCCCCGGCAATCCGTTCGATTATTTCTTCCTCGACCAGTATTTCGACAATCAATACAAGGCCGATCAGCGTTTCGGGCAGGTGTTCGGCGTGTTTACGGGATTGGCCATTTTCGTGGCGTGCCTGGGGCTTTTCGGGCTAGCGTCTTTCACGGTGATGCAGCGTACCAAGGAGATCGGGGTGCGGAAGGTGCTGGGCGCCTCCGTTCCGCAAATCCTTGGGTTGCTGTACCGGGAATACGCGACGTTGGTCCTGTGGGCCTTCGGGATGGGGGCGCCGCTGGCATGGTGGTTTTCCGCGCGCTGGCTGGAAGGGTATGCTTTCCGGACGGGCGTGGGCTGGATGCCGTTCGTGCTGCCGTTGCTCATCGTGCTGGCCGTGGCTTTCCTGACCGTGGGGTTCCAGAGCTTCCGCGCCGCAACGGCCAACCCGGTGAAAAGCCTCCGGTCGGAATAGTTAATACCCGTACCGGACAGCCATCGGCCGTTCCGGCGTGTTGAATATTCCCTGCGGCCAACGGCGATTTCGGGCTTCCGGAATACCTAATGCCGGTAACAGCCATTGGATTCGGCAAAAAAGGTTCCACCCGCGCAGCCAAATACCTCATTACCACCGCTTTTTCAAGCCGGGCTTCGTGGCGGTCATCTGGGATTCCCGTTGGCGGGGATATGGTTATAATGTGGGAGCAGGACAGCAACTGTCCAGGAAAATCTCGATCAGCCTGCGGTCGAACCGCGGCAATAACAGCCGGTCGATACCGACGATCCCGTCTTTCATCATCCTCACCAGTCTGAATTCATACATCATTCGCGTAAACCGCGAAAAATCCATTGTATTCCTCAGCTTCTCCAGCACAGCTCTTCCTTCGGCAACGGTAAGGTAGTCGATGAAACAAAGCGGACCGCTTGGCGCGATGTAAAGAATGCGTGATTGCATGACGTTCGGTTTTTCAGTTCTGATGGTTTAACGGGTTTTCTGTATGATGGCGAATATTGAAGATAGCACTTTTGTGTGATAAACGGCTGTTCTTTAACATATCTTTAGTTGTTGGGTAGATACCCATCATTTCTGCTAATTTCTTTAGTTAATATTGCTAAAAATATTAGCAAGACATGTATGCAGTTAACCAGCGGAACGGCCTTTCCTTTTACGCCGTCCGAGCCACCGGAGAGATAAGCGTGCCCTATATCTGGACCCCGCTGAAAGCAGGATTCCCTTCGCCCGCGCAAGACTACATGGAAGAGGAGATCGACCTCGTCAACCTGCTGGGCATGAACAAACCGTCCGTTTTCATCGTGCGGGTAGACGGCCATTCCATGACCGACGCGCACGTGCCCGACAGGAGCTACCTGGTGGTGGACCGCGCCCTCAAACCTATGCCTAACGACATTGTAGTGGCCATCCTCAACGGCGAATTCACCGTCAAGACCCTCGTCAAATCCTCCACCGGCTGGATGCTCTATCCCGAAAACGCCATGTACGACCCCATCGTGGTCCGCGACACCGACGCCTTCCAGGTTTGGGGCGTGGTGGCGCAGGTAGTGATCGACCGGAAAGAAATGCGGCTGCGTAAAAGATAATGCCATGATAGAGCTGGAAGAAATAGCATTGGGTGGCCTGTTCTACCGTAACGGCAAGGTCATGCAGATCCGCGGCGAACACTTCGCCGCCATGCCGCAGCTGTTATCCGAGCTGTCGCCCATCCCCATCGATCCGCAGCGCCTCTGGAAGCTGGGGTTCTCCCGGTACGTAAATACCGGCGTCAGTTATAAAGACTGGCAGGGCGTGCGCGTGTACCTCAAGCCCGCCACCCTCCACCGCTGGCTCGTCCAGTTCGAAGGTGTGCCCAAAGCGGGTTTCCTGCATCACATCCACCAGGTGCAGCGCCTCTGGTTCGATCTGTTCCAGGAACACCTCTACCAGCCGCCCAAAGCCGGCACGGGCAAGCGCCACGTGGTGCCAGGCGATACCTACGACCGCAAACTGGTGAAAGACCATGCCGTCTCCCACTACAAAAAATACGAGGTGACCGTCACGCCGCCGGCCGATCAGCCGTACTATTTTACCTGGGACTGCCGCCTGCTGTTCCGTACCGGCCGGTATGCGGTATGGCGGGCCGATGAAAAAAATCCCCTGTTCCAGCTCTGCGGGCGCGCCTGGGGCCTCACGCTGATCTTCGGCGCGGCGGGGGAAGACGACCGCATACAGGCGGGCAAATGGTTAAAAGCCTATTTGCAGGAAAAATAAAAGACAACGGCCGGGGAAAATACGGTGCCGCGCCCGGGAAGCGCCGGACCCCGGCCCATTTCAACATGCAGAATGTGTAATGATTAATATGGAAGCAATCCGCCGGCCCCTGTTCACAGGGGCCTGGTTTTTTATGCGCCTTTCCGCTTCCCGCTTACGACCAGTACGATCCCCGCAATGGCTACGATGCCGCCCAGGTAAGTAGGCCAGCCGATCCAGCGGTTCTCTTTTTTCGATACTTCGATGGGGCCTGCGTCGATGATCTTTTTATCGGTCTGAACGTTGAAACCGCGGATGAGGACCATGGCAATACCCGCAATGATGAGAATGATACCCAGTGTTTTCATATCAGGATGTTTCCCATAGCCGGGCAAACGATATGCCACGCGGCTACAGCTGTTTCCCGGCCATGAGTAGGAAGTGGTCGGAACTGATGGTCTGGTAGGTTTTGGGCGTGATACCTTCTACTTTTTTGAACATGCGGATAAAGTAGTTGACATCCGCAAAACCACAGCGCTCGCTTACTTCGCTCACGCTCGTGTCGGGCTGGGAGAGGAGCCGCTTGGCGAGTGCGATGCGCTCGCGGTTGACGTATTCCAGCGGCGTGATGCCGAACTGTTCGCGGAACCAGCGGAAGAAAAGGTTGCGGCTCAGGTAGGCTTTTTTGCTGAGGGTGTCTACCGAAATGCGTTCGGTGAGGTGCTCGCGGATGTAATTGAGGACGAAGTGCTGGCGGCTCTGGTTGTTGCTCACGGCAGATTCCGTCATCACCTGCGTAAGGTGCTGGCTTTGCATGAGGCGGATCAGCAGCTCTTTCAGGTTGAGATCGGCATAGATGTTCTTACTGTTGTCTGCACTGCAGCATATGCGGATCAGTTTGTTGATGAGCGCGCTGATCTCATCGTCATTCTCGAAATGGTACTGATTGAACTGCAACCGCCAGGAACGCCGCTCGTCGGGCGACTGGTAGTAACTGTTGAGATAATCGATCGTACCGCGGACGTACTGCGCATCGATGGCCAGTGCGATGCATTGTGTGGGATTGTCGAACGATGCTTCGGGGAAATCGATCGCCATTTTTTCGTTCGCGGGGTAAATGACGGTCTCGCCGGGGAGATAATCGAAGCTGGGCTGGTTGGGAAGATGCATGACCTTCTTGCCGCGGACCATACTGGTGATGATGAATTCGTTGAACTGCATGGGCACCGCATAAGCGGTCTCGAAACATTCGAATACGTTCAGCTCACAGTTGTTCAGGTTGAAAACACGCCGGTTCTCTACCAGCGTTTTCAACATTCTGGTGGGCATTAACTCAATATGCTCTAACAGGTGTTTGCGGGCCATAGCGATACATAACTTCTTCAAAATAAGGAATAAATCCCGAATGTGGCATGAAGTCAGGTACGATCGTGCTATTAATCAGTACGAACGTTTCCCGGATTATATTTTTTTTCAATCAATTTAGCAGCATGATGTTCGAAAACATACAGCATACCCTATGAAGGACATCAGCACGGATTTTTTGAAAAACATGCCCATTATGACTGACTCCAGGATCGTAGCCGCCAAACCGGCTATGCAATTAATCCGGCAACTCGTATCGCAACATGGTCCACTCGAATTCCGGATCAGCGGCAGTTGTGCAGAAGGTTTCGTTCCCCGTTGCGTGCAAGGCAGTGAACGGGGGCCGAAGGAAGCGCATTTGCCGCTGGGCCTGGTGGAGGGCTGCCCCGCGTACATTCAACCCGCGACCTGCGTGGTGGAAGATAACGCGCATTTCGTGCTGCACGTGGAATGGGGGAAAACCAACCCCGGTTCCCTGGAAGCACCGGGCAACGTCCGCTTCCTGCTGTCCCGCAAAGCGGCGCGCCGCGAAAGGTCTGTCGATCCCCACATGTTCAGTTACCTGTTCGGTTATAGCGGCAACTGGGGCTGATTTTCGTACCTTCGCGCGAAAATCTCCAAACCAGCATGAGGGAAGACGCGCAATACAGAAAAAATATCACACCCGGCCTCGAGGTCGGCATTGTCCTGAAGAAAGACCAGCGCAGCGGAAAAGTGACCTATGGTATCGTTCAAGACCTGCTCACTTCCGCTGCGTACCACTCCAGAGGTATCAAGGTGCGGCTGGAAGACGGACAGGTAGGCCGGGTCGTGGAAATCGTATACTGACCGTTGTTTGTCCGCAACGGAATCCATGCTTCTGGCATACACCGGATCCGGCCCGTCACTTACCTGGCGGGTTTTCCGTTTTAAACATCCTTTCCCGAATCACTGTTAATTTATTATGACCCACATCACATCAACATCGCTCCTGAGAAGCCTCGCGGCCGTCTCCGCCTTCGCGTTCCTGCAGGCGTGCATCAAGGCCGAGCCGCCCAACCCGGAGGCAGACATCGAAACCTTCACCCTTCCGGATTCCCTGCTGACGGGCGACGTGTTCATCGACCAGTCGAGCCGCAAAATCCTCCTGTACCTGGAGCCCGAAGCCTTCGAAAGCGGCATTGCGCCCAAAATCACCCTTTCGGCCGGCGCCCGTGTTTCCCCCGCCAGCGGCGATTCCATTCATTTCGACAAGGAAGTCGTGTACACGGTAACCTCCGCCAGCGGCCAAAACCAAAAGCGGTACACGGTGGAAGTGGTTTCCATCGGAGAATGGAACTGGTCGTTCGAGAAATGGCTCGTTCATGATAAAGACAAATACCAGTACCCGGTAGAGGCGGACGACAAACAGGTTTGGTCTTCCGGCAATCCGGGCGTGGCCCTGAGCGGCGTTCCCAAGCAGCCCGACGGTTACCCGCTGCGGGCTACCAGCGATGCGAAAGACGGTACGCAGGCTGCGGAGCTCGTTACGCTGAAAGGCACCGTGCTTTCCGGAATGGTGGGCATCAAGTTGTTTGCGGGGTCCCTGTTCCTGGGGAATTTCGACATCAACAACGCCTTCCTCGAGCCGCTGAAAGCCACGCAATTCGGACAGCCATTCACGGGAAAGGCTACACGCTTCACCGGATATTACAAATACACGCCCGGCGCCACTTACCAGGATAAGGCGGGCAACGCAGTGCCCGGCGTTACGGATTCCTGCGCGATCTATGCCGTGCTCTACACGGGCCGCACCCGGCTGGATGCCACCAACATTCACACGTCAGACCGCATCGTGGCCGTAGCCCAACTGCCCGACGGCTCCGGCCGCGGCAACTGGACGCATTTCGATATTCCATTCAGTTATATCCCCGGCCGCAAAACGGAAAGGGATATGATGATGGCCATCGTGGCTTCGTCGAGCAAAGACGGGGACCAGTACCGCGGCGCCATCGGAAGCCGGCTTGTGATCGACAGTCTTGCCATCATCCAGTAAATCAGCAACATGAACATTCGCAATATATTTCTCCTTTCAATACTAGCCTTCGGCACGCGCGCGCAGGCGCAGATTCACCTGGAACACCGCATACAGGCGGGTTTCAACATCGGAGGCACGGCGCCGGTGGGTTTTCCCAATACCATCCGCAAAGTGGAATCCTACCGCCCGGAATTCAGTCCATCGCTGGGCTACGAGCTTTCGTGGCGCCCTTCCGCTACCCGCAAATGGGGCGCAGCGGTGGGCGTGAAGCTCGATTATAAAGGCATGACGGTCAAAGATGAAGTCATGTATTTCCATACGATGATCACGATGGACGACGGTACCGGCAAAAGCGAGTTCGAAGGCGCGTTCACGGGTAAAAACAAGACCACGGTGCGCAATGCGTACGTGTCGTTCCCCGTCAGCGCTACCTTTACCCCTAACGATAAATGGCGGTTTAACCTGGGCACTTACATGGCCTGGCTGTTCAGCGCCAATTTCCACGGCAACGTTAGCGACGGTTATATCCGGAATGGCGGACCGCTGGGCGAAAAAGTGGCAGTTAATACCGCAGAATTCGACTTCGGGACAGATATGCGCCGTTTTGACATTGGCGTACAAGGCGGGGCGGAACGCCGCATCGGAAAAAAATTACGGGTGATGGGAAACCTGAATTGGGGATTGAGACCGGTTTTTCCGTCGGATTTCAGGGGGATGGATTTCCCGATGTACAATATTTATTTCACGCTCGGTGTGGCATACCGCATCTAGGCACAAGGATTGCAGGATGAATTTTATGAACACATTTCACATCCGCTACAGGAGCCACGACATCCCGGTCTCGCTGGAAGAAGAAAATCTCTTCCTCGTTTCGCTGCCGTGGAAAAGTCTCTACCTTGTGAGGAAAGAAGACAATGAAGGTGCTACGCACTGGTTTGAAGAAGGTGCAGACAATGAAACGCAGGAAACGAAGGAAATTGGTACAGCCATAGAAATGACCGGCAGGACTACCGGCAGTTAACGATATTTCGTTGTTTGCTGACGTCCGGAACAGCGCATACACTCACATGTATGCGCTGTTTTTTTTTGCCATGGTC
The DNA here is from genome assembly GCF_050277495.1 of Chitinophaga sp. NPDC101104. Classification (NCBI taxonomy): domain Bacteria; kingdom Pseudomonadati; phylum Bacteroidota; class Chitinophagia; order Chitinophagales; family Chitinophagaceae; genus Chitinophaga; species Chitinophaga sp. NPDC101104. Next base: position 3,862,890 of record NZ_JBNNSF010000001.1, on the reverse strand, counting down.
GAAAATAAATTTTTGCGTAACCGAATGGTTACCTATATTTGTAACCGATTGGTTACATAAAGAGCTTAAAATGATGAGAAGAGACGTATTTCAGGCGATATCCGACCCTACGCGCAGGGAGATCATCCAGTTGCTGGCGGGCGCTCCGCGGCATTTGAACGCAGTGGCGGAACATTTCCCCATCAGCCGGCCGGCGGTGTCCAAACACATCCGCATCCTCACCGAATGCGGGCTCATCGTCATAAAGCAGCAGGGCAGGGAACGGTATTGCCACGCAGACCTGCGGCCGTTGCGCGAAGTGCGCGACTGGACTTCCCAATACGAGGTTTTCTGGAACGAAAAACTGGACGCCCTGGGCGATTTCCTGGCGGGCGAGCCGGGTTGATAAACAGCACCTTTCTAAAATCTAAAAACATAAGCATATGAAAACGGAATCTCTCATTAAAACGGAGCCACTGATCGTGGAGCGCACATATCCGGCAACACCGCAAAAAGTCTGGGAAGCGATCACAGACCCGGACAAGATGCGGGTCTGGTATTTCGACACCAAGGGCTTCAAGGTGGAAAAAGGCACGGAGTTTTCCTTCGATTGCTTCTGCGATGAAACCCTGTTCCGGCACCTTTGTGTGGTCACCGAAGTGGTACCGCAGCGAAAGATCGCCTACACCTGGCGCTACGATGGCTTTCCGGGCAATTCGGAAGTGACCTGGGAGCTGTTCCCCGAAAACGGCGGAACGCGGCTGAAACTGACGCATACGGGGCTGGAAAGCTTTCCGCAGGACCATCCGTCGTTCGTGCGCAGCATCTTCATGGGCGGCTGGGGCGATTTCCTCGATCGCGCGTTGCCGGAATTCCTCCTGCAGGCAGCGTAAAACGCATCATCCGGAAAAAAGAATAGCCGGCCCATGGGCCGGCTTTCTCATTTGGGCCGGACACTTGGCCGGCTATCAACATGGTACCTTATTGCAGGGTTTCTTCCACACTTCCGCAAGTCAGCATGGCATCGCCGAAATACGGGTTGCGGATTTCCTTCGAACGGCTGAGCCAGCGGGCGCCGGCGTTGTCGAGCGCCATGGGGCAGAATTCCACGTGCAGTTCTCCGCTGCTCATGCCGGTAGATTTTACCAGTCCGATAAAAGTATTGTTTAACACTGAATAGGCACCGCGCTGGGCTTCGATATCGGTGGCTGCGCCGATTTTCTGCGCGGCTTCCGCGAGCTTGCCGGAAGGGTCTGCCGCGGGGGCGCCGGTTTCGATGGCGGCTGCGGATACCTTCGCGGCGGCGGCATCGCCTTTCACCAGGGCGTCAGTGAGTTTTTCGTAATGTTCGAATACGGCATTCAGCGCGTCGTTCTTCAGCGCCACGGTAGTAGCGGCCGGCGCGGCGGTCTGCGCGGCTTTTTCAGCGGTGTTTTCCTTTTCCTGCTGGGGATTGTTGTTGCCGCCACAGGCCGCGAGGAAAGTCACTGCGGCAGGAATGAGCCATTGTTTCATGTTGTTCAGGTGTTTTTATGTGATGAATATGATGAATTTTTTCTAAACGGGCTGTTTGCCTCTTTTGAGCACGAATTCGCTGTACAGTAAATACGCGCCCGTTACTACCACTTTTTCGCCATCCTGCAGGCCTTCCGTGATCTCGATGGAACGGTTGGTTTCCAGGCCGGTCTTCACTTTGCGCGGTGTGAAGGTGTTCTTCGGCTTTTCGATCCAGATGTGCGCAGAAGCGCCGTCGCGGATCACGGCGTCGATGGGCAGTTGCATCGTTTCGCTGCGCGACGCTACCGGCAGCAGTACCGTGGCGGCCATTCCCGGTTGCCAGCGCGCGTCCGGGTTGGCAATGGAGCCGCGGAGCTGGAGGGTTTGCCGGCCGGTTTGCAGCGCGGGATAAACGAACTCGGCCTGCATGTTCCGGGGCTCGTTTTCCCACCCGGGAACGATCACCTGCAACGTTTGCCCGGTTTTCAACAGTGCGGCTTCCGACGGATAAATATCCGCTTCCACCCACAAACGACTGTAATCTTCTACCTGCAAAACCGTGCCGCCTTCGGCGATGTACTGTCCTTCCGTAACGGAAAGTTCGGTAACGAGCCCGTCCTGTTCGGCATAAAAAGTGACCAGCGGTTGGGGCTTACCTTCCTGCAGGAGTTTTCCGATGGCGTTTTTACTTTGTCCATACCGCTCGAGTTTCAGTTCCGCACCTTCGGCGATCTGTTTGAAACGCGCGTCTTCAGGGAATTTGCGGGTTTGCGCCGCCGCCAGCAGATATTCGGATTGCAGCGTCGCCAGTTCTTCGGAATACACGGCGTACAACGCCTGTCCCTTTTTGATGCGCACGCCCGTTTCGCGGACATGCAGCTTGTCTATCCGCCCGGCGATGCGTGCGGAAATGATGCCGGTCCGTTGCGGATCGGGCATGAGCCGCGCGTTCAGGCTCCGGGTTTGCGTGAGCATGCCTGCGCCGGCGGCCGCTGTGGTGATGTTGGCGAGCCTGACCTGGCTGTCCATCAGCTGGAGCGACGTGCTGGTACTGTTTTTATCGAACGGTACGAGGTCCATCGCGCAAATGGGGCAGGTGCCCGGCGCGTTCTGCACAACTTGCGGGTGCATGGGGCAGGTGTATGTCTGCTGCGCGGCAGCGCTTTTTTCTTCCGCGGTGCCGCATGCTGCGAGCAATACGGCAGGGGCGGTGGCGGCTACGGCGAGCGATCTGAGAAAATGTCTTCTTTCCATATATTTTCGGTTATGGATGTGATGATGTAACGGCGTCCGGTTTGATGAAACCTTCGCTATCGGCGATGTACGCTGCGTTTGCGGCGATGGCCTGCATCTCGTCGAACAGCTGCACCAGTCCGCCGGCCCTGGCGCCGGTGCGAACGGGAACGGCGCGGTAATCGGCCCCTTCTTTCCGGAATACCACGTTTTCCTGCCCCAGCTTCACGATCGCCGAAACCGGCACCCACGATCCTTCGCGGAACAGCACGGGAATGTAAGCGGTGAGCAGTTGCCCGGCGGGATAGTTGCCGTTCAGGTACACCCTGGCGCGACTGAACTTCTCGCCATTGGCGTACAGCGGTTCCAGCAGATCGATGGCGGCGCTTTTCAGTTCGCCCTGCATCCCGTTCCCTGCAACCAGTACCCGGCTGCCCGGCCCCACAGCCGAGGCCACTTCGGCCGGCAGTGCGAATTCCGCGATCATGCGGCCGGTTTTGTAAATGGAAAACAGGTTCTGTCCGGCGGAAACGTATTGCCCTTCGCGCAGCATCACGGGCGATTGTGTGGGTGCGGGCGCTGCGGATGCGGCCATCGGTGCGGCGGCGCCCATGTTGCCCATGGCATCCCCGCCCGGCGATGGGGCGGGAGCGGCGGTGGAAGGTGCGGCAGCCGCTGCGGCCAGCGATTCTTCCAGGATATAGCCGTCTGCGTTACTGTACAGCGGAATGGTGACGCGCACCTGTCGGGTGCGGAGCACTTCGGCGGCCAGCGTTTCAGGCATTCCCATGAGCGCAAGTTTGCGCAATGCCAGTTCCTTCATCGCGGGATCGTTGCTGACAGACAGTAATTCCCGCTGCGCGGCTACGAGCTCGGGCGCGTAAATTTCAAGGATGAGCTGTCCTTTGCGGACGGGCTGGTAATTATAGCGGACGTGCAGTTTTTCGATGCGGCCGGCCACGCGGGAGGGGAGGACGGCGCGGTTGCGGCTGTCGTAGCGCACGGTGCCGGGCGCCTCCATCACCACGATCCTCGATTGCTGTTTGGGGAACAGCAGCGGGAGGGAATCGCGCGTTTTGGCGGAAGGCTCCTTCTTTTCCACCGGCGTGGCGCCACAGGCTGCGAAGAGCCCGGCGGTGAGCACGGTGAGTATATTAACGGTAAAGCGCTTTTTCATATTCCACGATCATTTCGTAACGTTTCAATTTTTCGTCGAGCACGCCGGTTTCGGTCATCGTCAATGCTTCCCAGGCGTCTATCACGGTGGGCAGCTGCAGGCGGTTTTCCTGGTAGGCGGCGAAGTTGGCGTCGAGGGCTTTGCGGAGCGAGGGAACGATCACGCGCTCCATGGATTCGATGCGGCGGTCCATCTGCCGGATTTCCGCCAGCATGCCGTACAGCATGCCCTGCGTTTCCTGCAGCATCGCGCTGCGCTCGTTTTCCATCGCTGCGATGTTCTGCTCCATGGATTTGATCTCGGAGCGGTACATCCCCCGCGACCAGGGCGCTATCGGAATGCTCAGCATCCCCATCACGCTGTAGGCTTTCGGCATTCCGCTCGCCAGCGGCAGCATATGATCGAACCGGATCCTGAAATCGGGCTTTTTTTCCGCCTGCATCGAGCGGATGCCGAGTTGCATGGTGCGAATGCCTTCTTCCATTTTCCGGATGTCCTGCCGCGCGGCGGCGATGGAGGCAGTGTCGTGCATCGCGGGGGCGAACCCCGGTTCCCAGGTGGTATCCACGCTGAATGCTGTCATGCCGGGCCGGTTCATCAGGCTGTTCAGCCAGGTCATGGATTTCATCACGGTGCCTTCCTCCATGCGGAGCATGTTGGCGTTTTCTTCGAGCTTCGCTTCCGCACGGTAGCTGTTGCCGAGCTGCGACTGGTTATACGGATACCTTAGTTTTTCGATCTCCAGCATCATCTGCATGATCTTTTCATTCCGTTTCAGCAATTGCTGCTTCCTTTCGGAGATCACCCAGCCGTAATACAGCTTCCGGGCCGTGGCGCGCAGTTCGTTGAGCGTAACGCCGCGGGCGGCCGTTTCGGCGTTGCCCTGCGAAGCGATGAACCGCTTTTTCGCCTGTTGCTTGGCGGGGTTGGGAATGTCCTGTTCCAGCTGGATCATGAGGCTGCCTTTGTCGCGGCCGTCCATTATCATTTGCCCGGGATACGGGGTCATGAAAGTGCCCGCACCGGCCATGGGCGCCATCCAGGCCATGGCGGCATCTGCACTGTGGCGGAAGCCTTCGGCCTTTTGCGCGTAGCTTTTCAGCAGCAGGTTATGGCCGTCGATGCGCGCCAGGATACTGTCCAGCGGCAACACCTGCGCCGCCGCCGCAAAGGGCAGCAGCAGTATATTAATGGCCAGTAGGATGGATTTCCAGCTTGCCGTATTTACGTAATTCATATTCTTTCGTCATTAGGAAGATGAGCGGCGTTACCAGCAAAATGTGGGTAGAACTGGTCAGCACGCCGCCGATCATCGGTAATACAATTGGCTTCATCACATCGGTGCCTACGCCGCCGGCCCAGAGCACGGGCACGAGGCCGAAGAGCGATACGCACACGGTCATGAGCTTGGGCCGTAAACGCTTGGCGGCGCCGTGGATGACGTATTCGCGGAGGTCCTGCTTCGTGATGGTGGCGGAACTGTTGCCTTTGAGGGCAACGAGTTGCTGCATGGCGTCGTTCAGGTAGATGACCATAACGATCCCTGTTTCCACGGCGATCCCGAACAGGGCGATAAACCCAACCGCCACCGCTACGGAGAGGTTGGCGCCCCAGATCCAGATCATGTACGCGCCGCCGATGAGGGCGAAAGGCACGGTGATGAGGCTGAGAAACGCTTCGCGGACCGATTTGAAAGCGAAATACAGCGAAGCGAAGATGATCACCAGCACGATGGGGGCGATCCAGAGCAGGGTGCGCTGTCCGCGCACGAGGTTCTCGTATTGCCCGCTCCATTCCAGGTAATACCCCTGCGGCAGCAAGCCTTCCTGCGAACGGAGCTGCTTCATGGCGTCTTCCACGGTGCTTCCCAGGTCGCGGCCCCGCACGTTGAACAGCACGGCGCCGCGCAGCATGGCGTTGTCTGACGTGATCATGGGCGGCCCGTCTTCCAGCACCACATCCGCCACCGCGCTCAGGGGCACTTCCCCGAAAGCGGGAGAGCTCAGCGGGATGCGGCGGATCTGTTCGAGACTGTTGCGGTAATCCTGCGCCAGCCGTAAACTGATGGAGAACCGCCGCCGGCCTTCGATGGTGGTACCGATGGGAGCGCCGCCCAGCGCCGTTTCCACGGTCTGGTTCACCGCATCGGCTCTGAGCCCGTAGCGCGCCAGATCGGCCCGGCGGATGTTCACACCGAGGTATTTGCCCCCGGTCACCGGTTCCACGTACAGGTCAGACACGCCCGGCGTGCCTTCCAGCGCCTTGCGCACCCGTTCGGACACACTGGCGATCGTGTCCAGCTGCTGGCCGTACACCTTGATGCCCACGTCTGTCCGGATACCGGTGGAAAGCATGTTGATGCGGTTGATGATGGGCTGCGTCCAGCCGTTGACAACGCCGGGGATTTGTAACAGACTGTCCAGTTCGCGGATGATGTCCTCCTTCTTTTTCCCTTCCCGCCATTCCGTTCTCGGTTTGAGCATGATGATGGTTTCGATCATGCTGATGGGGGAATTGTCGGTAGCGGTAGACGCCCGTCCCGCCTTGCCCAGCACCTTGTCGACCTCCGGTACCGATTTGATGAGCCGGTCCTGCACCTGGAGGATGCGTTTGGCCTCGGTGTTGGAGATATCGGGTAAAGTAACGGGCATAAAGAGGATGCTCTGCTCGTCGAGCGGCGGCATGAATTCCGTGCCGAGGCTTTTGAGGAGCGGGATGGCGATCACGAGCGCGGCGATGTTGATGGCCAGCGTCGTTTTCCGCCATTTGAGCACCACGCGGATGATGGGCTCGTATATCCGCTCGAGCGTACGGGTGACGGGATGCTGGCTGTCGGGCCGGAATTTGCCTTTCATGAAGATGGAAATGAGCGCCGGCGCCAGGGTGATCACCAGCAGCGCGTCCACGATCATGATGAAGGTTTTGGTGAACGCCAGCGGGTGGAACAGCTTGCCTTCCTGCCCCGTGAGCAAAAACACGGGCAGGAAAGAGGTGATGATGATCACGGTGGCGAAGAACACCCCGCGAGACACCTGCTTGCCCGACTTGGCGATGATATCCAGCCGCTCTTCCTCGCTGATCCAGGAAGGCTGGCGGCGGAATAAGCGTTTTATGAAGTTCATGTTGACTCAGTTTTTTGTCCGGCCTGCCATTGCGCATACCGTTCGGATAAATGTTTATAGGCGTTCTCGCTCATGATGATCCCGTTGTCTACGATCACCCCGATGGCCAGGGCGATGCCCGTCAAAGACATGATGTTCGACGAAATCCCGAACGCGTTGAGCAGAATGAAGCTGGCCGCGAGCGTGATAGGGATCTGGATGAGAATGCTGAGCGCGCTGCGCCAGTGGAACAGGAAGATGAGCACTACGAGCGACACTACGATCATTTCTTCGATCAGCGTGTGCTTGATGGAGCTGATGGATTCCCGGATGAGCTCGCCGCGGTCGTACACGATATCGAACTTCACATTGGCGGGCAATCCGCGGGATACTTCCTTCATCTGTTCCTTCACCCGGTCTATGACCTCGGCGGCGTTTTCGCCGTACCGCATCACCACGATGCCGCCTACACGCTCGCCTTCGCCGTCCTGGTCGAATATGCCGAGCCTGGGCTCGCCGGTCATCTGTACGGTGGCCACGTCTGCCACTCTTACCGGTACGCCGTTCACGGTTTTAACCGCGATCTGTTCGATTTCGGCGATGGAGGAAAGGTAGCCGGTGGTTTTGATAATGTACCCGATATCGCTCATCTCGAATTTGCGCCCGCCGGATTCGTTGTTGTTGGCGCGTACTGCGGTGATGACGTCTGCCGGTGTAAGGCCGTAATAGAGCAGTTTATTGGGATCGGCCGTAACCTGGTATTGCGGCTGGAACCCGCCGAAAGAGGCGATCTCGCTCACGCCCTTCACGTTTTGCAGCGCAAATTTGATGTACCAGTCCTGCAGCGCCCGTTGCTCGCCAAGGTCCATCCCCGGCGCTTCGAGCGTATACCAGAGGATGTGCCCCACGCCGGTGCCGTCTGGCCCCAGTTGGGGGCTTACGCCTTCGGGAAGGGTGCGGGTGGCGGTGCCGAGGCGCTCGAGCACGCGCTCGCGGGCCCAGTAGATATCGGTGTCGTCTTCAAAAATGACGTAGATAAAGCTCATGCCGAACATGGAGGAGCCGCGCACATATTTGATCTTGGGCAGGCCCTGGAGGTTGGTGACGAGCGGGTAGGTGACCTGGTCTTCCACGAGCTGGGGGCCCCGGCCCATCCATTCGGTGAAAACGATCACCTGGTTTTCCGAAAGGTCAGGGATGGCGTCTACCGGGTTCGTTTTCACGGCGTACCAGCCCCACCCGAACAGTACGGCCGCCAGTATCAACACGGTGATACGGTTACGGACGGACCATTCGATGATCCTGTGTATCATAAGTAAGCGTTATGGGTTAGTGACGCTCGTACCGGCAGCAGCCGGGCAGTGCCTGGTAAATGGAATCGTTGGCTTTGAAGGGACCGGAGTCGTGCCCGGATTGCGCGATCTTTTTGCGGATATCTTCCGGTTTCACGCTGGCGGAGTCGAATTTCACGGTCATCGTTTTGGACTTTACGTCCCACACGGCGCTGTTCACACCGGGCATTTGCGCGGCTTTTTCGATACGCTTCTTACACATGTTACAATTCCCAGAAACGGTGAACGAGTCGGTCTTGAGGGATTGGCCGGCAGCGTTTTGCGCGGCGAATAAGGACAAGGGAAGGGCTATGAAAGAGAGGATCTTTTTCATGTTGAACAGTTTTGAAAAGTTGTTGGAATAGTAGGTTGGTCTTGATACGAAACGGTTGGGGATACCGGTATCAGATCCTGAAATGACAGTGGAGAATATGCGCCGGAACATGCGGCAGGGGCGGCGGCGCGGGATCCGCAGGAGGTGCCGGCGCGGGGATTTCATATACCGGCAACGTCGTTACCGGGAACAGGGCCGCCTGCGAGAGGGGCAGCATATCGACGGCCACCTTCGGCGACATTTGCTGGTCTTTTTCCAGCTTTACCGTGAGGTGAACGTCTTTACAGCACTTTTTAGTGCAGGAAACCCCGCATTCATGCGTGTCCTCATCATGCCACAGGCTCACGTCCACCAGCTTTTCCGCGCAGTAGTGCATGTGGAAAGTGGCGCCGGTGGAAGTGCTCACGTAGAGCAGGGCCAATATGAGTGTGAGGAATTGCTTCATGCACCACAAAAATAGGCGGCCTGTCCGGGAGAATCGTTACATAATTTTGCAAAGTTTTATATTTCTGGTGACGGGATAGCTGCGGAAGGATGAACGATATTGGAAAGAAATGATGCGAAAGCCAAATGTACTATATTTGAAATCCTTTAATATGCTTCGCTAAAAGGCTAATAAAACATCAACACGACGTATTAGACAATGACCACAATACAACCCGCCCACACCGCGATCATCGACGCAACCGTACGCTACGTTAAACAGGAACTGGCCGAAGCCGAAGGCGGGCACGACTGGTGGCACATCCACCGCGTGTGGCAATCCGCGCGCCAGATCGCCAGGCACGAAGCCGTAAACCCGCTCGTCGTGGAGCTGGGCGCACTGCTGCACGACATCGCGGATTCGAAGTTCCACGATGGCGACGAAGAGATCGGGCCGGCGAAGGCGGCGGCATTTTTGCGGAGCTTGCAGGTAGATGAGGAAATTATCCTTCCCGTCACCCAGATCATCCGCTACATCTCTTTCAAAGGCGGCAACGAAGCGCGGACGTACTGGTCTGCCGAGCTGGCCGTAGTGCAGGATGCCGACCGGCTCGATGCCCTGGGGGCAGTCGGCATCGCACGGGCTTTCAATTACGGTGGTTTCCGCAACCGCGCGCTGTACGATCCGGCCATTGCGCCGGATATGCATATGACGAAGGAAGCGTACAAAACGTCCGCTTCCCCCACCATCAATCATTTCTACGAAAAACTGCTGTTGCTGAAAGACCGGATGAATACCGCCACAGGCAAAGCCCTCGCCGAAGAGCGCCATGTTTTCATGGAACGTTTCCTCGAACAGTTCTACCGGGAATGGAACGGCCAGCAGGATTAACTACGCTACCGCCGTCCGGCAATACTTTTTACGGTACTCCTGGGGCGTGAGGCCCGTTACTTTCTTGAATACCGACCGGAAGGTCTTCAGATCGTTGTAACCCACGTCGTACATGAGCGTGCTGATATTCTGCGCATTGCTTTCGAGGGCTTTTTTGGCGGACTCGATTTTCACGCGCTGGAGGTATTCGAGGGGAGTGTTATTGGTGGCATTTTTGAACCGGCGGATGAAGTTCCGCTTGCTCATGCTGGTTTGCTCCGCGATCTGCTCCACCGAAATGGGGAGATGGTAGTTTTCTTCGATGAAGACCTGGGCCCGGAGGATCTGGTCGTCTTCATGGCGGCGCTGGCCCTGGAACACCATGAAATGCGCCTGGTTGACGCGGTCGATGTCGATGGAAAACATCTTGCTGAGCATCACCCCGATGTCTTTGCTGCAGAATTTCTCTACCAGGTACAACACGAGGTTGAGGCTGGAAAACGCCCCTCCGCTCGTATACACCCCGTCTTCGTCGGTGATGACCTTGTCAGACAGCACCTTGGCGCCGGGGTACCGCTGCTGCATGTCGGGGATCGCCTGCCAGTGGCTGGTGCAGGTGCGGCCGTTCAGCAGTCCCGCTTCCGCGAGGAAATAACTGCCCAGGCAAAGACTGGCCACTTCGGCCCCGAGGTCCCGCATTTCCGACAGCCAGGGAGCGATGCCCGCGTTCTTTTGCAGCACCTGGTCTGGCCGGCCGTGGAACGCCGGAACGATCACCAGGTCCGTTTCCTTCACGTCGGCCATGGATTTGTAACAGAAAAACAATGCAGGTACGTTCAGCTGGATATGCTTCACTTTCTCACTCACCAACTCCACTTTGAAGGGAGGCTCCTTGCCAGCCTGGACCGATAGCGCATTCGCGCCTTCAAACACATCCAGCACGCCAGCGATGGCCGAGAGGATGGCTTCTTCGTAAATGACCAGTGATACAGTTTTCATGGTGTTTCGTGCATTAACGACGGTAAAGGTAAAGGATTACCCTGTCACAAAACACCCCTCTTTTTGGCGCGGATAGGCCCCCGTGCACCAATATGTTTGCGGGTCACGAATGGTTGTTTTTCAATAAGATATTGATAGATAATTGTATGAATTAAAGCTGTGTCACAAATGCCCCTGCAACTTGTCACACCGGCGCGTTTGCGTCCCGTTGGAGATAAAACGACGGGGCGCCCCTTCCGCAGGAACGCCCCGTACCGTTGGCGCAAAAGCACCCTTATTTAGCGAAAAAATTGTAGAAGTTGTAATCCGTCATGGGCGCATCCTTGTAACCCAATCCACGGCCGATGGTCACGATCTGCCCGCGGTGGTAAGTGCTGTGGTTGAAAACATGGAGCCCGTATTGCACGAGGGGCCGGAATCCCTTCACCCAGGGCGAATCATAATACAGCTCGCCCGTTGCCGCCTCATCTTCCAGCGTATCCGTAAAGGCGACCAGCCTTTCCGAAGTTTCCAGCAGCCCTTCGACGATCGAATCGAAGTCACCGTCGTAATGCTCCGCATCGATGGGTGTATATTCCCGCTGGCAGATCATCGACAGCCAGTAATTTTCGGTAGCCCAGATATGCAGCAAGGTGGCGCGGATGCTGCTGAAGCTGGAAGGTACCGTTATGGCCATATTGTCGTCCGGTTTGGTGCGGAGCCAGTTGGTAAGCGTGGTATTGGCCCACAGGTTATATTGGGCGAAATCCTGCAGGAGGGTGGATACGGAAAGAGCGGCGGTAGCGAAGGAGGTTTGCATGATATTTGGTTTTTTGTGTTTGTTGATACAAATGTCCGACCCGGTTTTGACAACAGTGTGTCAGCAGGATGGAAGAAAAAAAAGATTTTTTTCTGCTGACATAGGGTTGTCACCACCCCGGATTTCCTTTGTACCACAAACAAAAAATCACTTCTATATGAGCACCGCTATCCAGGCTACGGCCAACACGTTGACGCCCGAACAGATCCGCAAACATTGGCAGGGCCACCGCGCGCTGACCCGCCGCGTGATCGACGCATTCCCTGAAAAGGAATTATATGAATACAGCATCGGCGGCATGCGCCCTTTCGCCACGATGGCCATGGAGCTGGCCCTGATCGCCGCAAAAGGCACCAATGGCTTTTTGACGAACGACTGGAACGAGGCTACCTCCGAAAGCGTTTCCGCCCGTGTGAAAGATTATACGCCCCCGGCTACCAAAGCGGAGCTGCTGCAGCTCTGGGACGATATCACCGCGGAGATCGACCGCGTATTGCCGCAGATCGCGCCGGAACGCTGGCAGGAAACGGTGAACGCATTCGGATATGGCGAGCAGCCGATGGTGGGCTCCTGGTTTTATTTCCTCGATAATGAGAACCATCACCGTGGACAAGGGTATGTATACCTGCGGTCCCTCGGCATCGAGCCTCCTCCGTTCTGGGAACGTGCCATGATGTAAGGGCTTGCACCATGTAACTGAACTTCTTGCTGAAACAGGAGAAGCCCCCGCGCGGGGGCTTCTTTCATTATATCTATCGGCTATCAGGGCTGAAAATTGGGCAGTTTGGGCTGGGCCAGGATATCGTCTATCGTAAACGCCGTATCCCGAACTGCTTCCGTCCACGGCGCCACGCGGACCAGGACGGACAGGCCATGGTAGTTTTCCTGCTGCTGGTCGAGCGCGGCAATCCAGAGCGGAGTGCTGCTGCCGGGTACCGTCCATATGGTCAACGCCGTGTCTGCCACTCCGGGCCGGAGCAACGCGCGTGTGGGGTAATTGTTACCATAGCGAAGCCGCAGCAGGCGGCCTTCGTTTTTGTTCACCTTCACCCGTACATTCACTTTGCGGGCTTTGAAACCGTGTATGGTAACGACATTGTTCTTCTCCAAAGTCAGCAGTGTACCATATCCAACGTCCGCGATCTGGGCGCTGTCAGTATAGGCCGCCCTCAGGTAAAAGGTATTGGAATATCCATCGCCGTTCCAGGTGATGCGGTACTTGCCTTCCGCGTCGGAAATGGCGGTCGCCAGCTGGTTGCAGTCTCCCGTGCCGCCGAGGAGCCCGGATCTGCAACCAGAAACATACAATTTGGCGCCGGGGATAGGGTTGCCGGTATGCTGGTCGATCACCTGGCCTTCCACATGGCCGGTCGCTTTCAGGTCTGCTGCTTTTTTACATCCTGCTCCTCCCAACAAAACGAACGAAGCCAGGATCGGTATAATGATTTTCATGTCAGTAAGTTTTGGAATTTTACGGGAGTTTGGGCAATTGGAGCATGTCTTCGATGATGATCAGCGTGGTTTCCGGATTGCCGGGGACGATGGGGATGATTTTCCTTACGCCGCGGACATACCCGGCCGTTCTATCCTGCGCCCCGAGATGCAGGATGAAATCCGTGTTTTTAGGGCCCCACACGATGAATGTCGTATCCAACGGCCCGGGGCGCAAGATGCTGTTTATGAAATACAGCTGCGGGGCTTCGTTTTTCCGGATCACGAGCCGGACCTTCGCGGAAAATGCGCGCCTGGCTTCCAGCCGTATCCGCGTTTTCTGGCCGGGCTGGATGTTGTAGGAAGTGTAGGGAAGGATGCTGTCGTTCGACACCAATTCCAGCCGGAAATTCTTCGAGCGCCGGCCCTGGAAATTGAGGCTGTATTTTCCATCGGCGCCTGTTTTCATTTCATTGGCGGTTTGGCAATGGAAAGCATCCCCGCCCACGAGTTGACAGGCATTGAGGCGGACTGTGACGCCGGCTACGGGCAAACCCGTGTCCATGTCCACAACTTCGCCTTCCACAACACCGGGCCGGTCTCTGTCCGATTTCTTGCAGGCGGCGAAAGTCATCGCGGCTGCTATCAGCGCCCAGGTCATGGATCGGGCATTGGTTTTTGCGTAAAATTCAAGCATGGTTGCAGAGGTATGTTTTATAGGTTCGGATTTTTATTATACGATGGCCAATGCGAAACATCTTCGATTTCGATGCGCGTGAACCATCGCATGCTGCTTTGCGTAAAGGTCCTTTTCATGGTTTCGAACGATTAATAGAGCTCGGGTAATTGCATCATATCCGGGATATCCACTTCGACGGGTTGATCGTTTCCGGGAATGAATTTAAGTTGGATGGAACGTCCGCGAAGGATGCGCTTCGCTTCGTCGTTGACCGCCACGCGATACAGCATCGCCGGTTCCCGGAAGCCCCAGATCCGGATCGTGGTATCGATCGGGCCGCCGGGCGCGGGCTTGAAATTGAGCAGCAGCATATCGCTCCGGTTCTGGCGGATGACGAGGTGCAGCCGCGCGGGGATGCCCTGCCAGGCCGTGAGGGAGACGTGCTCGCTGGCGCCGATGCTTACCCGGCGTGGGGTTTCGTACCGGATGCTGTCGTTCCGCCCGGCCCGCACATACCAGCTGGTGAGGCCGCTGCCTTCGAACGCAATACGGAATTGGCCGTTGGCGTCGGTTTGGGTGACGAGTTGCACGGCGCCCGTGTCCAGGAACGGGTTCTTTACGTATCGGACCAGCTGGATGCTGGCGTTGGGGATGAGCGTTCCGGAGGATGCGTCCCTCAACTCGCCGGTCACCACGGTGGTTTGCACGGCCGCGCTTTTTCTGCATCCGGCCAATAGCTGGAGAATAATGCAGATAACGGGAACGGTGAAAACGACATACGGGATACGACGGCGATACATGAGAATCAGTTGCAGGGATGACGAAATAATGAATGACGCTCGTAATGCTTGAACGGGGCGGGAGGGAAGAATGTTACATTTTTTTTAGATATTGTCAGTGGAAAAACCCGTTCTACCATGCAGCACCGATCGATATTCCTCCTGTCTGTCCTCTTTATCCTGCTGATTTCGGAAACCCATGCCCAGGCGCCCCCGCTCCGCGTGGCGGTGGCCGGCATATCGCACGGCCATTCCGGCTGGATCCTCGGGAGAACGGGCAAGCCGGACATCGAAGTGGCCGGCATCTGGGAACCGGACACCGCCCTGGCCGCAAAAGCCGCACGCCAGTACAACATCCCCCGCAACCGGTTTTACACCCACCTCGCCACCATGCTCGAAGCCGTAAAGCCGGAAGCCGTACTTGCATTCGGATCTGTCTACGCGCACCTGGAAGTCACGGAAGCCTGCGCGCCCCGGGGCATCCACGTCATGGTGGAAAAGCCGCTCGCCGCCAACCTGGACCATGCCCGGAAGATGGAGGCCCTGGCGCGGAAGTACCGCATCCACCTGCTCACCAATTACGAAACCAGCTGGTACCCCTCGGTGCATAAATCCCTCCAGCTGGCGCTCGACAGCAACTATACCGGCACCCTCCGCATGGCGCGCTTCAACCACGGCCACCAGGGCCCCAAAGAAATCGGCTGCGGCCCCGAGTTCCTGGCCTGGCTCACCGACCCGGTGCTCAACGGTGCCGGCGCGCTCACCGATTTCGGGTGCTATGGGGCCAACATCATGACCGCCCTCATGCGCAACAAGGCGCCCGTGTCCGTGACCGCCGTCACCCGCCGGTTCAAGCCGGAAGTGTACCCGAAAGTGGACGACGACGCTACAATCGTCGTGGAGTATCCCGGCGCCCAGGCGGTGATCCAGGCATCGTGGAACTGGACGTTTAACCGCAAGGACATGGAGCTCTACGGCACCAGTGCCGCCCTGTCCGCCCCGGACGCAGCCACGCTCATCCGCCGCGGCACCAACGGCCGCCCGCAGGAAACCAAAGTGACGCCGGAAGAATTGAAAGTCTACACCGATCCGTTCGTGTACCTGGCGGCGGTAGTGAAAGGGAAGGAGACCGTGGCACCGTGGAGCCTTTATTCCCTGGAAAACAATGTGATGGTGGTCCGTATCCTGGAAGCGGCGAAAATCTCCGCAAAAACCGGGAAATCAGTCCCGTTATGAGTTTGGGCATGACATTTGCCTGCCAAATCCAAATGTTAACAATTCCTTACCGGAAATTGTAATAGTATTGAACTAAATGCAGCACATGGAACCCAACGATCAGCCGGAGAAGCCAGTCATTTCCAGTAAGGTAGATGCTTTCTTTTTAAGCGTCTATGATATTTTCCGATTTATCAGCCGCTTTTTCCGCGAAGTGCTGCGCCCGCCGCTGGAAGTACAGGAATTCATCCGCCAGTGCTTCATGGTCGGCTACAAATCGCTGGCGCTGATCAGCCTCACCGGTTTCATCACCGGCCTGGTGTTCACGAAGCAAAGCCGCCCTTCGCTGGCGGAATTCGGCGCCACGTCGTGGTTGCCTTCCCTCATTTCCATCGCCGTGATCCGCGCCCTGGCGCCCCTCGTGACCGCGCTCATCTGCGCCGGCAAGGTCGGCTCCAGCATCGGGGCGGAACTGGCGTCCATGAAAGTGACGGAACAGATAGACGCCATGGAGGTGTCGGCCATCAACCCGTTCAAATACCTCGTGGTGACGCGCATCCTGGCCTGCACCGTCTG
Source organism: Chitinophaga sp. NPDC101104 (assembly GCF_050277495.1). Lineage (NCBI taxonomy): Bacteria > Pseudomonadati > Bacteroidota > Chitinophagia > Chitinophagales > Chitinophagaceae > Chitinophaga > Chitinophaga sp. NPDC101104. The sequence goes on along the minus strand of NZ_JBNNSF010000001.1, from coordinate 3,846,466 downwards.
CCTGCCGCTCCTCATGTCGTACACGGCGCTCGTGGGCATGATGGGCTCTTTCCTCGACATCCACCTCAACGAACAAACCAGTCTCACCGCCTTCTTCAACAAGGCTTTCGCCAATATTTCCTTTCTCGACCTGGCCTCGTCTTTGTTCAAGTCCATCTGTTTCGGATTTACCATCGGCGTCGTATCCTGCTACCAGGGCTTCAACGCCTCGCAGGGCACCACGGGCGTGGGAAAGGCGGCGAATGTGGCGGTGGTGATATCCATGTTCCTGATCTTTATCGAAGAGATCGTGATCGTGCAAATCGTTAACTCGATCCGGTAAACACAGCATATGAAACCATTTACGCCAGAAATTGATTGGAACGACACCGTCATCAGCATCCGGGGATTGTACAAATCTTTCGGGGCCAACCACGTACTGCGCGGCGTAGACCTCGACCTGTTCAAAGGCGAGAACATCGTAGTGCTGGGGCGCTCGGGGACCGGGAAATCCGTCCTGATCAAGATCATCGCCGGGCTGCTTAAACCGGATGCAGGAACGGTCAACGTTTTGGGGCAGGAAGTTCCCGAACTGGGAACCGTCGAACTGCGCGAGCTACGCCTCAAAATCGGGTTCTGCTTCCAGAACGGCGCGCTGTACGACAGCATGACCGTCGGCGAAAACCTCGAATTCCCCCTCAAACGGAACGATCCGAAAATGACGGCCGACCAGCGCCGCAGATTGGTCGACATCGTCCTCGAGGCGGTTGGATTGTCGCAAACGATCAACCAGATGCCCGCCGAACTGTCGGGCGGCCAGCGGAAGCGCATCGGCATCGCGCGGACGCTCATCCTGCGGCCTGAAATCATGCTGTACGACGAGCCCACGGCCGGTCTGGACCCCATCACCTGCACGGAGATCAATACGCTCATCAACGAAGTGCAAAAAAGGTTCAAGACCAGCTCCATCATCATCACGCACGACCTGACCTGCGCCCGCGCCACGGGCGATAAGATCGCCGTGATGAAAGAAGGGAAATTTATCCGGCAGGGAGATTTTGATACGGTATTTTCCGAAGGTGAAGGCGATGAGCTGATCCGGGAATTTTATGATTACAATTTTATTCAGTAAGCCATGAACGATAAAAGCACAAAAAGAGGCGTCATCGTAGGCATATTCGTATTTATCGGATTGCTCATTTTCGTTGCAGGGATCCTCATCCTGGGTGGACAGAAAAAAACTTTCATGTCCAGCCTCGGCGTAGTGGCCGTGTTCCACGACATCGGCGGCCTCGCCAAGGGCGACAACGTCTGGTATTCCGGTGTGAAGGTCGGCACCATCAAATCCATCAGCTTCCTGGGGCACGACCGCATCCAGGTGCGGATGGAGATCGACAAGCGCAGCCGCGATTTCATTCATAAGGATGTGGTGGCCAAAGTGAGCTCCGACGGGCTGGTAGGCAACAAGATCATCGCCCTGTCTGGCGGAACGGCCGGCGTACCGGCGGTGGAAGACGGGGATACCATTGCGGTGGTGACCGCCATCAGCAGCGACGAGCTCCTGGAAACCCTGCAGGTCAACAATAAAAGCCTCGTTGAAATTACCGGCAACCTGAAAACGATCACCAAAAAGATCGCGGAGGGAGAAGGTTCTTTGGGACGGTTGATTTCCAGCGACACGGTGTATAACGATCTGAAAGGCGCGATCGCCGGATTGCAGCGTACCACGGAAAACACCCGCCGCATCACGGCTAACCTGACCGACTACACGGGGAAATTACAGAGTAAGGGCTCCCTGGCCAACGATCTCGTCACGGATACCGTCGTGTTTTCGAACCTGCGCTCGTCGATGAGCCGGATCGAATCGGCGTCGAAGGGGATCGACAGCGTGATGAACAACCTCCAGGCCGCGAGCGCCAGCGTAAACGATAACCTGAAAAGCAATAAAACGCCTGCAGGCCTGCTGCTGAACGACGAAGCCACGGCGCAATCCCTCAAAACCACGATCAAAAACCTGCAATCGAGCACCTACAAGCTCGACGAGAACATGGAAGCGTTGCAGCACAACTTCCTGCTCCGCGGGTTCTTCCGCCGGCGCGATAAGGCGGAAGCCAAAGAACAGAAGCGCCTGGAGAAAGAAGCGGAACGCGCGCGGAAAGATTCTTTGTCCGCACAATAGCGCATATTTTCATAACGACCTTGTGGCCCGGCGGAACGATCTGATCAGACGTTCCCCCGGGCCACAAAGCGTTTGGCCGCATTACGCGCAGCGGCCGGTTTACACCGTTTGCCCCGGTTGTTGTATCGCCGCTTTACCGGCGGTTTTCGGCAACAGCGCCATGGCCGCGAGCATCAACACCACACCGCACCATTGGAGCGGATGTACGGCTTCGCGCAGTAACAGGCTGGAGCAAAGCACGGCCACGGGCAATTCGGCAGACATGACGAGCGCGCTCATGGAGGCGCCGATCTTCGGGATCCCTTTCGCAAAAAGCAACGGCGGCAGAACGGTGCCGAAAAACGCCAGGAAGGCCGTCCACGGCAGGATCCCCGCGCCGGGGAGCGGCGTGAGCGCCAGCGTTCTGCAATTGACGAGGAAGATCGCCAGGGAAGCGCCCGTCATCATCACGGCGCTTTTGCGCACAGGGGGCACGTCCTGCCCGGCCTTGCTATTGGCGACGATGAACACCGCGTAGAAAAAAGCGGACAACAGCGCCAGGCCCACGCCTTTCCGGTAACCGGCCGGAAATTGGCCACCGGCCGAAATGCCCGACGATAAGAACGTGCCCGCAAGAATGAGCACCACACACAGCCAATGCCGGCCGCCGGGCCGCTGGCCGAAAAGCAGCCAGTCGAACAATATCCCCATCCACACGAATTGCATCAGCAAAACGATGGCGAGCGACGCGGGGATGAACTGCACGGAAACATAGTACACGAAAGACGTGAGGCCGATGGCGGCGCCCGTCGCTAGCAAGGGAGCGTTGAAGCGGAATCGCGATTTTTCCTTCAAAAGAGAAATGCCCCACAGCACGCACATGCCCGTGAACGCCTGCAGGAAAGCAATATGAACAGGGCCGAAACCCTGCCGGTACGCGAGTTTGACGAAAGTAGACAACATGCCGTAGCTGCACGCGCCGGCAAATACCATGAACATATATCTGGTCATCGATGATCGGGTTGGGGGAACGGCCGTGCGTTCCCGGATACAGGAAATCGTCCGGCGGAAAGCCGGAACCGGAAATGAGCGTGCAATAACGATCACGCCCGTTAAGTAGCGGGGAAAGCTGTATCAGACAACCCTTCGGAGGAATGGCGAGTCCGGCCGCGACGGAAGGTGCGGCCTTTTAAGAACGTCCGTGAATCATCTGTGATTACAGCTGCACGGCAGGAGGAGGTGTGGAAGGATACTGAAATTGCATGTGTGTCTAAGGTTTCGGGTTACAATATAGTGAAAATCCGGGAATGCGTCAGTTGCGCGCGGGCAGCGGCACTTCGCGGTTGTATTTTTTGCGGTATTCCACGGGCGAGAGGCCGGTCGTGCGTTTGAACAGTGTCCGGAAAGCCTTGTTGTCGGTATATCCCACTTCGAACATCACCTCCGTGATATTTTTCCGGCTCGTTTCGAACCCTTTTTTTGCCGCTTCGATCTTCACCCGCTGGATGTATTCGGTAACGGTGTTGCGCGTGGCTTTCTTGAAACGCCGTTCCAGGCTGCGCCGGCTGATAGCGAAGTGCGATGTGAGCTGGTCTACGGTAATGCGTTCCGCGAAGTTGGACTCGATGTAAGACTGGATTTCACGAACGGAATCGTCCGGATGGTCTTTCTGGCCTTTGAACATGATGAATGCGCTCTGGCTGTCGCGGTCGATCTCGATGGCGAAATACTTGGAGCAGAGGATAGCTACATCGCGGTACGTGAACTTCTCCACCAGGTGCAGCAGCAGGTTGTAGAAAGAGTTGGCGCCGCCGCTGGAATAGGTGCCCTGTTCGTCGGTGATGATCCGGTCGGGAACGAGCTCTACGTTGGGGAACATGTCGCGGAAAAGGGGCTCCGACAGCCAGTGGGTCGAGCATTTCTTGCCGTCTACCAATCCGGTGGCCGCGAGCAGGAACGCCCCAACGCAAAGGCTCGCCACTTCCGCGCCGCGCGCGTGCTGCTGGCGGATCCAGGGAAGGAATGCTTCGTTGTCCGCGATCACTTCGTCCATATCGCCGTTCACGGCGGGGATGATGATGAGATCGGTTTTGCGGAGGTCGGCGATCCGGGTATCCGGCTGAACGGTGAAAAGGCGGTCGTACACCTGCGCCTGGTCCGTCATTCCTACGAACTGCACGTTGAACATGGGCTCTTCCCCGGCGGCGCGGAGAAACTCGTTGGCCTGTGTGAACACCCGGAACGATCCTTCGATACAGCCCAGCGCCACGGCGCCTTTGGGAATAAGAATGGAGATGTGCTTCATATGCCAAAAATAAGCAGAATAATTGGCGCAATCCACCCCGTATTTTGCCTTTTTTACACCCCTCTTTTGTGAACATCGCCTGCTATTTTTGCGTTATCAATTCCCCCGCATGATCGAAGTATTCAAAACAGACGTAGTTTCGGAAGCCATCGCCCGGCAGCTGGTGGCCGCCATTGCGGAAGTGCTGGAAGGATGCCGCGCCAACTTCGACCTGGAAGACTGCGACCGCATCCTCCGGGTATGCAGCGAAGGCGCCGTAGATGCGCAGGCGGTGATCGGCTTGCTGGAAAAATTTGGTTATCATGCGGAGGTATTGGAAGACGTTATCGCTCAATCTATCACATCATAAAAAACCTGCAACATGGCAACAATGAATCCTTATCTGAACTTCAACGGCAATTGTGCGGAAGCTTTCGAATACTACAAATCCGTGCTCGGCGGTGAATTTACCGGCCCGGGCATGATGCGGATGAAAGACGCGCCTCCTTCGCCCGATATGCCGATGGACCCGAAAGATGCTGACCTGGTGATGCACGTGGCTTTGCCCGTAGGCAACAACGTTTTGATGGGAAGCGATTGCCCGCCGGCTTACGGCCCGGTTAACCAGGGCAACGCCAGCTTCGTTTCACTGACTACAGCCGATGAAGCCGAAAGCAGGCGTATTTTCGACGGGCTCGCCGCAGGCGGGAAGGTGTCCATGCCGCTGGGGCCTACGTTCTGGAGCCCGCTTTTCGGGATGTGCACGGATAAATTCGGCATCCAGTGGATGGTGGGGATGGAGCACAAACCGCAATAATTCCGCTTTACGAGACGCAACAAGACATTTCGAAGCCTCCCGGGAACCGGGGGGCTTTTTTCATGGGTAAAGCGGCTGGTTTGGAAGATGTTGGATTGTAATTGATTGATTTTCAGTGTTTTGATGTGGTTGAGTTGATTTTTTCCGTAGCAGGACGCGCTTACCTGCAGGTCACCGGGGGACGGGGGCTGGCGGGTTTCACCTATTTTTGCATTTCAAACCGGAACTATGGAATTAGGAATCAGCTCATTCGGAGAAATCAGACCGGAAGGTGTAAGCGGCGGCGCCCGCGCATCTTTCCTCGCCATGCAGGAACTCATCGCGGAAGCGCGCATGGCCGACCAGACAGGACTCGACGTGTTCGCCCTCGGTGAGCACCATCGCCCGGACTTTATCATTTCCGCGCCCGAAGTGGCACTCGCCGGCATCGCTTCCGTAACGGAACATATCCGGCTCACCAGCTCAGTAACCGTGCTCAGTTCCGCCGATCCCGTACGCACGTTCCAGAACTTCGCCACGCTGGACCTTATTTCCGGCGGCCGTGCGGAGATCATGGCGGGCCGGGGCTCGTTCACGGAATCGTTCCCGCTGTTCGGGTTTAGTCTGAGCGACTACGATCAGCTGTTCATCGAAAAACTCCAGATGCTGCTGGAGATCAACGAAAACGAAACCCTCACCTGGAAAGGGAAATACCGCGCGCCGGTCACCAATCGCGGCGTCTATCCACGGCCATACCAATCATCCCTGCCCGTATGGATCGCAGCGGGTGGCACGCCCGCATCCGCCGTCAGGGCCGGAAAGCTGGGGCTGCCGCTCATCGTGGCCATTCTGGGCGGGCGCCCCGCACAGTTCGTCCCCTTTATGAACCTCTATAAAAAAGCGGCGGAAGAAGCCGGGCACGACCTGTCCAAACTGCAATTCGGTATCAACAGCCAGATGTATATCTCGGAAGATTCCGACCAGGCGGCCGATGAATTCTGGCCTTCGTACGAGGCGCTTATGAACCGCGTGGGGCTCGACCGCGGCTGGCAGCCCATCACCCGCGAACAATTCGAATACCTCCGTTTACCCGATGGCCCGCTCTTCGTGGGCAGCGTGCAGGAAGTGGTGGACAAGATCCTCTACCAGCACAAGCTTTTCGGCCATACCCGTTTCCTCGGCCAGCTCGTGAAAGGCTACATCGAGCCGGAAAAAGTACTGCGCTGCATCGAGCTGTTCGGAACGCGCGTGGCGCCCGCCGTGCGCGAAGCCCTCGGCAAAACGGAATCCTGAAAATATCAAAATGAATAATGCGCCGCCGTCGGCCGGTCCGCGGACGGCGGCGCTATGCTTGACAGGCAATGATTTATTGCTTACCTTGCAGCCATCAAAACAGGAAATGGTGTCTTCCTGACCCAAACCGCTGCTTCGCAGCTGATGGCGCCTGCAAATATTGACGGCTTTGGCCGGATGTTAAACTATTTGTAGGTATGAACAATTCAAATGCTCCGATCAACGTTTTCCGCTCCAGGTTTTATTTTGTCTATTTTGCGCTCATCGCCTTGCCCGTGTCGCTTTTCACCGGATCGGCCGTGGCCTTGTTCCTCATTTCATTGGATGTTGTAACGGAAACCCGCTGGGAAAATCCCTGGCTGCTGTACCTGTTGCCACTGTCTGGGATAGGCATCTGGTGGCTGTATCATCGGTTCGGGAAAAATTCCGCCAAGGGCAACAACCTTATCATCGACGAAATCCATGAGCCCGGCGGCGGTGTGCCGCTGCGGATGACGCCGCTCGTGCTGCTCACCACGCTCGTGACCCATTTGTTCGGCGGCTCCGCCGGCCGCGAGGGAACGGCCGTTCAAATGGGCGGCAGTCTGGCGGCGCGGATCGGCCGGTGGATGAAGCTGGACGAAGCGGATACGCGGGTCATCCTCATGATGGGGATCGCCGGCGGGTTCGGCGCGGTATTCGGAACGCCCATCGCAGGTGCGGTATTTGCCCTGGAAGTGCTGGCGATCGGGAATAACAAATTGCGCGATTTCAAAGCCCTCATACCTTGCCTCATTGCGGCCTACGGGTCGGACCAGGTTTGCCGGCTCTGGGGTGCCACCCATACGCATTACGCCATCCATTTCAGTGATGCGCTCAATGGATGGTGGCTCGGCATTACCATCGTTGCAGGCGCGGCATTCGGGTTTGCCGGCCGGTTGTTTTCCTGGGCCATGCACGGGTTGAAAGACTTTTCCGGCAAAATATTCGTGAAAACGCCCTGGCTGACGCCGTTCGTGGGCGGTTGTATCGTGATCGCGCTTGTTTTTATCGCGGGAACGGAAGATTATATCGGGTTGGGCGTTAACGCGCAAGATCCGGCAGGCATTTCCATCGTGAACGCATTTAAGGAAGGCGGCGTTGACCCCTTCAGCTGGCTGTGGAAACTCGTTTTTACCGTGGTGACGCTGGGGATGGGGTTCAAAGGGGGAGAAGTGACACCGCTTTTTTTCATCGGGGCCACGCTCGGCAACACCGTTGCGCTGTATACCGGGGCGCCGGTTGACCTGCTCGCCGGGCTGGGTTTCATCGCCGTGTTCGCCGGCGCAACGAATACGCCCATCGCCTGCACGCTTATGGGCGTCGAACTATTCGGCGCAGGCAATGTGGTGTACTTTGGCGCGGCTTGCCTCATGGCTTATTTTTGCAGCGGCCACGCCGGTATATATTCCTCGCAACGCATCCATCACCCGAAGTTCGGGCGGTGGAAGTAATCCATTTCAGCAAACGGCGCCGTAAACTTATTTTTGATGTCCAGAATGATCTCTGTCCGACTTATACCCGTTTCAAACGATGCATCCATGAAAACGACCAACTATATCAATACATTTATCGAAGTAGCGGAAGATTGTCCGGTAGCGGAAGGGGAAATCCCCCAGGCCAAAGACGGCAAAATCACCGTAGCGTCCTATCAGTTCGATATGATCATCGCCCATCCCTACAAATACACTTCCGACGATATTATTTTCAACCAGTACGCCGATAAGGAAGGTCTCGCCGGCCAGGCCCGCAAAGAGGCCCGCATCGAATATTTCCAGAAAGGCCGCGCCTGTCTCCGTGCTTCCCCGCTGGGAAAACGCTATGGCTGGGGCATCCATTACGATGAACAGGGCCGCATCGCCATCTACGCCAAAGGCACCCCGGAATACGAACGCTTCCGTAACGACCCGGCGCTCCAGCACACAAAAGCCATGCGCTCCAAAAAAGCCTGATCCTACGGCATCAGTTCCCGCAGCGACCGCAACGCTTCCCGCGCCTTTTCCGCACGGGCGAGCCGGTTTTTGCCCGCGAGCGACAATACATCGTCAATAAACTCGAACACGCCCGCATCCGCCTGTTTCATCACCGGGTGCGCCGGCTGCCGGACCGCCGACTGGTAAACGGTTTCCGCTTCCCGGAACGATTGGGGGGTGGGGTGCAGAAGATGCAGTCCCAGCAGCAAATGCCCTTCCGTAATAAGATGCCGGTAAGCCTGCCCGTCGAGCAGATCGATGGGATGCTGGCGATGCGCGTCCAGGGCCTGTTTCAGCTCCGATTCGGCAAGTTCTCTCGCGGGGCCCTGCGCGCCGGCGAGCGAAAGCGCGTTTTGCAGCAGGTAGTAACAGGAAAGGCTATACGTTTTTGTACCGTTTGCGTTCATATTGGCGGCGTCGCGGTAGCAATCGGCGGATGCGCGGTAAGCGGCTTTCTTCGCTTTGCCTTCGCTGAGGTAGGCTTTCCGTTTGTATGCGCCGCCGAGCAGGTGCAGCCTTTCCGAAGTGGCGCCCATGTTCCGCAGGAAGACGATATCGCTGATGATGCGGTCGGTTTGTGCAATGAAGGTTTCCCGCTGCGCGGGGTCGGTTTTGAGCGCGGCGTCCGACTGGTATTGCTGCATGAGATGGGCGAGCCGCACGGCGCAGTAACGTTCCACCGTAGCGCCCGAAAAGTTGGCCGCTTCGGCCTGCAGCAGTTGGGTGAATAGCTGGATGGCGGGGCCGTATTGCCGGAGGCTCGCGTAGAGCAAGGCTTCCAGCTCGGTAATGGCGGATGTGCGGATGTTGTTTTCATCCACCCGCCTGCAAATGTCTTCCACCTGCCGGAGCGTGTATTGCGGATCGCCGTCGCCCAGGTCGAGCGCGCTGAGGATGTTCGACAGCATGATCTCCGCATCGTCGGCCAGGAGGAACTGTCCGTACGTTTGGCGCGCGCTGCCGCGGGGCTCCATCACGTAGAAAGGATCGCCGTAGCACTGGTAGGCGCCCCAGGTGTTGGTGCGGTGCCCATGCAAATCGAAAATGTGCCGGCGCGCGGCTTTCACCGCATCCCCGAAATTATTCCCATCGAACAATTCACCATAGAGTTTCTCCGTAAAATCGAGCGCGGCTGCGTCGTCTACCGCCCATCCCGCTACGATCACGGCGCGGACGCCGTTGTTGATCAGTTGCGTCCCGAAATTGGCGGCGAGCTGATATCTTTGCTGGTAGCGGGCTTCGGCTCCGCTGTCCATTTCGCCGAGGAAGCAGCAGTTCACGAACACGAACTCGGGAACGGTAGGTATCTGGTGGAGATGCGTGGTGTTGAGACAGGCGTCCGGGCCGATGAGCATGCCGCTTTTGAGATAGTTTTCCGGGTCGAAGACGCCATGGCCGGCGAGATGGATGATCTTGTAGTCGCGGGCGAAGAGGGTGGAAAGGATGTCTGCGTCGGATGCGTTGAGCAATGGCCAGGTGTTGTAGTCCTGCGCTTCGAGGAGCTGCTGTACTTTCGCCCCCTCGTGCCGCGCGCCCGGCAGTTGGCTGAATGCTTCCCTGAGATCGGGATCGGCCACGATGAGCGCCGTACGCGCCACCACGGGATTGATGCGGATGCGGTAGTCGCGCGTGGCGAGCTGGCGCACCATGCCGGCGTTCACGCTGAGCGGCAACGCGTCGGAAAGCGCGTCCTGCAATAGCTCCCAGGGATAGGCGGCGGTTTCGGTGTCTACGATCCAGTTGATATTGCTCTGCCGTTTCACCTGCTCCTTAAAATCGTTGGGGATCAGCATTTCGAACATGGACTTGGCGAGCTGCGGGTTCCAGCGGTTTTGCCCGCTCATCGTATTGAGCAAAGATTGCAGCCCGCTTCGTGAAATATGCAGGATGCGCTCTTCTTCCCGCGCTGCGTCGGTAGACATGGTAAAACGCAACGCGCCCGACCCGTCGCCCGTGTCGCCGTCTTCCAGCTGCCGCACCTGGATGCGCGTCCACCAGTCGCTGTTATTGTCGATCAGCATGCGTTCCCTGCTGCCGGGGCGCTTCACGATCGTCCGGTTCTTCCACAGGATATGCAATTGCTGCTTTTCCTCTTCGGCGATGTGGTTGATGGCCATAAAGCAGCTCATCGCCCGGTCGCGGTACATCTCGATGAATTCTATTTCGCCGACGGTGATGGCATTGTCGTAATTATCGCGGATTTTGTCGTTCGCTGCCTGCACGCCGGCGATCACCGCGCGCACGGAACTTTCGATGCTTAATCCGCCATATCCGCAACCGATCGCCAGGGCGCTGATGCCTACGGTTCGTTTGTTCGTAGCCACGGATTCGGGAACGGCTATCGGACTATTGAAAATCGACAAATATTTCAGGATGGATTTTTCGACGGTTTGCGCCAGGAGCCAGGGCGTCAATTCCCCCTGTTTCCCCAAACCCGTAATGATGGCGCCTTTGAACGGAGCGGGTTTTTCCACGATGAAGGTTTCGCTCGTGCCCGTTTCGCCGGGGTACAGGCCCAGGCCGTGCCTCCGCGCCAGTTCGCCCTGCAGGTACCTGTTGATGGATTTTTCGGCGGAAAAGAGGCCATCGTTCAGGAAATGCCCCACCAGCACCGGGTGCGCCGCAAATTTGCAGTCGCCGTTGCTGAGCGTGATGGTGACGGGCACCGCGCCTTCGCGGTAAACGGTATCCTGCGGAAGCCCCAGCATGGAGCGCTCCAGGTTTTCGGGCGATAATCCGAATGACAGTGCGGCTTTCTGGGGTTGACTTTTCCCGATGCCCCTGCTCACGGGCGGTTCGGTGCGCAGCAGCGTGGTGGCGCCCGTGCCCAGGATTTCCCGGATGGCGGTAAAGAGCCGCTTGTCGCAGGGAAGGGCGCCGTAGGGAACGTCCGTGAAATATACCTGCCCGTTTTTTTGCAGGTAAGACGGGATGCTGTCGGCCCAGGGAGCGCTGCCGTCGCCGGCCGGGGTCCCGGTAAAGGTGAGCCGTCCGTCCGGCTCGATGCGGTGCCCGTCCGGCGTGAGGCGCCCGGCGGGCGATTGTCCGGCGATGAACGCGATACCGCTGGCATCGGCATGTTCCATCCCGGAACGTACATCATCCCGGTACTGCGCAAAAAGCCGCAGGTTTTCGTTCGATGGCACCGGCCAGCCGGGATGTTTCAGCGCGATGCGCAATGCTTCCCACGCCGCGGGATCGGCATAATCGGCGACGGCCGTGGAAAAGGGAAGGAGGCACATCAAACCTGGGAGCCCTGCAAACACTGCAGTGAGCTCGGCGGTGGAATGATGGAGATCGAGCCCCGCGAGCTGGCGGATCACCGCATCTTCCCCGAAAAGCATCTGCGGAATGCGGTAAGTGCCGCCCAGCGGACTTCCCAGCAGCAACGCACTGCATCCTCCCTGCGCGCGCAAGGCCTTCCAGGTTTCCGGATGGCGGTAGGTCAGTTCACGGACGAGCAGGCCGCCCGTGCCATGTGCGAGGAGCTGCACGCGCAGCCCGGCCCGCAGGAGCACGTTCACTTTTTCCGCGAGCAACGCGCCTGTTTCCACGGGCGAGCGGCGCCAGTCGTACGGGAAAGTTAGTACGTCGTGCGATGTGAGGAGCGCATCGGCCAGTTCGGTGTAGGCGGAAGCGGGGAGGGCCTCTGCCACGATGGTTTTATTTTCCATGGAAAGCTCCGTGAGCCCGCCTTTCAGCAATTCTCCGTAATCGGGCCAGAGCGTTTTTTGGCCGTTGCCCAGCCAACTGCCCAGGAGCCCCGGCACGAGGAGCACCACCGGCCTGCTGCCGGAAACCTGGTCGCGGACGAGCTTTCCGCCCGCCGCCACGCCGGTGCGCAGCGCGTCTCCGGCCATTTGCGCGCCGGTATTGAACCCGGCAACCGTTCCTTCACCGTCCGATTGGAGGGCCAGCAGGAGCGCGGAGGCGGAGCCGTTGTTGAAAAAGTAGTTGAAATGACTGGCGTTCGCGCCCTGGTCCAGGAAATACTGCACCCGCTGCGGCACCCGGCGCGCGCCGTTGTACATCGATGCGGTATCCACCACCAGGTCGTTCCCGGAACGGAAATACAGTTTCCCCAGAATGGCCGCCAGTCCGCGCCAGCCTGCACTGATGCGGCTGATCCCCGATATGACGAACAAGGGCGAATCGATCAGCGTTTCCGGCCCGGGATTGTTCAGTGCGCGGATGAAAGGCGAGGCGGGCTGCTGCGCTTCCAGGCCCGGCAAAGATTCCGGATCGCCTTTAGCCGCCACCAGCGCGCCCAGCAATGCTTTGAACGCCTGGAATACCGGATGGAAGCCGGTTGCGAGCCCGAGCAGGTTCAGGATCACGTTGAAGTAATGGTCCAGCCGCCGCGATGCCAGCAAAGTACCGCTGGCAGGGCATGCCACTCTAACTATTTTGGATATACGAATATTTTTGTGCCGGAAAATTTCATCGAGGGAAGCGATGGCGGCAAGGTCGCCCGTGCGGTCGTGTTTGCGGAGGTATTCCTTTTCTACGGTATGAAAACCAGCTTTTTTACCTTCTGCGGAATAGCGGGCGAGGATATCGCCCAGGAGCCCGCCGCGCGAATGCGTTACGATATGCAGTTCTGCGCCATCGGGCAATTGTTGGGCCAGCTCCGTCACATTCTGCAGGGGCGACAGCGTGAGCGTCCTATGCTGAAAAGCCAGTATCCGCGGGCCATACATCTTGCGGAGGCTCTTCCAGGTGTCGGTGTCCCGGAGATCGCCGAACGCACCGGCGAAACTGGAGGCCGTGCCATGGATGAAAAGCAGGTAGGGCGCGGTTGCTCCTTCCGGCAACGATGCGGCTGTCAACAGCAGATCGTCGCCGGCCGACAGCAATCCATATTGGCTATTGGTCTGCCGGTCTTCCAGTTCGGCGGCGAGGTCGCGGATGACGGGCGCAGCGGCTTTTTTGACGAAAACCTCCAGCAATTTGACCGCCAGCACGGGCATGGCGCCGCGTTCGGGAAGATCGGTGGTCAGGGTGCCGGGGAAGCGGTACACGGCGGTGCCGCCGCGCTGCTGGACGGCCGTTCCGGGAAAGAGCGACTCCAGTTGCGCGGGGTCGCAATACCAGATGGTGTCGTCGTCGAGCGTAATGGCGAGGATGTGCTCCTCCGAAACGGGGACCGTGTGTTCTTCCTGCGTGCCGCGCTCGGCGCCACTGAGCTGGAAACTGGCCAGATGGGAAAGCCCCGGCACATCGGCGGATGCGGGGCGGCGGGTGCCGTATAGATGCAATTCGTTGATAGACATGTTCGTACGTTTCCGGTAAACGGGATCTTTTTGGGGTAGACTTATCGGTTATAACTGTTTATCTCTTTCCGGCGATGCCGGGATGGCCGCCGTGGGGTTGAATCGTGCTGTGAAATTGTTTGCGCTTTCATAAGGTATGCACTGCGTGGAAAAATGCAGGCGCCAGGGATATAGGACATGGTATCGGGCGTATTAACTGTTCTTAGTAACTCCCGTAAAAATAGGCATTTCTTTTCATTGGGAGATGGGCATAAAAACGGCCTGCGTCCGCCCGTTACCGGTGGAAGCAGGCCGCAGGAAGCGCCCGGATGCAATCGTTACCTGCTTTGCCGGGCGGGCTTGTCCCCGAAAACGGAAGCCGGTTTTATCTGGTCGTAAGGCACCACGCCTGTCTGCTCCGCCCATTGGAAATAGGCGGCAGACAGTTCGTTGACCACCTGGCGGTTTTGCTGTGCCACGTCGATGGTTTCCCCACGGTCTTTTTCAAGGTCGTACAGCTCCCAGCGGTATTGCGGATAGCCGGATACGAGTTTCCATTTCCCTTTGCGGACGGCCCTGTTGCCCGCGCGTTCCCAGAAGATGGGCCGCTCCGGGTCGATCTCGCGGTTGTTGAACAGCAAACCCGCCAGGCTCACGCCCGCCAGCTTATTGGGGGTAGTGCCGTTGAAGGTGGACGGGTACTTTGCCCCGGCGATCTCGTAAAACGTAGGCGCAAGGTCGATCAGGTGGCCCGTCCCCTTTGCAATGGCGCCCTGCGGCACCTTGCCGGGGAACCAGGCGATGAAAGGACTGCTGATGCCGCCTTCGTACATATTGTTCTTGAACGCCCGGAACGGTGAGTTCGACGCGAACGACCAGTTCTTCCCCTGCGATTCGAAAGATCCCGCGGTACCTACCGGCCCGGAATTCCGGCCGGCTCTTTGCCCGAAATGGGCCACGTCTTCCGCAGGCGCGCCGTTGTCGGAGATGAACACGATCAGGGTGTTGTCGTCTGCGCCGAGGGCTTTCAGTTTGGCGAGGACCTGGCCCACGCCCTGGTCCATCCGGTCAACCATCGCGGCGAAAACTTCCATCTTCGCTTTCCATAGTTGTTGCTGGTCGAAGGTCAGGTTGTCCCAATCGGGAACGGAGGAATCACGCGGAGCGATGGTTTGGCCGGCCGGCAAGAGCCCCAGCTGGCGCTGGCGGGCGAGGCGCTCGTTGCGGAGGGAGTCCCAGCCGATGTCGTACCGGCCTTTGTATTTAGCGATATCTTCCGGAAGCGCCTGTAGCGGCCAGTGTGGCGCGGTGTAGGCAAGATAGAGGAAGAACGGTTTGCCGGATTTGTGTTGTTCATCGAGGAAATCCACGGCGTAGCGGGTGATCTCATCCGTAAAATAATAACTGCCGGCGGCGGGTTTGATGCGCCGGTTATTTTCCAGCAGCACTACCGGGTAGGCGCGGCCGCCCAGCGGCATCGGTTCGGGATCGAAATAGTTGGCGCCGCCGCCGATCACGCCGAAGAACCGGTCGAAGCCGCGCTGCAGGGGCCAGGAAGTACTGTCGTTCCCCACATGCCATTTCCCGGAAAGCAACGTGCTGTACCCGTTTTGACGCAGCACTTCGCCGATGGTGAGGCTTTGGCGGTTCAGGAAACCCTGGTACGCCGGCAGGCCGAGGTTGACGTCGAAATACCCGACGCCGGCCTTGTGTTGGTATTGCCCCGTGAGTAGCGAAGCGCGGGTAGGCGCGCAGATGGAATTGTTGTAGAATTCCCGCAGCCGCAGCCCTTCTTTGGCCAGGCGGTCGAGGTTGGGCGTGCGGATCTCGGAACCATAACTGCCCAGGTCGGAATAGCCCATGTCATCGACCATGATGAGGATGATGTTCGGTTTTTTAGGCTGACTTTGGGCGAAGAGCGGCGCCGCTTGCAAGACTACCGCCAGAGAAATCAGATATTTTTTCATGTTGGATGTTTAAGGGAAGGTTAGCGCCTGCCGCCGGTTGCGGGCGGGTTCTGGAATGGGCCGGCGAACCCGGCATTACCGCTTGGCCGGATCTTGTCGTATTCCACTACGTCGTTGGCTTTGGCCCATTTGTCGTATGCGGCGGAAAGCTCGGCAACCAATTGCGGGTTTTGTGCGGCGAGGTCCCGCGTTTCGGCACGGTCCGTCTCGATGTCGTACAACTCCCAAACGTTGGCGGGATACGCGGATACGAGTTTCCATCTGCCGCTGCGGACGGCGCGGTTACCGGCGCGTTCCCAGAACAGGGGCGCCTTCCGGTCGATTTCCTGCCGGGCGAAGAAGAGATGTGCCAGGCTGGTGCCTGCCAAAGGATACGACGGCGTCTGCTTGTACACGGAGGGGTATTTCGCTCCGGCGATCTCGTAAAAGGTAGGCGCCAGGTCGATCAGGTGGGCCGTCCCCCGCGCCGTAGAGCCCGCCGCGATCTTCCCGGGAAACCAGGCGATGAGGGGCGAACTGATACCGCCTTCATATGCCGTGGCCTTGTATGCGCGGAAAGGCGTGTTCGAAACGTGCGCCCAGCTTTGTTCCTGGTAATCGTAAGAGCCGGCCGTGCCGATGGGCCCGCTGCTCCGCTGGCGCTTCCTTCCAAACGGAATGAACCCGCCCTGCGCGCCGTTGTCGGAAATGAAAACCACGAGCGTATTTTCGTCCTGCTTCAGTTCTTTCAGCTTGTTCAGGATTTTTCCGATGCCCTGGTCCAGCCGGTCGATCATCGCGGCATAGACTTCCATCTTCTTTTCCCATAATTTCTTTTCGTCGAACGTCAGGCTTTCCCAACGCGGCACTTCCGGATCGGAGGAAATCGTGGCGCCGGGCGCAATGATGCCCAGCTCCTTCATCCGCGCGATGCGCTGCGTGCGCAGGGAATCCCATCCAATGGAATACCTTCCCTTATACTTTTCAATATCTTCCGGCTGCGCCTGCAAGGGCCAGTGCGGCGCGTTGTAGGCCACATAGAGGAAGAAGGGCTTTTTCGAACCGCGGGTTTCGTCGAGGTACTGCACCGCATGCCCGGCGATCTCGTCCGTTAAATATTGCCCGGGTTGCAGGCGGATGGTTTTGTTGTTCTCGACCAGCGTAACGGGCGGCACTTTATCGGTGTAGTTGCCGATGTCGTAATAATTGCTGGCGCCGCCGATGAACCCGAAGAAGCGGTCGAACCCGCGCTGGTTGGGCCAGGAAAGACTATCGTTCCCCACGTGCCACTTACCGGCCATGAGCGTCGTGTAGCCGGATTGTTGCAGCACTTCGGCCACGGTGAGCGAGGAGCGGTTTAAATACCCCTGGTACGCCGGCAATCCCAGGTTCACGTCAAAATAGCCGATCCCGGCGCGGTGGTTGTATTGCCCGGTCATGAGCGAAGCGCGGGTAGGGGCGCAGATGGAATTGTTGTAGAACTCCCGCAGTTTCAATCCCTCCCTTGCCAGGCGGTCGAGGTTGGGCGTGTGGATCTCGGAGCCGTAGGGGCCGATGTCGGAATATCCCATGTCATCCACCATAATGAGGATGATGTTGGGCCGCCGGGGGCTTTGCGGGTGCGCCGCGGGCAGGAGCGCCAGCCAAGCGCATGCGAACAGGAAAATCGTCTTCATTGTTTTCGTCAGTTATTAATCCATAATGGGTCTTGTCGCAGTTTCGGATTGAGGCTCAGCTCCCGTTGCGGCGTCGGGAAGCGGATGTGCCGGGGCGCGGCGAGCGTTTTGCCGGCGTCGCGCAGGGTTTTGACGTAATAGTCGGGCCCGCGCCGCACCAGGTCGAACCATCGCTGGTATTCATACACCAGTTCTTTGCGCCGCTCCTGGAACACGCTGTCGCGGAAATCCGCGGCGCTGAGCGAAGGCGCCACATCGGCGAGCTTCGGTACATGGGCGCGCGAGCGCACTTTGTCGATGGCTTCGTAAGCCGCCGCAGTAGGGCCGTTCAGTTCGTTCACCGCTTCCGCGTATATCAGCAGCACTTCCGCGTACCGGATAATGGGCAGGTTCTTCGAAGATTGGCCCTGGTTGCCGATCACCGCCGGATCGTAGTATTTATGGAAGTGCGGGTCGAAGGTGTAGGTTTTCCCGTCGGTGGGGCTCACCATCGTCGTGACGAACGTCACGGCTTTGCGGGTATCGCCATCGCTGTAGCTTTCGTATAATTTGCCCTGTTTGTGCAGCGCGTCGGCATAATCGCCGTTGATGCCGGGCACCTCGTTGGGCGCGCTTCTGCTGGCAAGGCTGTTTCCCTGGTACCCTGCATTGCCGAGGAATTGCGCGGAGAAAATATGTTCCTTCCCGTTTTTGGACGGCGTATTGAACACATCCGCGAAATCGTCGAACAGTCCATACCAATTGGCATCGATCACTTCCTTGCTTTTGGCCGCGGCTTTGGCCCAGTCCTGCTGCGTGAGGTATACTTTCGACAACAGGGATTTGGCCGCGCCCGAGGTGGCCCGGCCAACATCGTTTTTACCGTACTGGCCGGGCGCGGGCAGGTTTTCTGCGGATGAAAGGTCGGCGATGATCTGGTTGTAAACTTCGGCCTGCGGGCTTTTGGCCACATATAACGCTTCGGGCGAAAGGTCTTTCGGTTCATGCAGCACGATCGGCACATCGCCGAACCAGCGCACGAGATTGAAGTAATGCAGCGCCCGGAGGAACTTCGCCTCGTTGATCAGTCTTTCCCGGAAAACCGCCGTGATCTTGCCTTCCGGTATGAGGGCGATGCGGTCGATGGCGATGTTGGCGGCGTTGATGGCGTCGTAACTCTGGCGCCAGAGCTGCTCCATACGGTCGTTGGAAGCGTCGTGCGTGAGACCGGAAATCGCGCGGACATGGGCGTTCCTCGCCCGAGGCCCTGCTTCGTAATCGTCCGTCGCCATTTCGACGCCGATCTGGAAAAGACTGTTGTACAGCGATTGCCCCGTTTCATACAGCTTGCGGTAAGTGGCCACCACGGCGGCATCTGCCTGCGCGCCGTCGGTATAGAATTCCTGCGTCACCAGCTGCGACTGCGGCCGTTCGTCGAGGCTGCTGCAGGCGGAAAGGCCGATCAGCAGCGCAGGAAGGATATATTTTTTGTTGAATTGCATAAGGAAAGATTGATGGTTTACAGTGATACTTTCAGGCCGCCCAGGATCGTGCGCGACAGCGGATAAATGCCCTGGTCCGTTCCGGGAGAAACGTTACTGCCGGATGTAACTTCCGGGTCGAAGCCGGTGTATCTGGTCCAGGTGGCGAGGTTCTGCGCGGACACGTAGACCTGCACGGTGGATATTTTTCCGGTGAATTGTTTCGGCAACGTATAGGAAAGGGAAACGTTTTTCAGGCGGAGGAACGAGCCGTCTTCGATGAACCGGTCGCTGAAAACGGGTGCGGGATCGAGTTTGGCGCGGGGGATGGTTTGACTGGGGTTCTCCGGCGTCCAGCGGTCGCGGGCGGAACCGGCTGCGTTTTGCTGGCCGGTAAACAGTTCTAGAGCCTGCCGGTTGGCGTTGAGGACCTGGTTGCCGAAGGTGCCCTGGAGGAATACGCTCAGTGCGAAACCCTTCCAGCTGAAATTATTGTTCAGCCCCAGGATCACGTCGGGCTGGGCGTTACCGATGATGGCACGGTCGGCCGCAGTGGTGAAAGTGCCGTCGCCATTGATGTCTTTATACAGCCGGTCACCGGGTTTCGGCACGGCGTTGCCGGTAAATTTCCCTTTGGTATGTTCTTCACCGGTTTGCAGAATGCCATCGGTAACCGTTCCGTAAAAGCTCCCCAGCGGTTGACCCACCTGGATGATGTAGTTCCCGCTGATGTAAGACCTGGCACCGTTCCCCAGCGACAATACTTCGTTTCTGTTGATCGACGCGTTGGCGTCGGTGGTCCAGGTGAATTCACCTAAGAGATTCTTGCTGCTGGCAGTCAGCTCCAGGCCTTTGTTGGATACGGAGCCGAAGTTCTGCAGCGAACTGGTTTGCCCGCTCGTCCAGGGGATTTCAACGTTCAGCAGCAGGTTGCGCGTTTTTTTCCGGTAAGCGTCGAGGGAAAGCGTCAGCCGGTTGTCGAAAAAGCCGATGTCGATACCGGCGTTATACTGGACGGTGGTTTCCCATCCCAGCTTGTCGTTGGGCAGCCGGTTGGGCGCAAACCCCGTAGCCACGGTGTTCCCGAACAAATACGTCAAACTGTACAACGTTGCGAGCGACTGGTACTCGCCGATTTCCAGGTTGCCGGTGGTGCCGAAGCTGGCACGCAATTTCAGGTCGCTGATGGCGCGGCTGAAATCCTTGAAAAACGGTTCGTTGCTCACCCGCCACGATGCCGCGGCGGAAGGGAAACGTCCCCATTTATTGCCTTTCCCGAACCTCGACGAGCCGTCCGCCCGGATGCTGGCAGTAAAATAATACCGGCTCGCGTAGTTGTAGTTCACGCGGCCCAGCCAGGAATGGAGCACCCATTGGGTGGCTTCCGACCAGGGGCGCACCAGCACGGCGCCGCTCTGGAGGTTGTTGTAGGTAAGATCGTCGGACACGAACTGCTGCGCGCCGCTGCGCACCACGTCGCTGCTGAATTCCTGCTGCGTGAACCCGGCCAGTACGTCGAAACTGTGACGGCCGGCCTGGCGGGCGTAGGAAAGGGTGTTTTCGTTAAGCCACGAATAGCTCGTGTATTCGCCGCGGCCTGCAGCGCCTTTCGTTTGCTGGCCTTCGTAAATGGTGGACGGGATATAGCTTTTTTCATGCGTGTTGTTCACGTCTGCACCAAACAGCACTTTCGCCTGCAGGCCTTCCAGGATCTTGTATTCCGCGAAAGCCGTCCCGAAGAAACGGTTGGTGGTGGCCTTGTTCAGCGTTTCTACGATAGTGGCGTAGGGGTTGGCGAAGATGTTCTCGAAGGGATTTCGCAGGGTATATCCGCCGTTGGGTTCATAAATAGTCGCTGTGGGCGGCATGATGAGCAGGGAATTGATGATACCCGAGGGCGCCACGTTACCGTCTGAGCGCGAAGCCGTAATGCTGGCGCCGGTTTTCAGCCTGTCGTACGGCTGCGCGTCGATGTTGGCGCGGATGCCGAGGCGGGTGAAATCGGTATGACGGATGATGCCGTCTTGTTGGAAGTAGTTGCCGGACAAGTAATACCGCGTCTTCGCACTGCCACCGCTGAGCGTCAGTTGGTGGTTTTGCTGCGGGGCGGAGCGGAAAGCGGCGTCCTGCCAGTCGGTCCCCTTGCCGACGCTGTCGATCTGGGCCTGGCTGAGATATTGGAATTTCCCTTTGGACGGGTTTACATCATATAAAACGTCGTTGCGCAGCGCGGCGAACTCCCGTCCGTTGAGGACATCCACTTTTTTACGGAGCGACTGCACGCCGTACGATCCTTCGTAAGACAATATGCTTCTGTCTGCCTTGCCTTTTTTGGTGGTGATGATCACTACGCCGTTAGCGCCGCGCGATCCGTAAATCGCCGTGGCGGAGGCGTCTTTGAGAATGTCGATGGTTTCGATGTCGGAGGGGTTGATGCCGTTTAAGGGATTGACGGGCGTGCCGGTGATGGTGCCTGCCGTTACGGCGTTGTTGTACACGGGAAATCCGTCGATCACGTACAACGGTTCGTTGCCACCCTGTATGGAAGCGCCCCCGCGGATGCGGATACTCACGCCGCCGCCGGGCTGCCCCGATGTCTGCGTTACCTGCACACCCGGCGCCGCGCCTTTCAGCGCCTGGTCGAACGAGCTGACGGGTTGCCGCAGCAGCGGGCCAGATACGGATGCGATGGCGCCCGTCAAATCGCTTTTCTTCTGCGTGCCATACCCGATCACGACTACGTCGCTCAACTGGCTTTGCGAAGGCTCCAGCGGAATTTCGATCTGCGTATGCTCGACGATCACTTCCACCCGTTTATACCCAACGGACGTAATAATTAAGGTGTAGGGGAATGGCTGCCCCGTCACGAAAGCGAACCTGCCTTCGCCGTCTGTGGCCACGCCGTGCGTGGTACCCTTGATCTGAACGGTGGCGCCGGGAATGGGCTCGCGCGACTTTCCGTCCACGATGCGGCCCGAAAGCCTGGAATTGATGAGAGGCTGCGTTTGTGCGTAACCGTGAATGACGGTCAGGAGCAGCAATGCCGCGAAAATGAGCGCCGGCCAGGCATGGCGGTGCCGCGGCATGGTCGGTAGAAAATGGAACATGCTATGGTTGATTTGAGATACGACAATAAACAGCCGGCCCGCAACAGCAGGAATACGGCGGAAATGGATACGCGCGTGCTTCCGGAGCCCCGCCTGCGGCGGGGCTTCAGTACAGCAAACGGTCAAACGGCAAGCAGCGGAATGCTGCTACCGCATACAGGGCAGCATGGCCCGACATCGCGGAGGAATGATAAGGAAGGATGACATGCGTGTTGGTTTTTAGAAAAGATCAGGCCCGGTGATCGCCTCATGCCACTGATAGTCTGGTTGGTCTCTCTGGTCTAACTATCCCTCGGATCTGATTATGGCTTACCGGTAATTCGCATCAAAGATAATACTCTTTTTTAAATAACCTACAAAATTAGTAGACTAATAGAAAAATTCAGGAAATGCCAGGTAGATATGCTTTTGGGCGTGGGTTTTCAATGGATAGGAAATAAAAAGCCTTACAATGCAGTCGCATATTTCAGATAATTGCTCACTTCGATCAGGTTCCCGTCAGGGTCGCGGAAGTAAACGGAACGGATGGGGCCGGTAGCGCCGGTGCGGATCACGCCCTTTTCGATGATGGGAACGTTGTGATGTTCCAGCGTGCGCACCACGGCTTCCAGCGGCGTGTCGGTGATGAAGCAGAGGTCGGCGGAGCCGGGGAGGGGATGCATGGCTTTGGGCTCAAATTCCTGCCCGCGCTGGTGCAGGTTGATTTTCTGGTCCCCGAAACGAAGCGCCTTCCGGCCCTCGCCGAAAGTCGTCGTTTCCATGCCCAGTACCACCGTATAAAACGCGCAGGTGGCGTCTATGTCCGCCACGGTTAACACCAAATGATCGAGCCGGAGAATGTTCATGGTTGCATGTTTTATTAAAACTGATCGCCCCATTCATGGTCGAAGAGCTTGCAGAGCGTGGCTTCGCGGCGGCCGTACGTTTTCCGGCTTTCCTCGGCGATGCCTTCCTGGTCCATCTCTTCTTCACTCACCTGGTATACGGCCTCTTCCGGCGGTACTTCGTCGGTAGACAGGATCGCGTACCAGTTTTCTTCCTGCAGCGAATCGATCTTGTATAACGCGTATCCATACACGCTAAGCGCCTGTCCCAGGTAATCCATGGCGTCTTCCTGGTCGTCGTCGTCGCGCATCTCGGCCAGCTGTTCCAGTTCGGCAGACAGGAGGATGTCCATGTCCGGATATGCCTGTTGCAAAAGGTACAGCACCTCGGAAGCGTTTTCTTTCCAGGGAGCAGCGGCGATGGGAAGGTTCGACAGATTGACGTCGCGCATAAGAAACCGTGTTTGAGACTATAAAGGTAAGTTGCCGCGATGTATCCGCCAAGCGTGTTTTACAGCACGGCATTGATGGCGAAAAGCCGGCTCTCGCCCGCGTCGTTATCGGCCACCAGGTGGAGCAGCAGGCCTTCCGCACGGCTTTTTTCCAGGCAGATGCCCTCGATCTTTTGTCCGGCGAATACGGCCGATACGCTCGACAGGTTCACCATCTCGTCGGGCATCACCGTTGCGTTCCGCATTTTCTTGCTGTAGTCGCGGATCACGGCCAGGTAGCTGTCGCCGATGATGCCGTCGTCGTACGTGCTGGCCGTGGCTTCGGTGGTCAGGGTGAGGAGCAGCAGGTCGCGGCCGGGAATGTAGCACAGGTCCGACACGCCGCGGAATCCCTGGCTGGATTCCGGCAGTTTGATCTGCTGCAGGAAGGGACGGTCGTTGTGCATGGGGTTCCAGCAATCCGGCCGGGCAATGATGAGGGTATTATGGGGATTGTCTTCATGTCCCCGGTTCGCCAGTACCAGTTTGTTGGCGGCGATGGTAGCGCCTTCGATATTGACGTCGTGCAATTGGCCGCCGATTGCGTCGAGGAAATCGGCGGCGTAATGGGTGTAGATGACGGGATGGTCGCTGGTGCGGAAGGGCAGGGGCAGTAGCAATATCTGCCGGCGGGTTTCCAGGCTGGCGGAGCCAAAGGCCGCCAGGTATTGCGCCTGCTTGTGTTTCAGTACCACGGCCGATTCCAGGTCGGCCTTTTCCGGTTTTGGAATGCGGTACTGCGGATGGGAGAACAGCGTCACGGAACCCGTGGTCTTGTATTGCGTATCGAGGATGCGGAGCTCGCGGGCATCGTCACCCACGAGGTACAGCCGTCCGTCTTTAAAAGCGAGTGCGGAGCCGGACGGGAAATCGGGCAGCGTCTGTTCGCGGAGGAGGCTAATGACGGGTTGAAGGAGCATATCATCAAATATAAGTTATTCGCCCCAGAGGGTAATGACCAGGTTGCGGGGGCCGCCTTCGTTGCGGTGCTCGCAGAGGTAAATGCCCTGCCAGGTGCCGAGGGCGGGCTGGCCGTTGCGCACGGGCAGCAGCACGGAGCAGCCGAGCAGTGAGGATTTGAGGTGCGCCGGCATATCGTCGGCACCTTCGTAGTCGTGCTCGTAATCCGGATCGTTTTCCGGAACGGCTTTGTTGAAGAACGTCTCGAAATCGCGGCGCACCGTGGGGTCGGCGTTCTCGTTCACCGTCAGCGAGGCAGACGTATGCTGGATGAATACTTGCAGCATGCCCATCTTTATCCCCCGGATGGCCGGGATCGCGCGGAGCACTTCCTCCGTGACAAGGTGAAATCCCCTGCGTTTTCCCGGCAACCGCAGCATTTCCTGGTACATTCTCATGATCTGGTGTTTTAATTCGCTTTCCCGTTTTTACAGGTTGTTCGAGTGTCCAAGATAGGCATTGCCGCCGGATTTTCATGCCGTTGGGTCAGGGTTGCGCGAGGTACCATTGGGCGGTGGCTTTCACGCCCGCTTCGTAAGAAGTGGGTGTGAAATGGAAATGCTTTTCGAATTTGGCGGAGCTGAAGCGGAACGGGAACGCGTCCTGGTAATGCATTTCCTGCATTTCGCGCATGAAAGGGTTGAACCAGCCGATGACTTTGAGGAGCCATTTCGGCAAAACGGTCACGCTGTTTTTTGCGCCCATTTCCTTGGCGGCGAGCTGTATGAACTGGCGGCCCGTAAGCGCTGGGCTTACGCAGGGCAGGTGCCATATCTGCCCGAAGGCTGCTTCGCTTTGGGACAGCATATACAAAGCCCTTGCGGCGTCGGGCGTATAGTTGTAGGCGCGGGGAACGTCGGCGTTGAGGAACCATTGCGCTTTTTTACCTTTTTTCATGTTGGCGAACACGAGCACGCCGGCGGCGCTTTTGTCGGTAACACCGGGGCCGTAAAAATCGACCGCCCTGGCGATGATGCCTTTTAACGCGCCGGACCGCATTTCGGCTTCCAGCATTTGGGCTACGCCGGCGCGCACCTTTCCTTTGCGGCTAACAGGGCGGTAGGGCGTGGTTTCGGTAATGTCGCCATCTACTTTTCCGTACATGTAGGCGTTGTCGAAGAAGATGAGCCTGGCATTGGCGGCTTTGCAGGCGTTGATGACGTTGCGCATGATCACGGGCCAGTCGCGCTCCCAGACCGACGCATTGTACTGGATGCCGACGAGCATATACACGATATCCGATCCCTTCACCGCATGGAGCACCTGTTCGTAGTCGAGCACATCGGCGGCAATGGATTCGGTGCCGGGAATGGATTTCGGGGCCCGCGAAACGAGACGGACCTGCTGGCCTTCGGCCTGGAGAACGGGGAGGAGGGCGGAGGCGATGGTGCCATTGGCGCCGAGGAGTGTGTGTAATGCCATGGTAGAATGTTTTACTTTTGTTTTCGGTTTGATGATGCAAACTTACCACCGGCGCCCCGCCGGAAATTGTAAGAAAACGAACGCCATGGATATATACGGTAAGAAATATGACAGGGACGAAAGGTTGAAAAACGTGCTGCAGCCGCTGTACGCCATCCAGGCGCCGGAGAACGCTGCTGCTGAGGTCTTTCATTTGTCGCCCAACCTGGAAATGTTGCTGATATTCAGTTTCGGCGAGCCGTTGCGCTATACGTTCGACCGGTCGGAAGCCCTGCAGCATACGATGGACGACATCATGGTCCTGGGCCCCCTCCGCCGGATGCTCACCTACGAACGCCCCGGGGGTACCGATATTTTGGTGTTGCCTTTCGTGCTCGACGGCTTTTATCGCCTGCTGGGCATTTCTCCCGACGATATCGATCTGTCGGTGGCAGACGATCCCCGCTTCGCGCAAACGGCCGTCCGGCTGGAGGCGATGCACGCATCCCTCGCCCGGATTTCCGACCCGATGGAGCGCGCCGCCGCTGCGGAAAAGATGATATTGCAAGCCGTAGCGCCTTCGGAACCGGCGTCGGTTCCCCTCCTCGAAAACCTCGACGCCATCCGCAACCCGGCGCTCAACCCGGTAAAAGTGATCGCGGAACAATGGGATATCACGGAGCGCGCCGTGCAGCAGCGATTCCGGAAATACGGCGGGTATTCACCCAAGGAACTGATCCGGTTCCTGCGCTTCAAAGCCGTGGTGAACTGGCTGCTGGAGCACCCTTCGCAAAAACCGGACTGGTTTTTCCTCATCGAGCGGTTCGGTTACCACGACCAGAGCCACCTCATCAAAGACTTTAGGCATTATACTGGCGCCCCGCCGAAAGAATTCCTGAAAATGAATGGGGACGGCAGTTTCTGCACCAGCTGGATCCCGGAGGATTGACAGGTTATTCGAAATACTTTTCCGTTTTCAGGTCAACGATATTGAGCATGAGATCGCTGACGGGTGCCACGAATTCGTTGGAACAGATTTTCTGACGGCTGGATTTTTCCCAGACCACCCTGAAGTTAGCAGTGAATTCGCCTTCGTAACGCGGAAACTTCGCAATGAGGATTTATCCGGGCCGGAGGTAGTTGTCTCTTGCGCCGGTGCTGCAGGACCTGTACCACGACGAAGGGTTCTCGATCCTTATCCAGTCTTTTTTCCCATTCTGGATTTCCAGGAAAGCGAATTCGAGCGTATTGGATTTGCCAAGGTACAGCAGCGAATCCGAGACATTTTTCAATGTTACGCGCATCCCGTTGAACAATGAAATGGAATCTACGATGCGGCGGTTGGCTGTCGAGTCGAAATGAGAATGTTCAATTTGAAGTTGAGTATGTGACGTGTCCACCTGGATGTTCATGTAGCTGCTGTCGAATTTCCTGGCCAGGCATCCGCCGACGTTACCGGTTCTTCCGGATCGCGGCAATGGCTTGCCGGTGGCTATTTTGCCGGAGTCCGGGCCGATATAGCAAATGGCATACCGGGCGTATGCATCGAAGGGGATGGATTGTACATTGCCGTGAAGTAACGTGTCGAACAGCGTGTATCCGTTTTCGTGATAGGTGCGGATCTGAAATCCGGGTTGATGGCAGGAAATCAGGCCCATTGTACATAGTAACAAGCTAACGTATCGCATATCCGAATTTTCAGGATGATGCAATCACGCGCCCGTTCCATAAAAATAATTGGACAGCTATTCTTTGTCCAGCCCGATACCCAGTCTGATGGCGGATTCTATGGCATTGTAATTTCCTGCTTTATTGAACAGCGAAAAGGGTTGTTTGGGAAATAAACCCGGTTGCGCGAGGAACCTGGGCTGTGTGCCGCGGTGCTTTTGCGCCGCGTGAACGAGGAAGGGATGGCAAAGATACACGGTGCCGGCTTCGCCGGTTGCCAGGGCTTCTTTCCGGTGGCCCGTACCGCCCAGTTTATCGGCGATCTGCAGGGCGGTGAGGCCTTTATCGCCATGTGGACGAAGGAGTTTGGCCACATCGAGATGGGAACCTGCGCGGATGCGGGTGGGAGCGTCGTTTTCACCGATGTCGGAAAAGAGGAACAGCATCAGCAACGCGCGGTTTTTGGAGTGGAGGTTGGATTTCCACTTGAAGAAATTTCCCGGATCGCTGGCGGCTTCGCGGCCGGGGAAGCTCACGTCCACATGCCAGCCATCGTCGCCCGCGTCTTCGTTGCTCGGAAAGCGGACGGGAAATGTGCCCACGCTCTGGCGGGGCGCCCAGCGGCCGGGGCCGACGAGCTGGTCGAACGCGGCGTGCAGCACGGGCGTGTTGGCCGCCTGTACGAATGGTTCCTGCGAAAACTCGCCCAGCCAGACTACGGGCGCTTTCCATTGCGCAGGCGCATCCGGGCGGAGGTTCATTTCCTTCCATAAAATATCCTGCACTTCCAGCGCCAGTTCGCGCGGGAATGCCTGGTTGAGGCGAACGTAGCCTTCCGTGATGAAATGCCGGATATCGGCGTCTGATAAGGGAAGATTGGGTTGCGGCATATGGCATGGTTTAATATCGAATTTACACATTTGCCGGGAAGGGAACAACAATGGCGGGGATCAGCCCTTCCACCAGGCGAGGGCGCGCTGTTCTACGGATTTTACGAAGGCATCTTTCGCGGCGTTGTATTCGTTGGTGTCGCCGAACTCCCGGGCCGAGAGCCCGATCTTGAGCGCGGCATAGGCATCGGCCACATCGGGGTGCGAACGCAGGAAGTCCCGCATCGCCAGGTGCCTTTTCCAATGCCAGGTGTTTTTGACCATGATGTGGATGTTGACGAGCGAGGGGATGGGGCCGCCGGTCACGAAGGGATCGCCGATATCTACCAGCCAGGGCGCCGGTTCGCCGGGCGGCATGTCCAGCAAAGCGAAAAAGCGGCGGTAGGGCATGGAAGGTTCGTATTTGCGGAAGTAAGTATAGCCGCGGCGGTTCATCGGTTCGATCGTCGCATCGAGCCATTCGTCGGACGCGACGCCCACGAGGATATCGATCACCGGTTTGGCGGCGAGCCCGGGCACGGATGTGCTGCCGATATGGTCGATCACCGGGAACAGATGCCCGAGCGCCTCGGCGATGAGGCGCTGCTGCGCTGCGTAAGCGTCGGGCCAGAGCGGGTCATATGGTGCGATGACGACTTTCAAGACGGTGTATTGAGCGATTCTTCCGCCATGGCGGCCGAGATTTCCTGCACGAATGCCTTGTTCGCATTGCCCCAGGCATCCATTGCGGCGATGAGCGGCAGTACAGAGCGGCCGAATTCCGTGAGGAAGTATTCCGCTTTCAGGGGGAACCCGCCTGAGGTCTCTTTCCGGATCACCTGAAGGGCTTCCAGCTCGCGGAGGTGCATCTGGACCACCCGCGCCGGCGCTTCCGGGATTTCGCGCTGTATCCCGCTGGGCCTGCTGATGCCCCGTGAAATCGAATCAATGATGCAGGCGCGCCATTTGCCGCCCACGATCTTGTTGGCCACGTTGACGCCACAATCCAGGTTTTCTGCAATTTTCCTTTCGTACATAATCCATTCCTTTCAGGAAAGTTAGCCCTTTTTCGGGAATGAGCTTTTGCCGCCATAGGGAACTTTTTCTCCCTACCGAATCTTTTTTCCCGTATTGTCCGCCTCTCCGTTGCGCCGCACCTTTGTTCCAGCAAAACAAACGAACGATGAAACAACACAATGAAAGGTCCGCGGCCGTTCTGGGCCTCGGCATGATGGGCGCCACGCTGGCTAAATTACTCCTGGCGCAAGGTTACGACGTAACGGTCTGGAACCGCAGCAACGGTAAATCCATTCCTCTCGCCGAAGCGGGCGCGAAAGTGGCGGCAACGCCTGAAGAAGCGGTGAGCGCGGGAAATGTGATCGTGATGTGCGTACATGATTACGCCGCGGCAAATGCCATTCTCGCAGGCACGGAAGCTGCAGACTGGAAAGGGAAAGTGCTTGTGCAGCTGACGAGCGGCAGCCCTGCAGAAGCGGAACGCCTCGAAGCCTGGGCGGAAGCCCTTGGCGCCGGATACCTCGATGGCGCCATCCAGGCCGCGCCGCAACAAATGGGACGGGAAGACACTCCTTTATATATTTCGGGTAAAAAATCGGCCTGGGGAACGGCGCTCCCGGTGCTGAAAACCTTCGCCGGCGCGCCGGAATGGTTGGGAGAAGGCGCAGGACTGGCCTCGTCGGTCGATTTGGCCACGCTTTCAGGGATTTACGGGACGCTGATGGGCTTTTTCCACGGCGCGCGGATCATGGAGCATGCGGGTTTCCCGGTCGATAAATACGCGGGACTGCTGACGGGGATCCTCAGCACTTTCGGGGAATTTATCAAGTACGAAGGACAGTTGGTGCATGAAAATCGCTTTGCCAAAACGGAAAGCCCGCTGAGCATTTCGGTGGATGCGTCGGCGAGGATATTGGAGCAGGCCAAAGATGCGGGGATCAACAGCGCTTTCCCGGAATACCTGGCGGGGATGTTCCGCCGAGCGGCAGACATGGGGCTGGCAGACGAGGAATTGTCGGCGATGATCAAGGTTTTACGGGCCTGATGCATGGGTATCGCTTCGGATAGGAAGCCGGTCGTTACCGGGAATGGCCGGTACCGCCGCCTTCCTGTTTACAGGGTGGGACTAGATTACTTTCGGACGGGCCCCGGGCGGATTCGGAAAGCTGAATATACCGTTCATCTATAAAAACCAAAATTTCAGTTCTCGTCGGGGAGGAGTTGTTTTCCGGGAAGAATGGTGCAGGTGAGGGTTGCGGGAAACGTGGGGCCGGGAGGCTGAAATGCCGGCTGGGGGCGATGGATGGAGGGTCTGGAAGCGAGAATGGCCGATTGGGTCAGTTAAATATAATGAAAAAGAAAGGCTGAAATGATGTGAAGACCGGCGGAGGGAATGTCCGGAATCGGACATGTTCCCAATAATGGTAAGCACTTACATAAAATCGCTTGGAACCATGGTGGGATCGGTGGAATTTCGTGGAAACATTACCCAAAATCTGTTCCCCGATGAAGCGTTTTTCTTTACTTTTTGTTCGTGTTATTATCAGTTTAATGCTGGCCTGGCCGGCAGGATCGTTGGCGCAGGCGGGTGGAGACATCCGCGGGAAGGTTTCCGGGGGCGAGGGTTTCCGCCCGGAAGAGGTGATCGTGCAGTTGCTGAATGCTGCCGATAAGCAACTGGTGAAGATGGAATATGCCGATGCGCAGGGGAATTTCCGCATTTCGGGCGTAAGGGCTGGCAAGTACCTGGTGGCGATACAGCATCTGGCTTACAACCGGTACCTGTCTGCAGAGATCTTGCATTCCACCGCTACCGATCTCGGGGAAATCAGGCTGGAGGCGGCTGCCCGGCAGCTCCGCGAAGCGAACGTGGTAGCCCAGAAGCCTTTGGTGCAACAGCAGTATGATAAAACCGTGCTGAATGTTGCCGGTTCCATTTCCGCAGCGGGAAGCAATGCGCTGGAAGTGCTCGAAAAAGCCCCGGGCATCACGGTCGATCAAAATGACAACATCGCCATGAGAGGGCGTCAGGGTGTGCTGGTGATGATCGATGGGAAGCAGGTGCCCATGTCCGGGCAAGACCTCGCCACTTACCTGCGAAGCCTCAACGCTGCGCAGATTGACCGGATTGATCTCATCACCAATCCCTCCGCGAAATACGATGCCGCCGGCAACGCGGGGATCATCGATATCCGGCTTAAAAAAGGCCGGAACAACGGTACCAACGGAACGGTGGGGCTCAGCCTAGGACAGGGTGTTTATGCGAAGGTGAATCCTTCGCTGAGTATCAACCATCGGAAAGGTCCCCTCAATTATTTCGCATCGTATAATTTGGGCCATCGCCGCGATTACAACGATCTCGACATCCACCGGAAATTCTTCACCAAAGAAGGTGTGGAAACCGGCGGCAACGATTACGATAACTTTTTCGGGTTCCGGTTCAATACGCATAATGTCCGCGGCGGTATGGATTATCAGCCGAATTCCCGTACCACGGTCGGCTTCGCGGCCAATGCGGTTATCAATGACGGGATGGTCCGTTCAGACAGCAAGGCGCAGTCGTTCGACGCCGCGCAATCGCCCACCGGGCGGTTCAACACCCTGGGGAATAATAATTTGCACCGCCGTAACTACAGCTTCAATCTCAATTTCCGGCGCTTGCTGGACACCTCTGGCCGTGAATTAACGTCGGATCTCGACTATGCGCGGTATACCAGTTGGGAGTATCAGAACTATCGAACTGCTTACCTGGATGCCGGCAATGCTCCTGCGCGGCAGGATTTCCTGCTGTTCGGCGATCTGAGCGGCCAGCTCGATATCTACTCCGTAAAGGTGGACTACGTTCACCCTATAAAAAGATGGGGGATGAAGCTGGAAGGCGGTATCAAAAGCAGCTGGGTGCGTACGGACAACGACGTCAGCTTTTTTGACCGCAGCCATGGCGGATATGATCTGGAAGAAGGCAAGAGCAATCGTTTTATTTATAAGGAAAACATCAACGCGGCCTATCTTAACGGCTCCGGAAACTGGAAGAAACTAAGCTACCAGTTCGGTTTGCGGTTGGAGCAGACCCTTGCCAATGGCCGCCAGGTGATACACGAAGAAACCTTCGACCGGGATTATGTGCAACTTTTTCCCAGTGGTTACCTGGGGTACAAGTTCAATGACCGGCACGATCTGGGCGTTACATTGAGCCGGCGAATCGACCGGCCTTCGTACCGCGAGCTTAATCCTTTCCGCGTTTTCCTCGACCCCTTGACGTCTTCGACCGGGAATCCTGCGCTTCGGCCGGAGATCACGGCGTCATACGAACTGGTGTACGCATTCCGCGAGGTCTATACTGCCAAGGCCGGTTACAGCAGAACGAAGGACAATGTGCTTTCCGTACTGGCGCCCGACGTGGAGCCGAACAGCGTATTGCAGACGAACCGCAACCTTGCTCGGTATGATTATTACCATATAACGGTTGGCGTGCCGGTGACTGCCATCAAATGGCTGAACAGCAGCAATACGGTGGTGGCATACTATGGGCTTTATCGCGGGAATCTTGTGGATACCGATCTCAATGAAGGCCGTGTGGTGTTCAATTTCAATACGAGCAATACGATCACGCTTGATCCTAAAACCACCATGGAGGTGAATGGTAATTTCCAGAGCCGCAACTGGTACGGGTTCCTGGATATTGCCAGCAACTGGCAGCTCGGTATTGGTGCCCAGCGGCAGTTCTGGGAACGGAAAGGCTCCCTGAAACTGAACCTGAGCGACGTTTTCCTGACTGGCCGGGTGAAAGCGTTCACGAAACTGACCGGTTATTCCGAAGCTTTTCGCCAGTTCCGTGACACGCGGGTGCTGACGTTGACATTTAACTACCGCTTCGGTGGCCAGCAGCAAGGCGGCCCTCGCCGGCGGACTGGTGGGGCGGAAGAAGAGAAACGTCGTGCGGGTTGAGCGTGGAGCGCGGGAGTTGGCGTTGACATTTAACTATCGCTTTACCAGTTGAGCAGCAAGGCGGCCCTCGCCGGCGGACTGGTGGGGCGGAAGAAGGGAAACGTTGTGCGAGTGGAGCGTGGTAGGCGGGTGCTGACGTTGACATTTAACTATCGATTCGGTGGCTGGCAGAAGTACGGCCTTGCTGCCCGACTGGTGAAGCGGAAGAAGAGGAACGTCATGCGAGCTGAGCGATAAGTGCAGGTGCTGACGTGGACCTACCTAATATCTGTTATTGGTCGATCCGGTAATTGGCACGGC
Organism: Chitinophaga sp. NPDC101104; assembly: GCF_050277495.1. Lineage (NCBI taxonomy): Bacteria > Pseudomonadati > Bacteroidota > Chitinophagia > Chitinophagales > Chitinophagaceae > Chitinophaga > Chitinophaga sp. NPDC101104. Next base: position 3,813,046 of record NZ_JBNNSF010000001.1, on the reverse strand, counting down.
AGTATCATTTGTTTATCATGAAACGACATTCCGGAGCTGGCGCCGTCAGCTCCGAACATATGGAACGACATTCCGCAGGAAGTTCGCGAAGGAATTTTCGGAAAATAATGTCGTAACGCCTAAAAAGGGATACTTTTAAGGCATGAATATCGTCCACGAACTGGAAGAACTCGCATTGGCGACCCGCTTGAAAAGGCTGGGAGAGCGCCTGTCCCAGGATGTCAGCCGGATTTACAAGGAATCTTCCCTGGATTTTGAAGCGCGGTGGTTTCTGATCCTGGAACTGCTCAGCCGGAAGAAAACCATGAGCATCACCGAGATTTCGGATGCCCTGCAGATCAGCCATCCCGCCGTTGTGCAACTGGCAGACCAAATGCTGGAACATGGCCTTATGAAAGCGTCTCCCGACCCACGGGATGCCCGCCGGCGCCTGTTGTCTCTCAGCGCCAGTGGCAAAAACATGTACAAGCGTATCGGGCCCATGCTGCAAGTCATCCGCGAAGAAAACCGCAAATGGCTGCTGCAATCTTCCGGTGACCTGCTCCGCATCCTGGGTGAATTGGAGAACGCGTTGGATGATAAAAGCATGTACCAACGCATCCGGGAGGGGCTGTCCCGCGAGGTTTAATCCGTCTACGGTAGCAGAAGCCCGGTTTGCAGCAGTCCAGCGTTTGTGTTCATCCGCATTCCGATACAGCGCCCATGGTACCAGAACCCCATCGGATAGTAGGCAGAGACAGCGTTCATCCGTGTACTGCTAAAGCTCTCATGATACAAGAAACCCGGCCTACATCATGCAGAGACAGCGTTCATCCGTGCACTGCTGAAGCTCTCACGGTACCAGAACCCCGTCAGATACTAGGCATAGTCAGCGTTTATCCGCGCACTGCTAAAGCTCTCACGGTACCAGAACCCCGTCGGATAGTAGGCATAGTCAGCGTTTATCCGCGTACTGCTAAAGCTCTCACGGTACCAGAACCCCGTCAGATTGTAGTCATAGTCAGCGTTCATCCGTGTACTGCTAAAGCTCTCATGATACAAGAAACCCGGCCTGCATCATGCAGTGACAGTGTTCATCCGCGCACTGCTAAAGCTCACGATACAAGAAACCCGGCCTACATCATGCAGAGACTGCGTTCATCCGCGCACTGAAGGCGCCTACGGTACCAGAAAACCGGCCTGCATCAGGCAGAGAAACCTTCTCCGCGTCCTGATAAACCGCCCACAGTACCCAAAACACGGCCTCTAACAAGCAGCGTTACATCTCCTCGTCCCTGGCGCCCCCGCGAAACCGGGAACCCCGGCTTGGATCAGGCTGGCACGGCATCCACCGCATCCTGGATTTCCCTGATCACGATCTTCTTCTGCTTCATCATCGCCTGGGCTGCACGGGTAGCGCGTTCCTTGTTGGGGTCCGACATCAGTTTCGTCAATTCTTCCGGCACCACTTGCCACGAAAGCCCGAACTTATCCTTCAACCAGCCGCACATGCTTTCCTGCCCGCCATCGGCCGTTAATTTGTTCCAATAATTATCCACCTCTTCCTGCCCCTTGCATCGGATGCTCAGGGAAATCGCTTCCGTGAAAGGAAATTGTGGCCCGGCATTCAGCGCCTGGAACCGGGACCCAAACAGCTCGAATTCCGCCGTCAGGAGCTTCCCGGCATTGGGGCCTCCCCATTCACCATAATGACTCTTGCTCAGGATCTTGAAATCCGGGAAAACGGTTTCATAAAAAGCCAGCGCCTCGTCGGCATTGAAGTTGAACCACAAACAGGGAGTGATCTTTTGCATATTTTCAGGTTTTAAGCGTTGAGGAATAACAACACTACAAACCTAGACAGATTCCCGACAGGAAACCCTGTGCAAACGCGACAAACTTTGGGCGAATTGCGACAAGTTGCACCAGCCCCTTCGGTAATTCAACCACCGCCAAACCTGCTGATTCACCTCACGTAGAAGTTATATAATTTCTCACACGTAAAAGCTTTCCTCATCAGGACAATACTCTTGGGGTACTTTGCCCGCCGTCAAGATGGTCCCATCCTTAAATTCACCTGTTTGACTGACCTCGAAAACAAATCGGTATGCATCTTTATCCCCTCCCAGGATCAAATCCCTTAATGACAGAGAACCTTTAAAGAAAGCAGAAAGGTCCTGTGGGGCAACCTGCCAAAACATTCGTTTACCAATTTTGCCCGGCAAATCAATCCAATATGAAAAATAATCGGTTCCATCCTGCATCCTGAAATGCTCCAGGAGCGGAAATGCATCGAAACTCCATAGATTCCGAAGTTTTACAAACTTGCCGAATGGCAGATGGTTTAAATAACTGTCTGTTACTTTCATTGCTGAAAATTATAATTGTTCAATAATCGTAAATTTTGTTTCCAACGCGGCATCGGCGTGTTCATAAAAAGTAAAATGGCCATTCCCATCTATGCTTTTCATCCATCCATCCCGCTCGTCCAGGTAGCCCTTTGCGATATGCGTGTATCCCAGGTACGCTTTTACCTTTTCGCTGAACCGCCTATAAGCCCTCCGCGCGCCCGAAAGCGTATCAAACAATGATATCCCGCAACGGGCACAGTATTGATGGTCATCCATGTTGTCATAGTCGACCGAACTGCCCCGCAACTGGTCAAACAATACGTTCGGCAGAAAATTATAATCATGCCGGACAGTCGAAAACACGAAACGGTACGCTACCTGACTGCAAGGTGGAAATACCCTTCCAGGACATCGAAACGATCGTTTCCGCATTTCGCTATGATACTTTAATGGTCGTAGCATAACGTAGCTAGTTTGGGGTGGATTAAAAACAATACTGCAAACTTAATGCGGATGGAAACCCGATGATGAAAAAAAGGGCGAGAATATCTCTTCTGAAACCGAGAATATCTCCGAAAAACGGATGGAGATGCTGATTTTTTGATAATTTCAATGGAAATTCCCCGTCCGGCCATGCCTTTTTTACCGTTTTACCGCATCACAGCCGCCAGTTTCAACCCGGTAACCATATCACACAGCAACGCCCGCAACGCCGTTGTTCTTCCCGCTTATAACCGCCACCAGCAATATTCCAACTTCGTCAATAGCCAAATTCACACAATATGCAATCCAATAATTCCCACGCCTTCCGGCAACTCCGTTTCCTCCAGGTATATAGCGTTGCCCTCAGCGCCGTAGTTGCCCTCCTGGCCTGGCAAACCTTCTTCCATAACCACAACGGCGGCCGGTTCCGCGAAATCACCGTGGAACGCATCAACATCGTCGAAAAAGATGGCACCCTCCGCCTCGTCGTCGCCAACCGCGAACGCCAGCACCCCGGCATCGTAGACGGAAAAACCCTGCCACAGCGCGACCGCGGCGCCGGTCTGATCTTCTTCAACGACGAAGGCGACGAATGCGGCGGATTCACCTATTCCGGCGAAAAGAAATCATCCGATATGGGATTTTCACTCGATCAATATGCCAACGACCAAATCGTTCAGCTCCAATACGAAGACAATGGCCAACGCCGCCACTACGGCCTGAAAATGTGGGACCGGAGCGATGAAATGCCCACCGGTAAACTGGTCCGGCTGCACGATTCCCTCAAAGCCCTCAACGACACGGCCGCCCTCGCAGCCACCCTCCGTAACCTCCGCGCACAGGGCCTCACCGGGCAGGAACGGCTCTTCATCGGCAAAACCGATAATCGCGCGGTAGGGCTCTTCATCCGCGACGACCGCGGCCGCCCCAGGGTTTCCATCGGCATCGATTCGGGCAACAACCTCATCTTCCAGGGGTACGACACCATCGGGAATCCCATCCAACTCAAATCAAACCTCTAACGCTATCAAGCTCCATTCAGGTTAATAGAATTGATGGTGCAGTGTGGAAGAATGTAAAGCCAGGAAAGGAAAGGCGCGTTGGATAAAACGAATGCGCGCACACGGCAAAAAGCCGTGCAGCATTTCGGTTTGTACCGTTGTGTAAATAAGGAAGAATGTTAATCAGACATCGAGGAGCACGGCCACGAGGAGGCTGTATTCCTTCATATGCATGCGCAGATGGCGCAGGGCGAAGGTGATCTGGTTTTCTACGCTGCGGCGCGAAATGTTCAGTCTTTCCGCGATTTCCTGGTTGGTAAGATGCTGTTCCCGGCTCAGCAAAAATATTTCGCGGCAGCGTTTCGGAAGATCGTTCATATGCCGCCCGATGAGTTCCCTCACCCGCAATTCTGCCATTTTTTCTTCGGCGCCGTTCCCGATCGAACCGGACATCCCTTCCATCATCTCAGTTGCCACAGCTGTTTCCGGCGAGGCGGCCCTGGCGCGGAGGGCTTTATATACATGATACCGGGCGGCGGTCATGATGTAGGAACGGAAGTCCCGGATCTCGAGGGTTTCCCGCTTCAGCCAGAGATTGAGAAAAATATCGTGCGCCACGGTTTCGCTCGCTTCCCGGTCTTGCAGCATGCGGAAGGCCGAACGGTAAAGCGCGCCGCCGTAGCGGTCGAACAGTATCCTGTACGCCCTCCTGTCGTGTTGCCTTACTTCCAGCCACAAAACGGCATCCGCCGCATTCGCATCGATCGTGTTCATGCCCCAAAGTTGGTCGAATAATTAAATAAGCCCGCGTTAAATTATTATGAATGAGGGTGATGGATGAGGACTTTCCGCGGAAATGATTCCCGATGACGGCAAATTACAATTTTTTCAAAAAGTATGTGTGTGCGGATGGATAAACGGCTCTATATAGGAAAGCAGGCCACCTATGTTATCGAAAAACGAATTCATCGCGCTGTACGAAAAGTCGCTCCGGGGAGAATGTACCCCCCGGGAGCTCGAGCTCCTGCAGTCGTATAAGGATGATTTTGAATGGGTAGACGGCCAGTGGGACGATGCGTCCCAGCAGGAGTCGGTCTACGCCCGCCTGCAGGCTTCCATTTCCCGCGAGGAAAAGGTAAGGCGCCTCTTCCCCTGGAAAAAGCTCGCCGCCGCCGCCGCGGTGCTCCTCGCCGCAGGGGCCGCTGTTTTCCTCCTTCAGCCTCATCGGCCAAATGCTCCGGTCGCGGATAAAACCGTTCCGGTGGATACGGTCCAAAAGCATATCGTTCCCGGTTCCAATAAAGCCGTGCTCATCCTGGGCGACGGCAGCGAAATTGTCCTGGGAGGCGCCAGCTCGGGCCAGATCGCCCGGCAGGGCGGGGCCCTGGTGCAGAAAACCGCCAATGGACAAATCGTCTATTCCGGCGATGGCGAAGTGCCGCCGGAGCCCGTTTTCCATACCATCGCCATTCCGCGCGGCGGGCAATATGACCTGACCCTCCCGGATGGTACCCGGATCTGGCTGAACGCCGCTTCCAGGCTGCGCTTTCCGGCTGTTTTCGATGGGCCGGAGCGGACCGTGGAGCTGGACGGCGAAGCCTATTTCGAAGTGGCGCGCAACGAACGCCAGCCTTTCCGCGTCAAAGCCCGCGGCCTCGATGTAGACGTGCTCGGCACGCACTTCAACGTAATGGCGTATGCCGACGAGCCCGCTGTCCAAACCACCCTGCTCGAAGGCAAGGTGCGCCTCAGCGGCGGCGGAGCGGCCGTTGTCCTGAAACCGGGACAGCAGGGGCGGTTCACGGAAGGACAGCGGATCCAGGTGCGCAGCGCCGACCTGGAACAGGCCATGGCATGGAAGAACGGGATGTTCGTTTTCAACGACGAGCCGCTGCCGTCCATCATGCGGAAAATTTCCAGATGGTACGATGTGGACGTGCGCTTCCGCGATCCGGGCACCACGATCTCTTTCGCCGGCTCCATTTCCCGTTTCAAAAACGTGCAGGACGTACTGCATATGCTGTCGCTCACCGGTACCGTGCAGTTCCGCGTGGAAGGCAACACCATTCAAGTCATGAACTAGCAAAATCAATATACACGCGTCAACCAGCTTTAACTACTAAGAACAATCTGTAAACGTATGAAATCTCACGTCTCCACCCCGGGGAAGCTACGGCTATTGCCCGGAAAGGCCCGCAGGGTGATCCGTATCACGGCGGCCCTGGTGCTGTTCCTGTCCCTGCAGGCCGCCGCGGCCGCCTATGCGCAGAAGATTACCCTGTCGGAAGACAGGGCTTCCCTCCGCGACATCTTCCGCCAGATCAAGGCGCAGGCAGGGTACAATTTCCTTTTCAACACCGAAATGCTCGAAGATGCAAGGCCTGTTTCGGTACATGTCCGCAATGCCGACATCGAAACGGTACTGGCCAGGTGTTTCGAAGGCCAGCCGCTGACTTACACCATTAACCAGAACACCATCGTGGTGCGGCGTAAAGCGGTCGTGAAGGCCGATATCGGTGGAAAGGTGACCGACGAAAAAGGCGCTCCCGTTCCCGGGGCCCGCGTCTGGAACCAGACCACCAATCAATCCGTCATCACCAACGAAAAAGGCGAATTCCGCATCGCGGCTTCGGAAGGGGATAAGCTGGTGGTGAAAATGATGGGGTATGAAGACGTGCCTTTCACGGCAGACGGGCGCACCACCTTCAGCTTGTCCATCAAACCCTCCACCACCGCGCTCGACGCAGTAGTGGTAGTAGGCTACGGCACCCAGAAGAAAGCGAACCTCACCGGCGCGGTGAGCACCGTAACCAGCGAAGATTTCGCCGGCCGCCCGGTCACTTCGCCCACGGCGGCGCTGCAGGGATCAATGCCCGGCGTTACCTTCCAGAGCGCATCCGGCATTCCCGGCGGTGGCGATAACACAACGAAGATCCGCATCCGCGGCATCGGGACCCTCAACGATCCCGATCCCCTCGTGGTGGTAGACGGTATCCCCGGCGGCAACCTGAACATTCTCAACCCGGACGATATCGAAACGGTAACCGTGCTCAAAGACGCGGCCTCTTCCTCCATTTACGGGGTGCGCGGCGCCAACGGCGTCATCCTCGTGACCACCAAAAAAGGGAAGGGCAACGCCAGGCCTTCGCTCACGTATGCCAATTATTTCGGCCTCCAGACGCCGACCGCGCTGCCGAAATTCCTCGGTTCCGTGGATTACATGACATTGCAGAACGAAGCCAAAGTGAACGCAGGCCAGAACCCCACGTTCACCGACGCGCAGATCGAGACCGCGCGCAACGGCTCCGATCCCAACTATTTCGCCAATACCAACTGGATCGACGAAATCTACAAATCCAGCGCCCCGCAGCAGAGCCACATGCTCAACCTTTCCGGCGGCGCCAACAATACCAATTATTACCTGTCCTATTCCTATCTGAAACAGGGCGGCCTCGTAACGGGCGACAACTTCTCCGCCAAGCGCCACAACGTGCGCCTGCGCGTGAACACGACCGTATTCGACATTCTCCAGCTGGATGCCAACATCGGTTATGTAGACCGGCTGAACAGCGGTTCCAGCGCGGGTGTCGACTTCGACGCGGGCCCGCTTTATTCCGCCCACCAGATTTCCCCGCTCATCCCCGTACGTTTCACCAACGGCAGCTGGGGGTATCACGGCGGATCGCAGAACCCCATCGCCATTACGACAGACGGCGGTACCAACAAGTTCGCATCGCAGGAGATCACCGCCAACCTGCAGGGCACGCTGAATATTACCAAGGAGTTCCGGCTGCGCGCGCAGTACGGCCTCGTGAAGTACAACTCTTTCCGCGAGATCTTCTCCAAAACCATCAACTATTACAGCCCGGTAGATAATTCGCTCATCTATCAATCCAACTATCCCAACAAGATCGACAACCGCGACTATACCGGTTTGTACCAGACCATCATCGGGATGGCCGAATACGAGAAAACCTTCCACGGCGGGCATTACCTGAAAGGCATGGTGGCCGCATCTGCGGAAGAGAACGTGAGCCGCAACTTCAGCGCTACCCGCACCAACCTGCCCACGCAGGAAGTGGGCTCCATCAATCTCGGCACCCTCAACCAATTGAACAATTCCGACGCCGCGCAGAACGCCCTGCAATCGCTTTTCGGCCGGCTGAACTATGCGTATAACGATAAATACCTGCTGGAAGGGAACTTCCGGTACGACGGCTCCACCCGCTTCGCCGGGCCGGTGCGATGGAACTGGTTCTTCTCCGGTTCCGCCGGATGGGTGTTCTCCAACGAGCCCTTCTTCGAAAGGCTGAAACACGTCATCAATTTCGGTAAAGTGCGCCTGTCGTACGGTACGCAGGGGAACGACAAGGTGGGAGACGATTTCGCTTACCTGTCCATCATCAATTCCGTTGCCACCATGCCTATCGGCAACGTGCTGACCGTAGGTTACCGCCAGACGGGCGTTCCCAACGAACTGCTCACCTGGGAATCCGTCGTGAAGCAGGACGTGGGCATCGACCTGGCCATGCTGAACAACCGGCTGACCGTTACGGCGGATTATTTCATCAACAATACCAACGACATCCTCCTGAAAGTGCCCCTGCCCGACGTGCTCGGCCTGCGCGGTTCGTATCCCGCCCAGAACGCCGGCAAGGTGCGCAACCAGGGATGGGAATTCATGGCCGGGTGGCAAGACCGGTTGAACGACTGGTCGTACGGCGCCAACTTCAACATTTCCGACGTCCGCAATAAGGTGGTGAGCCTCGGCGACGCGCCCAGCACGCCCGGAGAGCGCATCCGGATGGTAGGTTACCCCATTGATGCCTATTACGGGTATGTGGCCGAGCGCATTTCGCAGGTGTCTGACTACAAATACGACGACGCTACCGGCAAATACACGCCGTTGTTCCCGTATAACAAGAGCTTCCCTATGCAACCCGGCGACCTCATCTACCGCGATCTGAACGGGGACGGTGAAATCACCCCGGCGGCTGACCGCGAAGTGATCGGCAATTCCATTCCCCGGTACACGTACGGTTTCAAAGGGAACGTGGGGTATAAGGGGATCGACCTGAGCTTCTTCCTGCAGGGCGTAGGCAAGGCGGACGGATTTATTTCCGGCGCGGCCCGTCACGCTTTCATCAATGAAAGCTCCAACCCGCAGGAAATCCACCTCGACCGCTGGACGCCGCAGAACACCGACGCCACTTATCCACGCCTCGCATACGGCTACACTTACAACCAGCAGCTGTCTACCTTCTGGCTGGAGAACGCCTCGTACCTCCGTCTGAAGAACGTGCAGGTGGGATATACGTTGCCCGGCCACCTGACCCGCCGCATCCGCGCGGAAAAAATCCGGTTCTATTTCTCCGCCGATAACCTGTTCACGAAAACAGATTTCTTCTACGGTTACGATCCCGAAACGCCCCTTACTCTCGGCGGTTACTATCCGCAGGTGAAGACGTTCGTATTTGGTTTAAATGTCAATTTCAAATGATCATGAAAAGGATTTTTCTCAGCATATCCGCCATCCTGCTTATCACTGCCACCGGTTGCCGTAAGGATTTCCTGAACCGCAACCCGCAGGACGCGATCTCCGACGAAACGTTCTGGCAGAACGAAGAGCAGCTGACCCTGGCCATCAACGCGCTCTACGCCAACATCAAGAATAACAATACCATCGCCATGGACCAGATGGGCGACAACTCCATCAATTCTTCCACGGGCGACGCATACCGCATTTTCGGCAGCGGCAACTACGATTCCGATCTGTCTTCGGTAAACGCCGAATGGGTGTCCCAATACTCCGGGATCCGCGACTGTAACGCTTTCCTGGCCAACTATCACCGTGCCAAGGGCGTGCCCGAAGCTACGCTGAACCAGCTGGTGGGAGAGGCCAAGACCATCCGGGCATACATGTACATGAACCTGGTGATGTACTTCGGCGATCTGCCACTGGTGACGGAGCCCCTGAACATTACGGAGCTCTACGGCCCGAGGAATTCCAAAAAGGAGATCGTCGATTTCATTCTCCGCGAGCTGGAAGAAGCCGCCGGCCTCATGCAAACGGCCATCATGACCGGCCCGAAACTCGGCCGCATGAACAAAGGCGCTGCCCTGGCGCTCAAAGCCCGCATGGCGCTGTACGACGACCGGTTTGCCGATGCGGAAGACGCGGCCAAACGGGTGATGGACATGAACGTGTACCAGCTCTATTCCACCGGCCGCCCGGCAGAAGATTATTACAATTTCTTCACCTGGAAAGGAAAACTCGCCAACGGCGCCAACAAGGAAACCATCATCGCCCGTATCAACCTGCTGGACGTGAGCATGCACAACATCAGCCGCGAAACGCAGGTGCCCGACCAGTCGAGCCGCTACAACCCGACGAAGTCGCTGGTAGACGCGTACCTCTGTGCCGACGGGCTTCCCATCACCCAATCGCCCACCTATAAAGAAGATACCTACGCCAACATCTTCGAAAACCGCGATCCCCGCATGAAGATGACCATCCTGGCGCCGGGCTCCAAATGGGGCGGCAAACGCGACGGCAATCCGCAGAATACCGATATTACCACCTTCACCGCGCCGAAGTTTCTGGCCGACAAGCAGGGTTGCGTGACGATCACCGGGTATTATTACACGAAATATGTGGAAATCCCCGCTGTGGCCCTTGTTACCCGCGACGCCAACGACATTCACGTGTTGCGGTATGCCGAAGTGCTGCTCACCTGGGCGGAAGCGCGCTTCGAGCAGGGCAAGCTCACCCAGGGCGATATCGACATTTCCATTAATAAGCTCCGCGAAAGGGTGGGCATGATGCCCATGACGCTGTCGTTCCTGGCGGCCAATGGGATGGACCTGCGCACGGAGATCCGCCGGGAGCGCCGCATCGAGCTGGCGCGCGAAGGTGGCCGCTGGTACGATATGGTACGCTGGAAAGAAGGGGACAAGCTGGCGGCAGACGTGAAAGGGATGAAGAAATCCCTCGCGCTAGTGCCTTCCCATGTCGCCAATTTCAAAACCGACGCCGAAGGGTACATCATCGTGATGAGCGGCCGCCAGTTCGTGGCGCCGAAACATTACCGTTTCCCCGTTCCCCTGTTGCAGATCCAGCGGAACCCGAACCTGGCGCCGCAGAACCCGGGCTGGGAATGATCATTCTGACTAAAAAGACCGCATAACATGAAATTCATACTGTCTGCATTCATCCTGGCAGCCTGCGCGCAAAACGGCCCGCAGGCCGCCCCCGGGCCGAAGCCCGCCGCAAAGGGCGATACGCTCCGTGTCATGACTTATAACATCCACCACTGCAACCCGCCCACCAAGCCAGGCGTCATCGACGTAGACGCCATCGCCGCCGTGGTGCGGGCACAACAGCCCGACGTGCTGGCCCTGCAGGAAGTGGACGTGCGGACCCAACGGTCCGGAAACATCGACCAGGCGGCCCTGCTGGCCCAGAAAACGGGTATGCAGGTGTATTTCGGCAAAGCCATCGACCACGACGGCGGGGAATACGGCGTAGCCATTCTTTCGAAGTACCCGATGCATAACGGGCGGACGGTCAGGCTGCCCGAAACGTCGAACCCCGCGGCGGAAGACCGGGTGGTAGCGCTGGCCGACATCACTTTCCGGAACGGGAAAAAGCTCACTATCGGCAGTACCCACCTGGACGTTAGCACTCCTGCCAACCGGGACGAGCAAGTGGCGGCCCTGAACCGCCTGGCAGACACGCTGGCGTTGCCGTTGGTGCTTTCCGGCGACTTCAACACCACGCCGTCTACCCCCGCATTTGCCACTTTGCTGGAGAAATACCGGCCTTCCTGTACCGATTGCGGCTACACGATCCCCGTCATCAACCCCAAAAGGGTGATCGATTTCGTGCTGGCTACGAAGAAAAGCGGATGGGCGCCCGTACGGACCGAAGTGATCAACGAACCTTACCCCTCAGACCACCTGGCCGTTGTGGCCGAGTGGGTCGTGAAATAACCGGACCGAACGGAAACCAGGACCTGGAAACGACATCCCGCCCATAGCCGGCGGCGATGTCGTTTTTTTTATGCGCGAAATCTTTATTTTTGTGTGGGAAGGAGTTGTGTTGGATGTTGAAAACCTCATCCATGGCTGGTTTTGAAATTCTGGCATCCCTTTTGATTTACCGGCAGTGACAGTAACAGTAACCAATAGGGCCCCCGACGCATATCCCAGAACGATGGATATTACCTACTGACAGACGAAACCGAATAATCAATGAACGAAGGCCCCTTCACCGATGGAAACGAACTCATATGCATTACCGACGCTTCCGGGCTTTATGGTTGTGTGGTGTCTTGACAGTGCTATGCTCCGCCAGGAGCTTCGGTCAACTCAAGCACATCCGACAGCTGCAGCAATCTCTTGCAACCATCCAGGATAGCCTGGCGTACGCAGACGCCCTGGCCGAACTGGCCGATTATTATCATTACCGGCAGTGGGACAGTGTGCTGTATTACACCAACCAGGCCATGGGTATCGCCGAGCGCCACGGGTACGAACGCGGGATCGCCGGCGCGCTCACCGGGCGCGGCGTCTATTACATGACCCGCAACAATTACCTTTCTTCCCGTTTCAATAACGACGCCCTGCGGATGTATCGCAAAATGGGCGACAGCAGCCGCGTATCGTTGCTGCTCAATAATATCGCCATAAATTTCATTTTCGACGGCAATTACGCCAAATGCGTCGACAAGCTGTATGAAGCGGAACGGGTGGCGAGGGCAGCGCCGAGCGACAGCTCCCGTACCATCGCTTTGCTCAACCTAATCGATATCGATTCCTCGCTCACCAAGCGCCAGCGCGATTCCATGCTCATACTGGCCAAGCGGAACGCTGAAAAATGGAAAGACGAGATCATGTATCATTATTGCCAGCAGATCGAAGCCAAGCGCTTGTTCGACGCAGGCGGCAGGGAGGAAGGGCTGGACCTTTTCAGGGATTTGCTGGCAGACGCTGAAAAGAAGGGAAACCTCAGTTTCATGGCGTTCCTGCATCATGATATCGGGAAAATGATCCTGGAAATGGGGGGCGACAGCACCCTCGCCATGCAGCATTTTACGGAAGGGCTGCAGATCTCCCAGCGCCAGAAGTTCTTTTACGTGACCAGCCTGCTGCTGCCCGAAATGATGCATTTATGCGAAGCGCTCGGCGATACCGCTAAAGCCCTCCACTACGCACAGCAGCAGTTGGCCCAGAATACGGAAGCGGTGACGGAATTACAGTCATCCGGGTTTACCTATTTCGACTATGTCTTGAACGAGCGCAAGCTGCGAGAAGCGCAATCCCGGCAAACCGCGCAGAAACGGACGATCTATCTCCTCGTACTATTGACCATCGTAACCGGCGGGCTCCTGTTCTTCCTTTACCGGTCCCGCAGCCAAAGCCGGAAAGTAGCGCGGATCCAGCAGGAGCTGCGCGAAAAATCAGAAGAGCGCACCCGGGAGCTCGAAGACTGGGACCAGTTCCATAATATGCTCATTTCCGTGATGGCCCACGATCTGCGTGCGCCATTCTCCAGCATCATCACCATTTCCCAGCTGTTCGAAATGGAGCACGACCTTACGCCGAAAGAGATCGAAGGGATGATGGCCAGCCTCAAGAAAACTTCGGAAGACAGTATCCGGTTCATGGAAGGCCTCCTGGCCTGGATCAGTGCCAAACGGAAAGGCGGGAAAATCCGTACGGATTCCTTCAAAATCGAAGACGTCATGCAAGAGGCCAACCAATTTTATACGATGGCGCAGCAGGATAAAGACGTAAGGCTGGTTTTGGACGATAGCCTGCAAGGGCAGGAGGTGTATGCGGAAAAGAACATGCTGGGCTTCATCTGCCGCAATATTCTCAACAACGCCACCAAATACGCCGCCAAAGGCAAGCCCATCTTAGTCCGCGCTTTCGTGGACGGCGACCAGCTCATCACCGCCGTTACCAATTATGGCAAAGAGCTCAGTGCCGCCGAAATCGACAAGATCTTCAACCCGGAACAGAAAACCATGGCCACGAAAGACGGGCTCAAAGGCGCCGGCATCGCCATGATCATCAGCCAGGACATGCTCGCCCGCATGCATGGCCGCATCTGGGCCGAAAGGGAGCCCGGCATCGGCACCACGTTCTTTTTCGCGCTGCCGCGGAATGTATCGAACGGGGCTACGGTGGCGGTATAACCCATTCAACAAAAAAATCCCGCACAAAAGCCGAAACCTCTGTGCGGGACGATATTTCCGGATAATCCGATTACAGTTGCGCCAGTACCTGGTCGCCCATGGCGGCGGTACCCAGGATTTTCTCTTTGGGCGTTTTCGCGTCGGCGATGTCTCCGGTGCGGAAACCGGCTTTCAGCACTTTGTCTACCGCTTCGATCACCGCGTCCGATTCCGCTTTCATGCCAAATGAAATGTCGAGCAGGAGGGCGGCGGAAAGGATGGATGCGAGCGGGTTGGCGACGCCTTTACCGGTAATGTCGTGCGCGGAGCCGTGGATGGGCTCGTATACGCCCGTGCCGTCGCCGATGGAGGCGGAGGCGAGCATGCCCATGGACCCAGCGATCTGCGAAGCTTCGTCGGTCAGGATGTCGCCGAACAGGTTGGCGGTCACCACCACGTCGAAACGTTTCGGGTCTTTGATGAGCAGCATGGCGGTGGCGTCCACGAACTGGTGTTCCACTTCCACGTCGGGGTATTCCGGTGCGATTTTCTGGATCACTTCGCGCCAGAGGCGGGAGGTTTCGATCACGTTCGCCTTATCTACGGAGCAGAGTTTTTTGCGGCGGGTGCGGGCGGCTTCGAAGGCTTTCCGGGCGATGCGCTCCACTTCGAAGCGGCTGTATTCGGCGATGTCGAAAGCGGTGTCGCCATTGTTTTTACGGCCTTTTTCACCGAAATAGATGTCGCCGGTCAGCTCCCGGAAAAAGAGGATATCCGCTCCGCGGAGGATTTCCGGTTTGATGCTGGAGGCTTCCAGCAGCTCGTCGAACAGTTTGATGGGGCGCAGGTTGGCGTAAAGGCCGAGCTCCTTGCGCATTTTGAGCAATCCCTGTTCCGGGCGCACTTTGGCGGAGGGGTCGTTATCGTATTTGGGATGGCCCACGGCGCCGAAGAGCACGGCGTCCGCCTTGTGCATCTTCTCCAGGGTTACCGCCGGCAGCGGGTCGCCGGTGGCTTCGATGGCCGCATGGCCCACCAGCGCGTCGTCGTAAGTGAAGGTATGGCCGAATTTCGCGGCGATCCTGTCCAGTATTTTCTTGCCTTCGGCAGTTACTTCCTGCCCGATCCCGTCTCCGGGAACGATTAATATATGCTTTGTTGCCATTCGGTTGTGATGGGTTTAAAGTAAGTTCAGCATTTTTTGCGTGGCCTTGATGGCGGAAACGGTCTGATCGCTGTCGAGCCCGCGGGTCTTGAATTCCCGCTGCCCGGTAACCTGCCAGGTGATGACGGTTTCGCAGAGCGCGTCCGTTTTACCGCCGGGCGGGATGCGCACGGTGTAATCGGTCAGCTGCGGCAGTTCTTCTTTCCGTTTTTTATAGACTTTTTTCAGCGCGTTCATGAAAGCATCGTACTGCCCGTCGCCCTGCGCATGTTCTTCAAAGCTCTCGCCATGCACGCTGATGCGCAGTGTGGCGGAGGGCTTGAGGTGCTTGGCGTGGGTGAGCACGTAATCTTCGATATGCACCTTCTGTTCGATGGTGTTGCTGTCCAGGATGTCGGAGATGATGTAGGGCAGGTCTGCCTGTGTCACCATTTCTTTCTTGTCGCCCAGCTCGATGATCTTCTGCGTCACTTTCTTCAGATCGGGCTCCGACAGCCGGATGCCCAGCTGCTGGAGGTTGTTCTCGATATTGGCTTTCCCGCTCGTTTTGCCCAGGGCGTATTTGCGCTGGCGGCCGAAGCGTTCGGGCATGAGGTCGCTGAAGTACAGCTTGTTTTTCTTGTCGCCGTCGGCATGGATGCCGGCTGTTTGGGTGAAAACGTTCTCGCCCACTACCGGTTTGTTGGCCGGGACGCGGATGCCGGAAAAGGTTTCCACGAGCTTGCTCACGCTGTAGAGCGATTTTTCGGCCACGCTGGTTTTGACGCCGGGCATGAAATCGTTCAGCACGGCGATGGCGCTGGCGAGGGGCGCGTTGCCCGCTCTTTCCCCCATGCCGTTGATGGTGAGGTGGATGCCGTGCACGCCGGCTTTCACGCCTTCGAGGACGTTGGCGGTGCCCAGGTCGTAATCGTTATGCGCATGGAAATCGAAGTGCAGTTTGGGATACCGCTCCACGATTTCGGTGAGGTATTGGTACGACTCGTCGGGCGTGAGGATGCCCAGCGTATCGGGCAGCATCACGCGTTTGACGGGTTGGGTGGCGATGAAATCGAGGTACTGGAACACGTAATCGCGGGAATGGCGCATGCCGTTGCTCCAGTCTTCGAGGTACACGTTCACGGTGAGGCCTTTCTTTTTCGCTTTGGCGATCACTTCGGCGATATCGGCGAAATGCTGTTCGGGTTTCTTTTTGAGTTGATGCGTGAGGTGGTTGAGGGAACCTTTGGTGAGGAGGTTCATCACTTTCGCGCCGGTTTCCTGCATCCATTGGATAGACACGTCCCCGTCCACGAACGTAAGCACTTCCACGCGCTCGAGCAGCTTGCTGGCCTTCGCCCATTTGGTGATGGCTTTCACGGCGGCCATTTCCCCGTCAGACACGCGCGCCGAAGCCACTTCGATGCGGTCTGCCTTCACTTCCGTCAGCAGCAGCTGGGCGATGGTCAGTTTTTCCGAAGGGGAAAAAGAGACGCCGCTCGTTTGCTCGCCGTCGCGAAGCGTGGTGTCCATGATCTCAAGATATCGCTGGGCGGGCATTGCTAGTATATGCTTTTGTCGGCGAACGTCCGGATTTCGTCCTTCATCGCCTGTAAATAATCGATATCGTCATAACCGTTCATGAGGTTATGTTTTTTGTAGCTGTTGATGGCGAAGGATTCGCTTTCGCCGGTGGCGGCGATGGTGATCAGCTGCTTTTCCAGGTCTACGGTGATTTCCGCTTTGGCGTCCGCCTCGATGGCGAGGAAGATCTTGTCGAGGAATTCCGGGCTCACCTGAACGGGGAGGATGCCGATGTTGAGGGAGTTGTTTTTGAAGATATCGGCGAAGAAGCTGGACACTACGCAGCGGAACCCGTAGTCGTAAATAGCCCAGGCTGCGTGCTCGCGGGAGCTGCCGCTGCCGAAGTTCTTCCCGGCCACGAGGATTTTGCCGGAATAGATCGGGTTGTTGAGGACGAAGTCCTGCTTCGGGGAATCGTCTCCGTTATACCGCCAGTCGCGGAACAGGTTATCGCCGAAACCCTTGCGCTCGGTGGCTTTGAGGAAGCGCGCGGGGATGATCTGGTCGGTGTCTACGTTCTCGATGGGCAGGGGTACTGCGGTGCTGGTGAGAACGGTGAATTTATCGTATGCCATTTTTAGGTAGTCTCTGTGGTTTGGAAGGATTTAAGCGATCAGGTCTCTCGGGTCGGTCACCACGCCGGTAACGGCCGCTGCGGCGGCTACGAGGGGGGAAGCGAGCAGGGTGCGCGCTCCGGGGCCCTGTCGGCCTTCGAAGTTGCGGTTGCTGGTGCTCACGGCGTACTTGCCCGCGGGGATCTTGTCGTCGTTCATGGCCAGGCAGGCGGAGCATCCGGGTTGGCGCAGCTGGAAGCCGGCTTCGGTCAGGATGTCGTAAATCCCTTCTTCGCGGATCTGGGCTTCCACGATGTGGGAGCCGGGAACGATCCAGGCGGTGACATGATCGGCTTTTTTGCGGCCTTTCACGATGGAAGCGAAGGCGCGGAAATCTTCGATACGGCCGTTGGTGCAGGAGCCGATGAACACATAGTCGATCTTTTTGCCGAGCATGGCGTCGTTTTCATGGAAGCCCATGTAATCGAGCGATTTCTCGTAGCTGGCTTTGCTGCCGCCCGCTTTCGCCGCCGTGGGGATGCGTTGCGAGATGCCCATGCCCATGCCGGGATTGGTGCCGTAAGTGATCTGCGGCTCGATGTCGGCTGCCTGGAAGTCGTACACCACGTCGAACGTGGCGCCTTCGTCGGTTTTAAGCGTTTTCCAGTAAGCGAGGGCTTTGTCCCAGGCTTCGCCCTGCGGTGCTTTTTCGCGGCCTTTGATATAAGCGAAGGTAGTTTCGTCCGGCGCGATCATGCCGCCGCGGGCGCCCATTTCGATAGACATATTGCAGACCGTCATTCTTCCTTCCATGCTCATTTCGCGGAACACTTCGCCGGCGTATTCGATGAAATAGCCGGTGGCGCCTGCGGCGGTGAGTTGGGAAATGATATAGAGGACAGCGTCTTTAGGGGTTACGCCTTTACCGAGTTTGCCGTTTACGTTGATGAGCATTTTCTTCGGTTTGGGCTGCATGATACACTGGGAGGAGAGTACCATTTCCACTTCGGAGGTGCCGATGCCGAAAGCGATGGCGCCGAAGGCTCCGTGGGTGGAGGTGTGGGAGTCTCCGCAGACGATGGTCATACCGGGGAGGGTGATCCCGTTTTCGGGGCCTACCACGTGCACGATCCCGTTTTTCGGGTTACCGAGGCCCCAGTGGGAGATGCCGTATTTGGCGGAGTTGTTTTCCAGTGCCTTCAGTTGGTTGGCAGACAGAGGGTCGGCCACCGGGAGGTGCTGGTTGATGGTTGGAGTGTTGTGGTCCGCGGTGGCGAAGGTTTTGTTGGGGAACATCACCTGTAGCTGGCGGTTTTCGAGCCCAAGGAAAGCCACGGGGCTGGTCACTTCGTGGATAAAATGCCGGTCGATGAAAAACACATCCGGCCCGTCTTCGATTTTCCGGACTACATGCGCATCCCATACTTTGTCAAATAATGTAGCGGGTTGTTGGCTCATTTTTTACGATTTATGTAATGTAACTGTAAAATTGTTAAAAAATATTTACATTTTCTCGAATTTTTCTGCGGATGGTCTAATCGTGGCGGGGATTTGACATTGCGGTGAGGATTGATGGCGGGACTGCGGCGGAACAGGGTGCGGATCTTGTCGGATTTTTTGTCATGTTTTTGTCGATTGATAGTATTGATTTATATAATATCTCATTTTGGAAGCGCGCCTGGTTCAGGTAGATACACTATCCCATATTTTTGGGATACTGGATGGTTCATCTTATCTAAATGAGAAGCGGGAAAGTTTTCAGTTGATTTCAGAAAGTGACGGAGTTATTCTAATCGGCGATTTGCAGGATCTGCTGTTAGAGATAGAAGAATAGAACTTGAAATTGATAAAAATGCACAACTTATTCTAAATTCACTTCGTAGTGCTTTTTCTATATCATCCTGGGAATAATGAAAAAAGGAGTGTGTTTCGTTTCTATACTGTTGAGTTGTTTTCTAATGGCTTGCATAACTGAAAGCGGAGAGCTAAAACTTATCAATATCAATAAATCGGTTGAACTTGATACACTGGAAACAGATAGCGTGCGTAGATTGATGATTGTCCGAATTGTTGATCAAAGAGCTTTAGGTAAATTCAGACAGTCTTACGCCATAATTGGAAATGATGGAACAAATTGTAAGGGGTATAAGTTTGATATTTCGGGTAAGCTTGGTTTTCGAATTTCCAGTACGTTGATCTCCTTTGTCAGACCTTTCGGTGTTGCTAACTGGGGATGGTACTCCGTCCACAATGGTGAGATTGGGAATACGTTGCCAGGAGTTTCTGATATTATTGGAAAGTTGCATGCAGATTTCGAGGGTTGTTTTGTCAGTGAATCAAACGGCTACTTTTCGGTATTTAAGAATGGGAAATTGATCAGAAGTTTCAACTACGGTAATTGGGCTGTTTTATCTTCGGCAGAAAAATTTGACAGTTTAAAGCCTGGGTTGTACATTTTAGAGGATTCCCGATTAAAGAGAGTGTCCGACAATGCAGATGACTTGTTTAAACAGAAGGAAGGAGTCTTTTTTATACCTTCACCAGGCTATGGAGTAGTAGCAAGTTACAGTAAGTTAAAGTTACTTGATATGATCGGGGATGAAATGAAGAAGAAGCGCCCTGCCGAGGTGCTTCATATTGTACCCGAATGAGCATTTCGCTAAATTTTAATGCTAGAAGAAGTATCAGACGTGAAATTTTGATGATCTTTTCTGATTCATTTGAACTTTGTTTATGGAAACGGCTTGCGTATGGAATTGAACCATCGCAAGCCGCTTTTAGTTACGGAAGTTTGTCCACTTTCCTGAACCACCGTTCCAGCAACTCCTTTTCCTTCCCGGAGGCATCTCTTTCCCAAATTTGCATCAACATTTCCGCGGTGGGCCGTCCATTCGGCGGTGTGTACCGTTGAAAAAGTTCCCGCATGCCCGCGTTCACGCGCGCTTCGCCCATGAGCTGCGTGAGGGTGTCCATGGCGAGGGCGCCTTTCTGATAATGCACCCAGTTTTGATCTGCAGAGCGCACGAGCGGGAGCTCTTTGCCGGAGCGCATCCCGAGATAGTATTGCCTGTCGGCCGCGAGGTATTGCAGATGTTTGTCTCTCCCGAAGCGATGTTCCAGCACGCGGCCTTCTATGTGTTTGGCCATGGTTTCCGTGAGGAATTTGTACGACGGGTCGCCCCTTGGCGTAAGTAGGCCTGCCCACCACTGGTGCGCGGTTTCGTGCGCGGCGGTGGCGAAAGCGTGGTTGATTTGGGTCGTATCGCTGTAATCAGCCGTAAACAGTACGGATTCTTTCGCGAACAGGAGCGTCGGGTACGCGGTGGCGGCTCCGGGATACGCGGGGATTTCCGCGAGGGAAAGGGTTTTGGCGGGATATGCGGCGTAATTCGTTTCGCAATAATCCAGCGCGGCCTGCATACCTTCCAGGATGGCGGGAACGTTGACGGAATGGCTGGGATGATAATACACCGTGATGTTGCGGCCCCGGTGCTGCAGCGTTTTTTCGGCATAGCGGGCGGAGCAGATGGCAAGACCTTCCGGTGCCGGGCCATCCGTCGCATATTCAAAATACGCACGGTTATCCTTTTGCCAGCGGCGTGTCTGCTGGCCGGGCGCCAGCGCGGTTTGACCGGCAGCCGTGGAAATGATCGTCGTATACCGGATGCGGTGATATTGCGTATCCGGAGGCACGGTTGCGACGGTTTCAGGGAGCTGGAACTTTGCACGGGTTGGGCGGTCGGAGAGGGCGTAGCCGGCATTGTAACCGAAATAGGGCAGGTGCTTGTCCAGCTCGATGTAGCTACCATTGCGCGCCACGGAGTGTTCCGGGTTGAATGGCACAAACCCCGAACGGTCCGCCTCCAGCCGGAAACGTACGCGCAGGGAATCGCCCGGACGCAGCGGGTTTTGCAACAAAAATCTTTGAATATGCAGTGGTTCGTTTTTACCGATATTTTGTGCGTTGTCGATGGAAATATTCCACGAGCGCACTTCAGGGCTCACGCCGGTTAACAGCGTATCAATCAGTCCGGTCGTATTATTCCGGATGATGTATTCGCCCTTTACGGTGTACCGGCCGGTTTCCGGGAAGAGATCGATTTGGGTGTTGATGGACATGATATCCGGGAGGAATGCGGGCTCGAGGGGAGCTACGGCCGCCTCATAATCCGCCTGCCATTTTTGAGCGTCCGCATCGCTTTGCCAGGCCGCAGGCGCGTGCATCTGTCGATGGATGTAAAACCCCGCCGCCATGAAAACCACTAGCGAAGCCAGGAGTGCCGCTGCGCCGGCGGTATTCCATCCCCGGAACCAGCCTTTCACGCCATGCTGCCAGGCGCGAACGGACAATACGCCCATCAACGCCGCCAGCGCCCCCCAATACAGCATCCACCAGCCATGTGCCAGCGCTGCCCGTCCGAACCCGTCCATGTCCGACCATTTGAAATGCTGTGGCAGCGCAAATCGCAGCATGGGATGCTCCGTCCCGAAGCGCGATCCGAACAGCACGGGCAATATCACGATCAGGCAAATCATCATGCCCACGAACTTCCTTCTCACCACCGTCAACACGAAAATGGCAAGCACACCATGCAAAGCCAGCGGCAGCGCGGCATACCAGTATAGCGACGCGTAAATGTCCAGCCGTACCGGGAATACGCCATGGATCATTTGCACCACGATCCCCGTCACCACGTTCACCGTCACGATAGAACCGGCCATCACGGCCAGCGCGGCCGCTTTCCCGGCCCACAATATCCCCGCGGGCAACGGCGTACAGCCGATAATGCCGTCTATGCGGCTGGAGCGCTCGGCAAACACGAGTTCTGCAGCGTAAAAGATGATCAGCAGGATCGCGGGCCGCACGGAAAGCAGGTGTTGCGCGATCTGTCCGCTACCGGGAATGGTTTGTATACCGTAAAATCCCCGCAGCGATCCGTCCAGCTCTACGAACATGTAGAATGCCCATAACCCCATCATCAGCAGGAACGGCACGTGCAGGCAAACGGCGCGCACTTCCAGCCCCAGCCTTGCACGGAATACGGAAATCCAATACTTTACACCGGATGTTTGCGTATAGGCGGTCACGTAAGTAGCCGGAATAGCCGTTTCCGGTTCCTGCGCAGGCTCCGCTTTCGAAACGGCTGTCGACGCAGACAACTTGAATCGCCGGTACACAATCCACATAAGGCCCGCGGTGAGCATCGCCCACAGTCCACGGTTAACCAACAGCGCGCCCGATAGGGGATACAGCTCGGTATTCCTTTGCGCGTCCGTCCAGTAGCGCGTTCCGCCGAAAAAGGGCGCCAGGCCGTAAGGGTCTGATAAAATCGCGCCCAGGCTTTGCCCGGTACCGTTGGAACCCGCCAGCAGCGGCGATCCTGCGGCGATGGAGGCCGTAAGGTACAGAATGTACAGCAGCACACCGCCGGCATACACGATTTTAGGGTCCCAGGTGCGCATGGCCAGCGCGAACAGGATGCCACAGGTAAACAGGACGTTCGGCAAGCCAAACACCAGCAAGGGTTGCAGGTAATGGTGCAGCACGAAAGGCCCGCGCATGGAAGGTCCCAGCGTCAGGCTGCCCAGCCAGATCCCTATGGCGGCGAGGCACAGCAAGGTGAAAACGGCGATGAACAGGCCGCCGAACTTCACGCCAAAGTACCTGGCCTTCCCAATGGCCGTCGAGAAAACGAGCGCGTCCATCCGAAACGTTTTATCGCGCAGCAGCGCCCCGGCACTGAAAACCGTTGCGGCAAACACCGAACAAAGCGACAGTAAAGCAACCACCACCGTGATGGTGTAAGGCGCGTTGCGATGGACTTCGTCGCCGCCGAAATTCCCGCGGACGGTCACCATGCCCAATCCCAGGAAAGCCGCGGCCGCCAGCCACCAGGCGGATTGCCGGAAGTGATAACCGGCCTCGAAAGCGATGAGTTTCGTTAACATACGGCCTTCTCCTTTTCCGGGCGCGCGGCACCGTTGAGAGCGGTGAAATAGACCAGTTCGAGGCCTGGCTCAATGGGCTCGAAACCTTGTCCGGGGTCGCTGTCAGACAATACGAATACCTGTTTTTTGCCCCCGGAAAGCCTTACGGAAACTACGTTCCAGGCCGACTGGTGTGCCGCTACGGCGTTATGTTCCACCGATTTCCGCCAGATGCGGCCGCGGATCGATTCGGTCAGTTGTGAAGGTTTGCCGCGGAGGATGATGTTGCCGGCGGCGAGAATGGCCATGTCTTGGCAGAGGTCGTGCACGTCTTCCACGATGTGCGTACTGAGAATGACGACGATCTGTTCGCCGACTTCGCTGAGCAGGTCGTGAAAGCGGTTCCTTTCCAAAGGATCGAGGCCTGCCGTGGGCTCGTCGGCGATCAGGAGCTGCGGGTTGCCCAGCAAAGCCTGTGCGATGCCGAAACGCTGGCGCATGCCGCCGGAAAAGCTGCTCACGGCGCGTTTCCGGACGTGGTACAAATGCGTTTGATGCAGGAGTGCGTCCACCTGTTCGCGGCGCTCGCCCGGGTGCAGGATACCTTTTAATATGGCGAGGTGGTGGAGAAGGGAAAGGGCGGACACGCGGGGATAGACGCCGAAATCCTGTGGGAGGTAGCCCAGCCGGCTGCGGAGGAAATCGGGGTTTCGGAGGATGTCGGTACCATCGAAGAGGATTTGTCCTTCGTCCGGCGGCTGCAGGGTGGCGAGGGTGCGCATGAGGGTCGATTTGCCGGCGCCATTGGGGCCCAGCAGGCCGAACATGCCGTTGGGGATGGAGAGCGACAGCCCGTTGAGTACCGTTAGGCTGCCATATTTTTTGCTGAGTCTGTGGATGTGGAGACGAGACATGCGGGTTCGTTTTTTTTGATGTGAAGGCAAGTTATCGCCGGTATTTTTCGCCGGCAATTCGATATGCCGTACACTTCCGGGACCATGATGAAAGGTGTATAAACCCTGATATTCGGACCGGCGAACTTACATCACGAAAACAGGGTCGTTCGTCATTAAATTTTGTCCAGATTCCCCGGATTGATTTCTTTTAACACGTATGAACACGAAAAAGAGGCACGAAAACGTACTGGCCGGGATGCGCGGGCTGGAGCTATGGATACTGGCGGGATGGTTCGCCTGGATAGCGGCTACCTATACGCTGGCGGCTGAGGGCGGCGGTTGGGCGCTGTACGGAAAGATATTTGGGCTGGTAGCGGCCTGCCAGTTACCGGTGTGGCTATACGTGGCGCTGCGCGGGCGATGGGCGGAACATACCGCGCTAATGTGGCGTGTAGTTGCCTGGGGGCTTGTATTTATCGTTTGGTTGTGGTTGGATGTGTTGGGGATGGAAAACCTGCGCGTGCCTGATATTCCGGGCGGATGCTTTGCCACGGCGGCGATGGGTACGATGGTGATCGAAGTGGCGGTGCAATTGCAGGGCTACTTTCGTAAAAGCGGCGGGGCGGGTGGCTGGTGGCGGCGGATCAGCCTGGAGCGGGCGGTGTTGTTCACGATCGTGTTGATCGCGCTAACGCTGGCGGCCATGGCGGTTTCCAGTATGGATGACCCGCAGTACAACCAGCAGGGTTTTCTGCTCATCGGGCTCGAGTTCAGTTTGCCGGCGCTTTTCCGCCATTGGTGGAGCTTTTGGTCGTTCGCCCTGCAGTTCTGCGTGATGTACGCCTGCGGGTACCTGTTTTTTTACATCAACAGCCGGGTGCTGGTGGCGAGGGTACTGAAGCGTTACGGGATCGTGTTGTATGCGGGGGGCGTGCTGGCCACGGCGGCGCTGTTGTACCCGGTGATCGCGCAATTGTTGCTGTGGTTGCCGGTGAACCGTTTGCTGGGCGGGGTTTTCCCATCCAATCCGTTCATGATGGAAAATGCGTTCGCGGCGATCATGATCATGCTTATCAGTCTGCCGCTGGTGGTGGCGATACAGTGGGGGCGGCAAAACAGCCAGATCGCGGCATTGGAGAAAGAGAAGGCACAGGCGGAGCTGGATTTGCTGAAGCAGCAGCTGAACCCGCATTTCTTTTTCAATACGCTCAATAACCTGTATGCCCTGAGCCTTACGCAGTCAGACAAAACGCCGGAAAGCATCCTGCAATTGTCGGAGCTGATGCGGTATGTGATTTACCGTGGCAAGGAGGCGGCCGTGGAGGTGGAGGAGGAAGTCCGGTACCTGGAGAATTACATTGCGCTGGAGGAGATCCGGTTGAAGCGCCGGGCGGATATCCGTTTCGGGCGGGATATACGGGCGAAGGGCAGGCAGATATCGCCGTTGTTGCTGGCGGTGCTGGTGGAGAATGCTTTCAAGCATGGCGTGGAGCTTTCTGCGGAGGCGGCGCATTTGCATATTTCGTTGTATTGCGACGAAGCGCAGTTGCGGTTCCGGTGCGAGAATTCGTTCGTTTCCGTGTCGGAGGCGCCGCCGGGCATAGGGCTCACTAATTTGCGGCGAAGGCTGGGCCTTTTATATCCCGGGCGCCATTCGCTCGAAACCGGCACAAAAAATCATACATTTATCGCGGAACTTATTATTGATTTCTCATGAGCCTGCAATGCCTCATCGTAGACGACGAGCCCCTGGCGCACGACGTGATCCTGCAATATGCCCGCGATATCCCGGACCTGGAGATCGTGGGGCAGTGTTACCTGGCCACGGAAGCGCTGGCGTTCCTGAACCGCCGGCCGGTAGACCTGATTTTCCTGGATATCCGGATGCCGCGGCTCAGCGGGCTGGATTTCCTGCGCACGTTGCAGCACCGGCCGCTTGTGATCATCACGTCGGCATATGAGGAACATGCGCTGGAAGGGTATGAGCTGGAAGTCTGCGATTACCTGCTGAAGCCTTTCCGGTTCGACCGTTTCCTGAAAGCGGTGAACCGGGCGCAAAGTATTTTCCAACTGCGCGAAAGCGAAAAGCAGCAACGGGCGCAGCAGGGAAAAGGGCAGGAGCAGTGGGGCCCATCTACAGGCAATTCCCCGGCCTCGGAAACACCGCCGGCGCGGTCGTTCCCGCAAGAGGGGGAGCCGGTTTCACCAGCGAACCCATACAAACCCGACGATCGGGGGCGTTTGTTCGTGAAGAGCGACCGGAAATGGGTCCAGGTGGAGCTGGAGCAGGTGCAATATCTGGAAAGCCTGGGCAATTATGTGAAGATCTGGGAGTCGGAAAGGTTCATCCTCACGCCGAGGACGTTGTCTAGTTTTGAGGAGCAGCTGCCTGGGGAGACGTTCGTCCGCATTCACAAATCCTTCATCCTCAACCGCCGTTTCGTGCGTTCGATAGAAGGAAATACTGTCCAGCTGAAATCGGGGAAGCAATTGCCATTGGGGAAGAATTACCGGCATGTGGTGAGGTTGTTGCTACAGTGAGTCGGATTGTTCGTGCCTGCCGGTTTAGCTGTATACTTTCACGCTCGTCGCCGTTTCGTGCGTTCGATAGAAGGCAATATCATCCAGCTGAAATCGGGGAAGCAATTGCCACTGGGGAAGAATTACCGGCATGTGGTGAGGCTGTTGCTGCAGTGAGTCGGATTGTTCGCGGCTGCCGATTTAGCTGTATACTTTCATGCTCAATCGCCGTTTCGTGCACTCGATAGAAGGGAATGTGATCCAGCTGAAATTGGGGAAGTAATTGCCGTTGGGGAAGAGTTACCGGCATGTGGTGAGGCTGTTGCTGCAGTGACTTCGTTTTTTCGCGCCTACCGGTTTTCCAGTATTTTGGAGAATGAAAGGAACATTCTTTTCTATGCATAGCAAGTGATGCGTACCTTCGTTACGTTTAGGACGAACTTTCGATCAATCAGGAATTCCCTGAGGGATCGGCTTATTCATCCTGCTTCTTGAAACCGCAAAACCTATGGCAACGGCGCTCCAGAAATTTCACCGGTTATCCGGAATTATCATTGCATGCTTCCTGTTATTACATTTTACCAATCATCTTTTCGCGCTGGCGGGGCCGCAATCGCATATCCGCGTGATGGAAATTTTCCGGAAACTGTACCGCTTTCCGCCGGTGGAAATACTGCTGCTGGCTTGCGTTGCATCGCAGATCGTCAGTGGCGTAACCCTCATCGTAAGAAAAGGTTTCAGGCGGCAGCCCGTTGCCGTAAAGGTGCAGGTGCTCAGTGGGATTTATCTGGCGCTTTTCCTCATTAATCACGTAGCTGCCGTCATGTTGGCGCGCTATCAATGGCATATCGAAACCGATTTTTATTTTGCCGCGAATGTAGCCGTTGAATTTCCGTCCAAGTTGTTCTTTATTCCATATTACACGCTATCGATCCTGAGTGTTTTCGTACATGTCGCGAGCATTCATTTTCTGAAAAGAACAAACTGGCCGGTAAATTCCGTTCATTCAGTGAAGTTGGGAAAAATAAAGCGTGAAGCTTTCGCCATCTTCGCGCTTGGGGCGGTGATTACTGTGCTTGTTATGATCTCGTTTACGGGGCTTTTGTACAAAATCGGTTGATCTATAGTTTGTTCAGGAATTGGGCGGGATACTGTGATAGTAATGCGCGTTGAACAATAGTGGGGTAATACCGCCGTCTTCACTCTCAGGGCCAGCGCCTGGAGGATTTGTAATGATCTCTTTAAGGAGTATTTATGTGGAGTAAGTTGAATCGAAGTTGCTTGGAAATCACGGTGATTATTATGAACCCGACTGCAAGTCACCTGTTAGATGCCGTTCGTTTTTCGGAGTGAAGCGTTTTAATTACAGTTATAATGAATAGTAAAACCCTATGAAGAAACATCTTTTATTCCTGTGCCTTCACGCAATCTTAATCATCATCCCGGCAACGATGTCCGCTTGCGATTGCCTCATGGTATCCCCAGTTACCAGCCATGTAAAAACCAGTGAATATATCCTGGTAGTGAAAACGATGGATTATGAACGGGAGGAATTTCAACCCGTATCCGGGGTTCGCGCAAACGTAACGGTCCTGGAAGTTTTAAAAGGCAACGTTTCGGTAGGGCAGGAGATACGTTTCGCCGCCGACAATCCATCCAATTGCTCATTCCGCTTCGAAAAAGATAAAGTATACCTGGTGTTCGCCTTCAAAAAGAAAGATCATTTCGAAGTATATCAATGTTCCTTTTCCGGCGACAGGCAGGTTGTTGAAAAGAAATACCGCCAATTGAAGAAATATATTAATAGAAAAGGAACATCTGCATGACAGACTGCATTTGTCAGAAAATCATTAACCCTTCATCAATGCTGCAGCAAATCCACGAAAGCCGTTCCAAATTCCTGCCCGTAACTTTCCCGGTACTCCTTGGCGAACTTCTCGTACGCATCCCGCGCAAGGCTATGACGCCCCAGCTGGTTGAGTATCCGGCATTTGTAGGTTAACGCTTCTTCGTTCAAATTGTCGAACAGGAAAATAGCATTGGCCGCACGAAGAATAAAATCTGCTTCGGTTTGCCGGTCGGCCGTAGACATATATCGCAATAACAACCCCGTCACCGCGTCGGCCACCTGGAATTTTACATCGTCGAGCCACTCGTAATGCGTTGTCCGCAGGAAAGCGCCCCGCTGCACGATCTCCAGCACCGCGGTCACCGTGACTTTATCAGGCCCCTCGCTGCCAGTGCGCTGCGTCAGTTTCGTGAAAGCTTCAAAATCGATCCAGGCGGAACCCTCCAGCACATCGAGCTTCCAGCGGCCGGGCTCCTTCCCGATATGGAACCCGCCGATTTTCTCCAACACCCCTTTCAACTTCACCATATTTACCGAAAAATTGTTCTTCGCGTCTTTCGGCGCCTTATCGCTCCAGAGCGCCTCGTACAAGGAATCCGACGAAATCCCTTTACCGTCTTTCATCGAATGCACCATCAATAACAGGAACAATTCCTTCAACAATGGCGTAAACTGCTTCGTAATATCATTCCCTTCCCGGTCAAACGCTTCGAACTGCCCGAACAGGAAAATGGCCGATCGTTCCGGCATCCCCGGCGCCGGCTCCGGAGTTTCCAAAGGTTGGGGAACCTGCTGCGGCACACCGCCCGAAGGTTTCCCCTTCCGCTTCCGGGTCATCAACCACACCGCCATACCCACCGGCACGAGCAACGCCCAATACCATCCCGTCGACGATCGTACCGGCACCACCGGCAGCAATGCGTTCGGCGGAAAATCCAGCGACCAGGCGCGCACGCCCGACATACTGTCTTTCCCGTTCCAGATCGTTACCGCGATCAGTTGGCGGCTCCGTGAGCTGTAATATAAATCCGCAAACGACCCGATGTCGTAAAACTGGTACGGCAAAGAATCCCCCATGAGCTGGAACTCCGGCTTCGACAAAGAGCCCCGCACCAGCTGGAGGCTCGACTGGAACCGGTCTGTCGGGTAAATCAACCCATAATATTCCCGGCTCGCCGAATCGATAACAAGGCTGTTCGCAAAACAAAAATGATGTTCCGGCTGCGGAAGGGTATACAGATGCGTGAAAACCCCGGTCCGCACGCTATACGCCAGCATATCGTAAGTAAACCGCGGATTCACGGCCTGGTCGCCCGTATTGCTGCCGTACCCGCCGATGATGAAAGCCGTGTCGCCCGCCGCATTGAGCCCCAGCCCCGCGAGGTACCGGGGAGAAAACGCGTCGCCATGCGAAGGGATCGAATCCCAGCGGTCTTGGTTGAAGTTGTACCGTTGCACGCCGTTCTTGTAATGCAACTGGCCATACCCGCCGATGATGTACAAATTACTGTCGGCCGGCGAATAGAACTTGTTGGCCTGCCACCATTCCGTGAGCAAGGTCGCGTAAAAGGTGTTCGACCAACGGTCGGCCCCCGGCGTCAGCGTCGCGACTTTCTTTTCGTCGATATAAAAGTTTATGAGGCGGTGGCGATGGGGATCGTAGACAGACTGGTTGCCGGCCGGCAGGATGCGGTTGCCCCTTGCCGCGGCGTCCGCCCGCAGCGCACCGTTCCGGAAGGAATAAGTGAACAGGGTATCGTCCGTCACGATGTATAACTGATCGTCGCGCTCGTTATAGGCGACGCTCGGCGTGCCGGTGGTTTCGAGGGTGAGGCGGTTTTCCCATTGCTGGTGCCGCGGCTTGATCCAGACGGGATTGGCGGCGCGGGCGGAAGGACCGCTTTCCGCGTCGCGGGCTTCCTGGCCGGAGGACTCGTTAAGGGGATAGAAACGTTTGACGGTACCGTTTTCGAGTAAGCGGACGTCGCGCAGGCGCATGGGCGGTACGTCGAGCGTCTGGAAACCTTCGTGTTTGATGGCGCCGAAGAAGATGCGGCAGCAGGAACCCTTCGCAAAAGGTAACTTTCCACTGCCGGCCAGCTTGTCGTTACAATAAAACGAAGCGGTATTCTTCCCCGCATCCAAAACCACGCGCAGCCGGAGCCACTGGCCGGTAAGCAGGGAACTGTCGAGCGGAGCGCTGCCGGTGATCGTTTCCCCGATGACGAAATGAATGGTCATCGTCCGCTGGTTGTACACCAGGTCGATGTTTTGCCGGTCTTCCGTCAACATGCGGAGGATATATCCGAAATAAGTTTCGAGATGGGGGCGGAAAGCCAGCTGGAAGTAAATTTCCGTCTGTCCGCCTTTCAGGCAGTAGGGCGTACCGGGAGTAAGGTCGAGCGCCGTGCGATGCTCGGGCACCACTTCGTGACTGGAAAACTCCAGTCCGTGCGATTGGCCCATCGCAACAAACCCCTGGCACAAACAGGCAACGATACAATATATATACTTCCTCATGGGAGGCGCGCAATCTTGGTTGAATATTTACGTGGATGTCTTTTTTACACTTCTTCGCTACACAAATCCGTTCCGTGCTAAAGGAACAAAAAAATGGGGAATAAACGCAAAACGAAACGCGGGATTTCGGGTGGATCAAGTTTCCGTTGACCGGTAAAGGAGGGAAAACCTATCGGTTTGAAGAAATTAATATATTCATTAACGTAATAAAATCAATTTGTTGTAAAAAATTTGAAAATTAATTTCCCGGTTAGTGGATCCGTTAATGACTTTATTAGTGGGTTGCGGGTTACTTGCATCAACAATCAACAATTCCACGAACGGATATGAAAAAAATGATGCAAATCCTCCTGGCGGGCCATCTCGTTTTTACTGTTTGCCGTGCCCAGGTGACCAACGAACCGGCGTACCTGAAAAGCATTGACCCGACCATCGGGGCGGTAGGCGCTCTACTGGAGCCGACGCGCCCCACGGTGCAGTTGCCCAACCAGATGGTCCGGTTTACGCCGCAAAGGAAAGATTTCCTGGACGACCAGATCTCGAGCTTTCCCATGAACGTAGTTTCGCACCGCCTCGGGCAGGTTTTTGCCCTCAAGCCTTCCGGGAAACCGGTAACCAGGGAAAGTTGGCGCCAGCGGCAGACCTGGGACCATGAGCTGGAAGTGAACCGTCCATGGTATTATTCGACCTACCTGATCGACGATGAGATAAAAGTAGAATTTACCGCGGGGAAGAAAACGGGCATTTTCCGGTTTACGTTCCCGGAAGGGAAACCGAAAGCGGTTTTGTTCGATGTGTATAACCAGGGCCCCTCGCAGCTGGAGTTCCTTCCCGGCAGCCGCATCCGCGGCATGGAAACCTGGCAGGGCGATGTAAAGGTGTATATGTACGGCGCCTTCAGCGAAATCCCTACACCTGCGATGCAGGAGGGCCCCCGCGCCGCGGCGGTCTTTTCATCTGCTGGGCGTACCCTGGAACTGAAATACGCCATCAGCTACGTCAGCCCCGAACAGGCGAAACGGAACTTCGAACAGGAAGTGGAAAAATCCAGCTTCGCGCAGTTTACCGCCGCCGGGCAAAAAGCCTGGGATCGCGCCATCGGCCAGATTACCGTGCAGGGCGGCACCCCGGCGCAACAGCGCTCTTTTTATACCGCGCTGTACCGCTGCTACGAACGGATGACCGACATCACGGAAAACGGACAGTATTACAGCGGTTACAGCAAACGCGTGGAAAAAACGGACCGCCCGTTTTATGTGGACGATTGGTCGTGGGACACCTATCTCGCCCACCATCCCCTCCGTATGATCCTCGACCCCAAAGGCGAAGAAGACATGCTGCAGTCCTACGTGAAAATGTACGAGCAAAGCGGCTGGATGCCGACGTTCCCCGTGCTTTTCGGCGACCACGCCTGCATGAACGGCTTCCATTCCACCATCGTGTTCCTCGACGCCTGGCGCAAAGGCCTCCGCCATTATGATATGGAAACCGCCTACGCCGGCATGCGCAAAAACGCCGTGAGCGCCACCATGCTGCCCTGGCGGAACGAAGACAAAACCCCGCTCGACGATTTCTACCACGAAAAAGGATATTTCCCCGCGTTGGCGCCGGGAGAACAGGAGCCGGTGGAAAAAGTGCACCCCTTCGAAAAACGGCAGGCCGTGGCGGTGACGCTGGGGAACGCGTACGACGACTGGGCGCTGGCGCAACTCGCGGCCGATCTTGGGAAAAATGCCGATACGGCGATTTTTGCGCCGCGCGGACGGAATTACCGCAACCTCTGGCACCCGGAAAAGAAAATGTTCCTGCCGAAAGACGGGAAAGGCAACTGGATCCCCATCGACGCGAAGTTCGACGGAGGCATGGGCGGCCGCGAATATTACGACGAAAACAACGGCTGGACATACGCCTGGCAGGTACAGCAGAACATCCCCGACCTCATCGCCCTCAACGGCGGTAAAGCGGCTTTCGAAGCGAGGCTCGACCAGCTGTTTCGCGAAAGCCTCGACCGCTCGAAGTACGAATTCTGGAGCAAATTCCCCGATGCAACGGGGCTCGTGGGGCAATTTTCCATGGGCAACGAGCCGAGTTTTCATATTCCATTCCTCTACAATTTCACCCCATCGCCCTGGAAAACACAGAAGCGCACCCGCTTTCTGCTGGACACCTGGTTCAAAGACAACATCTTCGGCATCCCGGGCGATGAAGACGGCGGAGGCATGTCTGCCTTCGTCGTCTTTGCCAGCATGGGCTTTTACCCGCTCACGCCGGGCATCCCGGAATACACCATCACGAGCCCCGTTTTCAGCAGCGTTTCCATCCGGCTGCAAAACGGAAAAACGTTCAGGGTATCGGCACCGGAAAGTTCCACCGTCAATAAATATATCCAAAGCGCACGCTTCAACGGCAAGCCGCTGTCCAAACTCTCGTTCTCCCACGCCGACCTCGTGAACGGCGGTCACCTGGAGCTGGAGATGGGGCCGCTGCCCAATAAAAAGCTCGGCGCAGAATAAAAGGTTTCCGAAACATTATTAACCAAGATCAACGTCTCCCTTATGCACTATGCGACCACGTTCCCGCCCTAGTGGCGCCAGCCGCCATGCGGCCATTCCAGGAGTGAACTCATCATCCTTTCCAAATGAACAGCATGAAAACATTTACGTTATGAAGAAAATCCATGTACTACTGATGCTGCTTTTCCTTCTGCCCCTCGGCCTGATCGCCCAGCAACGATCGGTTAGCGGGAAGGTGAAGGAAAGCAAAGACGGTACTCCCTTGCCCGGCGTGAGCGTGTATACGACAGACGCCGCCGGGAAAAGGACCGGCGTCACTACCGACGCGCGGGGCCAATACCTCATCCAGCTGCCGGCCGGCGCCACCCAGCTGCATTTCGCGTTCCTCGGCATGGTCTCTGTTTCCGAAACGATCGGCAACCGCTCCGTGATCGACGTCGCCCTTACATCCACCGAAGAACAGCTCGCCGGTGTGGTGGTTGTGGGATACGGCACGAAAAGAAAAGAAGTCGTAACCGGTGCGGTGAGCAATATCACCGGCAAGGAAATCCAGACCACGACCAACATCAGTCTTGCCCAGAAACTCCAGGGCAAGGTGGCCGGCCTCCAGATCCGCCAGCTCGGCGGCGAGCCCGGCACTTTCAATAACATGATCAACATCCGCGGGTTCGGTACGCCGCTCTTCGTGATCGACGGCATCGCGCGGGACGGGGCCAACGAATTCCAGCGCCTCAACCCGGACGACATCGAAAGCGTGAGCTTCCTCAAAGACGCGTCTGCCGCCATTTACGGGCTCCGCGCCGCCAATGGCGTGGTGATCGTGACCACCAAGAAAGGCGCTTCCGGCAAAGCGAACTTCAATTACGCCGGTGTGGTAGGCGTCATGAAACCTACCGACGTGCCCCGCATGGCCAATGCCGGCGAATGGCTCACGATGCGCAACGAAGCAGACCTCTTCAGCCTGGGAACGCCGTACCTCACCAAAGACGAACTACAAAAGTGGGTGAACCAGGAGCCCGGCTACGAAAGCACCGACTGGTACGCCGCGGCCATGAAAAACACCGCCATGCAGCAACAGCATAACCTGTCGGCCTCCGGCGGGAACGAAAAGACGCAGTATTTCTTCAGCTTCGGCTACGCTGACGAAAATTCCCTGCTCCGCAGCAACGATATGTGGTACAAGCGCTTCAACCTGCGCTCCAACATCACTACCATGCTGCATCCCAACCTGAAGGCCGAGCTCCTCATCGCCGGGCGGTACGATAACCGCACGGTGCCTGGCGAGAACTTCTTCAACATCTTCAAAGGCACCCGCGTTTCCCTGCCCACAGACCGCGTGTACGCCAACAACAACCCGGAATACCCGAGCGTGGTGGCGCCCAGCAACCAGAACCCCGTGATCCTGAGCCAGCGCGGCATCACCGGCTACAACGAAAGCGTGACCCGCAATGTCCAGGCTACGGGCTCGCTCACTTACACGGTGCCTTTCGTGGAAGGGCTCAGCATCCGCGGCGTAGCGGGGTACGATCTTACGAGCTATTCCAATAAAGACCTCAGCAAAGCGTACGATCTTTATAAATATGTGAACGGCCAATACCTCAAAGAACGCCAGCGCGACGGCAACGGTTCCATTTCCAACAATTACGGCAACGGTAACCGCGTTACGCTCCAAGGGCAGATCAATTACGCCCGGACCTTCGCCGCCAACCACAACGTTGCCGCTACCATGGTGGTAGAACAGCAGCAGAACTGGGGGCGCGACGCTTACCTGCGCAGGTACTACGATTTCTTCACCAACGACCAGATAGACCGGGCGAGCCGCGCGCGGCAGGAGAATTCGGGGATGGAGAACGAGTTCGCCAACCTCTCGTACATCGGCCGTTTTTCGTATGATTTCAAACGGAAATACATCGTGGAATTCGCGTTCCGTGAAGACGGTTCCTACCGCTATCATCCCGACCGCAGATGGGGATTCTTCCCGGTGGTGACGGGCGGATGGCGCTTGTCTGAAGAGCCCTTCATCCAAAAAGCCCTTCCTGTAGTATCGAACCTGAAGCTCGACGCTTCGTACGGGTCGGTAGGGGAAGACGCGGGCGCACCGTTCCAGTACATCGCCGGCTTCTCGACCGAGGGCGGCGGTACCTATGAATTCGCTAACGGAACATTGACCAGTGGTGCCTCTTCGCCCGGGATCACCAACGAGAAACTGACCTGGTTCACCTCGAAGATCATCAACATCGGCATCGATCTCGGTCTCTTCCAGAATAAATTCACCCTCGAGTTCGACGTATACCGGCGCAACCGTTCGGGATTGCTGGCGCGGAGGAATATTTCCCTGCCCAACACCTTCGGCGGATCGCTCCCGGAAGAAAACCTCAACAGCGACCGCGTGCAGGGCTTTGATTTCACCATCGGGCACAACAACCGCATCGGCGAATTCCAGTACAACATCTCCGCCAACTTCAACTATTCCCGCATCATGAACCTTTACCAGGAAGGCGACCTTCCGCGCAACAGCTTCGAACGCTGGCGCAACGGGCGTACCAACCGGTATAACGACATCGTTTGGGGATACACCTATCTCGGCCAGTTCCAGACGCAGGACGAGATCAACAAATACCCCATCCAGGGCGGCGACCAGGCCAATACGCGCGAACTGCCGGGAGATTTTAAGTACCAGGACGTGAACAACGACGGAGTGATCAACGACGCAGACCTGCTGCCCCTGTTCCTCGGCCAGAACGGTACCAACGACAACCAGAACCCCAGCGGCAAGAACCCCAAGATCAACTACGGTTTCTCGCTTGGCGCGAGCTACAAGGGCTTCGACCTCAACATGCTCTTCCAGGGCGCGGCCATGTACACCGTCCGCTTCAGCGAGGTGTACGCCGAAGTGCTCGCTTTCCGCGGCAACACGCCCGCCTATTTCTTCGACCGCTGGCATAAAGCCGATCCCTACGATCCCAACAGCCAGTGGATCGCCGGTAAATGGCCCGCCACCCGGTTCAATTACAACGTGGGCATGATGTACGCCGAAAGCTCCGTATGGCGCCGCAACGCATCGTACCTCCGCCTCAAGAGCCTCGAGCTGGGATACACCGTTCCCAACAGGCTGTACCGCAAAGCCGGCCTGGAGCGCATCCGCGTATATGCCAGCGGCTTCAACCTGCTCACCTTCGCCGATTCGTTCGTGAAACCTTTCGACCCCGAACGGCTCGAAGGCCTCTTCAACGCCGGGTTCAACTATCCGCTCATGCGGACCTACAACTTCGGTATCAACGCTAACTTCTAAAACGGGACGATATGCAGAATTACCGTAAACTACTGACATGCCTGCTGGCCGTGACGCTCTTCAGCTGCAAGTCCGTGCTGGATCTCGAGCCTACAGACAAGATCCTGGCCAAAGACCTCTTCGGCGATCCCGAAGGCGTGAAAC
This sequence comes from Chitinophaga sp. NPDC101104, assembly GCF_050277495.1. Taxonomy (NCBI): domain Bacteria; kingdom Pseudomonadati; phylum Bacteroidota; class Chitinophagia; order Chitinophagales; family Chitinophagaceae; genus Chitinophaga; species Chitinophaga sp. NPDC101104. The sequence continues at coordinate 3,776,107 of NZ_JBNNSF010000001.1, read as the reverse complement.
TCTACATGGCCAACTTATATTACCAGCTGCCCATCGAAGATTTCGCGTTCTTCCGCGGAGGCTTCAACCAGAACGGCGGCGATCCCAATAACGGCGGCTTTGCGCCGGCCATGGTCACCGATGAAGCCGTGCATTCCGAATTCGGGGATTTCGTGGGCGACGGGGATTTCCAGTGGTGGGACCAGGGCTACAAGCTCATCCGCGACGTGAACCTCCTCGCAGACGCCATTCCCACGCTGGACGTGATCGAAGCCGACAAGAAAAAACTCATCGGCGAAAGCGCCTTCATCAAGGCATATGCCTACTTCGCCCTGGCGAAGCGTTACGGCGGCGTTCCACTTATCAAACAGACCCAGCAATACACCGGCGATGTGGAAAGCCTGAAAGTGCCGCGCAGCACGGAAAAAGCGACCTGGGACTATGTGATGGAACTGTGCGACCAGGCCATCGCCAACCTGGAACCGGGCGACGGGAAAAGTCGCCGCGCTACGAAGTACACCGCGGCCGCACTGAAATCGCGCGCTGCCCTGCATGCAGCCTCCGTCGCCAAATTCTGGGGCCGCGCGCCCATGTCGGGTGCCGCCGTGACGGATAAACTGGTGGGGATGACGGCCGGCGATGCAGCGGCGTATTACACCGCCTGTATCCAGGCCAGCGAACTGATCATCCAGTCGGGGCAATTCGCGCTGTACGGGGCGAATCCGGCTTCGCCGGAAGAGGCAGCGGAAAATTACCGCATGCTCTTTGCCAATCCCAACGGTGGCGACAAGGAAACGATCCTCATCAAAGGGTTCACGTTGCCGGGGAACTTCACCGGTCATAACTACGACATCTGGTACCAGCCCGCGCAATCCGCCAACGGCTGGCCGCACCCCGGGCGGATGAACCCTACGCTCGACCTCATCGACCTGTACGAAAGATATGACCGTCCGGGCCAGTCATCCCCGGTCGTTACCACCACCGAAGGCGACGTCACCGATTACGGCGGCTTCAACGCCGGCCTGCACTATCTCCAGTTCGATTCCCCCAACGATATTTTCAAAGGGAAAGACGCGCGCCTCTGGGGCACGGCCATCCTGCCCGGAACGGCATGGAAAGGTACGCCCATCGTCATCCAGGCCGGTTACGTACAGCCCAACGGGCAGGCCGTGATCCGCACCAAGGCGGAGATCACCGTCAACGGGCACACGTATTACACCTATGGCGCGGCCAATACCTCGCAGTATTCCGGTTTCGATTCGTATGGCGGGAATAACACGCGGACGGGCTTTTCCTTCAAGAAGTTCATGAACCATACCGCGCCCGTGGTAGCAGGCTGGAACCAGAGCACCTCCGATTTTATCGAGTTCCGGTACGCCGAAGTGCTGCTCAACTACGCCGAAGCGGTGGTGGAAAGCGGGACGGGCAATGCCGCGGAAGCCGCAAAGGCGCTGAACGACATCCGCCGCCGCGCAGGACATACCACTGCCATCGCGCTCACTTCCGCCAACGTGCAACGGGAAAGGAGAGTGGAGCTGGCGTTCGAGAACAAACGCTTCTGGGACCTCATCCGCCGCCGCGAATACCATACCGAATTCAACAACCGCGTCGTGCATTCGCTGCTGCCTTTGCAGGACCTGCGTGCACTGCCCGCCACCAAGTACATCTTCGTGCGCGTGGTAGTACCGAACTATACGCCCAAAACCTTTTCCGAACGCTCGTATTACCGGTTCATCCCCGGTATCGCGTCTAACGGACTGGTACAAAACCCGCAGTATTGATCCGAAAAAACTACGAATATGAAAAGAACCGCTTTTATATTAGGCTTGCTGCTCGCCGGGCTCACCGCGTGCGAGAAAGACAACTACGATGCGCCCACCGCCGGCCTGTACGGCAGTATTTATGACGCAGGTACCAAGCAACTGCTGGAGCAGGACGTTATCCGCGGATCAGTGGTGGAACTGAAGGAACATGGATGGGACAACGTGCAGCCGCAATGGCTCATCTTCAAGGCAGACGGCAATTATGAAAACTCGTTGCTGTTCGAAGCGGATTATTCCGTGGCGCCCGTGCGGGGCAACTTCATTCCCGTGGAGCCGCAAGACATCCGCATCGCCGGGCGGACGAAAATGGATTTCAACGTGACGCCCTACATCCGCATCGTGAACCCTTCCGTCACCAAAAACGGCAACATCGTGACGGCCACCTTCAAGCTGCAACAGCAGGTGACCAATAACGTCCGCAAGATCGGGCTGTATGCCCACAGCGATTTCAGGGTGGGAGAGACGCTCCGGCTGACCGCCGCCGAGCAGGACATTAACGCCGTGGCGGACCCGAACACCACGTACACCCTCACGATCGACCTGCAAAGCCCGAACGTGCGCGACATCCTCAAGCCCGGCAAAACCTATTACTTCCGCATCGGCGCGCTCATCGATGCCGTGGAATCCAAACCGAACTATGCGAAGGCCGTGCCCTTCGATCTGTAAACCCATGCCTGCGGCGGCATCCGCTTCCGCAGGCATTTATGCTTCCGATCTATGATGAAGACCATTTTCTTATCCGCCTTCGCGCTCGTGGCGCTGAGTTGCGCCAAAAGCGGGCCCAACGGCGGTGGCGAAGGCCCTCCGCCACCGCAACCTCCCGTAAAGGAAATCGTGTACGACGAAACCGGATGTCTGTACACCGCTTACGATAACCTCGTCATGGCCGGCTACCAGGGCTGGTTCGCCGCGCAGGGCGATGGCTCCGACCGTGGTTGGTACCATCTCGGCATGGGCTACTGCGGCGGTTTTAAGCCCGGATGCTCCGCAGTGGATTTTTATCCGGATATGACGGAGTACACCCAAAAATACAAGACCGATTTCAAGTACGCCGACGGGTCAGACGTGTATATGTACAGTCCATACGACGAATCCACCGTAGACCTGCATTTCAAATGGATGAAGGATTACGGGATCGATGGCGTGTTCATGCAGCGCTTCGTCGTGGAAGTGAAGGAATCCAATCCCAAAGGCAAAAGGCATTTCAACAAAGTCCTCGAAAACGCCCTGAAGGCCGCCAAGAAGCATGGCCGCGCCATCTGCGTGATGTACGACCTGAGCGGGTGCGCGCCCGAAGACGTGGCGTATGTCGAGAAAGACTGGAAAGAATTGCAGACCACTTTCAACCTGTTCGACAATAAAACCCATCCTACCTACCTGCGGCACAATAAGAAACCGCTGGTAGTGCTCTGGGGCGTGGGTTTCAATGACAACCGCCGCTATACCACGGCGGATGTGGACCAGCTGGTGGGAAGGCTGAAGGGCCCGGAGAAACGCGTGTCCGTCATGCTCGGTGTGCCGTATTACTGGCGGAGCATGCGCAACGATACGGAAAACAATCCCGCCCTGCATGCGCTGATCAAGAAAACCGACATCGTGATGCCCTGGGCCGTAGGCCGCTACAGCAGCGGGAATTATACGCAGGTGGCGGGCGTGGAGCTGGCGGCCGACATCCAGTGGTGCAAAAACAACAACGTTACCTATGTGCCGCTGGCGTTCCCCGGGTTCAGCTGGGGGAACCTGAAAAACGATCCGGCGCAGTATAATTCCATTCCGCGGCTGAAAGGGGATTTCCTCTGGCAGCAGGTGGCCGGCGCGAAGATCTCAGGCGCCCGTTCGCTGTACGTGGCCATGTTCGACGAGATAGACGAAGGCACGGCGATATACAAATGCGCCCGGGAAGGGGAGTTGCCGCAACATGGCGACCGCCGGTTCATCGGCATCGACGCAGACCTGGCCAGCGATTATTACCTCTGGCTCACGGGCCAGGCGGCGCGCTGGTTCCATGGCGAAGGAAGTTTTGGCGCTATCAAACCGGTACGCAACTGACCGGCACACCGCTTTCCTGGTGTTACACAAATACATGCCCCCGCGGCCAGTTCACTGGCTGGGGGGCTTTTACGTTTCAGGATGCGGAAACGGCGCTTCGGTGGATGGAAACGACGGTCTGAGCAAGGCGCCGGTCCCGGATGCAGCGGCAGCGATACTTTTGCATATTGGTTACCCCTAACATTTTTCAGCTATGATCAAATTAACGATTGCCGTGCTCGCTACGGGCATCCTGGCGTTCGGCGCCAGCAACATCATCTCCCGCCTCGGTGTGACGGACGAAGATGCGCACAAGTCCATCGACCGCAACCTGCTTTCCGGAAAACTCGAGCTCATCGGCACTTACAAAGGCAAACAGATCCCGCCCGAAGAACGCGCGCAGGCCGTCAGGGAAATGGGCGACTACATCAAAGCCTACGTTTCCACACCGGAATACAAAGCGGCGTATGTGGAAGTATGGGAGAAAGACGCGCCGAAAGACGGCAACGCCAAACTGCGGGCCGTTATCCGTAAATCCGAAAACGACGTGAAGGAGCTGCAGAAAATATACGACACCGCCGAACCGGATTACAAGGAAAGCTACGGCGAATCGCTCAAGGCGATGAAAGACATCGTGGCGGCGTTGAAAGACCCGAAGCACAAGATGCACAAGATATACGTTCAATCCATGGTCGGCGAACTGCCCGGTCCCCCGACGGCCGCGTACAAAGCCCAGCTGGCGAAGTACGAGGAAACCTATCCCGGTACAGTGGAAGGTATGCTCAAGCTTCGGCTGAAAGCCTTTCTGGCACTCACTTCCGATATCGATTTCAACGCGAAGCTGGTGAAGAAGGGCAGTAAAATGGTTTTTGAAGATCCCGCACTGGAGAAAAGGAGCCGCGATTGGAAGCTATGCTTCCGCGCCGGGCCGGAAACGGTAAAAGCCGCCCGTTCCTACGCGGAACAATGGCTGAAGGAGCTCCCTTGACGGGGAGGTGAAGAACGGATGTGTGGAAAGGGGCGCCGCTGCGAAGGGCGCTCCTTTCTTTTTTGGCGGGATATAACGGCTGTAAGTATTAAGTTTGTCTGAAAGGAAAGCGAAATCACGTTTATGAAGTATTTACTCGTATTGATCGCCGTTGCCGGATTGTCGGCCGCGAAGGCCCAGCAGCCCATCCGGACGGGGGCCGACCAGGTGGAGGCGTACCTGCCGCTGCTGAAAGGGAAAAAAGTAGGCATGATGATCAACCCTACGTCCATCATCGGCGACCAGCCCATTGTAGACAGTTTGCTGAAGCGCGGTGTGAAGATCAAAACGATCTTCGGCCCGGAGCATGGTTTCCGGAACAACGCCAGCAACGGCGCGGTGGTGAAAGACGAGATAGACCCGCAGACAGGCATTCCCGTTATATCGCTCTACGGCAACCGCAGGAAGCCGTCACCCGCGCAGATGGCGGCCATCGATGTGATGGTGTTCGATCTGCAGGACGTGGGCTGCCGGTTCTATACGCTCATCAATACCCTCCGCGAGATCATGGAAGCCTGCGCCGATGCGAAGAAGACACTGATCATTCTCGACAGGCCCAATCCCAACGGGTTTGTAGACGGGCCGGTGCTGGATATGACGCTGGAGTCGGGGATCGGGCGGTATCCCATTCCCATGACGCACGGTATGACGATGGGCGAGTTTGCACAGATGATCAACGGGCAGGGATGGATGCGCAACAAAAAGAAATGCGCCTTGAAAATCATCCAACTGAAAAATTACCGGCACGATATGGATTACGTGCTGCCCGTGGCGCCGTCGCCCAATCTGAACACGCAGCAATCGATCATACTGTACCCATCATTATGCATGTTCGAAGGTACGATCCTCAGCCAGGGCCGCGGCACGGATATGCCGTTTACCGTGCTGGGTGCGCCGGCGCTGAAAGGGAAATACGATTTCAGTTTCAAGCCCGTGAGCATGCCAGGCAAAAGCGAGACGCCCCTCCACCAGAACGAAACCTGTTACGGCCTCGATCTGCGTACGTTCGACATATCGCCCTGGCGCAAAAAGGGGCAGCTCAACATCGGCTGGATGATCGAGCTGTATAAAGCATATCCCGATAAATCGAAGTTCTTCGACCGGAGCTATAGCCGGCAGATCAACAGTATCGACGGGCTGGTAGGCACGCGCGAATTCCGCAAACAGATAGAAGCCGGAATGTCGGAAGCGGAGATCCGCAGGAGCTGGGAGCCCGGGTTAAGCCGATACAAACAGATGCGAAAGAAATACCTGTTATACCCCTGACCCTGCCATAACCGCCAACTTTTCCTGAAGGCCCGGAAACGGGCCTTTTTACATTTTCAGAAATGAAACTTGGTGAAAAAATTTATAGAAGTTTGCGATACTTTAATAAAAGTGAAGAAAATATAATACGGATCTGTTAAAAAAAAGTTAGAAAAAGAAAGTTTTAAGAATATATTTGTAAGGAACGCAAAGAAACCAAGTGCTGATCATCAGGAAAACACTATTTACTACAGCGCATCGGCGTGCCAGGATTGAGAAACCGTAAATCGAGCATATAGCACCCGTTGTGTTTGACCATATTTTTAAGTTCCATTCAAATAGTTTTTGTGCACTTGCACCTGGGTTATCGACTATCTATTTACAGCGAATAAAATCAAATCGAAGCATGGACATTCGTCACAGTGAAAAGGATTTTTACAGGAAGCATTACACATTGTTTTTTACGGGCCCATCCGGCAGGCAAATGAATTTTCGTACCATTTCTATTTAAGCAATAAACCTGACCAAAGTATGATGCATTTATTGGACAGTGAGCCATGCATGCCGTAGCCCGTTGCTACGGTTAGCCAGTTAATATTCCCCGATCGGGGAAATCCGGATCCATTTCAACATCGAAAAACGACGTGCAGCACGCCGATCGGGACCGCCATGCCTGCAACCGATTGCGCCTTCATGCGCGCGGACCAAAGCCGTTCATCATTGCTTTTTCATAAACCAAATCGATATGCTATTCCATCAATCGAAATCCCTGCAGCACAACAGTGGCTGTAACCGGACGGTCCGGCGGATCGCGGGGCTCGTCCCGGCGGCGCTTTCCGTCTGCCTCCTGATGGGCTACGCCTCCATGGGCATCGCCCGCGCGCCTTACGAAGCGGCTGCTTTTGACCGAAAGATCACCGGCCGCGTTACGGACGGTACCGGCGGCGGATTGCCCGGCGTAACCATCGCCATCAAAGGCGCCACCACCGGCACTGTCACCAACGCCAACGGTGAGTATTCCCTCAACGTGCCCGACAACGGGGCCGTCCTCATCTTCCGGTTCGTGGGCTACAACACCCAGGAGATCGCCGTCGGCAAACAGGACCGGCTGGATGTGGTGATGACATCCGCCGCCAAGGGGCTCAACGAGCTCGTGGTAGTGGGTTACGGCACACAGAAGAAAGTAAACCTCACCGGTCCGGTTACGGCCGTGCGCGCGGAGGAGCTGGTGAACATGGCGCCCGCCAATCTTTCCAATACCCTCGCCGGCCGCGCGCCCGGGGTCAATGTGACCAATACTTCCGGCCTGTCCGGTTCTACCGCAGGCATCCGCATCCGCGGCGCCTTTGCAGAACCGCTCTATGTGATAGACGGGGTGGTGCGCGACAAAGAAGCGTTCGACGCGCTCGAGGCCGCTGAAGTAGACCAGATGAGCTTCCTCAAAGACGCGGCTACCGCTGCCGTGTATGGTTCCCGCGCCGGCAACGGCGTTGTGCTGGTTACCACCAAGAAAGGCTCGCTCGGCAAACCCGCGTTCAGCTTCCAGACGAACTATACCACCGCGCGGCCAACCCGCGAGCTGCTGTCTGACAAGACTACCGCGGCAGACGAGCTCACCTATCAAAACCGCGTGGCCGAATTCCTCGGTACCCCGAAACCCAACGGCCAGGAAGAGTTCGACTACTTCAAAGACAAACATTATAACGTTCACGATTTCATCTGGCGCGATCCATCCAGCCACCGCCACTCGCTCAGCGTAGCCGGCGGCAGCGAAAAGATCACCTACTATTCGCTGTTAAGCTACCGTGGAGAAAAAGGTTCCTACAAAAGCCTCGACAACAGCAAGGTCAATCTCCGCAGCAACGTTACCGCCAAAGTATCGGATGCGATCAAGATCAACCTCAACATCGCCGCCAACCAGCAGAACCTCGACCGCTTCTACTGGCCATTCACCGGCGACGACGACTTCGATGTATCCGATCTTTACCGGGTAACGTTCAACTGGCCCAAAACCTTCCCGTTCTATACGCTGGCCGATGGTACGCCCGTCAACTACGTAACGGATTACCCGGTGCAGACGCCCATGGGCAGCTGGCAGGCCTGGAGCGTGATCGACCAGGTGATCGGCAACCGCTACATCAAAACGCGCAACCGCCAGCTGAACTCCATCCTCGGAATCGACATCGATCTGGGGAAATACGTGAAAGGCCTGACCACGAAAGTGACCGGCAGCTACCTGGCGGAAGATTACATGCGCAAGCGCTTCCTCACTTACCAGAAGAACTACGTGTTCAATCCGAAAGACCCCGACGGCAACCGTTTCATTCCGGCCCCGCCAGACCCGAACAAGACCAACATCTTCACCTTCAGTTCCAATCAGCCCTTTATGGATTACAATATCTCCACCTGGTGGAGCTATCAGCTGAACTGGTTCCTGAACTACAACCGCACTTTCGGCAAGCATGGCATCGACGCGCTAATGGTATTCGAACAGTCGGAAACCGGTGGCAGCATCGCCTATTCCCGCGCGGAGAACCCCATCACGCCGTATGATCAGTTTATCGCATATCCGACCGACCGGCAGTTCCGCAACTCCAGCGGTAAAGACTCCGTGGGCGCCCGCCAGTCGTGGATCGGCCGCGTGAACTATAACTTCGACAGCCGCTACATCGCCGAATTCTCTTTCCGGTACGACGGTAACACGCTGTTCCCCAGCAATAGCCGCTGGGGCTTCTTCCCGTCTGTGTCTGCCGCATGGCGCCTGTCGGAAGAGACCTGGTTCAAAAACGCCACGCGTGCGTTCGACGACCTGAAGATCCGCGCTTCCTACGGTACCACGGGTAACGACCTGGATGCAGCCGGCAACAGGATATCGCCCTTCTCGTTCCGCCAGCGGATCGTGAACGGCAGCAGCTATATGTTTGGCGATCGCCTCTACCAGGGTGTCGCTCCCGGCGCTACGCCCAATCCGAACCTGACCTGGGCAAAATCCGCTTCCTATAATGCGGGCATCGACTTTACCATCCTCCGCGGCCGCTTCAACGGTACGGTAGACGTGTTCGTCCGAAAGGAAACCGATATCCTCGGTTACCGCCAGGTGCGCGTACCAGACAACTATGGCCAGTCGCTGGCGCCCGAAAACTACGCGGCGCGTTCCTGGAGAGGGGGTGAGCTGACGCTGGAATGGCGCGACAAAGCCGCTTCCGGAAAGATCAATTACTCCATCAACGCCAACGTAGGTTATGTGAAAGACCGCTGGGATATTTATGACGAAGACGCGGCGCTGGGCCCCAACGGCCTGCGCCATTTCGAATCGCGCATCGGCCGGCCGGAAACGAGGATCGTTGGCCTGAGGTCGCTCGGCCTCATCCGCACGCAGGAGCAGCTAGACGGCCTGCTGGCCAAAGGTTTTAAGCAATACGGCCGTAATCCTTACCTCGGCGCTATCCTGTTCGAAGATATCCGCGGCGAAAACTATGCGCCCGGTCCTGATGGCAAGATCGACAACAACGATATGCAGCTGCTCTCCGAAAACGCGACACCCCGCGTAAACTTCGGTTTGGGCCTCAACCTGTCTTACAAAAACTGGGCATTGCAGACGTTCTTCCAGGGTGTTACCGCTTACGACCGTGTGATCAGTAACCAGGAAGGTGCAGGGATGCGCCAGCACGGTGGCAGCGTTCGCCCGTATTATCCGATCTGGGCAGACGATGTATGGACGCCCGAGAACCCCGATGCGAAGTATCCCCGCCCTGTCGGCAGCAACTGGCAGGAGTCCGGAAGCGTGGCCACCAACTTCTGGATGCGCAGCGGCGCCTATCTCCGCATGAAGATGCTGAACCTGGGATACAGCCTGCCCAAGAGCTGGGTGCGCACCATCGGCCTCACGAGCGCGCAACTGTACTTCAACGGAACCAACCTTTTCGCTATTTCGCCCATGAACGAGTTTCATGATCCGGAACAAAAGAACTACGATTCTTATCCTCTCATGAAAACCTTCACCGTAGGAGCTGACATCAGATTCTAGTAAAAACGCATGATCATGAAAAAGACATTATTAGCCATATTACTGCTGGGCGGGATGTTCGCCTCCTGCAAAAAAGTGCTGGAGATAGACGATCTGGAGGGTTATAGCCCCGAACAGGTCTGGAACGACGAGAACCTGGCCAATGCCTTCATCACCAATATCTATCCCATGTTCGGGAACTGGAGCCCCGGCCTCGAACAGAAGAGCGAACAGATGGCAGGCATTTTCTTCTATCCCGACCGCGTGACCATCACGAACGGCGAATTCAAAAGCTGGAACTACAGCCGCATCCGGCTGATCAACGAAGCGGCTGCCAAAGTGCTGACCGGCGGCCTGAAGCAGGACGTGAAGGACAGGATCCTCGGCCAGGCGCTCTTCATGCGCGCCTACGCGTATTTCGACATGGTGATGTACCATGGCGGCGTACCGTATATCACCAAACCGCAGGACCGCGAAACCGACGACCTCAATACGCCGCGCAACTCCACCAAAGAATGCTTCGATCTCATCATCAAAGACCTGGACGACGCCATCGCCAAACTGCCGCCCAGAATCGCCACTTCTTCGGCCGATTATGGCCGTATCGACGGCGCCTTTGCCCTCGCGTTCAAAGCGAAAGTGCTGCTGTATAAAGCCTCTCCGCAGTTCAACCCCTCCAATCCCTGGAACAACGCGTATTGGGCAGAAGCGTATACCGCCAACAAAAAGGCGTACGACGATCTGAAAGCGCTGGGCTTCAAACTGGTGGAAGATTATAGCAACATCGCGCTGCAGGAGAAAAATACCGAGACCGTCTTCGCCGTGGTGAACCAATACCCGAACAAGACCACGGAATGGGACAACGGCGTCCGCCCCGGCTCCGAAAGCCGCGGCCCCGCATTTGCCGTGCCCACCTGGGAGTTCGTGAAAACGTTCCCCATGAAGGATGGCAAGAAATACAACGATAATTCCGGTGCTTACTATAAATCGGACGCCGATTTTCTGCAGAATTACTGGAAAGACCGCGATCCCCGGTTCAACAAGTCCGTAGTATGGAACGGCAAGCCCTACGCCGTTTCCGGCAAAGCCGACAAGCGCCAGTACACGGCATTGGGCGTGGCGCATGAGCTCGACGACTTTGGCATCAACCCCAAAGCGCAGATCAACTCCACGAACCTCGACCGTTACACCGGCTTCTTCGTGTTGAAGAACAGCCTGCTGCGCCTCAAACAGGCGGAAGTGCAGCAATACGACGTGGATTTTGTGCTGATGCGGTTCGCGGAAGTGATGCTCAACTACGCGGAGACCGCCAACGAAACCGGCCGCCTGGCCGATGCGCTCGACATCCTGAAGCAGATCCGCCAGCGCGCCGGCATCGAACCGGGAACGAATGGCAATTACGGCATTACCGCCACCACGCGCGATCAAATGCGGGAAGCCATCCTGGACGAGCGCAACATCGAGCTTTGCTTCGAAGGCCAGCGCTTCTGGGACCTCCGCAGGCTGCGCATGCTCAACCGGCTGAACAACCTCACCAAATGGGGCGTGGAAGCCATCGCCATCAATCCCGACGGATCGGAAATGCCCATCAGCGAAGCGCGCGCGAAAGCCACCGCCAACCAGCTGACGGAAGCCAACTTCAAATACAGCCTCCTCCAGGTGCCCCGCACCGGTGTGAAAGTGACTTCCGTGCCGGACACGTACTATTTCTTTCCCATTCATAAAGATGTGCTCGACCGTAACGCCAAGTTGCAGCAAAACAACAATTGGGGCGGAACGTTCAATCCTACGATGGAATAACCCGGTATATGCATACCCGGAAAAGGCCGCACTTTCCATGGTGCGGCCTTTTTTTATAGTGCCGCCCGTTCCCGGAGATTCCGTAATTTCATCCACTTAAAAATCAGTCTTATGAAAATCGGGATCATGATGGCCGCAATGGCCGCCAGTGCAATAATGGCCTGCAACAGCAACAACGCCCAACAGGAAACCGCCGCCACTACCGGCGATTCGGTACAACCCGCAACGCCGGCGCCTGCGGAAGCCGCAGCGCCCGCAGCCGTGACCGGCGTGGTGCAGGAAGTGATGACGGGGAAAGATGGCTACACCGCCGTGATCAAATCTGCACAGGACTCGGTGTACCATGTAACCATTTCGCATGCAAATCTGAAAGATCATGCACAGTACAGGTCCGCCAGGCCCGGCGATACGCTGACCGTTTCCGGGGACCGCTGGGAGATGGACGGCAAAGCGCAGATTACGGTACGGGAATTGAAGTGATTTCCCGAAATACCGGGAACCATGCGGAAAGACCATATCATCATCAAAGGTGCGCGCGAGCATAACCTGAAGAACATCTCGTTGCGTATCCCCAAAAACAGGATCACCGTTTTTACCGGCGTTTCCGGCTCCGGGAAATCATCGCTCGTATTCGATACCATCGCCGCGGAGTCGCAACGCCAGCTGAATGAGACCTTCCCTTCGTTCATCCGCCACCGTTTGCCGCACTACGGCCAGCCGGAAGCGGATGAACTGCAAAACCTCTCGCCGGCCGTCATCGTTGACCAGAAGCCTATCGGCGGCAACGCCCGCTCCACCGTGGGCACCGCCACCGATATCTTTACGCTGCTGCGGCTGCTGTTTTCCCGGATCGGGGAACCTTTCATCGGCTATTCCGATATTTTCTCCTTCAACCATCCCAACGGCATGTGCCCGGAATGTGACGGGCTGGGACAGGTGTCTGTCCTCGATACGGACCTGTTTTTCGACACCACCAAATCCCTCAACGGCGGCGCCATCCTGTTCCCCACGTTTGCCAAAGGCGGCTGGCGGTTCTCCCGCTACGCTTGTTCCAACCTCTTCGATCCCGACAAAAAACTCGAAGATTACACCGAAGAAGAATGGCATAACCTGCTCTACGCCGACAATCTCAAGCTCACCGATCCGCTGCCTTGCTGGCCGCAGTCGCAGAAATATTATGAAGGGATCGTTCCGCGGTTCAAAAGGACCTACCTCGCCAAAGATTCGAAAGCGATGACGGGTAAATACAAAGCCGATTTCGAGAAAATACTCACCCGCGGCAAATGCCCGTCGTGCAAAGGTTCGCGCCTCAACGAAAAAGTGCGCTCCTGCCGGATCGGGAAGTACAACATCGCGGATTGCGCAGCCATGGAAATCCCCGTGCTGGCGGATTTCATCGCCACCATTACCGATCACCGCGCCGTAACGATGGTAAAGGCCATCCGGGAACGCTTGCAGCATATGACCGACATCGGCCTGCATTACCTGACGCTCGACCGCGAAACCGGGAGCCTTTCCGGCGGGGAATCGCAGCGCATTAAAATGGTGCGGCACCTCGGCAGCAGCCTGTCAGACATGACCTATATCCTCGACGAGCCCAGCATCGGCCTCCACCCGCGCGATGTTCACCAGTTGAACCAATTGCTGTTCCAGCTCCGCGACAAAGGGAACACGGTACTGGTCGTGGAGCACGACCCTGATGTAATTGCCGTGGCCGATCATGTGGTAGACATGGGGCCGCGCGCGGGAACGGAAGGAGGGAGGATCGTTTTCGAAGGAACGCTGGAAGAACTGCAGGAAGCCGATACGCTGACGGGCCGCTACTGGAGCCGGAAACGGACGATCAACGGTTCGCCGCGGCCCGCAAGCGGCTCCATTTCCATCAAAAACGCCCGGCTGCATAACCTCCGGAACGTAAACGTGGACATCCCCACGGGCGTAATGACCGTTGTGACGGGCGTGGCCGGGTCGGGGAAAAGCAGCCTGGTGAACGGGGTATTGCCTAAACAGGTGCCCACGGCCGTTCGTATCAGCCAGTCGGCCATCACCGGCAGCAAACGCTCGCACATGGCCACTTATACGGGTATTTTCGACGAGATACGGGAGCTGTTCGCCAGGCACAACCGAGTGAAGGCTTCCCTGTTCAGCAGCAATTCCGAAGGCGGATGCCCCGTGTGCAAAGGGGTGGGGGAAATCACGCTAGACCTGGCCTTCATGGACCCTATCACCACCATCTGCGAAGAATGCGGCGGAAAACGCTATAAAGCCGAAACGTTACAATACCTCTATAACGGGAAGAATATATACGAAACTATCCGGCAAACCGTCAGCGAAGCGGTCCCGTTCTTCGCGTCATCGCCCGCTATTACCGGCATGCTGGAACGGTTGGCGGACGTAGGTTTGGGTTATCTTACACTGGGGCAACCGCTCAGCACGCTGTCTGGCGGCGAACGCCAGCGCATCAAACTCGCCATGCGGCTGGAAGATGCGGCCAACCAGGTGTTCGTGATGGACGAGCCTACTACGGGCCTGCATATGAGCGATGTGGAACGGTTGCTGGGGATTTTCCGGCGGATCGTGGACAGGGGCAATACGCTGATCGTGGTGGAACACAATCTCGATATCGTGAGCCAGGCAGACCATATCATCGACATGGGCCCGGGCGCCGGGCGGGACGGCGGTACCGTTGTGTTCCAGGGCACGCCGGCACAACTGCTGGCGCATCCCGGATCACAAACGGGGCGCTTTCTCCGCGCTTATCTCGGTTAGTTTTTCTTTACGAGGATATAGAAGTTCGGATCGATCGTGAATCTGGCCCCGTCTTTCAACGGCATCGTCTTCCATTCGCCGGTAGGCTCCAGCAGGATGGGTTTGCCCGTACCGGCGGTCACGCGCAGCGGCATGTCGAAACCTTTCACATCCGCCACCCAGCGGTATTTCAGTTGTCCGTCGGCGATGGCGTATTCGAAAACCGGCGGCTGGGTATGCCGTAAATACTGATCGAAAACCTTATCGAAGTTGATGCCGGTCGTTTTGTTGATATAATCCTCCACCTGTTCCGTGGTCACCGTCTGGTGCCAGAAGGTCTTGTTAAGCCCGCGCAATACCTGCCGGAATTTTTCGTCGTTGCCCACGATCTGCCGGATGGTATGCAGCATGTTCGCGCCTTTGTAATACATATCCCCCGAACCTTCGGTATTTACACCATAAGGCCCGATGATGGGAATATCGTTGGCGATATTCTTGCGGATACCCTGCAGGTAAGCGTTCCCGGCTTCCTTGCCATAGCGGCATTCGGTGAAAAGCGTTTCGGAATAGTTGGTGAAGGATTCATGCACCCACATGTCGGCGATATCTTTCGTGGTGATGTTGTTGCCGAACCATTCGTGACCGGTTTCGTGGATGATGATGAAATCCCATTTCAGTCCCCAGCCCGACCCGGAAAGGTCTTTGCCGCGATAACCCATTTTATACTGGTTCCCGTACGCCACGGCGCTCTGGTGCTCCATGCCCAGGTGTGGCGTTTCCACGAGCTTGTAGCTGTCTGCATAGAAAGGGTAGGGGCCGAACCAGTGCTCGAAGCACTGCATCATGGGCTTCACGACGCCGAAATGTTTTTTAGCGGCAGCCAGGTGATAATCCAGCACCCAGAAATCGAGGGGCAGCGTGCCGGCCTCGCCTTTGAAAGTATCCGAAAAATGCGCGTAGTGGCCGATGTTAAGGGCTACGTCGTAGTTATTGATCGGGTTGGCGACGAACCAGGTGAACGTGCGGGTACCTTCAGGCCCGTCTTTCACGGAGCGCAGGCGGCCGTTAGACACGTTGGTGAGTGGCGCAGGCACGGTAACGGCTATACGCATGCTGTCGGGCTCTTCGGACTGATGGTCTTTATTGGGCCAGAACACGCTGGCGCCAAGGCCCTGGCACGCGCTGGCGATCCAGGGGCGGCCAAGGGAGTCGGTTTTCCAGACGATACCCCCGTCCCAGGGCGCATTCTTCGCCTCGCGGGGCTTGCCGCCGAAAGTGAGCGCGATGGTCTTTACCTGGCCTTTGGGCTGGTTGGCCGGCATGTCGATGAAAAAAGCATTGCCTTCCCGCACGAACGTCAGTTCCTTCCCGTCCTGCACCGCTTTTTTCAGCTCCATGGGCTGCTGAAGGTCGATCTGCATGCGGTTGGCCGCGCCCGTTACCCGGTAATGGACCACGTTGGTGCCTTCGATGGATTTGGTGTCGGGGAAAACGCGGACCTGCAGGTCGTAAAACGTGACGTCCCACCAGGCGCGCTCCGGCCCGAGGGTGCCGCGCAGCGTGTCTTGCCGCGTAAAACGTTGGTTGTGCTGGCTGAAAGCGTTGGAGACGGTGAACAACGTCAGCAGGAAGGGCAGCAGCCTCATCATACAGGTAAAGTTTAAACGGCAATATAATCCAGTTGGGGGAGACGGTCCGGCATTTTTTTGACAGGCGGCAACACGGCCTTGTCATTCCCCCGAAATCTGATTACCTTGATGCCTTCGACTATGAGATATTCCGTTCTCTTCCTGCTGATCATCCTCTGCGCCTGCGGCCAACGCCGCTCCGGTGGGAAAATGGTGTTCCGCTACAACCAGGAAGGCGGCATCCCCACGCTGGACCCCGCCTTCGCCAAGAACCAGGCCATCATGTGGGCCGTGCGCCAGGTGTTCAACACGCTCGTGGAAACGGATAGTGCGCTCCACATCCGGCCGTCGCTCGCCAAAAGCTGGGAGGTATCGGCCGACCGCAAAGAATACGTTTTTCACCTCCGCACCGACGTCCATTTCCACGACCATCCGCTTTTTCCCGGCGGGGTAGGACGGAGAATGACGGCGCAGGACGTGGTGTACAGTTTCCGCAGGATCATGGACCCCGCCACGGCTTCGTCCGGCGCCTGGGTGTTCAACGGGAAAGTGGACCCGGAAACGGGTTTCGCCGCCCTGGACGACAGTACCTTCCGCCTGCGGCTGCTCCAGCCGTTCCAGCCCATCATGGGCATTCTGAGCATGCAATATTGCAGCGTGGTGCCACAGGAGATCGTGGCGCATTACGGGAAGGATTTCCGGAAAAATCCCGTGGGCACCGGGCCGTTCCGGTTCTTTTTCTGGGACGAAGGCCAGGCGCTGGTGCTGCATAAAAACCCCCGTTACCACGAAACCGACGAAAACGGGCGGCAACTGCCGTACCTCGACGCGGTGCAGATATCGTTCGTAGACAGCAAAGGCACGGAATTCCTCCTGTTCCGCCAGGGCCAGCTGGATTTCATCAACGAAATTGACGCCACGTTCAAAGACGAAGTGATCACCCGGCAGGGCGATCTGAAAAAGGAATGGGAAGGGAAGATCGTCATGATGAAAACGCCCTACCTGAGCACGGAATATTTCGGCATCGTCATGGATCCCGGAAAGCCGGGCGTGAAAAGCAGTCCTCTCCGCGATCTCCGTGTCCGGCAGGCGGTGAATTACGGGATCGACCGGGTGAAAATGCTGACTTATTTGCGAAACAGCAAAGGCATTCCGGCCACTTCGGGTTTTGTGCCCGCGGGCTTGCCATCTTTCGATACGGCGGCGGTGAAGGGATATCATTACGATCCTTCGCGGTCGCGGAAACTGCTGGCGGAGGCGGGGTACCCGAACGGGAAGGGGATGCCGGTGATCACGCTGGTGTCGATACCGCTGTATGCCGACCTGGCAGATTATGCTGCACGGCAGTTGCAGGAGCTGGGGGTGAAAGTGCAGGTGGAAGTGATGCAGCGGGGGCCGTTGATAGACCTGGTGGCCAAATCGGCCGTACCGTTTTTCCGCGCCAGCTGGATCGCGGATTATCCCGATGCGGAAAGCTTTCTGGCGATGTTCTACAGTAAGAACCCCGCGCCGCCGAACTATACGCGGTACAATAATCCTGCGTACGACAAGCTGTACGAACGTGCGCTCCAGGAAAATGACGATTCCGTGAGGTATGAATTGTACCAGGAGATGGACCGGATGATTGTGGCGGATGCGCCGGTGGTGCCGGTTTTTTATGATATGGTGATGCGGTTCCGGCAGCCTAATGTGCTGGGCCTCAGCAGCGACGGGCTCAATACCCTGGAATTGCGGCGGGTGCGGATCGGGGAGAAATAGGGGGGCACATATCAAGTAATAAAATATTCATTAAGAAGGGGTTAATTTTTGGCGGAGGTCTTGATTATTAGGTTAGGCCGGATTAATGGGTTACCTTTGCGGTTCAACTTTCAACACTAAAATTGAGGCGTTCATGACTGCGATACTGATCTTTTTCTTCTCACACTGGTTTTTATCACTCTTCTTCCATACATTTTTCCTTCACCGTTATGCATCTCACCAGATGTACGACACCAGCAAAGGTTGGGAGCGCGTGTTTTACTTCAGCACCTGGTTTTTCCAGGGATCGTCTTACCTGATCCCCCGTGCTTACGGTGTGATGCACCGCATGCACCATGAGTATAGCGATACCGAGCACGATCCGCACAGCCCGCACTTCTTTAAGGACGTTTGGCACATGATGATCCATACCCGCGAGATCTATGCTGGTTTTGTATCGGGGAACAAACTGCCTGCAGAGCAGTTTACCAAAGATCCGCTGCCGATCTGGAATGGGATGGACAAATTCGGTGACCACCGCGCTACCCGTTTAACCTGGATTGCCATTTATATCGCGTTTTACGTGATTTTCGCCGGCGCGGCCTGGTGGTGGTATTTCCTGCTGCCGATCCACTTCCTGATGGGCCCTATCCAGGGTGCTATCGTGAACTGGTGCGGTCACAAATACGGTTACAGCAATTTCGATAACGGCGATCATTCCCGTAACTCTGAGCCCTGGGGTATTTTCCTGCTGGGCGAGTTGTTCCAGAACAACCACCACAAGCATAAGGACAGTGCCAATTTCGCGAAGAAATGGTTCGAGTTCGATCCTACTTACCCGGTGATGCGCGTGATGGACTTCCTGGGCATGATCAAATTGCGCCAGACGGCTACAGCGAAGATCGCGGTGCCGAAGAAAGAGCGCAGTGCGGCTTAATGAATTGATTTTCAAAATATTAAGAAAGGCGATGGAAAATGTCCATCGCCTTTTTTTATACCCTGGAGTGCCGCTGAAAATATTTTTTTTAGGCTTGTCAGTAATTTTCCCAATTTGCCTGTCCTTATCTCGAAAAGCGGTCTCCACGCCGCGCATCAACCAGGTCGGTAAACTGATATTCGTAGCCAAACTAAAAACCAGGAACAGGGGGTTCAGGCTTATGCCGGAAAGCAACAAACACATACGGGAGTTGCAAGCGCAAATTGCACGTTGTGACAGCGAACAAGCTTTTGCATCGCTGTTTAGGCTTTTTTATGACCGGCTAATTCGATTTTGCCAGCAATATGTGCATTCGCGGGAAGCTGCGGAAGAAGTGGTGTCTGACGTGTTCGTCAGGATATGGGAGCGGCGTGCGCAGTTGTTGGAAGTGGCGAACCTCGAGGTTTACCTGTTCGTGTCTGTCCGGAATGCGGCGTACAATTACCTGGAGAAGTATTCCGTGATGCGCGTGATGCCCATGGGCAATGGCGAATGGGAATTGTCCAACGGCAACGATCCCGGCCGCGACCTGGAATGGAAGGAGATGGTGGCGCGGCTGGACCGGGAAGTCAATCAATTGCCCGATCAATGCCGTAAAGTGTTCCGGCTCATCAAGGAAGAAGGGTTCCGGTATAAGGAGGTGGCGCAGATACTCAACATTTCGCCCCGTACGGTGGAAACGCAGCTCGTGCGGGCCATTCGCCGCCTGCAGGTCGCCGTGGGCCAGTGGCTGCCGGAGAAGTTCCGGAAAGGAGGGACGTGACGGGGATTTTGATAGGCAGGAACGTGAATCGGGTAGATCACAAAAGATGATTTCAAAAGTTTGCCAGGTAGCAATTGAAGATTATGGTGAATGGGATTTGTGGTTGGTTAGATGGAAAATGCGGATAAAAGTAGAGTGTGAATGTCAGCTAATGGTTTCAGAGAAAAAGTGAAGGTTAAGAGTGAATGACCTGTTGAATGTTTAGGCTAAAAGTGATGATTAGGGTTGAAACAGACTTGTTGATGGTTTGATGGGAATTGCTGTTGAAGGTAGAATGCCTAAATGTATGTCAGGTAATGGTTTCAGAGAAAAAGTGAAGATTAAGAGTGAATGACCTGTTGAATGTTTTAGGCAAAAAGTGATGATTGGGGTTGAAACCGACTTGTTGATGGTTTGATGGGAATTGCTGTTGAAGGTAGAATATCAAAAATTCATGATGGGTAATGGTTTCAGACAAAAATTGAAGATTAAGAGTGAATGAGACCACTTGAATGTTTTTAGGCAAAAGTGATGATTCGGGTTGAAACGGACTTGTTGTTGGTTTGATGGGAAATGCTGTTGAAAGTTGAATGTCAGGTTGTATGCCAGGTAATGGTTTTGGGTAAAAATGATGTTTGCAAGCGAAAGTGACTGTTGTTGGTTTGATGGGGAATGTTATTGCCGGAAAAACAATCAAACGCTTGTCAGACGAGGTTTTAGAACTGGTTTGATTACCTGGATCGCGATAGGTTGATGTGAGGAATGGTTTGGCAGTGGGAAATTTTCTGTGCGAACATTTGTTTGACGAACTGGACTTAAGTTGGAATGATAGTATTTGATCGCTTGCGTTAGAATATTCGGTTTATGTCAAGGTGTTTTGAAAGTATTCAAATACAAAGTTGAAAAATTTCATCATTGGTGGTAGGATAGGGGAAGGGAGGGGAGTGAAGATTTTACTTTACGTCCATCGGATGAATCGATAAGGAAGTAATATTTATGAATTTGACCATCAGGCAGCGGGCAACGTTGCAGCGGTTCACGGAAGTCCGGACCCGTTTTGGCATTTGGTTGTCCTCCGCCTGAAAGGTTCCATGTATGAATGATGACGAACGAAGAAAGAATCACACGGTTATTGGCGGCCCGGCTGGCGGGCGAAGCTTCGGATGCAGACCTGCGCGAACTGGAACACCTCCTCGCCCAGGATCCCTCGCAGCAATCGGGCGCGCAACTCATCCAGCGCTATTGCTCGGATACACCCATTCATGCCTCGGCAGACACCGAGCAAGCCCTTACACGCCTGCTCGATAGAATCCGTTCCAGCGAGTCGCATGCATCTTCGAGTTCCAACGCCCCTCAAAATACATTCGACGGTACCCGCCCAGCCGATCCCTCATCCAACACCCCACAAAACACATTCGACGGTAATCTCTTAGCCGATCCCTCATCCAACACCCCTCAAAACACATTCGACGGCAACCGCGCAACCGATCCCTCATCCAACACATTCGAAGGCACCCGCCCAGCCGAACCCTCATCCAACACTCCACAAAACACATTCGACGGTAATCTTTTAGCCGAACCCTCATCCAACAAACTGGACGGCAACCGCTTAGCCGATCCCTCATCCAACACCCCCCAAATCCACCCCGGCAACCTCCATCCAAACGATCTATCATCCAACCTCAACAACTTTGACTTTGAAAATGCGACCGGCAATAGCCCATCCGCGGACCAAAACATCCCGGAAAATGCATCCCGCCGCATGCTCACATCCAATACCGGATCCCCGGAAATCTCCGTCGCATCCCGGAAAAACAACGCCTGGAAATGGTGGTCTGCCGCCGCTTCCGCCGCACTGCTCATCGGTTGCGCCTGGGTACTTTGGGGCCCTTCGAAAACAACCCTTCCCAACACCGCCGCTTTCCAACCGGAAACAGACACCCTGCAATGGCTCCACCGGCAAAACGGGAAAGCCATCCGCGCCGTGCTCGAACTCGCAGACGGCAGCAAAATCTGGCTCAACGCAGATTCCAAATTATCATACCCCGAACAGTTCGGGCCCCGCAGCCGCGAAGTGTTCCTCACCGGCGAAGCCTTCTTCCAGGTAGCCAGCTCACCGCAAAAACCGTTCATCGTCCACCTCAGCAAAGGAACCATCCGCGTTCTCGGGACCTCTTTCAACGTCCGCGCCTACGAGAATGAGCCCGTGCAAACATCCGTCAGCACCGGGAAAGTCGCCTTCATCCCGAAATACGACGACGCCCGCGCACCAGACACCTTCTACATCACACCCGATGAAAAAGTGACCTGGGACCACGACGGCCAACGGCCGGAAAAATCCGCCACCAGCGGCGATGAAGACCGCGCCTGGACAGACGGCGGCCTCGTTTTCCGCGACGCTTCCCTCGAAGACATTTGCCGCGAACTCGAAAGGACCTTCGGGAAAAAAGTACAGTTCAATTCCGACGCGCCCCGCTATTACCGCATGACCGGCGCTTTCCGGAACAACAGTCTGCCCGAGATCCTCTTCTACCTTTCCAGATCCAAAAATTTCCGATATACCATCACAGACAGCACCCTGCTGATCAGTGAATAAAGTATCCGTTCCTATTATCAACACATGTTAACGTTATGAAAGTAAGACCGCTCTGCAAGCCGGGTCGCTTCCGTTCGTTGCTCCGCGCCATCGTCTTCAGCACAGCTTTCCTGTGTATGCTCGACCTGCATGCGCAGGACGCATGGGCCGCCAGCACCGTCCGGCAATCGAAGGACCCGTCCCGCGACAATCCCCGCAAACAACCGGAAAACCGCCTCAGCATCCAGGTGCGCGACGAAAAGCTCTCGTCTGTCCTGGACCGCATCGAGCAGCAAACGCCTTATGTTTTCGTGTATTCCAACGACGAAATCGCCATCTCGCGGAAAATCACCCTGCATGTCAAAGACCGCCAGCTGAGCGAGATACTGGATATGCTCCTTTCTCCGCTGGACATCCGGTACGAACTGATCAACAACAAGATCATCCTCAAACAGGGAAACGTAACAGCCGCCGTATTCGCGCAGCAGGAAAACGTCACCATTAAAGGCCGGGTGGTGGGCGAAAACGGCGAAGGTCTTCCCGGAGTTAGTATCCGCCTCAAAGGCAAACCTGCTGTAGGCACCGCGTCTGGCGAAACCGGCGATTTCTCGCTGCAAATCCCCGCCGAAGATGCGAACGGTATCCTCGTCTGTTCCTTTGTGGGCTACCTTTCCACGGAGGTGCCCATTGGCGGCCGCACTCAACTGACCGTGCTGCTCAAATCCGATTCGAAGGCACTCAACGAAGTGGTGATCACGGCATACGGCTCGCAAAAGAAAACACAGGTGACGGCCGCCATCAGCACCATTTCCACGAAGGACATCGAAAGCCGGCCCGTCACCAATATGTTCCAGGCGCTGCAGGGCGTGGCGCCCAACCTCACGCTGCAGCAAGCCACCGCGGAGCCGGGCGCTTCCATGGTGCTCAATATCCGCGGCGTAGGCTCGCTGACGGGCAATGCACCGCTCATCATTATCGATGGGGTACAGGCCAGCGACGGTTTGCAGAACCTCAACCCGTACGATGTGGAAAGTATTTCGGTGCTGAAGGACGCGGCTTCTTCGGCCATCTACGGATCGCAGGCGGCGAACGGCGTGATCTATATTACGACGAAGCGCGGCACCAAAGACCAGCGGCCTTCCGTCCAGTACAACGGCATGTACGGCTGGCAAACGCCCACGGCGCTTCCGCGGCAGGTGGAAGGCTGGGAATACATGACCCTCAAAAACGAGGCGCTCGTGAATTCCGGCAAAACGCCACAGTACGCGCCGGAACAGATCAGTTACTGGAAAACGCGCGGCTCCGAGCCCGCCTTTCTCCGCGAAATGATCCGCAAAACCACGCCGCAGCAAAACCATAGCCTCAGCCTCACCGGCGGCGGCAAATCCACCAGCTACCTGCTTTCCGTCGGCTATGTGAACCAGGGCAACATGCTCGGCAACAAATACGTACCGGCCGATCTCGACCTCGGTTACCGGAGATACAACGCCCGCGCCAACGTGAGCGTGGAAGTCAGCAAATACGTGCAGGTCAATGTGAACATGGCTTACACGAAATCCTGGTTCAACCGCCAGCAGGCCGATATCGGCATCCTCATGCGCGACGCCATGCGCACGCCCAGGATTTACCCGATAAAGGATTCGCTGGATAATTTCGTGGTGCCCGCGCTTAATTCGAACAACGTCATCGCACAGCTCGTGTATGGCGGGTACAACCGCACGGAAAGGGATAACCTCCTCGGTGGTGTGGATGTGACCATCACGCCCGTCGACCATTTGAAATTCAATTTCAACGCATCCGGCAATTACACGATCAACAACCATTATTACCGGCAGAACAAATATTCGTACGCACCCTATTATACCACGGCCAATCCGCCGGTGTATAATCAGCAGTCGAACGCTTCGTACAGGGACCTTACCACGAACGTATACGCTACCGCGGAATATGAGAACACCTTTGCCAAAGACCATTACGTGAAAGCGCAGGTGGGCGGCAGGAGCGATGCGGTGAACGAATACTACGGGCTCCGCGCCACCCGCTACGGCACCACTAACCTCGATCAGGACTGGAGCATCGGCGGCGGGTACATCCCCAAACCCGACGGCACCCTCGATTACGCCACGATCGGCACGTACAACGACCTGGTAAACCCGAACCTCTTCGCGCTCAATTCGCTGTTCGGACGGTTCAACTATGTGTTCAAAGACCGCTACCTGGCGGAGTTCACCTGGCGGTACGACGGTTCCTCCAAACTCGCGCCCGGCCACCGCTGGCAATTGTTCCCCGCGTTTTCGCTGGGATGGCGGGTGACCGACGAGCCTTTCCTCCACGATTTCCGCGACAAATACGGGAACCTCAAGCTGCGGTATTCCTGGGGCAAGGTGGGCAACTCCAATATCGGCGGGTTCAATTACCTGGCGCGCGTATCCATCAACCCGAACAAATACCCCTTTAACAATACCGCCAATGCCGGCGCCGACTTTTCGCCCTACAACGAGCTGCTCGAATGGGAAACCTCCGCCATGGCGAACTACGGCGTAGACGCGGAATTCCTCGACAACCGGCTCGCCGTTTCGTTCGACTATTTCGACAAACGGACCACCGGCATTTATCTCTTCCAGGAAGTGCCGGGAACGGCCGGCATCGGCTCCAGCCTCCAGAACGCAGGCGAAGTGCGCAACCAGGGATGGGAAGTGACCGTGTCCTGGCGCGCCAAAACGGGGGCGTTCCATCACAACCTCAGCGCAAACGTGTCTGATAACCTGAACAAAGTGGTGAAGTTCGGACAGGAATCCATCCGCGGTTCCGACTTTGCCTACATCATCCGCGAAGGTTTTCCCATCGCTTCGTATTTCGGGTATAAATCCAACGGGCTGTATCAAAACCTGGACGACCTGAAAAACGCGCCCAAAGTACCATTCGCATTCAACCAACAGGTGATGCCGGGCGATATCCGGTATATAGACCGCAATGAAGACGGCGTGATCGATGCAGACGACCGTTTCGTGTTCGGCAATCCTTTTCCCAGGTACACTTTCGGGTTCAATTATAACCTGACCTGGAAGCACTTCGATTTCACCATGTTCTGGCAGGGCGTGGGCAAGCGCTCGCAATTCCTGCGGGGCGATATCGTGGAGGCATTCCATAATAATGAAGACCATGCCATGGTGCAGCACCTCGACCGATGGACGCCCAACAATCCCGGCGCTTCCTATCCGCGGCTCACCATCGGCACCGCCAACGCCAACAATTTCGCGTATTCCGATTACTGGATGTTCGACACCAGGTACCTGCGGCTCAAGAACCTGCAATTCGGCTATTCGCTCCCCAAATCGTTCACGGAGCGGCTGCGGATTCAGGGCGCAAGGCTCTACCTGACGGGCCAAAACCTGCTCACGCTCATGCCTGAACGGTTCCGCGAGATCGGGGTAGACCCCGAATTCACGCAGTTCGACGACAAGATGGGCTTTGCCAATTACAACGCCATCGCAGGGCGCAACTATCCGAACGCGGCGACGTACGCTTTCGGGCTCGACATCAAATTCTGATAAACAATCCGTTATGAAACAATTGATCCTCACCATAGCATGTCTTTCCGTACTCGCCGCCGGCTGCCGCAAACTGGAGCAGCCCAATACCCGCGAGTTCACGGAAGAAGCCTATTGGCGCGACGCGCAGGATGCGCTCGACGCGCTCACCAGCTGCTACGAAAACATGTACGGCGACGGTTTCTACTTCGGCAACGAAGCCCTCAGTGATAATGCCTACGTGGCCGGCGGAGGGTTCAGCGGCGTATCGCTCATTGCCGGGGGAAGTTACGATGCCGCCCACGCCCGCGTGCGCGCGGAATGGAGCTATCACTACGCCGCCATCCGCAAATGCAATGTGGTGGTATTGAACATCGGCAAGGTAAAGCAGATGGATGAAACCCTCCGCCGCCGGATCGTGGCGGAAGCGAGGTTCATCCGCGCCTGGGCCTATTTTAATATGACCGACTGGTTCGGCAGCGTACCTTTTTACCTCGATCTCATTTCCGTAGAAACCGCCCGCACCATCGGCCGCACCAACCGCGACGAAATCGTCCGTTTCGTGCTGGAAGAATTGAACGCCATCCGGAACGATCTGCCCGTCAACACCAGCTATGCCGAAAAAGACCGTGGCCGCATCACCCGTGGCGCCGCCATCGCCCTCGCCGCCCGGGTGCGCCTCTGGAAAGGGGAATGGGCAACCGCCGCGCAGGAATACGCTTTGCTCATGAACGGTACGCAAAACGGAACGTACGGTTTGTTAGGGAGTTATGAAAACCTGTTCAAGCCGGCCAATGAATTCAATAATGAAGTGATCCTCGATCTGCAATATGGCGGCGGGCGCACCTACAGCACCCAGCGCAGCTTTCTGCCGCAAACCGTGGCGCTCCTACGGAGCGTGCTCGTACCGACGCAAGACCTGGTCGACGATTATATCATGACCAACGGGAAAGGCATCCGGGAAGCCGGTTCGGGATATAACGAAAACGATCCCAACGTCAACCGCGACCCGCGGTTCAACGCTACGATCATCCATCACGGCGGCACCATCGTCGATTTCGACGGGCGGACGCAAACGATCCTCACGCAGCCCGGATCCGTGCCGGCTACCAATAGTGTCGACGACCAGGGCGCTTCTCCCACGGGATATTATTTCCGCAAACATTACGATCCCACCGCCGCCAACTATGCTTCGGGCCTCAACCTCCCGCTGATCCGGTACGCCGAAGTACTGCTCGGGTTCGCCGAAGCAAAAAATGAACAGGGCCAGCTCGACGCCGACACCTGGAACAAAACCATCCGCGCGCTTCGCGTTCGCGCAGGATTCACCGATGCCGGCGCCACGGAATTTCCCGCAGGGGCCAACCAGGCCTCGCTCCGGGACATCATCCGCCGGGAAAGACGGGCGGAACTGGCCTTCGAAGGCGTCCGGGCTTTCGACATCCGCCGCTGGAAAATCGCAGAAACCGTGCTGGCCAGGCCCGTCCGCGGGATCAAAGTGACGTCGGGTGCGTTCAATAAAGACCCGAACGGCTACATCATCGTGGAGAACCGCCGGTTCGACAATCCGAAACATTACCTCTGGCCCGTGCCCACCGCCGAGCGCGACCAGAACAAGAACCTCGGACAAAATCCCCAATGGTAATTCAATTCAAACATCCACTCAACCGATTCGTCATGATCAGATATATTTCCATAATGACCTTCCTCGCCGCCCTGTTAGCCGGCTGCAAAAAGGACGATTACAAGCTGAATACCAATATCCAGCCGGTCGATAAGCTGACCGCGCCCTTGAATAATAAGTTCACCAAGCTCCAACCCGCCACGAGCGCGTCGGTGCTTTTTGAATGGGACCAGGCCCGGGCCGAAGACGGTTCGCTGGTATTATATGAAGTAGCGTTCGATAAGGAGAACGGGGATTTCAGCAAGCCCATCGCCAAAATCCCGTCCGACGGCGGCGGGGTACAGAATAAACTGAACCTCTCGCATAAAGACCTGAACAGCCTGGCCGGCAAAGCGGGGATTCCCGCGTTGAGGACCGGCCGGATCAAATGGACGGTGCTCGCGTCGAAAGGTTTCAACATCCAGCCGGCGAAGGAAGCGCGGGTGATCGAAGTGGAGCGGCCGAACGGGTTCGCAGAAATCCCGGTAGACGTTTTCCTGACCGGAGACGCTACGGAAGCCGGGGCCGACCTGTCCAAAGCCCTGAAACTAAAATCCGTGACCGCCGGGGTTTTTGAAATGTATACTTCGCTCAAAGACGGCAAGTACAAATTCACCGACCGCAACAGCGGAACGCCCAACGTGTTCTCGATCGACAACGGCCTGATCCGCGAAGGCGGAGAAACCACCCAGGCCGGCGGTACCAAAGTGTATCGCCTGCGGCTCGATTTCAACAATGCGGCCGTCACCGTCACCGAAATTACCGGCATCGGCCTGTGGTTTGCGCCCGACGATAAAATCATGTATGAATTGAGCTACGCCGGAAATAGTACCTGGTCGTTCACCGACAAAGTCATCACCTTCAAACAGGAATCCTGGGGCCGCGACGAGCGCTATAAATTCCGTCTCAACGTGAAAAACGGTGGTGTGGACGGACAGGAATGGTGGGGCAGCTCGAACGCCGACAATAACCGGCCCACTTCCTCGACGCCCGCCGCGTTTTGGGAACTGAAACCCATTACCAACAGCGATCGCTGGAATTATTGCTACAAGTTCAGGACCGAAGTAGACACCAAAGCCTGCGACGTAAACGTGTATTTCCGGGCCGACAAGCCTTACACGCATGAAGTAATTATCAAATAACAAACACACAACATGCTGAAAATCATTAAAAATACTGCTGCGTTGGTGTTGATGGCGATGTCGTTTGCCGGCTGTTTGAAAGAGCCGGTAGACGATGGGCCCGGCCCGGGCGCGGGCAAGAAAACCTACGTTTTCAATTGGCCGTCGATCGCAGATTCAACTTATAACTCGCTGATCGCCAATTTCTATAACGCGTCGGGCAAATACTTCAACGAAAACCACAGCGGCGGCAATACCTTTCATTACTGGCGGAACGCCCATGCGCTGGATGTGTTGCTGGATGCGTACATCCGGAAAAACGATCCGCAGATCAAGGCGCGGATGGACGATTTGCTGGACGGGATGAAAACCCGCAACGGCAACACGTACATCAACCATTTCTACGACGATATGGAATGGATGGCGTTGGCGTGTATCCGGGTGTTTGAAGTGACGGGCGATGCGAAGTACAAAACCGTGGCCGAAACGTTGTGGAATGATATTAAAGGAGGATGGGACGATACCTGGGGCGGCGGGATTTACTGGAACAAGGAGCGCAAGAACAAAAATACCCCTGCCAATGCGCCCGCCGGTATCATTGCGGCGCGGATGTACCTGCTGAATCATCGTCCCGAAGACCTGGACTGGGCACGGAAAATCTATCTCTGGCAGAAGAACAATCTCGTAGACCCGGTAACCGGCCTCGTTTGGGACGGCCTCGATGGCACAGGCACCAACAAAAACTGGAAGTTCACGTATAATCAGGGCGTTTTCATCGGCGCAGCGGTGGAATTGTACAAGATCACGGGCGAACAGGTGTATCTGAACGACGCGCTGAAAACCGCCAACAACTCCCTGACCGGCGATTTGACGCAGGGAAACCTCATGAAAGACGAAGGTGCCGGCGATGGCGGGCTTTTCAAAGGGATCCTGGTGCGCTACATGATGCTGCTGATCACTGACGGCAACATTTCCGCGTCGGACGCTGGCAAGTTCGTCCGTTTTTTACAGGTGAATGCCGAGACGCTCTGGCTCCAGGCAACCCTGCGTCCGCAGGTGCTGTTCGGCAGCAAATGGAGCGCGACTGGCTCCACGGTGGACCTCAGCACGCAGTTATCCGGCTGCATGTTGATCGAAGCAGCGGCGGAGCTGAAGTCGCGGGACTTGATGGAATAGGCTGATATCATATTAAAATTCAAAACCAGGAAACGGGCAGGTCCTTATGGGATGTGCCCGTTTTTATTCTGAAAATCTTCGCAAAACGACCGATAGGGGGCTTGAAATTCAAAATTCGGCGGGCGAGGGACTTACGCCGGATTTGTGACAAATCCCCGGCACAATTTCGAGCCCAAAAATTTCTCCAGTTTTTAATAAGTTGACCAGATCTATCAGATTGATTATGAACTTCCTAGTTAATAAAATTCTTAACGGATCTATTATTCAATTTGTCATAGATCTTAACCAGATTCGTGATTTTAAATGGCGTCGGCTCCGAATATTGGCTCCAGGAAGGCTTTGAACCCGGATCACCGGATTCTTGCAGAAAACGGCAAAATCTAATGATTTGATAAACATTTACTTCTATCAGGTCGTTTGCCTATTTTGCTTTATAATTTACATTATGTTAAATAAAACATATTGTTTCCAGGGAGAAATCTCCCCTTCAAGTATATCGTTAATCCTGGTCTGTCAAACTCAACCTCGTTTCTATGGAATGGAAATTATTCGATTTGAGTATTGAAGATGTTCGTGCGCCGCATCACTCCTTTGATTCGATTTTAAAATGGAAATATTCTAATTTTTGATGACCGTGATTCAGTCTTGGTTTTTTCGATGGCCTTGAACCGATCTTTTGGAACATTTTATGAAAATGGATCGTTTCATTGCGGAAAATTGCCTTCAAACGAGAATCAAAACTTGAAGGTGACCACTTTCCTATCGATTTTTCGTTCTGATGCTGTCAAGGATATCCTAGTTGCAACGGGCTCGAATTCGCTGCCAGGTACTTATTCAGGGACGAAATTTCTACGCTTTGAATTGTTACGATTTGTAGATTTTGCAACTCCCAGGTCTGCTCGTTTCTGTCATGAATGATTCCTTAATCGATTGAATATGAAATGTTTCGGAGGATTCGTGTGCAAAGACGCATTCAGTCGTGAATGTGCGGCATGAGTTCCTGTTTTATCTTCCTAACAGATTGAATTTTAATCATTTCAAGCTATTCGAAACTCCTTTTTTCCCGCCTATCCGCGCGATCCATTATAACGGCTTGAAGCTGAAATATGGTAATTGGAAAACCGGTTTACATCCACTCATTCGGCTCATTCTTTCGTAATGCATTGAAAATCAAACATCCTTGCGCCAGCTATAAAAGGCTGAAAATCCCCCCGGCACAGGGGAAAAACAACCTTTCAGGGCTCGCCTTCATTTTGGAAATTTGATCCGTTCGCTTTTCTCTGTATGCTTAAGACCATTTTACCAGACACTCCCATTGCCCCCGGGCTGTTTTCCGTCCAGATCGATATCGGCGGAACCCAACCCGGCACCCCGTCACTGCACATCTCGTTGACCGTCAATGAGTCCACAAAGCAGCTGACCGGCACCGGACAACTGAAATCCGGTGCATTTCACCATTCGTTTGGCCTCAATTATCTGAAAGGTTACTACTTCTCCTCGCCGGCCTCACCCATTGTGGAATTCCCCAACGTTTTGATCATCATGGGTATGCCGTACCTGGCGCCGCCTTACAGCAACGTGGTCCCGCAGCCCAACATGGAAATCTTTCTCGAACTGGATAATGCCTGGAAATCAGGCTTCTGCACGTACAAGTACGAAACCGACGGCGCCTGGCTTACCGTTGCCAAGGCGCCGGCTGGTTTCATGGAGCCCAGGATGCTGGCAGCTGTCGTTTAACTTAATCGTCTTGCCATCCGAAGGATCCCTATTCCTTTTACCTTCAGTTTTCACTAAGTAACACATGAAACAAGCACCGGCGCTGGTTCTCCCGCGCCGGTTTCCTTCACTCCATCCGAATCAGAAACAAAAATCCCCGGTCTGCTGGTAAGACCGGGGATTTTTATATCGAATTGTGCCTGGTCGGGAATCAGGGCGCGTAGAGTTCGTTCTTGATGGCGAAAAGCACCAATCCCGTCCGCGATTTGATCGCCAGGCGGTCGAACAGTTCCTGGCGGTAGTTGTCGATCGTATGCGGGCTCAGCTTCATTTCCGAAGCGATCTCCTTGTAAGTCAATTCCGAACAGCAAAGCCGGAGAAAAGTGATCTCGTTGTCGCTCAGTTGCACCTGCAGCGCGCCGGGCGTGGGATTGTCCTGTATGCTGCGGAGCATTTTCGCGGAAATGAGCTCGTTGAGGAAATACCCCTGCTCGTGGATCGTGCGGATGGCGTGCACCACGTCGGCGATGCGGGATTCCTTCACGAGGTAGCCGCCGGCGCCGTTCTTGAGCATTTTGATGATGGGCTTGTCGTCTTCGAAAGTGCTGAGTGCCAGTACCTTCACTTCCGGGTGATGCTGTTTGAGCCATTGGGTAGACTCGAAACCGTCCATGACGGGCATGTTGATGTCCATCAAAACCACGTCTGGCGGCGGCGCCGATCCCAGGCGCTCTTTCATTTCATTACCGTGGGCGGCTTCGAAGGCGACACGGATATCGGGGTATTCCGACAGCAGGCTGGTGAGCCCCTGGCGAAACAGCGTGTGGTCGTCTACGATAGCGATGTGGATGGTTTTATGTTGCATGGTTGTGATTTGCGCGGGGAACGGTGATGGTGACGGACGATCCCTTTCCGGGAACGGATTTGATGACGGCCGAGCCCCCTATCATGGCGGCTCTTTTGCGGATATTCTGGAGGCCCATGCCCGAGGGGTTCGAGAGTGCGGCATCCACATCGAAGCCGGCGCCATCGTCGATAAGCGTGAGCGTCAGGACGTTATCCATCCAGGATTGTTCCACCGTCACCGAAGTGGCCTGGGCATGGCGGATGATATTGTGCAGCGTTTCCTGGAAAATGCGGAACACGAATAATTCAGTTTCAGGGTGTTTCGGCATGCCGTTGAGCGTGCCTTTCCGGTGGACCTGGTACCGGCCCGATTTCTCCAGCCAGTCCAGCTCGAACGAAATGGCATGCGGGAGCCCTTTGCCTACGAGCTCTTCGCCGTGCATGAGGCGCGACAGTGCGCGGATTTCGCGGATCGACCGGCGCGCGAGGGCTTCCGCTGCGGAAATCTTCTCTGCCGCTTTTTCCTTGTCAGACAGGTCTACCGCGCTTAAAGTGATGGTCATCAGCCCGAGGAGCTGGTTGATATTGTCGTGCAGATCGTTGCCGATGGTTTTGAGCGTCTGCTCCTGCACCTCCATCTGGGTCTGTAAAAGCTCCGTTTTGAATGCGTTCCGCATGCGCTCGGTTTCTTCCAGATGCTTCTTTTTGCGGGCGTTATACACGCTCACATATACAATGAGGAACAGCGGGGCGATGAGGAAGACGGCGCTCACCCAGATGATCAGGGTTAATATTTCGTTTGTCGGTACCTGCATATAAAAGCGTAAGTCCAGCTGCCGTACAACAGCACGTTCAGGACCTTAAAAATAACATACCTGAGGGAAAACCGGATACCCTCGACCGAAGAAGCCTCCAGGAGATACTGGAAAAAAATGTACGTGGCGATGCCGCCGAAGTAAAACATCAGCGTACCGCTCACCCACCAGAACGGCGGATGGGTGGCCAGGCGAACGTAACGGTCGTCCCGCAACACGAGGTAAAAATAGTACAGGCAGGCTACCACAACGGCGATGGAAAGCAGGATGGCCGTTTGCCGGGAGTACGTCCCGAAGTCGCCGTCGAGCGATTCCACGAGCCATGCGGCGAGGAAGATGGCGCCCCATGCCAGGGGCACCCAGATTTTCATGCCATACGGCTTGATAAGATGGTACAGGAAGGTAGTCATGGCGAAACATTCGGCGAGCATGTAGACGTTGTAGATGGGTGCATTGGGCATCTTCAGTTCGGTCCGCATGAAAATTCCGCCGGTTTCGACGAGGCAAACAAGGAGAAGGTAGAACGGAAACCGCCTCCACACCGGGTCCTTGTCGTGCCGGAGGCATACAAGGGCGGTGAGGAAGCAGATCCATTCGGCTACCGTGTTGACGGTGAAATAATGCATTAGTTATAAATGTGTTTTTTGGTGCTGTCGACGTTCGGAGCGAGGAAGTAAGCGCCCTTGGTATAGCAGTTTTTGGGCGGCGGGCAAAGTTCCCCGTTGTTTTCCGGATCGTCTGGCGGAGGGCTGGTCAGGATCGCTCCTACATGCGGAGCGCCGTTGCCGCCGTCTTTGACCTTCACATGGTCCAGATGTTTCCTGCCGTCTTGCCGGGTGGTCACGAGCACGAGCGTGTTGTGGCCCCAGTACGGTTTGACCGGGTTGTGGCCGATGCTGCCTTCTTCTGTACTG
This sequence comes from Chitinophaga sp. NPDC101104, assembly GCF_050277495.1. Lineage (NCBI taxonomy): Bacteria > Pseudomonadati > Bacteroidota > Chitinophagia > Chitinophagales > Chitinophagaceae > Chitinophaga > Chitinophaga sp. NPDC101104. The sequence goes on along the minus strand of NZ_JBNNSF010000001.1, from coordinate 3,742,012 downwards.
GAAGGATAATCTTCAGCGTAGCGGGCGTAATAGAAACGGACGCCGCTCATGGAATCGCGCTTCAGGATGCACAACAGCGCGTGAATGCGGTCTGTCGAGAACCAGATGCTGCGCGATTGCAAGGAGTCCGGGGGCATGTGTTGGCCGTACCGGGCGATCATGTTGAAAGCGGTATCGACCGTCAGCAGATCTTTGTCCGGCACTTTCGACGAACTGCATGCGTAATGATGATCGTCTGGCGCAGATTGGGCGCCGCCGTTCCCCGAATGCCTTGATTCGGCCCAAAAATAACCTGCCGCTAATCCGGCGGCCAGCGTTACGGCTGGGATCAGGATGGATTTGAATGTACTCATATAGGTTGTTATTGCATGCAAAGTGGAAGGAATCGGGATTAGCCTACGGTTTTCATGGCGAGCCAAATTACCGTTTTTCATCACATATTCCGAAAAACCACCCATGTAAATTTCGGTCGCGCCCGATTTTTCGCACAGGCGTTTTTCGGCTCCCTCAAAAGCTGTTTTTGGGGTGACGATGGATAAACGCGAAAACATTAGCGCATTTTTCAGTATGAATTAATCCCCTGAGCGTTAAAACTTTACCCCGAGTTACTTAAACCCCTACCCTAACTATTTTTCTTCAAAACAACAGTTATTTAATATTTAATTGTAAGTAGATATTGATTTCCAGTCGGTTAGATTGATGTAAAATGTTCGTTAGTGGCCATTATTTAATTCTAAATCAAATTCATCGATCGGTCAAAAATGTAAGGAATCCTATCCGTAACCGGCTTTTCCTCCACAATGAAGTTTTTCAGTAAATTGTGGACATGAATCTCGAGAAACTCCAGGAATATTGCCTGTCCCTCCCGGGTACCGCCGAAGGGTTCCCTTTCGGGGAAACCACACTGGTATTTACCGTCATGGGTAAACTGTTCGCTTTGGTAGACATCGAATCGTTCGAAAGCATCAACCTGAAATGCGACCCGGAATTGGTGGAAGAACTGCGGGAAAGGTATGAAGGCGTACTGCCCGGCTATCATATGAATAAAAAGCACTGGAACACCGTTTTGCTCGACGGCTCCATCCCGGACCGGCTGCTCCTGGAATGGACCCGCAATTCTTACGACCTCGTCGTAAAGGGACTGCCCAAAAAGGTCCGTGAACAGCTCGGCTAAAAACGACGCCGCCGCAGCCCGGTTGTACCCGGCCGCGGCGGCGGTCATGTTATAATATCTCAGGGTTTAATCCAGTGAAGTGTCGATGAGGAGGATGGTCTTGCCCTTGCTCTTCGCCGCACGGCTATCCGCGATCGCCTGGGGCGCCTGGTCGAGCGGGATCCGGCGGTCCACCGGTACGGTAAGCCTTCCGTTATCGATCAGTTCCCGGAGGGCATCGAGCGAAGCGGGCGTGCCTTTGGTCTCGAAATTCCCGCCCCGCAGCCCGAGCTCATGGATGCGGTCTTTATCCGCCACAAACTGCGTGGTGTTTACATGTCCGCCTTTCTTCACCAGCGGCAGCATCTTTTCAAAATTCACTTTATCGCTCACCAGGTCGATCAGCGCATCGGCCCCGCCGGGAAACTGTTCCTCCACGGGCGCCGTTTTGTAATTGATAGTTTCCGCAGCGCCCAGCTGTTGGGTCCGCGCCGCCGATTCCTCACTGGATGCGGTAGCTATGACGTAAATCCCCCTTGCTTTGGCGACTTGCGTCAAAAACGAGCCTACGCCGCCGGTGGCGCCAATGAGCAGCAGTTTTTGCCCTTCCGTCAACCCGGAGCGGTCCAGTAGCTGCAGCGCCGTCATCCCTGCCGTCGGCAGCGCCGCGGCATCGGAAAGCGCAATGGAATGTGGCGCGGCGGCGATAGCCACGGAATCGGGAACGGTCACCATTTCGGCATAAGACCCTTCGCCGACCGGCGGATGGATCATCTGGCCATATACCCGGTCGCCCACTTTGAAACGGTCTACGCCCGCGCCCACCGATTCCACTACACCGGCCCCGTCTGTACCGAGGATCATGGGGAATACGTGCGGCATCTGGTTTTCAAGGATGCCGTCTACCAACTTCCAGTCGAACGGGTTGAGCCCTGCCGCGGCGAGCCGGATGCGGATGGTGCCGGCTTTCACGGGCGGTTCGGGCAGGTCCATCACCTGGGGAATGCTTTTGAACTGGTTGACTGCTACTGCTTTCATAAGACAATGATTGAATGTCAATTTACGTAAAATGCGGGCCCGGGCATAAAAAAAGCGTGTACCGGAGACGGGCACACGCTTTTTAATGTCCTTATCCGCCTCAGCGGGGTTTGCTGGGTTTGCGGCCACCGCCATGCGAGGCCTTGCCACCCTTGCTGGCGATCTGGCGTTGTTTTTCCTTGTCCATAGCCGCAAAACCCCTTCTGCTGGGAGTCCTTTTGGGCGTTTCGCCATGTGCGGCAGCATCTCCGTCGGCCATTTCGGCTTCACGCTGGTGACGGCGGTCGGTCGTGTTCAGTTCGTTTTCGTCGTATCCTTCCAGCCGGTTGTTGTTGTCGTCGTTGAATTCCTGTTCTCCGTAACGCTCCTGCCTGTTCGCGTCTTTCATCAGCATGTTTTCGTGATGTTGCTCCTGCATGTCAGTAGGTTTTGTTCGTGTGACCATAATTGTAAGGATTTGATATGGTTATTGGAATTAATTACATGTTTTCCAATCACATACGCGAATTACCATGCCAACGCATCGGGGTGGATACATATTAATGATGTTAAAATGATAATGCCTGATTAACAATACGCTATTGCAAACCCATGAAAATCACTTACTTGTTTGCGTAGGGAAACGACTGTGGAAATATGGCGGCAGTTTGGGATGTGCGGCTGCGGCGGGCAACAAAAAAGGCAAGGGTTGCCCCTTGCCTTTTTTATGTGGAATGGATCCTGATCAGTTCAGGCCTTCCAGTTTCTTTTTCACGGTTTCTACTTTATCGTTCATGTTTTTGATCGCGTAGATTTTCTGGAGCGCGTAGAGGGCGCTTTCGAAAGTGCGTTTGTCGCTGGCTTCCATTTTGCTGCCCATGGCGGTGAAACCGGCGTCGGCTTTTTCGAAGTACGGGAGCGACTGGTCCATGAGGCCTTGAACTTTACCTTGCAGTTCTTTCGCTTTGGGGCCGGTTTGCTCCTTGCTGCTCAGGGAGTTCAGCTCTTTGTTGCTGGCTACTGCGCGGTTGAAGTAAAGGGCGCCGAGCTGGAAGTTGGCGGTGGCGTCGTCAGCCTTGATGGCCAGTGCTTTTTTGTAAGCTTCTTCCGCTTTGTTCATGAGGGCGTCGTAGTTGGCGGGTTTCGCCACGTCGTTGCCTTTCTCGTCGCGGGGGTTGGCTACGTTATCGAGACGGATGGCGTAATCCAGCACGAGGCTGAAATCGCTGGGGTTCTCGTTCACTTTTTTCTCGAGCATGCTCAACAGGTCGTCCGTTTTACCGGTTTTGGAATAGTAGAGCATTTCCATATCGTTAAAGCGTTTGTCTGCCGGGAAGAGGCCTTTCGCTTTTTCGATGGTGCCGAGCCAGTTGGCGTTATCGCCGCGTTCTTCGTATTGCTGAGCCAGTACAACGTAGAGGGCGGGTTCGGTTTTGAACTGGAGATCGGCTGCTTTTTTCAGCAGTTCGAAAGCGTCGTCCTTTTTACCGGCCTGCTGGGCGGCGTAACCGGCGTAGAATACCATGGCGGTGTCTGTCGGGATGGAGCCGCCGAGGTTTTTACCGTTGTAGTAGTCGCGTACTTCTACCGCTTTTTTGAAGTAGATGAAGGAGGAGTCCCATTTCTGATCGTTCAGGTTGCCATAACCGGCATTGCCGATGGTGGCGTACACGTTGAACATGCGGTTATTCATTTCCAGGAGGGCTTCCGGGAGTTTGGGGTTGATTTCGAGGGCTTTTTTGAAGGCTTCGAAAGCAACTTCCGCGTCGGCCGCGCTTTTGTTCTTGGTAGCAAGGGCTTCGTAGATTTTGCCTTTTACGTACCAGGTACGGGCATCGTCCTTGGTCTTTTCATGAGCGAGCGCCGCTTCGATATCGGCTTTCGCCTGGTCGATTTTGTCGCTTTTCAGGTATTCATCTGCACTGTTCACCTTTGCTTTCTGCGCCATGGCTGCAAATCCGGCGCCGCAAAAGAGAAGCGTTACAAATAGTTTTTTCATGTGGCTCAGGTTTTTAAATAATTATCGTTAATTGTTAATGGTTTACTCTTCAGTGGGCTCGGAAGCGGCTTCACCAGCGGCCTCTTCACCGCCTTCAGCAGTTTCACCGGCCGATCCGGCACCTTCAGCAGTACCTTCCGCTCCTTCTTCACCACCTTCCACGCCTTCGGCGTTTTCAACGATCTCGTCTTCCTCCTGCTCGTCGAGCCGTGCTACGGCGGCGATTTCATCGGATTCGTCCATACGGATGAGCCTTACGCCCTGGGTAGCGCGCCCAGCTTCGCGGACGTCTGCCACCGCCATGCGGATGGTGATACCGGATTTGCAGGTGATCATCAGGTCGTTCGTTTCGGTAACGTCCACGATGGAGATGAGAGAGCCGGTCTTTTCGGTAATGCTGATAGTTTTTACCCCTTTACCCCCGCGATTGGTGATGCGGTATTCCTCGATGTCGGTCCGTTTGCCGAACCCTTTCTCGGATACCACGAGGACGGTTTTCGTCTTATCTTCCTTATCAACACAAATCATACCAACCACTTCGTCTTTCTCATTATCGACCTCGATACCCCTTACCCCGATGGCGCCGCGGCCGGTGTCGCGCACGGTATTTTCAGGGAAGCGGATCGCGCGGCCGCTCTTCACGGCCATCATGATCTCGCTGTTGCCGTTGGTCAGTTTGGCTTCCAGCAGCTGGTCGCCGTCGTTCACCGTGATCGCGTTCACGCCATTGGTGCGCGGGCGGCTGAACTCTTCCAGCAAGGTTTTCTTGATAATACCGTTGCGGGTACAGAGCACAATATAGTGGCTGTTGATGAAGTCTTTGTCGCCCAGGTCCTTAATGTCGATGATCGCGCGGATCTTGTCGTCAGACGGCAGGGTGATGAGGTTCTGGATGGCGCGGCCCTTGCTGGATTTCTCACCCTCGGGGATTTCGTACACCTTGAGCCAGTAGCAGCGGCCTTTTTCGGTGAAGAACAGCATGGTGTGGTGGGTAGACGCTACGAACAGGTGCTCGATATAGTCTTCGTCGCGCGTTTTGCCGCCGATGGCGCCGCGGCCGCCGCGTTTCTGCTGGCGGTAGTCGTACGCGGAGGTACGCTTGATGTAGCCCAGGTGGGAAATGGTGATCACCACGTCTTCCTCGGCAATGATATCTTCGATGCGCATTTCGGCTGCGAGGTACTGGATCTCGGTCTTTCTTTCGTCGCCGAATTTCTTTTTCACTTCTTCCAGTTCCGTCTTGATGATTTGCATCCGGAGGCCTTCGTCCCCGAGGATTTCCTTCAGTCTGCCGATGAGTTGCATAATCTCTTCGTATTCTTCACGGATTTTGTCGCGTTCCATGCCTGTCAACCTCTGGAGGCGCAATTCCAGGATGGCTTTCGCCTGGATCTCGCTCAGCCCGAAGCTGGACATGAGGCCTTCGCGGGCAACGTCCGGGGTGGCCGAGTTGCGGATGAGGGCGATCACTTCGTCGAGATGGTCGAGGGCGATGAGATAACCCGCGAGGATGTGGGCTTTCTTTTCCGCTTCACGCAGTTCGAACTGCGTGCGGCGGGTCACCACTTCGTGGCGGAACTCGATGAATTCCGTCAGGAGCTCGCGCAGGTTCATGATCCGGGGCCGGCCTTTTACGAGCACTACGTTGTTGATACCGTAAGAGGTCTGGAGCTCGGAGTATTTGTACAGCTGGTTGATGATGACGTTGGGGATCGCTTCGCGCTTGAGGTCGATCACCAGGCGCATGCCTTCGCGGTCGCTCTCGTCGCGCACGTCGGAGATGCCTTCGATCACCTTATCGTTGACCAGCTGTGCGATTTTCTGGTGGAGCACGGCTTTGTTCACCTGGTAAGGCAGTTCGTAGATCACGAGTTTTTCCTTACCGGATTTGGCCGTTTCGGACATGATCTTGCCGCGTACTACTACCCTGCCGCGGCCGGTCTCGAAGCCCTGTTTAACGCCTTCGAAACCGTATATGATGCCGCCCGTCGGGAAGTCGGGGGCTTTGATATGCTTGATCAGTTCTTCCGTAGTGATGTCGCGGTTTTCGATCATGGCCGTGAGCCCGTCCACGAGTTCGGACAGGTTGTGGGGCATGATGTTGGTGGCCATCCCTACCGCGATACCGCTGGCGCCGTTGGCGAGCAGGTTCGGGATGCGGGTGGGCAGTACCAGGGGCTCTTCGAGGGTGTCATCGAAGTTAAGCGTGAAATCCACGGTGTCTTTTTCGAGGTCTTCCAGCATCGCTTCAGCGATCTTCTGCAGGCGCACCTCGGTATAACGCATGGCCGCGGGCATGTCGCCATCGATCGATCCGAAGTTACCCTGCCCGTCGATCAGCATGTAGCGGAGCGACCAGGGCTGGGCCATACGCACCATGGTATCGTACACGGAAGCGTCACCATGCGGGTGATATTTACCCATTACGTCCCCAACAACACGGGCAGATTTCTTGTAAGGCTTGTTGTGCGTGTTCCCCAGCTCGTGCATGCCGAACAGCACGCGGCGGTGAACGGGCTTGAAACCATCCCTGACGTCCGGCAACGCGCGGCCTACGATCACGGACATCGAATAATCGATGTACGCCGTCTTCATCTGCTCCTCAATGTTGATCGGAACAATTCTACCTTCCTTTTGATTGTCTTGATTGTCCGTGTTCTCTATCATTATGTTATTGGTTTACAGGTTTTTCCGTATCCTTAAATAAAGAGCAAATATAACGATTTCAGGCCGGATTCCGGTGCTTTGGGGGCTAATTGTGAATAAAAATGAGGGAATATTCCTACTTTCGCGTCATCTCCGGTAAATGTTCTATATATCTTAAAATTGATATATACCAGCCGATCACAAATTGGCAAGCAATTTGTTTATAACCCTATGAAAATCAGCCCTTATAAACGAGCGGAATCAATTGTTCGAATGTTCTGGAAAACAGCGGTTATCTGAACATTCGCCGGAAATTATTGTTTTCGTTTGGTAGTTTTAACCACCTGAGTCTCTTATGAAGCATGTTCTATTGTTTGGCGCCGGCAAGTCAGCGACCGTACTGATCGATTACCTGCTGGCCAATGCGCCCCGGCAAAAATGGCATATCACCGTAGTGGATAACGACCTCATGCTGATCAAATCCAAGATCGGGAAGTCGTATTACGCCACGGCAGCGGCGATCGATGTGAAAGACGCTTCGGTCCGCCAACCCCTCGTCCGGGAAACCGACCTCGTCATTTCCCTGCTCCCGCCCGCCCTGCACATCACGGTGGCGCGCGACTGCCTGCAATTCGGCAAGAACCTCCTTACCGCGTCTTACATCGATCCGGAAATCCGCAAACTGGAAAAGGAAATCGAGCAGGCCGGCCTGCTCTTCATGTACGAAATGGGCCTCGACCCCGGGATCGATCATATGTCTGCCATGAAACTCATCCAGTCGATCGAGAAGAAAGGCGGCCAGATCTCCTGCTTCCGCTCTTATTGCGGCGGGCTCATTTCCCCTGAAAGCAACGACAACCCCTGGCAGTACAAAATTTCGTGGAACGCGCGGAACATCGTGCTGGCGGGCACTTCCGGCGCCATTTACCGCGAAAAGGGCAAGGTGAAGGAAGTGGCCTACGAGCACCTGTTCGACCAGTCCAAAACCATCCAGGTGCCCGGCCTCGGCAAACTCGCCTGGTATCCCAACCGAGATTCCCTCAACTACACCGATATTTACAACCTCTCCAACGTGCCCACCTTCATGCGCGCCACCCTCCGCTATCCCGATTTCTGCGAAGGCTGGAACGCCGTGGTACGGCTGGGGCTTACCGACGATAAGAAGAAACGCCCGACCGACAAGCTGGCCTATTCCGCATGGGCCATGCAGAACATTACGGCAGACGAGCAGCTCAGCCCGGAAGAGAACGTAGCCCAGTTCCTCGGCGTCAGCAGCAAAAGCAAACTGATCCGCCAACTGAAATTTTTGGGCATTTTGAACGGAGATTTGATTAACTTAGGGGAACAGACCAACGCGGGCGTTTTGCAGCATGTACTCGAAGCCCGCCTGAGAATGGAGCCATCCGACAAAGACATGATCGTAATGTTGCACGAGATCGAGTTCGAGCGGCGCAACATGAGCACTAAATTATCAAGTTACATGATCGTGCAGGGAGAAGATAACCTGCGCACCGCCATGGCAAAAACGGTAGGGCTGCCCCTCGGCATCCTGGCCAAACTGGTCCTCTCCGGCCAGGTAAGCCTCACAGGCCTGCAGATCCCCGTTATGCCGGACATCTACAATCCCGTCCTCCGCGAACTGGAGGAATTCGATATCAGGTTCGAGGAAACTTTCGATTGAGGAAATCACATTGCACACAGGCCGAAGATGCAGCCGCTTTCATCCCGGGATTCAAGTCATTTTTCCTATGACTACTCCTAGAAGAGGAAGTTGAACAAGTGAAAGTATGGGCCGTCCCGGTAGTACCGGGGCGGCTATTTTTTTAGGGTCGCAGCAAATCCAGCAGCTCCGCCACTCCTTCCGTCGCCGGTTTTTCGATCAGCGTCCAGCTATGGGAATCGCTCACCGGCGGAATTTTTTTGTCGATGATATACCGCGGCACATCCGCCCGCAGATAATTCACCAGCCCTGCCGCCGGGTATACGTTCAGCGACGTGCCGATCAGCACGAACACATCCGCCTGCACGATCTCCAGCACCGCCGGCTGTATCATGCTTACATCTTCCCCGAACCACACCACGTGCGGCCGGAACTGTCCGCCGTCGGGCGCCAGTTGCCCCATTTGGATATCTTCCCGGATCTCGTACAGCGTGGTTTCATCATGCACGCTGCGCATTTTGAGAATTTCGCCGTGGAGGTGCAGCACGCGGGTGGAGCCGCCGCGCTCGTGCAGGTCGTCGATGTTCTGGGTGATCACCCGCACGTCGTACCACTGCTCCAGTTGCGCCAGTCCGCTATGCGCGGCGTTGGGCATGGCGGCCAGCACGTCTTTGCGGCGCAGGTTGTAGAATTCCTGGACGAGGGAGGGATTGTTCTGCCAGCCGGTGGGCGAGGCCACTTCGTAGACGTCGTGCCCTTCCCACAGGCCGTCGGAATCGCGGAAGGTGCGGAGACCGCTCTCGGCGCTGATGCCTGCGCCGGAAAGCACGACCAGTTTGGGTTTCATATCTTTCGGGTTTAATAAGAAATGACAGGCTTACATGCCTGCCATTTCCATGATTTTTTCGAATTCTTCGGGTTTCACCGTTCCGACCGATAGGCGGCCGAGCCGTATGAGGTCCATGTTCGCGAGGCTCTTTTCGGCCTTTATCTGCGCGAGGGTGACGGGCTTTTTGAGCTTCTTCACCGGAGCGAGGTCTACCGCGAGCCAGGCGGGATCGGGCGTGGTGGGGTCCTGGTAGGATTCTTTCACCACTTTGGCGATGCCTACGATCTCGAGCCCTTCGTTGCTGTGGTACCACAACACCTGGTCGCCTTTCTTCATGGAGCGGAGGTTATTGCGGGCGGCGTAGTTGCGCACGCCGTCCCAGAACGTCTGCTTGTCTTTCACGAATTGGTCCCAGGAATATTTGAACGGTTCCGATTTCACTAACCAATATTGCATTCCGAATCGCTTTATGTGCGCGGGTTACCAGCCACTGGCCAGTACGTCCGCGATGTGCATGATTTTAATGTTTTGTCCGTGTTTACGGATGTAGCCGTCGAGGTGCATGAGGCAGCTGAGGTCGGTGGAGATGAGGTAATCCGCACCGGTGTCTGCCGAATTGTGCACTTTCTGCTCTCCCATTCCGAGGGAAATGGGTTTGAATTTCACGGCAAAGGTGCCGCCGAACCCGCAGCAGGTTTCCGATTCGTTCATCTCGCGCAGTTCGAGGCCTTTCACGTTGGCCAGGAGTTTGCGCGGGCCTTCCTTGATGCCGCATTCGCGCAGGGCGCCGCAGGCATCGTGATAAGTGCCGACGCCTTCGAGGGTAGCGCCGATGTCGGTTACGCCGAGCACGTCTACGAGGAACTCCGTGAATTCGTAGAGGTTTTTGCGGAGGAGTTTTACGTCGTTATGTGCGGCGGAATTATCGAACAGTTTGCCGTAGTAATTCCGTACGAAGCCGGTGCAGGACCCGCTGGGCGCCACGATATAGTCGTACACGTGGAAGTCTTTGAGGAACTTGGTGGCCACGCTCCGGCATTCATCCTGGTACCCTGCGTTGAAGGCGGGCTGGCCGCAGCAGGTTTGATCGGTATTGTAATGCACGGTGCAGCCGAGTTTTTCCAGGACTTTCACCATGTTGAAGGCGGTTTCAGGAAAGAGCTGGTCTACGAAGCACGGTATGAAAAGATGTACGTTCATGCTGGTGTTATCAGTTTGGGTAATGAGCAGACAAAGTTAAGGGCTGCAAACAATTCAAGCTGCTGTTAACTTCGCTATTATCGGGCACTTTTTGCCAGTTGACGTTGAAATCCGATCATCTTGAGGGCGGTGAGCGCGCCTTCTTCCCCTTTATGGCCGTGAGCGCCGCCAAGACGGTCTGTGGCCTGTTCTACCGTGTTAACGGTAAGCACGCCGAAGATCACGGGGATGGGCAGCTCGAGGTTCAGTTGGAGGATCCCGTCTGTCACGGCCTTGCATACATAATCGAAGTGCGGGGTTTCTCCGCGGATGACGCATCCGAAAGCGATGATGGCAGACGGTTGGGCGCCGGTGCCGCGGGTTTGTTCCCAGATTTGTTTGCAGGCGAACGGCAGCTCAAAGGAGCCCGGCACGACGTAGGTGCTGAAATTTACTTTCTGCTCGGTGAGCGTACGTTCGGCACCCGCCACCAGTTCGTTGGTGACGAAATCGTTCCATTCTGTAGATACAATAACAACACTGGCACCCTCCAGTTGAAGAATGCCAGTGTTGTTGAGTAAAGTCTGATTGTGTACGGACATTTCCCGGATTATTTCACCACGCCCAATCTTGCCAGGTATTTCTCCATTTCACGGCCTTCGTTGGTGCGGGGGTATTTTTGTTTGATTTGTTGGTAAACGGCGATCGCTTCATCGGGCTTGTTGGCTTTTTCGAGGGCCAGGCCTGCGCGCATGAGGTACATGGGCGAAGTGATCTCGTTATCGGATGCGCCTGCTTTTTTGTAGTAGCTAACGGCGTCTGCAGCGTTGTTCAGTTCCATGTAAGCGTCTCCGATGAGGCCGTTCGCGATGGAAGAGATCACGATGTCGGAGCTGGAGAATTGCTTCAGCTGGTCGATCCCTTTCTGGAATTCACCGAGGCGAACGTGGCAAACGCCTGCATAGTAACGGGCGAGGTTGCCGGCTTTGGTGCTGCCGTATTTATCGATCACCTGGAGGAAACCGTAGTTGTTGCCGTCGCCATTGAGCGCTTTGCTCAGCGAATCGGCTGCGAAGAAGTTCTGCGCCTGGAAAATGGCTACCTGCGCTTTCTCTTCTGCCGGGGCCTTTACGAAACGCTTGTAAGCGAAATATCCGCCGAAGCCCAGCACGAATGCCAGCAGGGCGATGTTGATGACGTTCTTGTTCTTGCTGTAGAAATCAGAAGCACGGTCTGCAGATGCCTGCAGGTCGAAGTCCTGGTTTTTCACCGCCTTTTCGGGCTGTTTAGTGTTTTTATTTTCTGCCATGGTTGTTTGCATAATGAACTATAATAGGTAGACAGGGATGGATTTAGTCGACGATGAACGGATAGTCTTCCTGGATGTAAACATCTTTCAGCAGCTCGTCGTCAGACGGCCAGGGGCTTTCTTCCGCGAATTGAACGGATTCTTCCACTTCCTGTTTAACTCTTTCCGCGATGGCTTCGATGTCGGCTTCGGTAGCCCATTTGTTTTTCAGCAGCGTTTCTTCTACGATGGTGAGGGGGTCGCGCTGTTTGTATTCTTCCACTTCTTCCTTGGTGCGGTATTTGGCCGGGTCGGACATGGAGTGGCCGCGGTAGCGGTAGGTTTTGATTTCCAGCAGGGTCGGTCCGCCGCCTTCACGGCCGCGGGCTACCGCGCGGGCGATGCCTTCGTGAACGGCTTCGCAGCTCATGCCGTCGATGGAATCGGCGGGCATTTCGTAAGCGTCTGCCAGTTTGTAGATATCGAGTACGTTGGATGTACGTTCAACGGAAGTACCCATGGCGTAGTGGTTGTTCTCGCAGATGAAAATTACGGGAAGCTTCCACAGCATGGCCATGTTGAAGGTTTCGTGCAGCATACCCTGGCGGGCGGCGCCGTCACCGAAGAATGCGAGCACTACGTTATCGGTGCCCAGGTATTGTTCGGCGAATGCCAGGCCTGCGCCGGTGCCGATTTGTGCGCCCACGATACCGTGACCGCCGAAAAATCCGTGTTCCTTCGAGAAAAAGTGCATCGATCCGCCCTTGCCTTTCGAGCAGCCGGTCGCTTTACCGTACAGCTCGGCCATACAAGCCTTCGCCGAAATACCCTTCGCGATCGCCAAAGCGTGGTCGCGATATGCCGTAATGAATTTATCGCCGGGTTTCGTGGCCGTCATAGCGCCTGCCGCAATCGCCTCCTGACCAATGTACAGGTGACAGAAACCGCGTATCTTCTGCATTCCGTATAATTGCCCTGACTTCTCCTCGAAGCGACGCAGTAACAGCATCAATTCGTACCAGTACAGATATGTCTCTTTGGTGAATTTCGTTTTCACGTCTGTTAAAGTTTGCACTATTTCTAAATTTGTTCGCAAATATAACAGGAAAATCTGCAAATTCAAGCAATTTTGCAGAAGGATGTCTTAACGCCTTGCGGCAGACGGCATTCCGGCAGTTCAAACCATTCCCACAGCTTGTTGACGATATCCTCCATAGCGCTCACGCAATTCAAGAATTATTCGCACCGCACCTTCCGGTTCCATTCCCGCATCGTCGGCATCACCGGCAGGAACGGTTCGGGCAAGACCAACCTGCTCGACGCCATATATTATCTCTGTTTCACCAAAAGCTATTTCAGCTCCATCGAAAGCCAGAACGTCCAGTACACCATGAACGGATTCCGGCTGGAAGCGGCCCTCGTGCGCCACGACCAGCCCGAAAAGATCGTCTGCACCGTCAAAGACGGGAAAAAGGACATCGCGCTCAACGATGAACCGTACGACCGCTTCTCCCGCCATATCGGCCACTTCCCCGCCGTCATGATCGCGCCGGACGATGCGGAGATCATCCTCGGTGGCAGCGAAGACCGCCGCAAGTGGCTCGACGGGTTGCTGTCGCAGCTCGTGCCCGGTTACCTGGATCATCTCCTCGCCTACCATAAAATCCTCCAGCAACGGAATTCCCTGCTCAAAACCATGGCCTCCATGGTCCAGAGCCCCGATCCGCTGCTCGATATTTTCGACGAACAGCTCGTACAGCACGCCACGCCCGTGTTCGAAGCGAGGAAGGCATTCCTGCCCGGGTTCATCGACCAGGTCCAGGAACGGTACGATTACCTCGCCGGCAGCCACGAGACCGTGGCTTTCCGCTACCAGAGCCAGTTGCTGGAACAGCCGCTGGCCACGCTCCTGGCACAGTCCAGGTTGCGTGACAAACAGGTGCAGCGGACTACCCAGGGCATCCATCGCGACGATCTCCTGTTCCTGCTCGACGAGCATCCCATGAAAACGAGCGCCTCGCAGGGCCAGCGCAAGAGCTTTTTATTCGCGCTCAAGCTGGCACAATACGAGGCGATCCGTGCGCACAAGTGCTTCCCTCCCATCCTGCTGCTCGACGATGTATTCGAAAAGCTGGACCAGGAGCGGGTTTCCCGGCTCATTCAACTGGTGCTCCGGCCCGATTACGGGCAGGTTTTCATCACCGATACCCACGGCGAGCGCCTCAGGGACGCCTTCGCCGCCTGTCCCGATGCCATCCAGCTGATCTCCATGCAGGAAAACTGACCCTACCGGCGGATAAGCCCGCTGATGAGGGATATCAGGAACAATACCAGGAATATAAAGAAAAGGATCTTGGCGATGCCCACGGCGCCCGCCGCGATGCCGCCGAACCCGAATATGGCCGCCACAATGGCGATGATGAGGAAAATAACTGCCCAGCGTAACATAATAAAGGGTTTTAAAGTGAAACAATGATATTATACTGAATGTTTGGCAAACATCATTCCACGAATGCCGTATGTCATTTAACGGTCCATTCCTGACCCGATTCCTGTAGTTTTGCGCAAATTTTACCACAAAATGCGGCGATTCTCGGGGCCATTGACCTTCATTTTCATTACGTTACTCATCGACTTTATCGGCTTCGGGATCATCATGCCCGTGGTACCCAAACTGATCGAACAACTGATCGGCGGCAACGAAAGCGATGCTGCCTGGTACGGGGGATGGCTCACTTTCGCCTACGCCTTCATGCAATTCTTCTTCGCTCCCATCCTGGGCGGCCTTTCCGATAAATACGGCCGCCGGCCGGTACTGCTGCTGTCTATGGCGGGTATGGGCATCGATTACCTGTTCCTCGCCTATGCGCCCACGATCTTCTGGCTGTTCGTAGGCCGGATTTTCATCGGGATCACCGGCGCCAGCATGACGGCCGCTTCCGCCTACATCGCCGATGTCAGCACCCCCGAAAAGCGTGCCCAGAACTTTGGTTTGCTGGGCATGGCCGTCGGTATCGGGTTCATGCTCGGCCCGGTGATCGGCGGGCTGGTGAGCCATACCTGGGGGCTGCGGGCACCGTTTTTCATAACGGCCGGGCTATCGCTCCTCAATGCGCTGTACGGCTATTTCATTCTCCCCGAATCGCTGAAACCGGAGAACCGGCGGCCGTTCGACTGGTCGCGCGCCAACCCCTGGGGCGGGCTGCGGCAGATGAAGCGGTACCGGTATATTTATCCGCTGCTGGGCTCCGTGGCGCTGATTTACACGGCTATCCACGCCATCCAGAGCAACTGGACCTATTATACCATGTTCGTGTTCAAATGGACGGAAACGATGGTGGGGTATTCGCTTTCTTTCGCGGGATTGATGCTCATCATCGTGCAGGGCGGGCTGATCCGCATCGTGCTGCCGAAGCTGGGTTACCACCGGGCGGTGTATATCGGGCTCCTGATTTACGGGGTTTCTTTCCTGCTGTTCGCGCTGGCCACGGAAGGTTGGATGATGTTCCCCATCCTGGGCCTGTATGGCCTGGGCGGGATTTTCGGGCCCAGCCTGCAAGGCGTTATTTCCAACCAGGTGCCTGCCAACGAGCAGGGCGAGCTGCAGGGCACGTTTACCAGTCTCATCAGTTTGACGAACATCGTGGGGCCGTTGCTGATGACGGGCCTTTTCCACTTCAGCACGCAGGAAGGCGCGCTCATCCATCTCCCTTCCGCACCTTTCTTAATGGCGGCCGTTCTCACGCTGTCGGGCGCGTTGCTGGCCATCCGGGCGTTCCGGAAGCATACGAAGGCGGATGTGAAGTAAGGTTATTTCCGGAGGAGGGCGAAGGCATGGTCCCAGCTGCCATTCCGGAAGCCGTATGCGCACCAGACCACGCACATGGATTCGAGGTGCCGGCTCATGGGGATTTCTCCCACATCCACAACGTCTTTCCATCCCAGCTGGCCAAGAATGTCGGTAACGGCGAGCTTGGCCAGGTCGTCGTTTCCTGCGATGAACATGGCCGGAGTGCCTTCTTCGTACAAAGGCGCCACCATCCGGGTGTTGCCGATGGTATTGAGGGCTTTGACGACATGTGCGTCTTGCAACCAGGACTGTACCTGCTCCCCGCCCGATTTGGCGTGGCCGGTGGCCAGGTGCAGGCGGCCGGCGGCGTCGGGGCCCTTCCCGTCCAGCGGGTTGGTCACGTCGATCACGATCTTTTTCTTGAAATTCCAGATACCGGCCATTTCGATGGCGGCTTTGGTGCCGGTCCACCCCGTGCAAAGCACGATGACGTCCCCGAAGGCGGCGGTTTCAGAGTATGTGCCTGATGTGGCGGCGGGATGGGCTTTGAGCCAATCCTGCAAACCTTCCTTTTGCGTGTGCCGGGTCCCGATCATCACGGCGTGGCCGCGCTCCGAAAAAGCGGCGGCCAGCGTCAGGCCTACGTCGCCGGACCCGAGGATGGCGATCTTCATACCGAACAGATTTGCTTCTATCCTAATTTAAGCAAATCCTGCGGGATTATTGCAGATAGCTCAAAAAACGCGACAAGCCCTGGCGTTTGCTGGGCGTGAGGCGGTAGCTGATGTTTTTGGTGTAATAAACGGTCAGATCGTAAGCGCCATAAGTATTTTCACCCACCACGGCGGGGATATTGTTGAGGCCGATGGCGTTGGCGTCGTTGAACTGCTGGATGAACTTGATGTCCAGCGGTTTGTTGCTGATCCATGCTGCGAACACGAAAGGCAGGCTGGTGAAGCGGATCCAGTGTTCGGCCAGGTCGTAGACGAACGAGGAGATCAGCCGCTGGTGCAGGGCGCGGTCGCCGATGACGAGGGCTGCGTCCGTTCCGGTGATGAGATGCTGGAATTCGCCCGTGGTTTCCACGAATTCCACGTCCAGGCGCCAGTATTCACGCACGAGCACTTTGAGGAGCGCCACGGAAGTGCGGCTCTGGTAATCGAGGTATATTCTTTTGATATCCTGCAGGGGCACTTCGCTGAAGAGGCAGACAGACGCTACCGGGCCTTCCGCGCCGATGCAGAAATCGGAAATAATGTGCGATTCCTTCATTTTCGGAATGATCGCTACCGGAACGAGCCCTACGTCCACCGTTCCATCCACCAGTTCTCCGGCTATTTTTGCCGGGTAATCCACCGTCAGTTCCATGTTCCGCAGTACCGGGTGTTCCCTGAATCCGTACAATAAAGGCTTCGTATTCAGATAACTCACTGCTGCTACTTTTACTTTCCGTTCCAATTTCTGTAATTTTGAGCCTGCTAAATTAAAGTAATTCCCGTAATTACCTGCTTTGGGATAACCGGGGGCTTTATTGACAGGATAATATTAACATGATGCAATTACAAGCTTTAACTGCTATTTCCCCGGTAGACGGGCGTTACAGAGGCCAGCTCGAAGAACTGGCCCCTTATTTTTCCGAATTTGCGTTGATCCGGTACCGTGTACAGGTGGAGGTGGAATACTTCATCGCCCTGTCCGAACAGAAGCTGTTCACCCTTCCCAAAGCCAAGCTTCCCGCCCTGCGCGCCATTTACCGCGATTTCACCGTGGAGCAGGCCCAGCTGGTGAAAGACACGGAAAAAGTGACGAACCACGACGTAAAGGCGGTAGAATACTTCCTGAAGAACGAACTGAAGCGCCTCGGGCTGGAAGACAAACTGGAATGGGTGCATTTCGGCCTCACTTCGCAGGACGTGAACAACACGGCCACGCCCCTGCTCTGGAAAGAAGCCATTGAGCATATATACCTCCCGTCCATCTCCAACCTCATCATCCACCTGAAAAAGCTGGCCAAAGACTGGAAAGCCGTACCCATGCTCGCCCGCACCCACGGCCAGCCCGCTTCCCCCACCATTCTCGGTAAAGAGATACAGGTGTTCGTGGAACGCCTGGAAGGACAGGTGAAGCTTCTCGGGGAAATCCCCTTCGCCGCCAAATTCGGCGGTGCCACCGGTAACTTCAACGCCCACCACGTAGCGTTCCCGGCGGTAAACTGGGAGAAATTCGGGAATAAATTCGTCAACAACATCCTCGGCCTGCAGCGGATGCAGTATACCACGCAGATCGAGCATTACGACAATATCGCGGCCCAGTTCGATACGCTCAAACGCGTGAACAACATCCTGGTAGACTTCTCCCGCGATGTATGGACGTACATTTCGATGGATTACTTCAAGCAGAAGATCAAGAAGAACGAAGTTGGTTCCTCCGCCATGCCGCATAAAGTGAACCCTATCGATTTCGAGAACGCCGAAGGCAACCTGGGCATCGCCAACGCGCTGTTCGAGCACCTGGCGGCCAAGCTGCCCATTTCGCGCCTGCAGCGCGACCTGACGGATTCCACCGTTCTCCGCAACATCGGCGTTCCCTTCGCGCATAGCCTCCTGGCGCTGAAGAGCCTCGACAAAGGGCTGAACAAGCTCATCCTCAACGCAGCCAAGCTGCACGAAGACCTGGAGCACAACTGGGCGGTGGTGGCCGAAGCCATCCAAACCGTGCTGCGCCGCGAAAACTATCCCCAGCCTTACGAAGCGCTGAAAGAGCTTACCCGCGGCGGGGAACAGATCACGCAGAAAACGATGCACAAATTTATCGACGGACTGAAGATCACGGCCGCCCTGAAAAAGGAGCTGAAAGCGATCACGCCGCATAACTATACCGGGATCCACTAATGCAC
This sequence comes from Chitinophaga sp. NPDC101104, assembly GCF_050277495.1. NCBI lineage: Bacteria > Pseudomonadati > Bacteroidota > Chitinophagia > Chitinophagales > Chitinophagaceae > Chitinophaga > Chitinophaga sp. NPDC101104. The sequence goes on along the minus strand of NZ_JBNNSF010000001.1, from coordinate 3,723,555 downwards.
GACAAGGCCGTCATATTGTTCGACGGCGTCTGCCGTTTTTGTAATGGCAGCGTGAATTTCGTGATCCGTCACGACCGGGCCGACCGGTTCCGGTTTGCGCCTTTGCAGTCGGATGCAGGTCAGTCGCTTTTGCAGGCGCACGGGATCGACGCCCGGGAAACGGATTCTTTCGTTTTGATACGGGATGGAAAATCCTGGGTGAAGAGCTCGGCGGCTTTGCGGGTGGCCCGCGGGCTGGGGTTTCCCTGGAACCTGCTGTGGGCGTTCATCATCGTACCGCGGTTTCTCAGAGACGCGGTGTACGACTGGATCGCGCGGAACCGTTACCGCTGGTTCGGGAAGATGGATGTTTGTATGGTCCCGGATGTGAGGGTGCGTGGGAAGTTTTTGTAATTTTTCTATTTAACGATAAAAGCCTTGTCCAGCAATGGTCAAGGCTTTTATCATTATTTCCAATGCTGTCCAATCCAGTCGTTTTTTGTATCCTTCGTTTGTGTGGCGCCGAATTCTTTAAATCTTTTGACTGGTTAAGGGCTAAAACAAACGCACTTGCCAGGTATTATTTATTTTTTTCTTCTGCTAAGTATTCGAATTATTAATCCTAACAGAAGCCCAAATAAAGTTGCAACTACCAACATCAGCATTACTTCCCCAAAAACATTTTTGATGTAACCGTAAATAGTTACAATTGAAATCAGTATGATTAAAACAATGTTTCGGGGATTCCTTAGCCATTTAATAATTGCATTTGATATTTTACTCATTTGAACGATATATTCCAACCAATAAATCACATTTAATAGCGGCCAGATATTGCAGGAGTTCGGCAGGAAATTCAAAGGTTTTACATATTATGTTGTATCCAATATGATCATCCATGCCAAAATCCAGGTATGTATAATCAATATTAGCACTTGTGGCATATTTTGCCAGCTGCTCCCCATGTGTTCTGAAAAAAGTCAACGCATTGGCTATTTGCGTTTTATGGTCATCGAAATTGGCTTCACTTACGATGTAATGCAAAGTCGACAAGTGCATCGTCTTTTTCTGCAGGCGCGAAGCTCCGGTCTGTTCGCCTTTTCGAGTGATTTCATAAGGTGGAATGCCTGTTTGTTCTACAAACAAATCGACATCAAAGTTTTCTCCACGGATCAATAGATTGCATGGCATGATAGTAGGGATTGGGTACTGGCGGCCGGAGATACGGTAAATAAGAAAGCCCGGCGCGATGGCCGGGCTTTCGATATCTGCAATCTATTGCTGTTGCTTATTTGGAAGGAGCCGGAGCAACGGGGGCTGCAGCGGCGGGTTTCACGTCGAGCAGTTCCACGTCGAACACCAGGATGCTGTTCGGCTTGATGAAGGGGCCGGAGCCGTTCAGGCCGTAAGCCAGGGCAGACGGGATGACGATGGTTGCTTTGGAACCCACTTTCAGCTGGGCCAGCGCATCGTCCCATCCCGGGATCACGCGGCCTTCGCCTACGTTGAATTTCAGGGGCTCCAGCGGCATGCCGGGGCGCAGGGTGCTGTCGGTATTGGAATCGAACTTGGTACCGTCAAGCAGTTTACCGGTGTAGTTCACGCTCACTTCGTCGCCGGCTTTGGCTTGTGCGCCAGTACCAACAACCGTCTCGGCGATGTAAACGCCTTTGGGAGACTTGCGGGTGTTCAGGTTATTCTTCTTGATGTATTCAGCGATTTCCTTTTCGTCTTTCTGGTTTTGTTTGGCAGAAGAGTACTTGGTTTCCACCACGAACGCAACTTTCATTACGTCGCCTTTCTTAGCCATGGGAGGCATTTGCGGCATGGAGTCCACAGGCAGCAGGAACACGGCGCTGTCGCCTTCGGTCAGCATCGCGAAGCCGTCCATGAGGTCATACTTGTTCTGGGTTTTCTGCAGTACCAGCGGCATACCGGTGGGTGCCTGCTCGCGGGACGACATCATGAGGGAGTCGTTCAGGTAAGAAGAGAAATGAACCACGATGGTATCGCCTTCTTTCAGTTTGTCACCTTTACCTTCTTTAGGAACGATGAACTCGATGCCACCCGGGGTTTTTCTCGGGCCGCTTTTACCGCAGCTGGCCAGAGCAAGACCTCCCAGCGCAACAAGTAACAGATTGTTTGTTTTCATCTTTACGATTGAGTTTATGAAACGTGTGTTGTGGCCGAAACCCTTACCGGGTGCCGATCCGGACTATATTTATTGCAAAATATCTTCGTTTTCGTGCATGGCACGGATGAAACGTTGAACGGTGCGATCGAGCGAATCGGCACTTCTGCCGCCGGCGGCGTTGAAATGGCCGCCGCCTTCGAAGTACTTCCTGGCGAAGGTGTTTACGTCAAAGTTGCCTTTGGAACGGAAAGACAGCTTCACTTCGGAATTCCGGTCGATGATCAGCGCCGCTAATTTAATGCCTTGGATGGATAAAAGGAAATTTACCAGTCCTTCCGTGTCTCCCGTCTGCAGATCGAACCGTTTCAGGTCGCTGTAGGGGATCGCCATGATGGCGGTGTTGGTTTCGTAGAAGACTTCCATACGGTTCAGGAGGCTGTGGCCGATGAACCGGAGGCGGTTTTCGAGGAAATTATCGTAAATGGCCTGGTGGATGTACTCATGTTCGAGCCCCCGTTCCAGCAAATCGGCCACCATGCGGTGAACCCGGGCGCTGGTAGACGCGAAGCGGAAAGATCCGGTATCGGTCATGGTGCCGGCGTAGATGCACTGGGCGATGTCGTTATCGATGTAATGCTCGTCTCCCAACCGGTAGATGATCTCGTACACGAGCTGGGCGGTGGAGGCGGCCGTGGTGTCGCTCACGCCGAAATCGAATACGGGCTGGGGCTCCAGGTGATGGTCTATGAGGACTTTCACGCTTTGCAGCTTTTCCAGTACGGGTTCCATATTGCGGGTGCGGCTCATGGCGTTGAAATCCAGGCAGAAAAGGATCTCGGTGCCGTCGATGGCTTTGAGGGCCTTATCGTTTTGCGACTCGAAATCCAGTACCTGGTCGCATCCGGGCATCCATTTCAGGAAATCGGGAAAGTTGGTGGGAGAAATAACCGTCACGTCGTGACCCTTACGCCGCAGGTAGTGATACATGGCCAGGGAAGAGCCCATAGCGTCGGCATCCGGTTTTTGATGCATGGTGATGACCACCTTCTTGGGGCTTTCCAGCAGTGGCTTGATATCCTCGATCGGCTTCATTCCGTAAACAGTGTGATTATTAAAGGTTACTACCGCCGTAAAGCGGGTCGTTTTCGTTTAAGCAAATGAAGTGCGAAGTTCACCAATTGCGCCAGAATTTCAAAATTTTTTACGGGTAAACAAAATGTGATTACTTTTGCGGCGCAAAAAGGCATTTTCTCAAGTATAACGACCAATTACCAATATGAGCAACAAAACTTTCACCATGATCAAGCCCGACGCTGTGGCAAACGGGCACATCGGCGGCATTCTGGACAAGATCTGCGCTGCAGGCTTCCGCATTACCGCAATGAAACTGACCCGTCTTTCCGCTGAGAAAGCCGGCGAATTCTACGCTGTGCACAAAGAGCGCCCCTTCTACGGCGAGCTGGTTGAGTTCATGAGCAGCGGCCACATCGTGGCAGCGATCCTCGAAAAAGAGAACGCAGTGGAAGATTTCCGCAAATTGATCGGCGCTACCAACCCGGCCCAGGCCGAGGAAGGCACCATCCGCAAAATCTACGCTGAGTCTATCGGCCGCAATGCCGTTCACGGCTCCGATTCCGACGAAAACGCGGCTATCGAAGGCAATTTCTTCTTCTCCGGCCTGGAGAAGTTCTAATCCGGTCCCCGGAATAACGAACGAAAGGCGGTACCACGGTACCGCCTTTTTTGTTGAAATCGCGTATTAATACGGTAGGCCGGGCCGGCCGGCGGATGTATTTTCGCAGGGCTTTTACTCCCCTTTCCTGTTGACCGGCCCGTATTGGACAGGATCACTATATTCCCTTATTTAGCAGCAGTCCGTATATGAAAAAAGGCCCCGCCGCAGGCGGGGCCTTGATTTTTCCGGGAGCTTTCCCGCCCCGGGTATTTTATGTCAATACATCGGCGTCATGAACGATCCCGTAATCTTTACAGTGCGCCGCATGTTGGAGGACAAACCGGCTTTATTCACCGTAAATTCGCCTTTCACATATCCGTCCAGTTCTCCCATGCTGGTTACGTTGACCCCGCCCGGACTGGCAAAAGTGCCGTCGTCGGTCAGGTACAGGTACCCGTAAGAGGCGTCGTTGTAAATGGCCGAGAAATGAGGGTTATTTTTCAGCGGGTCTGTAGAGAATACGTGGTTGCCACGCCCGCGCGGCCAATGGATGACCACGCTGGTTTTAAAATCCTTCGACCGGCCCTGCACCGTCCACATGCCAAACTCATCTTTCACCGCGGGATAGGCAAACAGCTCGATATCGTCGCCATCATTGACTTTAAGCAGCATGGCGCCTTCCACGATCCTGATTTTTCCGCGGAGGGTGATGGTTTTCGGATCCGCGGGATCCGGTTGAAGGGTTACGGCGATGGTAATCAGGTCTTTCGGCGGTTTTGGCACGTTGGCCGGCGCTTCATACTCCATGGGATTGTCGTCTCCACGATTGAACAACAGTCTGCCGGGCCCGTTTTCGATCTTCCATTGCCTTATCTGGCTGCTGGGCAGTAGCGTAGGCAGGTAGAGCTCCACTTCGTCTTTTCCTTCGCCTTTCATCATGTTCTTGTTCACGGTGACGGAAAGGCCTGTCGTACCCTGCGCAGCGAGCGCCGGCTGTTTGATCTTCAGTTCGATGCCGCCCACGACGCTCCAGTCGCTGAAGTGCGTCGTCTGCACGGTTACCGTACGCGCCTGTGCGTCGACGGTCCCGGGCAATATCGCCCAGGTACCGCTGGTTTTTTGATAGGAACCGGCCAGATATTCCGGGGCGAAAAAGGTGGTGTCAGAATCCCGGTACCGGAAAGTTATGGAAATGGGCCTGGCGAAGGTAACGCCTTCCGGTAGCAGCCTGTAGGCAGGGCCTGCCGCCGAGGGGTTCCGGTTGCTGATCCGCTGGATACTGACGTTTTGGTCGGCCGCGAATGCGCCGGCGGGAACGGTCAGGGTCAGTTGCCCGTCGACCGAAGCCAGCGTTCCGCCGGCAGCCCCGATGCTTTTTTGTGCCGGTGCCGAACCGTCGGGCTCGCCTTTGGCGGTCACTACCGCCGGCCCGTTGTCGTCGGGTGGCGGCGCGTTCCCGTCGCCTGCGCGAAATTTGTCTTTATGGCAGCCGGCCAGCATGGCGGCGCAAAGGATGGGTATCAATACGGTGCGCATAAGTGTATGTTGATGGGGTAATAACCTGATGATGCGAACGAAAATAAATCGCGCAGCGTCGCCCTGGTACAACGACCCGGCGGGCTGCGCCAGGAACCGGCTGGTATGGCGGGGTTTCGGCGTGAAATGGAAAACGGTTCGCTGAAATGGGTAACAGATCCGTCAATCCGACGGTATGCGGACAGGGAGCCCATAAAAAAGGCCCCCCGTTCCCGGGAGGCCTATAACCAATCTTAAAAATTAATATTATTCGAGCTCCACCACCAGGTCGTCTTGTTGTACCATGGTGCCTTCGCGCAGAAGGATGGATTTCACTTTCGATTCACGTGTGGCCGTCACCGTTGTCTCCATTTTCATGGCTTCGATGATGAACAGCGGGGTGTTGGCGCCGATGGCGTCTCCGGCTTTCACCAGAATTTTCGACAGTTTGCCCTGCAGCGGTGCGCCCACTTCCTGGTCGGGGTTGCCCACCTTTTTGTTGGCCGGCACTTCGCTCTTCACGGAGCGGTCGCGCACCTGCACGCGGCGGGAGTAACCGTTCAGTTCGAACACTACGGTGCGCATGCCGCTTTCGTCGGCTGGCAGCACGTAGAGCAGTTTTACGATGATGGTCTTGCCTTTGCCCAGCGTGATGAGGATTTCCTCGCCCAGTTTCAGCCCGTAGAAGAAAGCCGGTGTGGGGATGGCTTCCACGTTACCATATACCTGTGCGTGCTGATAGTATTCTTCGAACACTTTCGGGAACATGTGGTAGCTGAGGTAGTCGAGGAATTCGGCCAGGGGGTATTTCAGCTGGAAAGCGGCAAAGTCCTTATCGAAATCGACGGGTGCAAGATGTGCGTTGGGCTTGCCTTTCAGGGGCTCCTGCCCTTTCAGCACGATCTTTTGCAATTTCTCGGGGAAGCCCTGGTAAGGCTGTCCGATCTCGCCTTTGAAGAAGCCCTGTACGCTGGCGGGGAACGCCAGGTTGCGGGATTCGTCGAGCACATCGGCGGCGGTGAGGCCGTTGGCGGTCATGAACAGTGCCATATCGCCCACTACTTTGGAGCTGGGGGTCACTTTCACGATATCGCCGAACAGGTCGTTCACCACGGCGTAGTTGTGCTTGATGGTCTCCAGTTTATCGCCCAGCCCGAGGGATTCGGCCTGCTGGCGGAGGTTGGAGTATTGGCCGCCGGGGATTTCGTTTTGGTAAACCTGCGCGGTACCGGCCTTCATGTCCGATTCGAAGGGATAGTAGTATTCGCGGACGTCTTCCCAGTAGTTGCTGTATTCGTTGAGGGACGGCAGGTTCATGTACTGGCTTCTCTCGTGGCCTTCGAGGATAGCGGCCATGGCGTTGAGGTTGGGCTGCGAAGTGAGCCCGCTCAGGGAGGCGATGGCGCAATCTACGGCGTTTACGCCGGCTTCGATGGCTTTCAGGTAGGTGGCAGCCTGAACGGAGGCGGTGTCGTGGGTATGGAGTACGATCGGGAGCTTTACCGCGTCTCTCAGGGCGCCAACGAGCACGGTGGCGGCCTGCGGCTTGAGGAGACCGGCCATGTCCTTGATGCAGAGCATGTGCGCGCCGGCGTCTTCCAGGCGCTTGGCGAGGGAAACGTAATAATCGAGCGTATATTTTTTATTGTCCTTGTGCAGGATATCGCCTGTGTAGCTGATGGCGGCCTGTGCGAGGGAGGTCGTATTGTTGCGCACGAACCCGATGGAGGGCGTCATGGCGTCGATATCGTTGAGGGAATCGAAGATGCGGAAGATGTCGATCCCGTTTTCCGCCGCTTTTTCGATGAATTTGGCGATGAGGTTTTCCGGGTAAGCGGAGTACCCTACTGCGTTGGAACCGCGGAACAGCATCTGGAGCAGCACGTTGGGCATGGCCTGGCGTATGAGCTGCAGCCTCCGCCAGGGGCATTCGTGCAGGAACCGCATGGCCACGTCGAAGGTAGCGCCGCCCCAGACTTCCATGGAGAAGATCTGCGGGTTGTTGCGGGCGTATCCTTCGGCCACGGCGAGGATGTCGTTGGTGCGCACGCGGGTGGCCAGCAGGCTCTGGTGCGCATCGCGGTAGGTGGTGTCGGTGAAATAGACCGGCTTTTCGTTGCGGAGCCATTTGGAGAATTCCTCGCGGCCCATGGTCAGCAGCTTGTTGCGGGTGCCTTCGGGCACGGGCGCCAGCGGGTCGAAGGAAGGCACGTGCGGTACCCGGAACTTGCGGCCGTCATGCTTGCCTTTGACGTCTACATGCCCGTTTACCGTCACGTCTGCCAGGTACATGAGCGTTTTCGTGGCACGGTCGCGGATGGGCGACAGTTTGAAAAGCTCGGGGTGCTGGTCGATAAAGCCAACCGTACAGTTCCCTTTGCGGAAAATATCGTGGGTGATTACGTTTTCGAGGAAGCGGATATTGGTTTTCACGCCGCGGATGCGGAACTCCTTCAGCGTGCGGTGCAACCTGCCGGCCGCGCCGGAAAGCGTGCGGCCCGATGCCGTCACTTTCACGAGCATGGAATCGAAGAAGGGAGAGATCTTCACACCGGAATAGGCACTGCCCTCGTCGAGCCGGATACCGAAGCCGCCGGCGTTACGATAGGCGATCACGGTGCCGTAATCGGGGGTGAAATTGTTTTCCGGGTCTTCTGTGGTTACGCGGCACTGAATGGCGAAACCGTTGAGGCGCACGTCGTCCTGGCTTTTGAGAAAGATCTCGGGGTCAGACAGTTGGTGGCCTTTGGCGATGAGGATCTGGGAGCGCACGATGTCGATCCCGGTCACTTCTTCCGTCACCGTGTGTTCCACCTGGATGCGGGGGTTCACTTCGATGAAGTAGACCTTGTTCTGCCGGTCTACGAGGAATTCTACGGTGCCTACGTTATTGTATTTCACTTCGCGGGCGAGCGCGAGTGCATATTTATAAACTTCTTCGCGGGTTTCCAGGGGGAGGTTCGGCGAGGGGGCGATCTCCACCACTTTCTGGAAACGGCGCTGCACGGAGCAGTCGCGCTCATAGAGATGCACGATGTTGCCGTAATTGTCGCCCATCAGCTGTACTTCGATGTGTTTGGGCTCTTCGATGAACTTTTCGATGAAGATGGTGTCGTCCCCGAAAGCTTTGCCGGCTTCGCTGCGGGCTTCGAGGAAAGAGCGTTCCAGCTGGTTCTCGTCGCGCACCACGCGCATACCGCGTCCGCCGCCGCCGGCCGCAGCCTTGAGGATAACGGGGAGGCCTATGCGAAGGGCTTCCTTTCTTACGGTTTCCACGTCTTCCAGCTTCACCTGGCTGTCTTCGATCAGGGGCACGTTCACACGGCGCGCCAGCGTTTTGGCGGCTACCTTGTCGCCCAACTGGGCCATTACTTCCGGATCGGGCCCTACGAAAATGATCCCTTCCTCGCGGCAACGGCGGGCGAAGGTCACGTTTTCACTGAGGAAGCCGTATCCGGGATGGATGGCGTCCACTCCCTGGCTCTTCGCCATGTGGATGATCGCTTCCACGTCGAGGTAAGGCTTCAGCGGATCATCGTCCTTCCCGATCTGGTAGGCTTCGTCCGCCTTGTAACGGTGCAGGGAGTAACGGTCTTCATAAGTAAAGATCGCTACGGTTCTGATCCGTAATTCCGATGCTGCCCTTAAAATCCGAACGGCGATCTCGCCGCGGTTGGCCACTAACAGCTTGTGTATCCTTTTGAGCGATGAATCAGACATAACTGTGGTATTCAGACAATCAATTTAACATTAATGCTAAAATTCAGCGGGTATAAAAGTAGTAAAAGAATGTATTTTTTCTTTGTTTATTTCTAAACATTCAAACGAATTTGTTGAATTTTTTCAAACAAGTAAGGGTTTAAAGTCGTTTTGTCCAATACTAAAGCTTAAATGATTAAAAATGTTAATATAAAGAAATAGTTTCGGGGCATTGCGGTATTTTTACGTTTATGTGGGAAGCATCGATCAACGGGTTCAAAATCCATCTGCGGATGGAGCGTTCTTTATCGGCACATACGATCGAGGCGTATGAACGGGACGTGAAGATCCTGACGCGGTACCTCCTGCAGGCCGGCAAACCTGTGGGGCCGGAAGCCGTTTCGCTGGAAGAGCTGGAGGGATGCGTCCGCTGGGTGGCGGAACTGGGGATGACGGCCAGCAGCCAGGCGCGGATGATCTCGGGGATCCGGACGTTTTTCCGGTACCTGTTGCTGGAGGATATGATCCTGCACGACCCGTCGCAGTTGCTGGAGGCGCCCAAAACGCCCCGCAAGCTGCCCGACTTCCTCAGTGTGCAGGAGATTGACGCCATGATCGCCATGGTGCCGGAGCATGTAGGGTATAAAAAAGACCCGAAGACGGGCGAGTACAAATTAGACCCAGGGACCGGGCAGAAGATCCCGAACGATGGGCATCTCGTGCAGCGCAACATCGCCCTGCTGGAAACGATGTACGCCTGTGGCCTGCGGGTGAGCGAGGCGGTGGGGCTCCGGCTTTCCCAGTTGTATTTCCAGGAAGGGTTTATCCGGGTGACGGGGAAGGGCGACAAGGAGCGGCTGATCCCCATCGGCGATTCCACGGTCGAGCACATTAATATATATAGGAAGGATTTCCGGAGCAGGATCGATATCGCGCGGGGGCATGAAGACATCTTATTCCTGAACCGCCGGGGCAAGGGCCTTACGCGGGTGATGGTGTTCCTCATCATCAAGGAGCTGGCGGCATTGGCGAATATCAAAAAGAATATCTCGCCCCATACTTTCCGGCATTCTTTCGCCACGCACCTGGTGGAAGCCGGGGCCGACCTGGTGTCTGTCCAGGAAATGCTGGGCCACGAAAGCATTACCACTACCGAAATCTATACCCATCTCAACCGCGAATACCTCCGCGATATGCTCGTGCAGTTCCATCCGGCCTTCAACCGGTAGTGTTTCTCAAACTTGTTTGTGTTAAATAGCTAAGCGAGGGTTAGGTCAACGCCCGGCGGTCCTGGGACCAGACCGGGTTTGGAGCTATAGGGACTTGTCTATGATGTCAGAAAGGGAAAAAACAGCTACCCTTGGAGGCTTGACTGAATTCAGGTAGCTGTTGTCGTATTTGGGGCTTTCCAACATGGGCAGATTAGTACATGACATATTTGTCCTTATGCTGACTGCGGGCTTTCCCGGAGATGAATCCATTGATCCATCCGGAGAAGGAGCCGGTTTTTCGGGGTTGGGTTGCAGGCCTGGCGTTCAGGTTCTGCCGTGAGCAGTGGGCGATCCGCCGCCGGCCGGGTTGCCGGGCTTTTGAACCGTCTTCTTCGAGCACGGTCTGGCCGCGGTCGAAGACTTTGAAGTAGACGTCGGGCGAGTCGGAGATCCCATACCTGCCATCGCGGATGATCTGCATCATGCGGCTTCCTGTGAGCATTTCGCGGGAAAAGTAGAGTTGATACCTTCCCAGCTCGTTGGTGTACCCGCGGCCCAGCAGTTTATCGTTGAGGGCGTTATAGGCTTCGACCCTTACGGTCCGCAGGGCTTCACCGGTGTCTGCATGGCGGACGGTCCCGGCTACGGCCCATGCGCCGAAGTCTCGGCGGATGTTAGACCATTTTGCGGCAGGCACCACGTACGCGAATGCGGCGAGGAACTTGTCGCGGTCTCTTTTCCAATGGGGTACGAAAGTGCTCAGATGGTACTGGGCGCTTCCTTCTCTTGCGTTGCGTGCGCCGGGCACGCTGTTGAGGGTTATGTCGAGTTCCAGCGGTTCGGTGAACAGGTGGCTCTCGTCCCAGGACAGGCAGAAGTTCCCTTTGCTGTCGAGGTCGGCTTCGGCGAGGAGGCGTTCTGCCTTGGCCCTCACCTGGGTGCCGGGGATCTGTCGCAGATCTTTGAAGATACCGCGGGCCAGAACATCGGGGTCGTGCGGGCCTTCGGGCAGGTAAATCCTGATGCGCGCGTCGGCCAGGGGTTCCATGCACTCCTCACAGATCAACGCAGAGATGTTGCCGATCAATAGGTAACTCATGGCGATTCACTTTTGGCTTTACATTTTGGGGTACGCTATGTTACATTCGGTTTTGGGCACCGGGGGCCCTCTGCATACTAACGAAACAAACTATGGTAGAAAGGCCTTTGATTGCGCTGTCTACATGGTCATTTTCCACCTTACAAAGGTTGAGCGTTTTCGGGCTTTAATCAAGCGAACTACCACGGGAAATACCGAATGCGTACTTCTACGCATTTTTACGCGTGGATTACGTAAAATCCCCCCGGCCCACGCCCTCCCCCATCCCACCAAATCCGCAGTGGCGGCAATTATGCCTGATTTTCAACGCGCCCGGCGGCCAAAGCGGGCATTTACCGGAACAGTTTGAGGATTGGGATTTTGTGATAATTTTACCGGCGACTTTTTTTTTCATTATTACTAACTCCTAAATGTAACACACCATGTCAAAGTTTAAGAAAGACACGGGGATTTTCATCCCCCTGGCGAGTGCCGCCAAACTCACGAAAAACTACCGCGTTGATCAGCTGGAGCGCAAAAAACACAAGGACCCCGTGATGTCCCAGTTCTTCGGGATCGATAAACTGAACGAACTGCTTTCGCAGGAAGGCGCGATCGGTCTCCGTATTTATTATGGACTGGATATAGACGGCGACGGTAAGGTGGACAAGCATTTCGTGCTCACGGCAACGGATGCCGACGGCGAAGATATCCTGCCGGCCCAGACCCGGAGCGTGGAAATGAAAGCTGCCGCCAATACCGGTACCCTGATCACCGACGGATTCTGCCCCTTCGACTGCCCCAAAGTAGCGAACCCCCTGAATTCTGACATCGAGTAAACTAAAGGATAAAGTCTATTACGTGCCGCTGCATCATTACATTTTTTATTTCATGATGGGGATCGAAGTCCTGCTTCTGATCCCCTTCACTTTACACTACAGGCTGTTCGATAAGGACCAACGTATCATGTACGTGTACGCCATCTATTCTGCCGTACTGAGCGTTGGCGCCGAAATGCTGGCCCGTATTTTCAGACATAACCTGGCATGGCATGCCGTCATGTTCCTGATCGGATTTTACATCCTTTCCTGGTTCTATATTAAAGTCCTCAAAAAGCCCCATACCAAAAAAATCATTCGCGCTCTCATACCCGTTATCACCGTCCTTTTCGTGGTCGATTTCTTCTGGATCAGCGGCCCCAGCGGCTTCAGTTCCATCTTCGTATCCGTCCGCACCTTCGTGCTCATCGTTTACGGCATCCTGTTCTTCATGCAGCTCGTCCGCGACAACACCCTCATCGAACGTTCCATTTACATCACTTCCATACCCGAATTCTGGTTCAATTCCGGCATTTTCGTTTACCAGTGCTGTAATTTCATCCTTTACCTGTCTTTCAACTTCCTGCTCAACGACGAGCCCGGCCCCGAAATCATCAATCTTTTCCGGATCACCCAGGGCCTCGGATGGATCGCCGGCATAATTCAGGTAATAGTTTTTTATATTGGGCTCTTAAAAATCAAACGAGCGAGATCATGAACACGCTGCAATTAATTCTGGCGGGTACGATCGTTATGATGAGCCTCGGTATTTTCGTGGTCATCATGGTGGTGTTGCAACAAAAGCAGGTGGTACAATATAAACTCATCCTCAAGGATAAAGACCTCCAGCTGCAGAAAGAGCGCCTCGTGGCGGTGCTCCAGGGCCAGGAGATCGAACGGAAAAGGATCGCCGAAGACCTGCACGACGAAGTGGGCGCCCAGCTCTCCGTGCTCAAGCTCAGCCTCAATTCCCTCCAGCAGCTCGCCGGCAACGGCGAAAAGGAAAGGCTCAAGGAAACGAAGGAGTTCACAGACACCATCATCCAGCAACTCCGCTTCATCTCCCAAAGCCTCCACCCCACCACGCTGGAAAACCTGGGGCTCAGCCATGCGCTCGACTCCTTCGCCAGCCTCATGAACAAAAACCGGCAGATCGCCATCCAGTTCCGGACAGACGGGAGCCTCTTCCCCGTAGACCGCGAAAAAGCCCTCAACGTATACCGCGTTGTCCAGGAACTGATGAACAATATCCTCAAACACGCCGAAGCCCAGCAGGTCCTCATCACCTATCAAAGCACCCCGCAAACGCTCACCATCCGCGTGGAAGACGACGGGAACGAGCAACTCATCGATAATCTGGCCGCCTCGCGCCAGAAAACCGGGCACCTCGGGCTAAAAAATATCGAAAGCCGTTTGAATATTATCGGCGGAAACATCACATTTGTAAAAAATTCACCCAAAGGCACGAGCGCCGAGATCAGGGTGGAGAATTATCAGCCCATAGCATAGCTATATCTTTAAACTTTCAGTATGCTGCTGCCTATTAAGGTCGCAATCGCAGACGACCACAAGATTTTCCGGAGCGGGGTCATCCAGACCCTCACCCCGTACGAAAACATCAACGTCGTTTTTGAAGCGGAGGACGGTGAACATTTACTGCAGATCATGCAGGACCAGCTGCCAGACGTGATCCTCATGGACCTGAAAATGCCCAAAATGGACGGCATCCAGGCTACCATCAAGGTCCGCGAAAAGTACCCGCAGGTCAAGATCATCATCCTCACCATGTATGAAGACGACAACTTTATTGTCCATCTCGTGGAGAATGGCGCCAATGCCTATTTGCTCAAAAACAGTGAACCGGAAGAAATCTACGAAGCGATCTGTACCACTTACGAAAAAGGGTTTTACTTTAACGAAAATGTGAACCTGGCCCTCCTCAAGAAGGTCCTCCACAAAAACAAGCAACAGTTCAAGCCCACGTTCAAGAACGAAGTACAGCTTACCGACCGTGAGCTGGAAGTGCTGAAACTGATTTGCGGTGAACAGACGACCCAGGAGATTTCCGAACAGATTTTTCTCAGTCCCCGCACCGTCGAAGGCCTCCGGCAGAAGCTCCTCGAAAAACTCGGGGTGAAAAACACCGTCGGCCTCGTGTTGTACGCCTTCCGGAACGGGCTGATCGAATAATTGGCTAGCATACGCAATTATCCATAACAACAACAAAATCAATATGAAACAACTATCCGCGTTCCTCACCGCCGCCGCGATCGGTGTGATGACCGTTACCGCCCAGGCGCAGGTGAAATTGCCCGCTCCGAGCCCTGCCCAGACCATCAAACAGGACTTTGCCCTGTCTTCCGTGGAAGTTTCCTACTCCCGCCCGGCCATGAAAGGCCGTACCATCATGGGAGACCTGGTGCCCTACGGCAAGATCTGGCGCATGGGGGCCAACGCAGCCACCCGCGTGAAATTCGGCGAAGACGTAAAGCTCAACGGCAAACCCGTGCCCGCAGGTGAATACGTGCTCTATGCCATTCCCAACCGCAACAGCTGGGAGATCATCGTCAACAAAGGCCTCAAAAACTGGGGGATCGACGGGTACAACCAGGCTGACGACGTAGCGCGCTTCACGGCAGACGTTACCGAAATGCCCTTCCCCATCGAATCGTTCATGATCACCTTCGGTGACGTGGCGCCCAGCTCCATGACCATGATGATCCTGTGGGACCGTACCATGGTGCCCATCCAGGTTACGGCCGACATCGACGGCAAGATCATGGCCTCTATCGAAGAAGGCATGAAAAGCGACAAGAAGCCCTACTTCCAGGCCGCCATGTACTACTTCGAGTCCGGCCGCGACGTGAGCCAGGCTATCAAATGGATGGACCAGGCACTGGCTGAGCCCGCCAACGCCAAAGCCTTCTGGATGTTCTACCAGAAAGCCCGCATGCAGGCAAAAGCCGGCGACAAATCCGGCGCCAAAGCCACCGCCGCCAAATCTACCGAACTGGCGAAAGCTGCCAACAACGCCGATTACGTAGCCCTCAACGAAAAGCTGATAGCTACCCTGTAACCGGAAAAAAATCGTAAAAAAAGAGGATGGTCCGCACAGGGCCATCCTCTTTTTTTTATCCCGGGCCGGGTGTTACGCCGGTTGTTTGGTTTTGGGGGATGGAAGGATGGGTTGGAGGATGGCTGCAAACAGCATCACGAGCACGCAGCCGATCACGTTGAGCCAGAGGAAGGAAACGATATCGGCGAGGTACACGGCGATCACGGCGATTTCCGCCAGCAGCGCGCCCCAGAAAACAGCGTTCCCCCGGATGCGCTTCATGGCGAAGGCCACCACGAAAATCCCGAGGATCGTTCCGTAAAACAGCGACCCGAGAATGTTCACGGCTTCGATGAGGCTGCCCAGGTTGGTGGCGAACAGCGCCACCCCGATGGAAAACACGCCCCAGATGAGCGTCCAGAATTTGGAAGCACGCAGGTATTCGTGGTCGCTGGCTTCGGGTTTGTACATCCGTTTGTAGAAATCCACCATGGTGGTAGACGCGAGGGAATTGAGCGCCGCCGCGATGCTGCCCCAGGATGCGAGGAAGATGATGGCGATCAGTAGCCCCACGAGCCCTTTGGGCAGGTTATGCACCACGAAATGGAGGAAAATATAATTCGTATCGCTCGTGTCCGCGGCCGGAAGGGCTTCGCGGATGAGGGTTTTGGCTTCGTCGCGGATGGAGTTGGACGCGGTCTCGGAGGCTTTCAGATCGGCCTGCGCGGTACGGATGGCGCTTTCGTTTTTAGCGTCGAGCGCGGTAACGAGGGTTTTCACCTGCGTTTGCCGGACACCGTCGAGCGAATCGTAACGTTGTTCCAGCGCCTGCATCTGCGGGGCGTATTCCGACTGGTGCACCTGTTGTACCAGGCCTTCGTTGAAATTGATCGGCGCCTTGAAATACAGGTAAAACACGAACACCAGCGCACCGATCAGCATGATGAGGAACTGCATCGGCACTTTCACCAGCCCGTTCATCAGCAGGCTCATCCGGCTTTCAGTCAGGTCGCGGGCGGTGAGGTAACGGCCTACCTGGCTCTGGTCTGTCCCGAAATACGACAGCGCAAGGAAAAATCCACCGATCACCCCGCTCCAGATATTGTACCGGTCTTTCAGGTTGAAATCCGTCACGATCACGTTCAGTTTTCCCATTTTGCCCGACACATGCAAGGCGTCGGAGAAACCGATATCGGCCGGCAACAGCTTCACCACCATGTATCCCGCCAGGAACATCCCCACGAAAATAACCCCCAGCTGCAGCGATTGCGTGTAAGACACCGCCTTCGTGCCGCCGTACATCGTGTAAATGATGAGGAGCCCGCCCATGAAGAGGTTCGTATAGTAAATATTCCATCCCAGCAAAGACGACAGGATGATGGAGGGGGCGTAAATACTGATCCCGGTAGACAGTGCCCTTTGCAGCAAAAACAGGAAAGAAGTCAGCGTGCGCGTTTTGAGATCGAACCGGTTTTCGAGGTATTCGTAAGCGGTGTAGACCTTCAGTTTGTGGTAAATGGGGACGAATACCGCGGAAATGACCACCATGGCGATCGGCAGCCCGAAGTAATACTGCACGAACCGCATCCCGTCGGTGTACGCCTGGCCCGGCGCGCTCAGGAAAGTGATGGCGCTGGCCTGGGTACCCATGATAGACAGGAGCACGATGTACCAGGGCACGGAACGGTTCCCCAGGAAGTAGCTGTCGAGGTTTTGCTGGCCGCGGCTTTTCCAGACGCCGTATAAAATGATGGCGATCAGGGTAAAACCGAGCACAGCCCAGTCGGCATAACTCATGAATAGTGTTTGGTAAAGAAATAAAAGAACACGACCAGTGCTACGAGCCAGCCGATCACCACGGCGTACCAGGTGCTCCAGCGGCTGAACAGCGGCGGTTTCTCGTATTGATGTTCTTCCATAATCAATTGCGTTTGGACAATAATCCGCCGCCGAGCAATCCCAGGGCGAGGCCGATCAGCAGGCCGATATGGACCTTTTTGATGAGGAACCCGATGGCCAGCCCGATGGCGATGCAGAGCCCTGCGGAAATCGTAACGCGGTCTTTTCTACCACTCATATCTGTCTTTATTTAGCGATCAGGTTCACGAATAATCTGTAAGCGCCCGGAACGCCGGCAGGCAGCTGGCGGAAGAACGACAGCCCGGTGTAGACATACTTCCCTTTCCCGTAACGGGCCACCAGCGTGGACCCGGAGAGGTCTTTCTCGCCGGGGTCTTTCATGCTGAAGGGTTGTACGTATTGTGCGTCGGCATTTGCCGGGAAATACAGTCCCCGCTCCTGCACCCATCCGTTGAAATCGGCCGTGGTGAGGGCATTGGGATAGGTCATCGATTTATCCTGCGGTGTGAGGAACGTCACGGCCGCATGCTCGTCGGTCACCCGGTCGCGCGAGAGCGTGAACGGATAAGGCCCGAGCTGGTTGGTGACAAGGGCGCCGTTGGTATTGTATTGGACCAGTAGCGTACCGCCGTTCTTCACGTATTCGAGGAGGCGCGGCTGCCAGTAGCGGAGGCGCTCCTGCGTGTTGTAGGCGCGCACGCCGGTGATGATGGCGTCGTAGCCGGAAAGATCGCCTTGCATGATCTCCTTTTCGCCGAGTAAAGTTACCGTATAGCCCACCTGGCGGAGGCTTTCCGCGACTTTGTCGCCCGCCCCGGGGATGTACCCGATGTTGCGCCCGTTGTATTTCAGGTTGAGCGTCACGAGCCGCGCCTCCGTGGGCGGGAACAGCGTGATGGCAGGAATGTGGTCGTAGGCGATGACGGTCATGCTGTTCGTGTATTCCTTCCCGTTAACTTCCACCGAAACGCTCATGGTGTCGGTGAGCTGACGGCCATTGACCTGTTGCGGTTTCACCTGGAAAACCACTTCCGCCTCGTCTCCCTTTTCTTTCAGGCTGAAAGGAATAGCGGCCTGATCGGCAGAGAAGCCCTGGGGCAGGCGCAGCTTCACTTTCCCCGAAACGCCCGGCTGGATGGCGCGGATTTTCACGGGAACGGCCTGCGGTGCGGCCTGGGTATAAATGTAGACCTGGTTCTGGAGGTAAGATACCACCGGCGGAGCGATCACCAGCGGGTTATACACTTCGCCTTTTACCGGGTCGGTGAATTTGTAAATGAATGGCCGCTGGAGGGTGATGGCCTGGTCGCCGAAACGGAGGAAAAACGTAGCGGTGAGGGAAGGTTTGTTTTCCGGGTAGCCGACCATGTTATTGTCGCGGATGACGTAAGCGCCCAGCGGATGCGGGTCTTGCAGCCAGTAAGGCTGCGAGAAAGGCGTTTCCGCCGGCAGGGGAAAATCGGCGGGGATGGTATTGAGCTCGTTGAACGCGAGTTCGCGGGCGAGCGAGGTATTTTCCGTTCCGTTGTAGGTCACTTTCTCGAGGCGGACGGGCACGTTGCTGCGGTTGATGATCTGCAGCTGGCTTTTCATGGGGCCGCCGGGCACTACTTCCGCGGATGCGGAGAACGCTTCGGCCCAAATTCCGGAGCAGGCGATGATAAGCTGTTCCGTTTCCTTTAGTTTCTGAGTTTTCCAGTAACCGTCGGGCAGCGCCAGGAGGCTTTTGCGCACGGCCAGCAGTGCGGGCACGCTGGCGGAGGGCGTTTCGGTCCGGTAATCTTTCGTTACCGCCTGTATCTGCTGTGCCACGGCGTCTGCACCGGGCACACGGGCCCAGGAGGTGTTAATACCGTCCATGAGATCTTTGGAAGGCGCGTCTCCCAGGATGGTCATAAAGTATTCGGTAGCGTTGCCGCGGCCCGAAGGCACGCCGAAGCCCTGGCTTTTGTGCTGGCTGCGGCTTTCTGCCGCGATTTCTCCGTAACCCTTGCCCAGGAGCGCGTTGTAGGCGCCTACCTGCATCTTGAACTGGTCTTCGGAAATGGTATTGTTGCTGCCGAAATTGAACGTGTTCCAAAGCAGTCTTTTCGCCTGCCACACCTCCACGGACTTCAGTTGTTCGGGATATTGCGCGGGATCTGCCGCGGCTTTGAACGCTTCGGCCGCCAACATGGCGGAGGCGGTATGATGGCCGTGCCCTGCCCTGCTGTCTGCCGGGAAACGGCAAATGATCACGTCGGGCCGGAATTTCCGGATCACCCAAACCACGTCTCCCAGTACCTTCTTGCGGTCCCAGATCGTGAAGGTTTCTTCCGGGTTTTTGGAAAAACCGAAGTCGTTGGCGCGGGTGAAAAATTGCTCGGCCCCGTCGATCCGGCGGGCGGCCAGCAGTTCCTGGGTGCGGATGAGCCCCAGCAGCTCGGCCTGTTCGTTGCCGATGAGGTTCTGCCCGCCATCGCCGCGCGTGAGCGAAAGATAGCCGGTGCGGTATTTGCCTTCGCGGGCCAGGAAGCCCAGCAGGCGGGTATTTTCGTCGTCGGGATGGGCGGCAACGTACAGTACGCTGCCCAATGTATTCAGTTTCTGCAACTGCAGCTGGATATCGGCTGCGTGCATCACCGGGGCGGTTTGCGCCTTTGTGCCGGAAACGGCCAGCAGCAAGGCTGTAGCCAGGCCCGTAAGGGTTCGGATGTTCAACATGAAATAGTTACCGGTTTTGTCAGTCGTCAAAAATAGGGATTAAATGTTGCAACGCGTTGCCGCTGGTGGATTAAATCAGCAAGCGGAAATTATCTTGTGAGGTACATTTGCAGGGGCCATCCTACCTGGTTGGCGGCGGCTTCGTTAGACAGGATGATCACCGCTTTTTTCTCCGCCGGTTCCACGCCGATATAGGAATTGTAACCGCCGGTCTGCCCGCCGTGCTGCACGATGGTATGCCCTTTCACGCGGCTGATGTGCCAGCCCATCGCAATAATGGCGTTGCTGTCGGCGAAGGTTTGCTGGTGGCTCAGCCGTACCGCGGCGCCGAAAGCCTCATTTCCGGGCTCCATGTTGGCCCGGGCATATTTCAGCATATCGGTCATGGTAGACTGGATACCGCCCGCGCCGGCAAGGGCGGACATGATCCAGGGCTGTTCCGTCTTCCGCCCCCTATCGTACCCCTGCGCCATCCGCGCAGGCAGTTCGGGGGAATCGGTGATGCGGGTATCGTGCATCTTCAACGGCCGGGTGATTTCCCTTTCCAGCAATTGGGCGTAAGTGGTACCGGCGTTCCGCGCCAGCAATTCGCCCAGTAATCCCACCGCGATGTTGGAATAATCATACCGCATGCCGGGCGCCTCGGTGGGCTCGTAATGGTTCAGGAAATGATATAACTGCGCGGTTTGGAAATGCGCGTAAGGCTGTGCGATGTTGAACCCCGGATATTTCATCACCGGCTCCCACCGCGGGATCGCGGAAGTATGGTTGGTGAGCATGAGCATGGTTACGGGCTTATCGTCGAACCACTTCAGTTTTACCGAATCGGGAACGTATTGAGAGATCAGTCCGTCGGCCTTTACCTGTCCGCGGCCGATTTGCGCTGCCAGCATGATGCCGGTGAACGTTTTGGTGATGGAACCGATCTGGAAGATGGTATTTTTATCCGGAAGTTGCCCGTTTCCCAGTGCGGTTTCGCCGTAGGCCCAGGTATAGGTTTTGCCGCCGTCGATCACCCCGATCACCAGGCCCACGCATTCTTCGCGGGCAAATGCGGCGCGCACGAGGGAATCCACTTGTTTGTCGAGGGCCGACCGCATCGGGTTGTCGGATTTTTGGCTGAAGCCGGCCAGTGCGGGCAGCAGCAGCACGGAAGCCAGTAGGGAACGTATCATAGGAGCGGGAATTACTTATTTTTTGAACATGAAATAGACCGCTCCCAGGAGCAGCGAGAAGGAAATGAGGTAATTCCAGCGCAGGGGCTCCTTCAGCCAGATCACCGCGAACACGCAGAAAACCGTCAGCGTGATCACTTCCTGGACCATCTTCAGCTGGAACCCGTTAAACCCGTCGAGATACCCGAGCCGGTTGGCCGGTACCATGAAGCAGTACTCGAAAAAAGCGATCCCCCAGCTCACCAGCACCACTTTCCACAGCGGCACGTTCGTGTTCTTGAGATGGCCATACCAGGCAAAGGTCATGAAGACGTTGGAGATGAGGAGCAGGAAGATCGTACGCATATGCTAATTTACAGTTTTGGGCATAAAAAAACTCCCGGCCGCACCGGGAGTTCTTTGGAATATTTTGAACGGAATCAATTTTCTTTCCGGGCCAGGAGGTACAGTACGGCCATGCGGGTGGCCACGCCGTTTTCGACCTGGTCGAGGATGATGCTCTGGCCGGAATCCGCCACGTCGGAACTGAGCTCCACACCGCGGTTGATGGGCCCGGGGTGCATGATGACGATCTCTTTGCCGAGGCTGTCGAGCAGTTTGCGGTTCACGCCGTAAGCGAGGGAATATTCCCGGAGGGTCGAGAACAGCGGCATGTTTTGGCGCTCCAGCTGGATGCGGAGCACGTTGGCCACGTCTGCCCATTTCAGGGTTTCCCTGATGTCGTAAGACACGTTCACGCCGAGAGCGTTGCCGATATGTTTGGGAATGAGCGTCGGCGGGCCTACAACGGTCACCTCCGCGCCCAGTTTCTTCAGGCAGTAGATATTGGACAGGGCCACGCGGGAATGCATGATATCGCCGCAAATGGCGATCTTCTTCCCTTCCACCGAGCCCAGTTTCTCGCGGATGGAAAACGCGTCGAGCAGGGCCTGTGTGGGATGCTCGTTGATGCCGTCTCCGGCGTTGACGATGGGTACGTTGATGTGTTTGGCGAGGAAGTGGGGCGCCCCCGTGGCCGAGTGCCGCATCACCACCATATCCACTTTCATGGACAGGATGTTGTTGACGGTATCGATGAGGGTTTCGCCTTTGGATACGGAGGATCCGGAAGCGGAGAAGTTCATCACATCGGCGCCAAGGCGCTTTTCCGCCAGCTCAAAAGAGAGCCGCGTGCGTGTGGAATTCTCGAAAAATACATTGACGATGGTGGTATCCCGTAAGGTGGGCACTTTCTTGATCGGGCGCTGCAATACTTCCTTGAATTGATCAGCCGTTTGAAAGACGAGTTCTATATCCTGACGCGTCAGGTCACGTATACCCAGCAGATGTTTTACAGACAGTGACATTCTAAGGTGCAAATATATGGTTTTTATGCTGTCAGCACAACTTCGTCTTTCCCGTCGCGCTCATTCCACAAAACTTTTACGCGCTCTGTGATGATCGCATCTATCGTACGGCCCGTATAATCGGGCTGGATGGGCAGTTCACGGCTGAAACGGCGGTCGATCAGCACGCAGAGCTCCACTTTCGCCGGCCGGCCGAAGTCCAGTATCGCATCCATGGCGGAACGGATGGTACGGCCGGTATACAGCACGTCGTCTACCAGGATCACCTTTTTATCGTCGATGGAAAATTCGATGTCGGTCTCATTGGGAACATGCAGGGTTTTACCGCTCTTGAAATCGTCGCGGTAAAAAGTGATGTCGAGCTTGCCATAGGGAATATTGGCGGAGGGAACGAGCGCCTGGAGGTGGCGGTGGATCCGGTCCGACAAATAAATACCCCGGGGCTGGAGGCCGATCAGCACGGTATCCCTGAAATCCAGGTGGTTCTCCACCAGCTGGTGGCTCAGCCTTTCGATCGTGATCGCCAGTTGCCGGTCTGTCAGGATTGATTTCAAATCAGGTCAAGTTTAAAAGTCAAAAATACGGATGACGGACCGGAATAAAAAATGATTGCGGAAGGAGCCGGTTAACGTAACTTTGGAAAGACAAAAGCAACCGGTCATGAAAATCTTGAAAACCATGCTCATCACCTTATCGCTGTTCGGCCTGTTCTCCGACGCCTCCGCCCAGCTCAAAACGGGCGCCACCGTTCCCGATTTTTCGCTGCAGGACCAGGACAACCACACTTTCCGCCTTTCCGAAGCCCTGGCAAAGGGGCCAGTTGTCGTATATTTCTATCCGAAAGACGATACGCCGGGCTGTACCAAGGAGGCCTGCTCCTTCCGCGACAGCTTCGCCGCATTTACCGATGCCGGCGCGCAGGTGGTCGGCATCAGTTCGGACGATGTGGCTTCCCATAAAAAATTCGCCGAAAAGCATAACCTCCCCTTCACCCTGCTGGCCGACGAAAAGAACGAGGTCCGCAAGCTGTTCGGGGTCCCCAAAACCATGATGCTCCCCGGCCGTGTTACGTATGTGCTCGACCGTAAGGGCACCGTGGTCCACCAGTTCAACTCCATGACGCAGGCTACCCAGCACGTGGACGAAGCCCTGGCGGCGATCAAGAAGCTGTAATCCTAATCGCACGGAATTTGGAAAGAGGCGCCCTGCATCAGGGCGCCTCTTTTATTTTCCCGGAATCCGGAAAGCCCCTGCCCTTATGCTTTCCAGCTTTCTTCGGCAAAAAAAAGCCGCTCCCGTCGGGAGCGGCTTCGATATGATTTGTATGCTTTCGGCATTACGCCTCTTTCAGGAACGGGTAACGGTAATCCGTGGGGGAAACGAGGGTTTCTTTCACGGTACGCGCGCTGAGCCAGCGGTAGAGGTTCAGCTGCGAGCCGGCTTTGTCGTTGGTGCCCGATGCACGGGCGCCGCCGAAGGGCTGCTGGCCTACCACTGCGCCGGTCGGCTTGTCGTTCAGGTAGAAGTTGCCGGCTGCGTTTACCAGTTTTTTGGTAGCGAGCTCGAGCGCGTAGCGGTCTTGCGCGAAAATGGCGCCGGTGAGGGCGTATTCGCTGGTGCCGTCTACCAGTTCGATGGCTTCTTCGAATTTATCCGCGTCGTACGTATAGATAGACAGCACGGGGCCGAAGATCTCTTCGCACATGGTCACGTATTTCGGATCGGAGGCTTCAATGACGGTGGGCTCGATGAAGTAGCCTTCCGTTTTGCTGTAATTACCGCCGGCGATGATCTTCGCCTTGGGGTCTTTCTTCGCGTTGTCGATATACGTAGCGATCTTATCGAACGAGCGTTCGTCGATCACGGCGTTGATGAAGTTGGTGAAATCTTCCGTGGTGCCCATTTTCATGGTTTTCAGCTCGGCTGCCAGTTTCGTCTTGATCTCTTCGGCGAGGTTGCTGGGGAGATAAGCGCGGGAAGCGGCGGAACATTTCTGGCCCTGGAACTCGAAGGCACCGCGGGCAAGACCGGTCACAACGGCGTCTACGTCGGCGGATTTGTGCACGAGCACGAAATCCTTACCGCCCGTTTCGCCCACGATGCGGGGATAGGTCTTGTATTTGGAAATGTTGTTGCCGATGGTTTTCCACATGGTCTGGAACACGCCGGTGGAACCGGTGAAGTGGATGCCGGCGAAATCGGGATGCGCAAAGCAGATGTCGCCGATGGTGGGGCCGTCTGCATATACCAGGTTGATCACGCCGTCGGGCAAACCGGCTTCCATGAGCACTTTCATGAAGAAGCTGGCGTGGTACACCGCGGTATTGGCGGGCTTCCAAACCACTACGTTGCCGCACATGGCGGCGGAGGTGGGCAGGTTGCCGCCGATGGCGGAGAAGTTGAACGGCGTTACGGCCAGCACGAAACCTTCGAGCGGACGGTATTCCATTCTGTTATGGACGCCGGGCGAGCTAACGGGCTGCTGGCGGTAGATCTCGGTGAGATAGTGTACGTTGAAGCGGAGGAAGTCGATCAGTTCGCAGGCCGAATCGATTTCCGCCTGGTAGGCGTTCTTGCTCTGGCCCAGCATGGTAGCGGCGTTGGTGTGCGCGCGGTACTTGGTGGCGAGGAGCTCGGCGGCTTTCAGGAAGATGGCGGCGCGCTGCTCCCAGGGCGTATCGGCCCAACGCTGGCGTGCTGCCAGTGCGGCGGCGATGGCTTCTTTCACATGGCTGGCGTCTCCCGCGTGGAAGTGGCCCAGCTTATGCTTGATCTCATGCGGAGGGCGGATGTCCACCGTTTTGCCGGTGCGCACTTCCTTGCCGCCGATGTACATCGGGATGTCCATTTCCACGGCCTTGAAGGCGGCCAGCTGTTTTTTCAGTGCTGCTTTCTCGGGGGTGCCGGGACCGTAAGTGAGAACCGGCTCGTTGGTTGGTGCTGCAAAGTCAAAATAAGCATTATGCATGGCTTAGATTGTTGTTTCGGTTATCAATATTGTTCACTTCAGGCTAAGCGTCAGCCTTTTTCGTCTTCTTTCTGCATCATGAGGTAAGCCTTGATGAAACCGTCCAGCTCGCCGTCCATCACCGGGCCCACGTTGCCGACTTCGAAATCGGTGCGGTGGTCTTTGATCATTTTGTAGGGATGGAAAACGTACGACCGGATCTGGGATCCCCATTCGATCTTGCGTTTATTGGCGTTGGTGGCGTTTTTCAGTTCCTCGCGCTTGCGGATCTCTTCTTCGTACAGCCGCGATTTCAGCATGGTGAGCGCCTTTTCACGGTTCTCGCCCTGCGTACGCGCCTGCTGGCACTCGATGATGATGCCGGAAGGGATGTGCTTCAAACGTACCGCGGTTTCCACCTTGTTCACGTTCTGGCCGCCCTTACCGCCGGAACGGTAAAATTCCCATTCCAGGTCTGCCGGGTTCACCGTCACCTCGATGGTATCGTCTACCAGCGGGTATACGAACACGGAAGCGAAGGAAGTATGCCGGCGTGCGTTGGAGTCGAACGGGGAAATACGCACCAGGCGGTGCACGCCGCTTTCGGCCTTCAGCAGGCCGTAGGCGAACTCTCCGTCGAATTCGAGCGTAGCGGATTTGATGCCCGCGCCGTCTCCGTATTGCACGTCGATCTCGCTGACCTTCCACCCCTGTTTTTCACCGTACATGCGGTACATGCGCAGGAGCATCTCGGCCCAGTCCTGGCTTTCGGTGCCGCCCGCTCCCGAGTTGATCGTGAGCACGGCAGGCATCTCGTCTTCCGGCTGGTTAAGGGTAGATTTGAACTCCAGCTCGTCCAGCGCCTGAAGGGCACCGTTGTACGCCGTGTTCACTTCTTCTTCGGTCGCCTCTCCTTCCTTCTGGAAGTCGAGCAGTACGGCACTGTCTTCGATAGCCGTGCGCACGCTGTCGTGAAGGTCCACCCAAAACTTGTTTACCTTGATTTCCTTGAGAATGGCGGTCGCCCTTTCGTTATCGTCCCAGAAGCCGGGAGCGAGGGTCATTTGCTTATCATTTTCGATTTTGTCTATACGGTCCTGGACGTTAAAGAAAACCTCCCAGGACGTACAAACGATCCCTCATAGCCTTAAGTTGTTCTGTTGTCATAAGTCCGCAAAGATAAATTATTATTAACGAAATACGAAAACGGAATTCGGTTGCTAATCAATTCATTTTTAATATGTAAATTCAGATTGGAAAGATTTTTGCGCGAGAATGTCATCTAAAGAAATCCCGTATGGAGACCCGCATGAGCATACCTCATTTCCGGCAGCAGGCTTTTTTCAACCTGGTGGCTTTACTGGTGGTGATCGGCGTCAACGTGATGGCCAATACGGCCACGCTGAACGGCCGTACTACCGGGGAGATTTCCGGATTGTACCCCAATCTGTTTACGCCTGCCCCCATTACGTTCAGCATATGGAGCG
Organism: Chitinophaga sp. NPDC101104; assembly: GCF_050277495.1. Taxonomy (NCBI): domain Bacteria; kingdom Pseudomonadati; phylum Bacteroidota; class Chitinophagia; order Chitinophagales; family Chitinophagaceae; genus Chitinophaga; species Chitinophaga sp. NPDC101104. Next base: position 3,696,873 of record NZ_JBNNSF010000001.1, on the reverse strand, counting down.
TGATTTACCTGGGCCTCCTCGCCTTTGCGGGCTACCAGCTCTGGCTGGCCTTCGCGCCCGGCCGGGAGGCTGATCTGGCGCGGATGATGGAGCGCATGGGGCCGTGGTTCCTCCTCAGCTGCCTCGCCAATGCCTGCTGGCTGTTCGCATGGCATTATGAACTGATCTGGCTGTCCGTCCTCCTCATGATATTCCTCCTCTTCACGCTCGTCCGCATCCACGCCCGCTTCCGGATCGCCGACCCCGACGCGCCCCTGGCCGAGAAAGCCTTCGTCTTTTTCCCGTTCGGTGTGTATTTCGGATGGGTCACCATCGCCCTGCTGGCCAATGTCTCCGCCCTGGGCGTAGCCATGGGCTGGAGCCTTTACGGCGTGGGCGGCGTGTACTGGACCATCGGCTGCATGGTCCTCGGCACCCTCGCGGGGCTCTTCATGATCTTCCGGTTCAACAATGTGTGGTACGGCATCACCGGCGTGTGGGCTTTTTACGGCATCATCCTCAAACGGGACGCCGTCGCCAGCCCCGACTCCCCTCCCATCGTAGCCGCCGGAACGATCATCATGGCCGTTCTCGCGTTGTCGGTCCTCATGCAACTGTTGCGGAAACGACCGCTCATCTGATAAAAACGCACACAACTATCGATCCCGATGTGTATTTTTGACGCGATCAAAACTTAAAAGACCGAATCATGTTCCCATCCGTACAGCCCGATGCCACCGAAGCCTGGCAAGATCTACTCGCCCATGCAGGAATGATGGGCATTTCCCAGATGCGCGACCTCTTCGCCGAAGACCCCGACCGTTTCCGGAAGTTCTCGCTGCAGCTGGAAGACATCCTGTTCGACTATTCCAAAAACATCATAACCGAAGGCACCATGCAGCTGCTGCACGAACTGGCGGCCGAATGCAAAGTCGATGAAGCCCGCAAAGCCATGTTCGCCGGCGAAAAGATCAACGCCACCGAAAACCGCGCCGTGCTCCACACTGCATTGCGCAACCTTTCCGGTACGCCCGTGCTGCTGGACGGCAAAGACGTCATGCCCGAAGTGAACGCAGTGCTGGCGCAGATGGAAGACTGCTGCCGCCGCATACATTCCGGCGAATGGAAGGGCTTTTCCGGTAAAAAGATCAAGTATATCGTCAACATCGGCATCGGCGGTTCCGACCTCGGCCCCGTTATGGTCACCGAGGCCCTGAAACCCTACTGGGTAGAAGGCATCCAGCCGTATTTCGTATCGAACGTAGACGGAACGCATATCGTGGAAACGCTGAAGAAAGTGAAGGCAGACGAAACGCTGTTCCTGATCGCTTCCAAAACCTTCACCACGCAGGAAACCATGACGAACGCACATACCGCGCGCGAATGGTTCCTGGCCAACGGTGGTTCCGAGCAAGACATCGCGCTGCACTTCGCCGCGCTGTCGACCAACGAAAAAGCCGTGACCGCTTTCGGCATCGATCCCAAAAACATGTTCGCGTTCTGGGACTGGGTGGGCGGCCGTTATTCCCTGTGGTCCGCCATCGGCCTGTCTATCGCGCTGACGGTGGGTTACGCCAATTTCCGCGAGCTGCTCGGCGGCGCCCATACGGCAGACCTCCATTTCCAGCAGGCCCCGGCGGAAGAGAACATTCCGCTCATCATGGCGCTGATCGGCCTGTGGTACGGCAATTTCTTCGATACCGCTTCCGAGGCCATCCTTCCCTACGATCAGTACATGCACCGCTTTGCGGCCTATTTCCAGCAGGGGAATATGGAAAGCAACGGCAAATACGTGGCCCGCAACGGGCAGTCGGTAGAATGGCAGACCGGCCCCATCGTTTGGGGAGAGCCCGGCACCAACGGCCAGCACGCGTTCTACCAGCTCATCCACCAGGGCACGAAGCTGATCCCCTGCGATTTCATCGCACCGGCCATCAGCCACAACCCCGTGGGCGATCATCACAATAAACTCCTCTCCAATTTCTTTGCGCAGACGGAAGCGTTGATGAACGGGAAAACGGAGGAGGAAGTGCGTGCGGAAGGGACGCCGGAGCACCTGGTGCCTTTCAAGGTATTCACGGGCAATCGGCCTACTAACTCGTTCCTCATTAAAAAGATCACACCGCGCACGTTGGGGATGCTCACGGCGCTGTACGAGCACAAAATCTTTGTACAGGGCGTGATCTGGAACATTTATTCGTTTGACCAGTGGGGCGTTGAGCTGGGCAAGCAGCTGGCCAACCGTATTTTACCGGAATTGGGCGGGAATGAGGAGGTTGCCTCGCATGATGCGTCTACGAACGGGCTCATCAACGCTTTCAAGGCGATGCGCCAATAATTGCTGCAAAAAAGAATATAGACCGCCGGATGTTTGTCCGGCGGTTTTTTTATGTCGTGAAAATAACGTGCATGGTTATACGGCAATGCGCCCGGGCGATAAAAAAAGCCTCCGCATCGCGGAGGCTTTAAAAATTCTTATCGTTGACAGGGAGAGAATAAAGTAGAAACTACCATTTGTCCACGTCTTCGGCGGACGGAGCGGGAGCTTCTTCAGCAGCGGCAGCTACTTCGGAACGCACGGCAGCCACTGCTTCGATCGCATCGCTGTCCTGCTCGTCTTCGCGGGAATCCGAGTAGTCGTGGTTATAAGCATCAAAGTCGAAATCGGGCATCAACTCGGTTTTTACGTAGTTGATGGTTTCCGTCAGGGCATTGAGGAACTTGTTAAAGTCTTCTTTGTACAGGAATACCTTGTGCCTGTCGTAACCGTTGTCGTTGAAACGCTTTTTACTTTCCGTGATAGTGAGAAAGTAATCGTTGCCACGAGTCGTTTTTACATCAAAGAAATAAGTTCTCCTTTTGCCCGCTTTCAATCGCTTGGAAAAGATGCTGTCGTTGTTTCTTTCCTGTTGATTGTTGTTTTCGTACGCCACAGTTGATAGATTTAAGTGTTAACGAATCAAATCCTGTTTGAGTGATCAATAATCAACAAATATACTATTGTTTTACAAATATCAAAATATTTTTAAATGATTTTCAAAAATCATCTTATATTCCGCGCAGGAGGGAATTACGGCTGTTTACAACTATGTGAAAATTACTCGTTTACACGCTCCTCCTCCCCCGTTTGCTGCCGTGCATATAGCTCCGCGTAATACCCGTTTTTAGCCAGCAATTCTTCATGCGTGCCCGCCTCCGCGATCCGGCCTTCGTCCAGCACGATGATCTTGTCGAACGTGAACAGTGAGAAGATCCGGTGGGTGATGATAATGGCCGTTCTGTCTTTCAGGTACGCATACAGGTTCCCGATGATCTCCTTCTCCGTCCGCGCGTCTACGGCCGACAGGCAATCGTCGAACAGCAGGATGTTCGGCTGGCGGATGAGCGCCCTGGCGATGGAAACGCGCTGTTTCTGCCCGCCGCTCAGCGTTACGCCGCGCTCGCCCACCACGGTCTGGAACCCATCGGGGAAGCCGAGGATATCCTTTTCCACGCTGGCCTGGCGCGCTGCCTGTTGCACCGCGGCATCGTTGGCCGAGGGTTCGCCGAAACGGATGTTGTTGGCGATGGTATCGGAAAACAGGAACACGTCTTGCGGAACATACGCCACCTGGTTGCGGAGGTTATGCAGCCTGAGCACGCGGATGTTGTTCCCATCCACCGAAATCGCCCCCTGCTGCGGATCGTACATCCTTAACAGCAGTTGCGCCATGGTCGTTTTGCCGGAGCCCGTCCGCCCGATCACCGCGATCTTTTCCCCGGGTTTGATATGCAAGTTGAAATTTTTCAAGGCCTGGATCCCCGTATGCGGATAGGTGAAATTCACGTCGGTAAACCGGATTTCCCCGTTCAGGGGCGCTTCTTTCGCATCCGGCGCATCCTTTATCTGGGGCTCCAGCAGCAGGAATTCGTTGATCCGCTGTTGCGACGCCGCCGCCCGCTGGATCATGGACGCCACCCATCCGATGCTGAAAAATGGGAAAGTGAGCATGTTCACGTACAGCACGAACTCGGCGAGGTTCCCCACCGTGATGTTCCCCTTGATCACCTGCATGCCGCCGATAAAGATGGTCAGGATCACGCTCAGGCCGATCATGAGCGCCATCGCCGGCTGATACAGCGCGTCCGTTTTGGCGAGGCTGATACTGCTTTGCTTGTACGCTTCGCTGGCTTCTTCGAAATGCCGTGCCGAAGGGCCCTCCTGCACGTACGACTTGATCACGCGGATGCCGGAATAGTTCTCCTGGGCTACCGACGTGATGTTCGACAACTGCGCCTGGATGCGCTCGCTTTTCTTGTGGATGATGCGGTTCACGAAGTAGATCGTCACCGCCAGGATCGGCAGCGGGCTGAGGGTATAGAGCGTGAGCATGGGGTTCACGGCCCACATGAGCCAGATGATCATCACCATCATGATGAGCGTGCGCGTGGCGTACATCAGCGCCGGCCCCACGTACATGCGCACCCGGCTCACGTCTTCGGTGATCCGGCTCATGAGGTCGCCCGTACGGTTGAGCTTGAAGAAATGCAGGTCCATCCGCTGGTATTGCTGGTAGATATCGTTCTTCAGATCGTACTCGATATGCCGGCTCATGACGATGAGCGTTTGCCGCTGCAGGTACATGAAAAATCCGCTGAGCAGTGCCAGCCCGAGGATCGATAGGCCATAGAACGCGAGCGTCTGGCTGAAAACGGCGCGGAACGCGCCTTTGAGGCTCGTATCGCTCAGCATGCGGTAACTTTTCAAGTTCTGTTCCAGCAGATCGAAGATCTGGCGGACCAGGATGGGCTGGAAAACGCTGAATACGATGGAAACCGAAGTGAAAAGCATCCCGAGGAGGAAACGCCATTTGTATCGGACGAAAAACTTGTTTAAGGCTGCGAGGTGTTTCATAAAGCTATACAAATGTAGCGATTGCGGCGGATTTTCCGCCTGTCGGAATTGACCAGTCGCACTCGTCATTTTCATTTCGGCGGAAGGCCGTCCCGCCTTAATTTTAGCGCAAACCTGACTTATGCTGACTACCCCCGGCGCGGCTCCCTTACGCGCTACCGAACGATTACAGATAATCGACAGCCTTCGCGGCATCGCGCTGCTGGGCATCCTGCTCATGAACATCCTCATGTTCGCTTTGCCCGATAACCGGGAGAACGACATTTACCTGTACAACGAGCTTTCCGGCCCGGATTATTACACGTGGTGGACGGTCAACCTGTTCTTCGAAGGCACCATGCGCGGTATTTTCTCGCTCCTTTTCGGCGCGGGATGCGTGCTGTTGCTGGAACGGCTGGAAAGGCGGACAAATCCCCTCACGCCTGCGGCCGAAATTTACTACCGCCGGCTCCTGTGGCTCCTGGCTTTCGGATTGATCGACGCCAACCTGCTGCTGTGGACGGGCGACGTGCTTTTCGTGTATGCCCTTGGCGGTATGGTCCTCTACCCTTTCCGGCGCCTGGGGGTCCGTCCGTTGCTCATCATTGCCGCCGTGGCGCTCGTGATGGGCACCCTTTTGGGCACGCTCGACATGCACGGGAAAAAAGAGCTCCGCATCAAAGGCGAACAGGCCGTGCTGCTGGCGAAACAGGGCGCAAAACTCACTGCTGAACAAACGAAGCAAAAGGAAGCCTGGGAAGATCATCTCAAGGAAATGGCACCGGCCGCCCGGCTGAAAGCGGACGCGGAACAGGTGAAAACCATGCGCGGCGGCTATTTCCAGGTGATGGGATATCTCCTTCCCAGCAATGAAAAGAACCAGAACTTATCGCCGTACGGCCTCTTTTACTGGGACCTGATGGTTTGTTTCTTCCTGGGCATGGCGCTTTTCAAGGCCGGTGTGCTCACGGGGCTGCGTTCCCGGCGCTTTTACGCGGTGTTGATGCTGGCGGGATACGGACTGGGGCTTAGCCTGAATTACTGGGAGATATGCGTCTGGATGGGCGTTAAACTGGACGAAACGTTGCTGGCAGACCGGGTGTTCATCAGCTGGTACGAAATCCGGCGGGTGTTGGTGCTCCTGGGGCATATCGGGCTCATCATGCTGGTGTATAGGGCTGGCTTTGCGAAACGGTTGCTGGCGTGGCTGGCGGCCGTCGGACAAATGGCTTTTACCAATTACCTCATGCAAAGCATCCTGTGCGGGCTGTTTTTCTACGGTGTCGGGCTGGGATGGTACGGCGCGCTGGCGCGGCACGAGATTTATTACGTGGTGTTCGCCATTTGGGGGTTGCAGCTTATTTACAGCAATATCTGGCTGCGGCATTTCCACTTCGGGCCGTTCGAATGGGCCTGGCGCTCGCTGACGTATTGGAAGCGGCAGCCTTTCCGGAAGGGCGCCCCCATGATGCAGATCGCATAAAAACAAAAGGGAGCAGCGTTTCGGCTGCTCCCTTTTTTATTAACCCAGTTTGGAGAGGGTTTCGAGGATGACCTTTTCCTGGTCTTCCTTGCTGAAGTCTTCTTTCTTGAATTGCTGGCCGGTGATGTTCTCGAACAGCTCGATGTAACGTTCGGTTACGCTGTTAACGAACGCATCGGTCATTTCCGGAACCTGCTGGCCTTCTTTGCCCTGGAAACCGTTTTCCATGAGCCATTCGCGTACGAATTCCTTGCTGAGCTGCTTTTGCTGCTCGCCTTTCGCCTGTTTTTCTTCGTAACCTTCGGCGTAGAAGAAGCGGGAAGAGTCGGGAGTGTGGATTTCGTCGATCAGGTAGATGGTATCGCCGATCTTGCCGAATTCATACTTGGTATCCACGAGGATGAGGCCGCGTTTGGCCGCCAGCTCGCGTCCGCGTTGGAACAGGGCGAGGGTGTATTGCTCCAGTTTCTCGTAATCTTCCTTGCTCACCAGGCCCTGGGCGATGATTTCCTCACGGGAAATGTCTTCATCGTGGCCTTCGTGGGCTTTGGTGGTGGGGGTAATGATGGGGGAAGCGAAGAAATCGTTCTCCTTCAGGCCTTCAGGCAGGGTTACGCCGCAAAGCTCGCGTTTACCGCTTTTGTAAGTGCGCCAAGCGTGGCCGGTGAGGTTGCCGCGAACCACCATTTCTACGGGGAAGGTCTCGCACTTCAGGCCCACAGTAGCGTTGGGCAGGGGTACGGATTTCACCCAGTTGGGAACGATGTCTTTCGTTGCGTCGAGCATAATAGCCGCGATCTGGTTGAGCACCTGTCCTTTGTAAGGGATCGGACGGGGCAGTACCACGTCGAACGCCGAGATACGGTCACTTACAAACATTACCATCCATTTATCGCCGATGGTATACACGTCCCGTACCTTACCTTTGTAAAAGGCCGTCTGGTTCGGAAATTTAAATGCAGATTCTAACATTCCGGTTTATTTTAATAGATTACCTGTTTGAATAGTGCTGCAAAAATAGGCCAGCCGGGATCAAAAAAACAAAGCTTTTTTATGGATAGCCAAAACCCCTCCTATCAGCCGATCGATTGTAACTATTACGACCGCCTGGAAGCCTGGGCCACGCTCCGGGAGCCCGTGCTGCTGGAATTCCTCGACGGGGCCGGCCGCCCCCAGGCGGAAACAGCCATTATCCGCGACCTCTACGTCCGCAACAAGGCAGAGTTTTTGCTGACGGAAGCAGGCAGGGAGCTCCGGCTCGACCGTCTCGTGGCCGTAAACCATCTCCCCGTACCCAAAACCTGCTGAACCCGATGACCGCATTTCATATCGAATACGCCATGATCGTCAAACTGGCCGTTGCCATGCTGGCCGGCTTCCTGCTGGGCCTGGAAAGGGAAGTGAAGCGCAAGGCCGCCGGGGTGCGCACCATCACCCTCATCTGCATGAGCTCCGCCCTTTTCAGCATCCTGAGCATCCATTTCGGGGGCCTGCAGTCGGGCGACCGTATCGCCAGTAACATCCTGACGGGCGTGGGCTTCATCGGGGCGGGCGTTATTTTCAGGGGTGGATTTACGATCGACGGTATCACGACCGCCGCGGTGATTTGGATTTCCGCCGCCATCGGCATGGCCATCGGGGTCGGGAAATACGACCTGGCGGCATTTGCGGTGTTTTTTACGCTGTTCGTGTTGTGGGTGTTCAGCATATTCGAGCGCATCATCCAGCGGCGGCACGACCGTAAATACTACGCTATTCAATATGCCGAAAGCGCCCTCAGCCCCGAATCCCTCGAAAACATCTTCCGGGCCCACCGCCTGAAGGCGCAGAACATCTCCACCACCAAGTTTATCGAAGAAAGCTCGGGCCGTATCGTCTATGAAGGTAAATATGAACTGACGGGCAGCGCGGCCCGCCTCAAAGCCGTCAACGACGCGCTGCTGGACAATATGGAAGTGATCCGTTTCGAGGTGGAGCTGGCCAAATAGGTTATTTCTTCCGCAACGTCATCAGCACCACCCCGGCAATTACGACCGCCGAGCCGAACATGGCATGCGGGGCAAGGGTTTCTTTGAGGAACACCCAGCCCAGGATCACCGCTACCACGGGGTTTACATAGGCATAGGTCGCCGAAACCTGCGGTGGCGCGTTGTTCACCAGCCAGCTGAAAGCCGTATAGCCCACCAGCGAACCGAAAACCACCAGGTACCCGATGGCCAGCCAGGTCCGCATAGTCATCTCCCCCACCGAATGCCATTGCCCCTGCTCCAGCACCGCGCTCATCAGGGCCGTCACCACCACGCCAGACAACATCTGGATGGCGGACGACGTCAGTTGCGGCGGCGTGTCCAGCCGGGGGCTTAACAGCGACCCGTACGCCCAGGCGATGGAGCCGGCCGTGAGCACGGCGATGGGCCAAAGCGGGTAATTCCGCACCACGTTATCGGGATGGAGGAGGTAAAAAGGGTCGAAAATGAAGAAAAGCCCGGTAAAACCGAGGACCAGCCCCCATAAAGTCAGGTTGGACGGCCGTTTCCTGCTGAAAAACAGCCAGTCGAGCCCGATGAACCAGGCCGGCAGCGCCGCGATGAACAGTGCCACGAGGCTCGAAGGCATATACGCCAGGGCAAAGGCGACGGAACTATTCCCGATCCCGATGAGCAGTACCCCGATGATCGCCGCGTTTTTCCATTGCAAGCGGGTGGGCCGTTGCTTTTCCACGGTAAAACCGATCCCCATCATGAGCCCGCCGGCGAGAATGAACCGGAGAACGGACAGCAGGAATGGCGGCAGCACTTCGGTGGCGATTTTCACGCCGAGGTACGTGGAGCCCCATAAAACATAGACGAGGCTCAGCGCCAATATGAGTTTGGAGCGATTGGAACGTTGTTGCATGGTTTTTCAGTCCGGCAAGCGCCGGCACGCAAAGCTACGCTTCCTCCATCACCTTACAAATACTTCGATGATGGCGTTCGTGGGCCGGCGCGGCGCGTGGAACGAGTCGATCTTTCGGTAATGCTGCTGGAGCTCGTTGCGCAGCGCCCAGGGGAAGAAGTTGTTGAGCGTGGGCGCGTATTCGTACAATATCAGGTCGTAATGTTTGTTGCGCACCTTTTCCGTATAAGCGGCCAGTTGTTTGTTGAACATGGCCACGCCCAGATGGTGCCACAGCGGCACTTCCGGGCCGGTTTCCTGCGTATAGCCGATGGCGTGGTCGAGGGGGGTGAGCTCGGTGAGGTTCAGCACTTTGGCGTCTTTCCCTTTTTTCACTTCCGGGAGCGCCATTACGCGGTCAATACCCGCTACGGTAGACGGCGGCATGTAGATTTTACGGAATTCGGGGAGCGACGAGAAGGTCCATTTGCCGGTGGGCACATCCGTGGTGTCGAGGTCCACCATGAAGTTATGGCGGTTCACGACATTCTCTCCGCCGGGAGCGGCGGCCACTTCTTCGGTGTGGCTCAGCTGGCTGAGGATGCGCTGGATGTATTTATAATAGGAAGCCGACCACCAGAGCAAGATAGTTATGGCGGTGAGCAGGAAAGGCTTGAGATTTTCGAAGCGGATGGCCGAAATGTCGTACATCCGGCTGAAGATGAACGCGATAGCGAATCCATGGAAGAAGATGTTATTGTCGGGCGGGGTGTAGCTGGTTACCTGGAAGAGCGTGGCTTCCACGAGGATGCCGACCGTCAGCAGGAGGAACAGCATGAGCCCGCGGTTTTGCCAGAGCGAGCGGATGTTCTTTATCGCCGGGAACATGAGGATCACGATCAGGGCGAAATAGAATTTGATCCATTGCGATTCCATGAGGAAGACATCGATGAAATCCATCAGCGCCAACCGCGACGAATGCGGCGGCTGCCCGTGGTTGAACCAATAACCGAACCCGTATTGCGCGGCGGGTACGATGAAAAGGCAGGCTACCAGGACGTAGCTCCCCAGGAACGCGGCCAGCTCCTGCCAGCGGCGGGCATTGAGGCTATGGTAAGCCAGGAGCGCCAGGGCCAGCAAAAGGGCCAGCCCGCCACCGTCTTGCTTCGTAAAGAAGCTCAGGAACGTGAAAGCCCCCGCCAGGAAGATCGCCGGCCATTTCCAACGCCCGCTTCCCAGGCCGCGGAACAAAAACGCCAGCCCCACGAGCTGGTAAATGATCACGGTATTATTGTACCAGGGCCAGAAATTGACGAAAGAATAAGACAGGACGAACACGATGACCGACAGCAGCCTCACGCCCGGGGACACACGCATCTGCTGCAGAATGTACCGGAAACTCAGCCCGCCCACGATATTGAGGAACACCTGCGCCTTGACCAGCGAGATCATCTGCGGCCCGAACAGTTTGAAAAACAGCGCCGGAACGATCCAGTACCCATATCCCAACGGCATCCCGAAATCGCGGTAAGGCACCTGGCCTTCCGACATGCGGTACGCACCTTCCCATGACAGGAAAATATTGACCCGGTAAGGAAATGTCGCGAAAAGCGGAACGCAGGCCAGTCCTACGATCAACAGGCATTCCAGTATCATGGCCCGGCGTGGTGTCAGGAAGGGATTCGACATGTTGGGGAAGTGTTTCTAGGTAAAAGTATAACTACGTAATGTAAATTTAAGGTAGCAAATCTAGCGACAATTCCTGATAAACATTGTATTTTGCGGCTTGTTTAATTGTGTAATCCCGTGCAATACTTAAAACTACTCCGCCCGAAACACTGGGCCAAGAACCTTTTCCTTTTTATTCCCTCCTTCTTTGCAGGCGAAATTTTTTCGATGGATAAACTGGAGATGCTGGCTTTGGCGTTCGCCAGTTTTTCGCTCGTAGCCAGCAGTATTTATGTGATCAACGATTATATGGACATCGAGGCAGACAGGGCGCATCCGGTGAAAAAAAGCCGTCCCCTCGCTTCCGGCGCCGTATCCCCCACGGCCGGCCTGGCGATGTTCGTGCTCGTGGTGCTCGCGGGCTTCGGGCTGGCGTGGCTCATCAGTTACAAGTTCATGTTCGTGCTGGGGATTTATTTCGTGCTCAACCTCGGGTATTCCTTCGGCCTGAAAAACGTGTCCATCCTCGATATCCTCATCCTCGCCTCCGGGTTCGTGCTGCGCGTGAAAGCCGGCGGCGTGGCGGCAGACGTGGCCATTTCGGAATGGCTGAATATCATGGTGTTCCTCCTTGCCGTGTTCATGGCGTTCGCCAAACGGAGAGACGATGTGCTGCACAAGCTCCAGTCGGGCAAAGACCTCCGCAAAGCGTCCAAAGGCTATAACCTCGATTTCCTCAACGCCTCGCTGGCGCTCGTTTCCGCCGTGATCATCGTGGCATACCTCATGTACACGATGAGCCCCGAAACCATGGCCCACTTCAAAACCTACCGCCTCTACTATACCAGTATTTTTGTTATTGCCGGATTATTACGATATTTGCAAATAACCTACGTCGATAACGACACCGGTTCTCCCACCAAAATCCTATACAAAGACCGCTTTATTCAATTAACCATTCTCCTGTGGATTCTAAGCTTTTATGTGATCATTTATTTACCGACGAATAAAAGTTTTTTTGAATAATGCGAAAAAACATATCGAATTGGGGCAATTATCCCGTATTGAACTGTGAAGAGGTCTCCTTCTCCATGGAGGAACAGCTGTTGCAGTACGTAAACACCCACGACCGCGTGATCGCCAGGGGGAACGGGCGCTGCTACGGCGATGCGTCGCTCGGCGAGCATAGCGTTTCCACCCTGCGGTACGACAAGGTGTTGGCGTTCGACGAAGAGAATGGCGTGTTCGAATGCCAGTCGGGCCTTACGCTCGACCAGATCCTCGACATCATCGTTCCCCGCGGCTGGTTCCTGCCCGTTACGCCGGGCACCAAATTCATTACCATCGGCGGCGCCGTGGCGTCTGACGTGCATGGCAAGAACCACCATTCCGAAGGTTCCTTCAGCAACCATATCGTTTCCATGAAATTGTTGACAGGTAAGGGTTTGACGGAATGTTCGCCCGAAACGGAGCCCGATCTTTTCTGGGCCACCTGCGGCGGGATGGGGCTTACCGGCATTATAACAACAGTAAGGTTCACCCTGAAGAAGATCGAAACGGCGTATATCCGCCAGAAGCAGATCAAGGCGAAGAACCTCGACGAAGTATTGCAGCTTTTCGAAGAACATAAACATTATACTTACTCCATGGCCTGGATCGATTGCCTGCAAAAGGGCGATTCCTTCGGCCGGAGCATCCTCATCGTCGGCGAACATGCCACCAAAGATCAGGTAAATGCCAAAGCGGCGAAAGCGCCTTTGGAGCTGCCCCGCAAAATGAAGCTCACCGTGCCTTTCAACCTGCCGGGCTTCGTGCTGAACAACTTCACCGTCAAACTTTTCAACGCGCTTTACTACGCGAAAAATACCAGGCGCGTCATTGAGAACACCGTGCCGTACGAGCCTTTCTTCTATCCGCTGGATGCGATCCTGCACTGGAACCGCGGTTACGGGAAAGACGGGTTCGTGCAATACCAGTTCGTGTTGCCGATGGACAAGAAAGACGGGCTGGTGGCCATTTTACAAAAGATCAGCGAAAAAGGCTGGGGCTCTTTCCTGGCGGTGCTCAAAACCTTCGGGAAGCAGGACGATCTGATCTCTTTCCCCATGGAAGGCTACACGCTGGCGCTCGATTTCCCCGTGCGCAAAGGCCTTTTTCCGTTCCTCGACGAGCTGGATGCGCTGGTGCTGCAATACGGCGGCCGGTTATACCTGACGAAAGACGCCAGGATGCAGGAGCGCGTGTTCTGGGACAGCTACCCCAATGCGGAGCGGTTCCGGGAGATCGTCAAAACCTGGAACCCCGCCGGTAAATTCCGGTCTGCCCAGTCCGACCGACTCAATTTTCAATTCGCATAAACAAACGGGTGGATAAAACCCGACCGAACAATATGCCTACCGTATTAATCCTGGGCGCCGGGTCAGATATAGCAGTTGCCCTCGCCCGCCGCTACGCCGCCGCAGGTTTTACCCTCCAGCTGGCCGGCCGGAACCCCGAACAGTTGCGCCCCCTGGAGCAGGATCTGCGCATCCGCCACCGCGTTGCCGCCACCGTGCATGCTTTCGACGCGCTCGACTTCGAATCCCACGCCGGATTTTACCGCGCCCTTCCCGCTCCGCCGGATGTGGTGCTTTGCGTGTTCGGCTACCTCGGTTCCCAGGAAAAAGGCCAGGAAGACTGGCAGGAGGCGTCCCGCATCCTACATACCAACTTTACCGGCGCCGTGTCTATCCTCAATGTAGTGGCCGAAGACATGGCCGCAAGAGGGAAAGGCACCATCATCGGGATCAGTTCCGTTGCGGGCGACCGCGGGCGGATGAGCAATTATCTCTACGGCAGTGCCAAAGCAGGCTTTACGACGTATCTTTCCGGCCTGCGCAACCGCCTCTGGCATTCCGGCGTGCACGTCATGACCGTGGAACCTGGGTTCGTGGCTACGCAGATGACGGAGCACCTGGCACTTCCGGCCTTGCTCACGGCGCAGCCGGACGAAGTGGCGAAAGACATTTTCAAAGCAGCCGAAAAGAAGAAAAACGTATTGTACACGAAGTGGTTCTGGCGATACATCATGATGATCATCAAAAACGTTCCCGAGCCCATTTTCAAAAAGAAGAAACTGTGAAGCAGGCGATCGCATTTTTCGATTTCGATGGTACCATAACACGGAAAGACACCCTTTTCGAAATGATCCGTTTCCAGAAGGGAGCCATGGCGCTGTATGCCGGCATGGCCCTGCTGTTGCCCCTGCTGGTACTTTTCAAGTTGAAGGTGATCGGTAACCAGCGGATGAAGGAGATCGTACTGAAGTTTTATTTCAAAGGCACGCCCCTGGCCGAATTCCAGGAAAAGTGCAACGCCTTTTGCAAGGAACGGTTGCCGGCGTTGCTGCGCCCGCGGGCGGTGAACGCCATCGCATGGCATATTTCGGAAGGCCATACCGTGTTTATCGTGACGGCTTCCGCGGAAAACTGGGTGCAGCCCTGGGCCGAGAAAGCCGGTGTGCCCGTGCTGGGATCGCGGCTGGAGGTGGTGAACGGGCGGTTGACGGGCGCGCTCGTGGGAAAGAACTGTAACGGCGACGAAAAGGTATGCCGCATCCGCGAAGCCGTGAAACTCACGCCGTACCAGGTCGTTTATGCGTACGGCGACAGCAGCGGCGACCGCGAAATGCTGGCGCTCGCCCAGCATAAGGGCTTCCGGGAATTCGAGTAATGATGGTTGAATGCGTCCACTGTCGTATCTTGACGGCGGATTTCATTATATTAGACATGCTTGTCAGCTTTTGATGAATAAAATTCCACCCAGCGATATTCGCTAACTGTATGCGCAAATATTCCGAAGCCGGTATCCATTTCCCGGCTGCCAACCGATTGCGGAGCCTGGTGCTTCGCCAACTTTACATTGACATCGCCACCGGCCTGCTCGCCGTCCGGCTGGCCTATTCGGCTGTAACCGGGTTCCTGGCGCCGGGGCTTTTCCATATGCGGCTGAGCCGGTATGATTCCTGGCGGATGTTCGCGGACGAACTGGTGCTGATGGTCCCCTTCACCCAGGCTGCGCTCGTGCTGCTGCTGGCCCTCGCCCGGACGAAGCAGGCGGCACTGTATGGTTCCTTCGCCATGATGTGTTTCACCTTCATCCTCCCCCGCAGCCTGCGCGACGGCTGGAATAACCTGGCGGCAGACCTCCTCCTGGCCGGATTGGCCATCACGGCGGCGGTGCTGGAAGGGAAAATCCGGGCGATGAAAGTAAGAACTGCCTGATAATCAATTAATATCACGAAGGAAGAAATTCGCCCGTCCCTACAATATTTCCCTGTCCCGCCCGTCTTCTCCATCAGGAATCGTTAATTTCATTGTATGGAGGAACAGCAAAAGCGCGCAAAGTTTTCTTTTGAAGGCATCCGGAAGGCATCCCGGTTATATCAATATGCCAAACCCTACCGCTGGCAATTCGCCGGAGGGCTGGTGATGCTGATGTTGTCGAGCGCTACCAGCCTGGCTTTCCCGAAGCTCCTGGGCGATCTGATCAACGTGGGGCAGGCCGGGGAGCTCCATTTGCATATCAACCGCATCGGGCTGATGCTCGTGGCCGTGCTGGCGCTCCAATCCATCTTTTCCTTTTTCCGTATCCGCATTTTCGTGTCGGTCACGGAAAAAACCGTGGCGGCGCTCCGCCAGGCCACGTATTCCCACCTCATCCGCCTGCCCATGAAATTCTTTTCGGAAAGGCGCGTGGGCGAACTGAACAGCCGCATCTCCTCCGATATTTCACAGTTGCAGGATTTGTTCACCACCACGTTGGCGGAATTCCTCCGGCAGGTGATCGTCATCATCGGCGGCATCGCGCTGCTGGCGTATACGAGCTGGCAACTGACCCTTTTCATGCTGGCCATCGTTCCCGCCATTTGTATTCTGGCCGTAGTATTCGGGAAATTCATCCGCCGGTTCAGCAAACAGGTACAGGCCCAGATCGCGGATTCCAATACCATCGTGGAAGAAACCCTGCAGGGGATTTTTAACGTGAAAGCCTTCGCGAACGAATTTTTCGAGACGGGCCGGTATAAAGCGAAAACGGATGAAGTCGTGAAAACCGGCATCAAGTCGGGCACCTACCAGGGCATGTTCGTGTCGTTCCTCATTTTCGGGCTCTTCGGCGCCATGGTGGCCGTGATCTGGAAAGGCGTGCTGATGATCGGCGATGGTTTTGCCGTGGGCGACCTGTTCTCCTTTGTGCTGTATTCCGGTTTTATCGGCGGATCGATTTCCGGACTGGCCGAGATCTTTACCCGCATCCAGCGTGCCCTCGGTGCGTCGGAGCACCTCCTCGAAATCCTCGACGAGCCGGAAGAAAAAATCCAGCTCCTCCCTCCTGCTGCCCGCCGCCCGCATTTTAGCGGCGAAATCCGGTTCCAGCATGTGGGGTTCCAATATCCTTCCCGCAAAGACCTTCCCGTGCTGCGTGACGTGAGTTTCCACGCAGAGCCCGGCTGGCAGGTGGCCCTCGTGGGGCCCAGCGGTGCCGGTAAATCCACCATCGTCAACCTCCTCCTGCGGTTTTACGACCCCGCGGCCGGGCATATCTATATCGACGGCCAGGATACCCGCGAATACGACCTTTCGCTCCTCCGCTCCCAGATGGCCGTGGTGCCGCAAGACGTGTTCCTGTTCGGCGGCACCATCCGCGAAAACATCGCTTACGGCGATACCACCGCCTCCGAAGATGCGATCATGGAAGCGGCGCGGCAGGCCAACGCCTGGGAATTCATCCGCCAGTTCCCCGAAGGCCTCGATACCATCGTGGGCGAACGGGGCATCCAGCTGTCGGGCGGGCAGCGGCAACGCATCGCCATCGCGAGGGCCGTACTCCGCAACCCCCGCATCCTCATCCTCGACGAAGCCACTTCGGCCCTCGATTCCGAGTCGGAGAAACTCGTACAGGAAGCGCTGGATAAGCTGATGGAAGGCCGCACCTCTATCGTGATCGCCCATCGCCTCAGCACCGTCCGCCGCGCCGATATGATCCTTGTGCTCGATAAAGGCGGCGTGGTGGAATCGGGGACGCATGAAGAGCTCATGCGGAAGTCGGAAGGGCTTTACCGCGGGCTCAGCGAATTACAGTTTTCCCATTGATTTTTTTATTGGAAGGAAGCTTCGCGCTTTTACGGTTTCCGTTAACCGAACCAGGTACGGAACGCGGCGGCTTTGTCTTTGCTTACCGTTACCTGTGGCCATTTTCCGGCCTTGAAGTGTAATGTGAGCCGGCTCGTGTCATCGGTCTTGTAACCAGCGAGCCATGCGCGGTTGACGATGAACTGGCGGCTGGCGCGATAGCATTGCTGCGGGTCGAGCAGCTCCTCGATCTCGTCGAGCGAGCGGTAATCGGTGATCCAGTTGCGGCCGTCGGCATGATGGAGATAGATCACTTCATTTTTGGAGAACCCCGCGATCTCTGCTAACGGGAACACATATACGCTTTTACCGGAATGAACGGTGAACGATTCCTTGAAAAGCTGCTTCTGCTGCTGGTGGCGGACGAACTGCATCAGTTCGCCCATGAATTGCGGACTGGCATATTTATCGCGCAATAAAGCGTATTTCCGGAATGCGGCCGCAAGTTCTTCGGGGTCAATGGGTTTGAGGAGATAATCGATACTGTTGATCTTGAACGCGCGGATCGCGTATTGATCGTAGGCCGTCGTGAAAATGACGGGAACGGCCGGTTCGAGGTGATGGAACAGGTCGAGGCTGATGCCGTCAGACAGCTGGATGTCTGCCAGTACGAGATCGGGGCCCGCCTGCAGGAGGAGCTCCGCTTCGCGCAGGCTAGCTACCGGGCCGATGATCTGCCATCCCGGTTCCAGGTCCCGTACCTGTTTGATGAGATGCGCGGCCACGAGGGGCTCGTCTTCCAGTATCAAAATTCGCATAATCCAATTTTAAGACAGCGGCAATGCCACCGTGAATTCCGCCACCCCGTCTTCCACCCGCACCGGCCTGGCAGACAGGAACGAATATAACTGTTTCAGTTGTTCAAGGCCTTGTTTATCTGAAGCCGCCAACTGCTTGCGGGCCTGTTTGTTATTCGAAACGATGATGTAATCGTCATGTTCGTATATGCGTATGCGTAGCGGGTGGTCTGCATGTATTTCGTTATGCTTGATGGCGTTGTCCATGAGCATCTGCAGCGTCACCGCCGCGATGCGCCTGTCCATCAGCGACGCATCCAGCTCAATATCAACCACCAGCGCGGTGCCGAATCGAATTTTCTGTAAAGCGATGTAGTGATGGAGCATTTCCATTTCCGTCTGCAGGCTTACCATATCCTTGTCGCGGTTCTGCAATGCGTAGCGGTACACTTTGGAAAGATGGCGGATGAACTGCGACGCCAGGTCGGGGTTGGAATGGACAAGGCTGTCCAGCGACGTGAATGCGTTGAACAGGAAATGCGGGTCTACCTGGTTTTTGAGGTGAAGGAACTGCAATTGCATCTTTTCCCGCACGAGCCTTTCCTCTTTCACGATCCCTTCCTGCCAGCGGTTCGTATAATATTGCCCGATCAGTGCGAGGTTGATCGTAACGGATACGAAATTATTGACGGTCGCGATCATGGCGGATGTGAGCTGGTCGATCTCGATCTTGAAGCAGGATTGGATGACCGAAAACACGATACTCCTGATTACGTAAATCAGGATCGTTCCCAGCACGATTTGAAGGAAAATCCGTCCGGCGTCGCTTTTCGTGAAAGGAAAAACCTTATCGAGCAGCCTATGGACGCCAGAAAGTACCGTCCAGATGAACTGTGTGACGATGATCACCGGGATGCTCGACAGCAGGTGCCGGCCGATGGTCATATCGGGCACGATGCCTTGGCGGATCGTCCAGGCGATGACGATGAACATGAAGGTAACCGCGATGCGGACGGCGTATTTTCGGAGGAATGCTTTCATCTTTCGGCTAATTTAACAAGTGTTTTTTAATCCATTGGCCTTTCCACAGCCATAATCCGGAAAGAACGATCACGGGGAAGAACAGGAACCTGACCGCGTTGGCGGCATACGGCAGCTCCGCGACGGGGCCGTAAATGAACCCGATGATGGGGATGCTGAACAGGATATGGACCCATCGGATGATTTTGCGTTCGGTAGATGCTTTCATGATGTCGGTTTTAAGGGAGGAAGGCGGGGCCTTCCTCCCGGTGGATCATTGTAACATTTGCTGGCATTCGGTTTTTCCCCACTGCGGCGCTGTGGCCGATGCCGGCGGTTCGTTGAAATGGCGGAGGGCTTCGGTGAAAAGGGCTTTCGCTTTGTCCTTGTCGCCTCCCCAGAGCGCGGGCGTGTGGAATTTGATGTGGCCGTCGAGATACAGGGCCCGCGGGTTCTGCGGGTCCAGCTTCCGGGCCTGCGCGAGGTATTTTCCGGCGATGGGCCCGAACTTGCGGCCATTCGTCATGGGATCGGCTTCCACCTTGCTCCGTTCGATGAAGCTTTTCACGGTGTAGATCTCGGACATTTCTTTGGCGTTGCCTGCCGGAACGAGCGCCTCCGCTTTGGCGATCTGCTCTTCCGCAAGGGCGCTCAGTGCCATGGCTTTATCTTTCTGCAGGAAAGCCAGTTTCATGTTGGCGACGGCGGCGTAATACGGCGGCAGCCAGGATTTGGCGTCGGCCGAAGCCAGCCGCTGGAAAGTATTGGCCAGGTCCTGGTAATCTGCCGCGGTACGGGCGGAATTCAGTTTGGACACGGCGCCCTCCAGCTGCGGATTTTGCGCGCTGGCGGCAAACACAACAAACAGGGCGATGATGATGGTGGTGATCTTTTTCATGTTATGGATTTTATTACAAATTTTCGTTGAGGTAATCTTCCGTCCGGTCGATGCCCAGGCTCATGAAGATCCCGATGAAGTAATTTCGTGTAGCCGGTAAGGTTACCGGCGATCTGTTACTGCCGTCGTAGCTGAACGTGTACCCGAATACCTGCCTGGTCCCCAGGAGGTTGTTGACGCCACAAGCAATTACGGTGAAGTCTTTCTGCTTCCATTTCGGGAAGAGGGACAGCATATGCGCCAGTCCGAGGTTGACGACGTTGTACCCTTTGGTGGTGCCTTGCTGGCGGATGGCGCCTCCCGGTGCGAAGTCGTAATAAGGCCTCCCCGCCGCCAGTGACCACGACAGGTTCACGTTGGTGTTGAGTTTTTCGAAAGACCGCTTGGTGACTACCGACAAAGTGTGCGGCGCGGCGAAATCGGGTTGCAGCGGCATGGGGAAATGGAGATGATCGCGGCGGGTGTGGAGGTAGCTGTAGCTGGCCCAGTAATCGAAATTGCGGACGGATTTTTTATCCCGCCAAAACATTTCCAGTCCGTTCGCGTAGCCGGAACCGTTCATCGTAATTGCTGGCGCTGTTTTGAGGAGGCGGTCGTATTTTTTGTAGAACGCTTCTGCCCTGAAGAGCCTTCCATTTTCTTTCCGCGTGTAATTGAGGATGTAATGGGTGGCTTTGGCTTGCGGGAGGAAGGGCGCTTCCATCCGCCAGCGCCTTTCCGCCTGCTGAAAGTACATGCCCCAGGCCGCGTTCAGCTGGGAATGGGCGCCTGTCCGCACCGCGAGGCTCAGGCGGGGCGCGAGGTCTCCCCGGCCGGAGAGCCGGCTGTATTCCCATCGCGCACCCGTTCGCAGGGCCACGGCATGATGCAGCCGCCACTCTCCTTCCGCGAATGCAGCGTACAATTCATCCATCTCCCCGATTTGCACTTCCGAACCTGCCAGCACCAAATGCCCGCCGCCGAGGTAACGCGTGATCACGGCCTTTCCCTGCAGCGACCGTTCCCGGCTGCGGTAACCGGCTGTTTTGCCTTCGAAAGCGGCTCCTTCCGGATGAACTGCGGTTTTATCCTTTCCGGTTATGCCGCTGTTGATATCCGCGCTGTTGTAATTGAGCGATCCTCCCACATCCAGGCGCCAGTGTTCTCCCGGGCGGCTCCGGTGGCTCACGTTGAGGTAAATGTTCCGGTCGGTGGACGCGAAACGGTCCAGCAGCGCGGCGCTGTCTACATCTTCACGGTACAGTTCCGATTGATGGAAACCGAAGTTGGCATAGATTTTCAGCATGCCCGTCTTGCCCGTTCTGGCGCGGAAATTCGCTTCCGTGACGGAGTACGCCGGTCCTTTGGCGTATTCCGGATTTTGGGGGACGGCTTTGGCGTAATATTGCCAGGACATGAACCTGGTGCTGAGCCCCAGGCTGCTTTTCCCGTTCTTCGCCAGTTTTTGGACGCCGGCCACCGCCACCATGGGCGATATCCCGATCACGGCCGACGATTTGTCCGGCAGATCCTGCGTTTCGAGGATAAGCGCGCCGCTGAGGCCCTGGCCGTATGCGGCGGAATATCCGCCCGTGCTGAAAATGATACCGTCGAACAGGAACGGCGACGAAATGCGGTTGAACTGCGGCAGCCCTGGCATCGCCGCGAAATACGGCGAGGGCACGAGCGTTCCGTCTACGAACTGGCGCGTTTCGTTACCGGCGCCTCCCCGCACGAAGAGCCCTTCCCTTTCCCCGATCTGTTGCGCACCGGGCAGGGTGCGCGCCGCATTGGCCACGTCGCCGCCGTTGCCGGCCACGGAAACCACGTCCATGGCGGTCATGACGGCGCCTTTGTTTTTATCGCCGGCGGAAAAGGAGCCGGCGGAAATCACGACGGGTTGCAGGGACGAGGGGTCGATGGCCAGGGTGATGCGGACATCTGAGCCTGGTGTTGCTTCCACAGTGGCGGGCTTGTAGCCGATATAGCTGGCCGTCAACCGGTAAGGCGCAGATGCGGAAGTGGCAAACCGGAAGCGGCCGAGGCTGTCGGCCGTGGCGCCGTCCGCCGTTCCGGCGAGCACGACGCTGGCGCCTTCCAGCCCGCGGCCGGTTTTATCCGTCACGCGGCCAATAATCTGCTGCGCCGATGCGTTATAGTGAGCTAAAAGCCCCGCCAGGGCCAAAAGGCGAATGGTTTTCATTTCCGTTGCTTTTCAATGCAAATTACCGGGCATGGCGCCCGTGGCCCAACGGGATGCAACGAGAACGAAATATTCGACATCGAAGCGGAAAATGACAGCGATTTCGGTTTGAGGCGGCGGGGGAAATTGGTAATTTTGGGCGGCCGGAAACCGAACCCCCGGCCCCGGCGTTTAATTTTTTACCTTGACGATGATCTCATTCCGGCAGTTCCTGCAAACTGCCTTCCAGCACGGACCATACACCACAGACGACGTTATCGCGGCCGTACTCCCGCTTTTCCGCGACGTACAGGCATTGCACGACGAAGGCCTCGTGGCTCCCTTCGGCCCCGAATCCGCCATCCAGGCCACGGCCCGCACCCTCCAGCTCAACCCGGAAGGCGCCCTGCCGCCGCGGGAAGCTGCCGATAAGATAGACGCCCTTTTCAACGGGCATAACCCCAACTTCGAAGTGATCGATAAAGTGCGGCTGCCCGAAGGCCAGGCGGCACAATCGCTCCGCGTGCAAACGGATACGGATAAACCGCTCCGCCATGCCGCCTACATCCCGGGCTTCAACAGCTACGAAATGTTGTTGGGGCATCACGACGAGCAGACCGATATTTTCGTGCTCGGCCTCGTGCTGGCCAGCCTCGCACTGGGGCTCGACCTGCATGATCCGCAAACCCTGCAAACCTTCGTGGTACAGCGCGAGCGCCCCCTCCTCCATAAAAACCTCCATCCCGCCCTCGGCACCCTCATCACCGAAATGACGGAGCTGGAGCGCGGCAACAGGACGCCCGATCTGCGCGAAGCCATCCACCGGCTCGAAAACTACCGCGACTTCGATCCCGAAAAACAGACCGACCTGGCGCAGGTAGCCGGCTGGGTTACGCACGACCGCAGCGAGAAGCAGCAATTCATCCTCCATAAGCTCCGCAACCGGCTGTTCGACATCAGCCGCCGTAACCGCCTGCTCTACTACAAGCCCAATTCCCGTTTCGCCAACCTCACTTTCGGCAGCGTGCCCATGGTACTGCATCACCAGAGCATCCGGCCGGAACTGCTGTTTACCTGGAACGCGGACATCGAATCGAAAGTGGTGGCCATGGGCGACCTGTCCCTCAATAAATACCTCCGTTTCGAAGACCATCCCTATCTGCCCGCCGTGCTGAACAAGATCAGGCTGGAGGCGCAGCGCGACGTGCAGGAGTTCGGTTTTTCGCAACTCAAGCTGGTAGTGGCTTTCCTGAAATGGCACAACCTGGCCGAAGATCCGCAGGAAAGCATCCACAGCCCGCTGCTGCTGCTGCCCGTGGAACTGAAGAAGAAAAAACAGACCGGCGGCGATCAATACGTGCTGACCGTGACCGATAACAACGCCGAAGTGAACCCCGTGCTGGCGAACCGCCTGCAGGAGCTGTTCGGAATCGAATTGCCGGACAGCGTGGATTTGGAGGATATGTCGCCTGAAGTGTTCTGCGAGCACATCCGCCGGCAGGTGGAGGGCGCTAACCGCGGCATCGTGCTGCAATATCTCCGCAAACCCCGCATCCGCCTCATTTACAAGGAAGCGCGCGAAACCGCCGAGCAATACCGGAAAAAGACCAGCGGCGCGGAAGTGCCGAAGCCGGAAGGCGCACCCGCGGAAGCGGACGAAGTCACCGAAAAGGAATTGTTCGAATGGGCGGAAGCCGAAGCGAACCCTTACCGCTGGGAGTTCGACGCCTGCCAGGTGGTGCTGGGGAATTTCAACTACAAGAAAATGAGCCTGGTGCGCGACTACAACGCCGCCATCGAGCAGCGGCACCGGCACGGCGTGTTCGACCATCTCTTCAGCGACCATCCGCGGCCGCTGGCAGAGGAAACGGAACTGCCTGCCCTGCCCGAAGAATGGTTCCATGTCATACAGGCCGATCCTACGCAGACGCGGGCCATCCTGCAGGCGCGGAAAGGCGAAAGCTATATCATTCAAGGCCCTCCGGGAACGGGCAAGAGCCAGACGATCACGAATCTCATCGCCGATTTCGTGGCGCGGGGGAAGAAAGTGCTGTTCGTTTGCGAGAAACGCGCCGCGCTCGACGTGGTATTCCATCGCCTGCAGCAACAGGGGCTTTCGGATTTGTGTTCGTATATACATGACAGTCAGGGCGACAAGCGCGCCTTCATCAAAGACCTCAAGCAGAGTTACGAAGCCGCCCTCAAGCCGGACACCGATCTGCATACGATCACCCTCCGCCGCGACGCGCTGCTGCACAACCTGCGCCGGCAGTTGCAATTGTTGCAGGAGTTTCATGATACGCATGCCGGTGAAACCGAATCCGCGGGGGTTCCGGTGCGTACGCTCATCGAGCGGCTGTTGTCGCTAAAACCGCTGATCCCAGCCACCGACGCGGAAACGGAAGAAATCGTGCCCGGGTATCTGCAATGGTTGAAATTCGGGAAAGTGGTGGAACAGTTGGGGCAGGCGCTGGAAGAAACCGGCGCAGAGCCGGTGTTCGCCAGTCACCCGCTGAGCCGGGTGAACGAATCGGTGTTCGCTTCGCCGCAGCCCATCGGCACGCTGAAGCAATTGACGACAGACGCGCTGGCGCTGCTGGAAACGTTGCAGTCGGCAAGGGAGCATGCTGCCCGGCTGAACGAACTGAAAGCACTGGTGCTCCAGGCCACATTGCTGTTGCCTTTGGCAAGTGCGGGGCTTTTGCGGTTGGTGGACCCGTCGCATCCCGATGCGCAGGCGTTCGAAAAGCGGTTCGCGGAAGTGAAGGGATTGCAAAAATCGGCGGAGGAAGCCGCGGCGCAGAATACGGGCTGGCGGCAGAAATTGTCGTTGGAAGATACGGTTGCGGGGCTGGAAGTGGCGCGCCGGCACGAGGATTCTTTCTGGCGGTTTTTGTCGGGAAGATGGCGCCGGCTGAACAGGACGCTGCGTGCGCAATACGATTTTGCGGCCCGGGCGGTACCTCCGTCCGCCGTTTCCATTCTCGAACAACTGCAACTCGAATACGAAGCGGCGGCAACAGCCTCCCGCGCCCGGCAATCCCTCGAATCGGATTACCGCATTTCCCAACTGGAAATGACCTGGCTGGCGGTGGAAAGGCTGCGCGGGAAACTGCACGAGCCCTCGCTCCAATATCTCCTCCATCACCCGCAGGCTGCCGATACCGTAAAAAACCTCGCGACATTGCAGGAGCCCCTTCTCAAACTGGAAACCCTCCTCGCCCAAACCCTCGCCGACCCGGCCCCCCAGCCTTTCGATGAACTGGCCGACCTGCTGGAATCCATCCGCCTCAACGCCCCCGCCCTCGAAGAATTGCTTCCCGTGCTGGGTAACTATACCGCATTGCCGGGCGATTTCAAATCGGCCCTGCGTAAATTGCCCTGGTCGCCCGGGGAACTGGAAGCCGGCATGGCCGGGAAATCGCTCCGCCAGCTATACCGCTCCAACAAAGCCTTCGCGCAGGCAGGCGCGCACAACGTGGAACAGGCCGTGGGCACGGTGAAGCATTGCTACGGCGAATTGCTGCAACTCAACGCGGCGTACATCCGCGCCAATATCCGCCGGCAGTTCCTCGAAAACGTGCAGCGCAGCCAGAAAGCCGACGAAGCCTATATGGAAGGGCGCCGCATCCTCGAAAACGAATTTTCGAAAAGCATGCGCTTCAAAAGCATCCGCGAACTGTGCTCCCGCGCCAGCGGCCGCGTGCTGCTCGATCTCAAGCCCGTGTGGCTCATGAGCCCCCTCAGCGTAAGCGATGCCTTCCCCCTCGACCAGCCTTTCTTCGACGCCGTTATTTTCGACGAAGCCTCGCAGATCACGCTGGAAGAAGGCGTACCGGCGCTTTACCGCGCTCCGCAGACCATCATCGTGGGCGACGAAAAACAAATGCCGCCGACCGATTTCTTCTCCGCCCGCACCGGCGATCCCGACGACCTGGGTGCCGACCCTGTAGACGACGACATCCTCAGCGCGGATGCAGACAGCCTCCTCACCCAGGGCGCCCGCAAAATGAACAGCTATCTGCTCGGCTGGCATTACCGCAGTCATTTCGAAACGCTGATCAGCTACAGCAACCACGCGTTTTACGACGCCGCGCTCCTCACGATCCCCGATCGCAGCGAGCACGCCGCACAGCGCCAGCCGATCAGCGTGGCGCAGCCGTCGGACGCCATGTTCCATATCAAAGCCATTTTCGACCGCAGCATCAGCTACCATCATATTCCGCAGGGCGTTTACGCCAAACGCGGCAATATGGCCGAAGCCGGCTATATCGCCCACCTGGTGCGGGAATTGCTGGGCAAGCGGACCAAAGACAGCATCGGCATCGTGGCTTTCAGCCAGGAACAGCAAAGCGCCATCAACGCCGCGCTCGACGCTTTGGCGGAGCAGGACGCTGCGTTCGACGATCTCCTCGACGAAGCCATGGCCCGCACCGAAAACGGCCAGTTCACGGGGCTTTTCGTGAAAAACCTCGAAAACGTGCAGGGCGATGAGCGCGACATCATCATCATGAGCGTATGCTACGCCCCCGATCCCCGCGGTAAAATGTCGATGCATTTCGGGCCGATCAATAAGAAAGGCGGTGAAAAACGGCTGAACGTGATCTTTAGCCGCGCGAGGCGGCACATGGCCATCGTGAGCTCTATCCGCCATGGCCAGATCACCAATCTCTACAACCCCGGCGCCAACTTCCTGTCGCGCTTCCTCCAATATGCCGAACAGGTGAGCGCGGGCAATATGAAACAGGCCAGGCTGGTGCTCGACGGGCTCACGACCGCCCGTCCGCAGGGCCGTTTCCGCAGCGGCGATACCGTTGTGCTCCAGGAAATCCGCGAAGCGCTGGAAAAAGAAGGCCTGACCGTTGCCGAACAGGTGGGCCAGAGCGGGTTCCGGTGCTCGCTGGCGGTGAAGTCCAAACCCGGCGACGCGCAATATGCGCTGGGGATCCAGGTAGACGACGAAGCGTGGTACCAGCACGACAATGTGCTTGAGCAATATTACCAGCGGCCCGCCGTGATGGAGACATTCGGCTGGCGGACGATAACGGTATACGCGAAAGACTGGCTGTCTGGCCCGGAAAAAGTGGTAGAGGATATTATGAAGCGGCTGGGAAAGCAAGCGCAGGCCAACGGGAATGCGGTGGTGAAAGAGGATGCGTTGCCGGAGGGGACGGTCCGCCTGTTGACCGGCGAGGGCAAACAGGAGAAGTTCTGGGAAATAACGGCTACCGGTCCGAAGCTCTTTATCCGCCACGGTAAATCCGGGACGAAGGGGCAGATCGAAGTGAAAACCTGTATCAACGAAGCGGACGCGGAAAGGGAAATGGGCAAGGCCATTGCAGAGAAGAAAGCTGCGGGATGGCGGGAGTTGGCTGCCAACTGATAAAAAAAGAATTGCAATAAAAAACGATGGCCACCGGAGTATTGCATCCTCTCCGGTGGCCATTGATGTTTAGCATTTCAGGTTATGCGGGTACCTGCACCAACCGTCCCGCGTTATTATTCGCGTAGGTTCGTAACAGATTGAGAATGAATTCGTTTTCGGGATATTGTGTCAGCCAGTCTTTCAGCATGGCGGTATCGGAAACGGCTACGTCGCGGGGAACGTACCCCATTCCATAGAATTTCCCTTTTTCCATGAGGATGCAGCTTTGCTCGGTGGCCTGGCGGCCGGCGTCGAGAATGAGGAACGACGGCTGTTGGGATTGGAGGTGGCTAATGGCTTCCAGCACGCGTTTATTGTATTTGTCCGGTTTCTCCTTTTTCTCGCAGGCGCCTTTGCAGGATTTGTCGGCCAGCCCGGTGCAGGGATCGGGACTGGTTTGCAGGAAGCAAAGCTTCGGGCACAGCTTGAATTCCCGGATGAGCTGCCGGAGGAGGCTGTGGCCTTCGGCCAGGAGGTTGAAGGCGAATACGGGCGTCGTGTATTTCCTTCTTTTTTCGATGGCCAGGCGCAGGTAGCCTTGCTGGTCTTCGAAAGTATAAAATCCGAATTTCGATTCGATGCGCTTCTGCGCATTGTTGTATTGGGGCCACAACCGGCGGATCTCGATGGATTCCAGGATGAAGGCCATCAATTCCGTTCCGGTTTTTTCGAAAGTAATGCTGTGGATGTTGCGAAGGAACTCCTGGCGCTGCCGGCCGGCGCTGTTCCCCGTAAAATGGCTGGTGACCCTTTTGCGGATGTTCCTCGCCTTTCCCACGTAGACCACCTTCCCCTTTTCATTATGGAAATAATACACCCCGGGCGTACCTGGCAGATCGTCTACATAATCCTGTGAAAGGTGCAGCGGCAGCCATTTATCTTTCGAACGGGCATTAAGCGCCTGTGCGATGGCCCCCATCTTGTCTGCCGCGAGCAGCAGCTCGAAGAGGCGGACGGTGGCACTGGCGTCTCCCGAGGCGCGGTGGCGGTTCACGATACCGATGTTCAGCTGGCGGCACAGATTTCCCAGGCTGTACGAGGGAAAACCGGGGAACACCTTGCGGCTGAGGCGCACGGTGCAGAGCTTTTTCGCCTGGAGCTTGTAGCCACAATGGCCGAGCTCGTGGCGGAGGAACGAATAGTCGAAATTGACGTTGTGCGCGATAAAAATCTGGCCCTGGAGGAGATTAAAGACGTGCTCGGCGATATCTTCGAAAAGCGGCGCGCTTTCTACCATCTCGTCCGTAATGCCGGTCAGCGCCTGGATGTACCGGGGAATGGGGATGCCCGGGTTCACCAGGGTCTCGTACCGGCCGGTGATCTGCATGCCGTCATGCAAAAAAATGGCTACTTCGGTGATCTTCCCTGCGCTGGCGTGCCCGCCGGTGGTTTCAATGTCTACGATCGCGTACATACGGCAAATATACTGCATCGCGCGCAGTGTATCTGCGTAGCGGCCCGGGGAAAACTGCGGGAAGTACTCAATTTCAAAAATAGGTACGTCTACCGAGATACCACACCCCACACTATGATATTTTTGCAGCCGTAATCCCAAAAACGTCAATTCATTAAACCATTTATTCAAACATGAAGAGAATTTTTACCGCCCTTTTGCTCTGCGGCATCATCGGAGGTGCCAGTGCACAGGACAAGAAGAACATTATCCAGGCCGGCATCGGTTTCGGTAACACCCTCGATTACGCTTCGGGCGCCAAAGGCATGCCCACACTGAATTTCACCTACGAAAGAATTTTGCCTTACAAGGTTGGCCCGGGTTACTTCGGCGCAGGGATCACCGCTTCTTACCGCAGCGTGAAGTACACCGACCATTTCTTCGATTACGAAGACGTGGAAGCTTCCCGCAAGTGGAAATATTCCAACTCCGTGATCGCCCTGCGCGGCGCGTACCACCTCAATTCCGAGCTCATCAAGATCGAAAAGCTCGACCTCTATGGCGCCCTCCAGCTTGGCGCGCGCTTCTGGTCCAGCAAGGTAACCGGCGGATCGGGTGATTATGGCGACGTGAACTTCAAATCCAAAGACACCGATTTCCACGTAGGCTTCATCGCCGGCGCCCGTTACTTCTTCACGCCTAATTTTGGTGTGTATTCCGAACTGGGATACGACGTAACCTGGATCAAGCTCGGCGTGGCCGGTCGTTTCTAACGGACCGGTATACCGTTTCCATAACCAGACGAATTTTCCCGGTCGGTGACGCCGGGAATCAAGGGCAGGCCCGTTCCCGGCAAGGGGGCGGGCCTTTTTCGTGGTCCGGGTAACTTTCCGGCGGGATGTTCCGTTTCAGATGAAATCGCCTGACAGCTTTCATTCAACCAATTTCCATTCATTAAACCCTTTGCCCGGATGATCAGAAAATTTATCGCCACGCTCTTTTTCGCGAGCATTATTCTCGGAAATGCTTTCGCACAAGTCAAGAAAAACGTATTGCAAGTCGGCATCGGCCTCGGCAACGCCCTGAATTATGCCGACGAGGCGAAAGGCATGCCCACCCTTAATTTCACCTACGAACGAATGTTGCCCTTCAAAGCCGGGCCAGGCTACTTCGGCGCTGGCATCACCGCTTCCTACCGGAGCGTGAATGATGATGACTACGACCAGTTGCTGGCGGATGCGCCGGATTATGACTGGAAGTTCTCCAATGCCGTAGTGGCCCTCCGCGGCGCGTATCACCTCAGTTCAGACCTGATCAAAGACGAGCGGCTGGACGTTTACGGCGCTGCCCAGCTGGGTGCGCGTTTCTACCGGTCGAAATACAAGGGCGTTGGCAGCAGCGGTACCCGTACCAGGGAAAACGAAGTACACTTCGGCCTGGTGGCCGGTGCAAGGTATTATTTCACGCCTCATTTCGGGATGTACTCGGAAGTGGGTTACGATGTAACCTGGTTCAAGATCGGGTTCTCGGGGCGGTTTTAAACATCCTGCGATCAGACGCGTTCATATGCAGGCCAGTTCCAGCCAGGGAAGCGGGCTTTTTCGATTATGCCGCTGATTGCGGGCCTTTTTCCCGTGGCTGTGGTGCAGTATTTGCAATTCCATCAGCATGGAATGGACACAACTTATCCTCGAAAAACTCCAGCGGTGGGGCCAGGCCGCCATCAAAATGCTCCCCAACCTGGCGCTGGCCATCGTAATTTTCCTCGTTTTCTACCTGCTGGCGAAACTGGCCAGGAACCTGGTGTACAAGCTCTCCTGCCGGCTGTCTCACAAACAGGCGCTCAGCAACCTTTTTGCCGGGGTCACGTATTTCATCATTTTCGCTATCGGGCTGTTCACGGCGCTGGAAGTGCTGAAGCTGGACAAAGCCGTATCCTCCCTGCTGGCGGGGGCGGGCATCATCGGCCTGGCATTGGGGTTCGCGTTCCAGGACCTCACGTCCAACTTCATTTCCGGCATTTACATCACCTTTCGCAAACCCTTCGATACCGGGCACGTCATCGAAACCAACGGCTTCACGGGCACGGTGGAAAACATCCAGTTCCGCTCCACCACCATGCGCACGTCTGACGGGCAACACCTCATCATCCCCAACAAAGACATTTTCCAGAAACCCATCATCAACCATTCCCTCACCACCGAAAGGAAAATAGAACTGCACCTGCTCATCCCCTTTGCCAAAGACCCCGCGCCGGCGCTCGACGATATCGTGAAAACGGCCATGGGCGTAGTGAACCAGCTCAAATCCGGAAGCGTCCGCAAACCGCCCGAAGTCTGGTTCGAGAACATCGAAGGGAACAGCCTGAAACTCATGGTTTCGCTTTGGATCAGCAACCAGACAGATGTTTCGTTCAACAAATCCCGCCACCAGCTGATTTCAAAGCTGTTGGACGCACTGCGGCAAAAACAACTATTGCCCTGATTCCCCGCCAGTTGCAACAATTACCCACTCTGTACCACTCCTTCCCTATCTTTTCCTGCTGTTGGCGGCCGATGCGCGTGGATCGGTATTTGCCGGTTTTTACCCGAAATCGTTCATCACCAAAACCGTTATACCATGCAAAAGAAAAACAAATGGCAGGACGGACAGGCGCCTGCAAGGAATAATCCGCTCAATACAGACTTCCGCCCCGGCGGCGAAGAGGAAAGATGGCCGGAAGACCCCCAGGGCGAAGCTTTCATTGAAAAAGACGAAGATCCCGGAAACGATCGCAGCCGGCCCGGCTCCGACGATGAATTGTTCGAAGATGAGGAATGGGAACGCGTTATCCGCCAATACAAAATCTATTAATCATATCTATTTGATAACCAGTAAATATCACGCACATGAAATCGACGATCACTCCCCTGAGCCTCATCATCGCCTTCGTGGTGGTAGCGATGACCCAAGCATGGAGCGCTTCGGGCCGGCTTTCCACCGACGCCGGATCAACGCCTTATGTTCATTGGACAGACACCGTTCCCATGGAACCGGGCGATACCACACCAAAGAAGGAAAAGAAAAAGAAAAAGGACCGCAAAGAGCGCGAGGATACGTCCAACAACCCGCGGCCCGATACTTTCCGGACTTTTAGGCCATAGCATACAGGATGTTCGGGATTACGTGAAAATGGCTGTTCCCAGATCGGGAACAGCCATTTTCGTTTGGGTTAGTGATCCGGAGATTTGCCGGTTAATTATCCGCGGCCCGAATTGTCGGGCGTGGGCACCCCTTCCAGGTGCTGTTTGAAACGAATGATATCATGACGCACCAGTTGCGCGAATGCAGGGTTCATCAGCCTCGCCAGCCCCGCTCCCATGAATCCGGCGGGCGGGCGGTAGGTGAATGTGACGAGGATTTCCGTGCTGCCGTTTTCCGTGTCCCGGAAGCGCACTTTGCCGGCGTTGGCGATTTCCGCGCCTTCCAGCGAGCGCCAGGCCAGTTCTTCGCCGGGCTTGTCTTCGGTGATCTCGGCGTCCCACTCCAGCTTCATGTTGCCGGCCAGCTTGATCGTCCAGTGGGAATGCCGGTCGTCGAGCACCTCCACATCATCGAGATGGGCCATGAAAAGCGGCAGGTTGCTGAGTTGGCGCCAATACGCGTACACCTCGCCCCGCGGGCGTTCCACGATCATTGACGTACGGATGTTGACGGCGCGCGCGTGTTTGGGGCGCTGCTCATCGTCTATTGCCGCGGTGATGGGGCAATTGCCGGACAGCCCCCGGTACAGAAGGTACCCGCCCACCAGCAGTTTCCCGATGTTTTTGACGGGCGATTGCTTCATGCCGGAAAGCGCCAGGTAAATTAACGAGGCGCCGGCGGCCGATGAAAGGATCCGGCCGGTTTTGGAAACATTGATGACGGTCGATTTTTCGTACAGCGTGCCCGCGCGCGGGCGGTTGTTATTTTGATGCATAAGCTTGTTTGTGAAGAAAAGTACTGTCGTTATAACACCTGAGATAACGGCAGTGTTCGCGCGGCCGGCGATCAGGCATGTTAACCCAGCTGATGTACACCCCGGTTCCGCGTGAGGTGCTGCCCTTCGGCGATCTCTTCCACCATTTTGGCGCAGAAAGCCGGCAGGTCTTTCGGGCTGCGGCTGGTCACCAGCCCGTTGTCGGTCACCACTTCCTTGTCATGCCAATCCGCTCCTGCATTGATGAGATCGGTTTTAATGGAAGGATAGGAAGTCATTTTCCGGCCGCGTACCGCTCCCGCCTCGATAAGCGTCCAGGGCCCGTGGCAGATGGCGGCGATGGGCTTCGCTTCTTCCACGAACCCTTTCACGAAACGTACCGCATCATCGTTCACGCGCAGCAGGTCGGGGTTCATGACGCCACCGGGCAATACGAGCGCGTCGAAATTTTCGGAAGAAACCTTGTCTGCCGTATCGTTCACCTCATATTCACCGCCCCAGTCTTTTTCGGCCCAGGCTTTCACTTTCCCGGGTTTCAGCGATACCACGGTCACCGCGGCGCCGGCGTCCTTCAACGCTTTTACAGGCTCGGTGAATTCGGATTCCTCAAACCCGTTTGCCACGAGTACGGCTACTTTCTTGTTTTCCAGCGATTGCTTTTCCATGATGCTTGTTTTTATCAGGTTGCACAAAGACAATCTCCTGCAAAAACAGTTCCGCATGTCTTTCTCCGGGCGGCCGGAAAGCGGCGGGGCCGAATTTCCCCGTTCCGGGGTCAGTCTCCCTTCCCGAGCTTCAGCTTTACCTTTCCATCGTCTCCGTCTACGGCATGCAGGTTCACGACGATGCCGCTTTTGCGGCGTTTCCGCAGTTCATCGGCGTCTGTCACCAGTTCGTCTTTCTTCGGATTGCGGAGGGGGACTTTCAGCTTGATGTCGGTACCCTTCGGAATGCCGTACGTCCCTTCCACTTCGATGTTCAGCACGCTGGAGGCGATGAGCATGGGATGGATGTAAATCTTGTTGCCGCGGATGTCGAGGGTATTGCGGATGTTGTCGAAAGTAATGTTGCTCATATCGCGCTTGCGGAAGATGAATTTCCCGACGTTTACCAGCGGCTTGAAATCCAGCAGGGCGCCGCGGTTGAGGTTGAAAGTCACGGAGCCGTTCATGGAGCGCGGCTGGATGCTGATATCTTCCTTCATCCCGCCCGTCAGCTTCGCTTTCGCGGAAAACACGCCGCGGAGGTTCTGTGCCGTGATCCCGTCTTGCCCGAAATTCTCGAACGCATAAAACAGCTGCTCTACCTGCACCTGCCGGATGTCTGCGTCGAGGTTGAAGCGGTCGCCCTTCGGCTGCTGGAGGATAGCGCCGCTCAGTTGCATTTGCCCGCCTACGGCGTTGAGGCCCACTTTATTGAACCGCACACCGTCCTGCCCCATCTGTACATCCGCCCGCACGTTGGTGGCGTTGAATTTCCGGTAGCGCACCTTGTCTACGGCCACCTGCATATGCACGCTGGAGGCCTCCAGCATGGTGTCCAGCTGCCGCACGAAACGTGCCCGCATATGCTTTTGCTGGCGCGTCTGCGCGTGTGATTTATGTTTGGCGCGCCGGCCGAAAAAGGATTGGAATTCGTTGAGGTTGATGAGCGGACTGCGGACGTTCCAGTTCAGCACGATCTTTTCCGGCGCGGAAAAATAGAGGTTGAGGATATTGAGGATGCTTCCGTCCATCTCTACCCTGCTGGCGCCCGACTGCGCCCTGATACCGCGGAGATACAGATGCCCCTGCGTGAACGCCAGCGTGGCGTGGCAATCGCGGACGGCCAGGTTGCGCGGAACGTAGGTAAAAGCGCCGTCGCTGATGGAAACGGTACCTTCCAGCGCGCCGGCCACGGTATCCTTCGCATCCCAGGAACCGGCGTATTGGAGGTCCAGCGCGGCATTCCCGGCGGTGAACTCGAACAGGTGCGGATCGAGCGCGCTGGTGAGGCGGGTGAGGGGGAAATTCGACCGGAAGCGCCCTGTGAGCAAGGGTTTCTGGAGATTGATGACGCGTATCGTGTCGGCCGTAACGGGAATGTTTTCATAATCCGCCGAAAAACGGTATACGCTCAACCGGGAATTGGCGTCGTTGTGGCCCTGGCCGGGCACCAGTTCGTTGAGGAACGCGCCGTCGAAATTCACCTTGTCGAGGGCGAGATTGGCGCCGGTCAACCGGTTGTCGCGCACGGCCCAGGCCACGCGTACGTAAGGCGTATCGCGGAATTTCATGTGGCCGCGGATTTCGGCTTCCACGTCCAGCGGCTTTTCGAAATCGATAGGTGAAAGTTTGGCGGTGATGTTCGGCGTCACGAGCGTGGTCGCGAATTTGAACGGAATGCCGGCGGCCTTGATGTTGAGCCGGAAATCGGGCGGCGCTTCCGAGAAGATGAACGCGCCTTCCAGCAGCACGGGCTGCTGATCGAACCGGACCGTTTGCTGCGCGATGCGGAGCATTTTGTTGTAGGAGATGAAAGTGAGGTCCAGCGGGCCGGTCAGCGTTTTGTTCTTTGCGTAGCTGCCCTTGGTGGTATTGAACTGCATGTCCTGGATGAGGATTTCCGGATCGATGCGGGCCTGCCAGCCGGAATCGGTTTCGTGCATCCTGCCTTCCAGGCGCTTAACGTCGAATTTGAAGTGTTTCCATTTCTGCTGGTTTTCCAGCGTGAAACGGACATTTTCCAGTGAGAACTCGGCGATGACGGGCGTGGGTTTTTTGGCGGCGGATGTGTCTTTCTTTTCCCGGCCCTTCAGCAGGTAGCCGTTCGAGTAGCCGAGACTGTCGGTGTACAGGTAAATGTCTCCGTTCTCAAGGCTGACTTCGCGGATAGATACCCGTTTGCGGATGAGCGCGAAAGTATTGACCTTCACGTACACTTCCTTCAGTTGCAACAGGGCGTGGCCGTGGCGGTCGAAAAGACTGTCTTTGAGCGTCACGTCCTTCAGCGTCACTGAAATCTGCGGGAAGCTGCGCACGAGCGAGGGCTCCATGTCTCTGATGGTGAGATCTCCGTTGAGGCGTTCGCTGAGCTGTTGGCTGATATCGGCGAGGATGCCGGCCTTCCTGCTGCGGATAACGAGCGCGAGGATGAGCCAGAGTACGATAACCAGCACCAGCAGGCTGCCGGCGGAGATAAGCATGATTCTTAACCAGCGGGGCATGTATGGGTCAGTTGATTGTTCGTAATTAAAAACAAATTACCTTCGAAAATTGTTCCAAATGGCTATTAATTACGAAATTGGGAAGATGTTACCCGTTTTGATCCCCGTGGCGGTGGTCCTTTTCCTTTTCTGGTGGTTTTACCGCCCGAAGAAATCCGCGAAAAGCGCCGTTCCCACAGATACCGCCGGCATGCTCCTGGAGCATGTCCGCTACTATCGCCAGCTCACTGAAACCGAACGGCAGCGGTTCGTTTCCGAGGTGGAATCTTTTCTCGGGCATGTAACGATCGAGGGCGTAGGCACGCCGGTGGAAGATCTGGACAAGGTCCTCATCGCCGCGAGCGCCGTTATTCCCATCTTCAGCTTTCCCGGTTGGAAATACCGTAATCTTACCAATATCATTCTGTATCCCGATACGTTCGACGAGCATTACCAGTTCGAGGGCGACCGCCGCAATATCCTCGGCATGGTGGGCAGCGGGCATTTGAACGGACAAATGCTGCTGTCGCGCAGCGCGCTGCGGACGGGCTTCTCCGAGCACGCCGGGCAAAGCAATACCGCTATCCATGAGTTCGTGCATTTGGTGGACAAGACCGACGGATATGTAGACGGTCTGCCGGAATCGCTGTTGCGGAATGTGACCAGCCTTCCGTGGTTGCAGGTGATGCATGAAGAGATCCGCAGGATCGAATCGGGGCATAGCGACATCAATCCGTATGCGGCCATGAACCAGAGCGAGTTCCTGGCGGTGGTGTCGGAATATTTCTTCGAGAAGCCGGAAAGCATGCAGGCGCATCACCCGGAACTGTACCGGCTGCTCAGCGAGATATTCAAACAAGACCCCGCGGCCCGCGTGCCCTGAGGCATCAGGGCATTCCCATGGCGTGGCGGATGGCGCCGTCTTTGCGCATGCGCAGGATTTCGGCGATGAGGGTTTCGCGGCTGGATGCCGTTACGTTGACGAGTGAAAAGGAGCTCCTGGTGCTGAGGGCGTTCCATCTCCATTCGAATTGCGAAACGGTTTGCAGCGAACCGTTATCATACCACCAGGCGGTATAGAGCCGCTCTTTTCCTTTTTCGAGCGTGCCGGTGAAAAGCGTCGTCCCGGCGATCTGTTCCTCCTTCACTTTCCGGAAAACGAACCCGCTCCCCTGCCAGCAAATGGTGGGATGATGGTCTGTATAATAACAATCCCTGATTTTCTTGACGTACACCAACACGCCGTTTCGCTCCATTTTCGTGACGCCGTTTTGCAGCGCACTAACGGTAAACCCGGCAACAGCGGGCGTTTGCACGGCTGTCGCTTCCTTCGGCAACGAAATTTTATAAGCCAGCAGGAAGATGCATGCAGCGAGGGAAAGGTGCGCCTGCAGCACAATGTACCGGGCATGCTGCGTTTTTTCAGGCATCCGTTCCATGGGCGTTTTGCCGAAACGGGCTACCAGCCGAGGCGCCAGGAAGAACACGGGAATGAGGACGTACATCCCCAGGCAGAGAAGCCCTGCCACGTCATGCAGGTAATTTTCCGGCGGGATGCTGAATTGTACGAGCAGTACGATCCGGAAGAGGTTGCTGCCGGTGTTCAGTAACGCGATGAACCCGAGCCAGGCGCCCAACATCCACCACGATAAACTTTTTCCCAGTTTCCGCTGTGCGATGCCCACCGCCGCGATCCCGCAGAGGAGCGCCGTTACCATCATGCTGAGGCCCATGCACGCGGGGTCTACGGAAAATTCCGTGCCGTTCAGCACGAGCACGTTGCCTTCCGTAGCCACTTCCCGCCCTGCCAGCCGCAAAATGCCGCCGGCAAGGCGCGTGAGGTGGAGGCGGATAGGAAAGGTAAAAATGTTGGTCAGGTACTGGAACACAGGCGCCATGAGCATGAGCGCCAGCATGGGCAGCGCGTTGATCCTGCCGAAAAAGCTGTCGGCCAAAAAGCATATCGCCAGTACGATGGTGGCGAACAACAGCGTTTTGACCGGCACTATCCACGCCAGCACGCAGCAGGCCAGGGCGGCGTAGAAATAGCGCAGGCTGTGTTTATCGGCCGCATCCGCCCGCAGTACGACCGGCACCGTCGCCGCGCCGAGGATAAACCCGTTGGAGCCCCACTCCATATAATCATCCAGGGCAAACAGCGCGATGCCGGCGTAAAGGACCGTCCAGATCAAGGCGGGTATTAAGCGTTGGAGACGGTCCATCTGCGGCGGTTGAGGTATAGGTAAAAGGATAAAATAGCAATGATGATGAGCGCCCATTCATGCGGTTCGGGCACGCTGCCGGAATCGTTCAGCGCCGCGTTGCGCAGGCTGTTCCCGGCATCTTTGATATCGAAACGCTCGTAGTCCTGCTTCGTTTCCAGCACCACGAGGCTGCTGATGGGCGATACCACGTAGGCTTCCTTGGCATCTGCGATGAGATTTTCCTGCCCTTCGCTGCCTGTGATGAGGCCTTTGCCGGTTTGCTGGAGGATGTGGTTGTAGGCGAAAAGGCGCATGAGGTGATCGGGCCCGGTGCCGGCGGCGGCGCTGTCGGCCTGCCTTACGATGGCGGCTTTGGCTTCATGGATGACCACCCTGTCGGGCGTTTCGGTATCGTCCGCGAAAATCCCCTTATTCAGCAGTTCCCGCAATTGTTCCTGCGTGCCCTTTTCGTACCGGAAAGCGCGGGCAGCTCGGAGGCTGGCCAGGTACGGGGAAAGGCGGCCGCCGAAGTCGTACAGCCGGATTTTGGGGAACTGCGGACCGGCAAGCCTTTCGGAGAGTTTTTGCCGGAATGCGCTGCCTTCCAGGTCGGTGAGCATGGGCGAGGTTTCTGCGCTTTTGGTGACCACCAGTGCGCCGGCCGGGTCTGGCAGCCGGTGGAACGGAAAGAGGCTGAAACGATGGCGTTGGAGGGGCGCGATGGATGCCTGGAAGTTATTTTTCGGCAGGTCGGTGAATTGGCCGTTGGAAAATACGCGCACCGGCAGGTTAGCAGACATGTCGATGATGCGGCGGACGTCTCCATAAGTCCAGGCGTGGTTGATATCGAGGTAAATGGCGGATGTGGAAACGGTGGAGCGCTGTGTCTCGTCCGGCATGATCGTGTAGGCGTTGCCGTTGAACGTGAAGGTGCTGGGCCGGAGGGGCGTGTCTTCCATTTCGAGCCGCCAGTTGGGCCGGTAGGCCCCTTCCCTTTCCAGTCTGCCTTCCGTGCGGCTGAACCCGGCGGGCTTGCGGGCGAGGAGTTTCTGGCCGAGGTTGCCGATGGAAATGAATTCGGTGGCGTTGCGGAAATCCGGGCCTTTGAAGGCGATGTTTTCGTACACCATTTTCCCGTTTTCCGATTTGAGCGGAGCGGTGACGCCGATCTTGAAGACGCGTTTATTTTGCGGATCAACCGGAAAAACGCGCACCGAAACGATATTCCCCTCTTGCCAGCGAACGAGCGACGGGTCGCGGGCTTCCGTTCCCACGATGGTTTTGTAGGCGGAGTCGGCTTTTTCTTTGGTGGTGAGCACGGCTTTTTCCTCTTTTCCGTTGATCCAGAGCGAAAGCGAGGTCACCACGCCACCTTCCGGGAGCTCGAAGGAATAGATCCCTTCTTCCGTCCGCCAGTTGTTGTGATTGAAAACGGTCAGCGATTTTTCCGTGTAGGCCAGGTGTTGTTCGGGCCAGAGCTGGATTTGGGTATGGATGTAGCGGGTAGACAGGTCATCGCCCGACCAGAGCCGGACTTGCTGATCGTGCCGGCCATCGTAGAGGGCTTCGAGGATTTTGTAGCGGTCGGTTTTATCCGGCGCGAGCGCTTGTGCGAATAATTGGGCGGTGGTGACCAGCGGGTCGTGACAACTTCCCAATCTATCGTGCATGAACATCCCGTAACCGAAAACATCGTTCCTGAGCTCCGGGGAGCTGTAGATAAGCCCTGTTTTCAATACCCTATCGGCGACAAAGCCCGGCACCACCTGGCGGGAGGTCTCCACCCATGCGGGAAGATCGTCTTTCCCTTCCACCATTTTCCGGTTATATACACGATTGATGTCGTTTACTATGGAAGCATATTTTATACAGAATAAGACGATGAAAATAAGGGAAAGCGCCGCTCCCGCGAGAGCGGGCTTTCCAAGCATCAGGCTTCTTATGGCGGAGATGGTGTGGTACAGGAGAAATGCGGGCACGAACGCGTGAAGGCCTACGCCCAGCAATAGTATCCCGGCTATCGCGATGCCGTAAAGCGGGATCAGGTAAATGGCGAGGTACGCGAATAAAACAGATGAAACGCCGATCGTGAAGCCTAGTACAACGCGCGCCCAACGTGGCATCAGGTCTGCATAGCGCAACAGTAGCAACGCTGCACCGGAAATCAGCAGCAGGATGGCCATCCAGGGTACGGATCCCATGAAAATGTCCATTTGCCGGTTGAGGGCGTAGCAGCTGATAAGGGCCAGCAGTAAGATGATGGTACCCACATCTTTTTTAAAGGGATAATCTCTTTTCAGGGTTAAATACCCGATCAAACAAAGGATGACAAGGCCGGCATGGATCAGGAAGAGTGAGAACGCGGTTTCTTTTCCATCCAGGTTGAAAGTATTCCCGATTAAATACGAGAACAAGCTGACTACCAGCACGGAAAAGAAACCGAGATAACGGTGATCTGTAAGTCGTTGTTGAAGGGATAGTCTATTTTCCATTTGAAAAGTACTTTGTAAATCAAAGTGAATGGATCAAAAAGAAGGGAGAGGCCTCCCATTCTTTTCACTTTGCATTACAAAGTAAAATCAATTTTCCGGATAAAACAACACCTGCTATAAAATTCCTTCCACATCCAGTTTCACGACGGTTGCGATGGCATTGGTGCCTTTC
Source organism: Chitinophaga sp. NPDC101104 (assembly GCF_050277495.1). Taxonomy (NCBI): domain Bacteria; kingdom Pseudomonadati; phylum Bacteroidota; class Chitinophagia; order Chitinophagales; family Chitinophagaceae; genus Chitinophaga; species Chitinophaga sp. NPDC101104. The sequence continues at coordinate 3,656,182 of NZ_JBNNSF010000001.1, read as the reverse complement.
GCCGGTACAGCGATCGTGGTGCCTGACCCGTTGGACGCGGCCGTTACCTTGCCTTTGGCGCCCAGGATGCTGCCTTTGGAGACCTTTGCGGTGAGGCCTTCCACCAACAGTTTCCCGTCGGCCGGCCAATCGAACACGGAAAGGTAGAGCGTGGTGCCGTTGCCGTTACGTTTCCGGGTGATCCGTCCCCATTGCTGGGTGGGCAGCGGGTTGCCTTGCGTACCGTAGATCGCTTCGCCGTTGACTTTCATCCACTCCCCTATTCCTTTCAGGCTTTGGATGCTCGGTTCTGGGAAGCTGCCGTCGGCCATGGGGCCGATGTTCAGCAGGTAGTTCCCGCCTTTCGAGGCGATGTCTACCAGGTTGCGGACCATCGTTTCCACGGATTTCCATTTGTGATCGTAGCTTTTGTAGCCCCAGGTGCCGTTCATCGTCATGCAGGTTTCCCAGTCGGTACCGTCGAGCTCGCTGAGGTTGGGGATTTTCTGCTCCGGTGTTTTGTAGTCGCCGGGGAAGTTGGGCCGTTTGAGGCGGTCGTTGGTGATGATATTGGGCTGGGCGGCGAGTGCGGCCTGCAGTTTCTGCGCGGCTTCGTCGGTCATATTCGTGGGCGTATCCCACCAGAGCACGGCCACATCGCCGTAATTGGCGAGGAGTTCCTTTACCTGGGGCACGGCCACGGCGTCGATATATTGCTGGAAGGTTTTCGTTTCCTGCGCGGGGTCCCAGTGGCCGGCGTGTGCTTTCGTATAGGCGTCGATGCGGCTGGAGTCCGGGTTCGGCCATCCTTCCCGCATTTCCTTTCTTGCCGCCGAGCCGCCGGGATTATTCCAGTCCTGCGCCTGGCTGTAATAGAACCCCAGCTTGATGCCATGTTTGCGGCAGGCTTCGGCGAGGGGTTTGAGGAGGTCTTTTTTATAGGGCGTGGCGTCGGTGATATCCCATTCACTGGCTTTGGAATCGAACAGCGCGAACCCGTCGTGGTGCTTGGCGGTGATGACGATATATTTCATCCCGGCGTCTTTCGCCATTTTTACCCATTGTTCGGCGTCATATTTCGTGGGATTGAACTGTTTTGCGTAAGCCTGGTATTCCGCCACGGGGATTTTGCTGCGGTTCATGATCCATTCTCCGCCGCCGCGGTTCATGGGGAACCCGTTGTAGGTGCCGGCGGGGACGGCGTATACGCCCCAGTGGATGAACATGCCGAACCGGGCTTCGCGCCACCATTGCATCCGGGCGTTTTTATCGGTTTGTTGCGCTGAAAGACCCTGTGCGCCGAGTAGTGCGGCCATCAGGAGGACAGTTTTTCTCATGGGATTCAGTTTTAATGCAAACGATTGCACAATGGCAAGTTCGGATAAATTGCGGGATTCGGGTTGGATATTTTTACCGGATGGTGGTAGGATTTTAACCGATGGACGGGAGCACTTTACCGAGGAGGAGATCGCGGTCGCGGCGGGAGCCTACCACGAAGGCATGTTCCCCGAAAGCGGAGAAGCCTTCGCGTTCGTAGAGCGCCCTGGCGCGGGGATTGCGTTCCCAGACGCCGAGCCACAGTGTGCGCACGTTCCGCTCCCGCGCTGTTTTTTCCGCAAAGCGGAGGAGCTGTTGGCCGAGGCCGCGGTTCTGACCGGCCCGGGCCACATAGATTTTTTCGATCTCGCAGGCGGGCTCGGGCAAGAGGGTGCCGTTGTCGGGCTGTTTATTGAAGTTCAGCTGGATGAAACCGGTGAGTTGATGATCGTTGGCAGTAACGTAATACTCGGTCCCCTCCTGCCGGAACGCTTTCTCCACTGCGGCGGGGCTTTTATGATCGCGCAGGAACGCTTCGAAATCCGCGGGTGGATAATGTTCGCGGAATGCGTCGGCGAAGGTTTGGTGCTCAAGCGCGGCCAGGGCCGGAAGATCGGCTTCCATGGCGCGGCGGATATACGTGTCCGTCATACGCGCAATTTATAGTATTTTTGCAGCGGAACCTCAGAAAAACTTATGTGGAGAACCTTGCTCGTAATAACCTTGCTGTTACCCTCGCTGGCTATTGGCCAGACAGTACATCGTGAGGATTTTATGATAGACAGCGACCCCGGCGTGAAGATCTTCGTCAGGGAGATCACCGTGAAGAAGCGCAGCCGCAAGCCGCCGATCCTGATGTTGCACGGCGGAGGTTCCGGTGCGGTGGCTTCGTTCGATTTGCCCGTTGCCGGCGGTTCCCTCGCGGAAGACCTTGCCAGAGAGGGACAGCATGTTTTTATTATGGACGCCCGCGGCTGGGAGTCTTCTACCCGTCCCGATTACGATACGCTTCGCCGCTGGACGATCACCGGGTCCTCTGCCGAAGTTTCCCATGACATCAATGCCGTGGTGGATTTCATCCGCGAGCGCCTCGGCGTGAAGCAGGTGACGCTTTTCGGCTGGGCCACCGGCGGCCAGTGGATGGGATATTATTCCTGCATTTATCCCAATCGCGTGTCTTCGCTCATCATGCTGAACAGTTTGTACAACGAAAAAGCGCCCTGGGATTTTACCGATTACTTCCGTTCCCCGCTTGATACATCGCAATTCAATTATGCGTCGACGCCGGTTTTGCGCCGCGCTACCCGTGCGCAGCTGCTCGACAGCTGGGACCGCAGCATTCCCGACAGCAACAAAGCGCTGTGGCGCGATCCCGCACTGGCGGAGCTTTACGGCAAGACGGCCGTTGGTTTTTATGAAGATAGCGTCCTGGCGGTCCCGGGGGGATACCGTGCCGAGGCGTTTTATACCGCGCAGGGCCGTGGCCAGTGGCATGCGAAAGACATTCACGTTCCGGTGCTCTACATCCGCGGGAAATACGACAACTGGAGCCGTCAGCAGGACTTATTGACGTTGCAGCTCCGGCTGGTGAACAGTCCGCGCAAGCAGTTCGTGACCTTGCCTGAGGGCACGCATCATGTATTCCTTGACCGTCCGGAGAAAGGGCGGTCTCAGCTAATTCAGGAAATTACGAGCTTTAACGTGCGCCGCAAGTGAGGATGAGCGAGTTGTGAAAAATTTTTTCATGTGAAAGTTTGGAGCGAATAAATAAATTCCTATCTTTGCAATCCCAAACGAAACGGGATGATTCCGTAGCTCAGTTGGTAGAGCAATACACTTTTAATGTATGGGCCCTGGGTTCGAGTCCCAGCGGGATCACAGAGACGAAAGTCTAACGAAATAAAGCCGCGCAGATCGTATGATCGGCGCGGCTTTTCGCTTTTTTTCGGGTGTTGTGATACCATGTTAATCCACTCCAAATGATGGCATTCTCGTTGACATGTTTTTAATCTACTTTTATGTCAACGATTTTCGCCGAAAGGCTTATCTGCATTGATTTTCAAGGAACCGAAACGGGTCATTCCGATCCATCTTTAATTACAATTTCGGTTACCTAAAAACAGGATGTATGAAGTTAAGTCACGATCTCTCGATTTCATTTTGGTTACGCAGGCAGAACATGAACAAATCCAGTAAGGCTACGATCATGGCTCGTATCCTTATTGCCGGCGAGTACAAGGATCTCTCCCTCGGGTACCAGGTAGAGCCCGAACGCTTCGACACAAAATCCGCAACCATTTCCGGGCGTACCGCGGAGGTTGTTGAGTTCAACAAGCACATCGCGCATGTGCGGGCCGAATTTATCCGGCATTACAACCTACTTCGGGAAAAGGGCATCGCCATAACCGCGGCAGTATTGATGAACGCTTACAAAGGCATTGCCCGCGAGAAGAAAACGATCCTCCAGGTCGCGGACTATCACAACGAGCGATTTAAAGAAAAGGTGGCCGGCGAAAAGCGTTCCGGCGACACCCTGAAGAAATGGTACACCACCCGCGACAAGATCGCCGCTTTCATCAAACACGAGTTCAAGCTCCCGGATCTCCCCCTCGAGAAAATCGACTACCCCTTCGCGGAGGATTTTTTCGACTACCTCACCTTAAAAGACGGCCTGAGCGACAACACTGCGATGAAGTACCTCAAGAACACCAAGCAGATGATGAAGCTCGCCGTCAAAAGGAAATGGATCGAATCCAGCCCGATCCAGGACTACGTGTGTTCCTACGTCAACCCGGACCGCGACATTCTCGATATCGACGAGCTGAGCGCCCTGTACCACAAAAAAATGCCCATGCCTCGGCTGGAGGAAGCGAAAGACGTTTACCTCTTCATGGTGTGCACCGGCTATGCTTACAAAGACGCCGAGTTGCTGGAGCCCGACAATCGCGTGAAATACTTCGATGGCGAAGATTGGATCGTAAAGAACCGGGAGAAGACCTGGTGCCGGGAGAACGTTCCTTTATTACCGATTGCAAAGGAAATCCTGGACAAATACAAGGATCACCCCTACTGTGTGGGAGCCGGGCGCCTGCTACCAGTGAAAAGCAACCAACGTTTCAATGGGTATTTAAAAGAGATTGCCGACCTCTGCGGCATCCGGAAGAACCTTACCACCCACACCGCGCGACACACATTCGCAACGACGGTTACGCTGGCCAACGGTGTACCGCTGGAAACGGTGAGCGCGATGCTCGGCCATAAATCCATCCGCACAACGCAGATTTACGCGAAGATCGTGGCGAGCAAAGTGGCGCGTGACATGAAGGTGCTGCGAGAGAATTTTTCCCTGGAACTACCTTGTTCGATGAATGCTAAACGGATTGCTTAATGTTAAAAGTGTATAAATAACGCATACGTTAACTTCAGGTTAACAATTTGTTGTGAGGGGTGACAATGCCTATTTATCTAATTTGGCTGCTAAATTAAATTATTTGAAGAGAAACCATGTCGACTCCCCCTATTATCTACCTCAATTTTAGCGGCAAATAATATCCTTAGGCATGGCAAGCTATTCGGGAACATAATCTAACCCTCATGAATAAATTATTACTCTCTTTTTTTGAAAAACTGGTACGAACAGAATTAAGACAGAAAAGTGCCCAACATCCCCATCCGGAAAGCATGTATTTCGCAGACATGCTTTCCTCTATTTATTCAGAGAGGGAAAAACTTATCGAGGGGCTCCATCAGTTGATGCTTGAATTCCGGACTGAAGCGGAAATGGAATGGATAGTGCGGACCTACAGTGGAAGCATTGTCGAGCTGGCAAATGTTGCATCACAATACATTCATCCCCATGAAACTGCACAATCGGCCGAAACTCTCATCGGTCAGTCGACTTGGAACGGACTGTTCCAGGCAGCGTTGAGCGCACTTTCTGAGGCCCTGGCCTACATTGAGGACAAGTTCTACCGGTATCTTGATTTAAATTCGAAGGTCCCTGTATTTTACCAGGCTGTTGCTCAGTTGAAGTTCGATGAATCCATGGGTCTGGTAATCGAAAACTTCTCTGCCGCTGGCGTGTCTGAAAAGTTACTGGATTTCATCCAGAAGCCGTACCTGGAATTCCGGACGATGCGGGCGCCCAATTCGGTTTCCTATCAAAAGTTGCATTATCTGAATGCATTGATGCAAGAGATTTCCGGTATGGTGCCGGTGGACCCTGAGGATAAAACAGTGGAGCGACAGATCGTCAAGAAATTGCGTGAGCTGAACTACAATGACAGCGATTTTTTCGAATGGTCGACGCAGGAGATTACGGAAATAGCTCAGAATCTTCCGCCAAAGGAATCTTTGGACCAGTTGATTTGGATTCAGAAGGAAATTAACCAGATTCAACACATGCCCGGAATGGCTTACAACCCGCTAAGGGAAACACTTCAACGGCAGTTACAGGTTTGGTTGGTGGAGGAGATCCGGTTTTTGCGGGAAAGCAGGGCGAGCGAACTGATGGATACCTCTCCGGAAGGAAGCGGCAAGTGGAAGTATTTTAAGGTAGTCACACAATTCTCCGTTCCTCAAATTGGATACATCCTCAAATTGCTTTGCGATATGGGGTACATTCAAAACACTAACAAATTGGAGCTACTGAACTTCTTCTCTGATCATTTCACTTCCTTGAAGCGTGCAAATATTTCGCATGGCAGTCTACGAAAGAATTATTACGAATCAAATGCTTCCGTAGCGGCCGGTGTGCGCGAAATCCTAACAAGTATGTTGAATCAATCAAAAAAAGGACTTTCCATCATTTTGATAGGATTATTCTCTTTTTGAGAAAATTTTTCCAAAGATTATTTTATTCATAACCAATTATTTAGCTAAGGTACTACTACCCCTGCCACTGTTTTTGCGTGATTGATCTTCTTTGTTTTGCCTCCTCATCAAAATCATGCAAAACATGGCAGCAGAAATCATCACGAAAGAAGATTTGCAGCTCTTTAAGTCCGAGCTGATCCACGAGTTGAGAGAACTGATCGCATTACCCTCGAGCAAAGCCCAGGGCAAAAAGTGGATCAAATCCTACGAGGTCCGGGAGATGTTGGGCATTTCTCCCGGAACCTTACAACACATGCGGACGAATGGCACCATCCCCTATACCAAAATGGGCGGCCTGGTCCTGTACGACATCGAGGATGTAGTCAAACTCATGGAGGATGCCAAGAAATCCGCTAAGAAACCACAAGCCATGAGTTGATGCCGCCGCTCGCCCGCACCAACTACATCCGTCACCTGAATGCCTTTTTTCGGCTCGTCCGGCAGGACGAACGCCTCCGGGCCAATCATATCAGCCTTTACCTGGCACTTTTCCAAATCTGGAATCAACATCGTTTTCAAAACCCGTTCCCCGTTATCCGCGCGGAGGTGCTACGCCTTTGCCGGATCGGTTCGAAGAACACGTATATACACTGCCTGCGGGAACTGCAGGATTTCGGATTCATTGTCTATCGACCGGCCGAAAGGAAGGGAGCGGCGAGCCAAATTGTAATGCTCCTCCTGGTGTTCGACAACCGGGGTAATACGGGGGCGCAGCTGTCTCTGTTTGGAGATACTGAATCCTCGTGTACCAATTCTGACCCGGATCCAGATCCGGACCGGCAGAATTTGACCGGAAGCTGTCCCAAAATTGATACACGAGTAGGGTCATTTTTGGGACCATTATATAAACAGGTAAACAATGATAAAAATGAGTGGGAGAAAACGCCCGCGCCCAGAAAAAAAATAGAAGGTAAAATCAGGGAAACGGTAATGGTCGGGCCGGCGCCGACAGATGCGCCCCGCGCGCCGGGGCTCGAAGCAGTCATGACGTTCTTCCGCGACGCCGGCTACCCGGACGCGGAGGGGCAGAAATTCTTCCATCACTACCAGGCGAACGGCTGGCGCCAGGCCGGGAAAACCCCGATCCGCGACTGGCGAGCCGCCGGGCGCAAATGGATGCTCAACATTCACCCGAAAACTCCCGAAAACAATGGAAAACGAAAACAAAGACCAGGCACCGGGCCAGGACGGTTCCAAGCCGATACCGACAAAAGCTATACAGACCCCTTATAACTACGTAGAGCTGCTGAAAGACGTGGAGGCCCGGGCTTGGGCCCTTTTCTCCAGGGATTACAAAATCCATGAAATTGACCGGCCGGTTGTCCTGAAGCTGCTGGCTTACTTCCTGCAGGATGAGGCCGTCGCGAAAGATGAGGGGCTCGATCTGAAGAAAGGCGTGTTGATTACCGGGCCCGTGGGATGCGGGAAGACTTCCATCCTGCGGGTTATGCGGACTTATTGCTCGGAAGTCCTTCGCCCGCAGATGTTTTCCTGCCGGGAGATCGCCTTCGAGTTTGCCCAGGTGGGCCATGAGATCATCCAGCGGTACGGGCGAGGGTCTTTCTTCCCTTATTCCCATGTACCCCGTGTGCATGCTTATGATGACCTGGGATTGGAGGGGCAGGCGATGTATTGGGGGAACTCGTGTAATGTGATGGCGGAGATCCTACTTTCCCGGTATGATCTGTTCCGGTCGCACGAAATGTTGACCCATGCTACGACGAACCTGAACAGTGCCGAGCTGGAGGCGGCTTATGGGAATAGAGTGAGGAGCCGGATGCGGGAGATGTTTAATTTGGTGGCATTTAGTCCAAATTCAATCGATAAAAGGATATAACTTTTTTGCAAAAAAAAACTTTACTTCTGTTTACAACTCTACATGTTCTGTACTTTGTTGCGTCGTTCCTATTACCTTTACGTCAGGATAGTTTATGAATAGATCGTGTATTTGTCGAATGGAATTGGATGTTTGTAATCGCAGCTCGTCTTTTAAATAACGTAAGGTGCAGAATGTGAAGACTGCCCGCATCTTCGCTCTTGAAAGAGCTACAAAAACGAGATTGTTATCTGAAATCTTTTGATCATTGTAAGTCCAAAACGCACTATCTTCAAGACCAATAAATACAACTGTATGAAATTCAAGTCCCTTACTTTTATGTGCCGTCATTACAGGAATAGATTCGTTTCCTCTCAGCGAATTGATAGCACTAAGCATGTTGCCGGTCGAGTCTTGTTGTTCACTAAGTATTTTGAGTAATTGTCCTAAGAGGTTTCTGAGGTATTTGCCTCGCTTATATTGAGGGAATGCTTCCCTGATTCGACTTTGCCCGACGAAGTTTGCTGATTTCTTCATAATTTGGGCAATCCTATCTGAGGATAATACAATATTTTGGTTTACGTATTCATTCCGTAAATCTTTTATAAATCGTAACACACGGCGGTTTAAACGAATACTTTCTTCGTCACCATAGCTTTGGTGAACGTATCGGATAAATTTAAGTACTTCGTCGTATGGACGACCATATTTTTCGCTAAATATTACCTCAATTAAATTTACCATAAACACCGGTACTGGTTCTACAAGCAATGCCTGAAGTTCCGTTTCATCTCGTGCAGGTATGCCATTTGCAGTTAAGTAGTCAGTTAAGTTTTTAGTGTATTCAGTTACACGTTGTTTTACTAGGATGCATATATCCCGAGGCTTTAAGTTATCAATATGTATCCAGTGCCGTATTTGTGCAAGTAGAAATTGTTGCTCACCTGCCGGCGCATCAAAGAAGCACATTTGGGCTTCGCCTGCATCTGGGTACCACTGGTCTGAAGGGACAGCCACGGCAGGCTTACGTAAAAGCTCCGTGACAAGGAAATTTTGAAATCTAACAAGCTTGGGTGCAGACCTCCAGTTCATAGTAAGGCGAATCTCTTGGGCAGAATATTTCTCATTGAATCGGTCGAAAATATCTGGCCTGGCACCCGCATAAGCCATTATCGATTGCTTGTCATCACCTACGGCTGTGAAATTAAGCCTGCTTCCGAAGAAACAAGTGTTTAAAAAATCAAACTGGGCAAAAGTTGTATCTTGAAATTCGTCCAGAAATATGTGCGAATAGTTCAATTGAATATACCTCTTAACAAGTGGGTTTGTAGAGACAATAAGTTCGGCCAATCGCATTATCATCCCGAAGCAAAGATCTGTTGGGCGTTTGTTGAGAAGTAGCTGCCAAACCTGTCTTATCACTCGTGTCGGCAAAGCATCTCCTTCTAGCGGCAATTGTAGAGATACTAGGAATTTTTCATATGATCCTTCAATCGAGTAAGTGTTAAAAAAATTTAGATCGACACCTCGAAAGGTATTTTCGATTTCTTTTGACATTGCAATGTTCACATCATAGTCGGTGATTTTATACGCGTCGGGTAGTCCGCGATAAAATCTATCCAAAATTCGTTTTGCAAAAGCATCGAACGTAAATGAGTCAAATCTTTTGCTGAGAGTCGATCCACATCTTCTGTGGACGCGATCCTTAAGATTATAAGCAGCGTCCACCTTAAAACTGATGGCCAATATTTTTTTAGGCTTGGGACAACTTCCAGTTTGTAGAAGGAAGCACGCTTTCTGTGCGAGCAATTCCGTTTTTCCTGAGCCGGGCCCAGCAATGATTAAAGTGTTCCCGTTAGCCAGGATCGCTTCAATTGCATTAGGTTCCAATTGCATCCCATCGGCGGGAATCCAATTGTTAGGTGAGATCTTCGCCATTTGGTTCGATTAAGTTGCTAATATGGTCGAAAATCGCAGTTAGCTCAGCTGGCACATTTTCTCGGAAAGTTTCATCTGGAATGGTCGACAAGACTTCTATGTGGGTGCCTGGCTTTCCACGATTGAGGAAATGGTAGCGATACCAAATCATTTGGTGAAATTCACTAGTTGAGTACAATCCATCAATTATATTGTCGGTTTTTAACGTTGCTTTCGCCGCACCTTCAACGTAAGTCATATATTCGGGAGTTCCTGCATTTGGGATCCTTGGTCCGCCACCTTGTGGCAACAAAGTTGTGGCTGTATAGTAATTCTCGAAAGCTTGTAACATCAAAAAGTCAAGATCAAGTTTGCCAGAGAAGTAAACACCATGTTCAGTCAGTCTTCCGCGCCATGCAGTTATTGCTGTCTCCCAATTTCCATTATAGGACCAATCTGGCATTTGGTTGAAAGAGTCCTCACTAAGTTCACCGCTAGAAGTTGCTAAAAGTGAACTTCGGTCTACCCCATTTGCTAGCAATTCTTGAATTGCGTAATGGATTCTATTCCACCCCGCATCGGGTCGGCCAAGGTCTAAGTCGAGTATTGTTATGTGAGGGATGTTTAGCCTGTATAGAAGTCGCCATATGTGATGAACGAATCGGTGGCCCAGTGGAGCAAATGACACACTGTTTTCGTCAAAATCAGTATTGAGTACTTTCATCATATGCCGAAAGATTACGTCTTCAGTATCACCCTCACCAATTACCACTAACTTCGCGAAATATATCTCAGGGAAGTTTTGAACAGCTTCTTTTACATATTTATATGCGGTGTCAGTCGTATCTGGCAGTTCGATGAAATTTACTTCAGACGTAAATTCGTCTGTTAGGCGAAAATGCAGTATTGACTCAGGATCAATTCGCTTGATAATTGCTGGCGTATGTGAACTGAGCATAAGTTGAACACGTGGTTGACCGGAGATTTCCTTCAGAATCCTAAGGACACGGCCGAGAAGTTGGGGCGCTATATGATTTTCAGGTTCTTCGATTGCCAAGATGGTTAAAACTGGATGAATTTCATCGTCAAGTAACCAGCTGTCCTGCTGGACCTTTAACAATGCACAAACTAATGTGATATAAAACAGAGATCGATAGCCGTCTCCTAAATCGTCTATCCCAAACCGCCTATGTTGTCCCAATGCAGGACTAAACTCCATGTCGATTTTTCGCATAATCTCATCCAGCTCGCCAGCGCCGAAGTTCATCGTCGCTTCACTGAAACGGTGATCCTTATGGAATTGCTGCCATGTACCCTGTAAGGTTCGTTGAATACTTGTAAATCCAGGTAAATCGGAAACGAGCTGGTTAAGTCCCTGAACTTGCTCTCGAACTTGTTCACGGAACTCCTGTGTGAAAGATACGGTTCGCATTAGTTGGTGGAGTATGGAGCCGGATGCATACCGAATTTGATCGGCAGTTTTCCTTAGTGCTGGAACATACATTAGCTGGAATAGTCCATGCTTTTCCCTTGGGAAATCTTTCCACGTATCATCCTGTCCAGCATCTCCAAGTTCCGAAAGTATAAAGTGCTTGGCCTCTATTTCCCCCTCAAGTGAAATAGAGGAAGGTGTCCAAGTGGCTTCCAACTTAATACGAACGAAGGGGACGCCGCCATTAGTCGCAATTACAAAATCTTCGCCGAACTCTTCTACCCCTGTTTCATCATCTAGGAAATTCAGATCCGCGATTAAGATAAGAGTTTTAGGCGTTGGTTTTAATGAGTCTTCCCCAGGTGGGATGTGGAAATCTTCCTTTGAAAGATTACGCTCAATGCGGTTGCCAAAAAGTTTTCGCAAGGCTTCTAGCGCAACTGTTTTGCCTGAACTATTGTGGCCAACAAATGCACTCAGCTTTTTATTAAAATTCAGAATTTGTGTTTGGGGGCCAAAAGACCGAAAATTGGTAATTTCTAGGGAAATGAGTTGCATTTCTATGTTTTGGTGTTCACGAACATTTACATTAAATGGTAGAGTCAACAAATATAAGCCATTCCAAATATTCGAAGTGAAGTTCACGGCGGAACTTCGCTTATTAAATCTTGGTCTTATTGTAATTTTTAACTTGGTTTAAGGATATTCAGTTATCTCTGCCCATCCGAAATTTATGCACTGATTGTTTGTTAATTAGTTGTTAATGATTTGTTCCTTTAATGATTATTCCGCTGATATTTACTAGTTTTTATTGTTAATTAATATGTCAATTATCGCTTCCTTGCCTCATTCAAATATTGATAAAATAATTTAACTAAGGCTTTTTGACCTATACTGAAACAATTTTCATATGTCGCATTTGATACAAGTGTCATTCGAGAATTTTAGAGTTTTTAACTCCAAAACAGTTTTCGATTTAGCGCCCATTACCTTTCTTACCGGGCCCAATTCCTCCGGTAAAAGTTCCGTTTTAAAGGCTTTGCTTTTGTTGAAAAGTAATTATAGTAGTGATTTGCAAGTCTTAGATTTTTCGGGACCGAAACATAATTTAGGAACATTTGAGAATGCTTTAAATACAGAATCTAAGGAACAAAAAAGTACATTGAAGATTGGTCTCCAAGTGAAGATTGGAGGATCTGAACATGCTAGCTTATCCAAAGGAACCTTTTATAAGCAATCAATTACAACTAGACGAAGTTCTTACTCAGTTTTGAAGGAATTGAATGATACTACTAAAACACTTATTACTATAGAATTAACTTACGAGAAAAATGACAGAAGCGGCAGATTGAAGGTTATTGAAATGTTTGTCAAGGAGGACGAGCAACCTTTTATGAAGTTGGAAATCGGATCTCCTGATCCAGGTGATGTCCATAGGCTTTTCATTGACAGCGAAAAAGTTCAAAAAGATAAAACCTTAAAATTGCTATTCCATGATCCAGTTCGGTTTTTTACAGCAAAATCAGAGTATATCAAAAAGAGTAAATCTAAAACATATACTCACTCAACTGTATTTGCGCCAAAGGAAAATGCCAAAGAATTATATATAGATGAACCTATAGTAGTATTTACAAAAATTTTCGAAAAGTATATCCTTGATAATTTCGATTTGAAGGAAAAAAGGGAACTGCACCCATTTTTTCTATCAAGTCCGATTCGAAATGTATTAAACGATTTTTCTGAAATTGTTGAGAATATTGAGTATTTGGAAGCTGTTCGAGCTAATACTAAGAGGTTGTATACAAATGATTCGCAGGGAACTTCTTTTAATGAGTTGATTTTAGAATATAGATCTAGAGATATATCTGAAGAATCATTAAGTTTTACAAACAGGTGGCTAAGGAAATTAGAGATTGCGGACGAATTGAAATTTGAGAACATAGAAGGAGTGGCAACAACCATTTTTCTTATGCGCGGAGGAGAAAGGATCGCGCTTGCTGATTTAGGATATGGAATCACTCAATTCTTGCCAATTTTGCTAAAAGTTGCGCTGGAGGAACCAATTAGTAAGGAAGAAAGGGCGGACCTCGTTGTAGTAAAGAAATTGATTTTATTGGAGGAGCCTGAGACAAATTTGCATCCCAAGTTGCAGTCTATGATTGCGGATTTTTTAATAGATGCGATTAGGACTTTTGAGGTTCGTTTTATAATTGAAACACACAGTGAGTACATAATACGTAAAATGCAGGTATTGACGGCTGAAAGAAAAATCAAAACATCTGATACATTAATTTATTATTTCAACGACAAACCAGCTATCAACCAGCCTAAGTCTATTAAGATTGAAATTAAGCCTAATGGATCGTTAACAAATGAATTTGGCGAAGGTTTTTTTGATGAGGCCACTAATCTGAAACTTGAATTACTAAAATCGAAAGCAACCAAACAGTAATGAGAATTTTAGGTGCAACCAAATCGTTTATGGATACATTATTTGTAGAGTCTGATGCAAATGAATGTTCCCAAGATCTTTACAAGTTTGTATTGGAAGAGTCGTTTGGAATGAGACTCATCTGTGACTTTGCCTCTTTATCTGAGTACCGAGAAGCAATGATAGATAATCCTATGTGGGAACTATTGATTGATAAGTTTGACAAAATTGAGTATAATGTCAATCTTGAAGGCGACGTGTTAACAGATCGTTTTTACGAATCACTATGGGAACAGAATTTATTTCTTTTGACTCTTAATGAAGATGTTTGCAATGAACTGTCTTGTGCTAGAGGTTACATATATGTGTCTTCCGCAAATATCGAGAAGGCTTGGAATCCAATAAAGCTTATCAGGGAAAATTCAACATTAAAAGTAACTCAGGATAAAAATTTTCCTACTGAACTTAAGTTCGATAGCTGGGAGAAGTTGAAAGAAAGAATATTGCCACTGACTTCATTGATAATATTTGATAGGTACATTTTGTGCGATAATAGCAACCAGAAATTGAAAGATAATTTGTTTGTTGTTTTGAAAATGTTTTGTATTAATAAGCTAACAAAACCATTGAATCTAACTATAATATCTGAATTTGATAGCGATTATCAACTCAAAAATGCTTATCAAAAGATTCAGGAATTTTTGGCTCAGAATGGTATAGAAAATGTAAGTCTTAGTTTAATAGACCACGATAAAGGTAAGTATCCTGTAGATTTTGAGGGTTTACATTCCCGGCAAATTCTAACAAATAATATCCGTATTAAATGCGAGGATAGCTTCAACTTATTTAAAGCAAATGGAAAAGTAAATAATGATGCTGATATTCACTTCAAGTTCAATTTGTCAAATAAGAACCATCCTTTCTTTGAGAAAGAAATTAATCATCTGAAGCGATATGTAGGTCGTCTTAATAATGTTGATGAGTCAAGTACCTTAGCACGGAAAACGTACTATTACCGCGATAAGGTAAACTATCTATTTTAGAGAGTTTACATTAAATGAACTACTATTTGGAGGTAGTTTTGATTACTTATCATCAATTCTGATAATACTCTGAACTAATTTCGCCCCTCCGCTGCAATGAGCGGTAGTGAGTTTCATATTGCTTATATGGATCCTTATGTGCAACGAGCAGGAAAAGCGGTCTCACTCCGGGCTTGGAAAGGGGCTTGCCCTCATGCGGACGGTCCCCAAGCAGGCCCCTTCCCAAGCCCTGCGTTCGGGCAGCTCCCGGTCTGCTCCGCTTCGCTGCGCATCCCTACGCTGCCCCATTCTGTCCGCCACCTGCCGGCGGCGCCTGCCGCAGGTTGCTCCGCGCGGCGAAGCGCCGCGCTCCCGCCCCCTGGGCATGCGCCGCATGGCGAGGTGGTGGCGGGGGCGTTTTGTTGGCAAGTGCCGGGTTTCTCCGCGATTCGTTTGGACACTGTGTATAAGGGCTTTTACCAGGGGGCGGGCTCCTGCAGCTCGGTGCCCCGTGGGGGCTGGCAGTGATGCGCACGTGCCTTCCGATCTGCTCGGTACCCACTGCAGGCGGTTGGGCTTCAGAACAAGCTGCCGCGAACGGGGGCGGTAGATCCTTGATCAACTTTTGTGCAATCTTGGCGCATCATTGCCGGCATAGGTGGCGCAACGTTTCTCTTTTCGATGGTCCCAAAGGGCGCCACCTATACCGGCAATGATGTTTGCTTTTTCCCTGCCGGGTATGGAAGAAAGTTCTGGCGCTGCAGGCCGCAAACAAAATTGTGCGTAGGCTGGTCCCTCGGTGTCTGTTAGCCATTTGGAAATGAAGAATGAGAGGGCATCTTTGCCGGCGTAGGCGGCGCCAGGTGTGCCCTTTGGCAGTGACCAAAAGGGGCGCCACCTACACCGTCAAAGATGTTGGCTTTTGCCTTTGTTGATTTTGTGGATTATCTGGCTCACCGGCTGGCGGCCGTACATGGGAGGGATTGGGAAACAAACTGGAGAGTCAGGGCGTAGGCGCATCATTTCCTACTTCGTCCCCCAAAAACATGGGGTATCAATCACCCAGTCTCTATTCCATTCGTTTGGGAAAAACTCTTCCCGGGCTTTTTTCAGATCCCTTTTCAATCTTTCAGGATCTTTCAAATAAATGGGGCCCATTTTGTCGCGGAGGTTGCGAACTTCCTGAACTGCATCGTACTTTTTAGCTTTCTTCATATTCTATAACATTTAAAATTTCCCTTGGTGTTCGAATTTCTACTGTATTCAACCCCAATTTAAGATTAATTGCATTGTACTGTTTAATTCGTTCAAGATTTACTAAATGCTTAAAATTCCAACTCGCCAAAACGTCAGCTCCACTCAATGTTGCATGTGCGATGTGTAGCGCGTCTTGATAATTTTTGCCAGGCAGAGCGCCTTCATCGATGTAAGTTTGTGCCAACATCAAAGCTTTGTCATTTGCATCAATGAGGATGCGATTAGACTGGGGTACTTGATTCAGATAAGATTTTACCTCATTACTTGCCCCTAGCAACTCCATCGAAATAATGTCAGAAATAATAATCTTCTTCGTGCCGGCATTAAATTCGTCAAATAAAGCTAAGCTCCATTCCTGGAATTCTGCATCGCAACACCCTCCGATTACGGAGGTGTCAACATAAACTTTCACCATAAAATAATTGTTTTTAATTGTTAAAAAATTGGTTGGCGCTAATCAACGCGTTCCCCTTTTTCGTTTACCATGTACTTGATGGTGGTTACTTCTTCCACCCATTTGTTGGCTGTTCTGCGAATAATAATTTTTCCCTGGGTTACCAGCAATTCTACAATGTCACCTACATTGAAGCCGGCTTTTTCAAGCCATTTTCCGGAAACGTTGATTAAAGGAACAATCTTTTCGCTGGGCTTACGGGTTACGGTAAGCCGGCGTTTGGTCGGTATTTCTACTAGTTTCATTGGGTTAACGTTTTTACTATCTAAAGTTACTAAATAGTAAGTAACATAACAAGTAGAATTTACTATATTTAGTGTGTATAACTCTATAAAATTATTCACAATAGACCATACTTAATATTAATAATGCTTATAATGCATCGTTGTGTACTTTTTTTACAGTAGTTTACAGTTTTACTTTAAACCATTGTTTTATGACTTTCGGACAACGAGCTGCAGCAGTACGCAAGCAGCGAAATTTAACCCAAAAAGACGTTGGCACAATGCTGGGAATCGTACAAGACGTTGTAAGCAAATATGAGCGCGACCAAATGGTGCCTTCCATTGAGGTCGCAGCAAAATTTGCAAGGGCCTTGAATGTTTCCCTTGATTATCTAATATTAGGAGACACATTACCTCCCGCAGAGGGTGAAGACGCATATCTACAAATCGCGAAACGCTTGGAAAAATTTTCAAAGGAAGATCGAGATCACGTCGTTGCGGTGATCGAAGCATTTAGTGCAAAACAAAAGATTCAGGAATTGTTCCAATAAAGAGGGCCTCCCACGGAGGCCCTTTTACCTACTCACCGGCGTCCCAGCAGCATGCTGGAACTGTCTTTGGGGTTAACCTTCTTCCTTCTTCACCGCTGCCTGGCTGAGTCCTGCCATGACTGTTCCAGTGATCGCCATTTCGCGGATGATTTCGTTGATGGCTTCCGGAAAGTCGCACGGCGTACCTGATACGCAGGCGCTGATCACGACCATCAGCAGCCCGATCGTGCGGACCTTCTGGAAGAAAGGAGGCGTTGGGGCGATCAGCCTTTCGGCAATTTTCATACGCTTCACTTTACGGGTTAAAAAATCACACGCCGCTGGAGACCAACACCAGCGACAGCGCATTGTATGCACCATTCCGCAGTGGATATGTGGCGCCATTCACCTGCTGGAAGAACTCAATCCCTACAGCCAGGAACAGCGGTTTCGTGCTAGCAGGCGTGACTGTTGCCGTGAGGGTGGTCATCGGCGTGGGATTGGTGCCGATTGCGGTTTCGCCGGTGGAGCCCAGGTCAACCACGAACGTTTCCGCCTCGAAGTCGATTTCCACGCCGGCAACATTGATCTTGTAGTGTGTGGCGCCGGCCGGCGCTGCGATCATGTTCATCGGCACGAAGGATGGCAGCGCCACCGAGAGCTCGCCCGTCGAACGGTTGATACTAGTAGTGAACGGGGCGTAGAGCGTCGCGCCCAGGCGCCCGTTTTGGTTGAACTCGAAGCCCTGCAGCAGCTCCGCCTCGCCATCGATGACGTTCCGCTGCCCGCGGGGGCTGATTTCATCGGCGCGGATGACCTTCACGAACTCCCGGGTGAGGCGTCCGGTCATGTAGCTGTCGTTGATACCCAGGAGCAGCGCGCGCAACGAGGTGCGCAACAGGCGGCCGGCCTTCCCGGCGCGGCCGAACTCGGAGCCGTTTTCACGGGTACGGGCGAACGCGGGATCCGTTGCAATGCGGGAGCCGTCGACGCCGCCTTTTTCACGGGCGAGGTAACCGGCTTTGGATTTGTAGAAGGTCACGTTTCCGATTGTGCCTTCGAGGGGAACGATCCCCTTTTGTTTTGCCATTTATTGGGGTTTAGTTTAAAATGGGGCGCTTTGCATAGCCGCGCCCGTTGGGCTTTCCATCTGGCCGAGATGCAGTAACTTTGTGCTACGAAAGCAAACCTACACCGGCATACGATCACAGAAAAATTCACATTCCGAAAATGCCGATTACGCACAGATTGGTCCCTCCCCGCATGGTAATCTTCGCAAGGGACATTCAAAACATTACCGGCCGGTCCGAGCGGACGGCGCGGCTACTCCTTCAGCGGATCCGTAAAGCAAATGGGAAGAAGGCAGGGCAGTTGGTTTCCGTGGGAGAGTTTTGCCGGTACACCGCGTTGCCGGAGGCCGAAGTCCGCGCGTACCTGGAGCATTGATGCAGCCGGTTTCAAAGCGGTATAAAGCAGGTATGATGCGGCTAAAATAATTTCCGCGCGGTTTGATCTACTTTGTAGTCCTTTTACTATCTTTGTGAACGAAAGATAGTTCTTTGTAAATCAATGCATTGTGCGCTATTTGGAGTAGTCGCAAAATCATTGACATATAATCACAAACCCTACGAAACACACGTCTGTAAGGCATTATAGCTGGTCCCAGCGGGATCACAAAATATAAAAAGGCTTCAGAACGTATTCGTTTTGAAGCTTTTTTTTATTCGATATCTTCATCAATGAATTTTGTATGCTCTGCCACTTCCGCTGATACCGTTATCCTTCCATTTACTTGCTTTGGAAAGAAAAGAGTCGTGATTATTCCAATAACTTCGTAGGCGCATACCCGAAGCGCTTCTTAAACGCAAACGAAAAATGGGACAGATTCTCGAATCCTACTTCGTAGCATACGTCTACCGGCTTCCTTTTTTTCTCCATGAGATGTTAATGCGCCAGCTTCAGTCTTTTTTGCGTTAGCCAACGTTGCGGAGTATTGTTGAACGTTTTGCTGAAATCCCGTTTGAAAGTAATCGGCTGGTTTTTCGTCAGACCGATTGGCCACCGTCTACCAGGAAATTGGAACCTGTAATAAAGGCTGCGTTATTGCCCGAGAGAAAGGAGACCATATCCGCCACCTCGTCGGGCTTCCCGAGGCGGGATAATGGGATGGAGCCGATCAGTTGTTCTTCCAATTGGCAATCCAGTCCGATTTTATGCATTATCTCTGTGGCTACAGGCCCCGGGCTTACGGCGTTGACGCGGATCTTCCGGGGTGCCAACTCCAGCGCCGCAATTTTCACAAGGGCATTGATGGCTGCTTTGCTGGCTGCGTATACCGATGCGCTTTGAGGGGAAATTTTGGCTGAAGTAGACGATAAAAACACGACGGAGGCGTGATCATTCAGGATGGGAATGAATTTACTTAACGTGAAATAGGCGCCTTTGAAATTCACGTCCATCATTTCATCGAAAAGCCCTTCCGACGTATGTTCTATCAGTGAAAACTTGGTGATGCCGGCATTAATGAGCAGGATATCGACCTTGCCGAAATTCTCCGAAACCTCAGCCACGAGGCGGTCTATGTCTGAAAGGCTGGCCTGGTCTGCAAGCGCCCAATCCACCCCCAGGTCCTTCGCGGCATTCTCCACCGCTTCTTTTCTCCGGCCGGTAATAATGACTTTAACGCCGTTTTCGGAAAGTTTTTTTGCCGTGGCGTATCCGATTCCGCTGTTGCCGCCGGTAATAACGGCTATTTTTGATGTTGATGATTTCATTTTTCAGGAATTTAAGGTTAGCAATTGAATTTGTGGCCGATCATTTCTTCGGTGAGCGTCCATAGGCGTTTGGCGCTGGATTCGTTGAGAGAGTAAGGCTTCACGCCTCCGGAGGCGGATTCGCCGGTTGCCAGTGCTGCAACATCGGCATCCTCACAATACACGCCGCCGGTTTGGTTGAGTAGAGGTGAAGTTGCGCACCAAACCGTGGTGGCGGCGCCCTGGGAAATGGTTTTCAGGGAGGCCAGTACTTCCGGGAACATGTTCCCGTCGGCATCGCAGAAACCCATTTTTTGAAAAAGCTCAAGCGGCGCTTCCCGGCCAAGCTCTGTGCCGCCGATAGATCCGGGGTGGAGGGAATAAGCTCTTACGTTACTAGCTTTGGCCCGGTTGTCGAGTTCCAGCGTGAAGAGGTTTACTGCGGTTTTCGACTGACCGTAGCTTTGTAATGTTTCATAGTTGCGGTACAGGAAGTTGGGATCTTCAAAATCGAATGGCGCAAACTGGTGGCCTTGCGACGATACGTTGACCACCCTCGCGCCATTTGCCTTTTTGAGGGAAGGCCACAGCCTGGCCGTGAGCTGGAATTGCGCCAGGTAATTGGTAGCCAGTTGGGATTCGATGCCCCGGCTATCCCTACGCAGGGGTACCCACATAATGCCGGCGTTGTTGATGAGCAGGTGCAGCGGCCGGCCCGATGCCAGGAAGCTGTCAGCGAATTTGTCGATAGAAGCGTGATCCATGAGGTCCATCGCCGCGATTTCCACATTCGGAATACCCTGCAGATTCCGTTTCGCCTTTTCGACGTCTCTCGCCGGAACGATCACGGTAGCCCCGGCTGCAGCCAAAGTGCCGGTGGTTTCCAGCCCGATGCCGGTATTGCCGCCGGTTACGATGGCAATTTTCCCGGTAAGGTCAATGCCCTCAATAACATCTGCCGTTGTGGATGCGGCATGGAAGCCTGAATGTAAAGGGGTTTGCAATGCGCCCTGGTAATTGTTTTGTTTCATGATAGCGATTTTTTAATCGTTGATGATGAAACAAAATTACTTTGCCGTGGAATGGGCGGCTTTGTTCAAAAGTTCAAATATACTTTGTTCAAAAGTCCGTTTTTTGAGGATGGAAATCAAGGGGGATGCGCTCCGTGCTGGCGATGCCTATTTTATGGACTGCCCCTGAGGCTGGATGATGATAAAAATTGATACAAATCATAGATGAAAAGGTTCGAGTTTTGTACCATAGGGATCACAAAGATGAAAGTCTACAAAACTAAAGCCGCGCAGATCGCACGATCGGCGCGGCTTTCGCTTTTTTAAGGGTATTGTTAATCCTTGTCAAACCACGCTAAATGGTCGCAGAAAAGGTGACACTGGAATATCCTAAATTGGTGTCACCTTTTTTCTCCAAAAGTCTTGTCTGCATTGATTTGTAGGGACTGAATCGGTTCATTTCGAACCAGTCCAAACAGCGATTTCAGTTACCGAAAAAACAAGGTGTACGAAACTGCATCCCGAACTGCAATAATTTTAAATTCGATTCCATCCGGTATTTTTTCATGCAGCAATTGATTTTTTTTTGAAATATCGGGTCGATGATAAGAAATGTAAAGAAAAACGTCGATGCTGTCTTCATAAAAAGAGCGTTGCTTAGGAATTCATTCGATACACGAAAATAAATTTGGGTTGTATTGTCAATCCATCGTAATATTGCAATATTATGGGAGCTACAAAGACCGATTTATTCACCAAACAGCAAAACGACATCGCCAACATGGCGAAAGCATTGGCGCACCCCGCGCGCATCGCCATTTTGCAGCATCTCGTAAAGATCAACGCCTGCATCGGCGGCGACCTGGTGGAAGAGCTCGGCCTTGCACAGGCGACGATCTCCCAGCACCTCAAAGAGCTGAAAGCCGTAGGGCTGATCCAGGGCACCGTGGAAGGTACCTCCATCTGCTACTGCATCAACCCGAAGACCTGGATGCAATACCGTAACCTTTTCGACAAATTCTTCGATAGCAGCGTATCCGAGGGCAGTTGCTGCTAATATTTTTTTGCCCTTATTTATCGCAATATTGCAATTATACGAACAATTTATTACGATGCCTACAGATCAAGAACTGAAAGACCTCGTCCGCGAGAAATACGGCAACATTGCCCTGCAGGATAAAGATACCAACGCCTCCTCCTGCTGCGGCGCCTCCTGCTGTTCCGATGAAGTATATAACATCATGAGCGAAGACTACACCCAGCTCGAAGGCTATAACGCCGACGCCGACCTCGGCCTGGGCTGCGGCCTCCCTACCCAATTCGCCAAAATCCAGCCCGGCAACGTGGTGATCGACCTGGGCTCCGGCGCCGGCAACGACGCCTTCATCGCCCGCGCTGAAACCGGTGAAACCGGCAAGGTGATCGGGATCGATTTCACCGACGCCATGATCGCCAAGGCCCGCCACAATGCGGAAGTCCGCGGTTTCCATAACGTCGAGTTCCGCCAGGGCGATATCGAGCAGATGCCCGTGAGCGACAATGTGGCCGATGTCATCGTGAGCA
The DNA here is from genome assembly GCF_050277495.1 of Chitinophaga sp. NPDC101104. Taxonomy (NCBI): domain Bacteria; kingdom Pseudomonadati; phylum Bacteroidota; class Chitinophagia; order Chitinophagales; family Chitinophagaceae; genus Chitinophaga; species Chitinophaga sp. NPDC101104. The sequence continues at coordinate 3,633,602 of NZ_JBNNSF010000001.1, read as the reverse complement.
ACTGCGTCCTGAACCTGGTGCCCAACAAAAACGGCGTCTTCTCCGAAATCTTCCGCGTCCTGAAGCCCGGCGGCCACTTCAGCATCTCCGATGTAGTGCTGACCGGCAACCTCCCCGCATCCCTGAAAGAAGCCGCCGAAATGTACGCAGGCTGCGTTTCCGGCGCCAGCCAGAAAGAAACGTACCTGGAGCTGATCGCGCAGAACGGCTTCCAGAACATCACCGTTCAAAAGGAAAAAGCGATCATCATCCCAGACGATATCCTCGAAAAATACCTCTCGCCGGAAGAACTGGCAGGATTCAAGTCTCAACAGACAGGCATATTCAGTATTACCGTTTACGCGGAAAAACCTGGTGCCGCCACTGCCTGCTGCGGTCCCAATTGTTGCTCCTAAAAATCAACGCAATGCAGATCATCTCCATGGAACCGCGCCATTGGCCGGCAGTAAAATCGATCTATGAAAGCGGTATCGCTACCGGGAACGCCACTTTCCAAACCGCTGCTCCCGAATGGGAAGAATGGGACCAAAGCCACGCCGAAATTGGCAGGCTGGTTGCCGTCGACGGCGACCAGGTGATGGGATGGGCGGCACTTACGCCCGTTTCGGGAAGGTGTGTTTATGCCGGGGTTGGCGAAGTGAGCGTTTATGTGGCGGCATCGGCCCGGGGAAAAGGTATCGGCCGAACATTGCTGGAAGAACTGATCGCCGTCAGTGAAAAACATGGCTACTGGACGCTCCAGGCCGGAATCTTCCCGGAGAATTCAGCCAGCATAAAGCTACACGAAGCCTGTGGTTTCCGTACAGTCGGGTTCCGGGAGAAGATCGGCAAAATGGACGGCACATGGCGCGATACCGTGCTGATGGAGTGCCGGAGTAAAGAAATTGGTATTTAGAAAACGTACAACTATGCAGCAATGTAATCCCGCTCAGCGGAAACGCCTGGGTTTCCTTGACCGTTATCTCACCCTCTGGATTTTTCTCGCCATGCTGGCCGGTGTTGCCATCGGGTATTTCATTCCCTCCACCGGCAGTTTCATCAATTCCTTCTCGACCGGCACCACCAACATTCCCCTGGCCATCGGCCTCATCCTCATGATGTACCCGCCACTGGCAAAGGTGAACTACGGTAAAATGGGCGAAGTGTTCCGCAACACCAGGATCCTCAGCGCATCGCTGCTGCTCAACTGGGTGATCGGGCCCGTACTGATGTTCGGCCTGGCGGTGCTCTTCCTCCACGGCTATCCGGAATACATGATCGGGCTGATCCTCATCGGGCTGGCCCGCTGCATCGCCATGGTGATCGTGTGGAACGAGCTGGCGGAAGGCAACCGCGAATACGCCGCCGGGCTCGTGGCCCTGAACAGCGTGTTCCAGGTGCTGTTGTATAGCGTATACGCCTGGTTCTTCATTACCGTGCTGCCGCCAGTGTTCGGGATGAAAGGGCTGGAAGTGAATATCACCATCGGCCAGATCGCAGAAAGCGTAGCCATTTACCTGGGTATTCCGTTCGCTGCAGGCATCATCAGCCGCTTCGCGCTGATCCGTTGGAAAGGTGAAAAATGGTTCCAGGAACAATTCGTGCCCGTGATTTCCCCGATCACCCTGATCGCCCTGCTGTTCACCATCGTGGTGATGTTCAGCCTGAAGGGTGAGTTGATCATTCAGATCCCGATGGACGTGGTTCGCATCGCCATCCCCCTCGCCATTTACTTCGTAATCATGTTCCTCGTGAGCATGTTCATTGGCAAAGCCCTGGGCGCCGATTACTCGAAAAACGCCTCCATCGCCTTCACGGCGGCCGGCAACAACTTTGAGCTGGCCATCGCCGTAGCGATCGGCGTGTTCGGGATCAACAGCGGACAGGCGTTTGCAGGCGTGATAGGCCCGCTGGTGGAAGTGCCCGCCCTTATCGCCCTGGTGAACGTGGCATTCTGGCTGCGGAAACGCTGGTATGGTAAATCGGAAGAAAAAGCATTGCAAGCATAAACTCAAAACCTACTATTCCAAATGAAAAAGATTCTGGTCCTTTGCACCGGCAACAGCTGCCGCAGCCAGATAGCAGAAGGCTATCTCCGACACTTCGCGGGCGACGAAGCTGAAGTATACAGCGCAGGCGTGGAAACACACGGTGTGAATCCCCGCGCCATCGCCACCATGGCGGAAGACGGCATCGATATCTCCGGCCACACGTCCAACAATATCGCCGAATATGCAGACATCGACTTCGATTACGTGGTAACCGTTTGCGATCACGCGAAGGAACGCTGCCCCGTGTTCCCGTCGCACGCGGAGAAATTCCATGAAAATTTCCCCGATCCGGCCAAAGCTACCGGCACGGAAGAAGAAATCACGGAACAATTCCGCGAAGTACGGCAGATCATCCGCAATTATTTTGAAAAATTCGTCAATACGCACGTCAAAAACATAACTGCCTAAACCGCAACCGATGAAAATTGCGCTGTTTTCCGACATTCACGCGAACCTCCCGGCGCTGGAAGCCTTCTTCGCCGACCTGGACAAACGCAACCCCGACGCCGTTTACTGCCTCGGCGACCTGGTAGGCTACAATATCTGGCCCAATGAAGTGATCCAGGCGGTCCGCAAGCGCGGTATCCCTACTATCGCCGGCAATTACGACCAGGGCATCGGCCGGATGAGCAACGAATGCGGATGCGCCTACAAAACCACAGCGGATAAGGACATGGGCCAGATCTCCATTTCCTTCACCAACTCCCTTGTTGGCGACGATGAGCGCAAATACCTGCGCACACTGCCCGCCCACATCCGCGTCGAGTTCCAGCTGAACGACGATACGCTGACCCTCATGCTGGTGCATGGCAGTCCCCGGAAGATCAACGAATACCTTTTCGAAGACCGGGACGAAAAGAGCATGCTGCGCATCCTCACGGATGCCAACGCCGATATCCTTTGCTTCGGCCACACGCATAAGCCTTACCACCGGATCATCTGCACGGAGCCCGGCGAAGCGTCCAGGTGCCGCCACGCCATCAACATCGGCTCCGTTGGCAAACCGAAGGACGGCGACCCGCGCGGCGGCTACGTGATGCTGCACATCGACGAAACCCTGTCCATCCGCGACCCCAATTCCCTCCAGGTGGAATTTATCCGCTTCGGGTACGACGTGGAAAAGGCGGCCAGGGCCATAGAAACCAGTATGCTTCCGAACGAATATGCAGACATGTTGAGAAGGGGCTTTTAGCCCTTTTTCTTTAATCCAACGATATGCAAACCATTTTGCCCATTCTCGCGCAGCTCGAAGGCAAGCTCGAAAAACGCATTTGCTCCCGCGTCAACCATGCCGACTGCTGCGAAGACATTCTCCAGGATGTATACCTGAAGCTGCTGCAGCGCCTGCCGCAAATTTCTCAGGCGGAAAACGTGATCCCTTATGTGATGAAGATGGCGGACAACGCCGTGGCGGATTATTTCCGGAAGAAAGGCAAAGCGCTCACCGGCGCTGCCGAGGCCGAACACCTGCCGGCGCCTGCCAGCGAGCCAGAAAATCTCGTGGCGCGGTTGTCCGATTCCTTTGTGGGCCAGATGATCCAGGCCCTTCCGCCAATCTACCGCGAGGCGCTGGTGAAATCGGAGATCGAAGGCATATCGCAGAAACAATTGGCGGCGGAGCTGGGTATGTCGTATTCCGGGCTGAAATCAAGGGTTCAACGGTCGAAGGAGATGCTGCGCGCCGCCATCCTGGAATGCTGCGATTTCGAGTTTGACAAGTACGGGAATATCGTTTCCTGCTGCGGTGGAGATTGTACCTGAAAATAGGTTGCGTCTTTTTTTTGAATGGCCCGTCATATAGGAAAATCATTCAACATGCATTACAAACTATCCAAAAGAAAGACGCTTCTCCTGCTGCCCCTGGCCATCGCATTCGTAATTCTTGCCGCATTCCGCTTCGCGGGCAACGCTTTGCACCCGCTGGAGCCCCTGAGCCAGCATTACAAAACGTTATCCGAACTGAACCCGCTGCCCGACAACTCCCGCGCCTGGATGGATACGATCCGTTACCCCTGGGCGGAATACGGAAAAGGCGCGCAGGGCAACACATTATGGAGAACGATGTATCTTAGTGCAGCGCTGGAAGCCATGCTGCCGGGGCTCGCGACCCCGCCGGCCAACAGCTCCGACCAGACCAGGGCCGAGCTGGACTACCTGCTCCGCCTGCAACAAAACAGGACGCCGCAGGAAGTAGCGCGGGCACAGTACATCGCCAACATCGGCTCCTGGCCGAACATCCTGAACCCGGAAGACCCTGACTACAAAGAGAACCGGAAACAGCTCTTTTACATCGCTTCGCCCGTCGGGGAATGGTACAACGACCAAAACTTCCCGGCCACAACGGAGCTGCTGCTCAACTGCATCCAGGACATCCGGGTAACGGAGTTCCGGTTGAAATGGCACTTCAAGCGGGCCCGGCCCTACCACCTGGAGCCAGCGTTGCAACCGCTGGCCCGGATCTCGTCGCCGTCGTTCGCGAGCGGGCATTCACTGTGGGCGTTTTCGGAAGCCTTCCTGTTTGCCGAGATCATCCCGGAGCGGCGCGCCGATTTTCTGAAAATGGCGGAGGAAGTCCGCTGGTCGCGGGAGCTGATGGGTATCCACTACCCTAGCGATAACGAGGCTTCGCGGGTCATCAGCTGGAATCTCCTGAGCGCATGGAGCAAGAACCCGGCATTCATGGAAGCGCTGCAAAAAGCGCGGAAGGAATGGAAGGACTGGAACAAATCGGATCAACGGAAATAACCGGCTTTTGCGAGCAAAGGCCCAACTTTTATATCGAGCATGGGAAAAGTATATGATGTGATCGTGATCGGCGGCGGGCAGAGTGCCCTTGCGGTCGCCTACTACCTGCGCAGGTCCGGGCTGAATTTCCTGCTGCTGGATAAAGAACCTGCACCCGGCGGCTCCTGGCAATATGCCTGGGAGTCGCTTTCCCTTTTTTCGCCGGCGCAATGGAGCTCGCTTCCCGGCGTGATCGCGCCCGGCGGCGCTGCGTATTATCCCAGCAGGGACGAAACGATCGCCTACCTACGTGATTACGAACAACGATACAACTTTCCGGTAGAGCGGCCCGTGGATGTAACAAGCGTGAGCAATGTAGCAGGGATTTTCGTGCTGGAAACTCCCCGCGGCACCTACCAGTCTCGGGCTGTAGTGAGCGCAACCGGCAGTTTTACCAATCCGATCATTCCGGCGATCGAAGGCCGGGAGGAATTCGGCGGCGTGGTGATTCATTCTTCCGAATATCGTTCCCCGGCGGCGTTCGTAGGGCAACGTGTGGCGGTGGTGGGCGAAGGCAATTCCGGTGCGCAGATACTCGCGGAACTGTCGCGCGTGGCAGACACGCTTTGGGTGACGCTGAAGCCGCCTTCTTTCCTTCCGGATGAGGTGGACGGAAGATACCTCTTTGACGCGGCCACCCGGCAATATGAGGCCCGCAGGCAAGGCAAGGATTTCAGGCCGCCGTCGCTCGGCCAGATCGTGATGGTGCCTTCAGTGAAGGATGCCCGCGCGCGGGATGTGCTGCATTCGGTACCGGCATTCGACCGGTTCATGAAAAATGGGATTGGCTGGAAGGATGGGCGCACAGAGCCGGTGGACGCCGTCATTTTCTGTACCGGATTCCGGCCTTCGCTCAAACACCTGCATCCGATGTTGCCGGTGCTGCCGGATGGGAAGGCCGGAACGGAAGGCACCCGCTCTACGGCAGTGCCCGGATTATGGCTCGTGGGTTACGGGAACTGGACAGGGTTCGCTTCCGCCACGCTCATCGGCGTGGGCCGTTCCGCGAAAAAAACAGTCGATGAAATTGTAAACTATCTGATTAAACATACGCTTTAATCAATAGGCCAATGAGTGCCGCCACAAGAATAATCACCGGTTCCTGCGCTTTTTTCACGAGCAGCAGCAGCGCCACAACAGCAAGACAGATCAGCGCGGTGGGAATATCGTGAATGCTGCGCTTGCCCAATACGATCACGGCCCCGGCAATGGCCCCGATAGCCGCCGCCGTGATGCCATCCACAAAAGCCTTGATCCCCGGCTTTTTGCCATATTTTTTAAAGTATGGGGCCGGAATCACGGTGAACAGGTAACAAGGGAAGAACGTGGCGAAAGCCGCTACGGATGCGCCGGAAAACCCGGCCGTCAAATACCCGATGAACCCCACGGTGATAACGACAGGCCCAGGCGTAATCATGGCCACGGCTACCGCATCCATAAATTCCTGCTCATTCAGCCATCCATATTCCTTTACCACGCCGCCATACAAAAACGGCACGATGGCCAGTCCGCTGCCGAAAACAAAAGCGCCCGCCTTGGCGAAGAATAAGAATATATCCGCCAGTTTCCCGGTATTGGCGTCACCTCCGGTATTTGCCTGGATCATTGCCGGTATTAACAAAGGCACTGCGCTTGCGGCCTGCTGCTTCAGCCGTGAAGAAGATTTTACCAGCCAGTAAAAAATGCCGCCTCCGATGAACAGCCAGATGTTTTCGTGTTCCGTGATGACGGTCGTAACAGCCGCCACCAGGTAGATGAACCAAAGGTAATAGTCTTTTCCGATGGACTTTTTCGTGAGTTTATATGCACTGATGGCGATGATGCCGATCACCGCCGCGCCCACCCCATAGAACACAGCCTGCATCCAGCTGATGCCCTGGAAATGGACGTAAATCGCCCCCAGCGCCAGCACCATCAGGAAAGACGGCAACACGAAAGCCAGTCCCGCCAGCGTAGCGCCCACCAGGCGGTAATGAACGAACCCGATGTAAATGCCCAACTGCGCGGCCAAAGGCCCAGGCGCCAGCTGAGCAAGGGCCAGCCCTTCCTTATAGTCGTCTTCCGTGATCCATTTGCGTTCCTCAACCAAATCACGGTGCATATAGCCGACGAGGGCCACGGGCCCGCCGAAGCCGACGGTACCGAGTTTCAGAAAATAAAGAACGAGGCTCCGCAACGTGTACGGAGCGGTGGAATGCGTGCTCATGGATGGTATGATTACGGTTTTATTTGACTTTTGCGGTGCCTGTTTTATCCAGCGCGGCTTTCAGGCCGCTGGCCAGTTTTTCCGCAGGGCCTGTGCCCCAGTAATGAAGATTTAAGAAGTGGCGGTTGGCGATTGCAGACAACTATAGAGAATGCCGCCAGCCAAAAATGCAGTTGCTATGGTGCTTGACTTCATGGCACTGCGATTTTTCTAAATTTCGGACTTTTTAGGCGGTAGCAGATCAGGATCCCAGTTATGGCGCTCATCCCGGGCATAAGCGGCCCAGCTGTAAAGGGCGTCATAGATCTTCATCCCGATCTCCAGTTGCGCGTGGTCGTCGGCGTAATTCCTGGACAGGCCGGCGGAGATGGCCCAAAACCCGGCGGCCTCTGGCGCCAGTTCAAAGCGGTCGGTATCAGCTCCGCGGACGATAATGGCGATCACCTGGATAGCCGGGTCGGTCAGACCGTGCTTCCGGACCACGTAATCAAAAGTGCATTCCTCCCCGTAGTGGGAGTATTCCGCGCCGGGAATGTCGTACGGGATGGCGTTCTGTTTTCCGGCTTCCTGGAAAACCATTTCCTTCGGAACGAAAATAAACTCCGCGTCCGGGTCTACGAACCGCTTGATCAGCCATGGGCAAGCGATCCGGTCGATCTTAGGGCGTTCCCTCGTTATCCATTTCATAACCTGCAGTTTACCCGGCCTGCCAGCTATCGCTAAAAGGCGACGCCGAACTGGAAGCCGATGGTTAAAGTGGCCGGCTGGTCGTTCCCGAACCGCGCCGGAACAGGAACAGCGGCGAACATACTGGCTTGTTTTCCCTTTATCACTACTTTATTCAAAACCGGTGTGAAGCCGTACCTGCCGGATGTTTCAAATGCGGCGCGGGCCGCTACCGTCCAGCCTTTGCCCAACCCGAACAGCACGCCGGGATGAAAGCAAAAGTTGCTCATCTTGCTGGTACCGCCCGTTGAACGGATGGTGGGCACAAATTCCATCGAGAAACCGATCTGCTGGCTTTTCCAGAGATTGATCCCTGTTGGCAGGCCCGCCGTATAGCCTCCGTCGAAGTTGTAATGCGGTTTGTCGCTGCCAAAAGTCACTATCGGATGAAGCAGGCCCACGTAGCCGGTTACTTTCGGATAGCCGCTGGGCGCCGCCTGCTGGGCTTTCACCATGCCGGAAGTGCCGATGAAAAGAAGCGTCGCCAGGACGGGCATTTTTAATGGTTGGCTTGCAAAGCCTTTGCTGGTAGTCACTTTGATGTGGTTTAAATTGTTGAAATCCAATCAAAGGCAAGATTACGGAGGAATGTGCCGGTAGAATAGAACGGAAATGACTGTCCTTGAACAGAACTTACTTTTGGGGACTTTTTTTTCAGAAAGGTGCGCTGCAGATCGTGGAACAGTTATTCAGGGAGGTTCTTCCTGAAGTTGTTCGGGCTTTCGCCCTTCAGTTTCCTGAAAATCCGGGTAAAATGGCTTTGATCCGAAAACCCGGTTAAATAGGCGATCTCCGTCAGGGTATGGTCCGGGTTCTTCATCAGCTGGATGGCCTTGCCGATACGCTGCTGCTGGATGTACTCCGCAAATGACAGGTTGTCGAAATGTTTGGAAAATTTCCGGGAGAGGTACGAAGGGTTGATATCGAGGCTTTGGGAAAGCTCTTTTAACGTCAGGCTTGTGTCGATATGGTCCTGGATCATTTCCTTTAGTTCCTTTGCCCATGCCGGCATTTTACCACTTGTCCTTTCACGGGACTGCAGGAACCGGTTGATGGCAATGAGCAGCTGTTGCTCATCGGGTTGCTGGGTGTGCTTTACTTTTTGCAGGTGTTTGGCCCAGCTGTAGAGGGCATCGTAGATCAACATGCCTTTCTCCAGCAGGTCGTGATCGTCGGTATGATTATACGCGAGCCCTGCGGAAATGGCCCATAGCCCCGAAGCCTGCGGCGCGAAATCGTGGCGGTCGGTATCAGCTCCGCGGACGATGGGCGCCATGGCCAGTACGGCTTCGTCGGAAATCTGATATTTCCTGATGATGTAGTCGAAAGTGCACTCGTCCCCATAATGCGTAAACTCCACACCGGCAACGTCGAAAGGGATGGCGCCCAGTTCGGCGGCTTGGGCGATCACCTGGTCGGCCGGCACATAGAAAAATACGGCGTCCTGGTCAACAAAGCGGCGTATCAGCCAGGGACAAGCGATCCGGTCGATCTTCGGGCGTTCGCGGGTGATCCAGTTCATAAAGTTGATGTTCAAGATACAATTTACATCAAATGTAGCGCCCGTCCGCCGGATGTTTTGATATACCTGCGCGGCTGAGATTTTAAAAATCCATTTCGTATTCGTGGGATTTGACAATATTTGTAGCTTATATTCAATTAGCGCATAGCTTATGGCGCTCAAATACGTCCGCAAAAAATTCTCGTTGACTTACCGCCAATACGCTATCTTGCCTGATTTTCAACCTATATCGAACAGTAAACCAACACCCGGCATGAAAAAGACCATTATTTGGACATCCATCGCGCTTCTCGCCATTATTATTTTTTTCTATTCTTCCTGCACCCGGATCGATGCGGGCCACGAAGGCGTATTAGTTCGCCTCTACGGTAGCGATAAAGGCGTACAGGACGTTTCGCTCGTAACGGGGCGCGTTTGGTATAACCCTTTTACGGAAGACGTACATGAGTTTCCGGTATTTGTGCAAACGGCGGATTATGAACCATTTACCGTCAATGCCAAAGACGGGTCGGTTTTTACCGTGGACCCCACCATTACCTATAAAGTGATCGCCGGCCATTCCCCGGAGATTTTTCAGAAATACCGCAAGGGCATCAAGGAAATCACTACCACCACGCTCTACAACTACGTCCGCGATGCGTTCCGCATCCAGTTCAACGAATTCACGACCGACAGCATGATCTCCAACAGGAAAGGCTTCGAAAGTGCAGTACAGGCCCAGCTTTCCGCCGAATTGACCAAGGAAGGCTTTCAGCTGGAACAACTGACTTCCGGGATCGTGTACCCCGAAAGCATCACCCAGGCCATCGACGCCAAGAACCGCGCCGTCCAACAGGCGATGCAGGTGGAAAACGAATTGCGCGTAGCGGAAGCCAACGCCCGGAAGCTCATCGTGCAGGCCGAAGCGGAATCGCGCGCCAACCAGTTGCGCCAGCAGTCGCTCACACCCTTGCTCATCCAGCAGCAATTCATCGAAAAGTGGGACGGTAAAACCCCGCTTTACGGCAATTCACCGGTAATGTTCAAGAACGTACAATAACAGGTCGCAATTTCTTTCCCACGATCCCTGCCAGGCATCCCGGCAGGGATCGTTGTTTTGAGGCGGCTCATCCTACAATCCCTCCACCACCTGCCTGAATTTCTTCGCCATTGGCGCGGAAACGCTTTCCGGCTTGAACTTCACCTTCTTTACCTTCCCGCCAAACAACGTTTTATACCATACCAGCGAGCCCAGGTAACAGCCCGCGGGATTGGCGTGGTTGGCATCAAAATCGAGCTTGCCGTTGCGCCAGATGTAGCCGATATGCAGGGAGTTCGTCTGATCGGGTAATTGACCCGCCTGCGGTGCCTCGAAATTGAACGTGGTATCTTTGGTATAGTGCCATTTCCGGCTCATCTCCATTTTACGGAAAGCATCGCCCGTCGGGATGATCGTAAGGCCCAGGTCTGCCGCGGCCTTGTGGTAGGCCGCCCGTACATGGCGGTGCATTTCTTCGGCATTCGCAGCGCGGATTTCGCCGTTGATTTTTCCGAAAGACTTCGCATCGTTCCGGTACGCCCACACCTGGTGGATGTATAGCTTCGCCCCGGGTTGCAACGTCCGGATCATTTCCACGAGCTGGCTGGCGTAAGGTTCATAAGTGCCGGGGTCTCCGGAAAGCAGGGAATACTGCTGAATGGTAACGATGTCCCAACGGCCGTCAGACAGCAGCTCGCGCAGCGATTTTCGCTTGTATGCCTTCTCTCCTGCTTCCGAAAGTTTCCAGTGCTTTTCGAGCGAGCAGCCGCCCAGCTCGGCGCGCCCCACTTCCAGGTCGATCCCGCCTTCCTTCGCCAGTTGCGGCACGAAAGCCGAGGCGTTCTGCGAAAAACTGTTGCCGATAATAAAAAGCCGTATCTTTTTTGCGTCCTGCGCCTGGACCGAGCAGCAGATGCTCAGCAGGATGATCAGCGAAATCCTGATTTTTGATAACATGGTAAGTCCGTTTAGTCGAAAACGGTAAAATATCATTTACCGGCTGATAATCCAAATAGGCTTTACCGCCGGTTGAAACGCAAATCCAACGAAGGATTCCTTAATTTGTAGCCTGTCGAAACATGCCCATGACCGGAATAGACGCCTTATTAGCAAACCCGCCCGCCTGGAAATCCCGCAGGATCGGGTTGGTAACGAATCACGCCGCATGTACGGCAGACTTCCGCCCCGCCCGGCAGGCCCTGCTGGCGGAAGGGTTTCACATCACCCGGCTGTTTTCCCCCGAACAAGGACTGGAAACCACCGGCGAAGACGGAAAGGAAATGCCGGACGGGACCGACCGCCTGACAGGCCTGCCCGTTACCAGCCTCTACGGCGGTAAACTGGCGCCTGATCCCCACGACCTCGCCGATATCGACATCGTGCTATTCGATATCCCCGACATCGGCTGCCGCTTCTATACTTACCTCTGGACGATGACCCACGTCATGGAAGCCTGTGCGGCCCAGGGAAAGCACCTGGTGATCGCAGACCGGCCCAATCCCCTGTCGGGCATCATGGCCCTTGCCGAGGGCCCGGAACTGAACGAGCGCCACTGCAGCAGCTTCATCGGGCGATGGAACATCCCCATCCGCCATAGCTGCACATCCGGTGAACTGGCCGGTTATTTCCAGGCGGCATACATCCGGAATAATACCTTGCTTCTCGACGTGATCCCATGCAAAAGCTGGCGGCGGACGATGTTCCATCCGGATTGGAGCCAATCGTTCGTGCCCACGTCCCCGGCCATTCCCTGCTTCGCGTCCGCATTGCTGTACCCGGGCCTGGGCTTGCTGGAAGCCACCAATATCAGCGAAGGAAGAGGCACGGCCACGCCTTTCCGCGTTGCTGGCGCGCCGTGGATGGACGGGCCGCGCATAGCCGGGATGGTAAATGATGTTCGTCCGGACGGCGTGTACGCCAGACCGGTACATTTCGTTCCGGCAGAAGGGAAATATCAGGGGCAAAAATGCAGCGGTGTCATGCTGCACGTCAGCGACCGGGCGGTTTTCCGGCCGGTGCGGTTGGGTTGGCTGCTGATCCGGCTTATTCATCAAATCCATCCCGGTCATTTTGCATGGGCGCCCTACCCTACTTTCGTAAACCCCGGCGGCGCGCGGCACCTCGATCTGCTGACAGGGTTAAAAAATGCGGAACCGCTCGTGGCGGATGCCGGCATCGGGGACATCGCAAAGTATACGGATGCGGGAGATTGGCAAGCGAAAATCGCCCCTTACCTGCTTTATTAGCACGGCTTTCTATTTTTTCGGGAACAGCAACGGCGAGATGTTGTGCAGTTTGAGGTGCATCTGTTGCTGATGGTAGCTGGATTTCATGTCTTTGAGACAGGCGGCGCAGAGGCAATCGGCGTATTGCGCGGCAATAAAGTCGCGCTCGTCCTGTGAAAGCGTCACGGCCGTGCATTGGCAAAGCAGGATGGATCCTACCTTGCATTCGAAGGGAGCGTTACACCTGGGACAATGCTTTTGTTCGTGTTCGCACATATTGGCAATTTAATCCAAATTATTCGATTCGCGCCTTCTCCTTACCTTCGCTGTGCGAGAAACGCGCTAGATAGATGAACGGTCCACTCGAGCTGATACTTAACAACATCCGCAGGCACATCCCCCTCACAGCGGAGGAAGGCGATTATTTCACCAGCCTGCTGAAACCCGGTCATTATGCCCGGAAAGAATACCTGCTGCGGGAAGGGGAAGTTTGTACCGATTTCACTTTCATCGCCGGCGGCTGCATGAAAAGCTACCTGGTCGACGCCGATGGAAAGGAACATATCCTCACGATCGCTTCGCGCGATTGGTGGATCGCGGATATCGGGAGTTTCATTTCCGGTACGCCGGCGCATCTTTTCATCGAAGCCATCGAGCGGACGGAAACCCTGGCGCTGTCGCGCCGCAACCAGGAAATCCTCCTCCGGGAAATCCCCCGGTTCGAACGCTGTTTCCGCATCCTCACGGAGCGCGCCTTCGCCGCAAGCCTTCAACGGAACATCGACGCCATGAGCCTTTCGGCGCCCGGGCGCCTGGAAAAGTTCCGTCTCCAGTACCCTTATCTGCTCCCACTCCTGTCCGACCAGGAAATCGCTTCCTATATCGGCGTTACGCCGTCTTTCTTCAGCCGCATGTTGAAAAAACGGGACATCAAACTGCGGTAACCCGTAAAATTTACCGGGGAACTTGACCTAGGTCAAGATCCGGGCGTTCCATCGCTGCTACTTTTGTGTGCAGTGAAGGCCTTCACGATTTCCAAAAACAGTAAAACATTATTCTGATATGAAATTGACCGCTTTTTGGGTGGCATTCATTTCCATCACTTCGGGCGTTTTCGCACAGCGCCCTGCAAACAACGAACACATGAAAGAAGCATTGATCATCATTGATATCCAGCAGGATTATTTCCCCGGCGGACGGCACACTTTGGTGGGCGCGGAAGAAGCCGCGGAAAAGGCGAAACAGGTACTGGCGCATTTCAGGAAAACCGGCCGGCCCGTCATCCACGTGCAGCATATTTCCACCAACGAAGGTGCCACTTTATTCCTGCCCGGTACGGATGGGATCGCGATCCACGGGGCTGTGATGCCCGAAAACGGAGAAAAAATCATCACCAAGCATTTTCCCAACAGTTTCCGGGAAACCGATTTGCTGGAGTATCTGAAAGCCAATGGCATTCAGCGTCTGACCTTCGCCGGGATGATGACCCACGTTTGTATAGACGCATCGGTGAAAGCCGCGCGGGATTTCGGGTTCGATTGTACGGTGGTGGCTGACGCCTGCGCTACGCTGGATGTGGAAGTCCAGGGAAAGAAAGTGCCCGCCGCATGGGTACAGCAATCGCTGCTGGGCGCGCTGGAATTTTTCTACGCGGAAATCAAAACGGCTGCGGAAGTAGTGGCGCATTAAAAAAATGCAGGGAACCCGGGGCATGATGCCCTGGGTTCCCTTGTCAATAGATTTCCAATATTATTTCTTTCCCCTTGAAATCGAAGGTGTCTCCCACTTTCATGCGCATGAGCTGCCGGGCCAGCGGAGATGCGGGCGAAAGGAAAATGACGGTTTCCCCGTTGATGGTTTGTTTGCCCAATCCCGCGCCTATAAAGAAACCGGCGTTGGCCGACCGCACGAAGGCGCCGGCTGCAGGAACGAGGCAGATCGCCTGCACGTTAACGGCACGAAGCGCAGCCAGTTCCTGTTGATGTGCCACCAGTTGCCGGGCGTGCATATCTTTTTCGAGGTGGCCCATGGCCCGGGAGGTTTCGTATTTGTCGCCCGCCGAACTTTTATCTTCCTGGTTGGCCGCGGCCTGTGCTTCGTCCATCGCCCGGCGCGAAATGGCGATGCGTTGCAGGATGACCTGTTCGCAGCATTGTTTCAGTAAAAGTTTATGGGCGAGTTTTTCTTCCATATCCGCTAAATTGCTAAATAAATGGGGAATTTCACGATTATGCCTCAAACTGTAGAATATCCCTGGTGGCACAAGTCGATCCTGCCGATTACCGCGACCTGTTTCGGAAATACTTAGACGGTAGCGTGGCCGGCGGCGCCCCTGCCCGCCGCCAACTGTTCCCTGCCTGTAACTTTAGTTTACACTTGTACGTTATAGTATTGCCTTGTGTAAACTTTTCCAGTGTATCTGTCCGTGTGAATAAAGGACCGGAAAATTGTATCCTTGCAGTACGATCTACGCCCATCCGAAGGAAATGCAATCCCGGGGCGTATGTCGCAGAAAACCATGCCGGTCAAACCAATACCAACGGAAACTTATAAAACCTAACACGCTATGGGACTTAAACGGTTGTTGCAAAAGCTCGTCCAACCCGAAACCACCGTCGATATTTTTCAAAACCTATCTTATTCCCAGGAAGGGGAAGATCTGGTACTGGGCAGAATATTCGAATTTCAGAAGAAAGGATTTTTCGTGGACGTAGGTGCCCTCCACCCCAAGCGCTTCTCGAACACTTTCCGGTTTTACCGCCTCGGATGGCGCGGCATCAATATCGACGCCATGCCCGGCAGCATGACGCTGTTCCGGGAAATCAGACCGGAAGACATCAACCTGGAAGTGCCCGTTTCGGACAAGGAAGAAGCGCTCGATTTTTACGTTTTCAACGAGCATGCACTCAATACCTTTTCGAAGGAAATGGCGGAAGAACGTAGCAGGAAAGAAATCTACAACATCGAAAAGGTCGTAAAAATAAAGACGAGGACGCTGGCGAACATCCTCGACCAGCACCTTCCCAAAGGTGCCTCCATCGATTTCCTCACGATCGATGCCGAAGGGCTCGACTTCCAGGTACTGAAATCCAACAACTGGGAAAAGTACCACCCGAAAGTAGTGCTGATCGAAAGCGAACTGGATGTAAAGGGAATGATCGGCTCGGAAATAGACCTTTACCTCGAAGCGCTCGACTACGAGCTGTACGCGAAAACGGTGAAGACGTACTTCTACAAACATAAAAGCTTCAAAGTATAAACTGAATAAGGCGCCGGAAGGTGCCTTATTTTTTTGGCCCGCCGCGCAGCTTGTGTTCGCGGAGATAGCGGACCAGCGCGCCCGGATGGTCGCTCTGCATGCCCTGCACTTTCCGGTCTAGCACGGCCTTCCAGGCATCGGGGCCTTCGTTGGGCGATTGCGCGTCCAGCCAAACGGAAACCCGGCGGCGGCGCGCTATGTTCATGAGACTGCTGTCGGTTATATTGTCCAGCACTGCAAAAGAGTATGTATCCAGAAACTGTTCCATTTGTGCGGGCGTATGGGCATCGTCCGGCAGGCTGGACATCAGGGGCATTTGCGGCGCGATCTCGCGCCAGGGTTGATATTGCTCCTTTTTGTTGATGTACACGATCACCTGTTTTTCCATCCCCGCTTCCCGTATTTGCTGCCAGGCCTGCGCTACGTCCGCTTCCTTGAAGTCCAGATAAATATGCACTTTGTCCCTGGCGGCTTTCAGGGCTTCCGTGAACGTGGGCACCCGGTAAATTTTACCATCGGTACTGTTGATGGTCAGCCGGCGGAGCGCGGCCAATGTATACTCTGCCACGGCGCCCTTTCCATTGGTGGTGCGGTCAACGGTTGCGTCGTGCATGAGCACGAGATGGCCGTCTTGGGTCGTGCGGAGGTCGAGCTCGGCATAATCGGCGCCGCACTGGTACGCCGCTTCCACGGATGCTACTGTGTTTTCGGGGACGGTTTCATGGTTCCCGCGGTGGGCGATGACGACGAACCCATGTTTTTGTGCAGGGAGCGCAGGCTGCTGCGCGAAGCCAAGGCCATGGAGCAGTAAACATCCGGCGAAAATAAGCGTTCCTTTCATAGTCAATGCTTGAGGTACAGGTGATGAATCCCGGGAAGGTGATGTCAAGATAAAGGGAATTCCCCGGATTTCCAGCCGGCGCCGGGCATAAAAAAACACCTGCGGGTTGCAGGTGTTTCTTATATCTAAATTCTTTTTTCGTCGCAAATCATCCGATCCTTTTCAGATCCACGGCGCTGAAGCCTCTCGGCGTCTTCTCCCGCGTAAAGGAAACCCTGTCCTTTTCTTTCAGGAGCTCTGTTAACTGGTTGGCGTGGAAGAAGACGTTTTCCCGGGCATTGTCGTCGGTGATGAACCCGAAGCCCTTTGCCTGGTTGAAGTAGGATACGAATCCTGTCCGGGTGGCTTCTACCGTTGGCCGGTGCCTGCTTTTCGCGACGGCGGTCAATTCCTGCATCGTCACGTCTTCGTTGCCCTGTCTTGGAGGAACGGAACTCAGGTTCCCGTTTTCATCGACGAAAGCGAGCATCTCTTCAAGCGGCTTGCCTTTGTCGTTGTTCGACTTTCGATCGAGCATTTTTTGCGCCTTTTCAATTTTGGCTTTTGCTTTTTTGTTTTTCTTTTCCTTTTTTGAAAAAGATTCACCCATGTTGTGTGGTTTTAATTATGGTGCATTATTGCGTTATGCGATATGTAGCGTTACGGCTTGCTGTGCGTACAGGTTTGCCGTTTTGATTTCAGTACTGGGCCTCTGGATACGTTCAGGGTCGGTGGCAGCTGGAAAAGCGAAGACTGAGGAAGAAAAGAATAATCCAGACTAATTCAGAAAAGGCAGAGGCAGGAGCCTGTAGTAAATCGTTGCAAAGATACGATTATTAATCGACAATCGGCGAAGTAAAGCAGTTTAGGTGGGAAAACGGCCATGGATATGGGAAATGATTGTCGCATCCGGCCATGTGGATTGTCGCAATAGCACAGCCCCCGCCTGCCGGTTATTGCCGAAATTTGATGGTATGAGAAAGATTATCGTTTTATCCATGATCTCCATCGACGGCGTTATGCAGGCGCCCGGCGCGCCGGGGGAAGACACTTCCGGCGGATTTGCTTTCGGCGGATGGGTAGCCCCGTTTATGGACGAAGTTTACGGCAAAGTGCTGGAAAAACAGCTGCAACCGGCGGATTTGCTCCTGGGCAGGAAAACCTTCGACATTTTCGCCGCGTACTGGCCTTCGCATGCCGACATCTGGCCCGGCATCAACGACGTCACCAAATACGTGGTGTCGCGCACGGTGAAGGAATCCGACTGGCAACATTCCGTTTTCCTCGACGGCCTGGTTGCAGTTGAAGCGCTCCGGAATTCGGACGGGAGCGACATCCAGGTGCATGGCAGCGGCGATCTCGTCCGCCAGCTGCTGCAGCACAACCTGGTGGACGAGCTTTGGCTCAAGATCCATCCGCTGATGTTGGGCAAGGGAAAGAAATTGTTCGATGACAGTGCATCGCCAGCAGCGTTCGAGTTAACGGAACATCACGTAACGCCGGGCGGCGTTATCCTGGCCAATTACAGGCGTTCGGGCAACGTCAGGACGGGCACAGCGGGGGCATGGTAGCCGTTTCGCGCGCTTTTTCCAGTTTGGCGATCAGCAAGGATTTGACGAGTGTGAAGCAGTAGTCTTTCGCTTCGGCGAACGAAACATCGTACCGGCGGGCAATTCCGCGCATTTCTTCCGGGAACGGCGCCAGCAGCTGATCGTAATAGGTATCGAGCACGGTAGCGGCTGGCATCTGGAAATCTATCCGCAGCTGGAACCTCCGCAGCAAGGCGGTATCGATCACTTCGGGATGGTTCGTGGCGCAGATGAGCAGGGCCTTCTCGGGAAAATAGTCGATCAGCTGCAGCAGCGTGTTCACCAGCCGCCGCATCTCCCCCACGTCTTTATCGTCTGTCCGCGACTTCCCGATCTGGTCGAACTCGTCGAGGAACAACACGGCCCCGTCCCGCGCGGCTTTGTCGAACACCATTTTTAGTTGCTGCGGCGTTTCCCCGATTTTGGCGCTGACGATGTTGCTGAGGTTCAGGATGAGGAGGGGTTTGTTCAGCGCATGGGCCAATGCCTTCGCCGTCATCGTTTTCCCGCAGCCGGACGCGCCGTGCAGCAGCACTTTATTATTGACCGGCAAACCGTATTGCCGCAGTTCTTCGAAATACAACCGCTCCTTGATGAGCTGTGCGCACATGTTTTTGCTGTGGTCGTCCAGGAAAATACTGTCCAGCAGCACTTTTTCCGGGTCGTTGATGATCAGGTCCAGTACGTTCATAGTTCGCAAAATTCGTAAAATTTATCGACCCGCGGCTTTCCGCCCTGCGATCTCCATGGAATGCAGGATGTCTTGCAGCGCCATTTCCCGGCGGTTGCCGGCCTTTATCCCCGCCAGTACGGCCTGCATGACCCGCGCCGCCCGCCTTATGGCCAGGGGGAATGCCGCACCGTTGAGCATTTGCAGGTGCATATGTGCTGCGAAAAGCTCCCCGGTGCCGGGCGGGTCCACCGCCACGCGGGGCGTCCGTTCCAGGTGCAACTGGCCGTAGTCCAGGGAAACGATATCGATCCACCCCGGCGGCGTATCCGCGAATTGGCAGCTCGTCACCACCAGTTCCTGTTCCGAAAACCGGCCGTTTTCCCGGATCGCGGCGGTCATTTCTTCCAGCGAAGCGAAACGGCGGCCCAGCATCTGCTGCAATTCGAAGGAATTCGGCGTGAGCACGTCCGCCAGCGGAATCAGCCGGTCGATCATGGCCCCGGGTACGCCGGGCGCCACGTAGAATTCGTCCGCATCGCCCATCACGGGGTCGCAGAGATAGACGATGTCCGGGTGCCGCGCCTTCACTTTTTCCACGAATCCTGCCGTGAGGATCACTTGTTCCGCCGAACCGATGAAGCCGGTGATGATGGAAGATACTTCGGCCAGGATGTCCAGCTGCAGAATGCCGTCCAGGAGGGAAGCGAATAGCGCGGTGGGGAGCACACCTCCGCCCACGGAAGCCAGGCCCAGCCGGTTGGAATATAATACCGTGGGCACGGTTATCACGTCTTGCCGGCCGGTTTGCAGTACGAGGGCGGTGGTGCTGCTGCCTACGTAGCCATAGGAAACCTTACTGTGGATGATGATCGTTTTATCGCGCTTTACGGGCATGGTCGTCATGATTTTTGAGGCTGGAAATGGAATCGAACCATTGTGAAGGGATGTGCCATCCCCCGCCTCGCCACTCGGCTATCCGGCCTGGGGAATAAGTTATCAGCCCCACCAATGATAATAATTATGCAGTCCATCGTACTCGAAACCGCAGCGGGGATACAGGTTGTTCCCGATATCGTTGGTCTTTTCCGTTTCCAGCATGAGGCCGCAGGCGCCCGTTTCCCGGCTCCATTGCTTGCTGCGGTCGATCAGGGCTACTGAAAGGCCCTTGCCGCGGTAATCCGGGTGAACGAACAGGTCGCTCAGCAGCCATTGCTTTTGCAGTCTGGTGTAATGGAAGAGTTTGTAGAGCTGGACGAACCCCACGGCCTTCCCATCCGCATAAGCGAGGAAAATATCGGATTCATTGTTGAGGAGGCGTTCTTTCAGGAAAGCCTTCCCTTTTTCGAAATCCGGCGCCTGCCGATAAAAAACACGGTAACTGTCGAATAATGCCGCGGCATCGTCCAGTTCTTCCAGGCTGGCTTTCCTGATGCTGTATTCCATGGTATAAAGTTTTGATTACGAAGGCAAAGCTATGGAGTAATTGGACTATATTTGGGGGCCAGATTTCAAGTATCAGGTAGTCCAGATGATCCCGGTAGCCCATCTCATTTCAATCAACAAGGAAAGCAATACGCCGGTTTACCGGCAGATCGCCGTGTCTATCATCATGGCGGTGCGGAACGGCACGTTAAAAGCCAGCGCCCCCTTGCCGGGGAGCCGCGAACTGGCCAAAGACCTCGGTGTTCACCGGAAAACGGTGGTGGCGGCGTACGAAGAGCTGTCTGCCCAGGAATGGATCACAGTGGTGCCACGTAAGCGGATCACCGTTTCGGAGCACATCCCCGAACTGGAGCCCGCCAACTGGAAAACGGACGAAGTCCGCGAAGGGTACCAGCGCCCTTTCGAATTGCCGTTCAGAACGGTCGCCGAAGCAAACAACGTGGAAACGGGCGCCGCGGTGCCGGAGCTGGTGATAGACGACGGGCATCCCGACATCCGGCTCTCTCCCATCGATCCCCTCCTCAAAACCTACCGCGCCTACACCACGCGGCGGTATGCGGTCAAAAGCGCGAACGTCGGTTCCGCGCAGGGCACGCACCTGCTGCGCGAAGAAATGGTCAAATACCTTTCGGAAAGCCGCGGGCTGCATATTTCGATAGACAATATCCTCGTCACGCACGGCGCGCAGATGAGCATTTACCTGTCCGCGCAATTGTTGCTGGGCGCAGGTTCCAACGTGATCGTCGGGAAGCCGGGATATCCTGTCGCCAATATGGCTTTTGGCGTTACTGGCGCCAATATCCTGGAAGTGGACGTCGATGAAAACGGCATCGACACGGAAGCGATCGGGCGCATCTGTCAACAGAAAAAAATAGCGGCGGTGTACGTCATCCCCCACCACCATTACCCGACAACGGTGACGCTGAGCGTGGAAAGGCGGATGAAGCTGCTGGAGCTGTCCCGCCAATTCAACTTTACCATCATCGAAGATGATTACGATTTCGAGTACCACTATACTTCCGCGCCATACCTGCCGCTGGCGAGCGCCGGGCACCAGGGCAACGTGATCTATATCGGGTCGTTTTCCAAAATCCTGGGGCCGTCTATCCGGATCGGATTCATGATCGCGCCAAAGAACTTCATTGAGCAGTGCGCGGCGCTGCGTATGATCATCGACGTGGGGAACGACAGTTACATGCAGAATGCGCTGGCGGGCTTGATGATGGACGGGGAACTGAGCCGGCACCTGAAGCGTGCGCGGAAGATCTATCACCAGCGCAGGGATTTCCTGGATGGATCGATGGCGCAAAAACTGGGCCGGTTCCTGGATTACACGTTGCCGACGGGCGGCATGGCGATCTGGGTGCGGTTGCTCCCGGCGTTCCCGGTAACTGCCCTGGAACGTTCGCCGCTGCTGCATATCAAGGGGGTGTATGCCCGGGAGAACGCTTTCCGCTTCGGTTTCGCGTCGATGAACGAGGAGGAGCTGGAAAAGGCGGTGGACGGGATATATTCCATCCTGGCCGGGTCATGAGGCTGCCTGCACGACGGAAACCAGTTGGAACGCGTGCGAAATCGCGTATCCCCGCTTAAAGTTACTGGTTCCAGTAATTCCCGGCATCGGTTTGCCGGGGTACCTTTGTTGCGACCAGGATCCGTTTCCATATCCGATTTGAAAACCATGATTAACCTCTTCCCTTATGAAAAAAATCTACGCGCTGTTGCTGCTGGTTGCCGGCTGCCATCTTTCCTTTGCCCAGATCAAACTGACCGTTTCGGCGCCGGCCGGCGGACAAATCGTCGACGCTGACATCTTCGTGGCGGGGACCGCCTCCTCTGCCGGAGGTGCCATTGTTTCCATTACCGCAACCGCCGGCGGGAAAACCGATACGCTCGTACCCGGCAGCAATTTTTCATATGCGGGAACGCTTCGGCTGGTAAATGCCGTACCGGGCAATATTCCCATCCGCATCCAGGCCAGGGACGCCGGTCAGCATGTGCATGATACAGTGGTGACCGTGTTGTACGATCCCCGTCCACAGATCGTTTTCGACTCCGCCGTTACCACCGGCATTGCGCGGCCCATGCTGAGGATCAGGGCGCGGGCGGCCGATAATGGGCCGGTTTCGGAGATGCAGTTGCGGTTCAATGGCCAGATCCACCGGTTCAGCGGCGCGCAAATCGACACTACGATCGATGCGGCGATACTGACTACACAGCTCAGCGTTTCGGCGACGGATTCGCTCGGCCAGCAGGGAAGCGCCGATCTCCCCTACAGTCTCAATACCAGTGCGGGTTTCCGGTTGGTTTACAGTGCGCCTCTCGGTGCCGACATCCATCAAATCGGCCACGGGAAAATCCTCCTGACGAAAAACGAAAAGGTCCATATCATCGACACGGCAAGCGGCCAAATCGCGTCGCAGCCCTATAACCTGGAGTCTTCCTCCGGCCAGCAAGCGTGGCTTACGGCAGACGGGGCTTACTTCCGCGCCGGTTTCCCCAACGCCCTTTTCGCCTGGAAAACCGGAGGAACGGCCCAGTTGATCGCCCATGCCCCGAAATCCATTTCTTCGGGCGGCAACGCGATCGCGTGGGTGTCTCCCTCATACGATTCCCTGTATTATCAACCCGGAATGAATGCCCCGGTGCGCCTGGTGGCCGTGGGCGCCTCCGCGTTCCATGTGGGGGAAGACGGCAGCGTTGTCTACGCCCTGCGCGACCAAACGCTGTATCGGTATGAAAACGACGCATCTGTACCATTATACACCGACCGGATCAACAATAATTTTACGCAATGGATGGTCCAGGACCGCCGGCAGATCGCGTTTTACAGCACCACCATCACCGGTGCCAATTTCCTGCGGTTGTACAATAACGGTTCCGCGCCGCTGCTCCATCGCGGTGATTATATGTCGTGGTTCACCCCCAACCACATCGCGCTCGACAGTGGCCGGCTGGCCTGGGCCAACTATAAATCCATCGAACCGGAAAAACGGCCGGTGGGCGTTTATCTCAAAATGCCGGGAGACACTATCCGCAACATCTATCCCGGGTGCACGGGCTCGCCGCTGGCGATCGGCAAGGGCGGTGTACTGGTGGGTACGGGCCAGTTGCTGGAATACATACCGTTTAACGGTGCGCCGCGGCCGTTGGGCATGGGCTACAGGCGATTTTACAAAGACGGGGGGCGATGGTACGTTTCATTCATGAATGCGTTGTATGTGCTGGATACGGCCGCCAGTAACCGTTACGAAGCAAAGAACGCCAACGTTCAGGTATACTTCAACACGCCGCATTACTTCACGGTAAAGGATTTCACCGATTTGTACACCGGTCCGGCAGATGGCCCCGGCCAGCTTTCCGAAATCGAAATCACGGAAAGGGTGCCCTGGGGCACCGTTTACCGGCCCGACGGGCGCCGTGTTACCAAAGGCAGCAGGCTGAAGCGCCATGAGCTGGACAGCCTGCGATACGAGCCGATTTTCAACATGATCGGTGCGGACACCCTGAAGTGGCGGGGCACGAGCGGCACCGGGTTTTCCAACGTCTCTGCGATCACTTTCATCACCTATCCCGATCTTAAATATCCGCCGCGCATCGCCGGGCTCGATTCGAATTATGCGGCCAATGTTCCGTCAGACAAAATCCGCATCATGAACCTGCCGCCTCCGAAATGGCGCACTGTGGTGACGGTGACGCTCGATGGCTCGAAGGAGCTGCCGGTGAGTGCCGATAGCACGTTTACCATTACACCATCCGCGTATAGCCCGGGATTGCATTATTTGCGCGTCACTTTCCGGCATCCGCTGGATTCGGCGGCGACGATGGTCCGTTTCAACGTGGTGCCGCTCGTGGAAACGCAGGCGCTGGCGCACGGGGAACAGAAAGCCTCGCCGGAGCTGAAGGTATGGCCCAATCCGTTTGCCGGACAGTTTAATGTGCAGGGGCTGGATGCGGACAGGCGCTACCAGCTGTCGGTCCACAATACCGCGGGGCAACTGGTGTACCGTAAAACCGTGCAGGGCCAATCCACCGTTGCGGTTACCGGTTTGGTTTTGCCGCCGGGGATGTATTTCCTGCAAATATTCGATGTTTCGGCGGGTAAAATCTTCGAAGTGAAAAAGATCGTGAAGATGTAGTGGATGGGGCGATTGAATGCGCTTTTACGGCTTGCTGCGCGATGATACGATCCCCCGCAGCAGGGATTCCATGACGCTTTTCACGCTTTCCAGCGTAGGTGCGTCTACGATAGCGCCATCGCGGACTTTCGCTTTCACGAAAGGGACCAGCAGGCGCGAGGCATCCGGCAAATCGGCTTCGATCACCCGCAACGTGCCCGTGAGCGATTGGTGCGCCAGTTCGCCCATAGACGATGCCGTGATGAGGGCAACGGGCTTTTTGGACATTTCCATGGAAGAAACCACCCAGTCGAGCGCGTTTTTGAGACTGCCAGGCACGCCCATGGCGTATTCCGGCGTGCAGATGAGAATGCCGTCGGCCGTGCGCAGGAGTTCGCGGAAGGCGGTTACGGTGGGCGGCGGCGTATCGTTGTCGTCGTCCGGGTTGAAATGCGGCAGCTGGGAAAGTCCGTCGAAATGCATGACCTCCGCTTGCCCGGCGTACATCGCCGCGATGATGTCTATGAGCGTATGATTGGTGGATTGAAACCGGGTACTGCCCGATATCGCAAGGATGTTGATGGCCATCAGCAGGGTAAAAATTTTGCTGAAGATAGGTGATTTCATGGCGGTTTCCATTGGTCTCGTCCCCTTGTACATCCGCGTCTTTCACCTGCGGCATTGAACAAAGCATTCCCATTTACGGACGGCTGTTCCCGGATGTGCTCAGCCAGCCGTTTTCCCGGAGCCAGCTTTGGAACATTTGGAACCAGTTGCCGCCGCTGGGGAGATCGGTCAGGGCAAAGCCATGGTCGCCGGTTTGGAGGACGTGCAGTTCCGTTTTGACGTTGTGTCGCATCAAAGCGTTGAAGAACGCGAGCGTGTTTTGGAGCGGGATCACGCTGTCGTCTGCCGCATGCACGAGGAATGCGGGCGGCGTTTTGGAGGAAACGGATTGATCGGTACTGTATTGGCGGAGGGTTTCGGCGGAAGGATTTTTACCGATTAGGTTTTCCCGGGTACGGGGAACAGCGGGATCGTAGATGATGACGGGATACAGCAGCGCCAGGAAATCCGGACGTAGATCGGTGTTTTCCGGGTTGGGAATAATTGTCCTCTCTTGCTGGGTAGCAGCCATGGATGCCAGGTGCCCTCCGGCGGAAAGGCCCATCAATCCTACCCTATGCGGATCAATCCCCCACTCTGCCGCCCGCCGGCGCACGAGCCGGATGGCAGACAGCGCGTCCTGCAAGGGCCCGACCGATTTATCCTCCATGATCACATCACTCGGCAACCGGTATTTGACGATGAAGGCCGTAATGCCCGAATCCGCCAGCGCCCGCGCTATTTCTTCGCAGGCAGGCATCGACAGCAGAAAGTACCCGCCCCCCGGGAAAATGAGCACTGCCGTACCATTGGCCTTCCCTTCAGGCGGAAAGAAAGGAATTAATACCGGCTTCGTGACCATGAAAATCCGTCCTAGGCTGTCCTTTTCAACATACCCTTCCGGCGCGGGCCTCGCATTGGGAATGGCGCCCTCGTACAGCGGGATATCCTGCGCGGTGGCGTGTTGCAGCGAAAAAGCAAGGGAAAGGGCGATGAAGGTCTTTTGTAACATTGCGCACGTTTAACACCCAAATCTACCCAAAGCAGGCGAAGGGCAATATGCAGAAATGCTCAATTTTTCAATGTTGCTGCCGGTAAGCCATTGGCGGTACGCCGTACCTGGCTTTGAACGCCCGGCCAAACGCGGCCGCATTCCCGAACCCGCATTGCCAGGCGATGTCCTGCACTGGTTGGCTTCCCTGCCGCAACTGCTGCGCCGCCTGTTCCAGCCGCACGCGAACGAGATATTGGTATGGCGAGCACCGGAATACGGATTTGAACTGCCGCACGAGCTGCGGAACGGAAAGACAAGCCTCCCTGCCCAGGCGCTCCAGGTCGAGCGGTTCATTGAACGCACTATGCAAAACGTCTCTGGCCACGCACAGCCGCCGGAAAAGCGCTTGCCGCGTAGCGGGCTTCAGTGCCTGTACATCGTGCGTCAGCCTGCGGTCTGCCAGTTGCACACCGGCAAGATCGTGCAGGAGGAAAACGAGTTGTTCGTCGACCATCGCGGCCACATACCCCTGCGTTTCCAGTGAGTGGACAAGCCGTTGCAGGCGATGCTGGATTACCGGCGTCGTATCGTGGAGGTGTTGGAAGAACGAAGGCAGCACGCTATCGGGGAAGAATGGCTCGTCGAGCAGGTACGCCTCCGTGTGCATGGCGGCTGTCAGCACTGCGGCCGCGAAATCGCTTTTAAAGAAAACCGACAATGCATGTGCGGCTCCCGGCCCGGAGATGCGGCAGGAATACGGCTGGTCGTTATTCAGGATGAGGAATTGCCCCGGGCGGACGGTCACCTGCCGCCCGTCGATCCCATACGTTTCGGCGCCATGGAGGAGCGTTTTCACGGAAAGACAGCCAACGTGCTCATCGCAGTGCGCATCGTGGCTTTCGGCGCTGAACACCATGTTGTATTTCCGGAACCGCGCGAAATGCGCGGCTTCGTCGAACTGAGGGTCGGTATGATCGGGCAATCGGGTGATATACATGGAGGGGGCGTTCTGTTTCCAATATTACAGCAATTATGGCATGTTACCGTTTTCCTTCCATCTGCCGGACCGCCTCCCATCCTTCCGGCGTGATCCCCATGATCTCCGTAGCCACGCCCAGCGTTTGGTAAGTATCGAAAAAGGCCATGCGGGCGATCGGATGGTCCACTTCGCTGATAACTGCAAACCCCTGCGCCCGTAATTCCCCGGCAACCTGCCCGAATTCACTGACGGGCAGGCGGAAAGCCATGTGCTGGGTGCCGCCTTCGGGATGGCGGGCGAGGTAGTCGTGGAACATGCTCTGGCCGGTCAGCGGCTGGATAAGCTCGATGAAAGCCCCGCCGTTATAGGTTTGCGTGGTCAGCCAGTCGGCCGCAACGTTGCGGCCGTAATACGTCATTCCCAGGTCCTGCGCGCGGAAGTGCTCCGGTGGCGGAAAGCCCGTGGTCCCGAGGGTTTTCGACAGGAAATCCGCCGCTTTCCGGATGTCGGGGACCACCCAGCCTACCTGCGCGAATTCCAGTTTGGCGAGCATTGAGGGCATTGCATGCATGATCGTCGGGTTTGGTGTATTGGCAAATGTAACGCGGCCCGGGGGCAATTCCACTGTGCTTTTACGCCAATCCGTAGGCAGTTTGCGCCGGAGGGAAAACAGCAAAGCCACGCGGGCCCTGGGGACCGGCGTGGCTTTTTACGATAAAAGTTCACCTACACCGCGGAAGGACGGAACCTTGCGGCGTATGCCTCGTCTTTGCGAAGCGCCTTCACGCCCGTCATCATCCGGGTTTTCGGGTCCCAGACTTTCAACCGGAGACAGGCACGGACATCTTTCGGCCATAAAGTGGTAGTGGTGGCTGCCTGCAGCTCGGGGATCTTTGCGTAAGCTTCCGGCAAACGGTAAAAAGGTATCCGGGCGTTGAGGTGGTGGATGTGATGGAGGCCGATGTTACCGGTAAACCAGGCCATGACGGGGCTCATCACCATGTGGCTGGACGACAGCAATGCCGCATCGTCGTAGCACCATTCTTCTTTCGTATTGAAGACCACACCGGGGAAATTATGTTGCGCATAGAAAAGGTAAGTCCCGATCGCGCAGGCGATGAAAACGGGTGCCAGTACCAGGAGCAGCCATGTGAGCCAGCCAGCCGTCAAAATTACCGCGACCGTCAGGGCCATATGCGCCACCAGCGCGATGAGGGCATCGTAATGGCGGCGGGGACTGGCGAAGAACGAATTCACGCACATCCCGATGATGAACATGAACAGGTAACCGAACAGGATGGTGAGGGGGTGGCGCGTAAACAGGTACATCCGGCGCTCGCCGCGGCTCATGGCCAGGAACCCGTCGATCGTAGCGATGGGGTAAGAAC
This sequence comes from Chitinophaga sp. NPDC101104, assembly GCF_050277495.1. Classification (NCBI taxonomy): domain Bacteria; kingdom Pseudomonadati; phylum Bacteroidota; class Chitinophagia; order Chitinophagales; family Chitinophagaceae; genus Chitinophaga; species Chitinophaga sp. NPDC101104. The sequence continues at coordinate 3,605,222 of NZ_JBNNSF010000001.1, read as the reverse complement.
CGATGCTGGCGCTATAGAGTTTTGAATTATGCTGGTGATGGTAATCGTGGGACCGCTTCCAGATGCTGGAAGGGGCGAGAATATAAATACCGAAAATGGTCATGATGGCGTTGGCCGCCGGGCTGTTCTTTAAAATGGAATGGTGCTGGTAATCGTGATAAATAACGAACATCCGGACGATCAGCAGGCCAGAAAGTACACTGAACGCGATCCGCAGACCCAGCCACGGCACCGCAACGGTAGCGGCGAGCGAGGCAATGAGCAGGCATAGCGTAGACAAAGTGTACCACCAGCTGAGGGCACGTTTTTCCTGGGCAAAAGGCTTGGTGGCCAAAATAAGTTGTTTTCCTTCTAACATCACGATATTTTAAACTGTGGCGGGTTCCGGTTTTCTCTTGTGTTTCCAGCGGCGGTGCGACCAGAGCCAGGTGGCGGGCTGGTCAACGATGTCGGCTTCCAGCCGTGCGGTATGAAGCGTGGTGATGTTTCCCGGCGCCTCCTGCGCGGGAGATTCCACCAAAACTTCAGCGGATACGGAATAGTAACCGCGTTTGGTCCGGGTAACGGACACATATACCACCTGGTAATTCATTTTCGACGCGATCCTTTCCGTGCCCGTGAACACCGGCGTGTCCTGGTGCAGGAAATTCACCCACTGGGCAGTGTCCGGCCTGGGGCTTTGGTCGGCGATCAGCGCCGTGGCGTTGATTTCTCCCCGGAGTTTCACCATTTCGCGGAAAGTGTCCTGCATGGCGATGAGCTTGGTGCCGAAGCGCGTGCGCATCCTGTACATCAAACCGTCATAATGCTTGTTGGCCAGCGGATGGTACACTACGTACAACTGCTGCGGGCACAAAATGCTGAACGAATTGCCCGCCCATTCCCAATTGCCCTTATGCCCCATTACCAGTACCACGCTCTTGCCTTCGGCATGCAGCCGCTTGAACAGCGCAACGGTTTCGGGCGTGAGCGCACAATGGCGCAACATGGCGGCTTTACTGATGGTCAGGGTTTTGAAGGTCTCCAGGAAAAGGTCGCAGAAATAACGATAGAAATCACGACAGATCCGGGCGCGCTCTTCCGGCGATTTGTCCGGAAAGGAATTCGCCAGGTTTTGCAGCACAACTTTCTTACGATAACCCACTACGTAGTACAGCAGACAGAAAAATACGTCTGACAAACCGTAAAGGAGCGGAAACGGAAGGATACTGATGAAGTAAACCACCGGCAATAAAAGGTAGTAGAGAAGAATACTCAAAATGGCACAAGTTGTAGGTTGCGATTAAATTGTGAAATTACCTCCCTTAAACTGAATTAAGTAATACTTTCGTGTGATAGACATGATAATATTGTGTTAAAATTGTACAAATCACGGATTTCGACGTGTAATAATTGCAACATTTATTGCGTTTACACCTTCGCTACCGCCGGATATTTTCAATTTGTCTAGTATGATAACGGATATTTTTGATCCGGCCCCTATCCAAAAAAAAATTATTTTTAGCTATTCGCCTTTCCAGATCATGAAAAAATTAGGATACTCCCTGTTCTCTTTACTGCTCGCGGCATTCCACGCTTTCGGCCAGCAAGACGCTAAACTTTCTCCCCGCCAGCTCCGCGACGATCTCGCGTACGTCAAACAACAGATTTATAACGTGCACGCATATCCTTACACGGAAATCGACAAGGCCGCATATGAACGGCTTTTCACGGAGATCGATAACAGCCTGACGGATTCCCTCACCGCCACGGCCTTCATGAAGAAGATAAAACCGCTTTTCGCCCGGCTGTGCGACGAGCACGCCCAGGTATCTTTGCCCGACAACCTGCTGGAAACGCCCTACCGGAGCGGCGGCGCATTTCTGCCCATCACCCTGGCCTTCGACGGGAAAAATTACCGGATCGATAAGATACTCAATGAAGGAAGCCCCCTTCAATCCGGAGACCTCATCACCCAAATAGACCTCATTGACATCGATAAACTGGTGGAACGTTCCGCCGGCTATGCTTCCGGGTATCCCGAACAGCGGTTGGAAAAAGCCCTCAAACAATTCGGCTACCTCTACACCTGGACGCTCCCCGACGCCCGCTTCCATTTTAAAATAACGACCCGGAACGGGAAAACGGTCCGCCTGGCCGGGGTTTCCGCAAGTACCTGGAAAGCCGAGCTCGACCGGCAATCCGGATGGAACGTGGAATGCAAGGATTATGTGTATTATGAAAAGATCGGCGACGCCGGGTACATCAATGCCTGTTCCTTCAACGTCCCGCACCAGGACCTCGACGCCGTCCAGCGCCGGATCGATACGATATACGAACAAGTGAAAGCCGATGCCCCGAAATACCTTTTCATCGATGTGAGCAAAAACAGCGGTGGACAGTCGGTCGTAGGCAACATGCTCATCGACGGGTTCAGCGGAAAACCGTACCGCGGGTACAGTGTAGATTTCAGGCGGAGCGAATCTTACATCAAGCTCCTGAAATCCTGGGGCATGGATGCGCCCGACTATTACAAGGCCGCCAAAGAAGGCGACCTGATCCATATGGGCGGAGATAACGTCAGGCCCGGGGAAAGGCCGGGACGCTTTGCCGGCAAGGTGTTCATCGTGGTAGGCAACGGCACTTTCAGCAGCGCCATGATGTTCGCGACGATCATCAAAGACAACCAGCTGGCCACGATCGTTGGGGAAACGCCTACGCTCGGGCATCCCAACAAATTCGGGGAAATGTACAATACAGAACTGCCAAATACCAAAGTACGGCTGCTCTTCGGCGTGAAAAGGTGGCTGCGGCCCAGCGGGGAAACGGAGCACAATCTGCTTGTGCCCGATCTGCCCATTCCGTTGACCGGCGATAAGGCGCAGCTCATCAAACGAATTCTCGACAAACAGGAAACCGGGACAACGGCGTCCGCACCGCAGCGGTGAGCGTTAAAATTGCAACAATGTTATTATAATAATCAGTCATCCCTTGGCAATTTGCGTTACTTTTGTTCCAGTGAGAATCATCGCCCTCATATTGAGCATCGTGATCCTGGCATTCAGTACCACTACCTGCAGCGACGAGCTGGCCGGCCATGTGACTGAGTCCAGCGGTTATCAGCTGGCGGATGCGGGAACGGAGCACCACGAGCATATGGACTTCTGCTCGCCGCTCTGCGCCTGCGGTTGCTGTGCGGCGTCCGTCATTCTGCCGATGGGGTATCTGATCCCCGTTCAATCCGACCATTCCGCTTTTCACTACTCCGAAATGCCCGCCGGCATCATTACCGATGTTTCCCCGGCAGTTTGGCAACCTCCCCAGGTTTAATTTTCTAACCAACAAGTTTGTATTTGCCGGCACCGGCAATGTGTGATCGTGTATCCGTCAACTTTCGAAGTGAAAACTTTGTTTTGGCGTTAGCTTTCCGTGACGTTGGTGCCCGTTTGCGCAGGGATGTGCTTCGATCTTTGACCGGATGCCGCTGCGTACCCCGTTTTATTCATCGATTTATTGACTATGCTCAACAGAATTATCCATTTCAGTATAAAGAACAAGCTCATCATTGGCCTGTTCACGCTGGCGCTGGTAGCCTGGGGCACCTGGAGCGCGATGCACCTGCCGGTGGATGCCGTGCCAGACATCACCAACAACCAGGTGCAGATCATCACCCAAACCCCTACTCTCGCCGCCCAGGAAACCGAACAACTGGTGACCTATCCTATCGAACAGAGCCTGGCCAACCTCCCCGACCTGGTGGAGATGCGCTCCATTTCGCGGTTCGGGCTTTCGGTGGTGACGGTCGTTTTCGACGATGAAGTCGATATTTATTTCGCGCGGCAGCTCATCGGCGAAAGATTGAAAGAGGCGGAAGAAAATATCCCCAAAGGCATCGGTTCCCCGGAACTGGCGCCGGTAAGCACGGGCCTGGGAGAAGTCTATCAATATATCCTGCACCCCAAAAAAGGGTCGGAAAACAAATACTCGGCCATGGACCTGCGCACGATGCAGGACTGGATCGTGGCGCGCCAGCTCTACGGCACCAGGGGCGTTGCGGAAGTGAACAGCTTCGGCGGGATGCTCAAGCAGTACGAAGTGTCCGTGAACCCGGCGAAGCTGAAAGGCATGAACGTCACCATCGCCGAGATCTTCAACGCACTGGCCAAAAACAACGAAAATACCGGCGGCGCCTATATCGATAAGAAGCCCAGCGCCTATTTCATCCGCGGCATCGGGCTGGTGGGCAATATGGAAGACATCCGCAACATCGTCGTGAAAACCGTCAACGGTATTCCCGTGCTGGTGCGCGACGTGGCGGAAGTGAAGCTCGGCAGCGCCATCCGGTACGGCTCCGTGACGTACAACGGCGAGAAGGAAGTGGTCGGCGGCATCGTCATGATGCTGAAAGACGCCAACAGCGCCGAAGTGGTGAACCGTGTGAAGGAGAAACTCGTCACCATCCAGAAATCATTGCCGGACGATGTGGTGGTGGAGGCTTTCCTCGACCGGACAGACCTGGTAGACCGCGCCATCAGCACGGTGAAGACCAACCTCATCGAAGGGGCGTTGATCGTGATATTCGTGCTGGTGCTGTTCCTGGGTAATTTCAGGGCGGGCATTATCGTAGCGTCGGCCATCCCGCTGGCAATGTTGTTCGCCCTGGGCATGATGCGGCTTTTCGGGGTGAGCGCCAACCTCATGAGCCTCGGCGCGATCGATTTCGGGTTGATCGTAGACGGAGCGGTGATCATCGTGGAAGCGACCCTCCATCACCTCGGCCTTCGCAAAACCACCCACCGCCTCACCCAGGCGGAAATGGACGAGGAAGTATTCGTGTCTGCCTCCAAAATCAGGAACAGCGCGGCTTTCGGGGAAATCATCATCATGATCGTTTACATCCCGATCCTCACGCTGGTGGGCATCGAGGGCAAGATGTTCAAGCCGATGGCGCAAACCGTGGCCTTCGCCATCCTCGGCGCGCTCATCCTTTCCCTGACCTACATCCCCATGATGAGCGCCCTCATCCTTCCCAAACAATTATCCCGCAAGAAGAATTTCTCCGACCGGATGATGGACTTCTTCCACCGGTTGTACCGGCCCGTCCTCGATTGGGCGATCCGCTTCAAAGTGGCCGTGGTAGCGGTAACGGTAGCTGTATTCATATTGACGGTCATGCTTTTCAACCGGATGGGCGGCGAGTTCATCCCGCAGCTCGAAGAAGGCGATTTCGCTTTCCATTGCATCCTGCCGCAGGGAACATCGCTGTCGCAAAGCATCGAAACCTCCATGCAGGCGAGCCGCATCGTCCGCCAGTTCCCCGAAGTGAAAATGGTGGTGGGCAAAACCGGCAGCGCCGAAGTGCCCACCGATCCCATGCCGCCCGAAGCCACGGACGTGATGATCCTCCTCAAGCCCAAATCCGAATGGACGACCGCCAAAACCTACGAAGGCCTCGCAGAAGCGATGCTCGAAAAGCTGGAAGTGATTCCCGGCGTGTTCTTCGAATACAACCAGCCCATCCAGATGCGGTTCAACGAACTGATGACGGGCGTCCGGCAAGACGTGGCGGTAAAGATCTTCGGCGAGAACATCGATACCCTCGCCGCCCTGGCGCCCCGGGTGGCGCAGGTAGTGCAATCGGTACGCGGTGCTACCGAGCCCCAGGTCGAGAAAACGACCGGACTGCCGCAGATCACCGTTCAGTACGACCGTGCCAAGATCGCGGCGTACGGGATGAACATCGCCGATATCAACCAGACCGTCCGCACCGCATTTGCCGGTGAAACGGCGGGCGTGGTTTTCGAGAACGAAAGGAAATTCGATCTCGTGGTGCGGCTCGACAGTGCCAGCCGCTCTTCCATCGACGATGTGCGCGATCTCTTTGTGCCCTTGCCCAACAACAACCAGGTGCCGCTCTCGCAGCTGGCGGATATTTCGTTCCGCGAAGGCCCGGCGCAGATCAGCCGCGAAGAAGGCCGCCGGCGGATCGTAGTGGGCTTCAACGTGCGCGACCGCGATGTACAGAGCGTTGTAAAGGAAATCCAGCAAAAGCTGGCCGCAGCGAATATCCTGCCCGAGGGGTACTATTATACTTACGGCGGCACGTTCGAAAACCTGCAGGAAGCTTCCGGCCGGTTGATGATCGCCGTGCCGATCGCATTGGCATTGATATTTATGTTATTATATTTTACGTTCCGCTCCGTAAAGGAATCGGTGCTGATTTTCACGGCCATCCCCATGAGTGCCATCGGCGGCGTGTTCGCGTTGCTGCTGCGCGGGATGCCGTTTAGTATTTCCGCCGGTGTAGGGTTTATTGCATTGTTCGGTGTGGCGGTGCTGAACGGGATCGTGCTGATCAGTACGTTCAACCAGCTGGAAAAGGAAGGCGTTTCCGATGTGGTGAAACGAGTGATCGAGGGCACGAAGATCCGGTTGCGGCCGGTGCTGATGACCGCCATGGTAGCCTCGTTCGGGTTTTTACCGATGGCATTGTCGAGGGGCGCGGGCGCGGAAGTGCAGCGGCCTTTGGCGACGGTAGTGATCGGCGGCCTCGTTACCGCTACTTTCCTCACATTAGTGGTGTTACCTTTGTTGTACATCCTCTTTTCCGGCAGCTGGAAGTGGAAGCTCCCTTCTGCCGTGGCCACCATCGCGGTGCTGGGGCTGTTGATGTTCCCGCGGGGCGCATCCGCCCAGGATCCCGGTAAACGGATGGGGATCGGTGAAGTGATGGGAATGGCGCAGCAGAACCAGCAATTCGGCATCAACGCCGCACAGCTCAATAAAGCCAACGTGCAGGTCAAATCCGCCGGGATGCTGCCTAAAACGGGCGTTTTCGCGGAGAATGAAGACCTCCGGCCCACAGACCATACCGGTATCCTGAAAGTCGGCATTACCCAGGCCATCGCCTGGCCAGGGCTTTACAAGGCCCAGAAGCAGCTATATGCCGAACAGGCGCGGTACTTCCAGGCCAACGGCGCATTGCTGGACATCTCCGTGAAGCGCGACATCCGGCAGGTATATTATCAGCTTTGGTACCTCAGCGACAAGGAAAACCTCTTCCACCAGCTCGACAGCATCTACAAATCCATGTCCGACGCCGCCGTGCTCCGCGTGAAAGCCGGTGAGAACCCGGGGCTGGACAGTATTTCCGCGCAGGCGAAGCTGCGCGAGCTGCAGGCACAACTGGCGCAGGTGAAAGACGATATCACGATCCAGCAGCAATCGCTCCGGCAGCTACTGAATACCGGCGAGTCCATCCTTCCCGTGGCGCAGCCGCTGGAGAAACTGGCGTTTACTTACGCGGTGCCGGGCTCCGACAGCCTGCATCCCACGCTGGCGCTGCAACAGCAGAACGTGAACATCGCGTCGGCCGGTGTGGCGGTGGCGAAAAACGAGAACAGGCCGGAGTTTTCCGGCAGGTTCTTCAGTCAACGGTTGTATGGCGTGAACGATCCGTTCAGCGGTTTTTCGGTGACGGCTTCTGTGCCGCTTTTCGGCATGGGCGCGTATCGCAACAAGGTGCGCGCAGCCCGTGCAGAGGCGGATGTGCAGCAGAAACAGCTGGAATACGACCGGCAGGTGTTTACGACGCAGCAGGCGCAAATGATGAAAGCCGTCGAGAAAAACGGGCGTATGCTGGCGTTCTACGAAGCCTCCGGGCTGAAGCAGGCCGATCAGATCATCGGCGCCGCTACTCTCGCGTACCGTTCGGGTGAGATCAGCTTCGCGGAACTTTCGCAGTTCATGACGCAGGCCATCACCATCCGCCAAAACTACCTGGACGTGCTCAACAGCTACAACCAGGCCGTTATCCAGTACAACTACTTCAATAATCTGTAAATATTCAAGCTTGCAAACTATGAGCAGCAAAATCATTATCTCCCTGCTTTGCGCTGGCGCCCTGTGGCTCGCCGCCTGTTCGCCTTCCCCTAAAAAGGAAGCGGAAAAGGAAACTGCGGGCGAACACGAAGAACATGCACACGAAAATCCCAATACCGTTTCGTTTACGGCGGAACAGGTCAAATCCATCGGGCTGACCACCGGTTCGCTGGAAACCAAACAGCTCACGGCATCCCTGAAAACGAACGGCGTGCTGCGCGTTCCGAACCAGAACAAGGCCATCGTCAATTCCCTGTACAGCGGCGTCATCCGTTCGCTGCTCGTGCAGCCGGGGAATCCGGTGAAAAAAGGACAGGTCATCGCCACCATCGGCAACCCTGCCTTCGCACAATCACAAAGTGAATACCTGACAGTGCAGACGCGGATCAAACTGGCGGAGCAGGAATTGAACCGGCAGCGCGAACTGACGGCCGGTAACGCCGGTGCGCTGAAGAACCTCCAGGCGGCGGAAGCGGAGCTCAAAACCCTGCAAACCCAGCAATCGAACCTGGGCCAGCAGCTCCGGATGATGGGCATCGAACCTTCGGCAATCTCCAACGGGAAACTGGTGTCGGAACTGGCGGTGCGCAGCCCCATCAGCGGCGTAGTGAGCAGCGTGGGGGTGCAGATGGGCAGTTATGTGGACCTGACGTCGCCCATCGCGGATATCGTCGACAACAGCCAGCTGCACCTCGATCTGTTCGTGTATGAAAAAGACCTGTCGAAGCTCCGCAACGGCCAGGTGATCCATTTCACGCTGACGAACAACCCCGGAAAGGAATACGACGCGGAAATCTTCTCGCTCGGCTCTACGTTCGAAGGCGAAGCGAAAGCGGTGTCCGTTCACGCGAAGGTGAAAGGCGACAAAACCGGATTGATAGACGGGATGAGCATTACCGCCATCATCAGCCTCGAAAAAGCCAGCGTGCCGGCCGTGCCTACGGAAGCGATCGTGAACCACCAGGGACAGGATTTCGTTTTCATCGTGACGGATGCGCACACGGAAGATGAGCATCACGACGAAAAAGACCACGGGCATTCGCACGGCGAAGGCGAAGCGCACGACCATAAAGAGGAAAAGCCCGCCGCCACCGGCGATGGCCTTACGTTCGAGAAGATACCCGTCGTGAAAGGCACTACAGACATCGGTTATACGGAAATTACCCTGCTGAAGGAAATCCCCGCCAACGCGAAAATCGTCGTGAAAGGCGCGTTTTTCGTGCTGGCGAAAATGACGAACAAGGGAGAAGCCCATGCGCACTAGCGCGTGGCTTCCCGGATTACATGACTTTAACAGCAAATCCCATGAATGAATCGAAACCGGCTGCCGTAGCGGCTAAGGAAGAATCGCACGAAGGGCACTCGCATGGCGGGGCATTCGGGAAGAACACGGAACTGATCTTCTCCCTGCTTTGCGGGGCGCTGCTGGGGATCGGCTTCGTATTGTCGCGGTTTGGGAACGCTCCGGATTTAGTGCCGATGGTGCTATATATTGGCGCGTATTTCTTCGGCGGTTTCTATACCGCGAAAGAAGCCGTGCAGACCATCGCCAAAGGGAAGTTCGAGATCGATTTTCTCATGCTGGTAGCCGCCGCCGGCGCGGGATTCCTGGGCAGTTGGGCCGAAGGCGCCTTGCTGCTGTTCCTGTTCAGCCTCGGGCATGCGCTGGAACATTTTGCCATGGAGCGCGCCCGCAAATCCATCGCCGCATTGTCTGACCTGGCGCCTAAAACGGCGCTGCTAAAACAAAACGGGGATACGAAGGAAGTGCCGATCCATGAACTGAAACTGGGAGACGTGATCGTGGTGCGCCCGAATACGAAGATCTCCGCAGACGGGTTCATCGTAAAAGGCAGCAGCAGCGTGAACCAGGCGCCCATTACCGGCGAAAGCATGCCGGTAGACAAGAAAGCCGCGCCCGACCCGGAGATGCCCGTCGAAAAGGCGGCTTCGCTGGACGCGGAATACAAGGTATTTGCGGGCACCATCAACGGCAACGAGCTGCTGGAAGTGAAAGTGACGAAGCTGGCGGCGGATTCTACGCTATCGCGGCTGATCAGGCTCGTCAATGAAACGCAATCGCAAAAATCCCCCACGCAGCTGTTCACCGATACATTCGAGAGATTCTTCGTGCCTGCCGTCCTCATCCTCGTAACGGCGCTTTGCTTCGCGTACCTGGTAGTCGACGAGCCCTTCAGCAAAAGCTTCTACCGTGCCATGTCGGTGCTCGTGGCCGCAAGCCCCTGTGCCCTGGCCATTTCCACGCCCAGCGCCGTGCTCAGCGGCGTGGCGCGCGCGGCGAAAGCCGGCGTGCTGATCAAGGGCGGCGGGCCATTGGAAGACCTCGGCGCCCTGGAAGTGCTGGCTTTCGATAAGACCGGCACGCTCACGGAAGGCAAACCCAAACTGACGAAGATCGTTCCGCTGACGGGCATGTCCGAAACGGAATTGCTGAAGATCGTGGTGGCCGTAGAATCCCTCAGCGATCACCCCATCGCAAAGGCGATTTCGCGGGACGGACGGGAACGGCTGATGGATGAACCGATCCCACCCGCGCACGACCTGGAAGCCGTACTGGGCAAAGGGATCAAAGCCGCCCTGGGCGATGATGCGATCTATATGGGCAACATGGCGCTGTTCCAGTCGCTCGACGATGCCCCGCCCGGCGCATCCGTCGCGGAGAAGGTCTCCGCTTCCGAAAAGGAAGGGAATACAACGATGCTGGTGCGCCGCAACCGGGAATACATCGGCATGATCGCGGTGATGGACACCCCGCGCCCGGAAGCCCGGCAGGCGCTGCAGGCGCTCAAGGCCGCAGGTATCCGCCGGATGGCCATGCTCACGGGCGATAACGGGGAAGTTGCAAAGGCGGTGGCGGAAGCTGTGGGCGTGACGGACGTATATGCCAACCTGTTGCCCGAGCAGAAAGTGGAAGTGATCCAGCAACTGACGAATGACGAAAGTAAGATAGCGATGGTCGGCGACGGCGTGAACGACGCGCCCGCCATGGCGAAAAGTACGGTGGGCATTGCCATGGGTGCCGCGGGCAGCGATGTGGCGCTGGAAACGGCAGACATTGCGCTCATGGGCGACAAGCTCTCGCTCCTGCCCTTCGCGATCGGGCTGAGCCGCCAGGCCCGCAAGATCATCCGGCAGAACCTGGTGATCAGCCTTGGCGTGGTGGCGGTGTTGATCCCGCTCACGATCCTGGACATCGCGTCTATCGGCCCGGCAGTGATCGCGCACGAAGGGTCTACGCTGGTGGTGGTGTTCAATGCGCTGCGGCTGCTGGCTTACAAGTGGGGCCAACATGGGCCGGAAAGTCAGCCGAAATAGCAGCTGCACGGTACACGTAGCAATAAAAGGAGATTTTTCCTGCGTTGACTATAGGAGGAACGAACGAGAAACGAACAAGAGACGAAGGAAAATACCGTCAACCTACTTTTTTTAAGGATAATTATCTTGATGGGACATAATTTGCCGGGAATGCCTGTGCAAATCAAGCCGCACTGCATCTTCATCCCAAAAATCCCTATGTTTTTCTCCTGTTTTCGGCCCATGTTTGTGACGGTGATGATATTATGGCTGACCCATCCCGCCCTTGCCCAGGCGCCCCGTTTTGCGTCGGACAACCCGATGCGCTCGGGGTTGGATTCCGCGGTGGACCAGCGCGTACAGCGGTATTTGAAGGATGAGCGGGCGGTGGGGCTTTCTCTGGGCATCCTCATCAACGATAAACCCTATTTCTACAATTACGGTGAAACCAAAGTGGGTAATCACGAGCTTCCCACGGAAAATACGATCTATGAAATCGGTTCCATCACCAAGACCTTTACCGGCATTCTGCTGGCACAAGCGGTGCTGGACGGGAAATTGGGGCTGGAAGACGATATCCGCAAATACCTCCCCGGCCAATGGCCCAACCTGGCCTTCGAGGGAGTCCCCATCCGGGTGAGGGACCTCAGTAATCATACGGCCGGCGTAACGCGGATTTTCCGCAACCTGTGGGACCGGCCCGCATATGATTCCCTCAATCCCCTGCACGACTATACCCGCGCCATGCTGTACGAAGGCCTTCACGCGATGAAGATGGATACGTTCCCCGGGAAAATATCTTCCTATTCCAACATGGGCGTCGCTTTACTGGGAACAATGCTGGAAGACGCCTATGGCCAATCCTGGTTTGCGCTGGTGTCGAAAAACATCCTGCAGCCGCTCGGCATGAAAAGCACCCGCATCGACGTAACGGGCGTTCCCGCCAGCGCCATCGCATGGCCGCACAACGACCGCCGGGAAACGGTGCCCCTGTGGGATATGGCGTACCTGCCGGCTATGGGATCGCTCCGTTCCACCATCCGCGATATGATGGCGTACCTGCAGGCCAACAATACGGCTGCTTCCCCGGCCATCGCGCTGTCCCATCAACCCACTTATACATCTGAAAAGGAAAGCCTGGGTTTGAACTGGTTCCTGCCCACTTCGCCGGATGGCCACCCCATGCTTGAACATGCCGGGGGAACAGGCGGCTCCCGCAGTTCGCTGGACTGCTTCCCAACCCTGAAATCCGGCTTTATCATCCTCACGAACAGTCTCGCCAACCGCAAAGACCTTGAGAAGGAACTTGTAGCCTTGGTGACTGAAAAGGCCCGTCCGTAACATATCCGACACTAACTGCACAACGAAAAAAGGTGGCGCTGTGGCCACCTTTTTTTATGGACCGGACCGCAGGCACCGGCCTATTCGGGTACTTATATCGTGTATAGTAATGACCGGCATTTTCGTGTAACCGTTGCCGGTGCGGCATTTACAGGGAATCAATAACTTCTGGTTATGGGGGATTGCAATTAGTCATTTCCTTTCTATGCAATTGCAATACATATTTGCAACACGGAAATCAGGAAATAAGGAAACTGACCATTCGACACGGCGCCGTTTGTTGACCATTCTTTCAGTGACCCACCTGCAATTGTATGCAACAAAAACGCAACCATGATGATGAAGCATTCTTGGCTGCCGGGCTCGATCCTACTGATCGCCACGATCGTTGCCGGCAGTGAATACGCAAAAAGCCACAGTAAACAATTAGCGATCGACCGTGAAATCGCCGCCTACAAAGCCTCCCTGCCTGCAGACACCGTCTGGAGGGGATGGAACAAATACCAGATCCCCCGCGGCACCGAGCACGGAGAACTGATATGGTACGGCGCGCAGCTTATCGAAAACACATCGAAGTACCTGGGCCCCGAGGGCACTGTACGCCGCATCACCAACGGCATGAATTGCCAGCATTGCCACCTCGCAGGCGGCACCATTCCCTTCGGCAACAACTTCGGGAAAGTGGCCGCCACCTACCCCCAGTTCCGGGCGCGCAACAACGGCGTGCAGTCCATCTACGACCGTATCAACGATTGCCTGGAGCGAAGCCTCAACGGTTCCGCGATGGATAGCTCCACCCGCGAAATGCAGGCCATCAACGCCTACATCCGCTGGCTGGGCGAAGATCTCCCGAAAGGTACCGTGCGCGGCGGCACCCGCCTGGCGAAGCTCCCCTATCTGAAACGCCCTGCATCCCCCGCCGCCGGGCAACGCGTTTACAGCGCCAACTGTCAACGCTGCCATGGCGCAAACGGAGAAGGCCAATTCAACGCTGATGCATCCGGCTACACCTATCCGCCCGTTTGGGGGCCACACAGCTTCAACGACGGCGCCGGCCTTCACCGGCTGGGCAATATGGCGGGTTTCGTGCGGAACAACATGCCCCACGGCGTCGATTACCACCAGCCATTGCTGACCGTCGAGGAAGCGTGGGACGTAGCCGCGTTCATCAACAGCCAGCCCCGTCCGCATAAAGATCAGCGGGCGGATTGGCACGACATTGAAAAAAAGCCCGTAGATTACCCGTTTGGCCCGTATGTGGATTCCTTTACGGAGGAGCAGCATAAGTACGGTCCGTTCGGCCCGATAGAGATCGCGCGGGAAGTTTGGAAAGCAAATCATCACACATCAAAATGAGAATTATGAAACAATTGGCAATGCTCTTCCTGGGTTTCGGCCTGTGTATGGGAACAGCGATGGCGCAGCAGGAAAATTCACCCGTTTTGCAGAAGAACGCGGCGTACACGGGCGCTAAGGCGAACGGCAAGAAGTACCGTGTCGTTTATCAGCTCGACAGTAACGAACCGAAGATCATCGAAAAAACGATCCGCAACATCAACAACGCCCTCACCGACCCCCGCCTCGCCGGCAAGCTGGAAGTGGAGCTGGTGGCCTTCAGCGGCGGTACGGACGCCTACCTGCTGTCTGGCAAATACCTGGAACCGATCAAGGCATTGGCGGAGAAGGGCGTTATCGTTGCCCAGTGCAGCAATACCCTCCGTGAACGCAAAATAGACCGCAACCTGTTATTCGATTTCATCGCCCTCATTCCCAGCGGCAACGGCGAACTGATCATCCGCCAGGCGGAAGGCTGGGCTGTCATCAAACCATAAAAGAAAAAACCATGCGAAAATACATACGGAAAATAACGGCGGCCGCGCTACTGACGGCCGCCGAAGGCCACGCCTTTGCCCAGGAATACCGGTTCGATCCGCCCTGGAACACGCCCCCGGAAAGCAAAGTGATGTTCACCGTGCCGGGCGTAGACAATGTGCCGGATCTGTTCGGGGACATCAACGATCCCCAGCTCGTGATCTTTTTCGCGGGGAACCAGTTTATGGTGATAGACGATCTGCTGGCGGCTTTCAAAAAAGCGCATCCGCAATACCAGCGCATTTTCGCGGAAACCCTCCCGCCCGGGATCCTCGCCAGGCAGATCGAAGGCGGATCTATCACGATCGGGAATATGCGCATCACCCTGCAACCCGACGTTTACACCGCCGGTAAAACCCGCATCGACCAGATGGCCGATAAATTCTCGGATACCGTTACCTACGCTTACAACAAACTCGCCATCATGGTGGCCAAGGGCAATCCCAAGGGCATTCACGGATGGAAAGACCTCGCCCGCAAAGACGTCCGCGTGAGCATGCCCAACCCCGCCTGGGAAGGGATCGGCCGGCGCATCGAGGAAGCGTACGTGAAAGCGGGCGGTACCACGCTGAAAGACCGGATCATGAAAGATAAGGTGGCAGACAGTTCTACTTACCTGACGCAGATCCATCACCGCCAGACGCCCATGCGCATGCTGTACGGCACCAGCGATGCGGGCCCGGTCTGGTATTCGGAAGCGCACTACCAGCGCATGATCGGCCACCCGGTAGAGATGGTTACCGTGCC
Source organism: Chitinophaga sp. NPDC101104 (assembly GCF_050277495.1). Classification (NCBI taxonomy): domain Bacteria; kingdom Pseudomonadati; phylum Bacteroidota; class Chitinophagia; order Chitinophagales; family Chitinophagaceae; genus Chitinophaga; species Chitinophaga sp. NPDC101104. Next base: position 3,590,087 of record NZ_JBNNSF010000001.1, on the reverse strand, counting down.
CGACCAGGAAAATATCAGGGCCACTTATATGGCCGGACAGCTGAAAAACGCGCCCCATCAACAGGCGGCAGCGGATTTCATGCGGTTCCTGACCAGCGAAACCGCCCGGGGGATCTACCGGAAATACGGATTTACGTCGGGAGGACAATGACCCGAAAACAGCAAAGGGAGCCGCGTTGGCTCCCTTTGTCATTATTTTAACCGGTGACGGATTACTTGGTCAGTGAAGCGGATGCTTCGTCCAGCAATGCTTTCGCTGCGTTCAGTTCTTCGTTCCAGCGGGTGTTTTTAATGTCGCTCAGTTTGGCGATCGCGGTCTGAAGGGCTTTCAGGCGTGTGGTGTCGTTCTTTTCTTCGAGCTTTTTCTTCACGATCTGGATTTTCTCATAATCCTGGATGCCCTCGATCATGCGCTCGTAACGGATGGAGCTGCGGGCCTGGGGGTACACGATGTACGTGTCGCCTGCAGGCCATGTCCGGAACCGGGATTCCACCAGCGGATTTTCCACCCAGGAATTGAATGCCCAGCGCAATACGCCGTCGTACCCCGCTGCTTCGGCATACCAGCCCATGTAAGCGGATTCCGCGGGCGCGGAAAAGGTGAACTGGTTGGGGAAGCGGTTGCCGCAGTAAACGTAGAACGTCGTGTTCAGGCCTTTGGCGCGGCGCTCCGCGAGGTCTTTCGGATCGATGGGGTGCTGCACGGCCGTGCTTACGTTATCGCTGTTGGTGTAGCGTTTGTAGGTTTGCTGGTTGTCGGCATACGCAACGCCCAGTTCCGGTGCCACTTTGGCGATGAGGTCGAACGCGGCGCCCATTTCATCTTTATTCCGCTCGTCCAGCGCGATGTTCGTGATGTCCAGCCATCCTTTCTCTTTGAGGTGTTTGGCGAAATCTTTCAGGAACGGTTCCCACATTACCCGGAAAGTTTCGGTGCCGGGTTTGGCAACTACGTCGATGAACCTGCCGGTTTTTGCGTCTTTATAATGGATTTCGTTGTTCCAGGGCACGATGGAGTAGCAGTCGATCATCTGGCGGATGCCGAGGTCCATCATGAAGGAGATCCACCGGTCGAACACGCGGTAGTCGTACGACCAGGCGCCGTTCGCTTCTTTCGTCCAGATGATCATATCGGCATATGGATCGAGGGTTTGTACGTGCCAGGGATCTTTGTTCAGCGTGGCGGTGATCACTTTCTGCCCGGCGTCGGCGAGCATTTTCATCTGCGGTTTCATGGCTTCGAAGTGTTCGTCGCTCCACATGGGCAGGTTATTGACACGGGCCACGGCAGAGGGGTGCTGCCATTGGTCGAGGTGGAACTTCCAGTCGGAAGCTGGCGGCAGCACGAGGTCGATCACCTCGAGCGCGATGCTCAGTTCCTGTTTTTTGCCTTTGTCGGACGTGATGGCGACTTTAGCGGAATAGGTGCCTTTGTCTGCGTTCGCCGGTATGTCTATCGTGATCCAGACCGGGCGGGTTTTGTTTTTCTCGAGGCTGAAGGACGATAGATCGTCCAGCATATCGGGCGAAAGCGATGCCGGGAAGTCGCCGTTCTTGCGATAGCCGCAACCGGGGCCGTATTCGTCGGTCATCACGTACCTTTCGAACCGCGCGTACCCGATGGGCCCGAGTTGCTGGCCGTTTTTGGAGACGAAATCGCCTACCTGCACTTTCACGTTGGGAATAGAATCGCCCGTCCACAGTACGATCTGTGCGGAAATGCGCTCGCCTTTCCAGCCTTTGAGCTTGATGCTGCTGGAGGTTTTTACTGCGGGCACCTCAGATTTGGCGTATCGCTTGTCGAGCGAGGCGAAGGAGGCGTGCAGACCGGATTTTACGGAATGCCAGGCCGCTTCGTTGACCTTAACGGGGTCCGGCGCTTCGATGAATGTTTGTCCCTTATCCCATTGCTGCTGGCTGTAACCTGCTGTGGCCACCGCTGTGAGGGCGCCGAAGCAAATGAATCGGTACATCTGTCGTCTTGCGTTCATTAGATTAAATTGGTAAATAATTGGATGAAGTTTCGTTTAAAGCTAATAAAACTTGTTTTTTATTGCAATTGATTTCGATTGGCGGTAGGATTTTGCCGATGAGCGCAGATGGTTGGGATAAATTCCCGGGCATGCATCCGCTGTAAAGCATTAAAAAAGCTAACTGCCGCAAAGACAAAGCATAGTTAATACGGCCATGCCCGGAGTGTCGCGGAAAATCCTCACCTGCTCATTCCCCTGCTGTTTGATTGATAAACTTAATATGCAGGTTTACAGTTAATTGCAGCTGCAAGCCCGCCGCTGGTACTGTTTTCGCGGTGACTATTCCATCCACCAATACGCAAGCTTATGTCTGGTTACCACGAAAACAAGGAATGCATCGATCTCTGCCTGCAATGTGCGGCCGTTTGCAACCACTGTGCGAGCTCCTGCACGCAGGAACCCGATGTGGCGCATATGGCACGATGCATCCAGCTCGATATGGAATGCGCGGCCATCTGCTACGCCGCCGCACAATTGATGAGCCTTGGCAGCAGCCAGGCCACCATGATCTGTACCATTTGCGCGGATATGTGCGAAGCCTGCGCGGATGAATGCGAAAAACATGATAACGAGCATTGCCGGGAATGCGCCCGTATTTGCCGGCGTTGTGCGGAAGCCTGTCGTGCCATGAACGAACGGTAGGATGAAATAGCCCAAATTATTGTCGTCCTCCGGTTGCTTCACCGTTCCACCATCCGGTTCAGCGCGAGCAAATCCTGGATCGCATCGCCGATGGTATTGTTGAAATAAACGAATACTTCTTTCCCCTCCCGCCTCCAGGCACGGATTTGCCGGCATCGGAACCGCAGGTGCGCAGGGCCATACCCGCCTTTGTAATCACCCGCAGGGCCATGAAATCGCAGATAAACGAATGGCGCCGCGGGATTCAGTCGCTCGTTGGCCGACCGCGGCATATCGTGCAACACGATGCTGCATCCCATGTTATCCGCCATGGCAAATGTTTCTGCGTTATACCAGGACGCGTGCCGCAGTTCCAGTGCGATCTTCCAACCAGAACCTTCCGTCTGTACCAAATGGATCAACCGTTCGATTTTCTGCAAATGATCCACCCCGATCGACGGCGGCAACTGTATCAGCAAACAGCCCTTCTTCTCCCCCGCTCCCGCGATGGCCTGCATAAAACGATGCACGTCTTCATCGCTGTAGGCCAGGTCTTTCACATGCGTGATGCCGCGCCACAGTTTGAAGGTAAATGTGAAATACCGGGGAACTTCTTCCACCCAACGTTTCACCGTGCCTGCCATGGGAACGGTGTAAAAAGAACGGTTGATCTCGATACTGTTGAAGAGGGATCCGTAATATGCCAGTCTTGTTTTATCACGGAATTCCGGCGGAAATGCCTGTTTATTGGGGACGGGCAGCACAAGGCCGCTGGTGCCGGAATGGAATTTTCCTGTCTGCTTTTCCTTCATGACGGGCTGGTTTGTAGGGAATTGCAGCAAAAAGGGTTCCGGAATGAAAATCGTCATGGGAATGGAACAGCGGGGGCTTAAAAATCCGCATAATCCCTGGTACCCGTCAGCTCCGCCCACCGGGCCGACAACAGTTTCGCATAGTCCAGCGCCGGCAATCCATATGTGCCCAGTGAATACCCGTCGTTGGCTTCCACCAAAAGCGTTTCGCCCTTGTCGGTTACGCCGAAATCGAGCGCAAATGCTTTTGGTGCGTTCTGGTAACTATGCAAGGCGTTCTCAATGACGGCCGGGTCGAAATGCAGGCGCCAGTCGCCGCGGTAACGGCGGACGTCGAGAATTGTACCATACCGGACGAAGCATCGCCACTCCGCCAGGAAATGAACGGGCTCGGCGCAGAGAATGTCCATGTCTTCCTGGTAATCGTAACAGCCGATCAAATCCCTTTCGCAGGAAATCAACTTTCCTGTAAAGGACTTCGACCGGTGCAATGGTTTGATGAAAATGTTGAAAGATGGCCCTTTCGCCACCGTATGCATCGTGGAAACCCAGATCTTCCGGCCCAGGAACGCCTGCAGGGAATCGGGATAGTCCAGCGGAGCGGGCACTTCGATATTGAACTTCCGCAATGATGCATGCACATCGCTGATATTGCCTACCACTACATTGTCTGGTTCGTTATCCGCAATCGCCGCCGCATCCCTGAAAAATACAGTTTCCCATCCTAATTGTTGAAAACCATCATAAGCGGCAAATGAGTTGGAGTTGGAACATTGATGCTGTGCGGCAGTCTGGATGTATGCTTTCATGCCGCTAAGATAATGATCCTCCCTTTTGCATTCAATGTATCAACCCCTCCAGCCCAGGCCTGTTCATCAAACCGAGGAATACCGTCCTGTCGATCGTTTCCATCGCACCACTGCTGCTCCGGCGGAATTGCCGGCCGTTGAGGAAGGGGAAGATCATCGCCAGCGTATCGTCCGGCATCCCGCGGATCGTTTCCTGCACCACGGTATCGATCGTTATACCGGGCCGTTCGTTTTGCAGGAAAGCCCAGGCATGGCCGTCTTCCACCATGAAGATGTCCCGCAGCAAGCGGTTCACATGCATGCGCTGGTCTGCCCGCAACAGGAGCCCCGTGAACGTATGGGTGGCGTCCATGATGAAAGTGTGCGTGGATTCCTGCTCGTATTGCCCCCGTTCGTTGAAACCGGTGAGCCGGCTCAGGGTAAACGTGCCTGCTGTGGCGTAGATGCTGGAGCGGAGTTGCGGATCGTCGGCCGTCATGATCTGGTCGTTCTGCGGTTCGAAAAACACGTAGGAATGAATGTCTGCGGGGTTGTCGGCGATCTGTACGGCGTTGAAGGCATGTCCCGGAACGGTGGCGATGAAAATGGTGATGTGGAACTTCTGCGGCACGGTGCCCACGTCTATCTGCGCGAGCGACGACATCCGCGCCGTCGTGGCTTCGTCCATCCTGGCAGCCGATGTGTACCGGGCGTACATCTGCGTGGCAAAGCCCTGGCAGACGTTCTCGAAAGTCTGCAGCGCGGTAGCCGTAGCTTCGCAGCTCCCGCCCGAACTGGCGCCGCCGGTGCGGTACGGGCGGCAGTTCGTTTGGTCGAAATGAAGGATGAACCGGAGGAAATTGATCTTCGCGGAAGGGCCGTTCAGCACGGGCCAGATGGGCCTGCTGTCTTGCCAGGCCTGCACGGTAGCGGAATAATTGCGGGAAGTCCAGGCGTCGTGGTTCAACACGTACACAGGGTCGCTCAGGTGATAAACGATCTCGGCAGTGGATAGCCCGTCTTCATCCGTTAACCCGTGCGAGCGGCGGTATTCTTCCGCGATGCCTTCATGCATGGCGCCCGTATCTTCCGGAACGCGCTGCAGCAACTGGGCTTGTGGCGCCACCGGTGCGGCGGGCGCGAAAAAGGATGCGCCGGCGGCCGGGAAAAATGGCGCGGGCGTTTTGGGCTGTACCTGTGGTGTGGCGGTGGCGGGGTTGTTTTTCATGTCAGGAAAGATGGATGGAAAGTAATGCGGGGCTGATCCTGCCTATCTGGAAAATGGGGCTTGTTATCGGGGCTGCAACGCACAAATATTACGAAATTCCGGGCAGGCGGCCAAATCGGCTGCGGCGATACGGCAGATTTCCTACATTTGAGAAATACCTCACTAACCCTCGAACTATGGAACAGGTTGAAAAAGAAATCACCGGCATGATCGGCCAGAGCAATGAACAGGTAAAAAAGCTCCACGAAATCGTCCAGAAAACGATGGAGGAAGAAGAACTGATCGTCAATAACCTGCTGCATCCGCCGAAGGAAATCCTCACCCGCGGACAACGGATATCCGATAAAGTCGCCCGCTTCGGCGGCAGCTGGGCGTTCATCTGCTCTTTTGCGGTGATTTTGGTGCTTTGGGTGCTTTTTAATGTGCTGAGCCCGCTGTCGGACCGGTTCGATCCCTACCCTTTCATCCTCATGAACCTCGTGTTGTCGTGCATCGCGGCGCTGCAGGCGCCCATCATCATGATGAGTCAGAACCGCCAGGAGGAAAAAGACCGCATGCGGAACGAGAACGATTATCTCGTGAACCTGAAAGCCGAACTGGAGATCCGCAGCCTGCATCAGAAAATCGACATCCTCCTGGAAGAACAGGTGCAGGAACTGTACAAGTCGCAGGAAGCGCAACTCGCGTTGCTGAAGGAATTAATGACGAAAATAGAGAAGCTGGAATCGAAATCGCGCTAGCAGGAAGGGGTTGCAGCGATCATGTCGCAAAGGACCTGCATGTCGGCCGAGGTCACCCAGCCCGGAGGGTCCTGGAAACCGCATTCCCAGGTGGCCGCGCTTTTTCTGAAGGATGCGATGTAAAAGTTGTCGATCAGCAGGAACCAAAGCCCGCCCGTCCCGGAAACTTCCTTGAGTTCCACGGTTTTGATCTCATGTCCGAAAGTAGCTGAAAAACGAATGGCCGTCATGGGCCAAAAGTGCCGAAAACACTGGGGTTTTCAGCTGGATTCCGGCCCATCACGGTCCATATTTTTTCCACATTATTTAGAACGTCGGCGGTGTGGGGTCCAGATCGGAATCCAGGAAATCCGTCACCATGGGGATCAGCCAGCCGGTGCGCTGCATCATCCCGATATGCGTGGTGCCGGGGAGGATGGCGAGGCGCGATTGGGGCAGGCCGTGCATATCGCCCATCTTTCCGCCGCCTTTCGCTTTGAACAGCTCGATCGCATGCTCGTAACGGATCCCGTCCGCATCGCCGATCACGAAGAACAGCGGGGCTTTGATGTTTTTCGCATCCTTCGACCAGTCGTAAGTTGTCAGGTCTGCGCTCAGTACTTTTTTGATGTAAGTCGCGAATTTGGTGGAATCATTGCCGTAAGCGAGGTATTGCTGCTCGATGGGGCTTCCCTTGAACATATCCGCCGTCATCGTTCCGAAACTGGCTTCCACGTCGGGCCACCAGCCGTCGTGCGCATACGATCCGGAAACCACGATGAGCCGGCGCACCTGTTCGGGGTGACGGATCGCCATCTGGAACGCGACCCCTCCGCCCATGCTGTATCCCAGCACATCGGCGCTATCGATCTTCAAATGTTTGAGCAGGCCGGAAACATCGTCTGCCATGTTTTCATAGCTGAATGCGCGGTCGGTATCTTTGGTGCGGCCATGGCCCTGCATTTCGGCGACGATCACCTTGCGGTCTTTCAACAAGGGGATGATATGGCCCCAGTTCAGGGGAATATTCATGAAAGAGCCATGCAGCAGCACGATGGGCTTCCCTTCGCCATACACTTCATAATACATTTTGATGCCGTTGACGTCCGCAAATCCGCTGTCGGCGGGCTTAAGCGGTTGCTGTTGGGTAGTAGTGTCTTTGGATGTGCCGACCGGTTTTTCTTTAGTGGCCTGTTGGCAGGAGGCGGCCGCTACCGTGAGGATGAGGGCGATGCGGGCAAGGATGTGCTTGTTCATATAGTTTCGTTTAAATGATGCAACAAAACTCGTGAACAATCTTCTGTTAGCTGCTGTGCAGATGCGACAATTAGCAGGGTTGAAAACGACAGCTTTACTTGAAATCCCTCGACCCGGGGAACACTTTCCCTTTCGGCCGTTCTTCCCCGCCGCCGTCGTACACCCGTTTCCCGGATTTCGAAAGGCCGGCCAGCATTTTACTGATGTCGTGCGCCGCGCTCACCACGATGTGCATCACTTTTTGTTCCCGCTGCACTTTCCCTTCGATCAGCAATAAATCCGCCTGCAAAATCGCATGTTTGAACTTTTCGAAAACAGCTTCATACACGATGAGGTTGTAGCTCCCCGATTCATCTTCGAGCGTAATGAACGTGACGTTTTTAGCGGTGGGCGGACGCTGGCGCACCAGCACCAGGCCCGCCAGTTTAACGAAGGCGCCCTGGCCCAGGGCTTCGAGCGCGGCGGAAGTAACGGCCCCCAGCATCTCCAGCCGCGGGCGTAAAAAGTTCAGGGGATGGGCTTTGAGGGATAGTGAAGTGGTAGCGTAATCCTGCACCACATGCTGGGCGTCGGTCATCAGCGGCAGCTGCAATTGCGATTCCGGTTTCGTCTCAACGGCCTGACCGGCGAACATGCCCGTGGGCCTGTCTGTCAACGCCGCGGCCTCCCACAGCGCGCGCCGCCTGTCGATGCCGATAGACCGGAACGCGTCCGCTTCAGCGAGCTTCTCGATCATGGCCTGGCTAACACCTGCATCGCGTAGCTGGGAAACGCGCTGGTAGCCGGTTTTGCGGTGCGCTATCATTACGTCCATCTCCGCCTGCTGTACGCCTTTCACCTGCCGTAGGCCCAGGCGCATGGCGTGGTATTTTCCGTTGGAGGGCTCGAGGGTATTGTCCCACCCGGAGATATTCACGTCAACAGGCAACACCTCCACCCCATGCCGTCTTGCATCGGCGACGATCTGGGCGGGCGCATAGAAACCCATAGGCTGGGCGTTCAGCAAAGCACAGGCGAACACATCCGGGTAATGGCATTTGATCCAGGCTGAAATGTAGACCAGCAAAGCGAAAGAAGCGGCGTGGCTTTCCGGGAAACCATAACTCCCGAACCCCTTCAACTGCTCGAAGATATTCTGCGCAAATTCCCGGTCGTACCCGCGGGAAGTCATCCCATCCACCAGCTTCTTTTCAAACTTGAATAACGTCCCGTTCACCTTGAAACTGGCCATGCTGCGGCGCAACAGGTCTGCCTCCTCCGCCGTGAACCCCGCCGCCACGATCGCGATTTTCATGGCCTGTTCCTGGAAGAGCGGAATGCCGAGGGTACGCCCCAGGATCTGCTCCAGCTCCGGCGACGGATAGCTGACCGGCTCCAGGCCCATGCGCCGCCGAAGGTAGGGATGCACCATGTTGCCCTGGATGGGCCCGGGCCTTACGATCGCCACTTCCACCACGAGGTCGTAAAACGTTTTAGGCGCCAGCCGCGGGAGCATCGACATCTGCGCCCGGCTTTCGATCTGGAAAACCCCGATCGTATCCGCCGCACTGATCATTTTGTATACGGCCGGATCGTCTTGCGGAACGGTGGCCAGCGTAAGGTCGCGGCCGTAATGCGCTTTCAGCAGCTGGAACGATTTACGGATACAGGTCAGCATCCCCAGCGCCAGCACGTCCACTTTCACGAAGCCCAGTTCATCGATATCGTCTTTGTTCCATTCGATGTTGCTGCGGTTTTCCATACGCGCCGGGAAAACGGGACAGAGGTCGGACAACCTGCCGTCCGTGATCACGAACCCGCCGACGTGCTGGCCCAATTGCCGCGGAAAACCGACGTACTGCCGGGTAATGGCGAGCACTTTCTGCAAATGCGGGTCTTTGGCGTTGAGGCCCAGTTCCTTCATCGCCGCTTCGCCGGCATGTTCGTCGTCTTCTTCATGGACGAGGCTCCCGAGCTTGCTGGTCGTTTCCGTAGAAAGCCCCATCGCCTTGCCCACATCGAGAATGGCGCCTTTGGTACGTTGCTGGGTAACGGTAGCGATGATGGCGGCCCTGTGCCGGCCGTATTTGTTGTAGAGGTACTGGATCACTTCTTCGCGCCGCTCATGCTCGATGTCGAGATCGATATCGGGTGGTTCGCGTCGGGCGGCGGATGCGAACCGCTCGAACAGCAGGGAGAATTTGGTGGGGTCGACAGACGTAATGCCCGTTACGAAACAAACGGTGGAGTTGGCCGCGGATCCGCGCCCCTGGCAAAGGATCTCATTCACTTTGCAATACCGGACCACATCGTACACGGTGAGAAAAAACGGCGCGTATTCCATTCTTTCGATAAAATCCAGCTCCTTCCTGATGTCGGTCTGGATTTGTTGGGGGATGATTTGACCATACCGGTCGTGGGCGCCTTCCCAGGCCAGCACTTCCAGTTCCGCTTGCGGGGAACGCCCTTCCCGCGTGATTTCCCGGGGATAGACGTAAGTGAGCTGGTCGAGGGAAAAGCGTGCCGCTTCGGCGATCTCCTGCGTCCGCGCGATGGCGTCGGGGTATTGGCGGAACAGGCGCTCCATCTCCCGGGAAGTCTTCAAATGCCGCTCCGCGTTGGGATGCAGCAGGTAACCCGCCGTGGTGATGGTGCATTTGTTACGGATACAGGTCAGCACGTCCTGCAACTGGCGCCTTCCGGCATTATGGTAATGCACATCGTTCGTAGCCACCATAGGCGCTTTGAAGCGTTCCGCCAATTGCTGGATGCGGAAAATACGCTTGCGGTCGTCTCCCATATAACCATGGCTGGCGGCGATGTAGAGCTGATTGCCGAGGAGATCGTGGTAATCGCCCATTTGCCGCTCGAAATCGGGTTCGAAGTTGAAGGAGCGGTTGAGGGTAGCCGGGGGAATAACGATGAAGCGGCTTCCCTTCGCGTATTGTGCGAGGTCCGACCGCGAAATATCGCATCTCCCCTTTTCTGCGCGCATGTTCCCGGTAGACAGCAGCGTCGAGATATTGCCGTAAGCCGCCGCGTCCGTCGGGAATGCCAGCAAGCCTGGCCCGTCTGTCAGGTTGAGCCTGCAGCCCACGATGAGCCGGATGCCGAAAGCTTTCGCGGCCGTATGCGCCCGCACGATGCCGGCCATGGTATTGTGGTCGGTAATGGCGAGCGCGCTGTATTTCAGGATCGCCGATTCCTCCACCAGTTCATCGGGGTGGCTGGCCCCTTGCAGGAAGGAGAAGTTGCTGGTGACCTGTAATTCCGTATATGCCATACCGTTAAAGTTTTTGTTCAGGGGAAATAACCATGGACGAACCACCCGGCAGGTTTTTCCGGATCGTAATGCCCCAGCCGGAAAATCCAGAAGCGGCGGCCTTCGTGGTCTTCCACAATGTAATAATCGCGGTGTTCGCCGGTGTCTGTCCACCATGCCCGTTCGATGCGTTCCGGCCCGTCGGCTTTTTTGATGGTGTGGATTTTTCCGTTCATGATGAAAAGCATGGGCGGATAGTCCGGGATCGGGGCGGTGACGGTGATGGGCTGGGGTTTGGCGAGCAGGGAGACCGGGCGCAGTTTTTCAGGCCAGGCGATGGAGGGATTGTCGGTAAGACTGTCGGTCACCCGGTACGATTGTTCCGGCCAGTGCTGTGCCTGGGGCAAGTACCGGCCGATGACGTTCGGGCCGAGTTTGGCGGAAACCCTGTCCAGCATTTCAGCGACCGCCACGTCCTGCAAGCCGCCGTTGCTGCGCCAGATCCCTTCCTGCGTGGATGCTACGGACTGCACGCGCTCCGCCTGCAATACGAAGGTTTCGATGCCTGGGCCTGGCTCCAGCTGCGGGATGCGGATGGAAAACAGGTGCAGCAGATGCGCGGCATGGCTGGAAGCATGGTTGCTGGTGATTTGGACGGAAACGGTTTTGCCGTCGATGCGATAGGCCAGCAGCGTGGCTTTCCGGAGGCCCTGGCCTTCTGCCTGGAGGCGTGCGCAGAGGTGTTCGAGCAGGCGCTCCAGTGCAATGGTGACGCCGGTGGCGGTCATGATGGGCTCCAGGCACGGGAGGCGCTCGTTGTAGGGAACGGGAGGCTGGATGTAGGTCAGGGGCTCGGCCTCGTAGCCCAGCGCCTGGTCGATCCGGGTGAGCAGCAGCGGCCCGAACCGGCGGCGGAGCATGGGGCGCGGCATTTTGATGAAATCCTCGATCCGTTCCAGGCCCAGCTGATAGAGGCGGTTTACCGTGTGCTGCTCCAGGCGCAATGCGGCGGGAGGCAAACTGAGCAAGGCTTTGAGCTGATCTCCGTTGGGGACGATCTGTCTGGCGGAGCCGAACCGCGCTATGGCCCAGGCACTTCCGGGCGAAGGGGCCATGCCTGCGTTCAGGATGTACCCGAATGAGGTGAGCTTTTCCATCAAATCAGACAGGTAAGCTGCTTCCCCGCCCCAAAGATGCGCACAGCCGGTCACGTTCAATAGCAGTCCGTCGGGTGCGTCGAGGGCCACAGCGGGCGTGAAGCGCAGGCACCAGTTGGCGATTTTTTGGAGGATGTGCGTTTCCTGGTTTTCGGTCAATTCGAAATCCTGCAGCCCGTTCACACGTGCCCGTGCATCCGTGAGCAGCATGCCGGGCGCGATGCCGGCGGATTGGGCGGCGGCACTGGCGTGGGAAACCATGTTCCTGCCCCTGTCTTTGGTGGTGAATACGAAGGCCGTTCCGGCGAGCGCCGGGGTGCGGATGGCCATCCAGTCCGTAAGGAGGTGACGGAACCATATTGAAACGTACCGCTGTTCCATGCTACCCGATTTTTCGCCATTCGTCTGCGGTGATTGGTGTTTTGGCCGGAGTAAGGATGTGCAGGGTTTCGGGTGTCCATTCCATTTCCCACATCCCGGTTTTGCCGCCTCTCATTTTGAGGAGCTCTACTTTCCAGCGGGCGTGCCCGACGCCTGGGAGGCCGGCGGAGGGGGCGCTGGGCAGGGAGGAAATATGCCAGCGCGAAACACAGGCGTTTTGAACGAGCCTGCTGCCGAGGGGGCGTAATACCAGGCCGGTGACTTTACTTTTCTCAACCGCGAGTTGTAAGCGGCGGGAGGCGGTGAAATCGAGATCGCGCACTTCACCGACCACGGCGGCCAGCTGATCGCAGCGGAGGGCTTCTTCCATGGCCCAGAGCGCATCGCGGCCGCTGGCGGCGTCGATGAAAAGGATGCGGTCTGGCTCGATGCCGTAACCGGCCAGTGCGGGCGGGAATAAGGTGCGGTGCGTGGAGATCCAGGCGGAAACGGTGCCCCGGCGCATGAGGCGGCTCAGTAAATAACAGGCGAAGCCGCTGGCGGCGGACATGGGCGATTCGGCAGTTGTCAGTTCATGGATCACACCGGTCGGGAAAACGCCCTGCGGGAAAACATGGCTGATGGCGCCGAGGCCGAAATCTTCCGGGATTTCGGTGGTGGCTGCCTTTAAGCCCTGGAGCCGGAGGATTTCCCTCCGCAAATCCTGGATGATATCTTGTTTTGCCGGTTCCATGCGCCAATGATCGCTTGCGTAAGTCTTTAGCAAAAATACTAAAAATATTAGCATTTCAAAGTTGTTTGTGTAGTTTGGGTTTTAGCCCAGCAATGCCTTCGGAGGATTTTCGGGTTGAAGGATTGCTGTCAACAGGCAACGATTTTACAGCGTACAACCTGGGATTTCAAAGTTGTTGTGTGAATTGGGATTTAACCCATCAGTGACTTCAGTGGAATTTTCGGGCTGAAGTATTATTATCGGCAGGCAATGATCTTACAGCAGCAAAACCTGTGATTTCAAAGTTGGGTAGGCGAATTGAGTTATTGCCCAGCAATGGTTTCTGAGGATTTTGGGTTGAAGAATTGCTGTCAGCAGACAACTATCTTGCTGTATTAAAATCAGTGAAATGATTATAAACGATTGGATGTCAGCAGAAAGCAACTGAAAGACATTTGTTGTCTAATAGTTTTATCAGTTTATCCCGGGTGTCTCAGAAGAAAAAACATTATCTTAGCAACTAAGATATTAATTCAGTAAGATAAAATTATGGAAACAGGCGATATCTCCATCCTCCGGAAACTCAGCCAGCATTTTGCTTTTTCGTCGATCCAAATGCACGAAGCCGTGGCCCGTAAAGCCGGGCTGTCAGGGACAGACCATAAGTACCTGGGCTTCCTCATCCAGAAAGGGCAAATGACGGCTGGCGAACTGTCTGCCCTCACCGGGCTCACCACGGGCGCTGTAACCGGATTGATCGACCGGTTCGAGAAAAGAAAACTGGTGAAACGGCGCTTCGCTGAAAACGATCGCCGCAAAGTGATCATCGAGCCCGTCACCCAAAAGATACAGCAGCTCCTGGAGCCCCTGTACCGGGAGTTTCGGCAGGCATCCACCGCGCTACTGGCTTCGTTTTCGGAAGCGGAACAGCAAGTCATCGCCACCTATTTCGAAAAAGCGATCGCGCTCATGGAATCCACCACGCAATCGCTCAATCATCCACCTGCCAAAACCCAACAATCAAATGGAAAGTAACCTCCTCGATTTGCAGGAAGCCAACGCTTCGATGATCTCACTGGCCGGCGGCAAAGGCGCCAACCTCGGGGAACTGGGGAAAATAGAAGGGCTCGCCGTGCCGCGGGGCTTTTGCGTCACAACGGAGGCCTTTCGGGCTCTCATCGCCGGGAGTGCAGACATCCAAAAAGAAATGACGGCACTAGAACGCGTGCAACCCGGCGACCGCCCATCCATCGCCCGCATCAGCGCCGCAATACGTTCATCCATCGAAAACGCACCGCTACCCGAACATCTCATCGCTGCCATAACAAAAAAACTGGCTGGCTTTAACGCAGGAACGGCTTTCGCGATACGGTCCAGCGCAACGGCGGAAGACCTGCCCACGGCGTCTTTCGCAGGGCAGCAAGACTCGTTCCTCAATATCTCCGGCATCGATAATATCCTTACGAACATCCGCAAATGCTGGGCATCGTTGTTTACGGACAGGGCTGTCGTTTACAGGATGCAGCAGGGCTTCGGTCACCGGAAAGTGTTGCTGGCGGTAGTTGTACAGGAAATGATCTTCCCGGAAGTATCGGGGATCATGTTCACGGCCGACCCGGTTTCCGGCAACAGGAAAGTAGTGTCTATCGACGCGGGGTTCGGCCTGGGCGAAGCCCTCGTTGGCGGGAAAGTGAACCCGGATGTGTACAAGGTCAGGGATGGGCGGATTTTGGATAAGCATATTTCCGCCAAGCATCTGGGAATATTCGCTGCGGAAAACGGCGGCACCGCAGAACGGCCGGTCTCCCCCGAACGCCAGCGGGTTCAGGCTTTGACGGACGATGAAATCCTGGAACTGGCACGCACCGGCAAACAGATCGAAGCGCATTTTAAAGCGCCGCAGGATATCGAATGGTGCATGTCTGACCGGAAATACTACATCGTGCAAAGCCGGCCCATCACCACGCTGTACCCGGTCCCCGAAGAAAACGACGATTCCAACCGCGTATATCTGTCCACCGGCCACCAGCAAATGATGACGGATGCGATGAAGCCCCTCGGCATATCATTCTTCATGTTAACCGCCGGAAGGCCCATGGCTACGGCCGGCGGGAGGATTTTCGTGGATGTGATGCCCGAGCTGACTTCGCCCCGGCGCGCGTTCATGCTTAATCTTTTCGGAAAATCCGACCCGCTCATGCGCGACGCCCTTCAATCCCTCATCGACCGCGGCAATTTCATCCCCGATCCCGAAAACGAGTCCCTCCCCGCTCCCGGCCCCGGCATCCAGCCGCCCGATTACGAAACCCTCCACTCCTACGATCCCGGAATTGTGACGGCGCTCATGGAAAGCGGGAACAAAGCCATCGCCGAACTGGCGGAAACTATCGGCACGAAATCCGGCGTGGAGCTGATCGATTTTATCGTGGACGATAGCCGCCGGGCGAAAGAGCGCCGCTCCTCCCCTGATTTTTTCGGCGTCGTGATGACCGGTATGAACGCCACGCACTGGATCAACGACCATATTAAAGAATGGCTCGGGGAAACGAACGTGGCCGATACGCTCACCCAATCCGTTCCCAACAATATCACTTCCGAAATGGGGCTTGCGCTGATGGACGTGGCCGACACCATCCGTCCTTATCCGGCCATCGTCAGCTACCTCGAAAAAGGCCAGCTGGACGATTTCCCCGATTCCCTTCTGCAGTTCGAAGGCGGCGCCGGGGTACACAAAGCCCTGCTGGCTTTCCTGGAAACCTACGGCATGCGGTGCCCCGGAGAAATCGATATCACCAGGCCCAGATGGCAGGAACACCCCGCGGCGCTGGTCCCCATCCTCCTCGGCAACGTCCGCGCCTTTTCACACGGCGCAGCGCGGCAAAAGTTCCAACAGGGCCGCCGCGAAGCGGAAGAGATGGAACAACGCCTCCTCCAAAAACTGCGCGCCTTGCCTGACGGCGACAGGAAAGCCGCCGAAACGCAAAGTATGGTCCGCCTCATGCGTAACCTTATCGGCTTCCGGGAATACCCGAAATACACGATCGTGAGCCATTATGCCCTGTATAAGAAAGCTTTGCTGAAAGAAGCCGAAAAGCTGGTGCAGGCGCAGGTGATAGCTGAAAAGGAAGATATCTTCTATTGTTCGCTGGAGGAAATCCGGGAATTGGTCCGCACCCGTCAGATCGACAAAAATCTCCTCCAAAAGCGAAAGGAAGATTTCACGGGGTACGAAAAACTTATGCCGCCCCGCGTCATCACTTCCGAAGGCGAGGTGCTGCGGGGAAATTACCGTCGCGAAAACCTCCCTGCAGGCGCCATCGCCGGATTGCCGGTGTCTTCCGGTACCATCGAGGGCCGCGCCCGTGTGGTCCTCGATATGGAAGCCGCCGTCCTCGAACCGGGCGACATCCTCGTAACCACGTTCACCGATCCCAGCTGGACGCCCCTGTTCGTCGCCATCAGCGGCCTCGTCACCGAAGTTGGCGGGCTCATGACCCACGGCGCCGTCATCGCCAGGGAATATGGTTTGCCGGCCGTGGTGGGCGTAGACAACGCTACCCGCCTGATTGCGGACGAGCAGCGGATCCGCGTGAACGGAACAGACGGATTTATCGAGATATTATAATCGGTGTTTCCCTTTCTTCCGGAGATACCCGACCAGCTCGCCGGGCAGATCGGTTTGCACGATTCCGGTGCGGGGAAAGGATTGGAAGAAGCTGTCAAACCCTGCGCCTTGATGCGCCTGTTCCATTTTATCGAACTCGCCGAGCGCGTTCATCCATACCCGCGCGCCGGTAGCCCGGACGCTGTCTGCCAGGCGGTCGGAATAGAAGGTCTCGTCGAGATGAAGCGCCGGAAACTTGCCATAGCCCAGTGTTTCATGCGTACTAGCCGCATCGCGGACGCGCGGCATGATGGGGATGGAAGCATCGTGCGCATGCAGGATCGCCGCATCGGGATGGTCGTAAAGGAAGAAAAGCACATGCGGCGCCATGCCGGTTTTGTGGATGAGGGCGAAGCAGTCTTTCGCCGCATCGATCCCGTCTACCTTAAAATCCACATCGATCAATATGTTGCCTTTCGCGGCCAGCAATGCGTCGCGGAAAGTGGGGATGCGTTCTTTCGTGGGCTGGCCGTTGTGGAGCAGCGGGAATTGCTGCAGCTCGGCCAGCGTATAGTCGGCCACGGAGCCCGGCCGGCCGGTGGTGCGTGTAATGGTGCGGTCGTGCATCAAGACGAAAACGCCGTCTTTCGTGCGCTGCACATCCAGTTCGGCGATATCGACGCCGAGGCGGATGGCTTCCCGGACCGCCGGGATGGAATTTTCGGGAAAGTGCGTATGCGCGGCACGGTGGGCGGCAACCAGCACCTGGTCCGGATTTTTCCTGAAATCGGCCAGGATACTATCTGCACGGGAGGTCTGTGCGTTGGAGGTATAGGCGGCGAAAAGGGCCGCCAGGGAAAAGAGGATCGTTTTCATGATAGCGCGGAGCATTGTTTCTTTTCCCAAGATGCGGAACTTTTCCGGGAAAGTCCAGCCTGGAATGTTTTATTCCTGTTAAGAAGGATGGCCGGCGGCGTTTTGCAGCTCCAGCCGGTATTGCCGGGGACTGACGCCTTTTTTCTGTTTGAAGAATTTATTGAGGTGGCTTTCATCGTTAAACCCCAGTTCATGCACGATCTCGTTGATGCGCCGGTCGCTGTGGCGGAGGCGGTGCTCGATGAGCGTGAGTTTGTAATTGGCGGTGTAGGATTGCAGCGTTTCGTTGCAGTGCTTCTTGAAATATTTCCCCAGGTAATTTTCCGACATCCCGAAATGCTGTGCGATGGCCGCGGTGCGGAGGGCTTCCGGTTCGTAAATATGTTGCTGGATATAGCCGATGATGTCCTGGATTTTCTCTTCCGAATTGGCGTCCACTTTTTCGGGGAGGTATTTGGCGATGTTCCTGGCTACGAGTAGAATGATGCTGTTGACGAGCTGGTGGATGATTTCGCGGTCGTACAGGTCCTGGTTTACAGACTCGCGGATGATGCCCTCGATCATAGGGCGGATGAGCTGTTTGTCGGCCAGGTTTTTCAGGATACAGCCGGGTTTGTGGTTAGCGTGCTGGAGGATGAACTCCAGCCGCCGGATGTTTTCGGGGGTGAGGGCGTTCGTTTTGAGGTAGATATTGCTGAACCGGAGGATGAAGAACGTGGTGGTGGATGCGATGTCTATCCGGCTGCAATCCTGCGGGGTGATGAGGAACATATGATTGGCGCCGTATTCGAACGTATGCTGGTTGATGCAATGCCGGCCCGTTCCCGACAGGATATATACCAGTTCGAAAAAGTGCTTGTTGGGCATCAATACCGGCATTTCATCCAGCGTCTCCACCTGGAAAGCGTATGGCTCATATAATTGTTGCGTGCGCATGGAGCGAAATTATACAATATTTAGGTAGAAATATACTGGTATACATCCTGCTGACTGGTATAAATTTGCTTAAAATACAGAAACACATGAAAGCCATAGGATTCAGGCAATCGTTGCCCATTACCGAAACAGACAGTTTCATCGAATTCGATACCGATAAACCGGTACCCTCCGGCCGGCAACTCCTCGTGAAAATTGCCGCGGCCTCCGTGAACCCGGTCGATTATAAAGTACGCCGCAATTCCGCGAAAGACCAGCCCCTTCCCGTGCCGAAAATCATCGGTTGGGACGCGTACGGCACAGTAGCGGCCGTGGGCGATGCGGCATCGCTCTTTCAGCCGGGAGATGCTGTGTATTATGCCGGAGATATCCGCAAGCCCGGCAGCAACGCCGAATACCAGCTGGTGGACGAAAGGATCGTGGGCAGAGCGCCGCAGCGGCTCAGTCCTGCAGCGGCCGCCGCTATTCCCCTTACCGCGCTTACGGCCTGGGAATTGCTGTTCGACCGCATGGGGATCGGCGAGCGGGATAAAGGGAAAACCATCCTCATCATCGGCGGCGCCGGCGGCGTGGGCTCCATTGCCATCCAGCTGGCGAAAAAGATCGCCGGGCTTCATGTGATCGCTACCGCATCGCGGCCGGAATCGGCGGAGTGGTGCCGGAAAATGGGCGCCGACGTGGTGGTAGACCATACAAACCTCGTGGAAGCCGTGCGGGCCGCGGGTTTTCAAAACGTCGACTTTATCGTTGACCTGGTAGACCTCATCCGTTACTGGGAGCCCATGGCGGAGCTCATCGTGCCGCAGGGCCGCATCGGCTCCATCAGCGACCCGGCCGAAGGGGTCGATATCCGCAAGCTGAAAGGCAAATCCGTGAGCTTCCATTGGGAACTGATGTTCACCCGCGCCAGTTTCGAAACGCCCGATATGCAGGCGCAGCACGACATCCTCACCAAAGTGGCGGCACTGCTGGACGAGGGTACCCTCCTGCCCACGCTCACCGAAACCCTCCAGGGCCTCAACGCCGCCAACTTCAAAAAAGCGCACCAGCAGCTCGAAAGCGGGCGCACGATCGGGAAAATCGTCGTTCAATACTGATACCTGCAACGGATCATTCCAGAAAGCCGCATGGGCCCGCCGGCCCTGCGGCTTTTCTTATCCAGCCCCAACCCGGTTTTTCCGGCGATTGTTTTCTACCCAAACATCGGTATTTTTAACCTCCGATCATTAAAACCATGCAGCGCCCGGGACCATGTGCCCGGGGCCATCATTTTGCAGCAGCCCGACTATATGAAAACAAGCTTTTTCACTTTTTTATTAACCCTTGCCGCCGTTGCCGCCGCAGCGCAGCCGGTGGTCAACGAAACACGATATGTGGACAGTCTGCTCCAGCTGGAGAAAAACGGTGCGAACGATAGTATCCGCGCCTGCGCCAGCTTCCAGTTGTCCGACTTCTGGTCGTATTCGGATACTGCCCGCTCCCGCCAGCACCTGGAACTGGGGAAACGCTTCGCCGGGCAAAATGGCTACCTCCAGGCCATGGGCGCTTTTTTCGAAGCGGGGTTTTACTTTGACCTGGACTACGACCGGGCGTTGACGCTGTATGAGGAATCCGCCAACCGGTTCAGCCATTTCCCGACGAAAGAAAGTTACGTCTACCAGGCCAGGGCCTGGCGGAACATGGGGGCCATCTATCAGCGGAAAGACAATGAATCCGAAATGGTGCATCTCATCATCACCAAATCCATTCCCCTCGCGGAGAAAGCGGGCGAGACAGCGCGGGTCGGGAGCTATTATACGGACGTGGGGATGATCTTCATGAATATACAGGAATACGGGAAGGCCGCGCTTTACTTCAACAAAAGCTTCGAATGCTACGCGAAAAGTTCGCCCAACATGCACGACCGGCTCACGACGACGCTCTATGCCGCCAATAACTATTGCTATATGGACAGCCTCGCGCAGGCTAAAGTTATGATCGCGCGCGCCGGGGAACTGTTGCGGCCCTATCCCGCATCCGAGTTCAATATCGATTACCATATCGCCGCTATCAAATATTGCCATGCCGCAAAAGCCTGGGAACAGGGGCTGTTCCATGCGCGGCGCGGCATCCTGCTGGCCGAAAAAATGGACAAAACCTACAAGGCCGCCGAACTGCGGTTCATGCAGTATAAGATCCAGCACGACATGGGGCATTATGGCGAAGCGTTGGAAACCCTGCAGCAAGCGATCGACGAAATACCCGTGAACCTCGACGGCAACCGGATGCTGTATTTCCAAAGCATGGCAAAGACGTACGAGAAAATGGGCAACATCCCCAAAGCGCATGAATGGCTGCAACGCTATAGCGACGAGCGCGACAGCACCTATCCCGAAAAAATGAAGACCGACATCGCCCGGATAGAAACCAAATACAATACCGCTGAAAAGGAAAAACGCATCATCCAGCTGCAGGCCGAAAAACAGGATGCGCTCATGACCCAGAAGAACCAGCGCCTCTGGAACGGCTTGCTGGGCGTGGCGGGATTGCTGTTGCTGGTGGCTACGCTGTCGCTGATCGTGTTTTACCGGACCAGCAAGAAACAGGCGCGACAGCAGGTGAAGGAAATCGAACAGCGGCAGGAATTGAAAGTGGCGAATGCCTTGCTGGAAGGGGAAGAAAAGGAGCGCCGCCGCCTGGCGCGCGATCTGCACGACGGCCTGGGCGGCTCCCTGGCGGGGATCCGCATCAAGTTGGCCGGTCAACAAAAGAAGCAGGTAAACGGGCAATTGGACGAAGTCATGTACCTCCTCGAAGATTCCATGTCCGAACTGCGGCGCATCGCGCATAACATGATGCCGGAAAGCCTCCTGAAAGTGGGCCTCCGGTCGGCCATCACCGACCTGTGCGACGGGCTGGCGAACGAAGAACTGGAAATTGAATTCCAATGGTCGGGCGCAGGGGGCGATTTGCCGCATACCGCGCAGGCCAACATTTACCGCATCGTGCAGGAGGTGTTGTCGAACGCGATACGCCATGGCGGGGCAAGCAAGATCCTGCTGCAGTGCATCCATGAAGAACATATGTTCTATATCACGGCGGAAGATAACGGCCGCGGGTTCGATATGAATGCGGCTACCGGCGGGATCGGGCTGTCGAACATCCGGTCGAGGGTACAGTATATGAAGGGGCGGCTGGACATTGATTCGTCGCCCGGTGCGGGAACGGCCGTCAATATTGAATTGCAGGTTTGACGGGTTATTTCGTTTGGAAGAGATGATGTAATTTTACGGCTATGGGCTCCAAATCCTTACAGATAAAAGTTTCGCCGGAGATCGGCAAGGTTTCGGCAAAATATTATGCTCCCGCGCACCCGGTTTGCGTGATGACGCTGGCACATGGCGCGGGTGCGGGCATGGACCATCCGTTCATGGAAGCCCTCGCGGAATCGTTGTCCAAAGCCGGCATCGCTACGCTGCGGTTCAATTTCCCGTTTACGGAGCAGCAGAAAAAGCGGCCCGATTCGCCGGCCGTGGCGCAGACAACCATTGCGGCGGCCATTGAAAAAGCGGGCACCCTCGCGCCGGGGATCCCTCTTTTCGCCAGTGGCAAATCTTTCGGCGGCAGGATGACGTCCCAGTATATTTCCAACCACCCGGAATCGCCGGTGAAAGGGATCGTTTTCTTCGGATTCCCGCTCCATCCCGCCGGTAAACCCTCCATCGACCGTGCCGAACATCTCCACCACATTCACATTCCCATGCTGTTCCTGCAAGGCTCGAAAGACACGCTGGCTACCTGGGACATGATCGCGTCCGTCTGCAAATCGCTCCCCACCGCCACGCTCGAGAAATTCGAAGGGGCAGACCATTCGTTCAAAGCCGGCAAAACCGACGTCATTTCGCTGCTGACCGCCGCCACCAAAGCGTGGACCGGAAAGCTTATTTGAACTGGATTATCTTTGGTAACAATATCATAACCTGCGGTTTACATCGCGGTCATACATCTTCCCTACTCTTGCGCGGTATAAAACCTATCTGATACATGCGCACGAAAATCAAGTACATTTTGCCTATCGCGGCTATGACGGCATTTGCCGCCTGTTCGAAAGACGATGTAAAGAATGACCCCGGCACCGAAATCACCGAAGATCCATCCTCATTCGCTGCAATCGGGTCTATCGACATCGGCGAGGCCGGCGCCGCCGAAATCAGCGCCTACGATCCCGCCACCAAACGCCTCTTCGTGGTGAAGAACGACGGCACCAACATGATCAAGGTGCTCGACCTCAGCGATCCCTCCAACATCACCGACCTGAAAAAGGACATCCTCACCAATGGCGGAAACGTGAACAGTCTGGCCGTGAGCAACGGGAAGCTGGCCGCGGCCATCGAGGCTACGAATAAAACGCTGGCCGGCCGGGTAGACGTGTTCAGCACTTCCGACCTCTCCCTCATCAAAACCATCCCTACCGGCGCGCTGCCCGATATGGTCACGTTCTCGCCCGACGGTAAGCTCATCCTGACCGCCAACGAAGGCGAGCCCGCCACGGATTACTCCGCCGATCCCGCTGGTTCGGTGACCATCATCAATATTGAAAACAATTACACCGCCACGCATCTCGATTTCAGCGGTTTTGCCGCGCAGGAAGCGGCGCTTGCCGCCAAGGGTTTCCGCAACTTCGGGCCTGCCGGCAGCACTTTCACCGCAGGCATCGAGCCGGAATACATCACCGTTGCCCCGGATTCTAAGACCGCCTGGGTAACGCTGCAGGAAAACAACGCCATCGCAAAAATCGATCTCGCGTCCAAAACCATTACCGACATTTTCCCGCTGGGATTCAAGGATTACAATACGGACGCCAATGCCGTAGACCTGTCTGACAGCGACGGCGGCGTTACATTCAAAAAATGGCCCGTAAAAGGCATGTACCAGCCCGATGCCATCGCCGTGCTCGTGAATGGCGGCGTGCCGCACCTGTTCACCGCCAACGAGGGCGACGTCCGCGAATGGGGCGCGTATGCCGAAAACAAGCGCATCAAATCGCTTTCCCTCGACCCCGCCGTATTCCCCGATGCCGCCGCGCTGAAAGCGGACGCCGTGCTCGGCCGCCTCAACGTTACCAAAACCCTCGGCGACGCTAACGGCGACGGACTGTACGAAGCGCTTTATTCCTTCGGCGCCCGCTCCTTTTCCGTTTGGAACGGCAACACCGGCGCCCAACTGTTCGACAGCAAAAACGAACTGGACGTGAAAGCCAAAGAAGCCGGTATTTATGAAGATAGCCGCAGCGACGATAAGAGCATCGAACCGGAAGGCATCGCGCTGGGCGTGATGGGCAAGAAAACCGTAGCGTTCGTGGGTATGGAGCGCGTGGACGCGGTGGCCGTGTACGACGTGACCAATCCCACCCGGCCGCAATTCCTCAACATCCTGAAAGTGGGCGACGCGCCCGAGGGTGTGTTGTTTGTGCAGGCGAAAGATAGTCCTACGAAAAAGAGCCTGCTCATCGTAAGCAGCGAAGACGACGGCGTCGTGAAAGTATTTACACCGAAAAACTGATATCCATCGTTTGATCGACCTGGCCGGCTCCGCATCCTTTGCGGGGCCGGTTCTTTATGGGGCGGTCCGTTGGCGGTAGGCCTCCAGCGCGGCTTGCAGCAAGGCGGGTATGGCGGGATGATCGATATCTTCCGAAGAACGGATGCGGATGTAGCGGCTCTTTTTGCCGGTGCCTTCCAGCAGGTGGTGCGGATCGGGTAAGGAGGCGCCTTCGTTGAAGCCGAGCTTTAGTTCGGTTTTGGACGGGATGAGGACACAGACGAGCTCCGCGTACCTGGGCCCGAAGGCGTAAGCGATCATTTTGGCGGGAAGATCGGCCCGCTCCGTGACGCCGGGCAGCATGGAAAGGATGATTTTCCGCAGCCGGAGCGCGTTTTCGCGGACGGGACCGCTGTATGCGGAAAGAAATGACAGAATGGGATCGGTACTGGTCATGATCGGGTGTTGCCGGATGCCAATAATACGGTAAATTAGCCAGCGGGAAAAGCGGGTTGCCTCCCCTGCGCAATTACCGGTCCTTATAAATCCATGCCAATTGAGTAGATTCATTTTTCGTAACCCTTTCCTGCTGGCCCTTTCCGTGATTTTAGCATCGGGAGCCGGTAAAGTTTCCGCACAGCGATCAGACAACGTATATACTTCAGATATCGCTCATTTCTGGACGGCTTTCGACAGTGTGCAGGCTACGCCGGACGCAGAGCGCCAGGTTGAGATCATGCAGGTTTTGTATATCGACAAGGGGACCGCCGGGCTGAAGCGTTTCATGCAGCTGCGGAACTTCGATGCACGGAAGCTCGTGGAAACCATCCGCAAATACCCGAAATTCTGGGCATCTATCCGCCCGAACACGATGCAGGTGCAGCCCCAGGTGCCCGTGATCCAGCAATACATCGAAAAATTCCGGGAGCTGTACCCGGAACTGCGGCCGGCCAACATGTATTTCTCCATCACGGCCATCCGCGCCGCCGGCGTGGCCATCGATTCCACGGCGCTCATCGGCACGGAAATCACCATGGGCAACAAATACACCGATGTGTCGGAGTTCCCGGACAAACGGCTGGCCAATTTCTTCCAGTCGAAGGAAACGAACAACATCATCCCCGTTTCCGTCCATGAATACGTGCATACCCAGCAATCCACCGAAGGGAAATCCCTCCTCGGGCAATGCATTTACGAAGGCGCCTGCGATTTCGTGACGGAGCTGGTGATCGGTGAGCCCCTCACCCATTCCTATATCCTGTACGGCAACAAACATTTGCCCGAACTGAAAGCGCAGTTTCAAAAGGAAATGTATTCCGAAGATTATTCGAACTGGCTGTACAACGGCAATAAGGTAGCCGTGGGCGATCTGGGATATTTCATGGGGTACGCGATCAGCAAGGCCTATTATGAACAGGCGAAAGACAAGAAAAAAGCCCTCCGTGAGATCATCTCGCTGAATTATGCCGATATCAAAGCCGTGACGGGCTTTCTCAATACATCCGGGTTCTACGGGGATAGCGTGTTTTTGTTGGGCGGTCATTAATGCCCGGGAGATTTGAAATCCGCGCCAGTTCATCAGCCGGCGCGGATTTTTTATTGGAGGAAAGGGCCGTTCCGGGAGGGAAGACGAAAAACGTTGAAAATACACTTATTTGTTTTTATCTTACTTACCGCAACACAAGCCCGAAAATTCCATGTCAGTACTTTCACACATCCTCGAGCACAGGATCATCGCCATTGTGCGCGGCGTGAAGCCGGAAAACGTGCTCCCGCTCGCGGAAGCCATGTATGCCGGCGGGATCCGCCTGCTGGAGGTGACGATGAATTCAGAAGATCCGCTGAACGTTATCCGCGAAGTGTCCGCAAAAATGGGCGGCAAAATGATTATCGGCGCCGGCACCGTCCTGGAAGCGCCCACGGCCCGCGAAGCCGCCGCCGCCGGTGCAAAATTTATCCTCTCTCCCATCCTCGAACCATCTGTGATCGAAACCGCCCGTGAACTGGGGATCGTGATCATTCCCGGTGCGTACACGGCCACGGAGGTTTACGCCGCCTGGAAGCAGGGCGCGGATATGATCAAGGTATTCCCGGCCACCTCTCCCGCTTACATCAGGGATATTTCCGCGCCCCTGCCCAAAATGCACCTCCTGCCAACGGGCGGCATCACCCCGGAAAATATCGGGGAATTCCGGAAGGCGGGCGCCGCCGGTTTCGGCATCGGCAGCGCGCTCGTCAACGCCAAAGCGGCCATTACACCGGAATATCTGCGGCAACTGACGGAAAAGTCAAGGCAGTTCGTCCACGCATTACAATCCTGATCCACCATATCGCACGTTATGAAAATCAAAAGCTACGAACTCTTCCAGGTACCGCCGCGCTGGCTGTTCCTCAAAATCGAAACGGATGAAGGCATCACGGGATGGGGAGAGCCCGTCATCGAAGGGAAAGCCGCTACCGTAAAAACAGCGGTAGACGAGTTGATGGAATACCTCACCGGTAAAGATCCCATGCACATCGAAGACCACTGGAACGTGATGTACCGCGCGGGATTCTATCGCGGCGGGCCCATCCTCATGAGTGCCATCGCCGGTATCGACCAGGCCCTGTGGGATATCAAGGGGAAATACTACAACGCCCCCGTTCACCAGCTCCTCGGCGGCAAAGCGCGCGACCGCATGAAGGTCTATTCCTGGATCGGCGGCGACCGTCCCAACGAAGTCGGCGAAGCCGCCCGCAAAATGGCGGAACAGGGATTCCTGGCCGTGAAAATGAACGCCACCGAAGAACTGCAGTATATCGACAGCTACGACAAGATCGACGCGGCCATCCGGCGCATCGCCGCGGTGCGGGAAGCCGGCGGCCCCGGCCTCGGTATCGGGATCGATTTCCATGGGCGCGTTCATAAGCCCATGGCAAAAATCCTCGCTAAAGAACTGGAACCTTTCCGGCCCATGTTCATCGAAGAGCCCGTGCTGCCCGAAAACAACGAAGACCTCCGCGAGATCGCCCGGCACGTGGCCATTCCCATCGCTACCGGCGAGCGGATGTTCTCCAAATGGCAGTTCAAATCGTTGCTGACGGATGGTTACGCAGACATCATCCAGCCCGACGTTTCCCACGCCGGCGGCATCACCGAATGCAAAAAGATCATCTCCATGGCCGAAGCGTTCGACGTGGCGGCGGCGCCGCATTGTCCGCTGGGCCCCATCGCGCTGGCGGCCTGCCTGCAGGTAGACGCTACCTGCCACAACGCGTTCATCCAGGAGCAAAGTCTGGGTATCCATTACAACCAGGGCAGCGATCTGCTCGATTATCTCACCGATAAGACCGTGTTCCAGTACCGCGACGGGTACGTCGATATTCCGTCGAAGCCCGGTCTGGGCATAGAAATCAACGAATCTCACGTCAGGAAGATGGCCGAAGAAGGCCACAACTGGCGGAACCCGGTATGGCGGCACACCGATGGCAGTGTGGCCGAATGGTAAACATCGATGCGCATCCACTTTATGAAAACGATCAATTCCGGCGTTACACCCACTAAAGTCCGCTACCGCGTGCTGCTGCTCGTGTTCGTCAATGTGGTGATCAACTACATGGACCGGAGCAACCTGGCCGTGGCGGCTTCCGAAATCGATAAGGAATTCAAATTCACGCCAGTACAATTGGGGCTGATCTTCTCGGCCTTCAGCTGGACGTACCTCGCCTTCCAGGTGCCCGGCGGCATTCTCGTGAACCGTTTCGCGCCGCGCGCGCTGTACGCTTTCAGTTTGATCGCATGGTCTTTGGCGACGGTCATGCAGGGTTTTGCGCGCGGGTTCGTGACATTGTTCGGTTTGCGGATGGCCACGGGCGTGTTCGAAGCGCCGGCGTTTCCCATCAACAACCGCGTGGTGAGCAATTGGTTCCCTGATCAGGAGCGCGCTTCGGCGATCGCGGTGTATACTTCCGGGCAGTTTTTGGGACTGGCTTTTCTCATGCCGGTGCTTTCCACGATCCAGCTGGAGTTTGGGTGGCGGGGATTGTTCGTAGTGACGGGCTTGATCGGGATCGTCTGGGGCGGGGTCTGGTGGGTTTGCTACCGCGATCCTGCCGACCATAAAAGCGTGAACGCAGCGGAGCTCGCGCATATCGGGCGCGGCGGCGGATTGCTCGACCAGCAGCAGGCCGGCGAAAAGAAATCTTTCCGGTGGGCGGATTTGAAAGCGGTGCTGTCGTACCGTAAGCTCTGGGGCATTTACATCGGTCAGTTCGCTGTGAATTCGACATTGTGGTTCTTCCTGACCTGGTTCCCGAAATACCTGGTGGATTACCGCGGCATGGATTTCATCAAATCGGGATATTGGGCGGCAGTGCCTTACCTGGCGGCTTTCGTGGGGATTTTGTGCTCAGGGTTCCTGTCAGACTGGCTCGTGAAAAAAGGCGTTTCCCCGGCCAAGGCGCGCAAACGGCCCATCATCATCGGGTTGCTCGTTTCCGCCACGATTCTCGGCGCTAATTATGTTGATACGCCCGGACTGATCATCTTTTTCATGTCGCTGTCGTTTTTCGGCGTGGGGTTTGCGTCCATCACCTGGATTTTCGTGTCGACGCTGGCGCCGAAGCACTTGATCAACCTCACGGGCGGCGTATTCAATTTCATCGGGCAATTGGCGGGGATCGTGGTGCCGATCGTGATCGGGCTGCTTGCGAGCGGCGGTAATTTTGCGCCCGCGCTGGTTTTTGTGGCGGTGCTGGGACTGGTGGGCGCAGGCTCGTATTTGTTTTTGGTTGGAAATGTTGAACGGATAATAACGGAACATGAACGATAGATATTTCATCAGTTGCGATTGGGGGACGAGCGCCCTGCGGCTGCGGCTGGTCTGCTTCGACGGGTTGCGCGTGGTGGCGGAGGAAACTTCGGATACCGGCATCGCCAAAACCTACCAGCAATGGCAAAAGGACGGCGGACAGCGGGAAAGCTTTTATGCCGGTATCCTCCGCGAACACTTAAACAACCTGGCGGAAAAGTCGGGCATCGGCCTGGAGGGAAAGATAGTGATGGTGGCAGGCATGGCGACTTCCAGCATCGGGATGAAGGAATTGCCGTACGGTGCGCTGCCCATGCCGCTCGATGGCTCCGGATTGGAAACTTATGGTGCAGGGCGTTTCCTGCTCATTTCCGGCGTATCGGGAAATAACGACGTGATGCGCGGCGAAGAAACCAAAGCGATCGGGTGCGCGGCATATCTGCCGGCCATTCCGGAAGACGTGTATCTCCTCATGCCCGGGACGCATCCCAAGCACATCGTGGTCAACAATCACCGCGTAACGGGTTTCAGGACTTTTATGACCGGGGAAATATTCGGCCTGCTGAGTACGGAAAGCATCCTTTCGGCTTCCGTAAATGCGCACGGAGATGTTGAACCCGAAGCATGCCGTACAAGGTTCGCAGCTGGTGTCAGGGCCGGGTTTGCGGGGAATCTGCTGCACGAGTTGTTCATGGTGCGCACGAACCAGTTGTTGCAGCACATGGACCCGGTGGAGAACTGGTACTATCTCAGTGGTTTGATGATCGGGGCGGAACTGGCGGCACTTCCGGCCGGGGTGGCCGTTTACCTCGTTTCGGGGCCTGCTCACGAAACATTGTATTCCCTGGCCTGCGAAACCCTCCGCATCCCCATTGCTGCCACCATCGATGCGGACGAGGCGCTCATCCGCGGACAATTCACCGTACTTTCTACGATGATGCCCCATCCTCCCGAAAGCCTTTCGTCCGTCTAAACTCCTTCCCCATCGCGTAGCCAATGGTATTTATTCCGGAAACCTGCCTGGGTTTGTGTCATCCTGACCATCGAAAGCTTTATTACCAGCACCTTCCCGTCGATCAGCATGGAAATGGGGAACTGTTTGTAATACATCGCCGCGGCTTTCGCATGCGTGGCTTCGTCTTCCACCACCTCGCCTTCGAATTGAGCCCCCGCATTGAAATGCAGGGACGTTTTTTCTCCTAGAATCGTACCCGCCACAGTGGTGCCGTTTTCAAACAGGCTAACCTGCCGGCTACCGGGCGATGACTTAAACATGAGCAACCAGTTCTCAGGATCAAAACCGTAAAAGCAATTGAAGCAAAACGGCCGTCCTGCCTGCACGGCTGCGATGGTAGCTACCTGCCGCCGTTCCAGGAAAGATCGTATGATGAGCATTTCATTTTTCATGTGCGTGCCGCCTGCGGCGGATTTTGGAATTATCGGAAGTCCGGTTTTTGATGAAGGAATATCAATGGGGAAATGCTTTATCGCATCAACACCACCACAGTGCCCATCAGCCCGGCAAAGGCGATCAGCAATGCTTTCCAGCCCAGGTTGGCGGATTTCATGTCCATAAAGTAAAATGCGACCAACAGGAACTTGGCCACCGAAAAGCCCATGATGGCCGACGAAAGCCCGGGCCAATCCTTCGCGTAGCCGACGGCGAAAGTCATCAGTCCTGCCGTCAGCAGTAATACAATCCAGATCATTTGAATGCGGATCATGCGGGAAAATTTAAAAGATGAGATATAAAACAGGGAACAGCAATAACCAGATGAGATCGCAAAGGTGCCAGAACGCTGCGCCCGCTTCGAGCTGCGGCAGGGCAATATCCTTCGGTTTCTTCGGTTCCGTAACCACCCACCACAGCAGGATCACCATGCCGATCACCACATGGACCACATGAAAACCGGTCAGCATCCAGTAAAAATCGAAGAACGTTCCCGCGCCGAGCGTAAGCCCTTCTGAAAGTTTATGCGCATATTCGACGGATTTCAGTGCCAGGAACGTCATTCCCGCCAGCATGGCGAACGCCAGTTGCAGTTTGTACAGTTTTAGCCCGCGCCGGAAGAACTCTACACAGCGCGCCATGTAATACCCGCTGGTTAGCAGCACCACAGTGTTGATGGACCCGATCGTGACATCGAGCCGGCTGGCGCCGGCTGCGAATGCTGCGCGTTCCTCCCTGGCCGTGTACATGAAAACCACGATCGCGATGCCGAAAGTGAGCAGCTCCAGGAAAATGACGATCCACATAAGGATGCCGCCCGGCGGATAGTAGAAGTTTTTGTGGTCGGTAACGGCGGTGTTGTCAACGGCCGTATCGGATGCGTTCATATAACCGGATTAATTTGGTGAATAATGCGTCGGGCGATGAAAGGATTTCGTAATGATCGTGCCCGAACATCTGCGGCAGGTAGTACCGTGCCGCCGCTTCGATGGCCAGCGCATAGGTGCTGACGTTTGCCGCTGACAGCTCGCGCAGCGCCTGTTTGACGTCGCCAATTCCGTAGCGGCCTTCATAGCGGTCGAAGTCGTTGGGCTTGCCGTCAGACAGCAGCACAATCCAGCGGTTGCTTGCCGGCCGGCTTTGCAGCAGGGCCCCCGCGTGCCGAAGCGCCGGACCGATCCGTGTGTAGCCCTCAGGCCGGGGCGCCCCCACTGCATTTTTCGCCGTTTTCCATTTTTCGTCGAAATCCTTCAGTGTGAGATAGGCCGTGTAATTCCGGGTCTGGGAATAAAATCCGCAGATGGAAAAATCGATGCCGAACTCGTCCAGGATTTCGCCGAAGAGAATGGCGGTCTGTTTGGAAATATCGATTACGCGGTTGCCGGCGGCATAGCTGTCGCTGGATAGACTCAAATCCAGCAGCAGCAGGATCGACAGGTCTTTCGCTTTCTTCCTTCCGGCGATGTAAATATCGTCTGATGGCGTACGGCCTGCCAGCAAATCGGCGTACCGGTCGGTAATGCGATCGGTATCCACTTCGTCGCCATGCCATTGCCGTTTTTGCTTTGTCCATTTATTGTTGATGGCTGTGAGCATGCGCCGCAGCTGCTCCAGCACAAGGCGGTGCGTGGCCAGCGTATGCCGGCAGTAATCCGGGGCCTGCTCCGTTTGCCGGAGCGGGAAAACCTTGCTGTAGCCGCGTTTGTATTGTTTTTTGAAGCAGTCCCATTCGTCGTACGGAATGTGGTGCCCCGCTGCGGAGGCGCTTTCGCTTTCCGCCACGGTGGCATCGGCGGTGAACCCGGTTTCGTAGATGCTGTGCACGGTATCGTTCACGCGAACGGTGTATTTCATGCGAAGCTCGTCCAGCGCGTCCTGATGCTTTGCCAGTTCATCGTCCCCATCGAAATCGCGCCAGCTGCCGGAGAATTCGTCGGCCGTTTCCACTTTCTCGAAATTGTGGGTGAGCACATAATCTTCCTGCTGGCGGATATCCACGTCCAGGCGCACTATCTCCTCTACCGGCCGCGCGGTGAGGATGGTGGCGGGTTGCACTTCAGCCGGTTTGTTTTTCGGCGCATCTGGGATTGCGGAAATGCGGTCAGGGACGGTTTCCGCCGGCGTGTCGGCCATCCATTTTCCGTAGAGCCAGTTTTCGGGGGTGCCCGGCGGTAAATCCGCCAGCAGCCGGTGGAATAGCGCGAGGCTTTCGGGATAAGTTGTTTCCATGAAGGCGAGCACACGCGGGGCTGACTGTTGCGCCAATGCGATGGCTTCCGCGTCTGTCGGCGAACCCGGCTGAAACCAATTGAGCGATAAATGTTGCTGGACAGACAGGTAAAGCACCCGGAAAATGTAATAATCCACATTCCGTTCGCGCTTGTCGAACAGCCCGCATTTTTCCGGCAGAAAAAAGCTGTTTCCGCGGAAGCCGCCTTCGCGGACGGCAGGGAACAGCTCAACCGGCCTGCCCGTCAGCGCCCTGGCCAGCAGCGTGAGGCGTGGTTGCAGGGGGGCGAGATGCGCGATGCATGAAACGTCTTCCGCTTCGGCTTTGCGGTTTTTGAAGTAGCGGACTACCCTTCCAAATATCCATTCATCAAGTGCCATATCAGATCATGAGGTCGGCCAGGTCGCACAGCGCGGCCATGGTTTCATCGTCGTCGGTAAGTGGTTCGATAATCGCGGTGCGCACGCTCAGGCGGCGTGGCAATCCGCTGTGGATGAGCTTTGCGGCGTCTACAAGCAGGCGCGTCGATGCGGTTTCCGCCAGGCCCAGTTCCCGGAGGTTCCTGATCTTTCCCCCGATTTTCACCAGTTTGGTGGCGATGTCTGCATCGATGCCGGTTTCGCCGATGAGGATGTCCCTTTCGGTTGCGGCATCGGGATAACGGAACGAAATGCCGGCGAAACGCTGTCGTGTTGAAGGTTTCAGTTCCTTGTATCCGCGCTGGTAGCCCGGGTTGAAAGACGCCACGATCATGAAGCCCTCGCCGGCGCGCAGGGTTTCCCCGAGCTTGTCGATGTACAGCTCGCGCCGGTGATCGGTGAGCGGATGGATGGCTACGATGACGTCTGGACGGGCTTCGGCGATCTCATCGAGATACAGGATAGCACCGGTTTTGACGGCTGTCGTCATTGGCCCGTCGATCCATACCGTTTCCGCGCCTTTCACGATGAAGCGGCCGGTGAGGTCGGTGGCGGAAGTTTCTTCGTGGCAGCTCACGGTAATGAGCGGCCTTTCCAGTACGGCGGCCATGTATTCCACGAACCTCGACTTCCCCGTTCCCGTGGGCCCTTTGAGCAGCACGGGCACCCGGTTGCGGAAAGCGTGGGTGAAAACGGCTTCTTCCTTGCCTGTTTCCAGGTAAAAAGGCCGTGCGATATCGGCGGTAGTGATCATTTTTTGTCGGTTGTCGGTTTGAAGGAGAAGAGTTTCGGGTTCACCTGCATTTCCAGGAAGAACCAGTTGCTGGATACGCCTTTGCTGCCGCCTTTGAGGGCTTCCATGCTGGTGGTGGCCAGCATCTGGGAGTATCCGCCGTTGAGCCAAACGCTTTCTATGATGCGGTATCCGAAAGTAAGGTCGAGCTCGGTGCCGAGGTGTTTTTTCAGCTGCTGCCCGTTCCGGTACATAGCAGCGGCGGAATTGAGATAGTGTGGTGTAAACCTGGCTTTGAATGTGGGTTTTTCATAGGATAGATGGGCGTATACATCGAGCAGCCCGACGGAATTGGCATGGTTGCCCACGTAGAAATAATCCATAAAACCGTTGAACTTATGATTGGTGCCGAACCAGGGATTAAAGCTTTTGTAACCGGCAGAAAGATCGTTGTTCGCTTTTCCGGACAGGAATTCCAGTCCCGCAGCGGGCGCCCATCCGCTCTTCCAGCGGTAGCCGACATTCCCCGCGGCATACCAGGCGCTGAGATTGGCATTGGCAATATGGCCGGTTTGCGCGTAAAAGGCGCCGTCGGCGTTCCAGCCTTCCCGGGCAAGGGTGAGCCGCGTCCCGAAAGTCTGGTTCCATGCGATCTTTTCTTTTTGCGATGCGAGGTACGGCAAGCCCTGGTTCATGGCCAGTACGCTCCAGCCGAAATGCCCGCCGGTGCCGTGATACCAGCCGAATTGCAGGTGTTTGTATTGCTGCGGGACGGTATAGGGTTCCCGGGTGTTGCTTTCCCGGAGCGCGTTGATCGCCGCACCGGCGTGGATGGAATGGGCGGCGGATGGGCTGAGCTTGAACAGCAGGACGTCGTGGCTGCGGGCCTGCATCGTCCAGTCTACATTCCCGAGGATGCGGGCGTCATCGTAATTCAGTTCCTGCCTGCCGGCTTTGACGGATATTTTCGCCCCCAGTTGCAATTCCGCCCAGGCTTCGTGCAGCTGGAAATTGACGTCGGTTTTAGCGCCGGTTGCCACATCTCCCCAGGTGCGCACGTTCTGCGGGGAAATCCGCAGTTTGAGTTTGGACGTGGAATGATCGATGACGATCCGGGTGCGCTGTGTCATGAAGCTGGCGGCATTCAGCGTGTCGTGGAAGAGCGTACCGTAGCCATGACGGTTCTCGTACCGGAAACGGAGGTCGGCGCTCACGTCTGTCTGCTGCGCACGTGCCGGCAGGATGGCCAGCAGTAAAAAGGCAATTAGGATAGGTTTATTCATGGCCTGCTGATTTTTGGATGGCGGCAATGGTTTCCTTATTGTTCACGCCGAGGCCTTCCTGTTGGTGGACGAGGTCGCCGGCGGGATTGAAGACGCTGATGATATTGGAATGGGAAAAGTCCATGGGCGATATTTCCTTGTAACGGACGGCCAGCACATTGGCGAATTCGCGGACGGAAGCGGGATCCCCCTGCAGGAAGGTCCACTCCTCCCCGTCCATTTCCTTACTGATGGCGAAGGCTTTCAGGGCTTCCGGCGTATCGTGTTCCGGATCGATGCTCACGAGCACGTACTGTACTTTCCCGGCGATTTTGGCGGGCACGCCGGCGCGGATGGCGAGCATGTCGGCCACGAGCCGCGGGCAGGAAGCCTTGCAGGTCGTGTAGATCATGACCACCACCAGCGTTTTGCCCTGCAGGTCGCGCAGGTGGATGGACCGCCCTTCCTCCGTGTTCCAGGTGGATGTGAGGTGGAAGATCGAGCTTTCTGATGCGGGCGCATCTTTTGGCGGGGCGCTTTGCGTGGAGCAGGCGGCAAGCGTCAACACGAGCAACAGTGCGATGGATACTGTTTTCATCATGAAGCGGTTTAAGTCAGCGGGCATCCGGACCGGGCCCCCCCGTATGTCCGGAGCCGCTGCTTCGTTAGCATAATAGAGACTAAAAACAAACTATGATTGCGATGTGGATATGGATCGTTATTTGGCGGCCGTCACCATTTCCAGGGTGATGTCCTGCGCTTTGTTGCCCCAGCTGCCGTACACGTAGGTGAGCACATCGGCCACTTCCTTCGCGCTGAGCGTTTGGGCCGGCATGGCACTGTTATAGGTGGTGCCGTTGACGGTCACCTCGCCCGTTTTACCGTGCAATACGATGCCGATAGCGCGGTTGGCGTCTTCGTTCAGGTAATCGGATTTGGCCAGCGGCGGAAAGGCGTTCGGGATGCCGGCGCCGTTTTCCTGGTGGCAGGCCTGGCAGGTTTTGGCGTAAATCTCTTTGCCGCGGGCCATTTTGGCTTCCGGTGTTTCCGGTACTTCGGGGACGGCTTCCACCATTTCGGCAATCAGGGTGTCGGATGCGGCGATGCCGGTGATGTCGCCCTTGTTTTCTTCCGGTTCAACACCGCCTTCGCAGGAAGCAAGCAGCGCAAGGAGCGCGGCCGTCAACAGATATCTATTTTTCATTTTTCGTTTGATTTTCGGATTTGACACATCGGAACCCCTGGTTCCGGATACAATAATTCGCCTTCAGGCTTCCGCGGAATGCGAAACGCATGAACGCCGCGTAATTCATCAGATCGCTGGCGCCGACGGAGCCGCTGCCGCAGAACATGAGATCGTCGTTGCTGACGTCTCTCCGTGATTCGCCGGAAAGCATCACTTCACTGAAATCTTCCGTCCATTCCCAAACCAGTCCGTGGAGGTCATGAATGCCCCAGTAATTGGGGCGCGACTGCTGAACGGCGTTCCCTGCGGTGTTGGGCTTTTCGTACCAGGAAAGGATGTGCGCATTAAAGGCAGGCTGGGTGCGCGCATCGGCCGAATTTGTTCCTGCCATGGCCGCATATTCCCATTCCGCCACCGTCGGCAATCGCTTCCCGGCCGCGGCTGCATATGCTTTCGCCGCAAACCAGGATACGTTGGTGACGGGCGCATCGGGCAGCAGGTTTGGCCCGGGTGTGGTATCGTTTTCCCATCCTGCGAGGTAATTCCCGTCCGCGAAAATCCGCTTCACGCAAGACCGGCGCCATGGCCGGTTGTGTTGTATGAAGGTTTGAAACTGGCGGTTGGTGACGGGATGCGCGTCCATTTCGAATGTTTTTATCGCCACCGCCGAATCCTTTCCGCCGTAGAACGGGACATACTTCCCGCCCTTCACTTCCATCATCTTAACGGTGTCTGCAACTTGCACAGGTAAAGGCTCCCCGCCTGCATGGCCGGCAACCGACCACACTCTCGGAGCCGAATCCAGTTCAGTCAGGTTATTACAGGATCCAGACAACATCGCCAGCAAACATGCGGCAGAGAGCCCTGTGACTTTCATAGGTTATGGTTAATGGGATGATCTTTTTGCCTCAACCATCCCGGGTTTGATTTCCTGTTTTTTATTGCCCCAGGAGGCGTAGACGTAAGTCAGAACATTGGCGATCTCTTCGTCAGACAGTACCTGTGCGGGCATCACGCCGTTGTATTTTTGTCCGTTTACCGTGATCTCGCCCGTTTTGCCGTGCAGCACGATGTCGATGGCGCGGCCGGCGTCTGCGTTCAGGTAATCGGATTTGGCGAGCGGCGGGAAGGCGTTGGCGATGCCCAGGCCATTGTCCTGGTGGCAAGCCAGGCAGGTTTTGGCATAGACGGTTTTGCCCATGGCGATGCGCTCTTCCAGATTGGCGGCTTTGGGCGCGTCGGGCGCTTTGGCGCCGGGCATTTTCTGGATGGTGCCGCCTTCGGGTTGATAGATGCCTTCCGTTTGCTTGCCGGAATAGAGCTGTTTGTTTTCATCGCCCGAAACGGTGAGCATCCCCAGCGATCCCTTGTTGAAAGTGCGGGTGAGCGAGTGGTCCACGATCACGAAAGTGCCGGGCACTTCCACCTTGAAATCCACGATGGCCGCGCCGCCTGCGGGCACCAGCGTGGTCTGGACGTTTTTGTTGATGAGGTCGCCGCCTTCTACATGCACTTTATCGAATATCTCGCCGATGACGTGGAAAGACGAAATGAGGTTGGGGCCGCCGTTGCCGACGAAGAGCCGTACCGTTTCGCCGACGTTGGCCTTGATGGCGTTTTCGCCCGTGAGCGCGCCCACCTTGCCGTTGAACAC
Source organism: Chitinophaga sp. NPDC101104 (assembly GCF_050277495.1). Classification (NCBI taxonomy): domain Bacteria; kingdom Pseudomonadati; phylum Bacteroidota; class Chitinophagia; order Chitinophagales; family Chitinophagaceae; genus Chitinophaga; species Chitinophaga sp. NPDC101104. Next base: position 3,552,478 of record NZ_JBNNSF010000001.1, on the reverse strand, counting down.
CACGTAATCCGGATGTTCGTCTACCGCCTTCTGCATATCGAACGGCTGCAGGCCGGGCTCGCCGTTTTTGCCCTTGGTGTAGAAATCGCCCTGCATGATGTAATATTCCTTGTCCACCGGGGGCAGCCCGCCTTCGGGCTCCACGAGAATAAGCCCGTACATGCCGTTGGCGATGTGCATGGCCACGGGCGCCGTGGCGCAATGGTAAACGTACAGGCCGGGATTGATGACTTTGAAGGAGAAGACCACCTCATGCCCCGGCGCCACGAAGGACGACGCCGCGCCGCCACCGGGGCCGGTTACGGCGTGCAGGTCGATGTTGTGCGGAAGCTTGTTGTCTGGATGGTTTTTCAGGTGGAATTCCACTTCGTCGCCGATACGGGTGCGGATGAAGCTGCCGGGCACCGAGCCGTTGAACGTCCAGTAGAGATACCGTACCCCGTCCGCCATTTCGCCTTCCTTTTCCACGATTTCCATGTTCACGATGAGCTTGGTGGCGGCGCGGTTGCCGACGGGCCTGGGGACCAGCGGCGGGGCCGTCAGTTCCGCGATGCTTTCGCCGGAGACGATCATTTCAGCGGGCGGCGTGCCGGTGCCCGGGCGGCTTTCGTTTTGCGTCGTCGTACAGTTGCTGAGGAGCCCAATGCAGCATGCAGCTCCGAGCAACAATTGATTCCTTGTCATGGTATAAGATTTTAGTTCTGATCTTGTCTGGAAAGCGCCGCGCGCTGCGGGGCTTCGATGGCTTCGGGAACCGGCCGTCCGTACCGCACGAAATCCAGGATGTACAGCACGATGCCGGTGGCGAACAGGGTTGCGCAAAGGATTAGTACTACAAAATGGACTTTGATCTCGTTTTGTACGTCCCCGAAATCCATACCCATCTTACGTTCCAGGTACACCTGGGCTATGCCGGCCACTCCAAAGGCGACCGTCATCCCCAGCATGCCCGTATTGGCGAGCCAGAAGGCCCAGGAGCCGCGGGGCGTGTCGTACAGTTTACGGCCGGTGAGGTTGGGCATCGCGTAGCTGATGAATGCGAGCACGATCATGGCGTAGGCGCCCCAGAAAGCGAGGTGGCCGTGCATGGCGGTGACGAGCGTGCCGTGCGTATAAAGGTTCACCTGCGGCAACGTGTGCGCGAAGCCCAGTACGCCTGCGCCAACGAACGACATGATCGCCGTTCCGATCGTCCAGTTCAATGCGATCTTATTGGGATGCTTCTTCTCGCCCTTGCGGTACATGGCGATGGCGAAGAGCACCATGCCCAGGAAAGCCAGCGGTTCCAGCGCGGAAAAAATGCCGCCCACGATGAGCCAGGTTTTACCGGTGCCGATGAAATAATAGTGGTGCCCCGTGCCGAGGATGCCCGAGATGAAAGTAAGTCCCACGATCACGTACAGCCACTTTTCGATCACTTCGCGGTCTACGCCCGTCAGTTTAATGAGCAGGAAAGAAAGGATACCGCCAAGAATCAGCTCCCACACGCCTTCCACCCAGAGATGCACCACCCACCAGCGGAAGAAGGAGTCGATGGTCTGATTGTCGAACCAGATCATGCCCGGCAGGTACAGCAGCGCCGCGAACACCAGGCCCATCGTGAGCACCAGCGAGGTGGTGGTGCGCTTCCTGCTTTTGAACAGCGTGGCCAGGATGAGGCCCAGGAAGAGGAGGACGTTGACGACTACCAGGTAATCCAGCGGGCGGGGGATCTCAAGGAATTTCCGTCCTTCCCAGTAATTGAAATGATACCCGACGATTGCCGCCACGCCAACGAGCGCGAGGGAAATGAGCTGCACGTAAGCGAGTTTCACGTTCACGAGCTCCCGTTCCGCTTCTTCCGGAATGATGTAATACGCCGCGCCCATGAACCCCGTGAGGAGCCAGACCACCAGCAGGTTGGTATGCACGGCGCGGGCCGTGTTGAAAGGGATGAACTCGTGCAGCACATCATGGCCCACCCGCGCAAATCCCATGACGAAGCCGTACACGATCTGGAGCACGAGCAGCAGCATGGCCAGTGCGAAGAACCAGTAGGCGACCTGTTGACTTTTATATTTCATGGCGTGCGTTATTTGGTGTTGAGGGATGATTTGTAGGTAGGTTTGGGCGGGAAGCCGTTGAGGTCCGTTTCACCGACCCATTTCAGGAAGGCGGTCAGTTCCTTCGTTTCCTGCTCGCTGAAGCCGTAGGCGACCATCTTGCGGCCGCGGGGCTGCCAGGGCGTTTTGGACGTCAGTACGGCTTTGATGTATTGCTCGCCGCGGCGTTCCACCACTTTGGTGAGCTCCGGCGCGTAATAGCCGCCTTCACCCATGATGGTGTGGCAACCCATGCAGTTGTTGTTTTCCCAGAGGCGCTTGCCGGCAACCACCGCGGGTGTGAGGTTTTCTTCATGGGTTTTCTGCGGGACCTCATTACTGAGGCTGTGCCACGACAAGCCGATGAATATCACGAACGTGACGATCGTGCCGCCCAGGAAAAATATCCGGGCGCTGCTTTTTGTTAGCATATGTGGTGGATTTGTGTTGATGAAACGGTTTGGGCCGTTGCCGAAATCGGATATGTTTGTCTTGTTTATATGTCTACAGTTACATTCCCCTCAAAAGGGGGCAGCGCCTCCATCCCCACTCCATCCCAATCCGGCGCCGCCCGGTCTTTTTCGACATGCTGGCAGGTTGATTTTGTTCTAAAAAAAGGATATAAATGTCCTTTATATAGGTAAATGAATCAGATTTTGAGGACCGACAGTTTTTGCTCCACGTCGATGGTCAGGTTGGCGACCAGCGAATCGTTCAGCATCCTGATGATGTCGGCTTTGATGTGTTTATATTGATGATGCACGGGGCATGGATTTTTCTCGGAGCATTCCCGCAGGCCCAGCATACAGTTTTCGGTGATGCCGTTGCCGTCTATGGCCGACACGATCCTGCAGAGGTTGAGGTGCCGAAGCGTGGCTTCGTCGATGAAGAAGCCTCCCTTCACCCCTTTCGCGGAGCTGATCAGCCCGCTCCTCACCAGCTGTTGCAGAACTTTGGCGGTGAATGCCACGGGTGAGCCGATGGCGGTGGCGATTTCTTTCACGCTCGACAGCTCGTTGGCCTTCGCCCGCTGTGCGAGGTAAACCGCCGCCTTGATTCCGTATTCGCATGCCCTTGATAGCATCTTGCAGATTTATGACACAAATATAATCGGCCGGATAATAAAGGACAAATATATCCTCTTATTTCTTTCATGATTTTTATCATCTCCCCGATCAGGCTTGCTGCTGGTGGTTTTCGGGGGAAATGACGGTGGTCATGCCGCGGGATATTTTACGTTAATTAAGGATAATCGACTCTTTTTTGAGGTACATTTGAGGGCCCTTCAGACTTACAAGCCGGGCGGTTAATTATGGAAAGTATCATGTGTGAGCGGCGTGCGGGGAACTGGGTCCGCATCAGTCTCTTCAACCTGTTGGTGGTATCGTTGTTCGGATTGCTGATGCGGTACAAGATCGTGTTTTCGTTACCGGGACTGAACCAGAAATTCCTCCTGCATGCGCACTCCCACTTCGCGTTCGGCGGCTGGGTGAGCCTGTTGCTGATGGTGTTGATGGTGCGTGCGCTCCCGGTGTCGGTCCCGGGAAAATACGGCCGTCTTTTCCACCGCCTGCTGATCGCCTGGCTGGCGTGCGCCTACGGGATGCTGGTGATGTTTACGCTGCAGGGATACGCCTTTGCGTCGATACTGTTTTCCACGGCGGCCGTGGTATTATCTTTCGTGTTTGCCGTATCGTATTTCCGTGCATTGAAGGCGGTTCCCGGGCTTGCGGGCGCCCGTTGGCTGAAAGCTGCGCTGGTATGGAATATGCTATCGGCCATCGGCACTTCCTGCCTGAGTTTGCTCATGGCCACGCACACGGCCAACCAGGAGGCTTACCTGGCTTCCATTTACTGGTATCTCCATTTCCAATACAACGGCTGGTTTTTCTTCGCTTGTATGGGCTTGTTCATTCGCTATCTCCAAGCGCGGGGCATCGCGCTGCCGGGGGAAACGCTGATGTTCAGACTGTTTTTGGGCAGTTGTTTGCCGGCGTATGGATTATCGGTGCTTTGGCTGAAGCTACCTGCCGCCGCTATTGCGATTGCGGGTATCAGCGCCGTGGCGCAGGCGCTGGGCTGGTGTTTGCTGTTGCGGGGGATTTTAAGGTCGATGCGCCAACTCCTTCCTCAATTATCGAAACTTTCTGCCATCATGCTGGCCGTAGCGGGATTGGCGTTCACGGTCAAAATGATATTGCAGCTCGCTTCCGCCGATCCCACCCTCAGCACGATCGCTTTCGGCTCCCGGACGATCGTTATCACTTATCTGCACCTCGTTTTGCTGGTAGGGGTCAGTTTGTTTTTGATGGGGCTTGTGGTGGCGGAGGGCTTGTTGCCGGTTTTCCGGTACGTGCAGGCGGGCGCGGTAGCGTTCACAGCCGGTGTGGTGCTGAACGAATTGCTCCTGGCCGCGCAAAGCATCGGCGGATTGCTGTACTTCCCGCTGCCGGGGATTTTCGAATCGTTGCTGGGCGTGTCGGTATTGATGAGCGTAGGTTTGGGGATGATGAACGCGGGGTGGATGCGTGTTGCCCGTTTGCAGGATTTGCCTGTCCGTAGGGGAAAGCAATAAATCTGGTATCTTGGGGAATGAATAGCCCGATACCCATGGACGACGTTGATTTTTCCATTACGCTGCATAGCTACGGTTGGACGACCTTTCTTATCATCCATAACCAGCATGTCTATACTTACGACGTTTCCGGCGTATTCAGCGATCCCTTGAACGACGTTGCCGATCTGATTACGGCGCTGATCAAACAGGAAAATGAATGTTCACTGCATTGGCACGGTGAGCCTGGCGGTATCGTTCTCCATTTCAGCCGCATCATGAACGCGCGGCATTTGTTGGCCGTAGAGATCAGCGATATTGAAAATGGAAAAACAGAACTGGCATTTCAAATCATGCAAAAACAGCTGATTACCATTCTCTTCCTCCAACTGAAGAAAATTTATCATTTGCTGTCGGAAAAGCATTATGCCAAAGGCAGAACGAACGAATTCCCTTTTGGGAAATATGAAATGCTGACAAAGTTGATGCGAGAATATCTGCCCGCAGTGGTTTCGGAATAGCCAGAAATGCCTAGTTGCAGTGAGTCAAAAGTTCAGTTGGTTAAGTTTTCTCCTTAACTGGATCTCCTTGGCCGAAAACGCTGTCGTGCAGCCGGTCTGCAAGCGCCTCGATATCATTCCGCTTCGCCAGTTGTTGTAACCATGTTTCCGGAATATCGGCTGCGCCATACAAAACGCCCGCAAGCGCACCGGCCACCGCACCGGTAGTATCCGTATCACTTCCTAAATTCACTGCTTTCAACACGGCTTCGGAATAATTCCCGGTTTCCAGGATGCACCATATCGCCGCTTCCAGTGTGTGGACCACATATCCGCCACTGTGTATCGACGATTCGGGCAGTAATGGGAACGATGAATCGAACAGGCGATGGAAATGGGCGATTTCATTCGGATGGATGGAGATACTTTTCAAGAAATCCGGAAAGTTCTTGCGAAGCACATTAAATACCTCAAGCTTCTCCTTTCCTTCCATCAACAACCGCACAAATTCCAGGAAGTAATGACAGGCGATCGCCGAACGAACGTGCCCATGCGTAATAGCCGACACCTGCCTTGTTATCCGGTACCGTTCCTTTTCCTCTTTTTGGCCGATGCGGAAAGCCAGAGGGAATATGCGCATGAGAGAACCGTTGCCGTTATCGTCTTCCTCCATCCCTCCTGCCAGTTCGGGCGGCGTACCGGTCTTCAGCCGGTAAATGGCTTCGTTGGTAGCCATGCCGATGTCAAAAACACTGCCATGTGGCGTCCACCACTTTTCATATCGCCAGCGGATGAAATTGTCCGCCATCTTTTGCAGATTGATCCCTTCCACCAACGCCTCCGCCTGGCAGCACGCGAGCGACGTGTCGTCTGACCAGGTGCCCGGCGGCTGGTTATGGCTACCGTATCCTTTCATTTCCGTAACTGGCCGCTGGCGGAGGAATTCACGGTCCTTGAACTCCACCGGCACGCCGAGCGCATCGCCTGTTGCGAGCCCCAGTAGCCCGTCTTTTACAAAATTCCGTTGTTGCATCAGAAAGGGAATATAATCAGAATTTATCTATCACGATGCAGCCACCCCGTTCTTTTCCGCAGCAGCACTCCGGCTTTCTTCGAATTTCTTCCTGTTCAACCGCATCAGCCAATTGCGCAACGGTTCATCATACAACCGTAGCGCCAGGTACCCCATCAGCAGACTGGCCACAAACACACAAGCCGCCACCACATAAATCTCCTGCTGCCCGGGCTTCGCCTTCGCCATCCAGTTCCCGAACCCCCACACCATCCAGATATGCGTCATGTACAATGGATAAGACAACCGGCCCGTGAACCGGCAAAATCCACGCAGCCAGCCATTCACGCTGGCTCCTGCACCGAGCGACAGCAACAAGGGGAAAACGATCATCACCAGCGCCATTTCAACGATCCAGTCGTTATTGAAATGAGGGAATATAAACACGCCGATCAGCAAAAGCCCCAGCACCGCGAAATTCCATTTGTTGCGGATGGTCCAGTTGAAACGGTAAACGGTCAATCCCGCCAGGAAGGAGAAAAATACCCGCGCAAAACCATCCGGGAACGTGGGCGCGTCCCAGCCGGTGATGATCCACCCGCGATAGGCCGCCACAGCGCAGATCCACACCGCAGAAATACCGAGCAATACCAGCAGCGAGCGTTTCGGCAGGCGTAGCAGCACAAGCCCGTAAAAGATATTGATGAGATATTCCATCAGCAGCGACCATGCCGGCGTGTTGTAGGGGAACAGTCCCTCCGCCCTGCCGGGCAACCAGGGGTACGGTAACATGAGCAACGAACAGAGAAACGCCAGCAACACCGCGCCCAGTCCGGCTTCGGCCATATTGGCGGCGCCGGTGAACGGGTCCCAGATGTAGCCGATCAGCCCGATGACACTGCCCCAGATCACCATGGGATGCAGGCGGATGAGGCGGTTGCGGAAGAAGGTCGTAAGGCCCAGTTTCGGTGCGCGGCCGTCGTAGGCATACCCGATCACGAAGCCCGACAGGCAAAAGAAGAAATCCACCGCCAGGTAACCGTGCCCGATGGGGCTTTTCGTATAGTCGGGCGTAATGAATTCGTACAGGTGAAATATGACGATCGAAATGGCGGCAAGGCCACGCAGCCCATCCAGTACATCGAAGTGCTGGCGCGATTGTAGCAGATTTTTGGTTTCCATGTCCGCATAAATTAGCTTTCCCACGGCTAATTCGGAAATATGGGACAAGATTATGAGGGTTTTGGTGAAAAATATATCAAAGAGGCAAGAAAAAAGCAGCCTCCATGCGGAGACTGCTTTTCATATATCGGATGTGTTTGCCTTAGTTGAGATCGAAGCGGTCGAGGTTCATCACTTTATTCCATGCCGCCACGAAATCGTTCACGAATTTCTGCTGTCCGTCCGAACTGCCGTAGACTTCCGCAATGGCGCGCAGCTCGGCATTGGAGCCGAAAACGAGATCGGCGCGGGTGGCGCTCCATTTCGGTTTGCCGGTAGCGCGGTCCGTACCTTCGTAGATCTCACGGGCATCCGACGTCGCTTTCCAGGCCGTGTTCATATCGAGCAGGTTCACGAAGAAATCGTTCGTGAGCTGGCCGGGTTTGCTGGTAAATACGCCGTAGTTCGATCCGTCGAAGTTGGTGCCGAGCACGCGTAGCCCGCCAACGAGCACGGTGAGCTCGGGTGCGGAGAGCGTGAGGAGTTGTGCTTTGTCGATCAGCAGCTCTTCCGTCGAAACGGGGAATTGCGGCTTGCGGTAGTTCCGGAAACCATCGGCGATGGGTTCCAGGAAACCTACGGATTCCACGTCTGTCTGCTCCTGCGAAGCATCCATCCTGCCGGGCGTGAACGGCACTTTCACGGCGTTCCCCGCGTCTTTGGCGGCTTTCTCCACTCCTGCCGCACCGGCGAGCACGATCAGGTCGGCGATGGAAACTTTCTTGCCGTTTTTCTGTGCGCTGTTGAAAGCTTGCTGGATTTCTTCCAGTTTGCCCAGCACTTTTTGCAGTTGCGGCGGATTGTTCACGTTCCAGAATTTCATGGGCGCGAGGCGGATGCGCGCGCCGTTGGCGCCGCCGCGCTTGTCTGAGCCGCGGAAAGTGGAAGCTGAAGCCCAGGCCGTGCTAACGAGCTCGGATACACTGAGGCCGCTGGCGAGTACCTGCGCTTTGAGGTCGGCGATGTCTTTTTCGTCGATCAGCGGATGGTCGACCGCCGGGATGGGATCCTGCCAGATGAGCTCTTCTGCCGGAACGTCTGCCCCGAGGTAGCGGGAACGCGGGCCCATGTCGCGGTGCGTGAGCTTGAACCATGCACGGGCGAATGCGTCTGCGAAGGCATCGGGGTTTTCGAGGAATTTGCGGGAGATCTTCTCGTAGATGGGGTCGAAGCGGAGCGACAGGTCGGTCGTGAGCATGGTGGGTTTATGTTTCTTACCGCTGTCGTACGCATCGGGGATAATGTCTCCCGCGTTTTTGGCGACCCACTGATGCGCGCCGGCCGGGCTCTTGGTGAGTTCCCATTCGAATGCGAAGAGGTTTTCGAAGAAGTTGTTGCTCCATTTTGTAGGTGTGGTGGTCCAGGTCACTTCCAGGCCGCTGGTAATGGTGTCTGCACCTTTACCGGAGCCGAAGGAGTTGTGCCAGCCGAGGCCCTGCTGCGCGAGGTCTGCCGCTTCCGGTTCCGCGCCGACGTGTGTGGCGGGCGCTGCGCCGTGGGTTTTACCGAAGCTGTGGCCGCCGGCGATGAGGGCTACGGTTTCTTCGTCGTTCATCGCCATTCTGCCGAAGGTGTCGCGGATGTCTTTAGCCGCGGCGATGGGATCGGGATTGCCGTCCGGCCCTTCGGGGTTTACATATATAAGGCCCATTTGCACCGCAGCGAGGGGTTTTTCCAGGTTGCGGGATTTGTGCATATGTCCTTTGTCGTCGTCAGATGAAACCACGCCATGGTTTTCCACTACGCCGGGCGATCCGTCCGCATAACGGATATCGCCGCCGAGCCAGGTGGTCTCTGAGCCCCAGTATACGTCTTCGTCCGCTTCCCAACGGTCTTGCCGCCCGCCGGCGAAGCCGAACGTTTTAAAGCCCATGGATTCCAGGGCAACGTTGCCGGTCAGGATGAGGAGGTCGGCCCAGGAGAGTTTGTTGCCGTATTTCTGTTTGATGGGCCACAGGAGCCTGCGGGCTTTATCGAGGCTCACATTATCGGGCCAGGAATTGAGCGGGGCGAAGCGTTGCTGTCCGGACCCGGCGCCGCCACGGCCGTCACCCACGCGGTAGGTGCCTGCGCTATGCCAGGCCATACGGATGAAAAGGGGGCCGTAATGCCCGAAGTCTGCCGGCCACCACGATTGTGAATCGGTCATCAATGCATGGAGATCTTTTTTTACCGCTTCCAGGTCGAGGGATTTGAAGGCTTCGGCATAATTAAAGTCTTCGCCCAGCGGGTTGGAAAGCGGGGAATGCTGGCGCAGGATGTTCAGCTTCAGCTGGTTGGGCCACCAGTCGCGGTTCTTGGTGCCGCCACCGCCAACGTTGTGTTTCATGCTGCCGTTGTGGAACGGGCACTTGCTAATGTCATTTGATTCTTTCCCCATGTGTAAATTTTTTTTGCGTATTAGTAGAAACAATTTCCGGTACGTTGATGTTCGGTGGTAAAATTAACCGCTTATGAATATAAAGAAAATTGATTGATTCGATTATCGAATAGATACAGTCTATTTGGATGGCCTATGGCAGGTTTGCGGCGAACTATCCCTTAATCTACGAACTATATCCATCATTATCAACCTTTTCCATTTGTCGAAGAAAAAAATGTAGCCAAATGGCAAAATAAATTTGTGTAGTTATATAGCTACGCTTATATTTGTAGTCAAATAGCTACATTATGAATCTGAGAAGAGATGTTTTTCAGGCTATCGCGGACCCGACAAGGAGGGCCATTCTGATGCTGGTAGCCTCCCAGTCCATGACCGCCGGCGCCATCGCCGCCAATTTCGACACGGCGCGGCCCACGGTTTCCAAGCACCTGGCCATACTCACCGAATGCGAGTTGCTGGAGCCGGAGCAGAGCGGGCGGGAAGTCATTTATCACCTCAATCCGAAAAAAATGAAAGAGATCGCGGATTTCATCGAGCCGTTCCGGCAGTTATGGGAAGACAGGTTCAACAAGCTTGAAGCGATCATGAAAAACTATAAACCTAAAAAATAGTATCTTATGGAACGAAAAACCAAACTCACCGCCGAAGAAGGCAAACAGGAACTGGTGATCACCCGGGAATTCGATTTGCCGCTGGCACTGCTCTTTAAAGCGTATGAAGACCCCGAGATCGTGGAGCAATGGATGGGCACAAAAGTCCTCAAGCTGGAAAATCACGCCCACGGCGGCTGGCAATACGAAACCAGCGATCCCAAAGGCAACGTGGTATTCAGGGCCAACGGCGTTATCCATGACTTTGTTCCGGAACAGCGCATCACCCGCACGTTCGAGATGGAGAACACCCCGTTCCCCGTGCAGCTGGAGTTCTTCGAATTCGAATCGCTTTCCCCCGACACCAGCAGGCTGGTCATGAAAATCGTGTATAAATCCGTGGCCGACCGCGACCAGATGCTGAAACTCCCCTTCGCCCAGGGCATCAATATGGCCCACAACAAACTGCAGGAAGTCGTTAACAAACTTAAATAATCCATCATGGCACACATCGTCACCAATCCGAAAGTAGACGCCTTCATCGGCCGTGAAGATAAATGGCAGGAAGCCTTCGAATCGCTGCGCGACATTCTGCTCGATTGCCAGCTGACCGAAACGCTGAAATGGGGCGTTCCCTGTTACACGTATCAGAACGTGAACGTGGTACTGATGCACGGTTTCAAGGATTATTGCGCCTTGCTATTCTTCAAGGGCTCCCTCCTCCCCGATCCGAACGGCCTGCTGGTGCAGCAGACGGAAAACGTGCAGGTGGGCCGGCAGCTCCGGTTCACCGGTGCCAAAGATATCCAGAAACTGAAAGCGGTCATCCGCAACTATGTCCACGACGCCATCCAGGTGGAAGCGCAGGGATTGGAGCCGCAGTACAAAAAAGTCGCGGAGTTCGCGGTGGCGGAAGAATTCCAGGTGAAGCTGAACAAAAGCGCCGCGCTCCGCAAAGCTTTCGAATCACTTACGCCCGGCCGGCAGCGCGGATACCTCCTCTACTTCGCGTCCGCCAAACAGGCGAAAACCCGCGCCGCCCGCGTGGAAAAATATATCCCGCAAATCATGGACGGCAAAGGGCTCGACGATTGATCCAACTTTTCCTAACACACACTCACACACACTTACTATGAAAAAAAGCAGCAAAATCATTTACTGGATCGCCACCATCTGGCTGGCTTTGGGCATGCTCTCCGGCGGCATCATGCAATTGATCCAATATAAGGACTCCGTGCAGGGCATCATGCACCTGGGATATCCCGCTTACTTCGTGTCGCTCCTCGGCGTCTGGAAAATCCTGGGCGTTGTGGCGCTGCTCGTTCCCGGCTTCCCCGTGGTAAAGGAATGGGCGTACGCGGGTTTTTTCTTCGCCATGTCCGGCGCGGTGATTTCGCATGTGATTTCCGGCGATGGCTTCGCCCAGATTGCGCCTTCCCTTTTCGCGCTGATCCTTACCGTGATTTCGTGGTACTTCCGGCCGGAGAGCCGCAGGGTGCGGGCAGTTGCATAAACATTTAACCTGACGCATGAAGCGGCAACGGGAAGTTCCTGTTGCCGTTTTTTTTATTACGGTTCCCCCATCCCCATAGCCCCTTTTTACCACCGGCGTTGTCCTGTTATCGTGTTGATGCTCCAACCGGTAACCCGGCTACTCTTTTGTTTTCACTCATCTTTATCCGAAACCCAAAAAATTGCCAAAATCATGAAAATCAAGCTCCTGTTGAGTGGTTGCGCCTTTGCGATGAGCGCAATGCTCTGCTCCTGCAGCAAGGAAAAAGTCGGAACGCCCGACGCCGCCCCCAGACCCGATCAAGCACTGTCCGCCCTCCCGCCCGCTTCTTCCTATTCCGTCCCCCTCGCCGGCAACGGCTATGTGACCACCCTCGCGGCCGGCGGCGCGGAAGTGATCACCAGCAACGGCCTCGGCAACTGGACGAGCGCCAGCAGCATCGCCAGCGCCTGGTTCCGCCTCGCGCAAGCCGGCACGCTGAACGTGTCCATCCGCGCCAAAGTGCCCTCGGGCTCCAGTACCATCCAGGTGACCGTCAACGGTAACAATTTCACGAAAACCATAACCGGTTCCTCCTACGCCACGCATTCCATCGGTTCCGTGACCATCGCGGCAGCAGGATATGTACGGGTGGACCTGAAAGGGATTTCCAAAACCGGCAGCTACTTCGGCGATGTATCAGACATCATCATCAGCGGCGCATCCACGGCCAGCGACGTCGTGTACGCCAACGATCCCGCCAATTTTTACTGGAGCCGCCGCGGCCCTTCCGTGCACATGGGCTATACGATCCCCGCGGGGAACACGGCCGAGTGGTTCTATAACGAAATGACCATCCCCTCCGGCGAAGACAAAATAGGCTCCTATTTCATGAGCAACGGTTTCTCGCAAGGCTATTTCGGGATCCAGGTCAACAGCGCCACCGAGCGCCGCGTCCTGTTTTCCGTCTGGGACCCCAGTTCCGGCAAAACCACGCTCGTGCGCAAAGGCCCTAACGTGGTCGATAATACGTTCGGCGGCGAGGGCACCGGTGGACAAAGCTACTTGGTCTTCAATTGGGCAGCAGGTACCACATACCGGTTCCTGACGCAGATCAAGCCCGACGGAACGGGCGCTTCGCTGTTCTCGTCGTGGATTTATACGCCCGAAACTTCGTCGTGGCGCTTCATCGCCACCTGGAAGCGCCCCAACACCGTGACGTATTATACCGGCGCGCATTCCTTCCTCGAAAACTTCATCGATACCCGCGGCTATCTCGGCCGGAAAGTGCGGTACAACAACCAATGGGTCCGCAATACCGCGGGCACCTGGGTTGAGCTGACGCAGGGCCGGTTCACGACGGATGCGACCGGTACCAACGATCAGCGCCGCGATTACGCCGGCGGGCTCGACGGCGGCAGTTTCTACCTGCGGAACGGTGGTTATTTCGCTACACCTACCGCGTATGGCTCCACGTTTACGCGGCCTGCACTCGGCGTGGCGCCCAGCGTCAACCTCGCTACCTTGCCATAACCAGGGCATGCGGTTGGAGCATGGGAATATCCGCCCGGGAGTGCCGGGCGGATTTTTTATGTCATGTAATGTGGATGTTGGATCAGATGAGCCCGCGGCGGATGGCTTCTTTCACGAGGCCCACGGTATTTTTGACCCGCAGTTTGTGGATGATGTTCTGGCGATGGGTTTCCACGGTACGGAGGCTGATACAGAGGCGCGCGGCGATCTCGGGATTGGACAGTTCTTCGGCGATGAGCTGGAGGATGTCCTTTTCGCGCCGGGTGAGGGGGATTTCGTACCGGCTGACGGGATGCTCGGCCAGGGCTTCCTGGACAAGGCCGTTGCGGATGTAATCGTCGATGTATTTCTCTCCTTCCATCACCTTGCCGATAGCGGTAAAAAGCGCGTCCATCCCCGAATTCTTGACCAGGTAACCCGCCGCGCCGCTGCGGATCATTTGTTTGACATAAGCGGGCGTATCGTGGCTGGTGAGCACCACTATCCGGATGTCGGGGAACTGCTTGTGGATTTTACGGCAAAGCTCGGGGCCGGAGAGGCCGGGCATCTGGATGTCCAGCAGCAACACATCCGGCTGGCGGGTCTGCAGCTGCTCCCATAGCGAATCGCCGTCCTGCGCCTGGAACAGTATCTGAAAACCGGGGCGCGTGGCCAGCATGGCCCGTAATCCGTTCACGACGATGAGATGGTCGTCTGCAATGGCGATGTTTATGCTATTGGACATGCAAATTTATTTATGGACAGCGGATGTTTTGAGATCAGGGATGTTCATCGGGGCTGATTTCGGGGCAAAATTAACGGGATTCGGCCCATTAAAAGTAAGTGTTTTACGTAGATTAATATTTACGTTGCCGCACGGTAGCCCGGCGGCGGGTTTCGGGGTTCCTTTGCATCCGGATCTATGGTGCCGTATCCCCGACAAACGAACGGAGCGGCTCCTCACGAAACCATGAGCCCCATGCAGAAAATTACCTTTTTTATCGCCGGCCTCCTGAGCCTTGCACCGCTCGCAGGGTTTGCCCAAGAGCTGCGCCCGCGTACCGCCGGCGAAGACCGTTTCTGGAAGAAAGCGGACGCAGTTGTAAGGAAAGCCATCCCCCACACGCCCGGCAACGGTTGGGAGATTTCCGCTGAAACGACCGACGATTCCGGGTTTCAGCCGGATAAAACATGGGCCGAAGATAAAGGCCCTTATTCCTACGTCTACGAAATCACCTTCGTCCTTAACCCCGAAACCGTAAAAGCCCGGCTGGATTCCGTGGCGCAGCTCGTCGTTACCGCGCCCGAGCGGGCCGAAGAACTGGTCAGGCAAATGGAGCGGATATCCGCCGAGGCGCAATGCCGGATCGTGATGATCGTGAATTCGAATTACAGCGCATTGGGATTTTGTTCCGGGAAGCCCTCCTTTCCCACATACCCCGCTACCACGGCCGCTGTTCGCGTGCCGGCGGGCGCTTCCTGCGAGGCCGCGACCATGCTCCTCCTCGGCAAATTTGCAAAACCCGCGACGGATAAGCTCGACGGGCAGTCGGGCACCGTATCGGCCAACGGGATATTGACGGGCGGAGGGGCGTTTACGCTGCACAATGTCGAGATCAAGTTCCGGGCTGCGCCCGATGTGGCGGATTTTTTCATCCGGAAAACGGATATCGCCGGATTGGCGGCCCTCGTCGGCACAAGCCTCCGGTAACCGGATCTTCCATCCATCCCATCATAAACAATTAAACCCCGATACAATGAAAAGTTATCTGTTATTCCTGGGAATCCTCACCTGCCTGGGATTCCAGCAATGTAAAAAAGACGACGCAAAAGCGCAGGACCCGTATGCCGGCGTCCCCTCCAGCCGCGTACCTGCGCAACTGACCGGAGTGCTTTGGTTCAGCGGCACGCTGTCGGCCATCTCCTATTTCGACCGCGACGGCCACCATCTCGGCAACGACTACGAAGCCGGCCGCGAATACCAGTTCCAGGAAAAAGACGGCAAAGGCCGCATGGTATTTTTCCAGTACCTGGGCCTGCGCACTTCCGGTTCCTGCGTTACCGAGCACTTCACGCGGCTCGAGGGCTCGGTGGTGTTCGAGGGCGACCTGTTCACGTTCTATCCCGTGAAAGGCGAGTACAAAACCGTGAAAGACAAATGTGCTGCCGGCAATGGCGTTACCAGGCGGGCCGCGGCCAACGACGACCTGAAGCCCATCAAATACCGTTGGGAAATAAAAATCATTGATGGGGAACGATTACTCTATACCTATGAAGAACAGGACACGGCGCATGAAGCGGCCTTGTTCGTATACAGGATGACGGAATAATTGGGGGGCATGCGAGAGAAGGCAGGCAATTGTAAGATGATGATGCACAATCCTGCCGCATGAGCGCCGTGCAGCCTTTACGAAGGTTGTGCGGCTGTTCATTTTATAACCGGGAGCGCAACAGTTTCTTGATGATCGTGATTTGCCCCAGATGATAATGCGTATGCTCGATGATGCCATGCAGGTTCCGGTAATAATTGCCGTACCGGGGATCCTGGAAAACTTCCATCAGTTGCGCCTCCGGGATTTTTTCGATTTCGTCCGCGAACGCTTCCGCGTCTTCCAGGGCTTTGTCGGCCAGCTGGCGCCATTCAGCTTCCGACCGCAGCGGCGGGAGGTCGAAGGCGAATTTGTCGCTCGCCTGCAGCGGCGCGCCCCGCAACACTTTCAGGACCTCGCTAACGTAGTAGTTCATATGGTAAACCAGTGCGGCGATGGTATTGAGAGGGCCCGAAGGCGTTGTGGCTTCCTGCCAGGTAACGTCGGCCAGCACGTCCTTCAGATTCACGGCCGTCCAGTTGCCGCCAAAATGTACGCCCCGGAAATGTTGCGCGATTTGTTGAGCCAGGTGCATATGCATGGGTTTGGTTGGGAAGTTAATGTATAATTATCTGCGATGGACCGATGAATTGACGTATGCGATTCGTCCCCATGAAACCGCTTCCGGTTTCCGTTAATCCGCAGCTGCCATTCATGAAGCGGCCCCCGCAGCCGGAGGCGGGCAGCATTACCTTTGGTGCCATCACTGTTAAAACCTCAAAAAATGAAACACGTAGTTAAACCCTTCGCATGCTGCGCCATTGCAGTTGTAACCCTCGCCGGGCTGAACGCCTGTAAAAAGGAACCGCCCATCCAGTCGAACGACAAAAAATTCAGCACATCGCTTTTCAAGAAAAACCTGCAGGAAGCCCTTGCCAGTGCACGCGGGTACCAGTTCGTCATCACCCAAAACGGACAGGTGGCCGACACGGCGGCGTATGGTATTCAATCCATCGACGGTAAAAAGTCCGATCTTCATGCCTTCACCAACATCGCCAGCGTCACCAAAACGCTCACAGCGGCCACGGTGGTGCAGTACATGTTGCAAAAGGATGTGACGATCGAGTCGAAGATCGGTCGGTGGCTGCCTGCTTCCTGGTACATTCACGACAGCATCCGCAACATCACGTTCAAACAATTAATGACGCATACCTCCGGCATCAGGGGCAGCCAGACCGATTGGGAGCCGCTCATGAGCACGGTGGCATCGCCCATCACGGCGCCGAAAACTCCGGAGTACTCGAACATCAATTTCGCGCTGTTCCGGGCCATCCTGCCCAAACTGAACGATTCCGTGAAATTCCGCCAGCAGGAACAACTGCTCGCTCCCGGTGAATTCCGTAAATGGATGAGCCAGGAATACATCCGCCTCGTGAACGTGCATGTGCTTTCGAAAGCCGGGATTCCTGCACGCGGCTGCGCGCCGGTAGAAGGCAAAATGACCCAGATGATGTCTGAAGCGCCTTACCGGCTCATCGGCAGCGATTTCGGGAACTGGACGGAGAAATGCGGCGGCGGCGGATGGGTGCTCACCACCATGGAGATGTCGCGCATCATCGTCTACCTCACACATACCAATAACATCCTTTCCCCGGAAGAACGCCAGCTGATGGATGATAACCGCCTGGGCTGGATCGCGCGCTTCCCCGTGACGGGAGGCCTCGCTTACGGCCATGACGGCGCTTTGTACGTAGACCGTAATAAAGTGGAAGGACTGAACTGGGGCGACGTGGGCAGCCAGACGCTCATCATCCGCCTGCCCGCGAAAGTGGAACTGGCTATGGGAATCAACTCCCTGGGGGCCGACTGGCGCAAGGTGTACGACATCGTGGCGCTGGCCTACAACAAATCCTGGAAGTAGTATTAACCGCATATCCCGTGAATGAAGGCGCCCCCGGTACTCCGGGGGCTTTTTTATGAAAGGGGCCGCAACGACGAACCATCTCCGGCAGACTTTTTCTGCGTTGCATGCAGGGAAAAGTTTATATTGGAGTACGGAAACCCTATATCCCTGACCGTTATGTGCTATCCCTACGTCCATTTGACGGAGACTTCCCTGCTCCTTTTCCGGTTGTACTGCCGCATGCGTCTGCAACGCAGCAGCCTGGAAAATCGTTTGGGCCGCCTGCTGGCAAGCCTTCTCCCGGACGCCTCCTCCATCCTTCCCCCTGCCACCTTTCAGCGAATGGCCGCTTACCAGGAAATCGCGGAACATATCCTGTGTGGAGGCCTGGCGCGCATGCAGGGCCGGCGCCTCAGCGAAGCGGAACAAACCCGTTTGCAGTTGTTGGCCGTTGTGAGTACGTTGTTGCAGGATTTGCCGGATAACCGTTCCGCCGGTCATTCGAGGATTTTACAGTTGATACGCTCCCCTGACGGATTCGAGCCGCAGGATGCTTCGGAGTCGTTGCTCCGCGAAGCCTACCTCCGGCTGTTGACCATCGCCGCCGAGCCCCGCCGCGTGACGGCCCATTGCTGCGAAGCAGTGCATTGGCAGGAAGCGTCGTACCGGCAGAAAGACGCCGCTATTTCCGAAGCGGAGCTTTTCCGCATCACCTATCACAAACGTTTTCATGCGGTGTTGCTGATGTATACGGTGTTCGACAGGTACCCGTCTCCCGAAGAAACGGCGATGACCTTTCCCCTGGCGGGTTTGATGCAACTGACAAATGATGTGTCCGGCATCTGGACGGATATCCGTTCCGGTATTTATACCATTCCCATTCTCTACCGGCGGTACGGCCGGCTGGAAAGAAGGTTCCAGGCGGAAAGTGCGCGCTTCAACCAGGCCCTCGCGCGGCTGCCCTATCCGCCCGCCCTGAAACAGGAATATGCGATCACGGTACACGCGGTCCACGCCATGGGCTTGCTCGCCATCCGCAGCTTGCGGAAGGAAGCCGCCGGCGTGAGGGATGTGGGGGAACTGGCTTTGCTGGGAAGGAAAAAACTGGCGTTCGATCTGCGTAACCCGGCGGTGGTGTTGGCGCTGGCCCGGAAAGTCCGCGACCTCACGAACCTCACTTCGTTCGATGGTCCCACCGAGCCCGCACTGAAAAGGGATACCCGCCAGTCAGCGCGGAGTTGACTTTTTCTTCGGGATCATCCACCAGGCGATAATGCCCGACAACCAGCCCATGATGGCGGAAATCAGCAGTATTTTCTGATATGCGGTGGTAAAGCCTTCTTTATACAATGCTTTCACGCCAGCCGTCATATCCGCCGGTACGCCGCCGGGCGGATGTGCATTGCCAAGGTTCGTGGTTTCGGCTACCACGGCCGTTTTGAGCGATTCGTTCATCGCGAAGGTATCCAGCCCTGATCGTACATCCTTTGCGAACAGCAGCACGGCCAGTGCGCCGAAAATGGCCGTGGCGAACACGCTTGCGATGCGCGTCACCGCATTGTTGACGCCCGACGCCGTTCCGGATAACTGTGGTTGGAGGGAGCCCATCACAGTGGCCGTTAACGGCGCTACGGTGAAAGACATGCCCAGCCCCATCACGAGGATCCCCGGGAAGAAGGTGGTCCAATAGGCGGAAGGGCCGGCCGTTTTCCCTACCAAAGACATGAGGAACAAACCCGTTCCCGCCAGCAGCGGCCCGCCAACGAGAAAAGGCCGCGGCCCCGTTTTGTCTGCCCAGCTGCCCGCCGGCCGCGCCAGCAGAATCATAAGCACGGTAAACGGCAGGAAAGTAAGCCCGGATTGCAGCTGGCTATATCCCTGCACCTGCACCATGTTGAGGGAAAGGAACAGCATACCCGTTCCCATGGCGGCATAGAGGAAAAAAGTCAAAAGATTGGCGCCGGAAAATGTGCGGTTCCGGAACAGGTGCAACGGCAACATGGGATGCGGGGATTTCACTTCTACCACGATGAAAGCCGCCAACAGCGCAACTCCCGCCGCAATAGCGCCCCAGGATTGCCAATGACTGAAACCGTATTCGGGCATCCGTAAAAATCCGAAAGTAAGGGAAGCAAGCCCCAGCGCCGTAAGCGCCCCGCCCAGGTAATCGATCCCGCTGGTAGCCGATGCGTCCCGCTGTTCGGGAACGTGGCGGCGCAAAATGAACAACGACACCAGTCCCAGCGGCACGTTGATGAAAAAGATGTACCGCCATAACCCCGCATCCGCCAAAGCCCCTCCCAGCACCGGCCCGCCCATGGTCACCAGCGTGGTGAACGCAGACCAGGTGCCGATCGCCTTGCCCTTTTCATTTTCGTCCACCGAAGAAGACAGCAGCGACAGGCTCCCCGGGATCATGAGCGCCCCGCCCCCGCCCTGCACCACCCGGAAAAGGACCAGCTGCTCCACCGTTGCCGCCAGGCCGCACGCCGCAGACCCCGCAATGAAAACGATTATCCCCGTCATAAACACGCGCTTGCGCCCCAACCGGTCGCCCAGCGCGCCGCCAACGAGTATGAGCGCCGCGAGCATGAGCAGGTACGCGTTCAGTACCCAGAATAGCCCGGCCGCAGTGGCCTGCAACTGGTTTTGCAGGGATGGCAGCACCACGTTCAATGCGGTACCGTCGATAAATGCCATGGAAGACGCCAGGATGGTGGCGGCCATTACGTTCCGGCCTGTGGGTGAGGATAGCGGGTAAGTCGACATCGTCTTCTATTAACAGCCAATCCCCGGAAATGTTTCCCGTCAGCTCATGCCCATGGCTTCGTAAAACTGTTTTACGTAGGTATCGCCAACGGGGACCATGTGCTGGCCCATAAAAATCCGCTGTTTCTCGACGCTGTCGATCTTGTTCATGGCCACGATGAACGATTTGTGCACCCGGATGAACTGCCGTGGCGGCAGCGCTTCTTCGAAGCTCCGGAGATTTTGGAGGGTGAGGATTTTTTGCGTGGCCGTCTGGATGGCCACGTAGTTGCGGAGGGCTTCCACGAAGAGGATTTCGCTGAAATTGAGGCGGATGATCCGCTTGTCTGTCCGGATGAAAATGAAATCCGGTTGCGCTGCTACCACGGGCTGCTGCGCCTGTTTCCCGGTCACTTTCTGGACGGCTTTCACGAACCGGTCGAACGGAACGGGTTTGAGCAGGTAATCGGCCGCATCGTACTGGAACCCGTCGAGCGCATATTCGTCGTACGCGGAAACAACGATCACGGCCACGTCTGTCTGTCGCAGCTGCATGAATTCGATCCCGGATAGCTCCGGCATCTGGATGTCTAGGAAAACGAGCTTGACGGAGGGCTCATTGCGGAGGAAGGCCAGGGCTTCCAGCGGATTGTTGAAAGTGCCGGCCAGCGAGAGCTCCGGCATTTTACGGATGAATTCGGTGATGACCTGGACGGCCAGCGGCTCATCGTCCACCACTATGCATTGAATGGCCATTTTCCCAATGAATTTGCAGGTGACTGGAATATTCGTGTTCCGTTTCGCGGATGGTAAGATCGTATTGACCGGGGTAGACCAGCTCCAGGCGCTTCCGGACGTTGACGAGCCCGATGCCGCCGGTCTGGTCTTTGCGCTTGCGGGTCTTGAAATTATGGACGGTAAACCCGAGCCCCTCGCCCGAGCAATCCACGCTGATCTCCACCGGCTGCTCCGGCCGGTTGGCTACGCCATGCTTGAAAGCGTTCTCGACGAACGGGACCAGCAGCAGCGGCGCGATCCCGAATGCCGCCGGGTCGCCGGAAACCCGCATCCGGACACAGTCCTGGCACCCCGTCCGCAAACGCTGCATCGCGATGAAATCTTCGAGGTACTTTAATTCGTCGGACAGCCGGGTGCGATATCCCGCCACCGGCGGCTGTTCCGTCATATACTCCAGTATCTGGGAAAGCGTATGCGCCGCATCTACCACCTGCGGCGAGCGTACCAGCGCCAGGCTATAAATACTGTTGAGGCTGTTCATGAGGAAATGCGCGTTCAGTTGCATTTTGAGGATGGCGAATTCGGCGTCCTGTTTTTGCAGCGCAAGTTGCTTCCGCCGTTTATCTTCCGCCAGCCAGGCGAAAAACAGTACGTACGCCAGGGCTGCGCAAAGCACCACGGCGTTCGTCCACATCTCGGTGCGGAAATAGTGCCAGTAATCCTTGTATAGCTTCACGCCGTTTCGATAGCCGATCTCGAGGATTTCGGTGCGGAAGAAGTTGTCGGCGATGGCGAATTTCACGGTGGTGCCGATAACGACCAATAAGATCAGTCCTGCTGCGAGCCGGCCCCATTTCCGGTGCTCCAGGAACTGGGGGAAAACGAGCCGGATGGCGGCATAGCATATCCCGAAATTCAGTAGTCCGAACACGCCGCGGTTAATGTGCAGGTATCGGAACGAAAGCGGTGTGAAGGCGCGCGGCATCCCCAGGATGCTGAGCCCGTACATCACGAGCATCCACAACACGAGCAATGCGGCGAATTCCCGGAGGCGATGGAAGTGTTCAGGCCGGTCCGGCATACAGCGGGGTTTTAAAACGGCGCATATCGGCGGTGCCCGGCAGCCATTGCGCCAATCGTTGCAAAAGCGATGTGCCGGCGGAAGAGCTGAGCGCGAGCTCGTCTGCCCCAATTTCCAGTTTCAGCACCACGGGCAGGCCGTTTTGGGAACGGGCGAGCAGTTTTTCCGCCGCGGTTTGCAGCAGCAACGGTGTAACGTACCGGCCGGTGGTGGGGCCGGTCATATGCAGGCTTACCTGCTGGCCGGGGAAGAGCCGGTTATGCAGTTTGAGGTAGATATCGAAATAATACAGCTCCCGGTCGAGGGGGGCTTTGTCGAGCTTCACGCCTTTGTCATACAGCATATACCGCAGCAGTTCCGACAGTTGAAGGATGGCTTCGGCACCTTCTTTTTCCCTTTTTTCCTCCGTTTCCAGCAGCGATTTGATGGCTTTCAGCTTGCGGAGGAGCAACCCGGTCGACACCTGCATCTGCGCGAACTGTTTTCCCGCCGCGGCCGCTTCCAGCTCCAGCCGGCGGCTTTGGCGGTCGCCCGTGCGCCACATGAGGAAAACGTAATACGCATAGGCGGCGAGGCCGACCAGTATCCCCGTTTGCAGGGTCATCCGGAAATAGCTCCAGAACGTATGGTAAGTTTTCTTAAAGCCGATCATGGCGATCCCCAGCTGCAGGATCTCGTCGGGCCAGATGTGGCCTACGCCGTATTTCAGCATGCAAAACGCGAGCACCGTGCTGAAGGCGAGTAATAACGCCCGTGAGGTGCCGGCCCTGGCGTGCAGCGGGTATACCACGAACACGAGGAGATAAAACAGGTGGAAATTGATGAAGCCGAAAACGATGAAGCGGGTGATCGTGTACCGGAGGCCCAACGGACTGGAAATGTTACCTTTGAGCATCGGGAATATATACAACAGCACCAGCGCCATCCACACGGCGAGATGAATCCAGTACCTATATGTTTTTTGCGTAGGCATGAGATGCTAAGATACGCGATATCAGGGCTTTATAGACGATTTTTTTTCATCCCCGCGATTTGCCGGATTGTACCTGCCGGATGCCGGTATGTACAGTTTTGGCCTTTTGAATGGAACGCCGGGATTATTTTGGTGGGGTCATGAGGCTCATTTCAATCAATCAAAGACCAACCAACGAAAGAATCAACCAAATCTCCAACCATTCATTTTCCAAACAGTAGTGTTTATGAAACATGTCTATTTGCTATCTCTTGCCTGTATGTTGAGCGCAGGGGCTTTTGCCCAGCAGGTTATCAGGGGAACGGTGCGCGATTCGCTCACCAGGGCGCCGATCCCCGGCGCCACGATCAAGGTGGTGAACGGTACGGGCGGGGTAACCGCCAATGAAAAAGGGGAATTCGAATTGCGGGTGCCCGCCAATGCGAAGCTTCAGATCTCCTCCATCGGCTTCGAGCCTGTCATGCTGACGGCCGCGGCCATCGTCCGCCCGATTATGCTCGTCACTTCGGCGATGGAGCTTAAATCGACCGTGGTAGTGGGTTACGGTACACAACAGCGCCGCAACGTGACAACGAGTATTTCCTCCATCGGCGCCAAAGACCTGCAGCCGCAGAACAACATCGTGTCTGACGTGGGTAAAGCCCTGCAGGGCCGCATCCCCGGCGTTACCGTGGTGTCTTCGTCCGGCACTCCCGGCGGCGCGCCCACCATCCAGATCCGCGGCGTACAATCTGCCAGCGCGAATTCGGCGGCCCCGCTCATCGTGATCGACGGGCTCGTGGTAGAAGGCGGCGCCGTGGCGCTGAACAGCCTCAATCCGCAAGACGTGGAAACCATCGACGTGCTGAAAGACGCCGCTTCCGCAGCGATCTACGGCGCCCGCGGCTCCACCGGCGTCATCATCATCACCACTAAAAAAGGCCGGATGGGCGCCAAGCCGTCTTTCTCCGTAAATGCATACACCGGCTTCAATAATGTGCCCACCACGCGGAGGATGCTCACTACCGACGAGTACAAATCCGCCTTCTCCGACTCCCGTAACAACCGCATCGCCGATATCGACAGAATACTGGCCAATCCCGTAGGCCTCACGCCCGCGCAGATCTCACGGCTCGGATCGGAAAAGACGCGCCTCGGCAGCGAGGTGTCTGGCCTCAATATGGCCGACCGCAGCATAGACTGGATCGACCGGATCAAGAACAAAACTGCCCCCGTTACCAATATCCAGGCCAGCATGAACGGCGGCGGGGAAAAGAACAGTTATTACATGTCGATCGCCCGCTATTCCGAACAGGCAGCCATGGGCACCGGTCAGTACGAAAGATACACTGGTAAGATCGACGTTACCCAGCAGGTAGGCAACTGGCTGAAACTGGGCGGCAACATCAATCTGTCGCAGGGCGTCAACAAAAACAACAGCTACCCCATCGTAAGCGCGTTCAACGCCCGGCCCGATACGCCGGAAGAGCCTGTGCGCCGGCCAGACGGCAGCCTCGGCTACTACGTTGGCCAGCAACAG
The DNA here is from genome assembly GCF_050277495.1 of Chitinophaga sp. NPDC101104. Lineage (NCBI taxonomy): Bacteria > Pseudomonadati > Bacteroidota > Chitinophagia > Chitinophagales > Chitinophagaceae > Chitinophaga > Chitinophaga sp. NPDC101104. The sequence continues at coordinate 3,527,862 of NZ_JBNNSF010000001.1, read as the reverse complement.
CACCCGCTGGGTGAAATGCTCGAAAACGATAACAAACGCAAACAGCAAACCTGGTTCGGCAACGTCTTCGCAGAAGTGAAACTGCACAGAACCCTGCAATTCCGTTCCCAGCTCGCTGCCAACAAATACAACATCAACAGCAACGATTTCCAGTCGCCCCTCGGTTACCTCGGCTACAACAACAAAGGAAGCCTGAAAGTGACGGGATCGGATAATTTCAATTACAACGTCGACAACTACCTCACTTACAATAACCGTTGGAACGACCTGGGCCTCACCGCCACAGCGGGCCAGACGTTCTACAGCATGGAGTCCAGCAACTTCGGGTACGAACTGAACGGGTTCCCGCGGGTGCCGGGCATTACCGGCGGACAGGCAGCCGCTTCTTACGGCAGTGTGTTCGGCATCGGTTCGCTGAATGGTAACGGGAAGGAAACTTCCGAAGCGTATTTCGCGCGGTTGGGTTTCGACTATAAAGACCGTTACCTGCTGGGGGCGAGCCTCCGGACAGACGGTTCCTCCAAGCTCGCCAGGAACAACCGCTACAGCTGGTTCCCGGCCGTGTCTGCCGGTTGGGACATCTCCCGCGAGCAGTTCATGCTCAGCCAAAAAGTCGTGAATCACCTGAAACTCCGTTCCAGCTACGGTCTTAGCGGGAATATCCGTCCCCTGGCGCAAAACGGCGCCGAAGATCTCATGCAGGGTACCACCTATATCGGCGACGCGGCCCTCAAGATCCGCGACCTCGTAGGTAACCCCAATGTGCGCTGGGAACAGACCAAACAGTTCGACGCCGGTATCGATGCGGCTTTGTTCAACAACCGCGTGAACCTGACGGTCGATTACTATAACAAAACTACCGACAAGCTGATGAGCAACCGCAACATCCCCTGGGAGTTCGGTGCCACCAACATTCCCTACAACGTGGGCAGCGTGCGCAACCAGGGTTTCGATATGGAGCTGTCTGTGGCCAGTGCCACGGGTTCCGCCATCAGCTGGCGCGTGGCAACGAATATGAACCTCAACCGCAACAGGGTGCTTTCGCTGGCCGATACCATGGCGCAGTTCGGTACGTTCATTTTCGGCGGGCCGCAATCTACCGTGAAAGTAGGCGAATCCGTAGGCTCCGTGCTGGTGTACCGCTCGCTGGGCGTAGACCCTGCAACGGGAGACATGATCTATGACGACCTGAACAAAGACGGGATGATCAATGCGAAAGATTACGTGAACATTCCCATCGCACTGCCGAAATTCACCGGCGGTACCACGCTTTCGGCCGGGTACAAGGGTGTGACGGTGGAAGCATTGTTCTACTACGTGGTAGGATCGAAAATATATGACTTTTATGAACAGACCCTCCGCAATTACGACCTCGACTGGTTCGGCGTGATGCCCAATAAATTCGATATCGTGAACAGCCGCTGGCGCAAGCCCGGCGACGTGACGGACGTTCCGCGGGCAGTAGCCGGCCAGCACGGGCAGGGCAATGTGACCAACTGGAACTCGATGGCGTCTACCCAGTTCATCTACAACGCTTCGTACGTGCGGCTGCGCAACCTGACGGTAGGGTATGAGCTCCCGAAATCGCTCCTGCAGCGCGCGCACCTTACGCGGGCCAAGGTGTATGCTTCCGCGCAGAACCTGTTTACCATTACCAAATACATCGGCTTCGATCCGGAAGCGGCCAGCAATTCGGGGATCGTGTCTTCCAACGTTCCCAACCCCAGGTCCATGGTACTGGGCGTCGATCTCTCATTCTAAAAAATTACCGGTATGAAACATTCGCTCTACCTCTCCATATCAGCTATCATCGGGCTTTCCGCCTGCAGCAACCAGCTCGACGTGCGGCCCGATCACCTCGCTTCGCCGTCCATGATCAACAGCAACAACCTCGCACTGGTGGTTAATGGCGCCAAGCTGGGGCTTACCAACAACGCATTCAACCTGTATTACAGTCTTACCGAAATCATGGGCGACGACGTGCAAACGCTCGCCTATGCAGGCTATGAATCCTGCAACGTCCCCGTTGCCGAGAACGCCCTTCAGTTCGCTTACCGCTATCCTTACCAATGCGTCGGCAATGCCAATGCGGCGATCCATTACTGGGAAGCGCACAAAGACGAAAGCGCGCTGCGCCCCATCGCCGGGGAAGCTTACCTGTTGCGGGGGTATGCCTATTCCCTGCTCAACGAGCAATTCGGGCAAGTGGCATTGATGAAAGGCGGGGAAGACCCGCTGACCTTCCCGCTCCGCGAATCCGAAGACAAAGTGAAAGCATTCGTGGAAGCGGACCTCCGACAGGCGGTGGAACTGCTGCCCGATTTTACGTCGGGTGTCACGAAGGCGAGCAAACAGGCCGCACAGCTGCTGCTGGCGCGCCATTGCCTCAACAACGGGAAGTATAAAGACGCCGTGGATATGGCCGAAGCGGTGATCAACTCCGGGAAATTCTCCCTGGCAGACAAGGTGGATTCCGCCATGTTCCTGTACAATACTTCTTCCAGGGAAATGATCTACGCCATCGGCGAGGCTTCCAATAGCGGCAGCAAGATGCTGGGCCTGAATTCCGTTTTCGGGGCCGGTGGATTTGCGCCCTGGGGCGGCGAACAGCTCGCCGGTAACGGCAATACCTGGATCGATGAAGCGCTGATCAATACCTACGAAGACACGGACGTCCGCAAGAAATGGTACTTCAAGCGCAAGGGGCTCACGTTCGACCTCGAAGTGAACTACCTCAACAAATTCCCCATGGAAGCCACGCCCTCCTACCCCGTGTGCCGCCTGGCGGAAGCATACCTTATCGCCGCGGAAGGTAAAGCCCGGCAAGGAAACGTGGATGTTACTCACTTCAATACACTGCGCGGAAAACGCAAAGCCAGCCTGCGCACCACCGGCGATTTCGCCAGCGCGCAGGCCTTTCTCGACATGATCGAAAGCGAGCGCCGGCGCGAATTCACAGGGGAGCGCCTGCGCTGGAGCGATATGCGCCGGTTCGGGAAAGCCCTCCCCTGGCTTTCCAGCCTGCAGCAGCCCGGCGGCCACGTGCTCCTGCCGCTGCCGGAACGCTTGCTGGTGCTCAATCCCAACATCAAACAGAATTCAGACTATTAAGCATAATTAAAAACACAGGAATGAAGAAAGCAATGTTGAAACCTGCTTTATTGGCGCTGTTGATGACTCCGGCGGCGCTCATGGCCCAGAAAGCCAACTTACCAAAGCAAATTACGGTGAAAGGCACGGTGAAGTTCCCCACACCCGAAGGACAACCCAAAATGATCTATCTCAGCCGCGAAACCTTCCAGGGCAGCAAATCGCCCATCGTAGACTCGGTGGAACTGGGAAAAGATCTCACCTACTCCTTCCGCGTAAAACAAGACCACCCGGGCATTTATAAAATCAACGTGATGAACTGGGAATATATCACCTTCTGGAGCGACGCCGACGTGAAGATCTCCTCCCGCGGCTACGACACCGCTAAGATGAAGATCAAGATCCCGCACTTTACTTTCGTGGAAGGCTCGCACGACAATAACTTCGTGAACCAGATGGAACTGAACAGCACCCTGGGCTACCTCCGCATGGTGGACGATTATAACCAGCAGTATTTCGCGAAAGAACATAAAACCAAAACCGGCGATTCCGCCTGGGCGAATTACTGGGTCGGCCGCCGGCGGTATAACGAGCCCCGCGACGATCAGGACCAGCGCGACGAACTGATGAAGCGCATTTACAAAGACCGTCCGGTATATATGTACGCCCTCCGTGGCGCCGGAAGTCCGCACGATACCACGCAGTACGCCGCCACGCTCCGGCAGCTCGATCACCTCATGCAGTTGTACCCCTGGCTGAGCGAGGCGAAAAACCTCAAAAACACCATCATCAAGAACCGTGCGCAGATGATGAAACTGCAGCCCGGCCAGCCCGCGCCTTCCATCTCCTACCCCGATCATCTCGGCCAGTTACAGGGCCTGGAGAAATACAAAGGCAAATATCTCCTCGTCGATTTCTGGGCCAGCTGGTGCGGCCCCTGCCGCCAGGCCATCCCGAAAGTGAAGGAGCTCTATACTGCCTACAAGGCCCAGGGGCTGGAAGTTGTCAGCATTTCCATCGATACCGATAAAAATGCATGGAAGAAAGCTATGGCAGACGAAAACATGCCCTGGGAACAACTCCTGAGCGACAATAAGGACAAAACCATGGAAACCTACCAGTTCTCCGGTATCCCCACGCTTTACCTCATCGACCGGGAAGGCAAGATCGTGACCAAATTCACGGGCTACAGCCCCGAAGCGGAAACCCAGATCAAATCCGTTATCGAGAAAGGTCTGAGCGCGCAACCTGAAGGGGAGAAAAAGGTAATCAAGGCCATGGGTATGACATCCATGTAATAAAATCCAATCATGCAGAAAACAATCTTATCGGCCCTCGCATTGGCCGCAGGGCTTTCCGCTTCCGCCCAGCAGCGTTATACGCTGGATGTGTACATGGAAGGACAGGATGGTTATAAACTGACGCTGAGCTATGTACAGCACGGCGCCCGCAAATCGGATACGGCCATTTTGCAGCCGGATGGTGCTTTACGCTTCTCCGGTGAGATCGCGGAGCCGGTAGTGGCAGTGCTTTTCAACAGCAACCCTGCAAGCAAGTTCGAAATGTCGAAAGGCGGGATGTTCATTCCCGGCCCGGTAGCGGAATTGGTGTTGGAAGAAGGGCGCATCGTGCTGCGCGGCAAATCCGAAAAATCGTATATGGCACTGCCCAAAGGCGGCAAGCTGAATACCGAATTCGCGAAATTCCACGCACAGGAGCTCCCGCTAATCGACAAGCGCTGGCAACTGACGAAAGACGGTGCCGTCGCTTCCAAAAGCGGCGATACGGCGAAAGCCTCCTCCATGCGGAAAGAAGCAATGGCGCAGGATGGCAAGAAGACAGAACTGCGGATGGCTTACATCGCCAAAAATCCCGGCTCTTTCCTGAGTGTGTATTTCCTCACCCAGCTGTTCGACGATTATACGCCGGAAGCGTTTGCACAGACATTCGCAAAGCTGGCTCCCACCTGGAAGCAGACCTTCTACGGCAAATGGGTAGCCAACAAGATCGAAAGCATCCAGGCTACGGCGATGGGTAAGATCGCCCCGGATTTCACGAAAAAGGATATCCAGGGCAATGATTTCTCCCTGTCGTCCCTGAAAGGGAAATACGTGCTGGTGGATTTCTGGGGAAGCTGGTGCGGCCCCTGCCGCGCAGGCCACCCGCATCTGCGCAAGCTCTACGAACATTACAAAGGGAAAGGCTTCGAAATCCTGGCCGTTGCAGACGAAAAGTCGGCCGACCTGGCTGCTTCGGAAAAATCCTGGAAGAACGCCGTGAAAGCGGACGGTATCGACTGGCTGCACGTCATGAACAACTATGGAAAGGAATCGCTGGACCTCGTTCAGAAATACGGCATCAGCGGCTTCCCGACCAAATTCCTCCTCGACCCCACCGGCAAGATCATCTTCAAGCAATTGGGCGGCGGTAAGGAAAGCGAAGATGAGCTCGACGCTAAGTTGAAAGAAGTTTTAGGTGAATAGATTGGTAAATTGATATATGCAAACCTGAGAATGGAACGCCTTCGGGCGTTCCTTTTTTTTACATGAGCCCCAGCTGCACGGCGAGCTTGATCATGGCAGCTACATTGGGCGTACCGAATTTCTGCAGGAGGTTTTTGCGGTGCGTTTCTATGGTGAGCGGACTGAGGTGCAGGAACGATGCGATGTCGGCAGTGGTTTTACCGTCGGCGATGAGGAGGAGGATTTCCTTTTCGCGGCGGGTGAGCTGCGGTGTTTCGCGGAGCGCCGATGCGGAAGGCTTTGCCATGATCTCGCGGATCGCTTTGCTGAAAGTGAGCAATCCTTCGTGCGCTTCGTGGATGCAGCGCACCAGCTCGTCGGCCGCCACGTTTTTCAGCAGGTAGCCTGATGCGCCCTGCTGGAGCATCTGCAGGATCATGCTGCGCTCGGAATGATTGCTGAGCGCCAGCACGCGCGTGGCGGGAGAAAGGGTTTTGACATCGCGGCAAAGGTCGAGCCCGCTGGCGTCTGGCAGGCCGATGTCGAGCAAAAGGATGTCGGCATAAGAGGTGCGGAGAAAATCCAGGCATTCGGCGGCGCTGCTGAAACATCCGGCGATTTCCACGCCGGGGGTGTTATCCAGTAACTTCTGTAATCCTTCCAGGATGAGCGGATGGTCGTCTACAATGGCAATTTGAATCGTATTTCCGGACATGGTTTACCGGGGCGGATGCTCCCCGTCCCCAAAAATATCGATTATTCGCGTCCGGCGATGATAATTACCCGCATCTACCGGAAAACCAGTAGGAAATTTCACCGGGAATGGGGTATTGAACCCGGTGGCGGACGGGTTTACTTTTGTGGCGTGCAGCATTTTGTTATCTAAACAACTACTATATGAAATCACTGAAAATGTTCCTGTTGCCATTGTTAGCCCTTTCCATCGGTATGGCCGCCTGCGGCGGGAAAGACGACGATCCGGGACCGGGCCGTTCTGCGAAGAAAGTGCAGTACAAAGCCTCCGGCAGCACCGGGGTCGTGATCATGAACGCCGTTTACGGGTACGATCAGTCGATTACCACGGCTTCGAGCATCAACAAGAATACCTGGGAAAGCCCCGTGCTCGACGTTCCCGCCAGCGCATTGGGCGGTACCTGCGTAATCGGAGCCGTTGGCCCCAACGCCAATTCCAGCCTCAAAGTCGAAATGTTCGTGAACGGAAATCTCGTAAAAACGGGAACATCCACGGGTACCGCGCTTTCCGCCGGTACGCAGATTGTTTTTTAATCCGGAACGCACATACGTTCCGCCTCTCAGCCGGTCGCCAGTTGGCCGGCTGTTCATTTTACCTTTGACGCGGGGCCAGGAAAACCGTAATTTCAGGATCAAACTCCTGTATCGTATGAATAACGGTCCTATGCTTATCCGCCCCCTGGCGCACGACGCTGCCACGCTTGCCGCTCTCGCCGGCCTGTTGATCGAAACCGTGGCGCATGGCGGCTCCGTAAGCTTCATGCATCCCCTTTCCGGGCAAGAAGCACGCGCTTTCTGGCAAGGCTCACTGGCAGCGGCGGAACAAGGCGGGCGTATTATCCTCGGGGCTTTTACGGATGGCGCTTTGGCGGGCACCGTAACACTGCTGCTCGATCTGCCGCCCAATCAGCCCCACCGCGCCGAAATCGCCAAAATGATGACGGCCGTGGCCCATCGCGGGAAAGGCGTTGCCAGCGCGCTGCTGGCCGAAGCGGAAAACCTCGCGCGCCTTCACGGGCGCAGCCTCATTACCCTGGATACCGCAGAAGACGAAGGTGCGGCCGGGTTCTACGAAAAGCAGGGATATATCCGGACGGGCGTCATTCCCGGCTTCGCGCTGAAACCGCATGGCGGCCTCACGGGTACGATCATTTACTATAAGCAAATCTGAACGAACAATGCGTTTCCCTTATCTGTCGCTGCGGCACACGCTGCTTATATTACGTATATTCATTGCCGTTATTTTCATCGCGCATGCCGTTGTGCGCGTGGCGGGCGGGACCGTCCCCCGGTTCGGCGGGTTCCTCGAATCGAAAGGGTTCCCGGCCGGCGAAGCGCTGGTATGGATGATCACGGTTTTCGAGATCGCCGGCGGGATATTGCTCGCCGCAGGCAAATTCGTGCGTTGGCTGAGTGCGGGATTCGTGCTGATGCTGCTCATCGGGATCGTCATCATCCATGCGGAACTGGGTTGGTTCGTAGGGGAACACGGCTCCGGCGGATGCGAATACAGCTTCATGCTCATCGTGGCGCTGCTGGTTACGGCAGCGGCCGATAGCCAGCGCGTGGCTTAACGCTGCGGCGTAAGCGTTTCCGCAAGCCCGCCCCTTTCATGGACTTCGAGTTTTACCGGACGGCCGTCTGCATCGCGGGTGAACGTGAAGGTGAGGTCTGCCTCTTTCATAAAAAACACATCGGCAGATTGCGGGTATAAATTGATGGTGTTTTTCGGCGTTTGCATGATCAGCATGTTGTTCCCTGCTGTGAAAACCAACGTCGTTTGCGGGCCCTTGAATGTGCCGGTGCTGCTTTCCAGCTGTTTGGCCGTCAATTCCACGACCTTCCTTCCGTTATCGTAAGGCGCCGGTCCATGGTCGAAACTGAGGACGCGCGTCATTTTCCATCCCCCTTTTTTCATCCAGACATGCGTGAATTGTGCCAGTCCGTCGCGGCGCGTTTGCCCGTTTTTCACGATACTGAAGTAATGGCTGCCCTGGATGATGGCGCCATATACCGTATCCGCCTGCCGCAACGTGTACACTTTTACGGACCCCGGCACGGCTTCGCGCAGGAGGCGGTAATCGCCCTTTGGGCTGCAGGGCCCTTCCCCGAAACTCTTCACCATCTTATCCACCCCAAACGTGAGGCCGCCTTTGTCGTGGTAAAATTCGAGGTCTGAACTGAAGAAAGTCTTCATGGCCGCGAGATCGCAACTATTATAAGCTTTCCAGAAGAGACTGTCTTTTTCAAGGATGAGGCCGGATATCACGGCGTCTGACTGTGCGCTGACGCGGGTGAAAATCAACAGGATACCGAAGCAGATGCAAATTTTTTTCATGGCGGAAGTGTAAAAAAAAGATGATGTTATAATATTACACCAAACAACCGGAACATTTATTTGTTACTGTAGATTCATGCGGGGAAATTTTGGCATGATAATAATAACCTTTGACATCAGACATGTAACCCATGGAACAACCATTGCATATGAAAAACACCGAACGTTTCAGCGGAAGGGCTGAACATTACATTAAATACCGGCCACATTATCCGCATGCCATCATCACCTGCCTGGAGCAGGAAGCATGTCTTACGAAAGGCTCCATGGTAGCCGATATCGGCGCAGGAACGGGGATTTCCTGCATGCCGTTCCTCGAAAACGGGAATACGGTATTTGCCGTAGAGCCCAATTCCGACATGCGGGACGCCTCCGAGCGGCTGCTCCGTGGGTTTCCGGGGTTTCATGCGGTGGCGGGGACCGCGGAGAAAACCACCCTGCCCGACGCTTCCGCCGACCTGATCGTGGCCGCCCAGGCATTTCACTGGTTCCACGGCAGCGCAGCGCGCAGCGAATTCCTGCGGATCGGCAAGCCCGGCGCCTGTACGGTGCTCATGTGGAACGAGCGCGATCTGCAAGACGAACTGGGAAAAGCCTACGAAGCCCTCCTCCAGAAATACGCGGTCGATTACCGCGAGACCAACCACCGGAACGTAGGCCCCGCCCAGCTGTCGGCCTTCTTCTCCCCCGCCGTGTACCGCGCCCACGTTTTCCGCAACGCGCAACAGCTCGATCTGCAGGGCCTCAAGGGCCGGCTGCTCTCCGCATCCTACGCGCCGCAGCCCGGCCACGCGCTTTATGCGCCCATGATGAGCGAGCTGGAAGAGTTGTTTGCACGATACGCACACAACGGCATGGTGAAATTCATGTACACCACGCGCCTTTACATCGGTAAACTGGAATAACGCTACTTCACCTTTTTGTACTGCTCCTGTTGCCAGCCGCGGAACAGGAATCCTTCTTTATTGAAAATGATATCCACCGGCGCTTTGTCCATCCAGTAGAAAACCGTCTCCGACGCAGGTTTCAACGTTTCCTTGCCCCGGCCGGCCTGTAATTGCAGGGCGTTTTCCGCCGGTGTGATCACGACCGTATCCCGCCCGTTGCGGACGTACACGCCCGCATATTTCGCCAGCGTGGCGGGCGCCACGGGCACGGGTTTGAATTCGTGGCGGCGCTGTGCCAGCAGCCAGGTCCAGAGGCTATCGCTGTTGTAGGCTTCCGTCCAGCTATCGTGCCCCGCATCCGGGTACACCGTGAATTTCACACCGGGCTGGTATGGCTTCAAAGCGTTGATCATATCGGCGCTTTGACTGGGGAGCACCACATTATCTTTCCCGCCATGGAAACACCAGGTGGGCACGTACCGCATCTTCCAGGCGTCTTCCGGCCGGCCGCCGCCGCAAATGGGCACAATGGCCGCCAGGTCGCCGGCGAAGCGGGAGGCGTATTCCCAGGTGCCGAAACCGCCCATGCTGAGGCCTGTCATGTATACCCGGTCCGCATCTACCCGGTAACGGGTTTTGAGGTCGAGGATCAGCCGCTGGAGGATGCCCGCGTCCCAGCCGCCGAAATCGGATTGGGGAGAAACGATGATCATCGGGAACTTCTTCCCCGCTTCCACGAGCTTCGGCGGCCCGTGCACTTTTACTTTATCGAGATCGATACCGCTTTCGCCGGACCCGTGCAGAAAGATCAGCAATGGCCATTTACGGGTGGAATCCGCGTTGTACCCATCCGGGAGCGAAAGCAGGTAACGCACGTCCAGCGAGAATTTGGCGGGTGATTGCTGTGCTGCGGCGGAAAGGCCGATCAGCAGCAAGAGGGGAACAAATAGATGCTTCATGACAGGAATGTACGCAAACTCCCCAAGGTTTCCTATCCGCCGCTACCGTTTTTTCAGCTCGATAACCGGGCCCATGGCCCGAATATTGCGATGCTACGGTAAACGCCCGCATATGGACCAGATCAGGGAATTCTTCCAGGCATACGAACAGCGCTTTAACGACGGCGTGCAGGGCCGAAACGGCGACCCCAAAGCCATGGCGGAGGCGTTCGCGGATTATTTCGTGGAGTCGTCCGCCCGTGGGGTGATGGGCGGCAAAAACGACGAATCTTTCCTGAAAGCCGTTCCGGAAGGCAACGCGTTCTACCGGAAGATCGGCACCAAAAGGATGCGCGTTGCGGGGCTGGAAGTGACCCGCATCAATGAACAGCATTTCCTGGTGAAAGTGCATTGGGATTCCGCTTACGATAAGGACGGGCAAACGATTGAGATCGAATTCGATGTGTGGTACCTGCTCACGTCGGCGTCGGGTGCGCTTAAAATATTTGCATATATAACCGGCGATGAACAGCAAGTGCTGCGCGAACATGGACTGATCCCTGAAAATTAATCCCTACATTTGCGCTATGCGAAACAACCTTGTCAGCATGGGCGACGCCCTGCGGGAGTATCTCAACAAAAGCAAGCTCAAGCCGCGCCTCATGGAAGTGCGTATCCAGGAAAACTGGGAGCAGGTGGTCGGTAAAACGATCGCGAGATATACCGAAAGCGTGCACCTGTACGATGGCAAGCTGGTGATCGTGACGAGCGTAGCGCCCCTCAAGCAGGAGCTGAATTATTCCAAAGACCGGATCGCCGGGCTGGTGAATGAAATGCTGGGGGAAAAGGTGGTGACGGAAGTGATCATCCGTTAACGGCCGGCGAGCTTTACTTCGTCGGATACGACGTTGACGATGCGGGTAATATCGTCCATCGTGAGCCGGGTACGCAGGTGCAGCATCATCATTTCTCCGTCTTCCTGCACCAATACCACTAAATTATCGATCCTGTCTTCTTTTTTGCCGTTGCTGAGCAAATGGATGTTGGCGTTCTCGTGGCGGACTTCCGCCAGCAATTCGAATTTATTTTGCTGTTCCAGCTCATGCCGCAGGCCCATCACCGTTTCGGCGGAGAACACGCCGTAATCCATTTCGAGCGCGTAGAACCTGGCCCTTCTTACTTTTTTCAATGCCCATTTGATGTCTTTCATCTTGCCGTCGAAAGCCCGGTCGGGGATGAACCAGCTCACCACGCGGAATGTGAGGAAGCCCAGCCCTATCTTTTGGGTGGATGCCACATCGTAATGCTGCACCATAAAGTGGCGGAGGGTTTTGCGCTGTGCGCTGGCGGTGGTGGCAAACAGGATGCAGGTAATGGCGATAATTAGGGTGCGGATCATGGAGGATATTTTTTCAGGTAAAGGATGGATAATGGAAAAGCGGCCGCGGATGGAGGACGGCGGCTTGTCCGGTCCGGTCATTTTTTGCCTTTCGGCCCCTTGGGGCCTTTGGTGTCGAGCTTGCCGAGGTTCTCGAAACCGTCGATGTTCATGCTTCCGGCGATGTCGGAGAGCTCTTCGATGGAGAAGTCTCCCATGAGCAGCAGCGCGAGGAATTCGTTGGTACTGCCGACCAGCATCACTAGTTCCGCTACGTTGCCTTTGGCATTTTCGCGGACCATGAATTTGAGATCGGTGTCCTTGTCGCGCAGGCTCATCAATTCTTCCATGCCGTTGGTAAGGAACTGGGCAGCTTCGCGGTAGAGGCGCTGGCCATCTTTGGTGTCTTCCTTGATCAGGATGCGCAGGCCTTTCAGTTTGCTGGCCAGCGTCATTACCTTCTTGGCGTCCGGATCATCGGAGCTCACTTTCGAAAACATGGAGAACATTTTCGGCGTGATGTTGATGACGGTGAAGGAATTGTCGTTCTGATACTTCTGGAAGAACTTGTCGATGGTGGTTTGCGCCACGGCCAGCTGGCTGCTGCACAAGAGGCAGAGTAAGGCGACCAGTGGAATGAGACGTTTCATGTGCGTTGAATTAAAGAATCAATCAAGGTTATATTGGTTTTTGAATGGCCTTAGTTTTTGCCCGTCACGAGGTCTGTGGCCTCATTGAAGTAGGCGATCTTTTCCATTTGCGATTTGCCCCTGTTCAGGTTTTTGGACAGCAGCTGAAGGGCGCGCTGCGTTTGCTGGTAAGCCAGTTTGGGATCGGAGTAGGTATCGCGGAATGCGAGGTCTTCCGACGTCCGTTTGTCGCGGAAGCTGTCTGCCGAATACAGCATTCCGGCGGCTACGAGCACGGCTGCGGCGTATTTCATCCATCCCTGCGTGATCGAACGGATGATGCCGGTTTGCTGCGGCTCGTCCCAGGGGGCCGGGCGGTCGGTAAACAGTTCCGGCATTTCCGGTATGCCGCTGCAATCGTGGTAATACCGGAACAGCGGCGCCGCTTCCTGGAGGTCTGCGGGCAACGTCCCTTCATGGCTGGCGTAAAAAACGCGCAGCTCCGCTTCTTCCGCTTCAGTGCTCTCGCAGGCCCAATACTTGTTCAGCAGGGTCCTGATGTCATTGTATTCCATACACTTGCAGGTTTTGTAACTGCTCCCGCACCTGTTTCCGGGCGCGATGCAGGTTGATTTTTACTTCCGGCAGCCCGATTTCGAGCATATCGGCGATTTCCTGGTAACTCAGCCCGTCCATATCCCGGAGCTGCAAAACGGTCCGGTATTTCTCCGGTAATCTGGCGATGGCCCCGTGCACCCTCCGCATCACATCACTTTTTTCGGCGTGCTGATGAGGCGTTTGATGCACGGAAGGCACTTCGCCGGCCCTGTCCAGGTCGTCGGTGACGCGATACTTGCGGCTCTTCAGCCGGTCGAGCGCCAGGTTGCGCGTAATGCGCATGCACCAGGCTTCGAGGCTTTGGAGCTCGGGCATCTTGTCGCGACTGTTCCACACCCGGATAAAGCAGTCCTGGACCACATCCTTCGCATCCTCCTCATTGCCGAGCAGGCGGAACGCAAAGCAATAGAGCTTTTGCCTGTACGGTATAATGAGGGACTGGAATGCGCTGGATGTCATGCGTTTATTTTAGAATGGCAGAAGGAGGCGGTTCCTTCGTTGTTACAAAAAGAAGACGACTGCCAATTATGTTTGTTACAAAATAAGAGGAAAATTTTTTCCGGTGCTGATTATCAGGTGGTTAGACGAATGCGGGGATCGATGACGCTGTAGAGCAGGTCTGCCAGCAGGTTGATGATCACGAAAATGCCGGCGGTGAACAGCACAGCCCCCATTACCACGGGGAAATCGAATTTTTCCAGCGCATCTACCGTTACTTTGCCTATTCCTTTCCATCCGAAGATGTATTCCACGAAAAACGCCCCGGCCAGGAGCTCGGCGAACCAGCCGGTAATGGCGGTGATCACGGGGTTGAGGGCGTTGCGGAGGGCGTGCCGGAAAAGGACCGTCCGGCGGCGGAGCCCCTTGGCATAGGCGGTCCGGATATAATCCTGGTTCAGCACATCGAGCATGGCGCCGCGGGTGAGCTGCACGATGATGGCCAGCGGCCGGATGCCCAGCGTCAGCGCGGGCAGCACCAGGTTCCGGAGGTTCAGCACCCTGCCCCGGAAAGGATCGATGTCGTAAAGGCTCCCTGTCATATGGAGGCCCGTCCAGCCGGCCAATACGAACCCGAAAAGGTAAGCCAGCACGATCCCTGCAAAAAACGACGGCGCCGAAATGCCGGTTACGCTGGCGAACACGGCGCCCGTATCCATCCAGGTGTTTTGCTTCACGGCAGACAGTACCCCCAGCCCGATGCCCACCACGGTAGCGAAGAGCATAGCGGCCAGTGCCAGCACCAGCGTGCCCGGCAGCGCTTCCGTGAGTATTTCCCAGACGGGTTTCTTGCTTTGGTAACTGCGGCGGAGATTGGGCGTTTTTACGACGAAAGCGCCATCGCCCACGGAGAATATCCGCAACGCGGGCATTTCCTTCAATTCGGCGGCAGATAAAACGCCGATGGGCGACAGGTCATGTAAATAATACAGGAACTGTACGCCCACCGGTTTGTCCAAATGCAATTCCTTCCGCACGTTTTCCAGGCTGGCCACGTCTGTCCGCTGCCCGAGCGTCATCCGGGCCGGGTCGGCCGGGAGCACGTTGAACAGCAAAAAGACGATGCTCACCACCCCGAAGAGCACGAGCAGGCCGTATCCGGTTTTGCGGAAAAGGAATCGCAGCATATGGCTTACGGGATATCGTTATGGTGATATTTGGCCTTGATCGTGCCTTTTTCGAGCACCAGCAGGCAGGGATTGCTACGGCCGGCCGTCTTGATGGCGGTACCGTCCATCTGCAGGAACTCGAAAGTGATCCCGCGGTTGGCCTTGAACTGTTCCACGGCTTCCTGGCTGGAGCTGGTCACGCCCATGAGCACGATCTTTCCTTCCGCCGCCATCTGCTGGTATTTTTTCATCCTTTCTTCCCAGCCTTTACCGGCCTTGCTCACGTCGAGCACGAGGAAGAGGTATACGGGCAGGGGCTCGGTGAGCACGGCCCTGTTCATATTATTACCGTTGAAATCGTTCAGGATGAAATCCTTGATCGGCGGTTCGGCGTTGCCTTTCTTGATCAGCTTGTCTTTCCGGTCCACGAACTTCCAGGTGGTATCTTGCCAGGGGTAGTTTTCCGTTGTGTACTCCTGCTGCTTGCCGTCTTTTTCATAGATCATCACGGTTTCATACACGTCGGGCGTAGATCCCGGAGGCGGTTTCATCTTGTCGAGGATGTTGTTGCCGACTTTGTAAGGCAGGCAATCCACGATGGGCAGGTGCGCCAGCGCATACCATTGCACGGCAACGGGGAACAGCACGGCGAAGATCATCACGGCGTTGCTGGTTTTCGGTGAAAACAGCGGCTGGATGCGCTTGTTGAAGATGAAGATCACGAGGATCATCACCAGGAGGATGATATCTTTCCAGAACGACTGGTCGGCCGTGAGCTTGATACAGTCGCCGAAGCAGCCGCATTCGCGGATGAGGCCGCTGAACAGGGCGAACCCGGTGAGGAAAGTGAAGAAGATGATGAGTAAAAGTAGCAGGAACGAGAAGAAGCGCATGCGGTAGCCGATGAGCACGGCAAAACCGGCGATGATCTCGAACGCGTTCATGATCAGGGAAAGGGCCAGGGAAAAGGGGATCATGAAGTGCAGGTGCAGCACTTCAAAAAACTCGTCCATCTTGTAGCTGAGGCCAAGCGGATCGTTGGCTTTGATCAGTCCGGAAAAGATGAACAGCACCCCTACGATGATGCGAAAAATGGTGATGATTGGTTTCATAGTGGTTAAAGATAGGAATGTTAATGCTTTTCTTCAAGCAGGATGAGGGCGAAAACGGCATAGTTGACGATGTCTACGTAATTGGCGTCGATCCCTTCGGAAATGAGGGTCTTGCCATCGTTGCGCAGTATCTGTTTGATCCGGAGGAGCTTGGTGAGGATGAGGTCTACGAACGATTCCTGGCTCATCGAGCGCCAGGCTTCGCCATAGTCGTGGTTCTTGGCTTCCATGACGGTGCGGATGAAGGCGGCTTGCTCATCATACAATTTCGACACCTGTTCGGCGGGAAGGTCGGTATAAATATCGTCAGAAGGCAACTGCAGCTGAATGAGCGCGATGACGCCATAATTGATAATGGCACGGAATTCCCCGGAAATATCATCGGCTACCTTCTGCACGCCCGTTTCCTGGATGGTGCGGATGCGCTGGGCTTTGATGAAGATCTGGTCCACGATGGAAATGGGGCGCAGCACGCGCCAGGAAGTGCCGTAATCTTTTGTCTTCTTGATGAAAATGTCCTTACTGCTGTCGATCACCTGCTGGTATGTCATTCAATTGCTGATTTTAATTTGCCGTGAAAGGCGGTGGGGAATGAAGGATTTCGGTAATTTTGACTATCCATCACTTTCATAATCACTGCCTCTTGCGTTTCAAAAATACATCATTACGGAAAGATTTCACCATCCGCTGCCGCGGAAAGTTGCTGAGCCTGGCCGAGCCCCTCGTGATGGGGATCATCAATGTGACCGACGATTCCTTTTATCCGGACAGCCGCAGCCGTGAGCTGCACGACGCCGTGGTGCGCGCCGAAGCCCTCCTGGCCGATGGTGCCGCCCTGCTCGACATCGGCGCCCAGAGCACCCGGCCCGGCGCGCCCGAAGTCGGGGCCGCGGAAGAAGTTGCGCGGCTGGTACCGGCCATCCACGCCATATTATATAAGTTCCCCGAAGCCGTGATCTCGGTGGATACCTACCACGCCTCCGTGGCCGAAAAATGCATCCTGGCAGGGGCGGCGATCGTGAACGATATCAGCGCCGGTGAAATGGACCCCGAAATGATCCCGGCCGTGGCCGCGCTCCAGGCGCCTTACATCGCCATGCACATGCAGGGCACGCCGGCCACGATGCAGCAAAACCCTCGTTACCAGGATGTAGTGCAGGAAGTGCTGGACTATTGCATCCAGAAAACCGAAGCCTGCAGGGCCGCCGGCATCCACGACGTGATCCTGGACCCGGGGTTCGGGTTCGGCAAAACGATATCGCACAATTACCAGTTGTTGCGGGGCATGGGAATGCTGCACCTGGCGAATGCGCCGTTGCTCGTGGGCGTTTCCCGGAAATCGATGGTTTACAAATTGTTAGGCTCCACCCCTGCCGAAGCCCTCAACGGCACTACCGTTTTGCATACCGCCGCATTGGAGCGGGGCGCGCATATTTTGCGGGTGCACGATGTAAAAGCCGCCGTGGAAGCGGTGCGCATCGTTTCTTTCATGGAAAGCGCATAGTGGGCCAAATATTTCTATTTTTACAGCTATGAAGGATGTATACGAATTTTACGGATTTGAGTTTCGTTGGCTGAATGTTGTGGACCTGCTGATTGTGATTTTTCTCGTTATCCAGCTGTACCGCCTGCTGAAAGGCAGTCTCGCTTTCAATATTTTCATCGGCCTGCTGATGGTGTATGCCGCCTACTTTCTGGTGCGCTCGCTGCAGATGCCGATCCTCACCAACATTTTAGAGAATTTCATCAACATCGGGCTGATCGCCATTATCATCATCTTCCAGCCGGAAATCCGGAAGTTTTTGCTGGTTTTGGGAAAGAAGACGCCCCTGAGCAAGGACTCCTTCTTCACCAAACTGTTCCTGCCAGACCGGTTCAAGAGTTATAAGGAAGAAGAGAACATCATCAACGAGATCATCGTGGCCGCGGGGCACATGGCCGCGAGCCAGACCGGCGCCCTGATCGTTATTTCCACCACCTACCGCGTGAAGTTCGACACGGCGTCGAGCATCGCGATAGACGGGAACGTGAGCGCCAAACTGATCGAAAGCATCTTCGAGAAGAACAGTCCGCTGCACGACGGGGCGTTGATCATCGTCGGCAACAAGATCCTGGCCGCCAAGGTGATCCTGCCCATGTCGGAAAACCCGAACCTGCCCACGCGGATCGGGATGCGCCACCGCAGCGCCGTAGGCATTACGGAACATAGCGATAACCTGGCGATCATTGTGTCGGAAGAGCGCGGAACAATTTCCTATGCGCAAGACGGGCAGCTGGTGCAGAACGTGCAGCTGGAAGAACTGAAAGTGAAACTCTACGAAGTGCTGGTCGACGGACTGTAATTGTTATCAGGAAGTAATTTGAGATCCTCCCCATGCGGGAGGATTTTTTTATGCATGCCGTTGTTTGGATAATACCGGTAATGTCTGGCCAGCATCGCCGATTCGCTTACCGGCTGCAAGCCTTCTTTCCATCTCCAACACACCCCTTAAAATACAAAGTCCTCCCGTTTTACCGGGAGGATCTATGTTTGGGGGGATGATGATAGTAATGATAATATCATGGCCGGCAGAGCCGGAATTTTGCTTTGTAACCGCTGACCTGGAGCGAATATTCGCCTTCGGGCAACGTGGATAGCCGGATGGTGTACACACCCTTTCGGTGCCCTCCTTCCAACGGTAGGATCCGCACAGGCAGATTTTGCCCGTTATAGATCGTACAGGGAATCATTCCCGCATGTGTTTCCAGCGAATGGACCTGTATTCGGACGCTGTTGTTGTTCACAGGCAACAGCACCGGTTCGGTCAGGTGCGTATGGATGAAAAATAAAAGACTCCAGTAAGACATATAGAACCGTTTAGGCTGATCAGGTTCTTTTACAGGAGCTGGTTAGATTGGATGCCCAAATATACAACTATTTAATTTCTTTCATATTTCAATTTTGTTAACTCCGAGTTAACGGGTCAGAAAACGTCCTGCAGGTGCAGGATTTCAGGCTTTTCACCCGGAACGGCAAAGATGGAAAGGATGTCGAACCGGATGTGCCTGACCTCTCCGCCGTTTTGCTCCAGCCAATGTTCGGCCACCTTGCGCAGGTGCTCCTCTTTCTTCCACCCCACCGATTCTTCCGGCATCCCGAAAAAACGCGAACTGCGGGTTTTTACTTCGACGAAAACTACCGTCCCGCTTATCTCCGCAATGATGTCTATCTCCTTCCGCCCCGCTTTCCAGTTGCGGTGAAGGATGCGGTAACCGGCGGCTGCCAGGTGCTCCGCGGCCAGCCGTTCTCCCAAATTTCCCAGTGATGAGTCGCAAGCCATGCGTTTTTGTCTATTTTTACGGTTTAATAAAGGAAAAGTATGCGAGACCCGAATTTATTCTACCTGACAGGAAAAGTGCAACATTACGCCTGGGGCGGCTTCCGGTACATCCCCGAGCTCCTCGGCCAGCCGGTTACAGACCAGCCCAGCGCGGAATACTGGATGGGCGCACACCAGAGCGCCCCTTCCCTGCTGCAAACCGATCAACCGCAACCCCTCAACGCCTGGATCGCCGAAGACCCCGCCGGCGCCCTCGGCCCCGCCGCCGCAGGCAGGTTCGGCGAACTGCCCTATCTATTCAAGATCCTCGACGTGAAAGATATGCTCTCCATCCAGGTGCACCCCACCAAATCGGAAGCGGAAAAAGGTTTCGCGCGGGAAAATGAAGCCGGCATCGCCCTCAACGCACCCAATCGCAATTACAAAGACGCCAACCACAAGCCCGAGATCATGGTGGCGCTCAGCGAATTCTGGCTCCTCCATGGCTTCCTGCCGGAAGACCAGCTCCGTAAAGTGCTGGCCACCATACCGGTATTCTCGGCGCTGGGCCCCGTTTTCGAAAAAGACGGATATTTCGGTCTCTATAAAACAGTGATGGAAATGCCGCAGGAAGAGGTGAACGCCATGCTGCGCCCCCTCGCGGAAAAAGTACTCCCCGCCTATCGCGCCGGGTCGCTGAAAAAGGAAGACCCCGCATTCTGGACCGGCCGCGCCATCGATAACGACCCGCAGGGATTGGAGCGCCTCGACCGTGGGATCTTCTCCATCTATTTCTTCAACATCGTATACGCAGCACCGGGAGACGCCGTGTTCCAGGACGCCGGCATCCCCCACGCCTACCTCGAAGGCCAGAACGCCGAACTGATGGCCAATTCCGACAACGTGCTCCGCGGCGGCCTCACGCCCAAATACATCGACGTGCCCGAGCTCCTGAAACACACCCGATTCGAAGCCGTGCATCCGAATATACTGAAAGGGGAAGCCATTCACGGTGGACAGGAACGCATCTACCCCACCCCCGCCCCTGATTTCGTGCTGAGCCGCATCGCGCTGAAAGCCGGGGAAACGTACACGCACACCTCCGTTGCTCCCGAAACCTGGATCGTGCTGGAAGGCACCGGCAGCGCGGAAGGACCGGGAGGCAACCAGCTGGCGCTGTCAAAAGGTAAAACGCTCTTCGCTGCCTATGGCACCGCGTACAAAGTGGTTTGCGAATCGGACCTGGTGATTTTCAAGGCGGCAATTCCATAATTGGTTATATTTGTGACAAGCAAACGCGCTTTATTTATGAAGAAAGAAAGTTTATCCAACGCGATCCTCGTAGCGTCGCTGATATTCGTTACCGTTCTCTGCCGGCTGGCGACCAACTATTTCGAAATTTACAATTTCACAGCGATGGGCGCCGGTGCACTGTTTGCAGGCGTGATCCTGAAAGACAAGAAATATGCCTATGCCGTACCGCTGGTTTCTTTACTGCTTACAGACCTGTTCTTCTACTTCTTCACTGATATCCAGGGCATCTACGGCGGCGAAATGCTGTTCGTGTACGCCGGGCATATGTTGGTTACCTTCATCGGCACCCGTATCCGCAAAGTGACCACGGGCCGTGTATTCCTCGGTGCAGTTGCTTCAGGGTTGGTATTTTACCTGATGTCCAACATGGGTACCTTCATTTTCAGGGACCTGTACCCGCACACGCTGTCGGGCCTCATCACCTGCTATTGGTCTGCCATTCCGTTCTACAAACAGGACGTGTTCGGCAGCTTTTTCCTGAACACCATCATGGGCAACGTGTTTTACACCGCGATCCTCTTCAGCGCTTATGCCGTACTGAAGCCCGTGTTCATCCGGGGCGAAAAGAAGGAAGCTGCCATCGCATAAAAGTTATCGCTGTAAATAAAAAAGCGGTCCTGGTTTTACCGGGACCGCTTTTTTTATGCCTTGTTGCCTGCTACAGTTTCCATTGCAGGAAGTGATAGTGTTCATGTTGCACTTTCTCCGACGGCGGTAGTTGCACCGGCACCGAAAACAGCGGGCAATCCGTCACCAGTGTATGAAACTCGCCGTTCTCGCCGCAAACGTCTACCCCGGCGGCCTCCAGGTCGGCGATGAGGACATCGTCCATTTCGCGGCCCAGGAATTCCGGGCCCAGTGTACCGTTGCACGACACGATCCGGCATTTGAGCCCCTGTTCCAGCATCCGGTACACGAGCATTTTGCGTTCCTGTTGCCAGAGCGGCAGCAGGGTTTTGAGGCCCGCGGCGGCACAGACTTTTTCTTCCCAGTCGCGGTGCGGCTGCAGATCGATGTCGCCGAATACGGCGGCGGTGGCGTTATGGGCGGATTTGAGCTGGCGGAGCGATGCCACGAAGTGCGTTTCGTAGTCTTGCCAGGTGCTGGGTTGCAGCAAAACGGGCAGCCCCAGCGCCGCGGCCTGCTGTTGCAAAATCTGCGGCGGCAGGCCATGGGAGCGGGAAATCTGCCCATTCTCGTTCAGTACGTTCAGGAGCGCTACGGGTTTATGGCCCGATTTCACGGCGGTCATCAGCGCAAAACAGCTGTCTTTCCCGCCGCTCCATGAACAAATGATATTTTCAGGGGGATTAGTCATCCAGTTTGAGCACAGCCAGGAACGCTTCCTGCGGTACTTCCACGTTACCGATCTGGCGCATCCGTTTCTTACCCTCTTTCTGTTTTTCCAGCAGTTTACGTTTACGGGAGATGTCGCCGCCATAACATTTGGCGGTCACGTCTTTCCGCATGGCGCTGATATTCTCCCTCGCTACGATCTTGGCGCCGATGGCGGCCTGGATGGCGATGAGGAATTGCTGGCGCGGGAGGAGCTCTTTCAGTTTTTCGCAGAGCTTGCGGCCGAAGTCCTGCGCGCGGCTGCGGTGGATCAGGGCGCTGAGGGCGTCCACTTTCTCGGCGTTGAGCAGGATGTCCATCTTCACGATATCGCTTTCGCGGAAGCCGATCGGGGTATAGTCGAACGAGGCGTAACCGCGGGTCTGGGATTTCAGTTTATCGTAGAAATCGAACACGATCTCGGTGAGCGGCAGTTCGAACATCAGTTCCACGCGGGTGGTGGTGAGATAGCTCTGGTTGAGCAGGATGCCGCGCTTGCCGAGGCAAAGCGTCATGATATTGCCGATGTAATCGGGTTTGGTGATGATCTGTGCGCGGATCCAGGGCTCTTCGATGCGGTCCATTTTCGTGGGCTCCAGCATTTCGGAAGGGTTGTTCACGATCACTTTCACGCCTTTGTTGTCGTAAGCGATGAAGCCTACGTTGGGAACGGTGGTGATCACGGTCTGATTGAACTCGCGTTCCAGCCTTTCCTGGATGATCTCCATGTGCAGCATCCCGAGGAAGCCGCAACGGAAGCCGAAGCCCAGTGCCTGGGAGGTTTCCAGCTCATAGGTGAGCGATGCGTCGTTGAGCTGGAGCTTGTCCATACAATCGCGCAGCTCTTCGAAATCCTCGGTAACCACGGGGAAAATACCCGCGAACACCATGGGTTTCACCTCTTCGAAACCTTTGATGGCTTCGGCGCAGGGGCGGTTGGCGAGGGTGATGGTGTCTCCCACCTTCACTTCTTTCGCGTTTTTGATACCGGTGATGATGTATCCCACGTCTCCGGCAAACACCTCGTTCTTCGGCTCGAGGCCCAGTTTGAGGATGCCTACTTCGGCGGCTTCGTATTCTTCCCCGGTGTTCACGAAACGGATGATATCGCCTTTCTTGAGGGAGCCGTTGTAGATGCGGAAGTAAGCGATGATACCGCGGAAAGAGTTGAACACGGAGTCGAAGATAAGCGCCTGGAGGGGTTCTTCGATATTGCCGGTCGGCGCCGGGATGCGGGTCACGATGGCTTCGAGGATTTCCTCGATGCCGATGCCCGATTTACCGGAAGCCAGCAGGATGTCTTCGTCTTTCACGCCGATCAGGTCGATGATCTGGTCTTTCACTTCTTCGATCATGGCGCCGGCCATGTCGATTTTATTGATGACGGGAATGATCTCCAGATCGTTTTCCATCGCCAGGTACAGGTTGGAGATGGTTTGCGCCTGGATGCCCTGGGCGGCGTCTACCAGCAGCAGGGCGCCTTCGCAGGCGGCCAGCGCGCGGGACACTTCGTAGGAAAAATCCACGTGGCCGGGAGTATCGATCAGGTTGAAAACGTATTTTTCGCCGTTTTTGGCGTTATAGGTCATCTGGATGGCGTGGCTCTTGATGGTAATGCCCTTCTCCCGCTCCAGGTCCATATCGTCCAACACCTGGGCTTGCATGTCCCGGTCGGAAATGGTCTTTGTAAATTCCAGTAAACGGTCGGCCAGGGTACTCTTGCCATGGTCGATGTGTGCGATAATGCAGAAATTCCGGATATTCTTCATATAAAAGACAAAATTACGAACCATCCTACCGCACGCTTCGCGTAACTTACTCGTTTCCCGCGGTCGACAATCCGTAATTAATTATTTGCGCAAAGGTATTAAATTTTAATCTTCTTTAAAGGGGCAAACCGCCTTTTGCCCGTATTTCTTTACTTTTAAAGCTAAAATATTCACCATGTCACTGCAACAATCTTTCGAAGCCGCCGTGGCGGCCAGTAAAACGCTCGACGCCAAGCCCGATAACGACGTGCTGCTGCAGCTGTATTCGCTGTACAAGCAGGCCACCGAGGGCGATATCAACGTGGAGCCCCCCGCCAATATGTTCGACTTCGTGGGAAAAGCCAAATATGATGCGTGGAACAGCCTGAAAGGCAAATCGAAAGACATCGCCATGCAGGATTATATTGATCTGGTGAATCAGCTGAAGAATAAGTAATTTTGAGTATGGTACCCAATTATACGATCAGTGAGAAGACACAGCATTTCCTGGACCTCGAAGACCAGTACGGCGCGCACAACTATCACCCGCTCCCGGTGGTCCTTACCCGTGGCGAAGGCGTGCATGTCTGGGATGTGGACGGGAAAAGATATTACGACTTTTTATCCGGGTACTCCGCCGTCAACCAGGGCCATTGCCATCCCAGGATCGTGGCTGCCCTCGTGGAACAGGCTTCCCGGCTGACGCTCACTTCCCGCGCTTTTTATTCCGACCTTTTGGGCGAATATGCCAGTTATGTGACCCGTTATTTCGGGTACGACCGCGTGCTGCCCGTCAACACCGGCGTGGAAGCCGTGGAAACCGCCCTGAAGCTCTGCCGCCGCTGGGGGTATGTGGTGAAAGGGATCCCGGAGAACAAGGCGAAGATCATCGTCTGCTCCGAAAACTTCCACGGCCGCACCCTGAACGTCGTTTCCTTCAGCACGGACCCCGTCGCCCGGCGCGACTTTGGCCCGTATATGCCTGGTTACGAAGTGATCCCGTTCAACGATCTCCCCGCACTGGCCCGCGCCCTGCAAGACCCGAACGTGGCAGGCTTCCTCGTGGAGCCGATCCAGGGAGAAGCCGGCGTGAAAGTGCCGGATGAAGGATACCTGTCGTCCGCCCGCCAATACTGCACCGATGCCAACGTCCTGTTCCTGGCCGATGAGATCCAGACCGGGCTGGCGCGTACGGGCAAAATGCTCGCTTGCGACCATGAGAACGTCCGCCCCGATGTGCTGATCCTCGGCAAAGCCCTTTCCGGAGGGATGTTGCCCGTTTCGGCCGTGCTGGCAGACGATGCCATTATGCTCACCATCAAACCCGGTGAGCACGGCTCCACTTACGGCGGCAACCCGCTGGCCTGCAAAGTGGCCATCGCCGCGCTGGAGGTACTTCGCAACGAGCGGATGGCCGATAATGCCGCGAAAATGGGCGAACTGCTCCGCCAGGGCCTCGCCGGCCTCCATTCCCCTTTCATCCGGGTGATCCGGGGAAAAGGTTTGCTGAACGCCATCGAAATCGCGCACCCAAACCCCGACGCCGCCTGGGACCTTTGCCTCGCGCTAAAGGAAAATGGCCTGCTCGCCAAGCCTACGCATGGCGACAAAATCCGTTTCGCGCCGCCGCTGACCATCAACGCCGATCAAATCAACGAATGCGTCGGCATTATTTCGAAAAGCCTCGAAACGCTCGCATGACGAAACCGCAAAAAGCCATACGCAGTTCCGGCTGGCGGACCGATCTCATGATCGGGTTCCCCGACGGTGTGCTGCTGTTACTTTTCACCACGCAGGTGCTGTACGCCAAGAACCTCACGGTACAGGCGTTCTATACCCTGCATCTCATCATCCTCGGCGTAGCCACCCTGCTCATGATGATCGCGGTGTTCCGCGCCAATCGCGGGGAAGCCGAAGAAGGCGTCATGACGCCCGAGGAAGAAAGCAAGCTCCGCAACCTGGACATCTCCCAGCCTACCATCGCGCACATCGCTGGAGAAATGGAGAAAGACCAGGCACAGTGGGAGGCCACGCTCCAGTCGGAGCAGGTGCCGCTGCGCGAGTTTGGGCTGGCCCATGCTGTTCGCAGCACGCTGCTGACCGGGGCGTTTTTCCTGCTGGGCGGCCTGGTGGCATTCGTGCCCTACCTGATGCAGGAAGATTTTTCAGTAGCGGGGCGCACGAGCCTGATATTCAGTATGATAGCATTGCTGGTTTTCGGCTGGACGAAATCCCGGATCACAGGCCAGCAGCTGTTCGCGCTCACGATCCGGTACCTGTTAACGGGGGGCGTTGTGGTGCTGACATCTTACATCATCAGTTCCGTCATTTAATCAAACGGTTATAAAAGCAACAGCCGGCGCAGTGATCCCGCGCCGGCTGTCGTATTGTTGTACCTTTCGGTTATTGCACGAATTTCTTGCGGTGCATCAGTACGCACACAAAACTGGTGAGCGCCGCCAGCAGCGACAGCCACAATCCATACCGCTGATCGGGGCAGATGCCCATTTCGCAGCGGGAATACAGCAGCAGGTTACGGAACGCCCAGGCCGCGAGGAACGCGCTGGGGAACAGGTTCGCCCGCGCCGCCCAGTCTTTCGGGATGAGGAAGAACACGCCCGTCAGCACCGCAACGAAGATGCTCAGTTTGCCCGGTTCCCCGAAGCTGGAGCCTTCGCTGCTCAGCCCGGTATAGGTGCGCAGGCCTTCATCGGCCTGTACGGTGATCCAGGGTAAAAATGCACTGATGATGACGACGATGACAGCGATAATTCCTATGATGGCGTTTCTTTTCATGTTCCGGTTTGTAATTAGCCCGCAAAGTAAACGGTTATCTCCGAAAAAGAAAAATCACCTCCCGTTTGGCGGAAGGTGATTTTCGTCAGCATGCGGTTAGCGTGCCCCCGGAGGACAATTCTCCCGCAAAAATTCGGTGTACGTAGCGGAAAGGTGCTCAGACGTTCCTTCACCTTCAAAAATGCCGTGCGAGCGATTGGGATAGCTCATGAGGCGGAAGGTTTTCTTGTATTTGATGAGCTCGTTGATGAGCATTTCGGCATTCTGGTAATGGACGTTGTCGTCTCCCGTTCCGTGGATGTACAGCAGTTTGCCGCGCAGGTTCTTCACGTAGGTGATGGGAGAACCGGCGATGAAGGCCGCGCGGTCTTCCTGCGGCAGGCCCATGTAGCGTTCCTGGTATATGTTGTCGTAGGTCAGCTGGTTGGCCACCGCAGCCACGGCGATCCCGGTTTTGTAGATTTCGGGATACTGGCAGAGGAGGTTCAGCGTCATGGAACCGCCGCCGCTCCAGCCCCAGACGGCGATGCGGTCTTTGTCCACGTACGGCCATTTCAGGATTTCGGTGGCGGCCATGGCCTGGTCGCGGGCGTTGAGGATGCCCACTTTGCGGTAAATGGTCTTGCGCCAGGTGCGGCCTTTGGGTGCGGGCGTGCCGCGGTTGTCCAGCGAAATGTAGATGTAGCCGTCGTCGGGCATGCTGCCGTCGTAAACGGGGTTCTGGCCGTTGCCGTAGCTGTCTTTCACGGTGCAGGACGCGGGCTCGCCGTACACATAGAATACCACGGGATATTTTTTCGTGGAATCGAATTTGGCGGGCAGGCTCATCCAGCCGTCCATCGTAACGCCATCGGCGGTGGTCACCTGGAAGAAGCGGAGCGGGCTCCCGGTGGACGCGGCGGTTTTGGCGCGGGCGGTAAAGTCTTTGCCATTGAGGCTTTTATGGTCGGGCAGGGAAACGATTTCCTGGTCGGGCGTCAACAGGTGGCTGTTGTAGCTATGCAGGGCGAACTGTCCGGCCGGCGCGATGTTGTAATCGTGCGTTCCCGGCTGGCCGGCGGGCGTTACGAGCGTAGGTGTTCCGCCGGCGAGGGGGGCGGAATAGAGGTATTGCTGTGTCGCGTTTTCGGGAGAAGCGAGGAAGTACACTTTGCCGTTGGCTTCATCGATGCGGGAGATGTTGATCACATCGTAATTCCCTTGCGTGATGAGGGTTTCTTTCGAGCCGTCTGCCGAAACCCGGTACAGGTGGCGCCATCCGTCCTTTTCGCTTACCCATACGAAGGCCTTGTTCTGTTCCAGCCAGTCCCATCCCATAATATTGCCGTCGTCCCAATACGATTTAACATCGATCCAGGCGTCGTCCGTTTCGGTGAGAATGGTGGAAGCGGTGCCGGTGGCGGGTTGCAGGAGCATGACTTTGGACTGGTTCTGTTTGCGGTTCAGCTGCTGGATGATGAGCTGCTGTTTGCCGGGCACCCATTCCATCCGTGGAATGTAGTGCTGGCGGGGATCGCCGGGAACATTCATCCAGACCGTCTTTTTGGTGGACAGGCTCACCACGCCTACTTTACAGGGCGAGGGGCTCTCTCCTACCTTGGGATATTCTACGGGGATGGTGAAAGAATAAATGGAATCGGTGTTGTTGATCATGAGGAAATCGCGGATCTGGCGGGCGTCTATCTGCCAGTAAGCGATGCTTTTGCTGTCCGGGCTCCAGCGGAAGCCGTCGCGGCAACCGAATTCCTCTTCGTAGACCCAGTCGAAGGTGCCGTTGATGAGGCGGCGGTCGCCATCTTTGGTGAGCTGGTCGATCTTGCCGGTGGCGAGGTCTTCGGCGTAAATGTTATGCTGGCTCACATAGGCCACGCGTTTGCCGTCGGGCGAGAACTTGGCGAACATGAGGGACGATGCCGGGAGGCCTTTGCCGAGCTGGCGGAGTTTGCGGGTGGCCACGTCGAGGTGCCAGTAGTCGCCGCGGGTATCGTAGCGCCAGACGCGTTTGGCGTTGGTGTAGATCAGGAGTTGTTTTTCATCGTCCGAGAACCGGAAGCTTTTCACGCTGAGGGGGGCGGATGCGCCGGCGGGTGTGAGGGCCGATGCGGGAACGAGCGTGGTGGACTGGCGGCCGGGTAGCTCGATGGAAACGATGTTGCCGTCGTTTTCCAGGAAGAAGGCGTTGCCGGCCTTGTTCCATTTAACTTCCTGCGCCCTGGAGCCAAGGGAAACGGCCAGGGCGAAAATCAATAAAAAGTAACGAATGGGATGCATATGCAGGTTTGAGGTAAATGATAATGCATAAAAATAAGGGTTCCCGGGAGAACTGCCGCGGGTATTTATGTTAAACGGCAATTCCGGCATGGGGCTTGCTTTGTGATGAGTTATGAAGGTTACCTTAAAGTTAAGTGCCTTGTACGCGGTTGACTTTTATAGAAATTATTCATAATAAATTTTGACAATTTATTATTTGTCGTATTTTTAGGGTCATTAGTGATCCTATTGAAAAACTAAGAAAATGGTTACAGTCTCTTATTCTTACAAGAACCGTGAGTTCGTGAACCTGGAGGATTCCATCATGGACCAAATCGCGGAAAGCGGGCGCCGTATGCTTTTCGCTTTACTGGAGCCCATCCATGAAGTGATGGTGCATGAAAACGGGAAGATCCGGATTTGCCTGGACGAGCGGCCCAACATTGAACTGGAAGGTTTTAGCGCACCTGTAAAACACCAGATCGAATGCACCTTGCGGGGTGAAGAGCCCGCTTACTACTGAAATTCCGATAACTGAATACGAAGAAATTACCTGCTGAAATATGGCCCCGGCGCTGCCGGGGCTTTTCTTTTCCCCCAACTCCCTGTGCCTGAACATTTTCCACGTCCGGCTTGTAATATGGAAAACCGTTCCGCATCCATACCCTCAAACATATCGTTACCGCCCTTCTCCTGTTGCTGCATCTCCCGGCATTTTCCCAAAGGACCGATACGCTGTGGATGGTCAACGGTACCCGTATTATCGGGGAACTGCGGAGCATTTCGGTGGGGATCGTCCAGTTCAAGGCAAACGGGTCGGCCGTGCTGAACATCCGGCGGCATAATGTGAAGACCCTCTCTGCCAAGGTCCGCGATTTCAAAATGGAAACCCTCGGCGGCGAAATGTACTTCGGCAAAGTGCTCCCGTCAGCAACAAGCGGGCAAATCCGGATGATGGGGCGCGATGTCGCCCTAATCGACGTATACACCCTCAATTATTTCCGCAGCGGCATTTTCCGGCAGGTGCAGGGCAGCTTTTCGGCGGGGTATTCTTTCACCAAAAACTCCGGGACGGGCCGACTCAACACCGATGCGGCGCTGCGGCTGTCGCAAAGGCGCTATGAGATCAGGCCCAGCCTGTCCAATATCACCAGTTTCAACCGGGGGGATTCGGTGAGCCGGGAGCGGGAAGACGTGAACGTCCAGGTGCTGTACGACCTCACGCCGTTCTTTTTCCCGGCCGTCTCCATCGCATATGAACGCAACCTGCAACTCGGCCTCATCCGCCGGTTCTCCCAAAGTGTGGGCATGGGCGCGAAAGTGCTCGTCAGCCCCTGGGTCCATGCGCGTGTGGTGACGGGGATCGTGTTCAACCAGGAACGGTATATCGATGGCCGGCGCAGCTCCAACCTCAAGGAAATCCCTGTTTCCTTGTCTGTCAACGCGTTCCGGTATACGAATCCCTCCTACGTCAGCCTTTCCACGACCCAAACGCTCTTTTTCGGCATCAACGAGCATGGCCGTACGCGGCTGGAAGGAGAAACCCGCCTGGCCTGGGAGATCATCTCCGATTTCAACGTCAATGTTACCGTGTTCAACTCCTACGACAGCCGGCCGTCTGTAGCCGCCAACGGTACGTCGGATGTGAGCATGGTGTTCGGGATCGGGTATACTTTCTGACGCTTTCCGCCCTTCGCGGGCAGATTTACATTTTCGTATAATTTACGCAATTGTTTGGGCGGAGTATATCCTTTACCGTTAGATTGCATGCGTAAGGGATTGATTTCCGGAGTGGTGAAATTCGTTGTCCTTTCAGGTAAAATGGACACAAATAGGTTTTTGGGCCGGATACTGCCCGATGTGGGGAAATATGGGTTTTGATGGCGGGTATCGAACTAAAAAAGCCTGCTTTCATGAAAGCAGGCTTTGTATTCTATGCAAATGAATGCTGCTAATCTTCCTTCCCTCCTTTCTCCCCGGTGAACCAATGTTCCTTGTCCCGGAAAAGCACGTTGAAAGTCGTCAGCGACCCGTAGATCCGGGTGATGTACTGCTGGAGGTTGACCTTGTCTTCGTCACTAAGAAGTTTGTGTGCGTTGATCTGTTGTTCCAGCACGCGGAGCCGGTCGCGGACCATGACGATCTTGTGGAAGAACACCTCGATGGGCACGTCTTTCCCTTTCTGGTTCGTGTCTTTGGGCGTGAGGGTCATGGTGCCGCCGGTCCAGCGGTCGCCGAGGGGCACTACTTCCGAAAACCCGTTCCAGAGGCGGAGGATTTTGAGCAGGGAGGTTTCCAGTTCGGAAGCGGTCTCTATTTCGGCGGAGCGGTTTTCGGAATAGAGCACTTCGAATTTGGGGTCCGTCTTGTCTACTTCCACCACGCCTTCATTGATAAATGTTACCACGTACTGGGCATATTTCACGCCGATGATCACACCGGGGCCGAATCGGGCATGCTGTACACGGGAGCCGATGCCTGCGGTCAGTTCTTCCATCATGTAGTTCGAATTTTAATTTCCCAAAATAAGGAATGCTTGCATATCATCCGTCGTTTTCCACCGTATTCACCTCCCTCCCCGAAAATGAAAGGATCGTATTGATGAGCAACCGCCGCATCTTGCGCTCCGTTTCCTTATCCGGCCGCGGAATGAGGAACTGCACCTTGTAATGCACGAGGTCTTTTTTGATCTCGAGGATCTTTAATGAAAAACTGTTCTCGGTAATATTGCTGGCAAACGGCCGCAGCACGCCTTTCAGCGTTTGTTCCAGCTCGTCGGGCGATGACTGGTATTTAATGTCCAGCTCGAATTCGATCGTCAGTTTCTTGATGTTCTGCTTGCTCTGGTTGAGCACCATCGTGGAAAATATCACGGAATTGGGGATGAGCACGAGATCATCGTCGTCGTTCTGCAACACCACATTGATCAGCGTAATGTCGAGCACCTTCCCTTTAAATTCCCCTACCCTGATCTGGTCGCCCAAAGACAGCTGGTCGGAAAACATGATGATGAGCCCGTTGATCATGTTGGTCACATAATCTTTCGACAACAGCGCGAACGCCGCCGCCGCGAAGCTGATGCTCACGATCATGTTGATCGGGTTCACACCGAATAGGAGCATCACGGAAACGAGCGCGATGATGGTATTGAGTACGGAACTGATGCGGTTGATGCCCAGCACGAAATTGTCGCGCGTGAGCCGCTTGAGGTGGTTTTTCCGGATATACCAGCTGATCATCACCAGCCAGCCGATGGAAATAAGCAGGTTCGCACCCAGGAACAACGAAATGGCATTCGAAATGCTGCCGATCGCCTCGTATTTTTTGAAAAGGTCGCGCTGCGTGAGGTTAAACCATACTACCGCGGCGTATACCAGCAGTTTGGCGATAAAAATGAGTACCTGCCGGCGGATCTTCTTCTGGTTATATGTAGCCTGATCGATTACCATGATAGCTACAAAAATACGCAAAATCGGAGGATTGTCCCGGCATGAAGCACCGGGACAATTTGTTAAATATTATTTCAGATTTAAATCCTTCACGCCGCTCACCTCGGTAGACACTTCCCCGAGCCAGCCGCCCTGCGCCCGCATGCCCGTGTGCACCCGGATGAAATCGATGCCTTTCAGCTTCGCGGGTTTGCCGTTGGCGTCTACCGCCCAGTCGAGCTTGATGCCCGATTTGGCTTCCATATTCGCCCAGTTGTCTGCATACCCGAATTCATAAGCCGGGCAAATGAAGAAAGAGCCGGCGCCCGATTGGTCTTTGATCCGGTCGGGATCGAGCATGGTGCCGCTGAACGTGATCTTGTCGCCTTTCCAGTTGGGATAATAATTTTGCGAATGGAAGGAATTTTTCTCCATGTATCCGGAACCGCCTTTGTTGTCCGTCCATTTGATATAATTCATATCCGTAATGTATGAATATTGAGGGTCCGGCGTGGCTACATGGTCTGCCGCCGGGCGGTGGTACGTGATCTCGTATTTATGCACGGTTTTCGGGGAGTTATATTCCGATCCGGCGATTTCGTACCAGGCATCGTCAGGCAATCCGTTCCCGTTCGCGTCGGCCGCCACCTGGATGATGCCGGGTTCCGCCCAGTTGTTGAAGGCATTGCCCAGCACCTGGAAGTTATATTCTCCGGGCACGTTCACGATGGTATGGTCGAAACCCATGACGATGTACCCGCCAAAACCGCCGAGGCAAACGAGGCCGTTACTTTTGAGGGCGGTTTCGGCTTTGGCGGTCATCTGTGCTTCGGTATCACCGGCTTCCCAAAGGGGCAGTTTGTTGGTGAACTGGGCCGGCGCCGGCTGGAAATCGAATACTTTGGACACGCCGTTCGTGTATACCTGGGCGTTGACCCTCACGCTCACGTGCTGATTGGCTTCTCCCGCTGCGGTTTTGACGTTCAGCTTGAAAGTGCTTTCACCCGCCGCGGCGAATACGTGCACGAGTTCGCGCTCGCGGGAAACGGTGTCTTTATCGAGCGTCCAGACGTAAGATGCGCCTTCGGCGTTCTTCACTTCCGGGGAAATGCGGACCCATTGCGCGGTATGCACGGAATAGCCGCCGGCGGGCACTTTGATGTCGATGAGGGGCAGCGGCCGGGTGTCTGCTTTGTCGTTGTTGCCGGAACAGGCGGCGGCTCCCAGGAGGAGCGCCAACGCCGGCCATTGTAGATTTCTTTTCATATTAACTGGTTGTTTTTGTTTGTTGATGGATCAGGGAACGGGCAGGAACGCGAAATGGGCGGGAATGTCGCCCGTGGTCACCGACCATTTTTTCTTCCCTTTTTTATCGAAGCAATACAGTGTTCCGGGCGACACATAATCGCGCGCGTCGGTCACGAAGATGTCGCCGGTAACGGGGTGAACGGCCACGCCGTAGGGCATTTTGATGTTTTTGTCCGTTCCGTCGGTGATGAAGCTCCCGGGCAGCAGGGTTTCCGTTTTCACATCGAGCATACTGTAGCTGATCTTCCAGGAATGCGTGTCGTAATTGAACGCGGTGCCGTAGATGAAAGCGGTGTCGTTGTGGACCCAGAGGTTGCTGGCGGCGAGGGGGAAGCTTTTCTTCACCTGGTCGGTTTTTGTGTCGATGATGTGCAGCGAGGGTTGTACGCTGTAGTAATCGCCGCGCGAGGTAACGTAGAGGTCGCCATGGCGGTCGGGTTTTACATGGTGCAGGTTGATGGCCACATCTATCTTTTTAATTTCCTTGAAGGTGGGTAGGTCGATCACGGAAACGGTGCGGTCGTAGTCCGGAACGCGGTATCCGCCGCTGTTGGCGACGTAGAGTTTGTTTCCCGCGACGGCCATTTCCTCCGGCTGGTAGCCTACGATCACTTTCCGGGTGATCTGTAGCGTGGTGGTGTCAACTTCCGCCACGAAACCCACCGGCGCGTTCGGGTCTATTTCCACCGGCCCTGCATACGAGCTCACGTAAGCTTTTCCGTTGGCGAAGGCGAGATACCTGCAGTTGGGGATATTGATCTGGCCGATGCGCTTGCTGGTGAGGGCGTCCATCACTTCCACCTTGTTGGAAACATTGATGACGGCGTACAGTTTTCCGCCGTAGATGCGGATATCGTTCCCCACGTCGCCCAATTCCTTTACCACATTCGGATTTACGGTGGCGTAGATGTTTTCGTTGTATTTCCCGGTGGTGTAGTCGTAGTAATCGAGCGTCGATTTGTTGCTGCCCATGTTGCCTTCGTTGAGGAGGTAGAAACCGAGGTAGCCATTAATCGCCACCGTATCTACGGGCGTCACTACCGGCGGAACGATCTGGTCGCCCTTCCGGCAGGCGGCGGTCAGCAGCACGAAAGCCGCCAGGATGCTGAGTTGTATGCTTTGCATGGTCGTATCGTTTGATTACAGTTGCACAGACAGGGTTACTTTATAATTCCTGCCGGGCATGGGGTAATTGAGCACTACGTCGTAGAACTGGTTGAAAAGATTGTTGACCTGCGCGGTGAGGGCCACTTCCGTCCTTTCTATCCGCAGCGCCCTGCGCAGGGAAAGATCGCTGGTGTACCAGGGCTGCATGTAATTGCGGGGGATATTGGCTTTGCCGTTATAGCGTTCGCCGGTATACAGGAGGCTGTAGTTGAGGCCCCAATCCCCGAGGTCCGCGCTGGCGATGAGGGAGCCTGCGTGCCGGGGGATGTACACGATCTGGTGGCCGAAGAAGCTATCAGCCGGATCGGTGAAATCCCGCGCCTGCTGGAAGGTGTACGTCGCCCGCGCCCCCATCCGAAGGCGCTCCCAGGCCAGCAGCGTGGCGCCGGCGCGAAGGTCGAGGCCATGGATTTTCACGAAGCCGAGGTTCATCATCGTCCAGCGGAACTGGCTCACCGTGGGCACCGCCACGATCTTGCCCGTAACTTCGGTATAATAGGCATCGGCTTCGAGGAAAACGGATTCCAGTATTTTACCGGGGCGCGCCTTGTTCCAGGTAAAGCCCGCGTCGTACTGATGCGTGTACTCGGGATCGAGGCGCGAATTGCCGATGTCGGTATAGTAGAGGTCGTTGAAAGTCGGCATGCGGAAAATATGCTTATAGAACCCCCTCACCCTGAAATCCTCCTTCCCGAACGGCTGCCACGCCATCACGACCGAGGGTGTAAATTCCCTTTTCGGCCCCGACGCGGCATTCTTTTTCACGCTTTCGTTCATGATCGTTGCCAGCATCGCCGCCTGTGCACTGAACCGCGGTAAGGTGACGGACGTGCTCAGCGCCCCCAGTACCGTGTGCCGCCGCGGATACGAGAAGTTTTTCAGCGAAGCGTTCAGAAGGTTGAACTGGTAGTCGGTCGACAAGCCGGCCGTCCACCAGTTTTTGATGGTAAACTGCTGCGCGAGGGAAACGTAGGCTTCCTGTTGGCGGTACCGGTTGTCGATGCGCAACAGTTGCGTATCCGGCGCCAGGTACCGCGTAAAATCCTTTGCGTATTTCGCATTGAGGAGCAGGCTGTAGCGCCGGGAAAGGTCTTTGCGCAATTGCCCCTGCCAGAAAAAGTTGCGGTCCCACTGCCGGTCGATATGCCCGAACACCCCGTTCACCACGAACCCTGGCAATCCGCGTTCGGAACCATAATAATAGAGCCGCGTATGCCATTCGCCGGAAGGCATGCGCCCGTGCAGCGAGGCTTCCAGGCGCAGGGCGTCTACATCGCCGTTCCTGCGCATGGCCGTGGTATCGTAGCCGTTCTCTTTCCGGTACCGGAATTTGTATTGACCGCCGGCATGTACCCATTCCGAGCTCAGCGAAAGCGTTGCACGGTCCGATAATTTCCGATGGTACAGCAAAGATGGATCGAACAGGCCGAACGATCCTCCCTTTATCGTTCCTTTCAAGTGGAAACGCTCACCCGGCTTGAATTCCGGGCGGAGCGGCGTGAGATAAATGGCGGCGGAGGCGCTGTAGTCTTTCGCGGGTTGGAACGTATTGCTTTTTTGCCCGTTATAGAGCGAAACGGCCTGCATGTTCTCCATGGAAAATTTGCCCAGGTCGATCTGGCCGTTCTGCGCATTCCCCAGTTGGATGCCGTCGTAAAACACGGCGGTGTGATTGGTGCCCATCCCGCGGACGTCCACCGTTTTCAAACCGCCCACGCCTCCGTAATCCTTGATCTGCAATCCCGAAAAAAAGCGGATGGCATCGGCGACCGATTGCGCGCCGAGTTTTTGCAAAGCCGCGCCCTGCAGCGTCTGGCCCGGTGAAATCTCGCGGACGGGCCGCGGCGCGGTGATGTGGACTTCCCTTAACTCGCGGACCTTCGCTGAATCCATGCCCTGCTGCGCGGTAGCACTGCCTGCAAGCAGCAGGCAGGCTCCGGTACAGCGGATTTTCCAGTAGGATTTCATGGCTATGGTTGAATAACGGTCATGGCAGGGAAGTACCATCCGTCGTATCGGATCGTTTTCTTCAAGGCGCCGGTTTGGGCGTTGTAGAACAGCACGCGGTTCTCGCTCCCGGTATACGGTCCGTTGATCGTCGTGATCACGAGCTCATCGGTATGATGGTCGTAATTCACGCCGGAGCCGTAGAAATATTGACCGGCGGGCAGGGTGATGAAAGGCGTGGCCAGCGAAGCGGCGTTGCCCACCACATATCGGTACAATTTAGTGCCGTATTGCCAGTTGGCGGCGGGCTGGATGATGAAAATGTGGTCGTTGACGGTGGATGCCGCCATTTGTACGCTTCTCCACGCGCCGAAAGGGTTCACCGAAGCGAACGGCATTTTCACGGAATCTTTTACGAAAGTGGTGGGGTGAACGGACATGAGGAGGGAATCCTTCGCGCCGTAAATCCTCCCGTACTTTCCCGTCACAAAACCGACCGTAGCCTTGAAAGGCTTGCCTGCCACGACATACGTGGTGGCGTTGAGGACGATCATGCCGTCGTTATTGCTATGTGCGAACACGTAGTTCCCGGATTTTACCATGTTGCCGATGGCGCCCGATACGCCGGCGATCTTGCTGCCGATGGCGAGCGACGTGAGGTTGATGGGATAAATGCCGTCGTCTGCCCCGATGAGGCCACGCGTAGCGTCGAGCCCTACGAATGACATCGCTTTGCCGGAAACAGCGTTCTCCACGCGGCCGGTTTCCACGAGCGTGGAAGCGTCTGTCACCACCAGCGGGCCGCCGGCTTTCACGACCAGGTACAGTTTACCGTTATGGATGGCGCCGTATTGCAGGGTGTTCATCACGCCGCCGAGGCTTTTGCCAATGTTTGCGGCATGATATACCCAGGGCACGAGCGTATCCGCGCCGTATTTGTAAAACCATACGCTGCCGGATTGCGTGCCGAACCAGCCTTCGTTGAGGACGAGCACGCCGTTGGCGTATTGCCCGAGCACGGTGATGTTGTATACCGCGGAGTCTTTACCGTGGGGTGTGGAAGCGGCGAAAGTGATTTTATAGTCGCCATGCGCGCGGGGTTTGAAGGTGTAGGTGGCCTTATCGCCGATGGTTTCGCCGTTGAGGGACCAGCGGAAGGAAATCCCCGGGTCCTGCGTGAACTCGGGTTTCAGCTCGAGCTCCTGGCCAACGGCGATGGTTTGTTCCGGTTTGGCGATGTGGACGCTGGGGCCGGAGGGCCTTACATCGTCCGATTTGTTACAGGCGGCTACGGTAGCCATGAAGGCGAGGCCGAGCAGAATGCGTACATGTTGTTTCATATGTTGGTTTATTTGTTTTGAAACAACCATCCGGGAAGCACGCATCATACCCGCAAACAAGTTTGCAAGAGCACGACGCGGGACGATCCCAACGCGCATGGAGGGTTATACGAATAAGAATATAAATACCTGGTAAAAGGCTTTACATCCCTGGCTTTTCACCCGAAAGCGTTGAATGGTAAATACATGAGGCAGGTCTTCTGGCTCTCCTGCTTTACCGGCGTGCCTTCCCTTCTTTTGGAAAGTGGCATGCAGTGATGCCGGTAAATGCGAATGCAGGATTACAGCTACGGGGATAGCTCCGGTTTTGCACCGGATTCCCTTTTAATGCGCGCCCCTGGTGAGGGGTCTGCAACCAAATGCGATGCAAACCTACGGTGTTGGTGGGAATAAAACAAATGATTCGTATCATCGGGGTGTCCAACAAATTTGACTATTGCCCGTTATTAGTGAGTATGCAACATGATTTCACCTGGGAATTCAAGGGCCGGCGGTTCCACGGCATTACCTGGCAGCGGGAGCATTACGATCGGGTTATGGTCGTGATCCACGGCATCGGCGAGCACGTGGAGCGCTACGCGCCGCTGGCGGAATTTTTCAATAAGGAAGGGTACCTGGTAACGGGGATCGATCATTACGGCCATGGCAAAAGCGACGGCAAGCGCGGCGATGCGCTGAAGCTGGAAGAAATTTTCGATTACCTCGAAGCGTTCCTGCAATTTACGTGGGACGCGCACCCCGCGCCCATGGTACTTTACGGGCATTCCATGGGCGGTGGGCTCTTGACGGGCCTGCTTCTCCACCGTCAGCCCGATGTGCAGGCCGCCGTCATATCCGCTCCCGCGCTCCTCCTTCCGCAAAAGCCCAACGCATTCCTGCGGGGTATTTTGAAAACAGGCGCATCCCTCCTGCCCCATTTACGCGTCAAAACCCCGCTCGATATCCAAAAGATCTCGCACGATGCGAACGAAGTGGCGAAGTTTGAAAACGATCCGCTGCGCCACCCTTTCGCCAGTTTGCGCCTCATGCATATTATAGTGAGCAATGGAAGGTGGTGCCTCCGTCACGCCGATCGCCTTCAGATTCCTTCACTGCTCATGCACGGCAATGCCGATAGCTTCACGAGCGTAGACGGCTCTCGCCGGTTCGCGGAGATGGCCCCGAAAAAACTTATCACTTACAAAGAATGGGACGGCCTCTACCACGAAATGCACAACGAGCCCCAGCGCCCGGAAATCTTCCAGTTCATGGCAGGCTGGCTCAGCGCCGTGCAGTTACGTCCGTTGGATTAACATGCCGTTCCCGCAAATAAAAAAGGTGAAAACGGCCCGTTTTCACCTTCTGGTGTTATACCGAAAAATGATTGTTTCAACCCTTCCCCTTCAGGAACCGGTCGAAGTACGCACGGTCCAGCGCCTCCCGGTGGTCCGGGTGCGCGAGGCCGATGAGCGCCCTGGCGCGTTGTTTCAGGTTCTTCCCGAAAAGGTCTGCCGATCCGTATTCCGTCACCACCCAATGCATGTGCCCGCGGGTCGTTACCACGCCCGCTCCTTCCTTGAGGAACGGCGTAATGCGGGAAATCCCCTTGTTGGTGACAGACGGCAGCGCGATGATGGGCTTGCCGCCTTCCGACAGCGATGCGCCGCGGATGAAATCCATTTGCCCACCAATCCCCGAATACTGGTAAGTGCCGATGGAATCCGCGCACACCTGCCCCGTAATATCGATTTCGATGGCGCTGTTCACCGCTGCCACCTTGGGGTTCCGGCGGATGATCGAGGTATCGTTCACATAACTGATGTCCATGACGCGGATGGAGGGATTGTCGTGCACGAATTTGTACAGCTTTTCCGTACCCGTCATGAACGCTGTCACGGTTTTCCCGGTATTGATCTTTTTCCGCGCGTTATTGATGACGCCGCTTTCGATCAGCGGGATCACGCCGTCAGACATCATTTCCGTATGCAAACCCAGGTCTTTGTGGCCCGCCAGGTTGCGCAGCACCATATCGGGAATGGTACCGATGCCTAATTGCAGGGTGGCGCCGTCTTCGATGAGCGCCGCCACATGTTTCCCGATCGCTTCCACCGCAGGTGTAGCCCCGGATGAATAGTCGACCACCGGCAGCGGGGCTTCGTGCCACACCAGCGCGTGGATCCGGCTGATATGGATGAACCCGTCGCCATGCGTGCGCGGCATATTCGGGTTTACCTGCGCCACTACGTATTTTGCCGTATCCACCGCCGCACGGGCAATGTCTACCGAAGTACCGAGGCTTACATACCCGTGCGCATCCGGCGGGGAAACCTGTATGAAGGCCGCATCCAGCGGGAGAATGTTGCGATAGAAAAGTTGGGGGATTTCGCTGAGGAAGATCGGCACGTAATCGCCCGATTCGCTGTTGGACACGGCGCGTGTAGCCGCCGATACGAAAAGGGAATTGAAGTAGAAAGCCTTCCTGCATGCCGGGGCGTCGAAATTGACGTTGCCGAGCGTGGTGATGCTGACCAGTTCCACATTTTTCAGTGCTTCCGCACGGTTTTGCAAGGCCTGTACGAGCAGTTCCGGGGTGGCGGCGCTGCCATGCACGAATACGCGTTGTCCGGATTGAATATGGGCCACGGCCGTGGCGGCGTCTATGTATCGTAATTCCATGAATGGGTTGCGGTTTTGAACAAAATTACCGGAGGAAGGCCCCCGGCGCAATGATCCCCATCGCCGGATACCGTTCCGGGATCATGGGTCGACCTGACAAAAAACAGCCCGGTCCGCCGAAAGCGCCACCGGGCTGCATATTGCCATCTTACAATGTAGCCATATCGATCACGAAACGGTACCGCACATCGCCTTTCAGCATCCGCTCGTACGCTTCGTTGACATAATTCATGTTGATGACTTCCACGTCTGACACGATGTTATGTTCCGCGCAGAAATCCAGCATTTCCTGCGTTTCCGCGATCCCCCCGATCATGGACCCCGCGATGCTGCGGCGGTTCCCGATCAGGCTGAAACCGGCTATCTCCAACGGCGTCGGCGGTACGCCCACGCAAATCTGCACCCCGTTCGTCCGCAGGAGGCTTTGCGCCATATTATAGTCGTGCGGTGCGGAAACGGTATCGAGGATGAAATCGAAGTAATTCCGGACGGATTTAAGCTGCGCCTTGTCGGTCGTGAGCACGAACTTATGCGCCCCGAGCGCCTTGGCATCGGCTTCCTTTTTCGGGCTGGTGCTGAGCATCGTCACTTCTGCACCGAATGCGGCAGCGAATTTCACGGCCATGTGCCCCAATCCGCCAAGCCCCATCACCGCTACTTTATGCCCTTTCCCCACTTTCCAGTGGCGCAGCGGCGAATAGGTAGTGATACCGGCGCAAAGGAGCGGCGCTACGTTGGCCAGCGGCAGTTTGTCGGACACTTTCAGCACAAATGCTTCGTCTGTCACGATCATACTGGAATATCCGCCGTAAGTCGGCGTTTTATGGTCCTGCTCATAGGAATTATACGTGCCGGAAGAGCCGTTTTCGCAATATTGTTCGTTCCCGTCGTTGCAGTTCGAACATTTGCGGCAGCTGTCGACCAGGCAGCCCACCGCGGCCAGGTCTCCCGGTTTGAATTTCGTTACCTTGTCGCCCACACGGGTCACGCGGCCCACGATCTCATGACCGGGCACCATGGGGTAAATGGAATTGCCCCACTCGTCGCGGATCTGGTGAAGGTCGGAATGACACACGCCGCAATAGAGGATATCGAACTCCACATCGTGCGGACCGGGATCGCGGCGTTCGAACGACCAGGGAGCTACGGCAGATTTTGCGTCTTGCGCGGCATAAGCTTTTACTGTTGTCATAATATTTGGATTAGCTTTAAGTTAACAATGTGCCCGACAGGATTGTTGAAGAAGCGCGGGTAAAGGTAACGAAATATCAAATCGATGAAACAGGTTCCACAGACAGATCAGTTTACCGGACTTTCGGCCGCGGAAGCGGAATCGAGGCTCCGGCAGTATGGCAAAAACGTTTTCCGCGTGAAGCAGGTGCCGCGGTTTTTGGTGATCATCTGGAATATGGTCCGCGAGCCCATGTTCCTGCTGCTCCTCACGGCATGTCTGCTGTATTTCATATTGGGGAGCGTTTCCGAAGGATTGCTCATGCTCGCCGCGATTTTGCTCGTGTCGGCCATCGAATTTTTCGAAGAAGCCCGGAGCAACAAGGCCATGAAAGCGCTGCAGGCGTTCACCGCTCCCCGGGCACGCGTGCTGCGCGACGGGAAGTTGCAGGAGGTGGACACGGAAAACATCGTTCCGGGGGATATCCTCGTGCTCAGCGAGGGCGACCTTGTGCCGGCAGACGCAACGCTCCTGCTGGCCAACGACCTTTCCGTGAACGAATCCGTTATTACGGGAGAATCGATGCCGGCGGCCAGGATGGCTGATCAGTCCGTTTTCAGGGGCACGCAGGTGAATACGGGGCAGGCCGTGGCGAAGGTGACCGCTACCGGCAATGACACCGAGCTGGGCAAGCTGGGCAAAAAGGTCAGCGAAACTTCCAATCCCGAAACCATCATCCAGCGGCAGACCTGGCGGTATGTGAAGCGCCTGGCGGTTTTCGGGTTCCTCGCGTTTGCGCTGGTTTGCGTGCTGAATTATATACAAACGAACTCCTGGGCCGAAAGCCTACTCATGGGGCTGACACTCGCCATGGCCGCCATTCCGGAAGAAATTCCCGTGGCGTTTTCGTCGTTCATGGCACTGGGCGCCCTTTATATGAGCCGCCGCGGCATCATTCCGCGCCAGCCGCAGGTGATAGAAAACCTCGGCGCCGTGAACGTGCTTTGCCTCGATAAAACCGGCACCATCACGGAAAACGTCATGCGCGTGGCGGACGTATACGGCGAAAACGCCCTGCAATTCGCAGCCCTCGCCAGTGAAAAGCATCCGTTCGACAGTATGGAAAAAGCGATACTTGAACACTGGGGAAAGCCCCTGCCGGATATGGTGCACGAATATCCCCTGGGCGGCCGCCCGCCGATGATGACGCATGTCTATAACCTCGGCGGCGTCATTACCGCCACCGCAAAAGGCGCCGTGGAGCGCATCGTGCGGGTTTGTAAACTGGACGCGGCCAGGGCTGCCGAAGTTACGGCATATGCAGACGGAATGGCGGCCAAAGGGTTCCGGGTGCTGGGCGTGGCCAGCGCCATCCATGCCGGTGGCGCGTTCCCGGAAGACCAGGACGGTTTCGGCTGGCGGTTCGAAGGGCTGGTGAGCCTGCAGGACCCTCCGCGCAAAAATGCCCGGGAAGTGATCGGGGCGCTGTATACCGCGGGGATCGACGTCAAGCTGATAACGGGCGATTACCTCGCTACCGCGCGCCACATCGCTTCGGAGGTAGGCATCCGGAACCTGGAGCATGCGGAGTCGGGGGATTCGGTAATGGCGATGCGGGAAGACGAACTGAAAGAAAAGGTGAAGACGGTCAATCTGTTCGTCCGCATGTTCCCGGACGCGAAGGTGAAAGTGGTGGAAGCCCTCAAATCCATCGGCGACATTACGGCCATGACGGGCGACGGCGTCAACGACGGGCCGGCCCTCAAAACGGCGCATATCGGCATCGCCATGGGCAAAAAGGGAGCGGATATCGCGCGGATGGCGGCAGACCTTGTCATTACCGACGATAACCTCGACCGGATCCTCATCGCCATCCAGCAGGGCCGGAAAATCTTCACCAACCTGCGGAAAGCGATCCGGTACATTATTTCCATCCACATCCCCATTATCCTCACCGCCACGCTGCCGCTGGTGCTGGGCTGGGCATACCCGAATATCTTCACCCCTATCCACGTCATTTTCCTCGAACTGATTATGGGCCCCACCTGCTCGATCTTTTACGAAAGGGAGCCCGCGGAAGAGAACCTGATGGAGCTCCCGTCTCGCGGGAGCCACATGAGCCTGTTCCGCGGAAACGAGCTGTGGATAAGCGTTGTACAGGGGCTCGCCATTGCTGCGGGCGTGTTGGGATTGTTTCGCTATTATATGCCTTCCCATTCGCTGGAGGAAACGCGGACGGTCGTGTTTACGGCGTTGGTGATGGCCAATATCTTTCTCACCTTTGCCGACCGGTCGTTTTCGGAACATTTCTTCCATACGATCAGGTATAAGAACAACCTGGTGCCCCTGGTGCTGGGGGCTTCCATCCTCTTCCTGTGCATCATTCATTTTGTTCCGGCCGTGCGCGCGCTCTTCGGGATGACGCGCATCCCGCTGCAGGACGGGCTCCTGTGCCTGGGCGTTTCGTTCGCCAGCGTGGCATGGTTCGAAGCCTACAAAGCCATCCGCGGCCCGAAAAAAGCGGCGTAACCGG
This sequence comes from Chitinophaga sp. NPDC101104, assembly GCF_050277495.1. NCBI lineage: Bacteria > Pseudomonadati > Bacteroidota > Chitinophagia > Chitinophagales > Chitinophagaceae > Chitinophaga > Chitinophaga sp. NPDC101104. The sequence continues at coordinate 3,483,759 of NZ_JBNNSF010000001.1, read as the reverse complement.
AATTCGCGTCCGGAAAAACGGATCACTCATCCTCGAAATGATGGGGTGTTTCCTTGCCGGCTGCGGGTTTGCGGCGCGTATCGAGGGTGTAATAAAAGAACAGGCGAATGGTATGGTTGCGGGAATAGGAATTGCCGCCGGCGCCCTGCTGGTAAAGGAGCATATAGCCGAGGTCGTAAGACCATCCCCGTCCGAAACCCTGGCGGATGCCGCCGAACAGCCGGATCTGGTCGAACGTGTTGTATACGACGGATTTCCCGAATTGCACGGCCACTTCATTGGCGATGCTGATCTGCGGGTATTTGGGGTTTTTCACGACGGGGATGCCGAGGCTGATGAGATAACGGAGCCGGTTGGAGAACGCGAAATCGCCCGTAGACTTACCGTTGTCCAGCGTTTCGCGCCAGCGCTGCTCGTTCCGGAAACGGTTGAGCACGCTTACTTTCCCGATGCGGCTGCTGTAGATGATCTGCTGGTAGATACGGTTCTCATCCGCAAATGCGGTTTGGCCGTTGACGGTCGACGCGAGCCACATATGCCCGTAACCCGCTACCAGCGAAAGATTGTCGGCCAGCCAATAACTGGCGCCGCCGCGTACGAAGTAAAAACCGGGATCGGCGATATAATGGGTGCGCCTGACGTGGAAGTCGGCAATAGCGCCCCAGCGTTCGCTGAAACGCATGGTGGAGTTCACGGAAAGCCAGACGTGCTGGTTGTCCGTAATTTGTTTGACGGGAGTTTGCGCGGCTGCAAGCGAAGCGCAGAGGGCCAGGAGCCCGGAAGCGGCGAATCGCATAAAGGAAAACGAGGTTTACCCAATACAACAACCATTGGCCCCGATTGGTTGCGGCGTTCCTGCGCGGAACGGGGCATTCCTTCCACAGTATGCTATTTCAGCTCGATCGTCATTTCCCCGTCCTTTCCGTTCACATCAAACGCCGCTTCGCTGAAAAAGGCCGGTCGCATCGTAGGCCGTATCTCATTGGAAAATCCGTATTTCTCGGTAGGCTTTCCGAAGAAACTCAGGTTCAGGTCTTTGTCGCCATTCTCATCCAGGAACGCGCTGATGGCATACTTTCCGGCCGGGACCCTGTCAAAGGAAACGATCACCTGCCCGATACCGTTCACCGGTACGATCTTCGCGATGGTGGCCTTTTTCGGCTTCATGAAGTCTGATGAGTTGGTGTACCATCCGATATAGACATCGCCCTTTTTGTTTTCCAGGTTGGTGAGCTTGATTTTGTACGTCGCTTGTGCAGCAGCGCCGATGGAAATCAACAGGAATGCGGGAAGAAAGATGAGGTAACTTTTCCGGGTCATACGTAAGTTTTGGGTGGTAATGAAAAAGATGTGCCACGATGGATGGCCTGTCTTTTGTGGCGTTTCCGTTAAAATCAAATATATGGCAAAGTATGGAAAAAAGAGCCAGGATAAGGTGGAACGGGCCATGCATGAGATGAAGGAAGGCAAGCTGAAAAGCGGCCGGAGCGGCAAGAAGGTGACCAACCCGAAACAGGCCATCGCTATCGGTTTGAGCGAAGCGAGGGAAGCCGGCGGTAAGGTACCGAAGAAAGCCGCATCTAAAAAAGCAGCCACGAAATCCACCGCAAAGTCCGGCACAAAGAAAACGGCGGCCTCGAAACCGGGCCCTAAAAAAGGGACGACCCGGAAATCCACCGCCAAATCATCCACCACCAAAAAATCGACCGCCAAAAAAGCGGCATCGAAGCCAGGCCCGAAGAAAGGCTCGACTAAAAAATCGACCGCCAAAAGCGCGACCCGCAAAAAAGCGGCTGCCGCCAGCTGACGGCCCGTGCGGCAATGAGATCGCCGGCCTTATGCAGGCCGGCGATCCAGTTTAAAACAAACCCCGAAATAATTCCTTAATTATGCATCAGTTCCGGTTGACGGATTTTCGCCATCAGCAGGTCCTTGTTTTGCTGTGTCCATTTCGCGATCCTTCTGCGGGATTTCGCGCCTTTGTAAGGGGCATATAAAACGCCCAAAGCTGCGCCTACGATCATGCCGGCGCCGAGCACCGCTGCTGTTTTCAGATTCTTCTTCATAGCGTTCAGTTTTAATCGTTGAATTGATAACACAAATGTACAGGGGCCCGCATCCCCGGGAAATGACCATCGGCAGCCAGCCGCTGATTTTCGTCAGTGCGGGAACAGGCAGATCATGGGAATGGTCGCGATGAAGAGGTAAACGAACCAGTGGTACGTCTGGTCGTCGGCCTTGGGGTCCTTGTACAGCCACAGCCTCAGCGCGATCCCCCAATGCCAGAGTGTCTGCGCAACGAGAATGCCTGTCAGCAGCCAGCTTCCGGAAATTTCGCACCAGGATGCCTGCGACCAGAAAATACAAAAATACAACAGCGGCGAGCCGACGAGGAACCACGCGCTGAGGAGCACCCGGGCCATTTTGTCGCCCACGGCCAGGGGCAGCGTTTTGCGGCCCATGATGGCGTCGCCGGTCTGGTCGCGCATATCCTGCACCGGCAGCCCGAACCCGGCCCAGAGGCTGATGGTGATGATGAACCACCAGGCTTTGGCGCTCACTTCGCCCACGATGCTCCATTCCGCCGCCAGCAGGGTTACCGTGCCCAGCGAAATGCATACCACGTTTTTGGTGAACCAATGGTTGCTGCATCCCCATTTGCAAAGCATCTGCGTCACCACCATCCAGGCGGCGGCCAGCGGCAGCACATGGAGGAACGCGGCCACTACGAGGAAGAGGATGTTATACACCATGAGCCTGCGGCGTGTCTCGGATTCGGTGACCAGGCCCTGGACGAGCGGCCTGTCCGGCTTGTTGATGCGGTCTTCCTCCACGGAATTCACCTGGTTGGCGATGCAGAAAGTGAGGATATACAGCAGTGTGTAGACCGCCGAATAGAAGAAATACTGCGGGAATTCGGACATCGGCCGGCCCACATACACCCAGGCGGCGATGAAAGTGATCATGCAGGGGATCACGGTGTCCCAGATGTCATTGTTGATAAAGCGCCAGATCAGGTACAATTCGCGCATGGAGGCGGTAACCGCCGATTTGCATAGGTAAAACATACTTTTATCAGTGATAGGAAGGTGGAGAATTCTTGTATCACTAAAATTAGCACATTTCGCCAGTAAATCATTGTGTTATCGCTAAAAACGGCACTACTGCGCGATTTGCGCGCGGCGCACGGGCAGGTGTTTTTCGAGGAGGGACTGGAGGTCGGAATACAGGAACGGTTTGACGAGGTAATCGCTCGCGCCCAGGCGCAGCATGCTTTCCCGGGCTTCGTTGAACGCATCGCCGGAGGAAATGATCACCGGCAGATGGCGCAATGCAGGCTGGCGGCGGATATGCTCCAGCAGCTCCGCGCCCTGGATGCCGGGCAGATGGCTGTCGGAAATCACGAGATCGGGGGTGGTGACTGCGAGCATGCGCAGGCCCTCCTCCCCGCTTCCGGCCATGAGCGCCACGGCGCCGGCGTCGGAAAGGTAGCGCTGGAGCACGTGCCGGCTGATAAGGTCGTCTTCCACCACGAGCACGGTATAGCCGTCGAACCGCACGGCGCGCGGCACGGGCGCGGCATGTTCCGCGGGTACCTCGGCGGCGGCGAGCGGCAGGTAAAACCTGAAAACGGTTTGCCCGAGCTGGTTTTCGGCAGATACTTCCCCGCCCAGGCGCTCCGTGAGCTGGCGGGTGATCTGCAAGCCCAGGCCCGTGCCTTCCACTTCGCCGTTCCGCTCCGCCACAAACGGCTGGAACATGCTGGCGAGCTTGTCGGCGCGGATGGTGCCGTCGTTGCGCACCGTTCCCTGCAATCTCCCTTCCTGCCGCGTCATTTCCACTTCCACCAGCGAACCGGCGGGCGCGAATTTCACGGCGTTGGACAGCAGGTTGTTGACGATCTTGGCGAGGAAAATCCGGTCGGTCAGCACCCATTCCGGCAATTGCGGATCGATCCGCAGCTGGATGCGCACGTTGCGCGTGTTGGCGACGTAGCGGTTGATGGCCACGCTGGCTTCGAGGCTTTCGCGGAGCCGGAGCGGTGCGGGATGGGGCTCGTCGAGCATCCCGGCTTCGATCTTGGCGAGGTCGAGCACGTTATTGATGATCTCGCGGGAAAGATAGCTGGCGGCATACAGGTAGCCGATCTCTTCGCGGAGGGCCGGGTCGCCGATCTGCATCTTCCTTTCGTTCAGCAGCTGGGCGATCCCGAATACGGCGTTGAGCGGCGTGCGGATTTCGTGGCTCGTTTCGCGGAGAAACTTCGTTTTCGCCGCATCGGCCTCCTGCAGCGCCTGCAACAGGGCTTCGTTCTCGCGGAGGAACATATCGTTCTGGCGGATGAGGAAATACGTCACGTACCCCATCAGCGCGAGCATCCCCGCCCAGCAGGCCATTTTTATAATGGGCATGTTGGCGGGCACTACGTAAACGGGCGTCACGATCTGGAAAAAATGGTTGGCCTCTACCGCTAACAGGAGCGTAAGAGCGGCCAGCAGGGTGATGAGGCGGAGGGTTTTATGCTTGAAGACGATGAAAGACGCGCCGATGAGAAAGGTCAGCAGAAACGCCGTGATCATTTCGATGGGCATGGCATTGCCGAGGATCGACCCGAAATAGACCGCGAACGTGCAGTGGATGACGAGCGTAGCCAGGCTGGCGAGAGAATACCGTTTGCGATGATTGAGATAAATAACGCCCACCCAGCACGCGCATTCGATGGCAGCGGGGACGAGAATAAGGAGCGAACCGGTATACCAATATAACAGTGACGCCACAACGGCGATGAGGAATGCCGTCAGCAGCGATAGCGTGTTGATGATGACGATGCCCCGTCGAACACGGGGATTTTCGACACCGGCAGTCCCGGTATGAATCCAGCGTTGCAGGATATCCTTCAGTAGGGATCGTCGGCCAGGGATCCTAGTTTCCATGCATGCGGGTTATTGATCAGCTGTGTCTCGCTAATGCCAGTAATCAGTTGTAGTAACAGTAATTGCGTCCAAGATACAATTTTTTTCGACCGCTTTATGGAATCGGGAAAATCGCGGCATCCGTAGGGTACAACCAAAAGCAAATTCCCTGACCATGCGCGCCCTGTTGTTGCTGCTACTGCTCCCGGCCCTGGCCTCCGCCCAGGCCCCCACGCCCGAATATCTCCGGCTGGTCCGGACGGATTCCCTGGCCCAACGCCCTGCACCTCCCGGATGGCGGCCCCTGGCGATCAACCCGGGCAACCTGGTCCGCCGGGTACATGAATCAGACACTTCCATAGAGATCCTCCGGTTCAGGTCTGCCCGGCTTTACCTCCGCGGCAATTACGTCCTCAGCGCCGGCCTCCGCCGCGCCGGGCAACGGCCCGCCCTGCAAAGCGACTGGGCGCAGGGGCGCGCTTCCAACGGCTCCCTCCAATGGAAAGGTGCCGAAACCGGGGAAATCTTCAGCTACGGCCCCGCCCTTTCCTCCCTTGAATACGACGGTCTGTCCTATCCCTACGACCTACACGGCCGGCTCGTGCCCCGCGGCACGGGCAACGGCCGCCCCGCCGCAGCCTACGGCAATTCCATCTTCCGCACCGGCCGTTCCACCTCCCATCAACTAACCCTTGAAGCCCGGGTGGCACGGTTCGACGGGCCTTCCACCGGGCTCCGCGTGGAGGCCGAGCAACAGGAGGAAGCCCTCACGCTTATCAGCAACCGCAACCGCCGCGAAAAATTCGCCGCCTCGCTGCTGTTCAGCCGCAAAGCCTGGGAACTGGATGCCGGATACGCCTATTCCGCCACCAAATTCACCAACCCCAACGGCAACGGTTTCCTGCAATACGCCTACGCCCAATCGCTCCTCGCCCCGCCCAGCTTCGACCTGCGGAACGGCACCGGGAACATGGCTTTCGGGACGGGAATGGACAATCCCTATTTCCTGTTCGACAACAACGGCCAGTTCGCCCGTACGCGGAACCGCTCCGGGAAATTTTCAGCGCAATACAAATCGGACGGGCTCCGGATAATCATAGAACCATCGCTCAGGACCGCCGAAGATGATAACAATTATCAGTTCAGGCCCGGTAGCGGCACTTACCCGGACGGATACACGCTTCTCCGTTCGCAGCGCGACAAATGGTGGCAATTGCGGTCCACCGCCGACTACCGGTTCTTTAACAAAGGCGAATGGAAGCTTTTCGGGCATGCCGATTACGTGTTCAACGACGATCAGACGGGCATCGGCCTGCAGGGAAGCGATCCCGCGAAGCGGTACGACTACCAGCGCAGCAGCCACCGGCTTTCCCTTTCGGCCAAACTGGAAGTGGATGGCGATGATTTGGATGGAGGCCTGTCTGCCGGCTTAACCGCCTACCGGTCGAACACCCTCCCGAAACGGGCGCCGCTGCTGCCCTGGTTCAAGGTGTACGGCGATTGGAACCTTGATCTCGTAAGGTTCACCGGATCGCTGTCTTACCGGAAAGACGCAACGGAGCTCAAGCTGGATGAATCCCTCGCCACCGCGAGCCTTCTCAATATCGAAAGCTATCATTGCGCCGGGTTCATGCCCCGCGCCGAAGTGCCAACCTTCGACGGGCAGCCGGCCATCCGGCACGCGGAATGGAATGCGCGGCTGGAAGCCGTCGTCGAACAGCGTTTCACGATCGGCGTTTCCCTTTTCCGGCGGCAGACAACCGGTGATGTGGCAGCCCTGCCGGCCGGCGACCGGCTCGCATGGCGGCAGATCGGGGACCATGCCCGCAAGGGACTGGAAGCCGAATTATCGTACCGCTACGGGCTGTTCGGTTACTACAGGAAAATTGTCCATTTCAGCAGTTCCCTTCTTTTTTCCACCTGGCGGCATCTCGTCACGAAAGCATACGCTGGTAACGATTACCTCCCGGTAGCAGGGTTCAGGGACGTGTATAAAGTTTTCGCCGAAGGTAATCCGATGGATGCCATCGCCGGCACTTACTGGCTGCGCGACGGGGACAACCGCCAGGTCATCGGGGCGGACGGCTTTCCGCTTCCCGGGGCGGGCACACGCATGATCGCCAATGCAAAACCGGATTTCGTCATGTCGCTGACCAATGGCATCGAATGGCAGTTTTTAAAACTGGAAGCCACGCTGGAATGGCAGAAAGGCGGCGAAGTCTGGAACGGCACCGCGGCGGCGCTGGATTATTACGGCCGCTCGGCAACCACCGGACAATTGAGGAATGTGCGCGATCATATTTTTCCCGGCGTAGACCAGACCGGTCATCCGAACGAAAAGCCCGTCCGTTTTTACGACCCCGCGCAACCGGTGGAATTCAACCGATGGGTACGGTACGGGCCGGGCGGCGTGGCGGAGGATTATATCGAGCCGAACGATTGGCTCAACCTCCGGAAGATCGCGTTGAATTATGACATTTTGCACAACGGCAAACCAGGGAAGATCATGGTGTCCGTCTTCGCGGAAAACCTGTTCCTGTGGCAGGCTTATTCCGGCACCGCGCCGGGACAGTATTTGTACGGACAGGCCGGGTTTTCGGGGCTCGATTATTTCCGCCTCCCTTCGTCCCGCCAGTACGGCGCTTCCCTTCATCTTCAATTCTGATCCATGAGACTGATAATCGCAATACTATCGATATGCTGCATGATGGCGGTTCCGGGCCATGCGCAACTCACGGCGTACGCCAGCGTGAAGCAAAAGGTGTACGTTCATTTCAACCATACTTTCTTTTCGCCGGGAGATGCGGTTTTTTATAAGATCTATGTGACGCGGGGGCAAGACGGGCGACCGTCTTTCCTCTCTGAAAGCGTCCAGGTGGAATGGTTCTCGCCAGATGGAAAACGGATGGTGGTCCAGCAGTTCGCGGTGCGCGACGGATACGCGGAAGGTTCGTTCCATTTTGGCGGGAATGCGAAAGGCGGGATTTATAAAGTGCGGGCGTATACGAACGGAATGCGCAACGAATCGGACTCCACCTGGTTTTCGAAAGAGATCACGGTGCAGCGGGTGGTGGCTCCCAGGATCCTCCTGCAGCTGGACTTCCCGCAAAAAGGCTATGGCCCCGGCGCAACGGTGAACGCATCTTTCACCGCCCGTACCCTCGACGACAAGCCGGTCTTCAATCGCGAAGTGCAGTTTACGGCCATGGTAGACGGGCGGCCCTTTACCAGCGGTACCATTTCAACCGGTGCAGACGGCAAGGCCAACGTGCGTTTCCGGTTGCCGGACGGGCTCCGGTCTACCGACGTGCTCCTGCTGCTGCAGATCCAGATCGATCAGCTGCGGGAAAGCATTTCGAGAAGCGTACCGGTGGTGTTGAATAAAATCGATCTGCAGTTTTTGCCGGAAGGCGGAACTTTTGTAAACGGGTTGCTTTCCGTAATGGCATTCCGCGCGGTAGACGAATTCGGAAAACCGGCAGATGTCCGCGGCTCGGTGACGGACCAATTCGGGAATGTAGCCGCCACGTTCGACACCTACCGCTACGGCATGGGGAAGTTCTCCATCAGGCCGGTCAAAGGCCGGCGATACACGGCCCGGCTCGCCGGCGGCATGGGCGGCGATACTGCTTATCACCTGCCCGTGGCTACCGATGATGGCGCGGTGCTGACCTGCTGGAGCGATAGCCTGGAGCTGGGAATACAGATTGCCGCCAGCCAGGCACGCGCTTACCAGCTCACCGTCCATTCCCGCGAAAAATTATTGAGATCATACCCGATACAACCATTCACCGGATTAACATCCATCGCTATACCCACCGATTCTTTCCCCGCCGGCATCCTGCGCATCCGCCTTCAAACTCCCGAAGGCGCGCCGGTGGCGGAGAGGCGGTTGTTCGTGCGGCGAGACCGGCAGATGATCGTTTCCCTCGTGCCGGAAAAGGAAAAATACCTACCGCGGGAAAATGTCAAAGTCCGGATAAAGACAACTACGCCCGACGGGCAACCGCTGCCAGCGAATATTTCGTTGTCGGTGGTGGACGACAAGCTCTGGACGTTCGCAGACGACCGGCAGGATAACCTGCTGTCGTGGCTCCTCTTCAGTTCCGAATTGCGGGGGAAGGTCGAGGAGCCGGCGTTCTACTTCAAGGCCAACGAACCGCAGGCGCTCCCGGCGCTCGATCTCGTTATGCTGACGCACGGCTACCGGTACTTCGAGCCGGTGCAGCAGTTCCGCGAAACGGGCGTGCAGCCGTTTTCATTCGGGGAAGAGCATTACATCATCGGGGCGGTTTATTCGAAACGGAGGGTGCCGATGAAATGCCGGGTGTACCTGTATCATACGCAAACCCGGAAATGGGCGGCAGCAACGGTCACCGATTCCCTGGGCCGGTTTATATTCGGCGGTGTTTCGCCGACCGAGTATTATTCCGCCGTGGCCGGGCCTTTGCCGCCGGATAGCGCGGCATTCATCAACTTCTTCCATGGTTCCGCATTTTCCGAAGCAAAGCAGATATTCGTGGACCAGGCCAGGGCGCCGCAGCCGGTGGTGGTGCAACAGGTGCCCGCTCCTGCTGTTGCACCGGATACCATCGGGCAGGGTTTCGTCGGGCTGATAAACAATTTGCCGTCATCCGGCAATGCATTAAACGACGTGGTGGTTGTGGGATACGGTGCGGTGATGCGCCGGGAGCACGCGGGGTCGCATATTGTGGCCTTGAACGGTACCGGTACGGTCCCCGGTATGTCGCTGGCCGGGAATCTGCAGGGAAACGTTGCGGGAATAACGGTGCAGGCAGCTGCGAACCCTTTGTCGGGCAACCGTGTGTTCATCCGGGGCGCTGCTACGCTGGCGGGCAACAACGAACCGCTGGTGATCATCAACGGGATGCCGGCTTCCATGGCGGATGTGCAGCAGAATATCGCGGATATTTCCAGTATTACGGTCCTGAAAGACAATGCGGCCACGGCCATTTACGGCAGCCGCGCCATCAACGGGGTTATCCTCGTCAACAGTTCGTTTTATCCCAATGGTTGGAAATCCTTTCCATTGTATAGGGAATCAGCTTACCTGACAGAAGCGTACGTCCGGCCCTCGTCGAATTACAATTACGCGGAAAGGTTTTATACGCCTTATTATGGGGGCAGTCAATATGTGCAGGACGATTTCCGTGAAACGATCTTCTGGGACCCCGTCGTTTTCACGGACGCCAAGGGCGAGGCAACCGTTACGTTCCGCAATTCCGACGCCAATACCACTTTCCGGATGATCGCGGAGGGGATCGGATATGAAGGCTCGCCGGGGCGGACAGAGGCGACCTATGCGGCGGAATCGCGCATTGCGGCGGAGCTGACGGTGCCGAAGGAATTACTGTCCGGCGATTCCGTCATGCTGCAATTGCACCAGAAGAACAACGATACCGTGCCCCATAAGGTGAAATTCAAGCTGGAAGTGCCGGATAAATTTTTGCGGACGAAGACCGATACGTTTTCCGTGACGTTGTTGCCCGGTGTGTCGCGGGTCATGCATATCCCGGTGGTGGTGACGGCGGCGGGAAGCGGGATGATCGTCCTGTATTCGGAATCGGGCGCACGGACGAAGAGCCGGAAGGGATTCGACGTGGAGGCGCGTGAACGGGGATTCCCGGCATCGCGCAGCTTTACCGGCCAGCGGACGGAAAAGCATGCGTTTTCGGCGGAGCGCATCGTGCCGGGGAGCCTCCGGTACACGGCGCAGATTTTCCGGTATACCGATGAACAACTGGAAGAAGGCCTGAAGGCGATGCTGCGGGAGCCGCACGGCTGTTTCGAGCAGGTATCGTCTACCACGCATCCCAATGTTCTCATTTTGGAACTGCTGGGCAATTCCGGGCATTTGCGGCCTGGTGCCCGCAGCAGGGCCATGCGTTACCTGGAACGGGGATACCGGAAACTGGCGGCGTTCGAAACTTCGGAACATGGGTTCGACTGGTTTGGCCATGCGCCGGGTAACACGCTGCTGACGGCGTACGGATTGATGGAGTTCACGGACATGCAGCGGTTCATCCAGGTAGATACGGGTTTGCTGAACAGAACGAAACGCTTTCTGCTGGCCAGGCGCGATGGAGATGGTTGTTTCCGTTTGAAGGATGAAAGGCACTTCAATTCCGGGATCGTCGAAGCGCGGGATGCTTATGTGGTGTATGCCATGGCGGAGTCCGGCCTGGGCGATTCGGTCCTTCGTGAATACCATACTTCCCTGCAGCAGGCGCTGGACGGAAGGAATGCCTATATCACCGGCATTATGGCGCTGGCGGCGCACCGGCTCGGCCGTACCGCCGATTTTCAGCGGCTCGTGGCCAAACTGGAAGCGCTTCCGCGCGAAGGTGCGTCGCCATTCTTTTCCGGGCCGCAATCGCTGGAAGTGGAAATAGCCGCTTTGCGGACGATGGCCTGGAGCCGGATACCGGACCCGCCGATACAAAAAATCGCCCGGGAAATGGGCGTGATCATGAAAAACAAAAGCAGTTACGGGTACGGATCAACGCAGGCCACGGTAATGGCGCTGAAAGCGATCGCGGCATATTCCGCATTGCAGACCGATAGCCTGGAAGGGCCAGCTTTCTTGCTGATCGACGGGAAACCCGCTGTAACCGACGGAAAACCGCAACCCCTGGTAGCCGGGAAACACGCGGTTGAAGTGGTCTATCCCGGAAAAACAGATGGAATGCCTTACCTGGTGGAAGCAACCTGGCGGACGCTGGCGCCACCGTCGTCAGAAAAAACAGTTATCCGCTTGCAGACGAAGTTGGCGCAAGACACGGTGAGCGTGGGCTCCACGGTGCGCATGCGCATCGAAGTGCGCAACACGGAAGCGAAAGAACAGGCGATGACGATCGCCAAAATCGGCATACCCGGCGGGCTGCAATTGCAACCCTGGCAGTTGAAGGAATGGACAGACAAGCAGGATGTGGCCTATTACGAGATCTTCGACGGGTATCTCGTATTGTACTGGAGAGATTTCCGGCCGGGGGAACGCAAAATCCTTTACCTCGACCTGAAGGCCGACTTCCCCGGAAAGTACCATGCACAGGCCGGTTGCGCAGGATTGTATTATGTTCCGGAACAAAAAGACTGGCAGGCCGGTACCGAAATTTCGGTGCTGCCCGCCCAGTAGAAAAAGGACGGCCGCGGTAAACGCTTTCAGGCCGTGGCCGCTCCTTTTCTCGTAGATTTTATTTTTGTGCGAATGAAAAATCCTGTTTAAACTTGCACTCGAATTACGGCGAACGCACGCAGCGCAACCGTAACCCCGAAGATGAGTGAGAAAGCCCCAAATCCGCGTGCGTCCCCCAAAAAACTGTTTTCAAAATCGTCGGATCAACAAAAGCATTTTTTAAGTAACCCCATCCGCCCGGGCGCCATCCGGCCCATAACGTATGGCATCTCATCCCGCAGGACGGAAAGCAACAGGAAGGTTATGCCCGTTCGCATCCCTTCCGGAAAAAGCATGTTATGACCCCAGCAAACGCATCCACCCGCGAATTGCCCGTTTCACAACTGGCATTGCAGCAGATGATTTCCGCACCCCTCCGCGCCATGATGGAAGCGCAAACGGCTTCGGCGCTCGCTTCGGCGGAGCTCGTCCGCAAGATCAGCTTCTACGAGCCCACGCCCGGCCAGCGGGAGATCGCCATGGCGGATTTCACGCACACCCGCAACGGCGAAATACGCGAGATCAGCGTGCCGCTCATTTCACTGGTGCCTGTCCAGACCCTCCGTATCGCCGAAGCGAAGCTTTCGTTCAACGTCAAAATGATCCGGACCGAAAAGCAGAACGGCAGCGTGAAAGCCATGCCGGCCTATCAAAAGAGCGGAGCACGGCAGCAGCATTTCGAAATGAACATGCAGGTTTCCGTGGTGCAGGACGAGCTGCCGGCATCCCTCCTCGCCGAACTGGGCGTACAACCCGGTTAACCCCTTCGCACACCTTCTATTTATTCAATAATTAAATGTCAAAAACAATGGCAAAGATCAATCCGAAAAGCCGTACTAACCCCCGGCCCCGCGTAGCGCCCGCAAGCGCCGTTACCCCCTCCACCCCCGCTGTCAGCGCAGCTGCCGACGTAGCCGCCGCCTCCACCCAAAAACTCGCCCGCGCCGTTTCCTCCGGCCGCGCGCCCATGGCCAAAGCGATCAATACCGACCTGGTATCGCAACTGAACGCCATCGACTTCAAGAAAATGATCGGCGGTCCGCTCCAGGCGGCCGTAGACGCCCAGGTGGCCTCCGCCCTCGCTACCGTGAACTTCATCAATGAAGTCGGTTTCAGCAAGGCCGAAGGCAGCGATGAAAAAGAGCTCATCATGGTAGACTTCACCCACGAAAGAAGCGACGTGAACGAAGCCGGTGAGGAAGTGAAAAAGAAAGTGTATGTGAAAGTGCCCCTCATCGCCATGCTCCCCGTTCCGAGCCTGCGCATCGAGCACGTGATCATCGATTTCAACGCCAAATTGAACTCCGTGGAGTCTTCCAAAGTGAGCGAAGACATCGGCGTGAACGCGGAAGTAAAAGCAGGTTGGGGACCGGTAAGCTTCAAGGTTTCCGCTTCCTATCAGCGCAAATCCGTGACCGGCGTAGAAGTGAAGAAGGAATTCGCACTGAACGTAAACGTAAAAGCCGTGCAGGACGAAATGCCCGCAGGCCTGGAAAGGATCCTCGGCATGCTTTCCGCATAATTTCATACCGGCGCCCGCATCCGGGACTCCGGCACCGGGCGCCGCTTTTTCTCTTTTCGTAGCCTTCAACATTAAGCAACATGTCAAACATCACACTGGCAGATTACGTCGGTTTCATTTTCTCCGAGATCACCCGCGCCCGCGATCATGCAGACCGTGTGGCCAAAGACATGGCGATCGCATATTCCAAAGACGATGTGCTGAAGCATTTCTCCGTTCCCCGGTTCAAGATCCCGGAAATGGAGCTCACCATCCCCGTGCTGATTTCTTCCGCCAAGTTTTCCAACGCCATGGCCTTTACCATGCCGCCGGAAGATTTTGCCAAATACGTCAACAACCGCGTCAATTCCGCCATCCAGACGCTGCTGATCCAGAAGTCGAAACTCGGCCAGAGCCCGGAAAACGTGAAAGACGATGTGTTCGATATTCCCATCTTCCGCCAGCCGGTCGAATACGAAACCTCGCTCGTTCGCACGCGGAAAAGCAAAAAAGCGATCGCGGCGGCCGTTCCTGCGGAAGACCCGGTCGACAAATTTTACCGCCTCCTGAAAGAAAACAGCGAGCCCGCCAGGCCGGAGAACATCGCACAGGTTTGCCTGGCGGAGATGTTCAACGCGCGGCTCGTGCAGTATAACCTGAGCGCGTTCTATAAAGAGCAATATCCCGGCAACGAAATGTTTACCCAGATGGTGGCCGAAGTGGTGACGCGCATCAAGGAATATACGATGGTGACGCAAAGCAAGATGGAAAACCTCCTCGTGAACCCGGAAACCAACATCGTGAAAAACGGCAGCAGCGATGCTACCGTGTTTACCATCAAGGCCAGGATCCAGGAAGAAGGCGTGTTCGTGAAAACGGTGCGCAACGAGGAAACGGGCCAGGACCAGCAAATTGTAGAATTCGAATAAACCGCCGTCATGCAAAGGTTCCATCACCAGATCCGGCAAGACCTCGCCGCCCTGCTGGCTGCGCTCAACACCGTGACCGAAAAATACAGCCGGAAGGATTACGATACCGATACGGCCCTGCGCGCGCTGCTCGACCGCGTGAATGCCGATTACAAGGACAAAGGCCTCCCCGACCGCGAAAGCCAGTTACAGCTGTTGCGGGCGGAATGGTCGGCCGCCGAGAAAGGGCTCGACCCCTGCACGCTGGAAAAAGTGACCGTCCGCCGTGGCGAAATGAAACAATCGGCCATGCTGAAAGTGCTTCGCGGGCTGGAAACCGTGCTGCGGGAAGATTATACCGCGTCGCGCAGCAAACTGGAAGAAGCCGCGGCCATGATCGGGCAGATCATCGTGGCGGGGTTCCAGGAAGGGCTCATCGACGACAAAATGCTGTTATCGGTGAACACCGAAACCGAATACCTCCGGCTCTGGAAAACCCTCGGTACGGACCGCAACATCGCGCTGGGGCAAAAGCGGGTGCTGACGATGGTGAGCCTGCCCGATGTGTTCCTGCTGCTCGAAGAAGTAGTGCCGCCGATGGTACAGGGTGTGGCGAAGTTGTAGAACAACCGTATGCCGCGGGGAAATCCCTCCACAACCTGAGATATCGCTTATTTTCACATATGTATAAATGTTATCAGATAGCGTCCTGATTGTGAGGGGCGCTTTAATTTTCCAGGTAAATACGGGGAAATCGGGGTATATTTGGATACGACCTGATCGCAACGACGTTACGCTCCAGTGAATCAAGCAAGCCGATTACTTCACGTAAAAACGACGCTCATGATTTACGCAGAACTGCCCCGGGCACATGCGCGCCCCGCCCGCTGGACGCTATCTTCCACCCTCATTTCGTGGGCCGTTACTTTTGTATTGTTGGTCCTGGCGTTGCCCATGCTCCGCCAATTGCTGGCATCCTTGTTGATGCGATTGTAATGGATGTTCCTTGGACAAGGGATATGATCATGTGAATTTTTAAACCAGCATCCTTATGACAACCGAACAGTATCACATTCAAATGCATTACGGCGGCAAGACGTTCGAGCTGCCGGTACAGATTACCCTCACCGGCCCTTATTGCAAGATCAGCGCTTGGGTCGAGGGTACGGAGATTTCCTTCACGCGCGACCGCCATTGCGGCTTACGGCCATTGAACCATGAAGAGGACTTCGATGTGCAGTTCCTCTACCAGCTGGCCAATGAGATCGTGCACCAGCGGCCGGTATATAACTGATCTGCATCATACATCTTCCATTATATGTCAGCGCCCGCGGTACTTTACGTGCTGCGGGCGCTGCTTTTTGCAGGAATGGCCGGAAACAAAAAAGGCCTTCAGTTGCCTGAAGACCTTTCGTTTTTTTGTGACCGCGTCAGGATTCAAACCTGAAACCTTCTGATCCGTAGTCAGATGCTCTATTCAGTTGAGCTACGCAGCCAGTCCGTGTTTGACGGGATGCAAAGGTAGGGATTTTTTACAATTGCGCAAATATTTTTTACAAAAGCGTACATTTTTTTTGGGGTGTTCCGGGAAAAGGTACGCCCGGAGTGAATCCGGGCGTGTGACTCGCTGACATCCTGCTTAGTTTGATGAGGATTTTAGTTGCCGATTTAGATTTGGGGGATGATAAATCAGTTATGTTGTCAACCTTGGATGGGATACTACAAAAGTAAGCACCAGGCAAAGCAAGGGCAATCGCCGTAAGCGGGTGATTTTTTCTACCTGTAAACCGGTATTGGGTTGTGCGCCTTTCTGCCGTAGCTTCGTAATGTGGAATTCATCCGTATGATGCGAATCTTTTTCGCCTGCTGCCTCGCGGTGGCCGGCGGTTTACCGGCGGGGGCACAACAATTGAACAGCAGGCAGTACCAGGACAGCCTGCGCACGGCCATTGCCTCAGCCCCGACCGACAGCGCCCGGGCGGTGGCGGCCTTCCAGCTGTCGGAGCACCTCGCCACGCGGGATACCCTGCAGGCCGCATACCTCCTTTCCGAAGGGCTGCAATGGGCAAAAGGCTCGCCGCTCGCCAAAGCCCTCCATCCCTATTACGCCGCCCTCATGGTCTCACAAACCGACCGCGACGCGGCGGCACGCCTGTACCTGCAGGCAGATTCCCTCCTCTCTCCTTTCGCCGACAGCCTCGCGCTCGCCGTACGGTCCAAAGCATGGCACCGCTATGGCGGGCTCCGGCTTTTCCAGGACGATCCCAAACAATTCACGGACATCCTCCTCAATAAAGCCATTCCACTTGCCCGCCGTACGGGCGACAGTACCCTCATCGGGAAGCACTACCTGGGCATCGGCTATGTTTTCCGTAACCAGGGCCAGCACGATGTGGCAGACGAATACATGCGCACCGCGCTGCGCGTGCTGCGCGAAGGCCACTCGCCGCCAGACCAGCTCCTCGTAACCTACATCGCCCTGGCGGAAAATTCCAGCCTGTGGGACCGCAACGCCCGGGCCCCCGAAATGCTCGACAGCGCCCGCACATTGCTCGCACCTTACCCGGATTCCCACCACTGGATAGATTATTACGCGGCGGAAAGCCTTTATTTCAACACCGCCAAAAACTGGACGGCCGCCCTGGAAAGCTTGGGCAAAGGGATCGCCATCGCCGGGAAGCTGCAGAAAAGATACGAGCAGCAACGCCTCGAGCTGCAGCAATATTACGCCCTGCACAACCTCGGCCGGTACCGGGAAGCCCTGGCAGTTATCACCTTTCTCGCCAACCAGCCGGAAATGATGGCGGTGGTCACCAACCGCCTCCTCGTGTACGCCGGGCTGGCGGAAACGCATGCCGCCATGGGCAACGGCGCCACCGCTTACGAATGGCAGAAAAAATACAGTACGGTGAGCGACAGCTTCCATACCAGCCACCTCCGGAACGAGATCAGCGCCATGGAAGTCCGCTACCGCAACGCCGAGAACCAGGAAAAGATCGCCACGCTGGAGGCGAAAGCCCGGCAGGCGCAACTGGCCAGTCGTAACACCCGCCTTTCCTTCTGGCTGCTGGCCGTTGGTAGCGTGCTGGTGCTGGCTTCCGCGGTATTTATCTACTTCCAGTACCGCAACGGGCGCAGGCTGGCTTCGCAGAAACTGAAAGACATGGAACAGCGGCAGATGATCGCCACTTCCCACGCCATGCTCGAAGGCGAAGAGCGCGAACGCCGGCGCGTGGCGCGCGACTTGCACGACGGGCTTGGCGGCATGCTGGCGGGGATGAAGATCCGGCTGTCTGGCTTGGCCGCGGGCGAGGAAAGCGGACCGCTCGACCAGGTGATCGGCCAGCTCGATCATTCGGTGAACGAGCTTCGCCGCATCGCGCGGAACATGATGCCGGAGAACCTGTTCAAGTTCGGGCTGGAAACGGCGCTGCGCGACCTCTGCGAATCGCTATCCACCCCCGCCACGCGCATCAGTTACCAGGCTTTCGGTATCGCTACGGACATTCCCGTGCAAACGCAGGTCACCATTTACCGCATCATCCAGGAAGCATTGGCGAACGCCATCCGGCACGCGCATGCGAAAGAGGTCATCCTGCAATGCAGCCAGAACGGGGATACATTTTTCATCACCATCGAAGACGACGGAAAGGGGTTCGATGTTCCGGCGAAGGAGCAATCCCCCGGCACAGGGCTCTCCAACATCCGCAACCGCGTCCATTACCTGAAAGGCAAACTGGACATCCATTCCGTTATCGGCGAAGGCACTGCCATCAATATAGAAATCCATGTGGAAGCAGACAACTGAACGCACCATAGCCATCGTAGACGATCATCCCGTGGTCATCGAAGGCCTGCGGACCCTCCTGCACGGCACGCCCGGCATCTCCGGGATGCACGCCTTTACATCGGGCGGCGCTTTCATGGCCTGGCTGGGCGGTAACCATGCCGATCTCGTGCTGCTCGACATCATGCTCCCCGATGCCAACGGCCTCGATCTGTGTAAAGACATCAAGCGGATTTCGCCGGAAACCGTTGTGCTGGCCGTGAGCAACCAGGCCGAGCGCAGCATGATCCTCCAGATCCTTCAGAACGGCGCCTCCGGCTACCTGCTGAAAAACGCCTCGGCCGCGGAATTCAAAAATTGCCTCGACGAAGCGTTGAACGGCGGCGTGGCGTTCAGCCGGGAAGTCCGCGAAATACTGGCCCGCCCCGGCCGCGACGAGCTTCGTGCGCCCGCCACCCTCACCCGCCGCGAGAAACAGGTCCTCCAACTCGTCACGGAAGGGAAAACGACCACCGGCATCGCGCAGGAGCTGCATTTGAGCCCGCTCACCGTAGAAACCCACCGCCGGAACATGATGCAGAAACTCGAAGTGAAAAACGCGGCCGAGCTCATCATGGCCGCCGTGCAACGCAAACTCCTGTAATCAAGTTTTACCCGTGCGCCTCATGCAATATTGACCAATTCGAGTACAAAACTCACATACAATCGATTTTTCCGTACACTTTATTTTGAGAATTGGGTGGGACGATGTAGTTTGACGTTATTCTTCCTAACTGAACGATGTAAGTAGAAACGCGCCACGCTACATGGAGACAACAGTGAATATGACCAAATGGGTACAGGACTGCTATAGTTCCTACAGCGCGCATTTCATCAATATGGGGCTGCGGCTGGGTTTCGGGAGAGACGAGCTGGGCGATATCGTTTCCCAGTTTTTCCTGGACCTGCTGGAAAAAAACATCGATCCGCAAAGTATTCAACATCCCAAAACATATCTGTCCACCGCCTTCCGCCGCAAACTGGTCGACCATTATCGCGGTACCCGGCAAGTCCCGAAAGTCTGCGACGCCGGCGTTGCGGAATCCTTTCCCGTTCCCTCCATCCAGGATACGCTGGAAGCGGTACAGTCCAACTCCGAACTGATCTCCAAAATCCGCAAGGCGTTCGATAAATTACCGAAACGCAGCCGGCAGATCGTGTACATGAAATATTACGAGGGGCTGTCGACCGACGAGATCGCCCTGCGCACGGGCCTCGAAAAAAGGACGGTTTACAACCAGCTGCACGAAGGCATCAAGTTCCTACGGAAAGAGCTGAGCGCCGGGGCGCCGGGCATCCATCTCTCTTCCCTTCTTTCCCTACTTCCTTTACTGTAAAAAAAGGTTAAAATTTTTTTCGCGAAAACCGGTAAATCGGCATTCGCCTTCCGTCTATTATGGAAAGGCCACGTTTTATGCCCATGGAATATACTACCGAAGAGCTGATCATCAACGATTCATTCATCAATTATTGTTTAGGCAGGAATGCGGAAGATATCCTTTTTTGGGAAGAGATGGCCCATGCCCGGCCAGACCTGGCGCTCCGCATGCAGGAAGCCGCGGAGATCGTGCTGGGGCTGCATATCATGCTGCAACGGGAAGCGCGCGACGGCATGGATGAAAGCCCGTTCGAGACGGAACGGCGCAGCCCTTTCAGGCGGATATTGCCTTACGCCGCCGCTGTAGCCGCCGCGGCGCTGGTAGGCTGGCTGGTCTGGGGGATGACGGTCCGGCATGGCGGGATGCAGCAGGACATGGCTGCCCTGGGCAAGGGAACGAATGGAAAAGAAATCGCGCACACCTATGTGACGCAGCGGGGAGAACGCCGGTTCTTTGTGCTGCCAGACAGCACCCGCATTTATCTTGGCGCGGGGTCGGAACTCCGGCTGGCGGAAGGTTTTGCGGCGTCGAACCGCGAAGTGCATTTGAGCGGGGAAGCGCTGTTCGATGTGCCGGCCCATGCGGAATTGCCGTTTATCGTCCATAGCCAGGGGCAGGACGTAAACGTGCTGGGCACCCTGTTCAACGTAAAAGCCTATCCTGAAGAAGCGGTCATCGAAACCTCGCTGATCCGCGGTAAAGTGGAATTGGTATTGCCCGGCAGCACGCGCCGCTGGCCGCTGATGCCCAACCAGAAAATGATCGTCAACCGAATGGGCGGCGATCCGGGGATCATTGGCGGAAAGTCCGGGAAACTGGTGCTGCTGCCGCTTTCATATAGCGCCAAAGACAGCGCCGTGATTGAAACGGTTTGGGCGAAAGGGCGGCTCGAAATCGTCAATGAATCGTTCGCCGACATCCGCAAGGAACTGGAAAGATGGTATAATGTAAATATCGAGATAAAAGACAAGGCAGTGGAAGGCTATACGTTCACGGCCACATTTACGCATGAGGACATAGGAGAAATACTGAAGATTCTGCAGCAAACTTATTATTTCAATTACGAGATTTCAGGTAACAAGATCACCATTACCAAGTAGGCAAAAATAAAAATGGAGAAATGGATTCCGGCCATTCCTCCATGGTTCCAAAACAGGACAAGATTTCCTGGCGGGAAAGCTATGTCCATATTTTATCAAAATAAACCAAGATCGAAGGTATGAAAAAAATGCCTGTGTTTACCAGTCCGCCGTTACCACGGTGGCGGATCCAAATTTTGCGTATTATGAAAATCTGCGGCATGCTCATGTTGCTCACCGCCCTTCAGCTATCGGCGAAAACTTTTTCGCAAGACAGGCTGAACGTGGATTTCAGGGAAAAGAAACTCGCGGTTGCGCTTAAAGAGCTCGAAAAACGAACGGAATACCGGTTCGCCTTCAGCAACCAGGTCATCTCAGACAACCTGCGGGTGACCGTTTCCGCCAAAGATATGTTCCTGGAAGACGTGCTCCGGCTCATGTTGAGCAATACCGGCCTGGATTTCGAACTGCTGGACAATAAGCTGATCGTTATCCGCTCCGCCGGCAGCCAGCTCGCCTTCCTCACCGTGAAGGGCCGTGTTACCGACAGCACCGGCACTCCCCTGCCAGGTGTGACCATTGCCGCTGGTAAAGGCATAGGTACCACCACCAATGAAAACGGGGAGTACCAGATCTCGGTAGACGGAAACGGCCAACTGACCTTCAGCTACGTCGGCTTTCTCCCGCAAACCGTGACGGTGAATGGGCGGAGCACGATCGATGTGGTGCTGCGATCGTCGGTAGACCGCCTGTCTGACGTGGTGGTGATCGGTTACGGCAACACCACCAGGCGCAAGCTGAACAGCGCCGTGAGCACCCTGTCTATGGATAACGTGGCTTCGCTGCCGGTGCAATCCATCAACGACGCCATCGCAGGGCGCGTACATGGTGTGATCGTGACCCGCAGCAGCGGCGCGCCGGGCGTGAAAAGCGCCATTTCCATCCGCGGCGGCGGCACGCCGTTGTTCGTCATCGATAACATGCTGCGCTCGCAGAACGATTTCGAGAACCTCAACCCCAACGATATCGAGACCTATTCCGTGCTCAAAGATGCCGCTGCCACGGCCATCTACGGCGCACGCGGCGGTAACGGGGTTATCCTCATCACCACCAAAAAAGGAAAGGCCGGCCAGGTGAACATCAACTATTCTTATAACACGATCTTCTCCCAGCCTACCCTTTTCCCGAAGAAAATGGGGTCGTACGACAACCTGAAAGCCATTAACGACGTCTATATTGCGGAAGGCAAAACACCGCCCACGCACGATACCACCCTGCAGTTTTACAAGGACCAGTCCAAACCGTTCATTTATCCCAACACCGACTGGCAAAAGATTGCATTGAAAGACTTTGCGAGCGAGCAGCGCCATGATCTTTCCCTGAGCTCCGGCACCAAGCTGCTTACCTATTATGCGTCCGGTTCCTATTATCACCAGGGTACCAATCTGCGGACAGACAATAACTACAACGACCGGATCACTTACCGCCTCAATACCGTCAGCGAATTCGAAAAGATCCAGCTGAAGGTAACCACGGGCATCGATGGTTTCGTGGAAAAGAACTCCCTTCCTAACTCCTCTACAGGCAATGGTTACGGAGCGCTGTACTCCCACATCCAGAATAAAAGGCCTAACCAGCTCGCTTATAATGAATTCGGGCTTCCGTCGATCAACACTACAGACAACCCGGCCGTGGAACTTTCGCCGCTATCGGGTTATTCCCGGAATACTTCGCGCGTGTTCAACGGCATCCTCGGGTTCGACTGGGAGGCGCTGTTCCTGAAAGGGCTGCACTTCAAGGCGAACGGGAACTACAACATGTGGAACTCCATGAGCAAATCCTGGAACGCCACGGCGCCCTCGTACACCAACGGGAGCACCACGCCGCTGCTGGGCAACCCGCCTTCCCTGACTTCCGGTCGCGGAGACGGCAGCACCCTGCTGCTGCAGGGTTTCGTGACCTACAATACGACCTTCAAAGGCCACAATATCGAAGCGATGGCGGGCTATGAGCAGGCCAACGACAAAAGCGGATCGCTGTCGGCCACCCGCCAGCGTTACCAGCTGATGTTCGACCAGTACGTGGCAGGGCCTACCGTAGACCAGCTGGCGAACGGTTCTGAATCAGAAAGCGCGCGTGCAGGCTGGATCGGCAAGCTGGGCTGGAATTACAATAACAAATATTACTTGAACGGGACCGTGCGCTACGACGGGAACGACCTGCTGCCGAAAGAAAAGCAATGGGGCACGTTCTATGCATTCGACGGGGGCTGGTCGTTGCTGGAAGAGGATTTCCTCAAAGGGGTACGCGACCGCAAGTACCTCGATTACCTGAAGCTGCGCGGGTCTTATGGCCTTACGGGCACGCTCGACGGTATCGGCGCCTTCCAGTACGTGCCGGGCTACAACGTGAACGCCAACGCATGGGTGCTGAATGGCCAGCCGATGCAGGGCTCCTCCGAGCCGGGATCGCTGCCCAGCACCAACTTCTCGTGGTACAGCATCCGCAGCCACAACATCGGTATGGACCTCGCTACGCTCGATAACCGCCTGACCGGCGCGGTGGATTATTTCTACATGCGCACCACCGGCTACGTAACGGGCGATACCAGGTATTCCGCCACGCTCGGCATCGGCCTGCCGCCGGTCAACTTCGACGATGGCGCGATGCGCCGTGAAGGATGGGAATTCAACCTGACCTGGAACGACAGGATCGGCAAAGACTTCACGTACAAGGTGGGCCTGAACTTCACGAAGTTCGACCAGCTGTGGGAGCGCGCCATCGAGGATACGACGGCGATGAAGAACCCCTATACCCGGTCTTCCGGCCAATCGGCGTTCCTGCAGCAAGGCTACTATAACAGAGGGTTTTACCAGCATAACAGCGACCTGTTGTACGGTGCACGCAGGATTTCGTCGATCAACACCGTGGCCGGCGATCTCGCCTATGAGGATACGAACGGCGATGGCAAGATCGACGGCTCCGATTTCCGGAACCTCGGCAGCAATACGTTCCCGCGGATCAACTACGGCGTAACGCTGGACCTCGGGTATAAGGGCATTACGCTGAGCGCGGTGGTGATGGGCTCCGGCCCCCGCGACCGGTACCTCGGCGACGTGATCCAGGGCTCCTCGGCACAGGGGATCCTGGTGTACGACTTCCAGAAAGATTACTGGAGGCCCGACAATACAGACGCGCGATATCCCCGCCAGGTTTCGGCCAGCGGCGTGAACGGAGGGAACAACTATACCGCAAGCGATTTCTGGATCCTCCAATCCCGGTTTACCCGCCTGAAATACCTGCAGCTGGGCTACGATCTCAAGGAGCGCCTCCTGCGCCATACGGCGGTCCGCCAGTTCAGGGTGTTCCTTTCAGGTACCAACCTGCTCACGATCTCCAACAGCAAAAAATATTTCATCGATCCGGAATCCGATACCAACAACTATGGATATCCCATCCAGCGGACGTTTGCGCTGGGCGTGAATGTAGGTTTCTGATAGTCTGTGCCAGTTAAAAACATCAACATGAAGAAGAATACCATTACCACTTTTACCATATTATCGCTGCTGGCGGCAGCGCCGGCCTGTAAGAAGTCGCTCAATACGCAGCCGTTCGACAAGATCAGTGAAGACGTGATCTGGAGCACCAAAGCCAACGCGGAAACATTCATCTTTTCGACCTACGGCATTATGAACAGCTTCGCCAGCGGCCCCGGTACCGATCCTCGGACGACCAACACCCTTGGTTTCGACGGGATTTACGGCGGTGCGGAAGCCATTTTCACAGAAAGGACGGACCGCAATACGGACCAGGGTTTCAATAACTGGAGCGCCATCCGCAGGTGCAACCAGATCATCACGAAAGTCGGTGAGTCCGCCAATATTTCCGCGGCCGACAAAACCGCGCTCATCGCGGAAGGGAAATTCCTCCGTGCCATGTCGTACTTCAACGTGGCGCGCAGCATCGGCCGGATCGTGTGGATCGACAAGCTGCTGAAGCCTGAGGATGACCTGAAGCTCCCCAGTACGGCGAATCCCACGGAAACATACGCCCTCATCATTAAGGACCTGGAAGACGCCATTGCGGGCCTGCCCACGGCCAAAGTAGCCGGCCGCGCGAACAAATACGCCGCTGCGGCCCTGCTGTCGGAAGTGTGCCTCCAGGCGCTGGCGTATAAAAACTACCCCGCCGCACCGGCCATACAGACCAACGATCCCCTGCTCGATAAAGCCATCGCCAATGCGCAACTCGTGATTAACGAGGGTGGCTATACGATGGAGCCTGATTATGGTGGCATGTTCAACGAAACGAAAGCCACTTCCGGTGAGATCATTTTCGGCATCTACCGCAAATCGATCAACACGAACGTCGACGGTACGCCCATGCAGCTGTTTACGCCCAATATCAACAACGACCGCGTAAACCAGTATGGCGGCAGTCCCGCGCTGAATTCCAACACCGTTTTCGAAGCCTGGGTGCAGCACGGCCCTTCGCAGAACATCGCAGACGAATACCTCGTGAAAGACCAGGCCGATCCGTCGAAAGCCCTGCCCTGGGATAAAACTTCGCAGTACCTCGCGGCGATCAACGAAGGCGTGGCCATTCCCACAGATAAAATTCCCCAGGCCGGCGGCGAAACCGCGGTGAAAACCGGGATGATCAAAGCAGGCAGCACGGAAACGGTATGGACGCTGACCAACACCGGCCGCGACGCCCGCTGGAGGGCTTCCATCATCAGCGATTCCACCGACAGGCATTACGGCGAACTGCTCACCACCTGCATCAAAGGAAATGCGACCCGCTGGATGAAGATCAACGGCATGGCATATTATGTGAGCCTGTCGAACATGTACTGGCGGAAAGGGATGTACACCAACGTGTCGCCCCGCCCCTACGTCGGCATCCCCACGGATTACCATTACGTGGTGACGCGCCTCGGCCGCGTATACCTCAATCTCGCGGAAGCTTACCTGTTAAAAGGCGACGTGCCCAATGCCGTGGCCGCTTTCAATAAAACCCGCGACGTGCATGGCAAATTGCCCCTATCTGCCGCTACTACTGCCGCGGAAGCCTGGAAAGACTATAAAAGGGAAAGAAGGGTCGACCTGGTGATGGAGAACGATTATTACTGGAGCCTCCTGCGCTGGGGCCGTTACGGCGGCAATGCGAACCACGGCAACGTGGCGGGCGGGACCATCCCCGAGCTGACGGAAGTTCCGCGCGTGATGGACATCAGCAAAGACAGGACGGCATTTTCCATCGTACAAGGGCCGTTCTACAGTTCCAACAACGTGCGCAATTTCGATAACACGCGGCGGTACCTGTTCCCCATCGCACAGGGGTACCTGGACCAGAACCCGAAATTCGGCCCGCAGAATCCTAACTGGTAATCAATCCCGAAAAAAGAATCGATCATGAAAAACAACCGACTCATATGGCATGCAGGATGCATGGTGATGCTACTCTTTATGTTGACTTCCTGCCTGAAAAAAGACCTGCCGGAATATCCGCTGTGGGACAAGAATGAAATCGACAACGTATACGTGGAGCACCGGTTCGAAAGCGGCCAGGTGTACAACGGCCAGCCCGTGGTGGCCTACCAGCGCCTGACCGTGGCCAGCAAAACGGTGGACGCGGCCACGAACACGATCAACATCGTGCTGACGGTGCCCGCCGCCAACGGTTCCTTTACGGATGCCGAACGGGCGAAAGTGAGCATCAACAAGCTCTGGGTGTATTTCGATATTTCTACGGCCGCCACCATGCAGGGAACCGGTGGTACCCCGCGCCCGGGAGACCCGGCCAACGCGTCGAAACCGCTGACGTATGAAGTGACGGCCGCCAACGGCCAGAAAAAAGCCTGGACCGTCAACCTCAGTTTTTAAAATATGTTCACTGTAATTTGATAAGCAACGGGGTCGCCTCATGTCTATGAGGCGATTCCTTTTAGGTGATCTACCTGAATCCTAATGTAATGATGAATAAAAATGAAAAACCCTCCAGTTTTCACTGGAGGGTATCTTTTGTGACCGCGTCAGGATTCAAACCTGAAACCTTCTGATCCGTAGTCAGATGCTCTATTCAGTTGAGCTACGCAGCCATTCCGTTTGTATTGAACGGGATGCAAATGTAGGGAAGTTTTTCATTTCTGCAAATCTTTCTCCCGCTTTTTTTCAGCAATTTACATTTTACAATTACTTTTGACGGCAGTAACAAAACGCTGAAACCCGTGAAAATACAGCTTTGGAGCATAGGTAAGGAAAATGATGCGTGGATCGATGAAGGGATTAAAATATTCCGGAAAAGATTGCAGCACTACACCGATTTCGATATCAAACTGATCCCGACGGTGAAGCAGGCGGCGAGCCTTTCGGTCCCGGAACTGAAAAAACAGGAAGGAAAGATCATTCTCGATATGCTGCAGCCGCAGGATTATCTCCTCGCGCTCGACGAGCGCGGAAAAGCGTTCAGTACCCTGCAACTGGCGGATTTTCTCCGGCAGCGCAACAATGCCGGCACGCGCCAGCTCATCGTGCTGATCGGCGGGGCTTTCGGGATCGATGCCGCGGTGCTGCAACGCGCCAATGTGCAGATGTCATTGTCCGACCTGACGTTCCCCCACCAGATCGTCCGCCTTATCATGACCGAACAGCTCTACAGGGCGTATACCGTCCTCAATAATGAGAAGTATCACCATCAATGATTATATTTACGGATTAATTACCGTCCAGCTTATGAGCATTACCCTCATCATCATCGTTATCACTTCCCTCGTTTCCATTACGACCTTCACCCGGCCGGGAGACATGGAGAAGCTCAGTTTCTGGCCTTACCAGGTGAATCACCGCAACCAATATTACCGTTTCTTCACCTCCGGTCTCGTACACCGCGATTTCATGCACCTGTTCTTCAACATGCTGTCGCTGTATTTTTTTGGGGACTATATTTCCTTCTATTTCGAAAGGGTGCTGGGCAGTGTGTATTACTTCCCGCTGCTGTACGTGCTGGGCCTCGTACTACCCGACGTAGCGAATTATTTCAAGTATAAGGACGTATACGGTTACCAGTCGATCGGCGCATCCGGCGCGGTGTCTGCCGTACTGTTTTCCTGCGTGCTGTTCGACCCCTGGCAGAAGATCGGGCTGTATTTCTTCATCCCCATGTGGTTCATCCTTTATGCCGTGCTGTACCTGGTGTATTCGGCGTACATGTCTCGCCGCGGGGGCGACGGGATCGACCATAGCGCGCACTTCTGGGGAGCCGTGCTGGGCCTGGTGTTTCCCATCGTCATCAAGCCTGCCGTGTTCATGTACTTCCTGCAGCGCCTGCTCAATCCCTGATCAGCGGGTTGTTTCCATTTTCAAAACGAGTATCTGCTCCGTATGTTCCGTCACGCGGAAACGGTGGTCCAGGCGCATGCCCATCACCCACACGATCCGTTTGTCCGATTCCAGCACCCACACCTTTTCCTTTTCGGGAAGGGATAGTTTCTGGTCGATGAACAGGCGGCTGAGCTTTTTCTTTTTATTGAGGCCGAGCGGATAGCAGTAGTCGCCCGTTTTCCATTTGCGGACCATGAGCGGGAACGAAAGTTCCG
Organism: Chitinophaga sp. NPDC101104; assembly: GCF_050277495.1. Lineage (NCBI taxonomy): Bacteria > Pseudomonadati > Bacteroidota > Chitinophagia > Chitinophagales > Chitinophagaceae > Chitinophaga > Chitinophaga sp. NPDC101104. Next base: position 3,455,361 of record NZ_JBNNSF010000001.1, on the reverse strand, counting down.
AGGCGTTGAGGTACGCCACATCCGCGTCCGCGGGAATGGGGCGGCCATCGTATTTTTCTTCGCGCAGCGTGATGCGGAAACCCGGAAGCAGCACTTCCCGCTGGCCCGCTTCGATGAGGAAATGCGCGGAAAGGTTTTCCTCCAGGGGCGTAATGATGAGCCATTTGCGGTCGCGGACGATACGGTGCGTGGCGGTGGTGACGAACTTGCCGGGGCCCGCTTCCAGCAGGTGTATGGCTTGCGCGGCCAGGTGGGTATTGCACCCGAAGGGCTTGAGCAGTTCGTACGCGATGGTAGCCAGGGGGCGTACCTGTTTCAGTTTCAGCACGGGGATGAAATACTCCTCCCCTTTTTTCTCCACGAGTTTTTTCCGATACCCTTCCACCGCCTGCTGATATAGCATTTCCGCTTCCCGGAAACGCTGAATGGACGCGCCCGTCTGGCGCACCACGTCCGGATACGCTTCCCGCAGCGGCGGCAGCACATGATGCCGGATATAGTTCCGCGTGTACTTATCGGATGCGTTGGAGCTGTCTTCCACGAAAGCCAGTTGCTCCGCCATCATATATCCTGCAATATCTTCCCGCGTGGCGAAAAGCAGCGGCCTAATGAGCGCGCCCTGTTTCGGCAGGATGCCGTGGAGGCCGGAAATCCCCGTTCCTTTGGACAGGTTCATCCAGAGCGTTTCCACGCCGTCTTGCATATGATGCGCCGTGGCAACGGCGTGCAGGCCGGCCTGGATGCGCAGTTCCTCCAGCCAGGCGTACCGCAGTTCCCGCGCGGCTTCCTGGATGGAAAGCTTCCCGGCGGATGCATATTCGTTTGTGTCGAAATGTTTGACATGAAAAGGGACGTTCAGTTGGGCGGCGAAGCGGCGGACGAAGGTTTCGTCGCGGTCGGATTCTTCGCCTCTCAGCCGGAAGTTGCAATGCGCGATCTGGATGGGGATGCCGGAGGTGTACAGCAAGTGTGCGAGCGCCACGGAATCGGCGCCTCCGCTTACGGCTACGAGAAGTGTGGCGCCGGCAGGCAAGATGGATTCGCGGTCCATGAACGCGCGCAGGGCGGTGCGGAAGCTCGCGGCGTCGAAGGGGTTAAAGGTCTTCATGGGCGGCCTGGAGTTCGTTGTAAGCGTGCATGTCGCGCTGCTGGCGGGCGATGTCCATTCCCTTTTCGTACGTGGCGGCGGCGGCGTCCCGTTCGCCGAGGCGCTCGAGCACTTTCCCGAGATGGAAGTACGAGCCTACGTAGCCGGGGTCTGCGGCCAGGAGGGCTTCGAACGTGGCGCGGGCGGCCGCGTCGTCGTTGATCTTCACGTATTCGAGGGCCAGGGCATGACGCAGGAAGCTGTCTGCCGGGGCGCTTTCAAGAAATGATTTTATTTGTGCGATTTTGTCCATGCGGTCGATTTCTAAGCAATATGTTAAACGTATCGTGGCTGCTGATGGCTGAACCCCTAAATCCCATATATTTGTAAATACTGCATTTTTCACCAAAACCAGTAAACGGATATGAAGATCTTAGTATGTATCAGTAAAACGCCCGACACAACTGCAAAAATAGCTTTCACGGACAATAACACGAAATTCAGTGAGGCGGGAGTGCAGTTCATCATCAACCCGTACGACGAGTGGTATGCACTGGTAAGGGCGCTGGAGTTGAAGGAGACCCTGGGCGCCACGGTGCACCTGATCACCGTGGGCGGTGCCGATACCGAAGCCGTTATCCGTAAGGCGCTGGCACTGGGGGGCGACGAAGCCTTCCGAGTGAATGCCGATAGCCAGGACAGCTTCTACATCGCTTCGCAGATCGCGGCGGTGGCCAGACAGGAACAATACGACATCATATTTACCGGTAAGGAAACGATCGATTATAACGGTTCTTCCGTGGGCGGCATGGTAGCGGAACTGCTGGGCCTGCCATTCGTTTCCATCGCCAGCAAACTGGACGTGAACGGTACTACCGCCACGCTGAAACGGGAGATCGAAGGCGGTGAGGAAGTGGTGGAAGTGAGCCTGCCGCTGGCGCTGAGCGCACAGAAAGGCATGGCGGAAGCGCGTATCCCCAATATGCGCGGTATCATGGCGGCGCGGACCAAGCCCCTGAAGGTAGTGGAGCCCGTTGCGGTGGATGCTTTGACCTCCATCGTATCGTTCGAGCTGCCCCCGGCGAAGGCGGGCGTGAAAATGATCGCGGCCGACCAGGTGGAAGAGCTCGCCCGTTTGCTGCACGAAGAAGCCAAGGTGATCTAAGGCCTACCCTTTCCATTCATTCATTACCAACAAAAAAAGAAGAAAATGTCAGTCATCATATTTGCCGATCAATTCCAGGGAAAAGTTAAGAAATCAGCGATCGAAGCCGTGCAGTACGGCGCCCGAATCGCGCAGCAGCTGGGCATTCCGGCGGTTGCGGTAGCAGTCGGGGAAATCGATAATGCGGAGCTCGCGGCACTGGGCCAGTACGGTGCGTCGAAAGTATTGCATGTGGCGGATGCGCGGCTCAACGAGCCCGAATCCGGCGCGGTTACGAAAGTTATGGCGGAAGCCGTTGGAAAAGAAAACGGATCGGTGATCGTGTTTTCGCACAACTTCGCGGGCCGTTCCATTGCGCCGCAGCTGTCGGCCAAACTGAAAGCGGGCTTCGTGGCGGGCGCCATCGGTATGCCGGATACTTCGGCAGGTTTCGTGGTGAAGAAAAACGTGTTTTCCGGGAAGGCTTTCGCGAACGTGAATATTACTACCGACAAGAAAATCGTATCCGTGATGCCGAATACCTTTTCGTTGAGCCCCGGCAGCGGCAGCGCTTCCGTGGAGGCGTTCGCGGCGGGTTTGAGCGATGCGGATTTCCGGATTAAAACGCTGAAAGTGGAAACCGTGAGCGGCGAAGTGCCGTTAACGGAAGCCGAGATCGTGGTGAGCGGCGGCCGTGGCCTCAAGGGCCCCGAGCACTGGGGGATCGTGGAAGATCTCGCGCATGCGCTCGGCGCGGCTACCGCATGCAGCCGCCCGGTGGCCGACGCCGGCTGGAGGCCGCATCATGAGCACGTGGGCCAGACCGGTTTTACCGTGCGCCCCAATCTCTATATCGCCATCGGTATTTCCGGCGCTATCCAGCACCTGGCGGGCGTGAACGGCAGCAAAACCATCGTCGTGATCAACAAAGACCCCGAAGCGCCGTTCTTCAAAGCGGCGGATTACGGGATCGTGGGAGATGCGTTCGAAGTGGTGCCGAAGCTGACCGAAGCTGTAAAGAAATATAAAGGGAATTAATGATAATGTGCTGACTGCCGCCCGTTCGTACAGCCGCAGCCGGAAAATAAAACCGGCTTCCTGCGCGAACAGCGGCAGTCACGCTTTTTCTATATCGAATATTTTTCTAACTTCACGTCTTATACACGTTTAATTGTGAGCGCTTACGCATAATGACCGTATGAGAAAAATAGAATTGGAAATAGTCGCACTGTCGCACAGTATAACACAAACCCATTCTTATGCCGTTGTACTTGGAGAAGTGAACGGATTGAGAAGGCTTCCCATCGTGATCGGAGGGTTTGAAGCGCAAGCTATTGCGGTGGCGTTGGAAAAAATGCAACCCAGCCGCCCGTTGACCCATGATCTTATGAAAAACTTCATGAATGCGTTTAATATTGAGCTGCATGAAGTGGTGATCAGCAATCTCCAGGAAGGTATTTTTTACTCGAAGCTGGTTTGCTCCAATAACGACGATACCATCGAGATCGATTCGCGGACTTCCGACGCTTTGGCCCTGGCCGTGCGGTTCGGCTGCCCGATCTACACATACGAGAACATTCTCAACAGCGCCGGCATTTTACTGGACGACCCCGGTAAGAAAACCACCAAAGCGGCCGGCACGCCTTCCATTTCCGAGCATGAAAAAGGCACGGAAGACGATCTGAAGGCCCTGAACCTCGAGGAGCTGAACACGCTGCTGCAGGAGGTTTTGGAGCAGGAAGACTACATCCGCGCCATCGCCATCCGCGACGAGATCAACAGCCGTAAAAGCAAATAACCGGAAGTGATCGTTTTTCCCAATTGCAAGATCAACCTGGGCCTGCACATCCTGCGGAAGCGGGACGATGGTTTTCATGACCTGGAAACCGTGTTCTATCCCCTGCCCGTCCGCGATGCGCTGGAAGTGATTACCGCGCCTGCACTGGCTTTCAGTCAGTCGGGTATCGCCATTCCCGGTGAAGCGGCAGATAACCTTTGCATGCGGGCTTACCAGTTGCTGAAGGCCGATTTCCCCGAATTGCCCGCAGTGCATATCCATTTGCACAAGGTGATCCCTACCGGTGCGGGTTTGGGCGGCGGATCGGCCGACGGTGCCTTTACCCTGACATTGCTGAATACGAAATACAACCTGGGGCTGGACGAGGCCCGGCTGATGGGTTATGCCGCGCAGCTGGGGAGTGACTGCCCGTTTTTCATCCGTAACCAGGCGAGCCTGGGGCAAGGGCGTGGCGAGATCCTTTCGCCTTTCCAGGTAGACCTTTCCCGGTACTCTTTTTTGCTGGTGCATCCCGGTATCCATGTGAACACGGGTTGGGCGTTCGGGCAACTGCGGCCGGGAGCGCCGGAAGTGCCGTTGTCGGCCATTGACTGGAAAGACGTAAGCAGCTGGAAAGGGCGTTTGACGAATGATTTTGAGGCGCCGGTCTTTACGAAACATTCGGAGATCGCTGCGATACGCGACCGGATGTACGATACAGGTGCGGTTTACGCGAGTATGAGCGGCAGTGGATCGGCGGTGTACGGGATTTATGAAGCGGGGAATGTGCCGGACCTGAAGTGGAAGGAAGGGTATTTTGTGTTTAGGGGATGATGGGTAGGAATTGTTCCAGGTTATAATGGATGTGGTCGGTTACCAATGGTAACCGATTTGTGTTTTGGGAGGGTGCATAGATACTGGCAACCGGAAAGGCGTCTGGAGTTGGAGGAGAATGGCTGGTTTTGGCTTCACCAGGTGAAGCGCCGCCGGAAAAATTGCATTGGATGCAGGTCCCGGATGGCGGGGATGATTGGCGCGGTTACTTAATCCATTGGGTATTGCCGATCAGGGCTGGAAAATAGCATCGTATGTTTGGCCACCGTCGCGTCGAGCGCGGAGAATACAGGAGTAGAGGAACAGCGCTTGAGCGCTTTTGCAGTGATTGGGTCACCTTCCGCCAATTTTTTACATTTCAGTATGCCAGGAAGGGGCCGAACCAACGGTCTTACCATGAAATTGGCATGAATACTACTAAAAGGGTGTATTTTTGCCGCCGTTTACGGAAAGCGTAGGCGATCGGGTTTGAAAGGATGCCGATGGAAACGGGAAAGTCGGGGGCAATAAAAAAACCGGTCACAATGTAACCGGTTGATTTATAGCGATGTTGAATCGACTTATTTTACAGAAGCTACGAGAGATTTAAAAGTCTCAGGTTCGTTCATGGCGAGGTCAGCCAGAACTTTACGGTTGAGACCAATATTCTTTTCGGTCAGTCTGTGAATGAGCTGAGAGTAGGTCATTCCTTCGGCACGGGCGGCGGCGTTGATACGCGCGATCCACAGTGTCCGGTATTCTCTTTTCTTCAGTTTGCGACCTACGTAGCTATATGTGAGCCCTTTCTCCAGTACGTTTTTGGCTACGGTGTATACATTTTTACGTTTACCGTAGAATCCTTTGGCTTGCTTCAGGATCTTCTTTCTTCTGGCTCTGGACGCAACTGCGTTTACGGAACGAGGCATGTTATGCTTTTTAAAACTTGTTTAACGAAAATTAATGAGTTAGCGAAGTACGAGCATACGCTTTACCAGGTTCAGATTGGCATCTGCTACCAGGCTACTTCCTCTGAGAGAACGTTTCCTTTTGTTTGACTTTTTGGTCAACAGGTGACTTTTGTATGCTTTCGGACGTTTGATCGCTCCGCTGCCGGTCACCGTAAACGTCTTCTTCGCACGGCTATGAGTCTTTACTTTAGGCATCTTACTACGAATTTGGTCTGCAAAGGTAGTTATTTATTTTACAAATAGCGCAAGCAGCATAAAAAAAATAAAATATTGCCGGTACACAGAAAAAAAAGTTAACATTTTTTCCACTTCAATAATCATTTGAAAGTCAATCCGCCAATACTCTATTAACCATACTTAACTTCTATTTTGATGTGTGCCGGTAAATTTATATTTTTGGATATAACCATATTATGATTAATTTTAAATTCAGAATTTCTAAAATTTGTCCATATCGGTATTGACTGAATTTTAACCGAAGCCTATGAAATCGATCCTGTACGCCTATGAAAACCAGCGCCGGACCCAACGTCCCGCATTGTTTCAAACAAATTATCAAGTCGTCTTACCGGCCTTCCGGTTCTGACAACCTCCGCTCCCCTGCCCATCAGCCGGGGAATCGGCATTTCATTCACAAAATTGTTTGCGACAATGAGACGAATTTTACTACTACTATCTATATTACTGTCCGCCGCCGGGATATCACTGGCCCAAACCAGCCTGCCAAGGGTCTTTAACGACGAGTTCGACGCCTGGATGAACGCTCCTGAGGACGTCTGCCTGGACAAATACGCGGCCATCCACGTATTCTTCAGAGGTACACGCAGCACGGACAGCGTCAAATGGACAATCACGCGCCCCTCCGGCTCGGTTTTCGTATACCGGGCCTCCATGGGAAGGCCCAGTCCGATTTTATGGGTAAACAGCCAGGTTACTTACGGTTCCAGAACGATCAATCCCGGGCAATCCATCCTGCTCGACATGAAAGAGGTGGGCACCTATACGATCCGGGCAACGTTATATAGAAGATATAATGGGACCAATTATGTGCGGGAAGTAGAGCAGACCATCTCCGTTTCCGACTGCCCCATCACCAAATGCCTTGGCGACTTTGCGCCTAATACGAACTTCAAAGAAGATTTCGGGACGTTTACGGCAGACGGCCCCCGCCGGCCCGTTACTTCCGGAACGATCGACTATAACTACAATTCCAATCCGTATGTAGCAGGTAACACTAGCAACAATTGGCCTTTGGCCGACGATTGGTATACCGTATATTATAATGCGATACGCGGCGGCCGCCCGGAATGGGATAATGTGGACGACCATACTAACAACGGATTGGGCGGTATGCTAATTGCGAACTCCTCCGAAAAGCCAAAGACGTTCTATAAAAGAGAAGTAAATAATCTTTGTCCCGGCGCGAAATACAATTTTTCGGCATGGTTCATCAACCTCAACTCCCACCAGGTGCTTACAAGTACCTGTGCGGGATATGGGGGCACATACCAGTATGCAGGTGTTACCTTCATCATCAGGAACAAAGCCACCAACGCGATCATCGGCCAGTTTTACACGGGGGATGTTTCTATGGACCTTCGCCGCCTCGACGCCGGCGATCAGCGGCTCACCGGCTGGCAGCAGTTCGGTGGTACCGTTACCTTGCCACCTGGAGTGAAAGACGTAACGGTGGAAATCAAGAATGACAACGACGGTGGATGCGGTAACGACATTGCGGTAGACGACATCGAATTCGAGTTTTGCGCGCCCAAGATCTTTACCTATATCGACGGCGTCGGCACTTCGGATTATATCTGTCCAGGTGCAGGCCTGACCGTGAAAGCGACCATCGACCCTATCGACTACTTCGATAATCCTATTTACCAATGGGAAATGCGCCGTGGCCTCACCGGCACCTGGACGCCCATCACCGCTGCTTCCGGTTATACCGGTATCAGCACGCCGGTGCTCACTATTCCCGAAGGATTGCTGACAGAGCCCAACGTGGATTTTTATTACCGGTTGATGGTGATCGAGAGCGGGAACGTTACGCCGGGTACGCAATGTTATACGCCATCGAGCCCGGTACTGATCGGTGTGATACCACTACCAGACATCATAGTGCCAAAGGATTCGCTATGTAAAGGCGAATCGCTCGTATTGACGGCGGTGCCGCTGGAATCTTCTGCCAACCCCAACGGTTACGAGCAGTTCGATTTCACGGGAAATTATATCATGCCCTGGCCGTCGGGCCCTCAGCCGAAAGACAAGATCCTCATCCAGCCAGACGTAACTTCCACCTACATCGTGGCAGGTACCGCCTATTTTGGTATGGTGGGCAGCGTACCGCGTTATTGTACGCGGCGCGATACCGTAACGATATATGTGGACGAGCCGCCGGTGGTGAACCTGGGGCCGGACACGGTTGTCTGCGCCGGGTCACAGGTAACATTGAATGCTGGTGCGGCCAATGCCGGATATAAGCTTCGCTGGATGCCGAGCACTTCCACCACGCAAACTATCAACGTAACGGCGCCTCCCCTGGACGGCGATTCCATCAAGCCGTACCTCGAAGTCCGGAACGGACAGTGTTTGCGGACGGATACGATCAAGATCACGTCGGTAAAGAACCCCGTGGCCAACATCCAGAACGTGAGCGCGCAGTGTACCGATCCGGTTACCACCACTTACCGTTTACGCAACACCGGTGGTACCCCCGCCGGGAAAACGCCGTATACGGTTACCTGGGAAATCGTAGGTGCCGCCAACGGGGCCAGTCTTACCATTCCTGCAGCAGCCCCCAACGAGCGCGATCTTATCAATATGCCGCCGAACGTGCCCGTGCGCGTACGGTTGACCATATCTTCCAACCTGGCGGATTGTAAAACCGTTTCAGAGAAGGAATTTATTACGTATACCAGGCCCACGGCAACGGTAACAGAGACGGACATGTCGCAATGTTCGCGCACGTTTACCATGACGGCGCAACCCCTCACCGATACATCGCTGATCGGTACCTGGGAGCCCGACATGCTGCCTGCTCCGTTCACCATTCCGGCCAGCGAAGTAAACAACCCCAACGCGGTGATTACCTACACCGGCGCTGCGGGCACTTCCGGCACCGTGAACTGGGTGGTACGTAAACGTAACGGCAATGCGAAAACCTGTCCTGCAGTTACCATCTCCGTAACGCTGCGGTACTTTAACGGCCCGACGGTGACGGTCCCCTCGGTCATCGATGTCTGCAAGGTCACACCGTTTACCTTCCCGCTGACCTATACGGCAACGAACGCACCTTCCCGGTACGACCTTGAGGCGATCGCTCCTAAAATGCCGGGCTTCGTGGATATTAAAGATATGCCCCTGCCCAGCACCACCGGCGGTACCATTACGGTAACCTATCCGGGCACCGCCGCTGCGGGAACATATCGCTTCCGCCTGACGGTGCGCAAACCGGTAGGCACTACCAATGATACCTGCTTCGACGCGAAGGAATTCGACGTAGTGCTGAATACGCCCTCCACCACACCGACCATCGGGGTGTCGGACGGGGACATCTGCGTGGGCGAAACCGTGACGCTGAGCATCACCAGCGGAACCACCGGTTCCAACTCCGAATGGGTATGGTACCGCGGCGATTGCGCTACGGGCGTGGAGATCGGGCGGAACGTAACTTCCATCAACGTCTCCCCCACTGCTACCACTACTTATTCCGTGCGCGCTATCGGCAGTACAACGTGCGGCAACTCTGCCTGCGTGAGCACTACGGTAACGGTGTCGCAACAACCGGCCAAACCCAATGCCGGCCCCGACCAGGAAAAATGTAACGAAGAGCTCTTCCAGCTGGCGGCGTCCGCTCCCAGCGTTGCTGGCGCTGTAGGCACCTGGACGGCGAACCCTGCTTCCGTGGTGTTCTCCGACATCCACAGCCCGACCAGCACGGCAAGGGTATTCGTAGGGACCGTTGCCACGCTCGTATGGACGATTACGAATGGCGCCTGTGCGGCCGTGTCTGACACGGTTATCCTGTCGAATCTCAATCCAATCAATCAAAATATCATACGCGACGACCAGATCATCTGTCCGAATACAGTACCTGCGCAGATTTATGACATCGGCCACCCGTCGAGCGGTACGGGGACCTTCACGTATAGCTGGATTTCGAGCACCACGAGCGCAACGGCCGGTTATGCGATCATTCCCGGCGCCACAGGCGAGTATTATCAGCCCGGGGCGCTTTCGGTAACGACCTGGTTCCGTAGGATCGTAAAATCAGGGGCATGTACGGATACATCCGCTCCTGTTAAGATCACCGTCAGCACCAATCCTCCGACGGTCGTGACCACTCCGGCGAACATCAGCCGCGAGTGCGACAAAACGTTCGACTATACCACGCTGTTCGGCACGCCTACGTTCCAGCACCCGCTGGGACTGACGCTTACCATCACGCATGCCGATGTTACGGTGAACAACGCCTGCGGCATGACCATTACCCGTACCTGGACGGCCGAAGACCCTTGCGGATTGAAAGTGACCACTTCCCAGTCCATCACGGTGACGGACACGAAGAAGCCCGTCCTGCAATTCCCTGGCGGCCGCGCCCCTGTGGATACGACGGTGAGCTGTTCGGCGATCCCGGCGGCGGTAACGGCATCCGCAACGGATAATTGTACGGCAGACGCGGCAGTGACCGTGACGGTGAATACCGTTCGTGATGCAACGTTTACCGGTACCTGCGTGAATAACTATGTGCTGATCCGCACCTGGACGGCGAAAGACAATTGCAATAACCAGGCGGTACATACCCAGCGGATCACGGTGGTGGATACTTCCAGGCCCACCATGACCTGGAGCCCTGTACTGGCCGATACGCTGAATGCGAGCTGTAATGCCATTCCTGCTGCGGTGACGCCTACGGTGAGCGACAACTGTCTGCCTGCCGGGGTGACCGTAAGACTGGATTATACGCAGGATACTATCAGGACCGGGGTGACCAACTCCTGCCAGAACACTTACTGGCTGAAACGTACCTGGACGGCGACTGACGCTTGCGGTAACAAATCCGAGAGGGTCCAGATCGTGAAGGTGGTGGACAATGTTCCGCCGACGATCGTCTGGAGTGGCGCTGCGCCTGCGGACGTGACGGTGAATTGTGACAATATCCCCGGAGCGATCAACCCCACTGCTACCGACAACTGTGCTGCCGCGAATGCGATCACGATCAAACGTGATTCCGTGATCACCCGTTTACCGGGCGATTGCATGAGCAAATACACGATCCGCCGTAACTGGACGGTGACCGACCTTTGCGGTAACGCTTCCACGCATACACAACTGATCACGGTGCAGGATACTACGCGCCCGACTTTGGTTTGGGCTGGAACACGGCCTGCCAACGTAACGGTGAACTGCGATAACATCCCAGGCGCGGTGATGCCGACGGCTACCGATAATTGTACGGCAGCCAACGCGATCGCGATCCGCCGCGATTCCGTGGTCACTCATTTGCCGGGCGATTGCATCAGCAAATACACGATCCGCCGTATCTGGACGGCAACCGACCTGTGCAATAACAGCACTACCTGGGAGCAACTGATCACGGTGCAGGATACTACCCGCCCGACACTGGTTTGGGCTGGAACACTTCCTGCCAACGTAACGGTGAACTGCGACAACATCCCTGGCGCAGTGATGCCGACGGCTACTGATAACTGTACGGCAAATAACGCGATCGTGATCCGCCGCGATTCCGTGATCACCCGCGATCCAGCTGATTGCACGAGCAAATACACGATCCGCCGTATCTGGACGGCTACCGACCTTTGCAACAACAGCACTACCTGGGAGCAACTGATCACGGTGCAGGATACTACCCGCCCGACGCTGGTTTGGGCTGGAACCCGTCCTGCCAATATCACGGTGAACTGTGATAATATCCCTGGCGCCGTGATGCCGACGGCTACCGATAACTGTACGGCAGCCAACGCGATCGTGATCCGCCGCGATTCGGTGATCACCCGCGATCCTGCCGATTGCACGAGCAAATACACGATCCGCCGTATCTGGACGGCTACCGACCTGTGCAATAACAGCACGACCTGGGAGCAACTGATCACGGTGCAGGATACTACCCGCCCGACATTGGTTTGGGCTGGAACGCGTCCTGCCAACATCACGGTGAATTGTGATAACATCCCTGGCGCAGTGATGCCGACGGCTACCGATAACTGTACGGCCGCCAACGCGATCGTGATCCGCCGCGATTCGGTTGTGACGCGCCCGACCACGGGTTGCACGAGCAACTACACGATCCGCCGTATCTGGACGGCTACCGATCTTTGCAATAACAGCACCACCTGGGAACAACTCATCACGGTGCAGGATACCACCCGCCCCACCCTCGTGTGGACTGGTGCGGCTCCTGCCAACGTAACGGTGAATTGCGATAACATTCCTGGCGCTGTGATGCCGACCGCTACCGACAACTGTACGGCGACCAACGCGATCGTCATCCGCCGCGATTCGGTTGTGACGCGCCCGACCACGGGTTGCACGAGCAATTACACGATCCGCCGGATCTGGACCGCTACCGATCTTTGCAATAACAGCACTACCTGGGAACAACTGATCACGGTGCAGGATACTACCCGTCCTACATTGGTTTGGGCTGGAACACGGCCTGCCAACGTAACGGTGAACTGCGATAATATTCCTGGCGCTGTGATGCCGACGGCTACTGATAACTGTACGGCAAACAACGCGATCGTGATCCGCCGCGATTCGGTGATCACCCGCGATCCAGCCGACTGCACGAGCAAATACACGATCCGCCGTATCTGGACGGCTACCGACCTTTGCAATAACAGCACGACCTGGGAGCAACTCATCACGGTGCAGGATACTACCCGTCCGACGCTGGTTTGGGCTGGCACACGGCCTGCCAACATCACCGTAAATTGTGATAATATCCCCGGCGCAGTGATGCCGACGGCTACCGATAACTGTACGGCAGCCAACGCGATCGTGATCCGCCGCGATTCGGTGATCACCCGCGATCCTGCCGATTGTATCAGCAAATACACGATCCGCAGAATTTGGACGGCGACCGATCTTTGCAATAACAGCACGACCTGGGAGCAACTCATCACGGTGCAGGACATTACGCGCCCAACATTGGTTTGGGCTGGAACGCGTCCTGCCAACATCACCGTAAATTGTGATAATATCCCTGCCGCGGTGATGCCTACCGCTACCGATAATTGTACGGCTGCCAACGCGATCGTGATCCGCCGCGATTCGGTGGTGACGCGCCCGACCACGGGTTGCACGAGCAACTACACCATCCGTCGGATCTGGACGGCTACCGACCTGTGCGATAACAGCACTACCTGGGAGCAACTGATCACGGTGCAGGATACTACCCGCCCGACATTGGTTTGGGCTGGAACACGGCCTGCCAACGTAACGGTGAACTGCGACAACATCCCCGGCGCGGTGATGCCGACCGCTACCGATAATTGTACGGCTGCCAACGCGATCACAATCCGCCGCGATTCGGTTGTGACGCGCCCGACCACGGGTTGCACGAGCAACTACACGATCCGCCGGATCTGGACGGCTACCGACCTGTGCAATAACAGCACCACCTGGGAGCAACTGATCACGGTGCAGGATACTACCCGTCCTACATTGGTTTGGGCCGGCACCCGTCCTGCCAACATCACCGTAGATTGTGATAATATCCCCGGCGCAGTGATGCCGACGGCTACCGACAACTGTACGGCCGCCAACGCGATCACCATCCGCCGCGATTCCGTTGTGACGCGCCCGACCACGGGTTGCATCAGCAACTATACGATCCGCCGGATCTGGACGGCTACCGACCTTTGCAATAACAGCACTACCTGGGAGCAACTCATCACCGTTCAGGATACCACCAACCCGGTGCTTGCCTTCGCAAACGGCGCTCCGCGCGATACGACGGTGAACTGCGATGCTGTGCCTGCTACTGTAACGGCTACCGCTACGGATAACTGTACGCCTGCGAACCAGGTGTCTATCACCATCCGCCTGGACACGCTCCGTACTAACAGCGCCTGCATCTCCAATTATCAAATCCGCCGCACCTGGATCGCAACCGACCTGTGCGGTAACACCGATACGCACATCCAGCTGATAACGGTACAGGACACTACCCTCCCCCGTCTCGTTTGGGCGACCACTGCTCCTGCCAACATTACCGTGAACTGCGATAACATCCCCGGTGCCGTGATGCCGACCGCTACAGATAATTGTACGCCTGGCAATAAAATCACGATCCGCCGCGATTCGGTTGTGACGCGCCCGACCACGGGTTGCACGAGCAACTACACGATCCGCCGTATCTGGACGGCTACCGACCTGTGCGGTAACGCCATTTCGCATGAACAGCTCATCACCGTTCAGGATACTACCCGTCCGACACTGGTTTGGGCTGGCACACGTCCTGCCAACGTAACGGTGAACTGCGACAACATCCCTGCTGTAGTGATGCCGACGGCTACCGATAACTGTACAGCTGCCAACGCCATTACGATCCGCCGCGATTCGGTAATCACCCGCGATCCCGCAGATTGCGCCGGTGTGTATACGATTCGCCGTATCTGGACGGCAACCGACCTGTGCAACAACAGCACCACCTGGGAGCAACTGATCTCCGTGCAGGATACCACCCGCCCGACATTGGTTTGGGCTGGCACACGTCCTGCTAACATCACGGTGAACTGTGATAACATCCCTGCCGCAGTGATGCCTACTGCTACCGATAACTGTACGACGGCCAACGCGATCACGATCCGCCGTGATTCGGTTGTGACGCGCCCGACCACGGGTTGCACGAGCAACTATACCATCCGCCGTATCTGGACGGCTACCGACTTGTGCAACAACAGCATCACCTGGGAGCAACTGATCACGGTGCAGGATACTACCCGCCCGACATTGGTTTGGGCTGGAACACGGCCTGCCAATGTAACGGTGAACTGCGACAACATCCCTGCCGCGGTGATGCCGACGGCTACCGACAATTGTACGGCAGCCAACGCGATCACCATCCGCCGCGATTCCGTTGTGACGCGCCCAACCACGGGTTGCACGAGCAACTACACCATCCGCCGGATCTGGACGGCTACCGATCTTTGCAATAACAGCACCACCTGGGAGCAACTGATCACGGTGCAGGATACTACGCGTCCGACGATGGTTTGGGCCGGAACCCGTCCTGCCAACGTAACGGTGAACTGCGATAACATCCCTGGCGCAGTGATGCCGACCGCTACCGACAACTGTACGGCCGCCAACGCGATCATCATCCGCCGCGATTCCGTTGTGACACGCCCGACCACGGGTTGCATCAGCAACTACACGATCCGCCGCATCTGGACGGCTACCGATCTGTGCAATAACAGCACTACCTGGGAGCAACTGATCACGGTGCAGGATACCACCCGCCCGGTACTTGCCTTCGCAAACGGCGTTCCACGCGATACGACGGTGAACTGCGACGCGGTTCCTGCCATAGTAACGGCTACCGCTACGGATAACTGTACGCCTGGGAACCAGGTGACTATCACCATCCGCCTCGACACGCTCCGTACAAGCAGCGCCTGCATCTCCAACTATCAGATCCGCCGCACCTGGATCGCTACCGACCTGTGCGGTAACACCGATACCCATGTTCAACTGGTAACGGTGCGGGATACGACTCGTCCTACCCTCGTGTGGACCGGCGCCCGTCCTGCCAACATCACCGTGAACTGCGATAACATCCCCGGTGCCGTGATGCCGACGGCTACTGATAATTGTACGCCTGGCAATAAAATCACGATCCGCCGCGATTCGGTTGTGACGCGCCCGACCACGGGTTGCACGAGCAACTACACGATCCGCCGTATCTGGACGGCTACCGACCTGTGCAATAACAGCATTACCTGGGAACAACTGATCACCGTTCAGGATACTACCCGCCCGACATTGGTTTGGGCTGGCACCCGTCCTGCCAACGTAACGGTGAATTGCGACAACATCCCTGCTGCAGTGATGCCGACGGCTACCGATAACTGTACAGCTGCCAACGCGATTACGATCCGCCGCGATTCGGTGATCACCCGCAATCCTGCCGATTGCATCAGCAAATACACGATCCGCAGAATTTGGACGGCTACCGATCTGTGCAATAACAGCACCACCTGGGAGCAACTGATCACGGTGCAGGATACTACCCGCCCGACGTTGGTTTGGGCTGGAACGCGTCCCGCCAACATCACCGTGAACTGCGATAACATCCCCGGCGCAGTGATGCCGACCGCTACCGATAATTGTACGGCTGCAAACGCGATCACCATCCGCCGTGATTCGGTTGTGACGCGCCCGACCACGGGTTGCACGAGCAACTACACGATCCGCCGTATCTGGACAGCTACTGACCTGTGCAATAACAGCATCACCTGGGAACAACTGATCACCGTGCAGGATACTACCCGCCCGACACTGGTTTGGGCTGGAACACGACCTGCCAACATCACCGTGAATTGTGATAATATCCCCGGCGCGGTGATGCCGACGGCTACCGACAACTGTACGGCCGCCAACGCGATCACGATCCGCCGCGATTCCGTTGTGACACGCCCGACTACGGGTTGCACGAGCAACTACACCATCCGCCGGATCTGGACGGCTACCGACCTGTGCAATAACAGCACGACCTGGGAGCAACTGATCACGGTGCAGGACACTACGCGTCCGACGATGGTTTGGGCCGGAACCCGTCCTGCCAACGTAACGGTGAACTGCGACAACATCCCCGGTGCTGTGATGCCGACCGCTACCGACAACTGTACGGCCGCCAACGCGATCATCATCCGCCGCGATTCCGTTGTGACACGCCCGACCACGGGTTGCATCAGCAACTACACGATCCGCCGCATCTGGACGGCTACCGACCTCTGCGGTAACGTGGCCCGTTACGAACAGCTCATCACGGTACAGGACACTACCCGCCCGGTACTGGTATTCGCAAACGGTGCTCCGCGCGATACGACGGTGAACTGCGACGCGGTTCCTGCCACTGTAACGGCTACCGCTACGGATAACTGTACGCCTGGGAACCAGGTGGCTATCACCATCCGCCTCGACACGCTCCGTACAGGCAGCGCCTGCATCTCCAACTACCAGATCCGCCGCACCTGGATCGCTACCGACCTGTGCGGTAACACCGATACCCATGTTCAACTGGTAACGGTGCGGGATACGACCCGTCCCACCCTCGTGTGGACCGGCGCCCGTCCTGCCAACATCACCGCGAATTGCGATAACATCCCCGGCGCTGTGATGCCTACGGCTACCGACAACTGTACGCCCGGCAACAGGATCACGATCCGTCGCGACTCCGTGATCACCCGCGCACCGGGAGCCTGCATCAGCAGTTATACCATCCGCCGGATCTGGACGGCTACCGACCTGTGCAATAACAGCATCACCTGGGAACAACTGATCACTGTTCAGGATACCACCCGTCCGACACTGGTTTGGGCTGGAACCCGTCCTGCCAACATCACGGTGAACTGTGATAATATCCCTGGCGCTGTGACGCCGACGGCTACCGACAACTGTACGCCGGCTAACCAAATCACGATCCGCCGCGATTCCGTTGTGACGCGCCCGACCACGGGTTGCACGAGCAACTACACGATCCGCCGGATCTGGACGGCCACCGACCTGTGCAATAACAGCACCACCTGGGAGCAACTGATCACCGTGCAGGACACCACCCGTCCGACGCTGGTTTGGGCTGGAGCCCGTCCTGCCAACGTAACGGTGAACTGCGACAACATCCCCGGCGCGGTGATGCCTACCGCTACCGATAATTGTACGGCTGCCAACGCGATCACGATCCGCCGCGATTCGGTTGTGACGCGCCCGACCACGGGTTGCACCAGCAACTACACGATCCGCCGGATCTGGACGGCTACCGACCTGTGCAATAACAGCACTACCTGGGAGCAATTGATCACCGTTCAGGACACTACCCGTCCGACGCTGGTTTGGGCCGGCACCCGTCCTGCCAACATCACCGTGAACTGTGATAACATCCCTGGCGCGGTGATGCCGACGGCTACCGACAACTGTACGCCTGCCAACGCCATCACGATCCGCCGCGATTCCGTTGTGACGCGCCCGACCACGGGTTGCACCAGCAACTACACGATCCGCCGTATCTGGACGGCTACCGATCTTTGCAACAACAGCACTACCTGGGAACAACTGATCACGGTGCAGGACACTACCCGTCCGGCGATGGTTTGGGCCGGAACCGCTCCTGCCAACGTAACCGTGAACTGCGATAACATCCCTGGCGCTGTGATGCCGACGGCTACCGATAATTGTACGGCCGCCAACGCGATCACCATCCGCCGCGATTCCGTGATCACCCGCAATCCTGCCGATTGCATCAGCAAATACACGATCCGCCGTATCTGGACCGCTACCGACCTCTGCGGTAACGTGGCCCGCCACGAGCAGCTCATCACCGTTCAGGACACCACACGCCCTGAATTCGTATGGAACGGTACCGCACCGGCGAACATCACGGTGAATTGCGATGCCATCCCTGCCAGGGCGATCCCGGCCGCTACCGACAACTGTACGCCGGCCAATCAAATTACCATGGTGTACGACTCCACCATCATCCGTACCCCCGGCGCCTGCGCAAGCAGCTACCAGATCATGCGGAGATGGAGGATCACGGACCTCTGCGGTAACATGAATACGCATCAGCAACTGGTGACCGTTCAGGATACCACCCGCCCGAACATCGTTTGGAACGGCGCCCGTCCTGCCGACATCACCGTAGATTGCGATGCTATCCCTGCAGCAGTGATGCCGGCGGCTACCGACAACTGTACGCCTGCCAACGCGATCACCATCCGCCGCGATTCCGTGATCACCCGCGTATCCGGCATGTGTGTGAGCAATTACACGATCCGCCGTATCTGGACCGTTACCGACCTCTGCGGCAACGCATCCACCCACGAACAACTGATCACCGTTCAGGACACCACCCGCCCCACCCTCGTGTGGAACGGTTCGGCTCCTGCCAACGTAACGGTGAACTGCGATAACATCCCCGGCGCGGTGATGCCGACGGCTACCGACAACTGTACCCCCGGCAACCAGATCTCGATCCGCCGCGATTCCGTGATCACCCGCGCACCGGGCGCCTGCATCAGCAGCTATACCATCCGCCGCATCTGGACGGCTACCGACCTGTGCAATAACAGCACCAGCTGGGAACAACTCATCACCGTACAGGATACGACCCTGCCGAAATTCACCTGGACGGGCGGATTGCCTGCGGATATGACCGCCGATTGCGACGCACTTCCTGCAAGGCCGGTACCGACCGTTTCGGATAACTGTACGCCTGCCAACCAGATCACACTGGTGATGGATTCCGTGATCACCCGCGCTCCGGGCGCTTGTGTGAGCGATTACACCATCCGCCGCACGTGGACCGCTACCGACCTTTGCGGCAACGTGGCTACGCATGTGCAGACCATCACCGTCCGCGATACTACCCGCCCCGTGCTGGTTTGGACCGGTGCCCGTCCTGCCGACGTAACCGTGAACTGCGACGCCATCCCAGCAGCAGCAACCGCCGGGGCAACGGATAACTGTACGCCGGTGAACCAGATCGATATGGATTACCGCCAGGATACGGTGCGCGCTTCCAACGCCTGCGCGAACAGCTACCAGCTGCGCCGCACCTGGACCGCTACCGACCTTTGCGGCAACGCGATCTCGCACGTTCAAACCGTTACTGTTCAGGATACCACCAAGCCTGTGATGGTTTGGGCGAGCCGTCCTGCCAACGTAACCGTGAACTGCGACGCCGTACCTGCCGCAGCTATGCCGACCGCTACCGACAACTGTACGCCGGGCAACATGGTGACCATCGATCTGAAGACCGATACCCTCCGCGCAAACAGCGCGTGCATCAGCAACTACCAGCTGCGCCGTACCTGGACCGCCACTGACCTTTGCGGCAATTTCAGCACGCATGTTCAGCTGGTGACCGTTCAGGATACCACCAAGCCGGTATTCTCCTTCCCGAACGGACAGCCTGCGGATGCTACCGTGAGCTGCGACGCCATCCCCGCCACCCCTGCGGTGAACGCAACGGATAATTGCAGCATGGGCAACCAGGTGACCGTTTCCCTGAAAGTGGATACCATCCGCACATCCGGCGCCTGCGCCAACAATTACCGCCTGCGCCGCACCTGGACGGCTACCGATCTCTGCGGCAACAGCGCCACGTTCGTACAGACGCTGACCGTGGAAGACAGGACCGCTCCCGTGTTCACCATGCCTACGCCTGCGGATGTAACGGTGAATTGCGACGAGATCCCGGCACAGCCCGACCTCACCGCCATCGACAACTGCAGCCCGGCCGGTAAAGTGACCGTGCTGAAGAACGAAAACAGGAACCCGATCCCCGGCGCCTGCGCCAACAACTACCTGCTGATCCGCACCTGGACGGCCATAGACGAGTGCAGGAACGCCCAGACCGTGACGCAGACCATCACCGTAGTAGATACCAAAGCGCCCGTGTTCACCAGCGCAGCACCTGCAGACACCACCGTGGATTGCGACAAAGTGCCCGCCGCACCGAACATGACCGCTACCGACAATTGCAGCACCGGCAACAACGTGACCGTTCGCTTCAGCGAAACCCGCCGCGACATTCCGGGCGCCTGCATCAATAATTACCAGCTGGTCCGCACCTGGACGGCCACCGACGAATGCGGCAACTTCAATACCGTATCGCAGACCGTAACGGTACAAGACACTACGGCTCCCGTGTTCACCAGCCCCGCTCCTGCCAACGCAACGGTAGAATGCGACAAGGTGCCCGCACAGCCCGACCTGACTGCCACCGACAACTGCGCCGGTAATGTGACCGTCGTGAAAAACGAACAGCGCATCGACAGCACCTGCGCCAACACTTATCGCCTCATCCGTACCTGGACGGCCACCGATGTATGCGGCAACAGCACCACGCTCACGCAGACCATCATCGTGGCAGACCGTACCAAGCCGGTGTTCACCACCCCGATCCCGGCAGATACCACGGTGAATTGCGACGCCATCCCGGCACGCCCCGTGATCACGGCCAGCGATAACTGTGCAGGTATCATCAATGTTCAGTTCGACGAAGAACATATCGACATCCCCGGCGCCTGCGCCAATAATTACAGGTTGCTCCGCACCTGGACGGCCAACGACGGATGCGGCAATATCTCCAAAGTGATCCAGGTGATCACGGTGAGAGACACCACCCGTCCCACGTTCATGATGCCCACACCGGCAGATACGACCGTGAATTGCGACGCCGTCCCCGTTCAGCCCGACCTCACGGCTACCGACAACTGCTCCGCCGCCAGCGACGTGACCGTTGTGAAAAACGAGACCCGTGAAAGCATCGCCGGTGCATGTGCCAACAACTACCGCCTCATCCGTACCTGGACGGCTACCGACGCCTGCGGCAACGCCCGCACCGTGCGCCAGGTGGTAACGGTACAGGATACGACCAGACCGGTGTTTGTCCTGCCCGTTCCCATGGATGCGACCGTAGATTGTAACGACGTGCCGGCACAGCCCGATATCACGGCTACCGACAACTGCTCCGCACAAAACCGCGTGACCATTGCGAAGAACGAGCGCCGCGAAGACATCGCCGGAGCATGTGCCAACAATTACCGCCTCATCCGCACCTGGACGGCTACCGACGAATGCGGCAACAGCGCCGTGCTGACACAGGTGATCACGGTACAGGATACCACACGCCCGAACTTCACGATGCCGGTACCGGCCGACGTAACGGTGAATTGCGACGCCATCCCGGCGCAGCCCGACCTGTCGGTAACCGACAACTGCACCGCTACCAGCGCCATCAGGATCGTGAAGAGCGAACGCCGCGAAGACATTACCGGTGCATGCGTGAACAACTATCGCCTGATCCGTACCTGGACCGCGACCGACGAATGCGGCAATATCCGCACGGTGACGCAGGTGCTGACCGTTCAGGACACCACCCGTCCCACTTTCGTGGGCAGCACGCCGGCAGACGCTACGGTAGAATGCAGCGCCATCCCCGTTCAGCCGGACCTCAACGTGACCGACAACTGCTCTGCCAGCAATAAAGTGACGGTAGTGAAAAACGAACACCGTGAAGACATCCCCGGTGCCTGTGCGAACAACTATCGCCTCATCCGTACCTGGACCGCTACCGACGAGTGCGGCAACAGCACCACGGTGCAGCAGGTACTGACGGTGAGGGATACCACCGCACCCGTATTCACCACGCCTACGCCGGCAGACGCCACGGTTGAGTGCCACGCCATCCCGGCACAGCCCGACCTTTCGGCGAACGACGCCTGCTCCGGTACCAACGTGACGATCGTGAAGAACGAACGCCGCGAAGACATCCCCGGCGCCTGCGCGAACAACTACCGCCTCATCCGCACCTGGACCGCTACCGACGAATGCGGCAACGCCCGCACCGTAACGCAGGTACTGACTGTTGTGGACAACACCAAACCCGTATTCAACATGCCTGTTCCCGCAAATGCGACAGTTGAGTGCAGCGCCATCCCGGTTCAACCGGACCTGACGGCTACCGACAACTGCTCGCCCGCTGCGAACGTGCGCATCGTGAAATACGAACGCCGCGAAGACATCCCCGGCGCCTGCGCGAACAACTACCGCCTGATCCGTACCTGGACGGCTACCGACGAATGCGGCAACGCAACCACGGTGACGCAGACGATCACGGTACAGGATACCACAGCGCCTGTCTTCACTAACCTGCCGCCGACCGACATTACGCTGTCTTGCAGCGAAGTGCCCTCGGTACCGGTTATGACCGCAACCGATAATTGTTCCGGCAACAACGTACGGATCGAGTACAGCTTCAGCAAGCGCCCGCTCTCCACCCGTTGCGCCGATAATTACCGCCTGACCCGCACCTGGAAAGCCATCGACGAATGTGGCAACGTGGCCATCGCTACGCAGGTGATCACGGTGATGGATACCACCAAACCGACGTTCACCATGGCCGTACCGGCAGATACCACGGTGATGTGCGACGCACTCCCCGCGCCGGTGAGCATCAACGCTACCGACAACTGTACGCCCAGCGGCGGTGTGACCGTAAGGTTCAGATCTATCCGCGAAACCGTGCCGGGCAACTGCTCTTACCGGATCGTTAATATCTGGACGGCGGTAGACAACTGCGGCAACGCCAACGAAATGCGCCAGGTGATCACGGTGATCGACACGGTGAAACCCGTGATCGCCGCTCCCCCGGCAGACATTACGCTGACCTGCGGACAAGCCATCCCGACAGATCCGATCGCGCTGACGGCGACCGACAACTGCTCGGAAGGCTTCCCCAAACAGGTACAATACACCATCGACCCGTATACGCCTGACCTGTGTGCCGGTTATACCATCACGAGAAGATGGAAAGTGACCGACAATTGCGGCAACGCGGCAGACGACGTGATCCAGCAGATCCACGTACTGCCCTGTCCGAAACCGGAACTGCAGGCGGAAGTGTTCACGAACTGCTCTACCAATCCGTTCATCACCCTGAAAACCAAAGGAGACGTGAACAGACCGGTATACACCCTGGTAGGCGTAACGCCGGCCAATGCGGTGAGCGTTCCGATGACCTCTACCAACCCGCGCTTCAACGTGAACGGCGCTACTTCGGCCTCGTTCGTGGTGCGCGACGGCGTCACCGGTTGTATATCCGATACGGTGACCTACACCATCAACTACCTGCAAATGCCTGTGGTGAACCTGGGCAGCGATACCAGCCTCTGCGGCGGTAACGGCATGGTACTGGATGCGGGCCCGGCCAACTTCGGGTACCAGATCAGATGGTCGACCGGAGAAACCACCCAGCGCATCCGCATCACCCGCGCAGGCACTTACAAAGTGACCGTCAGCAACGGCATGTGCGAAGCGGCCGATTCCATCGAAGTGGGTGTGATCCCGATGCCGCTCATCGATCTGAAAGACACCACCATCTGCCGTGGCCAGTCCGTTAAACTGGACGCTACCGTAGAAGGCAACGCCACCTATCTCTGGAGCACCGGCGCCACCTCGCCCATCATCACGGTGAGCACGCAGGAACGCTTCTGGGTACGCGTCACCAAACTCGGATGTATCACCATCGATACCGTGAACGTAACGGTGAACCCGCCGCCAGACGTAACCCTCAGCAGAGATACGTCTATCTGCCCCGGCCAGTCCGTGATGCTGACCGTCAACACCAACGCAGGCCGCATCCAATGGGCTACCGGTGAAACCAGCAACTCCATCGTCGTGAGCAGGGCCGGTACTTACCAGGTGGCAGTGTTCAGGGACAATTGCGTGGTGAAGGAAGCTGTGAGAGTGAGCGAACGCCCCGACATGAAGCTCGAGCTCGGCCCGGACCGCTACATGTGCCCCGGCAGCAGCATCCTGGTAGACGCAAGGCACCCCGACGTGAACGTGTACCGCTGGAACGATGGCGACCTCAACCCGATCAAAACTATCACCCAGCCCGGCACCTACGTACTCGGCGTACTCGATAAGTACTGCGACCGCTACAAAACCGACAGCATCAAGGTATCTATCGCCGGCCCGCCGACGGTGAACCTGGGCAACGACACGATCATCTGCCGCGGCCGCCGCTTCATGCTGAAAGCCAACGCTACGAACGCCAGCCGTTACCTCTGGAGCACCGGTGCCACCACGGCTTCCATCGAAGTGAAAGAACCCGGTACCTACACCGTGACCGCCTTCAACGATTGCGGCAGCAGTACGGACGAAATCACCATCGATGTGAAAGATTGCGACAGCAAGCCCGAAGTACCGAATGCCTTCTCTCCCAACGGCGACGGCAAGAACGATCTCTTCCGCCCCGTACTGAGAGGCCCGATGTACGAATACGAACTGCGCATCTTCAACCGCTGGGGTGAACTGGTGTACATCAGCAAAGACCAGCACCAGGGATGGGACGGAACGTACAAAGGCCGCCCTGTGGATGTAGGCACCTTCGTATGGTGGCTCACCTACAAGCGGACCACCTTCGGCCCTGCCTTCATCATCAAAGGCGATGTGACCGTAATCCGGTAATTTTTGACAGGAATATATGAATAGAAAAGGCCGTCCTTCCGGGCGGCCTTCTTCTTTTTCTGTAACATTATGTAAGTGGTTACGTTTTAGAGGGATATAATTTCATGCTGTATGAAAATAGCCCCGATCGCCATGCTGCTTGCCGGCGCCACGTTGTTCATGTCGTGGACCTGTTCCAAACCCGGATTCGAACGATCGTCCCGGCCGGCGCGGGTGCTGCGCTTCGAATGCCCGGATACGGTTGCCGCGAATGTTTCCTTTGGTATAACGGTTGCGGCGAGGGTCGCGAATTGCGAGCGGCTGACGATCGCCGCCAATGCCGGCCGCTATGCGCCGGATACGACATGGTTCAGGGTGTTGGCGGAAAAGGAGAACCGGGGCCGGTCGTGCGATACATCGCTGCCGGAGGTTGTCGGTACATTGAACTGGCGGTATAAGTCGCCGGGGAAGCAGTACCTCGTCCTGGAGGCGGGAAACGGGCAACTAATGGATTCCGTATATGTCAAATAAAAATTGCATATTTAGGTAGAATTAATCCTGATGAAGAAAACCTTCCTGCCAGGGCTCGTCGCGGCCTTATTGATGTCCGTTTGGGGATGTGACAAGGAAACAGAAACCGAGCGGGTCGTCCGCCAGCTGGTTGTAACCCGGATGGAAGGGCCAGATACGATCCGTCGCGGCGAAGTGGTAAGCCTGCAGGTGACGGTGCTCGCCGGCGCTTGTGAAGACATCGCCCTGTTGCATTCCATTACCTACGGCGATACGCTGGTCATTTCCAGTTTGGCGGGACGGAACGCCGAAACGCCTGACTGCAGCCAATCGGCAACTCCCCGCAGCCACATGCTTTCCCTGGCCATCGGCGCTCCCGGGCCCAAGTACTTCCGCTTCTACGACGGGTCGGCGGCGGGCCTGATCGATTCGTTATATGTGAAATAGTGCCTGCCGGTAGCGGGCAGACAGCTTTATTCCTTCCGCAGCATGATCACTTCTTCCCGATCCTTCCCAGGTGCGTGTCCTGGAAGCCGGTAGCCAGTTTCAGGCCGTAACCGAACGCACGGTCGAGCGAGGAATGGGCGAATAAGACGATCCCTGCGAACGCCAGGGGCTCGAAAGCGAACCAGGTGCCGGCGAAGTAAGCCAGCAGGGCAACGCCCTTATGATGGAAGAAATTGTAAACCCAGGCGCCGGTGCGCGGGCCGCCCAGGTATCCGAGCATACTCAGGTCGGGCAATAAAAGGCAACCGAAAAACCACCACCACGACAACGTGCACTGTTGTTCGAACATCAGCATGGCGAGCAGGAACATCGCCACTTCCTCCAGTTTTATCAATTTGGACATACTTGTCAGAAATATGCCGCAAAGTTGCGCTTTCTTTCGGAATCCTCACCAAATATTTCCGCATAAAAAAAGCCTCCCGGAACGCCGGGAGGCCTGGTATCGTTGAGACCGGCAAAATCAATACAGCATGCGGGTCTTGATCGTATGGTTGACATCCTTGAGAAGCGAAAACGCTTCCTGGGAAAGCTTGGAATCCACGTCCAGCACCACGTAACCGATCTGGTCGTTGGTCTTGAGGTATTGGCCTACGATGTTGATGTTTTTGGATGACAGCGCGCTGTTGATTTCAGACAGTACGCCCGGCACGTTTTTGTGGATGTGCAGGATGCGATGGGTGTTCTCGATGGCGGGAACGCTCAGTGCCGGCACGGTATGCGAACCGAAGCTGGCGCCTTTTTCGAGGTAATTCAGCATTTTGGAGGACACGTCCAGCCCGATGTTGTGCTGCGCTTCCTCGGTGCTGCCGCCGATGTGCGGGGTGAGGATCACGTTGGCCAAGCCCTGGAGCGGCGTTGTGAAGGCCGCGCCGTTCTTTTCCGGCTCTACCGGGAACACGTCTACCGCTGCGCCGGACAGCTGTCCTTTTTCGAGCGCGTCGCGGAGATCTTCGAGCACCACCACTTCGCCGCGGGCGTAGTTGAGGAAGATCGCGCCTTTTTTGACGTGTTTGAGGGTTTCTTTATTGATCATATCCGCCGTGCTGCGGTTAGACGGTACGTGCAGGGAAATGATATCCGATTGTGAGAACAGTTCTTTGATGGTGCGGATCTGGGTGGCGTTGCCCAGGGGCAGTTTGGTTTCCACGTCGTAATAGAGGACGTTCATGCCCAGTGCTTCCGCGAGCACGCTTACCTGGCTGCCGATGTTGCCGTAGCCGACGATACCGATGGTTTTGCCGCGGAGCTCATAGCTGCCGGTGGCTTCCTTCATCCAGATGCCTTTGTGGGCGGCGGCGTTTTTGTCGGGGATGCGGCGGATGAGGAGGATCGACAGGCCGATCACCAGTTCCGCAACGGAGCGGGTGTTGGAATACGGCGCGTTGAAAACGGCCACACCGTGCTCTGTGGCGCTTTTCAGGTCTACCTGGTTGGTGCCGATACAGAAGCAGCCGATGCCCTGGAGCTTCTTGGCGGCTTCGAGCACTTTGGCGGTTACCTGTGTCTTGGAGCGGATGCCCAGCAGATGGACGTCTTTCACTTCGCGGATCAGGTCCTCTTCGCTGAGGGCTCCCGTGACTTTCCGGGTATTCACATACCCCGCCTCCTTGAACTCTGCCACCGCGGCGTCACTGATGTTTTCCAGCAAAAGGATATTGATCTTCTCTTTTGGGTAACTCGTTAATTTCTTTTGGCTCATGGTGTTGGATATATATCTGCTGATTACAATGCGATGACATTTCCGGTGATGGATTTGTCATCAAAAAGTGGCACAAACTTAGCCTAGTTTGAGTAGAAATCAAATAAAGGCCCTTCGGAATTCGACATTACGCAAAAAAAGCCCCTCTCAATTCGTATTTTTTAAATTATTTTCGCGGATCGTGCCTGTTCGGGCATGAATATTGTTAAGAAATCGATATCAATCAACATATACCAGCAGCATTGAAATGAACGGGTCGAAGGCAATTGTGTTATTAGCCATATCTGGCTTATTTATATATTCCGGTTGCAGCAGCAGCTCCGCCAGCCGGAAAGATGAAAAGAAGGCTCCGGCCAAAACGTCTGAATACACCCTCGGGCTCTCCGAACAAGAGGTACAAGCCATTCTCGCCGATCCCCGTAACAAACGGATCGGCCGGGAAGTGGAAGACCTGATCAGACATCGCCTGCCAGCCTCCTCTTTCAGCGGCGCCGTACTCGTCGCCAAAAAAGGCGTTGTGCTCTACGAACACTACCAGGGCCTCGAAAGCCACGCCACCAAAATCCCGGTATCGGATTCCTCCTCCTTCCAGCTCGCGTCCGTCTCCAAAACCTTCACCGGTATGGCCGTACTGTCGCTCGTGGAAAGAGGGAAATTGTCGCTCGAAGACCCCGTCACCAAATGGTGGCCGGATTTTCCATACCTCGGCGTCACCGTCCGCACCCTGCTCAACCACCGGAGCGGGCTTCCCAATTATCTCTACTTCTGCGACAGCCTGAATAAAGACAAAGCGCATTTTCTCACCAACGAAGAAGTCATCAACCTCATGATCGTCCACAAACCGGCGTCACAATACCAGCCCGACCGGCATTTCAGCTATTGCAACACCAATTATCTCATCCTGTCTGCTATCATCGAAAGAGTGAGCGGCCAGAAATATGCGGATTACCTCCAGCAGACGTTCTTCGGCCCCCTCGAAATGACGCACACTTTCGTGGCAGACCCTACCCTGGCGCCGCGGACGGGTCAAACCGTTTCCCACCTTTCCAACTGGCGTCCGGAAGCGGATAACAGTTTCGACGGCGTTACGGGCGACAAAGGCATTTATTCCACCGTCCGCGATATGCTGAAGTGGGACCAGGCCATCTATTCCGGGAAGCTGTTCAAGCCCGAGACGCTCGCGGAAGCCTACAAGCCGTATTCCAACGAAAAGCCCGGCGTGCGCAACTACGGCCTCGGCTGGCGCCTCATGACGTATCCCGACAGTGCCCGCAAGATCGTGTACCACAACGGCTGGTGGCATGGCAACAATACCGTGTTCTACCGTTTCGTGCAGGACAGTACTACCCTCGTCATCCTCGGCAACCGTTACAACCGCGGCATTTACCAGGCCGTCCGCCCGCTGCGGCAGGTGCTCGGCCATGGCGACGGTGATGAAGCCGGCGAAGAATAAGCCTCCAGTAATTCAAAATAGAGACGCCCCCAAGGTACTTACCTGGGGGCGTTTTCGTGTCTGGCATGGAAATGCCCTACTTAGGCATTTTGTTGGTTATCGAAAAACGGATGTAAGATCAGTTGTTGAGCACCAGTTCCACCACCGGGATTTCCTGGTTGGGCTTGCGTTCCGGGAGCGCGAGCACTACGTCGTCGTTATCGGATTTGTCGAAACGGACTTCCGAATTATCGTGCAGGAACTGGGCGTACTTCACTTTGCCTTTATAGGCCGGCAGCACGAGGGTTTTGCCGTATTCCATGATGTGGACGTACATCCGCTTCGTTTTCGGATTGTACGTGAGCATGGTGCCTGCAGGTGTTTTGAAGCCTTCCGGCGCGAAGGTGCAGTTGTAGATGGCCCTGTTGTTGCTGCGCATCCATTTGCCCATGTTGGCAAGGGCGTCCTGCGCGCGCTCGTCGAATTCACCACGGGCGGTGGGGCCTACGTTCAGCAACAGGTTGCCGCCGTTAGACACGGAACCGATCAGCAGGCGCAGCAGCTCGCGGGTACTTTTCCAGGTATTTTCGTCGCGGTGGTAACCCCAGGAGCCGGAAAAGGTCTGGCAGGTTTCCCAGGCTTTGCCGTGGTACTTGGCCAGTTCTTCCACGCTTACCTGCTCGGGTGTTTCGAAATCCTGTCCGTCGGCATACATCCCCAGGTCGAGGCGGTTATCGACGATGATGCCGGGTTGCAGCTTGCGGATGAGTTTCAGGAGCTCCACGCTGCCCCAGTCGTCTTTCCCTTTGCCGTGCTTGCCGGGATAGGAAAAGTCGAGCCACAGCACGTCGATCTTTCCGTACTTAGTGAGCAGTTCGGTGATCTGGTCGCGCATGTACTGGCGGTACTTGGCCATGTCGCGGTTTTTGTTCAGCACGGCGTACACGGAGTCGGAACCGTCGCGCGGGCGGTGCGGGTGCAGCCCGTCGATGGTGAATTGCGGATGGTGCCAGTCGATCAGCGAATAGTAAAAACCGACTTTCAAGCCTTCTGCCCGGTATGCATCCACGAACTGGCGAACGAGGTCGCGGCGCGCGGGCGTGTTGGTGACTTTATAATCGGTGAATCTGGAATCGAACATGCAGAAGCCTTCGTGGTGCTTGGTGGTGAGCACGGCATACTTCATGCCCGCTGCCTTTGCCTGTTTCGCCCAAAGCTTCGGGTCGAACAGGTCGGGGTTGAACAGGTCGAAATACTTGCGGTAGTCGCCGTCCTGGATCCATTCGTAATGGCGCACCCATTCATGCCTGGCGGGCAGGGCGTACAGCCCCCAGTGGATGAACATCCCGAAGCGGTCGTTCGTCCACCATTCCATACGTTTTTCTTTCTGCGCCGGCGTTTCCCTGCCGATCTGCTGTTGCTGCGCCTGTGCGCCTCCCGCCAGCAGCAGGAGGCACATGGCCGCGTTTCTGAATTGCTGAAACATTGTTCCGGATTAGTTATTGGGTCTGGTAAAGTTTGATCTGTTCGATACGGAGCGTCTGCGCCGTGGGATTGATATAAGTGCCCACGAACCCGAGGCTGACGGTAGTGGGCTGGTTGAGCGTAAAGGTCAGGACGTGGTGCTTGTCGCTGTTATCGCTCAGTTTTTTGGACGTGATGGCCGTGTTGATCTGTTCCACGTCCGGCAATCCGGCGCCCCCGGCCGCAACGGTGAAATACGTGGCTTCCAGGGTGCCGTCGACGTTCTGCTGGAAGGCTTCGAGCCGGAAGGTCCCTTTCGGCAATTGTACCGCCTGCCAGATCTTTCCGTTGATGATCGTGCCGTTACCCCAGATCCAGAGCGTCAGGTAGCGTTTGGCGGCTCCATCGAGCTCATCGGCATTCCCGTTCTTCTTCGCTTCGTCGTTCGATTGCCAGTCTGCCAGAACGGAGAACCGGCTATCGCCGGCATCGCTGCGGAGGAATGGCTTACCTGGATTTTTGATGTAATCGGCGGTAACGTCGAGCTCGCCGATGGTACGCTTGTCGAAAACGGTGAGGAAGGTATCGATGGCCAGGGAATCGGGCAGGTAGCGCGTGCGGTAGCTGAACTCTGAGTTGGGCGCCACTTTCGGCAGAACGGTCACCATTTCCTTGGTCCGGCTGCGGACGATGGTGTCGCGCACCGTGCCGTTCTGATGGGTGTAGCGGATCTGGATGGAATGGATCCCGTCGAGCGTATCCACATCGTTCCAGTGGATGATCACTTTGTCGGACAGCGCTTCAATTTCAGCGAACGCGCGGTTCAGCAGGGAGGTTTCGTACATGGTGCCGTAAGACACGCCGGAGGCGCGGCTGGTGACAGACGGGTTGCCGGCTTTGTCGTAATTCACGACTTCGAATTCGTAGGTGCGCTCGTCGAGCCTGTCTACCACGAACCGCACGGTGTCGATCCCTTTCGTGCGGTTGACGGGCACGGTGGCGGAGTCTCTCCGGTTGTTCCAGTACAGTTTGCTGAAAGCGATTTTCGGGTCGGCGATGAGCAGCCACGATACCTGGACGCGGTTCCGGCCTGCGTGCACGCGCATGGAATCGGCCTTCCCGGTGTAGAGGATCTCCCCTCCTTCCAGGTATTTCTTGTAATCGTCCTGTTTCCGGCAGGCGGCGAAAACGGCCGCTGCGAGGAGTATGATGATGATTGGATTTCGCATGTTGTTCGGTTTTACGGATTACTTGTCATTCCCCCAGAAGCGCATTTCCTGGATGTTGGCGGCATATCCGCCGTCTGTCCAGGTACGGAGGATTTTCACGCGGATGTATCGCACTTTGGGCATGGTGAGCGGCACGTTCATTTGTTCGCCGGCGGCGCCTTTGTCCCGGTCTTCCTGCGAAAGCTGGCCTACCGGCAGGCCGGAGGGTTTGATGAGCGTGTGCTCCAGGAGGCGCGTCCAGCCGTTCCAGCTGCCGTCTGCCGGCGGCGTGGTGGCCATGCCCCAGATCTCGATCTGGCGAACGTTGTTTTGCATGTACAACCATTCGTTGGGCCGCTGCCAGAGGCCGATACGGCTCAGTTGCGCCACTACGCCGAGGTCGAACGTGATCCACATCGGCATGCCGTCCAGCTTGTCGGCGCTATGCCACATGGTGCCGGCCCAGAGGTTGGGGATGGGATAGAATTGCCATCCGTCGGGGATGTCTCCCGGGAGGATGACTTCCCGGAACTTGCTGCGGTCGAGCTGCTTTTCGTACATCGGTACCCAGTCGCCCGTGAGCGTATCGCTGTAATTGCCGTATTGGTCGCGGACGAAAAACCGGAATTCGCGTTTGGTGTCTTCGAATCCGCGGAGCGAGTAATTCGTGCCGACCGATTTGGTGTAGAAGGTGTTGAATTCCTTCATCTTTCCGGTGGAATCTTTTGTCATGGCCACGATGGCGATCTCGGCGCGGGTATCGTTGGTGAAGGAGAGGTTCACGCCGCCGAAGTCTTCGCGTACCTTGAACGTTCTCCGGATCATGAGTACCGGCGGGAGTTTGGGCTCCACTTCCACGTTCACCGGTGCCGATTCCACGGAGCTGCGGGTTACGACGGTGAGTTTGATCTGGTGTTTGAGCGTGTCGCCGAAGCCGTCTACCACGAGGAAGTTGTTGTAGTAGCTGCTTTTCACTTCGCGCGTTTTGCCCGGGCGCATTTCGTAGGTGGCTTTTACGTAGAGCACATCGTTGTCATCGGGCAGGCTATAGGTGATTTTAGCCGATCCGTTGAGGTTTTCGACCAGCACGTTGCTGATGGTGGCCGGGCTGCCGCCTTTGGGGTTCACGGGCTCGTGGGTTTCTTTTCCGCAGGCTGCGGCCAGGAAGGCCGCCGTCAGCAGGATATATGTCATTTTCATGATCTTGCGGTTTGAAGGTTTTACCATCCCGGGTTCTGCACCAGGTTTTCGTTCATGAGGAGATCGTTTTCATAGATCGGCCAGAGGTAATCGCGCATCTGGAAAGACTGGCGCCAGATGAGGCGCGGGCGGTAATAGAATTCCGCTTTTTCCTGGAGCATGTCCCATCCCATGACGGGTTTGTTCAGTTCTTCGGTAGCGGTTTTCCAGCGGCGGAGGTCCCAGAACCGGGCGCCTTCGAATGCGAGCTCGATGAGCCTTTCCTGGTGGATGATGGCGCGGAGGCCTTCTTTGGTGGTATATTTCCCGGGATTGCGGGACCAGTTCGTCCAGGCGTCCTGTACGGTAGGCAGCTTCGCGCGGGCACGAACGCGGTTGATGTATTCGAGCGCCTCGGCAACGGGGCCTTTCGATTCGTTGAGCGCTTCCGCATACATGAGGTAGAGGTCAGACAGCCGCATTTCCGGCCAGGCGTACTGTTCGATATGCACGCTCTGCTCGGCCTGGATCTCGTTTTTCCAGTGGATGAGCTTCTTGGCGTAATAACCGGTTACGTTGTAGTCATAGATGTTTTTCCGGCTTTGCCATTGGCCGAGCTTATTCTCGATATGGAAGGTTTTGTTTTTCATGTACCAAACACCGCCGTCGAAACCCAGGGAAGCATAGAACCGTAATTCGCGGTTGTAATGCAGGCTGGCGGTGGTATATCCTTCCTGGATCAGTTCCTTTTCGGCCGCGGTGGCTTTGCGGAGATTGTACCGGCCCGCATAGTCCCAGTTTTTATCTTCATTGATGGGCACGCCGTGGTCGGTATAGAATTGCTCCGCGATTTTGAGGGTCGGCGCGTAGGATCCCAGCACCTGCTCGTTGGCCAGCCTGTCCGGATCGAGGCGCGGCATGCAGATGCGCTGGATGTTCCATGAAGAGGAGTTCGAATTGCCCCAGATGATTTCGGGGTTCCAGTCTTCGCACACGGCGTTGCGGATGCTCATTTGGGTGGTCATCGTATCGGAAAGCGTGGTGCCGATATCGCTGAAAGTATAGAGCTTGTGCTTGTTCCTGTGCGCATTTTCGATGGCGAGCTTGCAGGCCTCGGCGGCACGGTCCCATTTGGTGGCGTCGTACGTGGTGGAGAAGAGCTTTTCGTTTTCCTTTCCGGGCAGCACGTGATCGGGATTGCCGTTGAAAAGCGGGCTGGCGGCCGTGAGCAGCACGCGGGCGCGGAGGGCCAGTGCGGCGGGCTGCGTGATGCGGCCCAGTTCGGACGACCGGTCCGCGATTTCCGGCGGCAGGTTTTGCGCGGCTTCCAGCATCTGGTTGGAGATGTAGCTGATGACGGAATCCACCGGCGTGCGGCGCACTTTATATTCCTCGTGCGTGGCGGATGTGGGCAGGTTTTTGTCTACCAGCGCAATGGGGCCGTACTGGCGGAACAACAGCCAGTGATAATACGCTTTCAGGAACTTCACCTCCGCGATCCAGCGCATGCGCTCGTAGTCGGGCATGTCTACCACTTTCCCGATGTTTTCAAGGAAAATGTTGCAGTCGCGCAGGGCGCGGTAATTGTTGCCCCAGCCGCTGAGGTAAACCGCGGAGGGCGACATGTACCCCATCGCCAGCTGGAAAGCCCGGTCGTCTATCGCATACGGCCTGATCATCCAGAATTCGTCGCCGCCGGAGATGCCGGGGTTGGTGCTGGGGTCGCTGCTGCGGGGCAGGTAGCTATAGCAGGTGAACAGGTATTTCATGGCCTCCTGCCGGATGGTAAAGGCATTGTCGATCGTAGGCACGTTATCGGGCACTACGTCCAGGAAATTTTTGCAACCGGAGGCAGACAGCATAAGCAGGCAACCGGCGATATATATGAGTTTCTTCATGACATTTCAGTTTTTGTCCACGTTAGAATCCGAGGCTGATGCCGGCATTTACGACGCGCTGTACCGGGTAACCGAGCCCGTTGCCGCCCATTTCCACGTCCCACAGTTTGAATTTGCTGATGGCGAACAGGTTCATGGCGTTGGCGTAGATGCGGGTGTTGGTCATCTTCAGGCGCTTCTGCATCCGGTCGGGCAGCGTAAAGCCGAGCTCCACGGATTTCAGCCGCAGGAAATCGCCGCTGCGCATCCACCAGGTAGAAGACTGGTAGTTATTCTGCACGAAGTAGTTGCTGAGGCGGGGCCAGAAGGCGTATAGATTGCGGTTGCTTTCGCTCCAGTGGTCTTCCGCGATCACTTTCAGCAAACCGTGCTGGCCGCCGCCGTTCTGTACGAATGGCGTAGTGATGTAGGAATCGATCCAGAACGACGAGCGCGCCGATCCCTGGAAGAAGAAGCTGAAATCGAACGTTTTCCAGCCCATGGAAGCGCCGAACCCGTAAGTGATCTCCGGCGTTTGCGGCAGGCCGATGGGCACCGCGTCTGCAGAGTTGATGACACCGTCGCGGTTCACGTCGCGGTACTTGATGTCGCCGCCGTATACCCGCTGCCCGAAATTCTGCTGGGGAGAGTTCAGTACTTCCTGGTCGTCTACGAACAATCTTTCCGCGATATAGCCCCAACGCTGGCTGAGCGGTTGCCCTACCTGCGAGCGGTACGATTCGTTATCCTTATACTTGGGCTCTTCGTTCACCAGCAGTTTGCTCTGGGCGAAGGTGAACGTGCCGCGCACCTGGAGCCAGGCGTTGCGTTTGAATTTGAAGTTGTAATCGAGCGAGAGGTCGATCCCCTTCCCTTCCGCTTCGCCCACATTGGCGCTGATGGGCGCGTTGAGGCCGAGCGTGGTGGGCAAGGTATTCCGCTGCATGAGGATGTTGGAACGGTGCTCGCGGAAGATGTCTGCCTGCAGGTTCAGCGCGTTGAACAGTCCCAGCTCGATCCCGATATTGGCTTTCTGCGATTTCTCCCAGCTGATGAATTTGTTCTCGTACCGCCGAACGGAAACGCCGGGTTTGTATACCCCGTAACGCTCGCCGAAGGTGGCCCCGCGGCCGCCGTCGTTCATGTTTACGTCAGACAGGTAAAAGAAGCGGTCCAGCTCACCGCCGATCTGGTCGTTGCCCACGAGGCCGTAAGTACCGCGGACCTTCAGTTTGTCTACCAGGTGCACATACGGTTCGAAGAATTTTTCCTGGTATACGTTCCAGGCTGCGCCTACCGAGGGGAAGAACCCGTACCGGTGGCTCGCCGCGAAACGTTCGGAGCCGTTGTACCCGAAGTTGGCCTCCAGCATATAGCGGTCGTCGTAATCGTACGTGAAACGCCCGCTCACGCCCTGGTTCCGGTATGGCAGCGAGGTTTGCAGCGTGCGCCCGTTGCCCGTGAGGTACCCGCGGAAAATGGTGATCAGCATCCCCGAAAAGGTGTGCTTGTTGATATTCCTGTTGTAGTTCACGGCAGCTTCCAGGTAGGATGTTGTGCCGGTTACCTTGTCGCTCGGGGAATAACTGAGGTACTCCGTGCCGTTGGTATTGAGGGGCTGCAGGCGCGGGGGCTCGCCGTCGATGCCGGGCTGCAGTTTATAATAGAACGGTTGATACCCGCGCTGTACCTGGAAGGAGGCGAAACGCTCGGTATAGGCCATGACGCGTGCCTGCAGTCCGGGCGTCACGAACTTGAAATCTTGCCGGATTTCCAGCTGGGCGAGCAGGTTGGAGGTGTTGGATTCCTGGTAACCGGAAACGGAAAGGGCATAGGGATTAAAGAACAGGTTGCCACCGTCGCCGGGCGTGCTGCCGTATCCGCGCATCACGGCGCTGCCGAAGAGCGGGTGGTTCAGCTGGGGCGCGTATTCTTTGGGGTACACGGCCGGGAAATCGACCGGGTTGGCCCAAACCGCCTGCGAGAACCGCGTGGCGCCGCCGCCGATGGGGCCGTTATAGTCGTCGAACTGCCCGTAGGTACGGACGATGCCGACCGTGGTGGGCGTCAGGTTAATATTGATGTTGGAACGGATGGAATAGTTGCGCAGCTTGATGTTGCTGTTGAAGTTGTTCAGCTTGTCTACCTTCAGCACACCGTTATCGATGTTGTAAGTACCGGCGATGTAATACTGTGCTACCTTTCCGCCCCCGTTCATGGAGAAGTTGAGGCGCTGGTTGTTGGTAGACGGCTTGATGAGCTGCTTGATCCAGTTATTGTTCGGGTACAGCAGCGGATCGTCTCCCGCGGCCGTACGCTCGATCTTTTCCTGGGTATATGGCAGATCGCCCAGGGGATCGCGGGTGAGCACGGCTTCGTTCGCCAGTTTCATATAAGTGATATTGTCGGCGAATTTGAAGTTGCGGGTGTTGGTCGACAAGGAGTTTTCCAAACGCACGAGGAACCGGGTTTTCCCTTCCTGGCCGCTTTTGGTGCTCACGAGCACTACGCCGTTGGCACCGCGGGCGCCGTAGAGGCTGGAAGCCGTGGCGTCTTTGAGGATGGAGAATCCGGAGATATCGTCGGGCTGGAGGCGGGCCAGGTCGGTGGTGGTAGACTCCATGCCGTCGATGAGGATGAGCGGGTCCACTTTACCGGTACCGAAGGTAGTGATGCCGCGGATGAAGAAGCTGGCATTGTCCTGCCCGGGCTCCCCGCTCCGCTGGTACGAGATCACGCCGCTCAGCCTGCCTGCGAGCATGGTGGTGAGGTTGCTGGTGGGGCCTTTCAGCTCTTTGGGGTTGATAGACGTTACCGCGCTCACCATGCTGCTTTTCTTCTGCGTTCCGTAGGCTACTACCACTACTTCGCCTACGTCCGAAACTTTCTGTTTGAGCGTGATCTTCAGGAGCTTTTCTTCGCGCACCACTTCGGTGAACGGCTGCATCCCGATCATGGTAAAGATCAGGGAGTCGCCTTTTTCCGCGTCGATGGTGAAAGTGCCGAGCGCGTCTGTCAGCGCATTGGCTTTGTTTTGCCTGTTGTGGACGGTGACGCCGGGCAGCACCTGTCCGCTTTCGTCAGACACCATGCCCCTGATCTTCATGATTCGGGCGGATCTGGCGGCGGCGGTTGCTGCGGCAGTCTTTTTCTTCAGCACTACCGTCTTGTCGACGATCGCGAAGGAAAAGGGCTGTCCGTCGAACACCGCGCTCAGGGCTTTTTCCAGCGGTGCGGCAGATATGTCTGCCGTCACGTTGCGGGCGTCTCCCAGCATGTCGAGGTCATAAACGAAGAGGAAGCCGGTTTGCTGGCGGATTTGTTTCATCACATCTTCCAGCGATGAATTCTTAACGTGGATCGTTACCTGTTGTGCGTATGCCCTGGCCTGGAACTGGAGGGAAAGGGCAAAGCACAGCCATAGCAACGTCTTCTGAACGAAGCGTAGTCGTTGCATAAAGGATTAATTTTGGTTGCTCGGAATGAGGAGGCAACAGGAACCCTGCCCGGCGTCCGGGTGGCGGTTTTCCAGTATCTCCGTCGGTTACTTTTGTTGTGTGAAATTCTCTTACGTACTCATGTTAGGTGATCAAGGAATGACTGTTACGGTATTATTGTTGATCTCAAATTGTATGCTTCCGGTCAATTCCAGCATTTTCAGGACGTCTTCTATTTTTTCCGTCCGTGATATGGCGCCGCCGAAATTCTTTCCATCGGTATTTCCTTTGTAAATAATGTCTACGTCGTACCACCGGGCTATTTGCCGCATGATGCCACGAATATTTCCCCTGAATTCGAATCTTCCTTCCTTCCAGGCGATCACCCGGTCGGTATCTGCTTTTCTTACTTTGATGTCGTTTTCCTGCCTGTTCATCACGGCCTGGAGCCCCGGTACCAGCGTGGCTTCCGATCCGCCGCCGAACACCTTTACCCCGCCTTCGAGGAGCGTGGTCTCGATGCTGGATTCGTCGGAATAGGCCATGACGTTGAAATGCGTGCCGGTCACCCGAACGTCCATCCCGTCTGCCTTCACGATGAAAGGCTGCTGGGGCCGTTTCGCCACTTCGAAATACACTTCCCCTTCCACTTCCACCCTCCTTTCGCCGGCGTTGAACACCGTCGGGAAGCGGATAGACGAGGCGGCGTTGAGCCACACCCTCGACCCGTCCGGCAACACCACCCTGAACTGGCCGCCCCGCGGGGTACGGATGGTATTGATGGTGGGCGGCTCGGCGGCGGTGGTATCATAATGGAGTGCGTTCCCGTTCACCTGCGCCATCAGCCCCTGCTGCACGCCGATGGTATCGTTGCCGGCGCGCTCCAGGTCGATCTCCCGGCCATCGTCGAGCACCAGCGTGGCG
This sequence comes from Chitinophaga sp. NPDC101104, assembly GCF_050277495.1. Lineage (NCBI taxonomy): Bacteria > Pseudomonadati > Bacteroidota > Chitinophagia > Chitinophagales > Chitinophagaceae > Chitinophaga > Chitinophaga sp. NPDC101104. The sequence goes on along the minus strand of NZ_JBNNSF010000001.1, from coordinate 3,416,132 downwards.
CGGTCTTTCCCCGGCGATATCTGGGTGCGCGCGGTTTCGGCGCCCGGCTGGCCGTTGCGCTGCGTTTTCAGGAGGAAGCCGATGCCCAGGAGCATCAGCAGCCCCGCGGCCACGGCGGCCCAGGTAAAAATGCGCGTCTTGCGGCGGGGCGTTTCGTCGCGGAGGATTTCGCCCAGCACTTTCTCCGCGCTTTCTTCCGGCATGGCGGCATCATCGTCCAGCCCGTTTTCGAGCATCCCGCCGATCGCTTCCTTCAGCTCATCGTCGTGGCCCGAAGCCGCCACCATATCGAGGAATTCTTTTTCCTCTTCCGGCGTAGCCTGGCCAGACCGATACTTATGGAACAAATGCGCGAATCTCGAAGCTTTCATGAATGCTTGCTTGTGTAGTAATGAGACAATAAGGAAATGAGGATGGGTTACACGACCATAAAAAATAGTTCCGAAGCGAAGGCCGAGGAGAGGATGAGGCCGGGAATGTCCATCCGGGCGGTGCAATATTCGCGGATGGAGCGCATGGCGCGGGCCAGGTGCACTTTCACGGTTTCGGGAGACAGTTGCAGCAGATGCGCCACTTCATGCCGGGGGCGCCCTTCTACCTTGCTGAGATGGTACACCCGCTCCTGTTGGGGCGGCAGCTGGCGGACGGCGTTCTGGAGCACCCGCTCGAAGTCGCGGCCCAGCACCCTTTCTTCGGTGCCCTTGCAGGCGGGCTCGGCATGGAGGATGTCGGCCGTGCGTTCGCGGGCCAGCTGTTTAAGGCTGTTGAATATATGGTTGCGTGCGGTAGTGAAAAGGTAGGCGCGGAAAAAGGTGACCTGGGGAAGGGAGCTCCGGTTGAGCCAGATTTTCATGAAAACTTCCTGTACGATCTCTTCCGCATGGGAGTGGCTGCCCATCAGCCTGACGGCCGTAGCGTAAATACGGTCCCTGTATCCGTGGAATAATTCGGCGAAGGCGGCGCCGTCTCCCTCCGATAACCGTATCAGTAATTCCTGTTCGTGTGTGGTTGACGTGTTCATCACTTGGGATGCTTAACTAAAGTAGTGACAACCACGTAAATGGGTGAACCGTATCTTCTCTTTAAGTGATAGTATTTTCACAAATGGAAAATCCGCCCTGCGTTGGCTATTGATCAGGCAGGGCGGAGAGGATGTTGATACCGGTGGAAAAACTTCCACCGGTGAATGCTATCAACCTATTTATGCGAACTAAAACCTATGACTGGCCTATCAACCAGCTTTTTTAACTGTCTGCTTCTTTTCCGCGTGATGGTGTTTCGCGGTTTTCTTTTGCTCCATTTTTTCTGCTTTCGCGGCGTGTTTGGCCGGCTGCTCTGTTTTAGCGGCGGGTTTTTCCTGAGCGAAAGCTGCTGTCATGCCACCAGTAACGATCATCGCGGCGGCCATCAGAAACATGATCTTTTTCATTGTGTTTGTTTTTTATGGTGAAATAAATAATCAAAGCGTTTTTGCGTATCTCCGCCGGTAAGCGGAGTAGAAAATGAGGGGGAAGATGAGGAGCGTGAGCACGGTAGCCGTGATCAGCCCTCCTATCACCACTACGGCCAGCGGTTTCTGGGTTTCCGACCCGATGCCGCTGCTCACTGCCGCCGGGATGAGCCCGATCGCGGCCATGAGGGCGGTCATCACCACCGGCCGGATGCGCTCTTCCACGCCGTGGCGTATCGCATCGTTCAGGGGCATCCGGGCCTGGAGGTTTTTGTGGAACACCGAGATAAGGATCACCCCGTTCTGGATACATATCCCGAACAGCGCAATGAAACCTACTCCCGCCGAAATCCCGAAGTTGATGCCGGACACATGCAGCGCCAGGATCCCGCCGATGAGCGCGAACGGCACGTTCATGAGAATAAGCCCCGCGTCTTTCACACTGCCCATCATAATGAACAGGATGATAAAGATGGCGATGAGGCTGACGGGCACCACCTGCCCCAGGGTCTTCGTAGCCCGCACCTGGTTCTCGAACTCGCCCGTCCACCCGATAGCATACCCTTTCGGCAACTGGATGCCCTTGTTCACCCTGGCCTGCGCCTCGGCGATGGTACTGCCCAGGTCCCGGTCGCGGACGGAGAATTTCACCCCGATGAACCGTTTGGTATTGTCGCGGTAAATGAACGCCGGACCGGTTTGCGTATAAATGGTAGCGATCTCTTTCAAGGGTATTTTCTTCCCGTTCATGGCCGGCACCATGAGGTTCTGCAGGTCTACCTCGTCTTTCCGGTAATCGGCGTCGTACCGCACGCGGACGTCGAACTTGCGCTCGCCTTCGTATAGCTGCGTCGCCGTTTTACCGCCGATGGCCATTTCGATCACGGCCTGCGCGTCGGCCGTTTTTACGCCGTAGAGCGCCATTTTCGTGTCGCTGAGGCGGACGCTCATCTCGGGCTGGCCGATGTTCCGCAGAATCCCCACGTCCTTGATCCCCCGCACGTCCTGTATCTGCGTGATCACCTGGTTGGCGATCCGGTCGAGCTCGTTGAGATCGTCCCCGTAAATCTTCACCGCGTTGCTGGCGTTGATGCCGGCCACGGCTTCGGCCACGTTGTCGATAATGGGCTGCGAGTAGTTGTACACCACGCCCTGGTATTGCCGCAGGCGCTTGTCCATTTCCTCGACGAGCTGGTCCATTGTGATCTTGCGGCCCCACTCCTTCCTGGGTTTCAGGTTCACCTGGCATTGCACGTAATAGAACCCGCTGGGGTCGGTACCGTCGTTGGAACGGCCCGTTTGCGACAGCACCCCGTTCACTTCCGGGAAACTGCCCAGCTCTTTCCTGAATTTATGGACGAACTGCACGGTTTCATTGAGCGACATGCTCATGGGGAGCTTCGCTTCCACCCACAGCGCCCCTTCATTGAGCTGCGGAAGAAACTCTGAGCCAAGGAATTTCGCGGAACCGAAGCTGGCCCCCATGAACAATACCGCCAGCAGCAGCGACAATTTCTTATGGGAATACGTCCAGTTGAAACCGCCCATCACGATGCGGTTGAAGAAGTTCACCACGGGGTTGTGCTTCTCGCGGACGTTTTTGTTCAAAAGGATGGAGGTCAGCACCGGCACGAGCGTCAGGGTAAACAGCAGCGCGCCGAGCAGCGCAAAACCCAGCGTCCAGGCCAGGGGCGAGAACATCTTCCCTTCCACCTTCTGGAAAGAGAAAATGGGCAGCAGGGAAATGATGATGATGAGTTTGGAGAAGAAAACGGCCTTGCCCAGTTCTCCGCCGGTCTTTTTGATCCATCCCAGCTTGGCCATCCGGTTGAATTTCTCCATCCCGAACTGTTTGGCCCGATGGTCGAGCATCACGAATATCCCTTCCACCATCACCACCGCCCCATCTATTATTATCCCGAAGTCGATAGCGCCCATGCTGAGCAGGTTGGCGCTCATGCCTTTCAGTTTCAGGCAGATGAAGGCGAACAGGAGCGCCAGCGGGATGATGATCCCCACGATGAGCGTCGTCCGCCAGTCGGCCATGAAGATGAACACGATCACCGTCACGAAAATGATCCCTTCCAGCAGGTTGTGCATCACCGTTTCGGTGCAGTATTTCATGAGCACGTCGCGGTCGTAGAAGGTTTCCATTTTAATGTCGCCGGGCAGCACCTTATCGTTCAGTTCCTGTACTTTGTCTTTGATCCGCGCCAGCACTTCGGAAGGGTTCTCCCCTTTGCGCATCACCACGATCCCTTCCACGATATCGTCCATCTCGTTCAGGCCGGCCTGGCCTACGCGGGGGAGCGACGTTTCGCGTACGTTCGCCACGTTCTTGACGAGAATAGGCGTTCCGTCCACGTTTTCGATGATGATGTTTTCGATGTCCTGAATATTGTCGAGCAGCCCGATCCCCCGAACCACGTAGGCCTGGCCGTTCTTCTCGATCACGTCGCCGCCCACGTTGATATTGCTTTGCGCCGCGGCCTGGTAAAGTTCGAGGGGCGTAATGTCGTATTTGGCGAGCTTGATGGGATCGGCGGTGATCTCGTAAATCTTCTCCTGTCCGCCGAAGGCGACAACATCCGCCACACCTGGCACGCTCCGCAGCTGGCGGTCGATCACCCAGTTCTGATAAGTGAGCAGGCTGCGCGAATCGCGATGGGGGCTTTTCAGCCAATACCGGAACACTTCGCCCGTGGGGCCGTACGGCGGCTGCACTTCGGGCTCTACGCCTTCGGGGAGCGATACGTTCCGGAGCATGTTATTGACCTGCTGCCTGGCGAAGAAATCCTCCACATCGTCGTCGAAAATGATCTTGATGACAGACAGGCCGAACATGGTGATGGAGCGCACGCTCGTCTTTTTCTGGACGCCGTTCATGGATATTTCGATGGGCGTGGTCACGAAGCGCTCCACTTCTTCCGCGCTCCTGCCGTTCCATTCCGATACAATAACGATCTGGGTATTGGTCACGTCCGGAAAAGCTTCGATGGGCGTATGCAGATAGGCGACTACGCCGCCGACGGTGAGCACCGCCAGCATGAAGAACACGAAGAACCGGTTCCTGAGCGAAAATCCTACGATATTTCTAATGAATTTGTTCATGCGGTTAGTCGTTCAGGGCGTCGTAAATAAGCAGTTGATTGTGGGAAATCACTTTGTCGCCGGCTTGCAGCCCGCGGCTGATGTAGGTGATATCATTGAGCGATTTGGCAACTTTGACCTCGCGGGTATCGATATTGTTCCGGTCGCGGAACACCATCACAAAATTCTTCCCCTTGTCGAAAATGACGGCCGAGCTGGGAATGGCGGGCAATTCGGCGCCTTCGCGGTATTTGAGCAGCACGGTGGCGAACATTTCCGGTTTGAGGAGCATGCCTTCGTTGTTCAGCCGGATGCGGACCTGCATGGTCTTGGTATCCGGATCGAGCACGTTGTACACTTTGTCGATCTTGCCGTGGAAAGTCTGGTCGGGATAGCTGATGGTGGTCACATCCGCCGGGTACCCTTCCTGTACCCTGGCGATGTCTGTTTCGAAGACGTTGGCCATGATCCAGACTTCGTCGAGCTCGGAGATGGTGAACATATGGGCGCTGTTGTCTGCCCGGAGCTCCATCCCGTTGTTGATGTTCTTTTCGATGATATATCCGCTGATGGGGGCTGTTACGATGGAAGTGGAGCCGCTGCCTTTGCGGTAGAGTCTCATCAGCTCGTTGAGCCTCCCGATTTCCGCGCGGGCTTTATTGCGTTCCTCTTCGGCGTTCAGTACGTCTTTTTGCGTGGAAAGCTGGCTCTGGTAGAGGTCTTGCGCTACTTTGAGGCTTTTTTCGGCGATGGCGAGGTCGGAGTGCGCATCGGCGAGCTGTTTATCGTAATCGGCGATCTCACCGCTCTGGATCACGGCGAGCACCTGTCCTTTTTTCACGTAATCGCCCAGCTGTACTTTAATGTCTTTCACGTAGCCGCTCACGATCGGGTATAATTTGAGCACTTTGCTGAGGTCTGGCGTCACTTTGCCGGAGAGGCGCAGTTCGTTTTCGACGGGTTTTACGGCCGTGGTGTCTATCCTGATGGTGGCCAGCATCGTGTCGCTGAGCGCGAAGGTGGCTTTTTCGGTGTCTTCCGCCTGGGAGTGCTTGCATCCGCCGAAAGCGGCGGCAGCGGCCAGCAACAGGGGGATCGTATATGTTTTCATGCGAGTCATTGCGGATTGTTGAATAATTGCGTGCCGGTAGTGTAGTTCAGCTCTTCGTATGCCAGCACGCGGTCGCTGAGGAATTTATTGGCGTGCAGGATGTGTTCGCTGTAACTGTTGAAATAATCGATGAACTGCAGGAGCGAGATGTTCCCTTTCCGGAAGTTCGCCGCCACTTCTTCGATGAGGCGGGTGTATTCGGCGTTAAACGATTTAAGGTCGGGCCATTCCGTCCCCTTTTCCAGGAACTGTATTTTTTCCAGCGCGTTCGCCACTTCGGCGGAAATGATGAGTTTCTGCTCGTCCAGCTCCGCGGCCTGGGCTTTCACTTCCTGCGCCGAAGCGCGGATGTTGCCCTGGTTGCGGTTCCACAGCGGAAGGTCTACCCCTACCGTAAGCCCTATGAAATTATTGGTGTAGCTCCCCTGCCGGTCGTAAGCCGCGCCGAGGTGCAGATCGGGAACGGCCAGCGCCTTTTGCAGGCGGTTGTTCATTTTGGCCGCTTCCAGCCTGCGATCCGCCACCTGAAGGTCGGGCCGGTTGGCCAGCGCGGTATCCGTCAGGGTGGCGAGGTCGTACCGTCCCAAAACATAACGTTGCAGCACATCCGGGCCGGCATCGGGCGTCACGGGCTCTTTACTGCCCAACAGGAGCTGCAGGCGCAGAGAGGCGTCCATTTCCTGCTGGCGCAGGTCCGTATAGTCGTTGGCGATACCTACCTGCAGGGCTTGCAGTCGGATCACGTCGGCGTGGGCCACGCTCCCGCTGGCGTCTGCGCTGCGATAGGCTTCCAGGATGCGCTGGAGGTTGCTGAGCTGGTTGCGCAGCGTCTTTTCGGACTCTTTCAGGAAAAACAATTGATAGAAACTGCTGCGCAGCTCCAGGCGGAGCGTCCGCATGAGCTCGGAGAAAGCGGCGGCAGACGTAGCTGCGTTCCAACGGGCCAGTTGCACCTGTTTGTTGCGTTTGCCTGCCATCTGGATGATCTGTTCCACCGAGCCCTCGAGCTGTCCACCGCCGCCGATGTGAAAAGGCTGTACCTTGTCCAGGGATCCGAAGCCTAAGGTCCCTGAAAGCGTGGGGTTATCCCATTTTTTCGCCTGGTCCACCAGCGCCTCCGCGGCATTGACGCGGTACCGTTCGGCCAGTAGCCGGAAGTTGCGCTGCAGGAATTCCTGTTCGGCCTGTTGCAGTGTAAGGGAGCGGGCCTCCTGGGAAAATCCTTTCAGGGTCAGGACAAAAATCATCGGGAGAACTATGAGCCATTTCATGACACAAAGCTCCATACCGGGAATTAAACCAGCCTTTAAAGCGGATTAAAAAAGACTTAAAAACAGCATTAAGCAGTAATATGTGGCAATTGTACGGTAAACGTGCTGCCTTCCCCGGGGATGGAGAACACGGTCAGCCGCCCGTCGTGCAGATCGGTGATGCGCCGGCAGATAGAGAGGCCCAGCCCGTGGCCCCGCGCCTGTGCCGCATTGGTGCCGCGGAAGAAGGGCTCGAATATTTTTTCCTGCTCGCCGGGAGGGATCCCGGGCCCGTGGTCTTTCACATGCACTAAAATGTACCGTTCATTAAAATCGAGGATCACCCGGGCGGAAGCGTCTTCGGAAAACTTGCAGGCGTTATCGAGCAGGTTGATGAACAGGATGCGCAACAACGCCTCGTTCCCGTTGCAGGTGATCATTTCGTCCTGCTCCGGCTCGCGGAGGAACTGGATGTCCACCTTGCCGACGGATTTCCATTTCCGCCGTACGAAATCCGCCGTATCCCACAGCAGCTCATCTACCCGTACGGGTGTGAACGCGAACTCGTGGCGGTTCATTTCCGACTGCGCCAGCTGCAGCAGCCCGTTCGTCAGCTCGCTCAATCCTTCCGCATCTTCCAGCACGGATTCCAGCACGGCTTCGTACTCCGGCCCTGTGCGCTCTTTGGCGAGCGTCACCTGCAGCTGGCTGATGATGGCCGCCAGCGGGGTCCGCAGCTCATGGCTCGCATTGCTCACGAAACTTTTCTGGAGGTCGAACGAATGGCTCAAGCGTTGTAACATGGTATTGAAATTCGCGCCCAATTGCGCGATCTCGTCGCTCCCTTTGATCTCCACCCGCGAATCCTGCATGTTGTTGGCGTTGATGGAATCCGCCTGTTCCACGAGCCGGTCGATGGGCTGCACCATCTTCCGCGCGAAGAAATACCCCACGCCCACCAGCAGCACCACGCCCACGATGAGCTCGATAATAAGGATGCGCCGCAGGTTCTGGAGGTTCTGGAAACCGTATTTGTCGAAGGAAGAAACGAGCACAAGCACGCTGATGTTGTCTTCTGTATAATGGATCCCGGCCAGCTCCCCTCCCTGTTGATTGCGGATGAGCGAGCCCTGCTGTTTGACCTGGTCCAGCAGCGCCCGTGGAATGCGCACGGCCGTATCTTTCACGTTCGTATAAAGCAGGTCGTAATTTTCGTTGTATACGAGGATCGTTTCCTGGTAAAGGTCCTGGAAAGTCGTTTTGTCGAGCTTGCGCAGCAGCCCGATCTGCACCTGGTCGTTTTCGATGATGACGCTGCCGATGGAGCGCGCGCGGTATTCCAGGCGCTCGAGGTACTCGTCGCGGCGCGATTTGGCGGAGAAGTAATATGCCAGCACGGCAAATGCGATCAGCAGGAAGGCGGCCGACAGCGTATAGTAAATAGCTATTTTATATTTGATCTTCAAGCGGCGTCAGGGTTCGTCGGACAGGAAATATCCCATCCCCGTTTTGGTATGCAGCAATTTAACGTCGAAATCCTTATCGATTTTTTTCCGGAGGAAGTTGATGTACACCTCTATCACGTTGGTGCCGGTGTCGAAATCGATGTTCCATACTTTTTCGGCGATCGTCATTTTGGAGATGACCTTTCCTTTATGAAGGGCCAGCAGCTCGAGCAGCTGGTATTCTTTGGCGGTGAGGGGGATTTTTTTACCGGCGCGCCAGGCTTCTTTCCGCTCCCGGTCGATTTCCAGGTCGCCGATGGAGATTTTGTCGTTGCGATGGGTGGGCACCTCCGCTCCGGCCCTTTTGAGGAACACGCGGATGCGCGCCAGCAGCTCGCGGAAGTCGAAGGGTTTGACGAGGTAATCGTCTGCCCCCAGTTCAAAGGCCTGCATCTTATCGTCCATCCCGCCGAAGGCGGTCAGCATGATGACGGCTACCTTGTTGTTCCGCCGGCGGATCAGTTCGCAGATTTCGTAACCGTTGTGGTGGGGAAGATTGAGGTCGAGAATGACGAGGTCGTAATCGCCGCTGGTGGCTAGACTTTTGCCCATCCGCCCGTCGTAGGCCACTTCCACCTCGAATCCGTTTTCTTCCAGCCCCATTCTCACGGCGTTGGCGACTTTCACTTCATCTTCAACGATCAGTATCCTTTGCATGGTGCTAATCTAGGAAAAAAGTGGGAATGACTAATGTTTCCGGTTGGGCAGTACGTTGGCGCGGTTCCATTCGATGCGGCCTTCGGAGGGGTGCTTCCTGACCGGGCAATCTTCAATCCCGCAGTGGCGGCAGCTTTCCGGGACGCAGGGGTCTGCATGGATGAAGAACTCCACTTCGTGAGCGTCCATTTCCCGCTTCACGCAATCTTCCATGCGTTTCAGCTCATCGTGCGCCTGGCTCAGCTCCAGGTACCAGGGCAGGGTTACGTGGCAGTCGATATGATAGTTGTTCCCGTATTGCTGTACCCGCATATTATGGACATCGATCCAGGCAGGACGGCGGTTCCGGTCCAGGATCTCCGCCACTTTGTCTACCACCTTCATGTCCGTTTCGTCCATCAGCCCGCTGATGGATTGCCGCATGAGCTGGTATCCCTTCCGCAGGATCAATCCCGCCACCACAACCGACACGAGCGGGTCTATCCACATGAATCCCGTGAACTTCAATACCAGCAAGGCTGCAATGAGGGCCAGGGAGCTGTACGCGTCTGTCAGCAGATGCTGCCCGTTCCCCGAAAGCGTGATGGAGCCGAGGGATTTGCCGGAGCGGATGAGGTAAAGCCCCATCGCCATGTTTGCCGCCGCAGTGCTGCCGATCATCCACAATCCGTTGTCGATCTGCTCGAGTTGCGGTTGTGCAATGAAGTACTGTATTGCCTTGTAGAGGATGAGCACGCCGGCGATGAAGATCATGGCGCCTTCGAAGCCGATCGAGAAGAATTCTACTTTACCATGGCCGTAAGGATGGTTCTCGTCTTTGGGTTTGCCCGCCAGGTATATGCTGTAGCACGCGAAAGCGCCGGCCACCACGTTGATGATGGATTCCAGCGCATCGGAAAGTATGGCGACGGAGTGCGTAAGGAAATACGCCGCAAACTTGGCGACGGTCAGCACCAGGCTCACGCCCAGCGAAAGCAGAATGATCCGTAGTTCCTTCCTGATCAATTGGGTCAGATTTGTTGTTGGTAGAACAAAGAAAACGAAAAAGAGTTAATTGCCGCGTAATTACCTTTGTGAAATGACAATCAGATCGATGCTGCTGGAAGCGCATTCCCGGGCCCAGACGGAAGCCGTTGCCGCATACATTGGCAAAAGCGAGGCACGGTTGAACGAATTGATCGGGCTTTTCCTGTACGATGAATACCGCGTAGTCCAGCGCGCGGCCTGGCCTTTGCGCCTGGTGGCGGAGAAATACCCCCGGCTGGTGGAGCCGCATCTGGAAGCGATGGTCCGCAGGATGGACGATGCGGGCATACCGGTCTCGGTTAAACGAAATGTGGTGGGCATCCTGCAATATGTGGAAGTACCCGAACGCCTGCACGGCCCGGTGATGGACGTTTGTTTCCGGTTGCTGGAAGACGTGGAGGAAACGGTGGCCGTCCGCGCGTTTTCGATGACGGTGCTGGCCAATCTCGCGGTTACTTATCCTGAAATAAAGAATGAGATCGTGCTGCTGATCGAAGACCAGTTACGGGAAGGGGCAACGCCGGGATTTGTGAGCCGCGCAAAGAAAACCCTGCAGGCTTTATCGAAGCCGGGGAATAAAGTAAAGTGAATATTCCAGCGGGAGGATCTTGAAAAAGCTGCCACGGCTATTGTTCGAACCAGAGAAATATTCCGGCGGGATGTTTCCTGATATGGCTGCTTCAGCCCTTGTTCAATTCCAGGAAAAAGAAAGGCTGACCGGAATGCGGGGTGCGCTCCGGTCAGCCAGATATCTCTTTCAGGCAATGATTAGTTGCCGTTGTTGTTAGCGTCCGTATTCGGCTTGGGGGCCGGGGTGGCGTACTTGATCTCGATAGGCCGGCGCACGGGAGGCTGCTGCGGTTGCTGCGGAGCCTGGTCGCGTTCGGGACGCTCGGGGCGTTCGGGACGTTCCGGGCGCTCGCCGCCTTCTTTCGGCTCTTTGGGCGCTTTGGTAGCCTTCTTGCTGGATTTGGGAGCAAAAATGGCGATCATGCGTTTGCCTTCCATGAGGGGCATGCCTTCGAGGGCGCCCACTTCGGCGAGGCGCTCGGCAAACTTCAGCAGGATCAGTTCTCCGCGCTCCTTGAACATGATGGCGCGGCCTTTGAACTGCACATAAGTTTTAACCTTGTTGCCTTCCTTGAGGAATTTTTCGGCGTGCTTGGCCTTGAAGTCGAAGTCGTGATCGTCGGTATTGGGCGTGAAGCGGATTTCCTTCACCTCGCTCTTGTGAGCGTTGGCCTTCATTTCCTTTTCCTTCTTCTTCTTCTCGTAAAGGAATTTATTATAGTCGATGATCCGGCAAACAGGAGGCGCGGCGTTGGGGGAAATCTCCACCAGGTCGAGCTGTTGGTCCTGCGCCATGCGAAGCGCCTCTTCCGTGCTGTAAACACCCGGTTCAACATTGTCGCCTACCAGCCTTACTTCCGGAACGCGGATCATCCTGTTGGTACGGTGCTCCTGTTGTTGTTCTCTTCTGAAGTTGGGGTTTCTGCCCCTGAAATTTGGTCTTGGTCCTTGTTGCATTAAAATGTTTGTTGTTAAAAGAGAATGGTGCTGACGGTGGACTGTTTTAAACCGGCATACCACACATTGGTTAAAATTGTTTTATTAAGAACAAAAGGATTATTCAAATGGTTTACGATTAATCACTTCATCCTGAACCAGGCTAATGAACCCGTCTACATCCAGGGTGCCGAGGTCTCCTTTCGACTGGCGGCGCACGGCCACTTTACCTTCGGTTTCCTCTTTTTCGCCGATCACCAGCATGTAGGGGATTTTCGCCAGTTCCGCTTCGCGGATCTTTTTCCCGATCTTTTCGTTCCTGTCGTCAATTTCAGCGCGAATTTCGGCTTTTTTGAGCAATTCGGCGACTTTTTCTGCATAAGGCAGGAACTTGTCGCTGATCGGCAGGATTTTGGCCTGCGTCGGCGTGAGCCAAAGCGGGAATTTACCGGCGCAGTGCTCGATCAGCACGGCGATGAAGCGTTCCAGCGAGCCGAAGGGCGCGCGGTGGATCATCACCGGGCGGTGCGGCTTGTTGTCCGGACCGATATATTCCAGCTCGAAACGCTCGGGCAGGTTATAATCTACCTGGATGGTGCCCAGTTGCCATTTCCGGCCGAGGGCGTCTTTCACCATGAAATCAAGTTTCGGGCCATAGAATGCAGCTTCGCCGTATTCCACCACCGTGCGCAGCTCTTTTTCGGCCGCCGCCTCGATGATGGCCTGTTCCGCACGTTCCCAGTTCTCTTCCGAACCGATGTACTTGCTGCGGTCTACCTGGTCGCGCAGGGAAATCTGTGCCGTATAATCGGTAAAGTTGAGGCTTTTGAATACGTACAGCACGAGGTCGATCACCTTGATGAACTCGTCTTTCACCTGGTCTGGCCGGCAGAAAAGGTGCGCATCGTCCTGGGTAAAGCCCCGCACGCGGGTAAGCCCGTGCAGCTCGCCATGCTGTTCGTACCGGTAAACGGTGCCGAATTCCGCCAGGCGCACCGGGAGGTCTTTATATGACTTCGGGGACGCTTTATAAATCTCGCAGTGGTGCGGACAGTTCATGGGTTTAAGCAGGAACTCCTCGCCTTCTTCGGGCGTATGGATGGGCTGGAAGCTGTCTTTACCGTATTTCTCGTAGTGGCCGGAGGTCACGTAGAGTTGTTTGCTGCCGATGTGGGGCGTTACCACGGGCAGGTACCCGCTTTCCACCTGGGCGCGTTGCAGGAAAGACTGCAGGCGCTCCCGGAGCATAGCGCCCTTGGGCAGCCACAGGGGCAGGCCCAGGCCTACGCGCTCGGAGAACGCGAAGAGATCGAGCTCCTTGCCCAGCTTGCGGTGGTCGCGTTTTTTGGCTTCCTCGATGAGGGCCAGGTATTCGTCGAGCTCCTTTTGGGAAGGGAACGTGATGCCATAGATGCGGGTGAGCATCTTGTTCTTTTCGGTACCCTGCCAGTAGGCGCCGGCAATGTTCGTCAGTTTTACGGCTTTGATGAAGCCGGTATTGGGGATGTGCGGCCCGCGGCAGAGGTCGGTGAACGCTCCCTGGGTGTAAAAAGTAATGGAGCCGTCTTCGAGCTTCTCGAGGAGGTCCAGCTTATAGGGATCGCCCTTTTCCTTGAAATAGGCGATGGCGTCGGCTTTCGCCACTTCTTTGCGGACATAGGCGTTGTTCTGCTTCGCCAGTTCGTTCATCTTGGCTTCCAGCTGGCGGAGCTCCTCGTCGGAAATCTGCCGGCCGTCCAGGTCCACATCATAAAAGAAGCCGCCGTTTTCCAGCGGGGGGCCGTATCCGAATTTCACTCCCGGGTACATGCTCTCCAGCGCTTCCGCCATGAGGTGAGCAGAGGAATGCCACATGGTAGCCTTGCCGTCCGCATCCGTCCAGGTCAGCAACTGCAGGGTGCCGTCCTTCGAAATGGGGCGGGTGGCGTCTACCACCTGACCGTTAACCTTCGCCGCCAGCACCTTTCGGGCCAGCCCTTCGCTGATGGATTTTGCGATGTCCAGTGCAGTTACGCCTTGCTCATACTGTCTTACAGCGCCATCCGGGAATGTAATGTTGATCATAAATCCTTTTCTCAAATAAAATGCATGCGAAATTACAAAATCCGCAACGAATTTGAAAATCCGCATGAGTTGATTTAAATCAGCGGGATATGAATGCATGCGAATTACGATAATCGGGCTGAAATTACCCTGCAGGCGCCCCGTTCCCGGTCGTTTTTCCCGGGTGCCGGCCAACAATTCCCGTTTCCCTATTTTTGCGGCATGAAAACGATGGCCGACAAGATCATTCACTTCAACACGCATCTCTCCTATTCCGGCAAGCTGCCGCCGGGCATCCGGATCATGAACCCCTTCGCCGAAAATCCCTCCGTCATTCCCGTGATGGAAGCGTTCTACCGGAAGTTTTACGGGGAAACCCACCAGCGGCGGATGATCATCGGCATCAACCCCGGCCGGTTCGGCGCCGCGCTTTCCGGCGTGCCTTTCACGGATTCGAAGCGCCTGGCGGACCCCTGCGGCATTTCGTACCCCGGGTTCAAATCCTATGAAGTTTCTTCCGTGTTCGTGTACGATGTGATCGCCGCCTACGGCGGGCCGGAAGCGTTTTACCGGGATTTCTACATCGGCTCGATGTGCCCGCTGGGCTTCACCATCCGGCAACCCGGCGGCAAGGAAGTGAATTACAATTATTACGACAGCAAAGCCCTCACCGCGGCGGTGTACGGCTTTATGGTGGATAGCCTCCGGAAACAGGTGGAATTCGGGCTTAACCGGGATGTGGCCTACGTACTGGGGACGGGGAAAAATGCCGCATTCGTGCAACAGGTGAACGCGGCGGAAGGGTTCTTCAAAAAGCTCATCCCGCTGGAACATCCCCGCTTTGTCATGCAATACAAGCTGAAAAGCAAGCAGGAATATATTGACAAATACCTTACAGCGTTTGATGTCTGATGATCAGCGCCATGGACCGATCGTATCCCTCGGTTCGGCGCAATCCGCCTTCCCGCCGTAGGGATTGGCGAGCGCTGCGGAATCCCCCAGCCAGAAAGCCCCTTTCCCGCCGAACGCTTCCCCGCACCAGTAATGATATTTCACCCCGTTGACGGAGCCCGTCTGCTGCAACAGGTCGTACAACAGCTCGGAAGCCATCCAGAACGACTGCCGCCGGCCTTCCAGCCCGCCGCCTTCCGCCGTCATGGCCGCCAATTCCGCCGAAATGCTGCCCGCATTCAGTTCCAGGGCGCCGGCATGCGCGGAATCCAATCCGGAGCGGTATAACGGGAGGCTATCGAGCCGCTGGCGCATGAGCCTTGCCGCCGCGTCGGCCAGCAGCGTGTCTTCCCTGGCCAGGGCGTCTGACAGTACTTTATATCCGTCCACCACCCCGCGCAGCGAGTCTTTCAGCACCGCGGGGATCGCGATCCCGCTGAATTCCACGACCGGGTTCTCCCCTTCGCCGGCCGGTTCTTTCACAGGTTGCGTACAGGCCACGGCGGCCAGTAATATCATCCATCCCCCCGACCATAATTTGCTGCCCATACATTCCTTGTTTTCAACAAATATAGATGGAATAATTTGACTATCTTTGCGGGTTTAATATCGATTTCAACATGCTCATCGCACTGCAGGACATCACTTTCGAATTCGGCGCAAGGACCATCGTAGAAGACAGCACCTGGCACATCGTACCCGGCGACCGGGTCGGCCTCATCGGGCTCAACGGGACCGGCAAATCCACGCTGCTGCGCATTATCAACGGAGAATACACCATTTCAAAAGGCAGTCTCAATAAAGGAAAAGACACGACCATCGGGTTCTTCAACCAGGACCTGCTCAGCTTCGAATCGGACGAATCCATCCTGAACGTAGGCATGACCGCCTTCGAAAAAGCGGTGAAAGTCGAAAAGGAGCTGGAGGAAATGACCCGGCAGCTGGAAAACTCTGAAGACGAGGCCCTGCTGATGGCTTACAGCGAAAAACTGCATGAATTCGATATCCTCGACGGCTACAACATCCGTCACAAAACCGCTACCGTACTGGAAGGCCTCGGCTTTTCCACCGCCGACCTGGAGCGGCCCTACAGCGAGTTTTCCGGCGGATGGCGCATGCGCGTGCTGCTGGCTAAGCTCATCCTGCAACAGCCGGACGTGCTGATGCTCGACGAACCGACGAACCACCTCGACCTTCCCTCCATCGAATGGCTGGAAAGATATCTCAGCAATTACGATGGCGCCGTGATCATCGTATCGCACGACCGTTTCTTCCTCGACCGCATGGTGAATAAGATCGTGGAATTGTACCAGCAGGAACTGCACCACTACGCCGGCAATTACGAGGATTATGAAGTGGAAAAGGCACTCCGCCGCGAGCTGCAGCAGCGCGCATTCGAGAACCAGCAGGATTACATCCGCCAGCAGGAACGATTCATCGAACGGTTTAAGGCAAAAGCCTCCAAAGCCGCACAGGCACAGTCGATCATGAAACGGCTCGATAAACTGGAGCGCGTGGAGCAGGTGGATAACGGTCCGTCGAAAATCAGGATGAACTTCAGCGTAGACAAAATCCCCGGCAAAATACTCTGCACGCTCAACGGCGTGTCTAAAGCATACGGCCAGTTGCGCATCCTCCAGAACGCCCGCGCCGAAATCAACCGCGGCGACAAGATCGCGTTGATCGGGGCCAACGGTAAAGGTAAATCGACCCTCCTGCGCGTGATCGCCGGAACGGACAGCTTCGAAGGGGAACGCATCCCCGGGCATAACGTGGTGCCGAGTTTTTACGCGCAGCACCAGCTTGAATCCCTGCATCTCGACAACGAGATCCTCGAAGAGCTGAAAAGCTGCGCCAGCGGCAACACGGAAATGGAGCTCCGCGGCCTGCTGGGGGCGTTCCTGTTCCAGGGCGACGATGTTTTCAAAAAGATCCGCATCCTTTCCGGTGGCGAGAAAGCGCGCGTGGCGCTGGCCAAGGTGATCATCAGCAAGGCGAATTTCCTGCTGCTCGACGAACCGACGAACCACCTGGACATGAACTCGGTAGACATGCTCATCGATGCCTTGGGCAAGTATGAGGGCAGCCTCGTACTGGTGAGCCACGACCGTTATTTCGTCAGCAAAACGGCGAATAAGATTTGGGAGATCGTGGATGGCGAGATCAAG
This sequence comes from Chitinophaga sp. NPDC101104, assembly GCF_050277495.1. Classification (NCBI taxonomy): domain Bacteria; kingdom Pseudomonadati; phylum Bacteroidota; class Chitinophagia; order Chitinophagales; family Chitinophagaceae; genus Chitinophaga; species Chitinophaga sp. NPDC101104. Next base: position 3,399,375 of record NZ_JBNNSF010000001.1, on the reverse strand, counting down.
GAATTCGTAGGCACGTACGGCGAATGGGAAGAATGGAAGAAACGCATGGCCGCCAACGCGCAGCCCGTGAAAGCGGAAAAGGAAAAGAAAGCCGCGCCCGCTCCTGCCCCCGTTCAGCCCAAAGCACCGGTCGATAATAACCTCAAGAAGGAGCTCCAGAAACAGCAGCGCCAGGTGCAGAACCTGGAAAAGCAGCTGAGCGATCTGAAATCAAAAGTAGAAAAGCTGGAAGCGGACATGGCCAACCCGGACATTTACGCAGACAAAGTGAAGTTCAAAGCTACCGAAACCAGTTACAAATCGGCAGCTGCCGAGCTGGCGAAAGCAACGGGCGAATACGAGACGGCTTTCGAAAAGGCGATGGAGCTGGAAGATAAAATCCAGGGATAATCCACGTCTGTTACAATATAACGGTCCTCCCCGGCTTGGCTGGGGAGGATTTTTTTTGCAAGATATTGGCCGTTATTACCGGGGTTTCATGGAACAAGTACCACGACCAGCCTTTATTCCAGACTCCCTGGTAAAACCCTGCCCCTGGATTTCCATTTCCAGACATGGCGGCCCTTGACAGGGGGCCGCCTTTCCCGTTGGGAATGATGCATTTCGTCCGGTTTACCGCGCATTTCGTGTAATTCCGGTCCCGGTCAAATTGCGTACATTTATATTAACGGCGATATGGATATCCTGAAAACAATCACCCGGCTGCGGCTGCATCATGTATTCTTCTGGGCCGCGTTCTTTGTGGTGTGGATCACATTGCGGATAGACGATTACCCCGACCTCACGCCTACCGTGCTGGCCGGGCTCCTCAAGGTGCTGTCGCTGGCGGGCGCGGTGTATTTTACCAATTACGTATTGATCCCGAAGTTCCTTTATACGAAGCGCTACGCGGCCTTTGCCGTGAGTTTCACTGCATTGGTGGCCGTTACGGGGTTTGTGGTGATCAGGGTGCTGAACATGATCCTGCGGCCATATGCTTCCACCATCACGCATTGGCCGAACGCTACGTTGAACAGCCAGTTGTACGACGTGTACATCCCCCTGTTTTTCATGGTGGGCGCGGCGGCGGGGATCAAGTTCTACATCGATCAGATCCGGACCGTCCACCGTTTGCAGAGCGCCCTGCGCGCGGGGGCCGAACAGGAATTGCAGTTCCTCCGTTCCCAGATCAACCCGCATTCACTTTTCAACTCCCTCAACACGATCTATTTTCTCATTCATAAGGAAAATACGCTGGCGCGGGAAACGCTGCTCCGGTTCTCCGATCTGCTTCGCTACCAACTCTACGAATGCAATACCGAAAAGATCGACATCGCGAAGGAGATTTCCTGCGTGGAGAATTACCTCGCCCTGCAAAGGCTCCGCCATGGCGCGCAGTACGAAATACATTTCGAAAAGGGCGACGGGGTGAAGGATTTCGACATCGCCCCGCTCCTGCTGATGCCCTTCGTGGAAAATGCCTTCAAGCACATTTCGCATCGTGCTTCGAATGCGGTTCATATCCAGATGGAAAGGGAAAACGGACGCTTCACGTTTACGGTGGAAAATACCTGTGAACCCCGGCCGCAGGGCGCTCCGGGCGGCATCGGGCTCAGCAACGTAAAGCGGCGGCTGGAACTTTTGTATAACGGGAAACACGCGCTCTGCATCGTGCCGGGCGCGCAGCATTTTGCGGTCACATTAACCTTGCAGGTATGAAATTACAATGCCTCGTCGTGGACGACGAACCCCTGGCGCGCCAGGGCCTCCGCGAATACATCGCCGACGTCAGTTTCCTGGAATGGGCGGGAGAATGCGGCAGCGCGCCCGAAGCGGCGGATTTCCTCCACCGCCAGCCCGTCGATCTCCTCTTCCTCGACATCCGTTTGCCACGGCTCAGCGGACTGGAATTCCTGCGTACCCTGCCGCAAAAGCCCCTCACCGTCATCACCACCGCCTATCCCGATCATGCGCTGGAAGGCTTTGAGCTGGATGTGCTCGATTATCTCCTGAAGCCCGTTTCCTTCGAGCGTTTCCTCAAGGCGGTGAACAAGGCTAAAGCGCAATTGAAAGCGGAGCCGCCCGACCATTTCTATATCAAGTGCGAACACCGGATCGAGAAGATACGGTTGGCGGACGTGCTCGTCGTGGAAGCGTTGCAAAACTACATCGCCGTGCATACCGCGCAACGGAAATACATCACTTACCTTACGTTCAGGGCGGTGGAAGAATACCTGCCGGCGGAGCAATTCATCAAGGTGCACAAATCCTATATCGTGGCCGCCTCGAAAATCGACAGCATCGAAGGCAATACGATTTCCGTGGGTGCGCACGAAGTGCCCGTGAGCCGCGCGCTGCGCGACGAAGTCATGGAAAAAATCCTGCAGAACCGCTATCTAAAGCGTTGAATCCCCGGCAGAAGGCAGGCGCCGCTTCCTGCGTTTGTTGAAAAGCATGAGGCCTTTATCGATCCCCTTGCGCATTTCAGCCTGCTGCTCTTCGGGCAGGGCGATCACTTCCGCGCAGGCGTCGCTGCAGCACTTGCTGTACTTTTTCGCGCATTTTTCGCACTGGATGAACAACAGGTGGCAGCCTTCGTTGGCGCAGTTGATGTGATCGTCGCAGGGCTCGCCGCACTGGTGGCATTGGGCGATGATCTCGTCGGAGATGCGCTCGCCCAGGCGGTCATCGAACACGAAGTTCTTGCCCCGGAATTTATTCGGCAGCCCTTGTTCGCGGGCTTTGTTGGAATATTCGATGATGCCGCCTTCGAGATGGAAGACGTTGCTGAAGCCGTGGTGCAGCATGTACGCGGAGGCTTTCTCGCAGCGGATGCCGCCAGTGCAGTACATGATGATGTTCTTGTCTTTGTTGTCTTTCATCATATCCACGGCCATGGGGAGCTGCTCGCGGAAGGTGTCTGACGGTACCTCCAATGCCCGGTCGAAATGGCCTACTTCGAATTCGTAGTGATTGCGCATGTCGATGATCACGGTGTTTGGGTCTTCCGTCAGTTCGTTGAACGCCCGGGCATCGAGGTACTTGCCGCGGTTGTCCATATCGAAGGTGGGATCGTCGATCCCGTCGGCCACGATTTTTTCCCGCACCTTGATTTTCAATACCCAGAAAGATTTCCCGTTATCGTCTACCGCGATGTTGAGGCGGATGCCGTTCAGGAAAGGGATGGAATACAAATGATCGCGGAAAGCTTCGTAGTTGTGCTCGGGGATGCTGACCTGCGCATTGATGCCTTCGCTGGCCACGTAAATACGGCCAAACACCCCGAGTTGGTTCAGGGCCAGGTACAAATCATCCCGGAAAATCTGCGGATCGGAAATTTTGGCGTACTGGTAAAACGATACCGTAACGCGGCGGAAAGTTTCCGCGGCCAACCGTTGCTTTAACTCGGTGGCTGATACTCTGTTGTGTAGTGCCATAAGAGAATTTTAAGGACCAACGCCGGTGGAACAAAATTCTTTAAATAATTGATAATCAATTTGAAGCTTCCTGCCGTTTAACCTGACAGGTTGCAACCGGCGCAAAGGTACGGAAATTTTTTTCGCCGGCCGGGGACGGGACAGCAACCGGCTGTGTTTCAAATCACATTCGTCAAATACATTATTCGTATCGGATGCATGCGGGCAGGTGGCAGTTAAATTATGGCACGCTTTTGGAAAAAGGGATATATGAATGTGAGAATGATTCCCGTGCTGCCCCGATTTCTTAACCCTAAACAGTAACCTATATGAGTATTTACGCAATTTACCTCATCAGCGCCATTGTTTTGTTTTGTCTTTACCGCATTGCAGCTTATCATGCACACAGCGAAGTAAAACTTAAAAAAGCGGCAGGCAACGGCAGGCGGAAAACACTCCGCGTCCGCGCTTAACCGCTTCCCAACGATATCCTTTGGCAAGCTAAAAAAAGGAAAGGCTGTCTCCCGGCAATCGGGCAGACAGCCTTCGTCTTTATACAAATCGTTGCTATTCCACCTTGAACGCACCGCCCAGGATCCCTCCAAACCCAAGCCGCACCCCGATCCGCGTGTCCGTTTGACTTTGGTACCCGGCCACCACATCTACCCGCAGCACTTTGAAGATATTTTCCAGCCCGGCGAAAACCTCCACGTAATTATTGTTCCTGTTCACATAAAATGCATTGCTCCCCGCCACCAGGTGCCACTTCAACCGGTTGAACAGCGGGATGCGGTTGGTGAGCAGGCCGTTGAAATGATGCTCTACGTTGGCCGTGGCGAACAGATCGGCCGTGGTACTGTATTCGTAATACCCCGCGAGCTGAAAGCTGCTAAGGTAGCGGATATTGAGGAAGGTCTGGTTGCCATTGAAATGCTGCATGTCGGGGATGGGGACGGATTGGGCATTGAGGAATCCGCCTAATCCCACATGGTATTTCAGTTCTCCCAATAGCTTGAAATTCATTTCATCTTTCACGTCGAAGTTCCATTTATCGAAATTGGCGTCCATGAAGCCTTTACGGTAGCCGGCAGACAGTGTCGGGTATTTGGAGCCGATGGCCCTCCTGCCCCGCGGGTACTCGATATATTTTTGTCCGGGCTGGAAGCTGACGTTACCGCCGACCGTGAGCACTTTTTCGTTGCCGAAAGGAATGCCCGCCAGGTCTTCGGGATGATTGGGCGTGAAGGATGACCGGTCGCGGTTGAAGAGCGTGAAATCGGTTGTGTTCTCCACGGCGTTGCGGTTTTCGTACAGCGCATTCACGCTGAAGGCGAACGAACTTTCGTATACCCTGCTGAATCCCAACGTCGCGAAGCGGCTTTCGTACAATTTCATGTAATTCTCGCCCAGCAACAAAGTGTAGAGCGAATTCATCACCGGCCCGATCGGGTTGGCGCGGTTGAACTGGGTGATGCGTTTCCCGCCGCCGGCAGTCCAGGTATTCCTCGCCCCGATCCCGCCATCGGGCACCCGCGTGAGCGTGAAGCCCGTGCTGGCCTGGAGGTGCGTGTTCGAAAACCCGTACCGGACGTTGGACAGCCAGGTCAGGTACCGCCGGTTGGGCAGGGAGAACGTGACACCGGGATTGATCTGCAAAGCCACGCCTTCCACCGTGTTGTAGCTCAGGCCTTTTATCAGTCCGGGAATGTGTAGGGTGTGCGACTGCACGGAAGTATCTCCCTGGAACCACCAGCGATGGTCCACGCCTCCCCACAGCACGTCCATCGCTTTTACGGGCTGGGGCCTGGCGCGCAGGGAATCCAGCTGCATGCGGCCCTTCGCAGAATCGCGGCGGGCGCGGGCGGTGCTGTCTTTCACATGGAAATCGCGCTGCTCGTCGGCTTCCAGCGGCAGCGGGCGCACACTGTCCCAATACGGCTTATCCCGCCATTCGGCGTTCTTATCGTATTTCATGATCACTTTGTTGAAGTAACCTTTGGGGAACACGGGATGAAGGTCGTATTTGGAATATACGTTCACGGAATTGGCGGTGATGTCGAACCCGAAAAGTTTCGCGGCGAGGTACACGACCTGGTCTTTCGTGCGCCAGACGTCGGGCGCCACGGGCACATGGGTTTGCCGGATCACGAGCGTGTCTATCAGCTCCAGCTGGTACTCTTTGGTGAGCATGAGATCGGTGCTGTGGATGCGCCAGTCGTCTTCCGTGATATAAATATGCCCGGCGAAAAGCGGTTCGTATTTGCGGCGCGGGATGACGAGGATCTTGTTGACCAGTTTGCCGTCGTCCACGAAAGTCCCTTCCAGCCGGTACTTATAATAGAACAGCGCGTTGTCGGAAATGGGCGAAATGAATCCCCGCGGCCCTACCTGCGTCTGCATGGCTTCCACGTTGTTTTTGTAGAAATTGATGACGGTGGGGATGTCGAACCCGAGCCCGCCGCCGCTGGACCTGCTGGAGATCACTTCGAGCTTCATGTCGGGGTCTCGCCAGGCGATTTTGGTGAGGGATTCGGTGAGCGCCACGATCCCTTTGCCGGAGGAATCCACGCCAATGTCTGCCGGGTCCACTTTCGTACCGAAGAACCGTTTGGGCATGTTTCGCATCCGGGCGAGCATTTTGATATAGGATTCGCAGGTAAAGTTCTTCACTTGCGAGAGGTAATACGGTCTTTTTTTGATGGCTTGCCGGATGATGGCGTATGCAGGGTCTTCCCCGCCCGACTTAACCACTACTTCCTTCATCTGGAGGCTCACCGGTTCCAGCGAGAAATTCAGTTCCTGTGGCCCGCTTCCCGCTTCCACACGTTTCTCTTCCTTCCTGTAACCCATATATTGGCAAACGATGACATGGCTGCCAGCTGGCACATCCAGCACGTAAGCGCCCCTGGCATTGGTAGTGGTACCGAGGGTGGTGCCTTTGATCATGACGGTGGCGAACGGGAGCGGCTCGCCCTGGTGATTGGTGACGACGCCGCGGACGTGGGCGGCGGAGGCAGGGAGTACAAACAGGATCAGCAAAAACGGAAGTACAATTTTCATCATGTGTCAAATGTAACGGTTGGCCTTACACGCGGCTACCCTTTCCCGGGCTTTTAGACAAACTTTAACACACAAGAACAGATCAGGCCGCTTTTTTGGGCGCGGGGCGCAACACGCTCGCCGAAAGCGCGCCCATGCCTGCCACCAGCCCGCCGATGAGCGCCGATGCGGCTACGAGCACCGTGGGCATTTTGCTCCCGGCGATCAGCTCGCTCATCCGGTTCCCCAGGATATGATCGTTCCGGATATCTGCCACCAGCGCCAATGCGCCCCACAGGAGGAAAATGGCCAAAAAGCCGCTGAGGAATGCCTTTCCGGGCCGCTGTTGCCAAACGAGCGCCACGATGAATGCCGCCACGGCAATAGCCCACCAGGGCAGGAAAAGTCCGAGGATGTAGCCCAGCAGGGCGGTCAGAAGGATAGCGAGCACAAAGCGCATGCGGGTGGATTTAAGAGAAATACAGGTAATCGGAAAGGAATTTACACAATTCAGCCACAAATTCACAAAAAAACAAGTTTCTGCGAGTTTGTGGCTGAAGGTTCGAAAACGTGTGCTTCCGTACGTTAGCGGCTGGCGTCCAGCGCCTGCAGCACGTCTTCCAGGATATCGTCTTTATGTTCGAGGCCGCAGGAAATGCGGATAAGGCCCGGCGTGATGCCCACTTTCAGCCTTTCCGCCTCACTGAGCTTGGCATGTGTGGTGGATGCGGGATGTGAAGCGATGCTTCTGCTGTCGCCCAGGTTGGCCGTGAGGCTCAGGAGCTCCAGCTGGTCGAGGAACCGGCGGCCGCGCTCCAGTCCGCCCTTGATCTCGAAGCAAACGATCCCTCCGCCGGAGGACATTTGTTTTTTCGCGATCTCGTATTGCGGATGGGAAGCCAGGAAAGGGTATTTCACCCATTCCACGTGCTCGTTGCCTTCCAGCGCCTCCGCCAGCGACAGCGCCGTGGACGCGTGGCGCTCCATGCGCACGTGCAGCGTTTCCAGGCTCCGGGCCAATACCCAGGCGTTGAACGGGCTCAGCGACGGGCCGGTGCTTCTGCAAAAGGCGTATACTTCGTCCACCAGCTCCTTTTTACCCAGCACGATGCCGCCCAGCACGCGTCCCTGCCCGTCGAGCCACTTGGTAGCCGAATGGGTGACGAGGTCTGCGCCGAATTCCAGCGGCCGTTGAATGGCGGGCGTGGCGAAGCAGTTATCGACGTTCAGGAGCACATTGTGCTTCTTTGCGATTTTCGATACCAGCTCGAGGTCGATCACGTCGAGGCCCGGGTTGGAGGGCGTTTCGATGAAGATCATTTTCGTATTGGGCTGGATCAGGGCTTCGATGGTTTCGGGTTTGGTGATGTCGAAATACGTATGCTGGATGTTCCATTTGGGCAGGAACTTCGTGATGACCGTATGCGTGGAACCGAAGATGGACGCGCTGCTCAGCAGGTGATCGCCGGCTTTGAGGAAAGCCATGAAGCTGCCGAAAATGGCGCTCATCCCCGACGCGGTGGCGAAACCGCTCTCCGCTCCTTCCAGCGCGCTCATGCGCTGGGAAAATTCTTCCACGGTCGGGTTGCTGAAACGGGAGTAGATGTAAGCGTCCGTTTCGTCGGCGAACGCGGCCCGCATGGCTTCCGAATCTTCATAACAGAAGCTGGAAGTCAGGTATAATGGGCTGCTGTGTTCCATGTTCGGCGTTCTGCCGGGTTGTATGCGGATGGCCCGGGTCTCGGGCCGGAAGGTCGGTTTGATTTTTCTCTTTTTCATGTTCCAGTTGGTGTCAGGCATTGAGTTTTACTTCCCAGGTCAGCTCTGTGTTGCCCCGGCGGAGGGTTTCGGCGACGGAGCAGTATTTGTTCATGGACAGTTCCACCGCGCGGGCGGCCTTGTCGGCGTCTACCTTGCCTGCGATATGAAATATGATATGTGCTTTTTCCCAGAGCGACGGTTCCTTGCCCTGCTCCCGGTCGGCTTCGATCTCGATGCGGAAGTCGGTGATTTCCTGGCGCTGTTTCTTGAGGATCATCACCACGTCGATAGCGGAGCAGCCGCCGAGGCCCATGAGCAACATCTGCATAGGGCGAACGCCGTTGTTTTTACCGCCGTTTTCTACGGAGGAGTCCATTAATACCTTGTGGCCCTGCTCGTCCACGGCTTCCATGTTAAACCCGTCGTCAATGCGTTGTAAAGCGATCTTCATATCTCTTGTTTGTTCGGTTTGATGTAAAATTAGCAGATATGCTGCGCTTCAAAGATAAAATATCTCTATGAATAACATACGGATGACAAACGGGGTTCGTCAGCCCGGATTTGTAAATGGGCGTCGACTTTTGTAGGTTTGCGCAAAATTTTTTACACCGTTGTCATTGCAGACCTTTCACAGCCAGCAGCCGTTCAGGCTGGAATCCGGCGCGGTATTGCCGGGGATCGAGATCGCCTATCATACTTACGGGACCCAAAGCCCCACGGGAGATAACGTGGTCTGGATCTGCCATGCCCTTACCGCGAATTCGGATGTGGCCGACTGGTGGACGGGCCTGGTGGGCGAAGGCAAGGTGATTGACCCGGCGCGGCATTTCATCGTGTGCGCCAATATTTTAGGGTCCTGCTACGGCAGTTCCGGGCCGCTGAGCACCGACCCCGCAACCGGGGAGCCCTGGTTCCGGACGTTCCCGCAGGTGACGATCCGCGACATCGTGCATGCGCACATCCTCCTCCGCAAACATCTCGGCATCGAACGGATCGGTTTGCTGGCCGGCGGCAGCATGGGCGGTTACCAGGTGCTGGAATGGGCGCTCATGGAGCCGGAGCGCATCGGCCGACTGTTCCTCCTCTGCACCGGCGCGGCCGAAAGCGCCTGGGGCATTGCCGTGCACACCTCGCAGCGCCTGGCCATCGAGGCAGACGGGAGCTGGGAAGAACCGCGCAGGGATGCAGGCGCCAAAGGGCTCAAAGCCGCCCGCGCCATCGGGATGCTCACCTACCGGAATTATCAGACCTTCATGAAGGCCCAAACCGATCCCGACAACGAGAAAACCGACAATTTCAAAGCGTCTTCCTATATCGTATACCAGGGCGATAAGCTCGTCCGCCGCTTCAACGCGCAATGCTACTGGTTACTGACCAAAGCGATGGACAGCCACAACGTTTCGCGCGGGCGGCATGCCGACGTGGCCACTACCCTTCGCCAGATCGAATCCAAAACCCTCCTGATCGGGATCACCAGCGATATACTTTGTCCGCCGGAAGAACAAATGCTCCTGGCGCGCCACATGCATAACTGCGTGTACCACGAGATAGACTCACCGTACGGGCACGATGGCTTCCTCATCGAATTCGAAAAAATCGGCCGGATCCTCCGCGAATTCCTCGAACTGCGATAATCCTTCCACCGGAAACCAACACCAGATTTTCAGCGATCGTCAAACTACTTTGATGGCGCCGGTCATCCTTGTATTACCCATATTTCTAATTGAAAAATTTTTGGTTTTCAAAAAATAGCTTAACTTCTCTGTATCAACTGATACAATATCATAACCTGTTCATTTTCATTAACCAAATTCCTAACCTGCGCCCTTTCCGATCACCAAATCCAGACTTTATGAAAGTATGTAGACAAAGTTTTTGCTGGCTGGCCACTTTGCTGGTTTTCCTTTGCCAGGCTTCCTTCGCACAACAACAGCAGACCATCAATGGTACCGTGCTGGACGCTACCACCCGGCAGGCATTGCCGGGCGTGACCGTGTCCGTCAAGGGCGCCAATGCGGGGGCTGTCACCAACGCGAACGGTGAATTTTCTGTTCGCACGACGCATAAACTGCCGCTGACGCTGGTTTTTTCCTTCGTGGGCTACTCTCCGCTGGAACAATCGGTGACGGACGCGTCCACTTCCGTGAACGTGCAGCTCAGTTCCACTGAAATCCTCGGGCAGGAAGTGGTGGTGTCGGCCAACAGGACCGCCCAAAGCGCCCTGGAATCGCCGGTGTCCATTGAAAAGATCGATAGCCGCGCCATCAAGGCGATGCCGGCCCCAACGTTCTACGACGCATTGGCCAATATGAAGGGCGTGGAGCTCAGCACCCAGAGCCTCACTTTCAAATCCGTGAACTCCCGCGGATTCAACAGCAACGGTAACACCCGTATGTTGCAGCTGATCGACGGGATGGACAACCAGGCCCCCGGCCTCAACTTCTCCGTGGGCAATATCGTGGGCATTACCGAACTGGATATGGACAACGTGGAAGTGCTGCCCGGTGCGGCGTCTGCGCTGTACGGGCCGAATGCGCTGAACGGGATCGTGCTGCTGAACAGCAAAAGCCCCTTCCAGTACCAGGGCCTCAGCGCCATCGTGAAATCCGGTATCCTGAGCGAATCCGGCAGAAGCAAGGGCACAACCGGTTATTATGACGTGGCCGTTCGCTATGCGAAAGCCTTCAACGATAAATTCGCCTTCAAAATCAACCTCGGATACATCAAGGCAGACGACTGGCAGGCGTACGACGACCGCGACCAGAGCCTGCTGAACGGTTTCGACCTGAAATCCGGCAACCGGAGCAACCCGGGGTATAACGGCGTCAATATTTATGGCGACGAAACCAACGTGAACATGTTCCAGGCGTTGAAGCCGACAGCCTTTACGCCCGGGAACCCGCTGAGCAATGGCATCGCAGCACTGTCGGCCGCAACGGGCGGTCTCATCACGCCGCAACAGATCTACCGCGCATTTATGCCGGACAGCGCCCGGAGTTACGTTTCCCGCACGGGTTACAACGAAAGGGACCTGGCCGATTACGATACCAAGAACCTGAAAGCGAACGTGGCATTGCATTACAAGATCAATCCCAACCTGGAACTGCTCGCGCAGGGCAGCTACGGGACCGGCACCACCGTATATACCGGGGCCGACCGCTATTCCATCAAGAATTTCCGGATGGGACAGTATAAGATCGAGCTGCGGGCGGATAATTTCTATGTGCGCGCATATACCACGCAGGAGCGTTCCGGCGATTCCTATGCCGTGGGCACGCTCGGCGCCGGCATCAACGAAGCCTGGAGCCCCAGCGCCGCCAAGTGGTTCCCGGAATACTTCGGGACATACGCTACCCAGGGCCTGACGACTTTCTCCACTGCCTTCCAGCAGGCGATGGGCAGCGGCCAATCGCCGGCACAGGCTTTTGCTACCGCAACGGCCGCTGCGAAAGGCGGTTCCGGCGGGTTCCACGACGCAGCGCGTAAATATGCCGACCGCGGCAGGCTCATGCCCGGCTCCAAAGAGTTCGAAGACGCGGCCAACAAAGTAAAAGACAAGCCCATTCCAGGAGACGCCAATGGCGTGGGTGCCAAGTTCATGGACAAGACCAACCTGTACCAGGGCGAGTTCATGTATAACTTCAAGAACCAGATCAGCTTCATGGAACTGATGGTGGGCGGTAACTACCGCGTCTATGCCCTCAATTCCGAAAAAACTATTTTCGCGGTAGACGATAACGGCGACGAATTCCGCATCCACGAATACGGCGGTTATGTGCAGGTGGGTAAAAGATTGCTGGAGGAGAACCTCAAACTGAGTGCGGCATTGCGTTACGACAAGAACGAGAATTTCGAGGGGCAATTCAGTCCCCGGCTTTCCGCAGTGTACACTTTCCTGAAAACGCATAACATCCGCGCGTCTTTCCAGACCGGTTTCCGCATCCCGCACACCCAAGACCAGTACATCGACCTGCTGACGCCGCAGGCCCGTTTGCTGGGCGGCCTCCCCTTCCTCCGCGAACGGTACGGGCTGAACGGCCCCAACGTGTTCTCGCTCGAATCCATCCAGGCCGGCGCTCCCAAGCCTTATACTTTCCGGGAGTTCAAGCCTGAAAAAGTGGAGGCGTTCGAACTGGGGTACAAGGCGCTCATTTCCGGTAAATTGCTCATCGACGCTTATGCGTATACCAACACCTTCAAAAACTTCAACGGCAGCCAGGTGCTTGTAAAAGTGACGGCTACCGGCCAGGAAGTCTACAGCATCCCCGTGAACTACGAAAAAGACCTCAAATCCTGGGGTTGGGCGCTGGGGCTGGATTACCGCCTGCCCGCCAACTTTACCGTGGGCGGCAACGTGTCTTACAACAAACTGCGCAACGAAGACGAGCTGGGCGGCTTCCAGGCGATGTACAACACGCCGCGCTACCGCTACAACCTCAACTTCGGCAACCGCAATGTTGCCCAGAGCAATTTCGGGTTTAACATCTCCTGGCGCTGGCAGGAAGCCTTCGTATGGTCTTCCTCCTTCGTGGGGCCGCTGGTGCGGGTGAACAACCTCGGCGAAATCCCCGCCTACGGCGCATTGGACGCGCAGGTGTCTTACCTGTTCCCCAAACCGAAGGTTACACTGAAGATCGGCGGCGCCAACATCACCGGCAAGCAATACATCCAATCATGGGGCAACCCCACGGTGGGCACGCAGGCATATGCTTCCATCGGTTACAACCTCTAGTCATTTTCTGAATTGCCATAATAGCGAAGGCCCCGGTTTTACACCGGGGCCTTCTTTTGTTGTAACCCTCATGATTGCTCAAGAGTATCTTTATACGTTAAAGCGGAAATGCATCACATCCCCGTCGCTAACGACGTATTCCTTTCCTTCGATGCGGAGGCGTCCATTGTCGCGCGCAGACGCTTCGGAGCCGAATTTCACATAATCTTCATAACCGATCACTTCCGCTTTGATGAACCCTTTCTCGAAATCGGTGTGGATCACGCTGGCGGCCTGCGGGGCTTTCCAGCCGCGGTGGATCGTCCAGGCGCGCACTTCCTGAACGCCGGCGGTAAAGTACGTGATGAGGTTCAGCAGTTTATAAGCGGAGCGGATGAGGCGGTTGAGGCCGGGCTCGGTGAGGCCGTATTCGGAGAAGAACAGTTCTTTATCGGTAGCGTCTTCCAGTTCGCTGATCTGCGCTTCGATGGAGTTGTTCATGATGATCACCTCGGCGTTTTCGGCCTTCACGGCTTCCTGGAGCGCCTGGGAGAATTTGTTGCCGGTGAGGATGGAAGCCTCGTCTACGTTAGCCACATAGAGAACGGGCTTGTCTGTCAGCAGGAAAAGATCGGCGATAGCGGATTTTTCTTCTTTACTGAGGCCCAGTTCGCGGATGTTGCGGCCTTGTTCGAGGAATTCCTGGCAGCGTTTGAGGATTTCGAACTCGGCTTTGGCTTTGGCGTCGCCGCCGGTTTTCGCCATTTTCTCGGTGCGGGCGATCTTTTTCTCCACGCTTTCGAGGTCTTTGAGCTGCAGTTCGGTATCGATGATGCCTTTGTCGCCTACGGGGTTGATGGGCCCTTCGTCGCGGAGGATGTTCTCGTCTTCGAAGCAGCGGATCACGTGCACGATGGCGTCTACCTCACGGATGTTGGCGAGGAACTTGTTGCCGAGGCCGTCCCCTTTGCTGGCGCCCTTTACGAGGCCGGCGATGTCCACGAACTCCATCGTGGTGGGCACGGTGCGGTTCGGTTTTACGAGCTCGGCGAGCTTGTCGATGCGCTCGTCAGGCACGTCCACCAATCCCACATTGGGCTCGATGGTGCAGAAGCGGTAATTGCTCGCTTCAGCTTTTGCGCTGTTGGAAACAGCATTAAACAAGGTTGACTTCCCTACGTTCGGTAATCCGACAATTCCTGCTTGCAAGGCCATTTTTCAAAAAATTTGCGCAAAGATATGAAAACCATTCCGTATTTCAGAGATAACCGGGAAAGAGTTACAACCTGCACGTTACATATCACAAAATTATGGCCGGGATGGAATGAAAAGCGTATTTTGGCCGCTTATACCACTAAACCGCAGGACTTTATATGGCCTTAAATTACGTCTGGATCGCATTTTTCGTGATTTCCTTCGCCGTGGCACTGTTCCGCCTCATCTTCATGGGAGACGCCGACATCTTCGGGGCCATGACCAAATCGCTGTTCGAAAGCGGTAAAACCGGAGCGGAACTGGCGTTGGGCTTGACGGGCGTCATGGCTTTCTGGCTGGGGATCATGAAGATCGGTGAGCGGGCGGGTATGATCTCGGTGTTTGCGCGGGGCGTGAGCCCTTTCTTCAGCAGGCTCTTCCCCGGCATTCCCAAAGGTGACCCGGCCATGGGCTCGATCGTGATGAACTTCAGCGCCAACGCACTGGGGCTCGACAATGCCGCCACGCCCATGGGGCTCAAGGCCATGAAGGAGCTGCAAGACATCAATCCCGACAAGGATACCGCCAGCAATGCCCAGATCATGTTCCTCGTCCTCAACACGGCCGGCATCACCATGATCCCCACGGCGGTGATGGCCCTGCGGTTATCGGCGAAGGCCGCCAACCCGGCGGACATCTTCATCCCGACCATGATCGGCACATTCATCTCCTTCATTTCCGGCATGATCGCCGTGGCGATTTTCCAGCGGATCAACCTGTTCAAATTGCCCATACTCGTTTTCATCGGCGGGTTCATCGGCCTCATGGGCGGGCTTTACTGGTGGATGCGCGATATGCCTTCCGACCAGATCGCCACCAATACCGCTATCATCGGCGGGATCGTGATCTTTTCGGTGATCGTTTCCTTTTTGCTGATGGGCATGAAGAAGAAGATCAATGTCTACGACGCGTTTATCGACGGCGCCAAAGAAGGGTTTACGACCGCGGTGATGATCATCCCCTATCTCGTAGCCATCCTGGTGGGGATTGCGGTGTTCCGGGCCTCCGGCTGCCTCGACGTCATCATTAACGGCATCTCTTACCTGGTTGCCCTCGCGGGACTGAACACCGACTTCGTTCCCGCCTTGCCCGTTGGTATCATGAAAATCTTCAGCGGCGGCGGCGCGCGTGGCGTGATGGCCGAACTGATGGACACCTACGGCCCGGATTCCTTCGTAGGAAGGCTCGGCTGCATCATGCAGGGGTCCACGGAAACGACGTTCTATGTGCTGGCGCTCTATTTCGGATCGGTCAATATCAAAAATACACGCTACGCCCTCACCTGCGGGCTCATCGCGGATGCGGTGGGTATCATCGCATCAATCATCATCGGCTATATCTTCTTTCATTAACCATTAAAAACGGAACCAACAACAATCTGATGCAGAAAAAATTCTCCCTTCATGAAGACTGGATCTCGGTGATCCTGGCTTTTGCCGCCATCCTCCTCATTATCCTCGGCGTCAGGCCAGCCATGCCGAAATTCGACTGGAACAGCGGGCAAGACCTGCTCGCGCGGCTGACCGACCTTTCCAACTACGGTAAAATGCTCGCCATGTTCGCCTGGGTGATCGGCGCATTGCTCATCGCCTACATCCTGGGCGGAAAGAAAGTGCCTGCAAGTTTGTTTACCGGCGCCCTCGCCATCTTCGCGGTGTCCATGTTTGCACAGGTGATCACCAGCAACGCGGCCATTAAAGACCTCGGGATCGAGATCGTGCTGTTCAGCCTGCTGCTGGGGCTTTTCATCAGCAACGTCATCGGTTTGCCGGAATGGATCAAGCCGGCGTTGCAGACGGAACTGTTCATCAAAACGGGCCTGGTTTTGCTCGGATCGGGGATCATTTTCCAGGAATTGATGAAAGGCGGCGGATTGGGCGTGCTGCAGTCCGTTGTCGTGGTTTTCTCCGTGTGGTATTTTACGTTCTGGCTTTGCAAGAAATTCGGGCTGGACGATGAGTTCAGGATGATGATCTCCAGCGCAGTGAGCATATGCGGTGTATCGGCGGCCATCGCCACGTCGGGTGCCATCGAGGGAGACAACAAGAAACTGTCGCACGTGATTTCCCTGGTGCTGATCGTCGCCATTCCCATGATGATCTTTATGCCGTACCTCGCGCAGTGGATGCATATGCCGCCTGCGGTGGCGGGCGCCTGGCTGGGCGGTACCATCGATACTTCCGGCGCGGTAGTGGCGGCGGGGACCCTCCTCGGCGAAGAAGCCCTCAAATACGCGACGATCGTCAAGTTCTCGCAGAACGTGCTTCTCGGCGTAGCGGCGTTCCTCATTTCGTTCTGGTGGGCTTATTCCAAGAAAGCGGAGAATCAGCCCCGGCCCGGTCTCCGCACGATCTGGGACCGCTTCCCGAAGTTCGTGCTGGGCTTTATCCTCGTGTCGCTCGTATTTTCGTTCGTCCTTTCCCCCGAAACTGTGAAGTCGGTCAAAGCGCCCATCAAGGAGCTGCAAACCTGCTTCTTCGCGCTGGCGTTCACCTGCATCGGGCTGGAGACGAAATTCACCGATATTTTCAGGATGGAAAATGGGCGTCCTGCCATGGCGTTCATCATCGCACAGGTGTTCAACGTCCTGGTGACATTGGGTATCGCGTACCTGGTGTTCGGCGGTTATCTTTTCAGCTAACGTTATTTGCGGTACATTTCGCGGAAGCCTGCGCCCCTCCGGGCGCGGGCTTTTTCTTTTCATACCGCGGATCCTGCTATTTGCGCTCCCCGATCTTCCATTCATGCCGTAACCATTGATCGCCGGAACGGCTTCCCTCATTTTTGCGCTACGCATATCGAGGCGGACCATTCAACAGGGAAATCCAGCATCCCGATGCCCGGCGCCGGCGTTTCGCGGCCCGGCGCTAGTGCAAGGAGCGGGAATTCGCCAAATTTGCGATCATCCCATCTAAATAACTTGCAATGAAGAACATGACATTCCTGTTAACGCTGGCCGCATCCGGCCTTTTCTGTCTTTCCTGCCAGCAGAGCGGCGGCGCATCCTCCCATGGCGATTCCACCGCGCTGCAAACCGCGGCTGAAGCGCCTGTAGCTTCCGCTCCCGTCAAATATCTCAGGAAATACACCCGCACCCTCGCCGGTGATGAACCCGAAGTGCTCACGTTCAGTTACGGCGCCGGGCACCGCCTCATGGCCGTTAGCAAAGCGGGCGACGAACAGGGCGGCCAGCAATTCGAGTACGATGGCAACGGCCGGTTAACGAAATTGACTTACTGGCACGACGGCCGCCGCCACGTCATCAGCTACACCTATTCCGGTACCGGCGCCACGGGGGACGAACAGGTTTTCGAAGAAGGGGAAACTACGGCCCAAAGCTCCGCTACCTGGACCATCGGCATGCAGAACGGGAAAGTAACTTCCATCCGCAAAACGAATACGGAAGATCCGTCTGAAAATTCGTACCATGTGTACCGCTACGAGGGCGATAATCTCACCTACATTGCATCCATGGCGGCGAACGGGAAAGATACGGCGGGCGTAACGAGTTTGACGTACGGCAGGAAATCGAGCCCCTATGCGGGCATGCGCCAGCCGCTCCTCCACCCTACCGCGCTTTTCTTCCTGCAATCCGCCAACGATATGACTTCCATGGCCATGCGCAGCAAGCAGGTACATGCGGAAATAGTTACGACATATGAATACAAATACGACGCGCAGGGATACCCGGTTTCGGGCGTAGAGAAAGATGCCGGTGATGTTTCCGCGACGTCTGTATACGAATACGAATAGATAAGACCGGAAAATTGGAATTCACGGCGCGACATCGAATTGTGCAAAAGGCACGCTTCGGCTATCGCGCCATCTTTTTTTGCAGTAATATTTGGGTAAGCGGGTTAATTCACTTCCGGTTCAGACAACCGATCCTTGATGACATCTGCATGGCGGAGCCCCCAACCGTCGATTTGCGAGAGGATCGGCAGGAGGCTTTCGCCGAGGACCGTAAGGCGGTATTCCGACTTTTTGGGATAGGCAGTTTCATTTTCCACCGTCTTTTCCACGACGCCGAACTGCAGCAACTCCGCCAACTGCATTTCGATGACGCGCTGCGAGGCTTCCCGGATGTATTTGGCGATGAGGCTGGGGCGGGTCATGCCTCGGTGGATGGCATCCAGGATGCAGCATTTCCATTTGCCGCCCAGTACTTTCATAGCCAGGTAGAGGCCGCAGTCGAGGTCTTCTTCGATTTTTCTCGTATACATAGCGTTATAAATTTACGCCATTCTCCGTAACGCCGTTGCCGCGAACATACCGAATCTTTTATCGGTTATTGACTCCCCTGCCGTTTCCCGTGATCTTTGTGCCGTAGAAAAATTATCGACATGGAAAAAGGAATCGGCGCAGGCGCGCATTTTACGGTGAGTTACAAAGATGTATTGCCCTTCATGATCTGGATCGGGGTATTTTTCATGACCTGGCTCTTCATGCACGGGGCCGATCATTACCTCCAATTGACGCCGGACGCGCTGGGCAGGTATTACGATTACCGCTGGTTTCTCATCGCGCATATCACCGCAGGCGGCGGCGCCCTCATTTCCGGGATCGTCCAGTTCTGGCCGAAGCTGCGCAATTTCAGTTGGAAGCTTCACCGCGCCATCGGTTATCTCTATCTCCTCGCCATCATCGTCAGCAGCCTGTCGGCGCTCGTATTAGCTTCCACGACGGCGCGCAGCATCAGCTGGGGGTACTCATTTACCCTCCAGGTCTGGGCCAGCGTATGGATCAGCGCTACTTTCATCGCCTGGTGGACGGCCTTCCGCCGCCAATTCAAGCTGCACAGGGAATGGATGGTCAGAAGCTACATCGTGACCGTGGCGTTCCTGGTGTCGGGGTTTGCGTTGAAAATACCTTACGTGCAGCAACTGGGCAGTTTCGAGGAAGTGTCTGTGCCGATGTTCTGGATGGGATGGGCCGTTCCGCTGTATGCGTACGAGATCATCCGCACGGGCAGGGCGAAAGGGAAAAAGTGATTCAGTCGTATTTCCCGGTCTTGTCTTCGATGGTGACCGACCGTTCCTGGTTATTCTGGATTTTAACGTAAACGAGCAATTGTCCCGCACCGGCTTTGAAACAGGCTTCCTGGGCCAGGCGCACCACTTCCATCACCTGGTCGTACCGGCCTTCCATAACGGTCTCGAACGGACAAACGCGGTATTTCAGGCCGCTTTGCTGGATGATGGCGATGGCTTCGTCTACTACCGCGTATACTTTCTCCGAGGCCACCTGCGGTACGATCTGCAGGGCCAGGTTCACATGATGCTGATGCATGGTTTATTTTTTCCGGGTGATCACTTCGTATAAATCTTTGCGAATATCCTTCAGATTCTGGACGCTTCCAAATGCATGCAGTTCTTTCAGCAATACGAGGTCTACGTCTGCCACCACGATCATTTCCGTGTTGGGCGTGGCATCGGCCTTTACGCCGGTAACGGGAAATGCGAAGTCGGAAGGCGTAAGCACCGCAGACTGTGCGTATTGCAGGTCCATGTTGTTGACACGGGGAAGGTTGCCCACGCACCCGGCGATGGCCACATAGCATTCATTTTCGATAGCGCGGGCCTGCGCGCAGAAGCGCACACGGTTGTATCCGTTTTGCGTATCGGTGAGGAAGGGAACGAAAAGGATCTGCATCCCCTGGTCCGCCAGGATCCGCCCCAGTTCCGGGAATTCGACGTCGTAGCAAATGAGGATCCCGATCTTCCCACAATCCGTATCGAACACCTTTACTTCGTTCCCGCCCTTCATGCCCCAGCTATACACTTCACTGGGCGTGGGATGGATTTTGCGGAAAGATTCCCAGGTGCCGTCGCGGCGGCAGAGGTAACTGATGTTGTACAGCAGATCGTCGATGACGATGGGCATGCTGCCGGTGATGATATTGACGTTGTAGCTCACGGCGAATTCGGAGAATTTCTCGCGCAGGGGCTCGGTATATTTTGCCAGTCCGCGGATGGCCGCCGCGGGGTCGAGCTGGTTGAACTCGATCATGAGGGGCGCATTGAAGAATTCCGGGAACACGACGAAATCCGCTTCGTAATCGCTCACGGCGTCCACGAAAAACTCCACTTGCTGCAGGAGGCCGTCCATGCTCCCGTAGGTCCGCATTTGCCATTGCACGAGGCCGATCCGCACGGTGGATTTGTTGTAGCGGATGGTGTCGCGGTCTTTTTCATAATAGATATTGAACCATTGCAGCAGCGTGGCGAAGCCTTTGGAGGAGGTGTCGTTCGGGAGGTAATTCCGTAATATTTTCTTGACGATGAAATCGTTGCTGAACTGGAAGGTGAGCGTGGGATCGTAGATTTCCTTGTCCTGCACTTTTTCGAGGTACTGGCGCGGGCTCAGGCGGTCGGCGTACTTTTCGTAGTTGGGAATGCGCCCGCCGGCCACGATGCCTTCGAGGTTGAGGTTCTCGCAAAGAGCCTTGCGCGCATCGTATAGCCTCCGGGCGAGGCGTTTCCCGCGATAATCGGGATGTACGAACACTTCGATGCCGTACAGCGTGTCGCCCTTCGGGTTATGGGTGCTGAAAGTATAATATCCCGTGATCTGTTCGTAGGTGTGGTCGTCCCCGAATTTCTCGTAATCCACGATGATGGAAAGAGCGCATCCCACCACCTTGCCGTTTACGGTCACGGCGATCTGTCCATCGGGAAAGAGCTGTATGAGCCGCTGGATGGTACCTTCCCGCCAGTAACTGCCGGGCATGTCCGCATACGCGCTCATCATGGATTCTTTGAGGTCGCGGTAATCTTCCGCCGTCAGTAGCCTTATATCGATCGTTTCTTCTGCCATTTTCCGCTATTTTGGGTTATTTACACAAATTAACGTTTTTGGCATTAAAAAAGATTGGGCCCGTCGCGGGAAGTTCAAACCCGCAAACGGACCCACAGGCAAGCAAGGCCTGTAATACACCCGTGAATTAAAAAAAACTTATTGCCGTAGCACGTCTTCGATGTAGATGCGCTTGCTGTTGGAGGTTTGCAGAAAGCTCTTGTTCGCTTTCCTGATCTGGAACATCGCTTTCACCTGGCGAAGGAAAACCGCGGGCAGCCAAACCAGCGACGCAATGATCCGTTTGTCGCGGCTCATGACCGCCACGATGGCGAAGAACGTGATGGGGAACTGCGCCAGGATAGCGAGCCACACGATGGAAAGCACAGGATCGACCCAGAAATTCACCACTACCATGAGCAAGGCTGCGCCGATCTGCATGAACAACGGCGGCCGGAGCAGGTTGATGCCGAAATAGATGAGGTTGGGGCTCATGCGCCGGAGGCCGGTACTGAACACGTCCCATCCATATGCGAAGTACTTGAAGTAAGCGTTGATCCAGCGGGTGCGCTGGCGCTCCATCGCCTCCCCGGAGTCGATCTTCTCATCATATACCTTCGCGTCTTCGGCGTAAGCCAGCAGCGGGATCTGCTTCACGATGTCGGCCTGTATCTTTTTATCGAACCCGCCCAGGAAGTTCCGGTAAATGATGCTTTTATACAGCGATAATTCCATGGCGATGCCCAGCCCCCAGATGTTGGCGGAGCAGCCCAGTTCCATGCGCATCCTTCGGTCGATGAAGTTGTAGAAATAGTTCCCCGCCGCATCGAGACAGGCATATGCGCTGTCGGTATTTTTCGCCAGCATATTGGTTTGCACGGCCCGGTGCCCCTTCGCGAAATGACCGTTCAATACTTCCAGGTACGAAGGATGCAGGAGATTGTCGGCATCGAGGATCACGATCACATCGTGTTCCGTTTCGAACTGCTGTATGGCGAAATCGATGGAACGGATCTTTGCGTTGAGATGCGTGGCCGGCACCAGCACTTTCACCTGCGGGTGCGTGATCCCGATATCGGTCTGCTCGCAGGCGTCTGCCACCACGTACACCACGAAATGCGGGTACGTCTGTTTCAGCGCGGAATCCACCAGCGGCGGAATCAGCTCCAGGTTCTTGTGCGCCGTTACCACGATGCCGAAAGAACGAGGCCTGTCTTCCACGGGCGCCGCCGGCTTCCGTTCTCCCCCAACCGCCCTGAAGGCCCGTTTGAGGCCGAATATCAGCAGCAGGATGAGGGGTTGCAGCACGTACAGCGCCAGCACCGCCTGCACGGCCAGCCATGCATAGTAAAGAACATTCGCCATACCTGGTTATTTATGCTTTTCCCAAACGGTAAAAAATCCACCGGTCATGCCCGCCGGCAGCAGGTCCGCGATCTTGCAGTCGAGCCGCTGGAGCGCGGGCAGTTTTTTGGTGATGAAAGAGAACGGGAACACGTCTTCCAGGAAGTTCGCCTTGCCGAAACGTACGATGCGGAAGCGGTTACCGGCAGACATGCGCTGGAGGTCGTTCCGTGAAAAGAACTGCACGTGGTCGAGGTTATCTGCGGCCGATTGGACCGTGGTGCCGGAATATCCCATCGATTTTTTCAGTTTCACGATGAGCTTCCAGGCCCAGCCGTTGCTTTCGCGCATGGCCAGCACCGGGCGGGTCACGAGGAGCTCCCGCGGCCCGTTGCCGTTCGGAACGGTCACGATGAGGATGCCGTCGTCCTTGAGCGACTGGTACAGCACGCGCAGCAGGGCGTCCGGGTCCTGGAGGTGTTCCAGCACTTCGCTGCAGATGACTACGTCGAACAGTGCGCCGGAGGCTACGAGCTCTTCCGCGCTTTTCACTTCGAAACGGGTGTTGGCGTTTCGATTGAGCTCGTTGGCCCGTGCAATGCTTTGCGGGCTGACGTCGATCCCCAGCACCTGGAATCCCTTTCCGCCGAGATGGCGGCTGATGACCCCGTTGCCGCAGCCTACGTCGAGGATACTTGCGCCCGGCGCAAACCTCGACGAGACCGCGTCTGTGATGAACTGCAACCTTTTCTGGTCGGCAGCCCTGTTATATTCTTGCGTTATTTCGCTCATGTTGTTTGCTTGGTTGTCTTGAAACGATACGGAGATAGATGTCTTCGATCTGCCGCGCCATGCTTTCCTGGCTGAACCGGTCTTCGATGGTGGCCCTGGCCGCCCGCTGCAGGAAGTTCCTGTTTTCCGGGTTGAGGTGCAGGGTCGCCAGCGCGGCCGCCAATGCGGCCGGGTTCTTTTCCGGGACGATGACGCCGTTGCCGCCGTGGCGGACGATTTCCTTCGTGCCGTCCGTGGCCGTTGCCACCACCGCTTTTCCCATGGCCATGGCCTCGAGCAGGCCGATCGGCAGCCCTTCCCAGAGCGAAGGCAGACAGTAGATGTCCATCGCCTGGAGGAGCGCCGGAACGTCTGTCCGGAACGGCTGGAACACGACGGCATGTTCGATTCCCAGCGACCGTGCCAGCTCTACCACCTCGGCTTTCAGCTCGCCATCGCCCACCATGAGCAGCACGATATCGCGCTGTGTGCGGAGCAGCTCTGCGAATGCGAGGATGAGCGTTTGCGGATCTTTCTGCAAAGTCATCCTGGCGATGAACCCCACCACGGTTTTATCGGGCGAAATGCCCAGTTCTTTCCGGACGTCGGGGAACTGGCGCGAGGGGTCGAAGATCCGCCGGTCGATGCCGTTGTTCACCACATCGGCTTTGAAACCGGAGAAATGCTTCGTACCGGTATCTCGGTTGGAGGCCGATACGGCGATGTTGGCGGCGGAGGCCGATGTAAGCAGCCGTTCCGACCAGATCCGCAGTTGCTTTTGCACCCGGGGTTGATCGTCGTGGAAAGACCAGCCGTGAATGGTGTAGATCATGGGCCGTTTGCTCCACTTCGCCGGCAGCAGCAGGTTGCTGGCTGCGCGGGAACCATGGGCATGCACGATGTCGATCCCTTCGTCTTCGATGAGTTGCTTCACCGTTTTCCAGGTGGAAGGATCGAAGGCGCGGGTAGACGGGATGACGTGGTGGCTGACGCCCATTTCGCGGAGCCGGTCGATCATGGGGCCTTCCGTGAAGGAAAGCACCACGGGTTCGAAGCGGTCGCGGTCGAGCGCGGAGACGAGGCTCAGCACGTGCGACTCTCCCCCACCGATCAAGCCCTGGCGGATGGCCTGCAGAACGCGTATTTTGCGGTGCTGGTCCATCACGCGGGGATAGTCGCGGGACGGGCAGCTTTTTCCCAACCCTGCGGAAGTTTTTCGTATATCTCGATGTTCTCGAATTCCTTGCTTTTGCGCGCGCCTACCACTTTCGCCCATTCGGCCATCCTGCGGATGCCTTCATCGAGCGATACGCCCGATCCGGCGCCGAAAATGGCATGTGCTTTCGTGTGGTCGGAATAGGCGTGCATCACTTCGTTGCGTGCGGCCAGGTAGTTGATGCTGGGCTCAACGCCGAAGCAGGCGCCTACTACTTTCGCCAGTTCGTTCACGGTGTAGGGCTTGTCTGCACCGATGTTGAACACCTGGTTGTAGGAAGCGGGCGTGTTCACGCTATGCGCGATGGGGATGGCCACATCGTCGATATAGCTGAATGCGCGGGTCTGTTCGCCGTCGCCGAAGATGGTGAGCTGCTGGCCCTGCATGATCTGGTTCATGAAGATGCCGATCACGTTACGGTATTTGTCGCCGATGTTCTGGTTTTCGCCATATACGTTATGTGGGCGGAATACCACGTAATTGAGGCCGAACATTTCGTGGGCGGCTTTCAGGTCCAGTTCCACAGCGTATTTGGAAACGCCGTAGGGATCCTCGGGCATAGGGGTCATATCTTCGCGCATGGGCAGCTGTCCGGCACCATAAACGGCGATAGACGAGGTAAAGACGAAGCATTTTACTTTATGCTTGATCGATTCGTTGATGAGGTTGATGCTGCCAACGAGGTTGTTGTTGTAGTTGAACCGGCGGATGAAGTGCGACAGACCTTCTGCGGCATAAGCGGCCAGGTGGTATACGTAAGTGAACTTGTATTCTTCGAAAAGGCCCGTCACGAGCTGATCGTCGGTGATGGAGCCCTGCACGAATCGGGCGCCTGCGGGAATGTGGTCTTCGAAGCCGCCGCTGAGATCGTCGAGCACTACCACTTCATGCCCCATTTCGAGGCAATGGCGTACTACGTGTGATCCGATAAATCCGGCGCCGCCGGTAACCAGTGAAGTAATTTTAGACATGTTTTGAACTTTTTTTATTGATTAAACGGGTGATGTGTGTATTAAACGGGGGAATATTTGGATTGCGTCAGGTTCCAGAAAGTGCCGCGGAGGAATGATCCGAGATGATCGAATTTTCCTTTCAGCGTGTATTTCAGCACCGATTTGGGAAAGGTCAGGCAGCCGAAGAACAGGTAGAAAGCGGCGAGCTGCCGTTTCGACGTGTTGCGGCGCATGTACAGGATGCGGTTGCGCGTCATGTAGTATACCTTGATGGGGCTTTCCTTTCCCATGGTGATGGATTCCTTGTGGAAGATCAGTCCGTCAGCATTGTAATAGATTTTATACCCGGCACGGAGGATGCGGGCCGACCAGTCGGATTCTTCGTAGTAGATGAAGAATTTCTCCGCGAAGCGCCCTACTTTCTCGATCACTTCGCGCTTTACCATCATGGCGGCGCCGTGCGCGCACCAGGTGGGGCCGGAAGTGTTGTGCTGGCCGTTGTCTTCCTCCTTGCTGCCTACGGCCCAGGTGCGCCCGGTCAGCAGGTTCATCTTATGGAAACCGGCGTACTGGATCACATTGGGGTGATGCCAGAAACGGATCTTCGGGCATACGACGCCGATGTTCGGGTCGGCCCCGAACGGTGCAAGGAGGTGTTGCAACAGGTCTGGCGTTACTTCGGTGTCGTTGTTCACGATAAACACGAACTCGCCTTTGGCGTGCTCGATGCCGAGGTTGTTGCCGCCGGTGAAACCGAGGTTTTCGGGACTGATGATAAGCTTTACATTGGGATAGTTCCCGGCTTCGATCTGTGCTGTGGGATCTACTTTGGAACCGTTATCGATGACGATGGTCTCGAAATTTGGGTACGTCAGTTGCTTCGTCGATTCCAGGAACTCACAGGTAACGGCCGTCTGGTTAAAGTTCAATGCGATGATCGAAACCAGGGGCGCTGTTTTCAGCTGTTCCATATCTGGTAAATTCTGTTTCATTCGGTGTTGTTCGGTGATTCGGTGCCCGGAATCCTTTTCCGGTGGGGTATTTGATATCCGGGCAGGCCCGGTTGTATTTTATTTTATATACTATACGTTGTCTTTCTGCAGGAGCGCATTCGGCGTGCTGGCCAGGATCCACATGTCGAACAGCACGGTGTGCTTCTGGGCGTACTCGATATCCAGGTTGATCCTTTCTTCCACGCTCATGTCTTTCTTCCCCCGTTTCTTCACCTGCCAGAGCCCGGTGAGCCCCGCCGGCGCCATGAACCTTCCGCAATAGCTGTCGGTAGTGAGCGATGCGGCCTCGTAGAGGGGCAAGGGCCTGTTGCCGACCAGCGACATATGTCCCAGCAGCACGTTCAGCAGTTGGGGGATTTCGTCGAGGCTGGAATTGCGCAGGAAGCTGCCGAGGCGGGTTACGCGGGGATCGTTGCTGATCTTGAAGAACACGGGGCCTTTATCGCCGGTATCGTACTGGTTGAGATGGGCCATGTTCTTCACCTGTTGGTCGGCGTCGTTGACCATCGTCCTGAACTTGTAGAAGTTGAAGATGCGGTAACGCTGGCCGGCGCGCCGGGAGATATAGAAAACGGGCCCTTTCGATTCCAGTTTGATGAGCGCGGCGATGAGCAGCAGCAGGGGGCTGAGAATGAGCAGACCGGTCCCTGCGGCGAGGATGTCGATCCCTCTTTTTACATAATGGTTAACGTAGGCGGAAGGAGCTTTGCGCGGCTTGATGTCGCCGGTGGTCTGTGCTGGCCGGGTGGCGAGCGAGCGGAGGCGGATGGCCTGGTCGCGGATGGAAATGAATTCATCGACCGATGTATCGGCCGTTACCACGTTATCGATGCCGCCGGCGGAACGGATCTGCTGGCGGAGCTCCGGCGTAAGCTGTTGCACATATCCGAACATGGGCACGTCTGCCAGCGCATCGAGGGAGCGGATTTGCTTTACCAGTTCAGCGGGCCTCCCGGTGGAGCTGATGTTGCAAATGATATATGACGGCTTCACATCCATCGGCAGCTGGTCCCGCAGTATTTTCGCGGCGGAATGAATGCTGCTGACAACCAGGAGCCGGTCGGGCCTTTCCGGCTGCATGCGCTGCATGAATCCCGGATCGCCTATACAAAGCGCCCAGGACCTTGCCGCGCTCGCAGCCAGGGGTACTACCTTGGTCGTAACTTCTTTTTTTAGGGGTAATGACAAATGGTGAATCATCATGTTCGGATTATAGGTGTTATTCAATAGCTAATAGCGGTAGCGGCGCGGATACGTTTCATCCGTTCGCGGCCATGGGCAGCTCCCGGTTGAGCTGAAACCCGATCTTCTCTATGAGATCACGCGGGTCGAAAGGTTTGTTGATGACGTGGACCACGTTCGGGTGAACAAAATTGACATCGTGCAATGAAATGCCGGTGAGCACCATCACGGGGATGTCGTTGAAAAGCAGGTTGCTGTTCAGGTTGCTGATCAGCTCCCAGCCGTCCAGCCGCGGCATCTGGATGTCGGTAATGATAATGTCCGGTGTGTTGCCGGCTGCGAGCCACATGAGGGCGCTCAGTCCGTCTTCCGCCGTATACACTTTATATTTATGCTGCAACATGGCTTCCAGCAACATCCTGATGTGCACGCTATCGTCTACTACGAGTATAGTCTTCTTCATTGTTTCCTACATTTAGAAAATAAAGATTTAGTTTTCTTCCACTGCGGCGAACAGGCAATAGGCATGTAGCCCCGCGTGGTCATCTTTGATTTTCCAGGGAGGATTTGGTCAGGGTTCCGGGACCATTGCAGCTATGACACAACGCGATGCGCTGGTACTGCGGTACCGGAGGTTAAATTATTGCAGGAATTACTCAGAGGAATGGTTAGAATTATAGGGTCGTACAAAAGCTGAAGTAAAATTATAAGTTTATTTTCAAATCGCGCAAATAAAATTTTTCACATTAGATTTGAAAAGAGGTCGGCAAACAAGGAACATTACTTTCGATCTCTGTACTGATGCAAAAGTACGGCACCCCAAAAAAAATAATATCTGAAATTTGCGAATGCATGCTTTTTTCTCGTGAAATACAGATTATCGATAGTAAACGATGAATTTAAGTAAGTGGACGACCGCAATCGTGATTTGAATATCAGGATTGTTATATAATTTGGCAGCTGAAACGACCCCCAAACCAGATGATCACCATTAAAGTCATATTGTTTATCAGTCTTTTTATCCTGTTCTTCAGCTATATAGGTTACGGAATAGCCGTGGCTGCGGCCGTGCGGCTGAAGCGCATCTTCCGTCGCCCCAAACCCTTGCCCGAAGGCTATTTCCCGGAAACTACGCTGGTTGTGGCCGCGTATAACGAGGCCGGTTTCATCCGCGAAAAGATCGCCAACACGCTCGCCCTCGATTATCCCGAAGGGAAGCTGCATATATTATTTATCACCGACGGCAGCACGGATGGTACCGATGCGATCGTAAGCGCCTACCCTTCCGTCCGCTTGATGCACGAACCGGCGCGACTGGGCAAAACGGCCGCACTGAACCGTGCGATGCAGCAGGTGCATACACCCATCGTTATTTTCTGCGACGCCAATACTTTATTGAACGATCAGGCGGTGAAATGTATCGTCCGCCATTACCAGGATCCCCGCTGCGGCGGCGTGGCAGGTGAAAAGAAAGTGATCGCGGGGGAAGGCGGTGCGGAGAATGCGGAAGGCATTTACTGGAAATACGAATCGCTCCTCAAGCGGCTGGACGCGGAACTTTTCAGCGTGGTGGGCGCCGCAGGGGAACTGTTTTCCGTGCGCACGGAATTGTACCGGCCCGTTGAGAAAGACGTGGTGCTCGACGATTTCATCATTTCCCTCCGGATCTGCGCCGAAGGTTACCGGATCGCCTATGCGCCGGACGCCTACGCGATGGAAAGCCCTTCTGCCGGCATCGGCGAAGAGCATAAGCGGAAGGTGCGGATCAGTGCGGGCGGGTTCCAGGCGATCAGCCGGCTGGGCGGATTGCTGAATTTCTTCAAGCACCCGGTGCTGACGTTCCAGTACCTGGGCCACCGCGTACTGCGGTGGACACTGGCGCCCCTGAGCCTCCCCGTGGCGCTCATCGCCAACATCTGGCTGGTGATGGCGGGGTATGGCGGGATATACACGTTACTATTGGCGGCGCAATGCGTTTTTTACGCGGCGGCATTGACGGGCTGGGCGCTGGCTATGCGCGACATCAAATTCAAACCGGCCTATGTGCCATTTTATTTTGTGTTCATGAATGTGTCCATTTACGAAGGGTTTTTCCGATTTATCCGTAAAAAACAGCAAGCCGCGTGGGACAAGGCGGTACGTGCTCCAACACTGCAAAATTCATGAGTCAGGCACCCCATACAGCATCTTCCGGCCAGGGCCGTATTTCCAGCATGGACGCGCTCCGTGCATTGGCGATGTTCCTCGGCGTGGGGCTGCATGCGGCCATGCCCTACACGTACCGTCCATTTGAGGGATTATACCATGATCCGTATTATGCCGACATTTCGTACGACTATATTTTCTTCTTCATCCATATTTTCCGGATGCAGCTGTTCTACGTTATAGCGGGGTTCTTTTTCCGGCTGTTGTTCCTCAAGATCGGGACCCGGCCGTTTATCCGCCACCGCGCGCAGCGGATACTTATCCCGTTCGTGGTGGGCCTTTTCACGATATTGCCGCTCACCTACCTGCCTTCGGCGGTGGCGCGCGTGTCGGAAGCGGGGATGCCCTGGAATTGGGCAACGGTTTCTGCCGTACTGAAAGATATTTTTACCTGGAGGGGGCCGCTGCACTTGTGGTTCCTGTATTATCTATCGATCCTTTATGCCGGTGGCCTCGTGGTCTACCATTTGATGGGCAGCGGTGCGGCGAAGCGATTATTGCCGTTGAAGTTCATCCACGGTGATTTTTCGCCCGGCGGTATCCTCCTGTTGATGACGGCCGCCAGTTACATGAGCCTGTGGATGTTTGCTTCGCCGTTCGTGGAGTACGCGCCGGGGCTGGTGCCGAAAGTCTCGTTCCTGACGTATTACGGTATTTTCTTTTTTGCGGGATGGGTGTTGCACCACCATATGAAACGGATCTTCCCATTGCTGAAACGATACGCGCTGCCGTTTACCCTGGCGGGCGTGGTGGTAGGATGTGTCGTGGGATGGGCGAAGATCGATCCGGCTGCGCCGGAGGTGAACAGGGCTTTGCTGCAGGCGGGGGCCACTGCAGCTACAATCTGCCTGGTAACGGGCGTGGCCGGTGTTTTTCTGCGCTGGGTGAATGCCGAACGGCCTGCCGTGCGGTACCTGTCGGACGCCTCTTACTGGGTGTACCTGGTGCATGTGGGGCTATTGGGCGCGGTGCAGATGTATATAGGCCAATTCCGGTTCTGGGGGCCGGCCAAATATGCCCTCGCCCTTGGGGTAACCATCGCGGTAAGCCTCGCCACCTACCAGTGGTGGGTACGGTACACGAAGATCGGATTCTATCTGCATGGCCCCCGCAAACGGCCCGCAGTGGGGGCTTTGCCGAAAAGCGACGTACACGGCCGCCAGCCTGCAACTTAAATGATTTGTTAATGCTCTTAAAATATTTGTAATAATGGAAATATTTCCTAGTTTTACATCCTGAATAGAAGCCCCAACCTTATCCTCTCAAAAAAACCTCCACTTTTTTTTAACCGTTTTCCTTCGAAAAGCCGCTCAGTGATTGAGTAGGCTGAAAAATTATAGACTGTCCATTCATTCGCTGGGTAAGTTTCAAATTGAACATACTGAAACACTTACCATATGCGACAATTTTACCTGTTACTATTAGCTTGCCTGCTGGGATTTGCAATTCCCGGCTCGGCACAGGTATTTAATCCCGCTGACCCGGTGATTACCTACAACCCCAACGATCCTCCGGAAACGCCGGCCTGGGGCACCATTTCCAAATGGGTGCGCACCGTCCGCTCTTCCGTGAACTTCACGAACAAAGACTCCTACAAATGCTACTACCTGAGTGGGATGCCTTTCCGCCTGAAGTACCCCAAAACTTACCAGCACGGTGTCAGTGACGGTAAGAAATATCCCATTTTCATCTTCTTCCACGGCCGTGGAGAAGGTGGCGGCATTTATGACAACGAGTATTCCCTGTACCATGGTGGCGGCAAATTCTGTGCTGCTGTCGACAATGGTAAGTTCGATGGATTCATCCTTGTTCCGCAAAGCACTACCGGCTTTTTCGGTCAACCCCAGTACGATTTTGTTAAACAGATTATCGACGAGCTGAAAGCAAACAACAAGCTCGACCCCGACAGAATTTTCGTGAACGGCCTCTCCGCCGGCGGTACCGAAACATGGGAATTCATGTTCCGCTATCCCAAGGAAGTTGCCGGTTTCCTGCCTATCAGCGGTTGCTCCATCGCCTACCGCGACCAGGTAAACGTTTTCAAGAACATCCCGTTGTGGATTTTCCAGGGCGGGCTGGACAACAACCCCCACCCTTCTACCACTACAGCCGTTATCACGGCCGATCAGGATGCCGGTGGTAATGCCAAGATGACCCTCTATCCCAACGGTGGCCACGGTATCTGGAACACCGCATGGGACGAAGCCGATTTCTGGCCCTTCATCGGCCGCCAGCACAAAGCGAACCCCTGGCCCGCATTCGGCCACAACGAATTCTGCCCCGGTGAAACCGTCAGCGTCGTGCTCGGTCTTACCCCGGGCTTCGACGGTTATGAGTGGCGGAAAAACGGTAACGTGATCGCAGGTGCCACCACCTACGAATACACCGCTACCGAATTCGGCACTTACGATGCCAGGATCAAAAGAGGCACCGAATGGTCTCCCTGGTCTCCCACGCCCGTAGTCGTTAAGCAGAAAGAAGCGACCCAAACGCCGCCGCTCTCCATCGCAGGCCTGATGAGTAAAGTCATCCCCGCTGTAGACGGCAAAAACTATGTGGTGCTCACCCTGCCCGAAGGGTATACTTCTTACCAATGGCGCAAAGTAGGCGACCCCGCCATCATCGGTACCGCACAAACGCAGACAGTGAACACGCCCGGTCAATACCAGGCGAACGTGACAGAGAAATTCGGCTGCTCCAGCGAATGGTCCGCTCCTTTCACCATCATCCCCGCCAACGGCCCCAACCCGCCGGCACCCGCATCCGGCCTCACCGCTACGGCCATCAGCAAAACAGCGATCACGATCGACTGGACAGACAATCCGAATGCCGTTTACAATGAAACCGGCTACGAAGTGTACCGTTCCAATTCGGCCGGCGCCAACTATCAGCTGATCGCCATCACGGCTCCGAACGCGGCTACTTATACCGACAATAACCTCTCCCCCAACACGAAATACTATTACGTATTGCGTGCGGTGAACACTACCGCGGCTTCTGCAATAAGCAATGAAGCAACGGCCACTACCCAGGTAGACAACAATCCGCCGTCCGCTCCTTCCAACCTCGCGATCTCCGGCACGTCCACCACATCGGTGAAACTGACCTGGGGCCCGTCTTACGACGATGTGGGCGTATTCAAATACGACATCTACGTAAACAGCCTCAAATCTTACACCGTAGATGCCACGGAAGACGAGTTCACCGTGTTCAACCTGAAATCGGACAGCCTGTACACCTTTGTGGTGAAAGCCCGCGACCTTGCCGGCAACACTTCCACAAGGAGCAACCAGGTGAGCACCCGCCCCGTAGCGAACGGCCTTAACTACCGTTACTATGAAGGCAACTGGTCTGTACTGCCCGACTTCAACACCCTTACGCCGATCAAGACGGGTATCTCCGAAATTCCCGACCTCAGCGTCCGCAACCGCAACGATCAGTTCGGTTTCGTTTGGGAAGGCCAGATCCGCATCCCCGTTACCGGTAACTATACTTTCGTGACTACCTCCGACGATGGCAGCAAACTGTGGATCGATACCGATTACGATAATGCCGCTACGCCACTCGTGAACAACGACGGCCTGCACGGTACGGTAGACAAGGAAGGCACCAAGTACCTCACAGCAGGTATGCACAAGATCGCGATCGCGTTCTTCGAACAGGGCGGCGGCGAATCCATGACCGTTTCCTGGAAGAACACCGCAGGCGGCGTTGGCAGCACCAAGCAAACCATCCCGGCAGAATACTTCAAAGACCTGAACACCGCTCCGGGCGGCACCGTTCCGAAAGCACCGGGCAATATCAAAGCCACCGCACTGTCTTACAACAAGATCCAGCTCACCTGGTCAGACAGCAGCAACAACGAAACCGGCTTTGAAATCTACCGTGCAGAAAGCGCCGCCGGTCCGTTCAGCATCGTAAATACCGCCGCTGCGAATAAAGTAGCGTACCTGGACAGCGGCCTCAACGCTTCCACTGCGTACTACTACCGCATCCAGGCGATCAACAAATATGGTGCGTCCGGGTTCCACCCGAATGAAACCGGCGGGTTCTCGTACAGCGCGTACAACACCGCCACCAACATCTCTTCCCTCCCCAACTTCAACACCTCCACTCCGGTGAAGACGGGCCTGTCGTCTAACGTTACGCTGGACGTACGCCAGCGGGATGATGCCTTTGCACTGAAGTTCTCCGGCTGGATCAATATCCCGACCACCGGTACGTATACCTTCTATACGAACTCCGACGACGGCAGCAAGCTGTATATCGGCAACTATAGCGAACTTAACCTCGTGGTAAGCAACGACCACCAGAACGGCCCGACCGAAAAGAGCGGGACGAAGTTGCTGACCGCAGGCAAATACCAGATCCACGTTACCTACTACGACAAAAGCGGTAACCAGACGCTGACTACCAGCTATGCCGGGCCTGGCGTAAGCAAACGCCTCATTCCCGACTCGATGTACGTGAACAAGAACGCGACGGCCAAAACGCTCGCCATGCCGGCTATCCCGGCTGCGCCGACCGCCCTGGCACTCACCGCGCTCAGCGGCAGCAGCATCCAGCTGAAATGGAACGACAACTCCACCACCGAAACGGCCTTCGACCTGTACCGTTCGGCCAACGACGCGTCCAACTTCCGCCTGTTCACCTCCATCCCTGCCAATGCAGGATCTGAGGCCAACTATACCGATACCGGCCTGTTCGCCAATGTGACCTATTATTATAAGGTGTTGGCGAAAAATGAAGGCGGCAGCTCCGCATTCAGCAATACGGCCAGCAAAGCCACGCTGAACACGGCACCGGCGCTCACCCCGCTCGAAAACCGTTCCGTACGTTATGGTACGCAACTGGTACTGGCACTGACCGCTACCGATCCCGACGGCGAAACCGTGACCATCACTTCCGCCAACGTACCTGCATTCGGCCAGTTCAATACCAGCGGCGGCACTGCCACCCTGACGTTCAATCCCACGCAGGCCAACGAAGGTGTGTACAACAACATCACCGTAACGGCAACCGACCAGCATGGCGGTGTTACCAACTCTTCCTTCAACCTGACCGTTAACGACAACTACTCACCGGTGATCGGGGCTGTTTCCAACGTTTCGCTGAACGAAAACGCTACGGCTAACGTTGCCCTTTCCGCTACCGATAACAACGCAGGTGAAACCGTGACCTGGAGCGCGACCGGCCTGCCGGCATTCGCAACGCTGACGCCTTCCGGCAACAGCGCCAGCATCGCGCTCGCACCGGGCTTCATCGACGCAGGCACTTATGCGGTAACCGTGAAAGCGGACGACGGCAGAGGCGGTATCGATACCAAGTCGTTCACCATCACCGTGAACGATGTGAACCCGAGCAGGACGATCTTCGTGAACTTCACCGATGGTTCTTACCCCGCGCCCGCACCGTGGAACAACACCAACAAACAGCCGGTGCTGAACGATCTGTTCGCCAACCTGAAAGACAATTCAGGCGCTACCACCACTGTAGGTATCCGCGTAACGAGCAACTGGGGCGCACTGGGCAATGGTTCTAACTACTTCGGTACTACAACCGGCAACAACTCCGGTGTGTATCCCGATAACGTGATGAAAACCGCCTACTGGAGCAATACCACGGCGCAAACGTTCAAACTGGTAGGCCTCAACGCCACCAGCAAATACAACCTGACCTTCTTCGGTGCGCGTGCAGATGTGACCGATAACCGCATGACCGACTACACGGTTGGTGGCACCACGGTTTCCCTGCAGGCTGCGAAGAATACCCAGAACACCGTATCCATCAATAACATCTCACCGGATGCGAATAACGAAATTCTCATCACGATGAAGAATGGTACCGGTTCTTCCTGGAGCTACATCAACGCCCTGGTGATCCAGGTGAACTACGACGACGGTAACGCTCCGGCCAAACCGACCCAGTTCGCCGCAACACCGTCTTCCGGTGGCGTGGTACTGAGCTGGAAAGACGTAGCCTTCAATGAAGCTGCCTACGAAGTATACCGCGCATCCGCACCTGCCGGTCCGTTCACCCTGCTGAACCCCGCCGGTGGCAATGCCAACGCTACCAGCTTCACCGACGCAACTTCGGTGGCCAGCACGCAATACTACTATACGCTCCGCGCTGTGAATGAACACGGTCCTTCCGGCTACACCGACACCATCGGTATCCTGACCGGCAACAACAACCCGAAATTCGACAGCATCGGCAACGTAAGCATCAAGAACAACGAAACCTTCACCATCCCGCTGCATGCGACCGACGATGCCGGTGACGTGATGACCCTGCGTTCTACCAACCTGCCGCCGTTCGCTACCCTGACCGACAATGGCGATGGTACCGGCAGCATCAGCATCGTACCGTCTTCCGGAGACGTTGGCCGCTTCGCGAACATCAACGTGACCGCGTCCGACAACCATGGTGGTGCATCTACGCGGACGTTCACCCTCCAGGTGCGTGATAAGAACATCACAACCGTATATGTGAACTTCAACCAGACGCTGCCTGCAGACGCTCCGTGGAACAACTTCAACTCGTATCCCGGCGCCAACGCGGCGATCGCCAACCTGGCCGATGAAACCGGTACCCTGTCCGGCATCCGGATCCAGCTGCTCGATGGCTTCACCGGTACCAATACCGTGGGTTCCACAACGGGCAACAACTCTGGTGTGTACCCGGACAATGTGCTGGCGAGCAATTATTATACGAGCGAAGCTACCGCCCGGAGGATCCGCATCTCCAACCTGAATGCCACTTACCGTTATAACCTGATCTTCCTCGGAAGCCGCCAGGGTAACGATAACAAAAACACGGAATACACCGTGGGCAGCAGCACCGTAACCCTGAACGCGGCCAACAATACCCGCAATACGGTGCAGATCAACGGTATCAGCCCGGATGCTTCCGGCAACATCGACTTTACCGTTAAACAGGCTACCGGTGCAGCTTACGGGTACATCAACTCCGTAGTGATCCAGTACTACCTCGACAATGGTACACCGCTCGCGCCGGGCAATGCTACCGCGCTTGCCAAGTCCAAGACCAGCATCCAGCTGAACTGGCTCGACAATTCGAACAACGAAACCGGGTTTGAAGTATGGCGTTCTACCGACAAGGTGAACTACACCCTTCGCGCAACGGTGGGCAACAACGTGAACACCTATACAGATAACGGCCTCGGCATCGATACCCGTTACTACTACAAGGTGCGCGCACTGAAAGCCGCCATCCAGTCCGATTTCAGCAATATCGCCACTGCGGCAACCTTCCGCAATGCGGTGTACATCAACTTCAACGTGTTCAACCCCGCAGGCGCTCCGTGGAACAACACCAACTCCGCTCCTGCCCAGGGCCTGGAATTCCCGAACCTGAAGGATGATAACAACGAAAATACCGGTATGACCATGGTGATCCACAAAGCCTTTACGGGCGATAACCCGTACGGCATGAACACCGGCAACAACAGCGGTATTTATCCCGACAACGTTATCAGCAGCACGTACTGGGTGGATATCAACGAAAGCGGACAGCTCAAGATCAAAGGCCTGAACCTTGCCAAGAAATACAACTTCGTATTCTTCGCAAGCCGCGATGGCGCGGGCGACCGTACTTCCATCTATACCATCAACGGACAAATGGTTTCCCTGAACGCTGGATACAACATCAACCAGACCACGCAGATCAACGACGTATCGCCCGACCAGAACGGTGAAGTCCTGATCTCGGTAACCGCCGGCGGACAGTCGATCTACGGTTACATCGGCGCCCTGGTGATCCAGTCGTACACACCGGAAGCCAGCCAGATCGATCCGGACCTCATCCTCCAGAAAGCTGCCAACAACAAAGGCGAGCAAATACTGGAAACCAGCGTCAAGATCGATAAGACGTACCCGAATCCGTTCATTTCCAACGTAAACGTAGAGATCATCAGCGACGGCAAGTCTCAAAACAACTTCATCCTGAATGTGACAGACGTTTCCGGCAGATCGGTACACACGAAGATGCTCGGCAAACTGCCCGCAGGCACGCACCGCGTACTCCTCGATATGGGCTCCAACCGCATCCCGGGCGGCCTGTACCTCCTGCAACTGGTAGATGGAAGCAAAATCGTCAACTCGACCAAATTGATTAAAAGCAATTATTAACGATTCTAACCTTTAAAATGATTACCGAAAAAATCCGGGTCAAACCGGATTTTTTCGGGCTTGTCGGATTAAAAAATTTCACACTTTAACAAAAGCATCCATATGGACCTGATTTATCTGCTGAAAGCGTTGTTGAGAAGGAAATGGTTGATTATCATTTGCACTCTGATGGCGGTTGTCGGTGCCTTCTTGTTAACCATGAACCAGGAAAAGCTTTACAAATCCGTTTCCCAGATCGCTACCGGTTTCACCAGTAACGAACAGGTGAAACTGAAAGACGAAAGCTTTAACATTTACGAGATCGACGCCAAGTTCAGCAACGTCATCGAAGCCCTGAAATCGCCGCGTGTATTGGGAATGACCGGTTACAACATGCTGCTCCACGACCTTCAGAACCCCGGTAAGGAGTTCCGCCAGTTGACCCCGGAAGACAAAAACAGCGATGTATACAAGGCCATGGACAAAGACAAGGCCATCAAAATACTCAGCCAGAAATACAACGAGGAAAAGCTCCTCAGCTCCTACAACCCCGAAGAGCGGCAGGTGCTGGAGATCCTCAAACTCTACAAATACGATCTCGAAACTTTCCGTTACGTGCTTTACGCCAACCGCGTGGCGCGTACCGATTACATCGACATCCAGTACCGTTCGGTGAACCCCGAGCTGTCTGCCTATTTCGTGAACCAGATCGTCACCGAGTTTTTCCGGAACTACGAATCGTCCCGCAATATGCAATCGGCGCAGAACATCGAAACGTTGCAGAAGCTCGTTGACCAGAAAAAGAGCGAGCTGGACGGCAAGATCGGCAATATCAAAACCATGGGTACGATGGACGCGTCTGTAGAAAGCTCCAGCAAGCTGGAACAGATCAGCAATTTCGAGAACAGGTTGGCCGACGAGCGCACCTTATTGAATACCGCTACCCTTTCGCTGCAACAGGTAAACGCCCGCCTGGCGGAAATCGACCAGAGCAACAGTGCCGCCGCCGCAAGCGGGAACACTGCCAACAACGAACTGGCGAACCTCCGCAAGCAGATGAACGACGCCCTGAACGAATACCAGGCCAAAGGCAGCAACAACACCGAGCTATATAATAAATACCTCGCCAGAAAGGCGGATTACCGCAATAAACTGGTAGCGATGGCCGCCGTTACGCCCGGTGCCTCCGGCGGCGCGTCCAAAGCCGATCTCCTGCAAAAGAAAAGCGACCTGGAGCTCCAGATCAAAAGTTCGCAACAGAACATTACCGATTACGAGATCAAGGTACGCCAGCTGAACTCCAGCATCGGCGCCGCCGCATCCCGCAGCGCCAACAACCTCGCCCTCCAGAAGGAAGTGGAACTGGCACAGCAGGAATACGAAGGCGTAAAAACCCGTTACGACGCGGCCCTCAACAACCGCATCGCGCCGATGGAGAACTTCCGCCAGATCCTGTATGGCCAACCCGCCGTGGAGCCCGAGCCCAGCAAACGCATCATCATCCTGGCAATGGCCGCAATGGCGATGTTCGTGTTTTGCTGTATCTCCATCATTTTCATGGAATACATCGATCTGTCCATCAAAACCCCTTCCCAATTCCAGAAGGTGACAGACCTGCGCCTCATGGGCGTAGTGAACCGGGTGAACATGAAACGCGTCACGTTCAGTAATATCTTCACCGACGATGCGCTTCCCGCA
Organism: Chitinophaga sp. NPDC101104; assembly: GCF_050277495.1. Classification (NCBI taxonomy): domain Bacteria; kingdom Pseudomonadati; phylum Bacteroidota; class Chitinophagia; order Chitinophagales; family Chitinophagaceae; genus Chitinophaga; species Chitinophaga sp. NPDC101104. Next base: position 3,359,909 of record NZ_JBNNSF010000001.1, on the reverse strand, counting down.
CAAAGCGGCGCGTTCCGCGAACTGCTCCGGAAGCTGCGCTACGAAGTAGGACATAGCGGTAAAAAAGTATTCCTGTTTACCAGTCCGCGCGCCGGCGAAGGTAAATCCACCATCATCAAGGCCCTGGCCCACAGCCTGAGCCTCAGCCACAAGAAAGTGCTGATCATCGACACCAATTTCCCGCATAACACCCTCACGCAGGATTTTGAAGCGAAGCCCGTGCTGGAGGATTTCACGCTCGCAGAAAATGCCAGCATCGAAAAACAGCTGGGCAACATCGTTTCCCCCTCCGGCATCGAAAACGTAGACGTGATCGGCTGCAAGGGCGGACAATTTACGCCTGCGGAAGTACTGCGGCCCGGTAACCTGCTGGAGCATATGAGCGCATTGAAATCGCGGTACGACTTCATCTTCATGGAAGGCGCGCAGCTGAACGAGCGGTCAGACAGTAAGGAACTGCTGAAATATGCCGATACCATCATCGCCGTCGTATCGGCCAGATCGAGCATCAAGCAGACCGACAAGGAATCCATCGACTACCTGGCATCGCTGAACGGTAACTTTACCGGCGCGGTGCTGAACCTGGTAGAGCAACAAAATATCGATCTCTGATGAGCCAAACGCAGAACGGCATGGCAAAGGGCAACAGGCTGGCGTGGATAGATTACGCCAGGGGCATCGCTATCATCCTGGTATTATACCGCCACATCTTCGAAGGGATCACCCGTTCCGGAGTGGATGCGGCCGAGTACCAGTGGCTGGAGAATGCCAATATCATTTTCTACAGCTTCCGCATGCCGCTGTTTTTCATCCTGTCGGGCATTTTCATCGCCAAAAGCCTGGCCAAGCGCGATTTGTCGGGCCTAATCCGCAACAAATTCAGCATCCTGCTTTATCCCTATATCCTGTGGTCGTTCATCCAGATAACGATCCAGTTCGCCCTGAGCGGATACGTGAATGCGGACCGGAGCTGGGCCGATTACGGGTATGTATTCCTGTATCCCCGCCGGATCGACCAGTTCTGGTATCTCTATGCCCTTTTCAACGTGACGGTTTTGTACATCATCGCGCGGGAAAGGCTGAAAATGAAAGTAGGCGCGCAACTGGTGCTCGGAGCGGCGCTGTACCTGCTGAGCAGTTATGTTTCGGTACGGCACATCGACCTGGGCTTCCTGTATGACATTTGCCATTATTATGTGTTTTTCGCCATCGGCGAGCTGGTTTCCAACTGGATGCTGGACCAGACGAAGTATACCATTTACAGCTCCTGGAAACTGTTTTTCGTGCTGCTGCCGGTATTTGTGGGAGGACAGTGGTACTTCCTGCACGCCAATCTCCAGCATGGCAGTACGCTGTACGTGGAAGAATACCAGCCCGTGCTTTTTGCGGCGATCGCGCTGACAGGATGCGCGTCGATGCTCAGCCTGTCGTTCCTGCTGCAACGCTACGATGTGCTGAAGCCCTTGAAGGTGGCGGGTTTCCATTCCCTCTACATTTATGTTTCGCACGTGCTCGTGGCTTCGGCGGCGAGGATGGCGCTTGTCAAAATTTTCGGGATCACCAGCGTGCCCGTGCTCCTGGCGATCTGCCTGCCGCTTGCGGTGGTAGTCCCGATCCTGCTGTACCGCCTGGCGACGCGCTGCGGGGCCTGGTGGCTGTATAGCCTCGAAAGGCCCGTTCCGCAGAAAGTAGCCACCATAAAAAATTGAAGTAAAACCGATATGCCTGCACCTACATACTCATACTGGCTGAAATCCGGCATCTACAGCGGATTGCAGAAGGCCGCCGTCCTTTTGTTCGGAATCGGGAGCGTACTCTTGCTCACCCGCTTCCTGACCAAAGAGCAGATGGGTGTGTGGAACCTCTTCCTCATGATCACCGGCATCATCGAAATATGCCGGCAATCGCTCGTCAAAAATGCGGTGATCAAATACATCAACGGCCATCCCGCGGAATCGCACCGGCATATCGAAGGTGCGGCGCTGGGGCTGAACGTGGTGATCACGCTGATAACGGGGGCCGTGCTTGCAGTGGCCATCGTTCCGCTGGCTGGTGTGTTACAGGCACCGGACCTCGATTTGGTGGTATGGTCCTTCCTGCCGGGTTTGTTGTTGCTCATCCCCTTTTCCCATTTTGAATGGATGCAGAACGCGAATGCAGATTTCAAGGGGATTTTCTGGGCGTATACCTGCCGCCAGGGCACGGCCTTCGGCCTGATCGTGGCGCACCTGGTGTTCCGGGGGCCGGTCGGGCTGCTGGACCTTGTACTGTATTTCAACGCCGGTATAGTGGCGGGAACGGTGGCGGGATGGTTCTTCGCCCGGAAGTTCATTTCCGGCGCGGTGAAATTCCATGTAGAATGGATGGGCAGGCTCTGGCAGTTCGGCCGGTTCGTATTCGCCACCAACATCAGTTCCAGCATTTTCCGCAATACCGACCAGTTCATCGTTTCTTCCCTCATCTCCGCGCCTGCCGTGGCCATGTACGGCGTTTGCCTGCGGGTTTCCAACCTGGTAGACATGCCTTCGCAGGTGCTGGGCGATATCCTTTTCCCCCGCAGCGCCAAAATGATGGAAGGCGGCAACCTGGCCGGCGTGCGGTATTATTATGAAAAGGCGGTAGGCTCCGTTCTCGCCATCGCCGTGCCGGCCAGCATCATTATCCTGCTGTTGCCGCGCTTGGTGATCGGCGTCATTGCCGGTGCTGCGTATATGGAAGCCGCGACCCTGCTGCAGCTGACGATCCTCTATGGGCTGTTCCTCCCTTTCATCAAGCAGTTCGGCACCATCATGGATTCTATCGGCAAACCGAAAATGAACTTTTACGTCATCACCACTACCGCGCTGCTGAACATTCCCATCTGTTACGGGTTTACGAAAGCTTTCGGGCTGCATGGCGCGGCGTACGGAATGATGACGTCCTATTTTATCTGCTTCCTTATTACGCAAGTGTATCTGCGGAAGACGCTGGGTACGAATTTCCTGCGGACGATCGGTTATTCCGTCCGCTTTTACCCGGAAATGTACCAGGTGCTCCGCCAGCGTTTCATCCTAAAACCCGGCTCCGAATGATCAGGAATAAAGATATCATCATCGTGGGGCTGCAGCCCTGGGACATTGAGATCGGCAGCAATTGCAAGAATATTGCCGCCGTCATGGCCCGCAGCAACCGCGTGTTGTATGTTAACCGCGCGCTCGACCGCATTTCCGCGTTCCGCGAAAAAAACGACCCGAAAACGATCGTGCGCAAACAAAGCATCGCCGGCCAGGCGCCCGACCTGTGCAATATCGCGCCCGGGCTCTGGACGCTCGATCCGCGCACCCTGCTCGAATCCATCAACTGGATCCCATTCGCCGGGTTGTTCGACCGGTTCAACCGCATCAACAACCGCCGGCTGGCCGATGCCATTAACGATGCCGCGGCGCGCCTCGGGTTCAGGGACCCGCTCCTTTTTATCGACAACGATTTTTTCCGTGCCTTTTACCTCCCCGAAATGCTGGACGGTATCAGCGGCACGATCTATTATATCCGCGACAATCTCACCAGCCAACCTTATTTCCGTCGCCATGGCGTGCGGCTGGAACAGGCGCTGATGGCGAAAGCGACCCTCGTCGCCGCGAATTCTTCCTGGCTCGCCTCGTATGCCCGCCGCCACAACCCTTCGTCGTTCGACATCGGCCAGGGTTGCGATTTCAGCTGGATGGAAAACGGTAACGGTCCCGCGAACCCGCTTTTGCAGGACAGCGGCAAACCCGTTGTCGGATACGTGGGTGCGCTGATCGCTTCGCGGCTGGATATCCGGTTGATGGAAACCCTCGCCGCCAAACATCCCGAATGGCAATTCGTGCTCGTTGGCCCGGAAGACGAAGCTTTCCGCCAAAGCGCCCTCCATGCCATGGACAATGTGCTTTTCACCGGCAACCGGCCGGCAGCGGAACTTCCATCGTGGATACAGTCGTTCGACGTTTGCATCAACCCGCAGCTCGTGAACCCCATGACCATCGGGAATTACCCGCGCAAGATCGACGAGTACCTGGCATTCGGGAAACCTGTGGTTGCAACGGCTACCGAAGCGATGAACATGTTTGCGCCATATGTTTACCTCTCCCGCAATGCCGACGAATACGCCGCAGCGATCGGGAAAGGCCTGGCGGAAAACGATACCGAATTGCCGGCGCGGCGCCGCGCCTTCGCACTGTCGCACACCTGGGAAAATTCCCTGGCGGCACTGGAGCGCGCACTGGATTCCGTAACGCATAAAACAACTGAAAATGCCTGATAACAGATTTTCGAACGACAGGATCCTCGAGATCATGGTGACCGCGTTCCTCGCGTTCACGATGATATTCCTCTGTCTTAAAATATTGTTCTTCTGATGAAAGCGCTGACCGCATTTATACTTCGGAACCGGACAGTTTCCTCGCTGGTAGACACGCCTTACTTCTGGGTGGCGATGGCGCTGGTGGCTGGCGTGATCGGATATGCCGTGAGCTATATCGATGAGCGCCTGGGACTGGTTATCGCCGCAGGGCTCATCGGCATCACCGTGGCGCTCATCTGTCTTTTCAACACCCGCAACGGCTTTTATATCGTGACCGTGCTGGGTTTCTTCATGTTCTACATCAAACGGTTCGCCGACGATGCCATCCCTATGGGGGCGGTTGGTGATGTGTTGCTGGCGGTGACGTTCCTGGGGATTTACTACCGGAAAACCGTGCTCAAGGAACGCCTGTGGAAATATTCGAGTAACGTCATCACCCTGCTGTACGGCGTTAACTTCGGCTTCCTGATGGTAGAGCTTTTCAACCCGTCGATGTACTCCGTTGCCGGATGGGTGTTCACGGTCCGCAAGGCGTTGAACTTCATCATGATCTATTTTATCGGCCTGCACATCTTCCATTCCCGTAAGGCGATCATCGATTATGTGAAGTTATGGGTGATATTGTCGGCCATCGCAGGGTTGTATGGCTGTTACCAGCAATGGTTCGGTTTGCTCGGGTTCGAAACGCATTGGGTGATGTCTGACCCTATCCGTTACAAACTTTATTTCCAGGGCGGTGAAATCCGGAAGTTCTCTTTCCTTTCCGACCCCACTTCGTTCGGGATCCTCATGGCACACGGCGTCGTGTTCTCCATCATCCTGTTGCTGAACGCGGAAAACAAGCGCGACCGGAAATGGCTCTTCCTTTCCACGGTGTGCATGGCGCTGGGGATGGCGTACTCCGGAACGCGCACGGCTTACTTCATGATCCCGGCGGGATTGTCGTTGTACGTGCTGATGACCATTACCAACCGGCGGACGATGTTTTTCGCCATCGGGTTCATGATGCTGTTCTGCGTACTGATTTTCGGTCCTTTCTACAGCAATGGCACCATCAACCGCATCCGTTCCACGTTCGAGATGTCTGACGATGAATCGTTGAACGTGCGCGACGAGAACCGCGCCAAGATACAGCCGTACATTTACAAACATCCCCTGGGCGGCGGCGTGGCTACCAGCGGTGTGTTGGGCCTGGAATACAACCCCGAGCACCCGCTCGCGGGGTTCCCGCCCGACAGCGGCTACCTCCGCGTGGCTATTGAAACCGGATGGGTGGGACTGATACTGACCTGTACCATTTACTTCACGATCCTTTTTACCGGGGTCCGGAACTATTACCGGAGCCGGTCGAGGGAGTTCAAAATCATATATCTCGGCATCGTAGCCAGCATCTATGCGTATATCATCGCGAACTATGCGCAGGTGGCCATCGGGCAGATACCGGGCGCGCTGTTCTTTTACAGCGCCGTAGCCATCATCGTGAACCTCCGGGGGATCGAGGAGGCGTCAATTCAAAATCAGCATTCAAAAATTTCTAAAACAAATGCAATATGAAAAAGCAAGCATTTATTCTCTCGTTTCTGCTGACCTCCGCGCTGTATTCGATCGCGCAGAATAACCCGCAGCAGGCCCCCAAAAGCCAGCAGGCCATCAAAGACAAACTGGTGGAACTGGCGCTGAACAACCCCGCCATCCGCATCCGTACCGCGGAGCGCGACAAATCCGTGGCAGAGCTGAACAAAGCCAACGGCAACTGGCTGAATTATGTGACCGCCAGCATGAACCTCAACGAAATCACCCTGCGTATGCGCGATCTGGGAGGCAACCAAAACGGCACCCAGCTCTACTATCCCCTGTGGAACGTAGGTATCAACGTACCCCTCGGCTCCTTCATCGGCAAGGCCAACGATGTAAAGATCGCCCGTCGCAACATCGACATCGCCACCGAGCAGCAGGAAGTTGCCAAACGCCAGATCACGGCGCTGGTACTGACCAAATACCAGGACTACGTTACCACCAAAGAGCAGCTCTCCATTCAGCAGGAGCTCAATGACGAAGACCAGGCCGCTTTCGACCAGGCAGAAGCCAAATTCGCTACCGGCGGCGTCACTTATGAACAATACAGCGCCATTTCCAAAAAATACAACGACGGGCGCGTGAGAAAACTCAACCTGGAAAGAGACCTGATCGTTGTGGGGCTCGAGCTGGAAGAAATTATCGGCCAGAAGCTCGAGACCGTAGTAGGAAAATAAATTTCAATTGTATGTCACCGTTCACAAAAAAGCATATTCCCGTTGCGCTCATCAGTATGTTGCTGTTGACGGTTTCAACCGCTGAGGCACAACAAACCAGGGACACCGTTCAGCTGAAAGCCACCGCGTTCAGCACGGTGAGCTCGCTCGTATTCCTGCCGGAAGGCTATCATTCTACGAAAATGGCCTATCCGGTCATCATCTATCTGCACGGTAAAAGCAAGTCCGGGAACGATCTCGGGAAATTGCTGCTGGAAGGGATCCCCTACTGGCTCAACCGCGGAAAGAAAATACGGGCAAAAAACCCGGTAGACAAAAAGTTCTATGACTTCATCGTCGTTTCGCCCCAGGCGCCCAGCTGGGGGCTGAAGCCGGACGAGATCGAAAGGTTGCTGAACGACGTTACCACCAAATACCGCATCGATCCCAGCCGTATCTACATGACCGGGTACAGCGCCGGCGGATGGGCTACGGTAATGGCATTGACGGAGAAGCCCGCGCTTTCCGCGAGGTTCGCGGCCGTGGTGCCCATGTCTGTGTCTACCATCGACGATAAAAACCGGAAGAACTTCAAAATGGTCGCTGATGCGAAGGTGCATAGCTGGTACTTTGCCGGCGACCAGGAACTGCATTTCAAGGAAGACAGCCAGAAATACGTAGACAGTACCAACAAGTACGGCCCCGGTCTGGCGAAGATGACGGTAGTGCCCGGATTCCGGCATCATTCCTGGATTTCGCTCTACGATCCGGCTAATAAACATGGTGCCGGTATGAACATCTATGAATGGATGCTCCAGTACCGCAAATAACCGACGTTACCCAGTAATGAAAGTATACTTTAAAAACCTCGACGCCATCCGCTTCATTGCCGCCCTGCTGGTCATTCTCCATCACGGGCAGTATTTCAAGACGGAACAGGGGGTATCCTCTTGGTCCTGGATGGACTATATGCTGAAAGATACGGGCCGTATGGGCGTGAACCTGTTTTTCGTGCTCAGCGGCTTCCTCATCAGTTACCTCCTTTTCAAAGAGAACAAGGAAAAGGGACGCATCAATTTCAAGAATTTCTACATCCGCCGGATGCTCCGTATCTGGCCGTTGTACCTGGCGTATGGCATTGGTATGATCGTGCTGGCGCCCTGGGTTTTCTCGAAATTGGGGATCGAAACCGGCATCGGGCTCGAAACCACGATCGTCAACCTGGTGTTCCTGCTCCTGTTCGCCGTCAACATCCAGCTGGCCTTTTTCCCTTACAACAAAGGGATCGTGGAAATCACATGGTCTGTCTGCATCGAGGAACAGTTTTACCTGGTATGGCCATTGCTGGTTGCCGCGTTCCGCAACAAACTGAAAACGCTGTTCGTGATTTTACTGTCGATCGGCTTTCTCAGCAAACTGTTGTGCCTGGTGCTGCCCTATTTTTTCCCGGTAACCAGTTTGCAGCTCTTCGGCATCAATTACGTGCTGCTGTTCGACAAGCTGGAGCTTTTCGGGACCGGCATGTTCGCCGCCTGGCTGCTTTTCAACAGGGACCGTTTCCCGCGGTTCTTCCAGGCTGCGTTCTCCCCTGTCGTACAATGGATGATGCTGCTGATCACGGCGCTGGTCGTGTTCAGCGTAGCGCAAATACCCGTGCTCAGCAAATATTATTTCGACCATTTTATTCATGCCTTCCTTTTCGGCTACCTCATGCTGCTGGCCGTTGCCCCAAACAGTATCCTGCACCTGGAGCAACCCATCATGAAGTCTATGGGAAAAGTCAGCTACGGCATTTACCTGTTCCATACACCCGTGTGCCAACTCGTTATGATCGTATTTCTGAAGGTATTCGGCCATACGCCGGGCATCGTTACCTGGGAGCTGCTCTATCCACTCACCTGCGTGGCGCTCACCTGCGGGATCGCTTACCTGTCATATGAATGCTTCGAAAAATATTTCCTCCGGATCAAATCGCGTTACGCGGTGGTCCAGACGCGCATATAACGAAAATGCCCGGCGATAATGGCCGGGCATTTTTTTAGCGGTATGATTCCTGCTTAATATTTGGCTTTCATGATCTTGAAAGTTTCCTGGTGATACGGTCCTGCCTGCACCTGCACAATGTACAGGCCGCCGGGGAATGATCCCATATCCACGAATTTCACCGCGCTGATAATATTCCCGAACTGGTAAGTGCCTTGCAGTGCGCCGGAAAGATTGAAAATCCGGAGGGTTACGGCCTGTTCATCGGGAAGGTTGATCGACACGCGCAACTGGTCCTGCACCGGGTTCGGCGTCAGTTCCACTTTCACCCCGTTGTGGCTGTTATTCCCTTCGAGAACGGTCACCGTCATTTCGTCCGAATCTTCACGGCCATTGGCGTCGGTAACGGTCAGCCTGAAAACGTAAACACCGGCATAACGGAAAGCAACGAACGACTGTGCCGCCGTCGGCACGCTGATATGCACGCCATCGGCTCCTCCGCTCACGAGCGTCCATTGGTATTTGCTGATGGAGCTGCCCGGAGCAGGGCGCGATCCGCCGCCGCTGAGCGTGGCCACGGTTTCGGGGAGCGTGATCTCTTCGTCGCGCCCGGCATCGGCTACCGGCGGTTTTGCCGGCTCAGGATTGACGGTGATGGTGACACGGTCTTTGGACGATGCACCACGGTTATCCGTTACCGTTAGTTCGAAAATGTAGGTGCCTGCAATGGTTAATTGCTGAACGGAAGAATTGGATTGGTTCGGCAGTGTGATCGTTGCCAACGCGGGTCCTGAAACCTGCGCCCAATGCCAGGTTGCGATCGTCCCATCGTCGTCGCGGGAACCCTGTCCGTTGAGCGCTGCAGCGTTTTCCGGCAGTGTGATCTGTTGGTCGGCGCCTGCATTCGCTACGGGAGGCATGTTGGCGGCCGGGTTCACCTGTACGGTTACCGTGGCCGAAGCGGAAAGCCCCTTGTCATCGGTGGCCGTGAGGCGGAATGTGTACGTTCCTGTCTGCGTCAACTGGCGCACCTCCGTCACAGCAGATCCCTGCGTAGCGATCACGGCCGTAGAAGGCCCTGAAACCTGCGTCCAGGCGTACTTTGTGATATTGCTGCCATTCCCGGGGGTAGCGCTGCCCGTGAGTGTAGCGCTTGTCACCGGCAAGGCGATCGTTTGCGCATTGCCCGCATTTACGACAGGCGGGTCGTTGGCAGCGAGCACTTCCACGTCAACCGTGGCGGTAGCGGTCAAACCCTTATTGTCCTTCACCGTTAAGCGGAACACATAAGTGCCGGCCTGGGTGAGACCGGAAACGCCCGTAGTTGCAGCGCCGGCCGACGCCAGCGTTGCGGTGCGCGGCCCGGATACCTGCTCCCAGGCATAGGAAGCGATGCTACTGCCCGATGCCGCTGTTCCGGAACCGGTTAAGGTGGTGGTGCTAACAGGAAGCGTAAGTCGCTGGGATCTGCCGGCGTCGGCTACCGGGGGAACGTTGGCTGGCAGAACCTGCACGTTCGCGGTGGCAGAGGCAGACAGATTTTTATCATCAGTTACGGTAAGCCGGAAAGTATAGGTGCCCGCAGTGTTCAGACCGGTGATGCCGGTGGAAGCTGCGGAAGGATTCGAAATGGTGGCTGTTACCGGCCCGGTGGTCTGCGTCCAGGCGTACTTTACGATGGTGCTGCCGGAAGCCGCGGTGCCTGAACCGTTCAGCGTCACGGAAGTCGTGGGCAGGGCGATGCTTTTGTTACCGCCGGCATCCGCAGTGGGCGGAACGTTGGCGGCGCTTACCATTACGTCAACAGTGGAAGTCCCGGTAAGCCCTTTATCGTCGGTTACGGTCAGGCGGAAAGTATAAGTGCCCGCCGTGTTCAATCCGGTAATGCCGGTAGATGCTGCGGAAGGGCTCGAAATGATTGCCGTAACCGGCCCTGCGGTCTGCGTCCAGGCGTACTTTGCAATGGTGCTCCCGGTTGCTGGTGTGCCCGTCCCGTTCAGCGTCACGGAAATCGCAGGAAGGGTAATGCTTTTGTCGCTGCCGGCATCCGCAGTGGGCGGAATGTTCGCGGCATTAACCACTACGTTGACGGTGGAAGTTCCGGTAAGCCCTTTATCGTCGGTTACAGTCAGGCGGAAAGTATAAGTGCCCGCAGTGCTCAAACCGGTAATGCCGGTAGATGCGGAGGATGCGCTCGCGATAGTGGCGGTAACCGGCCCTGCGGTCTGCGTCCAGGCGTACTTTGCAATGGTGCTCCCGGTTGCTGGTGTGCCCGTCCCGTTCAGCGTCACGGAAGACGTGGGAAGGGTAATGCTTTTGTCGCTGCCGGCATCTGCAGTGGGCGGAACGTTGGCGGCATCCACGATTACATTTGCAGTGGCGGTGGCGGTGAGACCTTTATCATCCGTTACGGTAAGGCGAAACGTATAAGTGCCCGCAGTGCTCAAACCGGTAACGCCGGTAGATGCGGCGGAAGCGCTCGCGATAGTGGCGGTAACCGGCCCTGCGGTCTGCGTCCAGGCGTACTTTGCAATGGTACTGCCGGTTGCTGGCGTGCCCGTACCGTTCAGCGTTACGGAAGACGTGGGAAGGGTAATGCTTTTATCGCCGCCGGCATCCGCCGTAGGCGCAACATATGCGGCCACTACCACCACGTTCACGGTGGCCGTGGCGGTAAGACCCTTATCGTCCGTTACCGTCAGCCGGAAAGTATAAGTCCCGGTCGCGGAAAGCCCTGTAAGTCCCGTGCTGGCGGAAGCCGCGGCGGAAATGCCGGCAGTGGCCGGCCCTGCGGTCTGCTCCCAGGCGTAGCTCGCGATCGTGCTGCCGCTGGCAGCGGTACCGCTGCCGGTAAGGGTGGCGGTAGTTTCCGGCAACCGTACGCTGATAGCGGTACCTGCATTGGCCGTTGGCGCGATGTATGCGGGAAGCACCGTAACCCGGATAACGTCCGATGCGGAAGTGCCCCGGCTATCGGTAGCCGTTAGCCGAAAGTCGTATGCGCCGGCAGCGGTAAGGCCGCTGATGGCAGTATTCGCGGTAGCAGGCGTAGCGATGGTGGCGGTCACCGGCCCTGCGGTCTGCGTCCAGGCGTAAGTGGAAATCGTAGCGCCGGCAGACGCGGTAGCCGTGCCGCTCAGGCTGGAGGTAGTTGCCGGCAGCCGGATGGATTTATCGGTGCCTGCATTTACCGTCGGCGGCGCTGCGGCGTCTTGGACCGTAACCGTCACCTGCGCGGTGGCGCGTGCACCCTTATCGTCGGTCACCGCGAGCTGAAAAACGTAGCTCCCGGCTTTGGTGAGGCCGGAAACCGCCGTCTTTGCCGCGGATGCGGTAGAAATGGCGGGCGTTGCCGGGCCAGACACGAACGTCCAGGCGTAAGTGGCAATTTTACCATCCGCATCTGTTGAACCGGAACCGTCAAGATTGGCGGTGCTGGTGGGCAGCGTGATCGTAATGGCGCTCCCGGCGTTGGCTACCGGAGGCTTGTTCGCCGCGGCGGTCGAGTATTCGTCCGCGCCGGCGTCGAACGCTGCGCCCTGGGGGCGTGCCTGTCCATCGAAATCGTAATTGAAATATGTCCTGAAATCAAGCCCCTTGTCGATAGCGATGGAGCTGGACGTAATATGAAAATCCTTTCCTGCCGCATTTACAAACCCGGCGGCATTGATGTCCTGGCCGGTCACGTTGCCGGTGGTCAGCGCATCGATCCCTTTCTGCACAGCTACGTGGGCAGCGGAACCGGTATTGATCACGAGGTTGCCCTGGATGATATTCCCGGTGCTGATCGTACCGAATGAATTCAATACGCGGATCCCGTCGCGGGCGGAATTCACGACCGTGTTGTTGAGGATGTAAACCTGCAGCGGTTTGAAGTTATGATCGGTGGGGCGGTCGTCCACAAACAGCGCGTCCTGCCCTGTTGTCGTACCGTCATACCCCGCATCTGCGATGATATTGTTGTACACGAGGCAGCGCCCGATGCCGAAAACTTCGAGCGCATTGCCCGTTCCCTTGATGATCTTGTTGTTATACACCTTCCCGTTGCTTTCGCCGCCGAGGATGATGCCGGCCTGCTGGCTTCCCTTGTTCACCGTACCGAAATTATACACGCTGTTGTTGTAAATCTCGACGTTCTCCGGGGCTGATGCCACCTGGATGCCGTCCCAGCCGGTGTTTTCGGTGATGTTGTTATATACTTTCAGGTTGTAGATGCGCGGAGGCAGGAGGTTTTTCATCACGCCGTCGCAAAGGGTCTCGGTGCCGTTGGGCGCCGTGTTCCCGATGTACATCCCTTCGCCCAGCACGTCGTGGATGTAGATATCGTGGATGATCACATTGCGGATCGCGAAGTTCGGGTATTGGTTCATGGGGTCGCAATCGGGATTGATTTTGGCCATGAGCCCCGCTTCGGAACCGGTGATCTCTACGCGCTCGGCTTCATAGTCGGTACAACCTTTCCCCATGGCAAGCCCCGTGCTGAGGCGCTTGCTGACGCCATCGATACGGAAACCGTATTTGTCGGCGCTTCCGGAGCCCGTGATCTTGAAATACTTGACGTTGTTGAAGATGAGGCCGTAGTTACCGCCATCGCCTACACGCACCTGGCCACCGCAGTTGATGAACACGATGGGCTTGTCGGCCGATCCGGTAAAGTTATAAAACTGGATATAGGCATAATTCCCGGCTTTGACGCAAACCGTATCGCCGGGCTGGACGTTGTAATTATCCCCGTTGATATAAGCACCGCCATCCGTGCCCGGGGTGATCACGACTTTACAGTTGGTACAGTCGGTACCGGTAGATGCGGCGTTTACGGTTACATTGGCATAAGCTATGTTCGTTTGTCCGGTAGCGTTAGTAACGGTGAGTGAGAACACGTATTTGCCGGCCAGTAGTTGGCTGACGGTCGCTTTGGAGCTGGTGCTGCCTGCGATGGTGGCGGTCCCAGGCCCGGACACCTGTTTCCAGGCGTAATTGGCGATGGTGCTTCCCGGCGCGGTGGAACCGGAGCCGTCGAGCTGTACGGATGCAGTCGGAAGTGTCAGCGTCACGTTATCGTTTATCACGTCGGCTACGGGCGGAGTGGCCGGAGGCGGTTCTTCGGTGGAGCCTCCCCTTTGGTATTGCAGCATCCATTCATAGATGTTCTGCGATTGATAGGTGTGTTCGGTATTGTAGGCCTTGTCCCAGAAAGTGCCGTCGTGCCCGCCGGGGAACGTCGTGGCTTTCGGTTTTATGGCCGGGTTGCAGGCGGTCATGCGGGCGGTGTAATCGACCTGGTACTTCAGGAATCCGTCGTCCGTTCCGCAAAGCATCCAAACCGCCAGGTTGCTGGCGGCTACGTTACAAAGCCCGGGAAGCTTGGGTTCGTCGATCGGGGCGGAAGAAACGGGCACGATGGCGGCGAGGTTGTCGGAATATTCCTTCCCGGAAGCCACGTAATTCAGGACGCCGTATCCCCCGGCGCTGAGGCCCGTGAGGTAAATCCTGGACGCATCCACCCGGTACAGCCGTTTCATCTCATCGATGAGCTTCTGTATCGTTTGCTGGTTAGCCCAGCCACCCACGATCTGCGGAGAAACCGTAATGAATTTGAAAAGTTTGCCGCCTACGGTGTATTGCATTTTCGCACCGTTGGCGATCATTTTTGGAACGCCGTGCCGCAATACATCATTGATGTTGCCGCCTTCCCCGACGCCATGAATAAAAATCAGCAAAGGATATTGCTGGGTGGTCTGTCCGTAATCGTCCGGCAAGTGCAGCCACGCGTTCAGCGTAGAAGAGCTGTTCATCGTAACGGCGATCTTTGTTTGATCGCCCTGACTGAAAGCCCGCCGGGGCATTACTAGTATTATGGCACAGATACAGATACAGGCACTTAACCGCGCAATTCCAGTTTTCAGGTTCCTCAAGGTGGTCAAAATTTTAAAAATTCATGAATACAAGTAGGGCACCACACAAGACAGTTCTTAATAAATATAAAAATAGGCTCTGCAAAAATAGCTAGAATTCAATGAGGGGGTTAAAAAATACATATATTAATTTTTATATAATCCATGAATATTTCATACATGTATAGAATTAAATATCATTCTTTTGAATCATTTTTGAATTGTCATCATTAACAAAAAATGGTTTTGTCAGCTACGCGTGACAAGATTTCGGCCGGCAGCCTTCCGCAATGCCTCCAAAAGCAGGATCCCTTTCACACAATCCCCGATCGGAATATCGGGCCGCTCGCTGTTGAACCGCTGCAAGATCCGCGGGTCGATGTCGGCCCGGTGGTTCGCCGTTCCGAAAACGAGGTCTACCGCCCCCTCTCCCTCCAAAACCCGGCTGAAAAATGCGCGGGACACCCCATCGTCCGAATGCGGGAAGGCGAACACCCGTTCTTTCTCCCCGAATTGCCCGCAAACCGCGTCTACCGACCCCAGCGTCTGCGCCACCTGTTCTTCCAGCGTAAGCTCCTGGTAATAAGGGTGCTCCATGCTATGTCCGCCGAGCGAAAACCCTGCGCGCACAAGCCCTTCCACCTCTCCATGGTCCATATAAGGCCGCTCCTTCGCGAAAATCCCGTCAAAATCAAGCCCGAACAGCCCGCCCAGCTCATCCGCCAACGCGCGCCGCCGCCAGCCTATTCCCTGGACCGCAGCTTCAAGCCCCGCTTCCCCCGCACCGAGCAACTCCGCAGCCGCTTTTCGCGCGCTGGCCGGAACGGCGCCCGATCGCAGGGCATCCAGGATCAACCCCAATTTAAACCGGTAGAAATGCGTTTTGTTGCCCAGGTAAGCCGGATTGAGGAAAAATACGGCCGGCACGCCTTTGGCCGACAGCATCGGCGCCACGATCTCCGCGATCTCCCGCAACCCGTCGTCGAACGTAAGCAGGAAAGCCCCTTTCGGCAATGGATTTCCGCCCTTCATGGCGCTCACTACTTCCCCCAGCGTTACCGGCTTGAAATGCCGCAGCAGGTAATCCAGGTCCCGGGCAAACGCCTTCCTGTCCTTAAAAGGATAAATGGGCGAAATGTAAGGTACTTCCCTGTCGGAAACGAGGTGTTGGTATGGGAGGAGCAGCGGGCGTGCGGCGGCCTTTTGCAGGAATGAAACGGGCGTCAGGCTGGCCACCCGGTAGAATAATTGCTTGGCGATAGACATGCATGGGGAATTGGACGGGATAAAGATAAAAAAAGGAGACCGTACAGGCCTCCTCTTTTAAAGATATATGGTACCGGAAAATCAGATACCGAAAGCGGCTTTCACCTTCTCAACATAGTCGAGTTTTTCCCAGGTGAACAGCTCCACTTCTAATTGCTTTTCGTTTTTCTTGCCGCGGTTGAACACTTTGGTCACGACTTTATTGTCGCGGCCCATGTGGCCATATGCAGCGGTTTCGCCGTAGATCGGGTTGCGCAGTTTGAGGCGCTGCTCGATGGCATACGGACGCAGGTCGAAGATCTCTTCCACTTTCCGGGCGATCTCTCCGTCGTTCAGCCCCACTTTTGCGGTGCCGTAAGTATCAACGAATACGCCGCAGGGCTTGGCTACGCCGATAGCGTAGGAAACCTGTACCAGCACTTCGTCGCACACGCCGGCCGCCACGAGGTTCTTGGCGATGTGACGGGTAGCGTAGGCCGCGGAACGGTCTACCTTGGAAGGATCTTTACCGGAGAATGCACCGCCGCCGTGAGCGCCCTTGCCACCGTAGGTGTCTACGATGATTTTGCGGCCGGTGAGACCGGTATCGCCGTGCGGACCGCCGATCACGAATTTGCCGGTGGGGTTGATGTGGTAAGTGATCTTATCGTTGAACAATGCCTGCAGTTCCGGTTTCAGCTTGGCTTTCACGCGCGGAATGAGGATGTTGATCATGTCTGCTTTGATTTTGGCCAGCATTTCCTGGTCTTTCCCGAAATCATCGTGCTGGGTAGAGATCACGATGGTGTCGATACGGATGGGCTGGTTATCGTCCGAATACTCGATCGTAACCTGGCTCTTCGCGTCGGGACGGAGATAGGCAACGTCCTTTCCTTCGCGGCGGAGCGCGGCCAGCTCGATGAGGAGCTTATGGGCCAGGTCCAGCGCCAGGGGCATGTAGTTTTCGGTTTCACGGGTGGCATAGCCGAACATCATCCCCTGGTCGCCCGCGCCCTGTTCTTCAGGTTTGGAGCGGTCTACACCCTGGTTGATGTCGGGAGATTGTTCGTGAATGGCGGAAAAGATACCGCAGGAGTTGGCTTCGAACATGTACTCGCTCTTGGTGTATCCGATCTTGCGGATCACTTCGCGGGCGATGTCCTGTACGTCGAGGTAAGCTTCGGATTTAACTTCTCCCGCCAGCACTACCTGCCCGGTAGTAACCAGGGTTTCACAAGCTACTTTGGAGTTGAGGTCATATGCGAGAAAGTTATCGATGAGCGCGTCCGAGATCTGGTCGGCGACCTTGTCAGGATGCCCTTCCGATACGGATTCCGATGTAAATAAGTAAGGCATGAGTGCTAGATTATAATTCTGTATAAATGATCCTGAGTTTGACGTTGGCCGGGGGCGTTGCACTGCCGCCGCCCGCTTTAAGGCGCGGGAGGTCGATCATCCTGCTGGACCAGCCTTCCAATCTGAGCACTGAATTTTCGATCTTCTTCTGCTGGGCAAGCTGCAAATGCCGTGCAATATTAAATTTATATTGAACAACTTTATAGGGGCCAAGATCACTAATGACAGTTTTATTACCTCCGAAATACGCGAGCTCCGGCGATTGCGGGTTACCGTAATCGAAGAGGAAGGAAAGGCTGTCGTGCGTAATGTACCTGCGCAGCATCAGGCGCGAAGGCTCGGTAAACAGATCGTCCCGTCCGGTGGAGCCGCTGTTGATCTCCGTGATCACCAGTTCGGCTTTGTTGATCACCGCATTGGGCACTTCGGCGATGTCGGGAAGGGTAATGTTGGTGTAGATACCGGGCGCTTCCTGGATGTACACGACATTGTCGCCCGCCGGGTTGCCCGTGTTCAGCAGGTTCGCCACTTCCGTGCCGGTGTAGTTGCGCACGAAATAATTGGCGTGGGCACTGCCGTAGGCGTCGAACTTGAAATTCTCCATGAGGGAGTCCTTTTCGGAGTTCTTATAATACACCGTGAGCCGGGTATCGCCGCTGTTCAGGTTGGTGTAGAGCATGGTATTGGCGCCCATGGTGGTGTCGGGCACGATGGCCAGGCCGTTGAGCCAGATGCGGAATGCGCTGTCGTTCTTGAAAGCACCGTCTGCCCGTTGCTGGAACAGTTCCTGGCCGAAGGCGGCGCTCAGGGGGATACGGAGTTGCGGAGCATATTTTACGCCGTAAATGGACAGTGAATCTTTCGGATAAACCGGGTAGATCGTGGCCGTCCCGATCTTTTTGGACGGATCGTAGGAACGGGGTTTGGTGTAGAGGTAATTGGTATCGATCTTGAAGTTAGTCTCGTTCATCCGGTAAACATCCACTTTGAAACCGGCATTGGCGCCGTACCAGGTGGTGTCGCAACCGATGTAGAGCACGACCGAATCGAGGACCCAGCCGGTACCCTGGAACGTGAATTCCGATTTGGGGAGGCCAAGCTGCGTGTAAAGGAAGCCGTGCGATTTACCGAAGATCGGGTCTCCCCCGATGGTGCCCAGTACGCCGGTGTAATATCCACCGCCGGTCCTGATGCTGGAATCTGTCCGGAAAATGTTGTGCGTCTTCAGGTTATTGATGGTGGTGTCTTTTACGACAACCTTGTCTGAGCCGGGGATGAGTTCCTTGCCGAGGACGGTAGCCTCATTACAGCCTGTAAAAGCATAAAGGGCGGCGAGGCAGGTGGCGGCGAAGCCCAGGGTCCTGAATTGAATCTTCACGTAATTGGTTTGTTCGGTTTGTTGACTAACTAAATAGAAAAACTAAAAATAAAAAGTTTGCCTGTATAACGGGCATGCCGTCAGCAGTTTTAACTTTTCATTTTTAATTTTTCCCGGACTTATTTTACGCCTAACAGCTGATGATATAACTGGAGATAGTCCACCAGGTCTTCGTTTTCCTTCTTGTAAGGCAGGATGATCTTGCCTTTTTCCGCCTTCACTTCGTCCAACGTCTTTTTATCGACCTTCTCCCCTGCCAGCACCACGGCGTCGGCGAATTTGGCGGCACCCCGGTTCAGGGCAGCATTGGTACCGTCTTTATACAATTCCAGGTCTTTTTCCTTGATCTGGTTGCTGATGATCGCTTTCTTGATAAAGGTAGCGCCCAGTTTATCCTTGAAGCTGTTGGGCTCCATGGAAAATACCGTTTTGGTCTGCGCGAAGACCGGCTCCTTCTTGTAGGCCGTTTTCAGGTAAACGGGGATGAGCGAAGTCATCCATCCACTGCAATGGATAATGTCCGGCGGCCATCCGAATTTCTTCACGGTTTCCAGGGCGCCTTTGCAGAAAAACACCATCCGGGCCGCGTTGTCATCGTAAAAAGTACCGTCGTCATCCGCGAAAACGCCTTTCCGCTTGAAATAATCTTCATTGTCCAGGAAGTAAACCTGCAGGCGCGCGTTCGGAAGCGAGGCCACCTTGATGATCAGCGGGTAATCATCCCCATCGATTACGATGTTGATGCCTGACAATCTTACCACTTCATGTAATCTGTGCCTCCGTTCGTTGATATTCCCAAACCTCGGCATGATAACCCTCACTTCCAGGCCCGCCTCATTCGACTTGATCGCCATCTTATTGACCATGTTCGCATACTCTGTCAAATCCAGATAAGGCGACATTTCCTGGGCAATAAAAAGAATTCTTTTCTTTGTGGACATTTATTGCTGATTATTAATGCAGTTATTTTTAATTTGGCTTGCAAAACTACGAAATTTTTAGGTAATACTGGCCAAATTGTCACTTTTAACATCCTTTTAAGCAAAGGTTTATGTATTTATTCAAGCGGGCAGCGGATCTCCGGGAGGCGCTGGGACAGGAAAAAAAGGCAGGAAGACGCATCGGGTTCGCCCCCACCATGGGCGCCCTCCATCAAGGGCACATCTCACTCATCCAGGCCGCAAAAGAACAGTCAGACATCGTGGTAACGAGCATTTTCGTCAACCCGACACAGTTCAACGATCCGAAAGACTTCGAAAAATATCCCTCCACCCTTCAGCAAGACATCCTCCTCCTCACGGCCGCCGGGGCCGATTATCTTTTCCTGCCCTCCGTGGCGGAAATGTACCCCGAAGGCGTGAACGGCTCCCATCCCCATTACGATTTCGGGTATATCGAATCCGTACTCGAAGGCGCCTCCCGCCCCGGGCACTTCCAGGGAGTTGGCATCATCGTCCATAAATTACTGGACGCCGTGGAGCCGGACGATCTGTTCATGGGACAAAAAGATTTTCAACAATGCATGATTATCAAACGTTTATTGGAGATCACCGGAAGTAAGGCTAGATTATATATATGTCCTACCCTCCGCGAGCCCGACGGCCTGGCCATGAGCAGCCGCAATATGCGCCTCACGCCGGAGCAGCGGGTTACCGCGGTGGAAATCAGCAGGACGTTGCAATGGGTGAAAGACCACCTTCACGACCGCCCATTCCCCGAACTGCGTGCGGAAGGCCTGGCAAGGCTCGAAAAGGCCGGGTTCGTACCGGATTACCTCCAGCTGGCCTCCGGTTCCGACCTCCGCTTGCTGGAGGCCCCGGAAAACGGGCCCATGGCTATCCTCGTGGCAGCCAGGCTGGGAGATATCAGGTTGATAGACAATATGACGGTCGGGCGCTAGGTTATTTCCCGGAAATTCCTCTACCTTTGCGGACTACACCAGAAATATGCTGATCGAAGTATTAAAATCGAAGATCCACCGCGCGGTTATCACGGAAGCCAATTTGAACTACGTGGGCAGCATCACCATCGATGAAGATCTGATGGATGCCGCCAACCTGATCGCTAACGAGAAAGTCCAGGTCGTGAACGTCAACAACGGCGAGCGCCTCGAAACGTATATTATCAAGGGCAAACGCGGCTCCGGCGTGGTTTGCATGAACGGTCCGGCCGCACGCCTCGTTGCCGTGGGCGATATCGTCATCATCATTTCCTACGCCACCCTCGATTTCGAAGAAGCCAAAAAATTCGTGCCCATCGCCGTTTTCCCGAAAGAAGGCAATAAATTATAGTCCGTAACCCGCACATTCCCCCTGTTATTATGCCGAAAACGCTCAAAACCATCATACAGTTCGCTGTTTTTCTCGGGCTTGGCATATTAATTATCTGGTGGACGGTGCGGGGCTTCACGCCGCAGCAGATCTCGGAGATCAAAAGCGCCATGCGCCATGGCAATTACTGGCTCCTCATCCCGACCATGATCCTGGGCATCGGCAGCCACTGGGTGCGCGCCATCCGCTGGCGGCTCCTCTTTTCCCCGCTCGGTTACGCGCCCAAAAAACTCAATACCTTTTTCGCCGTCATGATCGGCTACCTCCTGAACCTGGCCGTTCCCCGCCTGGGAGAAGTGGCCCGTTGCGGGGTACTTTCGCGGTATGAAAAAATCCCCGTAGACCGCCTCGTGGGCACCATGATCGCCGAGCGCGCCATCGACCTGCTTTGCCTCATCCTGCTGCTGACCATAACGGTGCTCATCCAGGTGGACGTGGTCGGCGCTTTCGTGAGCGAGTACATCTGGACGCCGCTCTCTGCCAAATTCACCGGGGTGCCGCTGCTGACCTGGGGGATCGTAGTGGCGGGAGGGCTGCTTTTCGTCATGCTCGTGGCCTGGCTGCTGCGCCGGTTCAAATCCACCAAAGCAGGCATTTCTTTCCGTAACCTCCTCCGAGGCATCGTGGAAGGTATCCTTTCCGTCGGCAAACTGCGCGACAAAGGCTGGTTCCTCTTTTATACCCTGCTGATGTGGGCGCTGTATTTCTCACAGGTATACATCGCATTCTGGTGCATGGAAGAAACGATCGGCCTGGGCGCAAAAGCCGCCATGTCTATCCTCGCTTTCGGCAGCATCGGCATGATCGCCACGCAGGGCGGAATCGGCGCATATCAATACATCGTCCAGCAAATCCTTGTGCTGTACGGCATTTCCGCCACCATCGGCTTCGCGTTCGGATGGATCATCTGGCTCGCACAAACGGCCCTGATGCTCGTGCTCGGCTTCGGAAGCCTCGCCGCCATCCCGCTTTTCAACAAAAAGCCCGCAGCACCGCAGCAGCCCTGATCTTCATCGACAGGAAACCATCTTACCACCTTCACACCATTCATGGTTTTTGATGCAGCAACCCTGTTGACCGGCATGCACTTTGCGCCGGAATGCTTTCATTTGCGCAACAAATGAGGGTGGAAATGCGTAATTTAATGGTAAGTTAACACGGCACGGACACCCGGCGACGGGGTTTTCCTCATTTTTGCGAACATTATTTTCCTGGCCTTGCCAACGCTCCAAAAATCATGTGCATCTATGAGAACGGACTCTACAGCCGCCGCGGTATTACCGGCGCCCCTTAAACATAAAGCGGTGAAGAAGACGACGAAATTGAAATCGGTCCTTTCGAAGAAGAAGACCATCATAAGGGACATCAGCTGGCTTTCCTTCAACGCCAGGGTATTACAGGAAGCGGCAGACACTACGGTGCCGCTGTATGAAAGGATCCGCTTCCTCGGCATATTCTCCAACAACCTCGACGAGTTTTTCCGCGTGCGCGTAGCCACCCTCAAGCGCATGGTGGCCTTCGGCCGCAGCGCCCGGATGCACCTGGAAGAAAATCCCGAGCTCATCCTCGAAGAGATACAGGCCACGGTGATTTCCCAGCAACAGGAATTCGACCGCATCTGGAAAGAGATCGAAGAAGAACTGAAAAGCGAACATATTTTCATCCGGACGGAAAAACACCTCAACCGCGAACAACAAAAATTCGTCCAGAATTACTTCAACGACCATGTACGGACCAATATCATCCCCCTCATGATCGAATCCATCCCCAACCTGCCCTACCTGCGCGATAAATCCATCTATCTCGCCGTGGTACTGGCCAAGGAGGATAATTCCGTGCGGCAGACGTATGCGCTTATCGAAATCCCCACCACCGTGCTGCCCCGATTCCTCATCCTGCCCAGCAAGGAAGGCGAGCACGATATCATGCTCATGGAGGATGTCATCCGGTTCAACCTCCCGCATGTATTCTCGTATTTCGGATATGATAAATTCAGCTCGTCGATCATTAAGGTAACGCGCGACGCGGAGCTCGATATCGATAACGACATCGCCACTTCCCTCATCCACCAGCTCGAAAAAGGCATCAAGGCGCGCCGGAAAGGCAAGCCCGTCCGCTTCATTTACGACAACCAGATCGACCCCTACCTCCTCGAATTCCTCATCCGCCGGCTGGGCCTTTCCCGGAAAGACAACCTCCTGCCCGGCGGGCGTATCCATAATTTCAAGGACTTCATGGATTTCCCGGAAGAAGTCTTTACCCGCGAGCGCATGCGCCGCAAAACCCTTATCCATCCCCTGTTCCAGAACGTTCCCAGCGTGATGAGCGTGATCCGCGAGCAGGACGTGATGCTCCATACGCCCTACCATTCCTTCGACACCATCATCGATCTTCTCCGCGAATCCGCCATGGACCCGCAGGTGACCACCATCAAGATCACCGCTTACCGCCTGGCCCGGAACAGCCGCATCATCAACGCCCTCATCAACGCCGTGCGCAACGGCAAACAGGTAGTGGTAGTACTGGAACTGCGGGCCCGGTTCGATGAAGAGGCCAACCTGAAATGGAAGGAAAGGCTGGAGGAAGAAGGTGTGAAAGTGCTGTTCGGCGTTCCGGGGATGAAAGTGCACGCCAAAATCTGCGTCATCAAGAAACGCAGCGGCAACTCCACCGTGCAATACGGTTTCGTGAGCACCGGCAACCTCAACGAGCGCACGGCCAAAGTGTACGGCGATCATTGCCTGCTGACGAGCGACAGGGGCATCATGGCCGATATCAACCGGATATTCCGGTACCTGGAAAGCCCGCGGCACGACGAAAAGATCCTCCAGCAATGTAAAACCCTGCTGGTGAGCCCGCACAACATGCGCAAATCGTTCATCCGCATGATCGACAAGGAAATCCGCAACGCCCGCAATAAGAAAGCGTCGGGCATTACACTGAAGATGAATTCTTTGTCGGACGAGATCATGATCGACAAACTCTACGAAGCCGCCAGGGCGGGCGTGGAAGTGAAACTGATCATCCGCGGTATCTGTTGCGCCTATACGTCGAACAAGAAATGGAAGAAAGACATCGAGGCGATCAGTATTGTGGACGAGTACCTCGAGCACGCAAGGGTTTTCATTTTCCATAACGGCGGTCAGGAGAAGGTTTTCATTGCTTCGTCCGACTGGATGGTCCGCAACCTCGACCACCGCGTGGAAGCCGCGGTGGAGATCGTGGACCCCGTGATCCGGCAGGAGCTGATCGAGATTTTGAACATACAGCTGCTGAGCAACGTGAAGGTCAGGATACTGGACAACGAGCAGCGGAATGCCTATAAGCACGTGCCGGGCCGGAAGGTCCGCGCCCAGCTGGAAATCTTCAAATACCTGCACGACAAGACGTATAATTGATGCCGGAATCGTGGAAATCCATGTGTTTTAATATCTTTGACGCATCGGTACACCAAAACCGGGACCTGACGGAATGAAGCTTGCAGCTATAGATATCGGATCGAACGCGGCGCGCCTCCTCATCACGGAAGCGTCGCCCAAGGCGAACGGAGAAATGGATTTCACGAAAGTCAACCTCGTGCGCGTGCCTCTCCGGCTGGGGATGGACGTTTTTGCCACGGGGGCCATCTCCGAAAAGAGGGCCGAAAGCTTCGTCAACACCATCAAAGCCTATAAACTGCTGCTCGACGTTTACGAAGTCAAATACCTCAAAACGGCCGCTACTTCCGCCATGCGCGACGCGGCCAACGGCGCGCAGATCCTCGAACGCGTGAAACAGGAAACCGGCATGGAGATCAAGGTGATCACCGGGCAGGAAGAAGCCAATTACATTTACGAGAACCACATCGCCGAAAACCTCGACAAAACGCGGGGCTATCTCTATATCGACGTGGGCGGCGGCAGCACCGAAATGACGTTTTTCAAGGGGAACAGCCTCGTTTTCAAGGAGTCGTTCAATATCGGTACCATCCGCCTGCTGCAGGGGAAAGTGGAAGAAAAGCACTGGCAGCAGATGAAAGACTTCCTCCGGCAAAACCTCAAAAATTCCGGGCAGCTCGTGGCCATCGGCTCGGGCGGCAACATCAACAAAGTATTTTCCCTTTCCAAAAAGAAAGAAGGCAAGCCGCTCACGCTGGACCAGCTGAAGGATTATTACAAGGAATTCAGCAGTTTTTCGGTGGAAGAGCGCATCCATCTTTATAATCTCCGCGAAGATCGTGCAGACGTGATCGTGCCGGCGTTGCAGATATACGTGAACGTGATGCGGTGGACGGATATCGAGGAGATCTACGTGCCCAAGATCGGCCTGGCCGACGGGCTCGTTCGTTCCCTCTACAAGGAGATTTCCGCACTGGCCCGACCGTAGATCAAAAAAATATAGGCAAATCCGGTAAATATTCCAAACTTTGTGCCGCTCCGGGCATTGGGCCCGGCGTAAATACGTAATGCAATGTCTGCTGTAAACAAAGAAATCAAACGCATCACGACGCATGTGCTGCAAAAGATGAAGACGGACGGAGAGAAGATTTCCATGCTGACCGCTTATGACTTTTCCATGGCCCGGATCTTTGACGACGCGGGCATCGACATCCTGCTGGTAGGCGATTCCGCTTCCAACGTGATGGCCGGTCATGAAACCACGCTCCCCATTACCCTCGACCAGATGATTTACCATGCCGCTTCGGTAGTGCGCGCCATCAAGCGCAGCTTCGTGGTGGTAGACCTTCCCTTCGGTTCTTACCAGGGCAACTCGAAAGAGGCGCTCGTGTCCACCATCCGGATCATGAAAGAGACCGGCGCGCATGGCGTGAAGATCGAAGGCGGTGAAGAGATCATCGAATCCGTGAAAAGGATCATCAGCGCCGGGGTCCCCGTCATGGGCCACCTGGGCCTCACGCCGCAGAGCATCTATAAATTCGGCACCTACGCCGTAAGGGCCACAGACGATGCCGAAGCCGAAAAACTCATCCGCGACGCGCAACTGCTCCAGGAAGCCGGCGCTTTCGCCATCGTACTGGAAAAAATCCCCGCCCAACTGGGCAAACGCGTAGCCGAAGCGCTCACCATCCCCACGATCGGCATCGGCGCGGGCAAATATGTAGACGGACAGGTGCTCGTGATGCACGATATGCTCGGGATCAACAAGGAGTTCAAGCCCCGCTTCCTCCGCCGCTACCTCGATCTGTACGACCAGATCCTGGGCGCCACCAAACAATACATCACCGACGTCAAAGGGAAGGATTTCCCCAACGACAACGAACAATACTAAGGCCGGGCGCTTTCTTCG
Organism: Chitinophaga sp. NPDC101104; assembly: GCF_050277495.1. Taxonomy (NCBI): domain Bacteria; kingdom Pseudomonadati; phylum Bacteroidota; class Chitinophagia; order Chitinophagales; family Chitinophagaceae; genus Chitinophaga; species Chitinophaga sp. NPDC101104. Next base: position 3,333,885 of record NZ_JBNNSF010000001.1, on the reverse strand, counting down.
AACAAAAAGTGGCCCCTCCGCAGGAGGGGCTTTTTTTATGCGCAAGCCCCAAATTCCACCGCTTTCGTTATATTCGCTTCCGTGAACGCCATGATCAACATACAACTTTCCCTGCTTTCGTACCTGCGCAGCACCTGCTCGCACGTGCCATGATCCCGGCGACCGACCCCGCCATTCGCATTCACCAAAACTTTTTACAAAATCTAAGCTGATGACAACGCTGGAAACAGTATTGAACGGACTCATGAGCCGTTACCAGGAACGCGTTCCCGACGTGGGCGCTATTATCAGGGCCATGGTCCGTGAAGGGATTATCGAAAAAGCCGCCGACATCGAAAACGATCACATCGCTTTCCGCACCCTTGGCGTGCCGCACCTCGGTATCCGCTCCCTCGAAAAGATTTTCCTCCATTACGGCTACCGGAAAATGGATTTTTACAACTTCCCGGAAAAGAAACTCGACGCATATTGGTATGCGCCGCCTTCCGATAAACTGCCCCGGATCTTCATCTCCGAGCTCCGCGTGAAAGACCTTTCGGAAAAGGCGCAGCAAACCATCCGCAGCTACACCGACGAAGTCACTTCCGACCCGGTAGACGCCCTGAACCTAGACGACGCGCAAGCCGTAGACCATTTCCTCCATTCCGGCCTCTGGCGCACGCCTACCCTCTCCGACTACCGCCTGCTCGGCGCGGAAAGTGAATACGCGGCCTGGGTGATCTACAATCGCTATTACCTCAACCACTTCACCGTCAGCGTCCACAACCTGCCTGCCGGATACAATACCATCGCGGATTTCAATGCTTTCCTGGAAAGGGAAGGCTTCCGGCTCAATGATTCCGGCGGAAAGATCAAAACCAGTCCGGACAAGGGTTTGCTGCAAAGCAGCACCGTTGCGCGGATGATCGAAGCGGAATTCGACGGCGGCGAGAAACAGGAAATCGCGGGATCGTACGTGGAGTTCGCGGAAAGAAGGGTACTGCCGCAGTTTGCAGGCCTCGCGCCCGCGGATATCCGCAGGGAGCACCGGCGCGAAGGGTTCGAAGCCAACAACGCTGACAAAATATTCGAAAGCACCTATTCGGCGCAAACAGGCAAGAAGGATTGACGGGCGGTTAGTGCGGCAGGCGGTCTTTCCATTTGCCGTACGCCCAGGTGCCGGCAATGGCGCTCAGCAGCGTGATGAACACCACGGTGAAACCGCTGCCGATCTGGGCGAAAATCGGCCCGGGACAGGCGCCGGTGATGGCCCAGCCCAATCCGAAGATCAATCCGCCGAAAACATTGCCTTTGGTGAACGGCTTTTTCCGGACAACGATCTCCTCCCCGCTCATGCTGCGCCACCCCATCTTACGGATGAGCAGTACGCCCAGCATAGCCGTGAAGATCGCGGAGCCGATCACACCGTACATGTGGAAGGATTCCAGCCGGAACATCTCCTGGATGCGGAACCAGGAAATCACTTCCGCTTTTACGAGGATAATGCCGAAAAGGATGCCGGCGATGCCGAATTTCAAGTTTTTCATAAGAGCAGCCAGCGCATGAGAGGTGGAAGAATGAGGTGCGTCATCGCGAAGCCGCCGGCCATAAAACATACGGTTGCTACGAGCGACGGCCATTGCAGGGTGGAAATGCCGTATATGGAATGGCCGGACGTGCAGCCACCGGCGTACCGGGTGCCGAAACCCACGAGGAAGCCGCCGGTAACGAAAAACAACAGGCCGGTGCCGTTAAAGGCATTGCCCCAGTTGAAGATATCGCCAGGCAATATTTCATCGAACTCCTGCACCCCGTTAGCCTTCAGGGCCGCTATGGTGGAGGGGTTCAGGGCCACCGGCTCGCCGTTGCCGAGAAACAGCAGCACCAGCAGGGCGCCCAGGGCAATACCGCCGACGAACCAGAGATTCCAGCTTTCTTTTTTCCAGTCATACTGAAAAAACGGAATTTTGCCGGGAAGACAGGCCGCGCAGATATGCCGGAGCGACGACGAGATGCCCAGCGCCTTGTTGCCGATCAGCATCAGCAGCGGAACAGACAGGCCGATGAGCGGTCCGGCGACGTACCACGGCCAGGGAGACTTTAAAAAGTTCATGAACGAAATTTACAAAAAACACAAGCAAGATGGAGCAGATACTGCAACAATTCGGTATCGCCGGCAGTAACAGCGGCGTATCCACCGGCAGCAACATATTGAAAGCCAACGGTGCGGAGATAACTTCCCATTCACCGGTAGACGGCAAAACTATCGCAAATGTGACTTGCGCTTCGCGGGAAAATTATGACGAAGTGATCAAAACCGCCCAGTCGGCCTACGAAGCCTGGCGCATGTGGCCGGCGCCCCGCCGCGGCGAGGTGGTACGGCAGGTAGGAGAAGCCCTGCGCGCCAATAAGGAAGCCCTGGGCCGCCTCGTTTCCTACGAAATGGGCAAAAGCCTCCAGGAAGGATACGGCGAGGTACAGGAAATGATCGACATCTGCGATTTCGCGGTAGGCCTCAGCCGCCAGCTGCACGGGCTGACCATGCATTCGGAGCGCCCCGGCCACCGGATGTACGAACAATGGCACCCCCTGGGCATTGTAGGCATCATTTCCGCCTTCAACTTCCCGGTGGCGGTATGGAGCTGGAACTCCATGCTCGCGTGGGTTTGCGGCGACGTCTGCATCTGGAAGCCCTCCGAAAAAACACCCCTCACGGCCATTGCCTGCCAACATATCGCCGCAAAGGTGTTTGCCGCCAACGGCGTGCCGGAAGGCGTTTCCTGCCTGGTAGTAAGCGATCGCGAGGTGGGCGAATGGATGTCGGCCGACGGGCGCGTGCCCCTCGTTTCCGCGACAGGCTCCACCCGCATGGGTAAGGCCGTCGGCGCGGCTGTGGGCGCAAGATTGGGCCGCGCGCTGCTGGAACTGGGCGGAAACAACGCCATCATCATTTCCAAAGACGCGGACCTGGATATGTCGCTCATTGGCTGTGTATTCGGCGCCGTGGGTACCGCAGGGCAACGTTGTACCTCTACCCGCCGGCTTATCATCCACGAGAGTGTGTATGATGCTTTCAAAACCAAACTGGTGAAGGCTTACCAGCAACTGCGCATCGGCAATCCACTCGACGAGCACAACCACGTCGGGCCGTTGATCGACAAAGACGCCGTTCGCGCCTATGAAAAAGCCATCGAAGCCTGCAAAAAGGAAGGCGGCAAATTCGTAGTGGAAGGCGGTGTGCTCGAAGGGGCCGGTTACGAATCGGGTTGTTACGTGAAACCCGCCATCGCCGAGGTGAAGAACGACTACCAGATCGTGCAGCACGAAACGTTCGCGCCCATCCTTTACCTCATCAAGTTCTCCGAACTGGAGGAAGCCATAGCATTGCAGAACGGCGTGCCGCAGGGGCTTTCGTCGGCCATCATGACGCTGAACCTCCGGGAAGCGGAGCAATTCCTTTCGCAGGCGGGCTCCGACTGCGGGATCGCTAACGTTAACATCGGTACGAGCGGTGCGGAGATCGGCGGTGCTTTCGGTGGCGAAAAAGAGACCGGCGGCGGCCGGGAAAGCGGCTCCGACGCCTGGAAGGCTTACATGCGCCGGCAGACCAATACCATCAATTACAGCACGAAACTGCCGCTGGCACAAGGGATCAAATTCGATTTCTGATTCCCGGTAACAGGTAAACATACGCATCCCTCCGGGCCCCTGGCCTGGGGGGATTTTTTATGCATTTCCTTGCAACGCTGCCTCAAAAAGAAAATTGAACGGGAAAACCAGCCGAAAATGGCTTAAAGGATCATCAACCCGGTATCCAGGCAAAAAAGGTGTGAGGGAAACACGAAAAAAAGGTGTGACGGGCAAGAGAATAGCGGGGTTGGAGAACCCCGCTTTTTCGTTAAACGGAAACCATGCTTATGAGAAAGTGCGAGTTGCAGGGTGCAGACTTCGCACTCTCTGAGCCAAATATTACACTTTTTTTTGAAAATTCATATTCAACTTTTGTGCTACCGCTTCACCTTTATATAAAATATTGACGATCAATACCTCGCCAAACGCGCCTGTATTGGGTTTCAGCGATTTTTCCTTTATTCCGAGCATTTTCGACATTTTTTCGATACTGCCCGCTTTGGCGCATACCACGATCGTTTTGCCGGCATTTTTCTCCAGCATCACCCCCAGAATGTGCTCCATGACAGGCTCGTCATCGTCGCAGGCATCCCGGAAATAGGTCACCTCCTGCCCTTTCGACGCCGCAAGCGGTTTGACGGTTTCTACAAGGCAGGGATTGTAAGGCGCGTACACCGCGCTGATCGTCTCGCTTTCAAGGAAATTGACCAGCAGGCCGGCCTGGTCGCGGCCTGTGGCGGTAAGCTGCCCTTGTTCCTGTTCGGCGCAGTTGACGAAAATGACCGTGGTAGGCGCACGGCCGGGGCCCGGATCGGGCGGACTGGCCCAGAGAGCCAGTGTCATCAGAATGGTTTTAATCATGGCGGAAGATTTGGTTTATGAAAAAACTTTACATAGAAGTTGATGATTTCGTGAAGGAAATGTTAAACCGCTCCGGTTTTCCAGCGAAAATGAGAATCTTTGCGGCTTTTATGCGGATATGGTGAAATTACACAATCTGTATGGCGGATACCAGCGGTATGTGATCAATGGGCCATTTGAGGGGGTGAATCGGGAAGGCTGGATAAGGCGGAGGGACGTACTTGCCTAGTTGCGGTGCAGACCAATAGTCCGCCCGCCAAGCCACTCACCACATCCCGGTAGCTGTTGTAACGCATTTACCATATCTTTAACGAATTGCGGTACCTGAATTGCAAAACAATCTGGAAAATTTGAACAAAACAATGAAAAGCATCTGCAGAGCCCTGGCCGTTGGAGCAAGTGTAGCCATGTTGATTACTTCTGATGGATACGGACAGTCCAAACCGTCCGTTCCCCAAAACTGGCAGTTGCTGAGTTACGGGACAGACAGTGTGTACGGGATCGGTGTCGAAAAGGCATACCGCGAACTGTTGCAAGGCAAAACCGGCAAAACGGTGATCGTAGCCGTGATCGATTCCGGCGTGGACACTACGCACGAAGACCTTCGCCCCATTCTCTGGAAAAACCCCAACGAAATCCCGGGTAACAATATCGACGACGACGGAAACGGTTATGTAGACGATATCTACGGCTGGAACTTCCTCGGCGCCAAAGACGGATCTTCCGTAAAAGAAGACTCCGACGAGGCCACCCGCGAGTTCTACCGCTACCGCCGCCTCTACGGCAACCCTGACTCCGCCCTGAAGCCCGGCTCGAAGGAATATGCTTACTGGACGCGCCTGAAAGACCGCAGCCAGAAACCTTCCACTCAGGCGAAAACCGATTACAAGATGATGCTCAAAGTGCAGGAAAACCTCCTGAAATGCGAGTCCGTCCTCTCGGAATTCCTCAAAACCAACGACTTCACCAAAGAACAGCTCGATACCCTCAAATCTTCGGATTCCGACGTGATGTTCGCCCGGGGGTTCGCCCTGCGCCTGCTCGGCAGCACCGGCGAAGAAGGTATGACCTACCAGGCCCTCAAAAACGACCTGGGAGAATACATCAAGGAACTGAAAAAGAAAGCCGAAGTGACCGGGGCGGAACCGGTAGATAAACGCACCACCATCGTGGGCGACAATATCAACGACATCAACGACCGCTACTATGGCAACGCCGATGTAATGGGCCAGTTCGCTTTCCATGGCACGCACGTGTCCGGCATCATCGGTGCGGCGCGCGGCAATGGCGTTGGTATGGACGGTGTGGCCGATAACGTGCGCATCATGACCGTGAAAGTAGTGCCCGAAGGCGACGAGCGCGATAAAGACGTGGCGCTCGGCATCCGCTATGCGGTAGACAACGGCGCGCAGGTGATCAATATGAGCTTCGGCAAGGGTTTCTCTCCCCAGAAACAGTGGGTAGACGACGCCATCCGCTATGCGCAGGAAAAAGGCGTGCTGCTGGTACATGCCGCAGGTAACGACGGCGCCAACAACGACGAAACGGAAAACTATCCCAAAGATACTTTCGAAGACGGCAAGGAAGCAGACAACATGATCACCGTGGGCGCTTCTTCCAACGGCCGCGTAGGCAGCAAGATCGCGGGTTTCAGCAACTATGGTAAAAAGGAAGTGGATGTGTTCGCCCCCGGCGTTCAGATCTATTCCACCGTTCCCGGCGGCGACAAATACGGCAGCGCCAGCGGTACGAGCATGGCTTCGCCCGTTGTGGCCGGCCTGGCGGCGATGATCCTGTCGTACTACCCCGACCTGAGCGCGCGCCAGTTGAAGCAGATCATCGAGAAATCGGCGACGCCCCTTCCCGGTGGCGAAAAAGTGAACAAACCGGGCGCTAAGGACGAAGAAGTCGAATTCTCGGAGCTTTCCAAATCCGGCGGCATGGTGAACGCTTACGAAGCCATCAAGCTGGCGGCCAAAACCAAAGGCGAGAACGTGAAAAAGAACAAAGCCAAAGTGAACCTGAAAAAGGACTGATTCACGGCAACGTATAAACGGAAACCGGGCGCACCCAATCGGATGCGCCCGGTTTTTTTTTCGTGTTTACGTCACCCGGCGAGCTTGTAAGCCGGATTCTGTACGCCTGCCGAAGCAAACGTTGCTGCCATTTATCTGCGACGCACATCACGGTGCGCCTGTATCTGCCTACCCTCGGTCATCAGGCGGGCCGCCTTCAATCGACCGTATACATGGCATTTCAGCACGCAAGGTTTACCCCTGGTAGCGGTTGCCCGCCACCAGCGTGGGCTCTTACCCCACGTTTTCACCCTCGCCCCGGATCGCTCCGTGGCAGTTATTCTCTGTGGCACTTTCTGTACGCCCGTTTCCGGGCGCCCCACCCGTTAGGTGGTGCGTTGCCCTGCGCTGTCCGGACTTTCCTTCCCTGCATAAAGCAGGAACGGCAGCACCACTGCGCCGGGTGACGTAAAAACGAGCTGCAAAATTACTTAAAAAATATCTCTGTTGCCCCGTAACCGTAGAAAGGATGGTACTGATTCACGAAGAATTTCACTTCCGGGACGGTTTTCAGGATGTCGTGCAGCTCATCGCGGAGCTTACCGGTACCCACGCCGTGGATGATGATCATGCTGTGCAGCCGCTGGGAAATGGCCAGGTCGAGATAATGCTGGAACTCGTTGAGCTGGATGGCGAGGATTTCCAGGGGCTTGAGATCGCGCCAGTTATCGGCCAGCCGGTCGATGTGGAGATCGATCTCGTAGCGGGCGTCCAGCCTTTCGGGCGACTTGAGCTGGCGGACGTCGGTCAGGGTATTGAGTTTCTTCTTTTCCTGCGGCGTGAACCCGAACGAGTCGGTTTCCTGGCGCGGGGGGTATTTGATGAACAATTCGTACTCGATAGTGGCCTTGCCTTCCTCCCGCACTTTCTCCAGCTGCTGGAAGAGCTGTTTCGCCTTGATTTTCCAGGTTTTCGCCAATTCGGGGGCCAGGGCCAGGTCGGCCTCCTTCGGCTGGAATTTGAACTCGAAACGGGCTTTATCGTTGAGCTGGTCGAAATTGAGGTCGGCCAGGTAGATATGCTGCTGCGCGGGCACTTCCTGTTTCAGTTCGAGGAACAGCGTGTTGTTCAGCCAAATCTCGAAGCGGTAGGTGTAGGCGCGGTTGGTTTCGTTGAGGAGGTGGAATTTGAGGGTATCCACGACATCGTCCCACCCGTCGTGGCTCCAGACGGGCAGCATGGTGAGGAAAACACCTCTTTCCGGCTTGTTGACCTTGGGCTGGGGTTTTTCCCGTTTGATTTCCTCCCCCGGCGTGCGCTTGGGCGGCAGCGGGGCCTGTTTCTGGGTAAACCGGTGGAAATAGGGGAAATCGATCTGGTCGAGGTACACGGGGAATTTGGTGCCGCCTACCTCAACGAGCACCATTTTATCGTTGATGATATCCAGCACAGTCCCTTCTTCTTTGGAATGGAGCAATAGTATCTTGTCGCCTACTGTATATTTCATAGCAGGCAAAATTAAGCAAAGGTGCGGTTACTGCAATCAGGCGGCGCTTTTCTCCGGGTGCGTACGCATGTATTCGTCCACCGAAACCCTGCCGCTGCCTTCAACGAGGAAGAACAGCAGTCCGAGCAGCACTACAACGGAGAGGCTCATTTCGGGATACACGCTGAATAGATTTGTGGAAGAATTGATGAAAAATACCGCGCCGATGAGCACCGGGAGGTTGGCGATGACGCCTACGCGGGTAAGCAGGCCCAGTGCGATGAACAGTCCGCCTACGGTGTGGGCAAAAACGATGTAGTGAGCCAGCCAGAACGATACCGCGGTCAAAAATGGCTGTTCCGCGATGCGGGATTTCAGCAGATCGATGTTATCGACGAACTGAATGCCCTTCCACATGAGGAACAATCCCAGCAAGATCCGCAAACCGTCCACCCATTTGGGATGATGATTGTCACCCCAGCGTTCTATACGTTGCAGGAGGTTCATAACGAAAGTTTTAGCAGTGAAAAGAACTCTCCCTGAAGTTACGAAATTTCCATGCCATTGGATGTAAATCCTTTGCTATGGCTGTTTGCGGCATTAAAAACGGCAAAAGGCGGCCAAATCGACCGCCTTTTGCATATCAGATTGTTTATCAGTTTATTAAGCTTTCTTATCGGCCAATTTACTTTTCCAATATCCATACAGGAAATAAATCGCCAGTCCCACGGCCATCCAGCCGAAAAACACCACCCAGCTGCGGACGGGGATTTCGATCATGAGGTACAGGCAGCAGAGCATGCCCAGCACGGGAATGAGCGACAAACGCTTGACGATCGTAAGCAGGGTGATGATGGTGGCCAGGATGTAGAAAATGACGTACAGCACATGGTCGTGGTCCATCGCGGCGATACCGCTGAAGCTCTCGGCGATCCGGTCGCGGAAGAACCAGGTGAACACGGCGAAAATAACCGGCACTATAAACAGGCCGTTGATGTAAGGCAGATTGAACTTCTTCTCTCCTTTCGGCACTTTCGGCAGCATGAGCACGCCGCCGCAAACAAGCACGAATGCGAACAGGGTGCCGATGCTGGTGAGGTCCGTCACGATGCCGCTTTCCACGAACAGTGAAGGAATGGCCACGATCACACCGGTCACGATGGTCGAAAAACCGGGCGTATGGTATTTAGGATGCACTTTGGCGAACTTTTTCGGGAGCAGCCCGTCGCGGCTCATGCTCATCCAGATGCGGGGCTGGCCGATCTGGAACACGAGGATCACGCTGGTGGCGGCGATTACGGCACTGATGGAAATAACGTAGCCGATGGTCTTCATATTCAGTTTGTCGAACACATACGCCAGGGGGTCGCTCACGTGCTGGAACTCGGAATAATGCACCATGCCGGTGATCACGAGCGTCACCACCACGTAAATGATCGTGCAGATGATGAGGGAATAGATCATGGCGCGGGGCATGTCGCGCTGCGGATTGGCGCTTTCCTCCGCCGTGGTGGAAATGGCATCGAACCCGATATAAGCGAAGAACACGGCCGAAACGCCCATCAGTACGCCGTTGAAGCCATTGGGCATGAAGGGCTGCCAGTTGTCGGTATTGATATGGAACATCCCGATGGCGATCACCACGAGGAGGATCACGATCTTGAGGCCCACCATGAAATTGGCGCTTTTCTTACTTTCATGGATGCCTACGTACGCCAGGATGGTCACGAGCACTACGATAATGAAAGCGGGAATGTTGAGGATGACGCGCCAGCTGCCGATGAAGGGCGCGGTGTTCCAGGCGTCTCCGGCGGCGGCTTTGGCGGTATTGTAATCGGTGGTGAGGTATGCGGGGAGATGGATGCCCATCCCTTCCAGGACGTTGTTGAAATAACTGCTCCAGGAAATGGCCACCACGATGTTGCCGATGGAATATTCGAGGATGAGCGCCCAGCCGATGATCCAGGCGGCCATTTCGCCGAAGGTAACGTACGAATAGGTATAGGCGCTCCCGGCCACGGGTACCCTGGAAGCAAACTCGGCGTAGCAAAGCGCGGTAAAGCCACAGGTAACGGCGGTGAGGAGGAACAGGAAAATCACTGCAGGCCCTCCATTAAAAGCCGCCTGCCCGATCGTGGAGAAGATCCCCGCCCCGATCACGGCCGCCACGCCCATCAGCGTGAGGTCGCGTACGGTGAGCACCTTCTTCAGGCCCGACATGTGCGCGTCGCCGTCTCCGGCTTTTGCTTCATGGAGAATGCTGGTCAGGGATTTTTTCCTGAAAAGCGAGTTAGACATTTGTTGCGTTTAAGGGTTGATATTAAAAAAGCCGTTACTGACGGCCAAAAACTGTCAATAACGGCCAAATATAAAAATAATCCTTACTCAATGTTGCCGGACGAGTAGAAAATCCGCCAGTTCGCGCAGGGGCTGCTTCCGGCCGGAGATCACCGCGATGGCGTCCAGGTGCTCATAAGCGATCTGGGAGAAACGTTCTTTTTCCTTTTCCGCCCAGGCGTCTACCCGGCAATCGCGGAAGATCTGGAGCACGGAGGCTACTTTATCCGCCGGACTGCTTTCCAGCAACTCGTGCAGTTTCTGGCGTTGCGTGCCGTTACAGAGCTCGAGGGCTTTGAGGAGCAGGAATGTTTTTTTGTTGACGAGAATGTCTCCGCCCTGCTGCTTGCCGAATTTATCCGGGTCGCCGAATGCGTCGAGGTAATCGTCCTGTATCTGGAAGGCGATTCCCACGTTCTTGCCGAATTCGTACAGGTGTTGCTGGTTCCCTTCGCTCCCGCCGCCGCAAATGGCGCCCATCTGCAGACTGGCGGCCAATAGCACGGAGGTTTTCAGGGCGATCATGTTCACGTAATCTTCATACTTCACCTGTTCGGGCGCCGTTTGTTCCATATCCATATCCAGCTGCTGCCCTTCGCATACTTCGCGGGCGGCGCGGTTGAATACGGAAACGATCTTCTGGCGGTACTTTCCGGCGATTTTGTTGAGATGTTCGTAGCTGTGGATGAGCATCACGTCTCCCGCGAGGATCGCTGCCGAATCGCTGTATTTCGTATGGACGGTGGGCATCCCTCTGCGCAGGGGCGCCTTGTCCATGATGTCGTCATGAATGAGCGTGAAATTGTGGAACAGTTCCACTGCGTTGGCGGCATGGAAGGCGTCCGGCTCCAGGTCGGCAAAGAGCTCGTTGCCCAGCAGGCAAAGCACGGGCCGGATACGCTTGCCCCCGATGCCCAGGATGTACTGGGCGGGATCGTACAGGTTGGCCGGGTGTTCGGGAAATTGTCTTTGACTGAACTGCTGTTCGAATTTCGCTGATAATTCTTTGAATGAGTGCATCTTACTTCTTTTTCTTCCTTGATTTATGTTGCGGCGCCTTGCCTGTCTTCTTCCTGTTATCGCTCCGGTCGTTCCGCTCCGTGCGTTCGCTACGCCCGCCTTTCTTGAGCAGCGGCAGATCGCTGCCTTCTTCCACCAGTTCATAATCGAGCTGGCGTTTGGCCAAACTGGCGGACACTACGCGGATGGTCACTTTGTCGCCGATCCGGATGCGCTTGCCGGTCCTCATGCCTACGAGGGCATAATCGGTCTCGGAATGCCTGTAATCCTCCCGCAGCCCATGCACGCTTACCAGGCCTTCGCACTTCGCGAAAACGGTTTCCACCCAGAAACCGAAATGCGCCACGCCCGAAACGATGCCTTCGAACGTTTCACCGATGAAATCCTGCATGTATTCCACCTGCTTGTACTTGTTGCCGGCCCTTTCGGCTTCCATGGCCTTACGCTCCATGTCGGAGGAGTGCTTGCAGCGTTTTTCGAGCTGCTTGTCGGGCTTGATGTCTCCCGCCAGCACCTGTGCCAGGATGCGGTGCACGAGCACGTCGGGGTACCGGCGGATGGGCGAGGTAAAATGACAGTAGTACGGGAACCCCAGGCCGTAGTGCCCGATGTTATCGGTCGTATAAATGGCCTTGGCCATGGTACGGATGCCGAGGGTTTCCAGTACATGCTGTTCCGGTTTCCCTTTCACCAGCGTGAGCATCTTGTTGAAGGAGGCAGCGATGGTATCGGGGCTCGTAGCGTCGAACTTATAGCCGAATTTACCTGCAAATACGGCAAAAACGTGCATTTTTTCTTCATCCGGCGTATCGTGGACCCGGTATGGGAACGGAACGGGATGGGTATTCACTTTCTGTTTTGAGACATATTCCGCTACCGTGCGGTTCGCCAGGAGCATGAGCTCTTCGATCAGCTGGTGCGATTCGTCGCTTTCGTTGATCTTCACGCCCACGGGCTTGGCGTTTTCATCCAGCTGGAAGCGGACTTCCTGGCTCGAGAAATTGATCGCGCCGTCCTTGAACCGCGCGGCACGCAGCGTCTGGGAAAGTTTGTTCAACAGCAACACTTCTTCGAAATACGGTCCTTCGCCGGTCTGGATGATCTCCTGCACTTCCTCATAAGTGAACCGGTGGCGGGAATGGATGATGGTCCTCCCCATCCAGTACTGCTTCACTTTCGCCTTGTCGTCTATCTGGAACACGCAGGAAAAGCACAGGTGGTCTTCTTGCGGCCGCAACGAACAGAGCTCGTTGGAGATTTTTTCCGGCAGCATGGGCAGCACCCGGTCTGGCAGGTATACCGAAGTGGCGCGGTGCTCCGCTTCCTTATCCAGTGCGGTGCCGGGCTGCACGTAATGGCTTACGTCCGCGATATGCACGCCGATTTCCAGCAAGCCGTTTTTCAACCGGCGGATGGAAATGGCGTCATCGAAATCACGGGCGTCTACGGGGTCGATGGTAAAAGTGAGTATTTTGCTGAAATCCTTGCGGCCTTCGCGGTCTTTGGCGCTCAGCTCGCCCGCGCCCGGCATGGCGGCCAGCTCGTCGAGCACATCTTTAGGCCAGTTCAGCGGGAACCCGCTTTCCACGAGGATTTCCTTCATGGCCAGGTCGTTGGCGTTGGTAGCGTCGAGGATTTCGACGATCTCGCCAACGGGCTTGCGGCTTTTTTCGCCCCATGCCACGATCTTGACAACCGCACGATCGCCGTCTTTGGCGCCTTTGAGGGAATTTTCGGGGATATAGATATCGGGGAGCCAGCTGCCTTTTTCGGGCAGCAGGAACGCGAATGTCTTGCTCAGCTGGATGGTACCGGTAAATTCGGTCTTTTTGCGGACGAGCACGTCCGTCACATGCCCTTCCATCCTTCCCATGCTTTTGCCCTGCCGGATGACGTCTACGAGTACTTCATCGCCGTCCAGGGCGGAATTGAGGTTTTTCTGTTTCACCATGATGTCACTCTCCAACCCTTCCACTACCACGAACGCCATGCCCGAGCGGGTGACGTCCACGATGCCTTTATAGGTCTTCTTCTGGCTACTGCTTTTCTGTTTCTTTTCTTTCTTCTTGGTCATTTACATGATTTTAAGGGGTTGCGGCGCGCCTACGTTCCCGCAGGGTCTTCATTCGCCGCCAACAATGCATTTTCCGTGTACCGGGTAACGAACCGGTCGAAAGCCGGGGCTTCTCCGAAGAGAAAAGCCACTTCCACCGGTATAACGGTAAAAGGCAGCTGCATGTTCGCGATGATGTCGCGCAGCAGGTTCAGCCTTACCGCATCTTTTTCCGTTGTTACGATATAAGCGGGGCCATCACCATCCATGTGCCCCAGTTCCAGTTGGATCTTTTCCAGGTCGTTCCGGTTGTAATAATAATGGTCGGGGAACGACAGGAGGCTTACGTTCCCGTGCCTTTGCCGCAAATGTTGTACCAGCGGTTCCGGACGGGCTATCCCGCAGGCCACCAGCAGCTTCGCGTTCTCCGGAATAAGGACGGGCTCGCCGGTGAGCATATCGGCTGGAACGCCGTACCGGAGCGTGGTGAAGTATAATTCCTGGTGCGGCAGCGGGTTGATTTCTTTCCGGATATTTTCTTTTTCGGCGACCGAAAGACCGGCCGGACATTTCGACACAATGATCCCGTCTGCCCGGTGGTATCCCTTCCTTCCCTCCCGTAACCTGCCCACCGGTACTACATGGTCGCGGGTAAAAAGGCGGCTGTAATCGGTCACCATCAGGTTGAGGCCGGGCTTGATGGAGCGGTGCTGGAAGGCATCGTCCAGCAGGATGACCTCCGTATCCGGCCGGTCGCTCATGAGCTGCGGCACCGCCAGCATGCGCTCTTCGCCCACGCAAACGGTAATGTCGGGGTACTTCAGGTGGAACTGCATGGGCTCGTCGCCTATATCCGCAGCCGTAGTTTTGGCCGCGGCGAGCTGGAACCCTTTCGTTTTGCGGTTGTAACCGCGGCTGAGGGTGGCCACGCGGTAGCGGTCTTTCAGCAGGCGGATGAGGTATTCCACATGGGGCGTTTTGCCGGTGCCGCCGACCGAAAGGTTGCCCACGGCGATGGTCGGCACGCTGAATTCCACGGAAGTGAGCATGCCGGCGTCGTACAGGCGGTTGCGGACCCAGAGCACCAGGCCGTAGAGCAATGCGAAGGGATAAAGGAGGAAGCTAAGATATTGCCACAAAGGACTATTCATCGTTTTTCGTCTTTAAAGTAATATACCTTTTCTGGGGTGACGGCCGCCCGCAGCGGAACATCGCCATCCCAGGCGTCTGCGATCGGCCCCGGGAGCGGCCCGAAGAGGCTGAGCCCCACAGAAAGCACATCTGGCTTGCATTGCCGGAGAAACCCGTCGTACATGCCCTTGCCATATCCCACCCGGTGCCCGGCTTCGTCGAAAGCCAGCAGGGGAACGAAAACCACGTCGAGCAGACGGGGTTGAACGGGCTCGCCGCCTTCCGGTTCGGGAATGCCGAGGGCGTTTTCGATGAGCTGCGTGCCGGCGTCCCACACGAAATGCTGCATATCGCCGGTGGCGATGAACGAGCGGGAGAGCACGAGTCTGGCGCGGGGGAATTGCGCGCGGAGCCAATCGGCCAGGGGCCATGTATCCACTTCGTTTTTGGCTGCGATGGGCAGGAAGAGGTGGATGTAGGAAGGGTCTCCGAGCGCCAGTCTGCTACATTGCGCCATGAGTGCGGCGTTCAGCTGTTGCATCGTTTCCGGCGAAAGGGCTTTTCTTTTGGCCAGGTATTCCTTCCGGATGGCCTGTTTGGCTGCGGCGGTATTCATCGGGCCAGGAGTTCTAGCAATTTGGGGCGCATCGCTTCGGCTTCGAGGGCCACGAAGGCTTTATCGAGCCGCGGCGCTTTCGGGATGCGGGTGATGAGCGGATAACGGCTCCAGGCCACCACATCGTCTTCATTGGTATGATGATCGCCGCTGAAAATCCATCCGGTCACGTTAAGTCCGGCGCTACGTAGCGCCATGGCCGTGAGAAGGCTATGGTTGATGCTGCCAAGATAATTCTGCGCCACTACGATCACCCGGGCGTCGAGCGCACGGGCCAGGTCGAGGAAAAAGTAATTGCCGTTGAGGGGCACCATAAGCCCGCCGGCGCCTTCGATCACCAAAGGTCTCCCTTCCTGCTGCAACTGCCGCGCACGCTCCAGTATCCGGTCTTCCTGCACCACGAGCCCTTCCGCCCGGGCCGCCAGGTGGGGAGACGCGGGCATGGCCAGGCGGTACAGCTCTTCGTGCACGGTAACCTGCGGCGAAGTGAGGGACCGTACCGTTTCGGTATCCGTTCCGTCTTCAAAGCCCGCCTGCACCGGCTTCCAGTACTGCGCGCCCAGCGCTTCCGCCACACAGGCGGACGCTACCGTCTTTCCCACTCCGGTGCCGATACCGGTTATGAAGATATTGTTCATGGAAGCAAATATAAATCATCATTCGGCCAATTACCTTAAATTCGTTTCCCAAGCACCAAGATTATGAAGTACTGTGAAAATATCCTCGAAACGATCGGCCATACCCCACTGGTCAAACTCCACCGCGTAACGGCCGAACTGCCCTGCCCCGTGTTCGCCAAAGTAGAATTCTTCAACCCCGGCAACTCCATCAAAGACCGTATGGCACTGAAAATGGTGGAAGAAGCCGAGCAGAAGGGGCTGCTCAAGCCCGGCGGCACCATCATCGAAGGCACTTCGGGCAATACCGGTATGGGCCTGGCGCTGGCGGCCGTTATCAAAGGATATAAATGTATTTTCACGACTACCGACAAGCAATCCAAGGAAAAGGTCGACATCCTCAAGGCCGTGGGCGCCGAAGTGATCGTATGCCCCACCAACGTGCTGCCCGAAGATCCGCGGTCGTATTATTCGGTATCCGCCCGCCTGGCGCGGGAAATTCCCAACAGTTTTTACGTCAACCAATACGATAACCTCGCCAACCGCGATGCGCACTACGAACAGACCGGCCCCGAAATCTGGGAACAGACGGGAGGAAAGATCACGCATCTCGTTGTGGCCACCGGCACCGGCGGTACCATCACCGGAACGGGAAAATACCTCAAGGAACAGAACCCCGACGTGCAGATCTGGGCGGTAGACAGCTACGGCTCGCTGCTGAAGAAATTCTTCGATACCGGCGAAATCGATATGAGCGAAGTGTATCCTTATATAACCGAAGGCATCGGCGAAGATTTCGTGCCCAAGAATTACGACATGAGCGTGATCGACCATTTCGAAAAAGTGACCGATAAAGACGGGGCGGTAATGGCGAGAAGGATTTCGAAGGAAGAAGGGATTTTCGTGGGATACTCCGCCGGATCGGCCGTGGCAGGGCTTTTGCAGCTCAAAACACGGCTGAAGGCAGACGACGTGGTGGTGGTGGTTTTCCACGATCACGGATCGCGGTACGTGGGGAAAGTATATAATGACCAGTGGATGATGGAACGCGGGTTCCTCGACGTCAAAACCGTGCGCGACGTAGTGAACGGCCGCCGGAACCTGCCGCTGGTGACGATTTCGCCGGACGACCGCGTGAGCGAAGCCATCGGTAAAATGAAGAAGTTCGACATCGAGCATTTGCCCGTGCTGCAGGACCGCGAATTGATCGGCGCCCTTTCTGAAGGCGGATTGTTCAGCAAACTGATCGATCAGCCCGACCTGAAAGAGCAGCCCGTGCGCAACGTCATGCAGAAAGCCTATCCCGTAGTGGCGATGGATACGCCCATAGAAAAGCTCACCGTATATATCAATAAGGAAAACGGCGCCGTGCTGACGCAGGACGATTCCGGCAATTATCACATCGTCACCAAATACGATATCATCCAGGCGCTGGGGAATTAGCATGCGATACACAGATCAAATCGGGCATACGATCTCGCTGGACGCGCCGCCGGTGCGCATCGTGTCGGTAGTGCCCTCGCAGACGGAGTTGCTGTACGACCTGGGGGCCGATGTAACCGGCATCACCAAATTTTGCGTGCATCCGGAGTCGTGGTTCCGTGAGAAAACGCGCGTGGGCGGCACGAAGCAACTGCATATCGATAAAATCGCGGAGCTGCGGCCAGACCTCATCATCGCCAATAAAGAAGAGAACGAGCGGGAGCAGATCGAAGCCCTGGCGCAGAGGTTCCCCGTTTGGACGAGCGACATTCATACGCTCGAAGAATCCCTCGAAATGATCTGGTCCCTCGGCGAAATCCTCGATAAAAGGACAGCTGCCGGCGAAATCGCAGGCCGGATCAGCGGGGGATTTTCGTCCATCCGCCCCCTCTACCCTTCCGTTCCCACGGCTTATTTCATCTGGCGCGACCCGTGGATGGTGGCCGGCGGCGATACCTTCATCCACGACATGCTCCGCAGATGCGGGCTGCGCAATGTTTTCGAAGACCTGCGCCGGTACCCGTCCGTTACGCTTCCGCAACTGGCGGCGAGCGGGGTCAAACGCGTACTGCTCAGCAGCGAGCCCTATCCTTTCAAGGCGAAACATATCGAAGAAATCCGGGAATACCTGCCGGATGCGGAGATCGCGCTGGTGGACGGAGAAATGTTTTCCTGGTACGGCAGCCGGTTGTTGCATGCGCCCGCGTATTTCAACGAGCTGCTGGATATTTTCCGTTAACCCTCTCCCTTTTTCAAAAAAAATCCTCTAAACAATATCTGCTGCCAGCAAGGGTTTCGAGCTGCCAGGCATTCCTTTTCCCGTTATTCCCGCCATCATTTTTCCGGGACAGGCAACCGCATGGCAAAACCCGCCGTAACCTTTTTCGAACAACCTAATCAATATGGAAAGAAGAGATTTTCTGTCCGGCATGGGCGCCACGCTGGCGGTGCTCTGCGCAGGCGGTCTGGCGGCTTGCGGCGGGAAGGGCGACGATCCTGCACCGGTGAACCCTCCCGGCGGTGGTGGCGGCGGCAATGTTAAGCTGACCGTAAACCTGGCCAACGACCTTACGGCTGTAGGCAGTTTCATGATCGGAAGCGGCGTAGTGCTGATACGCCTGGCTGCGGGCAACGTGCCCGCGTCTTTCGCAGCGTTTACCAGTACCTGTACGCACATGGGCTGCACGCTGTCTACCTACAACGCCGGCAAGATCGTTTGCGGCAGTACCTGCGGGCACGGAAGCCAGTTCAATACCGATGGTTCCGTGGCCAATGGGCCCGCCACCAACCCGCTGCCGAAATACACCGTGAACATCAATGGGAACACCCTGACTGTTACCTGATGAGCTTGGGGGCCGGATATTCCGGCCCTTTTTCCGTCGGCAATCCAAACGAATTTGCGTGCCCGGATGAATGAAAACAACGCCGAACGCCTGTTTCAGGCCATAAGTTTAGAGAAATCTAAAAATTGAAATGCCTATATTTGCTTTCCTTTAAAATTTAAAAGTTACATCGTCTATGGGAAAGTACAAAGCCGGCGTATTATTCGGCGAAGAGCTGGAAGCGCTCTACAAGGATGCCAAGGATAGCGGATATGCCATGCCCGCGGTAAACGTAGTAGGCACGGATTCCGTGAACGCCGTTCTCGAAACCGCCGCAAAAGTGAACTCTCCGGTGATCGTCCAGTTTTCTAACGGCGGGGCGCAATTCTTCGCGGGGAAAGGGATGCCGAACGACAAGCTGCAGGCCAATATCTCCGGCGGTATCTCCGGTGCAAAACACGTACATGAAGTAGCCAAATACTACGGCGTTCCCGTAGTGCTCCATACCGACCACGCCGCCAAAAAATGGCTGCCCTGGATCGACGGCCTGCTGGACGCTGGCGAGAAGTTCATGAAAGAGAACGGCCAGCCCCTTTACAGCTCGCACATGCTCGACCTGTCGGAGGAGCCCATCCACGAAAACATCGAAATTTCGAAGAAATACTTCGAAAGAATGAATAAACTGGGCATGTCCATCGAAATCGAACTGGGCGTTACCGGTGGTGAGGAAGACGGCGTAGACAACTCCGGCGTTGAAAATTCTCTCCTTTACACCCAGCCCGAAGACGTGGCCTATGCTTACGAGCAGCTCAGCCAGGTAGGCCCCCGCTTCACCGTTGCCGCCGCTTTCGGCAACGTTCACGGCGTGTATAGCCCCGGAAACGTGGAGCTCCGTCCTGAAATCCTGAAAAACAGCCAGGAATATATTGAGAAAAAATTCGGCACGGCCACCAAACCCGTTTATTACGTGTTCCACGGCGGTTCCGGCTCTCCCAAGCACCAGATCGCCGAAACCCTTGGCTACGGCGTTATCAAAATGAACCTCGATACCGACATGCAATGGGCGTTCTGGGAAGGCATCCTTAAATATTATAAAGACAAGGAAGGCTACCTCCAGGCCCAGCTCGGAAACCCCGAAGGTGCGGACAAGCCCAACAAAAAATACTACGACCCGCGCGTTTGGCTGCGTAAAGGCGAGGAATCTTTCGTGAAACGCCTCGAAGAAGCTTTCACAGACCTCAACTGCATCAACCGTAACGCATAGTTTACAGGTTGTTATGATATGTTAAAGCCCCCCGATACATTCAGGGGGCTTTTGATTTACGGAAAAATTTAATTTTATCGTATCTTGCACCACTAATCTTTAATCTAATTACTTAGTACACATTCTGTATGAGCTGGTTTAAGCGAATTAAACAGGGTATTTCCACCAGTACCAGTGAGAAGAAGGAGGCGCCGGACGGTTTATGGCACAAATGCCCGAAATGCAAGAAGACGACCACCATGAAGGATCTGAAAGCGAATCTTTACGTTTGCGATAAGTGTAACTATCACAACCGTATCAATTCGCCCGAATATTTCGAGATCATTTTCGACGATAATAATTTCGAAGAGCTCTTCACTAATATCTATCCGAAAGACTTCCTTGGCTTCAACGATCTGAAACCTTATGGCGACAGGTTGAAAGACGCCCAGAAGAAATCCGGTCTCTCCGACGCCATGCGCGCCGGTGTGGGTTTGGTGAACGGCAACGGGCTCGTAGTGGCCTGTATGGACTTCAACTTTATCGGCGGCTCCATGGGCTCCGTGGTGGGTGAAAAAATCGCCCGAAGCATCGATTATTGCATCCAGCACAAGCTTCCGTTGCTGATCATCAGCAAATCGGGCGGCGCCCGTATGATGGAAAGCGCGTTTTCGCTGATGCAGATGGCCAAAACCTCGGCCAAGCTGACCCAGCTGGCCGCTGCCCGTCTCCCCTACATTTCCTTGATGACAGACCCCACCACCGGCGGCGTTACCGCATCGTACGCCATGCTGGGAGACATCAATACCGCCGAGCCCGGCGCCCTCATCGGCTTCGCCGGCCCGCGCGTGATCAAGGAAACCATAAAGAAGGACCTCCCGGAAGGGTTCCAGAGTGCGGAATTCCTCCTGGACCACGGGTTCCTCGATTTCATCACCGATCGTAAAGAGCTGAAGAACAAGCTCGGAACATTGCTCCAGCTGTTCAAACACTAAAACGATATTCCCCCGGCCGGCTGCCCACGCAGCCGGCCCATTTGTAACCCTCGACATGGCAGAATTAAGAAACAGATCGGCTTATTTTGAATACGCGATAGAAGATAAATACATCGCCGGATTGGTATTGACCGGGACCGAGATCAAATCCATCCGCGGTGGAAAGGTGAGCTTTAACGACAGCTTCTGCTATTTCTCCAAAGGCGAATTATTCGTCAAAAGCCTGCACATCGCCGAATACAAATTCGGCACCTACGCCAACCACGATCCCCTTCGTGAACGTAAACTCCTGCTCCAGCGGAAAGAATTGAAGAAGATGGAAAAGAAAATCCAGGAGCGCGGATACACCATCATTCCCCTCCGGATGTTCATTACCGACAAAGGTCTCGCCAAAATGGAAATCGGCATCGGGAAAGGTAAAAAACTGCACGACAAGCGCGACAGCATCAAGGCCCGCGAGGTAGACCGTGAGCTCCGCCGCAATTTCAAAATCTGACCCCGCTATGTTAAAACCATCATAATTTTCCTTTTGTTATCCGATGGGAATGATTTGGCGTGCCGTTTGAATATATAAGTTCGTAAACACAGCTATATGTTGAAGTATCTCCGTTACCTATCCGTATGCCTGCCGGCTGTTATCCTCTTTGCCTGCAAATCCGGCGAAAAACTGTACAACCAGGGCCGCTATTCCGCTGCCGTCGAAGCTTTCGTGAAGAAGCTGCAACGCCGCCCGCAAGACGAAACCTCCCTCCGGCTCCTCCCCGCCGCCTACGAAGCGGCCAAAGATTTTTATGAAGGCCGCGCCAAACAAGCGCTCGCTTCTACCAATCCCCTGAAATGGGAAGACGTAAAGAACGAATACCGCTCCATGCAGGCGCTCTACAATGTTATCCGCAGCTCCCCCGCCGCCAACTCGGTCGTGAAGCCCAAAGATTACAGCGCCGCCATCGCCGCTTCGGGCGAAAATGCCGCTGAAGTTCGCTATGACAGGGGCATCCAGCTTCTCGAGGAACGGAACAAGGCCGCCGCCAGGCAAGCCTACGACGAGTTCGACGCCGCCCTCCGCCTCAGCCCCAATTTCCGCGACGCCGCCAGCCTGAAAGAACAGGCCTACCAACTCGGGCTCGTACATGTGGTAGTGAGCGAAATCGATGTCCGCTCGTCTTACTTCCAGTTTTCCGCAGACCAGTTCCGCGATGCGCTCGTGCGCAACCTGGAAGACCGCCGCATCAACACTTTCGTGCGGTTTTACGATGAAAGAAGGGTGCGTGGCGAAAAGGATTTCCATCCCGACCAATACATGGAAATGCGGTTTATGGACTTCATGGTCGGACAAACTTATGTAGACCGCTCCCAGCGCGAAGTTTCGAAAGTAATACAGGTGAAGGGCAACAAGCCCGACAGCACCGGCAAATATCCCATGGTAGACATCACCGTGAAGGCGACCATCTTCGTCACGAGGAAAACCGTGGAATCCAGCGGCTTGCTCGACTACCGGATCATCGACGTCAACAACGACCGCATCCTCCGGCAAGACCGCCTTCCCGGTTCATTCACCTGGCAGAACCAGTTCGGCACTTTCCGTGGCGACGAGCGCGCCCTCAGCGATGCCGACAAAGGCCTCATCCGCGGCCGCGACATTCCCCCGCCGCCCCCGCAAGACCTTTTCCTCGAGCTGACCCGTCCGATATACGACCGGCTGGCGCGGGACCTGCAAAGTTTCTACAGCCAGTATTAAAAATGTAACTTTTTGAGGCCGGTATTGTTATAAAAGGAGAAAAAGATAAGATATGAATAGAATACTGACTTTTTGCACCGCAATCGCCGCAACGGCTTTCATGGCGGGATGTTCGAACGCCAACAAAGCCACGGGCGGCGCCAATAACGAAGCCGACCTGTATAAAACCTGGCGGATGGTGGAAGTGGACGGCCTGCCCGTAGACACTGCCGGCCTCATGCGCCCCGCGGAACTCACGTTCCAACAGGCAGACAGCCGCGTGCATGGTTCGGCAGGTTGCAACATGATCACGGGAGGCTTTAAGCTGGAGGCGCCCAACAAGATATCTTTCACGCCAATGGCCGCCACGAAAATGATGTGCATGGGCAAAATGCAATATGAAGACAAATTCATCGGAGTTACCGACAAAATAAAAACCTGGACCGTTGTTGACGGGGTATTGACCCTGGGAGACACGGACGGCAAGACACTTGTCAGGCTAATGGCTAAGTAAATGCCTGACTGATTTGGACATCGGAAGGCCCGCGTTATGCGGGCCTTTTTTTATTGTTAATGGATGAAAAACCGGGACGATCAGGCCAGCACCGCCTGGTGATGCTGCCACAGTTTTGCATACACGGAATTGTTGGCGAGCAGCTCGGAATGCGTCCCCTCTTCCACCAACTTCCCCTCCTGCAGCACTACTATCTTATCCGCGCTTACGACCGTACTGAGCCTGTGCGCGATCACGACGATCGTTTTGCCCTGGTCTCTCAGTTGCTGCATGGCATCCTGCACATATTGGTCGGATACGGAGTCGAGGGACGAGGTGGCTTCGTCGAGGATGAGCACCTGCGGATCGCGGTAAAGCGCCCGGGCAATGGCGATCCGCTGCCTTTGTCCGCCGCTGAGATTGACGCCATGTTCACCGAGCGGCGTATTGAAGCCTTCTGGCAGTTTTTCGATGAACTGGAGAATGCCCAGCATTTTGCAGACGTGGAGCACACGCTGCACGTCCGGCTCAAACTCGCCAACGGCGATATTCTCCAGTACCGATCCTGCGAAAAGGTCGATCTGCTGCGGAACGGCAGACACCTGCCTGCGGAGGCTGTCGTTATCGATATACCGGATATCCAGCTGGCCGATGAGAATGCTTCCTTCCATCAACGGGTAAATATTCTGTAAAAGCGCCATCAGCGTCGATTTTCCGCTACCGCTCTCACCCACTACTGCCGTGATCCGGCCATGCGGGATATGCAAATCGAAATGTTTGAAAACCTCCACCCGCGTGCCATACCGGAAACTTACCTTTTGAAAATGGATGTCGCCGATCATGTCTGGCGTGAGCGCAACCTTGTTGGCGGTTTCCTCCTGCTCGAGGTCCATGATCTCGAAAAGGCGGTCGGCCGCGATCAGCGCATCCTGCATGCTGCGGTTAGCCCCGATGAGGCTCATCGCCGGACCAGTAAAGTACCCGATCAGTGCGTAGAAAGACAATAGTTCGCCCGGACTGAGCTGCCTGTCCATCACGAAATACGAGCCCGCCCACAGCAGGATCACCACAAACGCATTGGTCACGAAACTGCTGGCGTTGCCGAGATATAAATTGGTAACGGACGACGAAAAGATCGTTTTGAGCAACCGCACGAAGCGCGCTTCCGTTTTGATATTGGCGAATTCCTCCAGCCCGAAGCGTTTGATGGTGGCCACGGAATTCAGTGATTCCACCAGCTGGCTCCCCAGTTCCGCGTTGTCTTCCATCAGCTTGCGCTGCATTTTTTTGTTGACCTGGTTGCTGATCCAGTAAATGAGGCCGTAAACGGGAAGGATCGCCAGCACCAGGAGCGCCAGTTTCCAATAATAGGTAAACATGAGCGCGAAGGAGAAGAACACGATAAAAACGTTCACCACCAGCCCGATCGCCACATCGTTGATAAACACGCGGATTTTTACCGCATCGTTGATCCGGGACGTGATCTCGCCCACCCGCATCGTATCGAAAAACTGTTGCGGCAGGCGGAGCAGGTGCTTGTAGTAGCCGAGAATCAGCTGCGCATCTATCTGCTGGCCGGTTTTCAGGGCAAAAACGCTTTTGACGTGCCCGATGAACAATTGCAGCAGTAAAATGAGGATCATGATGATACCGAGGAGGTTCAGGAGATTGCGGTTCCCTTCCACCAATACGTTATCGACTATTTTCTGTACATAAATGGAAGTGGACAGCCCCAGTATCGTATAAATGATGGCCCCGAACAAAGCCTGCGCCACCACGGTGCGATGCGGCCGGAGCAGGAACCAGAACCGCGCCAGGTGCGAGGTGCGCTCGTTGCCGGCCCGGAAATCGTCGCCAGGCATGAGGATCACCAGCACGCCGGTCCACATTTGTTTGAAAGTATCATGCGGGATGTGATGGTATTGCCCGTCTGCCGGGTCCATCACCGTCACGTCCGTTTTGGTGACGCGATAGATCACCACATAATGATGCAGCACACCTTTCACGACCACATGCGCGATGGCGGGCTTGGGAATATTATACAATGCTTCGAACGGGCCTTTCACGCCCTTGGCCTGGAAGCCCAGGCGGGTGGCGGCTTCCACCATGCCGAGCACATTGGTGCCTTTGCTGTCGGTAGCGGCCAGCTGGCGGATGCGGGCAACGGGTATTTCGAGGTTGTAGAATGCCGCGACGGAGGCCAGGCAGGTGGCGCCGCAATCGCTGAGGTCCCGCTGGCGGACGCGGGCGCTTTTTTTGAGTCGGGTGTTGGTGGACATGGTGCTGTATTTTCCGGTCTGGACGGGCTTTTCCTGTCTGGTTGGGATATGTTTAGTGCTTCGCGATAACATTCGGGTTCATCCAGTCGTCCGTTTTATCGTACAGGAGCTGGAACAGGCTGCGGCGGGTAAGGAGGAACCTGGCCTGGAGGGTCATCCCCTTTTTCAGTTGGCCTTTCACGCCTTTGGCGGTAGCCACTTCCGTGGCGGCGAATTTGCAGCGCACTTTGAATACGGGCTGATTGTCGACCAGTGTGAAGTCGTTATCGACGCTCTGCACCGTTCCTTCCACCGAGCCCCATTCATTATAATTAAATGCATCCACCTGGAAACGGACGGGCATGCCGGCTTTGAGATAGCCGATGTCTTTGGGGCTCACGAGGCATTCGGCCACGAGGTTACTGTCTGGACTGATAATGCCGATCATTTCCCCGGTTTGCAGGTAACCGCCGGGATATTTACCGTTGAATTGCTGGATGGTGCCGCTGACGGGGGCTTTGATGAGGTTCCACTCCTTCTGTTTTTCCAGCTGCTCTGCGTCTGCCTGCAGCCGGTTGCTTTCCATGCGGAAACGGCTGAGCTCTTCCGCCCAGGCGCTTCGCTGCTGCTGGACGGCCGAACGGTAAAGGGTAACGGAGCGGTCGTATTCGTATTGTTTGTCGCGCAGCTCCTTTTCGGCCACCACTTTGTCCGCATACAGTTTTTTATACATCTCCAGATCGCGGCCGAGCTTGTCCATCGTAGCCTGTTGCTCGCTGATGGCTGCCGTGAACCGGCTGTATTGTTGCTGGTACAGGGCTGTCCGCGGAGCACCGCCGCCGGTGGAAAGGCGCGCCAGATCGGCGATATAGGCCTCGCGCTGTTGTAGTTCGAAGGAAGCCTGGGAGATTTTACTGTTGGAGATATCTTCCTGCAGCCGCAGGATGAGCTGTCCTTTTTCGACATGCGAACCTTCGCGGACCAGTACTTCGGCGATGGTGCCGGAAACGAGGCTGCGCAGTTCGTTCTTTTCCGCAACGGGCCGCACGATGCCGGCGGATTTCACGGAAACGTCCACATAAATAAACGGAAGTGCCAGCAGGCATACGAGCACTGCCAGCAAAACGGAAGTGTAGATCATCTGGGACCGCACATGCACGCGTGGTAACCACGACATGGCAGAATGCTCGATGACCGCGACGGGAAAAATCTGAGGCATGGTCAGGATTCAAGGTTCAAGTTGAATGCCCGACGGTTCAAATAGTTAATTGCTGTAAGACGAGACTAATTTACTATATTTTCCGGAATTATTCTCCCAGTTCGTAACCGGTATCTACGAGGAGGTTGCCGCCGTCTGCGGCAGCGGTGGCCAGCTGGTCGCAGCGGTTGTTTTCGGGGTTGGAAGCATGGCCCTTGACCCAGTTGAACCTGATCTTATGTTTGCGGTAAAGCGGGATGAAGCGTTCCCAGAGGTCACGGTTTTTCTTGTCTTTAAACCCGGTTTTGACCCAATTCCACAGCCATCCCTTTTCGACGGCGTTCACGAGGTACTGGCTGTCTGTATAGATCTGGATGGAAAGCCCGTCGCGGGTAAGCGCTTCCAGTGCCACGATCACCGCGAGGAGCTCCATGCGGTTGTTGGTGGTCATCCGGTAGCCGCCCGACATTTCGCGGCGGATGTTTCCCCAAATCAAAACGATGCCGTATCCTCCCCTTCCGGGATTTCCCCTTGCCGCGCCGTCGGTATATATGATCAAATGCTGATTCGTCAAAGCCTGGATTTTAAGGGAGCAAAAATAACGGAATTATACATCAGTCGATGGCAGAATTCCATCACTCACGCGCCCCGCCCCCGCTACACCTGGATAACCCCGGTCCTGAAAGCCTCTTCCACCGGTGCGAGATCCGTAGCTTCGAGGCACCTGGCGATGGTTTCACGCGTTTTCCGGGGATCGATGATCTCGTCTACCCACAGGCGCGCCGCGGCGTAATAGGGCGTGGTCTGGCTGTTATACCGGTCGGTAATTTCCTTCAGTAGCTTCGCTTCGGCTTCAGGCGTGATTTCCTCCCCTTTCGCTTTCAGCGAGGCCACCTGGATCTGGAGCAGCGTTTTCGCGGCCTGTTCCCCGCCCATCACGGCGATTTTGGCGTTGGGCCAGGCGAAGATGAAACGGGGGTCGTAGGCTTTGCCGCACATGGCGTAATTGCCCGCGCCGTAAGAATTCCCGATGATCACGGTAATTTTGGGGACCACGCTGTTGCTTACGGCGTTCACGAGCTTGGCGCCGTCTTTGATGATGCCGGCATGTTCCGATCTGCTGCCCACCATGAAGCCCGTCACGTCCTGCAGGAAAACGAGGGGGATTTTTTTCTGATTGCAGTTCATGATGAAGCGGGCGGCCTTGTCGGCCGAGTCGTTGTAAATCACACCGCCCATCTGCATTTCACCTTTCTTCGTTTTTACCATTTTCCGCTGGTTGGCCACGATGCCCACGGCCCAGCCTTCGATTCGGGCATATCCGCAGAGGATGGTTTTACCGTAATCTTCCTTGTATTCTTCGAACACCGATCCGTCCACGATCCGGTGGATCACTTCGCGGACGTCGTATGATTTGGAACTGTCGGCGGGAATAAGGCCATATATTTCATCGTCGCTTTTCTCCGGCGCCACGGGCGCGATGCGGTCGAACCCTGCGGAGGCGGGCTTGCCGATGCGCGACACGATGTGGCGGATGCGCTCGATGCATTCTTCGTCGGATTGGAATTTATAATCCGCGATGCCTGAAATTTCGGTATGGGTAACGGCGCCGCCGAGGGTTTCTGCGTCCACATCTTCGCCGATGGCGGCTTTCACGAGGTATGGACCGGCCAGGAAAATGGAGCCGTTGCCTTCGACCATGAGCACTTCATCGCTCATAATGGGCAGGTAAGCCCCTCCGGCCACGCAACTCCCCATTACCGCCGCGATCTGCGTGATGCCCATGGCGCTCATTTTCGCGTTGTTGCGGAAAATGCGGCCGAAATGTTCCTTGTCGGGGAAGATCTCGTCCTGCATAGGGAGATATACGCCCGCGGAGTCTACCAGGTAGATGACGGGCAATCTATTTTCCATAGCGATTTCCTGCATCCGCAGGTTCTTTTTGCCGGTGAGCGGGAACCAGGCCCCGGCTTTCACGGTCATATCGTTGGCCACGATCATGCAGAGGCGGCCGCTCACGTAGCCAAGTCCGGACACGGTGCCTCCGGCCGGGCATCCGCCGTGTTCGGCGTACATTTCGAAGGCGGTGAAGGCGCCGAGCTCGGTGAAGGTGCTGTTGGGATCGATCAATTTGGCGATCCGCTCGCGGGGCGTGAGCTTGCCGCGCTGGCGGACTTTCTCCAGTGCCTTTTTCCCTCCGCCCTGTTCGATGACCGCCAGCCTTTGTTTCATGGTGCTGACCAGCAATTTCAAATGATCTTCGTTCCGGTTGAATTCCATCTGCTGAATATCCATAATGTGGCTTTGTTTAGAGATTCAATTTAAGGGAATTTGGGGGAATGGGCGCCGGGTGGTGGCCGTAATCCTTTTTTTCTCCGGGTTTTCCGCTTTTCGGCTTTGGTCCTTCTCCTGGGGGGCTTCCGCTTGCGTGAGCTCAGCTGGTTCAATACTAATATTCCTAAAAAAAAGAGGGTGCCTCCCAACCCCATCCAGAATTTCCTTCCATGCCTGTTATCTTCCCGCAACACAAAATCATAACCGGGGAGCGCGCAAACGTTGACCGTGTCGCCAACAGCATATTTGCCGCTTTTAAATTCACTCCGCATGATCGGAAGTGAATATTCTTTTGAATTATAGGCGACGTCGATAGTTGAGCGGCGGGAATAGTCTTTGGGGACAGGTGTTACTACCGCCTTTTCCAGCGTACCGTTCCAGCCGATATATAATTCCTGAAAGCTGTCATATGTATACCAAATCATCAATATAAGGAATAGAAAGACCGTCAATTCGCCTGCCATACTGCCTTTCGAATGCATTTTCTCCATCTTCTCAACAAATAAAACTTACAAATTCTTTCGCCGCATTTTTCGCCGTTGGCGAGGCGAAATCCGTTTGGCGGGTTGAAGGCCCTGGGCCTTTTCTGTAGCGGCTTCCCGCCATTTCCAATAGTAATGTGCGGATACAAAAGTAACAACGGTAATAAAAACACCAAGCATGGCATACATGAAGACGTCGGGACGTTCATGGAGCCGCAGCACGACATCATAATCGGGATTATATTTAACTTCGACGGCATCTCCGGGCTGGAAAACGCGGTTTACACATTCTTCCCGGCTGATTTTCATGGAGAATGCCCGGCCATCCAGCTCGATATCTGCCCTGTTGTTGCGGTTGGAACAATTCCGGTTTACGGTAACGACCTTTGCCTGTCTTACCGTCCCGAACCAATAAACGTTCACCTCTTTCCAGATATATCTGACTATCAGGAAAAGGAAAAATACACAGACGACATATAACCATCTACCGGATCTCATTGATCGAATATTTATCAAAATTCCTTATGGCAGCGGAAACTTCCCGGTTTTACCGCGTTTCGAGCGGCGACGGGTACGATCGCGCTGCGCAGCTTTTTCGTTATCTTCTTCGTTCTTACTTTTACTCTTTCCGCTTTTTCCAATGAAGTTAACAGCCAAAACGAAAACCATCGTGCCTATCACAATATATACACCGTGCCGCGGATCCTGGTCTGGATACAGGATCTCACTGTGGTCGGGATGCCAGCGAACGGGCACTGCCTGGCCGATCCGGTATTTTCCTTCCCTGCATTCTTTCGCGGAAATATGGATGCTGTGTACTTTAGCGTGGATCAGCAGGTCCATGTTCGAATGTTTATTGCATCTTCTGGAAACACGTGATACAGTACCGTATACCACCGTTCCGTTCCGGTACACGTAAAACGCTTCTCCGAACATCCAGAAATAAACGATCCAAACAAGAAAGAATATTCCGAAAATAACGTATTCAAATAAAGTCAATTTCATGGTTGCAGGCGATAGTCGTTGGGAACGAGGATGATATGTAAAGTAGTGTTAAATTTGGACAGTCCATGGAAGGACTGGAACATTAATTGTACGATTACCCTAAAATCTAACCATATGTCTTTACCCGTAGTGCTGTCCGAAGCCTTGCAACACATTTACCAGGGCCAGCCCTGGCTCGACGTCACCTTCATGGAGCACCTCCGCGAGCTCGACGCCGCGCAGGCCTCCCGCCGCTTCGACACTTCGCATAATATCTGGGAACTGGTCAACCACATTATTTTCTGGCACCAGAACGTAGACCGCAAACTGAAAGGTGAAAAACCGGAGCAGGAAGGCGACCTTCCGGACTTCTATTTCCCCGAAAACCACGGCGAAAACAACTGGCAGGCTACGCTGCAGCGGCTCGACCATTCCATCACGAATATGGCCGAAACCATCCGCAATTTCCCGGAAGAAAAACTCTACTCCAACGTGGCCAATACCCAGCACAACGCCTATTATTATATCCAGGGCGTGCTGCAACACGCGGCCTATCACCTCGGCCAGATCGTCCTGATCCGGAAGTACGCTGAAAACGAATAAAAAACGCCGCTGAAAAGCGGCGTTTCTCCTAGGAAATGGTTAAAAGTACCGTTACCGGTATCGTACACGAAAATATATATTTATTTTAAAATACATAGGATTATTTCACGCGCTGGAAATTGGTTATATTCGGGTATAATACTATGCCATGGAACTCCAAAACCCCGCCCGTGAACGGGTCTATTCCATCGACGTACTGCGCGGCATCGTGATGATCGTGATGGCGCTGGACCATGTCCGCGACTTCTTCCACACAGGCGCATTATCGTCTGACCCCCTGAATCCCGAAACCACGCATACCGCATTGTACCTCACCCGCTGGGTGACGCATTTCTGCGCGCCGATCTTCGTGTTCCTTTCCGGCATGTCCGTTTACCTCATGAACGGCAGAAAAACCAAAAGCGAGATCAGCAAATTCCTGTTAACGAGGGGCTTGTGGCTGATTTTCGTGGAGCTGGCGATCGTTTCCCTTGGATTGTCGTTCAACCCGCTGTACAATATTTTCTTTTTGCAGGTGATCTGGGCCATCGGCATCAGTTTCGTCATACTTTCCGGGTTCGTGTACCTGCCCTGGGGCGCCATTCTCGCCATCGGTGCGGTCATCACCCTATCCCACAATATCCTGGACTTTTACGAAGCGCAGCCAGGCTTCCAGCCTTCGCCGTTGTGGTCGTTGCTGCACCGGCCGGGCGCAGCGTTGCCGCTGTTCCCGGGGCATATCGCTTTGGTGTTGTACCCTTTCCTCCCATGGGTGGGCGTCATGTTCTTGGGATATGGCTGCGGACGGGTGTTCGCTTCCGGCGTTTCCCCGGCGATGCGGCGCTCCGTGCTGCTGACGGCGGGCCTGGGGATGGTGGGGCTGTTCTTCTTCCTGCGGGCGCTGAACGTGTATGGTGATCCTTTGCGCTGGGACGCCTGGCCTCAATTATCGCAAACGATTTTCTCCTTCTTCAACGTGCAGAAATACCCGCCGTCACTGTTGTATACCTGTATCACCATCGGACCGGGGCTCCTGGCGCTGGCGGCGCTGGAGCACGCGCGCAACCGGTTTACCGCCGTTTGCAAAGTGTACGGCAGTGTGCCTTTCTTCTATTACGTGTTGCATTTCTACCTGATCCACGGGTTGACGGTAGTGGCGTTTTTCATCAGCGGATACGGTGCAGACCAGATCGCAGACCCGAATTCGCCGTTCCTCTTCCGCCCGATCGCTTTCGGATATCCGTTACCGGTAGTCTACGCTATCTGGATCTTCGTCGTGGCCGTTCTGTACCGGCCCTGCAAGCGGTTCGCAGAATACAAGCGCAGCCATCGCAAATGGTGGCTGAGCTATGTGTAAGGATCAGAGATCGCATTCATAGCGCTCCTCGAACAGATCGTGGCCCCACAGCTTTTCGGGGACGGAATCCTTTTTTTCGAAGCCCCACTTTTTGTACAGTGCTGCCGCCGTGGTTTGCTGGTTAGTGGTGAGCAGGTAAACTTTCCTGAACCGCTGCTCCCGGCAGAAGTCCATGGCCCGCTGCATGAGGGCTTTCCCCAAACCGATGCCC
The DNA here is from genome assembly GCF_050277495.1 of Chitinophaga sp. NPDC101104. NCBI lineage: Bacteria > Pseudomonadati > Bacteroidota > Chitinophagia > Chitinophagales > Chitinophagaceae > Chitinophaga > Chitinophaga sp. NPDC101104. The sequence continues at coordinate 3,301,482 of NZ_JBNNSF010000001.1, read as the reverse complement.
CTGAATTCCGGCCGGATGAGAAACCACCGCAACTGCGCCTCCTTCCCTTCCCGGTGCTGGATCGCCACCACGCCCGCCATCCTGCCCATGGATGATGCCACGAAGATACGGTCGCGGCGGGGATCGAACGCCCGTACGTAATCGTGCAGCGTTTCCAGGACGTATTGCTCGAAACGGACGTCGTACCCGTATTCTTTCCAGTATAATTGGCCGTGAAGGGAAATGATGTCCCCCAGGTCACCGGGCATCAGCTCCGTGCGGATCTCCACCTGTTCCAGGGTGATTTCACTGCCCGGCGCGCCCAGCAAGCGGCGCAGGTCGCGCATGGACGCGGCGATGGTTTGCTGATCGGCTGGTGGAAGATGGGCCAGCATCTGGCGGATCTGGTCGTCGGACAAGGTGCCCATTTTCGCCATGAGGCGCCGGCCGCGGTCGGACAGTGTGAGGTAGCTGGAGCGGCCGTCTTCCGGCAGGGGATGTTTCCACACCAGGCCGGCTTTTTCCAGTTTGCGGAGGATGCGGCTGAGATAGCCGGCATCGATCAGCAGCGCTTCGCGGATGCCGGTGGCGGTGGTTTGGCGGTTGAAGTTGATTTCATACAACACCCGGATTTCCGTGAGGGAATATTCGCTGTCGAAGATATGCTGCTGCAAAAGCCCGAGCTGGGCAGTGTAAAAACGGTTGAATTGCCGGATGTCTGATATGATTTCGAGGTCTGACATCGATTGTAAATTTACGGCAAGATATTAATTTCGTTGCTTTTGTCAAACATATTGGTTGACTTAATCAAATTTCTCATTGAATGTTCGCGTATTTCTACGGGAAGATTCGCGTATTTGTTACCTGCGGCTTGCGGGGAGGAAGGGTTTACTTTGTGGAGCACTCAACTATTATACGTGACCCGTAATCATTAGTAGCATTATTTGAGATGGATTGGCGAGGCCTGGTTCTCCGGGCCTTTTTTCATGCTCATGGCGCTTGCTGCCGCCGCTGGAACTCCCTGGGCGAGCAACCCTCGACCGCCCGGAAGGCGCGCTGGAAAGTTGGCTGGGAATTAAACCCGCATTCATAGGCGATGCCGGTCAACGTGAGATGCCGGCTCGAGGGGTCCATCATCCGGTCTTTGACCGCTTCCACCCGCCAACCGTTCAGGTATTCATTAAACCCTTTCCCGATACGCCGGTTCAGCACGGCCGACAATGTTTTCACCGGCACCCCGATCCGGGCGGCCAGCGTGGCGGCGGTCATTTCAGGGTCGAGGTACAGTTGGCCGGACGCCATGGCCTCGTGCAGCGCTTCGGCGCAGCGGGCCACTTCATCATCCCCCAACTGGTCGAAATAGGAACGCGCCTGTTGCTGCTGTGCGGCATAAATGACACGGGTCCTGTGATATCCGGCGAAGCCCATCCAGTAAACGAATACCACGAGCAGCACCTCGATCGCCGTATATTTCTGCAAACCCGTGGCCGGCCATATCATGGGCGCCACCACCGTTGCCACCCAGAGGAAAAGAAATACCCCCATCACGCCGGCCAGCGTTTTCAACCAGCGCCCTTCCTCGTCCATCAACCCATTCCGCATGCGCAGCCACGCCCGCACCGACAATAAGTAATATGCCGCAAACCACAATACGGACAACGGTTCCGCGATGCGATCGAACGCCGTGTTCAGCCCTACGATCCATTTCGGGTACTGCCAGCCGATAACGTACAATCCCCAACACACCAGGAACCCCGCCCTGATGGCAAGGGCCGTCCATACCACAATGAAATGGCGGCCGGCAAACGGCGGCCTTCCCTCCTTTCCGAACGACCGCACATACAAATACAAGCACGGCCCTACCGCGAAAATCAGTACGAAAGCAAGTACATCGAAGACAAGAATATCCGGGTACAGGCCAGACGACCAATGCAGCGTCTCGAACCCGTTATAGCTGAAGATGAACATGAAAAAGGCCAGCATCCGGTTCTGGAAGCGGTTTTCCGTCCGGGCCAGGAGGAGGGATATCCCGAAAAAAAGGGCCTGCAGCGCACCGAGCAGGACGACTAACGAAAAGAGATCGATTTTCATGGCGGGTAACACGGCTTTAAAGATAATCCGTTTCCCGACATCCGCAGTGGGCAACAATTTTTTTTGCGTGCTGCAAACCCCTACATTTGTTACCTCCATAAAACTGAAACCCATGAAGAAGAACATCGCCCATGTGCTGACGGGCAGGGCCAAGCAGATTACCCCGGAGGAAACGGTGATACAGCCGCTTCCACATAAAGATTTCAGATTCGCCAATCCGTTTATCGTGATACATCATATCGGGCCCGAAACCATTGCGGCGGGTTCCGAAATGCGCATTCATCCGCATCCGCACCGTGGTTTTTCGCCGGTTACGTTCATGATTTCCGGGGAAGGGTACCATATGGACAATGCCGGCCATTCCGGCACGATCCGCGATGGCGGCATCCAGTGGATGTTTGCGGGGAAAGGCCTCCTCCACAGCGAAGGCCCGACGAAAGAAATGCTCGCCCGCGGCGGTAACTGGGAAATGATCCAGATCTGGCTGAACGTGCCGAAAGCGAATAAGTGGGACGAGCCCTATTACCAGGCCGCCACGGCAGAACAGCTGCCTTTCGTGCTGGAGCAGGAAGGCGTGGCGCTACGGCTGGCCAGCGGTGAGGTGGACGGGAAACGCAGCCCCATGAAAAGCTTCACCCCTGTTACCGCGATCATCGGTACCATCGCCGCAGGTAAAACCGTGCAATTGACTGCCAGGCCCGGCGATCCGGCGCTGTTATATGTTTTCCGCGGAGAAGTGACCGCCAACGGAACGCCTGCCGCCATGCACCAATTGTATGTTTTCGATACGGCCGGAGACGAGATCGAAATAACGGCCGGATCCGACGTAGGCATCCTTTTCCTAACGGGCGAGCCGATCAACGAGCCCATCGCCGCGAAAGACAATTTTGTCATGAATACGGCCGAAGAAGTGGAACAGGCCCTGGAAGATTACCGGAACGGCGTTTTCGGCAAACTCGAATATTGATCCCTCACCAAACCCCACCTATGCAAAAAAATTTCATCCATCAGCTGGCAGACGAAGGGCTGCTGAGCGAAACGGAATGCCTCCGGCTGGAGGCGCAACAGGGCAGCCGGATCTTTTCCCTGCACTGGGAACTGAAGACCTTGCTGTACCTGGGCGTGCTGCTGCTGAGCGGCGGCCTGGGCACATTGATCTATAAAAACATCGACACCATCGGCCACCAGGCTATCCTGGCAGGCATCGGGCTGCTTTGCGCCGCGTGCTTCTGGTACGCGAACAAACATAGCGCCCCGTTCACCTGGGAGAAAACCGAATCGCCCAACGCCTGGTGGGATTATGTGGTGTTGCTGGGCTGTTTGCTGTTCATTTCGTTCATCACCTATCTGCAGGGGCAATACGAAGTTTTCGGGACGCGGCTGGGCAGTGCCACTTTCATCCCGATGGTGGTCCTGTTCTTTTGTGCTTACTACTTCGATCACCTGGGCGTGCTGAGCCTCGCCATCACGAACTTTGCGGCCTGGCTGGGGATCGCCATCACGCCCATGCATCTGCTTTCCAGCAATGCATTTGGCACGGAGCGAAGGCTCATCGATACGGCACTGCTCATCGGCCTGGTGCTCACCGCGGCGGGTTATGCCAGCAGCCACTTCAAAAAGAAAGCGCATTTTTCGTTTACGTACTACAATTTCGCCATCCATGTTTTTTGCATCGGCGCGTTATGCGGTATGTTCTTCGAAGACGGGATGCTGTTGCTGTACGTGCCGGCGCTGGTGGCGGCATTGGCTTTCTATTATTTCCTTGGCGTGAGGTTGCGGTCGTTCTACTTTCTGCTCATGACGGTGATTTACGCGTACATCGGCCTGGGGTACCTTGTCATATTTACGCTCGTACAGGCAATGGATTCGCTGGAAATGGGCGTGCTGTACCTTTCCATCCTGTACCTGATCGTTTCGTCCATCGCCATGGCGCGCATCCTCATCCACCTCAACCGAAAACTGAAATCACATGCTGATCTATAACACCGCCGAGCTCGACAATACCCTCATCCGCCAGGAGGCCGACGACGCGAAAGACGCGGGTGTGATCGCCCCGGAAACCGCAGAGCGGATCAAAGCGGCGCATCCATATACCCTGTACTCACCGAATATTTTCGTGCGCATCGGGCTGGGGCTCGCCACCGTATTGTGCGTGCTGCTCGCCACCGGTTTGTTTTTCCTCCTGATGATGGACGGCGCGATCCGTTCGATAGAAGCATTTTTCCTCGTGTGGGGCGTGCTGGCTTATGGTGCGCTGGAACTGTGGATGTCGGGCCACCGGCATTACCGGTCAGGTGTGGACGACGGGCTTACCTGGGTTTCGATAGTGTATATCGCCGGGGCGCTGGTCGCACTGATGGAAAACGACAGTCCGATCGTGCTTTTCACCTTATTGACGGCGCTCGCCGCCTGGTATACGGTCCGCACCTCCGACCCCGGTATTGCCCTGTGCGGGTGGGTTTGTGGCATCATGATCGTGGTGTATACCGCCATCTCCTATATACCCGGGGCCCGGTATTTGCTGCCTTTCCTTGTGATGGGCCTTTCCGCCGGGGCATATATGCTGTTCAGCCGGATGCAGCGGAATTTCCGATTCCGGCATTACGATCTTTGCCTGGATGTGTTGCGCCTGGCCACTTTGGCTACGCTGTACCTCGCCGGCAACTATTACGTGGTGCATAACGCCGGCATGGAATTGCTGGGAATGGAAGGTGAACCTCCGCTCCCATGGCTCTTCTGGACGCTATCGGTCGCCATTCCGCCCGTATATATCTGGATAGGGCTCCGGCGGAAAGACAGGATCCCCCTTGCCATGGGGCTCATTCTCATCGCTGTGGCCGTTTTCACGATAAGGGCGTATCACGCCGTTATGCCTATAGAAACGGCCATGGTGCTCGGCGGGGTCTTTTTGGTAGGGGTTTCATATTTCGTGCATCGTTACCTCAAAACCCCGAAACACGGGTTCACCACCGAAGCCATGCATACGCGCAGCTTCGGCGCGCAACAGCTGGAAGGGCTGATCATCGCCGAAACGATGCAGCACGCTCCCCAGGCCGGGGAATCTTTCCAATTCGGCGGAGGTTCCGGCGGCGGTGGCGGCGCCAGCAGCGAATTTTAGCACTTTAAAAAAACTGTGCATATGGATTTACAATTGAAAGGAAAAACCGCATTCATCAGCGGCAGCACCCAGGGAATCGGGTTCGCCGCCGCCAAGCTTCTTCTCCAGGAAGGCGCCACCGTCATCATCAACGGCAGAACGGAGGCGCGCGTTAAAGAGGCTGTGCAGAAACTGAAAGACCTTGTCCCCAATTGCCCTGTTTCCGGCATCGCCGCAGATTTCACCAAGCTGGACGACGTGGAGCAACTGATGGAAAAACTCCCTTCGATAGACATACTCGTCAACAACGCCGGCATCTTCGAGCCCAAAGCATTCGAAGACATCCCCGACGAAGACTGGTACCGCTTCTTCGAAGTGAACGTCATGAGCGGCGTGCGGCTGTCGCGCCACTTCTTCCCGAAAATGATCGCCAACAACTGGGGCCGCATCATATTCATTTCCAGCGAATCGTCCATCATGATCCCCAGTGAAATGATCCATTACGGCATGACGAAAACCGCCCAGCTCGCGGTGAGCCGTGGCCTGGCGGAACGCACCAAAAATACGGGCGTAACCGTCAACACGATCCTCCCCGGCCCTACGAAATCGGAAGGCGTGGTGGACTTCCTTGCCAAACTGGCGACGGAACAGGGCGTTTCACCGGAAGAAGCTGAAAAGAATTTCTTCCGCGACATGCGCCCCAGCTCGCTCCTGCAGCGGTTCGCCGACGTTTCGGAGATCGCCAATATGATCGCCTACATCGCCAGCCCGGTTTCGTCTGCCACCAATGGCGCGGCCATCCGTGTGGAAGGCGGGTTGGTACCGACGATATATTAACGCTGGCATGGATAAGGACTTTTTACTATTTTGTTGGTCCATAAACATTTCAGCGATTATGAAAAAACTATCCATGCTTCTTTTTGCCCTGGGCGCCGTGGCACTACTGTCTGCCGGGGTTGCGAAGAAGAAGAAAAAAGTCATCTTCTTCGGGGATTCCATCACGCAGGCCGGTGTTGGCCCGGAAGGGTACATCACACAGCTGGGCGCCATGTTGCAGCAATCGCATGCCGGCCAGTATGAGCTCATCGGCGCAGGGATCGGGGGAAACAAAGTCTACGACCTCTATCTCCGCATGGAAAAAGACGTGCTCGAAAAGAAACCGGACGTGGTCGTGATCTATGTGGGCATCAACGACGTTTGGCATAAAGCTTCCAGCCGCACAGGTACGGATTACGACAAGTTCGGCGGTTTCTATCGCGCGCTCATCAAAAAGATACAGGACAACGGCGCTAAAGTGATCGTATGCACACCTTCGGTAATCGGCGAAAAGAAAGATGGAGATAATGAACAGGACGCGGACCTCAACAAATACAGCGACCTGATCCGCTCCATCAGCAAGGAACAAAACCTGCCGCTGGTAGACCTCCGCAAGGCGTTCCTCGACTACGAAGCCGCCAATAATAAAGATAACAGCGAGAAAGGCCTGCTCACCTCCGACCGCGTGCACCTCAACAAGGAAGGCAACGCGTTCGTGGCGAACCAAATGGCGAAAGCGATTACGGGGCTTTGATCTGCCATACATTTCTAAAAAGCCGGGCTCGTTGGGCCCGGCTTTTTTGTTTCCGTAAATAGCTGATAATTACGACTGCTGTATTATTCTGCGGGCCTTCGAAGCACCGCCCCCTCCGCAACAGGCTCCCCGAAAACCGGCATCCCGTCTTCCGACCAGCTGAACTTCTGCATACGGGGAGATCGTTTGCCGCCGCAGCCCCAGCCCGGCTGGGAATTGGCGTGATAGAGGATCCAGTCTTCCTTACCGTTGGGGCTTTTGAAGAACGAATTATGCCCCGGCGACCAGACTTTATTCGCTACCGAAGTTTGGAAGATCGGTTCGGGATGCTTCGTCCAACGGGCGGAATCCAGGAGACTGCCTTTTCCTGAGAAACGGAGCAGCCCCAGGGCGTAATGGTCCGTCCAGCAGCCGCTGGCGGAATATACGATCATGAGTTTTTTGCCGTGCATGAGCGCCTGCGGACCCTCGTTCACCGTTACTTTCTGTCCGCTTTTCTCCCATTCGTGTTCCGGAACGGACAAGCGCACCCGTTTCGAAGAAATCGTCCAGGGATTCTTCATTTTTGCGATGTAAATATCCTGTTGCTTGTCGGCATCTCCCTCCCAGCCCGACCAGATCATGTAGAGTTCTTTTTTGTATTCGAAGATATCCCCGTCGATCGCCCATTTGTTGGTAGCGTCGGTGACCTGGCCCTTGAAGGTCCAACTGCCGGTCATGGGATCGGGCGACGGGTTTTCGAGGACGTACATGCGATGCTGCACATTCTTTCCGCCGGTGGCGGCGAAGTAAGCATACCATTTCCCGCGGAGGAACTGCACCTGGGGCGCCCAGATGTCTTTCGACCAGGCATTGTTCCCGGTAGGTTTGTAGATGGTGACGTGCTGGGCGGACTTGAGGTCTGCCAGGTTGCGGGTCTTCCACAATACGATCGAGTTGGCCGTGGTGTGGGTGTAATAATACCATCCATCCTTGAAATACGAATACGGATCGGCGCCGGAAGGCAGCAGTGGATTGGTGAACGTGGAATCCTGGGCCTGCGTGCCGGCAACGGTGGCGAGCAGCAGCAGGGAAATAAACATGGTTTTCATGTCCCCTAAAATAAAATATCCCAATCAATTCTTTTTCACTACTTTCGGGTACGTACACGTACACTATAACTCCATGAAAGGGAAACAACCAGATCAGCCCGGCGGCGTCAAGGAAATAGCGCGGCGGGCAAAGGTCTCGATCGCCACGGTAGACCGGGTCATCCATAACCGGACGGGCGTATCGGCCAAAACACGCGCCAGGATCGAGAAGATCATCCAGGAACTGAACTATCAGCCCAATATCATTGCGAGCCGGCTGGCATCGCGCAAAGTATTGAACCTCGCTATATTGCTCCCGGCGGTTTCTACGGAAACGGATTACTGGGAAATCCTCCTGGCGGGCGTTTCCCAGGCCGAAGACGAAATCCGGCAGATGGGGGTCCGCATCGAACGGTATTACTACGATTTCAACGACCGCACTTCCTTTCCCAAAGCCGCCAGGCAACTGCTGAAAGGGCCGCTGGACGGGGTTTTGCTGGCTCCGCTTTTTGTAGATGAAGCCACCGCTTTCTGCGCACAGCTGCAGGAAAAGAACGTTCCCTACGTATTCATCAACTCCGACATTCCCAGCCTGGGCAGTCTCTGCTACGTAGGCCCGGAGCTCTTCCGCAGCGGGTACCTCGCCGCGCACCTCATGGCTTATTGCCTCCAGCCCGGCGATAAAATCCTCATGGTGAATATGACGAAGGAAATCGAAGGATTGCATCCCCTGTTGCGGAAAGAAGAAGGGTTCAGGGCGTATTTCGGTGAAAAACCGGACAGGATCGTCAAAACCGACGTTCCCGAAAGCAACGGGAAAACCATCGAAAGGAAAGTAGCGGAGGCCCTCGCGGCGGACGCGTCCATCAAAGCCATTTTCGTCACCAGTTCCCGCGTGCATCTCATCGCACAATTCCTGGAATCTGCCGGGAAAAAGGACATTCTGGTGATGGGGTACGATTTCCTCCCCGAAAACGTTTCGTGGCTCCAGAAAGGCATGATCGATTTCCTCATTTGCCAGAAACCCCAGGAACAGGCCTATCGCGGCATCATGACGCTGTATCAGCACCTCGTGCTGGGCGCGCCCGTCGAAAAGGAACATTTCATGCCGATCGACATCATCACCCGCGAAAACCACATGTATTATAAGAACTAGAGCAGCGCCGCACTGTCTTTGTCGATGAAAAGCACCGCCCGCGGATGGTTTCGCAAGATCGTACTGGGATGTTGCGGGCTGACGGGCGATCGCAGCGTGTGCCTTACTGCTTCCGCCTTTGCAGCTCCGGGCACCATGCAGTAAATCCACGTACCCCGGAACAACGCCGGCACCGTAAGCGTCAGCGCATGCGTGGGCACTTCGCCGATAGATGCGAAACATCCGTCGTTCACCTGTTGTTGCCGGCAGGCATCGTCGAGATCCACCACCTTCACCAGTTTGGGATCGTTGAAATCCGCCACGTGCGGGTCGTTGAAAGCGATGTGCGTATTCTCCCCCACTCCCATGCAAACGATATCCGTTCCGCCGTTCAGCAACCCTGCGTACCGCTCGCATTCCGCCTGCGTGTCCTTCGTTTGTCCGTCGAGGTAATGCACCGTTCTGAACGGCACAAGGCCGAAAAGGCGCTCCCGGAGGAAGTTTCCGAAGCCCTGCGGCGCGTTGGCGGGCAGGCCGATGTATTCGTCCATATGGAACGCGTGGATGCGGTGCCAGGGAATGGACGGATCTGCGCGGAACGCTTCCAGGAATTCCAGTTGCGAAGGCGCAGCGGCGAAGATCATGCTGATGTGTGATCGGGATTGCAGGAGCGCATGAACGCGTCCGGCCACCGCAGCCGCCGCGGCAGCGCCCATCCGGCGCCTGTCCTCAAACTGGTGTACATTGATTCGTTCGTATGTATGCATATGTTGACAGGTTTTAATGCCGGACGGCGCTCTGTGGCTGCCGCAGCGGTGGTATCGTGGTCTGTTTTCTATACTTGTGATGGTAAGCGCAGTACCGACCGGGCGTTTGCCGCGCGATGCAGGATCTCTCCGCCGCGGATCACCGTATCGATGCGCACGTCTTCGTCGAACAGCACGATGTCTGCGTCTTTTCCCGTGGCGAGCGAGCCTTTCCTCCCGGAAACCTTCATGATGGCGGCGGGCGTGGCGGTCATCATGCGCACGGCGTCGGCCATCGGCACATCCGCCAGTTTTACCATGTTGCGCACGAGCCGGTCGGCCGTGGCCACGCTTCCCGCAAACTGCGTACGGTCGGGCAGTTTCGCCACTTCATCTTCTATGATCACTTTCAGTCCGTTTTCCCGGCTGCCGAGGATGCTTTCGCCCGGGGGCATGCCGGCGGCGCGCATGGCGTCGGTGATGAGGGCGGTCTTTTCCGGGCCTTTGAATTTGTAGACGAGCTTGAGCAGCGCGGGCGGCAGATGCACGCCGTCGGCGATGATTTCCACGGTCATATCGTCGAGCAGGAACGCGCTTTCGATGACGCCGGCGTAGCGGAAGGCGTTCCGCCGCGTAACGCCCGACATCGCCGAATAGAGGTGCGTGGCATGGGAATACCCGTGCTCCCAGGCCTCGAGCATTTCTTCGTAAATAGCATCGGTATGCGCTACGGCTGGCAATATCCCCCTCTGCCGGAGATAATCGCCGAAAACGAGGGCGCCCGGGAGCTCGGGGGCGGCGCTCCAGCGCACGACGGACGTCGTATCCGCCAGCACGGACGCGTATTCCGCGGGGTCCGGGTTACGGATGTAGCGCGGATCTTGCGCGCCGCGCTGATTCATGGCGAAGTATGGCCCTTCCAGGTGAACACCCAGGAATTCCGACCCTTTCCGGTTGAGCGGATGGGCGGCTTCATAGGTGGAAATGGTGCGCCGCAGGCTGTCGGTATCGCTGCTGAGCGATGTAGGCGTCATGGCCGTGGTGCCGTACCGGATATGCGTTTCGGCTACCTGCAGGAAAGATGCCGCGTCCCCGTCCATAAAATCCGCATCGCCGCCGCCATGTACATGTATATCGATGAAACCAGGCGAAATATACTGTCCTTTCGCATCGATCTCCACGGCGCCGGAAACGGGAATATCGTCTTCCGCCACCGCCAGGATGCGGTTGCCCTCCGTCAGCACCGTGCCGCCGTTGATGATGCGGTACGGCGTAATGATCCGGCCGTTAACGATTTTTATCTTCCTGGAATCCATATTCGGGAGTTGAAACAACGGGCCGGCGCAACAGCGACCAGCTGCGCACCAGGTGCCCGTAAAATGCATAATACATGAGGTAAGCGTAACAGGGCAACAGCACCCAGTAAGCGCTGCGCTCTCCTGCTATGTCCGCGAAAAAACCGTACACCAGCGGCAGCACCGCGTTGCCGCAAAGCCCCATGATGAGGACCGACGCGCCCAGCTTAGTAAAGCGGCCCAGCCCATCGAGCGCCAGCGGCCAGATGCCCGCCCAGACGAGCGAATTGGCCAGGCCCAGCAACACCACGAACCAAATGGACACATCCGTTTCATGTCCGAAAACGTTCACCATGCCGCGCATGTTCACGATGCAAACCGTGAGTACCGCGCCCAGTACCGTACAGAAACGGAGGGCATTCACCTGTTTTACGAATTTCGGGATGAGGAGGATGCCGATGAAATACCCCACGATCGTAGCGCCCAGCGTATACGACGGGAACGTTTTGGCTTCGAGGAGCGGGATGCCCATGGACCCGGCGTAGGAAATGATCGTATCGATCGCTATGACCTGCGTACCTACATGCAAAAAGATCGCGACGGCGCCCAGGATCAGATGCGGAAAATCGAAAATGCTTTTCTTCCCGCTGTTGACGGCCGCAGTTTCGGTGCTTTCGTTTTCCGTATCGATCTCCGGCAGCGGCGAATACCGCACCACGAGCCCCAGCAGGAACAATACGCTTCCCAGCACGGTGTAAGGAATAATGACCCGGCGGATGAACGCATCCAGCACGGCAGCCCTTTCGGCTGCGCCCATGCCCGGCAACGTTCGCTCCAGGTCGGTATCCGACACCCGCAGGATCACCGCGGCGAAGATCAGCGGCGCAATGATGCCTGCGAATTTATTGCAGATCCCCATTACGCTGATGCGTTGCGCGGCAGACTCCTTCGGCCCGAGGATGGTGATGTAGGGATTGGCAGCCGTTTGCAGCACGGCCAGCCCTATACCCAGGGTGAAAAGACCCAGCAGGAACAAGGGGTACGCCCGCATGAGGGCCGCCGGCACGAAGAGAAAAGCGCCCAGCGCCATCGCCCAGAAACCGATCATCATCCCCCGCTTGAACCCGATCGACCGCAACAGGTACGACGAAGGAACGGACATCACCAGGTAAGAAATATAAAACGCGAACGTTACGAGGTACGATTGCAGGCTCGTCAGTTCGCAGGCGATCCTGAAATAGGGAATGAGGATGGCATTCACCCACGACACGAAGCCGAAGATGAAAAACAGCATCCCGATAATAAGGATGGATATGCGCGTATCCCGCCGGCTCAGCGAGCCGGGGTCTACCTTGCCGGTATTTGTCCGCATCGGTCTGATTTACGGGTTTACACTGTTGGTTCCCAGCCCGGCTGGTACGTCCGTTTCCATAATTTCTGCGCGGCTGCGTTATTCTTGATCCGTCCGTTGGAAGGGTCGGTATGCAGCGTGCTTTGCGTGCGCAGCGCGATGTTGCCCAACTGGCAAAGCAATGTGCTCTGATGGCCGCTGAGGATGTCGCTGTTGAGCGGCGCCCCGCTGCGGATGGCGGAGAAAAAGTTCTGGAAATGCAGCGCATCCAGCGCTTCGGCGGGATTGGTAAGGTTGCGCGCGTCGATCTTCATATCGTTTTTCACGTCTTTCACCACTTTGCCGTCGAGGTCGTAAATGGTATAAGCATTGCCGTCGATCATGAGCGAGCCTTTATCGCCGTAAAACACGACGCCGACGGTGTTCCCTTCCAGGGGTTTCCCGTTACAGCTCCGGCCTTCCCAGGCCATGCTGCTGTTGTTGCCGAATTCGAGGTTGATGACCTGCGTGTCCGGCGTTTCCCAATCGTCTTCATAACGGTACCTGCCGCCGGCGGAAGACACGCGGATGGGATAATCCACGCCCATACCCCATCGCAGCAGGTCGATCATGTGGGTGCCGTTGTTGAGGGCTTCGCCTGTCCCCCAATTCCAGAACCAGTGCCAGTTATAGTGGATGAGGTTATCGCGGAAAGCCTTGCGGGGCGCGGGGCCTTGCCAGAGTTCGTAGTTCAGCCATTCGGGAACGGCGGTTTCCTTTCCGCGGCCGATCGACTGCCGGTTGTTGGTATACCATCCTTTCCCGAAATAAACGCGGCCGATCGCGCCGTCTTTCAGCTCCCGGATGCCTTTGATGACATTGGGCCAGGAACGGCGCTGGTTGCCCATCTGGATCACGGATTTGTATTTCTTCTGCGCGGCAACGAGCAGTTCGCCTTCGTGCGGATTGTGGCTGCAGGGTTTTTCGAGATATACGTGCTTACCGGCTTTGGCGGCGAGAATGGCGGCGGGCGCATGCCAATGGTCGGGCGCGGCGATGATGAGCGCGTCCATATCCTTTTGCTCCAGTGCTTTCCGGAAGTCCGGGATGTTGGCCGGCTGCTTTTTCTGGATATCGTTGACTTTGGCGATGCACTTTTCGCTGGCGCGGGTATCGACGTCCGAAACGGAAACCACTTCGCAATCGGGCTGTTTGGCATAATTCTGCGCGAGGGCCAGCCCTCGGGCGTTCACACCCATCATACCTACCCGGATGCGCTCGTTGGCACCGATGATGGAAGCGTAACTTTTGGCGCTGAAGCCGGGGAGGATGCCGCCGGCGGCCAAGATGGCCGTGCCTTGCGCGGTTTTCTTCAAAAACGATCTGCGTGTATTTTTCATAAGGTGGATTTTATGGGTGGATGTATGATCCCTGTTTGCGTTTCCTGGCGCGGTCGAACATGGCCGCCACGGTAACAGGTGCGCCTTTCCTGCGCTTGCTTTCGTCTGCCGCATCCATGAAGGCGAGGATTTCGAGGGTCGCTTCACGGGAAACGGGCGGCTTTCCCGTCCGGAAGAACTCCGCGATCCGCAACAGTAGCGGTTCGTAGCCTTTGTATGGTCCCAGCGGCACGATGCTGTTCTCGCCGAAGGCGTTGCCGCCGTAATCCTGCTTTCCGCCACGGATGCCCCGGTACGTACCGATCCTCCCTCCTTCCCAAACGCCTACCACTACGTCGGCGTCGGCGGTGGAAGTACGGGAAACCGTCTGGCAGCCGGTCCCCATCACGGTGCAGAGCATTTCCACGCCGTGGATGCCGTACCAGTAGAGGTCGGGATGCGTTTTTTCGAGCGCACAGGGACTGAAGGTTTCCGCACCGAACACTTTGCCGATGGAGCCGCCGGCCACGGCCTGCACATTATCTACGTACCGCAGTGACGAAGCGGAGAACACGGGTGCGTTATGCTTTTCGGAGAGGTTGAAGATTTCGATGCCCTCAGCCAGGGATGCGGCCAGGGGCTTGTCTATGAATACTTTTTTGCCGGCGCGGATGGCGGGAAGGGCTTGCCGGAGGTGGGGCCGCCCGTCGTTGGACTCTACCATCACCACGTCGGATTTGGCGAGGAGCGCGTCCATGTCGGAAACGATTTCCACGCCGAGTTTCTTCAATTCTTCCACGAAGCCCGGCATGCGTTTCTGGTTGTTCTCGATATCGGGGCTCGCTTCGGGGAGCGCTGCCATGATGCGGAAGCCCTCGAGGCCGGGCGTCACTATCTCTTTGTTGAAACTTTTCGCGAAGGCGACGGCGTGCGAAGTGTCGCAACCGATGATGCCGATGCGGACGGGATCGGCGGCGAGGGCCATGGCGCGGAGCGACGGGCTGGCGGCAAGGCCGGTGGCGATGCCTGCGGCGGTTATGGACTGGAGGAACTGTCGGCGGTCGTAGCGTTGATGCATGGTGGAACTTTATCTGCTGGTATTGTAATTACGCTGTATGTAGATCTGGTCTGCAAGGATTCCGGTAATCCGGGTACGTACCCGTAACCCATTCCTTAAAAACGGCTGTCATGCAACCGTTATCCGTAAAATACCCTGCAACATCGGGTACGCACCCGGAAGTTAGTAATTTAAATCGGATTATTGCAAGGAAAACGGGGAGGAAAAAAATATTTTGTCCCTTCCCATATATTAATGCCTCCCCCCTTCCGGAATATCGGGCAATGGTGAAATTTATTTGCAAAATCCGGAATTGACTTGTACTTTCGGGTACGTACCCGGTTTTCATCCACGTATTTCTGAAATCTGCTCCTGCAAAGTAAAGCAGGCGCCGTGTACGCACCCGTAAAAACACAACCAGGTCATCGCATAAAAAAACGTTTATGGAAGATTCGACAGCCACCGTCCGTTCCACCGCTCCCACGCCCGCCGCCAGTCGCGGTAAAGCCTGGTTGCAGGCCATTGGGCCAGGCCTTATCACGGCGGCGCTCGTGTTCGGCCCCAGCAAGATCACCGTTGCCTCCATGATGGGCGCCAAATATGGCTATGCCCTGCTCTGGCTGGTGGTGGTCGCTATTTTCTTTATGATCATTTTCGCCGTGATGGCAGCGCGGGTCGGCATCGCCACCAGTGAATCCGCCCTCACCACCATCGGAAAAAAATGGGGCAAGGGCGCGCGCATCGCCATCGGCGTGGGCGTTTTCCTCGTGTGCGCTTCGTTCCAGGCGGGCAACTCCATCGGCATCGGGATCGCCGTGGGCGAAGCTACGCATACGGCACCAGGCATCTGGGTGATCGTGTTCAACCTCGCCGCGATGGTCATGCTTTTCTTCCGCAGTTTCTACAAATCCCTGGAAAAGGTCATGATCGCGCTCATCGGGCTGATGCTCCTCGCCTTCTGCACCACATTCTTTTTCACCCAACCTTCCCTGCCGGATGTGGCCAAAGGTTTTGCGGTGCCTTCGCTGCCGGAGGGTTCCCTGCAGCTCACCATCGCCTTTATCGCCTCGTGCTTTTCCATCGTGGGCGCGCTGTACCAGGCCTACCTCGTCCAGGAGCGCAAACGGATCAATCCGCAGGCCCGGCAAACGGGCCGGGAAGCCATCCCGGGCATGGTGATCCTCGGCATCCTCGCCGCCATCGTGATGTCGTGCAGCGCGGCGGTTCTGCATAGCCGCAATATCAACGTCACAAAGGCGACGGACATGGCCATCGCCCTCGAGCCGATCTTCGGCAACTTCGCTTCGGCGCTGTTCCTTTCCGGCCTTTTCGGTGCCTCCTTCTCGGCGATGATCGGCAACGCCGCACTGGGCGGCACTTTGCTGGGCGATGCGCTCGGGTTCGGCGGCTCCCTGCAATCGGGTAAAGTAAGGATACTCATCGGCGTCATCATGGCGCTCGGGGCCACGGTCGCCCTATCCTTCGGGAAACTGCCGCTGGAACTGATCGTGCTGGCGCAGGCGGTCACCATTTTCATCGTTCCCTTCATCGGCGTGGCGTTGTACCTCGTCGCCAACGACGAAAAGATCATGGGCCCCATGAAAAACCCGCCGTACGTAAAATTCTTCGGCGCGCTGGGCCTCATTTTCATGTTCATCCTCGCCGCCAGCAACGTCAAAACATTATTCTTTTCATAATCAATTCGCAAACTATACGACATGGACGCAATATTTTCCACCGTTGAAGAGCTGCTGAAGCCTTCCGAAGCACTGGTAGCAGACATCGCGCGCCTCGAAGGCGACATCCTCATTCTCGGCGTTGGCGGCAAGATCGGCCCCAGCCTCGCCAAACTGGCCAAACAGGCCGTAGACGCATCCGGCGTTCCCCGCCGCGTGATCGGCGTGAGCCGGCTTTCCGAGCCCGGCCTCCGCGAAGAACTGGAAGCCGCCGGCGTGGAAGCCATCGCCGCCGACCTGCTGAACGAAGCCGATCTCGCCGCGCTGCCCGACGTTAAAAACGTGCTCTACCTCGCCGGCACCAAATTCGGCACCACCGGCAAGGAAGCCTTCACCTGGGCCATGAACGCCTATCTCCCCGGCCGCGTGGCGGAAAAATACCGCAACTCCCGGATCGTGGTGTATTCCACCGGCAACGTATATCCCCTCGTACCCGTGTACTCCGGCGGCGCAGACGAAAGCACGCCCGTCGGCCCGGTCGGCGAATACGCGCAATCCTGTCTCGGCCGCGAGCGCATCTTCGAGCATTTTTCGCAGCAATACGGCACTGAACTGCTGATCTACCGCCTCAACTACGCCAACGATCTCCGGTACGGCGTGCTCCTGGAAATCTGCAAATCCGTCGTGAACGAATCGCCCATCGATCTGCGCATGGGCCATGTCAACGTAATCTGGCAGGGCGATGCGAACGAATATGCGCTCCGCTCCTTCCTGCATACTTCCGCTCCCGCGAAATACCTCAACATCACGGGCCCTGAAACGGCTTCCGTTCGCTGGATCGCAGAGGAATTCGGCAAGCTGGCCGGCAAAACGCCGCAGTTCGTGAACGCGGAACAGGATACGGCTCTGCTCAACAACGCCGCCGAAAGCTTCCGCCTGTTCGGCTACCCGAAAGTGACCCTGCGCGACATGATCCGCATGACGCTCGAATGGTACCAGAGCGGCGGCGCCACCATCAAAAAACCCACCCATTTCCAGACCCGGACGGGCAAATTCTAAAAAACACAACTACGATTCGCATACATATGGACGCATCCATCAAATCACTGCTTTACAGCGGCACGGTCATTCCTGCCCATCCGCTGGCACTCACGGAAGACCGGCAGCTCGACGAAGCCCGCCAGCGCCGGCTTACCCGCTACTACATCGCCTCCGGCGCAGGTGGCGTGGCCGTAGGCGTGCACACCACCCAATTCGAGATCCGCTGGCCACAGTATAACCTCTACGAACGCGTGCTCCGGCTCGCCGCCGAAGAGATCGATAAAGCACAGCTCAGCCGTCCGTTCATCCGCGTGGCCGGGATCGCCGGGCCTACCGCACAAGCCTTGAAGGAAGCCGGTATCGCCAGGGACCTTGGGTATCATATCGGGCTCGTAAGCCTGGGGGGACTGAACGACTATTCCGAATCCCGGCTCGTTGAACATGTGGCGGCCGTGGCGGAGGTGATACCCGTTTTCGGATTTTATCTCCAACCTTCTGTAGGAGGTCGTATATTGAGTTACGATTGCTGGCGCCGGATGGCCGACATTCCCAACCTGCTCGCCATCAAAACGGCTCCGTTCAACCGCTACCAGACGCTCGACGTGTTCCGCGCCGTCTGCCATTCCGAACGTTGCGACGAAATCGCGATGTATACGGGGAACGACGATAACATCGTGGCCGACCTGCTGACTACCTACCGCATTCCCGTGAACGGGAAGATCGTGGAAAAACGTTTCGCCGGCGGATTGCTGGGCCACTGGTCGGTTTGGACCAGCAAAGTGGTGGAGCTGTTCAACCAGATCCGGTCGAACCCCACAGATATGGGCCTTTTGAGCACCAATATCGCGGTGACGGACATGAACGCGGCGCTGTTCGACCCCTCCCATTCCTTCAAAGGCTCCATAGCCGGGCTGCATGAAGTGTTACGGAAACAGGGGTTGATGGAAGGGACCTGGTGCCTGAGCGATCATGAAGTGCTGTCGCCCGGCCAGGCAGAAGAAATCGAAAGGGTGATGCGCGAATACCCGGAACATACCGACGATGAATTCGTGCGCGCGTTCCTCGAAAAGGACAAAATTTAATGCATATATGCTGAAGGAAAAGATCCGGGACATCGCCCGCAGTTTGCAGGACAAGGCCGTTGCCACGCGCCGGCACCTGCATGCCAACCCGGAACTATCGTTCATGGAAGAGAAAACCGCCGCATTCGTGGCCGCAAAGCTCGATGCGCTGGGCATCCCGTACGAAAAGATGGCGGGTACGGGGCTCGTGGCGATAATCGAGGGGACGAAAGGCCCGTCAGACGCGGTGATTGCGCTGCGCGCCGACATCGATGCGCTGCCGATCACAGAGTTGAACGATGTGCCTTACAAATCGCAGTCCCCCGGAGTCATGCACGCCTGCGGGCACGATGTCCATACCACTTCGCTCCTGGGCGTTGCGGAAATCCTGCTGCAATTGCGGCACGAATTTTCCGGCCGGGTGAAGTTCATCTTCCAGCCCGGCGAGGAATGCATTCCCGGCGGGGCGAGCCTGATGATCCAGGAAGGCGTGTTGCAGAACCCCGCGCCTGCGCGCATTCTGGGGCAGCACGTTATGCCCGAACTGCCGGTGGGCAAGATCGGGATGCGGGCGGGGCGATATATGGCCAGTGCCGATGAGATCTATATCGAAGTGTACGGAAAGGGCGGCCATGGCGCTATGCCCCACACCACCGTAGACCCCGTGATCATCGCCAGCCACATGATCATCGCGTTCCAACAGATCGTGAGCCGCAACGCCAATCCTACCATGCCGTCGGTTTTATCGATCGGTAAAGTGATCGCTGACGGCGCGCACAACGTCATACCCGATAAAGTAATTATCGACGGTACCTTCCGCACGCTGGACGAAACCTGGCGCTTCGATGCGCACGACCGGATCCGTAAGCTGGCGCATGCCATCGCGGAAGGAATGGGCGGAAGCTGCGATGTGAATATTCGTGTAGGCTACCCCGTTTTGATCAACCATGAAGCATTGACGGCCGAAGTGCGTGCGCTTACGGAAGAATACATGGGCGCAGACAATGTGGTGGACCTTCCCATCTGGATGGCCGCGGAAGATTTTGCGTCTTATTCCCAGGTGGCCGACGCCTGCTTTTACCGGTTGGGCGTGGGCAACGAGGAACGCGGCATTACGTCCGGGCTGCACACCGCAACTTTCGATGCCGACGAGCGATCGCTGGAGATCGGCGCCGGGCTGATGGCCTGGCTGGCACTGCGATCGCTGGGCGCTTCGTAAAACCGTCAATATGCCAAAGTTTATATCCGGCCGCGTCTCAAGATGCGGCCGGAGTTGTTTTCGATCCAGCCAACTAACGCGGTCATGCAGAACGGAATCCGTTCCGGGAACAACTCAAACTTGTTTGTATAAATGAGGGGAAGAAAAAGTTGGGCGATAACCCTACAAACCCTGGAACAATTCACTGAGTGAAATACCAAGTTGTTTGACGATGGCACTGAGGGTGCTGATAGACACATTTACCTGCCCGGTATCTATCCGGTTGATTTGTGCATGGCCAATGCCGGCGCGATCCGCGAACTCGCGGTTGCTCATGCCCGTTTCTTCGCGCAGCCGTTTAAAGCGCGCGCCGAGGGCTTTCAGCAATTTATCGTCCCGGATTTCATCCATCCGGCCAAATTGAAGAAAAGCAGAAAATATATTGACCTCGTATGTGAGGCTGCGTGCATTTTTTCACTTATCTTGCTATAAATATCCAGCGCATCAGGCGCTTGCGGCAATTGAATGCTGCGCCATTTTTTGGGCGTTTCCCTTTGACCTAAATCTTGCTCATGGAAAATAACCCGGCCACGCAATTGAAAAATATCCTCGAAGCATTTATCGACAGTCTAGCTGAAGATGGCATCACACATGCATCTATCAGTGTTAGCGGCCCTGTGCATCTTTTTCAACCCGATCTTTCCCGCCAGGTGATCCCCGCCGGCGATAAAATGTATGTGGTGCAACATTACCGGCCCCACGCCAAAATCCCAGCAGACATCATGCTCCGGCACGACGATGGTAAATAATCCCATCGTCCCGCAAAGCTATCCCCGCTCCTCCTGAAATCCGCTGGGCATCCGCCCATCACCAGTGAGTACGGGCATAAAAAAGGCCCCCTGGCACAGGGAGCCCATTTTTCATATCGTATTTCCACCACGACAAACCCGCAGTGGCGTTATCTGTCAACGCGATACGGCTGCGCCGGGAAGCGCCGTTTTTCTCATCACTTCCAGCATCAATCCCCCGAAATCCACCGGCACCGGCGAAATCCGCCCGGTGTTGAAACTGAGTCCCACCGTACCGGGCGGCGGTACCATTCCTCCCAGCCCGAATCCTGATACGGAAAAATATTCCACCGCCTGTTCTTCTTTCGGCCGTATCGTAATATGCGCTCCGCCCGCGCCACCTTTCGATAGTTTCAATTCATTGCCGGCCGGCGTTTCATACCGCAGCCACGCATTGGCGGGAATATCCGTATCCTCCCCGTTCACTTTCACGGGCATGGGTTTGCCTTTATTCCCAAAAAGATAAACGACGTTCTTTTCCATCCGCGCATCGTTCCGGGCGATCGCGGCTTCGTCGGCAAAGTAGAGATCGAGCACCAGCACCGGCTGCGTTGAGTCCGAGTCCTGGAAAGACCGGAATATGAACGCATTCGCACCGGTTTTACGGCTTTTCACCAGGCAACCGAGCCAGAGCTCGTAAAGGTTTTTCCCGCCGTTCATGGCGGTGCCCCGTGCCTGCAGTGTGGCTACGTAAGTGAGGCCCAGCGTGTCATCCGCCACTGACCAGTAATGAAATGCATTGGATTTACCGTTTTTCCGGAACGTCTCCGATTTGCGGAGGAACTCCATTTTTTGTGCATAGGATTGCGCGCAGAGCAGGAACATGCAGCTAACGAGGTACAGGCGTTTCATCTGAAAAAGGGGATTTGCTGTAAAATAAGGAAAACCCGCGGCAAAGCGCGGGTTTTCCGGAAGTTGAAAAGTATAGCACTATCTCAGCAGTTCGATCCATCCTTTCAGGAGGCGTGTTCCCGTTGGGGTTTTCAGTTCCAGGATGTAATAGTACACGCCTTCGCTGAGGCCGCCGCCGTCCCAGGTATTGTCGTAGTTCTTGTTCTGATAGATGAGGTTGCCCCAACGGTTGTAGACCGTCAGCACGGAGCCCGGGTACCGCTGGATGCCCGGTATCTTGAACTGGTCGTTCCGCCCGTCGCCATTCGGTGTGATGGTGTTGGGGATGAAGATATCGTCTCCCGTAACGGGGATCGGCGCAATGGTAAAGCGGTTGTCGCTCAGGTCGATATCGATTTCCCTGCCTTTGATGCTCACGCTGTTGACCACGGCTTCGCCGTTCAGGAGCTTCGCGGTGAAGGTCGCCGTTTCGGTGGAACCGTTCGCCATGGCGGGGATCGTCCAGATGATAATGCGGCCGTTTTCACGGAAGCTGATGAGGCCTTTGCTGGCTGTCAGCGAGATGGGATCGCTCAGCATCGCTGCAAGGGTATCGCGCAGTTCGATCTGCGTACCGCCGTCCGGGCCCTGGTTAGAGGCGGTGATGGTAAACTGGATGATGCCTCCCACGCTCAGGGGTTGCGGCGCCACGGCGCTCTTCATCACCTTCAGGTTCGCATACTGCTTCGTTTCCACGATCACTACTGACGTGTCCGGCGTGGAGATGTCCGGCGGGCCCGTAATGCTGGCGGCGTTGCGTACCGTTCCGGTGTCTTTCAGCGTGAGTTGATAAGTCCAGACTGCCGTCTGCCCTGCATCCAGCTGCCCGGCATTCCAGGTCAGCAAGCGGGTGCCGGCGTCGAAGGAGGCGGTGCCTTGCGGCGGTGCGCTGAACACAGGATCGGAAACCAGTCGCGCTGCCGGGATGGTGTCTACCACAAATACCGGGCTCACCGCAGCTGCGCCGTGGTTCGTAGCGCGCAGCGTGTACGTCAGCGTTTGGCCGGGGTAATACGGGCCGTTCGGCGGCGCCACGGATTTAGCGATCTCCAGCCTGTTTTTCTCAACGATGGATGTGGTCACCGATGCGCTCCGGTTGTTCGAGCTATCGCTGTCTTCCATACCCGTTGGTGTATTTACCCAGCCCGTGTTCACCGCGGTGCCAGGCTGGCCTGGCGCGATGCCGGTGATTTCCAGGACAACGGAACCTCCGTTCGGGAATGTCCCGATCACCGCTCCGGCGATCTGTCCATTGAGGGAAGTCTGTACGTTCGCCGCGCCTCCGGATGCAGACACCACGCGCACCGCCAATTGGCTAAGGTTCGCCGCCAAGGTATCTTTCACGGTTGCGCCATCCGCTGCTGAGGGCCCGTCGTTGAAGATTTCCAGTTGATAAGTGACCGTTCCGCCCACATACACCTGTGCCGGACCGGTTTTCGTGATCCGCAGATCGGCGATCGGATCGGTATCGATGATGACGACAGACGTATCAGGCGTTGAAATATCCGGCGGCCCCGTGACGGACACAGCATTGCGTACCGTGCCGGTATCCTTCAGGGTGAATTGGTAGGTCCAGTCCAAGGTCTGTCCGGCGTTCAGCGTGCCGATGTTCCAGGTCAGTAACCGGGTGGCCGGGTCGAAAGACGCGGTGCCCTGCGGCGGTGTGCCGAATGCAGGATCGGTAACCAGCCTTGTCGCCGGGATGGTATCCACCACCGTCACCGGGCTCACCGCTGCCGCACCGTGGTTCGTGGCGCGCAGGGTGTACGTCAGCGTTTGGCCGGGGTAATACGGGCCGTTCGGCGGCGCCACGGATTTAGCGATTTCCAGCCTGTTCTTTTCAACGATGGTAGTATTCACCGAAGTGCTCCGGTTGTTGGAACTGTCACTATCCTTCAGGCCCGTTGGCGTATTTACCCAGCCCGTGTTAACTGCGGTACCAGGCTGGTCCGGCGCGATGCCGGTGATTTCCAGGACAACGGATCCTCCATTCGGGAATGTCCCGATCACCGCCCCGGCTATCTGTCCATTGAGGGAAGCCTGCACGTTCGCCGCGCCTCCGGATGCAGACACCACTCGTACTGCCAATTGGCTCAGGCCTGCCGGCAGCGTGTCTTTCACCGTGGCGCCATTGGCTGCCGCGGGGCCGTCGTTGAAGATTTCCAGCCGATAGTTGATCGCTCCGCCCACGTATACCTGTGCGGGGCCCGTTTTCACGATCCTGAGATCGGCCAGCGGGTCCACATCGATAATAACGGTGGATGTATCCGGGGTGGAAACATCCGGCGGGCCCGTCACCGAAGCCGCATTCCGTACCATGCCGGTATCTTTCAGTGTCACCTGGTAGCTCCAGCTCACGGCCGAGAACGGGTTCACCAGCCCTGCATTCCACGTCAGCACACGGGTTGCGGGGTTGAACGTAACAGTTCCCTGCGGCGGCGCACTGTATACCGGATCGGTTACGAGCGATGCGGCGGGCAGGGTATCCGTTACCTGAACCGGATTCACGCCGCGGCTGCTTTCATTGCGCGCGGTCAGCGTATATGTCAGCGTTTCTCCCGGGTAATAAGGCCCGGTAGCCGGACTGATCGTTTTATCGATGGCGAGCTTGCTCTTCGCCAGGATGAAGGAAGTAGCCGTACTGATGTTGTTGGAGCTGTCGCTGTCGGGAACGCCTGCAGGCGTAAATATGAGCCCTGCATTCACGACGGTCCCCGGCGTTACGGCCGTGGCCACGATCCGAAGCGTGGCTTTGCCGCCAGGAGGCAGCGTGCCGATGGTCGCCATCACCGCATTGCCGTTCACGCCCGTCGAAATCCCCGCAACGCCGCCGCTGCTGGAAACCACCGTTACCACAGGGTTTGCCAGGCTGTTCGGGATGGTATCGCGAACAATGGCGCCGTTGGCCGGCGATGGGCCCTGGTTTTCGATTTCGAGTTCGAACAACATCGTTGAGCCTTCATAGGCTTCGTGCTGGCTTGTTTTGCGGATCGACACATCGGCGAGCGCCTTGATAATGCTCGACACCGTGTTCGAAGAAATCTCCCCTTGTCCGGGTGTCATGAGATGCGCCGTGTTCAGTACGGTGCCGTCCGGCGCATTGGTCCGCACGGTGCCCGTTACGAGCACGGTCAGCGAAGCGGTGTCCGCCGCCGGGAAGTTTGCCGTCACCGTAACAATGTTCCCGGTACCGCTCTGGCCGTTGGTCACAACGGCGCCTTTTCTCGTAAGCACCGTCCATCGCACATTTTCGAGCACATCGGGGATCGTGTCTATCATCGTTACGCCGTTCGCATCGCTGGGGCCGGCGTTGGAGAAACTGATGGTATAAGTCGCCTGCGCTCCGCGGCTCATTTCTGCCGGGCCGGTTTTCGTGATCGACAAATGCGATTCCGAAGTGACCTGGGTTGAAACCGTAGCATTTGCCGGCGGTACGCCCGGCTCTGCCGGTGTGGCCGTAGCCGTATTTACGATCGTACCGATCGCATTCGGAGCAACGATGCCGTCTACAGTGATGATGATGCCGTTGGCTACACCTGCCGGAATATCGGCGGTCACGGCTACGTTGTTCGAAATCGCGCCGGTCCCGCTCACCACGGTGGCCTGGCCATAGGGCACGGCCGTCCAGAAAGTATTGGTAATAACCGAAGGCACCACGTCCGTAATCACCGTACCGAGCGCATTGCTCAGTCCCTGGTTGCTGACGCGGATGATATACCGGATAGGCTGGCCCGCCACGACAACTGCCGGACCGCTCTTTTCGACCACGATCCTCGGCTCCACTTCCACCCTGGTAACCACCGTGGCCGTATCTGCAACTGCGCCCGGCTCTGCCGGCCGGATGATGGCCGTATTGAACAGCGAATCGCGGTAATCGGGCAGCAGCGTGCCGTTGATGGTAAGCGTAACGCTATGGCCGGCGCCGGGCGGGATGGTAACCGTCATATCGATCGGGCTGCCGGTGCCGGACGTCGGGCCGGTAATCTGCGCGTTACCGGTAACCGCGGCCGAATACGTTACGTTGGTCACGGCGGCCGGTACGGCGTCCAGGATATGCGCGTCTTTAGCGAGGCTCGGGCCATTGTTGGTAGCCGTTACTACCCATGTGATATTGGATCCCGCCACAATGCTGGCTGGCCCGGATTTGGTGATCTGCACCTCGGGCTGCAGCGTGACGAGGGTTTGTACAGAGGAGGTGTCGGGATTGCTGCCGGGCTCCGACGGAATGACGTACGCCGTGTTCAGGAGCGTGCCTGCGAACGAGGAGTCTACCCTTCCTTCCACAAACACCAGCATAGACGTTCCCGCAGGCATGTCTGCCGAAATATTCACGTTATTACCTGTTCCCGATTGCCCGGAATTCACCACTACGCCTGCATCCGCCCTCGCCACGATCCACTGTGTACCGTGTATGTTGGCCGGCACAACATCGGTAATGCTGATACCCTTATTGCTGCTCGGCCCTGCGTTCGAAACGTTGAGCGTATACCCGATGAGCTGGCCTGCATGCAGGGTAGCCGGCCCGGATTTCACGATCGACAAATTCGCTTTCCGGTCGATGACGGTGTTCACCGGCGGAGAAACCACCGGAACATCGCCCGGTTCGCTGCCTGCGAGCGTAGCGGTATTCACCAGCGTGCCTGTCGCGTCTTCAGCCACTTCGCCACTCACAATGATGGTAATGGCCGCACCCGGCGTGGGGGGAAGATCCCCCGTTACACGGATCTGCGGACCGCTGCCGGTGGCGCCCGTGGTCACCGTTGCGCCGTTCACCGCCATAGCCACCCAAACCACGTTGTTCAGCCTGCTATCTATCGTATCGGTGATCACCGCGCCGCGGGCATTCGCCGGACCGGCATTGCTGGCGGTGATAACGTATTGCATGACGTCCCCGGCGGTGACCCTTGCCGGGCCGTCTTTCCGCACCTTCAGCGCCACCTGCTTGTCCACAACGGTGACGGCCGAATCGGAAATGGACGGAATGCCCGGTGTAGACACCACCGCGATATTCTTGATGGTACCGGCGAAGTCGGGATCGATGGTGCCTTTGATGCCGATGATCACGAGGTTGCCCGTGCCGCCGGGGATGTTGGCGGAAGTAGCCACATTATTGCCCGTGCCGGTGAATGGCCCGGTGATGATGGCGGCGCCCGAAACGGTTACATCCCATTTCACATTGGTGATTTCCGGCGGTACAACGTCGTTGATATTTACACCGGTAGCGTCTGACGGGCCGTTATTGATCACCACGACATCGTACGAAATATCGCTGCCCGCCTGCGCGGTGGCCGCGCCGGTCTTGCGGACGATCAGTCCTGTCAACTGGCCGACGCCGGTGATAACGACGCTCTGGTTATTGGGCAGGTTGTAATCGGTGATATCGTTCGGCGTCACGGAGGCGAGATTGGTGATGGCGGTACCGCCTGCCGTGGGGTTCACGATGCCCCGCACTGCGATGACGATAAAATTGTTCGCCTTGCCCGGACCGATCTTCGCTGGCAGGCGGATCAGGTTGCCGCTGCTGTCTATCCTTGCGGAATCGAGAATAGATGCATCGCCGAAGGCTTCGGCCGTCCAGGTCACGTTCGTGATGGCAGCGGGTATCTGGTCTTCGATAAGCATATCGTCGCTGCCCACTTTACCATGATTGCGGATCACCATCACGTAGTTGATCACCTCACCCGCATTCACGGCCTGCGGTCCGGATTTCTGGATGGAAATATCGGTGGAACGGTTGACGGACGTGGTTACGGAGCTTTCCTTGTTCGAGCCTGCGGTTACGCTGGCCGTATTCACGATGGTATTCCCCGCGCTTTCCAGTACTACGCCCGCGATGTTCAGCACGATCGTATTGCCCGTGCCCACCGGTATGTCTCCCGTTGTAGACACTGCGTTGGTGGCGCCCGATGTGGCGCCCGTCACCGTTGCGGTACCGGTTGCGGTGGCCGTCCAATCGTATACGCGGATGGAAGCGGGAACATTATCTGTGATAATGGCGCCGGTGATATTGCCCGAGCCGCCGTTGGAGATCACCGCGCGATAACGGATCGTATCCCCTACGTTTGTGATCGCCGGCCCGGTTTTACCGATGCGCACCACGGGATCGTTGTCGATCACGGTGATCACGGTAGATGAATTGTCGGCCGGGTTCGGGTCTGTGGCGTTGCTACCGGCCGGCAGGTTGATGCTCGCGGTATTGGAGATCGTGCTGCCGTTCACCATCGCAGGAGACACTACGCCCCGTACGATCACTTCGATAAAGCTGGCCCCGTCTGTAGGCATATCGGCCGTCAGCGAGATATTATTGGAGTTACCGGAAACCGGCGTCAGGTTGGTTACACTGCCCTGTGCCGTGGCGGTCCAGGTAACGTTCAGGATGCTCGCCGGGACAATGTCCTGGAACACGGCGCCGAAAATCTCGGTAGGCCCGTCGTTATAAGCACGGATGATATATTCGATCGGCTCACCGGCGGCTGCATTCGCCGGCCCGGCTTTTACTACCCTGAGATTGGCGACCCTGTTCACGAGCGTAGTGACCGAAGCCGTGTCGCCACCGACCGGCGTGGTAGACGGATCATTCAGCGCGATGGCCGTATTGGTGAACGTAGTGCCGGTAAACGCGGGATCGAGCACGCCGCTCACCAGGATGGTGATGATGGCGGAAGGATCGGGCGGGATGCTGGCCGTTGTCAAAACATTGCCGCTGCCGGAAGCCGGCCCGGTAAGCGTTGCGCCGCCACTGCCGCTTGCCGCCCAAACCGCTTGCAGGATTTGAGGCGGCAGCACGTCTTTGATCGTCACATTATCTGCACGGCTGGGTCCGTCGTTGGTAACGCGGATGACATATTCTCCCGGCGTACCGGCTTCCGTCACCGCCGGGCCCGATTTTTCAATCCTGATCCTCGCCTGTTTCGTAGCGTTGGTAGTTACAGAAGATGTAACCGGCGGTGTATTGGGCTCGGCCGGGTCTGCCACGGCCCTGTTGGTAAAGGTGCCCGCGAAATTGTCTGCCACCTGGCCCGTGATGGTGAAGGTAATTTCGTTCCCGGAGCCGGCCGCAATGTCGCCCGTAGCCGCCAGGATATTACCCGAACCGGTGGCGCCGGTCAGCACGGCAGCGTTGCCGGTGGCGGAGCTGGTCCAGGCCGGGTTGATGATATTTGCCGGGATCGTATCCCGGATAACGATGCCCCGCGCATTGGAGGGCCCGGTATTGGAAATGCGCACCCTGTACACAATGGTGCCGCCGGCGAAAATACTGGAAGGTCCGGTTTTGCTGATGAGCACGCCCGGTACCTTGTTCAGCACGGTCACCACCGTATCCGAGTTCACCGGTTTGCCGGGGGCTTCGTCAGAAACCGCCACCGCGAAGTTGCGGATCGTATCGATCGTTGCATCCGGGCGGATGGAGCCCGTGATGTTGACGGTGATCATTCCCTGCACCGCCGGGATGCTGCCTTTCACCAGCAGGCTGTTCCCCGTTCCCGAAGCGCCGGCCGTGATGGTTGCGCCGCCCGTTGCGGTGGCGAACCAGGCCGTATTCGTCAACACTGCGTTCAGCGCGTCGGTGATCTGCACTTCTTGCACGGCCGAGGGGCCTCCGTTGGTCACGATCAGCGTATAACTGATCGTTTCCCCGGCCGCCGCAGACGCAGGGCCGTTTTTCCGCACCATTACCGATGTTTCGCGGGTGACGGTGGTTGTTACCTGCTGTGAGGTAACGGGTTGCGCATCCGGCTCCGCAGGCGTTGCCGTTGCGGTATTGGTGAAGCTGCCGCTGAACAGCGGGTCCACAATTCCGGTAACCGTTATCAGCACCACGTTGCCGGCGGTATTGCCTCCCGGGATGTTGGCCTGCACGGCCAAAGTATTGCCCGTTCCGGAAGCGCCGCCGAGTATCGTGGCGGCCCCCTGTCCCACCGCCGTCCAGCTCGCATTGGTCACCTGCGCCGGAATGAGGTCGGTAATCGAAACGTTTTGCGCGTCAGACGGTGAATTGTTGCGGACGCTTATGGTATAAACGATCTGCTGCCCGGCCGACAACTTCGCCGGCCCCGTTTTCTGGATGATCAGTTCAGGGATGCGCTGCACCACTACCGTTGCCGTATCGGAAACGGCGGAAGCGCCCGGCTCCGAAGGCGTTGCCGTGGCGATGTTCTCGATCTGCCCGGATGTTGCGGGGCTCGTTTTCCCTTTCACCGTAATGAGGATGCGATGCACCGGGCCCGCCGGGATGTTGGCCGTCACCGACACATTATTCCCTGTTCCTGTGGCGCCACTGGTAACAATTGCCAGTCCGCTGCGGCTGGCCGTCCAGCTCACGCCGCTGATCGAAGCGGGCACCACGTCCGTAATCACGACGTTCTCCGCCGAAGCGTTGCTGGTATTAAAGACTTCGATATTATAAATGATGCTGTCTCCAGCCAAAACCGTATCTACTGCGGATTTGATGATCCCGAGCACGGGGACCCGCTGAACGGTCGTGACCTTGGTGGATGTATCGCCCGTACTGGAGGTGCCCGATGGCGTAACGATAGCCGTGTTGGTGATGGTGCCGTCGAAATCGGAACTGATCGTACCGGTGACGGTGATCCTGACCAGGTTATTCTGCCCCGCATCGATGTTGGCCGTCAAAGAAATATTATTGCCCGTTCCGGTGGGCGAGCTGGTGATGATGGCATTGCCCGATGTTACGGCAAACCAGGTGGCGCGCGTAACCGAAGCCGGCACCACGTCCGTCACCGTAATGTTCCGCGCATTGCTCGGTCCGGCATTGCCGACCGTAATGACGTAGGTGATCTGATCTCCGGCAGAAGCGTTGTCCGGCCCGGATTTATCGATCGTCAGCGTTGCACGGGAAGTTAATTCCGTCACCACTTCGTTGGACGTAACCGGTGAAGTGCCCGGCTCGGAAGGCGTTACCGTGGATGTATTGCGGATAACGCCGGTGGCGCCGGGAACGATGGTGGCATGCACAACGATCGTGATCGTGGAGCCCGCGTTCATATTGGCCGTTACGTCGATGGTATTTCCCGATCCGGAGGCGCCGCTCACGATCACTGCCGTGCCTTGCGTAACGGTGGCGGTCCAGCTGCCATTGGATAGGCCAACGGGCAGCAGGTCGTGGATCACTGAGTTGGAAGAATTGGATATGCCGGTATTGGAAACGGTGATGGTATAAGCGATCTGCTCGCCGGCAACCGCGAACGCCGGCCCGGCTTTCACGATCGTCAGGTCCACATCTTTGGAAACGACGGTGGATTCGATGTCCGAAACCGGGTCTGCACCCGCTTCCGAAGGCGTGGCAGTAGCCGTGTTGGTGAGTGTTCCCGAGAAATCGGGGCTAACGGTGCCGTTTACACGGATCACGATACGGTTGGAGCTGCCGGCCGGGAAATTCCCTGTCAACCTAACCGCATTGCCCGTACCTGAATTGCCGCCTGTAATGGATGCAACACCTTCTGCAGTGGCTGTCCACTGCACCTGCGATATCTCGGCAGGCACGTTGTCCGTAATGACGGTGTTCACCGCATCGCTCGGGCCATTATTCACGACCACGATCGTGTAGCTGATGGGGCCGCCTGCTATGGCCGTATGGCTCGCAGGTCCCGATTTGTCGATCAGCAACCCGGGGCTGCTGATAATAAGCGTAGATGTGGTATTCGACTGCGAGGGGCCTACCGTCGGCTCGGAAGGTGTAGCCGTTCCCGTGTTTTCGATCGTTCCCGTGGCGTCCGGGTTCACCGTTCCGGTAACCGTTACATATAAACGGCCGGTATCGCCGGCAGGATAATTCGCCGTTATGCTGACCGTGCTTCCCGTTCCCGTGGCGCCAGAAACGATGCTCACCATTCCGGTAGCCACCGCCGACCAGCGCACATTGCTCATTTTCGGGGAGATCACATCGGTGAAGACCGTATTTTCCGCATTGCCCAAACCGGTATTGCCAACCCGAACCCCGAACGAAATCTCCTCACCCGCAACCGCCGACGAAGGCGCACGTTTCAGCACCTCGAAGAATGGCCGCCGCACCACCGGCACCGTCACCGTGCTGGAAGCACCGTCCGGGTCCGGAATGTCGGGCGAAGTGGCCGTGGCGGTATTGGTCAGGTCTCCCTCAAAACCGGGGTCGATCTTCCCTTCCACCAAAATCTCGATCGTAGACGCGCCTACGGGAATATCCGCATTCACGACGATCGACCGGCCTGCAGACTGGTTGCTGAGTATCGCGGCCGATCCGGTTGCCGTCACATGTATGTTTGCGGGAATGAAAGCAGCGGGAAGATCGTCGCGTATGAGCACCGCCGGGTTGTTGCTCGGTCCGGCGTTGCGCACCACGATCCTGTAGGAGAAATCCTGCCCGGCGATATACGGCCCGTTTTCCACCACCGTTTTTTCGATCTGGATATCGGCCTGCTGCACGAATCGCAGCACTACCGTGTCCGTCGACGGCGGGCAATTGTTATTGGCGACCGTCCATACCAGCGTGGCGCTCGTGTTCGGTGCAAGTGTGGCCGTGGTGAAGGGGTCCTGGGTATCTCCCAGGACGGCATTGCCACTGATGACCGTCCAGGTACCGGCGCCATTCGTGGGGCTATTGGCCTGGTTGACGAATTTCCCAGAATTATATTGCGTTTTGTCGGGACCCGCGTTCGCAGGCGTTGGCTGCGCTTCGATCCCGATCGTCACATCGTCAGAAACAGGCGGGCATCCGCCGTTGGCGACCGTCCACCGCAGCACGTAAGCCCCTGGCACCAGACCGGAAACGGTTGCCGTGGCGCTGTTCGGGTCGCTGAAAGTAACGCTGGAAGGGCCGCTCACCATCGTCCAGGTGCCTTGTCCCACCGCAGGCGGAGTGGCCGCCAGCTGGGTTGACGTTACCGCACAGAGGTCCTGGTCGGGCCCGGCCACAGCAGGCGACGGCGGTGCGTCGATGGTCAGTGAGAATGGGTATGCGGGCGAGTTACAATTGACGCCCGATTTGTTGAACGTGATCGTAAAGTTGTAGGTGCCCGGCGCCGTTCCGCCGGGAATGGCCACAGGGATGGGCGATGCCGGCAGGCTGGCCAGCGTTACCGGCTGAAACCCCGGCAGGTTGGCGCTCGTGATGGAATAGCGGTCCGGGCTGCCGGAATGAATGGTATAAGGGAGGTTGACGGATGTGGTGCCCTGGCAAACGGGCGCCAGGCTCCCGAGCGTCATCGCCAGTTCGCGGTCTACCGACACGGTGAAGATATTCGAAACGCCATCTCCCTGGCACCCGGCAACCGAAGCGGTCACGCGGTAGTCGCGGGGCTCGGTAAGGGCGCCGGTATTGAGTGAAGACCCGGTCTGGCCGGGCATTACAGACCAGTTACTGGCGCCTGCGGGGCTCGACTCCCAAACATAAGTGAATCCTGTAGCCGGGGTCCCCGTTCCGGCTTTCGGCGTAACGGTGGCCGTAAGCGTAGTGGAGGTATTATAACAAACCGGAGAATTCCCGGAAATAGCGACGCTGTAATCGATCACCTTCACTTCCAGCGGGTCGGACACTACCCGGCAATTGGCGTTATAGATCTCCGCCTGTCCGCCGGCGGCTTCTACCCTGTATTCAAAGCCGGCCTGCGCATTGGTAATGGGGAATGTGCGCTGGTTGCTGGCGCCGTTGTTCACGACGGTGCCTATGTTTTCCCAGTTGGTGGTGCCTATCTGCCGGCGTTGCAGCTGGAAGTAATACGACGAATAGCTGCCCGCGGGCAGTGAAACGCTCACACTTGTATTTCCGCCGGCGCAAACCGTACCTGCGCCCTGGGTAAAGGATATCGGGGGGCCGCAGGCGGCGAAGGCGATATCGTCCAGCGCAAGGTCGTTACCGTTGCTATTCGGCGTGTTGCTGTAAATACGGAGGATGATGGAGCTGGTGGTAGACGGCATCTGGAAAAGGCCCGCCAGCCGCACCCAGGTCCCGGGCGACTGGTACGCTACCTGCCCGGTAGACACCTGCGTGAGCGGGGTACCGTTGGGGTTGTTCGCATCCATGATATCGAAGCGGAGGCTCGGGTTAGCTACGCCCCTGCTGGGGTTGATGTTCATGATCCAGGCGGAAAACTCGAAAGTGGTGCCTGCGCAAAGCCCCGTGATCGTGCGCTCATAGAATCTGCCCGGCGTAGCTTCCGCGTCTACTACCATGCAGCGTCCGGTAAAATCGCCTGTGGTATGGTCTGGCCGGTCAACGAAATAGGTGTTGTTGTATCCCCTTGTGGTGTTACTGATCACGTATTGCCCGGGGTACGGCCCCATGGGCCTGCCGCCCAGGCCGGGATAATACTGGATGTAGGTCGTCATCCCCGCCGGAAGCGCGGGCCCCAGCGAGGGCCGGGCGGTGGAAGGTGCTGTGCCGAAGGTTTCCAGGAAAACAGGGTCGCCCAGGGAGCCGGTGCACGACTGTCCCCGCAGGTTCCCCGACAATGCCAGCAATAACGCGGCAGGTAACAGGGCCCGGAGGGCGGCGGACAAGAAACCCGGCAACTTGGCCCGGGAAGGAACACTAAGTTTCAGGATACGTAACATTCTCGCCATACGACTAACAGGATTGGATTCGTTTGCTATAACCTGACCGGAACCGGCCTAATCGGGGCAATCTTTCGGGTAACACGGGTGTATTCGTAGGTTCCGGTATTATCTCAAATCATAGGAATCAACGCATTAGGTGGCGGGATTGTTTAAAAGCGGTGATTTTTTAACCTCGCGGGAAGGGAGCCTCCTCTGGCCGGCGCATCCTGCGGCGTTCGGGTTGGGGCATAAAAAAGCCGGGCAGGATTGCCCGGCTCCATCAGTTTTGGAAACGTTTTTTTGTGCCAAATTAAGGCCCGAAGGTAAACCGTTCCCCGTTCGTTGCCGATGGGCCAAAACCCATCATATTAAATTACCCGGGATCGCCGGCTATACCGGTTGGCGATAGGAAAGCTTGTCGATCAGCAGCCATTTCCCGTCCAGCTTCACCAGGTTGAACCGGTCTATAAACCGGAAGGTGGGGAAAGTCAATTGTACGAGGGCGGATGCGGTGTCCCCATCCCAGGAATAACTGAGCATTTCAGGCTGGCATTCCTGAACAGGCGCGTTGGCGACGGCATCGAGGTATTGCGCGACCGTCCACGCCGCCAATTTTCCATCTACCACCATTCTAATGAAAGCATCCGGGTGAAAGGCGCGCCGGAGCCGTTCGGTGTCTTTGGCCGGGCGGCCTTCCAGGTAATCATTAATGGGAACCAGGATGGATTGTTTTTCCGCTTCCATCGCTGTCTTGTTTGCTGTAGTTTCCATACGTCAGGCTTTTGCGTTGCTATAGCGAAATTATGCAGGCGTACGATGATGCAATACGACTTTTCAATCGGATACTTCTACAATTCAAACCGCATGTTTCCTGAGCGCATTGGGTGTGGTGCCGGTGTGCTTCTTATAAAAGCTATTGAAATAACCGGGATACCGGAACCCAAGGCAGTAGCCGATCTCCGACACCGGCCAATCCGTATTGAGCAGCAGGTCGTTGGCTTCCAGGAGTATCCTGGCGGCGATGTGCTCCGTCGTTGTTTTCCCGGTAAAATCCCTGACCATTCTGTTCAGGTGATTGGTGTGCAGGGAAAGTTGCCTGGCAAAGTCATTTGCGGAGCGGAGCTGCAGTTCCTGCCGGTTCGATTCGATGGGGAATTGCCGGTCCAGAAGCTCCAGGAACAAGCCGGTGATCCTGGCGGCGGCGTTCAGGTCGCGGTCGTAATCCCCGGCGGGTTTCATTTTTAAAGCGTGGTGAACGATGAGGTGAAGGTAATTGCGCAGTACATCGTCTTTGTGGACATAATGCTCCGCATTCTCGCGCATCATGGCGGTAAAGAAGGCCGTGATCTCGGCTACGCTGGCTGCATCGGGAAAAAATACCTTATCCGTTTCGGTCTGGAACATGGGCAGGTGGGTCAGCAGGCTTTCCCGTTGCCGGATGAAGGCCTGGTTGAAAATACAAAACCAGCCGCCCTGTTCCGATGGGTCGGGTATCCAGTTGTAGGGGATCATGGGGTTGGAGAACACGAGCGCCGGGCGGTCGATATAAATGGACCGATGGGCGTAATCGAGCCTGCCCGTCCCCAGGACCAGCGTCACTTTATAATAATCCCTCCGGCGGAAAGGCGTGGCGTTGATGCAGGCGGCGCGCTCAAAAACATTGATATGCGGCCTGTCTGTCGCGATCTTATCCGGCGGCAGGTAATGGATACGTTCATAAAAGCCTGAAATGTCTTCCCGCTTGTGCATGGTATAAATTTACAGCATACGAACCGATCGGTTATCCGGATTGAAAAATTCTTCCGGGCGATGACAGTCGGGTAAAATAGGAAGGGATGATCTGGAGAATATGGAAAAGATTATCAGAAATGAAAAAAGCCTGACATCTCGAAGGATATCAGGCTTTTTTTTGGTGCCCAGAACAGGAATCGAACCTGCACTCCGTTGCCGAAACAAGATTTTGAGTCTAGCGCGTCTACCAATTCCGCCATCTGGGCATGCGACCGGGTTATGAAGCCTTATCGCGGGTTGCAAATGTAGAAATTCTTTGTTGAATCCGCAATAAATATTTTAGCTTGACGAAACATTCTTTCAGCAGGGTGATTTGCCCCTGGCTGGCGCGGCTGTTCTCAAAGGCTGCCAGCGCGGGCTCCACGTCTTCGGCCAGGTGCTGCATCCACCCGGAAATCCTGCTGCCCAATTGCAGCACCGCCGCTTCGTCCCCGCTATTTTCCAGTTCGAACAACTGGCTGTTCAGTTCGAGCATCTCCGACATGAATATTTCCGGCAATGCGTATTTCTCTCCGGGGCCCATCAGCCCCTCGAATCGTTTCAGTACCTCCATCTGATTTTGCAAAAAAGCAAATTTACAGTAATGTTGCAGCATTCGATCCAAACACCAATAAACAATCATGGCTTCCATTCAAATCGGACTGATCCGTGAAGAGAAAATTCCGCAAGATAACCGCGTCGCGTTCACCCCGCAGCAATGCCAGTGGATCCTTTCCCGTTACCCCACCGTGCAGATCACCGTGCAGCCCTCGCCGCACCGTGCCTTCAAAGACGATGAGTACCGCTCCGCCGGTATCCACGTTGCTGAAGACCTGTCGCATTGCGACATCCTGCTCGGCATCAAGGAAGTACCGAAAGACAGGCTCATCCCCGGAAAAACGTACCTTTTCTTTTCGCATACCAAAAAACTCCAGCCCCAGAACCGCGAAATGCTGCAAACCATCCTGGAACGCAACATCTCGCTCATCGATTACGAATGCCTCGTGCATCCCGACGGGCAGCGCATCCTCGGGTTCGGGTTCTTCGCCGGCGTCGTAGGCGCGCATAACGGCCTGCTGGAATACGGACGGCGGACGGGCCTGTTCGATTTCAAGCGGGTATATGAATGCCACGACTTCCAGGAGCTGATCACCCATTATTTCGGCGTGAAGCTCCCGCCCGTCAAGATCGTGACCACCGGTTCCGGCCGCGTGACAGCGGGCATCCTGGAAGTAATGGGGCTCCTGGGCATCAAATACATCCCGCCCGACGAATTCCTCATCAACGAATACGCCTACCCGGTTTACACCCAACTGAAAGCGGGCGAGCTGTACCTCCGCCGTTCCGACAAAACGTACAGCCGGGAAGATTTCCACGCCCATCCCGAACAGTACGATTGCAAATTCCTGCCCTACGTTACCTGTTCGGACGTGCTCATGAACGGGATTTACTGGGACCAGGATATTGCGCCGCTGTTTACCTGGGACGACCTGGCGAAGGAGAATTTCCGCATCCAGGTGATCGCCGATATTACCGACGACCAGGGCGGTTCTGTACCCTGCAACCTGGGAGACGCTACCATAGAAGACCCCGTGTACGGCGTTCACCGCACCAACCGCGACAGGATCGCACCTTACGATAAGGAAGGCGTCACCATGATGTGTGTGGGCAACCTTCCCAACGAGCTTCCGCGCGATGCATCACAGTTCTTCGGCGACCACCTGATGAAATATGTGTTCGACGACCTGGTGAACGGCGGCAGCGAAATGATCCAAAAAGCGACCATCGTGGCCAACGGCCACCTCACCGACCGTTATGCCTACATGAAGGCGTATGCGGAGGGGAACGTGTAACGGCCATTCCAGATACTAAAAAAGCCCCGGGCGTTTATTCCCGGGGCTTTTACAATATCTATTCCCTGCTAAAGTTTGCTGTACCGCAACACCACGTGCCCCGATTCCAGGGTCCTCGTTTCCTCCAGCTTCAAAGCCAGTTGGTCCGGCAGTTGCGCGGTATCGAACAGGCGCCTCCCCGCTCCTGCCACCACCGGGTGTATCACCACGATAAACTCATCCACCAGTCCCAGCTCCAGCAATTCAGCAGACAATGCAACGCCGCCGGCCAGGATGCCTTTACCGGGCTCATTTTTCAACCGGGTTATTTCCGTGGCCAGATCGGTTTTGGCGAGGCGGGAATTCTGGTCGTCTACACGCTCCAGCGTCCGGGAGAAAACGACTTTCGGGATTGCGTCGAACGCTTTTGCGAAATCGAGCATAAACTTTGTGGGCGCCTCATTGCTTTTTGCGATATCCGGCCAGAAAGGCACCATCAATTCATAAGTGATCCGACCGTATACCATCAGATCGACTTCCCCTAAAAGCGCTGTAAAGTAATCATGTACCTCCACGCCCGGGGTTCCTTTGGTATGGGAACAACAACCGTCCAGGGTCATATTGATGGCGAAAATGAGTTTTCTCATGGGATAGCATTTGTTTGTTGCCACTCAAGTTAAGCAATTCGGTCAAGAACGATGGCCGTTAGCTGATCAGGAATACCGCCTCACTACAATAACCCATCAAATTACTGGGTAATACGGCATTTATTTCAGATATTGTTATCCGCCGGCACGGTCCCGGCACTGCTTATCTAACGCCCGACCTGAATTTGAACCGAGAGCAGCCGTAGGGAACGGAGGCGCAAACTGGCAACCAAAACAAGTGAAAGACCTGAAACAGCCGCATATGAGCAAAATTAAATTCCTATCGCCCGTCCACGTCAAAAACAAGATCCGATTGGGTAGAAATCACGATGGAGGTTACGTTGTGTACGAGAAAGCGATCCAGCACACCGACCGGCTCCTGACTTACGGCGTTGGTTGGGAAACCTCCTTCGAAGAAGATTTCAATTCCCGCACCGGCAAGCCCGTCCTCATGTTCGACCCCACCATGTTCAACGGCGAATACGTGAACATGCGGCATTTCGCGAAACTGATGATCTCCTTCCGCTTCCGGAAGGCTAAAAGATACCTTTCCACCGCCAAGAAATGGAAAAAGAAACTGACGGAGCTCAATGAAAGAGACATCGTGTTCGTAGACGAAGGCATTGCGCCGGAAAAGAACGGCAAATACAATTCGCTGGAACAGCACATGGAACAATACCGCCTTTTCGACGAAAATGTGCTGCTGAAAATCGATATCGAAGGCGGGGAATACGGGCTGCTCGATCATCCGAAGTTCCTGGCCTGCCTCGGCCGCGTTAACCAGCTGATCTTCGAGTTTCACGACCTGAAAAACAGGCTGCGCGAAGTGGAAAGCATCCTGCGGCTCCTGGAACGGGAGTTCACGCTCATTCACGTGCATGGCAACAACTATGGCGATACGTTCTATTCCTACGAGTTTTCCGGCAGCGGCACCAACGACGTGCTCATCCCCGATGTGCTGGAGCTCACGCTGGTCAGGAAAACCGTGCTCCAGGAGTCGGATATCGTTCATGAAGACGAATCCTATCCCGTTCCGCAGCTCGACTTCCCCAACAATCCGCAAAAGAAAGACATCCCGATCCATTTCGTTTGATCGGCATAACAACAATATTCCGGCCGTCCTGCCCCGCATTGTCCGTGGCAGGACTGTCGCGTT
Source organism: Chitinophaga sp. NPDC101104 (assembly GCF_050277495.1). Lineage (NCBI taxonomy): Bacteria > Pseudomonadati > Bacteroidota > Chitinophagia > Chitinophagales > Chitinophagaceae > Chitinophaga > Chitinophaga sp. NPDC101104. Next base: position 3,262,082 of record NZ_JBNNSF010000001.1, on the reverse strand, counting down.
TCAAGCCTATCCCTGCGGGTGCTTCTTTTCAAACCGCCGCTTCGCAATGCCCCAGGCCTCTACCATCAGCCTGCAGGTTGTCTCCTCATTTTCTCCTTCCGGGTTAAGAATACAGATATAATGCTGCGCGGCGTAGTGCGGATGCGGCAGGAACCGGTCGAGCACGGCGTAGTCCCATTCGGCGGAAGGCTCTGGGAACATCCCGGCGAACGTTTCCTTCAACACTCCGATGTTCACCCGGAACACCCCTTCCCTGCTCAATTCCGACACATGATCGTATTCGTTGTCGGCAATGGCGATGCTTACGAAGGGAAGCAGCTGATCCGTCGAATAGAAATAAAAAATATAACCGCCATGCTCGAGGCGGGTGGTGTCGGGCAGGTTTTGTATAATGAATTGTTCGATAAGCGCTACGGTCATATAACGGCGTTTGACCGCTAAGTTAATGCGATGCCGTACATTTGAAAAGTACTGGCAAGCTTGTCAGCTACTGACAACAAGTAAAGCATTCAGCATGGCCGCACCGCTCACGAAGAAAAAAAATCCGGCACCTTGTCCGTTCCAGGAGTCGATGGACTTACTTTCCGGCAAATGGACGATGTCTGTCATCAACGCACTGATGGGCGGGGTGTTGCGATTCGGGGAACTGGAGCGCGCGGTGCCGGGCATCAACACGCGCATGCTGGCCAGAACGGTGAAGGAGCTGGAGGAGCGGAAGATCATTTCGCGAAAACCCTATCCTACCGTGCCTCCCACCGTCGAATACTCGCTCACGGAAAAAGGTTTGGCACTCAAACCGGTGATGCAGGCGCTCCAGGCCTGGGCTATTTCCAATTATCACAAGGCGCAGGCTGCACAGGGCTGAAGGGCTGTCAGCGGATGTAAAACGTTTGGCTGAAAGCACCATTCACCGCCACGTCCCAGGCTTCAACTCGCACCCATTTGCGGCCGGCCAGTTTCGCTTCCAGCCGGAATTCCCTGTCGCCGAAAGCCTCCGTATCAGAAAGATCGATCCGCTCCCGGAATACTGATTTCCCGTCGCCAGAAATAATTTCAATGAACTGCATGGGGAACGTCCAGCGCAGGCGCAACGCGATCTCCGCAAGCCCGTTTGCGGGCAGTTGCAGGCTATCGCCGGAAATGCGCCCGTTGATCTTCAGGGACGGCATGAGCACTTCACCCGTTGTGCTGAAGAACCGCCCGTATTGCATGGCGTCCAGGATGGGCAGCCAGCTGTCCTGGTACGCCGGCAGCTTGTCTAGCATGAGGTAATTGACGTTCATATGGGCGTACATTTCGTTGTCGGGCGTGATGGTAAAAAGGTCGGCTTCGGCGATGACCGTTTTCCGCGTTCCCCAGTTGTTCATATCGTCGAGCAGATCGAGCACCCGCTTGCCGAGGCGCGGCTCAGAAAGATCGGCGGGCATGGCTTTCCAGGCTGCGCCCATGAACCTGTCTGACTGGAAAAAAGCTTCATGGTTGTAAATGTCCGGGGTGTTGACGGAGCCTTTCGTTCGCGGATGCGCCGTCCAGGCCAGGCCCTTTTCATCTTTGAGCAGTTGCAGCATTTCGGATTTATTGCCGATGTGGTATACTTTGCCGAAGCCTGGCCGGTCTTCGACATAGGGCGTCTGTTCCCGGCGCGACATCACCCAATATACCGGCCGCGGGAAAATATTCAGCCAATGCCCTCCGAAAAACTCGTTGGGCTCTTCCCCCGGTAACAGCAGAAAATCCTTATCCGACTGCTTTTCGCAAAGTTCGAACAGCGCTTTCAGCTGCGGGAGCCGCTTTTCGTCCGGCCCTTTGGGGTCGGCGGTATAATGGAATTCCGCCAGGTGCACGATGTCTACGCCCAGCCGTTTGAACACGTCCACGAACTCTGGCCGTTCCGGCACCGGCTTTCCCGCCAGCATCACTTTCATGACGAATTCGTTATGGAAATGGCTCGACATCGTTTTGAATCCCGGCAGCGGAACGTACCGGTCGTTATGCGTAAACCGTTTTACCGCGGCAAAGGCCGCCGTTTCGCTTTCCGTATCGAGCAGACAGAAAAAGTTCATGCGTTGCTGCGTGCCTGGCGGCGCGTTGAACCAGGGAACGAAGCGCTTGTCACCCTGCAATTCCTGCCGGATGCCGATCCCGTTTCCCGGCACCAATCCGCGGTAACCTTTGCCGAACCAGGTGAACCGGAGGTTGAAGGCTTCGTCCAGCGGATAGAAATACTGATGCGGCGGCGGGAATACGGCCAATGTACCCTGTTTCCCGGAAGCCGCGATGGAACGATATTTCACGGCAACGTTGCGGGCGGTATCCGCTTTTGCGGCAGTTGCGCGCATGAGCGAATCACCGGTATTGATCCATGAAAAAGTTTGCCAGTCGGTCGATGCGCTCGTCAAACCGGCATCGAACACGATCGCTTTGGCGTCTGATTGGGTGGAGACAACGGCCGCCACGTTGAAGAGCGGACTGCCGTGATAAAATGTGATTTCCAGGTTGCCTTCGAAGGTTTCTGCGGATATGGGCCCGATGGTGACGATCGTTCTGTTACCTTCCGTCCTCACTGCGGCGGTGGTTTTCCGTACCGTCAGAACATGGCTCTGGAAGGGCCTTTCGGGTACTTTATCGAAAAAAATGTTCCAGCGGTTTTGGGATAGCAGGTCTCTCTTTCCCACACTGATGACAAAAACCGGGTCAGCCTGTGCAGCGATCCGTTTGCCGTCGAGGGAAATTTCCTGAAAAAGCGGATGGCCGGGCGCCAGGTTGAAAACGACTTTGCCGGTCCGGGAGTTGCCGGCGGGCCAGGTTACTTCCATCTTACCGTTAATAGTCGGGTCAGCCGTTTGTGCTTTGGCAAAACAAAGGTTCAGCAGGGCGATCAAAGACAATGCTAGTTTCATGACGTGGAATTTCATCTTTCAAAATACAGCATGAAGCCGGCGCGCCGTTCGTCGATCCGTTTCTAAATCTCGTCAATTTGTTTCAGGAAGCCGGCAGCGGTCAGAGATAGAGATAGAAAGGCTGCAGCAGGGCGGAAAACGCGGGGGTATATTGCCGGTGCTCGTCGTGGATAACAAGCGTTTCGGCGGGTTGTGCTTCGCCTTTTCCGAAGATGCCGACCGAACGAAAGGGCGCATGCGCGGGCGACTGTTGTATGTCGAGGAGCGCGCGGAGGGAATGGCCTTGCGCTGTGGCAAGTTCCAGGAAAATCCGGAACTCCGCGTATGGCAGCAAAATCGAAAACCTGCCTGCCGGAGAAAGCAATCTTGCGATGGCATCGAGCAGATCTGCGTATCCCAGTGTAGCGGTGTGCATCGCAGCGGTGCGCCGGGCATCGGGGCCGCGAAGGTCGTTCTGGAAAAACGGCGGGTTGGTGATGATGAAATCGTAGGGCTCGGGATGGAAAAATGTCCGGATGTCGGATTGCACGCCGCGGAGCCGGGTGCGCCAGGGCGATTCGGCGAAATTGGCGATGGCTTGCGCGGCTGCAGTTTCGTCCAGTTCCACGGCGTCGATGATTACCGGTGTTTCCTGGGCGAGCATCAGGCTGAGGAGGCCCGTTCCGGTGCCGATGTCCAGCACGCGGGCGGGCGGGCACGATTGGAGGCTAGCGGCCGTCCACGCGCCCTGGATGCACGCGTCGGTACAGACTTTCATGGCGCTGCCGGCCTGCTCTACCCTGAACTGCTTGAACTGGAACCAGGAATTGCCCATGTTTCGCTTATTCGAATGCCGCGCGGGCCGTGGGAACGGTATCCGCAGGACTGAAAGCCCCGGCGAGGTATTTATAATGCGCCGTCATGGCGATCATGGCGGCATTGTCCGTACAATACTGGAACTGTGGGATGTAGACATTCCAGCCGTTTTGCTTGCCGAGCGCCTCCAGGGCATTGCGCAGGCCGGAATTGGCACTTACGCCACCGGCGATGCAAATCTCCGTGATCCCCGTTTCCTGTGCGGCTTTCGCAAGCTTGTTGGTGAGGATCGTGACGATGCGATGCTGGATAGAAGCGCAGATATCGGCCAGGTGGGTTTCCACGAATGCCGGGTCTTTCGCCGTTTTTTCCTGCAGGAAGTACAGGATCGACGTTTTAAGGCCGGAAAAGCTGAAATCCAGGCCGGGGATCTGCGGCTCGGGGAAGCGGTAGGCTTTGGGATTGCCTTCTTTGGCGTATTTGTCGACCAGCGGGCCACCGGGGTACGGCAAGCCGAGGAGTTTGGCGGATTTATCGAACGCTTCACCGGCGGCGTCGTCGAGCGTTTCGCCGATGACTTTCATCTGCAGCGGCCCGTCTACCCGTACGATTTGCGTATGGCCGCCCGAAACGGTGAGGCAAAGGCAGGGAAATGTTGGTTTGGGATCGTCGATGAAATTGGCGAGCACGTGCGCCTGCATATGGTGAACGCCGATCAGCGGTAGATCGAGCGCCAGGGCCATCGACTTGGCGAAGCAACTGCCGACCAGCAGGGAGCCGATGAGGCCCGGGCTTTGCGTGAACGCGATGGCGCTGAGGTCTTCCGGCTGCATGCCGGCTTTCTTCAGTGCCAGGTCTACCACCGGAACGATGTTTTCCTGGTGGGCGCGGGAAGCCAGTTCGGGCACTACCCCGCCGTATTGTTGGTGAACGGCCTGTCCGGCGATGACGTTGGACAGGATGGTCCCGTCGGAGATGACGGCTGCGCTGGTATCGTCGCAGGAAGATTCTATGGCAAGTATGTTAACCGGCATAAGTCCGCAAAGTTACGCGAAAACCACCGGAAATGCATGCCTTGTCGGCACACATGCGCCTAAACCGTTATATAAAAAGGACATGGCCTGCGGGAACGGCTGTTCGGGCTGGCCATGGCCTTTTTCGACTGGCAGGTGGTTATTTGTTCTGGGCCTGCGAGCTGCCGAAGACCGTTTTGAGGAGCTCGGTGACACGGGCGGCGGGGTCTTTACGGATTTTTTGTTCCTCCGCTCCTACTTCATGGAAGATGCCGCTGATGGCGCGTTCGGTGACGTAGGCGGTAAGGTCGGTGTTGACAGGTGTTTTGGAGAATTTGTTATAGACGGTGAATACGTCTGCCCAATATTTGGTGGCATCTACTTTCTTCAGGGCGTTGTTGATGACGGGGCTGAAGGCGGTGGTGAGCGCAGAAGTGGTTTTTTGCTTGAAATAGTTGGTAGCTGCAAAGTCGCCCCCGCGGAGGATACCGATGGCGTCGGTGATGGACATTTGTTTGATGGCGTTCACGAAGATGGGCGCGGCTGATTTGGCGGCTTCTTCGGCGCCGCGGTTCATGGCGAGGATGGCTTTATCGACAACGTTGCCCATGCCGAGGTTGCGGAGGGTGGATTCCACTTTCTGTGCTTCGGGGGGCATGAGGATTTTGAGCATGGCGTTGGCGAAGAAACCGTTGGGCGCGGAAAGGCGGCTGGCGGAATTCTGGGCGCCTATGCTGAGGGCTTCTTTGAGGCCTGCGGCGATCTGGAAACTGTTGGGCTGACCGGTGGTTGTGGTGGTGGGCAGCGTACTGAGGATCTGTTGAGTGGTCTCGCATCCCGAAAAGAGCGTCATGCAAAGGGCGCCGGCAAGGAATATGTGTTTCATCGGTTGATTTGAATTGCGTGCAAAGATATGGAGGGGAAGGCAATTGGTGTGCCAAAGAAGGAAACTGCATCCGGGGACGCCTATGCAGCCGTTTCGCCGGACTGGAGCGCCCGGAGCACGAAATTCAGTATCTCCTGAATTCGTCAATTACTCCTGATCGCCACAACCGGGTCGAGCTTGCTGGCGGTGTAAGCGGGAATGAACCCGGCAATGATCCCCACGATCCCGGAAATGGAAAACCCGAGGATGATATTGCCGATCGATAGCCCGATCTGGAAGGAGCTGAACATGTTCCTGGCGATCAGGGCGCCCCCGTAGACGAAGAGCAGCCCCAGGCCGCCGCCTACCATGCAAAGGATCATGGACTCGATGAGGAATTCCGTCAATATGACGCCCGGGCGGGCGCCTATGGCCTTTTTCAGGCCGATGATATTCGTTCTTTCCTTTACCGTCACGAACATGATGTTCGCGATCCCGAAACCGCCTACCAGTAACGCGAATGCTGCGATCATCCAGCCACCGGCGTTGATGTAGGTAAAGAGCGTGGTGAGCTCCCCCTGCACCGTCGTGATCTCGTTCAGGGCAAAATCGTTCCCGTCTGCCGGTTTCAACCGCCGGATGGCCCGCATGGCCCCCGTGAGGTCGTCTTTCAGCTGTGCGGTGGGGATACCGTCGGCGGAACGGACCAATATGGTCGTATTCGTATTCCAGTTCCGCTCGTCCACGATCGTACGGGCGTAGAGATAGTTCATAAGTACGCAATCATCGTTCAGCACCCCGCCGATCATGCTGTCCCCTTTCCGTTTCAGCACCCCGATCACCCGGCACTTCCGGCTGGATACGCGGATCTCCTTGCCCACGGCAGCTTCCACGTTGCCGAAAAGCCCGTCGGCGATGTTCCAGCCCAGCACTACGGCGTTGGAACTGCTGTTAAACTCGGAGGGACTGAAATACCGCCCGGCCGCCAGCTCGATGGTCTGCATCTTGTCAAGATCGGCCGATGTGGCGATGAGGGCTACCTGGTCCATATAGTCCGACCCGAATTCCACTTTCCGCCCGCTGGTGGAAAAGGTGAAAGTGGCGGCATCTGCCGAGCCTACTTTGTCTTTGATCTGGCGGACTTCCTGGAATTTGGGCTGCGGGCGGTTTATGTACTGCCACCATTCGCCCCCGCCGTCCCATGGCCATTTTTCGACATAGATCACGTTGGTGCCCAGCGAGTTAAGGTCTTTCCGGATGGAAGTCTCCATACTCTCGGTCACCGTCAATACCGCGATGATGCAGAAAATGCCGATGGTAATGCCCAGCAGCGACAGGAAAGTCCGCAGCTTATTGACCCGCAGTTCCTGCAGGGCCATTTTCAGACTGTTCCAAAATATCTTGAGCGATGATAGCATAAACCAAAAATAACATATAAACCAATGCCATCCGCCTCGAAGGCGCTCCTTTTTCCCGGAAAAATGTACCTTTGCAGCCATTTATAAAACGATGAAGTACATCAACGAGATCAATAAAAGGAAAACATTCGCGATCATCGCCCACCCTGACGCCGGTAAAACCACCCTCACGGAGAAGTTCCTGCTCTTCGGCGGGGCCATCCAGACGGCGGGCGCGGTGAAATCCAACAAGATAAAAAAACACACCACTTCCGACTTCATGGAGATCGAACGGCAGCGCGGTATCTCCGTTGCCACCTCCGTAATGACGTTCGAATACCGGGACATTCTCATTAACCTCCTCGATACCCCCGGTCACAAAGACTTCGCCGAAGATACTTACCGTACCCTCACAGCGGTCGACAGCGTTGTGCTGGTGATCGACTGCGTGAAAGGCGTGGAAGAACAGACCAAGAAGCTCATGGAAGTCTGCCGCATGCGCGACACGCCCGTGATCATCTTCGTCAACAAGCTCGACCGCGACGGTAAAAACCCTTTCGACCTGCTCGATGAGCTGGAAGAACTGCTCAACATCCGCGTACGCCCCCTCAGCTGGCCCATCAATGGCGGCAAGGATTTCAAGGGCGTATACAACCTGTACGACAAAAGCTTCGTTTCCTTCGCCGCCAACCGCAAGGCGACCGACGAGGATATCGTGCCGCTGGCCGATCTGTCCAGCTCCCGGGTCGACGAGCTTTTCAGCGCCACGGACGCTGCGCAGCTGCGCAACGACGTGGAACTGATCGAAGGCGTATACGATACCTTCGACGCGCAACCCTACCTGGAAGGCAAACTGGCCCCCGTATTCTTCGGCTCCGCCGTGAACAACTTCGGGGTCAAAGACCTCCTCGATACTTTCGTGGACATCGCCCCCATCCCGCGCGACCGTGAGGCTAGCACCCGTGAAGTAAAAGCCACGGAAGACAAGTTCTCCGGCTTCATCTTCAAGATACACGCCAACCTCGATCCCCGGCACCGAGACCGTATCGCGTTCCTGCGCGTATGTTCCGGACGGTTCGAGCGGAATAAATATTTCCACCACGTACGGCTCGACAAGGACGTGCGCTTCGCCAACCCCTACAGCTTCCTGGCGCGGGAAAAGAACATCGTGGACGATGCATTCCCAGGCGATGTGGTGGGCCTTTTCGATACCGGCAACTTCAAGATCGGCGATACGCTCACCGAAGGAGAAAACTTCTTCTTCACCGGTATCCCCAGCTTCTCGCCCGAACTGTTTAAGGAACTGGTGAACAAAGACCCGATGAAAACCAAGCAACTGGAGAAAGGTATTTCCCAGCTGACCGACGAAGGCGTGGCCCAGCTTTTCACCCAACACAACGGCAACCGCAAGATCATCGGCTGCGTGGGCGACCTCCAGTTCGAAGTAATTCAGTACCGCCTGCTCCAGGAATACGGTGCTTCCTGCCAGTTCAATACACTACCCTTCTACAAAGCCTGCTGGATCACCGGCGATAAAAAGAAGCTGGAAGAATTCACCCGCTTCAAAGGCGCCAACGTTGTGCAGGACAAAGACGGCCACCTCGTGTACCTCGCGCAATCAGAATGGTACCTCAATACCGAACGGGCCAACAATCCCGATATCGAGTTCCATTTCACTTCGGAGATACATAAATAACCACGGCAGCAATTAAGTTCAACGTGATTACGCTTTCAACTTTGCACGAAGGAACGATAGAAGCATCTGCGAAGCAAAAAGCTGCCGAAGCCCGAAAGTCGAAACAAACTTCCGTTGACCTAAAACAAAAGCTGGTTACCGAAGAAACATCATAGCAGAAGGTATTGCCCCGTCCATGAAATGCCCTGATTGTGGTAAATTAAACCGCCTGCCGGATAAACAGCCGGCGGTTTAGTTCTTGTGCGATGTAAGTGGTAAGCAGTTCAGAAATATGTTGCACAAAGGCAAACACTATTAACTCAAAATCACTTCTTTGGGTTTATACAACAATTGGGTTAAAAAATATCTTTCTGGATCTGGAATTGTCGGCAACCACTTGCCTGGCCGCCTTTTGCCGATGCCCGTGATAGCAGCATCAACGAGTCAAAAGTAATGAGAAAATAGATTCAAAAAACGAAAGGGCTGACATATTTATAGCTGTCATGTTTGTGTGTTTTGATAAGCACCTAATATATACCACTGCCCATCGTCCGCTATCAAACACGCGATCAACCCTCCCATTCCCAGGCCACCAACATCCGCACCGGGCCCACCATACCGGATTCCAGCAGCGGGTCCCCGGGAAGGTAATTATCCCAGGTGGAAATGGTCACCCGGCGCCCGGGATTCTCCTTGTTGCCCGTCCACCATGCAGGAAGCACCGTCATGTAATTGGCGGAATTAAACGTATTTTCTTGCGGCAAATGCGCATCGCCCACCTGGCGGTTCGGCCATAGCGTTGCCACGCGGATGCGCAAGCGGTTTTCTCCTGCTTTCAGCAACGGCGTAACCTCGATCCGGAATGGCTCCTTCCAGCACAGGCCCGCATCCTTCCCATTCACCTCCACCTGCGCCACCACTTCCACCCTCCCCAAATCGAGAAAAACCCGTTTCCCCTTTTGCAACATCGGCGCCGGAATTCCGATACGCTTTTCATAAGTTGCCACCCCTGAAAAATGACGGACGTTAAAATCCTTATGCCGGTGCAACGACGTTAATTCTGGAATCAATATCTCCGCCGGCGCGCCCCTTCCCCGTTCAAACTGCACCCGCCAGTCACCCTTCACAGGCAACACCGAACATTTATCTTTTACGACGATTTCCCTTCCATCCAGCGCATAACGGCCATTCCGCCACACCAATGCTTTCAGCTGGTTTTGCTGCCGGTTAAGTCGGATTATTTCCGGAAGCGCCGGCGGCGGGAGCTTCGCGGCAAAAAGCGCCGCTATTTTTTTTGCGCCAAGGGCTTCGTGGTACAACTTCGGATCGGTTGTGTTCCCCTCAAATACACTGGAATAGAGCTCACCCGTAGGTTTCGTTCCCAGACCAGGGATCACGGAATTCCCGCTCGCAGGCGCCTGACCGGCGAGCTTTCCGTTAAGGTAGATGGAAGGAGCGCCGTTTTGATAGACGACCACCACATGCGTCCAGCCGGAAATCGGTTGCTGAACGGTCAGCACGTCTTTCGCGAAGTATGCCGCTCCTTTTATACGCTCGCATACCCGTACCATCTGCTGGCCCGCTGCGATGCCGACACATGCGCATTTGCTTCCCCCGATATCCCCGCCTTCCGCCGGGAACACCACAAACCCTTTCCCCGGCATGGCGATCGTATCCGGCCTGATCCAGGTCTCGATAGAAAATGTATTCCTGACCGATAAATACTGGCGAATGCCAGGTGCTGTGTCTGCCGAAGTATTGGCCAACACCATTCCGTCCATCTTTAACACCGTTGCGCCTTTCACACTGACCGGCTTCCTGAAAACAACCAGCCACGATCCCCCGGGCGTAAATTCCATCGGCAACCGAATGCCGTGCTCCGTTTCCTCAAACATCACCGCGTCTGCCACGCTGCCGTCTTCCGCGTTCCACAATTCCGGCTGCTTTCCTTTCACCCTGAATTCCGCCTTGATCCGTTCGTGACGCCGCAACCGGTTGCTGACGAAGTAAATATCCATCTCGTCCGTTTGCCGGTGTGTAAACCGGATAGCCGCATCGCTACGGACAGCCGTGTAACTGAAATCCGCCGGCAAGCCGATGATGTCGGCCAGCAGCTTCCCGCGGAACACAATTCCTTTGCCCAGCTTACGTTCGGTCACCACTTTCCCGTCAAGATCGCCCCAAAGTTCGTCTGCCGCCGCGCGCAGTGCAGCTACATCGCCACCGAGACCCGGCGGCGCTTCGGGCTTTTCATTGACGGCCAGCCACATCCCCGCTTCCACTAATGCTTTCAGGCGCTCCAGCACCGGCAGTGAAACCCTGTTCAGCTGGATCATCACCATCACTTTATACGTCATGCCGCCGGGGAAAATGATGCGGTTGTTTTCGATGCGGATATCGGAAAAAAGCGCGTCCGGCCCCATGACGTCCGCTCCATAACCCGTTGGCCGGTTGGGTGAAACGTGATCGATGTCGGGAATGGTGGCGGAAGGCTCTTCCCCTTTGAAAAACACGAAATCGGCCGCGTAATGCCCCTGTTGCAGCATGTATTGGGTGCGGGTAAGGTACTTCGTCCAGCCATAGGCAAAGGGCGACCAGGTATTCGTCCTGTCGAAATGGCTACCGAAATGTGCCATCGAAAACCCGGGCGCCCCGTGTGCGAAAGGCTGATGCACCATCGTATGGAATACCAGCCGATTGATGCCCATCGCCATGAAATGATCGCCCTGGATTTTGAGGGAATAGGGATAGTCCGTCCACCGCGAAGTTTCCGGCAAACCCGTAAACGCTTCCGCGCCGATGACGCGCTTTCCCATTACATGTCCTGCTGAAAGCGCCACCGCGATGGCGTTCATGGAGCCAGGCGCGTACCGTGTCCAGAATTCACCCATCGGCACATCGAGCGGCGCGGCGATCTGCAGGCTGTCGAACATTCCGTCGCCATAAGGTTCTCCCCACAAATGCCAGCCTTTCGACGCACAGAAATCCTTAAAGCCGCCGTAATATTCCGTGGCTACCAGCGTGGCCTGCGTGCGTCGGAAATCGGACAGGAACGCGTTCGTGGCGTCCGTATCCTTCACAATGCGGCCCGTAAGCGCCGGTAGCCATTGCAAGACCGGATAGCCGCGCTGCGCAAGGAAATCGTCCGGCATGCGCGCCGTCCAGTTTTGCACGCCCACTTCCCAGCTGTCGATTTCGATGCCGCGGAAAGCAGGCATATTTTGCAATGATGACAAAAGATAATCGTCCATTTTCGCCAGCCAGTCGCGGAGCGCCGTGCGGCTGAACGTATCGATCACGAGGCCTGTTGCAGCATCGGGCTGGGAAGCGCCTAACTGACCGGTGGGCGTAAACCCTATCCGCATGACCGTCCAGTTACCCGAAGGCGGCGCCCAGCGTAGGGAGCCATCCGGTTGCAGGTGTTGCGAAAGGTCGATGATCGTATCGGGATCGATACCGGCCGCAGTTTCCGGGTCTTTCGTATTGGTGGGTACGTGCTGATAGAAATTCGCTTTCCCGGGCCAGTTCTGCACGCCGGCATGCGTATGCCATTCCAGGCCCGACAGCCAGGTGCCGATATTGGTGCGCAATCGGAAATATTTCGCTTTCACCGCGGGAAATACCGCGGCGCCGGGTGCGTTCATTTTCCGGAGTTGCGGCATGGTGATGGAACATACGGGGGAAAAGTGCTCGCCGTCTGTAGAGCTTTCCAGCCGGAAGGTGGGCGGGTTGTCGGGCGGGCCGTTGTAAACGTCTGCCGGAGGTTCCGGCCGGCGCCAGCAGGTGACGGAGCGGAATTCGCTTTCTTCGGCGAACCCGAATTCCAGCACATCGGTACTTTCGAAGCGGATGGCGGATTCGGGGTTTTGGTCTTGCAGCGCCTCCCCGTTCTCCCGTTGCCCGTTGCGCGTGAATATGGTTACCTGCGGAGCGGGGGCTTCCGGAAATGCGAGCACGGCGATATCGCGATAATAACCGAGTTTGGTGAAGGGTTGCGGCAGGAGGTATTGTTGCTGACGGGGTGTTGCCGGCACGGAGCGCCAAACGATTTGCTGCATGGCCTGGTGCGGCTCCACGAACATCCCGCCCGTTCCCGAAAACCCCGCGGAATGATGCAGGGTGATTTCCAGGCCGAGGCGTTCGGCTTCGCGCAGGGTATGCAGCACCATGTTCCGCCATGCCTGGCTCCCCATATCTACCGGCCCGCGCGGCGCCGCCGCTTCCACATTGAACAGGATCGCGCCGCCGATGCCCATGGCGGCCATGGATTCGAGGTCTTTGGTGATACCTGCTTCAGAAATATTCCCATTGAGCCACATCCAGAAAACCTGCGGCCGGTAACCGGCTGGCGGATGCAGGAACCCGCGCTCGTCGGGCGCGTCGTTCCCTTCACCCGCACGGCTCAACGATGGCCAGACGAGGAGGCCGGTGGCGGTGATGACCGAGCTTCGGAGAAAATCCCTTCTTCGCATAATTCCGGGTATTGAATGAAGGGGCAACATAATGATTTTCGCGGGAAGGGGCATAAAAAAAGCTCCGGGGAACCGGAGCCTTTTTGCGGTACATTATTGTGACAACAAAAGATTACAAAATTAATGTCCGAACACGATCACGCCAGATACCCTGGGCCTCGGAGGAAGCGGAATGGGCGGGGGCGGCGGAGGGAACGGGTAGCGTGGCCGTACCACTACAACCCTTTCCGGGCGGCGCTCGTATCGCTCATACCGATAATAATCATGGTGGTGGTGCCTGTCGTAATATACGTGCTTGTTTTTCTTGTAATGCCCACGGCCCTTGCCGCGGCGATCGTCATCGTCACAATCGTCGTCATGCCGGCGATAATCTCTTTCGTAACGGGAATCTCTGTCGTGCCTTCCATGCTGTGCTTTTGTGGCATAAGCTGCTCCAAGGAGGAGCGTCATGAGGATTAGCTTTTTCATAGCTCGCTGGTTTTAGATTGATATGGGTCCGTTCATCCCCTTTTGATCTGGGCGGTTGCCGAACTTGATATTTGTAAAACCAAAAGTATGCCAATGTGGAATTTTCGCCCCAAACCCGCCACACACCTGATTTCTACTGCAACTCCCATTTTACTTTCCTCCTTCATTCTGAAAAATAAAACACAAAAAAAGACCGTCACGAAAGACGGTCTTTTACTTTATTCTATTTGGACTTGATTGGGGGCTATGTTATGTGCGTAACATTATGCAACCATCGTGCCAAAATATCTTACATGCGGAAACATTTCGAAAAATTTGTGCTGCGGTGCCCACCGGAACTACCGCCCAGGCGATAAAGGAACGTAATTCCGGTAAAGGTATACCAGTCTTTGTATTTCGCAGAGCCCCGCTTAGCACCATCGAGCGGATAGGAGCCGCCATGCACTTCATCACCGCGCCAGGCCCAGTCTACCGCCGTCTGCCCCCTTTCGGCCAGCAGGGTATTATAATCGACATAGGTGGTACTCACATCGTCGAGATAATCGGTGAAAGTGGGCCGCAATCCCAGCTCGATGCCGATGGTAAAGCGGTCGGTCAGCAAATACTTGAAACCTACGCCGAAAGGGATGGAAATCTGGTGCAGAGCATACTGGCCACCGCGCTCGGGATATTGCGGCAAGCCCTGCCCTTCCGTACTCAGGCGGCGCAAAGGCACGCGGGCGCCGGAAGAATCTTTCGCCGTCGGATAAAAACTGAACAGCGCCACGCCGCCGAAAACATACGGTGTAAACCCTCTGTCGTCTATATCCAGGATATTCAGTTCCGCACCGAGATGGCCTTCCCAAATGGGCGAACGGAAGCTGAGGTTGCGTGCCTTGAGCGAAGCCTGGGAATTGTTCTTGTCATCTGCCTTGATCAGACCAAAAGTAAAGCCCCCGCGCAAAGTGAGCCAACGGTTCACGTCCCGTTTCACCAATAGCCCGATCATGGGCCCTGTGGTCGTAAAATCAACGCGCTTCTCCGTGAGATCGCCGTTGTAGTTGCTGATCCCGGCGGTTCCTCCGATATGCCAGTCCTGTGATTTGGATACAAAAGGGGCAGCAAGCAATAATACAATGCCGGTGATTCTTTTCAATGTGATAAGGTTTTTACGGGTGACTGATCTATAACAACGACACAAACCGGCAAAAAAGTATCCGGGTCCATACACAACCGGGCACGAAATTATACATTTTTTCTCTTTCATTACAATTATATATATATGATTTACAGTCCTTCCCGCCTTGGCGACGAGTTTATTCCCTTATTTTTGCCGCAGGTATGGAATTTGAAGCAGCATTGTTTAACCTTTCACCATATAAAACTGTAATTAATACGTGACTACCCCCCGCCGGAAGAAGATATTTCGCTGGATTATAGGAATTGTGCTGACGATCATTTTGTTGCCCGTGGTGTTGCTGCTGCTGCTGCAATTGCCGCCGGTACAGAATTTTATGCGCGGAAAAGCCGAATCGTACCTGCAGGAGCAGTTAAAAACGAACGTCCGCATTGGCGGCCTTCGCTTCTCCTGGTGGAATGCCATGAAGCTCACAGACGTGTATGTCGAAGACGAACGGAAAGATACATTGCTCTCCAGCGGTGAATTGTCCGTCAAATACAACCTCCTCTCCCTCCTGCGCAACAACCTCAGCGTACATGCCCTGCGCTGGGAAGATGCCGTGGTAAACGTGTACCGTCCACGGCACGACTCCGCGTTCAACTACCAGTTCGTCATCGATGCGTTCAGCTCGCCCGGTGCGAAAGAAGATACCCTCATCGAAGAAACCGGCACCACGCTGCGGTACAACATCGGCTCGGTGCAACTGGAGCGGATACACGTCCGCTTCCTCGACAGCCTCGGCGGCATGCTCGCCAATATTCAACTGGGCAAGCTCGCCGCTTCGCCGGACACGCTCCAGCCCGAAAATGGTTTGTATACCCTGAAGAATTTCGAAGTGGACGGCCTGAACGCCGACATCCGGCAGCTGTTCCGGCCCGTTGCCGACGTGCCCGGCCCGCCGGTGGCGGATACTTCGTCTGCCGCGTTCAATATGGCCGTCCGCCAATTGCTCATCAAAAATACCCGCTGGCTGTATTCGGATGAAAGCAGCGGACTGGAGACGACCGGCACCCTCGGGAAGCTGGAGCTCCGCAAGATGCGGTTCAACCTCCTCGAAACCCTCATCAACGCCGAAGAACTGACCCTGGAGAAAACAACGGCCAGCCTGGACATGCGCACGGCGATGGATACGGCCACGGCTCCGCCGGACAGCGGCTCCGCCAATACCTGGCGCGTCATAGCCGGTCAGGTCACCGTCCGCCAGACCGATTTCTCGATGAACAACCATACCGCCAAGCGGCTGGGCTTCCAGCAGGCGGTGGATTATAATTACCTCGCCCTCAAGGACCTCCATCTCGATGCCGGTAATATATATTATAGTGCGGACAGCACCCTCCTCACCGTGCGCGACGCATCCCTCAAAGAGCAGAGCGGCCTGGAACTGAAGCGCCTCCGCGGCCAGGTGCGCTACACGCCGCAGGAAGCGCAGCTGAAGGACTTTATCCTCCAAACCGGCGAAAGCCAGGTGAGCGCCGATGTCCAGCTCTTTACCCCTTCGTGGGACGCCCTGTCGGCCCACCCCGAGCTCATGCGGGTAACGGCCGACGTCAAGCCCTCGCAACTGGCCCTGAAAGAAGCGCTTTTCTTTGTGCCCGATATGCGCAGCAACCCTTCCCTGGCCCCGCTATGGAAAAAGCGGATCGACCTGAAAGGCAAGCTGGGCGGCAGCCTCGCCAAGCTGGAGATACCCGGCATCGAGGTGAAGGACAACGACAAAAATTACCTCTATATTAAAGGGGACGCCTACCAGGTCGCCGATCCCGACAAGATGGGCGCCGACATCACGACCCTGACGCTCCGTTCCACCCGCACAGGGCTGCTTTCCTGGCTGCCGCCGGGCACTTTGCCCGCAGGGATGCAATTTCCGGCCCGGCTGGATGTGGACGGGAGCATCCGCGGCGGCATGCAGCTGCTGAAGCCCGACCTCGCCATCAAAACGGACATGGGCAACGCCAACGTTCGCGGCGAAGTGGCCGATTTTATGGATATGGACAAGATCCGCTACCAGCTTTCGCTCGACACGCGCAACCTCCAGGCGGGACGGATTTTGGGGGATACGGCGATGGGGAACCTCTCCGGCAAAGTAACCGCCAACGGCAAGGGGACCGACCCGAACAAAGCCAACATCAAGGCGGGCGTCAACATCACATCGTTTACCTATAACCGTTATACTTACCAAAATATATTGCTCGACGCCACCCTTATCAGCGGAGCGTACGGCGCCAAGGGCAGCATCCGCGACCCCAATGCCCAGGCCCGCTTCGACCTGCGGGGACGGCTGGATACCCTGCACCCGGACATCGCGCTGCGCGCGGACCTCGACAAGCTCGACCTCCTCGCCACCAACTGGACCAGCAGCCCCATGACCATCAAAACCTGCCTGGAAGCTGAAGTCAGCAACCTGAGCCCCCGGAAACTGGACGGCTACGCGGCCATCTCCAAAATCCAGATCGCAGATGAAAACGACCTGTACATGCTCGACTCCATCCTGCTCAAAGCCAGTGTGGAAGAAGGCTTGCAGAAAATAGACCTCACCGGGCCATTCGGGTTCCTCACGGCACGGGGCGACTTTAATTACCAAACCTTCGCCACCGCCGCTACCGATATGGTAACGCGGCACCTCGAAGCCGCAGCGGCCGCCAAAACCTTGAAAAAAGGCGAAAGCCAATGGCTGAGCTTCAACGGCAGCATCGTGGTCCCGAAATCCCTGGCGAAGCTCCTCCCCGATATCGAACTGCGCAAGCCCGTGACGCTGACCGGCCGGATGGATACCGACAGCAGCCTGCTTTTCGCCAATATTTCCATACCCGGTATGCGGTACGACTCTTTCCGCGTGGATACCCTCGTGGCCAATTTGAGCGTGGATACCAGCAAAATGGCCGCCGATGTGCTGCTCGGGCGGCTGCGGCACCCGCAGATACCATTGGGCCGCACGCGGCTGGACGTATCCGCCGCCAACGGGCTCCTGGACTGGGACCTCGTCATGGGCCGGCGGAGCACGCCCAGGTATAAGCTCGGCGGCATGCTGCAGTATGGATTGAAAGACAGTCTGCTGATTTCCCTCAAAAAAGACCTGCTGCTGAACCGGCAGGCCTGGAACGTGAGCGGCGACAATAAAGTGCTGATCCTCCATGGCGGCGTGGCTTTTGCCGACATCGGCCTGCAGCGTGGCGCGCAGGAACTGAAGATCACTTCCGCTCCCCTGGCGCAGGGCGCGCTGCTGCCCGATCTGACCGTTCTGCTGAAGGATTTCAGGCTGAGCACGGTGACCTCGCTCGTGGAAACCGATACCGCCCTGGCGGAAGGGATCAGTAACGGCAGCATCACCGTCAGCGACATCGAAAAAACACCGCTGATCGACGGTAAATTAACGATCGACAGTCTTGCCGTGATGGGCTCCTCCCTCGGCAGGCTGGCGCTGACGGCCAATACCAACGCGGAAAAAGCCGTGGTGCTCGATGCTACGCTGAAAGGCCAGGGGAACGATAACGACTTGCGCGTGAGCGGTACTTATGCCGATGTGATGGACCTGAAGCTGGATATCACCAAGCTTAATATGAAAAGCGTGCAGCCGCTGACGTTCGGTAACGTCACGGAGATGAACGGCTACATGAGCGGCAATGCGACATTGCGCGGCACGATGGACAAGCCCGAGATCCGGGGCGCCATGCATTTCGAAAAGGTGTCTGGCCGCATTTCGATGATCAACAGCATCATGCGCCTGCCGTCTGAAGACCTGACGCTCGATGAGACCGGTGTCAAGTTCAACAAATTCGTCGTGGCCGACAGTTCCGGCAACGAGGCGGTCATTACCGGCGACATCCGTACGAAAGACTACGAATCCTTCAACCTCAACCTCGACCTTACCGCCGAAAACTTCCAGGCGCTGGGGCCGCAGGACCCGAAAAATAAAGAACAGTTCTATTACGGGCCGGCCTTCGTGGACGTGACGGCCCAGATCCGCGGCACGCTCGATCTGCCCAGGGTACAAATGAAACTGAAGCTCCGCGAAAAATCCATGGTAACGGTGATGATCCCCGAAGAAGAACCGGGCATCGCCGACCGGGCGGGCGTAGTCCAGTTCATCGACCCGGCCATGTGGCTCGATACTACGCTGCGGCCCAAACCCGACACCCTCGCCCGCGTAACGGGCCTGAAGGGGTTCGTGGTGAGCGCCGACGTGGAAGTAACGCCCGAATCCACCATGAAGCTCATCATCGACCAGTCTAACGGCGACTACCTCGAAGTAAAAGGTACCGCCACGCTCAACCTCACGATGGACCCCTCCAGCAAAATGAGCCTCACCGGCCGGTACGAGATCAATGAAGGGAAATATGCCATGTCGCTCAACCAGCTCATCAAACGCGAATTCCAGATCGTGAAGGGAAGCACCATCATCTGGACCGGCGACCCCATGAGCGCGGACGTCAATATCACCGCACGGTACGAAACCAACCCCGTGGCAGGCGACCTCGTGCAGGACGCCATGGAAAACGATAAACCCAACACCAACCGCTACCGGCAGAAGGTGCCTGTATATGTATTCCTCAAAATCACCGGCGAGCTGCTCAAGCCGGATATCGCGTTCGAGCTGGACATGCCCGAAAAAGAACAGGGCGTCCTGAACGGCGTCGTGTACACCCGTATCAAACAGATCAACCAGGTGCAGTCGGAACTGAACAAACAGGTGATGGGCCTGCTCGTCCTCAACCGGTTCATATCCGACAATCCTTTCGAAAGCCTCAGCAGCGGCGGCAACCCGGCGGAAGACATTGCGCGGAGCTCCGTGAGCAAGATCCTTTCCCAGCAGCTCAACAACCTGGCGGGCAGCCTCATCAAGGGGGTAGACATCAACTTCGACCTCGAAAGCGAAAGGGCCTACAACGATGCCGGCACCAAGGAAGAAGCCACGAACCTGAAAGTAGATGTGTCCAAGCGGCTGTTCAACGACCGGCTGACCGTTAGCGTGGGCTCCAACATCGGCATTTCCGGCGCGCAGACGCAGGGGCAGAACGCCAGTTCCATCATCGGCGACATGTCTGCCGAATACAAGCTGACCGAAGACGGGCGGTACCGCGTCCGCGCCTATCAGCGGAACCTTACGGAGACCGTTATCCAGGGCCAGGTCGTGGAAACGGGGCTTACTTTCATGCTGATCATGGACTACAACGAATTCCGCGAAATACTCGGTAAACAGGCCAAAAAGACCAAGACGAAAAAACTGAGAGACCAATGACCATCCGACAGATACGCATCCTCGCCATAGGGCTCGTTTTGCTGCAGGCCTGCTCCACCACCCGGACGGTGCCGGAAGGCGACCGGCTGTATACCGGGCACGACGTTACCTGGAAGCAGCCGCAAAAAGACCGGCCCAAAGATTTCTCCACGATCCGGTCGGGCATCGACGAGCGGGTACGCCCGGCGCCCAACCGCAAGTTCCTCGGCATGCCCATCAAGCTGTGGCTATATAATCTCGGCAACGAGCCCAAGGGCAAGGGGCTTAACCACCTGCTGCGGAACAAATGGGGCGAGGCGCCCGTGCTGCTGAGCCAGGTACGGCCCAGAAGGATCACGAACATCGTGGAAAGTTATCTGGAAGACAACGGGTATTTCCAGGTGACCGTGGAAGATTCCATTCGCAACCAGGGCAGGAAAAAAGCCAGCCTCCGGTTGACGGTGGAGCCCAATCACCGGTATACCATCCACCGCGTGCGGTTCGATACCGATACGGGCGTGATCAGTAAACTGATTATCCAAATGGCGAAGGAAACGCTCCTGAAACCCAATGATTTCTATAGTCTTGACCAGATCAAGAACGAGCGCGAGCGGATTCATAATAACCTGAAGGAAGAGGGGTTTTATTACTTCACGCCGGATTATATGATCGTACAGGTAGACAGTACGTTGAAAGGACAGGTGGATTTGTACGTGAAGGTGAAGCCCGGCACGCCTTCTACCGCGTTGCGGCAATATTGGATGCGGTCGGTGGAAGTGTTCCCGAATTACGACCTCACGCGCGACAGTACCCTGAAATCCGTTCAGGCGCGGGATTATGGCGGATATAAAGTGGTGGACCCCGATTCCCTGTTCAAGCCCATCGTATTCGACCGGTCCGTGTTTTTGCAGGAAGACAGTCTGTACCGCATCAGCTCACATAATATTACCTTGCAGCGCCTCGTGAACCTGGGCGCGTTCAAGTTCGTCCGGGGGAATTTCCGGCCGCTGCGCGACAGTTCCCTCCTTGCCGCGCGTTTTTACCTCACGCCATACCCGAAGCGATCGTTGCAGTTCGAGGTGAGCGGCACTTCCAAATCGAACGGGTTCGTGGGCAGCCAGGTGAAGATCTCCGCGCGCAACAGGAACCTGCAAAAGAAGGCGAACATCCTGGAAATCAACCTGGGCGGCGGTTTTGAAACGCAGGTGGGCGGCAAGACGCAAACCTATTCCACCAACGCATATAGCCTTAACGCGGAGGTGGCGCTCACGATGCCGCGGTTCTATACGCCGTTCATCCACTTCAATCCCCGCACGCCGTATGTACCGCGCACGCGGGTGAGCCTGGGGTACGAACTGCTGCGGAGGCCGAATATGTATACGCTGAACGCTATGACTGCGCAATACGGGTATATCTGGAAACAGACCAAATTCCTCGACCATACCCTCTATCCCATTGCGATCACGTATACCTTGCCCAGCAACCTGTCTGACACGTTCAAGGTACAGCAGGAACTGGACCCCGCGCTCAAGCAATCCATCGCCAAACAGTTCATTCTCGGCAGCAATTACACGCTGACATTCAATAACCAGGACCCGTTCAGGTATCATTCCTTTTTCGGTCAGTTCAATATAGACGTGGCCGGTAACCTTGCGGGACTGATCGCTACCAAACAGGAAGACGGCACCAAGCAGGTGTTCAAACAGGATTTTGCGCAGTATGTCCGGCTGAGCGCAGACGGGCGGCATTACTGGCGGTTGGCGAACAACCTCCGCTGGGTGAACCGGCTTTTCCTGGGGTATGGTTATGCGTATGGGAAATACGTGTCTGACCCTACCCAGCCGGCGACACTGCCTTTTATCAAGCAGTTCTTTACGGGAGGAAGCAACAGTATCCGGGCTTTCAGGGCGAGGACGCTGGGGCCCGGCGCTAAAAGTCCCCCTGATCCCAAAAGCACGAACCTGCTGCTGGCCAATGCTGCGGGCGACGTAAAGCTGGAATTCAACTCCGAGTTACGGTATAAGGTGCAGCAGCTGATAGAACTGGCGGCTTTCGTGGATGCGGGCAACATCTGGCTGGGCAGGGCCAAGCCGGAAAACCAGGAGCAGGTGTTTGCACTGAACCGGTTTTACAAGGAAATTGCGGTGGGCTCGGGGCTGGGCCTGCGCATCGACGCGTCTATCCTCCTGATCCGGTTCGATGTGGCGTTCCCGTTACGGAAGCCCGTTTTCAATAAAGGGTTCCTCTGGCTGCCGGATGCCATCGATATCGGCGACAGCAATTGGCGGAAAGAAAACCTGATCCTCAACATCGCGATCGGATATCCGTTCTAAAATATATGATCCCGACAGGGCCGGTTTGTAATGGCCGGCCTTGCCGGGATTCGTTTTTCAGAAGCGCTTGACGCGCACTTCCCCACCCCCTGCTTCACATTTTACTCCAATCGATTATCACCGCCACGACCATTCCCCTCCCATCATTTGGAAAAATTTTTACATATTTTTTAATTTTTAATTATGTATCGCACTGAGAAAATGATATAATATTGATATTCAATATGTAATGCTGATTTGCTTTCAATTCACGTAGATTGTCAAACCGCCCCAAAATAGCCCCCATAGCGGGTTTCATTACCTCTTTTTCATATTCATGTTTTTGTTCAATTAAGCATTAATACTATATTTGTCACCCGGGGTAAATTGTCCCGGATGATACTGAGAACATTATTCCTGTACCCAAACGAACGCAGATGAAGCACATCTCTACCCAATTCTGCCTTTTACTGCTGACCCTTGTACTGCCCGTGGCCGTGCAGGCGCAGCGCATTTTCGATCAGCAAGATCCGCTCCCCCAGCAATATTTTGAAAACAGGTACCTCGGCAACCCGGCCCTCGCGGGTGCGGATACCGGCCTCAGCCTGAGCATGGGCTACCGCAAAGCCTGGAAAGAAACCGACGGCGCGCCCGTTTCGTTCGCTTTGACGGGTGATTACCAGGTTTGCCGCACCCTCGGCGTTGGCCTTTCCGTGTTTAACGACCAGGCCGGCCCGCTGAAACAAACCCGTGTGGCC
This sequence comes from Chitinophaga sp. NPDC101104, assembly GCF_050277495.1. NCBI lineage: Bacteria > Pseudomonadati > Bacteroidota > Chitinophagia > Chitinophagales > Chitinophagaceae > Chitinophaga > Chitinophaga sp. NPDC101104. The sequence continues at coordinate 3,239,053 of NZ_JBNNSF010000001.1, read as the reverse complement.
ATGTCTTATGCATACCACACTTCCCTCAACGAAGACAATACGGAATTCCTCCATATCGGTGCCAGCGTATCGCTCGACAACAAGCGCGCCGAGCACGTGAAGCCCGGAACGCCCGAAGCCAAAGCTCTCCAGGGCTATGAAGGCTACAAAAACGCAATGGGCCTCGATCTCGGTATCGCCTATACGAACGGCGCCCTTACCCTGCAGGCCGCTATGCCGAACGTGACGCGCACCCTGAAGAACATCGACGAAAAGGAGCCCCGCGGCCAGTCGACTTTCGCGGTGACCGCATCTTACAAATTCGGCACCCGCAGCTACAAGATTTCTTCGATCGAGCCGCTTATCAGCTTCCGCCCCATGCTGAACTCCAACAGCGTGGTGGATGCCGGCGCCCGCGTGAGCTTCGCCCGGAATATGGTGAACGTGTTCGGGTTGTACCATTCCAACAAAGCCGTGACCGGCGGAGTGGGCTTCCAGTTTAAGAATTCCATCCAGGTGCAGGCGAGCTACACCAACCAGCGCTCCGGACTGGACGCATACGGTGGCAACTTTGGATTGGGAATCAAAGTGCGCCTTTTCAGTTAAGCAACAATTACAGGAAATATCCCGCAACCCGTTATGCATCAGCGATCCGCGATGTGTAACGGGTTGTGGCTTTTCAGGTTTCGTGATGGGAAAGTGGATTCAGGCCAAGTGGTTCCAGGGATAGAAAGGTACCAGCGACGAGGGTTCCAGGCTGCCATGCTCGGCGCTGTGGCACAGGAAACCTTCCGCCTCCGCAGCCTGCCGGATATCCGTTTTGCCGGAAAAAGAAATGGCGCGCACCTTCAGTCCATTCCGGTGGACCATGGCTGCCGGAACGTATTCGTCCTGCGCCACGGCCGGCGAGCGATGTTCAGCGTACGGGAGCATCAGGGGCCGGATGGGCTTCATGTTCCAACAGGCGCGGATGTAGGATTCCAGGAAAAGTTTGGCCGAAACCTGTACGGCGAAAGGGTCCGAAGGCATGAGCATGACGCGTGTTTTCGTAGGACTGTACCCGAACCAGAACGCCTGGCAGGGATGAGCTTTTACCTTACTGAACACCTGTTCCACGCCGGCTTCGAAGAAAGTTCTAGGGGAAATATCGCCGCAGAGCACCAGTAAATCCGCATCCAGCGAAGCCTCCAGCAGTTTTTGCATGCCAGGCGACGCGGCGGGAATGGTGGCGATTTCGCGCAGGGGGATCCCGTAATCCGACAATGTTCCTTCCACCGTGAGTTTATTGATGCTACCCTCACTTTCCCCAACTCCGATAAAGACTGCAGACGGCGGCATATACACCGAAACCTGCGTTATACCCGATTGGGACATGGTGGCGAGGTGGCGGCTGGTCAGCATAGTTCCCGGAGCGGGCAATGTAGCAGATGGGCCTTCGGGCGGTGTAAATTCGGTGATCACTTTGCCGGTGGCTTCCGTGACCGGGATGGAAGTTTTGCCCCAGGTGGTCCGGCAGGCGGCAATCTGTTGTATGGCGGCAGTAACACTGATCATGGCACGGCTTTGATTGTAGTGGCCTGAGGCAGGAAGCGCCGGCTGCTTTCACATACATGCAAGTTGGTTCGCCGCCGGTCTCCCCGCCCCGGGCCATCCAGGTAAGGGATTTTTGATCATCACTTACTCGTTTTCTCGTCTGTCGTTATAAAAATAACTTTTTCTTCGCCCAAATCTTAATTTTCAATCAAATTCCATGCATTATTTCAATAATTCCAAAATTCATTCCGAATATTTTAAGGGTTTCTTCCAAAACATATCGTATATATTTTTATGCTATTTGTATGATGTAGCAATGAAAATACCGCCAATTGGCAGCACCAACTGGCGGTAAAGACATTTGTGTAAAGCGGCTAAAAATTATATCCCACCCTGAATTTCACCGGATCGGTGCGTGGGACCTGGCTATTGTGCAGGAAATCGTACAGCAGGGTCATATTTCCCTTCAGCTTATTATTGATCTTGTATTTTTTGGCGATGCCCAGCAAGGCGCTGCGTGTCCAGACTTTGGCGTTGGCCAGTTGGTTGGGGTTGACGAAGGCGGCGTTGTAATTGTATTCGAAACCGCCGTTGACGAAAAACGTCCCTTTTAGTTTATAGTCCGCGAACGAGCGAACGCCCATGCCCTGGTGCGAAAACCGGATATGGTTGAAACCCGTTCCCATGCCCAATTTATAAGACGCTCCCATCCCAATGATCCCGTTTTTACTGAAGCGGTAACCGACCTGCCCGGCAAAATCACCTGTTGAGGGGAAGAACTGGTTGGAGCGCTGGAACTGTACATTGGCGCCGAACTCCAGCCGGGAAAGGAAACTTTTGGTCTTCATTTCATTGGGCTTGAAGTCAGGCATTTCGGCGGCGTTATCGAGATCAGGGAAGTTCTTTTTCAGCTCGTCCATCTGCGACCGTGCGGCATCCATTTGCTGGCGGATGGCTTGCGAGGCATTGGGCCCGCCGCCGCCCAGGCGCTCCTGGATCAGGCGTTCCACCTGCGCCCGGGTCTGCAATCCTTCCAGCTGCTGTTCTACGTTGCCGCCACCTGCAGCGGCGAGGTTGAACAACCGTGCGATCTGTGTATTGCGGGCCATGAAATCTTTATACGCCGGCAGTTTCTGGAGCAGCTCCATGGCTTTGGCTTCCGCTTTTTTGCGGTCGCTGAAAACGGACTGGTACTCCTTGAGTTGCTGCGCGTAGTAGTAAGCTTCTTTATTGATTTTCTGGAGATCTTTGGTCATGTTGGCGTACTGGCCCAGTTGGGATTTGAGAAGGTTGCGGCGCTCGCGGATGTAATTGCGGACCTGTTCGGCCTGCTTCAGCTTGTCTTGCAGCGACTTCACCTGTTCGATCGATTTACCGAGTTTCCCTTTCACATCGCCGGCTTTTCCGAGCAGGCCTTTTGCGTCTTTCAGGAACCCGAGGGTATTGGTGAGCGTGTCCAGGTAGCCGCCGGTTTGCCCATTGAGCAAACGGGTTGCGGCCTGCGTTTTACTGCTGAGCCGGGCTTGCAGATTACGCATGGAGTCCAGCGAACCGGTGAAGAGGTTTTTAGCGGCCAGGGAGTCTGCTTTCATCAGTTTGGCCTGGAGCTTTTTCTCCTGCCGCATCATCCGGTCGAGCGCCTGCCGGGTACGTTTTTCTACCTGGCGTTCGTATTTCTTCGATTTACCGGTGACCTGTTGCAGATATTTTTCGGGAACGGCCTGTGCTTTGGCCAGCAGGCTGTCCTGCGCTGCAACGCTGGCAGGCAGGGACAGTAAACAAACAAGGAATAAGGTATAGCTTCGCACGAAAATAGATTTATACGAAAGTTATATCTTTTCTTCTTTGGTTTTTTTCTTTTTGGGAGTTTTTTGAAGTACGCCGGTTTCGTTCACCACGTCGAGGTACATCAATCCGTTCTGCTGGTGGATCGTGCAGGACAGGGAATAGCGGAAGCGGTCGCCGATGATGAAGTCCATGGTGACGGTATCTTTCGCCAGTTTTACGACTTTTTTGGGATCTCCGAGGATGGAGGTCATTTGCGCCTGCGAGCAATTGGCCGGCAGCGGGAGTTGCAGTGCTTCGAGGACGCGCATGGCCATGCCGTCATGATCTTTCGTAAAGTCGAGTGAAATGGCGCGGGTTTCATCGGGGATGGAAACCGGTCGCAGGAAGGTGTTGAAGCCGCACAGCTCTCCTACCCAAATTTCCCCCATGAAATCATAATCTTCCACTTCCTGGTAATCAGGACCATCGTAAAAATCGCTTAGGCGAATGGCGTGAAAGTCCTGGTACGCAATAATATCCATACGATTGTCTGTTAAGTGTTCGTTGCTGTCTGCCGGGGCAAAAGGCCATCCGCTGGCAAAGGGCGCCAAAATTCAGGCGGCGTCAAGGGCTTCGTCGGACGTTCAGTTTGCATAGGTAGTCGGTATAGGTAAACCGCGGTGTAAATATATGGTTAATTCTTATATTTCAAAACGCCATGACCTACGAACGCATTGATTATAAGCTTAATATATAATTATATATATATGTTTAAGTCGATCAAATGCAGTGTGGAATGATGGGTTGAGGGTTGGCGGATTAAAATGTTGGCCGCTCCTTTTCCTGAAAAAATTTTAAAAGATTTTTGTGGAGATATGGCTACAGAAAGAAGAATAAAAAATGGGGGGATTACAAACCCTGCTGGTTGTAACCACCCCATTTTCCACCTTAAAACGCTAAGGTTTTACAAATCTCTTGACGATCTTCTTCGCTGTTGTGGTTTGCACCAGATGCACGAAATATATGCCCTTGTTCAGGTGCCCCACTGGCAGATCATAGCTAGAAGTAAAGGTGATCTTGCCGGTTACCGGGTCGCCGGACATATTGTATACCGTCATTTCAATGGGAATGGAATTTTCCGGGAAACGTATGTGATATACATTGTCAACGGGGTTCGGGCCGCCTACCACATTTTCTACCGTGAAATCCGATTTTGCACCGGAAATTGATATTGCATTAGACATTGCACTACTGCATGGATTTACATGCGCCATGCATGAATATGAACCCGGCAGATCAGCGAAGAACGTCGGGCCCTCGGAAGTGCCTACAAATTGGTTATCTCTATACCAACTGTTTATACCTGGGTAAGTCGACTGCAACGTTCGCCCATTCGCAGTAATCACGGGTGTGGGAACCGCGGCAACCTCTCTGACCGGGAGGCCAATCCGCAACTGGGGGCAACCGTCTTTCCTGCCGGCGATTTCATAAAATCCCGGCCGGGTAACCGCCAGCACCTGTCCGGTTTCCTCTGTGAGCAATATATTATCCTTATACCACTCGTATGTTTGAGCCGGTTGCGCTACAAGCTCTGTAGGCGCACCGCTACAAAGGACCGTGCCGTTCGGTCCGGTACCGAATATTACGGCTTGCTTAATTTTTCGAACCTCTACTTGCACGGTATCTACCGCCAAACATCCGGCCTGGTCAGTTACCGTCAGCACAAACATGCCGCCCCATCCGTTTTGAACGGTATGATAGGAAAGCGTATCGCCACCTGCCCATTTATACGAATAGCCCGCAATTGGCGGCGCTCCAATCCGGATCGGATCACCAGGCTCGCAGGTAACGGTGTCCCGGCCTGCATTGGCCACGGGTTTCGGTTGGACCTTCAATTTAATTGCCACCCCCGGCTTTTCATCCACGACACATCGAAATGAGCCATCCATTTCCATAGTTATCCTTTCTATCTGTAGTGTGCGTGTATCAACGCCTGAAAAACCATTACCATTCTGAAGGTCGGCAAACTGCTCACCGGATTTTCGTTGCCAGCGGTACGCCGTTCCGTTCATACCTGCAGTCAGTGAACCGGGCGAGCCTTCACATCGGGTTATCCGGATATCATCGCCTGTCCTGTTGGGGTAGATATACAAATTGGATTTCCGTTTTTCATTTGCCTGCGTCAATGCAATATCCGGTTTGGCATCGCCATTCAGATCACCGATGAGGAGATAACTGGTTTTTATACCATCGGTCTCAAATACCCCTTCCAGTTCCGGATTGCCTTCTGAGCCATCGTTGCGTTCAATTCGCAGCATTCCGTATGGGAAATCCGCCTTAACCCTGTCCGGCATTCCGTCTTTATTCAGATCAACGACATAGCTGAAAGGTCGCCATAAGCCCCACTCCCACTCCGTTTGCTCCATCTGGATGTTTCCAGGGGTGCTTACGTTACGGTAAATTGGAGCCCAACTCGATGAATTATGCGAATTCGGAATAAGGTCCGGCCGGCCGTCGCCGTCCAGGTCCTGCAGGGAAACAGGCCCCCAATGATAGGCGGTTACATCGAGCGGCACGGTACGGAATGAAATCCGGGCTGGCCGGCTTTCGTTCAAAAGAATGCCCCAGGTATATTGATCATGATGATTCGGCTTTGTTTTCAACCTGACGAGCATATCATCCATCCCATCGCCATCCACATCCCGCACCGCGAAAGATTGCTGATAATCAGCCATCACTGCACTTTCAAGGTTATATGCCGGCTCGAATGCGAATTGACCATTTCCCGAAATATTCCGATGGACTACCTGCTCAAACTGCGTATTGACGATCAGGTCCATCTTGCCATCTTTATCCAGATCTGAGAACCAGGCCATGCCGTACACATTTTCCTGTACCGGCAACATGACAGGAGCAGCGAAAGACAACTGGCCCGGAGAACTGGTATTGCGATGGACGTAAAATCCTTTTAAACCGAATGAATGTGTCACGAAATCCAGCTTGCCATCGCCATCAAAATCCCCTGCAATGTGGCTGCCATGCAAGCGGTCTCTCAGCGATTGTGGCACCGGCTCAAATTTAATGGAATCCAAAGTAGACCGGTTCATAAGGATTTCCACGGTTGCCGCCCGCACTTCATCCTGAGCGATATACATATCCGTAACCGAATATACGTCCAGCTTCCCATCGCCATCCAGGTCGGCGAGGTTGCCGTTGTTTCCGTCGAATGCAAAGATCGAAGGCGCTTCGAACTGTATTTCTTTGGATGGCTGCTGCAATATGGTAGTAAAGCTGACAGGCGAGCGCCCGATAAGAGATGCGTGATTTACATAAATATAAGCATCGGGTGCATTAGCCGGCACTTCTGCGGTTATACGAGTAGAATCGCCCGATAGTACCGCGGCTTTTACCGAGCCGAAGAAAACCGTCTGTTCGCCGGCGGCGCCCAGATGATGCCCTCGTATTGTTACTGTAGCACCAGGCAAAGCTTTCGCAGGCTCGATGGACGTTATTTCAGGGGCCCGGGGAGCGATGCGCGAGTAGCTCGCTTCACCGAATGGTGTCGTCAACTTCAGCGGGGCGTCCGGCCTCGGGCCAGCCGTGATTTCCAGTACAGAATCCGACAACACGCTGAACGTAGCGTTGGATAAGTTACCTAGTTTTACGGCGGTAGTTCCGGTAAAGTTCCTGCCATAGACCATGATATGCTGTCCTTCCCAGACCACCTCACGCGATACCGAATCGATAACCGGTCCGGCGGTGGCGTCGTTGAACCAAACCGTCGCCGATCCGAGCTTGTTTATTTCGAGGGTATTCTCTACCAGTAGGTCTTGCCGGCCATCGCGGTCAAAATCGGCCGCCGCCACAAGGAAGGGCTGCAACCCGCGGTCATGATTCGCGAAAACCGCAACTGGCGCCGCAAAGGCAATATTCTCCGATGATGATAAATTTCTCGCATAGCTGACTTCGTTGCCCCAATTGCGCACAAGTATGTCGGGCTTTCCGTCGTGGTCCATGTCTGCCATGTCCAACTGATCGATATAATACGGCGAACGCGTTTCGACCGGCGGCCCCCACTGCAGCTGGTCTGCTGATTCGGTCAAAGTCCGTATATGCAGGCTGCTGTTGCTTCTTTCCGCCTGTTTGTTTTGCAGCATTACTGCTTCAACAGTTTGGTCGCCATCCACATCTGCAAGGGCCTGAATAGACCCTTCCGTAACCGGCACCAAATTGAAATCAAGTTTTCCCGGTATGCTGTGATTGATCAGTATCTCCTTGTCGCTTACCAGCTCCGGCTTGCCATCTCCGTTGATATCCATGCACTGCAATATAGTTCCTGACAATGTCCGGAATTCGAGATCATCGAAACGGGTTTTCCCTGCCTGGGAGACATTCCGCGAAATATAGACAGAGTTGTTCCACCGGTAGACCAGGTCGAGCTTGCCATCTCCATCCAGATCGTAGGCATGATGCGATTTCCCCAATGAGTAATCCACCCCGATTGAATATGAATATGGTAATTGCTGGAAGGAAGGCTGGCCTGGACGTGAAGTGTTCCGATAAAAGCGAAGCACCCTGTTCGCGTCGTTCACCAGTAAATCCTCTTTACCGTCGCCGTCTATGTCCATAAGTGCCACTTCAAGGTAGTTCTCCAGCTTAATCTTGATAGGTGCGGCGAACATCAGGTCCCTTTTACCGCTGTTCAGGAAGACATATAATATAGTATCTCCCTTAGCCGTAGGGTCGAGGTCTGCTGCGAAATTACCATAAAGAAGATCCGTATAGCCATCTTGATCAATATCTGTAATAATGGGTTTCCAGTATGGACGATTTTCCGGGAAGTTCAGTATGATGATGCTGGAATCGCGGAAGTTACCCGGTGACGGAGGCGCTGTTTTCGGCAACCGCGGCACGAAGTGTCGGGGAGAACGGGCCGTCAAACCATTCACCAGCACATTGATATGCGAATACCCGGCTCCTTTCGGAACGATGACCGAAAGCGTGTTTTCTGTGGCACTCGTGACCTGCGCGCGCAGGGAGCCGAAAGTAACAATATTATCAGATGCAATGGCGCTGAATCGCAATCCTTTAATGGTTACCACGCTGTCTGGACAGGCCGCCGCCGGGTGGACGGCGAGTATAACAGGTGGCTGCAATAACTGGAAACCTGTGAGTTCGCCCATTGTGCCATGTTTCGTAGCCCTGATGGTGTTACCCGCGGATTCGGGGACCAGCACTTCGATCGACGCGGGTGAATGAACGGTAATTTTCATTGCTGCGCGGGTACCGAATGCAAGGGATTCCAGGTTATCCAGCCCGCTACCAGAAAGTGTTATGTACGAACCGGGCGCGGAGGCCATCGGTTGCGCGGCATGCAGGACCGGAAGCGCTTTAAAATCCGTCTTGAAAGCGATTCCGCCTGCCGTCTTCACTTCCACTTTCCCGTCGCCAGCATCACCGAGCACTACTTCCAACCGCTGCGGGGAAAGGGTTTGATACGAACGGGCGGGCAAGCCGCCAAACGTGATGCTACGGATGGCTTCCAGGTTTTCGCCCGTGATGATGATTACATCTCCTGGTTTGCCGGATTGAGGAGCGAAGCCCGTCATCACTGGTGGCTCAATGAAAGTAAAGCCTGCTTTCTCGCCCGTTCCCTGGCGAGATTTTACCATGATGCTTCCGGTGGTACCATGTTGTACAATAGCCTCGATGAGCGAGCTCCCGGTCCGCTTGAACTTAACAGGCACCCCTCCCATCGTAACTTCCGTGGTCTCGTCAAAGTAAAAGCCGTGGATCTTTACCGTATCACCTTCGCCCGCCGCCTTCGGCTCAAAATCCGTGATTAGCGGGTAAGTGGGAAACTCGAATCTGATGCGTATGGAATCGGAATACTGGTTGTTATAGGCAATGAGGTCGATGTCATCTACGTTGCTATACTGTATATAATCGTATTCCAGGTCATAAGTTGTACCCAATACCTTCCCGTCCACCATCCAGCGGAACTGGTGCGCGGGATTGCTCTCATTACGCAGCTTCACTTTTTTATGGAGGTAAAAACCCGTGGTATCTACCCCGAAACGGGCAACGGGGATGGCTGTAGCCTGAGCGTTGGTGCAAAGCTGCAACTGATTTCCGTATGTGGTCCAGAACATGTTACTATTTACAAAATGTAATTCATTCACAGGTTCGCTATAATGTGTGAAGTTGTTATCGCGCGGGATGCGGTCCCAGGTTCTGCCGCCATCATCCGTCCTATATATCTCTTTTCCATACAGAGCGGCCAATCCGCGTTGCTCATTTTCGAAATGCATGAGAATAGCTTTCATGGGCGCGGCTTTGGGGTCATTATAAAGTTGCCATGTCAGCCCCCCGTCGGTTGTCCGGTAAATTCCGCCTTCTTCCTGATGCCTGTTGATGGCAATCCATCCGTGGAGGTGATCGGAAAACGCCATAGCAGAGAGATAGGTATTTTCGGGAAGAGCAACCTCCGACCAGGTATTCCCTCCATCGGAAGAACGAAGAAACTGACCCGGGCCGGCATTTCGGCCCATGACGTAAACGTGGTTCGTTGTGGGTACGGCGAGGGAGTTGAAGTCGCTGACGAGATCTGTCCGCAAAATTTGCCAGTTCTTACCCCGGTCCGTTGTTTTGAGAATATGATGCCTGGAGATGGCGAACCCTGTGTTACCGCCTCCGGGGAAAACAATTTTTCCGACGCCGTTAATGCCGGCAGTCGGGGCTGCCTGGTTATGAAAAACGAGTTTAAAGGTTTGGCCATTGTCTGAAGAATAAAGGATCGCCGGTACGTTTCCATAGTCGCCACCCAATAGCAGCTCATCTTTCCCGAATGCGTGGACAGACTCGATCAGGAAGCCAAATGTGAGGTTTACGGCTTGGCCGTTAAAATCGACGTTATCGTTTTTCACTTCACGGCGAACATAAGTCGTGGCACTGTCTGGAGTGAAAAAAAACACGTTGTTTAATGTGGCAAAAAATCCTTCTTTCGGGGAATAGAAACTGAGGCCTTTAAGCGTTGCCCCGTTATCAATGCCCCGGATTTTTTCCCTTAATTGGGCGGTGCTGGAAAGGGAAAACAAAGTAGCCAGGACCAAACAAAGGAACAAGCGGCAGGGATACATATTAAATTATCAATTTAATTCGGTAAAGGGTTGATAATGATCGACTTGATGGTTTCCGCGAACATTTTACGCTCCAAATTTAATCCCAATTGATGAAATTGGCGAAAAATAAACAGATGCATTTTATTACTATCTCGCCTGCCGGTGTAATGATGTAAGCCAGGTCGAGTAGAGATATCTTCAACCGGCACGCCCTAGGCTCCCCTTCAGACCCGCCACCATAATATGCTTCCCTGCCAGGAAAACTCGGAACGAAGATTCTAATCCCACCCGCAGTGACAATTCAATCAATCCATAGTTTCTTACAAAAAGAACCCTTGAAAATCAATCAATTTTTCTTATTTTCGACTTCATAACATTATTATCCCGTACCTGCAGGCCCGGTTATCCCCTTCCGAACAACCGCGCTTGCGCAAACCTTAGCCATGAACCGAACCCAATAACTCCGCGTTAACCGGACCTGTGCGTAGCACTTTGTAATACCTCTTCCGGATATGCACCCTGATCTACATTAGACATCTTCGAAAATGCAATTCTATGTTGAAGCAAATTGTTTTCACAGCCGCTTGCTGTGTAACCCTCCCTTCCCTCAAAGCCCAGCAATCCTTCGGCGTTAACCGCGACAGCGTGAAGGCGACCGGTATGGAGCTCGTCGTCCGTAATGCCACGCGGAACGTGAACGGCTACCTCGTCAACACCGGCAACGGGAAAACCAGTTTTAAATCCATCGGCAACGCCCTGCAATTCACCGTGGGCACCGCCGGGTTTCCCCAGGCCGGCGATTCCGTGTACACCAACGCGGCCTGGAAAGGCCGGTACGTCAAGATCTGGCGGAACGGGCTGCTCGTTTGCACTACCTGTCCCGACAGTACTTCGGTAGACACCTCGCTGGGCAAAATCCTCTTCAGGCCGGCGCTCGCCCCCGCGGAGAAAATCTACCTGGAAGCCTTCCATGCCAGGGATTTCAGCTTCCTGCCTGTTTTCTTCCAGCAAGACGCATACGCCCTCGAAAGAAAATTCATTCACCAAACGCATCACCGCCAATAATTCCCCGACATGAGACGCTTGCAACCACTTTTGTTTATCCCGCTCCTCTTTCCCTGCTCGTCCCTCCTGGCGCAAGGCGCCCCGCTGAAGCTGGACCCCGACTCCGTGAAGATCATGAACGCCGAGCTCGTGCTCCGCAACAAGTCGAAAGACGTGAACGGTTACCTGTACAACACCGGCAACGGCGCCACCGTATTCCAACAACTGGGCAAAAGCATCCAGTTTAAAACCGGCGCGGCGGGTTACCCGGCCGCGGGTGACTCCGTGTACCAAAACGCCAGCCTCGTCAACCACACCATCAAAGTCATGCGCAACGGCCTGCTCCAATATCGCGACGGCACCAACGGCGTGATCGTGGACGCTTCGGCAGGGAGGATCACCTTCCGCCCTGCCCTGCAGGCGAACGATATTATTTTTATCGAAGCCATTTACGGCCTCGACCTATCCGTAAACGGCGCCACAGACGGCGGCGGCGGCACACCCTCCGCGTCTACCCTGCGGCTGCTGCCCGGCGCCACCGACAACGGCAACAATACCTTTACGCTGCGCTGGGCAACGAATGCCAAGACGCTGTTCCTCAGTCCGAAAGTGGTAGGGCTCGGCTCCTCCACCCTCGCGGGCACCGGGCTTTCCGCCCCGAACCGGCTGGGCGACAAGATCTCCACCTGGCTCACCAACAATACTTCCGCACACGCCTGGACCAACCTCGCCGTGCCGGGATACAGCACCAAAGACATCCTGCCGCTCGAAGATGGCGGCGTATCCGGACAGAACATCGAGACCGCCGTACAGTTGCGGCCCGACATGCTGTTCGTTTCCCTTCCTTCCAACGACCCATCGTCGGGCATGACAGTAGCGCAAAGCATGCAAAACCTCCGAAAGGTAGACAGCATCGCGCAGCACAACGGTATCACCGCGTTTTTCGAGACCACGCAACCACGTACCAACTACAACAGCGCCCAGCAACAAATGCTGAAGCAACTGGCCGACAGTATCCGCAGCGCCTGGCCCGACCGGTATGTGGAAGGATTTAACGATCTCGTAGACCCTTCGACTATCGCCTCCATCCTGCCCGCCTACAATAATGGAGATGGCATCCACCTCACTGCCGCCGGCAACCAGTTTATCGCCGACCGCCTGTTCGATCGTTGGTTGGGTTATTTCCAATCCATTACCGGCGTGAAGAAGTACCACATCGATTCATCGGTGAACCAGACCACCTGGGCGCCCTTCGCGCAGCAGGCGGATGCCAACGTGGTGAAATCCGTATACAACCGCTACAACACCGCCAAAGTCTATTTCCGGGTAAGGGCCGAGATGAAAAACGGGACGTTCACGCCCTGGTCGCCCGTTGCCACGCTCAGCGAGCCCGATCCATTGCCCGGTGTGAACGATTACACCTACCGCCTGCTGACCGACCTCGGCGGCGATGGCATCACCACGCTCAACGGCTCCAACCAGCCCGACGGCCGGCCTTCACCTTCGCCCGACGGATGGGGCAAATTCTGGAATAACTGGTTTGGCGTAGGCGGCGTGGAAGGCTTTGCGGCCAACGCGTCGTTCCCGGACATGCGCACCACCACCAACGAGATCACCAATATGAGCCTCCAGTTCATCGGCTCGCCCACCGGCTCGTTCGGGACTTCCCAGACGAAAGCTATCAACTACAACGGCTTCACCGTTCCCGTTGGCGATTATCCGCAGCAGGCGGTATACGACAACGTGTTCATCCACTCGTCGCTGAACCCCAACGGCATCGTGCTCCGCATCAAAGGAATGGTGCCTACCAATAAATATTACATCAAGATCTGGGGCGCGCGGCTGGACGATAACACGGCGCAACGTACGCTGCAGGCCCGGATCGGCAACGAAGGCTGGGAAACGGCACAGTCGGTGGAAACGAAATACCCCACCGCGGGTACGCCTAATTATCAGCAGGCCATCAAGTTCAACGGTGTAACCGGTGTGGATTCAGTGGATATTACTATGCGCGTAGGCGGCACCGGTACGTTCGCGCATGTCAGCCTCGTGGATATTGGCGTGGTAGGCCCCTTGCCTGCGGTACCGCAGATCCGCCTCCGCGATACCACCACCACGCTCAGTACCCTGCAGCTGACGGGCACGCCCATTAACGGCGCCGTGGTTACCACATATAGCTGGGAGCAGCTGTCAGGCCCGGGAACCGCCACCATCGCCAACGCCACGTCGGCCACTGCCAACATCTCGGCGTTGACGAACGGCACGTATGTGTTCCGCGTAACCGGCACCGGCGGCGGCAAAACCTACAAAGGTACTTCCACCGTGAATGTGTTCCCCAACAATGGCGGACTGAAAACGCTGCGCATCCACTTCAGCAAAACGGCGGTGCAGCCCATTCCCGGATGGCTGAACGTCTACGGCTCGCCCCACTCCCAGCGCATCACGATCACCGACCCCGCCACCAGCTGGACGATCGACAACCTGAGCCCCACGCCTGAATTCTGGGCGCCCTTCGCCAGCAACAGCGCCTCCGACATAGACGGTACCACCACCGGCAACAATACCGGCGTGATCCCGGACATCGCGCTGAAAGGCTACTGGTTCAACTACAGTCTGAAATGGGCGACAGGGATGGATAACCTCATCCTTACCGGCCTGAACCCCTCCAAAACCTACAAGCTGAAGTTCTACGCATCGCGCAACAACTCCGCTGCGGCGCCACGATACGGCGCATGGCGGATCAACGGCGGGGCCGAGATTTTGATGAACGCCTTCAACAACACTACCCTCGAGGAAGTGCGGACCGGCATATCGCCGGACGCGAACGGGAAGATCAATCTTTCGGTGCACGCTCCTTCTTTGACGACCAATGGCGCGTTTGGGTACCTGAATGCGTTGGTGATACAGGAGGAATAGGTTTCCAATTGCCGGATCAGGGTATGCCTGGAGAAGTTCTCCGGCATATATAAGCCGGGTTTAAGCCGGGTATATCCCGGATTTAAGACGGGTTTAAGTCGCCTCTTTAAAGAGCCGGCTTAAACCCGTTAAACATTCTATGCAATAGCCTGTTATAGTCAGCATATCATTATTGTAACTCCAAATAAGCATAATCTATGGCTATTGTAGAATCGACCATGGAAGTCACTGGAAGATTGGGTGAATTCGTCTATTACCGCAGGAAAGGAACTGACAAGATCATCATGCGCCGGTGCAACGGGCCTTCCAAAGAGCGCATCAAAACGGACGGCAAATTTGCACGCACCCGGGAGAACAATGCGGAATTCAAGGCCTGCAACCTGTTTGCGGCAGCGGTACGCCGACCGATGATTGCTTTCCGGCAAATCGCCGACCCGAACTATACCGGGCGACTCGTGAAGCTGGCGAAGGAAATCCAGCTGCGGGATGCCGAGCGCCCTCGCGGGGAAAGGGGTGTCTGTTTGTCGGCCAATAAGGCGTTGTTGCGAGGGTTCAATTTCAATAAGGAGCATCCTTTCGACAGCTTGTTACAACATCCGGTTACGGCGTCGGCAAACCGCGCAGCAGGTACGGTTATGCTCTCCTTCCCTGCTATTATGCCCGATATCAATCTGAGCCTGCCCTGGAAGTTGCCGTTTTACCGGTTTGTTGTCTATCTGGCGATGGTGGGAGATATTGTGTATCGTAAAGAGCTGTTTGAGCCGGTGGTTGCGCCTGCCTGGGACCGGAAGGTATCGGAATGGCAGCATCGGGATGCGCGGGCGGAGGGATTTGAATTGCAGCTATCGCTGGATGTGCCTGTTCTGGCCGATGCTTCCTTGATAGTGGCGGTGGGGATTGAGATGGGGATGCCGGATGGGTCGGGCGAGCTGAAGGGAAGGAAATATGCGGGTGGGGCGAAGGTATTGGAGGTGTTTTGAGTGCTGGGTAAATTTTCGAAAACTGAGGAAACCATAATACATGAGGTATTGTGAACCATATGAATCAGGAGAATTGGGGGCGCCATTTTACGCCCGGGATACAAAGATGTTGGAGTTGTTTAGAATGCATGATAAATCGGGAGAAGTGAGGAAACTGATATGGCGACTGCGCGAGGATACTAGAAGTTTTTTGGGTGTCTGTTTGAATCCTGTTTTACAGGCATATGGCATCGGCAACAAACTTCGAAGACCCTGGCCTGCCCTTGCGGAAGAATGACTCTCAAAATCACCAAATCTAATTCAAACTGATACGGATTCATTCACCAGGCAAATAACGCTATGTGTCTTTTGATTTAAGCCGCTGAATAACAGGTTTGCTAAGACCCGTTAACCGCATAATTTCAGTAATAGCATATCCTGACGCTTTCATGATGCGCGCCATTTCTCGGGCTTTATCATTCAAGCCAGCTTTGTGGCCGGCTTCCTTGCCTTCTTTGACACCAAGCGCTTTGAGCTCATACTCCAGCATGTACTTGGTACTCTTTTCCAGCTCCGCCAGCAGCCCATCTTCCGCAAAGCTGTAGTAGCCTTTGTCGCTGATGATGAAATGATCCAGCACCGGCACCTTCAATAACCGGCCGCATTGGATCATCCGATCCGTCATTTCACGATCAGCGGCGGAGGGCTTCAGCAGCCCGCTGGGATGATTGTGAACAAGGATGATCTTCACACTACGCTTCTGCAATGCCAGGCTGTAGATTTCCATCGGCTCGGCGATGGTGCTCGTCACGGAGCCCATGCTCACCAACTCGATCAGCAGGATCGTATTATCCGCCGCGAGGCCCAGCACCCAAAGGTGCTCCCGGTTCCGGTCAATCTTCTGCTCGCGCCGAAGCAGCATCCGCATGATTTCGTGAACGTCTTGCCGGGCTTCGATCTTTACTTTCTTCAGTTTACTCAATCGGATTTCCATTTTAGCGTTTCCCTTGAAGTTAGAACAACAAGGATAAACTGCAGTAGTTCATTTTATTCATTTTTCATGCATGGTAACAATGCTTCATCCTGCTTTTCTCATCACTCAACTTCACTAATTCCTCGATAACCTGTCTACGTTAAACAAATAAAGACATTTTTGTTATCTCTCCCCAACCACCTTTCTGCGTCACATGACAAGTTTCCACTTTCTCAAAATCAGGAAGCGCTATTCCATAATCAAGTAACAATCGCACTATAGTTTCTATATATGTAAAAGTAATACTTGTATCAAACCCAACATATAAATTAGATATCCCCAACCATAAGAGCGCTTCAAGCACCTTCGTAAATGGTTCATTCTGCGACAAATAATACAACGCCAGTTCTTCTCTTCTTTCATTTGAAATTGATTTACAAGGATTCAGATCAATCCTTTCTTCCAATATATAAGAAGGCAAATAGCTCTCGGCCTCGTCTTGCCATTTATCCAACATTTCACTTTCAACAAATTCTTTAAGTACAATATCCAATGACTGCGGAAGCGGCATTACATTTCCATGCTCAATTACGTGCATTAAGCATAAATACCCATATATGTACCTACCTGTAATAGAGAGTGAATGAAACTTCTCCATTTCAATGCCATTCATTTGTACCTGTTTTACAACTGATAATTTACTAAACGATAGATTAAAACGCTAGCTATAACCGCCGCTTAAATTGGGAGTGTCAGGTAAAGGTTAATTATCAATTACTTAGCGACCCGTACCCATTTCATTCCCTGACGTTGTAATTATGCGTTTCGAGTAAAAAATGTAGCGAGAATAAGCCATAATCTCCGTCGCTTTTTTCACCGAATGCATAAAATAGCCGAATGCCATTATCCAGCCGCATGCAGGCCGCTTGTAAATACATTCGCTTCTTATCAAATTCCCAGTCTATGTTCAGGCTGTGAAGGATTTCAACCAGTTTATCGAAAGTGGTGGTGGTATCAATCTTCACACGTTCTTCGCCCAATGAAACAAGGAAGTTTATGGGCCGGTTTTCGTCGAAGTCGATTTTGATTTCATAGCAGGTATCCTGGTTATCGAAGTTGATGGTCCAGGTGATGCCGTCCTTCAATTCTATTAAATAGCAGACTACATCGGGAGTTTCGATATAACTTTTACCAAGGGGTGCACCCAGTGCCGTTTCCATTTCGGCCTTACGCATGCCTACGTTGATTCCCAGACGGGAGAGGCCATTTATGAGTAAGTCGTTTAATAAAATATCTTTTGTCATCCTTGATTTGTCGTTACAATTAATTTGATCTGGACCAACATGGATGGGAATACGATTTTTAGTTCCATTGTGTTCATTAGTTGGTAGTCGTCAAGCGCTTTTCGATAGTGGCTTATGTAGGCTATAACTTCCTTCATGAGTTTTCCTAGGGAGGGTTTGACAATTAATTTTTTCCCCCGGCAAGCCACTGACCAGTCCATGATGTTATAAGAATTCGAAATCAAACTTCTCCAAAGGCTCGTCCACGCTATTTCTATTTCCGACTAATTCATTCCAACCTTTAAACCCGAGTTGAAAGCTCCGTGCAGAATAAAATCGTTTATAGCATTCAAAGCTATTCCAACTTTCTTATTGCAGTGAAAGCTAAAAATTATCATCTTCCAAGTATTCCGGCTTGAAATCGAAAGACAGGTTTTGATTGCTCATCTCGCCTGTTTTGCATATAAAGCTGACGGTAATTTCCCGATAATCATAGTTAAAATTTTGGGCTAAGATTTGGGAGTGAAGTTTGCGGGCAATTTCGCTCGCCAGGTAATTTAAACTGTCTTTTGTGTTCAATACCGCGCATTTAATTCCCCTTAACTCAAGATAGTACCACCCCCTGGCATGTTTCAACGAGCGAACTTCCGCCCGGGGATCTACTTCCCTGGCCACGTCGCAATTACAATGTTCCTCCAATGATCTTAAATATGCTGCTTCACTTTTGGTCAGGTCTGGTTGCGCAAGTTTTACCATATTATTACGGATATTCCAAAGCAATAAAACTACCACTATCGTAAGCGAAATGAAAAGTATGATACCGGAAAGTACAAATTGTCTTTTTGTCATAGGTTTAAGGGATTTTTTATTCATCTCAGATAATTCAGAAGAGCCTTTTCAGAAAAGTACAGCAACCATCAAAATGAATATGTAACGCACACAACTTCGGATACTAGAACATTAAAGTCAATAAATGGCTCCTTTAAAAAGTCAAAATAAATTATCTACAAACTCCGTAAAATTATACGCGACAAAGGTGCAGTTGTCTGTATAATGCCCATCTTGCACTTCTGGTTCTCCTTCATGAACCCAGAAGTAGATATATCCAAATATTTCTTGATGGATTGACATTAGGAACAAATTCCCAAAGGGATCAATACCAATTGGAAACGTTGAAAAAGGAATCCTGGAGCGAAATACATCTATCTGTTTATACAAATTCGCATATGTATCTCCATTATGCATTCCAGACAAATATTCAAGAATTGCACTAGGTAATCGGACACGGTTTGGAATTGGCTTTCCGCCATTATTCTCCAGTAAAAATTCTCTATAGTCTTTTGGTAATACTACTTTATTTGCATTTTCAAAATCAGCCAATTCAAGTTCCGTTAATCCGCCAAACTCATTTTTCCTTTCCACCTCCATAGTTGTCTTTTAATACATTTTTAATAGTCTCTTCCGTCCATTTTGTTCCTAATACAATTGAACACTTGGGTTATCGTGGCCCTCCTCAGAAATACTAAAAATATCGCCTCTCCCGGGCAGCCTACTTATCATGCATCATTAATAGCGTAATCAAATAATCGTCTGGCAACTTCCTCATCACTCAAATTTAAGTATTGCGGCGAGTTCGAATCCTCAATTGCATCCATAAAATAGTAAAAATTAAACAAATTTACATACACACTACCTTCATAAACAAGCTCTATATCCTCACTTATTCTCTCCATCTCAAAGAAGGCCAATTCGTTATCTAATCCTAACGGAGCCAGCATGAAAACCTCGATCACCTCCGATTCTAAATCTAGATTCTGCAGATGACAAAATTCATTAAAAGCTCCACCCTTTCTAAAATAATTAACTAGCTGTACTAAATTCATGTTATCATAATATATTTACCACATATAAACATCCCTCCACCTTGCAGTATAGTTTAATTTATTAAGTACGAAGCGCCGCCCGGTCGGGCGGTGCTTCGTACTTAATAAAAGTAACGCTAAATGATTCATGGGTACAAAAAACTTGAATCATCCTCATTAACAAACGCATCATCCTTATAGAATTTAAACAAATCTTTTCCACAAAAAGGACAATAAGCAATATTGTAAACAGGCACAGACCTATCTGCCAATGTATAACCAGGAGTAATGAAAAACCTATATCTTTTCTCCGTATCGATCAAATCCTTCGGTTCAAATTTTAACACCCGAATATTTAAACTATGCTCTCGGGATAATTCCAATTGATTTGCAAACTTCTCACAACAATATCTTTTCATTTCTCACAAATTAATTTAGGAAATTCTTATTGAACTGCTTCATTTCCTATAACAACGTATCCATATTGAGCACTATTGCCTGAATTAATTCCACTCTTCATTTAAAAGCCATGCATAATAATACTCTCCTCAAAAAGTGACTAGCTAAACAATATTGGTTACTCTACTTTCATTTTAGGCGCATAGCCATACCTGCCACTTAATTCCAAACTCACCATTTTAATGTCATGCAAAATTGCTGTATCTTTTGTGGTTAAATAATAAGCACATGAGAGAAAAAATGCATTGAGTGGATCATCAACAAAATATTCTCCATAGAAATCCCTATACAAACTACTATTCTTCTTAACGAAAATCTCGATGTAATTTTTCGGATCGGAAAGACTTTCTACATTAGAATTCTTGCTATAATTGGTTATCTCCTTATCACAAACCTCTTTCGTATTGAAAAAGAAAAAGTATATTAATACAAAGTTAACCAGTACAGATATTGTAAAACATATCACCAATAAACTATTACTCCTTTTTTTTCATCGCCTACATTTATACTTGCTTATTGTGAAATTGTTACTTGCTTGAACCCATCCCCTACTTCTATTATCCATAGAGACTTCGGGCTAACCTCCATTTGAATACCCCGTAAGCCTTATACTATCCATTTTTCGACAGCGCACTATTACAAGCTCCGGGGATTGAATCCTTCGGGATATTGGAACTCATATGCCGATCCACCCTTGCTAAAATCTGACAAATCAAAGCAAGAAAAATTATTTTTATTTACACTTGCAATTCCAATTTCAACATGTAAAAAGCGTATCAATTCCATCGCTGGTATTAACCATTGCAATTTCGACATCATTGTCAAACATCAAACGTTCATTTGAATTTTTTAATCCCTAATAGTCTCGACCAATCAGCTTTTTCACTTTTTTGAAATCCAATGGGTATTTTATCAAATAATACCGAATAAAGTATAAAAACCTCATCAAGTAAAACTTTCAAACTCCAATGAAGGAATAGAATTCATAATCTTATCCGCTTCAGCACTGTACACGTATTCAACTGTCTCAGGCACTTCCATTCGAGATAAACGTATTGCTCGAAGGGTTACTGAACACCAAAGTACTCCCCACCCCAAACGCTAACTCAAGCTACTAACCGATCTCCCCTAAGATATTTTATTAACAAGATAACTAACCCAATTAAAATAATTGTTATCACAGCATGGAAATATGGACTACCCTCCTCCCTCACCTCTTTAAAACTTTTCTTCCCACCTTTAAACAACCATATTAAAAAAGTACCTGGATAACTTAGTACAAATAATAAAACAATCCTGATTACCGCTTCCATAAACAAATATTAATTTTAATCATTACGCTCCCTTTGTTTCTGTGCATGCCTTGCATGTGGACCTGTAAATCCTGACTTTTGAGAACCAAGGCTCCCATTAGCCTCTTGTTTATTCTCTTCGCCTGGCACCCAAGGAGTAGGGTTAGGTTTAGGTGTCGAATTACTTGTGGTAGACCCGTCGGGTGCAGGTGCAATACCGTCAAAGATTGATTCCAGCACCTTCGGAACTGCAAAATCTTTAGCAGCCATATCTACAATTTCATCAGCAACTTTCTGAGCAGTCTTATTTCCAAACTTCACAGGCGCTTTGACCGGCAATCCCATCAGCACAACATCAACTGAAGCAGACATTATTTCCCGTCCATCTTCAAAAGAGATATTCCCATTCATCAAATGACTTTGCTTTACAAATTTCCAGTCTTCAAACTTATAAGGTACAGCCCATTCAACTTTATTATTAGGATCGTATGCTCCTCCAGAGTGAGGCCCTTCTTTATAAATTACATGCGCCTGATTAATGACAGGCATAACAAAGCCAGATCCAAAAATTGTTACGCTATTAATTGTGCCCTGAGTTAAATCTGACACCTGTGTAGCCAACCACCCCACGCCAGATATCGCATTCGCACGAGCTTTCATATACCATTCATCTTCAAGCCCATCTCTATCAACAGCCCAAATGGGTTTATTTCCAGCAAATTGAAATGGGGTATAGTAAGGATATTCCCTTGTTAATGGATCAACACTCAAGAACCTCCCCACCCTCGGGTCATAAATCCTCATCCCATAATCCTGCTGCGATCCCTCAACACCCTTCACCTCATTATCATTCTCCTTCCCGTTAAACCCATAACGATAAGAACTACCCCCCAAATTAAACATTCTTCCCGGCATTGCCATCCCAAAGGGATAATAATCCGTCATACTCACCACCGTGGCCTCCCGACTGCCATTATAAGCCCCCGAGACCGTGCCCACTACGTTCCCCAGGTGGTTCGTCAGCTCGTAGAGGGTTTTGCCCTCCTTGCCGTTCCATTTGGCGAGGTAAGACTCCCCGGCCCCGGCGTCCACATTCCAGACACCCAGCCTGCTGCTGCCATAGAGATGCTGCTCCTGCAGCGACGGCGCAGCCGCCGACGCCGCCTGGCCGTATACCGCCAGCGGATTGCCCTGCGCATCGCGGACGTACCAGGTACGCTGCGTTTGCGCGTCTTTCAGCAGGTCTTTGTAGATCCGGTTCCCGGAAGCGTCGTACTGGTAGGAAATCACCGACCCGTCGGTTTTGCGGATGGAAGCGATCTTGCCGTACACCGTCCATTTGATCTCCTCCACCCCGGATTCCCGGTCGCTGATCAGGTTGCCGATGGCGTCGTACTCGTATTTATAAGTGCCGTCGAGGTCGCCTTCGTAGCGGTGGATGCTGGTCTGCTTGTCTTGCAGCGTGTGCAGGCGGTTATTCAGCAGCTTCCGGGTGCCGTCGGTATTGTAGCCGTAGGCGTAATCATACCGGAGGTCGTCCATCAGCGCTTCCGACGCATTGTCTTTGTTGCCATTTCGCTTGTAGGAGAGGATGTTGCCGTTGGCGTCGTATTCCACCGACTCCCCGTAAGGCAATCCCGCCGCAGAAATGGCCGTTCCCGAAGATGCGTGCTGCTGCATCTGGGTCAGCCGGTTCAGTTGGTCGTACCGGTAGGCATAGCCTTTCGGGGCGCCACCGTCGAATTTCGACATCGCCAGGGTGGCCCGGGCGATATTCCCGTTAAACAGCTGCCGGCCAGGCGCCGCGGCGGTCGTGTAATCCCATTGCAGGTTGAACACCAGGTCTTCGTTGTTCCCTTTTGCGATGGATTTGTAATCTTCCCCGAAATAATGCAGCGAGAAGGCGTACACATCTTTCTGGAAAGGCGCGTTCGGGGTGTTGTCTACCCCATCCTGCCCCATATCGTTCGTGCCGTTCAGTTGCTCACCATTGATCGATTTCAGCCAGCCCTGCAGGGTATAGGCATAGTCCACGCCCTGCACATTGCCGCCCAGCTCCATCCGGGCCAGCGGGCCATGACGGTAGTAGTAATATACCGCTTCCAGCTTCGGGTTGATGACCGACCAGCCGTCCGCACCACCGCCCGATACGCCGGAATAGGCTTTCGTGAGGCGGTTTTCTGCGTCGTAGCGGTAGTCGTAGAAGAAATAGGAATTCGCGTCGTGCCGGAAGCGCACGGTCCGCACTTTGCCGCTCGCCAGGTCGTAGTTATAGTCGATCCGCTTGAATTTGAAGTCCGGCAGCTTGTGGAGCAGCGTTTTCACGTTGCCCATGATATCATAGCTGTAGAACGTTACCACCGGCTGACTGGCGGGCGTTTCGAACAATTTGGTGGCAGACACCCGCTTGCGGAGGTTCTCCTGGGTAATGTGCTGCTCCACCACTTCCGCGTTGGAACCGGTGCCGTAAGTACCGGTTATGGGAACATCGTACTCCGTAATGGTATAATACCGGCGGGACGGCAACCCTTCAGTTTCAAGCAAATCCGTTTCGGCTTTGGTAAGGAAAGGCTTGCTCCATCCGGCACCATCGCGCTCCCCTACTTCCTTGATGCGGCTCTGGCTATCATAAAGCGTATAGCTCAGACGGCCGTGCTGGATCGCGTTCCGCGATGCCACCAGTCTTCCCACCCAGTCGTACCAGAACTGGCTGGCGCCGCCATCCGGGGTTTCCTGGGCCACCACGCCGTTAAGCGTATTGAAGCTATAGGTACTATTGAGCGCATGCTGCGGATAGACCTTCGTATACCGGTTTTCCTGGCCCGTATTCTCTGAAGTAGTGGCGCTGCCGGGTTCCGCAATATTGAAACGGCCCCAGTGCTCACGGGGAACGCTGGCCACGTCGTTGCTCAGGCCCAGGCAGGCCATGTTGTATTGCGCCAGTATCTGCGCCGGGCTCAGCATAACGCTATAACCACGTACATGTTTGAGGGTAGACGAGTTCTGCGGCAGCTTCGGCTGTCCGTTCTCGAACCCGATCTCCCAGCCGCATGCGCCAGGCACATCGCTCGTTACGGCCGGCCGCAGCTCACCGTTCACGTATACGGCCAGCGAGCCATTGTCGAGCCCCATATTGTTCCCCTGCAGCACTACGTGCATCATGGGGCGCATGACGTTTTTGTTCATCGACACGCGGTAATACCGCGCCCGCTGGAAATCGATCCCCGGCGCCGTGCCGCCCAGCTTGTAGATATCGACGTCCATAAACTGATCGCCCAGGCAGGCGTTCACCATATAGCCGTCTACTCCGGTGGTCATGAGCACCTGGCCCAGGGGCATCTCGTTATTGTACAGCCACATCTCGATGGCGTGCGTGCCGGCATTGAGTGAGTTTTTCACGAACTGCTTCGTCAGCTCGATGTCCGTTTCCGTTACCGGCCCGCCGTAGAAGCAATTCTCTTCCGCTTTGGCGGTTTCGGTCATGGCGGTCATGCCCTCGTCGCTCAGCAGGCGCACCCCTTCCGGCGGCACCGTTTTCACGAGGTTGCCCGCCTGGTCGTAGTAATACAGCGTATAATGATATGTTCCGGTGGACTTGTACGTCACTTTCAGCCCGCCCGCCGCTTTGCTGCAGGCGCCGATATAATCCTGGCGATACTGGCGTTTCACTTCCGCGATGTACTGGTCGTAGCTCCGCAAACCATTGATGGTGGCTGTATGCAGCTGCGCCAAGAGGCAGGCGTAAGGATCGGGCGGCGTGCTCTTGAAAGGCGCCGTGTTGCACAGCGTGGCGCCGGCATTGGTATTTTCCTTCAGGCGGAGATATTGCGCATACCCCATCCCGAAACCCCATTTATGGTTCAGGTAATTGGTGATGATGCGCTCGTATTCGGGATGCGACGCCGTAAGGCCCGGTATTTCCCCTTCCACGGCCGCCCACGCAGCCGTCAGCTCCGATTTGGTGATGCAGCCTTTGGAATCCGCGCCCAGGAAGAGCGGCAGCTCCACATCTTTCTTCAGGATGTACTTGCAGGCGTCACAGCTCTGCTCCAGGTCGGCCAGCTCGGCCGCCGTGAGGGTCATGGCTTCGCCGAAGCGGCCCGTCAGGTATTGATGGAAAGTTCCGGTCCCCGCATCATTGAATTGCTGTTTGTAAGCTGCCAGGCGTTTGCAGATCTCCGGACCGGAATTGCTGATCACCGCATTGGCTGCCAGCAGCGGCGTGTTATAGGGATAAGGCCCGTCGAGCAGCCAGGGGTTGCAGTCCGGCGAAAAAGCGGTGATGCTGATGATCGTCTTGATCACCTCCTTGAAGCTGGACCCGCCGCCCGGGATGGTAACGCCCGTTGGCAGGGTGCTTGCGCCATAAGGATGGCTGATATCCACGCCCTTGTTGCAAAGCTCGATCAGCTTCGCCTTCAGTTCCGCGCGCTTCTGCGCCTTGGTGGTATTGTTCGAAAACTTGTCGAAACACTTCTCCAGCCGCTCCAGCCAAATGTCTGCCTGGTTGGCGCAGGCCGATTGCTGATACTGCGCGTATTGCGCCGCCCCTTCCGCCTGCAGCTGGTCCGCGTCTAACGGCGCGTTGAAATTCACTTCGTTCAGGCGCGACTGCTTGAATTGCAATCCTGCAGGACAGGTACCGCCGCCAGGCCCGCCGGGCATAAGCAGCATCGTCACCCCGGGTGTGGTGGCCATGAAAGCCGACGAAGAAGCCAGGCCATCGCAGATCACCACCCGCTGGTTCTGGAAGTACACGACATCGTCAGAATGCCCGGGCGCCGGGCTGAACTTTACGCAAGACGGGTAAATGGTATTGATTTCGGTGGTCCCCGCCGGGCATCCGGCGGAATTCGATACCACGTAGGTTTTATAATCCAGATGGACGAACTTCTCGAAATACACGCCATCGCTGCTCGTATACGCAAATTCCACATCGGGCGTACAGGGCGGTTGCGCCGCGCAGGTGAATACCCTGGCGTTGCGGTAATAGTAAGTATTGCTGCCCTGCGTCACCGTAAAGCATTCGTACCAGGCAGACGAGGGTGAGCCGCACAGCGTGCTGGTTACGCCGGAAGTCGGCGCGGTGAACGGAACGATCTCTATCGCGTTGGTACCATTGGAATATACGAAGTCGCCCGTGCGCGAGGTGGCGGTAAAAGAACCGCTGGATGCACAGGTCGTCTGCGGACAGGAAATCAGCCAGGCGTTCTGGATGTATTCCGTCAGGCCATTATACTTGATCGTAAGACAATTGTAGTAAGCGGTATCGGCCCCGGTACAATAGTTCGACAGATTGGGCAGCGAATCCCGCAGCCCGCGCTGGATGTAGTACCGCTTGAGCACATTGCCCGCGCCGATGCCGTCCCAGGTATTGTACCCGAGCTTCCGGCCGGAAGTGCCCAGCTCCAGCGTAAGCGCAACACCGCTGCAGGGCATAGCGCTGCTTCCCGGGCTTTGGCAATACACGCCTTTCACGCGCACGGCCGATTCCGGAATGGTAGCCGGGATGTTGAACGTATCTACCCACTGCCCCGGCGCAAACGTTCGGGAACTTACCAGCCCCGGCGTGCTCATGTACTGTTCGGGATAATACAAGTAGACGGTCGTTGAAGTCACGAGCGGCCCGCCTTCGTGGCGGACGATAACCCGGCGGTTGGCGCCGAACACCGAATCGGCCACCAGGCTGAACGCATCCGCATTGGGGCATGCGCCTGAAGAAGCGATGATCGGGATCCCCACTTTGCAGGCGTTCTTGCAGCGCAGCGAATCCCGCAGCTGCTGGTAATATTTTTGCTTCAGCTCGAAGTAGAGCTTTTTGTACATCTGCAGCTCCCGGTCAGGCACGCGGCAATTGGCCGGAGGCGCGCATTCCGTCCATGTTTTGAGGTCGAAGGCGGCATAAGGGTCTGCCGGCTGGTCGTCTGAACAGTACAGTATATAATCGATATACTGCCCGAGGTGTTTGGTCGCTACTTTATCGATCTTCTTTATCCTGTTCGAATACTCGTTCAGGTCTTGCTGGAACGCGGTCTTGAAACCCGCCCCACGCGCTCCGTTCGCGAAGAACGGGTCATAAGCCACGAGCCAGGTGGCGGTGTTGGTCGAAAACGATACCGGTATGTCGAAGCCCGCGAGATCGGCCGTTGTCTGCACCATGCTGCCGATGCGATCGTCCCAGCGCAGGTAGGCGCTGTTTTCTCCGCAATCCTCCAGCCCGCAATATTCCGGATGATAGGTAAGGAACCGGTCCGCGAACTCGGGTTTCCAATGCTCGACCAGCATTTTTACCGTAAACGAAGTATCGTTGATGGAAGTGGAGTCGCCGTTTTCCAGGTAGATCATGTGCTGGCGGTATGCAAAATCGTCGGCGGGCTTAACGGGCCATTCCGTACGCCAGTACAATGCCAGCACGTTCATGTCTGGCTCCAGCGGCGTACCGTCGGGTTTAAAAAGCGCATACTGCCCGCCCGGGCTCACATCCATCCGCAGCTTGTTGCGCAGCTCCTCGCAGGGATCGTCGCTGCAGGTTTTGCGCGCCAATGTGCATGCTGCGTCCATCACATCGAAGCGGCTGCCGGCCCAGGTATCGATCTGGGCACCGTTGGTCGCAAGGTTCACGCCCAGCGTCGCCATTTTGTCGCGCACACGCTGGATGAACCCTGCGCGGGTGCCCAAAGTAGTTTTACAGGTCTTGCAGTCGCTGAAGCAGCCGGCCAGGTCCAGTGAATCGAGCTCCTTTTTGATAAAATCGAACTGCTTGTCCAGGGTGCTGTTGATGTTGACGAACTGTTCGGCCTTCTGACGGATCACGTCTTCCTCCATCCGGATCTCCATCGTGATGTAGTATGCACCCGCCTTGTCGAAATCCAGGGTGAACTCATCGTTCAGGTCTGCCGGCTGTACCGTACAAGTCAGCGAGGGCGCCGTACCGTTTATGGTATAAGGCTTTGTGCGGTTGGCTTTACCCGCTTCCGGCAGGCAGTCGTCGAACACCGTCACCACCACTTTGTAACCGCATTCCGAGCAGATGTTGACGGCGCCGTTGGTGTATTTCGCAACGAGCCTGGGCACGTTCAGCCGGAATTTCATTTCCCCCGCCTGCTCCGCGATATAGGTCTGGTTGGCCGTCAATTGCAGGCGCGATGGGTCAAACGAAAAATCTTCCGGAGAAAACACGGTGTTGGTGCGATCTATCCGTGCCGGCTTGGAGGCCAACGCGTCGAGGTTTTCGGGGCTTTCCCCGCTCAGGGCCGTGGCGATCGTTTTGCCCGATAAATTGAGGTAAGAAACGCTGATCTGCCCGTTAGGATCGATCACCGTATTCTTGGAATAATGCGAGGCATGCCCCACGTCGTTCCCGAACATCCGGTACAGCTCTTCCTTTGCCGGCTTGCTGTAGAAATACCGGGTGGAATGAACGTTCTCTTCCGACGGGTTGCGACCCGGCTGAAACAGCTTGCCCACGCCGCCCTGCGACGAAATCCGGCCTGTATTGTCGTTCGTATAGATCTGCGCGCTGAACGGAAAACCCTCCGCGTCGGGCACGAACTTGTGGTTGCCTTGCGTACGGTATTCGTTTTGCGGCGAATAGTATTTACCTGCACCGTCTTGCGCGCCCAGCGCCTGGAACTTGAAGTCGCAGTTGAGCCCCGGCGCGCCCACATGCTGGAAATTGAGCGCGGTCCCGTTCACGAGCTTGTTCAGCTGCGGGTAAAAATCCAGCTTATCGCGTCCGAACAGCGGCGCCGGCAGGATGTTCACCGCCGCCCGGCCGTATTCGTCGTAAATCGTGGATTGCGCGATCGCGGTAACGTCGGCCGTGCCCGACACTACGTTCCCGTTGTTCAGCAACGTAACGGTCTGCCTGTTTTTGAGGGATTTGTCGAAGTAAGACACCACTTCCTTCCGCTTCCCTTCTTCCGCATACGTAGCGTTGTATTGCCAGTTGAGATCGGCATGGTGCCAGGTGTTCGTCAGCTCGATGACGCCCTTCACCGGGGTGGGACTGCCGCCCGTTGCCGTAAACGACAGATCGTATACCCATGGCTCTTCTTCCCTGATCCCGGTAGCTGCGTTCACCGATACTTCGCGGACCCGCACGAGGAGGTATTTCGAAAAATGTACGAGGTTGATATTGTACCCCTGCTCGTCGAGGGTAACGCGGGTGGCGTTGTTGCGGAAAAATTGCTGCAGGAACGCCGGCGTGCGCTGGTTGGCGGGGGTATTTTGTAAAAGGGTGCCCAATGCGGAGGTTTCGTCGATGAAAGTCCACTCCAGGTCGTAATGCTCTGCGCCCGCGGGGGCCGTCCAGTTCAGCACCACCTGGCTCACGCCCGTTCCCGACTCGGCGGCGAAAACACCCACCGGCGCAGCGTTCGCATCGCGGACGTAGCTCCTGTCTACGAACACCTGGCTCGTAAGCGTGAAGATCTCCGGCAGTTCGGCGCCCAGCTCCGCGCTGGAAATACTGTTCACCGTAATTTTCACCTTATGCCCGTTCTGGAAACGGTACACCTCCTGGGCTGCGTAGCTGGCACCGCTCGTATGGTCGTAATTCACCTTGAGCTTCACGTGGTCTTCCACGATGGGGTCTGCCTGGCCGGGGTTGCTCCAGTATTCCACTTTCAGGTCCACTTCCGCGGTGAAGGATTTACCGACCGCCTGCAATTGCGAACGGATCAGCGAAAAAGTAATTTCGTTGGAGACTTTCTTATTATTGATGAGACTCCAGTTCCAGGCGGGGTTCTCGAACTTCTCATCTTTCAAAAACAGGATATCTCCCTGGCTGATACGGCCGGTCAGCTGCTGCTGGTACGGTTCCACGGCGGCAAACAATGGCAGCGACTGCGCCAGCAAGCCGGCGAGGAAACACAGTATAAAGGATAAACGGGCGATAGTTCGCATATGATGCTGGAGTTATCGGGTCACAATTAATTCGTAGTCTTTCACGGCGGCAACGGCTTCGAACCGGCCGTTCCGCATCTTCAGTTTTCCGGAAATATCGAACAGCGGGGCCGGCGGCGGCCCAACGGTCCAGCGGCTGGCCGTGGCGCGCACGGTCTTGTCTTTGGCATCGTTCAGGGGGTCGCTGAAATCCGTGAGCCGGGTATAGCTTTCCCGGATAAACCCTTCCTTGTCGAAGCCTACGCGGTATACTTTGCAGGTGATGTGGTTCGGGCGGCGCAGCTCGATCCAGGTCAGCTCACCCGCTTCCTTTTTCGAAACGGTGTACCCTTCTCCCGTGAGGAAGGCGGCCATCTGCTTCGAATCGGGGAACACGGCCGGCGGGGCTTTACCGGCCGGGGAAATGAATATCTTCTTCACGAAATGGTCGATGGTGAAATTCCCCTCGGGCAGGCTAAAAGTTTCCTGCTGGCCGATCTTGTAATACACCCTATCTCCCAGGCGGGCGTAGTGGTACTGTTGAAACGAATTGCCGAGGGAGTCCGACGGGTCGGTGGTGGCTACGGAGCCGAGCACCTCGAAGTCGGTCACACTGTCGAGCCGGTGGAACAAGCGGCTCATTTCCTCGAGCGCCTCCAGTTCTCCCGGGGCTACCGGTGCGGCATCCACCGCCGGTTTTGCGGGTGCCGGATGCGTGGCCGTCCATTTACGGATCACCGGCATGGCCGTTACGATTCCGGCGGAGATGGCGATGATCGCGGCAGCGAAAAAGGTGATGCGCTTATTCATTACAAATTTCTTTTAATGTAAGTGGACCGGCTTTCCTTGATGGTCAGGATGCCTTTTTCTGTTTCTTTCTTCACGCGGATGAGGCGGCCTTGCTCGTCGTAC
Source organism: Chitinophaga sp. NPDC101104 (assembly GCF_050277495.1). Taxonomy (NCBI): domain Bacteria; kingdom Pseudomonadati; phylum Bacteroidota; class Chitinophagia; order Chitinophagales; family Chitinophagaceae; genus Chitinophaga; species Chitinophaga sp. NPDC101104. The sequence goes on along the minus strand of NZ_JBNNSF010000001.1, from coordinate 3,208,067 downwards.
TCATAGAAAGTAGCGAAGTTGTTGGCATCGAGCTCGGCCATGAGGCGCAGCGATTTGTCGTCGTACGCATAGGTTACCGCCTGCCCGTCTTTCGGGTAGATCCGGATATCATCGACGAGCGTGGTGGCGCCGCCGCTGATCAGGAGCTCCATGGGCTGCATGGTGGTGCTGTTGTAGACGGCTTTCCTGAACGTATATTCCGCCAGCTTCCACCCTTCCACATTGGCTTTCCAGGTACCGCTGAGCGTGGTACCGTCTACCGTGATCTGGACGGGCAGGGATTTGGTGCGCGGCTGGTTGTCTTTCATCCATATCGACAGGATGTATTCCTTTTCCGGCACGGGGTTGAAGCCGAACAGCTGCAGTTCTTTGACCGGCGCGCGCTCGTACTCCCCTTTCGCGTTGCGGACAAGGTATTTGCCCGGCGCATGTGTTTCCGAATAGGCGTACATCGTGAGGCGGATGGGGCTGCTCAGTTTGAGGCTGTAGTTGCCCGAGTGCGCATCGTCGGCATTGAGCCATTGCGAGAAGTTGGTCCCAACGATCCTCCGGATATCGAACCCGTCCATGATGCAGGGCGTGAAGCCGGAGCACTTGCGGTTGAAGTAATAGTCTTCGAAGCCCTCGGCATACAGCTCCCTGCTTTGCGCGTTGGTGCCCACTACCAGCGGCAATGCGCCGTTGAAGCCGAAGCGCGTGCCGGAATACTGTTTGAGCGCGTTCATATTCTCCAGCTCCTGGGAATAGGTGTCGTAAGCGGTGATCCATCGCGCGGTGGTCCAGTCGATATCGGTCGACTGCACCCATTTCTGGCTCCCGGCAGACCATTGCCAGAAAGGCCTGAACCGGGCGTAACTGCCGCCTTTGCGGACCACGTCCACCGATTCTTTCGGCGTGGCCTTCCTGTTGGTGAGGAATACTTTCTCTTCGGACGGGAGCCAGTTGCCGAGGTGGCCGGAGATGTACGGGTTGATAGCCTCTGAAATCTTCATGCTGGCGCAAAGGGTGCTGTCTTCAGCGAAGCACAGGTTGAAATGTACGTTCGGATTACAGGAATATCGCTGCTGCTGGATCGATCCCGTTGAATTACTGATCGACAGGTTATATGGAATAGACGCAGCAGTCATCAGATCGCTCAACTTGAAAACGACGTTCGGTTGATCGTTTCCTGACAGGTTCATCAGTTCCGCTTCCGTATTCCTGTAGATCTCGAAAGCAAAATTGTTCCAGTTGTAATTCCCGGCCTTGGCCGTTATCCAGATATTGTTCTTTCCCTGAACCGCCGGCACTTTTTGCACGAGCCAGCTAACGGAGTCGCGCGTCCAGGTCGGATAATCTCCTTCGTAACCGTAATTGTAGGAAGTGTTGAAGTTAAAGCTCATGTTGGAAGACGAACTGTAACCCACCCAATATTCTCCGGGATCGGGCAGATTGATGCAGAAGGTCATCTGCACGGTACCTCCCGCCTGCACGGTCGTATTGGGCCACATGCCGGCCGTGTAAAGCCTGCCTATTTGCGGCAGGGGCATCGGCGGCTGGCCGGAAGGCAGTCCGAAATAGTTGCTCTGCCGGTTCATTTTATAGTTGGTCGGCATCTGTTCTTCGTCGTAAATCCTGGCGCCGACGTACCGCACATCAGGTAAACCGATATGACCCGAGCGGTACACGATCCCCAGCGAATGATTCTTCGTCACGCGTTTGACGCAGGTCAGCCCGTCGTCGGCTTTCTCGTAACCAGAGGGGCATTCGCCGACCGCTGTGGAATTACAATAAGGGATCAATTCGTCGGTCTGGTAATCGGGCAGCCCTTCACCGGCCGCGCAGCGGTACAAGGAATATTGTATATTCTTGCTGCCATCTAGGATGAAAGCTTCATACGGCATGCCGTCTTCAATTGCCTGATGCGAGTCGAATACAACATCAATTATATTCGGGTCTCCGGTCAGCAATTCCTCACGCGAATTGTCATAGATCTCAAACGCACCGCCGTAATCCTGGTTTTTATTTTTCAATTTGAAGGTAATCTCATTGTAGCCTTCATGTAAGTAAATGCGCCGCATATTCCAAACAGACCAGTTGCTGGTAAGCGTCTGTTCTGCATAAATCATATCATTGTTGATTTTAACTTCAACCCATTCGTCGCCGCCAAAGCCGATCCAAAAATCTCCAGAACGGTCTACCTTAAACTTCCGCTTGAGCATACTCCATCTTTCGTTATCGCCAAACTTCGTCCAGATTGCATTTTTCCTGAAGCGACCGCCATTGTCGGGCGCCCAGAAACCCTGGTTTCTCCATTCGAAGAAATTGTCGTCGTAGAATTCAGCACGCTTCGCATACTCTGTCTGAAAGCCAGCTACCTGTGAGGTCGAATTATAAAAACCGATATTGCCTTCGATCATCCGCGCCGGCTCCAGGCAACGCGTACCGTCCTGGTTCAGCACCCATCCTTCCGGACAGGCCTGGCTTTTGCAGGAAGGCGGCTGGCCCCAGTCTTCGGCGAACAGCACGGCTTTGGCATCGAGGGTCAGCAGCCTGGTAAGGTCTTCATTATCCGGGAAATCCAGCCGCAAGTCGGTATAGGGCTTTTCCAGGCAGGTGATGGTGCCCGCCACGGCGCCCAGCAGGTTGCGGTTCCCGGAACGGATGATCTTGTAATCGCCCTTCATGCTTTTCATCATCACACCGTACTTGTTGATCAGGCGCACCGGACAGGGATCGTTCGGTATGTTGGAAGATATCACCCAATACCGGGTTTGCAGCGTTCCGTTCAGGTCGAGCATTTCGTCGCCGGGCGTTAAGAAGCTGCGGTACCTGGGATCGATCAGCCCGTCCTTATCGACCGACATTCTTTTCAGCAGCATATCGGCCGTCTTATAAGCATGTCCCATTTGCGCGTACATCCAGTAGGCGGGCAATGAAACGGAATACACGGGGTCGTTGAACTCGTTGTCGGTAGACGTTACCACCGGCACGCCGGTATTTTTATCGAAGAGCAGATTGGTGGAAGTGATCTCCGACCCATCGACCTTCTTCACGATCTTTTTGGGCACCCCGAAATATTGCACCGTTTTCACCACCGAGGCCGAACGGAACAGCCGGTAATCCGAGTTGGAGGTGATGGGGAAGTGCGGGATGGGGATCACGAACCATAGGATGGGGATCACGTCGGCGCCCACGTTGATGGCGAGGCCGGAATTATTGGTCTCTCCTTCCCGCATGTCCACGATCATGTCCAGCTCGCGGGAAATGACCTGGTTTTTGGTGATAACGCCCCGTTCGTCTACCACGTCCACTTTATTGAGCAACCGCTGCGCGCCGCCGCGCTCTTCGGAATTGTAGTGGTACTCGGTAGACGAGATTTCCTTGCGTTGCTGGTTGAATACACGCTCGGCTTTCGGCTTACCGTGCATATCGTTGAGCCGGATCACGTACCCCTGGCTCATCGTGAGCTCGTACACGCTTTTGCTCCCGAAAAACGAGGCCAGTGCTGGCCGCTGGTTTTCCGCGCGGTCGAGCCCCGTGGCGGTCACTTCCGTCGGGAAATCTTTGGCGGTATAAAATTCATGCTGGAGATAGCCCGTCTGGCTGACGCCGGTGCCTTCGCGGCCCGAGCGGCTTTCCACTTTCACTTCGCTATACCCTACCACCGGCGCGGGGAACAGGCTTTCGCCGAAGGGCTCTTCGAGGTAGTATTCATTGTTAAGCGCCTTGCGGTTCACCTGCGTATAAGGATCGGGCAGGCGCCAGGGATTTTCGTCACCGCCCAGCGAAGGCTCGTAGCTGGCCACGCCGGAGCTTACCTGGCTGCCGTCGGGCGCGGTGGTCGTATAGGTGTATTGAAGAATGGATTTTTCTTCCGGACCGCCGTCCCACACTTCGCGGGTGATGAGCTGTTTCACGCGGCCGCCGCCGCCTTGTTTTTCGGCTGTTGCCACCCGGAAAAAGCTGCGCTCGGCTTTAATTTTATTTCCAAACCGTTTACGGACGGCCTTTTCGTTAAAGTCTTCCTTCAGCTCCCTCAAGTTGCCGATGGCGTTGTTAAGCGCAGAAATGGCTGCGCTGATGGGCTGATCGTCGGGGATCTTGTTCCGGAAGCCAGGATAGGCGTACCGCGGATAATCGAGCCGCATCCGCTGCCAGGCTGCGGCGGCGAAAGGATTGTATTCGTTCCCGAACACCTGCGTTCCGGCGAACGAGACTTTGATGTTCCCTCCGGACGTTTGAACGCCGGTCACTTCCGCATAACAGGGCACCCAGTCGAAATGATCGAGCTGGTCGCTGTGGGGCTCGTCGGTCAGGTTCACGAACACTTTGCCATACAGGTATTTTCCGCCGTTGAGATATTTCTCCCGGAAAGACGCGAGGTCCGTAGCGTTCGCGGTATTCTCCATGACCAGCTGTTTCATCTCGAGGAGGTCTTGCGTAACGGCGTTATTACTATCCAGCATTTGTACCTGCGACCAGCTCCGCATTTCCATGGCCTGCCGGTTTTGCACGAATCGGTAGGAATCCGGCTCGTATTCGATCTCGATGGTGCTGCCCGTCGGCAATTCGATGGCAGACAACTGGAACAGCCCGGGCTTGGTGTTGCGGCTGTAGGCGAACTCGTCGTTCAGCATCCCGCCGGGGTTATCGTCTTTCGACTTGTAAGTACCCCAGCGGTCGGCCCCCAGAATCTCGTAATTGCCTTTCCCGTCCTGGGTTTCGTTGTACCGGAATTTGTACGGGAAATTCTCTCCCATTTTGGAGGAGCCGTAGGTGAAGTGGACGGATTCCAGCGTCAGCTTCCCTGTTCCGCCAATACCGGTATGGTTCGGCACGCCTTTGCAGAGGTTGTAGTTATGCTTGAGGTAAACCGTTTTAATGGGTGTTGTCAGATCGCTTTTGCTGTACAGGCGGATTTCCCGCAGCCTGCGCTGCTTCACGGTCGTGCTTTTGTTGCCGTCTATCCCGTCTACGCCCAGTGCGTCTTCGCGCACGTCTGTGATGAAATAGGCGATCTTCGTTTTGGTTTCGATGGAATGGAGGTACCATATCTCCTTCTCGCCGTAAACGATGCTGGCCTTGTCGTCGTCCGGGTCCGCGAGGTTGCCCTGGTTCAGGGTGGCCATATTGGGAGCGGAAGCCATAGGCGAACGCCATTTGAATTTATCAGACAGCCGGGAATAGTTGAACTTCACGGCCGTGCCGCGATCGTCTTCCGTTATTCCGTTGTTGGTAACGTCTACATAATCCGGCGACAGGATAGCCGAGAGCAGATACGACGTCGCGTATCCGGGCTGGGTCTGCTCGTTGTAATATTCGTCGGTGCCGGCGTGCCTGTGCTTGATCTGCCCGCCGGTTTTTTCGTACGTCACGAGATTGCTCGTCCTGGTTGCAGGCGGTGCGCCTTCGGGCTTCTTGTACGCGAACGATATTTCCGTCTGGAAATTGTTGTACACCGGCACGCCATACACCAATCGTTTCCCATCATTCCCCATCACGCTGATCTCGGAAATATGGTGCCCCATACGTGCGCCGCCGACCCGGTTTACAGAGTCGAACGGCTGGGCGCAGGGCCCCTGCGTGGAGAACGTATTGATATCGAGGATCGAATAATTGGGGATCCTCGTATTCAGGCTGCCTCTCGACGCCTGGCTGGCCGTGAGGTACTGGATGGTATTGTTGCGGACCTGGCGGCCGGAACGCTTGTATTTGCCGTCGGGCACCAGGTTGTTGTCTGTTTTTTGCAGCTTGCTGCCCGCGGATTTCTGGTGAATGGGCACGCGTACCGGCTCTTCGCCGTTGATCCTGCTGGCGAAAGTGGCGTCTTCCATCGTGTTTTCGCCAATAGACTTGAAATAAGTCTGCTCTTCATCTACCGTTGCAGGCTCCGGAAAATCGCCGTTGGCGAGGAATGCGTTGTCACGCTCCCATTTCTGGGAACGGTCGTCGATTTGCTGGTTGTATAACGATACCCCTCCATGGAAGAGCGCGCCGACGCCGAAGTCGCTGCCGAACGACGTATTGTGGGATTCATCTACTTTCCGGTTATTGAAAAACACGCCGGACCCGCCGTTGTAAACCTTGAACTGTCCGCCGCCGGCCTGGCTGCTGTAAGTAAAATTATCCGGAGTTGCCACGGGCAGGGCGATGTGCTGCATATCAGGTACCACGATGTTATCCTTCTCCCGCATGAAATCCATCAAAGCGTCCCCATTATTTTTCGCATTGGCGCCATATAGCGATCCGTACGCCAGGTGGGTCATTTCCGGCTGCTTCACTTCCCGGGTGCTGCGGTAGCCCGAGAACCCCGCCGCAACGCTCACCGTGTATGCCGTAGCGCCCAGGTCAACGGAAAAGGTATGGCTGGCGTTTTTGAAAGGAATTTGGGCGGAAGGATAGAACACCGGCGTATTCAGCTCAAATGTAGCCGAAGAGCTCAGTCCCGATTTGCCCGAGGTATTCCCGTAAGACACGCCCAGGGTCAACGATTTCATGCCTTCCCGGCTGTTATAGCTTTGCGAGATATTGGCGCCGATCGAGTTGCTGCCGTAATCGTTCATTTTCGAGCCGATGGAAAGCGAAGCGCCCAGTGTTTTGGATACGCCCGACGAGGTGTTCGAGCTCACGTCCGACCGCAGGCCCACCGTCAGCGATCCTGAGTTGGAGGATGAGAGCGACAAACCGGCGTTGTATCCGTATCCGGCTTCTGCTCCATATCCTGTATAGTTATCGTAAAACAGGCCTGCAGATATCGATCCGCCTACCTTCAGCACTTCCCAACCGGTCAGCTCCAGGCGGCCGGAAACTTTAGCGCCCGTCGTCACCTTTTTCTTCATGTGGTATTTGGTGGTCACCTTGTCGCCGTTATGATCGTCGGGAACACCGCGCAACTGCCGGGTAACCGAGCCAATGTTCAGGTTCCAGCCCAATCCCACCCAGGATGCTTCGTCTTCCATGCCTGAACCTTGCGCATACGAAAGATTGACCGGGTAACCGTCTACATCCAGCAGCGGTAAATTGTATTTGAAATCCCCCGTGAATAAATCCACCATATCGCTCATGCCGGCCGGTTGGAACTGGGTCATTTCCGGCTGGGCAGGCCCGCTGGTCAAAGCCAGGCCTTTCATCGGCAACAATGTTTCCAATGTCATGAGACAGAGAAAGAAAACGGCAATGTGCTTCTTTGTTGCGGCTCTTCTAATCATATCCGGGTGTAGATTGAATCAAGTTGATAAATGGAAGCTACGTTCAGGGGAAAGTACAGATCGCGCTGCGAAAACAGCCAGTCCCTGAACCGGAGCTGCACACCGGTAGACGGGCGCAGCTTTGAACGGTCGAACGTCAGCAGGTATTCCGCCCCGTCCGTTTGTCCGTTCGCCACGCGCACCACCATCAGCGGCGCCAGCGTATCGCCCGGAACGATCACTTCGAAAAGACTGTCGGTCCCGTAACTGAACCGGGGATCGTTCAGCTCCCGCTGCGGCAGTTTGCTGACATGTTCCACATGCAGCACGAGCGTCCAGGCGCTGGTGTCCCTGTTTTGCGCGGGTAAATAGCGCAGGCGCATGTTCCAATTGCCGGCGCTCTTTTCATCGAGCAACGACAATTCTTTCATTTTCTCCACCCGTTGTTTACGGGAGTTACAGGCTATCATCACTACTCCGGCAAGGAGCATCACGACCATTCGCATGGGCTATTCGTTTTCGGTTTTGTACAGGAATCGCAATTGTTTCGTTTCGCCGCCGGGCATGCGCACGGAAAGCAGGTAATAATGGCCATCGGTCATACCTTTCACGCGCTCCAAATCGATGAGAATATGGTTGCGGCCGGTTGCCAGCGTGAGTTTCGGGAGTTTTTTCAGTTTCGCGTCCGGGGCGGAAATGCTGACGATACTGTATTCCAGCGGCTGTCCATTGTGGGGGTTGTCGATCGCAAAATGGATGCTGCCTTCGGCGATGTAAAAGTTCCCTTTTGCGAGGTCGTCGATATTCCGGTAGCTGTCGGCGGGTTTCTGCGGCACGGTATCTTCACATTTCACCGTAAAATCCCACACCTCGCTCCTGGCCAGCACCATTTCGTTGCGAACGGCCGTCACCTGCCAGGCGTATTTCTTTCCTTCGGTAAGCTCCCGGCTCAGCGGCGGGTACAGGAGCATCGGCGCCTGGATGCCCGCCTGGCGAATGACGGGCATATTGTAGTGAAGGGCTTCGGCGCGCGCCTGGCCTTCTTTCACTTCCACGAGCAGCAGCCGGTATTCCATGCCCGGAATGGCCGGCAGCAGCGGCTGCCAGAAGAGCGGCGGCCGTTTATCGCAGATCTGGTCGCCTTCGTAGGGCTCCGTGAGCATAAGGGGGCTCAGCGGCTGCAGGTCGTAATCGAAGCACTGATCGGCCACCAGTTCTCCCGGCGCGCCTTTCACGTTCTCGTACAGCTCGAAACAGTATTCATATTCGCCTTCGGGGAATTGGTGGCTTTGCTTCACCACTACTGCTACTTTCCCGCTCCCGAATTTCCAGGCGGCGTTATAGGCCGCGTGTTGCGGGATGAGGTTCATGCCGGGCTGTACGTCGAACGCGGGAGTTTTGGCTTCAGCAACCAGTCCGCCGCCGGCAACGGTGATGCGGACCACCATATAGCAGCTGCGGCGCTGCTGGCTATTCATCAGTTTGGCCGACATCACGCCTTCCAGCGTCCGGCCCTGCACTTCCGGCATAAAATTGACCGTCAACTGGGCATGTACCAACGCGGGAAACACAAGTATCAACAGCAACGAAAAATATCTTTTCATAAGGCTTTAGTTCAACATGTAAAAGAATGACACCTCGCTCCGGAAGTTCCCGTAGAGATAATTCTGCGGAGAATCCATGAAGCTTTTGCGCGCGTCCAGGCTCAGGTTCACCTGGCAGCGGCGGAGCAGCGTGGCGGCCACCTGCTGCCGGATGCCGGCCTGGCTCACGACGTTCCTGTTATCGAGGAAAGTGAGGCTGCTGCCGCATTGCAACACTTTCAACAGGCGGTAATGATACCCCGCATCTATGGTGAGCAGGTTACCATAAATAGCCGCATTGCGCACGTCGCGGTTGTAAAATATGTTGGCGGAGATCATCCGTTCGCCGATGGGTATGGTGTGACTGACCTGCGTATTGAGGAACAGGCTCTTCAGGGGACCGGCGGCGGTGAGGTAATGCAATTGCTGCATCCCGAGGGCGGATTGGTTGAAAAAGCGCAGCCCGCCCATTTTCGCGTTCCATTGGGAATTGAAGGAAACCTTCCGGTTCACGAATACTTCGTCGCGGCCATGTTCTCCCGTGGAGCGCATACTGCTCTCATGGATGCGGGCGCCCAGCGTGAGCTTCTTCGACAGGCGGTAACGCCCGTCCAGCGCCAATGTCCGGTTCTTCCACTGGCTACCCGACACGGCGGAGCGGGCCATGTCCCGGAAATCAGTGCGCAACTGCACGCTGGCTTTGTTTTTCAGCCAGGAACGCTTGAGCTGGAGGCCATAGGCCAGCATGCCCCTGCGGGCATACGGGTTCCCGGGGTTGTTGTAGCCGAGGCCGGAATAATTGAAATATACGCTGTGTGTGGTGCCCCAGTCCTGCACCTCGCCGCTGTAGCGAAGGCCTGTGGAAAGCGTCACGAAGAAATCATCGAAGAAATGCGCGATCGCGGCTTTGGATATGGCGGCATGGTCGCCCGTGGGCCCGGCGCCGCCGGTGGAGCTGTTCGATTTGGAGATTTCGAAATCGAGCTTGCCGTAATCGCCGAAGGAAAACTGGTTCGACAGTGCACCGGCGAATATATTCTGTTTGAGGACGCGCACGTCCGGCATGCGGGGATCGCGGCGGGTGTTCGCGTTCACCATCGACACGTGTTGGTGCGCGGCACCCAGTTCTCCCCTGCCCATCCGGAGGAATTGCAGGCTGCTGGACGGAGCGTTCAATCCACCTTCCAGCCCCATATCGTATGGCAGCGCCTGCCGGGTTTTACCGGCTCCCAGCATGAGGAATTTGTCTTTGTTGAGCATCGAGCCGGCGGCACCGGTCATGAACAGGTCGGATACGGAGCCTTTGCTGGCGTTGGCGGCGATGTTGCCCACATTCAGTTCGCGGATCTTGAGGAAGAGGCGCTGCAAGCCGCTCATGGGGATGAGATTACCGGCCATGTCGGCCACGGAAGCGGGATTGTCGATAATTTGATCGATCTGGCCGCGCACCGCGTGCTGGCGGTTCAGCATCGAATTGACGTCCAGGCTGCCGCCGAGCTCTTTTTGCAGCTGTAATAATTGGGAAAGATGCGCGTCCAGGTCTTTTTCAGCGAAACGATGGAGGCTGTCGGCCGCCGCGTTTGCCAAGAGCTGGTTGCGGAGCTGGGCGCTGTCGAAATAGATGAGATCCTCCGGCCGGATGAGCCTGGCGAGGCTGTCGCCCGCACCTGCAAGGGATTTCATGCGGGTATCTGCGAATTGTTTGAGTTGGGATTTGAAATCGATATCGTCGAGGAAATATTTCTTCAGGTCGTAGTTTTTGCGGACGTGGGCCGAGACCTTTTGCAGATACGCCTCCCGGTCGAATTTAAAGTTGCCCAGGTTTTCGCCCGACAAATCGTGACCGAACCGGCTGTATCCCGAAACATTGGCGTATTGGAGATTGACGGGAATGGAGCCAAGTGCGAAACGGTCCCGCACTTCCACGTTAGACCACCATCCGGAGGAATTGCCGGTGGTATCACCGAAAGACGTTTGTGCACCGGCTTTCTGAAGTTTATTCTCCGGTTTGCCAGGGAGCTTGAGCTGGCTCGCGGCGGGATGGTCTTTGACCAGGGCGTAGAAGCCGCGGAGTTTGTTATCGAGGAACTGTTCCATGCGGGCGGAGTCTTTCAGGACGCCGAATCCCTGTTGGAGCTGGTTGAACTTCGCGGTGCCGGAGGAAGCCTGGATGTAAGACAGGAATTGCCCGCGGAGGGGGTCTTTGATATCCTTGAATGCGGGCGATGGCAGTTGGCTGCCGGGAATAGCTGGCAGTTGCCTGGCGTTCGCAGGAAGGCGGTTCAAAGATTCCACGAGGGCTTGCCGGATGAGGGGGCTGCTATTACCAAAACCACTTTTGAGTGAATCTTTGGTAAGGGGTAAACGGGCGGGTACCTGTTGCGCGCGCGCAAAGGTGACCAGACCGAGGCAGCAAACGGCTGCAAACAATCGGTACACAGGCATAAGGACTCCTTAAAAAGTCTTGAAGATGTGGGAATAACTGTCTAATGAAAATCTGCACTCACCGGGTCAACTGGGCAGGGATTCCCCTATTTTACTCATGTCGATCGAACATTTCACATTTCATAGGTGGAAGCGGTTCAATTCTGTTCAAATATAAAAGTAAATTTCAAATTACAAAAACTGTTTTTGCTAACTTTTTTCGCAAGAAGTGAATTGAGGGTGAATGGGTTGATGCGTTCTGATACAAAAATCCCCGTTAAAACTCAGAGCTGCAAATGAAGTGGCAATCCTGTTTTAAATCCAAATCAGCCAGGCAGTTTTCATAACTATTCAGATAATATGTGCACTTACTCCACGACATCAGGACAAAGTATTTGAAAAATCTTTCCCAAAAGTTGGAATCAAGCCTAAAAATCAGGGCCCCTGCTTCGTCGAAACAACCCGCTTCCCTGGCGCCCTTTTCCGTGGTGAACATGACCTGCAAGCCTTCACCCACATTTTCAATATAGTCGAGTCGAAGAAGATCGATCGCAGCACTATCTATCCCGCCTGTCAAACCTACAACATCTCCGGCCAGCCGCCTGAAATCCTGCTCATTGCCCAGCAGACAGAGATTAGGCCCGGTGAAGCCGAAAATCATATTATTTGTGAATTTGAGTTTCATTGCTATTTCGTATAGTCATAAAAATATTTAAACACATTATCAGTCAGTCCAGCGGTATATCTACCGTGTCACTATTAACGTAAGTGCCCATTCACTCTCCGTTTAAATACCATCTATTCAAAAATCGATTATTTACTGGAAGCACTTCATGCCCTTTGAAATGCTCAAAGAACTTTCTCCGATTCAATTCCTTAATTGCATTAATAATTTTACCGGCTGATATTTCATGATAGCCTCCTTCATTTCATATTGGAATTTAATGATTATCAATTATGCAGATCGACTTATCTCCCGACAATCGAAACCCGGAACAATTCCCGCGGAATCCTCAAAGTCACGATATCGCCTACTTCCAGCATCCCAACCTGCTGCGAAAAAATAATGATGCAATCCGGCGAAAGCCGCAGGCATACATCTTCATCCTGATCGATTGATTCCACCCTGCCGCAGATGATGTTGTGCTGCCCATTCCAGTTGATGGAAGGATCGGGATGGCCCTTGCTGATAAAATGCTCGGCAATACTCAATACCACATCAACATCAAACTCGACGCTATATGTACCACCTACTTCGATTCCTGCATCCTGGCACCTGGCTACGCCATTCCCCAGGGGCGAATTGAAAGCGGTGTATCCGTCGGCGATAGCTGTGATCTGAATATTCATAAGGTTAGATGATGCGATAAATTCGGATTAATCATTGGATATATGGTCAATTGCGCAATATAAATATCCCAAAACATCGGCTTCGCCTCCCACCTGACGATCGCTCTTAATGATCAGTTTCAATGCCGGGAATATCGTTTCTTCATGATCGGTCACCCGAGATGCGTCGATCGTCAATAACTTGTTCGACACCTCATCGAACAGGTCGTTAAAAGTAAATCGAACACCGGAAACAGCCACAGTTTCACATTGATGCAGCTCCAGCGATTCCAGCTCATCGTTTGCATTGTACCCGGTAAAAAAATAGTTCGTAGTTCCATTGATGTCGCGGTAGATGTCCCGCCGCTGAACAATAGTAATATCCTCGAACTCAAATTCCAGATCATTAGCCGTAAATCTCTCACCAATCATTTCGCGTACGCTGGCCCTTTCCGTTCCGAAATTTATAGGAATGCCGTTTAGGACAATTTTCTCGCCAGGGAAATATTCAAAATTCATAGGCTAATTACTGGATTGATAGTTTATCATATTGAAACCTTTCAGCTGATAACCTGTTCAAAATCGATCTTATTCAAAGCGGAAAAGATAGCGCCTTTGCCCGGATTGCCAAACCCGGGCTCGAAGAGCCCGGCTAGCGTCATCAGCGCCACGGATTTCCAGTCCTTTGCAACGGCAAAGCCGTCTATTTCTTCTAAGTTGTCATATCGGGCTCCGACAAAATCATCGCCAGCAGGAAATACAATTCCAGTTCCGGCGAGCCGCTCAGCTCCAACTGATACTCGAACGGCGCGAAAAACTTTCGCATGTTCATGTCTGCGAAACCCATTCTTTCGCCATTGAGCCAGAAAGTCCGGACCGGGTTCCTGAGCACCGCATGCTTCACTTCGATCACCCCCTCCGGCACCCGGAACTTCCCTACCCCATTGCCTTCCCGGGCAATGGAATAAGCAGGGTCAAGGTAGGTGATCCGCAACCGCCACGACCAAAGGAACTCCGACAGGCTGGCCGCCATGATGCGCTTTTCGCCCAGGAAGTATTCCGAGCGCAGCACAGTGTCCCACCCGCGCCGGCGGCGGACCGTCAGCAGCAGCACATCTTCCCGGTACACCAGGAAGCTTTCATCAGAGTGGTGCTCCATGTAGAAGTGGGCCATGTTATTGTATCACACTTACAAGAATTATTAAAGACATGGTTATCATAAACAGCAGCAAAGTCTACCATTTCAACCGCTTCACGAGCTGTATCTGCCCTGGCAGCCATGTATCCCGGGGTAATCGGCCAGTAATACCCGGTAATCTATCCGTTTGAACAGCCATAAGAACCCGTAATTGGAAAACGCATCCCACGGGCTGAATGGAATGTCCCGTTCGATGTACCGGTGATATAATTTCCCGATCTCATACCTGAACCACCAGCAACTAAACTTGCTCCCGATAAACGCAAGCCCGCACGAAATCGTCAAAACGGCCTTCAACATGCTATTCGGATAAAACGCGGCTGCCGCAGCCTTCGGTCAGCAAAACGATGCCGGCAACTTCCAGCGCGAACGACACAGCGAACAGCCAGCGGGCTTGCGTGTTTTCCGGGTTTCTGCGCACCTTCCGGAACGTAATGAACCATAGGCCCAGCCCGGCGAGCAACAGAATTAATCCAACGAGTTTAGCACCTGTCAACATGATGATATCCAGTTAAAATGGTAATTTACAGTAAAGCAAACTTCCAGCCCATGCCCGCCGCCAAATCACTCCGCACCTGCCCGAAAGGGCACCGGTACTACAAATCGTCCGACTGCCCCACCTGCCCCCAATGCGAGGCCGAAGCGCGGCCGCACGACGGGTTCCTGGCAGCCTTTTCCGCCCCGGCGCGCCGGGCTTTGCAATCACTTGGCATCGATACACCCGGAAAGCTTTCGAAATATACGCAAAAGGAAATAATGTCGTTGCATGGTATGGGGCCGGCTTCGCTACCTAAAATGAAGGCGGCGCTGCAGGAAAAAGGGCTCGATTTCAAAAAAACTAATTCGCGTATTTGATCAGCCACAATACCCCGTTGCTCCAGAGGCTCACCGTTTTGAACTGAGTGGCCAGCGACACGGAAGTACCGCCATTGATCTTGTCGCTCCCGCTGGCGACTACCGTTACCGCTGCGGCAGACGAGGAAGTTTTCACGATCGAATATTCCCTTCCGCCGCAACTGTTTGCCAGCGGCAGGGTGATCGTTGCCGCTGCAGCATTGTCTACCGCCACGTTGCAATGTTCCTCGGTAAGACTGAGGCTGCCGGTAACCGTGGTGGACCTTGGCGCGAAGGAACCCATCAGCTGCAAAGTGGAATGCGGGACATTGGTAGCGATGCCGACGCGCCCTGCGCCTGTGATCCGCATCCTTTCAGGTTGCTGCGCGCCGTTGATGACAATGCCCGTATGGAATGTAATCCCGCCGCGGGCGGTACTGGCCGTATCTCCACCGCTATGCAGGTTGATCTGGCCACCCCTGGCAGACACTGGCCCTGTTCCTCCGCCGATCAATATCAACGTATCTTCGGAATTGTTCCCGCTGATGACCAGGCCCGACGAATCGCCCCAAATGAGGTCTGTCCGGATGCGGTCCTGAACGGTCAACACCCCTTCACCTGTAAGTTTCATGGCTTCCCGGGTACCGCCATACCACTTGAACCCCGTATTGGCAGCAGCCGTCGGCACACTTTGCCATAAATGCTGGGTTTCCAGGCCATATGCAAATTCCGTATTGGCGGCATTCAAGGCACTGTAAAACACGATTTTTGTACCGTTGCTCCGGGTAGTATAGGCAGGTGGTGCGATGCCCCGGTTCGGGAACACCATGAAATTTCCCGTATTCCCCAACAGGCTCAGCGTCGCAAACTCAACGCCCTGGCCCATGCTAAAGCTTCCCGTAGCGGAAAGATTACTGTAAAAGCTGGAATTACCGATAGGCCCGATCTCCATCCGCTTCACCCACATCGCGCCATTGTTGACGTACATCGCCACCCCGGCAGTATCTCCGCCGGTCAATTGTAGATTCGCGCCACGGGTACCCGTAGTGTCCAGCAGAATAAAGCTGTTCATGAACCCGTTGGATCCGTTGCGGATGACCGAAAAACGGACAGACGTCCTCCCCTCGCCGCTGATATTGAACGAAGCCTGCTGCGGTATGCTCATCCTGTTCAGGATGTATCCTTCCGGCGCTGGCAATGGCGCGAAAAGACGCGTTATTTTCCCGCCTTTTTCAAAACGGAGGCTGTCTCCCGACCGGTAAGCCGTATCAATCCCGACGATGTTCAACGTTCGGAGGTCGATCGTGTCCTGGCCGGCGATGGCCAACCGCGATCCTCCAACATTCAGCAGCTTGAGTTTACGGAATTCCGTACGACCGTTCCCTTTGTTGAACAGATAGCCATTCACCTGGCTCGTACGGTTTTCAAGAATAAGTTCCGCCGTATCGCAGACATTGTAAATCCGGACACTGTCGGCGCGGATCTGGTAAACATTTTGGGCGAAAAGCGGGCAAACAGAACAAAACATCAACAACAGCAGTAACTGTGTTTTCATAGGTAATACTTCGGTTTAGGAATAAATTCTCACGGGGACGGCAAACATCCATTCCCTCGCGCAATATACGATTACTTGCTTTTATGTTATTTGAAAACAACCATCTGGCTCAGGCCCTGATCACGCCCAATTCCAGCTCCGCTTCCGGGATCTTCTTCGTGCGCTCCTTCAGGAACGCGATCACTTCCTCATCCGAAGCGAACCGGTCGCCGATGTTCACGTAATGCCGTGCGAGCTTGTCGTACCGCCGCGTCACCAGCCAAAGGAACACATGCAGGAAATGGATCCCGTCGAACACGATGCCTTCGTTATCGATATACTCCTGCAACGTCTGCCGGAAGTAAACCGGGTGCTCCGTCCAGTGCATGTTGGGTTTCACATGGTGGCTGATATGATAGCCGTCGTTCCAGCATTTATGGTTGTATTTCGTATTGATACAGGTGATGGAGTTTTTGTAATGGTTGCCCGGATCGCTGGCGTCGATAAAGGCATGTTGCGCCCAGTTGCCCATCATCATGATAATACGGGAAATGACGAACGGGATGATGAATACCACCAACGTGGCCGGCCAGTTCACGAAACTCAGCCCCACGCACATGGCGATGAACAAAAAC
Source organism: Chitinophaga sp. NPDC101104 (assembly GCF_050277495.1). Lineage (NCBI taxonomy): Bacteria > Pseudomonadati > Bacteroidota > Chitinophagia > Chitinophagales > Chitinophagaceae > Chitinophaga > Chitinophaga sp. NPDC101104. The sequence continues at coordinate 3,191,361 of NZ_JBNNSF010000001.1, read as the reverse complement.
TCCCCGCGCACCGAGCGGTACAGGAGCCGCTTCCGGTTCTTCCGGTAGAAGTAAGTGCACAAATGGTACACCCCCGCAAAGAAAAAGGAACCCAGGTACATCGAAAACCCGCGGAAAGAATCGCGCTGGAACTTCATGGTACTGCTCTCGTCTTCCGGCATGTTGTTTTCCGCATGGTGCATCCCGATATGATGGCTGTAATACGTTTCCGGCGTCTGCCCGAACAACGGTCCCAGCACCCAGGGCAAATAGTGGTTCATGAAACCGTACTCCTTCCTGAAAAACGCCCGGTGCGACGTGCAGTGCAACATCAACCCGAACGGCCCCTTGAACACCGCGTTATTGAACACCAGGTACACCGCAGCAATAATACCCCACAGCCAACCGTCGATAAAAGGCATATACAGCAGCAATGCCGTAATGCCCAGTACCAAAGTGATACGGATAGACAGGTACACGAACGGCAAGTCTCTCGGGTCGCGGATAAAACGCTCGAAAAAACTCGGTTTGGCCGGCTTCGTGTACACCGGATCTGTGATGGCCTGGAGAGTCAGCATAGAAATCGTTGTGGATGAATGAAAAAGATAACCTTTTTTCCTGATAAATCGGCGGATTCCAGCCCTTTAATGGAAAAATAGGCCATTATCGTGCTAAATCAACCATATCAAGCGGCTATCCGAATGTCGGACAAAAAAAATCCCGGCCATCGAAAAATGACCGGGAATATCTCAGTGTGAGAAGAGAATTTCTCCGAAATCCGGAGGATCAGAAGCCATCGCCGCCCATATCGCCTCCACCTTCTTCACCGCCACGTTTCTTTTTATTGAAAATCTTCGCGTCCATCTTCCCGAAGCGCCAGCTCACATTCACCCGCAATTCCCGGGAAACCCGCTTGCGGTACCGCTCGGATTCGGAAAACGAGGTCTTCGTCCAGCTCAAATCCCGGTCTGTATTGAAAATATCGTTGAGCCCCACCATCACGGAAAGGTTCTTCTTCTTTAAAAAATCCTTCTTCAGCCCCAGATCGATCTGGTACTCCGGCGCCTCTTCCCCCTGCGGCAGGATCTGCTTCGATTCGTACTCGCCGGTCACCTGCAACGTGAGGTTCCAGGGCAGTTTCGTGTTGCTGTTGATCTTGCCGAACCAGATAAACCCGCTGTTGTCCAGGTCCTGCGCGCTCACGCTCGTTTGCGCCATGTTCACGTTGGTCGTAATGTCCCAACCCTTCGTCACCTGCGTGCGAACGGTCAGCTCCGCGCCATAGGAATTGCGATGGTCCGCATTGATGGGATAGTTCAGCAGCACCTTGCGCTCCTGCCCGTCCAGCACCAGCGCGGTATCGAGGTAAAAATTCGTGATCGCGTTATTGGTGTTGCGGAAGTATAAAGACGCCAGCACATTGACTTTCCGGTTGAAATCCTTCAAATAAGACAACTCGAAGGAATTCGTGAACTCCGGCGCCAGCGAAGGATTGCCCCTCCGTGCCGAATTCGCATTATACTCGATATTGGGCAGCAGGTCGCGGAACCAGGGCCGCTGGATGCGGCGGCTGTAATTCAATTGCAATTCATGGTCGCCCTTCAGTTTCTGCGACAGGAAAACGCTGGGGAACAGGCTGATGGGATAATCGATTTCGTAAGATGCGCCCTTCACGTTCCGCAATTCGCCGCTATAAAACGACTGTTCCGCCCGCAAACCCGTCTGGAACCCGAAGTTCCCGTATCCACCCGTATAACTTACATACGCCGCATTGATCTGCTCGGTATAACGGTAGTCATTGGAAAGACTGGAATCATACGCGAATTCCCCGCTCGTAAAATCCTTCCCGAAAGTGCTCAGCACATTGTTGAACCGGCGGTTGTTCGACCGCAAGCCCGCTTCCACCTTCGATTTCTCGGTCAGCGGCGTCACGAAATCCACCTGCGCCGTGAGGTACGTGGTATTCCCGCTCCCGGTGCCATACCGCGTTTCCGGCCGGTTCGGCGAATTGCTCGGCTCGCCCGCCAAATCGAAATACTGGAGGCTGTAATCATTGTTGTTCCGGTTGTTGGCACGGTTGTAAGTCACGTCGGCCGTCAGTTCACGGCCTTCTTTGGAGAACGTCCGCTTATAGCCCACCTGCGTGGCGTAGTTCCGGAAATTATGCTTGCTGTCGTTCCGCCCCACCCCGCGCTGGATGCGCTCTTTATTGCCGTTCAGGTCGAAAATCTCCTGTGTGTTGAGGTTATTGAAATCCCCGGCGGTAATGCCCTGGGAAACCGTCAAGGTATTACGGTTGTCGATAAACCAGTCGAACCCGAGCCGCCCGTTCTGGAAACGGCGGCCGAACTCACCGTCCTGGTACTGGTCCATATAGCTCACGTCGTTCCCGTCGATGTTCTTGCGGAACATGTGCTGCTTCATGGGCGAGCGGCGGTCGCGCAGGCTATAGTTCAGGAACAGGTTTATTTTCCCCTGGCGCGCGTTGAGATCGACGCCGGCGTTGGAACTTTTAGTAGTAGAATATCCGCCCTGGATAAGGCCGTTGATGCCGGCTTTCCGGTTCTTTTTCAGTACGATGTTGAGGATGCCGCTCATCCCTTCGGCGTCGTATTTCGCTGAAGGGTTGGTCACCACTTCCACGCTCTGGATCGCATCCGCTGGGATCTGGTCGAGGGTAAGCGTACTGGGGCGGCCGTCGACGAAAATGGTCGGGCTGCCGTTCCGCACGCTCACATTCCCGTCGATGTCCACGTTCACGGATGGCACCTGCCGGAGCACGTCGGTGGCGGTGCCGCCCACGCTGGCGAGGTTCTTTTCGACGTTGAACACGCGTTTATCGATCTCCATCGTGAAAGCCGGCTTCTCGCCCACCACTTCCACGCCTTTCAGCGCCGTGGCCGTGGTTTTGAGGCGCACATTGCCGACGTCGCTGCTCTGGCGGACGGTCACGGGCTTGAAGAACGTCTCGTACCCGATAAAGTAAATTTTCAGGATGTATTTACCCGGCGCAATGTTCCGGAAGTCGAAATCGCCGTTGCCTTTCGACAGCATGCCCGTTACCACAGACGAGTCCGTGGATTTCAGGAGCGCCACCGATGCATATTCAACCGGCTTGCCGGTTTGATCGTCGATCAGTTTGCCGAGTATTTCCGCCTGCTGCTGCTGGTTGCCTTGTTGCTGCTGTGCAAATGCCGCCGTTCCCGCGAACATGCCCAAGCTCCATATCAATAAGCCTAATTTCCTCATCACTATTAAGTCCCGATTTTCAAAGTTATCGTGACAAAATAGGATAATTGTCAGTCAGACATCGATTATTTGGATGAATGGCAACGGGATGTTATTCCCCGGCGTAGAAATCCTTGAAAGCTTCCGGCCGGTATCGCACTTCGGATACATGGAAGTCCATCCCCTCGCCTTTGGGCGACTGGGCATAGAACCCGACCCGCAGCCCCTGTGGCCGGCGGTAGCGGAACGTGCGCAGGATCTGCCACTTTTTGCCGTCTTCGGAGAAGTAAAAACCGTAGATATTGCCCGAGCGGACCACCTTCACATACACTTCCGCGGCATTGACGGCCCGGTGATAGCTGTCGTCGGTGACGCGGTCGGTAATGAGCGAGGAGCCCAGCATGATACGGCCGTCGTCCATCCGTTCCACGAGCAGTTTGGCCCAGTTGGAGGAATCGGTGTAGAGCAGCAGGGCGCCGCCATCGAACAGTGCCTTCGGCTCCGGCCGGACTTTAGCGGAAAAGATGAATTTCTCATCCGCCGCGAAGGTGGCCATGGGTACCTGGTGCACGTAAAAACTGCTGTCTACGAAGGAATACAGGTCGGTATTCCTGTTGGCGTGAAGGATGAAAGCATCGTTCCCCGTGGCTTTCAGGCTCCCCTTGGAGGCGTCGAAAGTGAGTGCGCGGGGCAGTGCTTTAATGCGGAGGGAATCTTCGGATGCAATCGATTCCTGATGAGCGGCAAACGCCGGGAAGGCGAAAGCGGCGACTAGGAGCGTAAAAATGGGTTTCAGCATGGAAAATAGTCAGGTGAGTGAGGAAGACGCGTTACTGCCGCTTCGGTACTATGCATTGTCGATCTTTTTTATGAGATGGTGGTAGCGGCCTCCGGCAAAGGGCATCGTGTATTCGACCTTGAAGCCCATCCTTTCGTAGAGCCGCTGTGCGGCGGGGTTATCGGTGCTCACGAGCAGCCCCGCCTTCCGCAAGCCTTCACCCGCCGCGCGCGCTACCGCTGCGTCGATGAGCTGGCCCCCGATCCCTTTGCCCTGGTTCCCCGGGGCCACGGCGATGCTGTCGAGATAAAACTCGCCCGGCTGCGTTTCGTCTTCCGGACAAACCCCTGCGCCCGTTTGCCAGCGGATGTAGTCGAGCACGGGCTTGCGGAGCTGGTGCAGCTTGCCGCCGTCGTACCCCACGATCATACCGGAAACGCCGTCGCCGGCGTCGTACAGCAATGTATTCTCGAAACTGTACTGGTTGCCCGGCTGGCGGAACAGGTGCTCGAAAATATGGGTCACCACCTGCATGTCGTTGGTACCGGAAATCTTGCGGGCAATGTCTTCCATGGCGAGGAAGAGCAGCTGGATGGCCGCGGGCGCGTCGTTGGGGGTTGCAGGACGTATCATGTCACAAAGTTAACGGGTTTACAGGCAGGGAAGCAACAGGAAAAAGGGCCGGCATGGGCTGCCGGCCCGGGAATATACTGGTCAGACGTTGTAGATATTTTCTATCATGTCTTTGTATTTATCGAGGATCACTTTGCGGCGGAGACTGAGCTTCGGCGTCATTTCCCCGGTATCCACGCCCCATTCGGCAGGCATCAGGGCAAATTTCTTCACCTGCTCCACGTGGTTGAAATTGGCGTTGTAACGGTCCACCGTTTTCTGGAACATATCCAGCACCTGCGGATTCTTCACGGCTTCTTCGTTGGTGGTGAAGGGCACGTTGTTCTGGTTCATCCATTGTTTGAGGAGGGAGAACGAGGGAACGATGAGCGCGCTCACGAATTTGCGCTCGTTGCCCACCACCATGATCTGTTCGATGAAGGGGCTTTCCTTCATTTTGTTCTCGATGGGCTGTGGCGCCACATATTTGCCGCCGCTGGTCTTGAACAGTTCTTTCTTGCGGTCGGTAATCTTGAGGAATTTCCCTTCCACCAAAGTGCCGATATCTCCGGTATGGAGCCAGCCGTCGATCACCGTTTCCGCGGTGAGATCGGGGCGTTTGTAGTAACCTTTCATGACGGATGCGCCGCGCACGCAGATCTCCCCTTCTTCCGTGAACTTGAGCTCCACGCCTTCGAGCACGGGGCCCGTGGTACCGAAGCGCGTCAGCCCCGCCGGGAAGCGGCGGTTCACGCTGATAACGGGACTGTTTTCCGTTGGCCCGTACCCTTCGTACACCGGGATCCCGGCCGCGTTGAAAATGCGCAACAGGCCTTCCGATGCGGCGGCGCCACCGGTAACGATGAACGAGATCTTGCCACCGAGGGCGTCGCGCCATTTATTGAAGATGAGTTTATTGGCGATCGCCAGCTGAATGTTGTACCACATGCCGTTGCTGACCACGTTGTCGTATTTTTTACCCAGGGCCACGGCCCAGAAAAAGAGCCCGCGCTTGATGCCGGTGAGCTCGTTGCCTTTGCTCATGATCTTCTCGTATACCTTTTCCAGGAGGCGGGGCACGGTGGTGAAACCATCGGGCTTCACTTCGCGGAGGTTATCGGCGATCTTGTCCATGCTTTCCGCGTAGTAAATGCTGATGCCGCTGAAAAGATAAATGTAGGTAACGGTTTTCTCGAAGATGTGATTGAGCGGGAGGAAGCTCAGGACGCGGGTTTCCGGCGCATCCGGGAAGGGGAAGCTCGCTTTGGAGAACATGACGTTGGAGACGATGTTCTTATGCGTGAGCATCACGCCTTTGGGCGTGCCCGTGGTGCCGCTGGTATAAATAATGGTGGCGAGATGTTCTTCGGGAATGCCCGCGGCGATCTCTTTCACTTTCGCTTCCAGTTCGGGCGTGGCTTTGGCCGTCACTTCCGACCAGTGCGGAACACCGGGCAGCTGGTCGAACGAATAGATGCCTTTGAGCGAGGGCACTTCGGGCATCAGGTCCCTGATCTTCTCGTACATCTCCTGGTTGCTCACGAAGATGTATTTCACCGCGGAATCGTTCAAAATGAATTTTACTTCGAGCGGATTGGTAGTGGGATAAAGCGGCACCAGTACCGCGCCTGCCTGTTGCACCGCCAGATCGGTAAATATCCATTCCGGACGGTTGTTGGCAATGATGGCGATCTTGTCTGCACCTTCGGCCGTAAAGTCGTTCCCGCCCACGCCCAGCGCCAGGAGCCCTGCGGCCAGGCGTTGCGCATTTTCCTGGACGGCCGCCGTGGAATACGGCTTCCAGTTGCCTTCCACCTTGGAGGCGACCATATCCGGTTTAGGGAATTTTTCCTGCTGGTAAGCTACCGCGTCAAATAATCGTTTTGGCTGTATCATCATGGCCAATATAATAAATTTCACTGGATGAAACAAGTCATCGGCGTGACTAATCGTCACCAATTTCGCCAAGTTGTCACCCCGCCCCTCCCGGCATTTTCCGTACCTTTGTGAACGCTATCCAACCCTTAACCCCGCTGATATTCAAGCCCTCTGCGGCTTTTGAAACATATTCTATCACTAAAAACACTGATAATGATCCTTGCCACCGATTTAGATGGAACATTCCTGGGAGGAAGTCAGGCCCACAAAGAACAACTGTATGCCCTGATCCGGCAAAACGCTGACTTCCGGCTCATTTTCGTAACAGGCCGCGGCGTGGAAACCGTCCTCCCGCTCCTGAAAGACCCTGTCATCCCCACGCCCGACTACATCATCTGCGATGTGGGCGCCACCATTCTCGACGGCCATACGTTATTGCCCGTCCAACCCATTCAGAACAACATCGAACTGAAATGGCCCGGCAAACAGGCCGTTATGGAACAGATGAACGAAGTGAAAGGCCTGCGCCTCCAGCCCGTGCCACAGCAGCGCCGCTGCTCCTTCTTTTTTGACGACCCTTCCATCCGGTCGGAAATCACCCGGCTGGAAGAAGCCCTCGGTTGCGACATCATCCTGTCGGCCAACAAGTTCCTCGACGTGCTGCCCCCGTCTGTCAACAAGGGCGCCACATTGCGGCAACTGGCAGACCTCCTGCAGGTCCCCGACAGTGAGATCCTCGTAGCCGGAGACACCCTCAACGATCTTTCGCTCTACGGCCGCGGGTTCCGGGGCGTAGTAGTAGGCGCGGCAGAGCCCGCGCTCGTGCGCGCCGTGTCCGGCCGCGAAGACACTTTCATCGCCAACGCGCCCGGCGCCGGCGGCATCATCGAAGCCATCCGGCACTGGAAAGATTTCCGGCCCTTTTACACCAAAGCGGAAAAAGCCGCAGAATCCGCGGAATCCACCCAGCTCGTCATGCTCTACCATCGCTTCCCGTTCGAAACGGCGGTGGAAGACGGTGAGCTCGTGCGCCGCAAACCCAAATCACCCAACGGCATCCTCCCCACCCTCACCAATTTCTTCAAATCCGGCCGGCCCGGACTGTGGATCGCGTGGCAGGAAGCGGACGAAGAAAATCCAGCACCGGAAGAAAACTTCTTCATCGACCCGGAAGAATATCCCAACCTGGAAGCGAGCCCGGTGATTTTGCAAAAAGACGACATCAACCTGTTCTATAAAGTATTTTCTAAGGAAGCCTTCTGGCCCGCGATCTTCTCCTTCGTGGAAAAAGCCCAGTTCAACCACGAACATTGGGAACATTACCTGAAAGTGAACCGCGTGTTCGCCGAAAAAGCCGCGAAGGAAGCCGCGCCCAACGCCATGATCTGGATCCACGACTACAACCTGTGGATGGTGCCCGGATTCCTGCGCCAGCTGCGGCCCGACCTTAAGATCGGTTTCTTCCATCACACCGCTTTTCCGGCGGCCAATACCTTCAACATCATTCCCTGGCGCTCGGAGATCATCCACAGCCTGCTGCAGTGCGATTACGTCAGCTTCCACATTCCCCGCTACGTGGAGAATTTCGTGGACGTCGTGAAAAGCCTCATGCCCGTGAAGATCACGGAAACCGAAAGCTGCGCCCCGCGCTTCCTCACCTACAGCTCCGCCATGGGCACCGGCACCATGACCCGCGAGATCGATACCGGCCGCCGCAAAGTAAGGCTCGGCGCCAATCCCGTAGGCGTGCATGTGGACTATATCGGCGAACTGCTGCAGCAGGACGGCACGAAGGAAATGATCGCACAGTTAAAGAAAAACACCCTCGGCAAGAAAACCATCCTCAGCATCGAAAGGCTGGATTATGTGAAAGGGCCGCTGGAGAAGATCAAAGCCTTCGCGCAGTTCCTCGAAGAACATCCGAACCTCCACGGCAAAGTGGAACTGATCAATATCTGTACGCCGCCGGCGAAAGGAATGAAGATCTACGAACAGGTGCAGCAGGAACTGGAACAGCTCATCGGTATGATCAACGGGAAATATTCCACGATTGACTGGGTACCGATCCATTTCTTCTTCCGCTCGTTCTCGTTCGAGGAAGTGGTGGCGTACTACGCTATCGCCGACATCGCATGGATAACACCGCTGCGCGACGGACTGAACCTCGTTGCCAAGGAGTACGTGGCCGCGCAGGGGCAACTCCCGAATTCGGACGGTGTGCTGGTACTTTCTGAATTCGCCGGCGCATCGGTAGAACTGGGAGATGCGATCATGACCAACCCGTACGACAATGTTTCCATGACCGAATCGCTGCTCCGCGCCATCGCCATGAACAAGCAGGAACGCCAGATCCGCATGCAGCGCTTGTTCGAGAACGTGAACCATTACAATATCGAATTCTGGGCAGATGAATTCATGCAGGAGCTCAGCGGCATACACGCCTACAACCTGAGCCTGGCGCAATCTTCGTAACTTCCGGATGATTGAAGAATGAAAAATAGAAAAGGCCGCCCTGTTGTGAGGGGCGGCCTTGTTTCTTCATTGAATGATATTTTAGCGAATCGGCTTCAAACCGCGCTCGATAGCGTCTTTCAGCAAGAGATAGTTGGAAAAGGCCGGCTGCAAAACAGTGATAACCTTTTTACCATTCGTCCAGATCACGATTTCCTCTACCGCCCCGCTACTCCTTATCCATCGCGTGCGGATCGTATAACCAACCAGCTCATCAAGCCGCCATGTGCATTCGGCGCCATATCCACCTAGTCTTTTCTGCTTAATGCAGTCTTCATCGATTTCCAGCCAAACGAACTGCCGGTTAGTGACTTTACCCCAGTAAACAAGCGTCCCGGCGGCCGCCGCTATTGTTCCCATGCAGAGCAACAGCGAAATGCCGTCGAACCTACCTGCATCCGATAGCAACGCAGCACCAAACAAGAGAAAGATAAAAGGGATCAACAACCCCAGCAGCGCTGATATATAAACAGCCGGGCGGATTTTCGATGTTATGGTCCTCATGCCTCCTTAGCGTTATCGTTCACCTAAATTTTTCAATTTGGCGGACACCGCTTCCTTTATTTCGAAGTAATTATCGAAATAGGAATCATTGATCCGCAGCACCTTTTTCCCATCTTTCCAAAGGATCAAAAATTCCACGACACCCTTGTTCTTAAGGTCCTGCACTTTAATGGAATATCCCTCGAGATGGGCGAACAACCATTCCTTTTCCTGTCCATATCCATAAAAATTTTTCGCCTTGATGCCATAGTCGGAAATCTCCATGCGCACCAAACGCGTCAGCAGCAGAAAGACCGTCACACCTACCTGCGACAATATCGCCACAACAAACAGCGCCAGCGGCCAGGATATTTTACCATTGTTCGTCAAAAGCCCCCTGGCAATAAACTGGGACCACATCACGACCAAAATGAACGCCGGAAGCAAAACGCCGGCCAAAAGCGGCATGTAGGCGCCCCATTTGAACCTGGATTGAACGGAAATGAACATAAGTACGGGAAGATTTTATAAAACGGGAAAGAGCCCCCGGGCGGGGGCTCCTTTTCAATATCATCTGTATAACTATTAACCCATCATGGAAGCGCCGGCGATAAGGCCGCCGATGAACGCCAGCACCATGATCGCCAGGATTACAATGGTATAAATACCGTAGAATTTGAACAGCGATTTCAGGTTGCTGAAAGATTCGGTCAACGTGTGCTGGTCGTTATTCTCCAGCGCCACTTTCAAACGGGAAGAAAAGCGGTACAGGTAGATAACGGGGATCACCATCAGCACCACGAAGAGCAGGATGAAGATCAGGCCTGTGCCGGTAGCCAGCATCATGCTCATGGGGTTGGCACCGTATGCGTTTTCCATCACCGGACCGCTGGCCCTTTGGCCCACCAGCAACATGATCAGGACGCACAGCGCGTAAAAGCCGAGCACGATAAAAGCGAGGATGGACAGGAACCGGCCCCATTTTGCGGTTTCTTTGAGAAAACGGGCGCTTGATTCGTCGATGTGGAGGTCGAACAGGTTTTGATTTTCCATTTTTGTAGGTTTTAGATAGATCAGTTTCCGGATAAGCTTTTGAGACCGGCTTCAAATTGCGCCCTCATTTCTCTGAACACGGTTAACAATGCGCTGTGGTCGGTTTCCAGCGCGGGCCTTTGCGCATCCCTGAACTGCGCGCCCTGCTGCAGGCGCGGCCAGAAAATGAAGCGGTAATAATGGGATATGTACGATTCGATCACGGGGTTTTCACGGAACGCCTGCAAGTGCGAAACGTTCTCCAGGCTATTGGCATAATCGCCGAAAAGATCGATGAAGTTGGACAGGGCGTCCATCGCCTTGAGGCTGAGCTTCCGCTTGCTGCAAAGCGCCTGTTCGATATAATCGGCATCGTATGCGTTACAGACCGTCGGGGTCAGTTCCACTACCCTTTCCAGCCACTGCGGGAACCGCGGATGGTACACCAGCCCTGGCAACTGCGCATCCGCAGCAGGCGCCACGCTTTCCGGCGTTTCCGCCGTGAAAACCGGGCCATTCCGGTGCATGAGCAACCGGTCGCCACTCGCCCTGTCCGTATACCAGACGAGGTATACCGGCTGAGGGAGCGTAGCCGACTGATAGCTAACGATCCAGGTGTCGCAGGCTACACAGCACGATTCGAACCGCTTCTTGGTGGACTGTTGAGGCATATGATTCCGGGCCGAATATATATATTATTTTTGTTATTTCGTAACGAAAAGATAATTATTATTTTACTGCCGGCTGTTTCCATTTCAGCCAACGCCATTCAAATCCGCCTTCGTCTGCATGCACCCGGAGCGAATGCGCGCCTCCAGGCAGCTTGATCGTGCCGAGCAGCACGTCCGTCCAGTTGGCCCCTGCAGGCACGGAAACGCTTGCCAGCAAAGGCTTTCCATCCACCCACAGCGATACCTTCCCGCCCTTTTCGCCACCGCGGGCCGTCAGCCAGAGGCGCACCGGCTTGTTCGCCGGGAATGGCATCGTATACTGCGTCCACTCCCCGGATTCCACCTGGGTGATGTAAGCCCCGGCCGAATCCCGGGCAATGTCTACCCCGTCGTTCCTCGACGCCCCGCCCCGGTTGCCACCGGTGCGCTTCGGATCGGAGACCCGGTAATTGGCGGTATCGGTATCATAATAGGCAAATCCGTTTGCGCCCAGGTCGTACAGATCGGCAGCTATCTCCATGGACGGCGCCGGTCTTATATGTTTGAACGGTTTCGCCGAGGGATCGGCCGGCTGCCGCAGCATCGCGTCCACCACATCGCGGTGCGGAACGTTCCGGCGGATGTTCGTGGCTTCAGCGAGGTTTTTCAGGGCGGTCCAGGCTTCTTCTGCATCGGGGCGCGGCGCAGCACTGTCTGCCCAGTATCGCAGGATTTTCGCGTAGCCCTCCGGCGCCACGATCTCCAGCGGATTATTGATCCCGATTTTCTTCAGCGGCCACCATGCCCAGCCGATGCCATGATTTTCCAGTAAACGGATTGCTTCCGTGAACCATACGTTGGAGTTCTCCCCCGTTTCGCCCACCCACACCGGGATGTTATATTTCTCCCGCGCTTCGAGCATATGTTTGATGCTGGACGGGTCATTGAAGTTCCAGTATTTGTGGTAGCTGAGTACCATGTTGCTGTCCCACGGCGGGAAAACGCCATTGTAATTATTGCCCCAGCCATTCCCTTCGATGATGACGATGTGTTTGCTATCTGCTTCCCGTATGGCCGCCGTGATCTCCATCATGAGCTGCCGGAGCGGGGCGTTGTGCTTTTCCTTTGTGCCGTTGCGGTCGCCGGCCGGGTCGGTAAAGCCCCAGTTTGGCTCATTGATGATGTCGTACGCGCCGATCCAGGGCTCGTTCTTATATCGTTCGGCCAGTTTGCGCCACAGTGCCACGGTTTTCCGCTGGTTTTCGGGGGATTCCCAGAGCGAGGGTTTGGACGGGTCGCGGTCGGAAATATTGAGATCGTTGCCCTGACCGCCGGGCGCGGCGTGGAGGTCGAGGATGAGGTACATCTGGTTGGCTTTGCACCAGGCGAGGAGCGAATCGGTCATCGCGAAGCCTTTGTGGAGCCAGGTGTCCTGCCCTTTCACGGGCTCCTTTTCGGCGGGCAAGGTATACAAATTGAAATGCATGGGCAGGCGGACGGAATTGAATCCCCATTTCTTCAGCACCAGGATGTCTTCGGCCGTGGTATGGTTGGCCAGCCAGCGATCATAAAACTCCGCCGTCCGGGCAGGCCCAACCAGCGCTTCGATGCGCTCGCGGATGCGGTATTGCTGGCCTTCGCGGTAGATTTTGAGCATATATCCTTCCTGGAGCATCCATCCGCCGAGGCCGATGCCCCGCAGGATCACGGGCGCGCCGTTCCCGTTCACGATCTGCGTACCCGATCTTTTGAGGAAGCCCTGTGCATGGGCGCAGATCCCCGCCAGCAAAAGCCCTAACGATAAGACAAACGTTTTCATAAGTAATAACATGGAATGAATGATCCCGTCAAATTAGGCAATTGTTTTATGGGATGCAACCGTCCATCCCTTCATCCATTCCCTTTTTCGCGGCGCCGTCCGTTTCGTTCCGATTCCGGAAATTCTGTCCGATATCGAACGCTTTTTTGAAAGCGGATTTTCGCATCTTATTGAATGTCTGATAATTACGTTTGGCATTTGGATTGGAAAGGGAAAGACAAATTTTTCAGATTTACCTATGGACAGATCGCTTCCATCCACATTCACACAAAACCGCCTGCGCAAACGCTGGGCTGTGGCCGCCGGCATCATCGTCATCGTGGCGGTGGCCGTATTGTGCATCCGGTTTTTCTTCAACGCCAGCGTGCCGCGCGCATCCATCCAGACCGCGCAGGTAGGCACCGGCGATATCGAGAATACACTGACCGCGTCTGGCGAAGTATTGCCGGAGTTCGAAGAGGTGATCACCAGCCCGGTAAACGCCGCCCTGCTGGAAGTATCCATTGCCGCCGGAGCTACCGTGAAAGCCGGCCAGCCGTTGCTGAAGCTCGACAAGGCCACGGCAGAAACGGAATACGAGAAAGGCAAGTTTCAACTGGAATCCAGCCGCAACAACATCAAAAAACTGCGCCTCCAGCTCGATAAAAGTTACTTCGACCTGCAGACCGGCAACAACATCAAGCAGCTGCGCATCCAGGCGCTGCAGGCCGACGTGGAGAACGCCAGGCGGCTGTTCAAGGCCGGCGGCGGCACCCGGGAAAGCGTGGAGCAGGCGGAAACCAATCTCCGCGTGGCGCAGCACGAAAAAGCCCAATTGGAATACGAGATAAAAAACAAACAGGAAGCCATGCAGGTAGAAATGCGGGAATCCGAGATCGAATCCGCCATCCAGGCGCAGGCGCTCACCGAGCTGAAAAGGAAGCTCGACGGCGCCGGCATCGTGGCACACCGGAACGGCGTGGTTACCTGGGTGAACCGCAACATCGGCACTACCGTGCGAGAGGGAGAGCCTTTGGTGCGCATCGCGGACCTTCAAAGTTTCAAGGTGACGGGCACGATCGCCGATAGTTATTCCGACAAGCTCTCGGCCGGAATGCCCGTCATCGTCCGCATCCAGGACCAAAGCATCCGTGGGCGGGTCCAAACCGTTCACCCCGCGGTGCAGAACAGTACGGTCACATTCGACATACAGCTGGACCAGGGCCATCATCCTTCCCTCCGCCCCAACCTTAAAGTAGACGTGTACCCCGTGACCGCATCGGGGCGCGGCGTGCTGCGGGCACCCAACGGCGCGGCTTTCAACGGCGTATCGCCCATGGCGGTGTACGTGGTGGAAGGGAACAGGGCCGTGAGAAGAATGGTGCAGACCGGCATGGCGAATTTCGATTTCGTGGAAATCAAATCCGGCCTGAAAGCCGGCGAAACCATCATTATATCCGACATGAGCGGGTTTAAGAACGCCAAAGAAATCGACATCCAATGAAATTGATCCCGATCCTCATATTCAGCTGTCTGCCAGGGCTCCTCCCCGCCCAGGACACCCTGCAGCTTTCGCTGGACCAGGTGGTGGACATGGCGCGAAAAGGCTCCATCGCCGCCAGGCAGGCCATTACCGTCCGCAAAACGAAATACTGGGAATGGCGCACCCATCGCTCCAACTACCAGCCCCAGCTGGCGCTGGAAGGCACTTTGCCGGGGTTCCAGAAAACATTCAATCCTGTTACACAGCCGAATGGCACCATCAAATTCGAGCCGGTACATTACAACAACTCCGCGCTCAACCTCTCCTTCAGCCAGGGAATTACCGCAACGGGCGGCCGTATCTACGGCGCCACGCAACTGCAGCGGTTCGATGATTTCAGTGCCGGCACCAGGCTGTACAATGCCATCCCTTTCACTATCGGGTATACGCAGCCGCTGTTCCAGTTCAACCAGTTGAAGTGGGACACCCGCATCGCGCCCATCAAATTCGCCGAAAGCAAGCAGCAGTTTATCGCCGACATGGAATTCATCGGCGTAAAAGCCGCCGATTACTTCTTTGACCTGCTGCTGGCGCAGGTAAACTTCCAGATCGCCGTCACCAACCTCGAAAACACCCGCCAGATCCAACGCATCGCCGACGAAAAATTTGCGCTGGGCAAAATATCCCGCAACGAAATCTTACAATTGCAGCTGGAATACCTGAAAGCCGAAAAATCGGCCGGCACGGCGCGCCGCGATATGGAGATCGCCGCCATGAACCTCCGCGCCTATGCCGGCATGCAACATGCCGGGAAAATCAGGCTCACGCTGCCGCCGGCCGTGATCGCCATGCAGGTGAGCGCGGAGCGGGTGCTGGAGGAAGCGTATGCCAACAACGCCGAATCCATCGCCTATGAGCGCCGCATCCGCGAAGCGAAAAGGGACGTAGCGAAAGCGAAAGGTGAAAACGGATTGAACGCCGCCCTGAACGCGAACCTCGGCTATTCCAACAGCGCGGCCGACCTGGGGAAAGTGTACCGTGACCCGCGCAACCAGCAGCTGGTGGAACTGAAATTCACCATCCCTGTGCTGGACTGGGGCCGCCAGCGCTCCCGCACCAAAACGGCGGAAGCCAACCTGGAATTTACGCAATACGCGGTGGAGCAGGACAAGCAGAATTTCGCGCAGTCGGTCACCACCCAGGTTACGCTCTACACCATGATGCAGGAGCAGGTGCAACTGAGCGCGGCGGCAGACAGCATCGCGTCGGAGAAATACGAGATCGCGCGGCAGCGGTACGTGCTGGGCAACCTGAGCATTACCGACCTCAGCATCGCCTTTTCGGAGAAAGACCAGGCCAAGCGCGATTACATCCTGGCGCTGCGGGACTTCTGGGTCGCTTATTATGAATTACGTTATTTATCCCTATACGATTTCGAACAAAACAAAAAGATCAGTTATGATACAATTGAAAAAGATTGAAAAAGTGTACCGTACCGATACGGTCGAAACACAAGCCCTCAACGGCATCAACCTCGACATCGCCAAAGGCGAGTTCCTCAGTATCATGGGCCCTTCGGGCTGCGGCAAAAGCACCCTGCTCAATATCATGGGCCTGTTGGATGCGCCCAGCGGCGGACAGGTGACCATCGCCGGGTCGGACACCGTTCACCTGCGCGACAAGCAGCTGGCGCACTTCCGGAACCGGAGCATCGGGTTCATTTTCCAGAGCTACCATCTTATCAACGACCTGCGGGTGCTCGACAACGTGGAGCTGCCGTTGCTGTACCGTAAATCCACCGCCAAAGAAAGGCGGGAGCTGGCGGCGGAAGCCCTCGGCAAAGTGGGCCTTGGCAACCGCATGAAACACTTCCCCACACAGCTTTCCGGCGGACAGAAACAACGCGTGGCCATCGCCCGGGCGATCGTGGGGCGGCCGTCCATCATCCTGGCCGACGAGCCCACCGGGAACCTCGACAGCGCCATGGGCAACGAGGTGATGGACATCCTGCTGCGCCTCAACAAGGAAGATGGCACCACCATCGTGATGGTGACACACGACGAACAAATGGCCCGTAAAACCCACCGGCTCGTCCGCCTCTTCGACGGCGCGCAGGTCCAATAATCCCTCAATCCACCCATATGCTCACGAACTATTTCAAAATCGCCATAGCCGTGCTGAAGCGCAGAAAGTTCTTCACGTTCATTTCGCTGTTCGGCATCAGCTTTTCCCTTACCATCCTAATGGTGCTCACGGCCGTGTCTGACCACCTGGTGAGCAGCTCCTACCCCGACGTGTACCGCGACCGCAGCCTGTATTCAATGACGCTCAAGCTCACTGACCCAAAGGAAAAGGGGCAGCGCACTGGTCCGTTCAGTTATCACTTCCTCCATACCTACGTGGAAAGCATGAAAACGCCCGAAGCTGTGGCCATTTCTTCCATCTTCAGCCCTTCCAATACTTATGTCAACAACCAGAAACTGGTCATAGACATCAAGTATACCAATGCCGGTTTCTGGAAAGTGCTTCAATTCCGGTTCCTCGAAGGCAAGCCCTATACACAGGCACAGATCGACGCCGCCGAGCGGGTAGCTGTGATCACGGAGCACACACGCGACCGTTATTTCGGCAAGGGTTCACCGGCCGTAGGGAAGATACTCGAGACAGACAACGTGCAATACCGCGTGGCCGGGGTGGTGAAGAGCGTTCCCATTACGCAGGTGTTCGCGTACGGCGATATGTACCTGCCCTGGACTGTTTCTAAGCAACACACCGGCAACAAAGGGTACAACGGCCTGTTCACTCCTATATTGCTGGCTCACTCAAAGGCCGACCTGCCAGCGATGCAGGCGGAATATGCACACCAGATGTCCAAAGTACCTATGCCGCACGAGCATTTTACCGAACTGGAGAGCCATGCCAAACCTTACCTCACCACGTTCACCCGAATGATGCTGGGCAATCACAAATCTGACGCCACCTCCAAACTGATGATATACATCGGGGCGTTCCTGCTGTTTTTCCTGCTGCTGCCTACCCTTAACCTCGTCAACCTCAACCTGAGCAGGATCCTCGAAAGAGCGTCCGAGATCGGGGTGCGCAAAGCGTTCGGCGCTTCGTCGCGCACGCTGGTGGTGCAATTCATCGTGGAAAACGTGATCCTGACGCTGATCGGCGGGCTGATCGGCGTGGTGCTGTCTTTCGCCGTAATTGCGATACTCAATCAGGTGGAACTGTTGAGCCACGTCCAACTCGCGCTCAATTACAAGGTATTGGGCATAAGCCTTGTCATATGCCTGTTCTTCGGATGCATGTCCGGCGTATATCCCGCCTGGCGGATGAGCCGCATGCAGATCGCCACCGCTTTGAAAAACGTCTAAAACATCCGTATGCTGCAACATCTGCTCACCCTCATCTGGAATAAAAAACGACAGCATTTCCTGCTGTTCCTGGAGTTATTCGTCTCCTTTATGGTACTGTTCGCCGTTTTCACCATGCTGGTGTACAACTATAACAACCTCCGCACGCCCCGCGGCTTCGAATACCGCAAAGTGCTTTCCATTACCGCGTCTGCCCGCATGCCGGACGGCGCGCCCCGCGATTCGCTGACCGTGGTATCAGAACAACTCAAACGCTCATTGGAGACAATGCCCGGTGTCGCCGCCGTAACATATGTCAGCTCCAACAGCCCGTATACCATCAGTTCGATGAGCGACAACATCTCCTACAACAATATTTCAGCGCAGCCCGAAACGTACTGGGCCGACGACGATTTTGCCAAAACCGTGCAGGCGGAAATGCGCAGGGGAAGATGGTATTCCAGGCAAGACGCGGCCAGTGGCCGCCGGCCAGTCGTCATCAATGAAGCGCTGGCGGAAGTGTTCTTCGGAACGGAGGACCCGATAGGCAAGATTCTCCCGGGCGACCGGCTGATCGTTGGCGTGGTGGGTAACATGAAAGACAAGGGCGATTACGCGGAAGTCTCGCCTGGAATGTATCAACGCATCGACAGCGGGTTCCAGGACAAATTCCTGGTGAAACTGTCGGCCAATGCCGCGCCTTCCACCGAAAGCCAGATCTACAAAAATATCATGCACCACCTGCCTGGTTCCAGCACGGAGATCGAAAAACTGGAAGACAAGCGGGTGGTACGCAACCGCCTGGCACTGGTGCCAGTAATTCTCATGCTGGTGATCAGCGGTTTTCTCGTACTCAACGTGGCTTTGGGAATTTACGGCGTAGTATGGTACAGCGTAAGCAGGCGCCGGGGCGAACTGGGCCTCCGCAAGGCCGTGGGCGCCACCGAAGGCGCGATCACCTGGCAGATCGTAGGCGAAGCCCTCGTGCTGACGAGCCTCCCGCTCCTGCTGGGTGTCATCCTGGCCGTGCAGTTCCCGCTCCTGCACCTGTTCGACATTTCCGCGTCCATTTACATCGTATCCATCCTGCTGTCTATGGCATTCCTGTACCTGCTCGTCACCCTCTGCGCGCTGTACCCCGGCAGGCAGGCCGCCAAAATCTATCCGGCGGTGGCTTTGCATGAAGATTAATAAAAAAACGTGTTGTGCCTGCAAAGGCGCAACACGTCTGAATACGGATCAACGTTCACCTCAGGCCATGCTCCGTACGTACAGCCCTTCTTCCTTTTGCCGGTTCCTGGCGGCATGGATCTTATGCCAGCTGAAATAAGAGCCTGCCAGTACCGCCATTACGACGATGGGCATGAGGATGTAAGCGATATTCCCGTCTACCACCACGTGGCTGATCACGGCAAACACGAGGTTGAACGTGAGCCCTGCATAAGCCCACTCCTTCAGCCGGGCCGGGACCTGCGGCAGCAATATGGCCAGCACGCCCGCAAGCTTGAAGAAGATCAGCGCAACGGCGAAGTAGTCGGGATAGCCGAGGGGGCGCGTGCCAATGTAAGTGTACTCCGGTGTAAAAATGAGGGAGCTGATGGGCATAACACCTTCGAAAAGGAAAATAGCGATGGTCGTTATCCAGAAAATAATTTTAGTTGTTTTCATTTTTTGATGGTTTTATATATGAACACTTAATATCCAACAGATGCGGTACATGTCTACGATATTGACGAGCGGGTTCGTGTTTTCGATGGAACAGATATTCCTGTTGATGAGCTTGTTGATCAGCCTGGTGCGCTCGGTAAAGGACGCGCATTCGATCAGGATGCTGACGTTGTTGCCGGGAACGATGCTGGCATCGTCCGTAAGATCGGTGCCGACCAGTTTGAAATATTCATTTTCCAGGGTAGCCCAGACCACGGCGTTCCGCATTTCGGGCTGTAGCCCCGTACCAAGCGGGGTGTCCGCCAGCGTTTGCACCGTCAAGGCTCCGCCGAAGCATTTGCTGTAATAGTGGAATGCCTGGCTGCAGTTCCCGTTAAAGGAAAGGTGCACCGCGAAAACTGATCCTGCACGTATCATGCTTAACCAGGGTACTTGCTCATATCCATAAACAGGACCTCCCATTGGTTGCCATCAGGATCGCTGAAGCTCCTTTGCTGCATAAACCCGTAGTCTTTCGGGGAAACGGGCTCGCTGCCGCCGGCCTTCAAAGCCGCATCGGCCATCGTGTCTACCTCTTCCCGGCTGTCCAGCGAAAGGGCGTTGATCACGCCGATGCCTGTTTGGGCGTCGATGATCTTTTTGTCCGTAAACTGGGAGAACTTGTCGTGGGTCAGCAGCATCACATATATTTCATCGCTCAGTACCATGCAGGCCCCGGTTTCGTCCGTGAAGGCCGGGTTATTGGTAAAGCCGGTTTTAGTATAGAAATCCATCGACTTTCCAAGGTCGGCTACGGGTAGATTGATAAAAATTTTCTTTGCCATGTTGTGTGTGTTTTTAGTTTTTCGTTCGTTGAAACAAAGGTGGTGCAAATACCCGAAACCGATACAGCATGAATGCGTCAAATTAAGGGGGTGAAAATGACAGGCATGCCGTATCTTTACTTATAACATTTTCAAGTCTATGCGAGTAACAGTTTTCGCACCCGAAAAAGGTGTCATAGAAGCGGTAACGCCTCCCTACCGTGCCTTCAAGGCAGCGAACGACTTTCTGATGGCTTTGGGAAAAGAGCCCGTATTCGAAGTGGAATATGCCGGACTTACCCCGTTCGTATCTGCGAACGACGGCGAATATACCATTAAGGCCGACCGGCTGCTGCAGGACGTGGGCACAACCGATCTGCTGATCATCCCGCCCGTGTACGGCGACCTGGATGACGGCATCAGGATCAATGCCGAAGCCATTCCGTACTTCAGGCAGTTGTATGAAAAGGGATGCAGCGTGGCCAGTCTTTGCCTGGGCGCTTTCCTCTTGGCCGAAACCGGGCTGCTGAACGGCAAGAAATGCTCCACGCACTGGGCGTACCTCGACGAGTTCCGTGTACGCTACCCGGGAATTGCGGTGGTAGACGGCGCCATTATCACGGAAGTCGGGAATATCTACAGCAGCGGCGGCGCCAGCAGTCTCTGGAACCTGGTGCTATACCTGATCGAGAAGTTTTCTGACCGGGAAACAGCCGTTCTCATCTCGAAAAACTTCGCGCTGGATATCGGGCGCAGCAGCCAGGCGGTTTTTACGGTCTTCAAAGGCCAGAAAAGGCATGCCGATGATGAGATCATCCAGGTGCAGGACTACATAGAGAAGAATTACACCGAAAAAATGACGATAGACGAACTGGCGGCCATCGTCAATTCCGGACGCCGGACCTTCGAGCGGAGGTTCCGCCAGGCCACCAACAACACCCCTCTCGAATATATCCAACGGGTGCGCATCGAAGCCGCCAAACGCCATTTCGAAGCTTCCAGGAAAAATGTCAGCGAAGTGATGTTCGACGTGGGATATACCGACACCAAGGCTTTCCGGGATACTTTCAAAAAAGTGACCGGGCTCACGCCTCTGGAATACAGGAACAAATATGCCCGGGTTACCGCAGAAGCGTAACCGGAGGGTTTTCTTTACCATGCGCTGTTTTTAATGGCACAACCCGATAATTTTTAGCAAAGGCGTATGATCCTGATCATTGACGACGATATCGCAGTCCGCACTTCCCTCCTGCTGCTTTTACGACAGGAAGGTTTCGAAGCTTCCGCCGCCGGCACGCCAGAACAGGCCATGGAAGCCATTTCCCAAACGAGGCCAGGCCTCATCCTCCTCGACCTGAATTTTTCCAACCGCACCACGGGCGAGGAAGGCATGGCCTTGCTCGATCGCATCAAAACCTTCGACCACACGATCCCCGTGATCCTCATCACCGGCTGGGGCAGCATAGAACTGGCCGTTCAGGGCATGAAGCGCGGCGCGGCCGATTTCATCACCAAGCCCTGGAGCAACGACGCCCTCCTCCAATCCGTACGCACCGTGCTGGCGCTGCAGGACAAAAAGCCCGTCCGCGGCCTCACCCGCAAGCAGCTCGACAAAGACTTCGACTTCCGCCAGATCATCGGAGAAGACCCCGCCATGCTGCAGGTCCTCGAAACGATCGGGCGGGTGGCCGCTACCGACGCGTCCGTGCTCATCACCGGCGAAAGCGGAACGGGCAAGGAGCTCGTTGCCGAGGCCATTCACCAGAACTCCCGCCGCAAATTGCGCCCCTTCGTGAAAGTGAACCTCGGCGGCATCTCCGCCTCCCTGTTCGAAAGCGAAATGTTCGGGCACGTCCGCGGCGCCTTCACCGACGCCCGGTTCGACCGCACCGGCCGTTTCGAGCTGGCGAACAAAGGCACCATCTTCCTCGACGAAACCGGCGACCTTGAGCCCTCCAGCCAGGTGAAACTGCTGCGCGTACTGCAGGACCGGACGTATGAAGTGCTCGGCAGCAGCCGCACCAAAACGGTGGACGTGCGCGTGGTATGCGCCACCAACAAGAACCTCCACCAGATGGTGGCCGACGGCACTTTCCGGGAAGACCTCCTCTACCGCATCAACCTCATCACCATTCACCTCCCCGCGCTCCGTGAGCGGCCGGGCGATATCCCCCTGCTGGTCAGCCACTTCATCCGCAACCTCCGCGAAATATATAACCGGCCCGCGCTCACCGTTTCGAAAGAAGCGCTGAAATGGCTGCAATCGCTGCCGTTGCCGGGGAACATCCGGCAATTGAAGAACCTCACCGAACGCACGATGCTCGTACACAACGCCGATGTACTGGAAATCGAACATTTCAGGGGGCAACTGGAGCTTTCGCCGGCCGCGAAGGGGCAATTACAGCTTCCCGGCGTGGGCACCATTACGCTGGAAGACCTGGAAGTGGAAATGATCCGCAAGGCCATGGCGTTCCATCAAAACAAGATCGCGCGGGCGGCGGCGGCGCTGGGGCTCACGCGGAGCGCGCTCTACCGCCGGCTCGAAAAATACAATATACCTTACGATGAAGCTGCGGACTAAATTCCTGTTGTTCGTGATCGTCCTCCATGGCGTGGCGCTCACGCTGTCGTGGTTCGTGTTCAGGGAAAACAAATGGCTTTTTCTCGCCAGCGAGCTGTTCATATTATTGTCCCTCTGGTTTTCCCGGAGCCTCTACCTGCAACTGCTCCGGCCGCTGAAGATGTTGACGCAGGGCGCGGAAGTGTTGAAGGACAAGGATTTCAGCGTACGGCTCATCAAGACGGGGCAAACGGAAATGGATGCCTTGATCGGTGTCTACAACCAGATGCTCGACCAGTTGCGGCATGAGCGCACCTTGCAGGAGCAACAGCATTTCTTCCTCGAAAAACTTATTTTCACCTCTCCCACCGGCATCATTATCCTCGATTATGACGGAGCTGTGCAACAGACCAATCCCAAGGCGGAAATCCTGCTACTGCAACTGCCCCGGCTGCTAGAAGACGTGCAGGAACTGGGGAGCGGCGAGTCGCGGACATTGACCATCAACGGTGTAAATACTTTCAAGCTGCAGAAATCCCATTTCATCGACCGGGGATTTGCGCGGCATTTCGTTATGATAGAAGAACTGACGACGGAAATCCTCGCGGCGGAAAAGAAAGTCTACGGTAAAGTGATCCGCATGATGGCGCATGAAGTCAACAACACCATCGGCCCTGTCAACAGCATCATCGGCTCCACGCTCAAGGCCCACACGCTCGACCCCGCGCACCAGGGCGCCCTGGAAGTGGCCGTGGAACGCAACCAGCACCTGAACGGGTTCATGCGCAATTTCGCCGACCTCGTCAAATTACCGCCGCCGGAACGTAAGCCCCTGTCCATCCAATCCCTTCTCCGCCACGCCGCGCAACTCCATGAAGCCCGCGCCGCCGAGAAAAATATCCGCATCCACCTCGAATTCCTCCCCCACGATACCACGGTTTCCGGCGACCGCCTGCAACTGGAACAAGTCCTCATCAACGTCATCAAAAACGCCATGGAAGCCATCGGAACGGATGGCGACATCCGGATCTCCCAACTCCAGGACGCCGTCCGGATCAGCGATACCGGCCATGGCGTGGAGGCGCCGGCAGACGTGTTCACGCCGTTCTTTTCCACAAAACCCGACGGACAGGGCATCGGGCTCATGCTCGTCCGCGACATCCTCATGGCGCATGGCTGGCAGTTTTCCCTCGAAACGCCCTCGCCGGGAGATACACGGTTTACCATCCGGTTCGCGCGCTGATGTGCGGACCACGCATTCCGATGCCGGCTTCATTTCCCGGACGTCCGCAATTCGTTGATAATAAGTATCTTTAAGCAAACAGCGATTTTACCGTGACCATCCAGGACCTACAACTGTTCGATGCCCTCAAAGACGTGCCCGTAGCGCAATTGCAATGGCTGATCGACAACAGCGAAACCGAGCGCTTCGCCGAAGGCGATTACCTGTACAAGCCCGGCGACGAAATCCGCGGCGTTCATTTCATCCTTTCCGGGACCATCGAATTCTACCGCATCCAGGCAGGCAACAAAGTGCCGATAACCGAGACGTCCGCGCACCAGGTGACCGGCATCCTGCCCTATTCCCGCGCGCGCGGCTCCATCGGGTATTCCTGCTGCAAAACGCCGGTGGAAATGATGACGTACCCGAAAGCGAAGCTCCGGGAAATGATGGCGCAGCAATACGAGCTGACGCAGGCGCTGGTGTTCGTCATGACCAACCGCGTGCGGGATTTTACCATCATCACGCAGCAGAACGAAAAAATGATGGCGCTGGGGAAACTGGCGGCCGGGCTGGCACACGAACTGAACAATCCCGCCGCGGCGATCGTGCGCGGGTCGGACACCCTGGGCGAACATTTGCGCGGCGCGCCGGAAACCTTCCGGAAAATGATGCTGACGCGGCTTTCGCCGGAAGAAGCGGATTTCGTGTGCGACCAGATAAGGGAATCGCTGTCGGCCGCCGACCGGCCCGTGCCCGGCATGCTGGAACGCAGCAGCCAGGAAGATGCCATCAGCGACTGGCTCTACGATCACCACATCCCGGAAGTGCCCGATATGGCGGAGAATTTCCGGCATTATGGCCTGCATCCCGCTACCCTGGACGCTTTTGCGAAAAAACTGCCGGCGGAGTACCTCGGCACCGTGCTCTCCTGGATGAGCAGCCATTTCACCACGGAACGCATGCTCGCCGACATCCGCGAGGCCTCGCAGCGCATTTCCGGGCTGGTGAAGTCGGTGAAGATTTTCACGCATATGGACGGAGGCGCCGACAAACAGTTCATCGATATCCATACCGGCATCCGCAACACGCTCGTAATGATGCAATACAAGTTGCGAAAAGGGAAGATCGAAGTGAAAGAAGCATTCGACGACACGCTCCCGCCCGTATTTGCCCTGTCGGGAGAATTGAACCAGGTCTGGACCAACCTCATCGATAACGCCGCCGATGCGCTGGAAGCCCAGGGCAACGGGGTGCTGACCATCCGCACCGCGCGCGACGGCGAATTCGTAAAGGTGACCGTGAGCGACAATGGCCCCGGCATCCCGCCAGAAAATCTTTCCCGTATCTTCGACCCGTTTTTCACCACAAAAGCGATCGGCAAAGGCACCGGCCTCGGCCTGGACGCGGTGATGAACATCGTACGGCAGCATCATGGTTCCGTGAAAGCCACGTCCGAACCGGGGAATACCGTATTTACCATCTGCTTTCCCATCAATGGCGAAGCCAATACCAACAACGCATGAACCAGCCCATTATATTTTTGATAGACGACGATCAGCAGGTGCTCCGCGCCATCAGCCGGGATTTACGCAACCAGTTCCGCGACCGGTACAAGGTTTTGTCTACCGCTTCCGTGGCGGAAGCACTGGGGAGCCTCACCGAATTGCAGAATAAAGGCGAAGAAGTAGCCCTCTTCCTTTCCGACCAGCGCATGCCCGAAATGGACGGCGTCCATTTCCTCGAAAAGGCCATGAAAGTGTTCCCCGAAGCCAAGCGCGTGCTGCTCACGGCGTATTCCGATACCGAAGCGGCCATCAAGGCGATCAACGACGTGAAACTGGATTATTACCTTATGAAACCCTGGGACCCGCCGGAAGAAAAGCTCTACCCCGTTATGGAAGAGATCCTGGGCGACTGGCAGGCCAATTACCGGCCCGATTTCAAGGGCATCCGCGTGATCGGGTACCAGTTTTCGCCGCGCAGCCACGAAATCAAGGATTTCCTGGCCGGCAATCTTGTTCCGTACCAGTGGATGGATGTGGAAAGCAACGAACAAGGCAAGCTCCTCGCCGCCGCTAACAACCTCGGCGCACAGGAATTGCCCGCCATCATATTCGAAGACGGCGCGCTGTTCGCCAAACCGGCGTTGAAAGACATCGCTTCGCGCATCGGGCTGAACCCCACCGTTCGCAACCAGGTGTACGACGTAGCCATTATCGGCGCGGGGCCTGCGGGACTGGCGGCTTCGGTCTACGGCGCGTCTGAAGGCCTCAGCACCTTGCTCATCGAGCGGCGGGCGCCGGGCGGGCAAGCCGGTACCAGCTCGCGGATCGAAAACTACCTGGGATTCCCGACGGGATTGAGCGGCGCCGATTTGACGCGGCGCGCCATCACGCAGGCGACCCGGTTCGGAACGGAGTTTTTGTCGCCGCAGTCCGTTGCCGGCATCCAGGTGAAAGACCAGTATAAAATCATTTCGCTGGACGATGGTACCGAGATCTACAGTAAGGCCCTCGTGATCACGACGGGCGTGGACTACCGGAAGCTGGAAACCCAGGGCATCGGGGATTTTACGGGAGCCGGCGTGTATTACGGCGCGGCGAGCACCGAAGCGGCATCGTGCCGCGATAAAGAGGTGTTCGTGCTCGGCGGTGGGAATTCTGCGGGCCAGGCGGCCATGTACCTGTCGAAATTCGCCAGGAACGTGCATATCGTCATCCGCAAGCCCGACCTGCGCTCGTCCATGAGCGCCTATCTCATCGACCAGATCGCGCAGACGCCCAATATTCACCTGCTGCCCTGCGCCGAGATCGCGGAGGGAACGGGGGAAACGAAGCTGACCAACCTCCGCCTGCGCGACCTCAACTCCGGCACCGAAAGCGACATGCCGGCGGACGCGCTGTACATTTTCATCGGCGCGCGGCCGTATACCGACTGGATCGGTGACGGCATCATCAAAAACGACAAGGGATTCATCGAAACGGGGCGCGACCTCCAGCAATACCCTGCTTTCCGGCAGCTGTGGAAGCCCGCCCGCGATCCGTATATCCTGGAAACGAGCATCCCGGGCATCTTTGCCGCCGGCGACGTACGCGCGGGCGCTATGAACCGCGTGGCGGCCGCTGTGGGCGAGGGTTCCATGGCGATCAGCTTCGTTCATAAATATTTAGCCGAAACCTGATAAAAACTTTCTTATGGCCGATAAACCCTGCCAGCACATCCTGCAACTGGAAACGCTGGTACACCCGAAAAAACATGAATGTGAAGAATGCGTCAAAACCGGCGGCACCTGGCTGCACCTGCGCACCTGCCAGACCTGTGGCGGCACTTTTTGCTGCGACAGCTCCCCTTCCCGCCACATGACCGCCCATTTCCATGCTACCGGGCATCCCGTGGTGATTTCCGCGGAGCCTGGGGAACGGTGGATCTGGTGCTACGAAGACCAAAGTTTCGCGGAATACTAGCGGCCACTTGCATATGTTATTTAATTAACATATATTTAAGACAAATCCTATCCTATGAAAAACGTATCCGCTACTTTTCTCGCGGTGACGCTTTTGTTTGCCACCGTTTCCAATAGTTTTTTCTGCGGGATCCTGGCCTATAACTGGATCGATCCGTCGACCGTGAAAGGCGCGCTGCTGTTCCTTTTCTCCTGGGGCGCGGCCAGCTGCGCGGGGTATCTCATCTTATCAAGTATCATGAAATGGGTGTTCGGAAAAGTGGAATGAAGGTGGGATAAAAGATTGGCAGGATGAGTTTACTTTTGGCGTTCAAATAATTATCCCGCATGAAAAAAATTTCATCCCTGACCTATCTTCTGTTTGCCGCCCTTGTGTTTACCGGCTGTAGCAAAAAAGACGATGAGCCCAAGCCCACGGGCACGCTGAATGGTACATACCAGTTCGTGTCCATGTACCTGAAAGCTAAAACGGAGCAATCTTTTGTTGAAGCCGGCGTAACCAACCGGACAGTTTCGGACATAGAGTACACGACCACCGAAAATACCGGTATGATGATCATCGAAGGCAATACCATGACATCGACCGGCCTCGGTTACAAGATCAACGCTACCATGACGGTGGAATCCTTTACCGGAACGACGCCTGATTTTGACGAGCCGTTCCAGGTGCCGTTCAATTTCACCGTGCCCAAATACAACAGCACGGGCACATTCAAATATGTGGGAACGGATTCGGTATTGGCCGAAAAAGGGCTCATCCAGTTCCCTTCCACCGGCCAGGAAATGCCGGTAGTTCCCAATGCATCGAAATTTGCGATCGTGAATGGCGAGTTGATTTTCACGTCTGTGATCAATCAATCTTCCTCCGAGGTAATCCAGGGAGTGAGAATGCAGAAGATACAGACGGGGCTTGCCATCGGGCGTTTCAGAAAAATGTAATCGAACGGAAACGTTGCACATAAAAAAGAAAAGGGCCGGTCAATAGACCGGCCCTTGCCCTATTCCGCACCTCCGCCCAAGGCCCTGTAGAGCGCTATCACACCGTCGAACACTTCACGCCGGTGCTGCGCCAGGGCCAGTTCTGCATCGAGGACGTTTTTCTGGGCATTGATCACTTCCAGATAATTGGCGTACCCCGTGGCGAAGAGATCGCGCGCGGTGGATACGCCGGATTGCAGCATGAGCACTTCTGCTTCCTTGAGCTTATATGCCTTCTCGCTGTTGCCGACTTTTTGCAGCGAGGTGGATACTTCCTGGTATCCGTTCACGATGGCCTGGCGGTACGCGTAGAACGCGCTCATGCCTTCGGCCGTTGCGATCCGGTAGCGCGACCGGATCTGGTTTTGATTGAACACGGGCGCCGTGAGCCCGCCCAGCGCCGTATAGGCGATGGAGGCCGGGCTTTTGAACAGCAATCCCGGATCGAACGCATTATACCCGATGGATGCGCTCAATGTCAATGTAGGGAAGAACGACGCGCGCGCCGCATTCACGTCGGCCTTTGCGGCAACCAGCTCCAGTTCCGCCTGGCGGATGTCTGGCCGCGCCAGCAACAGTTTTGCCGGAATGCCTTCCGCCAGCTTCGCCGGGATGGGCGCTTCCAGCAGATTCTTCGAGCGGGGCACTGCCTGCGGGAACCGTCCGGCCAGGGCGTTCAGCTGGTTTTCGATTTCCGTGCGTTGCTGCCGGATGCCGAATGCCAGGGCTTTCGTGTTCAGGAATTGCGCGTGGAACTGCTGGACCGCCAGCGCCGTGGCCCTCCCCGCTTCCTGCTGGATCTTCACAGTCTCCAGCGCGGATTCCTGCAACAGCACGTTCTTTTCGATCACGGCCAGTTCGTAGTCCAGCTCCAGCAAATGATAATACAGCGAGGCGATCTGGGCCGTCAGTTGCGTATATACGAGCCGGCGGCCTTCGGCCGAAGCGAGGAACCTTGCGTACGCAGCCTCTTTCTGCCGCTTCAGTTTCCCCCACAGGTCGATCTCCCAGGCACTGCGCAGCCCCGCGAAATAATCCGGCACCGCCGGCGTGGGAATGCGCTGGTCTTTATCGATATTGGGCGACAGGTTCGTATCGAAATTGCCGACCCCGTCGATGGTATATTTCCCGAATTTCTCTGTTCCCGCGTGCACGCCGGCGCTCAGCGCCGGCAGCCAGGCTTTGCGCGCCATGGCCAGCTGCGCCTGTACGGTTTCCATTTTCTGCACGGCGACGAGCACGTCGGCATTGTTGCGGAACGCGGTATCGAGCAGTTGCTGGAGATACGGGTCGGTGAAGAACGATTTGACGGGAAGGAGGCTCACCGGCGCGAGGGTATCCTTTTCCGCCTGCGGCACCGCCGGCAGCTCCGGGGTTTGCAGCGGCCGGGGCGCCTTACACGCGCCCAGGAACACCAGCAACACAGCCACTGCGATCACGGCGGGTTTCGGCTTTTTCCGCTTCACCTTTATCCTGGAAAACAGTACATACAATCCGGGAATGACGAGCACCCCGAAAACGGTCCCGATCAACATCCCGCCCGCGGCGGCCGTACCGATGGAACGGTTCCCCATGGCGCCGGCACCGCTGGCGATACACAGCGGGATCAGCCCGGCGATGAACGCGAAGCTCGTCATCAGGATGGGCCGTAAACGGCTCACACCGCCTTCTATCGCGGCCCTTACCACCGTAAGGCCCTGTTTCTGCCGCTGTACCGCAAACTCTACGATCAGGATGGCGTTCTTGCCCAGCAATCCGATCAGCATCACCAGCGCCACCTGCGCATAGATGTTGTTTTCCAGTCCGGCGAGCTTGAGGCAAAGGAACGCCCCGAAAATCCCTGCGGGCAGGGAAAGCAGCACCGGCAGCGGCAGCAGGAAGCTTTCGTATTGCGCTGCCAGCAGCAGGTACACGAACAAAAGGCAAATCCCGAAAATATAGATCGCCTGGTTGCCGGAAAGTACCTGTTCACGGGTCATCCCGCTCCATTCGAACGAGAATCCGCGCGGCAGGGTCGCTTTCGCCGTTTCCTCGATGGCCTTGATGGCATCTCCGCTGGAGAAGCCCGGCGCCGCGTCGCCATTGATCATGGCAGACATGTACATGTTATAGCGCGTGAGGGTTTCGGGCCCGTACACCCGTTCCAGCCGCACGAAGTTGGAGAAGGGCACCATTTCACCGTGGTCGTTCTTCACATGCAGCAGCAGCACGTCTTCCGGCTTGGTACGGTATTGCGGCGAGGCCTGCACCATCACCTTGTACATTTGTCCGAAACGGATGAAGTTGCTCGCGTAGAAGCTGCCCAGCAGGGTTTGAAGGGTGCTCATGGCATTGTCGATGCTCACGCCCTTTTTAGCCGCCATGGCCTGGTCTACGTGGATCATATATTGCGGGAAAGCCGGGTCGAAGCTCGTGAAGGCGCTCCCGATCTCGGGGCGTTCCTCCAGCGCGGCGATGAATTTGTTCGTGACTTCGGCTACCTGTTCCAGGTCGTCGGCCCCCGTTCTGTCCAGCACGCGCAGCTCGAAGCCGGAAGCGTTGCCGAAACCGGGCACCGTCGGCGGCGGGAAGTATTCGATGGATGCGTCGGCGATGTTGCGCGTCCGCTGTTTCAGGTCTTCGATGATATCGTTGACCGACTGTTCGCGGTCGCCCCAGGATTTGAGGTTGATCATCCCCATTCCGTAAGACGCGCCCGCTACTTCGTTCACGAGGCTATACCCCGCGAGGGTCGACACCGATTCTACCGCATCCATTCCCGCGGCGGCGGCCTGCACGGAATCGAGCACTTTTTCGGTACGCTCCACCGTGGCGCCGTTGGGCGTGGTCACGTTCACGTAGATCATGCCCTGGTCTTCACCGGGAATGAACCCGCCCGGCAGAATGGCCGCCGCGCCCCAGGTGAGCACAAAAAACGCGATGAGCGTGATCAGCGTCATCAGCCGCTTTCCGGCGATAGCACCCACGATGCGCTTGTATTTGTTCTCGGTTTTGTTATATCCGCGGTTGAACATATTGAAGAACCGTTGCAGCGGATTGGTGCGCATATGCCCGTTGGGATCGTGCTTCAGCATGAGCGCGCAAAGCGCCGGCGTCAGCGTGAGCGCGTTGATCCCCGAAATGATGATCGCGAAGGCGAGCGTGAGCGAAAACTGCCGGTAGAACACGCCCACCGGCCCGCTGAGGAACGCCACCGGGATAAATACGGCAGACATCACCAGCGTGATGGCGATCACCGCCCCGCTGATTTCCTTCATCGACGCCAGCGTTGCCTGCAGCGCGGGCAAATGCGTTTCGGTCATTTTCGCATGCACCGCTTCCACCACCACGATCGCATTATCCACTACGATCCCGATCGAAAGTACGAGGGCGAAAAGGGTGAGCAGGTTGATGGAAAAGCCCATCAGCTGCATGAACGCCAGCGTACCTATCAGCGCCACCGGGATGGCCAGGATGGGGATCAGCGTTGAGCGCCAGTCCTGCAAAAACAGGAACACCACGATCCCCACCAGGATGAACGCTTCAAACAGCGTGCGCAACACCTCGGCGATAGACGCGTCGAGGAAGCGGGACACGTCATAGTTGAAGTTGTACGTCATGCCCGGCGGGAACGACGATGCCTTCAGTTCTTCCATCCGCAGCTTCACGTTTTTGATCACATCCTGCGCATTGGAGCCCGGCCGCTGCTTAAGCATGATCGAAGCGGAAGGTTTCCCGTCCGTTTTCGACACCATCCCGTACGTCAGCGCCCCGAATTCCACGTCCGCTATTTCTTTCAGCCGCAGCACCGACCCGTCCGGGTTGGCGCGGATGATGATATCGGCGTATTGATCAGGCTCGAAGTACTTGCCGGTATAGCGAAGCACATATTGCAGCAATTGGGCCTGCTTGTCGGAGCTTTCGCCCGTTTTACCGGGAGCGGCTTCGATGTTCTGCCGGCGAATGGCCTGTACCACTTCATCGGCAGACACGTTGTAGGCCAGCATCCGGTCGGGCTGCAGCCACACGCGCATGGCGTATTCCTTGGCGCCCATGATCTCGGCGAAGCCCACACCGTCGATTCGCTTCAATTCCTTCAGCACGTTGATGTCGGCGAAGTTGTAGATGAAGTTCTCGTCGAGCGTGGAGTCTTCGCTCATCACGTTGAGGTACAGCAGCATGGAGTTCACTTCCTTTTCGGTCGTAACCCCGGCTTTGATCACCTCTTCGGGCAGCTCGTCGATGATGGTGGATACGCGGTTCTGCACGTTCACGGCCGCCTGGTCGGGGTCCGTTCCCACCTTGAAAAAGACGGTGATGAGCGTGGTGCCGTTGTTGGAGGAGACAGACGTCATGTACGTCATGCCCGGAACGCCGTTGATGGCCCTTTCCAGCGGGATGGCCACGGCGTTGGCGCACACTTCGGCGTTGGCGCCGGTATATTTGGCCGATACCGTAACGGATGGCGGCACGATATCGGGGAACTGGGTGACCGGCAACCCGAAAAGCGCCAGCAGCCCCAGTAACACAATAAACAAAGAAATCACCAGCGACAGCACAGGCCGCCTGATAAAAGTATCGAACATTACGTTTGGTTTCTGGTTACGATTCAATCTGTCTTACAAAGCCTTCACCTGGCCGGTAGCCATGAGTTTGGGACTGATCTTCATGCCTTCCCGCAGATTGCGGACGCCTTCGAAAACGATCTTTTCGCCCGGCTTCAGCCCTCCTTTCACGAGGTAGGAATGCGAGATCCGCGCTCCCGGCTCAAATGCGCGCATCTTCACCGTATTGTCCGTATCCAGCACGTATACATAGTTTTTGTCCTGCATCTCGAACACCGCTTTCTGCGGCAGCAGCAGGCAGCT
This sequence comes from Chitinophaga sp. NPDC101104, assembly GCF_050277495.1. NCBI lineage: Bacteria > Pseudomonadati > Bacteroidota > Chitinophagia > Chitinophagales > Chitinophagaceae > Chitinophaga > Chitinophaga sp. NPDC101104. The sequence continues at coordinate 3,158,026 of NZ_JBNNSF010000001.1, read as the reverse complement.
ATCGATCCGGTTGGTGAGCGTCACTTTCCCGCTGGCGCCGTGCTTGAGCACCTGTTGCGGGTTGGGGAAGCGCGCCCTGAAAGCGATAGACCCCGTATTTTCCTCGAACTCGCTTTCCACGGTTTCGACGTGGCCGTCGTGATGGTAATCCGAACCATCGGCCAGTACGAGCGATACCCTCCGGCGCGCATCGCTGCCGCTGCGGATGAACTCGAGGTATTCGGTTTCGGACACATTGAAGTAAGCGTACACTTCGTGGATGTCGGACACGGTGGTGAGGAGGTTCCCTTCGCTCACGAAGCTACCTGTTTTGAGGGGGATCCGGTCGATGAACCCGTCGAACGGCGCGCGGATGCTCGTGTACGACAACTGTGTAGCCGCGTTGAACTCGGCGGAGCGGGCCTCTTCGACCTTGGCGTTGAACGCTGCGAGCTTGGCCTGGGCTACTTCCAGTTCAGTGGCGGAGATCACTTTTTTGGTGACGAGGATGTTGACGCGGTCCACTTCGAGGCTGGCGGCTTTGGCTTCGGCGATGGCGCTGCTGAGCGCGGCTTTGGCACGGGCCAGTTCGGCGCGGCGCTCTTCGTCGTTGAGGCTGAAGAGCAGTTGGCCTTTCTTCACCTGCTGGCCTTCGTCTACATAAATTTTATTGAGAAACCCGTTGATGCGGGCCCTTACGTCTACGTTGCGCACGGCCTGGATATCGGCCACGTAATGGCGGTGAAGGACGGTGTCCGTTTTTTCGAGCTTGAGGACGGGGAACGATTGCAGGTCGTTTTCCTGGTTGCCGGAATCTCCTTTGGTGACGCAGCCGGTCAAAGACGCGGCTACAAGGGCAATAGCGATGCCTCCTGTTATCTGGTGCATAATAGGTAAAAAAAGATTTATGGGGCCGGAGGAACGTACGTTTCCGGCCGCGTTTAGGAAAATGCAGAACTGGCGCCCGTGGCGGGCGCAGGTGTGATCAATGTCGTAAAGTCAGGGGAAGGAATGGCTCAGAATAGCGTGAACCGGAAGAGGAAATTGTAATAAGCCGGGAGGAAGGCGTCTTGCTGGAGATACACGCCCGTCTTCTTCTCCTCCATTTCCGGCCGGAAAGCCCTGTCTGTCTGGTCCGGCGCCGCCTGTTGGGTAAAGTTGAATTGTTTGGAAGCAGCGCTAAGGTAATATCTTCCACGGCGGCGCGATTGCTTCGCCCGAACGCTGGCATCGTCGTCTTCCAGGTTGTTGACCAGGAAAGCGGACGGTACTTCTACTTCGGGCTGCAGATCGATTTCGATCATGTGCACGTCAACAGGCATCGCCCCGGCCTGCGCCGGAATAACGAATCCGGCGAGGTGCTGGATACAAACAAGAAACAGTAAGAACAATATTTTTCTGTTGATCCTCATGAGTATGCGATACAATTCATCCAACCGCAAAAATATACAACGCGTTTGTAAAACCTATCAAAAGAGGATCAACGGTCGGGCTTTTAACAAAAAGTTAAAATGACCATATGTCCAAAACCCTCCACAGCGGCGGATTCCACAACACATAGCACATTCGTCCCGCATCAGGATGATTGGCATCGATAAAAAGTACCATTACTATTGCATGGAAGCGATGAATGCGGCCAGGTACGGCGCGGTTTTGCTTTTTTTGGATGATGCCACGGCAGACGGTGGCCCTTCCGCGACGATGTTCCCTCCTTTCTCGCCCGCGCCCGGCCCCATATCGATCACCCAATCCGCCCCGGCGATCACCCGCATATCGTGCTCCACCACGATCACCGTGTTCCCCGCTGCCACGAGCCTTTCCAATTGCAACATGAGCTTGTCTACGTCTGAAGGGTGCAAACCGGTAGTGGGCTCGTCCAGCACGTACAGCGTATTTCCCTTGCCCGTGCGCTGCAATTCCGTCGCCAGTTTAATACGTTGCGCCTCACCACCGGAAAGTTCCGTTGCCGGCTGGCCCAGGCGCAAATAACCCAGTCCCACGTCCCGGAGCACCGACAGCGGGCGCTGCACGCTATCGTCCCCGGCGAAGAACGCATGCGCCTGGTCGACCGTCAGCCCCAATACTTCGGCGATATTTTTATCGCGATAGGTCACTTCCAGCGTTTTTTCATTGTAGCGTGCGCCATGGCAGGTGGGGCAAGGCGAATAGACGCTGGGCAAAAACAGCAGTTCAACCATCACGAACCCCTCGCCCTCGCAAGTTTTGCAGCGGCCTTTGGCCACGTTGAAGGAAAAGCGGCCGGCATCGTACTTGCGGCTACGCGCCATGGGCGTTTCCGCGAAAATCTTCCGGACATGATCGAATAACCCGGTATACGTGGCCAGGTTGGAGCGCGGCGTCCGCCCGATGGGCGCCTGGTTCACCTGCACGAGCCGGGCAATGTGCTCCATGCCGGAGGCGATCTGCCCGCCGGCCGGGACTTGCGCCTGCGGCGTTTCCTCGTGCTCCGTTTCCGGCGCGTGGCCCAATGCGCCCGCTACCAGTTCCACGAGCGCCTGGCTCACGAGGCTCGACTTCCCCGAACCGGAAATCCCCGTCACCGCGGTGAGCATGCCGAGGGGAAAATTCGCGTCGAGGCCATGGAGGTTGTTGCGGGAGATACCTTTCAGCTGCAACCAGTCCTTCGGTGTATATGCCGGTCTTTCGGGGATGGATTGCCTGCCGAACAGGTAATGGCGCGTTACGGAGCCTTGTACGCTTTCGAGCCCCTGGGGATCGCCACTGTAGAGGATTTCACCACCGTTCGAGCCTGCGGCCGGGCCTACGTCCACGATCCAGTCCGCCTCGCGGATGACATCCGTTTCGTGTTCGACTACGAAAAGCGTGTTCCCGGAGGCTTTGAGCCCTTTTAGCGCCCGCAGGAGCGCCTCCGTGTCTGCAGGGTGCAAACCGGCGGAAGGCTCGTCCAGCACGTATACCACGCCGAAAAGATTGCTCCTCACCTGTGTGGCGAGGCGAAGGCGCTGCAGTTCCCCGGGAGACAGCGTGGGCGTGCTGCGGTCGGGCGTCAGGTAGCCCAGGCCGAGGTCCAGCAGTACCTGCAGGCGGGCGCAAATGTCTGCCGTGATGCGCTGCGCCACGATGTTGCGCTCCGGGTGCGCGGGATCGGCCTTTTTCTTATTGTTGGCGAACGGCGCCAGCGTATCCGCGAGCTTTTCCAGGGAAAGATGGGCGATTTCGGCGATGTCGTACCCCGCGAACTTTACCGACAGCGATTCCTTGCGGAGGCGCTTCCCCTTACAGGTGGGACAAGGCGCGCTTACCATATATTGCTGCACGCGTTTTTTCATCATCGCGCTTTGCGTATTGGAAAATGTATGCAGCAGGTAGCGCCTGGCGCCGCTGAAAGTGCCCATGTAGCTGGGCTCCATTTTTTGCTTCACGGCCCGTTTCGTTTCTTCCGGGGTAAAACCGGCGTATACGGGCGCGGTGGGCTGATCTTCTGTAAAAAGGATCCAGTCGCGGGTCTTTTGGGGAAGGTCTTTCCAGGGCTTGTCGACATCATACCCCAAGGTCACGAGGATATCGCGGAGGTTTTGGCCATACCATGCCTGTGGCCACGCGGCGATGGCGCGCTCGCGGATCGTGAGCGAGGGATCGGGGACCATGGAGGCTTCGGTGGCGTCGTACGTCATGCCCATGCCATGGCAGGTGGGGCAAGCTCCTTCGGGGGTATTGGGGGAAAACGCTTCCGCGTGGATGATAGGCTGGTGGCGGGGGTATTCCCCGGCGCGGGAGTACAGCATGCGGAGCAGGTTGCCGAGGGTGGTGACGCTGCCGACCGACGAGCGCGTAGTGGGCGCGCCGCGCTGTTGCTGGAGGGCCACCGCGGGCGGCAGGCCGTCGATCTCGTCTACGTCGGGAACGGACAGCTGGTGAAAGAGCCGCCTGGCGTAGGGGGACACAGATTCGAGGTAACGCCTTTGTGCCTCGGCGTACAGTGTGCCAAATGCCAGGGAGGATTTCCCCGACCCCGAAACGCCGGTGAAAACCACGAGCGCATCCCTCGGGATTTCGAGGTCTACGTTTTTGAGGTTATGTTCCCTTGCGCCGCGGACGGTCACGAACCCGGGTTTCGGTGTATGATGATGAGCCATATCAAATGTATTCACCGCAAAAATACGAACGGGCCGGGAGATCGTCCCGGCCCGTTCAATTTTATCGGCTAATTCAGCTGTGACTGCTGCAATCGCTGCGTGGCTACAATGATGCGCATCATGCGGTATTCCGGTATTTCCAGCAGTTCCGACAGCTGCTTGACGTCTTCGACAGAAACACTGCCGATGTCCGTAAACCATTCGCGCAGCTGCGATTCCGAAATATGGGTGTCGCGGCTGAGCTCATGCAGCGGAACTGCAAGGTATAACTCCTGATACGTCGTGATTTTGTTTTCCCAGATTAGGTTGCGGATAATGGTATACTGCTCGTGTATCATAAGGTTCAGCGTTGTGTTGTGCGTTTAATAACAAATAGTAGGCCTGAATGTTGGGGTGAATATTTAAGTACTTGAAAATTAATCGGTTAACTTTTTCACAATAGACATTTTGACAGGGCCCCAGGTGGGAAATTTCATCCACACTGTAGCCACTGAATTAAAAATAGAAAATCTTTTCTGCAAATCATAGCCCTTGTTTTCCGAGGTGCGGAAATAGTTTCCCGCAAAGAAAAAAAGACCGGCGGAACGTGCGTCCGCCGGTCTTCTTCGTTATTCTTCGCTCCTGAAATCCTTACCTGATCAAGGTTCCATCCAAACGAGATGTACCTGCTTGGCCTGGTGGATATCGAGGCGAAGGGTCACAAAGATATTCTGGTCTTCGTTGAAGTCCGAAATGGGCGTCAGCGCCAGGCGATGGTCTTTGCGGCCGGTGCTTTCCCCAAACAGGAACGTCCGGGCGGGGATCATTTCTTTTTCCAGGGGGAAGTAGAACGCATCGCAGGCCTTGAGGCCTTTTACCTGTTGGGGGTCCTTCCCTTTCTCGATACGTTTGTCATTTTCCTCCACGTCGTTGTACAGTACAAATTCCTTGCCTTTGGAGCGCAGCAGCGTAAAGGTTTTGTATTGATCGCCGTCGTTCAATACCACGGCACGGCCTTCGCGCTGGCGGTGGTAGAAGGTCGGCGGGTGGGCAGACCACATGTGATGATCTTTTGGCAGGTACCAACTGTTGGCCAGCTTGCGGTCGGCGGTGTAATGCATCAGGCCGAGGTGTTCCACGATAGTGTAGGTCCTGCTGGAACCGCCGCTCATGCTGAAAGAACCGTTGGCGCCTGCAACGGGCGTGCCCATGGAGGTATGTGTCACCTGGCGGATCTCTTCCAAGGCAATGGTATAGCTGCCGTCTTTATATACGAACATGTTTACCGGGGTGCCTGTAAACTTCTCCCTCCGTCCGAAAACGGCCGTGGCCTTGTTCTGGATGGCGATGGGATAGATTTCATCGTGCTCTTTGGCGCTCAGTTTGGCGGGGTCCATATGGAAAAGCCAGAGCTCGCCGCGGCCGTCGCTGTTTTTATAGGGCGCGAATGCGAGGAGCATGATCTTGTTGGTAGTGGCGTTGTAGCGCAGCATGCCTTTCCTGAGGTCCTGGTCGTGGGTGAACTTCAGTTCCGTCAGCTTCACATCAGCGTCTCCCGCCTTCAGTTCGGCCATGATTACCGTGTTCTCCTTTCCGCCGCTGGCACGGGTATTACGTGCATAACCCAGGCAATAGACCGTATTGCCTACGAAGGTCATGTCCATATAATTGATATACTTGTACTTTTCTTCCGGTGATTTATAGAATGCACGGGCCAGCTCTTTATGGTCGCCGTCGTACATCACCAGTTCCAGGCGTTTGCTACGGTCGCTTTCAAAGCTGTTGAACAGGGCTACGGCGTACTGATCGCTGTTCGGGTCTTTTTCCGAATAGAAATCAGGCATCGCAACGCCTCCGAAAGCCATGGCATACCCATGTCCCATATTCATCTTCTTCAGTTCGCCGATAGTTTCCTCATTGATAATATTACCTTTCTCGCCATCTACCACGAGCCGGTGCAGCACGGGCGTTTTGTCCTGGATTTCGCGGACGAGGAACACCACGTTCCCTTTGGTCTCGAACATGGCTTCCACATTGCCGGCTTTCAGCCTGCCGAATTTGGGACGGATGTTTTTGGCGACCTTCTGTTTATGTTTTTCGTCGTAAATCTTGATGTCGATCCCTTTTTTCAGATCGATAACGGCCAGCACGGTATATCCATTCTTCATCTGGATGACGCGGGCGAAGCCATCTTCCGGCTCCTGGAACGATTTACTGGTGGCTATTTCCTTGAATTGCGGGAAAGCTGCCAATTGTACCAGCATAAGCAGGCTGGTTAAGAAACATTTCATATGTACGGGATTATTTGTTGAACATTCAACCGGGTTAAACGTTCCGCAAAGATAATCAGCAACTTCCAATCCAAAAGAAACTTTTGTGTTAGGCGCCACGGCATTTCGCGGAATGACCGGCCGCCGCCACGCCCCCTCGGGGCCGCATCCCCCGAAAATCCATCCCGTCCTCCGAACTATTTCAATTTCAAACTGTTATTTACCCGGCACACATTTCGTTTCCCACCCCCAAAACCATCTTTCACCATGAGCCATAAAAACGATAAAACGGTCGATTACGCTGCCGACCCGCACCTGACCCCTGAAGTCAAAAAATTCCTGGACATCCTCAACGCCCCCGGCGGCAAGCCCGTGGAAAGCCTTTCCGTTCCGGATGCGCGCAAAGTCCTCGTGGATGCGCAAAAATCGGTAAAGGTGGACCTGTCCGGCGTAAGCGTCACGGAAAAGACCATCACCGCGGGCGACTACACGCTCCTGCTCCACATCGTGAAACCCGACGGCGCCGCCCCGCTCCTCCCCGGCTTCCTCTTCATCCACGGTGGCGGCTGGGTGCTGGGCGATTTCCCCACGCATCAGCGCCTCGTGCGCGACCTGGTCGTGCATTCCGGCGCCGCCGCGGTGTTCGTGAATTACACGCCCACGCCCGACGAGCATTATCCCCGCGCCATCGACGAAATTTTCGCTGCCACGCAATGGCTGGCGGAAAATGGCCGGGAAATCGGGGTGGACGGTTCCAACATCGCCATCGTGGGCAACAGCGTAGGCGGCAATATGAGCGCCGTAACGGCGATCCGGTGCAACGAGAAAGGCGCACCCCGGCTGAAATGCCAGATACTCATGTGGCCCGTCACCAATGCGGATTTCGACACCAAATCCTGGCGCAGGTATGGGGAACAAAGATTCCTCACCGCATCGCTCATGCAATGGATGTGGGGTTTATATACCACGAACGACGCCCAGCGACTGGAACCCTACGCCTCTCCCCTCCAGGCCACATCCAATCAACTGAAAGGCCTCCCGCCCACGCTCATCCAGGTGGCGGAAAACGACATCCTGCGCAGCGAAGGCGAAGCTTACGGCCGGAAGTTGTCAGATGCCGGCGTTCCCTGTACTACCATCCGCTACAACGGCGTCATTCACGACTGGGGCATGCTCAACGGATTAGCCCATCTCCCCGAAACCCGCTCTTTGATTTTGCATGCGGCGGCGGAACTGAAATTCCATCTCGGTTTATAAACTATCCTTCCAGCTATAAAAAAACGGTTGCCATGTGGCAACCGTTTTTCGCTATGGGCGTAACAGGACGATGTTCGTTCGCTTGACCGGCCCGTTGATGATCATGAGATGGTAGACCCCATCAGGTACGGAAGCCGGGATATCGATCCGGATTTCGCTGGTGTTGGGTTCCACTTCCAATTTATGTACCACGTCGCCGTTCATGCTTACCGTTGGTGGCGAGGTTGATTTTCACTTCACCATCTCCCGAAGGGGTTACGGTGAAAGTGTAGTTGATGCTATCGCTCGTTGCGAAGTTGGTGATACAGCTATTTTTCACCTGGCCGGCAGGTAAACAGCTTTTCGGGGAATAAACGCAAAACTTGTGGGGTTGATTTACCGCCAAAGGGAAGTCAGCTCCTCTATCAGGTCGGTGGCTTTGCGGTGATGGAGGTTTCCGGCATTTTGTCCGGCCCATACGGCGGAATATTCCAATTGCCCTGAATCGAGCGCCGCATTACGGACAGGCGCCATCAGTTGGGATTGCAAAGGGAAAGGCGCCAGTTCCTGTTCCATACCGGCGAAGCGCGCCGGCAGCTGCGTGCGCACCGCGCGCGCCAGGCGCCCCGTGTACACGCGCGTCAATTCGGTATGCTGGGCAGCGGGAGAAAACAACCTGTCGCGATACGCGGCCGACGCCCCCGATTCCTCGCAGGCCAGGAAGGCCGTTCCTACCTGCACTGCGGATGCTCCCAGCCGAAGCGCCGCTTCCACGCCCGCCGCATCTGCGATGCCGCCGGCCGCCACAATGGGCTTGCGCACTTTCCACCGCAGCTTTTGCACGAGGGCGAACGTTCCGTGCAACGAATCTTCCGCTGGCTCCAGGAAGCTCGGCCGGTGCCCGCCCGCCTCGAAGCCCGCCGCCACGATCACGTCCACATCCGCCGCTTCCAGCGCCAGGGCTTCATCGAGCGTGGTGGCCGCTCCGGCCGTTACGATCCCCTGCCGGCGGCATTCCCGCAAAACAGCTTCGTCCGGCACGCCGAAAACGAAACTGAAAACAGCAGGCTTCAAGGCCAGCATGGCCTCCGCCTGGAGCGCGAATTTACTTTCGATGGAAATCCCGGGGGAAGGAACGGGGATCCCCAGTTCGTCGAACACGGGGCGGAATAACGACTTCACCATATCGAACTCAGCATCAGTATAATTCCCCAGCGCAGGATCGATGTCAGACACCCAGAGGTTGAGGTTCCAGGGCCCGGCGGTCAGTTGCCTCACCTGTGCCCCCAGTTCCCGGATTTCCGCCGGCTGTAAAGTATACGCCCCGTACCCGCCGAGCCCGCCCGCGTTCGTGACGGCCGCCACCAGTGCGGGAGTCGACAGTCCTGCCCCCATGGGGCCCTGGAATACGGGGTACCGGATCCCCAACATATCGGTAATGGTATTTGGTCGCATATGCTCCGTTTATCCTGCCAAGTTAGGCCCCTTTCGCCAACTTGTATGTGAGGGAAATCACGAATTCGTCCCTGCGAAGTTTCGTTGCGGCGGATTGCGTATTTTTGTACAAATCTCGCCCCATGAAAGATGTTTTCTCAGAACAGTCCGGGGATTATGTCAAATTCCGGCCCCATTACCCCGACGAGCTCTTTCAATTCATCCTGTCTATCGTGCCCGGCACGGAAAGCGCCTGGGATTGCGGCACCGGCAACGGCCAGGTCGCCGAAAAGCTCGCGGCCGACTTCAAACGCGTGGAGGCGACCGACATCAGCCGCCAGCAGCTCGACAAGGCCCGGCCGCGCCCCAACATCCGCTATACGCTGCAACCTGCCGAGAAAACGGATTTCCCGGATGGTTCGTTCGACCTGGTGACGGTTGCGCAAGCCATCCACTGGTTCGATTTCGACGCGTTTTACCGCGAAGTGGGCCGCACGCTGAAACCTGGTGGCGTCCTGGCCGTGATCGGATATGGATTGCTGCATATCACACCCGCGATCGATGCGGTCGTCCGCCGGTTATATGTGGATCTGCTGGGCCAATATTGGGACCGCGAGCGGAAATACGTCGACGAAAATTACATGACCATCCCTTTCCCCTATCCCGCCTTCCCGACGCCTTATTTCGAGCATACCGAAACCTGGAGCTGGGGGCACCTGGCCGGGTATCTGTCCACCTGGTCGGCCGTGCAACATTACATGAAAGCAGAACAACACGATCCCGTGGCGCTTATCTCCGCCGACCTGAAAGCCGCATGGGGCGAGCCCGCCGAGCGCGAAGTGCATTTCCCCATCCTGCTGCGCATCGGGAAAGTCTGATCCCGGAAAGCGCCGCATGTCTTGACTGCGCCGAATAATACAAACAGGAAGGACGCCGCTAACGGGCGTCCTTCTTTCATTATCAGGGTTTCCATTTTATCCAGTCATCGAGCGGCGGCACCCTGCGCGGGGCTGTGGCGCCTTCCGGCAGCACATGCACCGTGAATGCGCCGGCGAATCCCTCCGGCAATACGGCTTCAAAGCCGGTAATGGTGCTGCCGGGATTAGGGGCGTCGTAATCATGTACCGGCACGGCGCTCCAGGTGCGGAGGTGCACGGGAACGGGGGCTTCGATCACCAGGCGCAGCGTTTTACCATTCTTCCGCAGTACGATCACGTTATCCGTGCCCAGGGTCACTTCGGCCTGGGTGAGCCAGCGCCATTGCAGGGTATCCGGCCCGCTGCCCGCCGACACCTCATCGCGGATAACGGCGCGCCCGCCCTTCAGCAACGCCACGCCCCGGCGCGATCTGTCCAGCTGGGCTTTATAAACCGGCGTCATATCGATCACCGCGAACTGCGTATTTCGTTTTCCCGTTGCCGTTATATCCGCATGGCCGTTTACCTGCTGGTAGGCGCCGTTTACCGTTAAAGTATTGTGCACGAGATTAGTGTACCGCATCACCTCCCACCGCTGGCTGTTCTGCGACTTGTTCCAGATGCTCAGGCCGCGGGATTCGAGGGAGTTGTAATCCTGCATGCCCAGGTCCGCCGCCCAGCGAACGCCGCCCCAGTCGAGCACGAACGAGCCCACGTCCATATGCGCATGGTTCACGCCGGGCGAGCCGCCCTTGATACCGATGTACATAACGGAACTATCTCCCCAGGCGCTCCGCATCAGCGCTACGGGCGTTTCGCCGCCGCCGGTCCAGCAGGTGGACGAAGGCGGCCGCACGGCGTTCATATCGATATCCTTTCCCCACAACAGCATGGCCGGCAACAGCCGGTTGCCGGTGGAAGGCTTTTCCAGGCGGAGCTTTTCCGTAAACAGCAGCGACGGGTCTCCACTGCGGGCGGCGAACCAGCACATCGCGGGCTCCAGGCTGCCGCCGGTACCTGCATCGGAGAAGTTGAACGGGAGACCGGTGGGGCCGGCCATATGCTGGTAATAGGCGGCCGTTTCCATGAAACCGGGCATTTTTTGCAGACCGAAATCGCCGCCGGTCAAGGTTTCCAGCGCACTGATGAAGAGCACGTTGAAGCTGGTGCCATATCCCCAGTAACTATACCCTTCGGGATAAGCGCCCGCCGGCCTGTACGCTTCCATGGGCAGCACAATGCTGCGGATACCGCGGTTGATGAGGTGCAATCCCAGCTCCGGCGCGTCTTCGAACACCGCCAGCGATCCGAACAGCATACCGGCATTGCATACCTGGTTCCAATTGTGATGCTCGCGGAGCCAGTTGCTGTTTTTCTTTTCCAGCGAGGGGCGCATCCCCTTTTCGAGGATCGCGGCAGAGATCACCCGCCGCTGTTCGGGCGTGAGGCGGCCGTACAGCCAGTCGTACCCGATCGCCACGCCCATCGTCATTTCCGCGACGTCGAGGAAGTGGGAAGGATTCCAGTCGGGAAACGAACAAACGGCCATCATTTCCCCGATAGCCCTGTCGGCATACCGTTGGTCTTTTTCCATTCGCCAGGCATAAGCGAGGAAAAACACCCGGCGGAGGCATTCCCGTGAAACGCCCAGCAGCCGCCTGCCGGTCAATTGCCGTTGCAGTACGGGCATGGACATCATTTTATCGCAGGCCGACAAGATGCTGCGATGCACATTTTGCCAGGGGCCAGGCGAGCCGACATTCTTTTTCAGGACGGGCTCGTCTGCCGTTTTCCAAAGGACCCGGGGATGGGGAGGCATGTTGAAATCGGCCGAAAGCGAGTCGGATTGCGCACGGACGGCGCCTGCCAGGCACAGCAACAGGAAAAGCCAGGGTAGCTTCATAACGGGTGGATTGTTCACCGTCAAAATACGACCTTTCGGTCCGAACCACATGTTTATGTGATAAACGGCCGGACGGCGCCGGCGTACCTTTGTGGCATTGTTAAATCATCCCCATGCGCACTCCCCTTCTCGCCAGCTTCCTTTGCTGCATCCTTTTTTGCACTGCCTGCAAACGTAACCGCACCGAAGTGTTGGCCACTTATTCCGTGCTCGTTCAGCAACTGGAATGGAAAGACGGCTCGTTCGAAAACTGGAAATACGACGCGAACGACAACATCGAAAACACGACGGGCGCCGGCCCTGCCAGTTCGGCCATCGAGCGGGATTTCCTCTATAACGGGGATCAGCTGGCCCTGATGCAGAAAACATCGCTCAAGGAAGATACCTTCTATTATGATGCGAACCGCCGGATCGTCCGCATCGAGGAAGGCATCATGGGCATGCGCGAACAAGGCCGGTTCCGGCTGGATTTCACGTACGATGGACAGGGAAAGGTCATCCAGATGGATTTCGGGCATTATAAACCGGGCGTCTACACGCTGATGACGAAGTCGATCTATACCTGGAGCGCAGACGGGCTTTTGCTGCAGATCAAAACCACGGCTCCCGGCAAGCCCGATGAGATCATCTATGACCTCACGCCTGAAAACCGGTCGTTCATTTTCAACGAATGGGCATTCGTAAACCGCTACCATCTTGTGTTCGACCAATACGAAATATGGAATATCCCCGTGCTGAAAAGTATGGACAGGTTACCGAAGCGCGTGGTAAGAACGCACAAGGTCGGCGGACAGGTATCCGATCAAACCACGCAGGAATACAGCCATAACGTGGACGCCATCGGCCGGCTGTTGCGCCGCGGCATGCCTAACGGCGACTGGATGAAGATCACGTATCAACCTACACGGTAAGCCCTTCCGTTATACAGCCGGTCCACGTAATTCCGTGGCAAAAAACGACAACGCCGCTCCCCGCAATGCAGACGGGAATCCACAGCGGCACACCTAACTATATGCTTATCAGCTGCTATTTCCGCTTCAGGGGAATTGGCATGGAATTGTTTGGAAAAAGGAAAACGGAACAGTTATGGAAAACAGGCATAAAAACTCCAGGCAAGGCATTCCCCACCCCGACTTAATGTACCTGGCCGTAAAATTCAACGTTTCGCTGCAAAAGGTGAAAGCGGCCGTGTATACGCTGGGTAACGATTTACGGCAGATCGAGACATGGTTCCGGCAACGGCAGGCGCTGCGCGACCGCAATCTTGTTTGACGATCAGAGCGGATCTTCGCGGAGGCGCTCGTCGGTGTAGGTGATTTCCGTCCGGCCGTGTGGCTTGGGAACGCCGTTCTCGTCTACGCTGACGAATACGATTTTATCGATGGTGAGGATGGATTTATGCGTGATTTTGTTGCGGACTTCGCAGGTGAGCGTGATGGACGTACGGCCGAATTGCGTGGCTTTGATGCCGAGCTCCACGATGTCTCCCTGGCGCGCGGAGTTGATGAAATTGATTTCGGACATGTATTTCGTAACGCAACGGTTGGTGCCGAGTTGAATGATGGCATAGATAGCGGCTTCTTCATCGATCCATCGGAGGAGGCTGCCGCCGAAGAGGGTGCCGTGGGCGTTGAGGTCTTCCGGTTTCACCCATTTCCTGGTATAAAAATTCATGTACGCTCCGGTTTTGGCGCAAAATTAGTTAAAATCATGCGGATTACTTCCGCTTCGCCTGTTCACTCCGGCAGTTAAACATTCTAAAGTCCCCCTTCACTCAACTTTTCTTGCCTTTCCCGACGTATCGCCGGTAATTTGCGGTGCGATGTCTACCAGGCGCGAATCTTTTTCCTTATACAAAAACCGCTTCCCGCAGCGCGGGGAGCGGTGATGATATAACCGGCTACACCGGTGAATTTTCTTAAATGGTTATGAAGCTGAAAAATGTAAGCCTCTGTATCTACAGAGGCTTCTATGTTTTTTGCACAAACATTATGTCAATTCATATGCCCCGTTATCCAGTAAGGGCCGTTCCGGCCCGGGGCTCGTCCCCTCGTCACAGATTTATGCATTTCATCACACTTTTTATGTTTTACGTAAATTTATTTTTGTTTAATGAAAATATCCATTTACCTTCGTTTCGTAATCAAACCTCTACCGCGTTATGTATACCTTTCTCAAAGCGGCATGGCGGAATTTGCGGCAAACGGGCTCCGTTGTGGAGAGCTCACCGGCGCTGACGGCGCGGATGACCGACATCATCCAGTTCCAGAAACCCTTATCCATCGTAGAACTGGGAGCAGGCACGGGCGTCATGACCAGGCATTTGCTCGGTCGTATGAGCCCCGCTTCCACCCTCGCTTCGTTTGAAATAAACCCGGAATTGTACCGCATCCTGTCTGCCGTCAAAGACCGGCGCGCGTCTCACCACAATGCAGACGTATTGCGGCTTCCGGCGTATATTCCCGACGAGTCGGCCGACTACATTCTCAGCGGCATCCCCCTCGCCAACCTCGACCCCGGCACCAAATCGCAGCTGCTCGAGCGTTGCCACAAGGCGCTCAAGCCCGGGGGCTTCTTCATCCAGTTCCAGTATTCCCTGAAAGACATTGCCGCCATCCGCCAGCGGTTTCCCGCGGTATGTTACGGTTTCACGCTGCTTAACATCCCACCCGCATTCATTTACTATGCCCAGAAATGACACATCCGCCACCGGCCGCACGCTCCGGATCATCAAGGTTTCGGTGCTGCTGGCCGCCATCGCACTGTACGTAATATTTGCCCAACGCTTCTCCACCGACGATCTTACGGCTTTCGTGGGGCGATATCCGGGGTGGACGGTCGCCGTATACTTCGCCATATGCGTGGCGCGCGGCGTGGCGCTTATTCCCGGAACGCCGTTCCTCGCGGCGGGCATCCTGCTGTTCCGCAACGAGCCCTGGCTGCTGCTGGGCGTGTTCCTGGCATCCATCGCCGTGGTATCGTGGATGTTGTACCACCTTTCGGGCTGGCTGGGCCTGGCGGCGTGGTTCGAAAAGCATTATCCGGAAAAAACGGAGCGCATGCGGCAGCGGCTGCAGGGGCCGTACGGACAGTGGTTCGTAGCCTTATGGGCCTTTGCGCCCATCGCCCCCACCGATCTGGTATGCTACGTGGCCGGTACGCTGAAAATCCCCCTGCGGAAATTCCTGCCGGCACTGCTGGCGGGCGAGGCGGTGATCTGTACTTTGTATATCTTTATCTTGCGTAACATCTGATCCATCCTGTATGCACCACACACCTCCTGTTTCACGCAACCGTTTCTTCCACGCCATGCGCTGGATCGTGAATATTTGCTGGTACCTCAATTTCGTATTAGCCGCCATCGGGCTATTCTTCCTTGTCACGTCGATGTTTGGCGGAACGAAATTCAATTTCAGCACCATCGTGCGCCTGAACGCGCCGCTTTCCGTTATTGCGGTGCCCGGCGGCGAAATGGAAACGCAGGACGTGCAACTGAAGATGCTCCTGCCGGTGAACAATCTTTACCGGATTTACTCCTTCGTGTTTTTCTTCCTGTTCGAATTCCTCGTCATCGCCGCCATTTACAACCTGCGCCAGGTTTTCCGTTCGCTGGGCCGGCAAAGCCCCTTCACCGGCGAAACCATCCGCCGGCTCCGGTATACCGCGCTTTTCATCGGCCTGCTGGCGCCTTACAACTTCCTGCTGAGCGTTATGCAGGCGGAGGTCGCCAATGCCTACATCCCCGCGGCGGAGCGCAACTTCCACATGAATTGGAATTTTGGATTACCTTACATCGCTGTTGCGGCTATCATTTACGTCATGGTAGATATTTTCCGGTACGGAATGCAACTGCAACAGGAAAACGAAGCTTTTGTATAATGGCGATCATTGTTAATCTGGACGTGGAAATGGCTAAAAACAAGATCTCGCTGAAAGATCTTGCGGCCCGGATCGATATTTCCGTTACCAATCTCAGCTTGCTGAAAACCGGCAAGGTGAAAGGCATCCGCTTCGAAACGCTCGAAGCCCTTTGCCGCGAGCTGAACTGTAAGCCGGGAGACATTCTCGATTATTCGGCACGCGAAGAATAACCGCCCTTGTCATAAAAACAGCAAAGGCCGCCTCAACGGGCGGCCTTTCGCATGTGATCGTTACAGTTATGGGAAAAGAGTCGTGGTTATTTGCCGAATGCATACTCGAACGCATAATTACCGGAGCCTACCTGCAGGGAAGCATCCTTCCCTTCCGCCGAAAGCTGCACCGGTTTGCCCGATTCCGTCACCGCAGCGCCGGCCGCGCCGGGCAACACGATTTTGGCGGTGGTATTTGCGGGAACGGTCACTTCCAGTTTCAGTCTCCCCCCGTCCAACTTCCATTTCGACGCAATGGTGCCGTACAGCGATTTATATTCCGCGCTGGCATGGGTGAGCCCGCCGCCGGGGCGCGGCTGAATGCGGAATTGCTTATAGCCGGGCGATGCGGGATCCGGCTGGATGCCCGTCACCGTTTTATACATCCAGTCGCCGATAGCACCGTAGGCGTAGTGGTTGAAGGAGTTCATCCCCACATCCTGGAAAGTGCCGTCGGGCTTGATGCCGTCCCAACGCTCCCAGATGGTGGTTGCGCCCATTTTCACGGGGTACAGCCAGGAAGGGTAGCTTTCCTGCATGAGCAGTTTGTACGCCACATCCGTATATCCGAAGCGCGTGAGCACATGGCAGAGGTACGGCGTGCCGAGGAAACCGGTGGTGAGGTGATTGCCATACGACGCGATGTTGTCTGCCAGCCGTTTTGCGGCGGACGCACGCTGCGCTTCGGGCAGGATGTCGAAGTTCAGCGCCAGCACGTACGCCGTTTGGGTAGACGAAACCATGCGGCCGTTGGGCGTTACGTATTCGCGGATGAACGCCGCCTTGATCCTTTTAATCAGCTCTTCGTACTTTTCTACGTCTGCACCTTTGCCCAGCACTTTCGCGGCATTGATGACGTTTTGGGTGGAATGGATGTAAAACGCCTGGGCGATGAGGTATTTATCGGTGATGGCAGAACGGCCATCGTTATCGTGCGGCGCGGAATAGAAGAGCCAGTCGCCGAAGTGCGGGCCATGGTTCCAGAGCTCGCTTTTGCTTTGCGCGGTGATGTAATCCACCCATTTGCGCATGCTTTCGTATTGCACTTCGAGCATGCGGCGGTCGCCGTAGTTTTGATAGAAATTCCAGGGAATGATGGTCACCACGTCGCCCCAACCCGCCGAACCGGGCGAAGGGATGGATTTTACGTCAGGGATCACGACAGGGATGTCGCCATTGCTGCGCTGGTCTGCCGCCACGTCTTTCATCCATTTGGTGAAGAAGCCCGTCACGTTCATGTTGTAGGCGGCGGTGTTGAAGAACACCTGCGCGTCGCCGGTCCAGCCGAGGCGCTCATCGCGCTGCGGGCAATCGGTCGGCACATCTACGAAGTTCCCTTTCTGCCCCCACTGGATATTTTTCTGGAGTTGATTGATGAGCGGATGCGAGCAGGAGAAGCTGCCGGTTTCGCCCATATCCGAATACACGGCCACACCGGTGAACATAGACGTATCCAGCGGCTGGCGCAGGCCTTTCACGCGGATGTAACGGAAGCCCTGGAAAGTGAACCTGGGCGCGAGGGTTTCCGTCCCCCAACCATTCAACACAAATTTATTCTCCTGTTTGGCGGCGCGGAGGTTGGCGGTATAGAAATTCCCCGCTTTGTCCAGCACTTCGGCATGATGCAGGGTAATGGTGTCTCCCGCCTTGCCTTTCACTTTCAGTTCAACCCAACCTACCATGTTCTGCCCAAAATCCACGACGGCATCGCCTTCGGGCGTGGTGATGAATTTGACCGGCTTCAATCTTTCGTGCTGTTTCACGCCGGGCCCTTCCTGCGCAACGAGGTTATCTTTCGTGAGCGGCAGTACGGCCACCTTTTCCCAGGAAGCATCGTGGAAGCCGGGGTCTGCCCATCCGGTTATTTCCATCAGCGTGTTAACGGTTTCGCCATTATAAATATCGGAGTAGCGTACCGGGCCGGCATCGACGGATTTCCAGGAGCCGTCGGTGGCGATGGTTTCCTTCGAGCCGTCGCGGTAGGTGATTTCCGCCTGGAGGAGCAATGCGGCGGTTTTGCCGTAGGTATTCCTTTGATTGAAGAACACGAGGTTGCCGCGATACCATCCGTCGCCGAGCATAGCGCCGATCGCGTTCTCACCGTTTCGGAGCATGGGCGTGATATCGTACACCTGGTACTGGAGGCGTTTGTCGTAGGCGGTCCAACCGGGCGTGAGATAATCGTCTCCCACCCTTTTGCCATTGATATGCGCTTCGTAGAGCCCGTGCGCCGTTACGTACAGGCGGGCGCTTTGAACCGGCTTGGACAACCGGAACGCTTTCCGGAAAAGCGGGCTGGGCCCGGGCTTCCCTGAAGTGTCGCTGCTCCGTGCGATCCACTTGGCCTGCCAGTCGGCCGGTTGCAGGAGCCCCATTTCCCAGGAAGCCACTTCGCTCCAGGGCGAGGCTTTCCCGTTTTTGTCGAACACGCGCACTTGCCAGTACACGCGCTGGCGCGAAGCGAGGGGGCCGCCGCCGTAGGGAATGTGCAACGACTCGCCGGAATTTACCTTGCCGCTTTGCCAGGCAATATCTTTCCCTTTGGCCAACGCGGCCGCGTTGGCACCGGTACGTACTTCATAGGCCGATTGCAGAAAATCGCGGCCGGAGGATTGGATCTGCCAGCTCATGCGCGGCTGCGATGCCGCGATGCCGATCGGCGCGGATTTATATTCCGTCGTCAATTTTTCGGGACGGAAAGATTGTGCGGAAACAGACAAGGGGACCGCCGCTGCGGAAACGGCGGCCGTTGTCAAAACGTGGAATAGCCAGGATTTCATATACATGTCGTAATCAGTTTTCTAGTGGTGCCGCTCAAAATATAATTTTCATCCGTAACTACTATCCTGCACTCACCTGCCCGTTCCCGATTTTTCGTTAAATTACAGGTACCCATCATCAAAACCATGCAACATGAAAGCATTACTTGCCGCGATCCTCTTCACTTTCACCATCCATACCGCTGCAAAAGCACAGGCAGACGCGGTGAACGGCGTGTGGCTCAACGAAGAAAAAGACGCGAAAGTCCAGATATATAAAAACGGTGACAAATACTTCGGCAAACTCATCTGGATGGCCCATCCGCTGGAAGCCGACGGTAAAACCCCGCGCCGCGATGCGAAGAACACCAATGCTTCCCTCCGCGCCCGCCCGCTGCAGGGCCTCGTGATCCTCACCGGTTTCGAATATGACGCAGACGATCAGGAGTGGGAAGACGGAAAGATCTACGACCCCAAAAGCGGCAAAACCTACAGCAGCAAAATGAAAATCAAAGGCAATACGCTGGATATCCGCGGGTACGTAGGCGCCCCGCTTTTCGGCCGCACAACAGTCTGGACGCGCGCCGAATAAAAAAATCCGCAGCCTTACTGCGGATTTCCCTTTTCATCACAAGCTTCCTTAGCGGTAATACGCTGCCATCTGCGGCGGGCTCAGCGGTTGCGGCACCACGTTCTGCACCGGCTTCACGGATTTCAGGTACGTGAAGATCGCCTTCAGGTCATCGTCGGCCAGGTCGGGCATTTGTGGCATGGGCGGCAGCAGGTGGCGCGTGCCTTCCAGGCCTTTGTACATCCCCTGGCGCAACGCTCTTCCGAACTGTTCTTCCGTCCAGCTGCCGATTCCCGTGGAATCTGCCGTCAGGTTCGCCGCGAAGGAGATGCCCCAGGGCCCGGCGATGGCGGTATTGTTCATATTGAACAGCACCCAGTCTTTCGCCGTAGCCGTGTCGAATTTAGCGACGGGCATCGCCGCGGGATGGCCGGAAAGCAGCAGCGCTTCGTCGGGAACGGGGCCCTGCGCCGTCATTTTCTTGGGGGAATGGCAGTCGTTACAGCCCATGATCTTTACGAGATAGGCGCCGCGTTTTACGAGACTGTCTTTGGAGGGAATTTCTGCCGTCGGCGCACCGGTAGTTCCCGTACAGGAATAGATCGCCATTGCGCTCAGCAGGGCAAGGCCGATGAGGGGTTTACAATTCATAACTCGGTAATTTTTTGCGCCGCTAAGATAGCAGCATTACCTAAGTATGCTATGGGCAGTACTACCCATCATGGGAAAAGCCGGGCGTTTCCGCCCGGCCGTTGGTTGCCTTAACGGCCTTCCTTCCTCCGTCAATCGTGCCCATGTTGCTTGACGAGCTTGTTATAAATCCCGAAAAGCAGGAATGGGGCCGCCCATTGCCCGATGAAAAGGCCTGCATGTTTCTTCCGCATCAGCGTCAGCGCAAGCGAAATACTCATGGCGCCAACCGCCGCCCACAAAAAGGTGTCTGAAGGCAGTTTCGCCGTCTGGTCTTCGATCATTTCCGCCACTTTCCCTTCGCCGTGGCTATTTGCTAATTTTTCCATAATGCATGGTTTTTAATCACTGTTTTTGTCGATGCTGAATTCGTTGTTTTCTTCGTCTTCCGAGCCGATGTCTTCCGCTTCGTCGTCGTCTTCGCTGCCGGGAACGTCCAGTTCGTCGTCTTCGTTGAGGGGGTCTCCATCGTCATCCGTTTCGTCGGGCAGGGCTTCGCGCAGGCGTTGTTCGTCTTCGTAGTCCGGGTCCCTGCTGGCGGCATCGTCGAGCAGGTCGCGTTCCAGGCCGGAGACATTGTCCTCGCCTTCGAGGTCCAGGTCTTCATCGTCTTCTTCCTCATCCAGTATGCCTTCCCCTTCCTCATCGGCGGAAGATGCGGTGGTGTCTGCCATTTCCCCTGCCGGGGGAACGTGGATGTGTTCCTGTCCGGGAATGTCTTTCACTTCCGGAAGCTCCATATTGATGTCTTCGGACGATGGCAGTTGTTCGTCCAGGTTTTTATCGGCGATGCCGGGTTGTTTTTTCATGATGCTCGTTTCAGGATATGGCGAAATAACCATGCCATGGATGAACAGCCGCAGGATGCAGGGAGATTTGTAGCGGGTTTGCCACGATCGCTTCCCCGCTTTGCCGGAATTCCACAACTCAACCCCTTCATCCGGCGGTTCGTGGATAAATCGGCGGCGTGCCGGGCCTGCGGGGCGACTTTTGCCGTAAATCATTCGATCATGAAACTGACCAGCTTCATCCTCATGATACAACTGCTGACCACCACGGCGCTCCATGCGGCCGATTTCAGGCTGGTGAAGCAATCCGGCGACGTTTTCCTCTACGAGCGCTGGATTGGCGACGGCGATGCCGCCGTTCGCGAGCTGAAGGCCGTATTCCTCGTGAAGGCGAACGCGCCATCGATCATCAGTCTCCTGCGCGATCCGCAACGCGGCCCCGGATGGAACCCTTCTGCCCGGGAATACAAAGTGCTGCCCGCGCCCGAGCCCGACAAATGGATCAACTACATCCGTTACGCCATCCCCTGGCCTTTCGAGGACCAGGACTGCTGCCTCTCCTTCCATGTGGAAAACCCGCTGGAAGTCCGCTTCGAAAGCACCCAGCACCCGGCTTTCCCGCCGGAAGAAGGGCGGACCCGGCTCACCGGCGTACGCGGAAGATGGCTGCTGGAGCCGCGGAACTCGGGGTTCGTGCAGGTACAATACTTCATTACCACCAACCGCAACCGGAAACTGCCGCGCTGGGCATCTGACCCGATCGTGCACAGCAACCTGGTCAAAACCATGACACAATTCAAACACCTCGCAGAACAATGACTTACACGCTGATTACCGGCGCCAGCGCCGGATTGGGAAAAGCTTTCGCCATACAATGCGCGCGGATGGGCATGAACCTCGTGCTCATCGCGTTGCCCGGCGGCCAGGCGCATTCGCTGGCGCGCCATATCATGGAAGAATACCCGGTAGACGTGCGCGCTTTCGAATTCGACCTCACGGATGTGGACCAATTGCAATACCACCTGCCTGCCATCCTGGACGCCTGCCCGGTAGATTTCCTCATCAACAACGCCGGTGTAGGCGGAACGGCCCCGATGGCGGAAACGCCGCTGGAGAACATCGACCGGATCATCCAGCTGAACGTACGCGGAACGGCGCTGCTCACACGGATCCTGATCCCGCATTTGCTGGAACATTCGCGCAGCCACATCCTGAACATTTCCAGCATGGCGGCTTTCACCCCGATCGCGTATAAAACGGTATACCCGGCATCGAAAGCCTTCATCACTTCCTTTTCGCTCGGGTTGCGGGAAGAGTTTTCGGGAACGGGCTTGTCGGTGAGCGTGGCTTGCCCGGGCCCGATCCTCACCAATTCCGGGACGGCGCGGCGGATCATCGGCCAGGGGCTCAAAGCGAGGCTGGGCCTGCTTCCTACCCACGAGATCGCGAAAGTGGCGATACGGCTCACGCTCGCGGGGCAACCCGTCATCATCCCCGGCGTGGCGAACAGGATCAGTCATTTCCTCATGCAGCTGATGCCCGGCAACCTGCGCCTGCGGATCATTTCAAGGGAAGTAAAAAAAGAAATGCAATTCAGTATATGAGCAAAATCCTCATCACCGGCGCCACTGGTCTCCTCGGCGCCAACCTCACCCGCGAGCTGTACCGGCTGGGACACGACATCCGCCTGCTGGTGCGCCCCTCCGCCAACCTGCGCACCCTGGCCGACATTCCCGTGGAATTGTTCCACGGCGATGTGGGCGACCCGCAGGCCGTTCTGCTGGCCGTTGCGGGATGCGAATACGTCGTCCACGCCGCGAGCATTACCGACCAGTGGGGCATTTCGTTCGAAGATTACGAGCGCGTCAACTTCACCGGCACCGTGCACATCGCGGAAGCCTGCCGCCGCCACGGCGTGAAAAAACTCGTGTACGTGAGCACCGCCAACACACTGGGCCATGGCACCAAAAACGAACCGGGGAACGAGCTCGCGGGGTTCTCGCTGTTCTCCGCCGGCTCTGGCTACATCAACAGCAAATACCTCGCGCAGCAATACGTACTGGAACAGGTGGAGAAACATGGATTGCCGGCCGTGGTCGTGAACCCGACGTTCATTATCGGTCCGCACGACGTGCGCCCCAGCAGCGGCAAACTATTGCTGCACGGCGTGCGGTCGTGGTTCGTGTGGTGCCCGCCGGGCGGGAAGAACTTCGTGCATGTGGGCGACGTGTGCCGCGGCATCGCCCTGGCGATCGAAAAAGGGAAGCCGGGCGATTGTTACCTGCTGGCCGGTGAGAATCACAGCTACCGTGAGTTTTTCCGTATCGTGAGCCGCACCATCGGCCGCAAGCGGCTGCTGTTCACTATTCCAGCCTGGGTGTTGAAAGCAGGCGGACTGGCGGGCTCGCTGGCCGGGCAATTCACCGGCCGCCGGCCGAAGCTCAATTATACGACAGCGAGGCTCCTTTGCCTGGGGAACTATTACTCCGGCCGCAAGTCCGAACGCGACCTCGGCATGCGGTACCTTTCCACCGAAACGGCCGTGGCCGACGCCTGCGCCTGGTTGAAGGAAAATGACTATTTTTAACCAGACGGCAACACATGGAAGTTAATTCGTTCGACAAATATTTTTCCAGCAGATACGCCCGCCTGTTCGTGCGGATCGTGATCCTGTACCTCATCTCCACCATCTTCAAATCTTTCGACCAATCCTTCATCGCCGACCTCAGCGTCTTTAACCTCCGCGGCCACATGTTCAGCATCGTGTACGTGCTGTATGGCCTGCTGGCCTGGGAAGGCGCTATCGTAGTAGCGAAATGGGCCGCGCCGCGGTTCACCCAGAAGAAATTTTTCCTCCTCGCCGGATGCCTGCTCGCTTACGGCGTGGTGGCGTCGTATATTTTCGGATTGACGTATGCCGTGTTCGACATCGTTTTCTTCCACCGCTACGAAGCCTGGGAAAGTGTGAGCCATTTCAGCTGGGACCTCATCTTCGGCACCTGGATCTTTTACCTGCTCCTGCTCACCGTCAACGGGATCATGTATTATTACAAAGCCTGGAAAGAAAATCAATTGCAGACCGAGCGCCTCATGCGCGAAAACATCCAGGCGAAATACGATGCGCTGCGCAACCAGATCGATCCGCATTTCTTCTTCAATTCGCTCAGCGTGCTGACGAACCTGGTGTACAAAAGCCCTGACCTGGCGGCCGATTACATCACCCAGCTGGCCAAAACCTATCGCTACATCCTCGACAAAAAATTCGAGAACCTCGTGCCGATCCGCACCGAGCTGGATTTCCTGGAGTCTTACCTTTTTCTCATCCGGATCCGCCACCAGAACAGCATCCGGTTCCATGCGGAGATAGACGATTCCGTGAAGCTGAAAGGCCTCATCCCGCCGGCTACGCTGCAATTGCTCGTGGAAAACGCCATCAAGCACAACCGTTTTTCCGCGAACGATCCGTTGCTGATCGAAGTAAAAAGCACGGGCGATTCGCTGGTGATCACCAACCAGCTGCGGGCGAGGCTGCATCCCGAAACGCCCTCCGGCATCGGGCTGGAAAATATTCATAAACGATACGAACTGGCCATCGGAAGGGGGATCGAAGTGATCCCTTCCCCGGATACGTTCACCGTCAAAATACCGGTCATTCTCTCATGAAAGTAACCATATTCGAAGACGAGATCCACAACGCGGAAAGGCTCACGCAGCTGCTGCGGCAATGCCGCGCCGATATCGAGATCGTGGGCGTGATCGCCTCCGTGGCCGAAGGCCTTCAGTGGATGAAGGAAGAACACCCCGCCGATTTGATGTTCATGGACATCCAACTGTCTGACGGCAACTGTTTCGAAATGTTCAACCAGGCGCAGGTAGTGACACCCATCATTTTCACGACCGCGTACGACGGCTTTGCGCTCCAGGCGTTCAAGGTGAACAGTATCGATTACCTCATGAAGCCGATCGACCAGAAGGAATTACAGCAGGCGCTGGACAAATTCGAGCAGTTCCGGCCCGCGCAGCCTTACCGGCTAGACATTGCAGGCATTGCCGAAGAATTCCTCCGGCGCGATCATGCCCGGTTTATCGGGCGGCTCAATAATCAGCTCATTTATGTAAAGGCGAAAGACATCGCCTGGCTGCAGTTTACCAAGGGCGTAACCTGGGCAGTTACGTTCGAAGGGCAGCGCCTTCCGCTCGATTATTCCCTCGACCAGATGGAAAAGCTCCTGGACCGGCACCAGTTTTTCCGGATCAACCGGCAATACATCGTGCAAATCGACGGCATCAAAAAGATCATGACCTATTACAACAGCCGCTTCATCCTGCAACTGGAGCCGGCTGCGGGGGAAGACGTCATCATCAGCCGCGAGCGGGTGAACGATTTCAAGAATTGGCTGGAAGGGCGCCTGTCTTCCGGTGTTTAGAAATGTTTTTCCTGGACTTTATCGTGATACGGCAGGTACATCGGTAAGGCGGCCGAGCCGTACCAGCGGAGGCAATCCGCCGCCAGGAGCCCTCCTGCCACGGCCGGATCGGACTGCAGGAGCGCCTCCGCTTCTTCGACGGTAGGTACATTGAGGATGAAAATCCCGCGCCAGTTGCGGTCGTTTTTCCCCAACGGTCCGGCCACAGCCAGTTTCCCGCTTTTGGCCATGCGGCCGATATTTTCCATATGCCCGCGGAAAAGGGCCGCTACGGTGTCTTTGTTATCGGTGGACCGGGGGCCGGTTTTTAGTATTACCAGCACATAATATTTCATGCCGTAGGCATCGGCGCCGAGGGAGTCGGCCAGGGGCTTGTTGTAGCCGGGGTTGGCCGTTTGCGCGTGGAGGGAAATGGCCGACAGGGCCAGTAACGCGGTGATAACGAGCAGCTTCATACAGGTTGTTTCCGCGAATGTAGGGAATTCCCCCTCACTAGGAATTATTAAAAAATATTGCTAGTATTGTCGGGAGGGCCTATTCCACCTGACATGGGAATCTACAATGGACGAAGCGTTTTTCAGGGCTACATATGAACGGTATTGGTCCAGGTTATACAGTATCTGTTACTTTACCATCGGATCGCGCGAGGCGGCGGAAGACACGGTGACGGAGGTTTTCATCTCACTGTGGAACAACCGCGACAGGCAAGTCATTGAAAATATGGACCACTACCTCGTTCGCGCCGCCAAGAACCTTTCCCTTAAATATCTCATCCGCCAGCAAAAAATGGACGCGGCGCTGTTGCGGATGGTAGATACCCTGCAAGACCATCACCGCCACTCCCAGCCCGAGCGCCCGCTCGAAGTGAAGGAAATCCGCGCCATGGCGCACCGCACCCTCGAATCCCTGCCGGAAAAAACCCGCGCTATTTACCTCATGAACCGGGAAGACGGCCTCACCTACCAACAGATCGCCGAAAAAACCGGGCTGTCCGTCAAATCCGTCGAATACCACGTCTCCAGGGCTTTGCGCGCGCTCAGCCAATCCCTCCTCGTCGTTCTCCTCGAACTTTCCTCCCACCATTCCGGCACGATTTAAAAAATATTTTTAAAAACGTTTAGGGTATTTGCCCTGAAATGGAACTTATATACAGGGACCATCCCGGAAAGACATGCAATTATCCAAAGAGATCATCGACAAATTCATCGCCGGCGAGTGCGCTGAAGCCGAATTGGCGGAAGTAGCCGCCTGGTTGCAAAGTGGTGAAACCGACGGGCTGGAAGAAGTTCCGGGCAACGGGGCCGCCATCTGGCGCAAGATCGAAGCGCGCCGCAGGCCTTTGTGGCGGAGGTTCGTCCGCCGTGCCACGGTAGCCGTCGCGGCCGCCGTGTTTGCCGCCGCAGCGATTTACGGCATCCGGCTCATGCGGGGGCCGCAGGAACTGACGGTCCGTGTAGCGGCCGGTCAAACCTCGCGCATCGTGCTGCCCGATAGTTCGGTCGTGTTCCTGCAGGGCCCCTCGGCGCTGCGGTACCCCAGCCGGTTTACGGAAGGCGAGCGGATGGTGTTCCTTACTGGCACTGGCGCTTTCGAGGTGAGCGGGAATGCCCGGAGCCCTTTTACGGTGGTGAGCGGCAAGGTGAAGACCACGGCGCTGGGAACGTCTTTCGAGGTGCGCGCGCCCGAGGGCTCGGAAGAGGTGAAGGTTTGGCTGCGCTACGGCAAGGTGGTGGTGACGCGCGAGCGCGACAGCATGTACCTCCGGCCCGGGGAGGCGCTGGGATACACCGGCGCCGCCAGAACGGTGGAGCGCGCCGCGCCCGAAGCTTACCGCGGCAGCGTGCTGTATTTCAAGCACGCGGGGCTAGACGAAGTGATCACCAAGCTCGAGAATTACTATAACATCCATATCGTCGCCGATACCGCGTTGTACAACCGGAAGTGGCAGGTGACAGGGGAATTTGCCCGGGAAAAACCCGAGTTCGTTGTCCGCAACATCGCCTTCATCGCCGATGTGCAATACCGGATGGCAGGCGATTCCCTCTGGCTGCTGCCGCAACCCATGCCACAGGGACCATGAAAAACAGCCGTCATATGCATACATCCGAACCTTAAAAAAACCGTCTCATCCTGCGACCCGTAAACCCACGGCGGTGCCGATGCACCGCAGGGAATCGTATTGCCCGTATCAAAGTATACAAACCAAAATCCATGTAGAAACATGCAACATGCTCCACGATGTTACGCACTGAAAACTGCCCGCAAGCTTTTACTCGCGGCGCTGTTCCTCATTACCCTGTTGCCGCTGGCCGCACGCGCCGACGCACAGGAGCTCGATACCAAAAAGATCTACATCAGCCTCCCCTATGACCGCTTACCGCTCGAACGCGTGTTCGCCGAGATAGAAAAACGGACAGACATCCGCTTCCTCTACGACGCCGCCGCCTGCAACGCCGGCCAGAGCGTGAAGCTCCAGGTGAAGAACGAATCGCTCTTCAACCTCCTCAATTACCTGAAAGAAACCACCGGCCTGGAATTCCGCCAGTCTGACCGGTACTTCTCCGTTCGCCCGACAAAAATGCCACTGCCCAAATCCATGCAGTCGGAAATCGCCGCGCCGCAGAACAACGTCATCAGCGGCAAAGTGACCGACGCCGACGGAACGCCCCTCATCGGCGTGAGCGTACAGCTCAAAGGCACTTCCACCGGCGTGGTGACCGACGCGCAGGGGAATTATTCCCTTTCCGCACCCGCCAACAGCGTGCTTATTTTCTCCTATGTAGGATATGAAAAACAGGAAATTACGCTGGAAGGGGAAACGACGGTGAACGTGCTCATGAAAACCAATTCCGGCGGCCTGGAAGAAGTGGTGGTGGTAGGTTACACCAAACAGAAGAAAATTTCCATCGTGGGATCGCTCGTGACGGTAACCGGCGACGAGCTGAAGCAAAGCCCCGCTTCCAATCTTTCCAACGCCCTCGCAGGACGCCTCCCCGGCCTCATCGCCATGCAGAACAGCGGCGCGCCCGGGGCAGACCATTCCCGCATCCTCATCCGCGGCTACTCTACGTCCGGCGATAACAGTCCGCTGATCCTCATTGACGGTGTAGAGCGTACCATGAACAATATCGACGTACAGGAGATCGAATCCATCACCGTGCTGAAAGACGCTTCCGCCACCGCGCAATACGGTATCCGCGGCGCGAACGGCGTTGTGGTAGTGACCACCCGCCGCGGCAAGGCCGGTCCGCCGAAAGTGGACTTCAGCGCCAACTACGCCGTGAACCAGGCTACGCAGCTGCCGGAATTCCTCGATTCCTACAACCACGCCACGCTGTACAACGAAGCCCTGGCCAACGACGGCCGCGCACCGCAATATTCCGAAGAAGCCCTGCAGCAATACAAAGACGGCTCCGACCCGCTCAAATACCCGAATACCGACTGGGTGAACCTGCTCTTCCGCGAAACTTCGCCCACGCAGCGCTACAACCTGAGCATCAACGGCGGCAACGACAAGGTGAAATACTTCGTGTCTGCCGCTTACCTCAACCAGCAGGGCATCCTTCGCAAATACGAGAATCCCGACTACGATACCCGCGACGTATTCCGCCGCTGGAACTTCCGGTCGAACATCGATATCGCGCTGTCCAAAGATTTCAACATCGCCGTTGACCTTGCCGGCGTGATCACCAGCAAACACGCTCCCACAGCGGGCGTTGAGGGCGACATGCTCCGCCAGGTGTATTGGTACCAGCCCACCTACCTGGCCCTGCTGCCCGACGGCAAGATCGCCCAGCCCGGCGCCCATACGCAGAACCCGATCGGCGATCTCAGTCGAACGGGCTACACCGAAACCTTCGACGGTACCGCACAGGGCACCATCCGCGCCATCCGCAAACTGGATTTCATCACCCGGGGCCTGAGCACGGGACTGAACTATTCCTTCGACCGCGCATTCAACTATCGCATGAACCGCACGCAAGGTTATGGTATGTACGTTTGGGACGAAGCCACGCAATCGCCGAAGCTCTCGCTCGGCAACGACTCCAACCTGGAGCCCATTACCGAGGCATCCAGCTCGCCGAACTATGCGCTTAACTTCGAATATTACATCAACTACGCCCGCCAGTTCCGGAAACATAACGTGACCGGTATGGTGCTGTACAACCAGCGCAAACGCGTGATCCAGGGCGCCCAGTACGGGAAGCCCTTCTTCGTGCAGGGCGTAATGGCGCGCATGAGCTATAATTACAACAATAAATACTTCGTGGACGTGAACGGCCGGTACGACGGGTCGGAGAACTTCCCGCAGGGCTCCAGGTTCGGGTTTTTCCCCTCTGTTGCGGCAGGATGGGTGATGACCAGCGAACCGTTCATGAAAGACGTTTCCTGGCTGAACTACCTGAAGCTGCGCGGCTCTTACGGCGTGGTGGGCAACGACCAGATCGGCGGGCGCCGCTTCCTCTGGCAAAGCATTTACCAGGCCGGATCCGGTTATAGCTTCGGACAGAACGGCGAAGTGTGGTATAATGGACTTTCCGAAGGATCGGCCGGTACGCGCGGCGTAACCTGGGAAAAGCATAAAATCCTCAACGGTGGCCTGGAAGCACGCTTCTTCCACGACAAGCTCGGCATCAACCTCGATGTATTCTCCAAAAACGTGACCGATATCCTCATCACGCCCGGCACCATCGTGGCAACATATGGCGGTCCGCTCCCGGCGATCAACATGGGCGAAACCAAAAGCCACGGATTCGAACTGGAACTGATCCATCAGAACGAAGTGAACAAAAACTGGGGCTACCACGTGAAAGGCAACATCAATTTCACGAAGAGCAAGGTGGTATATGCCGACGAGCCTCCCCGCCGCTACCCCTGGCTCATGCGCACGGGGCACCCCATCAACCAGTATTTCGGGTATAAATCCCTCGGTTTCTTCCAAAACCAGGAAGACATCGCCAAAAGCGCGGCGCAGTTCGGACAGGTGATCCCCGGCGACATCAAGTACGCCGACCTCAACGGGGACGGTGTGATCGACGCCAACGACCAGACTTCCGTAGCCGGGACCGACATTCCTACCCATACCCTGGGCGCCTCATTCGGCGTGCATTACAAACAATTCGATTTCAGCGTACTGTTCCAGGGCGCGTTCGGCGCCTATACCCTGCTGGAAGGGTTCGCCGCGTATGAATTCTTCAGCAACGGTAAAGTGACCGAAAAGCACCTCGGCCGCTGGACACCCGAAACCGCCGCAACCGCCACTTACCCGGCCCTTCACGCCACGCTCAACACCAACAACACCGTGGTGTCCGACTTCTGGATGAAACGCACGGATTACGTCCGCCTCAAGAACTTCGAGATCGGATACAGCCTGCCCAAATACCTCGTGAACCGCCTGAAGCTCCAGGGCATCCGGTTTTATGTGAACGGGCAGAACCTATGGACGTACATGAAAGACATGAAAGACTTCCAGTTCGACCCCGAAGCGCCCTCCGGCAACGGTACCTTCTATCCGCAACAGAAGATCTACAACTTTGGCGCAACCGTTAGCTTTTAATTCCTGATCCTGAAATCCAACAACATGAAGAAATTATCCGCATACATACTGCTCGCAGCCGCCCTCGCAGGCGCATCCTGCAAAAAAGTGCTGGACCAGGCCCCGCAGCTCGATTACGACGAATCGAAAGTATTCGGCGACATCGATCTCACCAACCAGTTCCTCACCGACGTTTACGCCTACACCTTCACCAAGCCCGGTAACTTCATGGATATCGGCAACTCCACCACCGGCGCGGGAACGGACGAGCTCGATAACTCCTTCGGCGGAACGCCCGTCGAAAAGTACCAGAACGGCTCCTGGAACCCCAGCGATAACCCGGACGATATCTGGGCCTACACCTACCGCACCATCCGCAAATGCAACCTCATGTTGCAGAACATCGATAAAGTGCCGAACAAGCACGCCGGCCAGGTAACGCAGTCCGACCTTACGCCCAAACGCATCAAGGGCGAGGTGTTTTTCCTCCGCGCATGGAATTACTGGGAGCTGCTGAAACGTTATGGCGGCGTACCCATCATCACACAGCCCTACGACGCCGATTCCGAAACGCTGCGCAACACCCGCCGCGGATCGGTAGACGATGTGGTGGGCCAGATCCTCAAAGACCTGGACAGCTGCGCCAACAACCCCGAAATTCCCCTGGTATGGTTCGGGCCGGACCCCAACAATCCCGGAAAGGAACTGAATCGCGGCAACATCGGGCGGGCCAGTAAAACGCTCGTAAAAGCCCTCAAGTCGCGCATGCTCCTGTTCTACGCCAGTCCCCTCTTCAACCCGGAAGGGAAAGTGGAAAGATGGCGTTCGGCGGCCGACATCTCGAAATCGCTTATCGACGACGGGAAATATTCCCTCCATCCCAATTATGCCAACATCTTCCTGTTCTCCGACAACAACGAAGTGATCCTTTCCAGCAACCGCGCGGCTTTCAACGAAGCCATCGCAGACCCTGCAGGCATGGGATGGGGCGGCACCAATCCTACGCAGGATATGGTCGACAAATACAACATGGCCAACGGCAAAGAAATCACCGATCCCGCCAGCGGCTACGATCCGCAAAACCCGTACGCGGGCCGCGATCCGCGGTTTTATGCTTCGATCAATTATCATGGGGCCGTTCATAAAAACGTAACGTTGAGCATGCTGCCCGGCGGCAACCAGGACCCGGCCATCGGCGGCGACTGGTCGCGCACCAGCTACTATATGCGCAAATTCCAGAATGCCAATAACCAGAGCGGCGTTCGCCGGTTCTTCCCCATCATCCGCCTCGCCGAGATCTACCTCAATTACGCCGAAGCGCTGAACGAGGCAGACGGCCCGGTAGCGGAGGTGCACCGCGTCATGAACCTCGTTCGCCGCCGCGGTGGCAACGGCATCACGCAAGATCTGCCCACAACGCTCACCAAAGACCAGATGCGCCAGCGCATCCAGAACGAAAGGGCCGTGGAACTGGCTTTCGAGAAACACCGTTTCTGGGACGCCCGCCGCTGGAAGAAAGGCGCCGAAATCCTGGGGGCAGACATCCATGGCGTGCGCGTAACCCGCAACGGGAGCGGAACGCTCGTGTTCACTTACATCAAGGTAGAACCGCGCAGCTTCAGCGACAAAATGTATTTCTTCCCCATCCCGCAGGGCGAAATCGACAAAAACCCGAACGTACTCGATCAAAATAAAGACTGGTAATGATGATAAAAACGCTGTTGATGATGGGCCTGCTCACACAGGCCGGCGGGCCGGGGCCCGGGAAGAACGAAAAGCCGAAATACATGTGGTTCGACGCGGAAGCCAACTTCAAAAGGTTTTCCAGCAAGGATTCCATCCGGTTTTACCTCGACAAGACCAAAGCCGCCGGCTTCAACCAGGTGGTGATCGACGTGCGGCCCATTTATGGCGACGTGCTGTACGGAAAAACGAAAACCATGCAGCCTCTCAAACAGGTAGGCGCAGAAAAGCGGACCGCCAAATGGGATTACCTGCAGGTGTTCATCGACGAGGCAAAGAAACGCAACCTTAAAGTGAGCGTATCTACCGCCATCTTCCCCGCCGGCCATCCGCAAACCGGCAATGGTCCTGCGTACCGCGACAAGCGCTTCGAAGGGAAGACCACGATGGAACATACGCCCAATGGCATGAAAGACATCCGGAACGATAAAACCAAAGTAGCCGCATTCCTCAATCCGCTCATGCCGGAGGTACAGGACTACGCATTGGGCTTTATCCGGGAGATCGTTTCCGGATATGACATCGATGGATACGTACTGGATTACTGCCGCTTCGCGGACGTGGAGAACGATTTTTCCGCTTACACCCGCGCACGTTTCGAGGCATACATCGGCAAAAAAGTAGACCGCTTCCCCGACGATATTTTCACCTGGGAAACGTATGAAGGCCAGAAAGTGAGGAAAGACGGGCCGCTGGCAAAACAGTGGTTCGCATTCCGCGCGGGCGTGATCCATGATTTCATCGCAAAGGTGCGGAAGGAAGTGAAAACCATCCAGCCCGACGTGCAGCTGGAATACTGGGCGGCCTCCTGGTACGGGCACCTGTACAGTAACGGGCAGAACTGGGCCAGCCAGACCTACGACGCTACGAAAGAATACGGCTGGGCCTCTCCTGCCTACAACAAAGCAGGCTTCGCCGAGCAGCTGGACGTGTTCATGAACGGCACCTATCTCGAAAGAACGTATGGCCTGAACGATCCCGAATCGATTGAATTCGGCCTGGCACGCGGTAAACGTATCATCAACGGCGCCTGCAAAATGTATGGCAGCCTGTACGCCCTCAACCACAGCGATATCGAAGACCAGGTGTACGTCTGCCTCACGCAGAGCGAAGGCCTGGTGATGTTCGACATCGTGCAGGTGATCGGGTTCAACTTATGGGACCGCCTGAAAGCCGGCATCGACCGGGCGGAGCGGTCTGGAAAGTAATAATGATTTAAGTGGAAACCTCAGCAAGCTGAAACGGGGCACATCTGTGCCCCGTTGTTTTTTTCATAAGCATAATGCTGCCTTGCAGCGTATCGGGTTAAAAAATTCCATCTCCATAACGGGTAGTCCTGCCCACCTGCGATTCTCCGCCGTTCGTGCCGCCGACGATCTGGTAATCGACGCCGTCGAAGGTAATGTTGAAGGGAAAACCAGCGGCTTGCGTCCAGCACCAAACGTAGGCCATGGTGGAATAGCCGTGCACGATGCCGGTGGCCGCGTCGAAATCGGAAAGGCCGTCGATGCGGGATGCCAAAGCCCTGCCCTCGCCGGAATAGATCGTTTTGGAGGCGACGGCGTCGGCGGTGTACACCTTCCAGAAAGTTCGGGTAACGGTATTGGTGACCGTATCGGTGTAGATGAATTTAGCTACCCAGAGTTTGTGCTCGAGGTCGAAAACGGCTTTGGTGGCCCAGGGATCGGAAATCGTTTTGGGCGTGCCGCCTTCGTGGAACACGAAGACTTGCGGGGGAATGACGGTCACTTTTTCGCTGGCGGTCGGCGTAGGCAATGTGGACGAGCCTTTGGCGGCCATCAGCGAGCCTTTGATCGTCTTTTCCACGATGGTTTCGGGTGTGGATTTTACCGTATTCCAGTTGGAAAATACCTGGTCGAAACGAACGGCGCCGTTATGCACGAGGGCGTACGTGCGCTGTGTTCCTTGTGGCGAAGTCCAGGTGAATTCGGCGATTTCCGCACCCAATGCGAGCAGGGAGTCCGCCATATGACCGGCCGTAGCCTGGAGGCTTTCGCGGTCGGCGGCGGCAAAATCGCTTAAAGCACGGAAGGCCGGATTTTTCATCGAGCCGGGTAAAAGATACACGGCTTTGCCGGACAGGAACAGCGATTTGGACGCAGCGGCATCCGCTTTCGGCAGCAACCGGTAACTTTGCGGCTGATACGGCGATTGCCGGAAGGTGGATTTCCATTGATCGAATGCGGCGGAAACCTGGGTTTGCAACGTATTTTCGGCGGGTGATCCGGGCGTGGCGTCGTTGTTTTTCTGACAAGCGGCCGTAACGACGAGGGCAAGCAACGGCAAGCCCTTGTAAAGGGAATTCTTCATGGTAATCGTGGAAGTGGATTTCTTGGGTTAAATAATTTATTTTAACTAAATGGCCATTAGTTTCATAAATATAATAGTATTACCCAGCTATTTATTAATTATTTTAATTATTAAGGAAGAAATTCACGTTTACTTTTCATGTAGATGAGAAAAAGCATTGAAACCCAATCATTCTGAAATTTGCCGGTTACAAAAAAGAAAACCGGCAAGCTTTCGCCTGACCGGTCCCTTTACCAATTCAACGTTAATGAACTATTTCGATAAGGTAAATGCTGGTAGTTGGATCAGCGCACCGCCTTGTTGAGCAGATGCATGCGCCAGGATACCCACGCAGGTAATATTGGCCGATTGTACGGCGTTCGGGTATGGCTGCGTCCCGGTTTTGAGGGCATGCAGGAACGCGTGTACCAGGTGCGGATGCGAACCGCCGTGGCCACCGCCCTGTGTGAACGACAGGTGTTGATGATCGTCTGCATCATACACCCCCTGCCGCGTGAACGCCTGTATCTCTGCCGGCAACAGGTGCGCGAAATCGGGGCATTCCGTTTCTTCAGGGATTTCCGGCTCGGGGCGCTTGGCCGTATGCACCACCAAAGGCCCTCCTTCGATCAGCGGCCATTCCACCGACTTTTTCGATCCGTACACTTCGAAGCTTTCGCGGTACTGGCGCGCCACATCGAACAGGGATCGGTAAATATGCGCGCCGACGTCGCTGTTCCGGAATTTGATATGGGTCGTCTCCACCGCAAACGGCGATCCGTAAAAAC
The DNA here is from genome assembly GCF_050277495.1 of Chitinophaga sp. NPDC101104. Taxonomy (NCBI): domain Bacteria; kingdom Pseudomonadati; phylum Bacteroidota; class Chitinophagia; order Chitinophagales; family Chitinophagaceae; genus Chitinophaga; species Chitinophaga sp. NPDC101104. Next base: position 3,122,448 of record NZ_JBNNSF010000001.1, on the reverse strand, counting down.
CATGCATCTCCTCGCGGATGGTACCCGAGCCGAAGCAGGACACGTATTCCGCTTCGCTGCGCATCAATCCCAGCACTGGCCCCACGCAATGCGTAGCATAATACATCGGCGGCAGGCCCGGCCAGTAGCCCGGCCATCCGTCCATATCCTGCTGGTGACTGGCTTTGAGGAACTGTACTTTTCCCAGTTCGCCCTTATCGTACAACTCCTTCATGAAAAGGAACTCGCGCGCATACACGACGGTTTCCATCATCATATAAGTCAGGTTCTTTTCCCGGCTCAGCGCCACGATCTCCTCGCACTCTTCCACTGTAGTGGCCATCGGCACCGTGCAGGCAACGTGCTTGCCGGCGCGGAGCGCTTTGATGGACTGCTGTCCATGGTCGGGGATGGGCGTATTGATATGGACCGCGTCGATATCCGGATCGAGCAGCATTTCGTCGAGATCGGTATACCGCTTTTCGATATGAAAGGCATCGCCGATCTCGTCGAGCTTGGCGCGGGTGCGCTGGCAGATGGCCGCCAGTTTCGCATCCGGATGTTTGAGATAGATGGGGATGAACTCGGCGCCGAACCCCAGTCCGGCGATGGCTACGTTAATAGGTCGGTTATACATGGCTCATTGTTTGAAAAGTTGTTGTAAAAAACGGATGCCTTCGCGGGCGAAAGTATCCTGGTCGGGCGCGCGCTGCTTCCAGATACAAACCGCACCGGCCAGTTCCTGCACATCGGGTGTAAAGCTTTCGATGGAAACCACACCGCTGTAACCGGTCTCCTGCAACGCATCGCGGAGCGAATGCCAGGGCGTTTGTCCCGTTCCGGGAATGCCGCGGTGGTTTTCCGATACCTGAACGTGCGTAAGCCAGCTCCCTGCCGTGCGAACGGCTTCGCCCGGGTCCGCTTCTTCGATCGACATATGGAAACTATCCAGCCCCACGCCCGCCGACGGATGCTGCAGTTCTTCCGCCATGCGGCGCGCATCTGCGGCGGTATTCACGAGGTCGGACTCGAAACGGTTCAGCGGTTCGATGGCGAGGCGGACGCCTTCCTGCCCCGCGATGCTACATACTTCCCGCAAGCCTTTCACGGCAAGGTCCCACTCCGCCTTACGCTGCGCTTCCGGCAGCTGGCGGGCTTTCCCCACGGCGGAGTACATGGGGCCGGCAAAAACCGGCGCGTCCCATTCCGCGCAAAGCTCCAGGCATTGCCGCATGTAGGCGATGCTGGCTGCGCGAACGGAGGCGTCTGCATGCGTGAGGTCCCTCGATGGACCGAAAGCGCCGCAAACAATGGCTGCAAGGCCGGTTTCTTCCAATGCGCGGCGCACGGCCTGCGCATCGATCTGTTCCGGGTATTCCACCGGAATTTCCACCGCTCCGAAACCCATGTCGCGTATCTTGAATAAAAGCGGGATGGAATGGGTGTTGAATGGAGACGTCCAGAGCCAGGTGCTAGCGCCCAGTGTAATGTTTTGCATGATCATCTGTTTTTTCCGGGTGCGCCCGGCGGATGCGGGAGCGGTCTCCTTGCCGCTCCCACCCTTCCGGGAACCTGTAAACGTGGAATATCAAAATGTGGATTAACGTACTACTTTCATGATGCCGTTCATGATCGACCAATGGCCGGGGAATGTGCACACGAACGGATAATCGCCCGGTTCGCCGGGCACCTTGAAGCGGAGCACGACGGTTTCCTGCGGGTTGACGAGCCGCGTGGAAAACAGTACTTCCGGCATCTGGGGCACATAGTTCATTTCCGCGCCATGCGGATCGGCAGCCAATTTGTTGGCCGCCTGGCCCACCTTCTGCAACGATCCCGGCGTAACGATGACGAGATTATGCTGCATGAAATCCGGGTTCTCCAGCACCACGTCCACCACCGTACCGGCTTTCACCGTAAACGACGCCTGGTCGTATTTCATCTCGTTCTGGATCACCTTCAGCATCACCGTCTGGTCTGCCTTTCCGGCGGGTGCACCGGCTACGGGCGCATCTTGCCGGTTGAGGTACGTGTAGGCGAACGTTTCGGCCAGGCCGCGTTCGGCGAAGAGTTTGACGCCTTCGCCGTTGAAGATTTTCTCGACATCATATTTCCACTCGCCCGCCAGCGGGATCTTCTTTCCACCGGCTTCGAGGTACATACCATCGGGTTTTCCGTACATACCGCCGCCACCACCTGTATCGGTCACTTTAACGGTGATGACGTTGCGGCCGGGCTTGAGCACTCCGGCGCGTATCGTGTATTTCCGCGGTTCGGCCCATTTCTTTTCCGTTTTGCCGACGGATGTCCCGTTTACGAAAGTTTCATCGGAATCGTCGATGGGCCCGAGGGAAAGCGTTGCAGCAGATCCTGCGGCGGCGGCCGGAACGTCGACCACCGTGCGGAACCAAACGATGCCGTCGATCGCGAGGCCGGCATTTTCGATGTATTGCGGAAGGCGCATGGTTTTCCATTTCGTGTCGTCGATATCGGTTACCGAACGACTCGCATTTTCAGCGGCCTTTTCACCGAACCCGGGATGCTCCGACATAAACGCAGCGATGAACCCTTTGCGGTGGTGCGCCGCCGCGGCATACAATCCTTTGGCCAGCCACTCGTCTCCCCTGACGGCGGGTTCCTTGCTCAAGTTGTACAGCGCGTGCCCGAGCGTGTCCGACGCCGGGATCCCCGCCACTGCCACGAATGCGGCCAGCCGGGTATTCGCATCTTTATCATGCAGCACGCCGGAAGCCAGCAACTGCTTGTCCGTCCACCGGTGGCGGGCCATGATCTGGATGGCCGCTTTGCGCACCGATGCATCTTCGTGCCGCAGGGCTTTCTCCACCGTTGCGCGATGTTTCCCTGCGGCGCCGAGCCCGTCGATGGCCCAAAGGGCATGCAGTGCGGCGGGGGCCTTTCCTGCGGCCAGTTCAGCGAGTTTCGGCAATGCGGCCGGATCTTTCTTTTCCACGATGAGCCGCTGGGCGGTCATCCGCCAGAAGAGGTTGTCGTGGTTAAGGGCATCGAGGTTAGATGCGGTGTTCCCGAGTTGTATTTTGGTGGATGGTTTGGCATTTTTATGTACCACGCGCCAGATGCGGCCATGGGTTTTATCGCGCAGGGGGTTTTCATAAGCATTCCCCTTTCCGTTGACCGCCGCATACCCGCCGCGTTCCACCGTGGGCGTGGGATTGTGCTGCACGATGAAGTTGTACCAGTCCAGCACCCACACGGCGCCGTCGGGACCGGTTTTCGCTTCCACCGGGCTTACCCATTCATCGGCCGAAGCAAACAGATTCCAGCCGTCTTTTTCCTTAAAACCGGCACCGTCTTTTTCGATGCGCGCCACATGCACGAGGTGCCCTGTCGGCTCGCAAACGAACGCTACGGACTGATATGCCGCAGGATATTGCGAAGCGGTATAGAAAGAATGCCCCGAAGCGGCGGTGAACCCGCCGAAAACGTCTACCTGCCGCACATGCGCCGTTACCGGGTGCATGGCATAATGCCCGTCGATCTTCGTGCTTCCGGAAATAGCAGCGCCTTCCACGCCATTGAGCGCGGCGTTCGGGATGCCGACGAATACGCTGTGGGTATTATTGGCGGTGGATGCGAAGATATCGTTGGCCGCGTTGAAACCGAAGCCCCAGGTGTTGTTGCTCGTCGGCGTGACGAATTCGAAGTCGGACACGTCCGGCCTGAAACGGTACACCCCTTGCGAAAAATCCCGGAATTGCCCGCCAGCATTGCCTTTGAAGCCGGAATACCCTACCGTTCCCCAGATATGGTTGTCCATACCGTATTGCAGGTTCGAGGGGCCGGCGTGGGTATCGAAAGTCCCCCATCCGCTGATCAAAATTTTTCTTACGTCGGCTTTGTCATCCCCGTTGGTATCCTGCAAAAACAGGAAATGCGGGGCCTGGGAAACGATGATGCCGCCATTGGCGAAAACGAGGCTGGTGGGGATGTTGAGCTTGTCGGCGAAAACGGTGAACTTATCCGCCCGGCCATCTCCATCCGTATCTTCGCAGATCTTGATCCGGTCGTCGCCCTCGCCTTCGGTGTTGCGGACGGTGTTGGGATAATCCACCGTTTCGATCACCCAAAGCCTTCCTTTCTCATCCCAGGCCATGGCGATGGGATTGATGATATCGGGTTCGGAAGCGAACAATTGCAGTTCGAATCCCGGCGGTACCTGTATGAGTTTCGCAGAGGAATCCGGGCTCAGCGGCAACTGGAACCGCGGCGCCGGATCGCGCTTTTCGTAGTTGGGTATGTTGGCCTCGTCGCGGTACTGCAACGTGGGCATGGTGGCACGGAAAGCTTCCCAGTTTTTGCGGGCTTTATCCCCGGCCGCCCACAGGATGCCGTTCTTTATTAATTGCTGGAATCCGGGGGCCGACCAGGTGCGCTCGTCGTGCCCGTAAGCCGTGTAGAACACGCGGCCGCTTCCGTATTCTTTTACCCAGGTCCAGGGCTCGTTGCGGCCGTTCTCGGGGCGTTCCTGAAGCACGGTACGGTCGTCCGACAAATGATCGTGAACATACGTTTCATCCCAGGTCGTGAAAGGTTGCAGGCCTTTCGTGACGGGGTGCGTGGTATCGAGCGTGGTGACGTTGAAAGTGGCCGTGTCGTGGGATTTGAATTGTCCGCCGACCATTTTCACGAATGCTTCCGAGTTGCGGAAGCAATAGCTGGCGCAGTGAATGGGAACGAAACCCTTGCCCCCGCGAACGAAGCCGAGCAGCGCAGCTTCCTGGGCCGGGGTAATGGAATCGTGGTTCGCATATAACATTAATACATCGAAATCCCGGAGGGTTTCTTCGTTAAGGACATCCGGATTATCCGCATAGGTGAACTGGATACCTTCCGTTGCCAGCGCGGAGGCCAGGATGGGCATGTACCGTTCGGAATGGTGATGGGTGGACGGATGACCGAGAAATAATACCTGCAGCGGCCCCTGCGGCGCTTTGGAACAGGCCGTCAGGAACAGGACGGTCAGCATCAGGCTTAAGACGTGGAATCGAAGTTTCATTGGTTGTCGTAATTACATCCCAAATTGCAACTTAAAAAAAAGACGCCATTCCTCGATTATGTCGGATTCAGACTGTATTTTGTCATGAATTTCGATTTATTACCTTTATCAGGACAAAAGACAGGTAACATGAAAGCCGTTCAGAAAGCCCGCATATCGCCGGACAGTGCATTTGCCGTGCAGCACCTGCATGCGCCGCATTTCGATCATAACTGGCATTTCCATGCGGAATACCAGTTGTTCGTGGTGCTGGAAGGCACCGGCACGCGGTTCATCGGCGATCATGTGGAGCCTTTTGCGCCGGGAGACCTCGTCTTTACCGGGCCCGACCTGCCGCACCTCTGGCGCAGCGACCCCGAGTATTTCGAGGGAGACCGCGGCCGGCAGACGGAAGGCGTGGTGATTTATTTCCATGAAGACCTCCTGGGCGCGGCGCTCCTGTCCAAAAACGAATCCCTCCGTATCCGGCAATTACTGACCCGGTCAACGAGGGGCATCCAGTTTACCGGGGCCACCCAGCAGGAAGCATCCCGCAGGATGCAGGAACTGCCGCAGCTGCGCGATTTCGACCGGGTACTGGCGCTCCTGCAGCTGCTCGACCTCCTGTCCCACTCCGACCACTACCGCCTCCTGGCCGGCGCCGGCTATACGAACGCGCTCAAGGCTGAAGACACCGAGCGCATGAACAGCGTGCATGCATACGTCATGCAGCATTTCCGCGAAAAGATCAGCCTCGGCGCCGCGGCCGCGCTGGCCAATATGACGCCCACATCCTTCAGCCGCTATTTCCGTACCCACGCCAACAAAACGTTCTCCGATTTCCTCAGCGAAATCCGCATCGGCTACGCCTGCAAACTCCTCCTCGAAAAAGAGATGGATGTAGCCCAGATCGCCTATGAAAGCGGCTTCCAGACACTTTCCAACTTCAACCGGCAATTCCGCGCCCTCACGTCGTACAGTCCGCTCGCCTACCGCCGCGCCTATTCCGAATCGGGATACCCCGCACAGGGTATGCCCAGAACGGAAGGCTGACAAACTTGTTTGCGGATTTTCCCTGCTTTGTAATATAAGTGTAAAACATAATTTAATACAACGTCCCGTTGCAGTGACGGGAGGTACTTTACCGCCGAGGCATCATGTCAACCGAACTGTATGCATGTAACCCATTGAGCAAAGCCACGTCAGATAGCGCATCCAACTTGAACATGAACCCTGGCCGAGTTTGTAGATAACGATAAGCATTCATCAACCAATTAATACGAACCCTCATGGTCTACAAAGCCCTGTGCCGTTCCATGCGAACGCGCCGAACCCTGTCCTTTTCATTACAGGCCCTCATCCTGGCCACCACGCTTCTCTGTTCTGCAGTATGGCGGTCCGCCTCCGCACAATCCATGGAAATGAAGGTGAACGCCGCCAATCCGAAGCTGCCCGACTGGGTACGGCTCATGTACGGCGAAAATCCCGATCCGGAAAAAGTGACGGAAGCGTTCGAGAAGTATTATGAAACGCATCCGTTCGTCAAGAACGAATACACGCAGTATTACAAACGCTGGCTGCGCGAAGTGAGCCGCAACCCGTATTCCTCGCCGCCCGACAAAGGCCCGAACGAGAAAGACCGCCAGCTCGGCCGCGCTTACCTGCAGCGTTCGAACGAAGCGGCACAGCTGCGCGCCCTGAGCGGCGTCGCCAACTGGACCTGCGTAGGGCCCATCAATTTCGACAACGGCGCGTCCGGCACCAGCTATGCTTCCGGAGCGGCGCATGTGTACACGGTGGAGCAATCGCTCAGCAACACCAACGTACTGTATGCCGGCACGGCCAACGCGGGATTGTTCAAGTCGACGGACAAGGGCCTCAATTGGACGGCCCTCACCGACAATATGCTCGTGAGCAGCATCCTGAGCGTGGAGATCGACGCGCTGAACGCGGACATCGTCTATTTCGGCGGCGCCAGCAGGCTCTACAAAAGCACCAACGGCGGCACGAGCTTTTCCCAGGCCGGCGATGCTACGTTCAACAGCGTCAACCATACCATCAACGACATCGTCTCCCGGCCCGGTTTCAACAACACCCTCTTCGTGGCGTCTAACCAGGGGCTGTACCGCTCACTCGATGCAGGGGCTAATTTCACGCAGATCATGACCGGTACTTTCCAGGAAGTGGAATTCAAGCCGGGCAGCAATACCACGGCTTATGCCATCCGGCAGACCGGCGTAAAAACAGAATTCTATAAAAGCACCGACGGCGGCGCCACCTGGACGATCAAGACGACAGGCTGGCCCAACCCCACCGCTTCCGGCGAAGAGCAGAAACGCACCGAGATCTCCGTGACGGCAGCCAACCCGAACATCATATACGCCCTCGCAACGGGCGCTGCGAACGGCGGCAGCGGGCTATACGGCGTTTATAAAAGCACCGATTCGGGGGAAAGCTGGTCGTTCTCCTGCTGCGGCACCGGCCCCGGCGGCGTGCCCAACGCCACCACCAACAAGAACCTCATGGCCTGGGCAGACGACGGCTCCGACGACGGCGGCCAATATTACTACGACCTCGCGCTGGACGTAGACCCTGCCAACGCCAACAACATCCAGCTCGGCGCGGTGAACCGCTGGGTAAGTACGGACGGTGGCGCGAACTGGACCTGTCCGGCCAAATGGAGCCATTCCAACAAAGTGAACTACGTGCATGCAGACATTCACGACATCCGCTTTTACGGCAGTGATCTCTGGATCGCCTGCGACGGCGGGATTTTCTACAGCAACGACGGCGGCGCCAACTTCCAGATACGCATGAAAGGCATCAAGGGGACGGATTTCTGGGGATTCGGCGTCGGCAACTGGGAAGGCAACAATGTGATGGTTGGTGGCACGTATCACAACGGTACCCTGCTGAAGGATAACAACACCTATACCGACGGCTGGATCAGTACCGGCGGGGGCGACAACTACCTCGGCGCCGTTTCCTACGCCAACGATCGCATCGTGGTATTCGATTACGGCAGGAAACAGCTGACGGGCAGCAGGGGCACGGCTCCTATCAATCTTCCCAACGGCAAGCTGCCCAACCGTTCCTACACCATCGGCCAAAGCAGCGACATCATCTGGGATGCGCAATATTACAACACGATCTGGCTGGGAGAAGGCAATGCGCTGTGGAAGTCGACCGATCATGGGGCTACCTATTCATCGGTATATGATTTCGGGGAAAAGATAGGATGCATTGCCGTGGGGTACCGCAATCCTTCCATCATGTACGCCGCTACGCTGGGTACGGTAAAGAAAGTGATGAAAAGCACGAACGGTGGCAGCAGCTGGACGGACGTAACGCCCACAGGGCTTTCCAGCAGCGGCGTAGCGTTCGACATTACCATCAGTGCCACCAACCCCGATCACATCTGGGTGGCGCGCGTGAATTCGACCGTAGACGGGCAGAAAGTATACAAATCCACCGACGGCGGCGCTACCTGGACCAACCTCAGTACTACATTGCTGAACGGCGAGCAGGTGACGGAAATCATCCATCAGCGGGGCACCAACGGCGGCGTTTATATCGGCACGAAGCGGTCGGTCTATTACCGCAACAACACCATGGCCGATTGGGTCCTCTTCAACCAGGGCCTTCCCGCGCTCACGTTCTGCACCCGCCTGGCGATCGATTATAAAGACGCCAAGCTCATCAACGGCACCAACCGCAGCGTATGGGCCAGCGACCTTTACGAAACCTCACCCCCGGAAGCCCTCATCGCCGTAGACGCGCCCACCAAAACCGTCGGCGATACCGCGCGCTATTACAACAATTCCGCGCAACAGGTAACCAGCGCAGCTTACAGCTGGAGCTTCCCCGGCGGGTCGCCCGCCACCTCTACCGCCCGCAACCCGAAAGTGGTGTACAGCGCTCCCGGGCAGTACAATGTTTCGCTCACGGTGACGGACGACCAGGGCAACAACAGTCTTACCAAAACGAATTTCATCACCATTACCGGCGGCAACGGGCTGATCGACAGCGCCATCTACGAGCTCAAGCCCAGCCACGGCCTCACGCGCAACCTCAACGTGACGGGCGGCGGCACGGCGGACGAAACCAACGTAGACATCCTCACCGACAACAGCGCCAATTACCAGCGCTGGCGCCTCATCAACGTCGGCAGCGGTTATTACAACCTGAAGCCGCAGCATGTTACCGGGAAAGCGCTGGACGTTTATGCCAACGGAACGGCGAACGGGACCAATGTGCAGATGTACGCCGAACATACCGGCAACTCCCAGCGATGGAAGATCGTCAACGTCGGCGGCGGGCTGTATAAATTGCAGGTAGCCAACGACCTTACCAAAGTCATGGAAGTGGCGGGCGGCGCCAACGCAGATAATGCGAACGTACAGATCGGCGCGGATGCCGATCTCGCCTCGCAGAAATGGCGGTTCGATATCATCTCCGCTCCCGCCTGCGGCGGCGGCACCGTTCCTGCCAAAAGCAACTGGAGCGTGAAGTTCGTATCCTCGGAAGAGCTCACCGGAGAAGGCGCGAACAACGGCCGGGCGATTCACGCGATCGACGGGAATACAAGTACTTACTGGCACACCGCCTGGTCTACTTCCACGCCCACCCATCCGCATGAGCTGCACATCGACCTGGGCGCCTGCGCCACGATCGGCAGCATCGGGTACCTCCCGCGACAGGATGCCGGAACCAACGGCACTATCACCGGGTATGAAATTTACACCAGCTCCGACGGTGTGAACTGGGGCACGGCTGCGGCTTCCGGCACCTGGCCATCGGGCGGCAAATCGGAGCGCACGGCCACTTTCACGGCGCGCAATGCACGGTTCGTACGGCTGAAAACGCTTTCGGCCGCCAGCAGCGGCGCATGGGCCAGTGCGGCGGAAATCAACGTGTACGCACCTCCGCCGGTGGTCGTGCAGGATTCCGTGCAGACGGGCGCAGAGAAGGTTTCCGTGGTGCGCGTATACCCGAATCCCGCCCAGCAATACCTGAACATCCAGCTGCCTGCCGGCGCAAAACTGCCGGTGAAATTCTGGGTGCATAACATGGACGGCAAACTGCGGCAATTCGGCATCCTTCAGCAAACCACCCACCAGCTGAATACCGCCATGCTGCCGAACGGCATGTACATCCTCACCATCGAAACACCGGGCGGCAGGGAAACTTCCCGCTTCGTGATACAACGGTAACAGGAAAGCGGACATACCTGAAAAGGTGTGTCCGCTTACTTTTCAGCAAACCGGTCCGCGCGGCGTGTAAGCGAACTTCCGGCAGCAGCATGCGTTGCGCATAGCGCTTAAAATGGATTTCGCATTATCCATTCGCCCGGACTCTGTTATTATTCAACGATCCGATGTAAAACAACCCGATGAAACACCCTCCTTTACATAATATTTTTCTCCTCGCTGCCGTGTTTTCCGTTGCCGGAAAGACCGCTGCCGCACAGGAGCGCCCCGCCGCCAGGGATTCCGTGCACCCGCTGGCGGAAGTCATTGTGACAGCCAATAAATTCGAAGAAAAAAGCCGGTTCGTGGCGCAGAAAGTGGAAGTGATGCATGCCCCGGAAATCAGGGCCTCATTGTCCAACAACACGGGCGGGCTCCTCGAACAAAGCGGGAAAGTTTTCGTGCAGAGAAGCCAACTGGGTGGCGGAAGTCCCGTGCTCAGGGGCTTTGAAGCCAGCCGCATCCTGCTCGTGGTAGACGGTGTGCGGATGAACAACGCCATTTACCGGACCGGCCACCTGCAGAACGTGATCACCATCGACGACGATATCACCGAAAAAGTCGAAATCATTTACGGCCCCGCCTCCACCATTTACGGATCCGACGCCCTGGGCGGCGTCATCCATTTCCGGACGAAAGACCCGCAGTTCCATCGCTTCGCCACCAACATCTCCGCCCGCTACAGCAGCGCGTTCGAAGAATATACCGGGCATGTGGACGTGAACGCCGGCGGCCGGAAGTTCGCCTCACTGACTTCGTTCTCCTATTCCGACGTGGGAGACCTCCGCATGGGGGCGCGCCGCAACCGGCACGACGGCGATTGGGGCAAGCGCAAACAATTCATTGGAAGCGTCAACGGTGCGGACTCGGTGCTATCCAATCCAGACGAGCGCATCCAGCGGAACAGCGGCTACCGGCAATACGACCTGTTACAGAAATTCAGGTGGCAGCCGAAGGAAGGACAGGAACATCTCTTCAATATCCAGTACTCCACCAGCAGCGACATCCCGCGGTACGACCGGCTGACGGACCTCCGCAACGGCAAATTGCGCTGGGCAGAATGGTACTACGGGCCGCAGGACAGGCTCATGGCCGCCTGGCAATTCAAATCCTCCCGGCTGAACGGCTTTTTCGACCAGCTGATGGCCGGGGCGAGCTATCAATCTGTGGAAGAAAGCCGCATGCAGCGCGCCTACCGTAATCCTCAGCGCGACCATCGCATCGAAAACATCCATGTAGCCGCGTTCCACCTCGATCTGCGCAAAAGCAAAGGCAGGCATGAGCTGAACGTGGGCGGCGACGGACAGTTGAACTTTCTCAAATCCACCGCCTTCCGGCAAAACATTCAACAGGGAGAAAAGCGGACGGGGCTCGATACGCGCTATCCCGACGGGCAGAACCGCATGCATTATTTCGGTGCATACGCACAGCACCTGTACAAGATCGTTCCCGGGAAACTGATCCTCAACGACGGCCTGCGCGCCAATTACACGACATTGCACTGCACTTTCGCAGACACGTCCATCCTCCACCTGCCCTTTACCGAAGCTAACCAGCGGCATGTGACCTGGAGCGCCAATCTAGGCCTGATCTACCTTCCAGACACACAAACTAAATTGTCGATCGATGCTTCCACCGGCTATCGCGCACCGAATATCGACGACATCGCAAAGGTTTTCGAATCTGCCGGCGGCGCGCAGCTGGTGGTCCCCAACCCTGACCTGCGGCCGGAGCAAACCGTCAATTTCGACCTCGGAGCGGCACGGCAATTCGGGAAACGGCTGTACGTGGAATTGAACGGGTTTTACAGCCTGCTGCGCAACGCCATCGTGCTGGACGCGTTTCTTTTCAACGGCAAGCCCGGCGTGGTGTACAACGGACAGCTCACGCCCGTGGTGGCGGCGCAGAACAAGGCCAAAGCCACGATCGCGGGCTTCCAGGCGGCGGCGCAATGGCAACTGCTCCAGCGCCTGCGCGCATATGGCAACGTCACGTATACGCATGGCAGATATACCGATGCAAAAGGCGCCCGTATGCCTATGGACCACATCCCGCCCGTGTTCGGCAAAGCCGGCGTTCAATTCGGCTGGCAGCAGCTGGAAACGGAAGGTTACGTGCTTTTCAACGGCTGGAAGAAAACGAAGGATTATAATCCCAACGGCGAAGACAACCTCGTCTACGCCACGCCCGAAGGCACGCCTTCCTGGACGACGCTCAACCTTTCCGCGCGCTATCCGGTGTTGCCATGGCTGAAAGTGCAGGCAGGACTGGAAAATCTCCTCGACGAACATTACCGCGTATTCGCATCGGGCATCAGCAGCCCGGGGAGGAATGTGGTACTGAAGCTGCAAGCCTCATTTTGATGGAAAGTTAATGTCATGGCGGCTTCCGGCCCGGGAGCCGCCATTATTCGAACACCAGTTCCACTGTGCAGGCGCCGGGTACGAAGAATTCCCGGCTTCCGTCGTCCAGTTGTTTGCCTTCTTTTCGATCACCATCCACTTTCACCGTTACCGCGGGCAGCGGTCCGTTTTCGGCAGGCAGTATCCGCATGCGGCAAAACATGGCCGGGTGGCCGGTTATGTTGAAGGAAAGGGAACCACCGGCACCGGCCGCTATTTCCCCGGTCGGGTAATCTACATACACCGTGCAACCCTGGTCTTTCAACACCTTGTAATGCCTGGGAACGATGCAAAAGGCCAGTCCGGCGCCGTACACCTCCTGCCCTACCGTTCCGGATTGGTTCCAGCCGTCCTGCAGGTCTTCGACCGGTATCCAGGTGTCTGGCTCAATTTCGCCGGTTTTAGGCTTTTCTGCCAGCATTTCGCGGGAGACCATGGGTGGGTAATAGAAAGAAGCGCGGTGCAACATATAGCGGATGAATTCGGACAACAGCAGCGTGATATGGGCGGGAATCCCGGCTTCCGGCGCCAGTTTGATGATATCGTGGAACGAAGCCAGCACCTCCTGTTCCTCGTACACCGCGGCATAGGGTGCATCGTTCAGCGGGAACAGCACGAAGAACGTGGCGAGGTTTTCCCCGAAGCCGTAATTGCAATCCCAGAGGCCCGTATTTCTGATGAGGCCGGCAATTGCGGTGATGGCCACTTTCCGGAAGATCTCCTCCCGTTTCACGAGGTACAGCCGCAGCAACGCCTTCGCTGCGAACGCAGTGACGTTGGCCTGGTAGAACATGTGGAAGCCCTTTTTCTCAAGCGCCCTTCCTGCCGCCGCCGCTTCTTCGAGAAAGCGTTCCTCCTTCGTCATATCGTACATCAGCAACATCAGGTGCGCGTAAATCCCGGCTACGTCGTGCTCTCCGCCCTTTCCCGGCGCGGTTTCCGCCTTGATGACCTCCAGCGTGTCCAGGTGATAAAACACCGGCCATTCGTACTTGAAATGATGCGCCACGCGAATGGCATATTCCACGGAATCCAGCAACAGATCACGGAAATCGCCATTGCTTTCCATGACCATCCGCGCCAGGTTCACAAGCGGATGATGGAGGTACCAGGAATCCATCACGCGCGGGCGCTTGTGCTCCTCCGATCGGTCGAGCTTGTCCATGGCGGAAGGCAGCCACCTGCCCATCGACCTGATCTTCTCATCGTAAAACGAAGGAATGCCGGCCTGTAAAGCACTGATGATCTTCAGGGATTCGCCGCTCCATTGCTGGTAATCCAGCAGCGGCAGCAGCACCGCCAGTTGCACCATGATCTCGGGCGCGGTATCGTAATCGCAGAGATAGGCATTGAGATAGGAATGTCCGCCGGCGCGGTACCAACAGCCGCAATTGACTTCCAGGTCGCGGAGGGTACGTTGCAGAACGGTTGGCCAGGGCTTGTAACTCGTAGGCGGCAGTGGCAGGTGCAGGTAAAGCTTGCCCGTCAGCTCCAGAAATAACGCGGCAAGTTCGTTTTCGTCTTCCGGCAATTGGGGGTGCATGGCGAGATACGCGTCGCCGATAATCATCTCCCGGCCGGCCGGCAATGCCTTTTCCGGCGAAGGCGGCAGGCCTGTCCCCAGTTCCGGCCATTTCCCACCCACGATATCGCCCAGGCTGGTATGGGTGGTCCTGGCGTAATCGTTCAGCGCCGTCAGGTTCTGGAAATAGAGGAATGCACAGGGATCGGTGGAACGGATGCCGCCAAACAGCCAGCCAGACCGCGTGCCTTCCTGCGCCACGAAAATCTCCCCATCAAAGGCTTCTTCCTTTCCGGCAGATCGCAGCACCATGAGGTCGCGCGGCCAGAACGGAATGCGGAGATCGCATGCCGGCGTGAGCTTCGTGATGCAGCGGACGAGCGGGAACGAGGGATCGGGGATCGACAACTCGATCTGGAAACGCCCGACCGAAGTATCCGCCTGAAACACGAAACGATTGCCGCCGGGCGCAGTGTTCAGCATCCGGAAACCGTTGCCGGGAAAATATCCCGTGCGCAAAGCCAATACCGGCTGCCGCCGGAAAGAAATGGTCAACCACAGCGAGTCGTCGGAATGATGCACATCGTAATCGAAATCGCCTGTCTGCCGCTTCCATAATCCGCCGCCGGCGGGGCGGCTATCGAAATGATACCAGGGAGAAAAACCGTTCATATGGATGATTGTGCTTATTGTCGGACTGCGGTATTACCACAGTAACATGATATGAAACGCCATTCCGGAAGGAAGGCTACGGGTTAAATCAATTGCTGTTTCGGCCGGATCTTCATTTCCACTACATCACAGCGTTCCGGCCGCGTCAGTACGAAGTGTACGGCATCGGCGATATCTTCGGCCATCAGCATTTTCTCTTCTTCGATCTGTTGCCTTTTTTCGTCGGACGGCTGTTCCTGCATATCCGTATCCACGGCGCCGGGCTCGATCAGTGAAACACGGATGCCTTTGGGATTAAGTTCCTTGCGCGCCGCTTCCGCAAAACCCTGGATGCCGGACTTAGTGGCTACGTACACGGAGCTTTTCGCTTCGCGGGTATCCGCGCTCATGGAACCGATATAGACGATATGGCCTTTCGTGCCGGCGGCGGCCATGCGTTTGGCGGCTTCGTGCGTACAGGCCAGGTATCCGAGCACGTTCACGTTGAGGATGTATTGCCATTCTTCGTAGTTGCCGGACAGAATGCCCTGGTAACCGAGAGCGGCATTGTTGACCAGCACGTCTATCCCGCCTTGCGCGTCCACTTCGGAGAATATTTTCCGGATACCGTCTTCCGTGGCCACATCCGCCGTAAACCCGATTGGATCGCCGTCGGTAGCCGATTCCAGCAAAGATTCCAGCGCTTCGTTCATGGCGCTCTCATCTCTCCCGAAAATCATCACCATGGCCCCTTCCTGCGCCAGTTTCCGGGCTATTTCCCGGCCGATGCCGGTGGTGCCGCCGGTGATGAGCACTTTCTTTCCTGCCAGCGATTTTTGCTTGCCGGCCAATGCCGGTTGCGTAGTTTGATGCTCCGCCATAACTGTGTTTTTTGGATTCATGAATCCTGTTTTTTGAAATGTGTCTTTTTCGGTTTTCGTCCATTGGCCGGTTCGGGCGGCTGTTCGCCCGATTCGATGAATACCCGGAAATTGTCCAGCTCTTCCTGCAACATTTTCCGGAACATGGATGTGAACATCCTGGCTACAGATTCCCCGGCGGGCCCCAGCGGCGCGCGGTACGTGATGACGGCATCGATGTCGGTACCGCCGTTTTCGCCGTCGCGGAACGTTATTTTGCCTGCGTTGTCGAGCACACTGTCGGGCATGGAATTCCATCCCAGCAGGGAGCCCTCCTCTTCCTTGACGATTTCAGCGTCCCAGGAAACGATGGACGGGAATCCCGGGAATTGCGCCACCCAGTGCGATACCTTTTCATCGCGCTGCTCCACCGAGCGGAGGTGCTTCATGAACAGCGGCAGGTTTTCCAGTTTACGCCAGAAGGCATATACTTCATTGCGGGGCTTGTTTACGGTGATAGCGCTGCGGATATTGATGTTGCGCGCCGGGTCGGGAAGCCTTTTTTTGCCAGCGGCCGTGTACAACGGGCAATTGCCCGATATGGCGCGATACAGCAGGAATGCGCCCGCTGCACCGCTTACCGTGCGCGCTTTTTTCCCGCAGGCAGCTTGCCAGAAAAGCGCGGCGCCGGCCAGGGCAGACAGGATGCGTTCCATCTTTCCTACGTTTACGGGCGGTTTAGGCCCGGCAGATGCGTTTTCGTTCATACGTTCCGTTTTTAGTTTGAAAGAATGTCCTGGGATTGCGTTCCCATCTTTTTCCATACATCATATCCGAAAATGGACGGGAACGCTACCCTATAACATGCAAACCCCGTGCATAGCGAAACAACAGGAAAATGCCGCGGTGCTTCGTGTAAGGATTCCGCAAAGTGAGGACTTCCGTGGAAACAGCCGTACCGCCTTCCACGCGGGCTTTGCAGGTATGGAGTTTGTGATTTTTCCATTGATCACCAATTCAGTTCATCATGGGAAAAGACAGAGAAGGGAAATTCATCCCGCCGAAAGGAAAGCCCACGGGAAACGGCCGTGAATCGGAACTGGGGCTTCGCCCGAATATGGAAGGCACTTCGATCCGGCAAGACCGCAACATCACGAAACGTTATACGGAGAAAGACGAGAAACTGGCGCCCAACGTGCGGGTCATGCACCCCAACCGCAATCTGCACAAGGGCGAGGAGGAATTAACGGCCCCGGAGCCGCGCCCTGCGGCTGGTGCACCGTCGCACACCGCTGGGAAGCCCCAGCCCGAAGGGATCCAGGAAATCACACGCCTCGACCGCGATCTGTTCGCCAGGCTTGCCGCGCACCGCGCGCCCATGTCCATCTCGCTACTGCTGCCGACCCATCGCCGCGGCATGGAGGTGAACGAGCAGCAAGACAGTATTGCCCTGAAGCATCTCGTCCGCCAGGCGGAACTGGCGCTCCTCAGCAACGGCGCCCCGCGAAACGAACTGGGGCCGCTGATGGAATGCGCCCGTATCCTGGTGCACGACCAGGTTTTCTGGCGCAACCAGCGCGAAGGGCTCGCCATCTTCCTCGCCCCCGGCAATTGCCATTTCATCCGCCTGCCCTTTCCCGTTAAGCAGGAATTTTACATCAATCATACGTTTTACCTCAGTCCGCTCCTCCCGCTCCTCACGGCCGGCGAACGCTTCTACCTGCTGGCGCTCAGCAAGCACCGCGCAACGCTCTATGAAGCCGATGCCTGGAGCATGCAGGAAGTGGAAGTGCCGGGCATGCCGCGCGGCGTGGAAGACGTGGTCCATTTCGAAGAGAAAGACGACCAGAAACTATTCCGTACGAGCAGTTCCGGTGCAGGCGGCGGCGCCAATTACCATGGCATCGGCGCCGGTAAGCCCGACGACAAGGCGAACATTTCCATGTACCTCGACGAAGTCGACGAAACCCTGTGGAAGGAGCTCCTCCACACCAGCAACCTTCCCCTCCTGCTCGCGGGCGTGGAGTACCTGCTGCCCATCTTCCGCCAACGCACGAAATACCGTTACCTGGCCGACGCGCAGCTTACCGGCAACATGGAGCACATGGGCGTCAATTCGCTTTTTCAAAACGCCCGGACTGCCATGGAGCCTTTGTTCTGCGAAAAGCGCGACAAAGCCATCGCACGGTTCAACAATAATACCGGCGGCAACCTTGCCAGTAAGGACCCTGCGGAAATCATCCCCGCTTGTTTTTATGCACGAGCAGAGCTGTTGCTGGTCACCGAAGGCGCTAAGCTTTGGGGCAAATTCGTGAAGGAGACCAATCAGCTGGAGCTGCACGGCCAGGAGCAGGAAGGCGACGAATGCCTCGTGAACGCGGCCGTCATGCAGGCGCTGCTCAACGGCGCGGAAGTGCACTACGTGCCCGCGAACAAAATGCCCTGCAAAACGGAGATGGTGGCCGTTTTTCGGTACTGACAAAAAAATCCCGGTCGCACATGACCGGGATTTTCCTTTTAGCTTTTATCCAGTAGCCGGAGGGCGTCGTCGTCCTTATATTG
The DNA here is from genome assembly GCF_050277495.1 of Chitinophaga sp. NPDC101104. Classification (NCBI taxonomy): domain Bacteria; kingdom Pseudomonadati; phylum Bacteroidota; class Chitinophagia; order Chitinophagales; family Chitinophagaceae; genus Chitinophaga; species Chitinophaga sp. NPDC101104. The sequence goes on along the minus strand of NZ_JBNNSF010000001.1, from coordinate 3,104,209 downwards.
AACGATCTGCCGGCGCAGCTCCGCTTTCAGGTCTGCCGTGATTTTTTCAAAACCTTTCCGGCCGATGAGGTTATGTACCTGTCCCGGGTCTTTAGCCAGGTCGTACAGCTCCCAGTTATCCGCCGGGCCGTAGAACCGGATGAGCGTGTATCGCTCCGTACGCAGCCCGAAATGCGGTGAAACGCGGTGTGGTTCCGGGTATTCGTAATAATGGTAATAAGCGGCCTTTCGCCATTTCGATTTATCGCCATGGTTGGCCACGAGCGGCATGAAAGATGTACCCTGCATATCTTCGGGTGTGGGAACGCCCGCCCAGTCGAGGATCGTGGGTGCCCAGTCGATATTGCACATCAATTCCTTCACCTGCGTACCGGGCTTGATCTTCCCTGGATAGCGCACCACGAAAGGCGTCCGCAGCGATTCTTCGTACATGAAACGCTTGTCGAACCAGCCGTGCTCGCCAAGGTAGAAGCCCTGGTCAGACGCGTACACGACCACCGTATTTTCTGCGAGGCCGGAGCGGTCGAGGTAGTCGAGGAGCCGGCCGATATTGCGGTCGAGCGAATTGGCCGTTGCCAGGTAATCTTTCAGGTAGCGTTGATATTTCCATTGGGTGAGGGCGCTGCCGGTGGGCTTCAATGCGTCGAATTCCTTCGTGACCTTTCCTTCGTAATAACCTTTGAAAGCCGACAGTTGTTCTGGCGTGAAGCGGTTGTAGACCCAGCCATTATAGTTGGCGTGCACTTTCAGGTCGAAGTCGAGCCGCATGGTGGTAGCGATGGTCATATCCTGGTTCCGGGCGGCTTCGCGGCCTTCGTACGTATCGTTGAAATTGGCGGGCGTGGGGAAGTTGATGTGATCGTAGGCGCCGAGGTCTTGCAGGTCGGGCAGCCATTCGCGGTGCGTCGCTTTATGGCCTACTACCAGCATGAAGGGTTTCGTAGTATCGCGGTGCCGGATCCAGTCGAGGGAGTAGTCTGTCACCAGGTTGGTCACATACCCTTCGGACCGGGCGGTATCTTTTCCTTTTTCGATAAAGTCGGGATTGTAATAGTGTCCCTGTCCGGGCAGGATGCGCCAGTAATCGAAGCCTTCGGGCAAACTGCCGAGGTGCCATTTCCCGATCCACGCGGTTTGATAATGGTTTTGCTGCAGTACCCGTGGAAAGAGGACCTGCGTTACATCGAACCGCTGCTCGTTCCTCGGATAGCCGTTGCGGTGGCTGTATTTGCCGGTCAGCAACGTAGCGCGGCTCGGCCCGCAGATGGAATTGGTGACGAGGGCGTTCCGGAAAATCGCGCCTTCCCTTGCGATGCGGTCGATATTCGGCGTTTTGGCGAGCCTGCCGCCATATGCGCTCACGGCCTGGAACGCGTGATCGTCTGAGAAAATGAAAATGATATTGGGCCTTTTCGAAGATTGTGCGTTGGCGCCCAGCCCCAGCAGGGTCAGGGAGGCCAGCAGCATACTGCGGAATTGCATGTCACTGTTTTTGATGGTCTGATCAAAGATAATCATCCGCGCCAGCTTTCCGGCATAAAAATCAAACGTTATATTTGATGTAAATCCCACTGCCATGCGCTTGTTCATCCTTTCCCTGTTCCTGTTCGCGCAAGCTTCCTCAGCCCAGCAGAAAAACTGGGCGGTCATCAACGATCCTGACGGGTCCACGAACGTCCGCCTGCAACCATCCGCCACTTCCCCAGCTCCCTACCAGGTCAGTCAATACCAGGTTTTTTCCTGTACGAAACAGCCCGGCGACTGGTGGCGATTCGAAATACCGGCAAGCACCGCTATCCCGTTGCCCGGCGGTAAAGGGTACATCCACAAAAGCCGGGTGCGCCTTTTCCGCGAGATGCCCGATTCCGCCCTTCAAACTACCATCTGCCGCATCCTGGCCAATTACCGCGCATCCGTGGTGGCGCATTCCCGGTCTTTTGACAAATATCTCGCCAACGGGAAGCGATTTTCTGCGGATGAGGAAGCCGAACATAAAAAGCTCGTGAGCAGAAGCGAGAACCTGCATGAATACGGTTACGTTCCGCTCCTGTTCTACATGCCGGATTATCTCCAGCGTACCCGCGACAGCGTTGTGCTGCTGGAATGGTGCAGGGTATTGGCGGAAGATACCGGTAGCGCCAGCGAAACCCCGGGATATGCGATGGCGGAGATTTTCAGCCAGGCGCCAGAATGGGTGGCGCGCATCATCAGGCCGCTTCCCAAACGGGAACGTTCCGTGGTGACCGGTCAGATCTTATTCGGGTTGATGGAACTAAAACTTCCGGAAGCGAAGCGGAAAGCGTTCGAAAAAAGGCTCCGGGAACTGGAAAATCAATGAAATATAACACTGATTCAACCCGATTGGCTGCTGAAGCACCTTCGCGCCTATCCCAAAGCCCAACGCATGCAGTTTTACGACGATATTTCCCAAGGGCTTACGTTCGCAGACGAATTACCGCCTGCCCAGCTTTTGCAACTGGAGCAGAAATTAACGCAGGAAAGGAAGCGGCCGTAGCATTACTGCATAAATACATCGTCGCGGGTGAGGTCGTAGAACAGGTTCTGTAATTGGTGCAAATGCACGAGGGGACGGCCGTACGGCACAAATGCCTTTCCATTTGCCGCCAGGGGCTGGAATTTGTCGCCGTCGTCGCGGATGTAGATACTGTCTGACCGGTTATACTTGTAGGTGTATACATCCGGATCTTCGCCGTAATCGGGGTCGCCAGCGAGAAAACCGAACTGGAAGAGATGCTGTACTTCCAGTTTCAGGGGGTTCGTTTTTTCGAGACGGAGCCGGCTGCGCGGGAGGCCTGAATTGTATACATAGCCTTCATGGATGCCTTCCACACGGAACACGGTTTCGACCATATGGTAGTCATAATACCATAGCAGGTTGCCGATCCGGATGTCCGTTGCTTCGATCATGCCCGGAAATTAGGGATTTTTGCGGGGATGTGGAAATGCCGGGGTCAGGACTCGTCGCGCGTGTTGCGCACCAGCCCGATGCCCGCAGCGAAAAATACCACACCGATCACACCGACCACCAGCATTTCGCGCCAGTTGGTATTTTGACGGATAAAACCGTAGCCCGTGTAGAGGATGCCTACGATGCCCAGCACCGTGAGCAGCGTCCCGAAAGTCCGTTTGAGGTTCATAAGCCCGAGTTTACCTGTCACCAATCAATATTTGTGCCTTTTCGCTTCCGGAATCTGTGGATTTTCGTTATCTTCCCCTGAAACAATTTATCCCGACGCCATGACAAGTATGCTCACCATCATGGACTGGTTTGGTCCGCTTCCCGTTTTTGAAAAGATCTTTTGGTCTGTGGCCATCCTGTTTTCGCTGCTGTTCCTTATCCAGAACGTACTGAGCCTGCTCGGCGGGGACCATGACGGAGCAACGGGCGATGTGAGCGATATGCTGGATGCGGACGACGGGATCGGGTTCCAGTTTTTCACCATCCGCAACATGTTCGGCTTTTTCACCATCTTCGGATGGGTGGGCCTGGCCTGCATCCACAATGGGCTGTCGCCCGCGGTAACGATCATTACCGCATCCGTGGCGGGCCTGGGCATGATGCTCATCATGGCCGCCATGTTCTATTACACCGGCAAACTCGCTTACGACGGTACGCTCAGGATGCACAACGCCCTGCATGCCACCGCTTCGGTATACCTTACCATCCCTCCCGCCCGTACCGGCACTGGAAAAGTAACCCTCCAGGTCCAGGGCGCCTGGCGGGAGCTCGACGCCATGACGGACGAAGCCGAGCCCATCGGCACCGGCGCTTTCGTGACCGTCCGCTCCGTGCTCGACAACCAGGTATTAATCGTCACCAAACAAACCCGATAGTAACATGGATTACATGCTGATTGCCGTTCTCGTAGCGGTCGTTTTTGTGTTCACCCTCCTCTATGCCCTTTTCAAACGCTACAAACGATGTCCTTCAGACCAGATACTCGTCGTATACGGTAAAGTAGGCAAAGGCCCGGACGGTTCCCACAGCGCCAAGTGCATCCACGGCGGCGCCGCCTTCATCTGGCCCGTGATCCAGGATTATGCGTTCATGGAACTGACGCCCATTTCCATCGAAGTAAACCTCACCAACGCCCTCAGCCGCCAGAACATCCGGGTAGACGTACCGTCCCGCTTCACCGTGGCCATTTCCACCGAGCCCGGCACCATGACCAACGCCGCCGAAAGGCTCCTCGGCCTGCAGCGCAGCGCCATCCACGACCTCGCCAAAGACATCATCTTCGGCCAGCTCCGCCTCGTGGTAGCTACCATGGACATCGAAGAGATCAACAACAACCGCGATAAATTCCTCGCCAACGTGGCCAGCAACGTGGAAGCCGAAATCAAGAAAATCGGGATGAAGCTGATCAACGTGAACGTGACCGACATCAAAGACGAATCCGGCTACATCGAAGCACTCGGCAAGGAAGCCGCCGCCAAGGCCATCAACGAAGCCAAGAAAAGCGTGGCAGAACAGGAAAAACTGGGTGAAACCGGTAAAGCCGAAGCCGACCGCGAAAAAGATATCACCATCCAGCAAACGCTGAAAAACCGCGACGTCAGCATCGCCGAAACCCAGCGCGACCGCGACTCCCAAATCGCCACCGCCAATAAGGACAAGGCCATTCTCATCGCCGCCGCCAACCGCGACGAATCCATCGGTAAAGCCGAAGCGGAAAGGGACACGCGTATCCGCGCCTCCGAAGCCAACGCACGCGCCGTAGAAGGTGAAAACACCGCCCGCGTGATGATCGCCCAGTCGGAAGCCGAACGCCGCGAAAAAGAAGCCGAAGCCGCCAAACGCGCCGTTGCCGCGGAAAAAATCCAGTCCGCAAAAGCCCTCGAAGAAGCGTACGTGGCCGAAAGAAAAGCGGAAGACGCCCGCGCCGACCGCGAGCGCGCTTCGCAAAACGCCAACATCGTCGTAACCGCGGAAATCCAGAAACAGAAAGCCATCATCGAAGCTCAGGCCGAAGCAGAGAAAATCCGTGAAAAAGCCAAAGGCGAAGCAGACGCGATCTACGCCAAAATGGAAGCCGAAGCGAAAGGTATGTATGAAATCCTCACCAAACAGGCAGAAGGTCTCGACCGCATCGTACAGGCCGCCGGCAACAACTCCAAAGACGCCGTGCTGTTGCTGATCGCCGACAAATTGCCGGAACTGGTGAAATTGCAGACCGAAGCCATCAAAAATATCAAGATCGATAAAATCACCGTTTGGGAAGGCGCCAACGCGCAAAACGGGCAATCGTCGACCGCCGGGTTCATCAGCGGCCTCTATAAAGCCGTTCCGCCGTTGCAGGACATGTTCAACATGGCCGGTATGGACCTCCCCACCTATCTTGGGAAACACAAGAACGGAGATACCGAACTACCCGCCACCACCGAATAAAATTCCCAGAAGCCATCCCACCGGATGGCTTCTTTTTTTCACGATAAATTCACCGTCATGCCATTCTACCGCCATTCTCTCCTGATCTTCGCCGCAGCGTTCCTCTGCGCCTGCGACAGTAACCACGAACCGCCGCCACCGCCGCCGAGCGAGTACCGGTTCACCGAAGTTTTTACATTGCCCGCCATGCCCGTTGAAGACCAGGGCCGCTCGGGCACCTGCTGGTGCTTCTCCACCACCTCGTTCCTCGAATCGGAAATCCTCCGCCTGTCCGGCGACAGCGTCGACCTTTCAGAAATGTACTTCGTCCAAAACGCCTACCTGCTCAAGGGCGGGAACTTTATCCTCCGCCAGGGTACTTCCCGTTTCACGGAAGGCGGCAGCAATCACGATCCGCTTTTCAGTATGCCGGTATGGGGCATGATGCCTGAAAGTGCTTACCAGGGGCATAATGTGGGCGATTCGATATTCGACCATTCAAAAATGTACCCGGAAATGCTGGACAGCATGCAGATCTGGGCCGATCCCGGCAAAAAGCGCACCGCAGCCTGGAAACAAGGCCTGCCGGCCATTCTCGAAAAATATATGGGAAAAGCTCCCGGCACGTTCCACTACAAAGGCGTGGAATATTCCCCGCAAAGCTTCTGTGCGGCCATGCCTATCCGGCCGCAGGATTACATCAACATCACCTCGTTCAGCCACCACCCGTTTTATCAGCCCTTCATCCTCGAAATCCCCGCCAATCATCTCAACGGGCCATTCTATAACCTCCCGCTGGACGTCTACATGGCCGTTATCCATCATGCGCTGGACAGTGGCTTCACCCTCGCGCTCGACACAGACGCCATGGAACCGGGATTCTCCCCGCAATACGGCGTAGCCTTGGTGGCGGCCGATCCGGGAAATGCGGAAACCGTGGCCTGGAAAGTGCAGCCCGAAATGGCGGACATCAGCCAGCAATACCGGCAGGAAGAATTCGAAAACCTCCGTACGGTAGACGATCATAACATGCACATCGTGGGCAAAGTCAAAGACCAGCATGGGAAAGTGTATTTCAAGGTCAAGAACTCCTGGGGCGAAAAGTGCTGCAATAACGGGTTCATGTACATGAGCCAGCCATACGTAAGGCTCAAATCCATCTACGTCATGCTGCACAAAGACGGCCTGCCGGCAGACATCCGTGCAAAACTGGGATTGTAATTGGGATGAACGGCGTTGTGAATAATTGTCATTTTTACTATTTTAACGGGACCGTCCGGAAATTCCGGGCTATTATTTTCCACGTCAAGTTAGCTAGCATGAAACAACCCGTTATGCGCCAGGCACCTGTCTGCGCCCTTGTCTTTTCCGCACTGCTGGCCGGTTGCGGACAACCGGTCACCGATCTGCGGATCAAAAAAATGGATTCCGCCCAAACGGCAAAAATCGCCACCGCCATCGAAGCCGAGGTAAAACCGGTACTGGCGGAAGGTTTGACGATGCAGCTCTGGGGGATCGATTCGCTGGTGGTGTCTCCCATCGCCATCGATATCGACGACAACGGCAGTATTTACTACACGACCACCAACCGGCAGAAGCATTCCGAGTTCGACATCCGCGGGCACCGGGAATGGGAAATCCCTTCCATCAGCCTGGCCACCGTCGAAGACCGCCGGAAATTCCTGCACGAAGAGCTATCCCCCGAAAACAGCCACCGCAACAAATGGCTCGCCGATCTGAACGGCGATAGCTCGCACGACTGGCGCGACCTGGCCATCGAAACCGAACTCGTTTACCGGCTCGACGATTCGGATGGCGACGGGCGGGCCGACCGTTCGCAGCTCGTGGTCAACGATTTCCACGACGAAGTGACCGACGTGGCCGGCGGCGTGCTGGTAGACGGTAAAGACCTCTACGTGGCCGTTGCGCCCGACCTCTGGAAACTGCGCGACAAAAACGGCGACGGGATCGCGGACGAAAAAACGTCATTATCACACGGATACGCCGTGCACATCGGGTTCAGCGGCCACGGCATGTCTGGCGTGGAAATGGGGCCAGATGGACGGATATACTGGCAGATCGGCGATATCGGTTTCAACGGAACGGATAAAACCGGGAAGAAATGGGAATTCCCGAACTGCGGCGTCATCGCCCGCTCGAACCCCGACGGCAGCGACTTCGAAATTTTCGCGCACGGATTGCGGAATACGCATGAATTCGTGTTCGACGAATACGGCAACCTTATCAGCGAAGACAACGACGGCGACCATCCCGGCGAAAAAGAGCGCCTGGTGTATGTCGTGAACGGCGCAGACGCCGGCTGGCGCAGCAACTGGCAATACGGCAAGTACCGCGATCCGCAGAATAATGCCTATAAAGTCTGGATGGAGGAAAAAATGTACCTCCCCCGCTGGGACGGGCAGGCCGCATACATTGTTCCGCCGGTGGCCAATTTCGTGAGCGGCCCCACCGGCATGGTGTACAACCCGGGAACGGCGCTGGGCCCGGAATATAACAATACCTTCTTCATCGCGGAGTTCGTGGGCAATCCTTCCGGCTCCGGCATCCACAGTTTCAGGCTGAAGCCTTCGGGCGCAGGGTTCGAACTGGGCGACCAGAAAAAGGTGCTCGGCGGCATACTGGCCACTGGCCTCGATTTCGGGCCAGACGGCGCGCTGTATGTGGCTGATTGGATCGATGGATGGGATACCCACAACTACGGCCGCATCTGGAAACTCGATCGTGCAGGCGCTGCCGAAGCTGCCGCCAGGAAAGAAGTGAAAGCCTTGCTGGCCGCCAGCTTCGCGGATAAGAAAACCGAAGAATTGGGCAAGTATTTACAACATGCGGATTATCGCGTGCGGTTGAAAGCGCAATTCGAACTGGTTGGCCGTGGCCAGGCAGGGAAAAAAGTCCTGGAAGCCGCGTTGCAGCAAACTTCCCATCAATTGGCCCGTGTGCACGCCATCCAGGGCCTCAGCCAGCTGGGCCGCAAAAACCAGGACGACGCGGCGGCGCTCGCAAACGCCCTCCGCGACCATGATCCCGAGATCCGGGCGCTCGGCGCCAAATGGTTGGGCGATATCAAACGGAAAACCTCAGCACCTTCCATCGTTCCGTTGTTGAAAGATACGTCCAGCCGCGTGCGGTTCTTTGCCGCCGAGGCACTGGGGCGCATGCAGTATGCGCCCGCCATCCCCGATATTATTGCCATGCTGGAAGCGAACAACGAGCAAGACGTCTACCTCCGCCACGCCGGTGCCCTGGCCCTTGCGCGTATCGGTAATCCCGCGCCGGTGGCGGCTCTCGCCACAAACCCATCGCGCGCGTTGCGCATCGCCGCGGTAGTGGCGCTCCGCAGGATGAAGAGCCCCGAAACCGCCCGGTTCCTGCAGGATGCGGATGAGTTCGTTGTAACGGAAGCTGCCCGTGCCATCAACGACGACAACAGCATTCCTGCCGCCATGCCGGCGTTGGGCGCGCTGCTCGGCAGCACATCGTTCAGCAACGAGCCCCTCATCCGCCGGGCCATCAACGCCTGCCTGCAATCCGGCAGCGACTCGCTCCTGCAGACGCTCATCGCCTACGCAACGAATGCATCTAAACCAGCGGCCATGCGCGCGGAAGCCGTTGCGGCACTGGGCGTTTGGCCCAACCCGTCTGTCCTCGACCGGGTCGACGGCTGGCCCAAAGGCCCGAAAAAGCGCGACGACAAAAAAGTCATCGCAGCTGCTTCACGATCACTTATTCAACTGTTGGCCGATAAGGAAACGGGCGTAAAAACCAGTGCGGCGTTGGCGCTGGAGAAACTGAAGGTCGCCGCGGGTGCTCCTGCACTGCTGGCCGCCGTAAAAAACGACGGTTCGCCGGAAGTCCGCATCGCCGCGTTACAGGCGTTGGTGACCTTGCAGGCGCCTGAGCTGGAAACCGCGCTCCGTGCAGCGTTGACGGACAAGGAAAAGAACGTGCGCGTGGCCGGCCTCGATCTGCTCGACCGGATGAAAATCCCCCAGGCTACCATGTCTACACTGCTGGCAGACGTGATCGCCACCAAAACGCTGGAAGAAAAACAAGCGGCCATCCTCGCCCTCGGCAAATTACAGCCCGAACATTCCTCCGCACCGCTCCGCAAGCTCCTCGACCAGATGGCCGCAGGCTCCCTTCCTCCGGCGGTAGTATTGGAACTCGGAGAAGCCATCGACAGCAGCGGTGCCAAAGACCTGGCGGAACGCTACAAATCCATCAGCGCCAAACGCGCGCCGGATGAGCTGATGGCGCTCTATGCGGGCAGTCTTGAAGGCGGCGATCCCCATCGCGGGCAACGCATTTTCTTCCGGAACGAGAATGCGCAATGCATGAAATGCCATTCGTACGACGATCGCGGCGGGAATGCCGGTCCGCGGTTGAACGGCGTTGGCGCCAGGCTCAGCCGCCAGCAGATACTGGAAGCCCTCATCAACCCCAGCGCGCGCCTGGCACCGGGTTTCGGGATGGTGGTGCTGGAATTGAAGGATGGTAAGAAGATTGCGGGCGTATTGCAGGGAGAAAGCAAAGCCGGGCTGAAAGTGAAGGTGGGCGCGGAGCCGGAACAGCTCATCGCAGCGGCGGACATCATCAAAAAAACCTATTCCCCTTCCAGCATGCCGGATATGAAAACCGTGCTGTCGAAAAAGGAAATCCGTGACCTGGTGAGTTTCCTGTCCAGCGCGAAAACCGATGAATGATATGCCTGACGTAAACGGCAGGCGCTTTCCGTCCAGCGAAAGTAACCGGCTGAACGATACTACTGCATCCTACCGGGAGCCCCGCAGCCGCGGGGCTTCCTTCGTCAACCGAAACCCGGCCCTAAAGAACGAAAGGCGGCCTCCGACCGGAAACCGCCCTGCTTTTTATCTACCACTCAAATCATCTGCTATTTCCCTCCGAAACGCCGCTCCTGGATGCGGTCGTACAACTTTACATAATCCGGGTGCTCCGTACCGCAAATACGGTCCCACACCCGGAAATACAGCCCGTAATTCCCCTTGAACTTCGAGTGATGCAGGTTGTGGAAGGTGGAAGTGTTCACCACTTCGAACAGCACCGAATGCCGGAATTGCTTTGGCATGATCTCATATCCCAGATGCCCGTAAACGTTGATCACGAGCGACGACAGCGCGAAAAGCGCCACGGAGAGGGGATGCATCGGCATCGTAAACACGAGCACAATTACCACAGCCCCTTCCGCAGCGGCTTCCAGAACGTGGAACGAATAGGCCGTCCACGGCGATGGATTCGTGGACTGGTGATGGACCAGGTGGGTTAAGCGGAACAGTTTCTTATGGTGGAGGATGCGGTGCATCCAGTAGAAATAAGTGTCATGAACGATGAGCGCCAAACCCACGCTGACAGGCACCCACCAGGCCGGGTACGCCTGAATGTCCATATAAATCATCGTATACGGTCGCACCCATTCCGAAAACGCGAAAATGGCCGTTGCCGCCAGCAGGAAGCTTGATATGGAAGAATGCATCACTTCGCGCAAAAAATCCTTCCGGGAAGCCTTTCGCTCCTGGATTTTGTTGTTGGACAATTTGATGGACAGGAACCTGTAGCAAATGAGAAAAGCCAGTCCTGCTACGAAATAATACCGCAGCAACGTGAGCACGGCTTCACTGAAAACGTACTTGAAAAAACCGGTCATAAGCGATCGTTTTACATTCCCCGGGGCCCGCGGGCCCCGGGGTTAGATGTGTATCGGTGAGTGAATGGCGGCGGTGTCAGTAGCCGGGGTTCTGGTAGAGCGACGGCGCGATCTCCAGTTCCGCGGCGGGAATCGGCAGCAGCAATTTGCTATCCGACCAGGGTTGCTTGTCCGGGTACAGGGCTGCCATTTCTGCCGCTTTCCCGGCGCGCTTCAGATCGAACCAGCGGTGGCCCCATTCGGCAAACAGCTCTACCCTTCTTTCCCGGAGGATGGCGTCCAGCAGCGCTGGTTTTGTGGAAGCGGTGGTGCGCTCCAGCCCTGCCCGTTCGCGGATGGCGTCCAGGTCGGCGGCGGCGCCGGCAAGGTTGGTGCCCTGCTGTGCGCGGGCTTCTGCACGGATCAGGTACACTTCCGCCAGGCGGACCATGCATTGGCCGAGGTCTGCCGGTTCCACCAACGTCAGCGAGGAATTGTATTTCGCCGAAAAATAAGTGGTCTTACCGTTATAAGGAGCGGCCTCCGGCCAGGGGATCGAGTCCATCCAGACCGTCTTGCGGCGGTCGTTGGGCTCAAATGCGCCCGTCAGCTCCGGCGACATCTGGAATATGGGAATGATCATCCCCAGGTCCACACTGATCATTTCAAACATATCCTTGTCGTACCATAACATGTGCGCATCGGGCGGCATGACGCTGAAGCGGTATTTAGGCGAGAAATTGAAGGCGTCCATCAGGTAATCGATATTCTGCCCGGCTGCGTTCCGTTTGAGCGACCAGATGGTTTCCCGGCTGGTTTCACGGAATGTTTTAGCCAATGGTTCCAGCACATAGGCAGCGTTGCCGATTACCTTGGCAGCTTCTGCTTCCGCTTCGGCCCACCGGCCCTGGTAGAGATACACCCTGGCGAGCAGGGCCGCGGCGGCGAAGCGGTTGGGACGGATGCGGGCGCCCCCGCCGAAATGGTAATCGGGCTGCAGGAGGTCCCAGGCGTCTTTCAGGTCCGCCTCCAGCTGCGCATACACTTCCGGCATGCCTGCCCGGGAAAGGTAGCGCGTCTTCGTGACGTCTGTAGTCAGCACCAGCGGCACCGGCCCGAACAGATTGGCGAGGTTAAAGTGCGTCCAGGCGCGGACGAATTTAGCTTCGCCCACTACTTGCCGGCGCGTTGTATCCGACAGATGCGGAGACGCCGATCCTTCCACCCCTTCGATCAGGCTATTGGCAATATAAATGTACCGGTACCCCTCATTCCAGATGGCAGACAACCGATCGTTGCGGGGCAGCACTTTGTTGAGGTAAAACGGGCCGTTCACCAGATCAACCGTTCCGGCGCTGGGAAAACATTCGTCGGCCATCAGCCCGCCTATCAGCGTAAGGCCACCGAAGACGAATGTATTCTCTGTTGTTGTGTTGATCATTTCCCCGTAAAGAGCGGCCAATGCGGCATTGGCCTTGGCATCGTTCTGGAAAACCTGTTCGGTGCTGATGGAATTGATAGGCGGATCGATCTCTATCAGCTTGCTGCAGGAAACGGCGGACAGCAAAGCCAGCAGCAGCCAGGTTTTCAGGCGATAAGTTTTATGAAAGCGTTTGATTGGATGGATCATGGGTCGGCAGGATTAAAATGAACAGTTAATGCCAAAAGAAACATTCCGTGCAGGCGGCGTCAGCCCGGGCGAATCCGGGTCTACGCCTTTGAAGTCTGTCAGGATAAAGAGGTTGTTGGCGTCTGCCCGCAGCGTGACCTGTTGCAGCTTCCGGTTTTTCAGCCAGCGGTCAGGCAAGCTGTAGCCGATGCCGGCGGAAGGGATGCGGAAAACGTACACCTTCCTGTACCGGCCGGTAGACTCGGTAAAATAGTTGCCGCCGGGATGCGGCTGCGTGGTGGCCCTTGGCACCGTGGTTACATCACCGGGCTTCGTCCAGCGGTTATCGTACACCCATTGCAAAACGTTCTTCATCGTTCCCAATTCGCCGCCGAAAGCGTCGAACACATTTTTCTTCTTATACACGAAGTTGGTGGCGAGGTTGAAACGGCCGAGGGTCAGGCTGGAATACATGCCCAGATCGGCCAGCGGCTGCACGAGCACCGGCACAACGCGGTCGCCCTGCCACATCGGTACGTCATAATTTTCCGCGATTTTCCCGTCCCCGTCGGCATCCCTGATCATCGGGTAACCGGTAGCCGGGTCGATACCCAGGTATTCGAATGCGTACCAGACGTTCACGGATTCCCCGATCCGCAGATTCCTGTAATATGGCGATTTCTCGAACATGGGGTAATCGACCAGTTCGTTCCGCGACTGGTGCATATTTATCCTGACCGTCCAGTTCACCCGTTCTTTCCGGATTACCTGGAAAGTGGTGCTGAGCTCAAATCCCTCGTTCTTGACGTCTGCAGGGGAATTGGAATAAACGGTACCAAATCCTGTAAACGCTCCCACCGGAAAATCGATCAGCTGATTGTTGCACCTGTCGCGCCAAAGCGCGAAATCTATCATGACCCGGTTATCCAGGAACCCTGTTTCCACGGCTACTTCCGATCTCCTGATGCCCTGCCAGTGATATTCGTTGTTGGCATGCAGCTGGGCTTTGAGCGGCAGCACTTCATCGTAGGGCAACATAGGTTCCTGCGCGGTACCCAGGTTGTTCCACTGCGTCATAAAACGGTAATCGGAACCGCCGTCGCCCCCCACTACGCCGTGGCTGCCCCGGAATTTCAAGAGGCCCAGCCATTTCGGCAGGAGCTTTTGCGCAAACGCTTCTTCCGTCACGATCCATGCGCCGGCCACCGATCCGAAGTTCCCGAACTGGCGCCCCGGGCCAAAGCGGCTGCTGCCATCGCGGCGCCCGCTGAGGCTCAGGATGTATTTTCCCATCCAGTTGTAATCTGCCGACAAATACACCCCGGCATACTTGTATTGCCCGCTGAATTCCACTACCCGCAGGGATCTTGCGTTCGACATGGAACCCAGCAGGTCGTCGCTGGCGAAGTCGGAGCCCATCGTAGCCTGCGACCAGGTCATATTGGCCTGATAGGTGGCGCCGGCCAGGGCGCTGAACTTCCCGCGGCTGATGGCGCGGCTGTACCGGATGCTGGGATCGATGTTCACGTTGGTATTGCTGTTGTTTCCCAAAGACATCCTCCCTTTTGTGACCGACAAATATTCTGGCTGTGAAGCCTTTGGCGTTGTGGCCCTCGACAATGCCGTCATTTTATTAAACCCCGCAGCAAGGTTTACGTCCAGCCCGTTGGCCAGGTTATAGGCCATGTTGATGGAGCCCGTCGCCGTATTGTTTTCCGATTGGGCCGAGGACCCGAGGCCGCTGAACGGAAATTGCTTCAAGGGCGCATATGCATCGAAATTCAGTTCGCCATTCGGCTTGTAGATGTCTGGCGCGTTGGGCGCAAGATTGAGGCTGCCCGTCATCGTGCTGGCGTCGCTGTTGCCGTTGTTGTACATGCCCGTGAAATCGAGCGAAAATTTCTGGTCCAGGCTTTTTATGCCCATGGCGAATGCCAGCGATATCGTCTTTGCTCCGCCGGAAGTCCGCTCGATCGACTTCGAATCGCTGTACCCTGCAGAAAGCCGGTAACTGGTATTGCCGCTGCCGCCGGAAACGCCGATGTTGGCAGTGGTATTCCTCCCGGTTTTTCCGTAGAGCACTTCGTACCAGTTGGTGTATTTCGTGGTGTCCCATACCATGAGGTCGGGCGCGAAGCCGCGGCCCGGTGTAGCGGTAGGCTCGATGCCGTCATTGGCGAAAGCTTCCCTTCTTAGTTTCAGGTAATCCTGTGTACTGAGCATTTTGGGGAAACGGATGGCGTTATTGAAACCCGTGTTCAGCGAAACCGAAACGCGCGGTGTGCCCGTTTTCCCTTTCCGGGTAGTGATGATGATCACGCCGTTGGCGCCCCGGCTGCCATAAATGGCCGTGGCGTCCGCATCCTTCAGCACTTCGATGGATTCGATGTCGCGCGGGTTGATGCCGAAAAACGGGCTCATGCCGCCAGACACGCCGGACTGTTCGATCCCCAGCGACATCTGGTTGCTGCTGAACAGGCGTTCGCCCGCGGTTGTCTTCAAATTCAGTACAGACATCGGCACTTTATCGATGATGATGAGCGGATCGGAAGGGATGTTCGGGTTGATGGATTTGCGGCCACGGATCTCGATCTTGATGGGTGCGGCCGGGTTGGCGCCCAGCCGGGTGACGGAGAGCCCCGGCACACGGCCTTCCAGCGCCAGCAGCGGGTTCTGGACCGGGAGGTTTTCTATTTCCTTTCCGGATACGGTAACGATGTTGCCGGGATTGAAGCGTTTGCTGGTAGTGCCGTACGCTTTTACGACCACGTTGTCGAGATTGTTGGCCGCCGGCTTGAGGAAGCCGCTCACCAGCCGGTCGTCTGTCAGTATTTTCCGGAATTGCTCGTAACCGATATAGGTGATCACGATCTCCTCTCCTTTCACAACCCCTTTCAGTTCATACCTGCCCTGCGCGTCGCTCAGCACCATTTTCCGGGTTTTGGACGACATGACGGAAGCCCCGGGCAACGGCGCGCCGCCGCCGAACACCATGCCCCTGATATGCATGGTATCTTCCGCCGGCTGGGATGGGGAGGCCTGCGGCCTGACGCGGGCGGCCGTGTTCACAGACACCACTTTATCGATGACTTCATACCGGAACGGCGAGCCTTCAAATACTTTCGCAATGGCGGTTTCCACCTTTTCGTTCCTGAGGTCCAGGCTCACGGGGAATTCCTTTTCCTTCAAATCTTTCGCGTAGACGAAATAGAATCCCGTCTGTTTTTCGATTTCCTTGCAGACTTTTTCGATGGGCGCTTTTCTGACGGAGAGGTTCACCGTTTGCGCGCTCAGCGGCAGTGCCGCCAGCAGGGCCAGCGGTAGCATGAACAGGCGCCTGGTTGCGGACGCCTGTGGCCGGCGGGGGATAAATAATTTGAATATTTTAATGTCGTTCATGCCTGATAAGCAATTTAGATTCCTGGTTATTTGTCTGATCGTATGCTTGTTCACGGTCTTACGGTAACCGTGCGCCCGTTTACTTCAAAATGTACCCATCCGGTGCTTTCGAGCACTTTGAGGATGTCGGAGAGTTTCATGCTGCGGGGGATTTTACCGAGGAATTGCTGGTTTACTTCTCCTTCGTACACCACGTCTACGTCGTACCACCTTTCCACCTGCCGCATGATTTCCCCGATGGATGCGTTTTCGAGGCTGATGAGGCCGTTCTTCCAGGCCGTGGCCGCGTCAACATCCGCTTCCTGCACCGTGAGCTGGTGCGATCCTTTCAGCACCGCCTGCTGGCCCGGAGCGAGCACTTCAGTGCTTCCGCCGTTGCTCACGCGCACTTTGCCGCTTACGAGCGTGGCCGTGCGCAGGGGCTCATCCCCATATGCCTGGACATTGAACTGCGTTCCGAGCACGTCTACCGTCATGGGCCCTTTT
Source organism: Chitinophaga sp. NPDC101104 (assembly GCF_050277495.1). Classification (NCBI taxonomy): domain Bacteria; kingdom Pseudomonadati; phylum Bacteroidota; class Chitinophagia; order Chitinophagales; family Chitinophagaceae; genus Chitinophaga; species Chitinophaga sp. NPDC101104. The sequence continues at coordinate 3,087,664 of NZ_JBNNSF010000001.1, read as the reverse complement.
CCCGGCGCCGTCACGGCTACACGGAAAGGCCTCGCGGCATCGGCTGCGATGTCGAAGTACGCTTCGCCGCTCAGTTCCACGAGCCGCTCGCCGCCTTTGAACGCCACCGGGAACCGCAGGGACGAAGCGGCGTTCAGCCACACTTTGGACCCGTCGGGCAGCGCAATCTGGTATTGCCCGCCGCGCGGCGTGGTGACGCGGTTCCAGGATTGCAAAGCCGCATCCTGTGCCGAATTGTCGTCGTACGCCACTACCCCATCTTCCGCTTTTACGATCCTTGAATTGCCCTGCAGGGCGAGCGTGCCAGTGCCGGCGCTGTCGAGCCCGATGAGGCTCCCGTCTGCCAGTTCCAGCACCGCGCGGTTGCCCCCGGGCAACGCGTCACCTTTGTAACGCGCTGCCACTGAGGTTTCCGGGGTCTGTCTATGCTTATGAGAAAATAAGTACAATGCCGCCGATCCTGCCACCAAAACAACCGCTGCCGCAGCTACGGCACGCAGCCACAGCCGCCGCACTTTCCCTTCCGGCTGCCATTCTTTTTCGCCGATGCGCAGCCAGACGTCGTTCAGCGCGGCAGATTCGTCGTACCGGTGAAAGGCCTGCATCGCCGATTCGACGGCCGGCATTTCCTGCATCTGCGCGTAAGCGGTCCTGTGGCTTTCCGGCTGCATGCGGAGCCAGGATTCGAGGGCGGCTTCGCCATCAGCGTCCAGCGTGCCCTGCAGCTTGCGGTGCATCAGGCCGGCAATGCGGGCTGCCGTTTCGAGATGGGTTTGTTCGTTGCCGGGATTGGATCGGGTGTTCATGATTTAGCTTTTCTTGTCTTCCAGCTGTTTGATCTTGCGGTACATGGCTTCGAGATGAAGTTTGGTGGCGGGATCGGTGGTGCGGTCCATCGCGGTCTTGACGATGCCTTTCACCTTCATGATCTCCGCCATCGCGATGCCCGCAGCTTCGGATTCGGATGCAGACGGGTCGGGGGACTGCATCACCGCCATGAGCGCGCCCAGGTAAGTGCGCTGCATATTGCGCTGGTAAAGGTCCGCTTTCATCTGCCCGCCGGTCAGCGGTTTCCAGATGGCGGTACGGATCCGGCCGATGTATTCATGAATGCCCAGCGTGTTGCTGCTGCCGAAACGGTCTTCGTTGCTGATCATGAAATTGAGGCGCTGCACGTCAAATAGGGAATTCAATGCCTTTTCCTGCAGATCGCCCACAAAATCCTTCACGGCCGCTTCCTGCGCAATGTTGTAGACTTTCGGGTCCATAAGCCACTGCGGTGTGTTGAACAGTTCGTCTTCGAAGAACCTGATGGCAGCCAACTGCTTTTCGCGCGGAACGGGCTCATGGGCGGGGCGCAGATCGCCGTCGTTGCGGACGGTATACTGCGTGGTGCCGATAAACCGGATCACATGGCCCACATACCGGCCATACTGGCCCTTCACGGTTTGGTACATCTCGGTCAGCTCTTCGTTCAGCCCGCCATCAGTGGCCGTCCACTGCGGCAAGCCGGCGATAACGCGCTTGAGGTTTTTGATGCCGAGGGCATTGGCTTGGGCCACATCGTCGCCCAGGTCTTCCATCTGGCAGCGGGGGTCGCTTTTGCGGGTCTCGCCATCGCCGAACCACAAGCGGGGATTGGCCGCCAGGCGTTCCGTGGCCAGTTTGCCCATGATCTTTTCATCGTCTGCGGCCGTGGCGGCGCCGGTGTATTTGTAACCCCATTCAATGGCCCACTGGTCGTATTCGCCGATGCGGGGGAAAAGGAGTTCGCGCGGGATATTGTCTTCCGGCTGCGCCACGTAATTGAAGCGCGCGTAGTCCATGATACTGGCGGTATGGCCGTGCCGGGCGAGGTAGGTTTTGCTGCGGAGGCTGTCTGTAGGCGTCATGGCGCTGCTCCCGAAATTGTGGCGCAGGCCGAGCGTATGGCCGACTTCATGGCTGGACACGAAGCGGATCAGCTGCCCCATAAGCTCGGTATCGAATTTGGCTTTGCGGGCACCGGGATCGTTGGGCGCGGCCTGCACCATGTACCAGTTGCGGAGCAGCTGCATCACGTTATGGTACCAGCCGATATGCGTCTGGATGATCTCGCCGCTGCGGGGGTCGTGAGTATTCGGGCCATATGCGTTGGCAACGGGCGAAGGGAAATAGTTGATGAAAGAATACCGCGCGTCTTCCATGTGCATGGAATCGTTTTCCGGCCATTCTTTCGCCATGATGGCATTCTTGAAACCTGCTTTCTCGAAAGCCGGCTGCCAGTCGTTCACGCCGAGGATGAGGTATTTGCGCCATTGCTTCGGCGTAGCGGGGTCGATGTAGAGCACGATCGGGTTGGCGGGCTCCACCAGTTCGCCGCGTTTGTACTTCTCCATGTCTTCCGGTTTGGGCTCCAGTCGCCAGCGGTTGAGGAACTGGCGCTGTTTGGTTTTCTGCTGGTCGTCGCTGTATTCCATGACCCAGTCCGTAAAGTAGCCCACGCGCTCGTCGAAATGGCGGCGTTGCATGGGCCTGGCGGGCAGGAGCACGAAAGAGGTGTTGGTTTCGAGGGTGATGGGCGCGGCGTTCTTTTCGAGCGGATTGGCTTTAAAGGTGCCGTTTTTGGAGGAAGCGATCTCCACGTTCAGCGGGTATGCGCGGATGCTGCGGATCTCATGGTCTTTGAGGGTCTTGGCATCGAGCGCGGCGGTCAGCTGTCCTCGGTCCAGGCTATGGATGATGCTGCCGGCTTCCTTGAGGTACCGGCTCATCTCGATAACGTAACTGGCGGAATCCTTGCCATAGGCCTTGATGGGGAAAGAAGCCAGCACGGCGTTCACGTTCGAGCTGTTCACCGCGCGGCGGATCTGGTCTGCGGAATCGGCGTGGCTGTACACCATGTTCACCCGCATGCGGATCGTTTCGTTCGGGCCTTTTTCGAAGTAGATGGCGCTATTGTCGAGCTCCTCGCCCGCATGCACGTTCATACCTCCGGGCGCGCCGGTGAGCCGGTTGATCACGAGGATGTCGCGGCCCAGGATGCTGTCCCCGATCTCGAAGAAAACGCTGTCCATTTCCTTCGAATGGATAACGGTGAACAGGCCTTTATGGACGGTGAGGTTTTTTGAGATGACGGTAGCATAGGGCTTGACGCCGTTCTTGCTTGCCGGCGGAACCGGCTTTGCCGCAGCGGCTGCGGTGGCGGCGGCTTTCTTCTGTTTTGCTTTTTTGCCGCCTTTGAATACTGCGCAGGAGGCAAGTACGGTGGCAAGGGAAATATAAACGTAGCGTTTCATCGCGAAGTTTTCGGTTGTTTGATAAAAATGAATGGGGGAAGCATAACGCAGGACGGCCCTGTTACTGGAAGCATGCGGCGCCGGAAACGGCTTTGATGCCCGGAACGGTTTGCAGGGTGCGCAGGTAAGCGGAAGCCCGGAAGGCGGAAGATCGGTCCCACAGCAATACCACAGAGATGCTGCGAACGGGCGTCTTCACACTGAAATCGGCCCGCTGCGTGGCTTGATCGCCGGCGCGCAGGTCGAGCACGATCCCGTTATCGTTACTGCCCGCCCACTGGTTGATCATTGGGCCGGCAATGGGCCGGTAGGTTTCCGCGAGACTGAATGCGAGAGAATCATAGGATGCATCCGGAAGAGGAACGGTCAGCCACGAGGCGCCCGTCCCATCGATCGACAAATCTACCATTCCCTCCGCAAATCCGGAAGCGAAAGCGGGGTTTCCCGATGCAAAACTGCATTCCTGCTTTTGTCCGCCAGGGAAATCAGGTTCCGGCAGTTTGTTGCGCGACTTCGGCAGGCCGGCCCCTCCAGAGCATCCCGCCGCCACGCCGGCCAGCAGCAGGCAGGCCGTCGACAGATGTTTAAAGTTGAATTTTATCATAAGTTCAAGCGTTACTGGAAATAGAACACGCAACTTTCTCCATCGAACTAGCCAACTTAAAAATATTTTTTCCCGCGGCCCGTGCTTGCCGGATTCCGGCGAATTGCCTACTTTAGCCCGCTTGCCTTTTGCATTCCACATTAAACCAAAGTCTTATGCCAGCGCACGCGGACCCGTGGGAGGAGCTCATTCCCGCGTTCCAGCAAGGTGATTCTTCTGCTTTCAATGCTTTCTTCCGGGAGCATTACAAGCCATTGTGCTATTTCGCGGAGCAATTGACGGGGAATACGGCGGCGGCGGAAGACGCGGTGAAAGACAGTTTCGTGAAACTGTGGGACGGGCGCGAAGGGTTCCAGCATCCCAAAAGCATCAAAAGCTTTTTATATACCGCCACGCGCAACGCCTGTCTGAATCTGTTGCGGCATGAAAAGGTGAAGGAAAATTTCAGGGAAGAAGCAAAATACCTGGACGCATCCGCGGCCGACGCGCCGGTTTTGCAGGAAATGATCCGCACGGAGCTGATGCAATCTATTTACAAAGAAATCTCGCTGCTGCCCGAAAAGCGCAGGCAGGTGTTCAATATGGTTTTCCTGGAAGGGATGAGTTTCGAAGAAATCGCCCGGGAACTGGGCATTTCGGTGTTTACGGTGAAAGAGCACAAGGCAAAAGCCCTCGCGCAATTGCGGCTCCGCTTCAGCGATCGCCAGCTGGTACTGTTCATCCTATTCGGCGGTTCCCTCTTCCCCGCCTTTCGCTAAACCGCTGTCACGCTGACGGTAAGCGTCTCCCCAATCGCACAGTGCCTGCATTACGGGGATGAGCTGTTTGCCCAGCGCCGTCAGTTTATATTCCACTTTCGGGGGCGATACGGCGTAGACTTTCCTTTCGATGACCCCGTCGGCCTCCAGTTCGCGCAATTGTGCGGTGAGCGTGGCATGGGTGATGTCGATCATCTTTTTGCGCAATTCCCCGAACCGCATGGGGCATTCTTTCCGGATGGCGTTCAGCAGCAATAATTTCCACTTTCCACCGATCACCTGCATGGCCAGTGTCATGGAACAGTTATTTTCCAGCAAATGCGCGGATGCGGCGTTCACCGCAAAGGCGCCATTTTCCTCGTTAGTATCTTTTTTCATACCCGGTATCTTTCGTTGAACTACTTGTCTGCGGGCCGCAGCTGCCTGAAATTTGGCGGTTTAAAGGTAACGAATAATGAAAAGACAGACATCAGACGGATTAAGGCTCGCCATCATTTCATCGGCCATCTTCCTGGCCGTAATCGATATTTTCATCGTGAACGTTGCGCTGCCGTCGATCCGCGCCGGACTGAACGGCAGCGATGCGGACATGCAGCTCGTCATCGCCATGTATTTGCTGGGATATGCGTCGTTCCTCATCGTGGGCGGCCGGCTGGGCGACCGGTTCGGCAAGAAGCGCATCTTCGTTTGGTCGATGCTCCTGTTCACGCTGGCGTCCTGCTTTTGCGGGGCTGCGGGCACGCCGCTGCAGCTGAACATCGCGCGGTTCGTGCAGGGCGTGGGCGCGGCGCTGCTCGTGCCGCAGAGCATCGCGCTCGTGCATGTGCTGTACCCCGGGCACCAGGAGCGCATCCGCGCGCTGGGGATTTACGGGACCATCGCGGGCGCGGCTTCGGTGATCGGGCAGTTCCTGGGCGGGATCATCCCCGACCTGGATACGGCCGTGGCGGGATGGCGGCTCATCTTCCTGATCAATCTCCCCGTCGGACTGCTGGCCGCTGCATTGGCGTGGCGCAAGCTCCCGGAAACGCCTCTCGCGCCCCGCGCCCGTTTCGATGTGGCGGGCGTAGCCCTGCTCACGGCGGGGCTGATATGCCTCGTGTTCCCGCTCATCCGGGGCCGGGAGCTGGGCTGGCCGCTGTGGTGCATCGGGATGCTGGGCGCCTCCGCCCCCATCCTGGCCGCGTTCATCTGGCTCCAGCGCAGGAAACCGGAACCGCTCATGCAATTACGGCTGTTCGCCATCCCCGATTTCCGGATGGCGCTGTGTGCTACGCTGTGTTATTTTATGGTCCAGGACTCGTATTTCCTCATCCACTCCGTTTTGCTGCAAACCGGCCTGGGATTGGGCGCCACGTCAACCGGGCTGCTGTTCGTGGCCCAGGGCGTCGGGTATGTGCTGGCTTCCATGATCGCTATGCGGCTATTGGGAAAATATGGTAAAAAGGTACTGCTGGCGGGCGTTTTGCTCATGATCGCCACGCTGCTGATGCATATGTTCCTGTTTGCCGGCGAACGGCCGGGGAACACCGCCCTGCTGCCCGTGCTGTTCCTATACGGGATGGGTTGCGGAACGGTATTGCCGTCGATGCTCACCATGGCCATGAAGAGCGTCCCGGCGGAGCTGTCGGGCGCGGCGTCGGGGACGTACAGCACCATCCAGCAGGTAGCCGTGGCGCTGGGAGTGAGCATCTGCGGCGGGGTTTTCCTCAGCCTGCTGCAGGAAGGGAATGATTATACGCAGGCGTATCTGCCGGCAATGGGGCTCAACATCCTCCTGCTGTTGCTGACCGGTTGTTGTTTGTACCTGTTGCCTGACGGGGATGCCCAACCCTTGCATTCCTGGCATTGAAAAACGTAGTTCCGGGACCGGAGACACATGAACGGCAGGAGAATTGCGTGTATTCTTGACAACTTATGTTATATTTAAGCACCGATTTTCCAAGCAAATCATTCAAATATGAATATCTATCCGACTCCCCATTTCCTGCGCGCGCTTTGCGTAGGCGGAGCCGTGGTGATCGCATCCTGCGGCCAGGGCACTTCCGGGAACACGAACCAGGACAGCACCGCGCAACCTGGCGCGTCAGACACCACCCAGCTGCCGCCCGTGGAAACCACGGCTGCCAACACCGATTATAAACCCGCATTCGAAGGCCAGACTCGGATCGGCGGTGTAAAAACCCAGACGCCGTATGAAGGTAAAGTGCTAGCCGAAGGGCTCAGCAAACCCTGGGGCATCACTTCCCTGCCCGACGGACGGCTGCTCATCACCGAAAAAACCGGTACCATGCGCATCGCCTCCACAGACGGGAAACTCAGCGACGCCATCACCGGCATCCCGGCCGTGAATTCCAACGGACAGGGCGGCCTGCTCGGCCTGCGCGTGGACCCCGACTTCGCCAGCAACCGCATGGTATACTGGGTGTTCTCCGAACAGCGCCCCGGCGGCACGCTCACCGCGGTTGCCAAAGGCAAGCTTTCGGCCGACGAAAAGAAGATAGAAGGCGCCACCGTTATTTACCGCGCCACGCCTGAATACGACGGCACGCTCCACTACGGCGGCCGCATCCTTATCGACAAAGACGGCAATCTCCTCGTGAGCACCGGCGAACGTTCCGACCTGGCTACGCGCCCGCAGGCGCAGGACCTCAAATCCGGCCTGGGCAAGATCGTCCGCATCACGAAAGACGGACAACCCGCAGCAGGCAATCCTTTCGCCGGCAATAGCAACGCCCGTCCCGAATTGTATTCCTACGGCCATCGCAACGTGCAGGGCCTCGCGTTCCATCCCGTTACAGGCGATCTCTGGGAAACCGAGTTCGGGCCCCGTGGCGGCGACGAGCTGAACCGCGTGGAAGCCGGCAAAAACTACGGCTGGCCTACTATCACCTACGGCCTCGAATACAGCGGCAAAAAGATCGGCGACAGCATCCAGCAGAAGCAGGGCCTGGAGCAACCCGTTTACTATTGGGACCCCGTGCTTTCCCCCAGCGGCATAACGTTCTATAAAGGGACCGACATTCCCGAATGGCAGAACAACCTGTTCATCGGCGGCCTTAGCAGCACGCATATCGCGCGGATCGTGATCGAGAACAATAAAGTGGTGGGAGAAGAGCGCATCCTTGCAGGCGAAGGCCAGCGTTTCCGCGATATTACGCAAGGGAACGACGGCGCACTGTATGCCGTAACCGACCAGGGACGGCTGTACCGCATCGCGAAGAAATAATGACACCGTAAATAGTGAAAACGCCCGTGGAGCAAGGAGTTCCACGGGCGTTTTTCCGTTTGTATGATCTCACCAGAATTTGTACCAGGGCTTTTTGTCCGGCGACTCCGGCGGCCGGATGTGCCAGAATGCATCGTTGAACGGGGTTGCTGCGTAAGGTTTCGTGAGCTCATACGCATAAGGGTACACGGAGTCTTCGAAACCGTTTTGCGCGCGCTTGATGATCTTCATCATCGGCCAGACCTGCGACCCGTCGGGAAAGCGGACCTCCGCGTTGATCTCGCCCTGCGGGTCGGAATCGTCCAGCACCCAATCTGCACCGGGAACATGGCGGATGATGGTTTCGCCGAGATAGGCGCCCAGGCCGAACAATATCTGACCGAAGTTCGATGCCAGCACCGAGCCGGGTACCGGTTGCGCATCTACGATATTCTTCTGGAGAAATCCGTCGATATGGACGATACTGTCCACCGTATAATCGAGCGGGAGCTGGATACTGCCGAAGCATTGAACGATCCATTCGGAACAGGCAGTGATGTCTTCTTTCAGTTGAGGCATATTCGGGATATAAGCTAGATCGGGTTGACCGTAATTTACGAATAAACCGCCGGAATTTCATCCCTGTCCCCGCTCAACCCGCCCGTATCATAAACAATATTCTCACCCATTTGCGCATTAATCTCATTTTTCGCTAAGATCGTTATCAAATGTGGTAAGATCGTTAAAGCCCCTGCCCCATCCTCCCCTGTATTTTCGCTGGACTAAATTTCACAGACATGAAAAATACGGGAAGAGCACTACTCATCTTCTTCGCCATTATCGCCAACGTCTATGTCGCCTATGGTCAATCCCGCACCCTGACGGGCACGGTTTCAGACAACAGCAACCAGCCATTGCCGGGGGTGACGGTATTAATAAAAGGCCGGACCGGCGGAGCCGTCACCGATGCGACGGGGAAATACACGCTGCAGATAGACGCCGGCGGTACCGCGACCATCGAATTCAGGCTGATCGGCTATGCTACGGTCAGTAAACCCCTCGGCACCGCGCCCACCCTGAACATCATCATGGAGCCCGACGTAAAAGGCATGAACGAAGTGGTAGTGGTAGGTTTCGGCACCCGGAAACGCGCCACGCTGGCGGGCTCCGTAGGCCTTATGAAAGCAGATGCCATCGCCGGAAGGCCTATTACCAACGCTTCGCAGGCGCTCTCCGGACAGGTGCCGGGCGTTTGGGTGAACCAGACCAGCGGCCAGCCCGGGGCCGACGGCGCCAGCATCCGCGTGCGCGGCATCGGCACCATGGGCAATTCGGACGCGCTCGTGCTGATCGACGGTGTGGTGGGATCGCTGCTGAGCGTAAACCCCGCAGACATTGAGTCCATATCCGTCCTCAAAGACGCGTCTGTAGCCATTTACGGCTCGCGCGCCGCCAACGGCGTCATCCTCGTTCAAACCAAAAGCGGGGCAAAAGGCAGGATCAACCTCGATTTCATGACCTCCTACGGTAAGCAGAAAGCCACCAAACTGCCCGAAACGCCCACCAATGCAGTGGATTACATGGAGCTCTACAACCAGGCGCTCAAAAACCAGAACCAGCCCGCCTATTATTCCGATGCGGTGATCAACGAATACCGCAATGGAAAAGACCCCTATCTCTATCCCAACACCGACTGGCGCAACCTCGTGATCGGATCTGCCGGTATACAATCCAACCAGGTCAGCATTTCCGGCGGAGAGAACAAAACACAATTCAACGTTTCCCTGGGGTATACCGACCAGGACGGCATCGTGCGGAACGGGAACGCCAAACTGCACAACCTCCGCGCCAACGTGACCACCAAAGTGAACGATAAACTGGAAGTAGGCCTCCGCACCGGGATGCGCTACGAAAAATCGCGGGAATCGCATAACGGCGCGGGCAACCTGTTCACCGAACTGAACCGTACGCTGCCGTTCTACACGCCTTACACCTCCAACGGGGAATACGGCGGCACCTGGGTGCGCTCCATCAACACCCAGTTCCGCAACCCGCTTGTGATGACCGACGAAGGGAAGAACGAAACCACGCGGGGATTCTTCAACGGCAACGCCTTCCTCAATTATGAGATCATCCCCGGACTGAAATTCAACGTCACCGGTGGGGCCAACTACGTTACGACCGACAACCAGACGTTTACGCCTAAAGTGGACATCTACAACCCGAAAACGCTGACGGTGGCCACCACCATGAACGCCGGCGGGGCGAAAGCCCTGAACAGCTGGGAGAAAACGCTGTACACTACGCTTTTCAGCAGCTTGACCTATAACAGGACCTTCGCGCAGGACCACGACCTGACGCTGATGGGAATTTACAGCCAGGAACAGAGCGATACGCGCAACCTCGGCGGATCGATCATGGGCTTCGTGAATAACCGGCTGACGGAAATCAACGCCGGGCTGGAAACGCCGCTGATCAACGGAACTACCTACGGATGGGCGCTCCGCTCCTACATCGGCAGGCTCAATTACTCCTACAAAGAAAAGTACCTGCTGGAAGCCATCGGGCGGTACGACGGTACCTCCCGCGTTTCGGCTGCCGGGCGCTGGGGCTTCTTCCCCTCCGTGCTCGTAGGCTGGCGCATCACGAAGGAAGCGTTCATGCAGGACCAGAAAATATTCGACGAACTGAAGCTGCGCGCCTCCTGGGGCAAATCCGGGAACGACCAGATCGGGGAATACGCATACATCGAGACCTATAAGTTTTCCCGCTTCTATCCTTTCGGCAGCCAGATTTTTTCCGGCATCGCGCAACGGGGGATCGTGGACAATTCCATCAAATGGGAAATCGGTAAGAAACTGAACCTGGGGCTGGACGCAGGATTTCTCAAAAACAAGCTCAACGTGACTTTCGACTGGTTCCGTGACAACCGGGAAGGGATTTTATATCAACTGGCGACACTGCCCGACTTCCTCGGCGTTCCCGAAAAACCGACCATGAACCTTTCATCCGTTAAAAATACCGGCTGGGAATTTTCAGCCGGGTACAACGATAGGATCGGTGCAGTGGATTTCAGCGCAGGGTTCAACCTGACGCACGTCAAAAACGAGATCACTTACATCCCGGCAGCGCAATTGGGACAGAACAGCAATATCGCCGGCCATCCGGTACAATCCTTCTACATGTGGAAGGCTCTGGGCATTTTCCAGACGCAGGATGAGGTGGACAAAAGCGCCAAACCCACGACTGGGACCGTGGCGCCCGGCGATCTCAAATTCGAAGACATCAGCGGGCCGAACGGCGTGCCGGATGGGGTGATCGACCTCAACGACCGCCAGGTGGTGGGCAAACCGCTCCCGACCTGGACGTACGGCGAGTACTTCACTGCCGGCTGGAAAGGTTTCGACGCGCGGGTGAACCTCCAGGGCATCGCCGATGTGGACTCTTATGTGGGCGGCGAGCTCTTCTTCCCGTTCCTCAATGGTGCAGGCATACTGAGCCGCTGGGAAAAAGGCAACACCTGGACGCCCGAAAACCCCGGCGCCAAACTGCCCCGGCTGCTGCAATACAACGCTTCCTCGACGCAGAACTACAGCGGCAACAGCTTCTGGCTGCAGGATGCTTCGTACATGCGGATCAAGGACATCCAGATCGGGTACACGTTGCCGCAGGCATGGCTGAAGAAAGCAGGGATCCAGGGGCTGCGGGTGTATGTAGACGCCCAGAACGCCTTCACGTTCTCCCGTTTCGAAGGCATCGATCCGGAACGCCCGCTCACCAACGCATCTTCCGCACAATATCCTAACGTCAGGATCATTTCCGGCGGCGTCAACGTTAAATTCTAACCGCAAACATCCGAACTCATGCATAAAAATGCCCTCTTCATATCACTGACCGCCGCAGCGCTGCTCGGCACTTCCTGCGGGAAGGAATTCCTGAACAAAGTACCGCAAGACGCCATCACGCCCATCACTTTCTGGAAAACCGAAGCCGACGCCAAAGCGGCCAATATCGGTTGCTATTCCTCGCTGTGGGACGTTTCCACGGAAGTATTGCCCTACCTCGACGTGCTCACACCCAACGCTTTCAACAACTATCCCTGGGAAGGCTGGAAGAATATTTCACTGAGCCTGCATACGCCCAGCGATATGGGCAGTATGCTGTCGCTCTACCGGGGCGCGTATTCCGGTATTTCGGCCTGCAATGTTTTCCTCGCCAATATCGACAAGGTGACGATGAACGGCGACAGGAAGAACGGCATGAAAGGCGAAGCCTACTTCCTCCGGGCCTATTACTATTCGCTGCTGGTGAATTACTGGGGCGGAGTGGCCATGCCCCTGGAATCGCCCTCCATTGCGCAGATCGACCTGAAAAAAAGCACCCGCGCCGAAGTATACGCACAAGTGGAAAAAGACCTGCTCGCCGCCACCGACCTGCTTCCCACCACGGCCGCCGAGCCGGGGCGCGTTACGAAAGGCGCCGCCTGGGGCTTGCTGACGCGCGTCTACCTTTACCAGGAAAAATGGCAGGCAACCGTGGACGCCGCCAAAAAGGTGATGACGATGGGATATGAACTGTACCCCAGCTACCGCGGGCTTTTCCTGGAAGCGAACGAGAACAACAGCGAAGTGATTTTCGACATCCAGTTCCTCCAGCCCAGGTACCCCACGAGCTGGGACATCTACCTTGGCATCTACGATCCGCTCAACGCGCCGGGCTGGAGCTCCATCGAGCCCACGCAAGACCTGGTGAACGAATACGAGATGAAAGACGGCACGCCGTACGACGCTAAAGAAGCCGTCCGTAACCCCAAAAACCCCAACAACGAAAACCGGGACCCTCGGCTCGACCAGACCATCTTCCGCCGGGGCAAAAATTACAACAGCGTGCCCTATCCTGTGGATGCAGACGGCTGGCCGGGCGTTTACACGGGCTATAGCTTTAAAAAATACACGAAATACGATAACAGCACCAGCCTGGCCGATGCAGTGGGCGCTACGGGGCTTTCGCAAATCAACGGGATCATTATCCGTTATGCCGACATCCTGCTGATGCTCGCAGAAGCGAAAAATGAATTGTCGGGCCCGGATGCCGAAGTGTATGGCGCCATCAACAAGGTGAGGGCGCGCCCTTCCGTGGAAATGCCTCCCCTGCCCGCGAACCTTACGAAAGAGCAGATGCGCCTGCGGATACGGCACGAGCGGCGCGTGGAGTTTGCCGGGGAAGGACTGTACTATTCCGACATCCGCCGCTGGAAGATCGCGGAAACGGAGCTGAACAAAACCCTGGTGCTGAATGGCTCGCAGATGCGCGGCGCCACGGAGAAGCGGGTGTTCCGGAAGGAAAGGGATTATCTCATGCCGTTCCCGCTCAACGACATCGAAAACGCGCCCAATATGAAAGATCAGCAGAACCCTGGATATAATTAGTAATTCACTGTGTTCTTTGACAGCCGGCCCGCATTTCTGTGGGCCGGCTTTTTCTCGTGTAATGGAAAGTACATTCCGGTGGTTTTTCTGGTTTAACCAAACTTGATTACATATTTCTATTCCTTGAAAGCACGGCCGAAAATAACACAAATGCTTCTCCGACAATTTGCGTAAATTATGCCTGAAACCACTTGCACCAGCTTATTCAAAACCAGGACAATCAATTCACTATGACGCCTAACTTTCAAATACAATTCCGGCCCACTGAACTTCCCGACCTCGAAGTTTTCTTCCAGTTCCAACTAGATAGCAAAGCAAATTACCTGGCCGCATTCACCGCCAAAGACCCCACCAACAAACCAGCCTATCTCGAAAAATACGCCAAGCACCTTGCAGATCCATCCATCACTATGCTAACAATCCTCGTCGACACAACCATTGTTGGCAGCATCGCGAAATTCATCCTGGAAGGAAAAGCTGAAATCACTTATTGGATAGACCGCGACTATTGGGGAAAAGGCATCGCAACGGCGGCACTGCAGCATTTGCTCTCTATTGAAACCACAAGGCCTATTTTCGGGCGGGTTGCGTTTGACAATATCGGCTCCCGGAGGGTATTGGAAAAATGCGGCTTCAATATGATCGGCACCGATAAAGGTTTCGCCAATGCACGGCAGGCGGAGATCGAGGAATTGATCTTTCGGCTGGGATAATGCGCCGGCCTCATTTTCGGCCGCATAACGCAAAGATGACTATTTCGATTCGAGTATTTGTTTGAGTTGCTGCAGATCGGCTTCTACCAGCTTCGCATCTTCCGTAAATTCCTTTTCCGTTCTGCCGGTCATCCAGAAAAGTGTAAATATAAATTCGCTGCCCATCGCATTTTCAATTACCCGCATGGGATTGTTGATGGTTGATCCATCCGGAAGCGTCACCAAATGGTCGATGACCCCAAACTCGTTTTTCGGCGCAAAATCAATACGGATGTGCCCCAAATCCGTTTCCGCCAGCCAGGCATTTCCCGTATCCGGACGAATCGACTTCACGAATTTCACCCATTTCGGAAAATTTTCCGGATCGGACGCAAATCGATACACCTGGTCTGCAGGCTTGTTGATCGAAATGCTGATGTGCTTTGCCGGGTATGTCATATTGGACGTTTTTTTTCGCATAATTTCCGCCCCCGGGAAGTGTAAAATACTTACCGTGGCAAGGAACATGATAAACAGCTTCATAGCACAAATGTATGGCGCCCGGCTGGCCCCGATTTGTAAGTATCCGACATTATTGCGCTACGGTAGGAGAAAAACCGGTCAGCCTCGAAAACTCTTTCGTAAAATGGGCGTTGTCATAATAATTGAGCGAGTAATATATATCGGATAATCTGCCATAGTTCCCCGATCCCAACAGCCGCATCGCTTGTTGCACCCGCATAATGCTGAAGTATCGTTTTAAAGGCAACCCTGCATATTTCAGAAAATGCCGCTGCAGCGTTCTTTCCGTAACATGGTGCTCACTTGCGATTTTGGGAACTTCCAGGGGTTTGCTGAAGTCCAGCGAATGGACGATATGCTGTACATAGTGGGATGCTTCTTTCAATTTTCCGAGGAAGAACCGGTCGAGGTGCATGATGAGGTCTTTGGAAAGCAAGCTCCTGTAATCAGGGACATCTTTCGGACGCAGCGGCAAGGAAATATCCTGGATGTCGCTTAAATCGCCGAACTCGAAAAACGCATGAAAACCGAAGGGCTTGAAGCGGATGCCGATGATATTCGTATGCGGCGCGTTTTCGGTCAGCTTCAAATGGGTCATGGGGCCGGCCAGAATAACGGCTTCGTTTTCGATGACACTATTTTCGGAAACGATATGGAGCTTGTCGCCCAGGTTAATGATAATATCGACGCAGCCGTCGGGAATAATCTTACGGGTGCGGGGAGCTGATATGTTGTGGCGAATCGTCCAGTAACAGTCGATATTATCTTGAAGCGAGTGATGCGGCTTGAATTCGAGGTAGCTCATTATTGGCGGGTATTACATGGCAGGATAAAAAAGGGACAAGCCTTGATTAGACTTGTCCCTTGAAGGTGACCCTGTAGGGGACAGAATTATGTTTGTAGAGGTGCGTAAATGTTGAGGTTCAGATTGTTCTCCAACTCTGTTAACCGAATAGCTAACTTTCTATGCCAATTTCCCAATGGAGGTGAACGGTGAAAAGTTCGGAATTTATCACGAAACAACAAAATAAACTCATAGAGAGACAACTAAATTCTTAATTAGCTTCCCTTTACTCCAATGTCCATCAATTTCTTGTACAAAATCTTCCTTTACTATTTTAGCACGCTTAATTAGTCTCGTTTTATTTTCCAGCCTGACATAAAGCCCTTCGATGCTTGCAGTTGAAAACGCCGATTTCGTTGTATTCAATATAGTTATAAGTTCAGCTTTTTTGAATCTTTTTTCGCCAATTAATGGAACCGGATGAATATTACATTGTTTAAAAAGATAGTTTCTTTCATGTGTAGGCAAAAAATACCTATGTGTTAAATCATATACATCAAATCCTAGGAAATAATCAGGCAATGTCTCATAATAAATTGAGTGCTTTGCATAGCACCATTCGCCAAAAATGATTCTCGGGCCTATTAAAACATCTTTTAATGATAGCATTCTTAGGTACATCCACTCTGTGAGTTTGGCAAATTGAGGATGACTGCTAGAATCAATGTAAGCTCCTCTATTTTGAATTCTAAAATTACCTTCTTCATCCAATGATATTCCGATATTTGCACCATCTATCTTTTCTTCAACAACAACCTCATGTAAGTAAAATTCATTTGCTTCTACATCTGACAATTGCTTATCGTCTCTTATATTTAACCCCGGCAAGACAAATAAATGTGGTGTGCGAGGAAATTTGAAAAAACTCATCGATTCATTTTTTTTCTAAACTTTTCTGCAAGACTCTTTTTGCAAAGGAAAACAACTTGTACACCTACTTCATTTAAAGATTGTTCCCACCCAATCCATTTACTATCAGAAGCTTGATATATTGGCGCTTTGTAGTCATTTGCGATTGCAACAGCCACAAATTTCCTATCTGAGTGGTCAAAATCTTCTATTTCGTCAGGAAATTCTTCATATTCATTTTCCGCTATTTCAGTTAATTCAACACTTCTTATTCGAGTATCATTTCCTTGGTTAGTATATACCCATTTTAAAAATTGCCTTGCATAATTTACCTCACTGATATATTGAATTTTGTTTTCATATTCACCAATAATCTTGTAAATGTTATCAATAATAACTATGTGCTTATTTTCGATAATTTCATCAATTAGTTGGATACACGATTCGCGACATGAATCAGGCATGTCTGAGTAGCCTCCTGCTACAAGCGGTATATTTGTATCAATAATAACTTCACTCATTTTTTACTCGTTTTTCGTTTCATGGCTGCATAAGTCATTGCTCTGAGATCTTCCAGATCATCCCCAAAGAAATTGTTCGGCCAGTTTTTTATATTTCCATTTGAGTCTACCTCCAGTTCAATTAGTTTGGCCTCACCGGATTCTTGCGTTATGAAATATAGAGCAACATCGTCTGCATTTAGCTTTTCTTCTGCGATTCTTCTTTGGATTCTTCGTATCAAATGCTCTGAATGCGATTCAACTACAATTTGCGTATTCCGTTCTTGCCCATTTTCCCTAGAATGAATTGCCTCTATAAAAAGATCTCCTAAATGCGCTTGAACAGATGGATGAAGGTGAATTTCTGGTTGTTCAAAGAAAAGTATAGACTCCTCTTTAACGTAAAAACATTGCACAATTACAGGTAATATTTGCGAAATGCCAAAACCCACATCAGTGATTAACACTTCAGGTGAATTGGCATTAATTTTAATTTTCACTTCATGTTCAATTCGTCCTTTAGTTATAGGAATTACTCTAAAACTATGTATTAAACCCATTTGTACAAGCCATCTGGCGATTAACACATCAAATTGTTCGCTTTTCTGTTTAAACCCTTTAGATATCATCCTCCCTTGAGACTTAGCAGCAAGTATAGCATTTATAGACTGCTCGCCTTTTTCACCAACGTCTGGAGGAACTTGGCCAGAAAATTGATAAACTCGTTTAGGGTGTCCTCTTAAAGGTCCAACATAATACATGCTTTTGAACAGATTAATAATAGCCAGCGACAAATCCTGTAGAAATCCGGTGTTTTGATAATATGCAACGGCTTCATTCGGAAAGCCAAAGAAATTTTCTGGCTGGCCTACGTTCCATGCTCTGCCCTTTTGCCTTTTTGCAGAATAGTTGTCGGTTATTAACTTGTATTTGCCTTTGTCAAGTTGAAGGCCAAATGACATTGGATGCCCGTTGGGCAATGTATACAGGAATTTTTTCAATTGAATTATACCTTCACTAGAGGGGGATGAAATTTTAGCTTCGAATTCTAGTTGGGTGTAACTACCCAATTGCTTACCTTTGACAGCATCAGTTATTGTAATTTCATCAGTATCAAATGATAACTTAAATTCCAAATTGTTTTTTACATTATGGTTATGAACGACATCATGAAATACCCCAAGATCTACTAATGACTTTTCATCTCCTAGATGCAAAACCCTTTGTCTGTCGTAAGATTCAATTGTTTGCTTTAACATAAGTAAAAACTGCGCAATTGATGATTTCCCGGAACTATTATTCCCGCAAAAAATAGTTAGGGGGGCCATTCGTATTTTTCCTGAAGCGGCCCAAGCTTTGAAATTCTTTATGTCTAGTTCGTGGATCATTTATTAAACTTTAAATACCTATGAGAAAAATGAAAATACATTATAATTAAAACATTGTCCATTTCTAACGGATTCTTTTTATAAAAAGTAAAAGGAACAGCCGGCGTTTGAATAAATGGAATTGAGTAATTGGATCGCCCGGTTGGGGCGATAGCAAGATGTATTGTTGTCTACAACAACGCCGGGCGGCTCCATTTTATCCCTTGCTTGGCTCGTCGAATTTGGCGAAGAACTCCGGGATGGTCATGCCCATTCCTTCGATGATTTTGAATAGCGTGGACACGCGCATGTCGTTCCCATTTTCATAGGCGCTATACATGGGGCGGCTGATCTCCAGGTCATAGGCGAAATGTTCTGCGGAAGAAAAGCCCGACGCCTTGCGTGCAGCCTTAATCCTTTTACCTAATTTTGCCAGAATCGTTTTCTTGGGGGTGACGTTCTCAGCATACGCTTTCTTTCTATCTGTAATTCTCTTTGCCATACTTAAAGTAAACCTATCTCTTACTTAACAGTAACCCTAAATAATAAGGCTAAATATAAAGTAGTTACTAAATACTTTACGTAGTTAGAAATATTTCCTATATTCGCATAAATTCGCAGGACTAAAAATATTAGTAGCTGCTTCTGAAGTCTCACCGGCAAATACCTTGGAAAGTATACGAAATGAGACGGAAGAGGGAAGCTCGCGTTCGTGCGCGGGCTCTTCTTGTCCGTTTCAGGGCCTTTCCAAGGGGCTCGCCGGCGGCAGGTTGAGTTCCGCGCCTTTTTTATGCCCGGAATCCCTGCCCCAAAATTCCGGATTATGGAAAAATCACAAATCATCGAGGATTTAACCCGGGAGTTCGTAAAGCAGCTTCAACACCTGGGCGTCGTACACCTTACCGTCTACTTCACAGGCGGTCAAGACCTATTTGCCCCGAATTATGCCATCCGGCACATCCCTATCAACAACGGGGAGATTTCTTATCAAGACCTTGAATTAGATAATAGCCCAATTCCTACAACCATCATCATCAAGAAACATAATTTCTAAAACCAACACCTAAACTTTTCAATCATGGAAATAGTAGCCTCCTTTTTAAGTACCCTTGCAGCCTACGTTATAGAAATGGACCAAGAATTTAAACGGCGGGTTTGTTTAGACTGCGGCTGGAGCATCCCAACGTTCTATCGAAAAATCAAGCCGGGGCAATTACTTACACCGGCCGAAAAGCAAGCGATTCAGAACATTGCCAAACAAATGGCAAAACAACTTATTTCTCACGCCAATAAATAGCTATGAACCACGAATCACCCAAAAAACGCGGTAGGCCCCGAAAAACCGTGGATGGGCTTCATGGGCAAACTGACCGCTTCTTCCAACAGTTCGCAAAACTTCCGTTTTCTGAAAAGGAAGAAATGGTCTTAAATGGCATAACGGTAAAATACTTGGCCGACCTGATTACGTTTCTCCGGATGGATGGGGCGCTCATGGAAAGGCTTTTATTGCTGGATTCTGGCGAATTGGCCCCGATGAAAGAAGAAGATAAGTTCGGCCCGGTTGTCAGTGATAGGATAATGGCCATTTTGGAATTGTACAGCTACGGAGTGGATTCAATGGGAGAATTTGAGTTATTCAACGAATGGATGAAAAGGCCCAGTGAGAAATTTGTCTTTCATCGCCCTATTGATGTTATTAATACGCATCCGGGTTTGTTGGAGGTAAGGCAGGCGCTGCATGAAATCAGAACAGGGTACTATTAAAGATTCATTGCATGAAACTTTACAGGATCATACACAAATCATTGGTTCACGAACTTTCGATGCACCCCGGATTCGGCGCAACCATCTCTAATGATAATGCATTCTTATTGGCTTTCGACTCCTTTGCTATGGCGGTTTTGGAGCACCCGTTTTATAGCCTTGTGCTTGGTTTCCCTACAACATTCCATGTTGTAATCTATGGACTTCCGGATACTGAACGGAAACATATCACGGAAAGCCCTGCCTGTTTGTATGAGGAAAGGGAGATCGGAAATAGGAAATTGGGTAGTTGGGTAGACGTATTTTTACATAATAATACCGCACTATGCGCCGAATATCAGTCGCGCGATTGGCCAAGTCAGTCCAATTATGTTATAAATATTCGCCACCCACTTTTTAGCGAGGTTGTTATTGAGGAGACGTTTGCCGTCAAATAATACCCAATTACTTTGCTTCCTTTTGCCCCGCTTTATCAGCGGCAGTTCCCACCAATCTATGTTTTAACGCCTGCATATTGTTACTGATCTTCCGTTGCGTCACTTTCGCATAAATCTGTGTTGTACGGATGCTTTTATGCCCTAAGAGCTGGCTCACCGTTTCAATGGGAACATCATGCTCCAGCGTAATCGTGGTTGCAAAGGTGTGCCGGGCGGTATGGGTGGTTAAATGCTTGTCGACCTTGCACAAAACGGCTATTTCCTTCAAATATGCATTATACCGCTGGTTGCTATTAACTGGGAGCAACCGGCCGCTATTTGAACATTCTGGATGGTCTTTGTAGCGGGAAATGATTTCTAGCGGGATGGGCAGTAGCGGCACACGTTCGGGGTTATCCGTTTTTATTCTGTTCTTAATTATCCATTTTTCCCCGTCTATGCCTATGGTTACATTGTCTTGCCTTAGACTATAAACATCCTGATACGCATAACCCGTAAAGCAGCAGAAAATATATACATCCCGGACTTCCCGCAGGCGTTCAATATGCAAATCCGCCTTGTAGATGGCCATTACTTCCTCCATCGTCAGTCTTTCCCTTTCCGGATCTTCATACCTGCATGTAAAGCCTGCAAAAGGATTTTGATTTATCCAGCCTTGCTCCACGGCCATTTTAACCACCTGTTTAAGAATTTTAAGGTATTTAGTCGCCGTATTGCCTGTCATGCCCTGTTTGGTGGTCAGGAAGTGTTCGAAATCCGCAATGAAGGAGTGTTTGAGGTCGGCAAGTGGTTTGTCTGACTGGTTATACTGGTTTTTAAGGAACGCCAGCACCTTCGCGCGTCCAATCTCAAGCCTTTGGTGGGAAGCCGGAGCCTTTTTCCCTACGGCAACCTTTTCCGCAAACCGGCGATTATGGAAATCAAAGGCTTCGATGAGCGTCCGCTGTTTTTCCGTAATTCCGAGATAGGCGTTCCGAACGGCTTCGGCGGTTATGGCTTTGTCAAGCGCCTGTAGCTGCAGGAAATGGCGGTGGATGTCCGCCTTCATGATGGTAAGCTGCTGGTTGATTGCCTTCGCGTCGGAAGTGTTCCCCTTGACGAATTGGCCAACCTGATTCCAAAGTTTCGGTTCGACCTGGCGGGTAGTGGAGATTTCCACCCGTTTCATGTCTACCGTAATCCGCAGGTAGATAGTGGGCAAACCGTTTTTACAGCGATGGCGGTTCAGCCAGAAAAGGAGAGAGAAAGTTTGATGTTCGTTTCGCATGTTACGCGGTTTTACGTTTACCAATCTTGTTGCTAGTTCACCTGTCCTGTCAATTGGGCGAAACTGGTAAAACTCAAGCCGGAACAACGTTTGACCGCTGATCGGTTAGCGAATATACGGTGCTGGTACGCTAACCGATGCGCTAACCGAACTATCTGAACCTTTTTGTACAATATTCTACGGATTATTTATAAAAAAACCGCGTAAACATTGTATTTACGCGGTTTTCTACAAATTTGCCGAAGTCTGTTCACTTCGTCTGTGACCCTGTAGGGACTCGAACCCTAGGCCCGCTGATTAAGAGTCAGCTGCTCTACCAACTGAGCTACAGAGTCGTGATTGGTGGGAGCAAATGTAAGTAATATTAAATTAACATACAAAAAATGAAAAACATTTACTCCTGCTCAATTAAGTCAACTCCTTAAAAGTCGGCCTTGCCCTCTTACCTGCCGTCACATCACGCACAATTACTTCTATGTTCCTGTTCACCGGATCATAAGGCTGCAAGCTGATACCCTTTATAATAAGGACGCTGGCTTCATTATCCTTTTGGGCCAACAGCAAATTCATGGCGTGATTACCCATCAGCACGAAATCACCAGGCTTCCGCTACATCGCAGCTTCAGAATAAAACAATGCCTTGTCGAGCTGATCGAGATGCAACGCCTCCAAAGTAGCTTCCATCGGAATGGTGTGGCTTTCACTTTCAATATTAAATGCCGTCTCCAACAGCTCAAGTGCCTCAGCGTGCCTTTCCAGCCGTTGGAGCGACTTCGCCATCAAAACCATGCTTTGCCAGTGATCAGGGACCATTTCCAGGCATTTTTGAAAATCCTTTATAGAAGTCTCTAACAGCTGCTTTTCTGCGGCATCCAGCTTCCTGGCATGATATCCATTCAAAATGATCAGCCCTTGCTGGTTTCTCCCGGCCTGTTCAAACAAGGTATTAAACATCTCTAACCGGGATTTTTCCTTTTCAAATGCGTCGATCTGGTCATAAATCGATCCATTCACGATACTTTCAATTTCATCCGGCGCCAACGTTTTCCCGTAAGCCGAAAATGGGTTCAATATAAAAGTGGCTCCTTTCGCCACTTCAAACAAGTCTTTGCCGTCCAGGCCCAGGAAAGACACTTCTTCCTTTACAATGCCTTTATCGAAAATCCGGTTCGTTGAGGTGAAAACAGGTATCTGCCCGTCATCAAAAGTGATGAACCGAACGGTAGTCTCCTTTTCAGATGATTGGTAGCCAGCCGTCAACCCGGGCTCCAATGGCGTCAGTACAAACAGTCTGTTCCATAATAATTTCTGGTAAAATTCCTTCCGGGCAGACAGGTCCGCTTCTGCCTGCATCAGGCAACGCTCCAGTTCGTTTTCCGGAAATGTCGATTCGGGTTTCCGTTTCTTGAATATGTCGAATATGCCCATTTTTCACTTTTAGTTTAATGGTATAGTTACCCGGTAAAAATAAGGGTTATATGTTGATCTTCCCCTCTTCCCTCCATTCCGCCGCATCGTTAGGATTTTTTTCCCCTTCCGTTTATCTTTGAAACGCCGGTATGACTCAAAAGTGAAATAAGTATTGCAAAATAGAGAGTTACATAGTGAGAAAGATTTGATTTCAAGTGTAAGCGTAGGCGACATAGCAGCATTTGATGCGCTTTTCATGGAAATGTTCCCGGCGTTATGCCTGCTGGCAAATGGCATCGTGAACGACGAATCCGCCGCAAAGGATATCGTATCCGAAGTTTTTCTGCAATTATGGAAAAACAGGACGGCCCTGATCGAAGTAAGGAGCATCAACGCGTATTTGTATGCCGCAACCCGCAACCGCTCCCTCAACCTCCTCAAACAGCGCAAGCGGAACGAAAAGAAAGTCCAGGGTTACGAAGCGGAACTGGAAGACAAGACCTACGAAGACATCCTGCAAAACGTGTTTCACGCGGAAACCGTTCGCCTGCTGCACCAGGCCATCCTAACCCTGCCTCCCGAATGCACCAAAGTGATACAGCTCAACATCGAAGGCCTCAGCACCAGCGAAATCGCCCAGAAACTGGGCATCTCCCCTTCCGCGGTAAGCCATCAGAAAGCCAGGGCCATCAAACTATTACGGGGAAAAATCGTTCCCGGCATGGCCCTTATCAGCCTGTTCCTCGCCGACTAACAGATTACTTTTTTATTTCTATGAAAATTTTGCCAGCCGGAAGTCAATTCCCGGACATATGCGTTGTCATATAGTGAATAGACATGAGAAACGATGGATGCAGACAATTTGCCGGAACATGAATTGCCCGGCCTGCTGCGGGCTGCAGCACTGACCGTTAAGGAAAAGCTCGACCGATTGACGGATGCGGAAAAGGACGAGCTGCAACATTGGCTGGAGCAAAAGCCGCAACACCAGGAATGGTACGACTCGCTGCGCTCGGGCGACGGACTTTCCAGGCTCAACAGGGAATACAGCAACTTTACCGCCGCCGCACAGCCGGTACTGGCGGATTTCCACCGGCAACACTTCCCGCAACCGGCCCCCTCCCGCACCATGACGTTCCTCCGCGCGCCCTGGATTCGCTACGCAGCGGCTATCTTGCTGCTCGTCGCCGGTGCCTGGTATTTCATGCCGCGCCAACAACCCAAGCTGGCGCAACAGCCACCGAAATCCATACAACAACAAATCCTGCCCGGCCAGGATGGCGCCATTCTTACCCTGGCCGACGGGTCCACCATCCAGCTCGATTCTGTCGGGAATGGCGTTGTTGCCCAGCAAAGCGGGGCCGACCTCTCGGTAAGCAACGGCCAGCTCCAATACAAAGCCAACGGCAAATCGGCCACGGCAGAAACGTTCAATACCCTCACCACTCCCAAAGGCCGGCAATACAAAATCATCCTGCCCGACGGCTCCTCCGCCTGGTTGAACGCCGCCAGCTCCATCCGTTTCCCCACGCAGTTCACGCAGGAGGCCCGCCGCGTCGCGATCAGCGGGGAAGTTTATTTTGAAGTGGCCGCCATGAAAAAAGCAGGTGAAACATTACCCTTCATCGTGAACGCCGATAACCGGTTTGAGGTGGAAGTACTGGGCACCCATTTTAACATCAACGCCTATACCGACGAACCAGTGCTCAACACCACGCTCCTGCAAGGCAAGGTAGCGGTTACCACACAGCGGCCGGAAGGAAGGCAGAAAGTGGTTTTGAAGCCCGGAGAACAGGCCGCCCTGGCCCTTCACGGCGGCGAAGCCGGTGAGATGACCGTCAGGCCCGGAGACCCCGGCAAGGTACTGGCCTGGAAAAACGGGGTGTTCGATTTCGATGACGTTGGCATCGAAGAGGTGATGCGCCAGCTGAAGCGCTGGTACGATATCGACGTCAAATACGCGGCCGGCGTACCTAAAATTGAATTCGTAGGAAAAATGACGCGGGATATTCCGCTCGAAGGTTTATTGATAGCACTGGAAAAATCAAATGTCCATTTTCGTCTGGAAGGCAGAACGCTGATCGTTTTGCCCTGATGCAGCCAAAATAAAATGCCGGAACCGATTGGCGTCGTTTCCGGCGGGTTTTAGCTGTTTCATAAAAGGTTCATACACCGTTTTTATTTACAACCAAAATTAGTTCACAATTTATGCAAAAAACTGCTTATGGTTGCCTGAATTTCTCTGCCCTGCAGGGGAACAGGCTGTCGGCACAAATTTCAAAAGCGATGAGGCTGCTACCTCTTTTTCTCGTCACAGCCCTGGTCTCCGTGCAGGGCGCAACTTCTGCCCAGTCCGTCACGCTTTCCGGCAAAAACCTGCCACTGAAGAAAGTGTTTTCGGCCATCGAAAAGCAAACAGGATATGTGGTGTTCAGCAACAAAGAATTGCTGCACGGATCAAAAGCCGTTTCGCTCTCCGTTGCGGACGCTCCTTTAAAAACCGTGTTGGACCTCATTTTAAAGAACCAGCAGCTGGATTATGTGCTCCAGGGCAAAACCATTATCCTGTCGGGCAAGCCGCGCAGCACCTCCGTTGAAACGCAGGCCGCACCCGCTCCCGTTGCGGTATTGACAGGAAAGGTGACCGATATGGAAGGAACGGCATTGCCCGGCGTGAGCATACAGGTGAAGGAAACCCAAAAGGGAACGGCCACGGCCGCCGACGGGAGCTTTTCCATCACCGCCGCAGAAGGGAACACGCTCCGGTTCTCCTACGTCGGCTTTACACCCCGCGAAATGGCAGTTACCGCCGAAATGCTGAAAGAAGGACGGCCTGCATTGACGATACAGCTCGCCCGGGCCGCTACGAAACTCGACGAAGTAGCGGTGACCGTCAACACCGGCTACCAGACCGTTTCCCGGGAAAGGATGACCGGCTCCTATTCATCCGTACAAACCCGGCGCCTGGAAGGCAAGCTGCAGCCCAGTCTGCTGACGGCCCTCGAAGGACAGGCAGCCGGCGTGGCCATCACCAAAGAAGGTAAAGTGGAAGTGCGCGGGAGATCCACCTTTCTGGCCAACGGCGAGCCGCTCGTGGTGATCGACGGGTACCCTGCGCCCGGGGGACTGGAATCCGTCAATATCGACAACGTAGAAACCATCACTATATTGAAAGATGCCGTAGCGGCTTCCATTTACGGCGCCCGCTCCTCCAACGGCGTGATCGTTATCACCACCAAAACGGCTAAACGCGGGAAGCTGCAGCTCAGTTACAAAGGCAGCACCGGCATGACGTTCCGCCCGCAATTATCCTACCTCAATAAAACCGGCGCCGCAGATTACGTGGATGCGGAAATCGACTATTACAACAGCGACGTAGCCAACGTTGGCTGGGATTATGAAACGTACTCCGCCTATGGCCGCGTCACGCAGTTATTGATCAGCCAGGCGCAGGGATTGCTGACGGAAGCCGAAGTGAATGCGGAGCTGGGCAAGCTGAGAACGAACAATACACTGGGCCAGCTGGAGCGGTATTTATACCGGCCGGCTACCACGCAGCAACACAACATTTCCCTTTCCGCCAGTTCGGACAAGTTCGCCACCAATGCCGCGGTGCGCTACATCGCCAACAAAGGCAATATGAAAGGCAACAGCAACGACCGGCTGATCCTCGACCTTAAAAACGACTGGAAACCCTCGGACCGGGTCAGCATCAAAATGCTTACCAATATCAATTTCAATAATAACAACACGCCGTTGGAAGCCGGTGATATGCTCGATTTCTCCACCCTGCGGATCATGAAGCCTTATTACGATATCGTTGACCAAAACGGTCATCCGCAGGCAATTCCCGCGGTCAGGCCAGACCTCGTCAAACGCTACGAGGATTACGGCGGGCTCAAATCCATGGAATACAACCCGCTGAACGACCTCGGTTTTTCCACCTCCCGGAACCAGGCGTTCATGGCAAGGCTCGGTGCCAGTATCTCCGTCAACATCCTCGACGGTCTCACCGCCGAAGCAGGCGGTTCCTGGACGAGGGGCAGCGGCGTATTGCGCAACATGCGCGGCGCCAACTCGTTGTATGTGCGTTCGTTCTACAACGCCGCGTCTTCCATCTCCAGCCCCGGCAAACATTACCTGCCGGAAGGCGCGATCATGAACGAAACCCGCAGCCAGAGCGAAGCCTATACCCTCCGGGCGCAGCTCAACTACGGAAAATCGTTCAACCGCGTTCACCGGGTGTCGGTGATCGCCGGCAGTGAGCTGAATAAAGACCTCGTAGACAATAACGCCGCTCCCAGCAGGGTTGGCTATAACGACCAGGCCGGAACATTCGCCACTTTCAACTACCTCGATTTCAACAGCAACGCCTATAAACCGGACTTCCTGTTCCCGGATGGGATGAACGTGCTCAGCAACGGTTCCTATTCCCTGCGCGATAACCGCTTCTTCTCCGTTTATTCGAACGGCTCCTATGAATACGACAACCGCTTCATTCTGAGCGGCAGCGCGCGCATCGACCAGGGCAACCTCTTCGGCACCAATCCCAAATACCGGTACAAGCCCAACTGGTCTGTTGGCGGCACTTACAAGCTCGGCCAGGAGAAATTCTTCCACGTTCCCTGGATAGACCAGCTGAACATCCGCGGCTCCTACGGCATCAACGGGAATATCTCCTTTACCCAGGGCCCGTTCCTGCTGATCACACCGGCGAACTACTCGGCCACCACCGGCGGCATCCCCTATTCCATTTCATCGTTGCCCGACAATAACCTGCGCTGGGAACGCACCATCATCACCAATATCGGGACGGATGTGCGCATGATGGACGGCAGGCTCCGCTTTACGCTCGATTATTACAACAAATTGAGCAAAGACCTCCTGGCGCCCGACTTCATCGATCCCACTTATGGCAGGTTCATGGTCACCCGGAACGCCGGTTCCGCCAGGAATACCGGTATCGAGCTTTCCCTGGACGCGGATGTCGTGAAAGGCAATAAATTCGGGTGGAACGTCTTCTTCAACGGCAGCTACAACAAGAGCAAAGTACTGCAGTTCAACTACGATTATCCCAGCCCCAATTTCCTCACGTTCAGCTTTTCCAGCACCATACTCGGCAGCAATGCAGGCGCCGTGTTAAGGACCGGCTACCCGCTCGACGGCATTTTCAGCTACCGCTTCGCGGGACTGGACAATACCGGAACGCCGCAATACTATTCCGAAGCAGGCAAAAAAATCTACGGGAACGACCTGACCGTGAAAGACATGGTGTATTCCGGCACTGCGCGGCCGAAATTCATCCTCAGTCTTACCAATACCTTCAGCTACGAACGCTTTGACCTTTCCTTCATGGTGATCGGGCAAATGGGCGGCGTTTTCCGCAAAGACACCTACAACGGCGACAATTTCGATCATAAAGACGTGACCCTCCGCTGGCGCAAGCCCGGCGACGAGGCGCATACCATTTATCCCAAGCTCGCCGCTTTCAATACCGATGCCTGGTATTTCCCGTATACGGAAATGCTGGTCCAGAAAGCGGATTTCGTAAAGCTGCGGGACCTCACCCTTTCCTACAAGCTCGACAACAAAATCTGGGGCAACACCGGCCTCAGCAATGCCAGGGTTTATTTCCAGGGCCGCAATCTCCTGACATGGACGGCCAACAATGTGGGGATCGATCCCGAAACTATCGAGCAAACCGTGAACAAGCCCGTTAACCGGGCGCTGCCGATGCGACCTGAATGTTATATCGGTTTTTCCATCAATCTTTAATCCGATCCTTATGCGCAATCAAAAATATCTGATTTTCCTCTCCGCCGCTTTATGCCTGGGCGCCTGTAAAGAATACCTGGACGTGAAGCCCAAAGGAAAGCTCATCCCTTCTTCCGTAGCGGATTTCGACCATCTGCTGGACAACACCGGCACGGTAGACCTGAATTTCCTGGACGGCAACAAAGGCTCCCTGCTCGCCGAGTTGGGCGATAACCTGGAAATGACGGAAGGACAGGGCAAAGTCGGCTTCGTGCTCAGCAGCCATCCCAATGTGGAACGGTACTATGCTTATATTTTCCGCCAGCCTTACAAAAACCCCAATCTCGACGATCCATTCTGGAGCGCCGGGTCGCAGGGCATCTATCCGCAGATATCCTACTTTAACAACGTCATCGAAGGCATCAGCGGCATCAGCGGGAAAACGCAGGAAGAAGCCGCAGTGGCGCGCACCTCCACCGCACAGGCGCTGGTAGCGAGGGCCTGGTGTTATTTTAATGCCAACATGATTTATGGGCCGGTATTTAAACCCGGTTCCCCCAACGCCGCCAAAACCATTCCATACGTAACGGACGTCGATATCAATAAACCAATCCCGGAATTATCCACTTCGGCGGAAGTGGCTGCCAGGGTACTCAGGGAATTACATGCTGCTTTGCCCGACCTTCCCACGCGGTCTACCTGGCCTTCCCGCGCCAACAAGGCCACCGGCCATGCGATGCTGGCTTACTACCACCTGTTCACCCAAAAGCCCGACAGCGTGGTGCATTATGCAAACCTGGCCTGGGCCGCGGCAGGCGGAGCGGCGAACGTGTTATATGATTACAACAAATTCAGGCTGGCGGATCCGGCCAGACCGCTGACTTCGTTGTTGTTGTCGTCGCAAGACGGGCTCGTGAACCTCGTCAACAGCCGGGAAATACTCTTTTACAGGGCCACCGATAAAGATGCGGGCATCGGCGCTTCCCTCTCCTATCCTTCCGGAGAGCTGCTGGCATTGTACGACCGCTCCACCGATCTCCGGTTCAGCCTGTTCTATCTCAACGCCCCGGGGTACAAAACAACGCTCGGCGGAGGGTACGACGACGGCATGCGCATCAGCAACTACCGTTTCCGGAAAACGAAAATGACGGACGGGTTCTCCTGGCCCGAGATCTTACTGATGCGGGCGGAAGGCTATGCCAGGATGAACAAGCTCGACCTGGCGATGGCCGATCTCAACACGCTCCGCCAATACCGGCATAAAACCGGCACGCCCGATCTTGCCATGGGCACGCAGGACCAGGTGATCCAATGGGTGCTGGAAGAAAGGAGGCGGGAGCTCCCCATCGGCGGCTTCAAAAGGTTCCTCGACCTGAAACGCTTTACCCTCGATACAGGCAAGCCCTGGTCCAAAACAAGGATCGAACACAAAATGGGCGGACAAACTTTCCAGGCCACTATCGACTCGAAGGATTTCATCATCCCTATCAGCAATGTGGTACTGAAGTTCAATCCCAATTGGGGCATCCCCCTCGAAACCCGTCCTTATTAATCTTTAACCGATGAACATGCAAAAGTTATTGCCGGTATTGATCCTGGCTGGATTCGCCTCCAGCGCTGCCGCCCAGCAACAGATTATCATAAAAGGGACCGTAAAAGGCGATCTGAAAGGATACAACAAAGTGTATGTGCTGGAATCGGGCATACGAAAGGATTCGGTGGAAGTGGAAAATGGCCGGTTCACCATCCGTATTCCCTGGGTAAAAGATGCGGTCCCCACATTGCAGGCGGAGCATGATACCCGCCTGAAGCCACCGTCTCCCGCCTTCCCGGTTGTGGCCGACAGGCCCGGCACGGTTAACATCGACGTTACCGATCCCGCCAAAGGCTTTCGCGCCGGTAAGATCAGCGGCAGCAAATCGGCCGTTGCCTTCCAGGCATTTGAACAGGGAAGGGAAAAACAGCGATTGGAAATAAATGCGGAAATGAGCAAACGATTCGAGAACAAGCCCAAACACGATTCGGCCTATAATGCGGAATTCCTGGGCCTGATGATGCAACGGCTCATTCCGTACATCGGCAATTTCGTGGAAGCCAATGCGGATGCTTACATTGCAGCCTACATACTGGGCCGCTATCAACCCATCATTCCGGAACAGGACCTTCAGCGTTTCTACGATAAACTGAGCCCGCTTCAAAAACACTCACGTCCGGCAATGGACGTGCAGGCAAGGCTCATCGGCTATAAACGCGCGGTACCTGGCCAGGATGTCGCCGATTTTACGTTGAATTCGCCGGAAGACCAGCCGGTCGCTTTCAGCAGCTATCGCGGTAAATATGTGCTGATCGATTTCTGGTCGAGCTGGTGCGGCCCCTGCAAGGCGTCGTTCCCGCATATGAAGGAGCTGTACCAGAAATATAAAGGCGAGCCGTTCGAGATACTCGGAATTTCCATCGACGAAAAAAAGGCTGCCTGGCTGAGCGAGCTGCAAAAGCAACAGTTGCCCTGGCCACAGGTACTGGATACGAAAAACGTATCGGTGAACAGCTTTGCCGTAACGGCCGTCCCTACCGGTTTCCTGATCAGCCCGGAAGGAAAGATCATCATGAAGCAAGTGGGATTCGGTGAAAACGGCGACGGGGAAATAGAAAAAAAGCTCAAAGAGCTGTTTGGCCACTAATCTGCTTGGATATTCTTTCTTACGCCATCATTCTAAACCTGGAAAGGGCTTCCTGTAACAGGGAAGCCCTTTACTTCAGATACTTTCAGCTGATGTTTACAGGTATAAAAACCAGCTGCCGGCATGCCGGGATTTCGATGTTCAGTTGAAAGCAGATTCTCCGCTACCAGTTCCCGCAGCGATTCTTGAATATCGCGAAGCCCGCGCTCCAATCGCTCCATTCCCCGCAACTGTTCTTCACCCGGAACAGGAAGCTGATCGGCAGGTTCGGATCAGTGGGATTGAACGTCAGCGAGAAACCTGAATTGGTCACCCCGCTGCACTGGAACACGCCTGTGCCCCAGGTAATGGAATAACTGCCCGCCGGCGGGTACACCTGCCATTCCACTTCCGTAATGTTCCTCGAGGATAAAATACTGCATGCGGAGGTGGTGCTGGATGCGTAATAGTCGGCCAAGCCTACGTCGAATGTAGTGCTCGACTGGCAAGGGCCGTTTTTACTGACTTTGATTCCGTCGTTGGACGGTGTCGGACAAACTGCCCCGGCTGCACTGGGGCGCGGGGTTTCAGCCAAGGTCTGCGCATGCGAAAGATAACAGCCTGCGCTGAATAAGGTCAACAGGATTAATCTTTTCATAACGAATCATTGATTAGGGTAAAAGAATAAGGGTAAAAAAGGGTTACAATCTGTGTTCACTGTCGCCAGCGCTCGGGCTAACTGACATCACTGAAATTATCGCATTTTCTTTTCTTTTCCAAAAAACTTGTCGGGGCAAATTACATGTCATCGCGCCGCTTTGTCTGATCATCAACTTGCCGAAAGATCGCATTCACTTTCCCCTGGATAAAAACCGGGATAGGCAAAACCAACGCCACAGCAACCATCCAGCCCATCCATCGTTCCCGCTTCCCGGATAATTCCGCCAGTACATGCGCGATCTGCCAGGAGATATAAACATGCGCCACCAGCAACACGCTCCCTCCTGCCATGAACGCCCCGACACGCAAACCGGCGTAAACTTTCGGCGGATCGGGAAAAAAGAGGGAAACGCCGAACATAACCAGCGACGAAACCCACAACGGCCATGCCTCCCGGCAATTCGCCAGCCTCCCCTTCCATTCGGGAACATCCGCGCGCTCAGCCCATCGCAACACCGAAAAAAACCACCATCCCCAAAGGCAAAACGCCACCGCAAATTGCACGGGCAAATACCACGGAGTACCCCAAATCGAAACCGGAGCGATCAAGATCAGAAAAAAAAGCCAGCTACGCGGCTTCAGCATAAAGCGCATGTTACAAGGAGCGTCTAATGTATGTATGTCTAATGTCTAATCCCAAAAAAAAATGAAAATCCCCGCTAGTTCCGCACCAGCAGCGCCGGCGCGCCCAAATCGAACGTTATTTTCCGGCCCAGCCAGCTGATCCACATAATGCCGTCGTAAATCAACCCCTCCACCAACTGCGCACGGAACGGCCCCGTCCGGATAGACGGCTCACCATCCACCGCAAGGTCCCGCAACTGGGTGATATATATGGACGACTTGAAATTTTCGTTGAATTCGCTCTTCCGCTCCACTTTCCGCACCCGCGCCGTATCCGAGATATTAACATTCAGCCGGCTGAGGTATTTGGCGTTGAGGCGGAACACATCTTTTCCTGCACCGCTATCCAGCGAGCATTGCAGGCGCAGGCTGTCGTTCACCTGGAAATACGCGAACAGCGTCAGCGAATGATTGCGGGATTGCTCCAGCTGCAGCGGCACCACTTTCGCCGACTTCCGGATCGAAGCGAGGGTTTGCTTATTCTCGAACCGGAGCACGTTCTGCGTGAAATCGATCGTGAAAGGCTGGTCTTCCAGTAGTTTCACGGCAATGATCCCATCGATCCCGCCGAGATTGGCGTCCAGGAAGCTTACTTCCGATTCGGCTTTTTTCATGGGGCCGAAGGCTATGTCGCGCACCCGGTACAGATCGATGTCCAGCCGCTCGCCCGTGGCCCTGAAGCCCGTGTATCCGCCGTCTTCCCGCTGCGTATTTTTCAGTTTATCGAAAAAAGCCTTCGTAAAAACGGTGATGCCGGCCCCGGTATCGAAGATGAAATTCCCTTCTACCCCGCCCACTGTCGCTTTCACGAGGATATGGCCGGATCCCGTTACCTGGAAGGGGATTTCCGTCCGGGGATCATGGGCTTTCGCCGGTGAAAGGAAAATACAGGCGCAAAGGATCGCCAGCAGGCATCGTCTCATGTTAAACGTTTGCGCGAAGATACACAATCGGGGAAAACGGGGAAATGCGATATCGTGTTGACATTGCGGTAGAGTTGGACGATTTCCTTTGCAGGATGAAGGAATTCTGCCGTCTACCCCCGCCCAAAGCCCCCGCGCTTTTCGGACGCGCTACCTACCCGTCCGGCATGATTTAAAGAAAAGATGGATACGACATTGCTGAAAAATCCGTTAAGACTGCCGGAGCATTGTTCCTGGCTGTCTTATTTTTCATGCCCTTTCATTTTGCCAAACCGAACGGTGAAAAAAGCAGGTACAAACCAATCACCAGCGCAATCAGCCCCCCCATCGCCAGGTACCGCCACTTCCACGGCGTTACTTCCACGAGATTGTTCCATTGCAAGACAAAGGGCGCCTCACGCGGCCGCCATTTCCCGATGGCCAGCATGAGCAATACCGTCGCAAGGAAAAGGATAGCGAGTACATGTAAAAAATGTATCCCCACGTCCACCACGAACTGCGATAATGCATAACACGCAATGAAGAACGCCAATCCAGCTTTGGCCGCAAGCGCGGGAACGCGGCGCGTGAAAAAACCTACGACCATGATCGTAAAAATGGGTACACTGAAAAGCGCGCCCACTTTCTGCAACCAGGTATATAAGCCGCCCTGCGTGAAATGAATGAACGGCGCAATGCAAACCGCGCCCGCACAAAGCAGCACCTCGAACCTGCGCGCCGTGCGCATCCCGCCGGGCGCGCCTTTGCGGAGGTTCAGCACGTACAGCGTTGCGGAACTATTGATGCCGGCTACGAACGTGGTGAGCGATGCACCGGCCAGCAGCGCGGCCATGAACCCCGTATACACGGGCGGTGCCACGTCGCGGATGAGCGTCGAAAACACGGAGGCGGAATGCGGCAGAGTCCCGTAGATATGCGCCGCCACGATCCCCGGCACATTGAGCAGCAGCGGCAGCACCAGCTTCCCCAATCCCGCGAGGGCCATCCCCTTCTGGCAGGAAGCCAGGTCGCGGGAGCCGAGCGCCTGCTGTACGATGTATTGCTCCGTGCTCCAGTAATATAAATTGACCAGCAACATGCCGGTAAAAATCGTTCCGAAAGGAATAGCGTCGTGCTTGCCGCCGACGGCGTTCAGGCGATACGTTTCCGTTGTCAGCACGGTTTCCAGCCCGGTTTGCCAGCTACCTGCTCCGAGGTGCCGCAATGCGAAGTACGGCAACAGTAATCCGCCGGTAAACATCGCCAGGCCCAGCATCGTCCCGGAAACCGTCATGCCTTTTAACCCGCCCCTGACGGAGAACAGCGTGCCGAGCGCGCCCATCACGGCCACCAACAGCCAAATCGTGGGCCAGTAACCTATACCGGTAAGTTCGGACACGTCAAAAAGCCCTTCCAACGCCACGGCGGCGCCATATAGCACGGATGGCAGGAGATTCACGATATAGTTGAGCAGGAAAATGAGGGATACGAAGGTTTTGGTTTGCCGGTCGTACCGCATTTCCAGGAAATCCGGCGTGGTGGAAATTCCGGTTTTCAGGTAAATGGGCAGGATGAATTCCGCCACCGCCATCATCACCACCACCGACGTTACGCCCCAGGCCATCACGCTCATGTTGTTGGTGAACGTGAGCTCGTTTTCGCCGATAAACGAGGTGGTATTGATGTTGGCGAATATCAGTCCGCAGCCCACCGCCACGAAACCCAGGTCCCTGTTGCCGAAAAACAGTCCGGTAGCGGTCAGGGGCTTCGTCCGCCGCGCACTTCGCCACACCAGCCATGCGGCGGTGGCTATCGTGATAAAAAATGCGCTGAGGGTGGCGGCGTTCATGATTTACAGATTGAAATGAACGGGCTGTTTCCCGTCCCAGGCCCGGGATTGCGCCGGCTTGCCTTTTTCCTTCACAATGATCTTATAATTCCTGCCGTTGCGTTGCACAGACAGATCGATGACCGTACCGAAAGCATATACGTTCTGCAAAGACATCTGCCCCCATTTCGACGGGAGCTTTGGGCACACCGCAAACGCTTTATAGCCGACAGGGTCGAACCCGAACAGCCCTTCCACGATAGCGCGGCAATACAGCCCGCTTTCGGCCGAAAGATGGCGCTGGTCCCCTTCGGGCCAGGCTTCTATCGCATAGGGGACGTGATCGCCCAGCAAACGTTTCGAAGCGTAATACGCCAGGTATTTCAGCGCCGTGTCCGTAGCCCCCGCCTTGAAAATACCGCGGAAAGCGTACAGGGTAGAGCGGTCCCAGAAAGTTTTGGAGCCGGATTCGGTGAGGAGGCCGTCGGGGCTCCAGAGCCTGGGCGACAGCAAAGCCGCCAGGGTCGCATCTTTCCGGTCGTTGATGCCCATCACCAGCGGCAAGCAGATCCAAGCGCGGAGCTTATCGTTCCCGTCGAAATAGCGATAGGTATTAAAACCCTCCACATTGGCGCCGAAGTATTTTTCGATGTTCGTTTTGAGTTGGTCCGCTTCCGATTTCCATTCCGCCGAAACCTGCCGCTCTCCTATCCAGTCCGCCATCCGCGCGCCATACAACAGCGAGGCGTAGGTCAGCACGTTGGTGGAAAGATTATACTTCCCGGCTTTGAAGCGCCCTTCCAGCTCATCCGAATCCGAAAAATAAACGCCGTCCGCCGATTTCTTGCGCAACATGTATTCGTTGCACCATTTCACGAGCGGCCACAACGCCGTCATATCCTGCGGATTGGACACCGTGAGCGCATACTTCGCAGCACCGTAACCAATCATGGCCTGGTCTCCCCGGTCGCCGGCGCCATTCCAGTAACTGTCGCCCTCCGCGATGATGGAACTGGGAATGGGTTTATATTCCGGGTTGATGTATCGCGCGAAAATGCGGAAACTGTTGCGCGCCGAAGCCAGCCCGGCGTCATAACCGAGATACCCGAAAAACGGGTTCACGTATTCCGCCTGGTCGTTGGCCCAGATGGCCGCGTAATATTCCCCGCCGCCGGGGCCGTGCATGAGGCCGGCCTTCGTTTCGTAAATGCTTTCCGCTGCGCGGAGCTTGGCGAAAGCGAACATCCGGTTGATGGTATCGTTCGGGGTTTGGAGCACGAGTTTATCTTCCACTTCCTTCACCAGCGCCATCCGCTGGCTTTCCTCGAAAGCGGGATCGATGTAAAACGGGGGATCGGCCTGCTTCCGGGCCGAATACACGACATGAAAATCCACGAAGCGCCCCGGCGCGAGGGACTTCCGCCCGCCGTTCCAGGTCTTCACCTGCACCACGTACGCGCCGTAGACGCCCCTGGCCGCATCCGTCAAAATACTGCTGTCCGTTTCCGGGATATCGAGCACGAGGTTTTGCCTGCCGCGGTTCTCCAGGCGATAGGCTTCCACGAACGCCGCTTTGCCGGTGGATGGAAAAAGGCGCCGCGTCACCACAACATCCGTCCCGATTCGGCTTTCACAAACCAGTTTGCCGTGTATATAAAAACCCCGGATGGTTTCCGTGACCGGCTTTCCATCTATCAGGACCGAATCCATCGCACTGCCTTTGAATACGCGGATGAGGTTGGCGCGGGTATTGTTGGGGATGGAACGCAGCATAGGGAAAACCAGTTTCCGGCTGAAAACGGGCTTGCGGGCTTCGTTGAAACCATAATGCACGATCGCCGACAGCTGCTTCCCGCTCATTTCGAGATGGTCGGTATGCGGCGGCGTGGATACCGCATCCTGGCGGATCCCGCCATCGCCGGTCATGGTCCAGGTACGCTGCGCGCGGCCTGCAAGCGGCAGCAGCAACAGCAGGCAATAAATGTATCGCATGTTGATCTCGTTAAATTGGATAATGTTCAGGATCAGAGAGACGCCCGCCGCGCCAATGTGGTCGGGATCGTGGTTTGCACCTTTTCGCGGCTGAGAACGGCCTCCGCAGCCATTTTCCCCATCGCGGCAAAGTCGGCCGAATAGGTGGTGATGCCCACGAATTCCTTCGCCGGCTCGTCGTTGTGCGACAGGATGCCCACGTCTTTCCCCGGCTGCAATCGTTTCGCCTTGCATTCCTTGAGGATTTCCCACATGGCAAAGTTGTCCAGCGTGAAATAGACTTTATTCCTTTCCACCGTACCTGCCGTAAATTCTTTTTCGATGCGGCCTTTGATGTGATGGGTTTTCAGGAATTTCCGGAAAGACACGGCGATCTCCTTCGGGTCCAGCGAATCGGGGGAATGGAAAAAGATGAACTCGTCGAATTTCCGGATTTCGTCTGCCAGTTCGGTGAAGGCGCGGTAGGAGGATTTTTCGAATTCCTGGGTGATGTGGTTGAAATCCCCGTCCAGCGGCTCAAACCGGTCGAACATCAGGAATTTGTTACGGGGGATGGTATCGAGCAGCTCCTTCGATTTCGGGTGCGGTATCGGGGCGATGACGTACATGCCGAATTGCCCGCGGATGCTTTGCAGCACGGTTTCGAAAACATCGATATTCCCGTGGTGAAAGTAAAGCTGCAGGCTGATGGAAGGGCCCAGCGTTTGCCGGAAATTCCTGTAAAACTGCTCTTCGAAAGTATCGAGGTTATACATGACCAGCGCCACTTTGAGGAGTTGTTCGGTACTTTGGCCCGACACGAAATATCCCAGCCTGTTGCGGGCTTCGATGATCCCCCGCCCGGTGAGCTCCCGGTAGCCTTTCATAATGGTTTCCCGTGAAAAGCCCAGCTCCCGGATCATGGCGTTCACGGAAGGGAGCGTGTCTCCGGGAGACAGCACCTTATCGTTGATGGAATTGATGATGCCCTGTACCAGGCGGTCGTGCTTGGAGTAAGACACCACGGTTTCCAGATCGGTAATCTTGTCAAAAACGTTCATAATTAGTCCTCTTTTTCAGCGATGGCTTCCATTCCGGGAAGCAGTTCCACTTCCGCCCAGGTTTTGCTGTTGCCCATAACATCCGTTTCCACGCGGGTTTTCATTTTCTTTCCGTTTATCCGGATACCGGTTGCCCGGCCGTTGAAAGCGGCGCGCCAGGTAAAAGGGCGGCTTCCTTCGTTCTTCAGCACGCTCCGCCGCGGCTCGTGCCGCAAACGGATGTCCGAAGATAACACCTTCAGCCCGCCAATTTCGCAAAAATGCGGCGAGCAGCTATTGTAAACGGTAGTCAGCCGGTTGTTCCGCCCGTCCGGCGAAACGCCCATGACACCCTGTACGATCCCTTCCATCACCCCGAAAGACACTTCAGGATATTCGCGCCGCGGCGTTGCCGGGTGGGTCAGGTACAGGATGAAGCGGTACGATTCGTCGAAATAACCGAAGCGGCTGAACTGGTACGATAAATACGAAAGATTTTCCACGTTCCATTCCTTGCTGCCCATGTTGGCGATGGTCTTGCGGACGCGGTCGCCGTTTTTCAGCGCATCGTACCAAAGCAGGAACGTTTCCCCTTCCCCCCTTCCGAATTTACGGCCATGGGTGAAATACGTGTTGTATAAACCGGCCTGCCCGTCCCACCAGTTCGTTTCCAGATGTTGCCGGTATGCCTCCGCCTTTGCCCGGAATTGCTTTTCCGCCCTGCGGTCTCCCCGCCAGCCTGCTATATCCGCATACGCCGAAAACCCTCGGTACATGGCGGCAACGAGGTCCGCCCCCATCCCCATATCGGCGATGGCTTCATAATAGGAAGGCAATCCCCTGCAGCGGTGGAAGTAATCTTTTTCGTTGAAAGGCACCGGCGCGTTGGGAAACGGCGGCCGGCGCAGCAACGCCTCCGGCCGGAGGTGCCACCGGTCCACGAACGGCCCCACCGTGATCGCGGAAAAGTTACGGAACGCAGCGCTGTTGATGAACGCCGTGTCTCCCGTCCACATATACATCCGCCAGCCCGCGTAGATCAGCTCGAAATTGGCGTTCAGGTTGTACCAGAACTCCTTATCATTCCGGTAATCTTCCACGGCCGGCTTTCCCGATTTATGTATCTCCCAGAACGTACACCAGTCTTTGCTTTCGGAAATCCCTTCCAGGAAACGGCCGAGCATATTCCGGTTCTCCGCCTGCATGCCCAATACTTCCGCACCAATGAGCTGGTGCGACACATCCCGCACGCAAAACGCGCTGCGGGCCGGCAAAGCCGCCTCGTACCAGGGGCCCACCGGGTCGGTTGCCTGGCCCCGGTAAGACAATGCCATATCCCTCGCCCTTACGAACGCCTGTTCCAGCGCCGTGTCCGACGAAGTGAACTCCGCCTGCGCAAAAACGCCAGAAGGCAGTACCACAAAGGCCGCAGCCAGGAAATGCATCCATTTCGCCCACCGGCGGCGTACCATTTCAAACATCATAAGCCTTTTCAATTGAATATTGCAGTTTCATAACGTGGAACGTTGATATGAAATATACTTAAAAATCGATTCCGGATGCGTGCACAATTAAAGAAAGCAACCCTGACCGTAGAAACGGCAGGGTGCGATTAAAAAACTGTATGTATAACCAGTCAGCATACATCACTTGTATAAAGGATTTTGCGGCAACCCGGTGCGGTTGATCTCCGTCCGCGGGATGGGCAGCAGGTAATGTTCCGGCTTGAAGGCGCGTTGCTCCAGCGTTTGGTACACGTACGTCCTGACGCCGGTAGTTGCGTTGCGGGTAATGATCACCTGGCGGCAGGGCTTGTTTTCCGTCGTTTCCGCGATCTTCCAGCGGCGGACGTCGTAATAACGGTGCCCCTCGAAGCAAAGCTCTACCTGCCGCTCGTTGCGGATCCGCGCCAGCAGCGCCGGGCCGCTTTCCGTCAAAGGCGCCGTGATACCGGCGCGCAGCCGGATCTTGTTCAGGTATTCCCGGGCCACGGCTTCATGCCCCAGCTGGAATTCCGCTTCGGCGTAGTTGAGGTAGATCTCCCCGAGCCGCGACAAAATCCAGAAACGGTTGGCCTGCAGGTCGGTATTGAAATTGAACGTCGTGTCCATGTACTTGCGGAAGGAGTAGCGCGTCAGGCTGTTGTTCCAGGCGTCGTACCCCTGGTCGGAATCGTAGCCGCCTTCGTAGAACTGCGCCTCGTTGGTGGTACGGTCGCTGAAATAGGCCGCGTTGCCGGTAGGCCGCCCGTCGTGCACTATATCCGCATAGAAGCGCGGATCGCGCCCTGCGTAAGGGTTCTGCGGATCGTAACCGGATTGCGCGTCGGAAATGTTTTTCCCGTTGGCCATACCGAACGCGTCCACCAAATCCTGCGTGGGCGCAAATGCCGCCCAGCCGTGGTACCCGTTGGGGAAGCACATCATTTCGATGCCGGTGAACGCATCCCATTCGTATTCCTTGTTCGACAGCCGCGCACCGATGATCTCGCTGTTGTACACCGTGAACAGGTCTGCGTAATTACCGGTATAGAGCGTAAACCCGGGCAGGTCCATCACTCTTTTGGCCGCAGCGGAAGCCGCCGCCCATTTCGCCGCGTCGTTGGAAGGGTTCCAGAGCGGGCTCGCCATATACAGCAGCAGCCTCGATTTCACCGCCAGTGCCAGCGGGGCGCTCGCACGGCCTTTGGGTTGATTGATGCCCGTCAGCAGGGTCGCCGCCGCTTCCAGCTCGTCGCTTACGAATTTCGCGCATTCGTCGAAGGTACTGCGGGGGACTTTGAAATCGGACGACAGGCCGAAGGGCGTTTTTACGAGCGGAACGCCGCCATAGTCGCAGATCAGCTGAAAGTAAGCGTATGCGCGGAGGAACGTCACCTCCCCTTTGATCCGCTTCCGCGTGGCATCGTCGCCCGGAACCTGGTCGATGCGCGACAGCAGGATATTGGCGTTCTGGATATGCGAGTAATTCTTCGCCCAGATGTCGAAACTGCCCGCATTGTCGGGCGAAAGCAGCCCTTTGTTGATCACGTTGCGGACACCGGCGTAGTCGAATTTATTGAAACCTTCGTCAGACGCGGGCGACAGCAAAAAGCTGCGGTTGATCGAACTGCCCCAGTCGTACGTGCAGGTGGGCAGGATGTTGTAGATGTTGTTGGCGAAAGCTTCCGCCAGCTTGATGTCTTTCCAGACGGATTCGTCGGTATACGAATCCAGCGGCGCTTTGTCCAGCACTTTGGAGCACGACGGCAGCAGGAAATTGCCCGCACATAAACCCGCCAGTAGCAATATTCTCAGTTTCATGATAGGAAAGTTTGAATGGTGAAAGCCTTAAAGCCCGACGTTGAGCCCGAAGCGGAAAATCCTCGTTTGCGGATAATTGATGCCTGTGGTGTTGTTCGTTTCCGGGTCTACGCCGAATTTCTTCATTTTGTCGAACGACAGCAGGTTGTACCCGCTGGCATACAGGCGCAGGGCGCTGAGGCCGCTGCCGGAAAAGAATCTTGTTGGAACGGACCACGACAGCTCGAGGCTCTTCAGCCGCAGGAACGAAGCATCGCGCAGCCAGAAGTCGGAATTGTTGTAATAGGAAGCGTTGACACTGTTGCTCGTATGCGCGCGCGGATATTCGCTTCCGGTGTTTTCCGGCGTCCAGCGGCCGTCGTACAGCCATTGCGGCGGGGCGATGAGGGAACCCTGCACCTGGGAGTTGATCATCTGCTTCGCTTTGGTTTGGCCGGACAGGAGCATGTTCAGGCCGATGCCTTTGTAGCTGAGGCCGAGATTCACGCCATACACCACTTTCGGCGTGGCGGTTTCGTAAATGCGGACCTGGTCGTTGGCCGTGATGACACCGTTGCCATCGGTATCCTTGATGCGGATATCGCCAGGGCGGGCGCCGGGCAGGTGAACGGAACGGTCGATCTCGTCCTGCGAACGGTAAATGCCGTCAGACGCATACAGTAGCCAGGAATCGATGGGGTATCCTTCGGATTTCTGCCATTGGGGAACGGAAGCCGCTTCGTCACGGAAAAGCACTTTGCTTTTCGCGAAAGTCCCGTTCACGCCGGCCGAATACCGCAGTTCGCCCGCATCGCCGGTGTAGGTCAGGGCGAAGTCGACGCCCCGGTTCAGCGATTTCCCGATATTCTCGGAAGGCAGCGCCATTCCGGTAAACAAGGGGATCGACGCATTGCGCTTGGCGAGAATGTCTTTTCTCACATACCGGAAATAGTTGGCGGTAAACGTCAGCCGGTTGTCCAGCAACGTCGCGTCCACCCCGAAGTTTTTCGTATCCTGCTTTTCCCAGGTGATGTTGGGATTGGGCGTGCTGGTGAGCGAAATGGCGTTGTTCAATGCATAATCGTCGCCGAAGTAAGTATAATAGTTTTTGTTCGTCACCAGCTGATAGCGGGTCAGGAAGAGATATTGGGCCACGGCATCGCTGCCGAGCAGGCCCCACGACGCGCGAAGCTTCAGCTCGTTGATAAAGGGCACGCTTTCCTTGAAAAACCGCTCTTCGGAAATCCTCCATCCCGCGATCACGGCCGGGAAAAGGCCCCAGCGGTTCTGCGTCGGGAAGTTGAAGGAGCCGTTGTACCGCATCGTCACTTCCAGGAGGTATTTATTGTCGTACCCATACTCTACCCTGCCCAGGTAACTCGCGCGGCCGTCTTGCGCCGACGAGCCCGTGGCGTTCTGTCCGTCGGCCGTACCGGTAAAGATCTGGTCGATCTGGTCGCTCAGCAGGTTGCGGCGATAGGCGTAAGTGCCCCAGGACGACGAAGTCGTGGATTCATACCCCGCGAACGCGCCGATCTTGTGGCGGCCGAAAGTGCGGTCATACGCCAGTTTGATGAACTGTGTGCTGCCCGAAAGCATGTCTTCGTTCTGCGCAACGCTGGCCGAAGAAACCGTGCTGGAACGCTGGTTGGTATAGGTGTTGGTAGACCGGTCGAATGCATATGCATCCCAAGGCCGGTTGAAAACTTTCCTGTGACGGAGGTTCACGTCGTAAGACACATATCCGCTCAGCGACAATCCTTCCGTAACGAACGGCATTTTCAGGTCGAATCCCGCTTGCGGCGTTACCACGTAATTCTTCACGCGGTCGTACCCCGGCGCGTCCGTTACGAGGATGGCGGGATTGCGGCCCGCCGCCACGCCTGCGCTGGGCAGGCCGTTTTCCCAACGGGCGGGAATGAACGGGTACAGCGAGCGTGTTTCGTGCAGGATGCTGCCCACGCCGTAGGTAGGATAGCGCCGGTCTTCGTTGCGTGCGGCGATATCTAGGTTCACTTTCAGGTTGGAAGAGATCCGCGCGTCGATGTTGGAGCGGATGTTGAACTGCCGGTAGCGCTCGATGCTGTTGCGGAAGTTGCTGGACTGGTCTACAAATTGGCCCGAGAAATAATATTTCACCTGCTCGTTGCCGCCGCTCACGCTGAGGGAATGGGAAGTTTGCGGCGCGTTTTTGCGGAAAACTTCGTCCAGCCAGTTGGTAGACGTATATCCGGGAACGTTACCCGCCTTGTACTTATCGATCTCTCCCTTGGCGTAGGTATTGGGGTTTACTTCGTTGAAGTAGGTCATGTATTGCCAGGCGTTCACGATTTCGGGCTGGCGGGTGAGTTGCTGGAAGCCGTAGTTGCCGTCGTACTGGATGGTCGGCTTGCCGGATTTGCCTCTTTTGGTGGTGACGAGGATGACGCCGTTGGCCGCCCGTACGCCGTAAATGGCTGCGGATGCGTCTTTGAGGACGGTCACGCTTTCAATGTCGTTGGGGTTGATGCGGTTGAAACTGCGGTCGGGGATGCCGTCTACGATGATGAGCGGGCTGGTGCCGCCGCCGAAAGAGTTGAAGCCGCGGATGACGAGGGAAGCATCGTCTTCTCCGGGGCGCCCGGAGCGGTTGTTGGCGATGACGCCCGGCACGCGGCCGGCGATGGCGTTGGATACGTTGGACGAGCCGCTTTGAATCAGTTCGGCGCCCCGTACGGAAGATACGGCGCCGGCAACGGAAGTTTTTTTCTGAGAACCGTAGCCGATCACCACTACTTCGCCGATGTCTTTGGAAGCCGGGACGAGCGTGATGCGGAGCGGGGTGCCGCTAC
The DNA here is from genome assembly GCF_050277495.1 of Chitinophaga sp. NPDC101104. Classification (NCBI taxonomy): domain Bacteria; kingdom Pseudomonadati; phylum Bacteroidota; class Chitinophagia; order Chitinophagales; family Chitinophagaceae; genus Chitinophaga; species Chitinophaga sp. NPDC101104. The sequence continues at coordinate 3,043,124 of NZ_JBNNSF010000001.1, read as the reverse complement.
GGGAGGGGATTTCCTGCGTTTCGTATCCCGTAAAGGAAACAACGAGTACGGCACCGGAGGCGACACTGAGCTGAAAGCGGCCGTCTTCGAGGCTGACAGCCCCGTTCGAAGTACCTTTTTCCGCGATGGAAGCCCCGGGTACCGGTTCTCCCTTTTCATTCGCCACCTTACCGCTCACCTGGATTTTTTGCTGCGCCCAAACGGGGGAAACGACGGCCAGCATCATGGCCAGCACCAACATCGTTTTCCATAGGCACGTGGAAGTTCGGGAGCCCGCCTGCGTATGGCAGCTCCTGGAAAAATAAGCTTGCATAGATTTTACTTTTGGTTGTAGCTGTGGAATTTATTCATACCTGGAATACGCAGACAACCTCAGCTGCTGTCGCAACTACGTGGAAGAAACTGTTTCATGGCAATAGTTTTGGTTGACCTTGCGGGAATAGCGCCGCAGGAAATACGTAAAGACTATGTTATTCTAGTCTATTCTACTGCAAATATAGGGAACGGTTTCAAATGCGCAACTTTTTTCTCTTCAGGGAAAGATGGTGCCATCCGGGAACGCAAACGTTATCATCTCCACAACGGGCCATGGAAAAGAGTTCCGCATCCATATATTGGACGCGGTCGATCGAAAAATAGTATGGAAATGGGGATTATCGCTCCTTCCTGCGGAGGCGCTCCAGCTTTTGCCCGTAGATCTCCGTTAACCGGTCCATAGGCCGGGAAAGGACCTTCGGCGCCCGGAAACGGTATCCCGCGAACACCCTGAAAATGAGCCGGCTGTCGCTGTTGATGACGGCATTGTTTTCCTGCCGCGAAGCGTTGGAAATGACGTTCATATACGTTCCTGCGTATACCCGCTGACCGTTATACCCGATCCCCGCGCGGCCGTCTACCCGGAATGCCGGCGTATGGTGGTGGTCTACAGCCGGCCCGTCCGGATAACGCGTTGTCAATTTCGTGAAAATATATCCCGCTCCAGGCGTTACCCCCAATGACGCATACCAGTACTGCCACACGAAAGTATACTGGTAACCCGCGCCCAGCAATACTTCGAAGTTGTTCGTCCGCTGCGTGGCCCCGCCCGGCGCAACCGGTACGGAACGGTCGTCTATAATGTAATACCGGTACAGCAGCAGCGGAATGAAACTTCCGGCGCTCCTGCGCTGGCGCTCTGTTTGCGTCAGCACCGCGTTCACCGAAAACCGCGGATTGAAATTATAAGCCGTAATGCCCTGGAAGCTCCTGAACACCAGATCGGGGAACTGCAGGTACGGCATCCCCTCCTTCCAGCCCGGCACGTAATCCGCCGTGTTTTCGAGGTAATAGCCTTTGGTCCTGCTGTAACTGAGCTCCTGCTGCCAGTGGCGGAAAGTAAAGCCCAGCGCCATTCCCCGGGCAGCCGTCTTCCCCATCTGGCCATCATCCCCGTTCCCGGACAAAAACCGCGGCGCCACCTTGAAACCCACCGAGAGAAAGCGGTACGAAAAACCGAGATGCACCGCCGCACTGGCATTGGGCGCCAGCTCCAGGTCGCGGCCCGGCGTCAGGAGCGCAAGCTCTTCGAGGTCTTCGCTGTACGTGGCCTTCACGGTCGCGTAATCCCCGATCTTTTCGACGTACGGACGCCCCGCCGGCAGGGAATCCCGGTGCGGGAGACTGTCGGCCGGAAAAAGGATAACACTGGCGCAGGAGGCCATCCATCCCAGGCAAGTATTGGCTAAAGGCATGAGACTGAGGGTTTTGATCGCTGACCGCAAAATAAGGAAGATTATCGTATCTGCTTTTCAAGCTGCCGATATCCTTACTTCCCTTTTCAAAATTGAGTATATTCAGTGAAAATTCCCTTGCCATGAAACTCACCGCAAAAGCCCGGTTTTTAGCAGCGATCGCGGCCATTTCCCTGTCATCCTGCGCCACCATCATCTCCGGCAGCAAACAAACGTTTATGCTCAACACCAAACCGGAAGACGCCACCGTGACCGTGCTCGACAAAAAAGGCAACACCGTGTTCAGCGGCCAAACCCCTGCTCAGGTACGCCTCAAATCCGGCGCCGGTTATTTCTCGCCCGCGAAATATGAAATCACTTTCACCAAGCCCGGGTTCGAATCGCAAACCATTCCCGTTCATTTCAAAATCAACGGCTGGTATTTCGGGAACATCTTCCTGGGCGGCGCGATCGGGCTCCTCATCGTTGACCCGCTCACCGGCGGAATGTGGACCATCAACGAACCGGCGAAAAACATCCTCCGTACCCTCAAAACACGCGACGGTATTGCTTTGGAAGTAATCGAGCTCAAAGACCTGACGAGCGATCAGCGCGCATCGCTCGTGAAGCTGCAATAAAAAAAGCCGGTGTTCCCGGCTTTCATTTTTTTATAGGCGGACGGCCCTCATTCCTTCACATATCCCGCTTCCACCTTCAATGCTTCCAATGCGTTCACAAGGAATACCAGCGGCGCGTTCCAATTGATGGCGACTTCATTGCATGCGAAGGCGCTGTCGCGGTCTACGTAAGCCGTTTCCACTTCCCGGAACGGATACCTGGCACCGTCTTCCATCCTGATGTTCGGGCCACCCACGAGGAGCCCCGGCACAGGATCTGCTACCCCGTCTGCAACCGATGGGCGGTGGTGCGGATGCATGGGCCGCTTTTCGCCGAAACCCGTCACGAAGCAATACCCCGTTGCGTTTCGGCCCAACAGGTAATCGAGATTGGAAAGGGCATGATCGAGATAAATGCGGTTTTGGGTGGCGAGATAGGCATACACCAGCAGGATGCCCTGCGTGGCCGCATTGGAATTGCCACCCCAGTTGAAATCCGCAGGCGTTTGTCCCATAACGGTACCGAACGCATTTTTTTCCGACGAACGGATGAGCTGATCGGCCTGCCGGATGAATAATTCACCCATCCCCTTTTTGTGGAGCGGTTTGGCGGGATGGCGATAAGCGCTCCAGTGGCCGAGGGTTTCCACGGTGTACCAGTTCGGCAGCGCATAGCCCGTGTGCAATTCATCCGTGCTGTCGAACTTTTGTCCGCCTACGGCCGTCACCAGCTCCATATACGCCCAAAACCTTTCATCGGCCGAATTCCTATCTCCATATTCGCCGGTTTGAATTGCGGGCTTCGTTTTCCGGTTGATTTCTTTCTGGTTGTACAGATATGTGGCGCCGGTATGTCGTTCGGCCCAGTCCCACGCGCGGACGGCCGCCCTGCTGCAGCTATCCGCCAATCCGGGGAATTGATCTTCGAACGGCCGGTAAATCCGCGAAGCCATGGCCATTACGGCGGCAAAATCGTAGGCAGCCGTGCTGCTTTTCTGCACCACGTACCTCGGCTGCGTGGAGGCGTTGTGCGGCATTACCATTTTGTCGAACCCGGCGTTGGTGCATTTGTGGTAAACGCCGCCGTCGTTGGGGTCTTGCATAGTCAGCATCCAGCGCAGGTTGTACAGCGATTCGTCGAGGATATCGGGAACGCCGTTGCCGCTTTCAGGAATATTAATATCGAGCCGGTCGAAGTATGCGGGAAAAATTTCGTAGGCAGACAGCAGCATGTACATCGTAATGCCGGAGTTGACGATGTATTTGTTGTAATCGCCGGCATCGTACCATCCGCCTGGCGAAGCGATCACCGTTCCTGCCGGTCTTTTGCCGTCGGCTGCGGAGGGATGGACGAGCACCCGCGTGTCCGGATGCCCGGCCGGGCGCGCCCATTTGCCGGCGTATCGCGCTTCCAGCGGCATGGACGCCCGCTGGAAATAAAACCCTTTCAACACGGCTGCCGCCAGGTCGCGATAAGGCGCATCCCCGATCCCGAAAGGATACGAAGCCGCCATTCCCGGCACCCGCAGCACGAAGCGCCCTTTCTTTTCCAGAGCGCTGAAATCAGCCATGCGTACGCGCGATGCCGAATACTGCGATAACTTTTCCGGCTGCAGCACACCGCGGAATACCGTATCGTTCCCGTCTGGTGTAGTGATGAAAAACAGGTCGGAAGGGACCGGGCCCATGACCGCCGCCTGTTTGGGCCCGGCGGTATAAAAACCGGACTGGTTGAGACGGACGGGATTTTCCTGCGCCGCGGCAAAAGCGCCGCTCAGCAAGGCCCCGATTATGCAGGCAGGGAACTTCATGTAGCATGGTATTTACTGCATGAAGATACATAAATCAGCTTCCGTTTCTTTTCTTTCTGCAACGATCGTTACGCAGGTTTTTCATTTTCCGCGGGATCGTATAATAACGCGGTGCAGAGGCAAACCTGGCGCTCTTTGGCGCAAAGGATGCCGTGGTTGGCGCAGCTGCGGCAGCCTTCCCAGAAGGCATCGTCCTGCGTGACCTCTGCAAAGGAAACCGGCCTGAAGCCCAGTCTGCTGTTTAATTTCATCACCGCCGCGGATGTCGTGATCGAGATGATCCCGGCATTGGGGTACAGCTGCCGGCTTAGCCGGAAAACCGCCTGTTTCAGGGCCGCGGCCACGCCCATGCCCCGGAGCTCCGGCCGCACGATGAGGCCGCTGTTGGAAACGAACTTCCCTCCTTCCCAGGTTTCGATGTAGGCGAATCCGGCCCATTCGCCGCCGGCCATCAGCGCTATGACCGCCTTGCCCTGTGCGATCTTGCCGCGGATCATTTCCGGAGTGCGCCCTGCGATACCCGTTCCGCGGGCTTTTGCGGAAGTACTGATGGTTTCGGCGATAAGGCTGGCGAAGCGCGCGTCTGCCAGCGTGGCGGTGCGCACTTCGAAGATGACGGGAGGTCCCGCTTCCGGCGCAGACGGTGCGTTATGGGCGTGCATGATCTTCCGGTTTGAGATGTTCACGGATGAAAAGATTGTACAGCGGCGCGGGCACGAGCGAAAACAGCCGGATGCGGCCGGCCTGTCCGGCAACTTCCGCATGGGAAATCCCCGGAACGATGATCCGCTCCACCGCATCGCGGACGCGCTGGTTGCCGCGCTCGTACAGCCTTCCGGCGACACGGAGGCATTTCTCCAGTGCCGGGAAGTTCTCATCGCGCCATTGGCGGAGCGTATGGTCGCGGAGGCATTCCATCGTTTCATACAAATGAAAAATGGCGGGGAATTGACGCAAGGGCTTGTGCAGTTCCGGCAACGCGTCTTCTATCAGCGCCGGAACTTCGTAAGTATTGAGCATGATCAATGGGTAAGTTGAATGATGATCTGGATGAGGACCGACAGGGCAAAGGAGCCCGCGATCACATAGTACATCCACTTATTTTCCGGCGGGGGCACCGGCTTGCGGTAAACACGATGTGTAGGCATGATCTAATTTTCAGACAGTATGCCAAAGCGGATGCCGGACGCGCGTCAACACAGAATCAACTTGAAAATGAACAGCTTGCAATCAATTGGGAAAGTAAACTGCAACTACAACCATGCAAAAACGGAAAACGCCCTTCCGAAACTGAAGTTTTCGTGCTGGCGTAAAAGTTAGGGGCGGAACGAATTATTCCCTATATTTGACGTACGGCAACATTCGCCGTTAACCCGAAATCATGCACATGAAAAAATTATCACTTTCCCTGACCATCGTTGCCGCTTTAGTAGTCGTGATCAGCGCCGCTTTCAAAATCAATCACTGGAATAACGCAGACGTAATGTCGCAGATCGGTGCATTTGCATTGCCCGTTATGCTGATCGGTTTTTCCGTTTACATTTTCTCCCTGGTGAAGGAAAAACTCGCAACTGCAAAACAACGCCGCTAAGCGCTGATGTTCAAGAAAATATTGCAACTGATAAAAAAGTCGGCCGCCGCACCGGCTGAGGAGCCCCTGCCTGCTCACTGGAAAGAACTATCCGTTCATCCGGACACATGCACGATCTCGACCGGCACCGCCATCCGCGACACTTCCAATACGCGAACGTCCTTAGACACAAGGACCCCGTACATGGAAACCTGGCAACAGGCTTATATCCGGTGCAACGCGCAGGTGCAAGGTAAAACGCATCATTTTATGAGCGAGGCCTTGAATATCGACCCGCAGGCCCTGCATATGCACCTGTTGCAACAGGCGCGCATACGCATATGGTACGATCCTGCCGAACCGGGCAACCATCGTTTCGATCTTTCTTTCTTTGGGAAAAAATAAAGGGATTATCCTGCGACGGGGGTGGCCGGTGTAATGCGGTAAGCGCAATGGCGCGCGCCTTCGAGGACATGGTCGAGCCGCTCGATCGTCCCCCATTCCCGGAAAATCTCCTGGAAGGTTTGCAGTTCCACCTTGCAGATGTCGTGGCAGGCGGTAGCCGCTGCGCAAATGGGACAATGGTTCTCGATCATGACAAAACAGCCGTCGCCCTCCCGGCGGTATTCGGCCAGGTAGCCGTCGCGCGAGCGGAGCTCGGCGAACTTACGGACTTTCGCTTCCAGCCCTTCCTCCTCCTTTAATATATCGTAATACCGCAAAAGTACCTTGTACTCCCGGGCGGAGATCACATTATTCAGGGCTTCAGCACCTAATACATCACGAATTGTATCTATAAGTTGAACGGTGAGTTCGGCATGGGTATCGGGGAACCGGCGGTTCCCTTTGTCGGAGATGCTCCAAACGAGTGATGGGCGGCCCACGCCGCGGGAAATGGACTCAAACAGCACCCAGCCTTCTTCGGCCAGCTTCTGGAGCTGTTGCCGGGCGCCCTCGGCGGTAATGCCCAGCTCAACGGAAACGGCCCCGGTGGTAAGGGGGCCTTTCGTTTTGAGCAGCAGTAACAGCCGGTCTGCGGAAGAGGTATGATGTGCCTTATAATTATCCAAGTTTTTACTTGCTTTATTCGCAAATATCGTAACTTTGTCGGGATTTCAAGCAAATAAATTAGCGGAAAAGTTCGAAAATAGGCCAGTGATGAGGATTACCGCTTTCAGCACGCTATCTTTGCACTTGGTAAAGGCCGGGGAAGGTCGCAGGTTCGGATCCTGTCATCCCGGTTGGCCCCGCAAAGTTAATTCGAAATAACTGATTTGTAGAGTATATAATTATTATGAGCGCAGAACAAGACATATTACAGGAACTGGCAGGCCGTGAGTACGAGTTCGGGTTTGAGACGCAGATCGAAATGGATATTGCGCCCCCGGGCCTCAACGAGGACATCATCCGCTTCATTTCCGCCAAGAAGCAGGAGCCGGAATGGCTGCTGGAGTGGCGGCTGAAGGGGTTCCAGCTTTTCCAGAAACTGACTATGCCCAACTGGCAGAATTTCAAATTGCCGGAAGTTGACTTCCAGGCGGTTTCCTATTATGCCGCACCGAAGAACAAGGTGAAATACAACAGCCTCGACGAGGTGGACCCCGAACTGCTCCGCACCTTCGAAAAGCTCGGCATCCCGCTGGAAGAACAGAAGATGCTGTCGGGCGTAGCGGTAGACGCGGTGTTCGACTCCATTTCGGTGGCTACCACCTTCAAAGCGCAGCTCCATGAGCTGGGGATCATTTTCTGCTCCTTCGGCGAAGCCGTTCAGGAACATCCCGAGCTGGTGAAAAAGTACCTCGGCACCGTGGTACCCCAATCCGACAATATTTACGCCGCACTGAACTCCGCCGTTTTCTCCGACGGATCGTTCGTATATATTCCTAAAGGCGTTCGCTGCCCCATGGAACTGTCTACCTATTTCCGCATCAACGCGAAAAATACCGGACAGTTCGAGCGCACGCTCATCATCGCCGACGACAGCTCCTACGTGAGCTACCTCGAAGGCTGCACCGCTCCCATGCGCGACGAAAACCAACTGCACGCAGCCGTGGTGGAACTCATCGCCCTGGACCATGCGGAAATCAAATATTCTACCGTTCAGAACTGGTACCCCGGCGATAAAGACGGGAAAGGCGGTATCTACAACTTCGTGACCAAACGCGGGATCTGCAAGGGCAAAAACTCCAAGATCTCCTGGACGCAGGTGGAAACCGGCTCCGCCATCACCTGGAAATACCCCGGCGTTATCCTCCAGGGCGATAATTCCATCGGTGAGTTCTACTCCGTGGCCGTTACCGCCAACAAACAGGTGGCAGATACCGGTACCAAGATGGTCCATATCGGGAAAAACACCAAAAGCCGCATCATTTCGAAAGGTATCTCCGCCGGCCACGGCCACAATACCTACCGCGGCCTGGTGAAGGTAGGCCCCAACGCCACCAACGCCCGTAACTTTACCCAGTGCGATTCCCTGCTGATCGGCGACCGTTGCGGCGCCCATACCTTCCCCTACATCGAGTCCAAAAACAACTCGGCGATGGTGGAGCACGAAGCCACCACCTCCAAGATCGGGGAAGACCAGGTGTTTTACCTCAATCAGCGTGGCATTGACAATGAACAGGCCGTGAACATGATCGTGAACGGTTACGCAAAAGAAGTATTGAACCAGCTGCCCATGGAATTTGCCGTGGAAGCGCAAAAATTATTATCCATCACGCTGGAAGGCAGTGTAGGATAACCTATAAACACAAAGAGATGCTAGATATCAAGAACCTGCATGCTGCAGTAGAAGGAAATGCTATTCTGAAAGGCATTAATCTGACCGTGAAACCGGGCGAAGTACACGCCATCATGGGCCCCAACGGCTCCGGCAAATCTTCCCTCGCCTCCGTGCTCGCCGGTCGTGAATCTTATGAAGTGACCGACGGCTCGGTAGACTTCCTGGGTAAAGACCTGCTGGACATGAGCCCCGAAGTGCGCGCACGCGAAGGGCTGTTCCTCGCCTTCCAGTACCCGGTAGAAATTCCCGGGGTTTCCAACATCAACTTCCTCAAAACGGCCGTTAACGAGATCCGCGCCTATCACGGCGAACCTCCCATGCAGGCCAAAGCTTTCCTGGACATGCTGAAAAGCAAACAGAAGCTCATGGAGTTCGATGCCAACCTCATGAACCGCTCCCTGAACGAAGGTTTCTCCGGCGGTGAAAAGAAACGCAACGACATCTTCCAGATGGCCATGCTCGAGCCCAAGCTCGCGATCATGGACGAAACCGACTCCGGACTGGATATCGACGCGCTCCGCATCGTATCTGCCGGTGTCAACAAACTGCGCAGCAAAGACAACGCCTTCATCATCATCACCCACTACCAGCGCCTGCTGGAATACATCGTTCCCGACTTTGTACACGTGCTCTACAACGGCCGCATCGTGAAATCCGGCACCAAGGAACTGGCGCTGGAACTGGAAGAAAAAGGCTACGACTGGCTGAAAGAAGACATCCGTTTAGAAGAACCTGTACAATAACACATGACGACTGCAACTAAAAATATATCATTCAACGAGGCATTGCCCGCGCTTTTCGGCGCGCAGTTTTCCGCCAATGGCTGGTTCACCGGCCGGGAAGCGGCACTGAAGCAGTTCCTCGCCCTCGGCGGCATCCCGACGGTTAAAGTGGAAGACTGGAAATACACCAATGTAGTGCCGTTTTTCAAGAACGACATCCAGGTTGCCCTGCCGGAAGTCCCGGAAGTAACGGCCGCGCAGCTCGAAGCCACCGGCCTGCTCCTCCCCGACACCTACCACCTCGTGCTCGTGAACGGCGTAATGCAAGCCCATCTTTCCCAATTGCCGCCCGCCGCGCAGGTGACCGTGAGCAGATTGAGCGAAGCCGGTTCGCAGCCCGCCGTGGAACGCTATTTCCACCAGAGCCCCAAGATCGCCGAGTTTCATTTCGCGCAGCTGAACGCCGCCCTTTTCAATGACGGCCTGTTCATCGAAGTGAAAGCCAAAGCTCAGGTAGAACAACCCATCCAGGTGGTACATCTCTACCTCGCCGATCAGCCCCGCCTCTTCAATCCCCGCCACCTTGTGGTCGTGAACGAAGGCGCTTCCGTGCAGATCGTGGAATCGGCCGCAGGTATCGGTCTTACCGATAACGTGGTGATCAACAGCGTTACCGAATCCATCGTTTCGGAGCGCGCCCAACTGAGCCAATACCAGTTACAGACCGGCGGCAGCCAACTCCGTTCCATCAACCAGAACCTGGTGGAACAGAAAGGCAAAAGCCTCTATAACAACTATACTTTCACCCTCACCGATTCCGACTTCGTCCGCAACAATCTCAACATTTCGCTGGACGAGGAAAGGACCGAAACGCACATGTACGGCTTCTATATCGCAGCCGGCAGCCAGCTGATCGACAACCACACGTCTGTCGACCACCGCATGCCCCACTGCGAAAGCAACGAACTGTACCGCGGCGTATTGATGGACAAAGCCACCGGCGTGTTCAACGGAAAGATCTATGTGCATGAAGATGCGCAGAAAACCAACGCTTTCCAGCAAAACAACAACCTGGTGATCAGCCCTGACGCAGCAATCTACACCAAGCCGCAGCTGGAAATTTTCGCGGACGACGTGAAATGCAGCCACGGTTGTACGATCGGCCAGGTGAGCGACGACGCGCTGTTTTACCTGCGCGCCCGCGGCATCGGCGAGGCGGAAGCCCGCAACCTGCTGGTGAAAGCGTTCGCGTTCGATATCACCGCCAAGGTGACCATCCCGGCTGTGCGCAAACAGGTAGAGCAAATCGCATCGCAATACCTGCACGCCTAGCCTTCACCCTTAAAACCCGGAAGGACCATGGAAACAGCGACTGCACAAGATATTTTATGGCCGGAAGCGGAGTTGATCAGGAATGAATTCCCCATTCTCCAGCAAACCGTCAACGGGCGGGCCCTCGTGTATCTGGACAATGGTGCCACTACGCAGAAGCCCGTTTCGGTGATCCGTTCCATGCAGGAATATTACACCCAATATAACAGCAACGTGCACCGCGGGGTGCATACGCTGAGCCAGCAGGCCACAGCGGCTTACGAAGCCGCCCGCCACGCCGTGGCCGCCTTCATCGGCGCGCATCATCACGAAGTGGTGTTCACCAAGGGTACGACAGACGCCATCAACCTGGTGGCCGCCGGTTTCCGGAAATCTTTCCTCAGGGAAGGCGACGAGATCATCATTTCCGCCATGGAGCACCACTCCAACATCGTTCCCTGGCAGCTCGCCTGCGAGGAAAAAGGCGCGAAACTGAAGGTGGTCCCCATTTCGGACAAAGGCGAGCTCGACATGGACGCTTTCCGTTCCATGCTCAACCCGCGCGTGAAACTGGTTTCCATCACCTGGATTTCCAATACCCTCGGCACCGTAAACCCCGTCAAAGACATCATCGAACTCGCGCACGAACAAGGCATCCCCGTGATGCTCGACGCCGCGCAGGCCGCTGCACATACGCCTATCAGGGTGCATGAGCTGGATGTGGATTTCCTGGCGCTGTCGGGCCACAAACTGTTCGGGCCCACCGGCATCGGTATTCTTTTCGGAAAGGAAAGCTGGCTGGAACAACTGCCTCCCTACCAAGGCGGCGGCGACATGATCAAGCACGTTACTTTCGAAAAAACGACTTACGCCGACGTTCCCCTGAAATTCGAAGCCGGCACTCCTGCCATTTGTGAAGCCATCGGGCTCGGCGCAGCCGTGGCCTGGGTAAACAAAGTAGGGATCCATAAGATACAGGCCTACGAACATCAGCTGACGGAATACGCCGTAGCCGCGCTCAAGCAGATCGAAGGCCTCCGTTTCATCGGGGAAGCCAAACATCGCAGCGGAGCCATTTCGTTCCTCGTTGGCGATACGCATCCCTCTGATGTAGGCGTGCTGCTCGACCAGCAGGGCATCGCGGTGCGGACGGGCCACCATTGCACCCAGCCGTTGTGTGACCGCTTCGGCATCCCCGGAACGGTACGCGCGTCGCTCGCGGTTTATAACACGACAGACGATATCGACCGGCTGGTGGAAGGTGTGCGGAAAGCCGTAACTTTGCTGGGATAAATTTAGAACGACATGACAATCAAAGAGCAACAGGACAGGATCATCGAGGATTTCGAAGTGTTTGGCGACTGGATGGAGAAATACGAATACATCATTCAGCTGGGCAAAGACCTGCCGCTCATTGACCCGAAATACAAGACAGACGACAACCTCATCCGCGGGTGCCAGAGCAAGGTTTGGCTGCACGCGGAACTGCAGGACGGAAAGCTGGTCTTTACGGCCGACAGCGATGCCGTGATCACCAAAGGGCTCGTGAGCCTCGTGATCCAGGTGCTGAGCGGGCATGCACCGAAAGACATCGCAGAAGCGGATATCTACTTCATCGATGCCATCGGATTGACCAGCCACCTCTCCCCCACGCGTTCCAACGGGCTGCTTTCCATGCTCAAACAGATGAAGCTGTACGCCGTCGCATTTCAGGCTAAATCAATGCAAAACTGACGCACAATGGAAATAACGATGAGAGACCAGGTGGAGGAAGCGTTGCGCACGGTGTACGATCCCGAGATCCCCGTGAACATTTTCGACCTGGGCCTGGTTTACCAGATTGAAGTGAAAGACGAAGGCAAGGTGCTCGTCATCATGACCCTCACCGCTCCCGGATGCCCCGTTGCGGGGTCTATCATGGAAGAGGTGAGCCAGAAGGTGTCCGCGATCCCCGGCGTTACGGATGCGGATGTTCGACTCACGTTCGACCCACCCTGGACGAAAGACATGATGAGCGAAGAAGCCAAGCTCGAATTAGGATTTTTATAAAACATTCGAAAGACGCCCTGCAAAGTGGCGTCTTTTTTAATACTACACACATGGCAGAAGACTTACAGATCATAAGGGGCACGAAAGCCGAGCAATATGAAGCCCTCCTCCCGCAGATCAAGGCGTTGATCACAGGTGAGCCGGACCTTACGGCCAACCTGGCCAATATTTCAGCTGCACTGAAAGAGCAGTTTGGATGGCTCTGGGTGGGATTTTACCTGGTGAAAGACGGGGAACTGGTGCTGGGGCCTTTCCAGGGGCCGGTTGCGTGTACGCGTATCCGTAAGGGGCGCGGGGTATGCGGGGCGGCGTGGGAACGTGCGGAAACGCTGGTGGTCCCGGATGTGGAGGCGTTTCCCGGGCATATTGCCTGCAGCAGTCTTTCCCGCTCGGAGATCATTGTGCCGCTGTTGGTGAACGGTGAAGTGAAGGGCGTGCTGGATGTGGACAGCGTGGACCTGGATACGTTCGATGAAACGGACAAACGTTACCTGGAAGAAATTACGGGCTGGATATTTTAATGCCCGCTCGGCTGGCGCAATCGCCTGACTGAAAGCCGAAATTTATTGGATTGATTTTCTCAGCATGAGAAAATTTTTCGCGTATATCTTTTCCGTACTTTAATTGCGGTTGTTAAAACGATGTGTTTCGTTTCAACAACCGCAATTTTGCTTTATATCCAACAAGCAAATAACCCAAACCTTGCCACTATACGGCATTTCAATTTGTTGACCCAAAACGATTCAATTATGAATTATTATGATCATTTCGCCGAATGGCTGTTCAGTCCGGAACGTTCCACCCAACAAAAAACGATCATTACACTTATCGGAATTGCTGCCATTTTCTTTACGAACGATTTACTAGGCCTCAGCTATTACTACGTCATGCAGCGCAAAACCGAACATTTTACGAAACTGACAGCCATCATCAATGCTCCTGCCACAGACAGCACCAGCAAATCGCTGGCATTTGAAATCAGAAAAGAAATCATCGAAAGGGAACCTTACTCTTTCTTCCTTTTTGACCTTTTAAAAGGAAATTCGCCTTCGTCCCAGGACAACCACCAGAAAAAACCAACAGTCCCGAATGCAATGAAATATGCAGAAAATATTTCCATAAAAAACCAGATGTTGTTTATTGCATCTTCGGGCGGAATCTACTTCATTTCATCATTCATAACTTTTTTGATGCTGTTTTTCGGGTTCAAAAAATTGCTATCGGGTTATTTAATACTGATTTTCCCGCTCATCATTACCATTCAATTTGCAGCGGGCTCAGCACTTGCATTTTTCTGCAGTTTCATTCCCAATTTTTCAAATGATACCGGATGGAATTACCTCTTCAATTTTCTCCTGCAATTATCCACCTTATTTGTATCTTATCCGTTGATTATCAAACTGATCCACCACCACAAAAAACGCCGCTGAAAGCAGCGGCGTATATGATCACATAACACGTAGCATCGAGTTGTACTACTGACGCTCAACCACGATGAATATTACTGACATTGGGGGCAACGTAAACCGGAGCCCATCCATCGTTTTGGCGGACCAGGCCTTCACGCTACCCACGTCTTCCGGCCCACCGGCAACGCCTGCAGGCCCGTTTCCGTTTACAAATACTTTTCTCGAAAAATAACTTACACCTTCTCCGCCCGTCAGCTCGTACCAATAGTATCGCTCGCCGGCCCGGAAGTTTTTCAGGTCTACCGAAACCGTCTGTGCAGCCGCCGCCCGGTTCACGATAACCAGGCCGGCATGGCCGCTGCTGAAAGTGGTCGTATAGGCGTTGATATTATGATTGTTTGCCGGCAGCTGCGTTTCTACCAGCCGGTTGCCCAGGCATTGCTGTAAGTAATACAGGTAGAAGAACGCCGGCCGCGCATTCCATTTAGTTTCGCCGGAAGCCGGCTCCCCCTGGCTGAAAAGCCCGTGATCATTACCGTTTTCCCAGGCGTTGGCGAGGTCCCACCGGCAAGCCATCCCAAATCCGTTCCGCAACAACTCTCCCACCACCAGAACCGCATGCATCCCCGCCACCTGAGACACCATCTGCTGCGAGCCCACCGCGAAAATGTTCCATTCCGTCAACGCCACGGGCTTCTGGGCCACACCATTCCGCTGGACCGTCGATTTCAGGTGCTCCATCATCGCTTTGGAAACGGCTTCCGCGGAAGCCAGCACTTCGGGCGGATTGGAATTCGTGTTGTAAGGCGTGTAATAGCTATGCACGATATAATAATCGGCCATGGCGCCCGCTTCCTTCAACACGCCTTCGTTCCAGTTTTTGTCCGTAGCCGTGGCCCAGGTGGGCGGATCGTGCTCCAGCAGCTGCGCGCCGATATAAATCGTGTGCCCGATGGATGCCGCCGCTTTCCGCATGGAATCAGCAAACACACGCCAGTGGCGGCCATACAGTTCTCCGGTGACGATGGCTGGCTGTGCGTCGTGGTTCGTGGCGGGATCGATCCGGTAACCGGCCTGCCAGGTGCCGTTGCTTTCGTTCCCGATCTCCCAGTACCGCGTCCGCCCTTTATCAAACCGCACCCATTCCGCCGCCAGGTGTGCCGCCGCCGCCACAGGATCGGCGCTTGTTCCGTACCGCGCGTAGCCGTAGTTAATGGTGATCACGCCTTCGTTGCCGGTTTGCTGCAGCATGGCGTAGTAATTGGCCGTGCTCATCGTCCAGCCATCGGTATTACCACCGAACCAATAGGCCGCGGGCTTCGTGGTACCGTCGGCATCCGCGAGCTGGGGCGGCGCATCGGCCGGTGCATGGCCAGGCGCGGCGTTCCAGAAAAAGATGCTGCTGATGTTCCCGCCGGGAAACCGCACCAGGCCGGGCCGAAGCAGCCGCAATTGTTGCAGCAGCTTCGGTTCCGTCACCATCTGCGTCATGTAAACGTTCGCGTTGTTGCCCAGCATCGTGGGCGGGATTTTGGTGAGGATTTTGGACATGTCGGCCGAAACAACGACCGAACCGGCAGCCGGCGGCGCTTTCTCGATGAAATCCGGCGCAGTGAACGTTTTCTCCTTCCACCCATCCATAAAAAACCCGATAGTTGCCGCCGTGGGCGGGTCTTTGGGCGACAGTACCGGACCGGTAGTATCGCCACCACCGCCATTGTTGACACGGTCGCCCGACTTTTTGTTGCAGCCCATCGACGCGCAAACTATCATGCTCCATAAACAGATCCCTCTTACCGTATTTTTCATTCCTATTTTATCTTGACGATCCTGAAATTGTCGAATGCTGCGTTAAAAACTTCGATGGGTTTGTCTTCCGACACCATCCTGAAAGTAAATGCCACTTTCCCGCCGGCGGCCACCAGTTCGCCCATAGACGCAGCGCTGGCGCCGGTGCCTTCCACCCCGTCTGCCGCTGTCTTGAATGCCGAAAGCTGCACGGTTACGGTAGTCCAGGTATTTTGGGTATGGAAAGCATTGCCGGGCAGGGAGCTCCAGGGCTTCCAGCGCACTGCGAAATTCTCGCCGAGCCGCAATACGCATACCGCCGTGGTCCAGGGTTCCTTAGTATTGACTTCGAACTTCAGCGCATAATCGGCCGCTTGTTTGGTACGGATAGCGTCGGTGAACAAAACGGTCTCGTTGAAATTGCCGGACCTTCCGCCTTCCCACCAGGCGCCGTTGTTCACGCCTACGCCGCCGAAAACGCAATTGAGATAGTAGCCCCGCGTACCGGGGAATTTCGTGGCATCGTTGATCCGGTCTGCACCCCACCAGGCCCAATTTAGACGGGGCAATTCTCCCGTTTCTCCGTCGTTCGTGAGATTGCTGATCACGTCGCCGCTCTGGTGATCGTTCAGCGGCCCGTTAGACACGGCCGTTCCGTATTTGGCTACTACCGACAATCGTCCCGTATCCGTTCCCAGGTCCGGCAGTTTGAACCCGACGCGCGTACCTTCCGGATTGGCGTTGAATTGCGTGATTTCCCGGTTCCCCGGCAAGGTGATCTTATTGATCAGCCACAGGCTGGAACCGAAGATGATCACGGAATCCCCCGGCATTGCGTTTTCATTGCTTACCTGCGCGATCGCCGGCGGAGGGATTTCCAACGTGAATTTGAACACCGCATCGCCACGGTCTGTCCTGATCCGCAGCTCGTTCGGTACATTCCGGTCGGTAGCCTCTGTGGTAGCGTTTTCCGGAATATTGATGATGATATGGGTGTTCGTATTGTATGCCGGGTTAAAGTATGCATCGAAATTATTGAACAGGACATGCGTTGCGCCCTGGAGGTTTTCACCGGTGATGAGAATGAGCGCACCGGGCAAGGCACGCACAAATGCGCTGTCCATTTTGGAGGAATCGAGCAGCGTCACGCGGTGGATGACCGGCGGGCCCGAAGGACCGTCATCTTTGGTACAGGCCGCCAGCAGCACGATCATCAGGCCAGCCAGCAGCAATCGGATATTTTGTTTCATACGTTTCGTTTTTGTGGGATCAGAACTTGAAAGGAACGGGAGGTTTCCGGAGATTCGGGGCGGCCGACAATTCTACCGCCGGAATGGGCAGGTAAAAATTGCCTGCCGTCACGGGATATTTGGCCACCACGTCTGACGTGATCTGCCAGGAAGTGGCGTTGAGCTCCGAATTGGGAACGATGCGATAGGTGCCGCGGTCCTGGTCTTTGATCATATCCAGCACCTTGGCGGGCGCATAGTAATACATCCGTACGAGGTCGTACCATGCTTGTCCTTCCATGGCCAGTTCCAGCCTGCGTTCGCGGTAAATATCATCTGCTGTGATCACCGTTTTTTCACCTACGTTCGCTCTTTTCCGGAGAGCATTGAAGTACTGGAGCGCCAACGCCTCGCTCGTGGAAGCGCTGTTGCCCAACGCTGCTTCGGCGTATACGAGGTACACATCCGCCAGCCTTAACATATAGGTGTTGATTTCCGTATGCTGCTGCGTCACTTTACCGTCGTTGTCTTCCGGCCGGCCTACGACGTATTTCTTCACCCAGGCCCGTGTATTGTACCTTTCCGTGCCCACCCATCTCCAGGGCACCTGCAATTCCTGGATGAGCTTTTTACCGGGATTGGCAGGATCGTCTACCGCCTGGTGGATGTAGGAGTAATGTGCGCCAGGCAGCATGAACGTGGCTTTCAGCCGTTTGTCGTTCGGGGAATAGAGCCGCAGCTGATCGAACGAAGCGCCCAGGTCGCTGCCCCATCCATCACCGAACCCGGTGATCTCAGAGCCGAAGGCCAGGAAGGCCTGCACGCTGTTTTGCGTCCCCCAGTCGCCGTCGTATTTCCATTGCAATGCAAAGAGGCTTTCGGAATTGTTGTTGTTCTTTGTCAGGAAAAGGTCTTCGTAATTGGCCATCAATTGCGCCCCGCTGTTGGCGATAACGTCTTGCGCGAGGGCTTTCGCCTTGTTGAGATCATCGGCATTACGTTGCCCGTTCCCGGCGAGCCCTGCGCGGGTGAGATAACTTTTCGCCAGCATCCCCTTCGCCGCCCATTTCGTCACGCGGCCTTTCTGGGCCGGCGTTGCGGGCAGATTGTCTGCGGCGAACTGGAACTCCCGTATAATGAATTCCCAGATGCTTTCCACGGTATTCCTTGCCACGGAGGTGTCCGTCAACAGGGTATTGTTATCAGTGATCACCGGCACCGGGCCCCAGTTCTGCACCAGGTAATAATAAGCCATCGCCCGCATGAACTTCCCTTCCGCGATCCCCATCTGCTTCACGTTTTCCGGCACACTGGGCGCCGTGTATTTCGTGACGTTGTAGATCACCATGTTGGATTGCGCCACCACGTTGAAAAAGGCCGTCCAGGAACTGTACACTTCCGGCGTAACGTCGGTCGTCTGCATGCGGATGTTCTCCACCTGGTAAGAGCCGGACATGAGGATGCCGGCGCGCCCGTCCCCGATCCCGTGCGATGCCTTGTCGTTATAGGCGAACCACACCACGTTATAAAGCGGCGCCGTTCCTGCCAGCACCTGGTCTGCCGTCTGGTAAAAATTCACGTCCACGATGGCGTCTTCCGGCGGACGGTTCAAAAAATCCTTGCTGCACGACGCCAGGAGCGCGCCGCAGCCGAGGAGGAACATATATTTGAAGATGTGCTTTTTCATGATTCGGATTATTTGATGCTTAAAAATCAACCGCCACGGCTGCGTTGTACATACGGGTCAGCGGATACCGGCCCGCGTCCACGGCGATCAGCTGGCTGTTGAGCTGCACTTCCTTGCCCAGATAGGCGCCCACTTCAGGATCGAAGCCGGAATATTTAGTGAAGGTGTGCAGGTTTTGCGCCCCGATCGAAAGGCGGACGGAACGCACCACCCGCTGCCGGCTCAGCCATTCCGACGGTAACACATACCCCAGCGTCACGTTCTTGATACGGATATAGGAACCATCTTCCACAAAGAAATTGGTGAAACGGTTGCCGTTCCCGTTCACATCCGTTCCCACGATGCGCGGAACGGAAGTTCCGGGGTTCGACAGCACATCCTTCCCGCTGCCGTCCTGCACGATGCGCGCATAATCGAACGCTTCCGACATGAGGTTGCGGCCCAGGTTGATGTTGTTGGGATTGGAATTGCTGTAGCGGACGTAATTGTAGATATCGTTCCCCGAAGCGCCCGTCAACAATATGCTCAGGTCAAAACCCTTCCACGAGAACGAGTTGGTCAGCCCGAACGTGAGCTTGGGCCATGGGTTGCCGATGAAGGTCTGATCGCGGGAGTCGATGACCTTATCGCCGTTGAGGTCTTTGTATTTGATATCGCCGACCCACACGCCGCCGTCTTTCTGGATGGGCAGCGGCGAACCGTCCGATTGCGTAGGGATGGGGCTTTTGCGTATTTCATCCTCCGACTGGAAAACCCCTTCGGCTACATACCCCCAGAACATCCACGGTGCCTGTCCGAGCGAGGACCGGGCCGTGAAATTATTCATATACCATGCGCTCCTGCTGAGGAAAGCCGCGTCGGAATAGAATTTCGTGATTTTCGTTTTGAAAGACGAAATATTGAAATTGGTTTTCCAGGTGAAGTTATTCCGGTTGATGTTGGTCGTGTTCACCGTGATCCCGAAACCTTTGTTCTGCATCGACCCGATGTTGACGATAGGTGCGCTGATGGCCCCTTCGCCCTGGGTGCCCATGTATGCGGGCAGCGGGTTGGGCATGAGCAGGTTGTCGGTTTTGCGGATGTAATAATCCGCTTCGATCTGTACCCTGTCTTTCAGCAGCCCGATATTCAGGCCGATGTTTTTCGTTTCGGTGGATTCCCACTTCAGGTCGGCATTTCCGTATTGCCCGGTGCGGAAACCCGCGCCCCATGGGGTTGTTACGGACGACAGGGAGCTAAACTGTGCGCCACCGCTGCCGCTGTTGCCGGTAGTCCCCCACTCCGCGCGGAGCTTCAGGTCGCTGATCACCGGCACTGCCTGCATGAAGGGCTCGCGCGAAATCCGCCAGGCCGCGGAAGCAGAGGGGAAATAGCCCCAGCGGTTGTTGGCGCCGAAGTTCGAAGAACCGTCGGCACGGCCCGCTACCTGCAGAATGTATTTTTCGTCGTAAGTATAGATTACGCGGCCGAGCCAGGACTCCAATGCGCCGGAGCCTTTAAACCCGCCCGTGGTCTGCCCCTGCGCGTCGCCGAGGTTGATGGACGGGATTTCGTTGCTCGCAAATCCCACACGGGTGATGCTATAACCTTCATAGTTCCAGGCCTGGGCTTCGTGGCTCGCCATGGCGTTGATGGCGTGCTTGCCGATATTCGTATTGTATTGCAGCAGCTCGTTGAGGTTCCAGTAAAAATTGCGGTTATTCTGGACAGACATGCTCGCTTTTTCGTTGACGTTGAAACCCAGGCGGTAAGTGGGCGTGAACTTCACACCGTCGAAGTATTCGAAGTTGCCGTTGAAGCTCGTGCGGAACGTCAGTCCTTTGATGATATTTACGTCTGCCGAAAGGCCGCCCATCCCGCCGGTCCGTTTCAGGTTGTTGCTGATGAGGTTGGCGATGGCCACGGGGTTGAGGGGCGCATAACGCGCGTTCGTCCCGAATTCATTTTCCGTAGCGCCGCCCCAGCTGCCGTCCGGATTCTTAACCGCCACGTTCGGCGCGAGGTTGATGGCGTTGCGGATCACATCCTCGCTGGTAGACGATAACTTTTCCTTCGTCTGGTAAAAATTGACGTTGGTGTTCAGCGTCAGCCATTTGAAAAGTTTGTTGTCCATATTCAACCGGAAACTGTACCGTTTGAAGTCGGACCCTACGGCCACGCCTTCCTGGTCGAAATATTCCCCCGATAGGTAGTAACCGGTGCGCTCCGTGCCACCGCTCACCGTGAGCTGATGGCGCTGCAGGGGCGCGGTTTTGAACAGCTCCTGCTGCCAGCGGGTGCCATCTCCCAACACGGAAGGATTGGCGAATTCCGGTGTGGGCGTGCGGCCCAGCAGCGCGGCGATCTCGTTGTTCATGATCGCGTATTGCCGGAGGTTGAGCGTCGCAACTTCTTCCGGTTTGTCTTGCAGCGTATACAGATAATTATAGCCCACTTTCATCTGCCCCTGCCTGCCCCGGCGGGTGGTCACCAGCACCACGCCGTTGGTGGCGCGGGAACCGTAGATCGCCGTGGCGGACGGGCCCTGCAAAATTTCCATGGACTCGATGTCATTGGAGTTGATCCCCGCCAGCGGGTTCATGGAGCTGGTATTGCCGTAAGACACGGTAGCCGGCTGGATCTGCACCCCGTCGATCACGTACAGCGGCTCGTTGGTGCCGCTGAGCGTATTCACCCCGCGGATCACCACCGATACGCCGCCACCTGGCTGACCGGAGTTTTGCGTCACATATACGCCCGCAGCGCGGCCCTGGAGCGCCTGGTCGATGGTGGTGTTCACCGTCCGGCCGATGTCCGTGGCGGAAACGGATACCTGGGCGCTGCTCTGGTCGGTCTTCTTCATCTTTCCATATCCAACTACTACCACATCGTCCAGCGTTTTGCTGTCGGTTTCGAGGGAAACATTGTAAGATGAGGCGCTGCCGATACGGATTTCCTGCGACGTCATCCCGATGAACGAGACCAGGAGAATATCCCCCGTTTTCGCGGAGATGGAAAAGCGGCCTTCGTTATTGGCGGCCACGCCCTGCGTTGTGCCTTTGATGGCTACCGTTGCACCGGGCACGGGTTGCCGCGAAGCGCGGTCGGTGACCACGCCGGTGATGGTACGTTTCTGGTCCGGGGAATTTTGGGCAAGTACCGTCACCTGGGCCAGCCATAGGCAGATGAACATCCACCAGGCCGGGCTCGGCTTGCCCGCTAAACTGATTTTTTTCATACGTAGAATGTTAATGAGTGGAATGAAATGCGCGTTTGATTTGGTTGACTATTGTAAACGTGGGCCCTCATCGGAGGGCAGGATAAAAGTATCCCGAATCTTCGGGAGGCAGGGTACCGCAATGTTTATAATCCGGGGCGCGAATGTTGCTACCGGAGGGTTAAAATGTTAATTACAGCGGTATGATTTGTTGCCTTCAGGGTTTGCGCATGGCCGTCGCATAGGCCGAAGGCAGCATGTGGTAGGCCATCTTGAAGTAACGCGCGAAATATTTGGGGTTATTGAATCCTACTTCATATGCCACCTCGGCGATGTTCATTTCCGTCTTCGAAAGCAGATCGGCCGCACGGCGCAAACGCACGGAACGGATGAATTCGATGGGCGGCTGCCCGGTAAGGGCGTAAATCCTTTTGTAAACAGAAACCCTGTTCATATGCAACTCCCGGCTGAGGGCTTCCACCGAAAAATCGGCGTCTGAAAGATGCTTTTCCACGATTTCCAATGCCCGCTGCATGAATTTTTCGTCGGCCGACAGCTGTCCGGGCTCCGCGTCTTTCGGGATCACCCAATGCACCGGTGCCTTCCTTTCGAGCAGGTTGCGCACGCGCGACAGCATGATCTCGAAGCTGAAGGGTTTCACGAGATAATCGTCTGCCCCTGCATCCAGCCCCTCCAGCTGCACCGTTTCCTCCCCCATGGCCGTTAACAGGATCACCGGGATGTGGCGGGTGCGCGCGTTGCCGCGGATCTTCCGGCAAAGGCTCAGGCCGTCCATCCCGGGCATCGTGATATCGCTGACCACTAAATCCGGTTGGGCCGACAAAGCCTTCTGCCATCCGGATTCGCCATCGGCGGCTTCCAGCACCTGGTAATATTGCTGCAGGTTCTCTTTCAGGTAAAAACGAAAATCCTCCGTGTCTTCCACCAGCAAAACCGTCGGTTTGCGCTTGCCTTTCCGCGGCGCTGCGGCACGGTCGCCACTTGAAGGAGCCGGCGCCTCCGGTACCACAGTCTCCGTTTTAACTTCCGCCGAAACCAACTGATACGGGATCCGCACGGTAAAACAGCTCCCCTGGTCGGGAACGCTCTCCACCTCCACGGTCCCCTGTTGCATGGTCACGAACTCGCGGGTAATGGCCAACCCGATGCCGCTGCCGGGGCTCACGAACGCGCTGCGCTGATCGGCCTGGAAATACCGGTCGAAGATTTTACCGATCCGGTCGGGCGAGATCCCGATCCCTGTATCGCGCACGCGCAGCTCCAGCCAGGCACGCTCCGGCTCTGGCGATATATCCACCGACACTTCCACTTTTCCGCCCGCCGGCGTGAATTTGAATGCATTGGAAAGCAGGTTGAAAACGATGCGCTCCAGCTTGTCGTGGTCGAACCGGGCGTACACCGGCTCCTCGCTGGCGGCATAATCCAGGGAAACGCCCTTCCGCTCGGCGAGGTCGGAAAACGACTGCACCGCTTCGCGCAGGAAGCTCATGAGCTCGCCCGGCAGCGGGTCTGTCCGCAGTTCCTGCATTTCCATTTTCCGGAAATCCATGAGCTGGTTCACGAGATTGAGGAGGCGCCGCGCGTTCCGCCGGATCAGCTGGAACTGGCGGCGGTCACTCTCATCGGCCGACTTCCGGATGAAATCCTCTATGGGGGAAAGTATGAGGGAAACGGGCGTCCGTAATTCGTGGCTGACGTTCGTCAGCAGCTTGATCTTCATTATGTCCAGTTCGTGGAGCCGTTGTGCCTCGCGGCGCTCGTTTTGCAGCGCGAAACGGCGATGCGCCCTGCGGATGATGGCCATCCGCCCGAGGTACAGGGCCGCGATCAGCAATACCACATATATCGTATACGCCCAACCGGTAGCCCACCAGGGCGATAAAATCCTGATCTGCAACGAGATGCCTCCGCCCGTGGGGTTCCCGTCTTCCGGCGACGACCGCACATGCAGCGTATAGGCGCCGGGGTTAATATTGGTGTAGGATATCCGGCGCGTCTTGCCGTCGGTCAGCATCCATTCCTTGTTAAACCCTTCCAGCTTGTATTCATACCGGTTCTTGTCCGCATGCCGGAAATTCAGCGAAGCGAAATCGACCGAAAAATCATTTTCATTATACCGCAATTCGATCTCCTGCGTTTCCGGCAGCGATGCGCTCAATACGGTGTGGCCACGGAAATTCTCGCCCGGCGCGATCGTTTTGTTGAATAGCTGCAGGCCCGTGAAAACCAATGCCGGCGGGGTCCTCGTTTCACGAATCTCCGCGGGGTTGAAGAGGTTGAACCCGTCTGCCCCGCCAAACAACATTTCCCCGCTTTTCAGCCGGAGCGCGGCATTGACGTTGAACACCTTGCCCTGCAAACCATCCTGTTCGTCGTAATTCCTGCAGGAAATGGCCAGCGCGCTTCCCTCTCCCGTGGCCCGTATGCGCGACAAGCCCCGCGTCGTGCTCACCCAGAGGTAACCGTTATCGTCTTCCAGGATGCTGACGATCGTATTGTCCGGCAGCCCGTCTTCCATCCTGAACGTCCGGAAGAGTTGGGTGGATGGATCGTAATAACTAAGTCCCTCGCGGGTCCCGGCCCACATGCGCCCCTGTTTGTCGCAAAGCAGGGAGGTGACGTTGTCGTTGCTGAGCTGGTGCGTGCTGCGCAACAGGTGCACGAAAATCCCTTTCGATTTGTCGAGCACATCGATACCGTAGGCCGTTCCGATCCAGAGGTCGCCGGCGGGCGTTTCGGCAAATGCGGTGATGTAGTTGGAATGGACGGAATTGGCCATGTCCACACTGTTATGATAGAAGATGCCATTGCCGCGGTCGAACCGGTCGAGCCCGCCGCCCAGGGTGCCAGCCCAGAAATTGTTCCGCCGGTCTTCATAGAGTTTCCAGACGGTTTTGTTGGCCAGGCTGTTCGCGTCTTTCGGGGAATGGCTGTAATGCGTGAAGCGCCCGTTGCTAAAGTATCCCATCCCGCCGAAATAATAACCGATCCAGAGCTGGTCCCATTTATCGACGTGGAGGCTTACGATAACGTCGTTGCTAAGACTGTTCTCATCGCCCGGTTTGTGCCGGTATTGGCGGTACAGCTTTGTTTTCCGGTCGTAATAGATCAATCCGCCGCCGTTCGTCCCGATCCAGATATTGCCTTTTTTATCCTCCGCGAAGCAGTTCACATCGTTGTAGGGCAATGAAAGCGGATCGCCGTGTTTGCTGTCGTGCAGCGCGAATTTCATTTTGTTCTCCGCGAAATAGCTCAGGCCGCGCTTGTACGTTCCGCACCACACGATGCCCTGGCGGTCTTTATACAACGCATAAATCGCATTTTCCGCGATGCTTTTGGAATCTTCGGGCCGGTTCACGAAAAACCGGGCCTTGAACGTGTTTTTATCGAGGATGTTGACGCCGCCATGATCGGTGCCGATCCAGATCAGTCCATGATCGTCCTGGATGACGCTGTTGACGATATCGTTGTTGAGGATGCCCGATTTCCGCGAGACGATGCGTTTTTCGCCGGTCGACGGCCGGAAGTACAACGCGCCGAAGTCGATGCCCGGCCGGTAGACCCAGCAATCTTTCTGCGCGTCTACGAACAAAGCGAGCGGCAAATTCCCGCGGGTAACGTCTGCACAAAGCGTTTCGGAATGCCAGATGGTGCGGCCGCTGCGGAGATCGATGCGGGTGAGGGCGCCATCGTGCCAAAGGAGCAACAATCCCTTTTCGTCTTCGCGGCGGATGTCCACGATCTGCGCGCCCGTCCGCATGGGGAGCGTGATCCTTGCGGCGCGTCCGTTGGGCAGTTTGCGATACAATCCCGAATCCGCATACGCCGCCCAGCAGGTATCTCCGGCCATGAGCATGGAGGTGAGCCCTGTTTCCGGCAACCCGCGCTGCCGCAGCCAGGGCGCTGCCTGCGAAAACTGTTCCCGGCGGGGATCGTACACGTTGTCGCCGTTGCGGGTGCGTACGTACATGCGGCCGTCAGGTGCGGAAAACAGGGCGATGATGTAATCGTCGCTGAGGGAAAGGGAATCGGAAAAGATGTGGCGGAAGACGCGGAAATTGGTACCGTCGTAGCGGTTGAGGCCGCCGAGCGTGCCGAACCAGAGGAAACCGCGGTCGTCCTTATAGATACAATTCACCTGGTTGTTGCTCAGGCCGTGGTGGATGTTAAGGCTGGAAAAAGGGTACGACGGCTGTTGTGCATTGGCATAACAGCACGCGGCGAGACATAGCGGGATCAGTAGTTTCTTGAACATGGAACATCGTGGAACTACCGTAATTTATGAAATAAAGGGCGAAAAAAAGCGCCCCCGGCCGGGGGCGCTTCGGAATTATTTCGGGCCTGTGTTATCAGGGGGCCGGTTTCCAGGTGTTGTTCGCGGGGTTAACGTCGGGCAGTACCTTGTCGGGGTCTACCGTTACGGCTACCACTTTGCTTTTGGAGAGGTGATGGAACGTCCATACCCCGCCGTTTTGCCAAACTTCCACGGGCAGATCGACGCGGGAGGTTTTGCCGTCGGCTTCCTTGATCTCCACGGTCACCGGCATCGGTGCTTTTTCCACGCAGATCACCTGGATGGCGGTGGTGGAATCGTTGCGCTGGAGCACGGTCCCGGCGGCCATGTCCACCTTCCAGTTATTGATGATCCAGCCGCGCCAGAACCAGTCCAGGCTTTCACCGGCGCTGTTCTCGATGGCACGGAAGAAGTCCCACTGCGTCGGGTGCTTGAACGCCCAATTGTCGATGTAATATCTGAAAGCTTTGTCGAACCGCTCTTCGCCGAGCACCACATCGCGGAGTATCTCCAGGCCTACAGCGGGTTTGTAGTACCCGAGGGTCCCATAGCTCATGGGCTTGATCACGTCCGGGCGGTGCAGGATGGCGGCGGCGGAATCGTAGAACATCATGCGGGCCACGGAATGGCGGTCGCGCGGGTGATAGAACTCCCCTTTATTGAATGCCCTGTCTGCGATCCCGTTGATGAAGGTATTAAAACCTTCGTCCATCCAGCCGAAGCGTCTTTCGTTGCTACCTACGATCATGGGGAACCAGTTATGTCCGAATTCGTGGTTGGTTACGCCCCACAGTCCGCCCTTCTGCGAGCGGGAAGAGCAAAACACGATGCCGGGATATTCCATCCCGCCCACGATCCCGGCTACGTTTACGGCAACGGGATAAGTGTAAGGGTACCATTTTTCGGAATAATGTTCGATGCAGCCTTTCACGAATTCGGTGGAACGGCGCCAGGCGGAATCGCCGGCGCTTTCTTCGGGATACACGCTCATGGCGAGGGCTTTTTTACCTGCGGGCAGATTGATGCGCGCGGCGTCCCAGATGAACGATTTGCTGGCGGCCCAGGCTACGTCGCGGGTATTGACGCAACGGAACTTCCAGGTCAGTTTGTCTTTGGCCGGGCGCGATGCGGGGTCTTTCACTTCGGAAAGGTCGCGCAGCATCACGGTTTTATCGCTCGCGGAAGCCTGTTTCCAGCGGGCGAGCTGCGTGGGCGTGAGCACTTCGGCGGGGTTGAGCAGTTCGCCCGAACCTACTACGATATGCGCGGCCGGCGCGGTCACGTTATAATCGATATTGCCGTATTCCAGGTAGAATTCGCCCTGTCCCATGTAGGGCAGCGTGTTCCAGCCGAGCACATTATCGAAAACGCACATCCGGGGATACCACTGCGCGATCTCGTAAATACGGCCGTTTTTCGTATTGAGGATGCCCATGCGGTCTGTTCCGTATTCCGGAATGGAAAACGAAAAGTCCACCTGCAGCTGGACCGTGCCGCCATTGGCTTTCAGCGCCTGCGGCAGTTCCACGCGCATGCGGGTATCGTTGATATTGAATTCCGCTTTTTGCGATTTGCCCGCCTGCAGCAGGGCTACGTTGGTGATGTTGTACCCGCCTTCGAAATTGCGGTTGGCCCAGCGGCCGCCCGTAGGTGAAGTGGCGGCTACGGAGCGCGACGAGAGCTTGTAAATGTTCTGGTCGAGCTGCAGCCAGAGGAAAGGCAGGTTTTCCGGGCTATTGTTCTTGTAAGTGATGATCACGGTGCCGGAAACGGTTTCCTTCACATCGTCGAACGTAACGTCGATCTTGTAATCTGCGCCGTTCTGCCAGTACCGGGCGCCGGGGCGGCCGCTGGCGGTGCGCTCGTCCGTTCCGTTTTCGGGGTAGAACACCGGGTTGAAGGCTTCGTAGGCATTGTAGCGGGATTCTGGTTGTTGCGCTGCGGCCGTGGAGCAGATGCAAATGCATCCCGCCATGGCGGCAAGCCAATTTTTAGTTTGCTGTAATGCAGGCATAATTCTGTTGTTAAGAAGAGGGAAAACTAGGGATATTTATTTGTTAAACAAAGCGATGTGGTATGAACGGCGTCCCGGGTCAGCGGCGCTTCCAGGCGTCCAGGACGGTTTCGCCCCTTGGGCTGAGCCGGTAACCGACTTCCAGGCTTTCGGTGAGGCCCATGTTCTTGAGCTTTCGGATGCTGACCTTCAGCCAGTCTTTATCGATCTGCAATGCTTCTGCCAGATTGCCTGCCCTTTCAGCCGGGCGCTGGCGGATGATGCCGAGGGCCCGTTTGGTCCAGTGGCCGTAGGGGCTCCGCTGGTCGAGGCCTTCCAGCTTTTTCAGGAGCTTTTCCATTTCGCCGGCGTCCAGGTCCCCGGATTCCCGCAGTGCGATGCGCGGATCGTCTCCCCCATAATGAAAGCGGATACGGAACAACGTCCCTTCCCGTTTATCCAGTTCCGTTAGTAAGGCCTGGCGGGTGGCGTAGCCGGATTCCCGAGCCGTTGCGTCGGTAATATCCTTGAGCGGCACTTCGTCTACCGCGTCGATATGCAGCAGGCCGATGGCCGTCAGCAAGGTGCCGCCGGCTTTGACGGTCGGCCGTTTCCAGCGGCGGTATGCCAGTTTGACCTTCCCCTGGCGGATGGGCTCCAATATCTTCTCCCTGAACAGCATACCCGAATATAAGGCTTTTTTTAAGCATATAAACGACCGCCAACTTGTCGCAAATGCCCCCTGATGGACTGATTTTTGTATATTTACTCCTTAAATTTTGAGCGTATGAAAATAGACATCTGGTCGGACGTGGCCTGCCCGTTCTGTTACATCGGCAAACGCCACCTGGAGGCCGCGCTGGCACAGTTCCCCCATGCGAAAGACGTGGAGGTGACCTGGCACAGTTTCGAGCTGAACCCCGATGCGCAAAAGGATTACAAGGAAGATCACTATACATTGCTGGCTTCGAAATACGGTATGACGCGTGAGGCGGCCGTGGCGAACTCCCAACGGGTTTCCGAGTCGGGAAAGGCCGTGGGCATCGATTTCAAGTTCGACGAGCTCATCCATACCAATACCTTCAATGCCCACCGGCTGATCCAGCTGGCGGCGCGGCATGGCAAGCAGGATGAAATCGAGGAGCGCCTTTTCCATGCTTACTTCACGGAAGGCAAACATATCGGTGAAACCCCGGTACTGGAAACCATCGCCAAAGATGCGGGCCTGGATGCGTCGGATATGCTGAAAGGCACGGATTTCACCGGTGAAGTGCGGCAAGACGAAGCGCAGGCCCAGCAACTGGGCATCCGCGGGGTGCCGTTTTTCGTGTTCGACATGAAATATGCCATCAGCGGGGCGCAGCCTGTGGAAGCATTCAATCAAACCCTGGAAAAGGTTTGGAGCGAGTCGCACCCGGCTTTGGTGAACGTACAGGGCGATGCGGACAATTCCTGTTCCGACGGGTCGTGCAGCATTTAATTACGATCGTCTCCCATAGAAAAAGCCTTCCTGCGCCGGTGTTAATACCTGCGCCGGAAGGCTTTCATTTTTAGGGTAATTTCCTAGAAGTTATACCCGGCCTTCAGCCCGAAGAAGCTGTTGGTGCCGTTTTTAAACCATCCCTCCCATTTGGCCTGCACATCGAGCCCGAGCACGCGGATGCCTACGCCCGGCGCGAAAAGGAACGCCGAGCCGTCGAGATCGCCGGTATAGTTGGCCGCACCTGCTTCCGCTTTTACGTACAGGATGGAAATCAGTTTGTATTTGAGGCCGATGCGAACGGGAACGGCTGCCACGTTGGGATAATCGATATTGTTCTCGGACTTGCCGCCGAAACGCATGTAACCGACAGACCCCGTCACGCCGAAACCTGCTACCAGCTTGATGTCTGCATTAAGACCAATGCCATAGCCGGTATTGTTGGTTTTGCTGAAATCCCCGACCGGGAAGCCGGCTTCTACATAAGGACCGATACTGAATCTTTTTAATTGCGCGCTGGCGGCGAAGCTGCCACAGAGCAGCAGTACCAGCAAAAGGGTTATCTTGTTTTTCATGCAACGGATATTTGGTGGTGATACATAACACGAAAGTATTATTTCTTTCCGATTCAGCCTAAAGTTCTTATTGTGAATTCCCTGGGCCTGAGCGGTTTCCTTTCGCATGCGTTTAATCGCTTCCGTTATAACGCGGGCGGGGCCGCGGGGGTTCTGTTTCGGGGAAGAAAAGATAAATTAGTATCTTCCGCTTTCCATTTTATGAAACGACTTGTTTTCCCTTTGATATTGCTCATGCTGGCCCAAACGGCATTTGCACAGCGCGGCGGCTGGGGCCACAGTGCCGCAATCCGTCTGAACACGACCGCTTCCGGGGCCAACGTTCCGGGAGATGTGGCGGGCTATCCGCTGGCGGTTTCCCTAAATGCGTCCAACTTCAACTTTTCCGACGCCATCGCAAACGGTGCAGACATTCGGTTTTCGGAAACGCCCGACGGGCCTTTCCTGCCGCAGAGCATCGAGTGGTGGGACCCCGCGGCCAAAGAAGCCCTCCTATGGGTCCGCATCCCTCTCGTAAAAGGGAACAGCCGCGCTCAGCTGCTGTACATGCACTGGGGCAATGCTGCCGCCACAGCCGCCGACCGCCCCGCCGAAGTTTTCGCTGTCTCGGACGGCTTCACCGGCGTTTGGCACCTCCAGGAGCCCGGCAACACCCTGCCCGGCGGCTATGCAGACGCCACGGCCAACGAAGCCAATGCCACCGGCGTCAACATGATGCCCTACAGCACGGTGAAAGGCGTGCTGGGCAAGGCGCAACGCTTCCGGTACCCGGAAAGGCAATGGATCAAGGTAGACGGCGAAAAGCGCAAGCTGTTCGATCTCGTGGAGCAAATGACGTTTTCCATCTGGGCGTATGCCGATACTTATTCCAATGCGGGCGATGAAGCCAAAAGAGTGCTTCCGGGATACGAAACCATGTTTGCCAAAGGCGATAATTCGTGGCGGTTACAGAAGTTCGGCATCCGCAACTGGCACCAGCCGGAGGCGGACCTGGTCGAGATTTGCGTGGAAAGGGCCTCGCCGCGCGGCGATCTTTGCGTGGTCGGCAAAACGGACATGCGGCTGAAACAATGGTACCACATCACCGGGGTGCATGATTTCCCCTACGTTCACCTGTACGTCAACGGTAAGCTGGAAAAAACGGAAAAATTCGATACCCCCTGGAAATCAGATGACCATCCCGTAGGGATCGGCAACCAGAGCCAGTTCCCGGACAAAGGCGGCCGTTTCTGGGACGGCGTGCTGGACGAAGCGCGGGTGATCGCAAAAGTAAAAGACGCCAACTGGATCAAATTGGATTATGAAAGCCAACGCCCCGGGAGCAGATTGCTTGAATTCCCTGCGGCTACCGCCGGCAGGTAAACCCGCGCTCCCGCGCCTGACCGCTATTTCTTCCGCTTCCGGCTGCTTTCGGCCGTTATGATACCGTTATATGAAATGGGCGACCGGTTATTGTTCGTGACCTGCAGCGAGGCGTACCCGTTCTCCGAAATCGTGAAGAACATTTGCTGCACATCGCGGTTGTCCCGGGGTTTGACCGTGATCTCCCAGCCTCCTTTCTTGCCGGCCGTTTCCGTGTATTCGAAATCGGTGGAGATAAAGTCGAGCCCATTGCGGGAAGGGTCTATCGGCGCGTTATACGCCCGCCCGAAAAACGGCAGGTAGGAATTCACCGTGTCTTTTGAAATCATCACCTCATACCCATCCCCCGCTACCTGCCGCGTTCTGCCGCTCATCGGCAATACGGTTTGCGCCCTGAAAACAAAGGAGCGGGCAGCCACGATGGATTTAATATTTTCTGCGCCGGCCGTAGGCACCTGTTGCGTGGAAGAACAGGCTAACGCCGTGAATGCCAGGAGCCAGACAGGGATCGTGTTCAGAATACGCATAGAAAACGGTTTAACAATATAAAAGGAAGAACAAAAGGTGGGCCATAAATGTTGCCGGGATTCCTTATATTGGGGTACTATATCCTTAAACACCTGATGCTATGACTCCATTCGTTTTGCTCGCCGCAGCAGCGGCCCTGTTTTTCGTCGCACATGTTCTTCTCCTTTTCACTTCCTTCGGGAAAGACAGCTACAACCGCAAAAAGTATCTCTGGTCTCACCTGACCCTGTGGATCTGCGGGGTGATCCTTTTTGCCATGACCACGCTGTTTGCCGGCAAGGGAACTTCCGAAGTGATGGACGTGTTCGATACGCCCGTGAAGCGCTGGCTGATCCTGGTGGTGGCACTGGGCCTCTCCGCGATCGCCCACACGGTCGTGAAACTGCTCGTGATGCCGAAATACCAGGCCCGCTGACCCCAGGGTTGCGCTGCTCCTTCCCGTTTCTTGCGTAAATTGCGGACATGACGCTCCGCAAAATCATTCATATCGACATGGATGCCTTCTACGCATCGGTGGAGCAGCGCGACCATCCGGAGTACCGCGGCAAACCCATTGCCGTGGGCGGCTCACCGGAAGGGCGTGGCGGAGTGGTGGCTACGGCCAGCTACGAAGCAAGAAAATTCGGCGTTCGCTCCGCCATGCCTTCCAAAAGAGCCCTGCAACTTTGCCCGCAGATCATTTTCGTATATCCCCGGTTCGATGTCTATCGCGACGTGTCCCGCCACGTCCGCTCCATCTTCCAACGCTATACCGATCTCATCGAACCGCTTTCGCTGGATGAAGCTTATCTCGACGTTACCCTCGACAAACTCAATATCGGTTCCGCCATCGCCATCGCGCAGCAAATCAAACAGGCGATCCGCGACGAGCTGAGCCTCACCGCTTCCGCCGGCGTTTCCGTCAATAAATTCGTGGCAAAAATCGCGTCGGACATGCAGAAGCCCGACGGGCTCACGTTCATCGCCCCCGCCCAGGTCGAAACCTTCATGGAAAACCTGCCCGTGGAAAAGTTTTTCGGGGTGGGAAAAGTGACGGCCGACAAAATGCAACGGATGGGGCTTTTCAAAGGCGCCGACCTGAAAAAACTGTCGGAAAACGATCTCGTCCAGCACTTCGGGAAAGCAGGCCGGTTCTACTTCCGCATCGTTCGCGGGCAAGACGACCGGACCGTGCAGCCCCACCGGGAAACGAAGTCCGTAGGCGCGGAAGACACCTTCCCCCACGATCTCACCACCCTCGCCGAAATGAACCCGGAATTGGACAAACTGGCCGTCAAAGTCGCATCCCGCCTGGAAAAGCATCAACTCAAAGGCCGCACCGTTACCCTGAAAGTGAAATACAGCGATTTCCGGCAGATCACGCGGAACCATTCCACCATCCACCCCATTTCCGACATGGAAACCATTGCCGGCGCCGCTAAACAGCTCCTCGCCAAAACCGAACCGGAGGAAGAAGGCGCCAAAATCCGCCTGCTCGGCATCACGGTATCCAACTTCAACGACGAACGCCCGGAAACGCCCCAGCTTTCCCTGTTTTGATCTCCCCTTTTCCGTTACATAAAAAAACCGCCACCCAATGAGTGACGGTTTGCATTATCGTGAGAACAGAACAGATCAGTATTTGGCGGCCTGTCCTTCTTTCGGGATGGATTTGAGGATGAACTGGCGCAGGTGCTCGTTGCTGGTAGCCAGATCGTCTTTGCGCAGGTACATCATATGTCCGCTGCGATACCCTTCGAACGACATCCGGTCTTTCAGCTTGCCGCCGGGGTCCATTTGCCAGAGGTTGTATTTGGCGTTGAAATAATCGCAGGCGCCGTCGTAATAGCCGCTTTGTACGAACACGTGCAGGTAAGGGTTCTGGGCCATGGCCTGGCGGAGGTTCTCGCCGGTGCGGTTATTGGACTGGTCCCAGGGCCAAACGGGCCCGAACATGTTGTATTTCAGGTCGGTCTTGTATTTCAGTTCCTCGCGGATGTAGATATTGATGGCCGGGGTGAAGGAATGCAGCCAGGAAGTCAGCTCCGCATTGTAATCCACGCCCTGTCCGGCGTCTTTTTTATCGATCCCCAGGTACCGGGAATCCAGCCGGCCAACTGTGTAGCCGCGGTCGCGGAGCAGCTCCTTCCAGAAGAAATTCGGCGAAATGTCGAGGTTGTTCTGCAACACCACTTTTTCGGAAATACCGGCATAGCGCGCCACTTTCGCGGCGATCTCCTTTCTTTTCGCATCGGGCAGGTTTCCGCCGAGCGCCAGTGCGGGCAGGTATTCGCGGATGGTGAAATCTTCCACTTCCGGGAGCATGGCGTTGAGGTCTTTCTGCTGCAGTTCGGGCGTGAGGGCTTTATGGTACCAGGCCGTGGCGGCGAAGTAAGGCAGCCGGAGCGCCGCTTCCGCCGGGCCGTTCCGCTCGATCCCCAGCTCCGTGGGCGATACGAGGACAACGCCGTTCACGTAGATCCATTGGGAGTTCTGCAGTTCCAGCGCCAGCCCGGACACGCGGGTGGTACCGTAGCTTTCGCCCACGAGGTATTTGGGGCTGGCCCAGCGTTTATACCGCGTGATGAACGTGCTGATCCATTCGGCGAGATACTTCACGTCCTGGTTCACCCCGAAAAATTTCGACCCCTGCACGTCTTTATTGGCCATGCGGGAGAATCCCGTGTTCACGGGATCTACATACACGATATCGGCCACATCGAGGATGGAATGGGGATTGTCTTTCAGTCCGTACGGCTGCACGGGATAGCCCTCGTCGTCGATTTTCAGCACCCGCGGCCCGGTATACCCGATCTGCATCCAGACGGAAGCCGTTCCCGGCCCGCCGTTGAAAGAGAATACCAGCGGCCGGGCGCCCTGGTCGGCCACGCCGGTGCGCTCGAAATAAGTGTAAAACACCCCGGCGATGGTTTTACCATCGTCGTCCCAGACGGGCAATGTGCCGGCGGTGACTTTATACGGCACACGCTGGCCTTTTATAGTGGCTTCGTGGGTGGTGACCACCGAGCGGTCGATCTCGAGCTTCCGCTCAACGGCGCCGGTGCCGGATTCGGCTTTCTCCGCTTCCGGAGCCGGTTTTTGAGCTTTTTGAGCAAAGACGGTAGTGCAGCAAAGCAGGCAGGCTGCGGCTAAGGTTGATTTCATATGCAAATAAAGAGCGATTTATATCCCAATATGGGAAATAAATCGCTCTTTACGGCATCAAAGGGATAAAAGGCGGATTATTTTGCCTGTGCGGTCATGAACGTCCATTTGACTTTGGGGGCGTAGCCGAAGGGCTTCCCGGAAGCGGGCTTTTCCATGCTTCCTTTTCCGTTTTCGGCTTTCAGCAAGACTTTCGTGAACTGCCCTTTTTCAAAATCGAAGGTATTGCCATCATCGTCGTACAGCACGAACGATCCGGGCGCGCTGCCGTACACCCGCACTTCGAGCGGGAGCACTTCCCCTGTTTTCGGGGCTTGCCGGCGCGGGGGCACCATGGGAACGAGGCCGCCGTCGCGCACGAAGAGCGGGATGCGGTCGAGCCGCGCATTCACGCTGATCACCCCGTCTTCCCCAGCCAGTTCACCGGTATAGAAATCATACCATTTTCCTTTCGGGAGATAAACTTTCCGGGCGGAATCGCCGGCGAAGAAGGGCGCCACGATGATATTGTCGCCCATCATGTACTGGTCTTTCAGCTCAGATCGGGTTTTGGCTTCGTAGGGGTTCAGCGTGGCGTCGAGCTTGCCGCCGCTCACCTGGGCCGTATAAGCGAATCCGTCGATGAGGTTCATGGAGCGGAAAGGCGGTTTTCCTTCGAATTTATATTGCGCGAAAGTGGAATAAATGTACGGGAGCAGCTGCATGCGGAGCATGGCCACTTCTTGCACGGCGGTTTCCACTTCGGGGAACGACCAGGGCTTGGTGCCGTCTGCCCAGGCGTTGAGCATGGCCATCGGTGAAAAACATACCGACTGCATCCGCCGTACCCATTCTTCGGCCGATTTGGAGGCACGCACTTCCGGCGTCCAGAGCACGCCGATGAAGCCGCTGTTGACCAGCGCGGTGATGAAGTCGGGATGGGAATAATAATCGTTATAGATCACGTAGGGAAATCGGCTGGCGCCTGCGTTGGACGCGCGTACCAGGCCGTACGTCCGCCGGTTTTGTTCGCGGAACCATTCGTCGGTCATTTGTTGCATGGCAAGACCGTAGATCTGGCGCATTTCTTCGGCCGACGTGCCCGACGGGAAGGTGGCCACATCGGGCCAGAGCCATTTGTCGTACCCATCGTTCTCATCCATTTTATAACCGCTGACGCCGAGGGAAATATGGTTTTTGATGAAGTGCCCGCGGAAAAGGGCTTTCGCCTCCGGCAGCGTGAAATCCGCCACCAGTCCGTTCCATACCGTATGCGACCCCGAAAGCGGCTTGATAGGCGCGTACAGGCTGCTTTTGGGGGAAACGTAGGGGTTGATCCAAAGGTTGGCCTTCACGCCCATGTTCCCCAGTTTTTTGATGAAACCCGCGGGGTCGGGGAAGCGCTTTTCGTCCCACTCGAACGTGCAGGGGTACGACATGGAATGCCATCCCGGTTCCACGCCGATGAAATCCAGCGGGAAGTTGTGCGTTTCGAATTCCTTCGCTTCGCGGATGATATCGTCCTGGCTGTACAGCGTCGGCACGCGTTGCGTGAAACCCAGGCCCCATTTGGGCGGCAGGTACCCGCCGCCGTTGAAGAGGTTGTATCGCTGTACGGCGTTCATGGCGGTGGGGCCGCCGAAAATGTACACCTCCGCCCCTTCTGCCGGCACGAGCATTTCCACGGCGTCGGAATAGGGTTGGGATTCCCAGTCTTTGTTGCCGTTGCGGTCGTGCAGGACGGGCGGATTTTTAGTATCCACGCGCACGGCGGTGCCGGCGTAAACGGTGATATAGCGCGCTGCGTCGACGAGCACGCCGTATCCGCGGGACGAAATGTACAGCGGCACGGGCGCATGGGTGCGGCCATCGTCTTTACCGCCGTAATGGTCTACATGCAGCTGGCTGACACGGCCGCGCTGGTTCACGGTTTTGAAGTTGAGGCCCAGGCCGAAGAGCTGTTCGTTGCGTTCGAGGGGGAAGCGGAGATAGACTTTCCCGTCAGCGAGCTTCACGGCGATTTCGCCGGGATCGAGCGGGAATGCGGACGGCGGGAGTTTGGCGAGGGCGGAGCTGTCTGGCGTAGCGCCGGCGATGCCGAGGAGGGTCACTTTGCCGGGAGTGCCCGCGGTGCCTTTCCAGACGCCCGGCATTACTTCGCGCCATTGCAATTGGGCGCTGAGGGTGGTGGACAGGCAAAGCAATCCGCACAGCAGCGGCAATGAAAATCTGATGTTCATAATCGTGGTAATTGGACGAGAAGATAATCAGATATTCCGGGTTTGCCGCGGCCGTGCGAAGATTCAGCCAACAACGGTGAAAATGCAGTTATCGTTTGACGGTGGTGGAATTGACGGGGTCCGTGGCTTTGGGGTTTACCTGGTAGCAGAGGACATCTCCGTTCTGGAGCACTTCCACGATGCGGTACCCGAAATAAGGCACGCCCCAGCTGCCGCCAAGGTGGCCGTCGAAGAAGTAATGTTTGCCGTTCTTTTCCTTCATGCCGTCTTCCGCGTGGTCGTGCCCGTGGAATATGGCGCGGAGGTTCTGTTGTTTGGAGAACATGTCCACCAATTCCGGGCAATCGATGCCGTGCTCGGTCCATTTCACGGGGGTGATATGCTGGATAACGAAGAGGTTTTTGGCATTGTTGTGTTTAGCGAGATGATCGCGCGTCCAGTCCAGATCAGGACAAACATATTTGCCTTTAATATCGGCCGTATTGAGGACGACGAAGGCGTTGTTGCCGACGGTGAAATCGTGGTGCCATCGGGTGCCGAAGACTTTTTCCCATTCGGATTCCTCTATCATGTCGTGGTTGCCGTGGGAGACGTAATATTTGGTGGAGAGCTGGTCCCACGCAGCTTTTGCGGGATGGATGAGGGCGGGATCGTTATGGAAAACATCGCCGTTGACGACGGTGAAATCGAGCCCTCTGCCGGCGGCTTCCTTGTTGAGGAGTTGGACCATGGCGCTGTGGTTTTCGGCGAACGTGGTTTGCGGCTGGCCGTAATGGCCATCGGAGGCCAGTGCGAAGCGAAGTTTCACTTTTCTGCGGGGAGGCAGTACGAAGCTTCCCGGCGCAAAGGATTGCAGCGCGGAACCGGCGCCGATGAGGACGATGCTTTTGAGCGAAAGCCCGATAAAATCTCTGCGGTTGATCATAAGCGAAGACGTTTAACCTTTCCAAGATAATAGAAAAAAAGTGTTGAAAAAATAAATGCTTGCCGGAAAATTTTTCGCGCGGGAATTTCCCGTATTGTTGGTTGCTAAAACATGCTGGGTGTAGTTTTCACGAATGATAAAATTTACATCCTTCAGTCATGGTGAAGAAAAATAAAAAAACAGTTCCGAAAAATTTTCGCGCAGAAAAAACAATTACAATTGAATCATAAAACCAGACGACTATGACATTTACGCTAACGATTCCCGACGAAAACCTGCAGGAACTGCATATGCAATCCGGAATTTTCAACCGCACCAAATTATGCCAGGAAATGGTGAGTTTTTATCAATGGATGCTGGATGAAGTCTGGAGTGGTAATGAAATCGTTTCCCAGGATCCGGAGGGGCAACACCAAAAGGTAATCAACTGCACCTCCATTCAAAACATTCAACGAAGAAGGCAAAATTTTCTCCATGGAAAAAAGTGATGATTCATTAATTGAAAAGTACCTGGTAAACTCGGGTGAATTGACCGCAGAGCAAAAGGCGGGTATGAAAATCGCCCAAATCCTGCTTTGGATGATCGGCGGGGTTATTGTGCTTTATGCGATGATCTGCATGGAACGAGGTTGCAGTCAAAGCCGGGCGCCCGCTCCAGCGGGCGCCACTTTAACACAACAGTTGCCGGCGTGGGGCCTCGCATGCGATGTGAATAAAAACCCTCCTTCGCAGTTGGAATTCGCCTTCCACAATTTCCAGTATGTATTGAATGTTTTGTTACCCGTCTTCACGACGGTGCTGGGGTACATCTTCGGCACCAGGTCCCGCGGCTGACCCGGCCCGGTTACCCGATAATTCTGACAGTTAATCATTTTTTTATTTTCCGGCGTAGCGGCTGTACTTTTTCAGCAGGCGGATGATTTCTGTGTGAGGAATCCCCGGCACAAAGTTCCCGTTGATCCCGGTCATGTCTCTCCCGGCCACGATGGCATTGAGGATCGCTTCTTCCGTTGCGAAAACGGTAGCGGTAAAGAGCGGGTCGATCTGATCGTTGGGGAGCATATCAAGCTTGGGGGCCACGTCGCGGCGGGAGGCTCTGGGATTGGCCGTACTGAAGGCGAGGAAGATATCGCCGGAAGAGTTCTCTCCCATTCCGCCCACCCTGGCAACGCCCAGCGCTACCCGCCGTGCGATGCGATTGAGCTGATGGGGCAATAACGGTGCATCGGTGGCTACGATCACGATGATGGAGCCGGTCCCGGGTTTGGCTTCGCCGAATTTCATGCGCCATTCCTTCGTCTTCAGCTCTGGCCACATCGGCACGCCCGCGATCGTGAGATGCCGGAACGCACCGTGGTTCGCCTGAACGAGCACGCCTACCGTGTAGGCCGAATCTCCCACGCGCACCACGCGTGACGATGTGCCCGTCCCTGCCTTGAACCCATGGCTCACCATGCCGGTGCCGCCACCCGTGCTGCCTTCCGATACCGGGCCGGACGTGGCACTGTCCAACGCATGAAAAACATGTTCTTTCGTGACATGCATGCCGTTGATATCGTTGAGCATCCCATCGTAGGTTTCCGCGACGATGGGCAGGGCCCAGAACAGTCCGTCGGTTTCTTCCAGGGGGAGGAAGTGTTTGTGTTTGTATTGCCATTCCACCACGGCATCGCGTACGATGCCGACGGAGTGAGTATTGGTGATGGTGACCGGCCCTTCCAGGAACCCGGATTCCGTGATCCAGGTGGTGCCGGTCATTTCGCCGTTACCGTTCAACGCGTACCATCCCGCGAATACCGGGTCATAGGTGTTGCCGCGCGGCAGGATGGCCGTTACGCCTGTGCGCACGGGGCCTTTCCCGGTTTGCAGGTTGCCTTCGCCGGAAATGAGGGTGGTCAGCCCCACCTTTACGCCCGGAACGTCTGTGATCGCGTTGAATTTACCGGTTTTGCCGGTGAGGGGAATCCCCAGGTCGCGCGCGCGGACCGCTTGCTGGGCAAATGTCGTATCGGGAATAAGGCTACCCAGTATGCAGGCGCCCATTAGCAGGGATAGGAGTTTCATGATCGGGGGTTTTTATGATTGTGGTAACAAATTGCGCATAGTTAAATTGCAAATCCACATGCAGGGCGTTGGTCGCGCTTACACATCCGTCAACAAGCCCATCTGACGGCTGTAGTCATATTGCTAATCCTCAGGCTGGGCGTCGATCGCGCTTACACCTTCGCCAACAACTCCAGCTCACGGCGATAGTCATATTGCAGATCCTCATGCTGGGCGTCGATCGCCTTTTCGATCTTGCGCAACTGCTGGAAATACAGGTTTCCCAGCTGCACACTGCTTTTCAGCAAATCCCCCGCGCGCCGGAGCCGCTTGCTGAAATGCAGCAGCAACTCGATCTCCGCAGTCTTGGATTGCGTAAAACGGATGTGTTTATTCGTAATACGGAGGATCTTCCGGATCGTTTTCTTCGCGAGATAAGCATGCGTGGTTCCGAGGTTATCGAATTCCGCATCGATATACGCCTTTACCTGGTCGAGATAGGTTTCGGGGTAAGACGCGTCGAACAACAGGTAACTGAGCAGCTCCTTGTTTTCCTTCTTGAATTTTGCCAGCCGGAGGCAAATTTCCACCAGTTCCGCATGCGGCAGCGACCCCATCTCCTTTTTCAATTCGTTGACCGTCACCGCCTTGATTTCCGCTTCGTTCTTTTTCTTTTTGGCCATACGCGTCCGGCTATTCCGTATAAAAATCGATCAGCGAACCGAAATACGCATCCCGCCAGCCTTCCACGATATCGTCGAACGCTTCGTCGGGGATATTGGAATGGCGCAGCTCCGCCGATGTGCCTTTTTTATGCGGGTGCAGGATGATCGTTACGATAGACGCGGGCTCCTGGTCGCCGAAGTACCACTCCTGCACCAGCTTCCGCCCTTCCTCGAACTCCAGGTTGCGGCCGGCGATGCTGCCGTCCCACAATGAGAACTCGGAACCGGGCTCGGTGCTCATTTCCGCCACGTCGCCCGTCCACAGCCGGATGGTGGCTTCGCGGGTAAGCGCCTGGTACACTTCTTCGGGTGGTGCGGGGATCACGAAATGTTGCTTGAAGTCTTTCATGTTGTGCAGGATGTTTATTCTTCTATCAGCTTAATGCCGGTTTTCGTCAGTTCGATTTTTTGTTGCTTGTAGAGCGCGCCCACGGTCATCTTGAAAGTCTTCTTACTCATGCCGAAGAACTCGCGGATTTCGTCGGGGTCCGACTTATCGTGGTAAGGCAGGTAACCGTCGTGCTCGCGGAGCAGCCGCAGCATGCGGGAGCCCTCGTCTTCCACCCGGTTGTACCCCGACTGGCCCGGCGCCACGTCCAGTTTATTGTCTTCCTTCACGGCTTTTACGAACCCTTTGAGGCGGTCGCCGATATCGAGCGGACGGAAAACGTCCGAATAATGCAATATCCCGGTGTGGCGGTTGTTGACGATGGTCACGAAACCAATGTCTGACCGGCGGTATACCAGCAGATCTACCCCATCCTTTTCCTGGACGGTCAGCGGATCGTTGCTGAGGAAAGGATCGATCTTTTCGGTGGCGGCCACGCGGCCGGTGAGCTCGTCGAGGTATATCATGACAAGATAATCCTGTCCTTTATGCATCTTGGAAACTTGCTGCGAAAGGGGGACGAAGAGGTCTTTGGCGAGGCCCCAGTCCAGGAACGCCCCCTGGTGGGTCGTGTCTACCGCCCTGAGGGAAACGATGTCGCCTACCACGCCTTTCGGCTTGTCTGTAGTGGCGATCAGCCGGTTTTCGGAATCGTGGTAGAGGAAAACGGTGAGCTCGTCGCCCGGGCGGGTGCCCGCGGGGACGTAGCGTTTGGGCAGGAGGATTTCCGTATCCCCGCCACCATCAAGATACACGCCGAAATCCGTCTCTTTTTTGACTTCCAGCTGGTTATATTCGCCGACTTTGTACATATCTGTTTTAAATTCGGCGGTAAAGGTACGATAAAAATAACGGGGCGGCGTGGGTGGTGGAAATTGGAAAAAGATCGATAAATTACCGGAACAATCCACGGACTATGAAAGAAACGCTCATGCTTCCCTCCAGCCGCCTGCCCGCCATCCCTGCCTGGCTCGCGGCCCCGTTCCGGCTGCTGGAGCCTGTCGGTAACCGGCTGCTGCTCATCGCCTTTTGCGGCGCGTTCAGTTTTGTTTTCATGTGCCTGTTCACGCCATTCAACATGAACCAGTGGTATAACGGCGGGCCGGTAACGGTCACGGGCGTGTTCGCGGTATTTTCCGGCTGCGGGATCGCCGCGCTGAGCATTTCGCAGTTCGGGTTGATGCGCCTGAAAGGGAAAAAGCCCCTCCGGCACTGGCAGTTCCTCGCCTGGTTCATGGGCGAATCGATGCTGGTGGCAGCCATCGTCAACATCGTCAATGTGTCGCTGCACGATTACCTTTCTTTCACCTGGTCGGAATATTGGGATACCTATAAATATGGGTTCGGCGTGCTGGCGCTTCCCTACTCCATCGCTTTGCTGTGGTTCCAGCGGGGCGTCCCCCAAATCCAGCCGGCCCCGGTACCCGTTCCGTTGGTAGAAGAAAAAGTGGCGGAACACCTCCTCATCCGGGATGAATACGACAAATTGGCCCTGAGCCTTCCGCCGGCGAGCTTGCTGATGTTGAAGGCCGAAGATAATTACGTACAGGTTTTTTACCGGAATGGCCAGGGGGTGAAAAAGGAACTGGTGCGCTCGTCCCTCAAAAAGCTGGAGCCCCAGCTTGCGGGGTTCAACATTACCCGGGCACACCGGTCGTACATGGTAAATATATCCAACGTGTTGTTATTCAAGAAAAACGCGAAGGGGCACTATTTGATGCTGGAGGGTCTGGACGACCAACCCGTGCCCGTATCGGCCAGTTACCTGCCCCAATTCCAGCAGAAATTCACCCCAGATTCATGAATTTCACCCCGCAACCCCGTTCCTTCACCCCGAAACAGCATTGTACAGGCAGCCGGTGAATGGTAATTGCATAATATCGCCTTTACCATCCCAACCAAAATTACTCGCCCATGTACAAACTGATGCTACTGTTCACGATAGCCATGCTGTCTGCATGGTCTACACATGCCCAACACGTGTTGACGGGTAAGGTGCGGAACAGCCAAACGGGGGAAACGGTGCCTGCGGTATCCGTTAAAGCCCGCAACACGCCTTATGGCGACTATACCAATGACCAGGGGAACTTCCGCTTCACCCTGAAGGCCCCGCTCCCCGTGACCCTCGTTTTCTCCTCAGTAGGGTACGGCACGAAGGAAGTGCTCGTCAGTAGTCCGGGCGCCATAGACGTTCAGCTCGACCCCGCCTCCATCCTCGGCACCGAAGTCGTTGTTTCCGCCAGCCGGAACATCCAGCGGAAAATCGAATCGCCGGTAACCATCGAACGGATCGACAACAAAGATGTCATGAATTCCCCCCAGCCCAGCTATTATTCCATGCTCCAGGGCCTCAAGGGCGTCGACATCACCACTTCCTCCCTCACCTTCACCACCATCACGACGCGCGGTTTTAACACCAGCGGCAACACCAATTTCACCCAGGTGGTAGACGGGATGGACAACCAGGCCCCCGGCCTCAACTTCCCCCTCGGCGCCGCCATCGGCCTCACGGAACTGGACGTCGACAACCTCGAGCTCCTTTCCGGCGCCTCCTCCGCATTATACGGCTCCCGCGGCCTGAACGGCACGCTGGTCATGACCGGCAAAGACCCCTTCAAATACCAGGGCCTCAGCTTCCAGATCACCCAGGGCGTAAACCATATCAAAAAAGGCAAGGGCAATGACCCCATGGGCGCGTCTCCCTATTACGACTGGACGCTCCGCTGGGCCAAAAAAGTGAACGACCGCCTGGCGTTCAAGGTGAATGCGCAGTACACCAAAGCGAAAGACTGGCTGGCGGCAGATACCAGCAACACCAACGGCATGGGATCGAGATACACCGACCCCAATTACAACGGTGTCAACTCCTACGGCAGCAAAACTTCGGTAGACATCAATCCCTTCCTCGAAGCTATCAAAGCGATGGACCCTTCCACCGCGCCCATCGTGGACCCGCTGCTCGCCAGCCCCACGAACTACGTCTCCCGCACCGGGTACCCCGAATACGGATACCTGAGCAACGACGCTAAAATGCTGAAATTCAACGGAGAAATCCGCTACAATATCAAACCCGGGCTCCAGGCCATCGTTTCCGGCACTTACGGAGAAGGCACCGCGGTCTACAGCAACGATACCCGTTACGCGCTGGACGGCTTCAAACTCGCCCAGTACCGCGCGGAGCTCAGGGCGGAAAACTGGTTCGTGCGCGCCTACACCACAAGGGAAAATTCGGGGAATACCATCATCGCCAGTCCAACCGCGCAACTCGTGAACGAAGCCTGGAAACCCAGTTACGACGGCTCCACCGGCGACGGTTGGTACCCGCAATATACCGTGGCGCTCATCACCGCGCTGGCCACCGGCCAATCCCTCACGGACGCCCACAATACC
Organism: Chitinophaga sp. NPDC101104; assembly: GCF_050277495.1. Classification (NCBI taxonomy): domain Bacteria; kingdom Pseudomonadati; phylum Bacteroidota; class Chitinophagia; order Chitinophagales; family Chitinophagaceae; genus Chitinophaga; species Chitinophaga sp. NPDC101104. The sequence goes on along the minus strand of NZ_JBNNSF010000001.1, from coordinate 2,998,157 downwards.
GCGCGGGCGACGGCGGACATCGGCAGGCCCCTGGCGGGCAGCGACCATTTCAACCGGTTGCGCGACAGCATTTCCGCCATTCCCACTTCCAAAGGCGGCACGCTCTTCCTCGACCGGAGCAAGCTCTACAACGCTGAGTTCCAGTATAATTTCTCGAAGTTCGTGAAGTGGGCGGAAGTGATCGCCGGACTGAACTACCGCCTCTACAAGCTCGATTCCAAGGGCACGTTGTTCCCTGATTACAACGGCCCCATCAACGTGGCGGAATACAGCGCCTTCGCGCATTTCTCGAAGAAAATGATCGACAATAAACTGAAACTGGGCGCGGCTTTCCGGTTCGATAAGAACACCCTGTTCGACCGCCCGCGGACCACTTCCCGCCTGTCGGCCGTGTTCGAGACCACGAAAGAGCACTTCCTGCGGTTCTCCTATCAGAACGCATACAGCTTCCCGTCCAACATTCAATCGCTGCAAAGCACGCTGGTGGATTATAACACCTATGCGTCCGGCGGATCGGCGCGGCTGCTGTACGGCGAGTATAAATTCGACAAGTACCAACCGTATTTGCTGGAAAGCGTGAACAAATACCGGCAGACGAACGACCCCTCGGTACTCGTGAAATTCGAGCCGAAGGATATCAAACCGCAGTCGGTAGACGCATTCGAGCTGGGATATTCCGCCCTCGTGGCCAAGCGTGTGCTGATCGACGTGCTGGGATATTATTCCACCTGGAAGAACTTCATCGGATACGTGAACGTGGCGAATACACCGGGTTCCAACGACGTGGCGGACTTCAAGGACCGCGACAAGTACATCGCCTACAACATCGCATTCAACGGCGCCGAGAAAGTGAACACTTACGGGTATGCGGCGAGCGTGAGCGTCGATCTTTCCCGTAACTTCGGGGCAAGGGTCAATTTCTCTTCCGATTTCCTCAAAAACAGGAACAACAGCCAGATCAACAACTTCAACACCCCCAACTGGAAAATCAACGCGGAATTCGGCAATTCGGGCCTCGGGAAGAAACAGTTGTTCTCCTTCAATACCAGCCTCCGCTATCGGCCGGCGTACTTCTACTCCATCGGTTTTGCGAGCGGGACGATAGACGCCAATGTAGTGCTGGACGCACAGGTAAGTTATAAATTGCCGAAAATCAAGAGCAGGATCAAACTGGGCGGCACCAACCTCACGAACAAATATTATTACACCGGCTTCGGCAGCCCCGGCATCGGCGGCGTGTATTATATCACTTACGCTTATAACGTATTCTAAAAACCATCGACATGAAATATTCCATTCCCTTGCTGGCACTGGCTTTAGCGGCCGGCTGCAGCGCCCCGGAGAAAAAATCCGCCGACGGCTACAAGCAAACCCTCGTATTCGGCCCCGGCGAGGAAGCCAAAATCACGGAAGCCTTCCTCACGCTGACAGACAGCAGCGCCGTGGAGCTGAAAGCCGGCACTTACAAATTCAACAACCTCAGCCTCGTGCAGCTGAAGCACATCAAGATCAGCGGCGCCGGGCCTGATAAAACGATCCTCGACTTTTCGGGGCAGACGCAGGGTGGCGAAGGCATTCGCGTGGCGGAAGTGAAAGGTTTTACCATCAGCGGGATGACCATCCGCGAATCGAAAGGCGACCTCATCAAAGTGAACAAAAGCGAAGATGTCGTGTTCCGCGACCTGCACGCCATTTGGGAGAAGGCAGACAGCACAAGCGGCGGTTATGGCATTTATCCCGTTCTCTGCAACAACGTGCTGGTAGAGAACTGTTATGCGCAAGGCGCATCTGATGCGGGCATCTACGTAGGGCAATCCAATAAGGCCATTGTAAGGAACAGTAAAGCTTACAAAAATGTGGCCGGCTGCGAGATCGAGAATACGACCAACGCAGAAGTGTACGACAACGAGTTTTACGGCAACACGGCCGGTTTCCTGGTGTTCGACCTGCCCGATCTTTCGCAGCGGGGCGGCCAGGTGAAGGCTTACAACAACAATATCCACGACAACAACGAGCGCAACTTCGCCAAATCCGGGAGCTTCGGCACCACCTGGGGCGTAGGCAACGCGGCGCCCGGCTGCGGGGTGATCATCCAGGCTACGTCTAACGTGGAGATCTACAACAACAAGATCGTCAACAACAATTCCGCAGCCATCGCCATGGTATCCGGCTTTTTCGTGGATGCGAAAGCAGGCGAAAAGATCAATGCGAACTACTTCCCCGTGTCGCAGAACGTGTCCATCCACGACAATACCATCGAAATGGCCGCAGCATTCCCCGAGCCGGTGTATCATCACCATACCGGTCAGATCCTGGTGGGGATTGAAAAAGCCCTCGGCAAAAGGATCCCTCCCATTGTGTACGACGGCATTTCCACCAACGTTATCACACAGGAAAAGAAAGTCAACCCGGATTCCATCTGCATCCGTCAAACCGGCGACAACCTTCTCGTGAACGCAGACGGCATGAACATCGGCAAACCGAACTGGAAACCATCCACCGATATGCAACCTTTCATCTGTAAATGACGCGCAACGAAATGAGAATGAGAATAGTGACAGCATTGGCATGCATGGGAATCTTCGCGATGGGCTGCGCACAGCCCGCAAAGCGCCCGGCGTCGGGGTTCCTGGACAAACTTTCGGACTACGGTTTCTTTACCGGCACGCTGAAGGATTTACAGCCCGCCGGCCGGGTGCATCCTTACGAACTGGCAACGCCCCTTTTCACCGATTATACCGTTAAAAAACGCTTCATCGTGCTACCGGAAGGCAGCACCATGCAGTATGCCCAGGCCGGGCCGATGGATTTCCCCGACGGCACGTACCTCGTGAAGAATTTCGCGTACCGCGACAGTCTGGGGAAAGAAGTGTTGCTGGAAACGCGCCTCCTGCACAAAGACCCGGCAGACGGTAACTGGAAGGTCATGAACTACAAATGGAATGCGCAGCAGACCGAAGCGGAGAAATGGATCACCGGCGACCGGCTGCCCATCACCCTCACCGACGATGCGGGCCGGCACATTTCCACCCATTACCAGATCCCCAATACCAATGACTGCAAGCGATGCCACGCGTCTGCCGGCAAGCTGATCCCCATCGGCCCGAAAGCGCGCAACCTCAACCATCTCGGCCAGCTTGAGAAGTGGGCAACGGCGGGTATTTTGCAGGGATTGCCGGAGATGTCCAAAGTGGAGAAATTCCCCGTCTGGAACGATAGCGTGCATTATACGGTGAACCAGCGCGCCCGCGCCTACCTCGACGTCAACTGTGCCCATTGCCATACCAAAGGCGGCGATGCGGACAATACCGGCCTGTTCCTCGAATATGGACAGGCAACCCCGGCGCACCTGGGCATCCTCAAAGGCCCCGTGTCTGCCGGCAATGGCGCCGGCGGGCTCGATCACGACGTGGTGCCCGGCGATCCGGCGAGTTCCATCCTGCATTTCCGGATGAACAGCACCGAACCGGGAACGGCCATGCCCGAACTTGCCCGAACGGTCGTGCACCGCGAAGGCGTGGACCTCATCGCCGAATGGATCCGCCAATTACCCAAATCGAATTAAAATAATCATCCCTTTGCCAACCAGGGGCGCCTGCTTGCGGGCGCCTCTGCTGTTTTGGGAGGATCAATGGCTCGCCGCCCAGATGTCCCAGGCAAAGCGAAGCAGCGTCGCGAAAACGACGCAGAGGAAGAAGATCCGGATGAAAGCGTTGCCCCGCAACAGCGCCAGCCGCGTCCCGAAGAAAGCGCCGGTCATATTGCAGGCCGCCATGGGAAGGGCGAACTCGTACAAAATATGTCCCGTGCTGGCGAAATAAGCGATGGACGCGAGGTTCGTGGCCAGGTTGACTAGCTTTGCGCTCGCGGAAGCGTGGATGAAATCGTACCCCATCAGCGCAATGAAGACCAGGATGAGGAATGTGCCGGCGCCGGGGCCGATCAGGCCATCGTAAAAACCGATGGCGAACCCGAACATCAATCCCAATGCCAGCTGCGTCTTTCGGCTATGGCTGATCTCACGGGGCTGCCCGAAGCTTTTGTTGAAATAGGTATAAGCCGCCACGACCAGCAGCACGAAAAAGATGACGGGCTTGATGATCCGGTTATCGATCATCGACACGCAATACGCCCCGAGGAAAGCGCCCCCGAACGCCAGCAGCGCCACGTACGGCAGGAGTTTCCAGTCGATCGACACCTGCCGGGAATATCGCCAGGCGGCGAAGGCGGTGCCGGAGATGGAGGGGATTTTGGTGGTCCCCAGCAGCGTGGCCACCGGGTATTGCGGCAATACGATCATGATGGCGGGTGTTTGCAGGAGCCCTCCTCCCCCAACGATCGCATCAATGAATCCCGCAAAAAACGCCACCAGGCATAGTACAACTGTTTCCACCAACATGGCCGCGAAATTATGAAAAAAGCGCCTGCAGCATATGCCGCAGGCGCTTTTCCACATGAAAATGTGATGCTATTTCTCAGGAACAAGCGCCGCCTTGAAGTAGTTGGCGTTGTTGAGATATTTGTCTGCAGCCGCTTTCACGCTGGCTTCGGTCACTTTTTCCAGGCGCTCGTTGGTGGTGAGCACCGATGTCGGATCTTCACCGTTCTTGAACTTGCCGGTCAGGTAACCCAGCCAGAAATTATTTTCCCGCATGTTCACTTCCAGGGCGCGACGGTATTCCGCTTTGAATTTGGTGATATCGTCGGCCGTAGCGCCGTTCTGCTTCAGTTTGGCGATCTCGTCGAGCACCGCGTTCACCAGCTTGTCGACATTAGCAGGGGCGCAGCTGAAGGAAACGGACAGGTTGTAGTTGCCGTAAGGATATTTTTCATACCCCACACCCACGTTCGGGCTGTACACACCGCCTTCTTTCTCGCGGAGGCGCTCCAGCACCTTGAACTCCAGGATGTCGCTCAGGGCGCTCAGCTGGATGTTGTTTTCAGGCGCGTAGTCGAAATCATTGTAGAAGAACAGTTTAACCATCGCCTTGTCTTCGATGCCTTTCTTCACGATCCGCTCGATCTTGCCGGTACGCGGGCGAACGCCACGGTCCACGAATTTCTCGGCTCGATTATTCGCCGGCAGGCCGCCGAGGTACGTTTCCAGCAACGGCGTAATGGCCGCGATGTCGAAATTACCTACGAAAACGAAGGTCTGGCCGCTCGCGTCCGCGAAGCGGTTTTTATAGAATTCGAAGGAACGGTCGAGGCTGATGGTGCCAAGTTCCGCCATGGTAGGCTTTTTCTCGCGAATGCTGTTAGACGACAGTACGGCGGTCACCGTATCGTTGAACACGTTTTCCGGGCTATCGTCGGAGTTCTGCAGGTAAATGGAATATTCTTCCATGTTCTTTTTGAACACGACAGGATCTTTCCGGGGATTGGTGGCATGTGCGTACACGAGTTGCAGCGCGGTTTCCAGGTCTTTCGGGGAAGCGCTGCCGCCAAAGCCCTGGTACAGCTCATCGATGTAACTCGAACCGCTGGCCGTGGTGCCCGCCAGGAGCCTCCGCAGCGAGGGATTATCGAATTCGCCGATACCGTCGGAAGGGATATTGCCGGCGTAGTTCACCGCCAGGTAATCCTTGTCTTCCGCCTGAGAAACACCACCCTGGCCGAAGGAAGAGAAGATGATCTGATCGTTCTTGAAATCCGTGGGTTTCAGGTAGATCACCACGCCGTTCGACAGGGTGAGCTTGGTTACGCCGATGCTTTCGATCTTTTCGGTTTTGGTCACTTTACCGGCGATGGGCTTGTTTTCCAGCAGCGGTTTGTTGACTTTATTGTCTTCGTAAGGTTTCAGGCCTTTGCCCGCGTCGCGGATAGCCGTCAGCAGCTGGTCTGCCGTGGGCAGCGTCGATTTTTCCTTTTCAGGCGCCTGTACGATGATGGTAAGGTTGTTGTCGCTGCCGATCATTTTCTTCGCGGCGGCATTGATTTCGGCCAGTGTGATCTCGCCCAGGAATTTTTTGGTGATTTCGTAACGGAAATCCGGGCTCACAACGGGAGCGCCGTACATGTAATTCCGCAGGTAAGCCTGAACGAAGGTGTTGGAAGCGATTTTGTCTTTCTCGCGGTTCGCCTTTTCATTGGCGGCTTCCGTCTGTTTCTTCACCACGTCCAGTTCCGATTGCGTAAAACCGAACTGAACCATGCGCTGGTACTCGGCCATTACACCTGCCAGCCCTTTGGCCAGTTCCGCACCGCTCTTGGTCACGGCCAGCACGGTGGCAGCCTCGATGCCGGGCACCAGGCCCTGCTGGTACGGACCGTAGTTCGCCTGTCCGTCCACGAAATCGGCCGTCCCTTTCTGTTTCAGCTCGTTGATACGTGCGCCCAGCATGGCGTTGGCCATGTTGATCACCATGTTGCGGCGGATATCGTCGGTATTGTTCGACGCTTTATGCCGTTGGCGGATGAAGGCGAAAGCCACGTTGTACGGGAACTCGGGATCGGTCACGATCTTTACTACAGGCTGTTTGCCATCGGGCAGATCGTAAGTGGTATGGGGTTTCGGCTTCGCCGGATTGGTCAGCTTGCCGAAGTTTTCCTTGATGAGGTTTTCAACCTGCGCCACGTCGAAATCCCCCACGGCGATCACGGCCTGGAGGTTCGGGCGGTACCAGTCGCGGTAGAAATTACGGATCTCTTCGTGCTTGAAGTTCTGCAGGATATCGAGCTTCCCGATGGGAATACGCTCGGCGTAGCGGGAACCGTGCAGCAGTACCGGGAGCAGTTCCTTCTGGATACGGCTCTGGGCGTTCTTGCCGCGCTGGCGGTCTTCTTCGATGATCACACCGCGCTCCCCGTCGATGTCGGGCGCCAGCATGCTGATATGGCCGGCCCAGTTGGCGAGGATCTTGAAACCGTTTCTGAACAAATCGGCACTATCGGTCGGGATAGGCAGCTGGTAAACGGTTTGGTCGAACGACGTATAGGCGTTCAGGTCGGCCCCGAACTTCACCCCTGCTTTCTGGAGGTAATTGATGAGGTCGTTTTTGGGAAAATCCTTCGTACCGTTAAACGCCATGTGCTCGGTAAAGTGCGCCAGGCCTTGCTGGGCGTCCGATTCCATGAGCGAACCGGCTTTCAGGGCCATATAGAGGACCGCGCGGTTGCGGGGCTCGGCGTTTTTACGGATATAATAGGTGAGGCCGTTGCTGAGCTTGCCGATCTTCAGTTCCGGGTCTGCCGGGATCTTTTGACCCGCCCCAGTGGCTGCTGTAGAAGCGCCGGCTGCCACTTTCTGCGCATGAACGGGGCGCTCGATCAGACAAAAGACGCTTGCTGCCGCAAGCGTCATTACTAAAAACTTTCGTTTCATAACTGATAGTTGGTTTTGATATATGCGATTTTACGGTTGTCGGAAAATGTCAGGCAATATACTGACATTCCGCGATTCCAAAACGCGGGCCTGGGATAACCGGTAATTTTCGCTGGACGGGCAACTCAAGGAAACTTGACAAGCCCGGGCCGGTACAGCCGTTGATGCGCCTTGAAAAAGGCCTCCACCGGGTTCTTGAACACCTTCCGGTCGTAGGTCATCAGTCCGTTCGTTTCTATTTCGACGTCCGTGGTCTGGGTATACACCGCAGCCGAAAGCCCGTGGCGGATCAGCTGTTCCATTTTTTCCATATAGCTGTCGTACCGCTTGAACAGCTCGCCGGCCGTTTTGAAGGTTTGGTAGCCCCAGTTGTCTTTCTGCTGCCAGACATGCCCGTCCACCGGCAGGCCCAGTCCGCCGAACTCTCCCAGTACGATCACCTGTTTCTCCCCGAAATACACGGGCTCGGGCATCACGGGGTCGGGATAGTTGTGCAGGTCGATGATGTGGCCCGTCAGCTCGAAGTTCCCGCCGCTGGCGCTGTTCACCAGGCGCGAGGGGTCTTTCGCCATCGTCCACTCCGTGATTTCCTTCGTTTTGAATTGTCCCCAGGCTTCGTTGAACGGCACCCAAACCACGATGGAGGGCACATTGTGCAGCGCGTCCATGATGGCGTTCCATTCCTTGCGGAAGTAACCTTCCGACTCGGGGCTCCGCTGCTTGTCTGTCTGCCTGCCGAAAATCCCGGGGCGGATTTCCCAATGATTGCCAAGGTCGCCGCTGGGCATGTCCTGCCAAACCATGATCCCCAATTTATCGCAATGGTAATACCAGCGCGCCGGTTCCACCTTGATATGTTTGCGGATCATGTTGAAGCCCATCTCCTTCGTTTTCTCAACGTCGAATCGGAGTGCGGCGTCAGAGGGAGCGGTATATAAACCATCAGGCCACCAACCCTGGTCGAGCGGGCCATAATGGAACAGGAATTTGTTGTTGAGCATCATACGCTGTGTACCGGCCTGGTCTTTGGCCACGCTGATCTTGCGCATCGCGAAGTAGCTCTTCACCTCGTCTACCGCCTTTCCTTTGCGGACGATGCTCACGCGCAGGTCGTACAGGAACGGTTTGTCGGGCGACCATAACTCCGGCGAGGGCACTTTCAGCACGGCCGTTGCGCCGGGTTCGGCTTCGGTTTCCGCCACCACGGCGCCGTCTTTCATGGCGGAGAACTTCACCAGGTCGCCGGCCACGGGGTTTACCACGGTGGTTTGCAGCGTCAGGGTCTGCGCGTCGATATCGGGCGTTTGGCGGATGTTGGACAGGTAAGTACCGGGCACGGTTTCCAGCCATACGGTTTGCCAGATGCCGGTAACCGGCGTGTACCAGATGCCTTCCGGTTTGCGGACCTGCTTGCCGCGCGGCTGCGGGCCTTCGTCGGTCGGGTCCCAGACCTTCACGACGATCTCCTGCTGTTTGGTTTTCTTGAGATACGGGCTGATATCCATGGAAAAGGGGTCGAACCCGCCTTCATGTTTGAGGACGAGCTGGCCGTTGATATAAATTTCCGACTGCCAGTCTACCGCCCCGAAGTGCAGCAGTACTTTTTTGCCTTTGGAATCGGCGGGCAGGGTGAAAGATTGGTGGTACCAGAGGAGCTGATCTTTCCCGACGGTTTTACCGACCCCGCTGAGGGCGGATTCGATGGCGAAGGGGACGAGGATCTTACCGGCCCAGCTGGCGGGGCGGCCGGCGTTCCTGGGCGTGAGGGCGTAGTTCCATAATCCGTTCAGGTTCTTCCAGGAAGTGCCGCGCTCGAACTGCGGGCGGGGGTGCTCCTGTAATACGCTGTCGGCCTTCAATGTTTCGGCCCAGGGCGTCATGATGCGGCCCTGAACGGGTTTCCATTCCTGTGCGTTGGCCATGGATGCGGCCATTAACCATGCGATCAGTTGCTTCTTCATAAAATGCATTTATTGCGCTAGAATCTGTTTCAAGGGTTTGAATGGTTTCTCGATACTGGCGGTGGGTACGAACGGCAGCAGGCCTTCCGTCGGCGGAAGAAAGACAAGTGCTGGATCATGACGTGGCGGCAAGTATATCGAAACAAAATAGGCAATAATTTTTATATCTTTCCTTTATGAAGCAATTAGTTTTCGGCGCAATGCTACTGTGCGCCTCCACGTTATGCCATGCGCAGCAGCGCAGTCTTTTCAACGGTAAAGACCTATCTGGCTGGCATATGGACGTGCCCGCCCTGGAGAAGGATTCCTCGCTCCGTATCCCCTTTATTATCCGCGACGGGCTGCTGGTGAGCCTCGGGAATCCGCAGGGGCACCTGATCACCGATGCGCGGTACGAAAATTACCGGCTGGAGGTGGAGTACCGCTTCGCGGGGAAACCGGGGAATTGCGGCGTGCTGGTGCATGCTTCCACGCCGCGGGTATTGTACGGGATGTTCCCCAAGTCGATGGAAGTACAGCTGATGAGCAAAAATGCCGGCGATTTCTGGTGTATCGGGGAAGATATTAAGGTAGACAGCATGGAAGTGTACCGCGGTAAACCCGAGAATTGGGGTGTGGTGGACGGAAAGGAGCGGCGGGTGCGGAACCGGACAGACGGGTCGGAGAAGCCCCTGGGCGAGTGGAACCGCATGGTGATCGAGTGCCTGGGCAATAAGGTGCGGGTGTGGGTGAACGGGGATTTGGTGAACGACGGGTACGACTGTACCGTTTCGAGCGGGAGCATTGCCCTGCAGGCGGAGGGTGCGGAAGTGGAGTTCCGGAAAGTGCAGGTGACGCCCATCAGGAAACTGACGGCTATTAAAAAGAAAAGATAACGGCAACCGCGGGCATCCGCGGTTTTTTTTTGCCTTCCTGTAAGATTTCGCCCCTTTTTCGCAACTAACTATTCAAAGCATTGCTAAATGGACGAATCAAGATTCCTGGAAGAACTGACGAAACACGAAGCGATCCTGCATAAAATCTGCCGGCTGTACCGCAATACGCCGCAGGACCGGGAAGACCTGTTCCAGGAGATGGTGTACCAGCTCTGGCGGGCCAGTCCGAAGTTCGAAGGGCGTAGCGGCTTCGGCACCTGGATGTACAAGGTGGCGCTGGGCACAGCGCTGGTGCAATACCGGGAGCGCCGGCCGGAAGTAGAGTTCCGGGAGCAGCTGCCGGAAGTAGCAGAAACCCAGGAAGAGGACCGGCTGGCGGAAATGCTGGCGGTGTTGACGCCTGCGGAGAAGGCCTTGATGGTGTTGTATCTCGAGGGGTTGAGTTACGCAGAGATGGCAGGGATCATGGGAATTTCAGAAAGCAATGCCGGAGCCCGCTTGTCGCGGGCGCGTCAAAAAATCAGGCAACACTTTAATCCCGACACATGGAAGCATTGAAAAAGGCCTGGCAGGACCTGCCGGCCGAAAAGACCTCTCCTGCCGCATTGCGTGGCATGATCCATCGACATCCCGCGCGCAGGGCTATGCGCAGACAAATGATCCTGGAAATTGTATTACTGGCTGTTTTTCTTTTTGTGTACTACGATTTTTTCGACGGGGACCGGAGGCCCTGGGGCGCAAATGCCTTACTGGTGGCAGCGGTGGCCTGGGTGATCGTGCATAATGTGGTGGGATGGGTGTACAGCCGCAAGGCGCTGCAGGGCGATCATTTGCAGGAAATGGTGCGGCGGCATGTATCGGAGATGCGGCGGTTCGCGGTATTGAGCGTTATTTCGCGTGTGGGAATGTTGGTGAGCTTGCTGGTGTTTTTCAGTTACGGGATGGCCTGGAGCGCTTGGAAAGGTTGGTTACTGGCGGCTACGGCCCTGGTGGCGTTGGCGCAAATGACCTGGCTGGGTTCCATCTGGCAGCGGCGCATCCGGAATATCAGCCGGGTGCTGGATGCGTAACAACGAAAGCGCCGAATCACCGGAATATTGCGTGCTGCATTCCATGTGATGCACCTGGTATCGGAAGCGTAATTATGAAAAGCGACTAATTACTGGACCGTTGCGTTCCCGGTTTCCATTCAAACTCCTGATGCTGGAAGAGAAACGATAAAAAGCAGCTATTCGCAGTAACGTTGTGTTCCCTCCTTCCACTCAAAACACGCTGCTGCTAAAAGCAACGGTATTCGGATATAAACGATGCCAGGCTGCCTGCCGTGGGCTGAAGTGGCTTAACGCCATTAGGTTCAACAATTAATTAAATGCTTGTGAAATTGAAACCGCCCGGTTGAGTAATGATCAATTTGAATAAATACTTCCCATCACCGGAGCCACCCGGTAACAGGAAGTAAACGAAAAACAAATTCAAATCAACGTACAGAATACGCGACATCTGAAACGGATAGAAAATTGAATGCTTATGAGAAAAAATGAATGACGAAAGAAGGCACCGGCTCCGTGAAATGGAAGCCTCCTGTAGAAACAGGCAGGCAAATGCTCCAGATCTAATCTAGTACAAATGTCAATGTATGCATATTTCCGGAGTCATAGATCAGCATTTGACGAATGTTCCGGCTGCAATATTTTTATGATCATACCATGGCGGAGGAAAGCGCATTTTGATAGATCGAATGTCGGCCAAAGGGGCCACAACGACCGTTAAACACTTGTTAAGCAATGGTTGGAGAAGGATCCGGAAATCTGGTTTGATAATTAATGCGAGAAACGGGTGGAAGAAAAATGCAAAAAGAGAACTAAGGAGGAAAAGATAATTACGAACGACGACATCCATCGTCAATGCAAATTCAGGAATGACTCGCCAGGGAAAAGAAATTCTATCGCGCCACAACACACAGACTTGTTTGAGATAAATCGCGGAAAGCCCAACAACCAGGCGTAAACGCCATCAAAACGACCCTCCGGTCGACAGCACCAACCCGATCCCGCCAGGCGCCTCCGCCAACCATACACTGCCCTGCGAGCCCTCGCTGCAAAACGGCTCCATGGCCCGGAGGATCCGGCCATAAGCCCCGCCCGTCAACTCCAGGCAAAACACACGCTCGTCGGTAGTTACTACGCCCTTGTCTTCCGATCCTGTCCGCATCACCAGCGAATAGCCGTTGCCGGCAACAAATGACAGGTCTTCCAGCCAAAGCAGCTCCCGCGCCCCGTCCGCCAATTCCTGCACCGCACGCCGAAGCCCTACCGCCTCGTCAGCGCTGAACCTGCTGATGCGCACCAGCCGCTCCGGACCGGTATAAGTCAACGCCCCGTTCCCACGGAGCCCTTTCAGATAATCCAGTTGCATCCTTCAAGATTACCATTTTTTTTCCTATCTACCCAAATCCCCCCGCTCCCCTATCCCATTACTTTAACATCTTCCTAACGCCCGCACCGCTATCTTCATCCCCGAAACGCAATACCATGCAGCCCTTCATCCCCTTCATCCTGTTCTCCCTCCTTTTTCCCGCCACCTCGTCAATGGCGCAGCAACCCCTCACCTTACGCGGCCAGGTCGTCAACGCCCGGTCGGGCGCCCCTCTCCCCGGCAGCTCCGTGAGCATCCCTGCCCTGAGCATCCACACCCTCACCAACGATCAGGGCCTTTTCGTCCTGAAACTCCCGTCCCTGCAAGCTGCAGACAGTTGCATCGTCTCACATATCGGCTACGGCACCCGCCGCTTCCGCATGGACCGCGATGAAACCGGCCGCTATCCGCTTACCGAACAATCCCTGTCGCTGCACGCCTTCCAGGTCAATAGCATCTCCCCCCGCAACCTGATCGAAAAAGCGGTGCAACACATACCTGAAAACTACCTGGCTAGTCCGCACGTCCTCCGCGGCTTCTATCGCCTCACAAGCATCTGGAGCTCCGCGCCCGACGGCGATTTTCCGCGGTTCGATATGACAGACCTGCCTTTGGATATGCCGAATTAACCTTTCCCCAACCCTACAATTGCATGGAAAGATGAAATGCAATAAATTACGGTAAAACCATTCTTTATGAATCCCAGGACGCGCGTGAAATGGCGACAGCTGTTGCAGATCATGATCATTTGGTCGGTGATCGGCCTGCTGATCGCGCTGTACGATCATCTCGTTTTGCAAACCAGCGGATCGGCGGGCTTCTCGGCCGAATATTCCCTCCCGAGGTCCATCATCATTAACATTGCGGCCGGGTTGATGGGCGCCCTGCTCGGCGGGAGCCTCCTCGTATTTTTCGTCAACGAACGCTTCCGCGACAAATCCTACGGCTACACGATCGCTACCGTAACCGTTTCCTTTGTGGCCGTGATCCTCATCATCGGGCAAGCCCTCCGCCTGCTCGAACATCCCGACATGGCACGCATGGCCAAAAACGGGCTCATCTGGGCGCTGGTGGTCGCTATCACGCAGATGTTCCTCCAGATCAACGCCAAATTCGGCGCCGGCGTTTTCCGCGACATCCTCCGCGGCAAATACAACACGCCCCGCGAAGAAAAACGCATCTTCATGTTCCTCGACATCAACGCATCCACCACCATCGCCGAAACCCTGGGCGACAAACGCTACCACGCTTTCCTGAAAGATTTCTTCACCGACATCACCAATCCCATCCTCGAAAACCGCGGGGAAATTTACCAATATGTAGGCGATGAGGTCATCATCGCCTGGCGGTACCGAGAAGGCTTCGCCGAAGCCAATTGCGTACAATGCTTTTTCGACATTAAAAACCGCATCCGCTCGCTGCAGGAAAAATACCTGGAACGCTACGGCGTATTCCCCGAGTTCAAAGCGGGCATTCATTGCGGGCCGGTAGTGGCGGGGGAAGTGGGCATCATCAAGCGGGACATCACCTATTCCGGCGATGTGCTCAATACCACATCACGCATCCAGGGCATGTGCAAACAATTTAACGAAGAGGTGATCGCATCCGCGGATCTCGTGTCGGAGTTGCACCTGGGAGGTACATTTACGACGATGACTTTAGGGTCTATCAAACTGAGGGGCAAGGAAAAAGAAATGGCCCTCATCGCGTTGAAACCCTTGCGGGTGGCGTAGAGGGCCATTGATACTTTATTTGGACTCGGCGTACTTCTTGAAATTGTCCAAAATCGCCTGCCAGCCTGCACGCTGCATGTCTTCAGGATTGGTATCTTCGGGATCGAAGGTTTCCACCACTTCCGTCTGGCCATTGGCTTCCGTGAATTGGATCTTCACCTTTCGGCCGTCGCCCAGGGTATATTCGATCCGGGAATGCGGTTCCACCACATCGAAAATCCCTCCGAAATCAAAGCTGAAAGAACCGTCTTTCGCCGCCATCGTGGTGCTGAAGGCCCCACCGGGACGCAGATCGCTGCTGGCTTTGGGCGCATGCCAGTCGTCGGACGCGGCGCACCATTGCGTAATATGTTCCGGGGCATTCCAGAATTCCCAAACTTTGGCTGCGGGCTGTTGGATCGTGCTGCTGATCGTGATCGCTTGTTTTGTTGCTTCCATAAAATAGTCGTTAAACGGTAAATGTTTTTTTGTTTTCGTTTGTGTGTGATTGACGATACAAACTTACGGCGCAGAACTTTCACCGCACGCGTGTGAAAACGACAAAAAGAAGGGTAAATCCCGACAACCTGCGATTTTCACCCCCAAACTAGTAAAGCAAACCCGAATACACCGGCGCCGAAGATCCGATATGGTAAATCTGCTCCTGGATGGAATCCACCATGCCATTGCCATTCAGCCGGAAACGCAGCGTCCCGAAGCCGTTGGGCAACAGTCCCGGTCCCTTCTCCATCCATTTCACGGCGGGATTTCCTTTCAGCACCGTCGCTTCCCCATATGGCAGTGCGCCATGACCGAGACAGCGGGCGAAGGTTTTGGTGGTTTGCGGATAACCATTGGTCCCGTTCATCGTGAGCGGAGAATTATACACGATCCCGTTATGCACATGCCCCCAGTACCAGGCGTACGGATCGCCGCCCAGCGCGCCGGTCACCTGGTCCCAAAGCGCCATGAACCCCGACCCGTCCCATTCGAACCCGGTATGGTGCGTCAGCACAATGGTTTTCGAAGGGTCCAGGTTGAGGCCGGAAATCCAGTTGATCTGGTCGCGGTTAAAAATATCCCCACCGATATAGCCAGACATGAACGCGTCGGTACTCGTCCCGAAATAAGCGGAATCCAGCCCCAGGACCGTCCATCCGCCCAGCGACAGCGCGAAATATGTGAGCCCCTGCTGCGCATGGAAAGGCGTAGTGGACGTAAGCGCATCCCCGTAAAGGCCATTGGCGCCGGTATACATTTCATGGTTGGAATTGAGGGTGAAGGAATAGTTCGACGGGTCGTTCGTCTTCGGCCAAACCGCCACCAGGTTGTTTTTCTCTTCGCCGGGATGGAAATAACTGCCCGCCATGGAACCCGTTGCCGGCGTTCCGGAATAATACACGTCGCCCAAATGTACGATGTACCTGGGCACCTGTCCTACCAACTGGTTCATAACGGCCGCGGCGGTATTGTCTCCCGTCCCCCAGTCGCCCACCAGTGCTATCAGCACCTCATTGCTACCGGCGCGGGGCTTGAGGGGAATGGGATTGGGCGATCCCGACTGAAAACCGAACCAGGCGTCTTCGAGGTCGGTGATGACCATATTCAGGAATGCGGTGAACCAGCCCTGGTCATAGGTTTCGTATTTGCCTCCGGAGATAATGCTGCCGTCGTCGTACACGAGCACGTGCGAAACGATCCAGTTATAATTCACGGTGGTGAGCAGCGAATCCGGCAGCCCGAGGGCACCTTTGGCATACTGGGCATACTTGCGGATGTCGGGGTCGGCGATCTGTGCAGGATTGTTGAAGAGATACAATACCGTTCCCAGCTCGATCGTCTGGCTGCTGCTGGGGAACCCGGACGGCGGCGGCGGAAACGGCCCCTGCCAGGCGTTCTGCTGCTTCATGAACTGGATCAGCAGGTATTCGCTGTTGGCCAGCAGATCGTTGAGGTAGGAAAGCTTGAGCTTCGCCGCAGGGTCGGATAATTTCAGGGCGAAGGTTTCGGGGGACAGATTTTCTAAAAGCATAAAATTGGATTAAAGGGTTATTTACAAAAGAAAGGATAGACGGCCGCCGGTATATACGTAAAACAGGGCCAGGCGACAGCAATCAGCGCCACCTGCAAGCAGCGCTTTCGCTACCGGGCGAAGTAAGGCTATCCTCCAAACCGGCGAATCCCTTTTTTCCGGGGGCAATTTGCCTTTTTTTCTACCTGTCCGAAGCTTTTTACGGCTTTTCCCATTGGAACAAAAAAATACCCGCGCCCCCGGGTTCCCACCGGGCAGCGCGGGCGCCATGTAACAACACCCCGTTACCGGGGATCTTCCGCCCTCGTGAAGTCGTTCACGGAGCCATCACTATAAGGGATCCGCCAGATGCGTTTGCCGTTTTCCGTCACCAATTGCCAGTTTTTCATCTCGTCTACATATTTGGGATGCAGGTCTTCCGGCCCGTAGTCTACGCGCTGGCCGTATCCGGGCGACTGGCTGCCGCCGCAGGAATTGTAGCGGCGGTAATAGCCCGATGCGGCATAGAACCGGAAGGTCTTTTTCTCCACATCGAACACGGCCGTGCCTTTCCGGTAGCCGAGCACCTGTTCGCGGCAATAGGTGGTGGTTTTGGTCCAGTAGAAATATTGCTCCGCGGTACCGTCGGCGGCAAACTTGTAGCCCGTCGAGATTTCGAAGGCTTGTCCGGCGTAGCTGCCGTCGTAATGGGAAAACTGGGTCATGGAGAACGAGCCCGCGTGCCAGTATTTCCCGATCATTTCAGCGGGTACGCTGGATTTGGGAAGGTTTTGGCCGGCGTCCGGCTTTCCGTCGTCTTTTTTGCCGCAGGCCACGGCGATGATGAGCATGGCGGGGACAAAGGCCCACCGCAGCAGGGGTTTAAAATTGGGGGTAAGCATACGATTTCCGGCTTGATTCAGGTGCAAAGCTATGGCCACCGCTACCGGTGGCGAATCCACGCTAATGCTCATTTTATATGGGCAGTAACGCCTATTTCAACGCGGAGGCTTCCGGAAATGGGGAATGTTGCGTATTTTAAGCGGATCATCAACTAAAACCAAAAGAGAAACCCATGAGCAAAACGAACAGGCGCAAATTCCTGGGCACCGCGGCGGCAATTTGTGCCGGAACTGCGGCAGCCGCCATGCCGGGACAAACCACTGCCAAAAAATATCCCATGTGCCACCATGTATTCTTCTGGCTGAAGAACCCGGGCTCGAAAGAAGACCGCGACGCGTTGATCGCCGGGCTGAAAACGCTCGCCAAAATCCCCACCGTGCGCGACCTTCGCGTGGGCATCGTGGCCAATACCGAAGCGCGTGGCGTGGTAGACACTACCTGGGGCGTATCCGAGCTGATGTTTTTCGACAATGTGGAAGGCGAAGCCGCTTACCAGGTACATCCCATCCACCAGGAATTCGTCAAGAAATGCAGCCACCTGTGGGATAAGGTGATCGTATACGACGCGATGGAAGTGTAGCTTCCGGGACGATAAAGAACGATCCCCCGCACGGCGGACCGGCGGGGGATCGATATTGAGTGATTATCCGTTTGAAAACCTAGCGGATGTAGCGGCCGAGGGCCTTTCCGGCCATCTCATACGCTTCCGAAATGCGTTCCCCGGTGTCGAAATCGTTGTCCCAGAACGTTCTGCCGGGCGATTTTTCCAGCGTACCTTTTGCGACCACCTTTCCGGACTCCATGAGGGTGAATTCCCCGCTGATATAGGCGTTTTTGCGCATCACGCCCACGTTGAACCCGGGCTCGGTGAAGGAGGTATTGAAGATGAGGGTGTATTTGGCTTTGTTGGCGAACTTGAGGTCGGTCACCTGCGTGAACAGCTCCTCGAACTTGGGCTCGAAGCGCGACTTGCGATCGTCTACCCAGGCTTTGGCCCAGGTGTCTCCCCGGCCGGGCTCTTTCTTGTTCAGGTCTTTGACCCGGCTGGCCACATAATCGGCTTCCTTGTCGAACTTGCCGACCTTCATGTTGTCGTACGTAAACTCGATGTTAATGTCTTTTTCGTTTTTGAGGACATCCAGGCTGCCTTCCGTCACGCGGATGCGCTGCGCATGGGCCGTGGCCGCCAGCATAAGGGCGCCTGCCATGCACATTACCATACGTAATGCTTTCATTGTTGAAGATTTTTTTGGAGTTGAACAATTATAATCAATTGCCCGAAGGTACAAAGAAAGCGATATTCCCGCTCAACCCGGCCGCCACGTTAACAAACCGGCTATTTTGACCGTCGAAGCGGCATTTCCGGCCTCCGAAATGCACTTCCCCTTAAGAATATTCCATCCAGTTATCGAAAACAATTTTACCATAACCATAAGTTATGAACCATCAACATTGGTGATTTGACTGCGGCCGCGGCAATCGGTACTTTTGAAGGGCAAATCAAGATATATGCAACCGCTCACCGATCCCGCGTTCCTACGCTGCAAATACACCAGCTACGTGCTCCTGGCAGGAACTTTCCTCCTGGCGCTGCTCTTCCTGCTCCATACGGGCATCATCGGTCAATCCGCCCCTTCCGGCCAGCCGGCCACCGCCGTTTCGGCGCATCCATCCCGCTAATTCTCCCCTCCTTCCCGCATTCCCCTGTTTTTCCTGCCCCGCAAATCGTATTTTTACCGCATGTTCGATTTCAGGCTAAAAGTATTCCATACCGTCGCCAAAAGGCTCAGTTTCACCAAAGCGGCGGAAGAATTGTTTATTTCCCAACCGGCCGTGACCAAGCATATCCACGGACTGGAGGAGCAACTCGGCATCGCCCTGTTCGAAAGGATCGGCAACCGCATCCGGCTCACGCCCGGCGGAAAGCTCCTGCTGCAGTACGCCAGCCAGATCTTTTTGCTGTACGGGAATATGGAGTACGACCTCCACCAGCTCAAGCAGGACCAGGGTGGCCTGCTCAATATCGGCGCCAGTTCCACCATCGCGCAGTATTACCTGCCCGGCGTGCTGGCACGCTTCAACCAGGAGCATCCCGCCATCCGCACTTCCCTCATCAACGGCAACACCGAACAGATCGAACAGGCGCTGCTGCACAAGGAAATCGAAGTGGGCATCATCGAAGGCCATTCCCGCAATCCGCAACTCAAATATACCGAGCTGGCCAAAGACGAGATCGCCCTCATCTGCAATGCCCGCTTCAAAGCGCCGGGGAAAGGCCCCCTTACCACCGAAGAGCTCTCCAAAATCCCCCTGCTCGTGCGCGAACATGGTTCGGGTACCCTGGAAGTGATCGTCAACGAGCTCAAAAAACTGGACCTCAAGCTGACCGATCTCAACATCCTCATGCATATGGGCAGTTCGGAAGGGATCAAATCCTACCTCCGCGAAGCCCCCTGCGCCGCATTCCTCTCCCTGCGCGCGGTGCAGAACGAACTGGAAAACGGAACGCTCCGCATGCTGCCCGTCAAACAATTCAAGCTCATCCGTAAATATCATTTCATCCACCCGCAGGGCCAGCAACACAAACTGGCGCAGTTGTTCATGAAATTCGCGAAAAAGCAGTCGGACTGACCCCATAAAAAAATCCCCCGGCATGGCCAGGGGATTTCGAATTTTTTCGGGTCGCGCGATCAGGTATGACCGGTGATAACGCACCATCCAGAACCGGAAGTTCCCAGTTTAAAGGAGTAAATCACCCCCGCGATGTTCATCGTGTAAATCACGTTGGGTTGCAGCGTGTACTGTGTTCCCGCCCAATAAATGGAAGTGGTGGTGGTGGGATTGATGTACTGCGTAACGCCCATGAACGTAAAAGGCACCGGCCCGAGGCCGCCCTGGCTGAATGCGGGCCAAACAAGCGACACCATTGGGAGCCCCGACGAATAATTGATCTGCCATTCGATACCGCGCGGAAAGTCGAGCATAGCAGCTTTGCGGGCGACCGGCGTGGCTTTGGCGGGTGCAAACGAAATCGTGCTGAGGGAAAGGCACATCAGTGCCAGGGAAAGGGTCAGGATTTTCTTCATCGGGTTAAATTTGATGTACTTTAACTTAATCCATTTTTCCGGAAAATTATAGCGGTGTGGATAAAATGATTTTCTCCGTTCGCTGGAGAGAAAGTGAATAAGGCCACCCGATGGATGGCCTTTATTATTTTTGTATGTTGATACAGGTGGGATCAACATTCCGAATAATCCGACGCAAAAGTACCGTTAACGGCAATGAGGGAACCGATGCGGATTTCGGTGGCATCCATCAGCCGGAACCACTTTTCTCCTTCTTTTTCGAATATCGCGGCGATGAGCCCGTTGGCGCGGGTTACCCCATTATCGTCATACAATACCGATGCGGGCTGTTTTTGTTCGAACAGTTCCACGATCTGGCTTTCGAAAGAGCCTTTCGGCGGGATTGTTTTACGTGTATCGCTCATGTTGTAAAGTTACACAATCGGCGGCGCATGGAAATGCCCGGATTGTGGGATGCGTGTCAGATTTCGGGGCTACAACCGCCGTTCCGACGCGCTGATCGGAGCGTCGTTGATACTGGCGTAGCGCCGTTCCATATAGCCGTCTGCATCGAATTCCCACATTTCATTGCCGTAGGAACGGTACCACTGGCCAGCGGCGTCGTGCCACTCATATTCGAACCTGACGGCGATGCGGTTGTCTGTGAAAGACCACAGCTCTTTGCGCAGCTTGTAATCCAGTTCCTTTTCCCATTTGGCGGTAAGGAACTGCCGTGCGGCTTCGCGCCCTTTGAGGAAAACGTCGCGGTTCCGCCATTCGGTATCAGGAGAATAGGCCAAGCTTACCTTTTCGGGATTGCGGGTGTTCCAGGCGTCTTCCGCCGCCTGTACTTTCTGCCGGGCCGTTTCTGCGGTGAACGGCGGCACGGGGAATCTCTTTTCCATTTGCAACGGTTTTATACGGTTTCAAAAATCCTTTTGATATGGCTTTCGAGCGAAAAGCCGGAAGCGATTTCCGGTTCGGGGATGAGGTACACCGCCGCTGCGGGATCGGCTGCGATACGCTGGCGCAACGCCGGCAGCTGCGGCCGTACGCTCTCGAAAGTGCCACCATTTTGCCTGGCCGTTTTCACCCAATCCAGCAGCAGCTGGAAGTAATGTTGCTGGTTACGGGGCGTATCGCCGTCACCGAGGTTGCCGTGCCCCGTCACAACGATCTTCGGCTGCAATGCGGCCATGCGTTCCAGCGATCTGGTCCACGACTCCACCTCCGCATCGCGGAACAGGTTGTAGGGCCCGTTCAGACAGGCGTCTCCCGCAAAAAGCACCCGCTCCTGCGGCAGCCAGACGATGCCGTCGCCGCGGGTATGCCCCGCACCGGGATGTATCAGTTCTACGCGACGGTGCTTGTCCTCTATCACCATCGTGTCGCTGAAAGTCAATACCGGCGGGAGGAGCGGCCAGTCGGCAAGATCGGTCCGCCGTTTCAGCGCCTGCTCCCAGCGGCCGGGCGCCCCGCCGAAGAACCCGGTTTCGTACTTGCGGATCTCTTCCATCACGCCCGCGTGCGCCAGCGGCGTGGCGCCTTCCTTCATCCAGAAACTGTTACCGTAGAGGTGATCGCTGTGGTGATGGGTGTTGAACACGAAACGGATGGGCTTGTTGGTCGTTTTGCGGATCTCGCGGAGGATGGCGGGCCCTGAGCCGGGGAAATTGGCGTCTACCAGCAGTACGAAATCATCGAAGATGATCCAACCGTTGTTGCATTCCACTTCCTGGTAATTGCCGTTTTCGAAATAACGGGTTTTCCCTTTGAGGAAAAATACGCCCGGGGCGATCTCTTCGGCCTTTCCAACTGTGGATGTTCCCGGTTCTTCCGGTCCCACCGGCACAAACGCCTGGGCGGCGGTTGTTGCGCCCGTCAGCGAAATGGACAGGGCCGCGAATTGTTTAATGAGTGTGCGTCTTTTCATATAGTTATACAGAATGGTCTGTCTATTAAATGGTCCAATAAAAACAGCTACCGTTCCAGCAGCTGTAAAGACATTTGCCGGGCTTTCCGGATGGGCCAGGTGTTCCGGCAGATTTTCGTTTCTACGATGGCACCTTCGAAGAGCAGGTAGATGGCGTCTGCCGTCAAGCCGGCACCTTCCCCATCCTTTGCCGGCAGCGCATCCATGACGAGTTGCGTGAAATACGCGCGCAGCTTCGTTTTATGGGCCAATATTTCCGCATACATCACGGCGCAGTTTTCCCCGATTTCCGACAGCATATTGATGAACCTGCAGCCCAGAAAATCCTGCTGCTGCATGACGTATTCCAGGAAATCGAAACAGGCCGCCACTTTCTGCGCAGGCGCCTTCTTCCTGCCCGTCCACTGCTCCAGCCCCGCAAACCAGGTCTCCCGGCTGGCCCTCAGGTAATGCAAGCCCAAATCCTCCTTCGAGGAAAAATGCTGGTACAGGCTCGCCTTCGCCACCTTGGCCTCGTCCAGTATCTGGTTGATCCCGGTACTGTTAAAGCCCTGGCGGTAAAACAGCCGGGTGGCCGTTTCCATGATCCGTTCCCTCGGTCCCGCTTTTTGCATGTCCTGAATTTAAAGTAAATGTAAAAGCATTTTCTGAAATAGACAAATCTGTCTATATTTTATTCTTTCTGTTAAAAGGATGGGCCGTCCCTAAAAGACGGCCCATCCAACGATATCGTACCCAACTCAATCCACGTCGGTGGTATTCAGCTCGATGTTTTTCGCGTTCTTTCCTCTCAAGCGTATGTTCAGCAGCTCCACGATCAGGGAGAAGCCCAGGCAGGAGTAGATGATGCTCTTGCTGATCTCCTGGTGGAAACCGCTGGCGATCAATACCACACCGATCACGATGAGGAAGGTCAGCGCCAGCATTTGCAGCGTAGGCTGCTTGTTGATGATGCGCGTTACCGGCCCGGCGAACAGCATCATGATCAGGATCGAAACGATCACGGCGATGATCATAATGATGACGTTTTCCACGAGCCCCACGGCCGTGAGGATGGAATCGAACGAGAAAACCGCGTCTACCAGCACGATCTGGAACAGCACGGCGCCCAGGCTGTGGGGCGTACGCGTCTTCTTATCGCCGTCGTGCGCTTCCGACTGCAGTTTATGGTGGATTTCCAGCGTGCTTTTCACGATGAGGAACAGGCCACCGGCCAGCAGGATAATGTCTTTCCAACTCAGCGCTATGTCCGTGCCGTTGATCCATTTGAATGCAACGACCGGGTCTACCAGCCCTACGATCCAGTTGATACAAAGCAGCAGTCCCACCCTGAACACCATGGCGAGGGTAAGGCCGATGTTGCGGGCCTTCCGTTGCTGGTGCTCCGGCAGTTTCCCCGCCACGATGGAGATGAAAATAATGTTGTCGATCCCCAGCACGATCTCCAGGAAACACAGTGTGAGCAAGCTGATCCAGACGCCGAGGTCGGCAAAGTCGGGTGTAATGAATTCCATTTATCGGTTTTTAGTAGTTCAGTCGAAATCGAAAAAGTCGCCCAAAAAGCCTTTTTTCTTCCTGGGATATTTATGGCGGTCGTCGTAATGGTCCTTGTCGCGGCGCTCGTCGTACCGGTGATGCTCATCGCGCCGGTGCTCGCCGGCGTGGCGGTTTTCATCCATCGAGCGGCGCTCGGCGAAGTCCAGCAGCTTGTCCAGTTCTCCTTTATCGAGCCAAACGCCCCGGCAGTTGGGGCAATAGTCGATCTCCACGTTGTTGCGCTGCGTCATGAGCAACGTTTCGTTGCAATTCGGGCATTTCATCGTATAACGGTTTATAATTTACAGAAATAATTTATCCCGGCCCTTGCATGGGCGGAAAAAATCGGGAAGATGCATCTCGGGGGAAATATGGGGAGGGGTCAAAACAGGTTGTACCTGTGGAGATGGCGGTAATAAGCCGGCCGTGCCCAATCGTATCGCTGGTAGCGGATTTCGGCCGCGGCGAGCGTGGGCGAAGCGGTGATATTACCGGAAGGCTGCTGTTTACGCAGTTGCTTGTGAAAGGCGTCTGCCTCCAGCCGCAGGCTTACTTTGCAGGCTTCCGGTATTTCGTTTTCGTGATGGATGGATTCGGGTGCCCTGGCCATGAGGTGCCCTCCCCCGTCGGGGAAAACGCCGGGCATGGCAGACACGAGGCTGAGCAACAACAGTACGATGATGCGCAGCCTTGCCGAACGGGTCATATGCCGGGCGGCGTTATGCATATTCGAGGACGGAAAGCAGCTCCTGCTGGAGGGATTTCCCTTTGTCTTCGTTATACCATTTCTGGATATCGGTTTTCATCCGCTCGAAGTCGGCCTTTTCGGCCTTCAGCTGGTCGTACACAGCCTGGCATCCTGCGGGCCGGGGGCCCCAGGTGAAGAGGTCTTTCCCTTCCGCATCCCGCGCAATGAGCTTGGGGATGGATTTGGTGCCGTTGGTGAGGTATTGGTTGATGAGGAACGGCTCGGCATCGCGGAGCTGGTACTCGGTGGTCACCAGCGGGTTCAGCGCGGCGATCTTTTCGAAGAACGGGATGTTATGCGCCGCATCTCCGCACCAGGGCTCCGTAATGATGATCCACTGCTGCGGCTGGGTGATGCGGGCCATGGCATCGTGCATCTCGTCAGTAACCACGCCCGTTTTGAGCCAGCGTTGCTGCCGTTGCCAGTTGAGCCGCGCGTAATTCAGGTAATCCGGGTTATCGTACGGCGCGGGCGGCTCGGGATTGTTGATGAGATGCTCCGAAATCAGGAGGTAATTCGCAAAATCCATATCTACACTTTTTTTAAGCGGGAACGCCGGCGTTCTCCAGCCAGTTCCCGATGATTTTTTTAAATGCGACGGCGGCATGATGCACGAGCACCTGCCAGTCTTCAGCGGCATTGCCGTCTGCCCCGTCGGAAATATATTTAAGGCACAGGAAAGGGATCCCTTCCTTCCGCGCGATGAGCGCCAGCGGATACGCTTCCATGTCGATGACGTTATAATCGTCCGTTTTATGGTCCATCTCGAAGCTGTCGCCCGTACCGCAAATGCCCTGCGGCAGACCCGGCACCGAAAGCCCGTATTGCAAAACGGGCTCCTCGCCGGAAAGCGGCGTTTCGTACAACCGGAAACCCAATCCCCGGACGTCCATATCCCGCTGGATGAACTGCGTGCAGCACACCACTTCGCCCCGCGCGAAAGTATGACTCCCGGCGGAACCGAGGTTCAGGATGAGGGCAGGACGGTTTTGCTGTAAATACCTGGTGAGATGGTAGGCGGCGTTCACTTTCCCGATCCCTACGATCAGGGGGTTGTACTGGTCGAATTCCCCCGCGGCTTCCGACTGCAAGGCAAAAACCAGCAGCGGACCCTGCCGCATGAGCCCCGAGATGATGTCCAGTCCGTCGTTTCCATTGTTCATATAATCGCTTCTGATAATATTATCCCAAAAAATCGATATCAAATTTACGACATTTACGGCAAACGGCTGTTCTTTAACGTTTTGCTAACAGCGCCCTGTAACAAGCAGGATGTAGCAGGATCTTCGTACATTCGGGTACTACTCCCGATCGCATCACTTCCGCGGGAAACGCGCATACATCAGCATGGTTCCATTTTATTCGCCTGCGGACCAACCCCATCATATTATGCCTAAATATGTCATCGAACGAGATTTACCGGGTGCCGGCAAACTGACCCCGGAGCAATTGAAGGCTGTTTCACAGACTTCCTGCGGCGTATTGTCCGAGCTCGGGCCCTCCATCCAGTGGGTCCATAGTTACGTTACGGGCGACAAAATCTTCTGCATTTACATTTCGCCCAACGAGGCGCTGATCCGCGAGCATGCCCAAAAAGGCGGTTTCCCCGCCACGGCGGTCCATGAGATCAGCGCGATCATCGATCCGGCAACGGCCGAGTAATCCATATCCACCTGAAACGGCATTGCCGGGCACCTGTCCGGCCCGGCAACGCTTTGCAATTCAATATTCATCTGTTATTCGTGAACGGAACGGATCCATTTTGCCGCCGCGCCCGGATCGGTGAAGAAATGCTCCTGCGGCCGGCTGTACCGCTCTTCGTACAGCGCGATCTTCGTTTCGTCCTGATGCGCATGCGCAGCGGCGAAGCAGCGGATGCCGCGCGTGTTGTACAACGGCAGGCCGTTCGCCTCTTCGAAGAGGTCCAGGTAGCCCACGCGCCAGCCATATGCCGCCAGCGTGAGCGGCACGATGTCGCGGAACTTTTTGTGCGTGTCGAAATCCACGGCTTTGAAGCCGTGCAGGTCCACAAAAATCTTGAACGAACCATTGTCTTCCACTTTTTCAAGGACTTGCCGCAAGGAAGCGGCCCAGGTTGAAACATCGGCTGCGTCTACTTGTCCGCTGATGCGGGTATGAATGAGCTTATCTTCGGGATGCCACCATGTGGCTGTAATTTTTTCCATCGCTGAGGGGTTTTGCATGGGAAGTTAATTCCTGGCGGAAAACGATGGCCCACATCCGTCGACAGACCCGCGAAATTCACGGCCCGACCGTCATTCCGGTTTTCCCAACGCTTCGCTTTTATTTTGCGGCGATAATGGCGCGGGCGGCCGTTCTTCCGGAAAAGATGCAACCGCCGAGGAAAGTCCCTTCCAGCGCGCGGTACCCGTGCATGCCGCCGCCACCGAACCCCGCGGCTTCGCCGGCCGCGTAGAGGCCGCCGATGCGCTCCCCTCCCGCGCGAAGCACGTTGGCGCTGAGATCGGTTTCCAGGCCTCCGAGGGTTTTGCGCGTGAGGATATGGAGCTTCACGGCGATGAGTGGCCCGGCGGCGGGATCGAGGATTTTATGCAAAGGGGCCGTACGGATGAGGCGGTCGCCAAGATAGCGGCGGGCGTTGCGGATGGCCATGATCTGCGCGTCTTTGCAGAACCCGTTTTGCAGTTCGTTATCGCGGGCGGTGAGGATTTTTTCGATGGAAGCGAAATCCAGCGGCAGATCGGGCGACAGCCGGTTCATGCCGGCCACCAGTTCGTGTAACGTATCCGCCACTACGAAATCGGCGCCATGTTCCTTGAACGCTTCCACGGGCGCAGTGGCCTTTTTCCCGAAAGCGCGCTTCACGACCAGTTTCCAGTCTTTTCCCGTGAGATCGGGATTTTGCTCGGAGCCGGATAATGCGAATTCTTTTTTTATGATTTTCTGGTTGAGGATGAACCAGGAATGATCGTACCCTGTATGCCCGAGATGTTCCAGCGTTCCCAGCGTATCGAAACCGGGGAACAGCGGCACGGGGAGCCGGTTGCCGGCAGCGTCGAGCCAGATGGACGAGGGGCCGGGCAATATGCGGATGCCGTGGTTTTTCCAGATGGGCGACCAGTTGGCGATGCCTTCCGTATAATGCCACATCCTGTCGGGATTGATGAGGTGGGCGCCGGCTTTTTCCGCCACGCCCAGCATTCGGCCGTCTACATGCTCCGGCACACCGGAAACCATATGCTTCGGGGCGGGCCCCAGGCGGGCGGGCCAGTTTTTGCGGACCAGCTCGTGATTGGCGCCGATACCGCCGGATGTGATGATGATATGGTCTGCCGAAAAATGGAAATCCCCTAAAACATCGTCCGGGCTTTTCTCGCCCCGTGCCGCTACAGACGGTCCTAATTCCACGCCCCTCACACCCCTCGCAACTCCATTCTCGACGATCAGTTCTTCCACCCGGTGCCGGAACCTGATTTCCACCAAACCTTTCTTTTCCGCTTCCAGCACCCGATTGGCGAAAGGCTCCACCACGCCGGGGCCTGTGCCCCAGGTCACGTGGAACCGCGGAACGGAATTGCCATGTCCAACTGCACCATATCCTCCCCGCTCCGCCCATCCTACCACCGGGAAGAATTTCAATCCGCGCGCCTTCAACCATTCGTATTTTTCCGTAGCGGCGAAATGCACGTACGCCTCCGCCCATTTGCGCGGCCAATGATCTTCCGGCCGGTCGAACGCCGCGGTGCCCATCCAGTCCTGCATTGCCAGGCAGAGGCTGTCGCGGATGCCCATCCGCCGCTGCATGGGCGTATCCACCATGAACAATCCGCCGAGCGACCAATACGCCTGTCCGCCCAGATGCCGTTCACTTTCCTGGTCGAGCAGCAAAACCCTGATCCCGGCTTCCGCCAGTTCCGCTGCGGCCACGAGCCCCGAAAGCCCCGCGCCGATGATGATAACGCCTGAATGTTGCATACGCTTAATATAGCGAATTTTCATTTCATTCCTGCGAATCGAAGTCCAGCCGTAATTCCGAAGGAAAACAGCCGCGTCATCAATTCCTGCTTGCTGAGCGGAGTGAAATTATAGTTCAGTGACGGACCGAAATATAAATCGGCGCACTTTATTATCCGTTTGTTATAACCTACCGCCAGCTTACCGATCCATGCATCCGTATTGACAGGTTCAGCCACTTCCCGGGCATCATGTAGCCGGGTGTAGTACAATCCTGTCTGGAACAAGAACTTGTTCGCCAGGTAATAGTAGGAAACCCCGCCGCCGCGGAACTCCGCGTCCATGTATACGCCCTGCCCGTCGGTCAATTTACCGTCTGCCCAATTGACGGCTGCCGTGCTGCGGAACCCCTCCTTGAGGACGAAAGCCTCGGCAGCAATGGTGTGGTTTTTCCAGAAACTGTATCCCAATCCCAGGTTTACGCCCAGCGCACCGATAGCGGATTCGGCCCTGTTACGGTCTTTGATGGGCTTGTCGTCTGCATATTGCGGCCTGTTGACGCGGACCATCCTGTTGCCGGCGCCGCCAAAGAAATTCACGGTAAATGCTACGCCGTGCACGGAAACAGCCGCGTCATGCACGGCGTACGGATAAATGGGATAAGGATCTTTCGTGCTGCCGGTACCATCACCGGAATTGATACCAGACGGATAATGTGGTTTCATATGGTATTGGAGGTCCTTCACGTTTTTTACCTCCTTCTTCAGCTTCTTCAAATTCAATACGGGCTCGCGATGCAGGATAATATCCGACCCCTTGATGGTTTCCGTTTTACTGAATTGGCCACCGGCTCCGATCGAATTTTGCGGCACTTCGCCTCCCAGTTGAATCAGATAGTCCTTTCCGTTTATATTGACATTTATCGCCAGCGGCTTTCCGGGATTGGTGTTTACGACATGGCCGCTACAGGCCAGGTCTATGTCATACGTTATTTCCGTATAGTCGCTATGGATGATGTGCTTGGCGATGGTTGTGATGATCAGTTTGACGCTGGCTTTGGGCGCCTCGGAATAGCCGATCCTCGTTTCGACCTGTTTAATATCTACCGTATAAGTATCCGTGCCATCTCCCTTATTTGCCCCAGGCGTGTACTTTTTACTTGTTAAACCCGGTTTTGCGGCTGGCAAGTGTGTCCAGGTTACCTGCATAGGCTCCGGCGCAGCCTGGGCGAACGAACCTCCGGGTTTCACAGCAAAAACCGCACAGATGAATATCGGAATATAAATCGCAATGAATTTGTTTGTCATGTTTGCTGGGTTTTACTTCCTGAACAAAATGTTATACGCATATCCCAGCTGAATTTGCGGGAAGAAATTATTGGCGTCTCCCTGCTGCCAGAAAAAGCGCCCCCGGGCAAATATCATCCCGTTTCCGCTACGGTTCGTTTCCACCCGGACGAGCATTTCCGCCATATGCGACAAGCGGGCACGTTTGTCCAACGACAGGATCGTAACGTCCGATTTCGTATCGCTCAGCACCTGCAGAAATTTATTGTTACTCATCAGCGTCGTGTTGTTTAGCTGGTAATACGCCATGAGGCCCACCCTCCGTTCGGAAAATAGTTCCACCGCCAGTTTCGGGAAAAACGTAATCGTATTGGCGCCAAATGCCTTATCAAGGTCTACTTCGCCAATTTTTCCATTGGCGACTGGCCTGATGCTGTCCTGTACGCGCAGGTGGCCGTATCTCGCGCCCAGGTCTATATACAGACTGAATTTATTGTCGGGCCAGTCGAACATGAATACATTCAGATCGAACTGGATCGAAGTATTTTCATAT
Organism: Chitinophaga sp. NPDC101104; assembly: GCF_050277495.1. Taxonomy (NCBI): domain Bacteria; kingdom Pseudomonadati; phylum Bacteroidota; class Chitinophagia; order Chitinophagales; family Chitinophagaceae; genus Chitinophaga; species Chitinophaga sp. NPDC101104. The sequence continues at coordinate 2,967,899 of NZ_JBNNSF010000001.1, read as the reverse complement.
CTGCGCAAATCCAGATTGGTTGCATATGAGGGGGATACGATTACATTATTCTGGATAATACCCGCGTTCCGCAACGGGAGGACGCGGTCTTTATTCTCAATCTTGCTGAGGGTGGCAGACAGATAGCTGTAGGTAAACCAACCGTAGTCATACCGGCCATTTCCCTGGTGGCGGTTGGTGTTGATGTTGAATCTCCGGCCTACTTCTACCTGTACGAGCCCATTCGGTGCTTCTTCCGAGAAACCGGCCAGGTCGGTATAAATGCGTGAGTCGAAAAGCCGGATGTTTTTCTCCTTTTGCAGCTTCAAAACCGGCGTAGTAACGGGGTCGATATTATTGATCGCCATATCCGCCGGGCTATAATCCCGTGTGAACAATTGCAGCAGGTTGTCGTAGCTGGCGATCACATCGCTAAGAAAGATACACTCTTCCTTACGAGTGCTTTTTCGGTTGAAAAGCCGCAAATTCTCAAAATTCTTATAATTCTGGATCGACGAAAACCCGATGGCGTAGATATTCTCGAAAATATGGACATCCCCGAATTCCCGCGCCACTCTCACCTGGATCCTTTCTATATGTCCGCGCTCGAAGGTGATCGAAATATCTTTGATGGAAAGGATGCCATCTTTCTCCAGTTTCTCCTGTTGTTCCCGGATAGCAGTGGTGGCACTTTTATAGTCCTCCAGGGGTGTTGTCAGTTTATCTGTTTTTGCGGCAAATGATTGTTCTCCGGCTATTTCCTCCAGATTCTCCTTGACCTGCGCGATATCGATGGCACGGGTTTTCACTTTTTCAAGAAGCCCTTCCAATGCAGTTACCGTTACCTCTTTCTCCTTCTTTCGTGCTTCCACTTCCTCTTCGGTGCCTTCAGTGCCGGGGTCCTTTGCTTTATATTCGGTCAAAATGCTACCGATGACGAGTTCATGCTTCGCGATACTGGTATTTCTTTTACTGATCTCGTTCTGCAATTTCCGCATTGCTTTTTCTACCGCCTCTTCCCTTTGGCTGGAATTTTCATCGTTCGCATTCACCACTTTTACCGCCGGCCGGAACCGCAACGATCCGATTTCCTCGTTTTCATCTTCGTTAACCAGCGAATACAGCCACAGATACACCTGCTGAAGGCTATATTCATGGAAGAACTTCGCGTTCTGAGCCACTTCGTATTTCACGAGCTTCTCCGACATGTAATACCGGAAGGTGTTCAGATTTAGGTTATCGGCAATGACAAAGGTGGTATCTCCGCCCACGTCGCCCATGCGCAGAAAGGCAACGGTCATTTTTTTGGCGGTACGGTTGTACGTCGCTTTGATGTGCGCAAGGAACGAGTGTTTCTCCTCATCGAAAAAGATCTCGAACGATTTGGCTTCGATGGTAATTTCTTCCCGGGAAGGCGATTCGGAGACGCTTCTCTCCCCTCCTTCCACTACCGTTTTCACAACGGGATTTACCTGTGCATTGGCGATCTGCGATCCTAAAGCGATGAGCGCTGTCAGGAGGAAGTTGCGTAATATTTTATAGCTCATGCTGTTACTGCTTACTGGTTTGGGAAAGGATGAAGTTGACCTGGTTATCGAACGCAGTGTGGAGTTTCATGCGGAAAATGCATTTACCGTTCGTTGTATCGATCAGTTTGCGTGTTCCCGTTAGCGTCACGGAATCGAGGCTGAAGAGGATGGGCTGCAGGCCCTCCGTCAACAGCTCGCCGTCAAACGCCTGGAGCCCAGTGAAGAGGCCTTTGGCGTTGAGGTTCTTGCTGAATGCGGTTTTCAGGCGAAACGTGGCTGTACCGTCGGCCAGCACATACCCGCGGATCTGTCCGTAATACTTCGCTACCGTATCTGCCCCTTCGAAACCGGCGGAAACATTCCCATAAATTCCGCTGAGCGGATGCGGCTCCCTGCCACCGGCAGATATGATGCCGACATTGATGCGCTGGCTGTCGAGCACCATCCCCGTATTGACCCACTCCGCCAGGCGCACCGGCTCTCCGCCGGCAGCCAATGTGGGAATGACGTCGGTTACCTGCAGCGGACAATTATCGAAATTCTGCGTGACGGCGTTGCACAGCTCTGCAACATAACGGATGCCTGAAAGCGGTAGTTTATCGAGGTTGCGGATAAACATCCGGACCGTATCGGAACCAGGCACCGTCGTTTTCTGAAAAACGAACTCAACGGCGGCGATACCGTCTATTTTCGCCTGCAAGCGCAGTACCGCGGGCGGGGAGCTGACAGGCGGAAGCTCAAGCGAATTTTTGTTGCACGCAATGCCTGTGCAGCCAATGCAGGCTCCCAGGAGGAAAATCCTTCGGAATAACTTCATAGATAAAGAATACTATATGGATGTGTCGGAATAATTGGGAACGTATTCAGGTGAATAGGGTATCATCGAATTTTGGTTGACAAATAATTTACTACGGGGATCAGCACAAATCAATACAAAACCAAGGTAGAAAAAATCCCGCAAAAACAATAATATTTTTACCTGAAACCCATGACATTCACATGTTTGCGTAGACAGCCCGGCTGAAAATACTCACTTTTGAGTATTGGAAAATTGGAGAAATGTCCGTTTGCCGTTTTTTGGGGGAAATGGAAGATTTCGGCATCCCGCCGGGCCGGGAACATTTGATCGTCCGGGGAAAGGCATTTTGAAGATCTGCCGGGGCGTGGCGATGTACGACGCCGGACTATAAAGGCTTTAGGAGATACGGGAACCGGCGAACAATAAAAAAGGCCACCGGTTTTTACCTGGTGACCTCTTTCTGGTCGGGACGACTAGATTCGAACTAGCGGCCTCTTGCACCCCATGCAAGCGCGCTACCGGGCTGCGCTACGTCCCGAATTCCGGTGATTTTGTGTGTTACGGGGACGCGAAAGTAATAAATGTTTTCAATTCTGCATCATTGTCCGGAAAAAATTCATTTCATGGAGGATCGTATATTTGACGGAACCTTCACCATCATGGCTTATCAGCTTTTCCTCGACGACCTTCGGACAGTAGGCATGGTCTATAAAGATCGGCCCGCCAGTGATTTTGTCGTCGTACGTTCGTTCGAAGCGTTCAAATCCACGATCCTCGAGCGCGGGCTGCCGGCTTTCATCAGCTTCGACAATGATCTCGGGCTGGATGCATACGGCCGGTTGGCGCCTGACGGTTATGCCGCCGCAAAATGGCTGGTATACGAATCCGGATTCGATCTTTCGGAATTGAAATATTACGTCCACTCCGCCAATCCTGTTGCTGCCGAACAAATCCGCAGCCTGCTCCAGAATTACCAGGCCCACCTCCGCGACAACAAAGAATGATCCCCGCGGCACCTTCGTCATCCGCCGGAATTATCACTGCTGCCATTCCGCAGCGATGACAATCCACTTACAATTACGTATAGCCTATCCCGTTCCTGTTTATATTATTTGTTTGTTTTCGCATCCGTAAACACCTCCTGCAACTTCCGCATATTATCTTATGGTACATTTTCATCACCCAAAAAAACCATTGTATGAAAAAAGCACTCTTTATCCTGTTGGTATCCCTGGCATTCACCCACTTTCAGCAAGCCGCCGCAGCCGTTGCGCCGGCCTCCATGCAGCAAGCCGATTACCCGGAGCCCGTTCTTTACTACATGGCGCCCTTCGACTGGAGCTGCCAGCTCGTTTTCATCATGAATCCGGATAACGATACCATCATCGATATCTATTCCGTGAACACCGCTACGCAGCAGCGGACCTACTACGAGCACGACATCTCCATTTCCCCCGACGGTAAAAGCTATTCCCTCTACGTCGACAACACCGACGACGGCCGCACGGTGTACACCTACGGCACCATCAACGGAACTGCTGCGGGCGGATACGGATCCTCCGCAACCTGGAGCTATATATTCTAACCGTTCCCGATACCACAAATTCGCAAGACCTGCATTGCTGCAGGTCTTTTTTGTGCGCCCCCATCCAAAGCTGAAAATCCCCTTTCCCAATTTCTTTCATTTACCTACATTGCAGCGGTATGGTCCAAACCGACATCTGCATCATCGGCGCCGGCCCGGCAGGCGCTACCACCGCGCTTCAGCTGGCTTATATGGGCATTTCCTGCGTGGTGGTCGACAAGGCCGTGTTCCCCCGCGATAAGGTCTGCGGCGACGGCCTCAGCGGCAAAGTGCTCACCCTCCTTTCCCGCATCGATCCCGGCATTGCGGAAAGACTGCAGCAATATGTGCACAAGGAAGACAGCTGGGGCGTAACGTTCATCGCCGCCAATCGCATGAGCATCAACATCCCCTATCTGCCCGGCTATGAAAAACTGCCCGGCGAGCCACGGGGCTTCGTCTGCAAGCGCATTCATTTCGACAATTTCCTCGTAGAAGAACTGCGGCGCTGCCCGCAGGTGCAGTTGATTGAAGGAAAGTCCATCACGAAATACAACCTCCAACCCGACGGATACCTGCTGGCAGACGCCTCCGGCAGCCTGCAGATCAAAACCAAACTGGTGATCGCCGCCAACGGCGCGCATTCCGGTTTCACGAAAGACGTGGCCGGCATCCGCATGGAGCCAGACCATTATGTAGCCGGCATCCGGGCGTATTACAGCGGCATCAAAGGCCTGCACGCCGACAACCTGATCGAACTGCATTTCCTTAAAAACGTACTGCCCGGTTACTTCTGGATCTTCCCGCTGCCGAATGGCGAAGCCAATGTGGGCGTGGGCATGCTCAGCAAAGTAGCGCGGCGCAGGAAGGTAAACCTGAAGCAATTGCTGCTGGATGCCATACAAAACGATCCGGTGCTCCGGGAACGGTTCAGGGACGCCACGCTCCAGGGCATTATCGACGGGTATGGACTGCCGCTCGGCAGCAAGAAACGGCGCCTGTCGGGCGAAAGGTACATGTTGGTGGGCGACGCCGCCTTCCTCATCGACCCCTTCACCGGCGAAGGCATCGGCAATGCGATGTACTCCGCCCGCATGGCGGCCCAGCAAGCTGCGGCATGCATCGCCGCAAACGATTTCAGCGCCGCCGCCATGCTGGCGTACGACGCAAACATCGCGCGGGTATTAGGGCCCGAGCTGACCATGAGCACCCGGCTGCAAAAACTCATCCGTTTCCCCTGGCTGCTCAATATGCTCATGCGGCTCGGTGCCAGGAACAAGGAATTGCAGGAATTGATGACGTGCATGTTCCACGAAGTAGACCTCCGGAAAAAACTGGCAAAGCCGCAGTTTTACCTGCGGCTCCTGTTGGGGCGGGGGCTTCGCCCTTAAATATAGGGATGAAAAATGGTCACTTGTCGACCGAATACCCTTTCGTTGCGGCCAGTTGGAGGATCGACTGATTGATGGCCGTGCCCAGATCGTCTTTCACATTGGCCGTTTTGCGCTTGGCCTCGATGAACTCCTGCCGCTTTTTACCCAGTACGGCGATCGTTTTCTGGATACTGTCGCGTGCCTGTCCCTTCGCCGCGATCACCTGCCGGATTTCAGCCTCCGATTTGCCTTGCAGTTCCTGCGGAAGGTCGCCTTTACTGATTTTACTGAGCACGGCGTGGTCTTTTTTGCTACGCTCCACCAGGTCCCAGCTCTCGTTTTTGTACACTTCCTTCGCTTTGCTTACGGCACGTTCCGCCGAATTCGCGGCTGAAATGGATTTGGCGTTGTAATCCTGCTGCGCCTGGTTGCTTTTCTTTGCGCGGCCAACCGAGCCGTATGCAATGTAGGTGTCGTTCAGCTTTTCGTTGCACGCGTCGATCTGTGCGTCGTACGGCGTTTCGATGTATGTCACCTTCTCGTCGGAGTCGATGAAAAAGTATTTCCCTTTACCTTTGTCCGCACCGTCTTTCCACCGGGTATTTATACCTTCCTGCCTATCGCCACAGAAAATAGTATTGACGAAAATGCTTTTCCGCAGGGCATCTCCGGCGGCATTGACATAGGAAACGCGCCCCTGGTCGAAGGGCTCGTTGCCTGCAATATAGATCAGCTTCATATCGGCTTCGTCGCTTCCCCATTCCAGTGATTTCACAGCGGTATTGATCACGGCGCCGCAGTATTCCTGCCCACCGTTTGTTTTGAGCGAAAACAGTTTTTCCGACAGCAGGTCCAGGTCGGTCGTCAGGGGAAGCACTTCGCGGATGTGGCCGTTGGCTTCGGACAGTCCATCGTTCCCGTATTCATACAGTGCGATCTCGATGATGGGCGTTTTGCCCTGGTATTTCAGTGTGGTGAGGGTATTGATGATGTTCCACAGGCGGGATTTGGCCTGGTCGATGAGGCCGTCCATACTATTGGAGGTGTCCAGCAGCAGGGCCACCTGGATCCGCGTTCCGGTATTGTCTTTCGGTGAGGCCGGCGCCTGGGCGGGCAAGGGCGTTGCCATCGCAACCGGGGCTTGACGGGTTACGGGCGGAACTTGGTATTTCCAGGCAAGTAGGGCCGAGGTCAGGGCCAGACCGGTGATCCCGGTAATGATTACATTTTTCATATGCTTGGCGTTAGTTTGATGACCTGAAATTAGCCGGTCTCCCCCTACGCTTTCGGCACACTTGGTGAAAGGGGCGGCCCACTGGGTGAAATATTCCGCTCCAGCGGGGAAAAGTCCTATTTTGCAAGGGAATTAATCGCCATGGTACGACAGGGTTTCGTCATATTGATATCGATCGCGCTGCTATGCTGCGGTTTTTCTGTTTTTGCCCAGAAACAGGAACGCGAAAGCACGCCCGCAAGCAAGAAGGTAAAATACGACGGCCGGTCCAAAGCCGCGCGGGAACTGGAAAAATCGCTGTATGCCGACGATAACGAACTGAAAACCGCCCAAAGCTATGAAGCCCTTGCTACGGAACTGACGGAAAAGAACGATTACGCGAAAGCAGAAGAATATCTCAAAAAAGCGCTGGACATCTACCTCCGGCTCAAACACCGGAATGCCGCACCCGCCAGCCGCGCCCTCGCCAAGGTGCAGGAATTGCAGCACAAGATAAAGCCCGCCATCTCCAATTACCAATCTGCCGGCAAGTTGTCTTCTGACACTACCCTCGAACGCGCCAATTTCAACGACGCCAACCGCCTGTTGAACACGGGCAATCCCCAACGGCAAAAGGACTACGCACAATCCAACGTCGAGATCTTCGAGAAGGAAGGCAAAAAATCCGAAGCCGCCGACGCCTACCGCCAGCTCGGCAACAGCCTGTTCAACCAGAACAACAAGTCTGAAGCCATCGAAAGCTACAGGCGGGCGCTCGATAAAAGCGACAATACCGGCGACATTTCCGCCATCAGCAAAGAAATTTCCCGGGCATACGTGGAAGACAATAATATCGCAGGCGCCATCCAGCAAAGCGAAAGCATTCTCGCCAAAGCCCGGGAAGAACACAACACTACGCTCCAGATCGATCAGCTCCAGGAACTCGCACGGCTGTACGCCCGCCACCAGCAGCCCGACAAAACCGGCGATCTCCTCGAAGAAGCCTACCTGCTGGCGCTCAAAAGCGGAAATACCTCGAAGGCGAAAGATTGTCTCCTTGCGCTGACGAGCTATCTCAAACATCAACGCAGGGAATCCCAGGCCATCCAGCGGTACGATAATTTCCTCCTCAACCTCGATTCCCTCATCCGGACAGACAGCTCGCTGGTGGATGCCAGTCTTTTCGACATCACAGAGGGGAAGATCAAGGACCTGGAGCGGGAAAAGGCGCTACAGCTGGCGCTCATCGACAACAAGAACAAACTCAATTATTTCCTCATCGTTTTCGTAGCGGCGATGGTAGTGCTGCTGGTGTTCATCGTACGATCGCTGCGGGCCATCAAAGTCAAGAACAAAAAGATCGCGCTGCAATCGCTGCGCCGGGAGATGAACCCGCATTTCATATTCAACAGCCTGAACAGCGTCAATCAATATATCGCGGAAAACAATGAAATGGAGGCCAACCGTTACCTTACCTCCTATTCGGGCCTCATGCGGAACGTGATGGAACATTCGAACCGGGATTTCGTTACCCTGGCCGTGGAGGCCGAGCAGCTGAAAAGGTACCTCGACCTGGAGCAGCTCCGCTTCAGCGATAAATTCGTGTACATCCTCGACATCGACGAAACGCTGGACCCCGATACCGCCATGATCCCCAATATGCTCATTCAGCCCCATCTCGAAAACGCCGTCTGGCACGGCCTGCGGTATAAAGACACGAAAGGCCTGCTGCGCGTGGGCTTCCGGAAAGAAGGCCAGCATATCGTCGTGGAAATCGAAGATGACGGGATCGGACTGGCGAAGAGCCGGGAACTGAAAACCACGCACCAGAAAGCGTACCAGTCGCGGGGCATCACCAACACCCGGGAACGCATCAACCTGCTGAACGATATTTACCATCTCCGCATCCGGCTGGAAATGGAGGAAATCACCGCCAGCGGCGCCACCGGCACCCGCGTGGTATTGCATCTTCCCTTAATGGACAAGCATGAATTTAACCGGAAAGATCACAGCGGTCATCGTTGAAGATGAAACCGCCGCCATCGTGGCTTTGCAGAATTACCTGGGGAAATTTTGCCCGCAGGTAAAAGTTATCGGTACCGCGCAGAACAGCCGCGAAGCCGTGGAAGTACTACACGACCTCCAACCGCAACTTGTGTTCCTCGACGTGGAAATGCCCTTCGGCAATGCGTTCGATGTGCTGGAAGGTTGCCAGGACCTCCAGTTTGAAACGATCTTCGTCACCGCGTTCTCCGAATATTCGCTGCGGGCGCTGAACCAGAGCGCAGCGTATTATTTGCTCAAACCCGTGAGCATCGAGGAACTGATCCTGGCCGTGAACAAAGTGCAGCAGCAATTACAGCAGCGCCAGTGGATCGACCGCAACCGGATCATCATGGAAAACGCCCGGGAAAACAATCCCGGCATGCAACAGGTGATCCTGCCAACGCTGGACGGGTTCGATGTCGTGAAGATGCATGAAATCGTAAGACTGAAAGGGAACGGGAATTTCACGGACGTATTCCTGACCGACGGCAGCAAGAAGATGGTCTGCCGCTTCCTCAAACACTTTTCGGAAATGCTGCCCCATCCTTTTGTCAGGGTCCATAAATCGCATATCATCAATATTCATTACGTCCAATCGTACCATAAGGGTGCGGGCGGATACGTAAACCTGAACGACGGCACCGAAGTGGAAGTGTCGCCGGCGTACAAAGATAGTCTCCTCAAGGCTTTCCAGTAAGTTTATTGCTGCCCCAGCATGATAAAAATGAGTATGATGACAAGCACCACCAGCACTACCAGCGTTACTTTCCATCCCGAAACGGGTTTCTTCCCGTGCACTTTCCCGGTTTGACCGTTCACAAGAAAATGGTATGTTTTCTTTTTATAGACGTAGGTGCAAAGCCAGATCGGCAGCAGGATGTGCTTGTAGGTTTGATCGGCGTACGTGGTGTTGACCCGTAAATCTTTGTAAGTATCGATCCGGCACATGTCAGCACAGGCATTTTCGATGAAATCGTCCATGATGGCTTCGGCTTTGGTGTATCCGTCGTGCACGGCCACGTCGTACACATCGGCCGCCCAGCCAGACAGGTATTGCGCGTCGAAGTTCACCAATTCTTCCAGCTGGTAAGGAAACACGCTTTCGTATTCCTTTTGCGAAAGCTCGGTGGCGCCGCCGATGAGGATGTCATCAAAAAAGTGATCGAAAGTGCCGCTCCGGTAAATCCATTCCGTGCGTTGCACCGTGCGGGTCTGGCGTTTTCCCTGTGCATCGGTGTAAGATTCCGTTTCGTAGTAATAACGGCCCCCGTATCCGGTCCAGCTGCTATGGGTTTGCGCGTCGTAGGTCCAGAACGGCAGGTAAATACCGTGCAAGGCATCATGCCTGGCGATTTGCTGGAGGTCTCCCGGCGCCCACCACCCTTTGCCGATCCAGGATTTGAAGATGCCGAGCGATTGTTGCTTATCGACCTTGAAGGGAACGATACCAGAAGGCTGGATGACCCGCGTTTTATACGCTTCCGGGTTTACCGCCTCATAGTTACAGAAGCTGCAGGTAAACGTGGGCGTTTCCGACATAAAAACCGATTCCGACCCGCAGCGGTTGCATTTATACACCCGCTGCTCCACGGTCACCGACGCATCATTACCGGCCTGCAACTGCTGGCGCAGGTTATGCTCCCGGATGTGATCGGTGGATTTGTCGATGTCTACCTGCGTGCCGCAATGTTCGCAGACGAGCTTTTGCAGCTTTGGGTTGAAATACAATTGGGCATTGCATCCCGGACAGGGAAACAGTAGTAAGGGAGCGTTGGCGGTCTTGGAATCCATTTAAAGTTTGCGTGAGATCGGAGAACGGCGACTGTATTGAATTTGAACGGCCGGACCGGGTTCGGTGCCCGCTCCGGCCGATGCGGAAGTTTATAATTTACCGAGGATTTCAGCTTTCTTCTGGTTGAATTCCTCTTCCGTCAAAATGCCCTGGGCTTTCAGTTCGCCCAGTTGTTTGAGGAGGTCCAGTAGCTTTTGCTTTTCGTTGGGATCGGCTGCGGGTGCGGCCTGCGGCGCAGCCGGCTGCTGTTGCTGCTGCTGGAGCATATTGGTGAGGATCACGCCTGCGCCCATGCCCGCCATGCCGGCGGCGCCCGGGTTGTTGGAGAGGTTCTCCAATGCGATACCGCCCTGCATCTGGTTGAACTGGTTCAGTTTGTCGGCCATCATGTTGAGCTGCGTCGTTTTATCGAGCATTTTCTCCACTTCTTCCGGCAGCGTGACGTTTTCGATGAAGAACTGCCCCAGCTCAATGCCCCAGATGTCGAATTCCTTCTGGAAAACCGGCTTCAGTTTCTCCCCGATCTCGGTAAAATTAGCGGACAGGTCGAGCACAGACACGCCTGCTTCGGCCAGGCCTTCCGCCAGTTTGCTGACGATCACGTTGCGCAATTGCTCGCTCACCGATTCCACGCGCACCCAGGGATGGGTGCCGGCAAATTCCTTGATGAACTTCTTCGGATCGGTTACCCGCATGGTGTACGTCCCGAAAGAACGCAACCGCACCTGTTTGAATTCAGGGTCGCGGACAATGACCGGGTTGGAAGTCCCCCATTTCAGGTTGGTGAACTGCCGTGTGCTTACGTAGTAAATATCTACTTTGAAGGGCGAGTCGAACAGGTATTTCCACGATTTCAGCGTGGTGGTGATGGGCATGTTGCTGGTAGTGAGCTCGTGCCGGCCGGGCAGGTACATATCCCCGAATTCGCCCTCGTTCATGAGCACTGCCACCTGCGATTCCCGCACGGTCATTTGAGCGCCGTTCATGATCTTGTCTCCCTTGTCGGGGAATTTATAGATCACGGTATCCGTAGTGTCATCCACCCAGTCGATGACTTCGATGAACTCATTTTTGATAAAGTCGAATATGCCCATGGAAAAAGGTTTTATTTGGAGTCGTATATGAACACCGGAAGTTACAGAAAATATAAATGCAATGGTTATTGGATGATGAACATTCTCCCGCCCGTTAGCAGGTCGTAATATTGGGCAAAGACCTGGCGGGGTTGACCGGCACCGGAACGCGCTGTACGATCTTGACGTAGTTGCTCGTGGAATTATCCGGCGGCAGCAGGGAAAAACCGGAACCCGTTGCGGGAGAAAGGGAAATGATCGTTCCCCTGAACACCTGCTCGGGGTAGGCATCCGCCACCACTTTCACCGAATCGCCGATATGCATGTTCGCCACCTGCGCTTCCTTGTAATTGGCCACCATCCATTTGTCGGTTTCGTCGTTCACGATGAAGGCCAGCGTTTCACCCGCGTCGATCATCTGTCCAACTTCCACCGTTCGCCGTACCATCCGGCCGTTGTACGATGCAGTGACGACCGTATAGCTCACATTGAGCTTATACCTGTCCAGCAAAGCTTTCAGCCGGGCGATCTCCGCTGTTACGACGGTCATTTCCGCATCGATGTCGCCGATGCGGGAAACGGCAGCGCCGTAGTTGTCTTCGGCCGGCGGATTTCAGGAAAACTGATCGCCCGCCTGCTAATATCCCGCCGGAACCGGTCAATGGAATGGCAGTCATTTTTCCGGGATACCCCTACTTTTATAGGAATTTCCAAGCGTTTATCGTCCAAAATCAAAAACAGCATCACATGTATCTGTATAAAAGATGGCTGTGCGCACAACTGGTATGCCTCCTGCTGGCCGCAGCGGCTTATGCCCAAGACAACAAGGCAGGCAAGGTCTGGTACACAACACCGGCCAATGCGGCCGTGAAAGACAATCCCGACGGCTGGGTAAGCGACCCCGAATGGCTGAAAGCCCTGCCTGTGGGGAACGGGCACGTTGGCGCCATGGTTTTCGGCGATGTGAACAAGGAACGCATCCAGCACAACGAAATGACGTTGTGGAGCGGCAGTAAGGATGAAGGCGACAACCCCGAAGCATCGAAGCACTTGCCGCAGATCCGGGAATTGCTATTCCAGGGAAAATACCGGGAAGCCACGGAACTGACCAATAAAACGCAAATCACCAAAGGCAAGGGCTCCGGCCACGGCAACGGCGCCAATGTGCCCTTCGGTTGCTTCCAGACATTGGGCGACCTCTGGCTCGATTTCCCTTCCCGCCAACCCTATACCAATTATTACCGCGAACTTGACCTCATGAACGGTATCGCCCTTAGCCGGTTTACGCAGGACGGCGTCACCTTCACCCGGGAAGTTTTTGCCAGTCATCCTGCAAAAGCGCTCGTGGTCCGGCTAACGGCCAGCAAGCCCGGCGCCATCCATTTCGATGTTTCCATCGACCGGCCGGAAAGATATACCACTACCACCAAAGGCAATACCCTTTTGATGGAAGGCGTGATGAACGATGGGCGCGGCGGAGAAGGTATGCGGTACAAAACCTACGTATCGCCCGTGCTCACCGGCGGTACGGTAAAAGCGGCCGGCGGCCGGCTGCAGATCAGGAACGCCACCGCCGTCACGCTCTTCATAACCGCCAAAACCAGCTACAGGCAACATTATCCTGACTTTCACAATCCCGGTTTCGCAACGGAGCTGGAGGCCATCACCAGGGCTGCCGTAGCAACACCTTACGCTAAATTAAAACAGGCGCATATCGCCGATTTCAGCGGAATGATGAAACGGGTGGATTTTCAGCTGGACGGGGCACCGAACGATATCCCCACCGATCAGCTCCTGAAAAAAAACTTCGATAGCAAAAATGAGCAGGTGTTATACCCGCTGTACTTCCAGTTCGGGCGCTACCTCCTGCTTTCGTCTTCGCGCGCGGGCGGGCTGCCCGCGAACCTGCAGGGAATCTGGGCCAACAAGGTCCAGACGCCCTGGAACGGCGATTACCATACCGACATCAACGTGCAGATGAATTACTGGCCGGCGGAAGTCGCCAATTTATCGGAATGCCATGTTCCGCTCATGGACCTGATCGCCATGCTGTCTGAGCCTGGTAAAAAAACGGGCCGGATCCAATATGGGATCGAAGGTTTTGCGCTGCATCCCATTACCAATGTCTGGGGCTATACTTCGCCCGGGGAAAGCGCCAGCTGGGGGATGCATATCGGCGGTGGCGCCTGGATCATGCAGCACGTTTGGGAACATTATGCCTTTACCCGTGACCACGCTTTCCTCGCAAAGGCGTATCCGTTGTTGAAAGACGCCAGCAACTTTTATCTCGGCTGGCTGGTGAAGCACCCGATAACAGGGAAACTCGTTTCCGGCCCGTCTCCTTCGCCGGAGAATACCTTCAAAGCGCCCGACGGCTCCAATGCGCAAATCAGCATGGGCCCGGCTCACGACCAACAGGTGATCTTCAACCTCTTTGAAAACACCTTGCAAAGCGCGAAAATACTGGGATTGAAAGACGATGATTTCCTCGCGAAAGTAGCGGCAGCAAAAGCTAACCTGGCGCGCCCCGCAATCGGGCCAGACGGCAGGTTGCTGGAATGGGCGGAGCCATTCCAGGAAGTCGAGCCGCTGCACCGGCATTTATCGCACTTGTTCGCATTTTACCCCGGCAACGAAATAACCGTCAACAAAACGCCCGAAATGGCCGCCGCGGTCAGAAAATCGCTGGAAGCCCGGGAAGACGCGGGCGTTGGCTGGACGTACGCCTGGAAAATAGCGCTCTGGGCGCGCCTCCACGACGGCAATCGGGCGCTTTCCATATTGAACAATCAATTGCGACCCACTTCGGCAACCGATACCAGGTACAACGATGGCGGCGGCACGTACTTTAACCTGTTCGACGCATGTCCGCCTTTCCAGATAGACGGCAACTTCGGCGTGATCGCCGGGATGACGGAGATACTGCTGCAGAGCCATGAAGATTTCATCGAATTGCTGCCGGCGTTACCGGCAGCGTGGAGAAATGGACATGTGAAGGGACTTGTGGCCCGGGGGAATTTTGTCGTGGATATGCAATGGAAAGATGGAAAACTGGCGAAGGCGGCGATACTATCGAGATCGGGTACGCCATGTAAAGTAAAATACGGGAACAGGATCGTGGACATATCCATAAAACGCGGACAGCAAGTGCAGATTGCGCACCTTTTTCAATAAGCGGGAAATAAATTGTAACGCGAAAGGGCTCCTGGATGGGGGCCTTTTTCGTTTATAACAACCAGGCAGGAACAGGCGTAATGTGCAAGCAATTATAGGACGGATTTTCTCATCGGGAAGATGCGGGATGGCGCATTTGGGATCGACATTAATTTGCCCAGGACCGAAGCGTGCAGGAAGGATTTAAATATCCTGAAAACAAAAAAGCCATCTCTGAAAGAGATAGCTTTTTTAAAGTTCGTCGGGACGACTAGATTCGAACTAGCGACCCCTTGCACCCCATGCAAGTGCGCTACCGGGCTGCGCTACGTCCCGAACTTCCGGTCCGTTTGTTTGTGACGGGATGCAAAAGTAACGAATGTTTTCATTTTCACAAATTTTTCTGTGTTTTTTTGTCAAAAAACTGTTGACAACCGCTCCCCGTACGCTATACATCCGGTCACAATTATGCGTACATTTGCACGGGATAAAATCAAAAGATGCAAATTTTACTGAAAAGCGCGACCATCGTTTCTGAACAATCGCCTTTTAACGGGCAACGAAAAGATATACTGATCGAGAATGGCGTGATCGCTTCCATCGCCGATGAAATTACACCGGGGAACGCTACCGTGATCAACGGCAGCGGCCTGCACGTTTCCGGCGGATGGATGGACGTTTTCGCCCATTTCTGCGATCCCGGACAGGAATACAAGGAAGATCTGCAATCCGGCGCCCTCGCCGCGGCAGCTGGCGGGTTCACGGCCGTCATGATCGTTCCCAATACGCAGCCGGCGATCGATACCAAATCGCAGATCGCTTATGTGCACAGCTCCGCCCGCAGCAGTGTGGCGGAAGTGCTGCCGGTAGGCGCCATCACCAAAAAGCTGGAAGGCGCTTCCCTCGCGGAAATGTACGAAATGCGCGAAGCCGGCGCCGTGGCCTTCTCCGACGGGCTCAAACCTGTGCAGTCGTCGGGCCTCATGCTCAAGGCGCTCCAGTACGTGAAAGCGTTCGACGGCACGGTGATCCAGATCCCTGACGACATGACCATCTCCGGTCACGGCCTCATGCACGAAGGCATCCATTCCACCCGCCTCGGCATGCCCGGCAAACCGGCCATCGCCGAAGAGATCATGCTCAAGCGAGACCTCGACCTCCTCGAATATACCGGTTCCCGCCTCCATGTAACTGCCGTATCCACCCGGGAATCCATTCGCCTCATCGCAGCCGCCAAAGCCCGCGGGCTGCAGGTTACCTGCTCCGTAACGCCGTACCACCTGCTGTTCACGGACGCGGACATGGCTTCGTACGACAGCTTCCTGAAAGTGAATCCGCCGCTACGTACCCAAGACGATGTGGACGCGCTGCGCGCCGCCGTGGCAGACGGCACGGTGGATTGCATCGCCACACATCACCAGCCGCAGGACTGGGACGCCAAACAGGTGGAGTTCGAATATGCCAAACCGGGCATGATCGGCCTGGAAACGGCTTTCGCCGCGCTGCGCGCCGCTTTGCCCGAACTGGGAATGAGCCGGCTGGTAAAACTGCTGTCAGACAATCCGAGGCGCATATTCGGTCAAACGGTATCCCCCATCGCCGAAGGTGCTCCTGCCAACCTTACCATTTTCGAGCCTGAAACGGAATATACGCAGAGCGACGACCGCTTCCAGTCCAAAAGCCGCAACACGCCTTTCCTCGGCAAGCCCGCGAAAGGCAGCGTAACCGGCATCATCCGTCAACAAAAATTCTGGTTCCGGTCATGAAGAACAAAACGCATCTCCGCTTCGGCCTTCTGGCCGCAGGCATCAATTTCGCATTGCTGCTGACGCAACATTTTACCGGCGCCAGCTCCAATAATATCTTTTTCCGCATCATCGCGCTGGGCGTGCTGGTGGTGGCCGTAGTGGCTTCCTGCCTGCGCTTTTCCCGCGATATGGACCACAAAGCAAGCTTCGGAGAGGTTTTCGGCACGGGGTTCCGCACCACCGCCGCCGCTACCGTCGTTTTCGCTGCGCTGTTCATGATCTTCGCGATGATGATGCCCGGCTACAAGGAACAGTTCATCCAGGACATGATCGCCATGGGCCCGCAGGCCAATATGCCTGAAACCCATGCGGAAGAGTTCGAACGGTTGAAACAAGCCTTCCCCGTAACCGTGCTGTCCGGCATCCTCATGTTGTACGTGCTCCCCGGTACTGTTGCCGCTTTGCTGGGAGCCGCCTTAGCCAAAAAGAAATGAAACACCTGGACATATCCGTAATCGTTCCCTTAAAAAACGAAGAAGAATCGCTGCCCGAACTGGCGGCATGGATCGACCGCGTCATGCAAGCCAACGGCTTCTCTTATGAAGTATGGATGGTGGACGACGGGAGCACCGACCAGTCGTGGGACGTGATCCGCCAGCTTTCCCACGAAAACCCGAACGTCAAAGGCATCAAATTCCAGCGCAACTACGGCAAATCGGCCGCGCTCAACGAAGGTTTCCGCAAGGCCCAGGGCCGCGTGGTCATCACGATGGACGCCGATCTGCAAGACTCGCCCGACGAAATCCCCGGCCTCTACAGCATGATCGTAGACGATGGGTACGACCTGGTGAGCGGCTGGAAGAAGAAGCGCTACGACAATACGCTGACCAAAAACCTCCCTTCGAAGCTCTTCAACTGGGCCACCGTAAAGATGAGCGGCATCAAACTGCATGATTTCAACTGCGGTTTGAAATCGTACCGTAAAAAGGTGGTAAAAACCATCGAAGTATACGGGGAGATGCACCGGTATATTCCCGTGATCGCCAAGTGGAGCGGGTTCCGCAACATCGGCGAGAAAGTGGTGGAGCACCGCAAGCGCAAATACGGCACCACCAAATTCGGGCTGGAGCGCTTTATCAACGGCTTCCTCGACCTGGCGTCCATCACTTTCGTAGGGCGTTTCGGGAAACGGCCCATGCACTTTTTCGGTGCACTGGGCACACTTTTTTTCCTCATCGGGTTTATCATCGCGGGGTACCTGGCCACGGCCAAGATATTCTGGATGCAGTACAAAATGACGGAAAGGCCGCTGTTTTTCCTCGCCATGCTACTCCTCATCATCGGTTCGCAACTGTTCCTCACGGGGTTCATTGCCGAACTGGTTGCGCGCAACGCGCCGGAACGCAATTCCTATCTCGTGGAGGAAATCCTTGAAAACGAAGACTGATGGCTGCTCCGCAGAAAATCGTCATCATCGGTCCCGCCCACCCTATCCGGGGAGGGCTTGCCGCTTTCAACGAGCGGCTGGCGCGTGAGCTTATCGCGCAGGGGCACGAGGTGGATATCCATACGTTCTCTTTCCAGTATCCCGGGTTTATGTTCCCCGGGAAAGAACAATATACTTCGGCGCCCGCTCCTGCCGGGCTTCGCATCAAACGGAGCGTGCATTCCCTCAACCCGCTGAACTGGCGGAAAACGGGGCTCGCCATCCGCAGGCAACGGCCAGACATGGTGATCGTCGCATTCTGGATGCCGCTCATGGCCATGAGCCTCGGCAGCCTGGCGCGCATCATCCGTAAGAACGGGCATTCCCGCATCGTGGGGCTGGTACATAACCTCATCCCCCACGAGAAACGGCCGGGAGATGCCGTGCTCACCAGGTATTTCGTGAACAGCTGCCACGCGTTCATCACCCTCAGCCGCGAAGTGCTGAGCGATATCCGCCAGCTCACCGATAAACCCGCCGCATACGCCCCCCATCCCGTGTACGACCATTTCGGCGATAGGCTCCCGGCGCCGGAAGCGCGCCGCCATCTGGGTCTGGACGAGCACGGAAAATACCTTCTGTTTTTCGGGTTCATCCGGCATTACAAAGGGCTCGACCTCCTGCTGCAGGCCATGGCCGATCCCCGCATCCGCGCCATTGGGGACCTGCGGCTCGTGGTGGCGGGGGAATTCTACGAAGACCGGAAGAAATACGAACCGCTCATTGGCGGCAACGTGAAAATCGTCAGCGATTTCATCCCGGATGCCGACGTGAAATATTACTTCTCCGCGGCCGACCTGGTGGTCCAGCCCTACCGTACCGCCACGCAAAGCGGCATTTCGCAGATGGCCTACCATTTCGAAAAGCCCATGCTGGTCACCGATGTGGGCGGACTCCCGGAAATTGTGCCGGACGGGAAGGCAGGATACGTCGTGCAGCCTGATCCAACGGCCATTGCAGACGGTATTCTCCGGTTCCTGGAGCAACCGGCCGGCCGTTTCGACGCCTTTATCCGGGAGCAAAAGCTGCTGTATTCCTGGGGCCATTTCGTAAAAACGCTCGAATCCCTGCAATAAATCGATGCTTTTGGGGTTAAATAAGTCTAGTATCATGAAAGCCACCTTCCTCATAATCGCCATATGCTCCGCCGCTGCCGCCTTTGGACAGAAGCTTCCGGCAGCCAGCTTCGCCGAGCTCGAAAAGCGGCAGGATTCCCTGCGCGCGATGAGCTACGAGATCATCAACGGTAAAACACAGGAAGTGCGCAGCACGAGAAACGATGCGTTCATCCCCGCGCTCGTCAAAGCCCTCAAAACACCGTATTCCTTCTACTACCCGTTCGATTCGCTGACCACCATGGCCAAGGTCTACCCGGCAGACAGTACCTTCCGCATCTTTACCTGGCCGCTGGAAAACGACAACAGCACGTTCCGCCACTTCGGCGTGATCCAGATGAACACGAAAGACGGCTCCCTGAAGTTGTTTCCCTTGTTCGACAATTCAGACTTTACCACCAATACGGATACGGTCACCAATCACCACGGATGGTACGGATGCCTCTACTACGCCATCATCCAGCGGCGGTATTTTAACGCCGAATACTACACGCTGTTCGGCTGGGATGCCAATAACATGCGCAGCCAGAAAAAGATCGCGGAAATGCTCACGTTCAAAGACAGTGTGCCCGTTTTCGGCGGCCCCTATTTCAGTTTCGTGGAAGATACCGTCCGCAAGCCCACGCGCAACCGATTTATCCTTGAATACAAGCGCGACGCGGCCGCCAGCCTCAACTGGAACCCCGAAGCCAATCTTATCATTTACGACCACCTCATTTCCGAAACCGGCGAAGAAACCAAAAAACACACGCTCGTCCCGGATATGGACTACGAAGGCTTCAAATGGCAGGCCGGCAAATGGGTGCACGTAGAAAAAATATTCCACGACGCGCTGGAGAAAGGCAAAGTGCCGGTGGGCGTGCCTTTCGACAAAAGCAAATCGAACCTGAAAGAACCCAAAACCTACGATGAAATAGCGGAAGAAGAAGCCGCGAAACAGGCGGAGAAAAACGCGAAAAAGAAGAAAAAGAATTAACCATCCGTGGCGCTATTCCAAATAGCGAAGCATCAATAGTACATTTTCCAATAGATTGCAGGAATTGAATCATTGTTATGATCCGGCCAGGTGCGCAGCTCAACCGCCGTTGCGTCGCACACTGCGGCGATAGTAAGGGTTTCAGCTTTGCATCAGGGAGTTGGCAGCTCCGCATCCGGCAGCGGGAGCTCGTTCATTTCGTGGTTGAAAACATGCAGCTCGATATCCGAGATCTTATTGAACGGGTAATGCGACTTCGGGCCGAAGAGCAGCATCAGCCTTACCTGTCCTACCGAACCTTTCATTCCTTTCCCGCTGTAAATGGGAATAAAAACGACGCGTTTATTGTATGTTGAAACAGAGTCGGTCACAAAAACCGGCGGCCTTTCTTTCGGCGCATATTCTTCATACACCCGGCAAATCCGGTCGAACTTCCGGGCCAGCGTAGCTTCCGATTCCCCGATCTGATCCAGCGGCACGCCCACCAACTCGCGGAAGGCCTTCTTGTCCTTTTTTTCGATCGTAGCCAGCACGGCTTCGCTCGTTGCCCGGATCTCACGGATTTCATTCGGTTGCTTGTCAGACGAAGCACAAGCCACAGCCAACAGGGTCGCAAACATGCATGTGTACTGCTTCATAGGCACAATATAATGAAAAAAGCTAATTGAATACTCCATCTCCATCGCACCAAACAGCTCCTCACCGCTTTCTTGATGGATTCCTACTTCTCCCCTGCGGTCCCGTTCTAAAGCACAAAATCCGCCATTGCGGCGGATTCTGCAGTATAAGCAATTTGAATTCCCTTAATCTTTCGGCTTCTTCACATTCGAAGCGGGCAGTTTCGCCGGCGCCGGTTGCTTGAAATCCGATTCCGCCACTTTATCCTTATTTCCGAGGTAGGTCCATTGCACCTCGTTGAGGTAATTCCCGAAAACGCGGTTCACATCTTCCGTCTTCACCTGTCCGATACGGGTATTGATCTCGTCGAAGATGCGCCAGTTGCCGGAAGCCTCGCAGGTGCTCATCACATTAGCCTGCGCGCCGCTGCTCTGGTTGGTCATGTAGTAATTCGTGAGGTACGATTTTTTCTTGTTCTCGATCTCCTTCGGCTTGAATCCGTTTTCCTTCACGTCGTTGATGATAGCCGTCATCACCTCCAGCGACTGCTTCGGGTCTACCGTCGTGATATACAGCTGTGCGGCCGGCGTTTCGATAAATGCGTTGTTGTAGCCGGCGGCCGGGGCGTAAGACAGGCTTCGCTTCGTCCTCAGCTCCACGAAATAACGATCGTACAGAATGCTCATGGCAAACTGGAAAAGCGGCCCGTCGGGCGAATAGTATTTCGGCGCGTTCCCGAAACCAATGATGTAATTGGTGGCCAGCTGGCGGTCGGAAATATTCACGCCGGGCTTGATGGCAGCGGCCGTAGGCTTGCGCGGGGCTTCGCCGGATGGGAGCGCCGCCAGGGTATTCTTTACTTTCGCAGCAATGTCTTTCTCATCCAGGTTACCGACCACTACGAGGTAAATCCGCTGCTTGCCGAGGAGTTTCTTGTAAAAATCCTTCGCATCGGCGAGCGTGAGCTTTTCCAGGGTTTCCGGGACACCGTTCACGCGCTTCGCATAGTCCGTTCCCGCAAACAGCTGCTGGGCGGCCAGGATGCGGAGGAACTGATCGGGATCGGCTTCCAGTTGCTTGGCGCCAGACACCATGCGGTCGCGCTCCAGCTTGAACTCGCCTTCGTCCATCACCGGGTGCAGCACGGCATCGGAAAACAGCGCCCAACTGCGGTCCCAATTGTCGCGCAGGCAGGTCATGGTCATAAAAGTAAAGTCGTTCTTAGCGCCGGCGGAAAACTCGGTCCCGAGTTTCTCCAGTTCGGCCGACAGCGCGTCTTTGTTCACGGAAGCCGTACCTCCGTTCAGCGCGGTCCGCAACGCCAGGGGCTCCAGACCCTGCTGTGCCTCGGTGATATTGGCGGCGCCGCCGCGGATGCAGAGGTTTACGGTGGCGACGGATTTTTCCGTCTTCTTGAAAATCACTTTGATCCCGTCTACCTGCAACTCTTTCGTGGTTTGGGCAAACAGGGGCGTACCGCCGCAAACGCACAGGATGATATAGATAATTCGTTTCATGTTCGGTATTTATAAGGTTAGCGGTATAAGGCGTCCAGGTCGGTTACGTTCCATTCTTTCTGCATGTCCGGGCTCAGCAGCAAACCCGCCACGGAAGGCTGGTTCTTGATGTACTTGCGGACATAGTCCTGGATGTCTTTACGCGTCACCTTGTTCAGTTCGGCGATATAATCGAAATAATAATCCAGCGTTGCCGAAGCCCACCAGAAGCTCAGGGAATGTATGTAGTCGGTGGTGGCTTCCATATTGAATTTCTCGCTGTTGGCCAGCTTGATCTTCGAGGTTTCCAGTTGCTCGTCGGTAAAATAATCGTCGCTGTCGAACTGCGCGATCTCCCTGGCCAGCGCCTTGAACGATTCCTTGAATTTCGCCGGGTTCGGCACGCAGAAAACCTGGATCGGCCCCACGAATTTGGCCGTCTGGTAGCTGATCCCTACGTTGAGGGCATACCCGCTGTCGATGAGGTTTTTCTGGAACCGGGAGTTTTTCTGTGACAGGATGTACGAAAACACATCGGCCACCAGCGTGGCTTTGAGGTCGTTGCGCGTATCCGGGCCATGCCATACCTGCAGCAAAATAGGCACCTTGGCATTGGGGCTGATCGTCACGAAATGCAGGCTGTCTTTGCCTTTCAGCGTTTCGAATTCAGGGATAGGCCAGCGTTGGAACGGATCGAAGCCGGCCGCTTTCCAATCCCCGAACACTTCCTTCGCGCGGCGGAAAACGTCTTCATGCTTTACATCGCCAGCTACGAGGAGGATGGAATTATCGGGATAATAATATTTGTCTTTGATGATGCGCATCTTCTCCGGCGTGGCGGTCAGGATGATGTCGTGGTCGCCGATGGGGTTCTTCCGGGAATAATGCGCGCCCCAGGTTTTGTGGTTCACTTTGTCGAACAGCGCCCAGGCCGGATTGGATTCCGCGCGCTGGAACTCGCCGTCTACCACGGGGTTTTCCTTCTTCATTTCCTCCTGCAAAAACAGCGGGTAGCGGATGGCGCTGTTCATGAACCGTAGACCATTGTCGAGGTCCTTGCTGCCGAGGGTAAAAAAGTAATTGACGCGCTCCTGGCTGGTGGTGCCGTTAAACGAGATCCCGAGCTCCTGCACGCGTTCGAGGTATTTCTCCTGCGAGGGAATGTCTTTGTTGGCTTTAAAGAACATGTGCTCGTAGAGGTGCGACAAGCCGTTATACTCGTTGTCTTCCGTGTAAGATCCGTTGCGGACGGCCATTTCAATGGTTACCAGCGGCACGGAGCGATCTTCCAGCACCAATAGCTCCAAACCGTTCGGCAATTTGGACATGAAAATATTGGCAGGTTTGTTGGGCGATTTTTGCGCGGATGCCGATAACGCCAGCACCAGCAATGGAAATAAAAGGGGTGATTTCTTCATGGGCGAAATTTCCAGGGTCAGAAATAGAATACAGGTTTGAAAATGTCAGGCCGGGCAGGTAAGCCCTTACCGAATATAGCGGTAAATCTGCATTCGGCCAATCCGTTCGTCCCAAACGTCTGACTGGATAAAAACAAAAAAGGCGCAAGGGTTTCGCTGCCCTTGCGCCTTCATACTAAATGATTGATTATCAGAACAATTCACCCTGAACGTTCCCGGCATCATCGTCTTCCTGTTCAGCTTCTTCGTCTTCGGTGATGAGCTCGATGTTCACGAAATCGTCTCCTGCGATCTTGTTGCCTACGGTGCGCCAGCCGGTCACTTCATAGGCTTCGTGGAGGGAGATTTCTTCTTCTTCGGGGTCGCGCTTCTTGCCTGTGCGGAGGATCACGACGGGTTCTGCCTGCGTGGTCACGAGCTCCACATGGTTATGGGCGCCTTCCTTGATGAAGGAGAACTTGTTGTTGAGGGTTTGCGTTTCGATCTTGAAACGTTTTACGTTATACTGTTTCTTGTCGGCATCGAAATACACGGTGGAAACGATCCTTTCCGGGTTGAACTTCTCGATGTACATGGCCTGTTCGGCGTCGAAACGGTTCGTCAGTTCGAAGTTCGTCAGTTCGTACGTCCCGTTTTTATAAAACACGACGATCTTGTCTTCCCCTTCGAACGAGCCCACGAACACGCCGCGCTGGTCTGTGTTCAGGCGGCCCACGGCATCATCGTACCAGATTTTCAGTCCGCTGAGGGTAGAAACGCCTTTCTCCTTGAACTTCACGGAACGGATGGGCCATTTGGTCACCACGTTGCCCATGGAGCTACGGCCTTTGATGGGAATGGTCTCGAAATAGAAATCGAATTCCTTCTTCTTGGCGGCGCAATTGGCGCTGAGTTTCACCGTTACCACTTCCGCTTCGCCGTTGGCGTTTGCGGTGAAATAATGCACCTTGGAACCTTTTTCGCCTTTGGTGAGATTATATTCCTTATCGCGGGTGATACCGGTAACGTTGAAGCGTTTGGCCAGGCTGTAGCCGGTTTTGCCGTCGGTGTAGATCATGTTGTAGGTCATGCGCTCATCGTTCTTGCGGAACACATCCACATGAATGATGTCTTTGCCCACGAATGTTTTGTCGGACACTTTGGTGACCAGCATCACGCCGTCGCGGCGGAAAACGATGATATTGTCGATATCGGAGCAATCGGCCACGAACTCGTCTTTTTTGAGCGAGGTGCCGATGAACCCGTCTGCCCGGTTCACGTATATTTTGGTGTTGGCGATGGCGACGGATTGTTGCTGGATGGTATCGAAGGTTTTGATCTCGGTTTTCCGTTCGCGGCCTTTACCGTATTTTTTCTGGAGGCCTTCGAAGTAGGATACCGCGAAATCGGTCAGGTTGGCGAGGTCGTGCTTTACCTGTTTGATATCGGCGTCGATCGCCTTGATCTGTTCGTTCAGTTCGTTGATATCGAGGCGGTAGATGCGGCGCACCGGTTTTTCGGTGAGCTTCACGATGTCTTCCCGGGAAATCTCGCGCTTGAGCTGTTTCTTGTAGGGTGTGAATCCCTTGTCGATGGCCACCAGTACGGCTTCCCAGTCTTTATGTTTTTCTTCCAGCTCTTTGTATATCCCTTTTTCGAAGAAGATTTTTTCGAGGGAAGTGTAGTGCCATTTTTCTTCGAGCTCGGCGAGGCGGATCTCGAGTTCCCGCTGCAGGAGGTGTTTCGTGAAATCGACCGAGCGCCGCAGCAGGTCGGAAGCGCCGAGGAAAAGGGGCTTATCGTCAACGATCACGCAGGCGTTCGGGGAGATGGACACTTCGCAGTCTGTAAAAGCGTACAACGCGTCGATGGTGATGTCGGGCGAAATGCCAGGCGCCAGCTGCACTTCGATCTCCACATCGGCGGCGGTATTGTCGATCACCTTCTTGATCTTGATCTTGCCGTTGTCATTGGCTTTCACGATGGAATCCATGAGGCCGGTGGTGGTAACGCCGTACGGTACGTCTTTGATGACGAGTGTCTTTTTGTCTTTCTCCTCGATATGGGCGCGGACGCGGACTTTGCCGCCGCGTTTACCGTCGTTGTAGTTGGCCACGTCGATCATGCCGCCCGTGAGAAAATCGGGATACAGCTCGAATTTCTTTCCGCGGAGGTATTTGATGGAGGCGTCTATCAGTTCGATGAAGTTATGCGGGAGGATTTTGGTGCTGAGGCCCACGGCGATGCCTTCCGCGCCCTGCGCGAGGAGCAGCGGGAATTTCATGGGCAGAGCGAGCGGCTCGTTCTTACGGCCGTCGTAGCTCAGCTGCCATTCGGTGGTTTTGCCGTTGAAAGCTACTTCCAGCGCAAATTTCGAAAGGCGTGCCTCGATGTACCTGGCAGCGGCGGCATCGTCGCCCGTGCGCACGTCGCCCCAGTTGCCCTGCATATCGATCAGCAGTTCTTTCTGGCCGAGGTTCACGATGGCGTCGCTGATGGAGGCGTCTCCATGCGGGTGGTACTGCATGGTTTGCCCGATCACGTTGGCCACCTTGTTGAAACGCCCGTCGTCCATTTCCTTCATGGCGTGCATGATGCGGCGCTGAACGGGTTTGAGCCCGTCTTCCACGCCTGGCACCGCGCGCTCCAGGATAACGTACGAGGCGTAGTCCAGGAACCAATCCTTGTATTTCTCGTCTACGTGCGCTGCGCCATGCAGTGATTCGTCCGGTGTTTCTTTTGTATTGCTCATATGCTTGATTCAGAAAAGTAAAAACTAACGTTTCCCGGCCTCGAAGTCTTCCCGCCAAACGCGCACGGAATCGATATGCACGTCGTTAAGGGTATTCAATTCGATGAAGGAACAATCGGTGACGGCGATCAGCTGGTGCCAGACGTTGACGGGTATTTCCACCCTGGCCGGGGCCACGATCGTATCCATCCGGATATCGGATTCTTCGAGCGGGCACCAGTGGAGCTCCGCGGTGCCGCTCAGCAGGTACAGGATCTCGGGGTTCTTGTAATCGGATTTCCCCTGGTGATAATGCTGCCCGCTGCTGCTGCCGGCGTTCCGGTAGCAGAGGAGGAACGTTCCGGTACGGAAACTTTCCCATTCATATCCGCTTCCGCGGTCATCTTTCCCGATCTGCCGCAACGGCTGTATATCCGGCTGTGCCATCGTTATGCATTTTCTGCGGTTTCCGGTGCTGCCGCTTCGGATTCGCCTCCGCCGCCCGGTTGCCTGATCTCGTAATCTTTTAATGTCTTCAGCTCCCCGCGCGCTTCCAGTTTCCCTTCCTTCACGAGCTCTTTCAACCGCCAGTTCAGGTAATGGTCCATCACGGGATATTTCATTTTGCCGATCACCGCCGAGGCCGACTTGCCCGCTTTCGCGAACTCCTTGCCCGTGGCGGCCAGCAGCTCTTTATCGTAATATGTCGCCGCCTCTCCGCGGATCTTCTTTCCGCCTTCCAGCAGCCGTACGCCTGCGTTCTCGTTCATCAACCGGCGCCATTCGTCGCCATCCAGCTCGAATTCCGCCAAAGACACTTCCCGCGCCAGTTTCTTTGCCTTCAGGTATTCTTTCGGCAATATCTGGCTGAGGTGCGTAGGGTAAAACACGCCGTTCTTCTCGTTGAGGAAAGGCAGATTGTTGAGGTAGATGAGGTGGATGCGGCCCGAAAAACGGTCGAGCTGGCTGATCAGCCAGTAATACCCGCAAACATCGGTCGGGTTTTGGCCCGCCCATATCCAGATCACCAGTTCTTCTTCCTCGCGCAGGCGTGCCTTGAGGCTGCGAACGGGATCCTCCGGTACGGGGACCTGCTCCCCTTCTGCCGGCGGCGGCAGGGTAATGTCTTGCAGGTCGTTCCACCAGTCGCGGCGCGCAACGCGCCCGTCCGGCGTGTCGAGGATGAAGATCGGGCCCACGGCCAGATCGTCCTCGTAACACAAAATCTCCCCTTCCAGTTGCGGGTCCAGCTCGAAGGCCGCTTTCAGGTTGGCGACGCTCGACTGCCCGAATACAATATGCAATATCATTGTCGGTATTCGTCTTCTTCTTTATAATTACGCTTCCGCCGTTTCTTCCACCAGGTCTTTCTCCAGCCGGAGATTGCTGATGATGAAATCCTGGCGGTGCTGGGTGTTCTTGCCCATGTAATATTCCAGCATTTTGGCGACCGGCATTTCCTGCGACGGGATGATGGGCGATTTGCGCATATCGTCGCCGATGAACTGCCCGAATTCTTCCGGACTGATCTCGCCCAAACCTTTAAACCGGGTGATCTCCGGTTTGTTGCCCAGTTTCTTCACCGCTTTCTGTTTCTCTTCTTCGCTGTAGCAGTAAATGGTTTGCTGCTTGTTGCGGACGCGGAACAGGGGCGTTTCCAGGATGTAGATATGCCCGTTCTTCACCAGGTCGGGGAAGAACTGCAGGAAGAACGTGAGCATGAGCAGGCGGATGTGCATACCGTCTACGTCGGCATCGGTGGCGATGACGATATTGTTGTACCGCAGGCCTTCGAGCCCTTCTTCTATATTAAGGGCGTGCTGGAGGAGATTGAACTCCTCGTTCTCGTACACGATCTTTTTCGACAGCCCGTAACAGTTCAGCGGTTTACCGCGGAGGCTGAATACGGCCTGGGTTTCCACGTTGCGGGACTTGGTGATGGAACCGCTCGCGGAGTCGCCCTCCGTGATGAAGATGGTGGTTTCCCGCTGTTTGGTCTCCTGTTCGTCTTTATGTTTGCCGGTAGCTTCTTCGTTGAGATGGAAACGGCAGTCGCGCAGTTTGCGGTTATGGAGGTTCGCTTTTTTTGCGCGCTCGTTGGCGAGTTTCTTAATCCCTGCCAGTTCTTTCCGCTCCCGCTCGCTTTGCTCGATGCGTTTCTTGAGGGATTCGGCGACGGCGGGGTTCTTGTGCAGGTAATCGTCGAGCTGTTTGCTGAGGAATTCAAGCACGAAGGCTTTCATCGACTGTCCGCCTTCGGAGACCGTCAGCGATCCGAGCTTGGTCTTGGTCTGGCTTTCGAACACAGGCTCCTGCACGCGCACGGCGATGGCCGCGCAGATAGAGGCCCGGATGTCGGTTGCGTCGTAATCCTTTTTATAGAAATCGCGCAGGGTTTTCACGAACGCTTCGCGGAACGCCGCCAGGTGCGTACCGCCCTGGGTGGTGTGCTGTCCGTTCACGAAGGAGTAATATTCTTCGCCGTATTGGTTCTCGTGGGTGATAGCCACTTCAATATCTTCCCCTTTCAGGTGGATGATGGGGTAGCGCAGATCGTCCGGGTTGGTTTTGCGTTGCAGCAAATCCAGCAGCCCGTTTTTGGACAGGTATTTCTGGCCGTTGAAGTGAATGGTGAGCCCCGCGTTCAGGAAGCAGTAGTTCCATATCTGGTTCTCCAGGAAGTCGGGGATGTAATGGTAGTTTTTGAAAACGGTATCGTCCGGCGTAAAGGTCACGAGCGTGCCGTTGCTTTCCTTCGTATCGGCTTCCTTATGTTCCTTCGTGAGCACGCCCCGCTCGAATTCGGCCACTTTCACGCGGCCATCGCGCATGGAGGAGATCTTGAAGTAGCTGGACAGGGCGTTGACCGCCTTGGTACCTACGCCGTTCAGCCCCACTGATTTCTGGAATGCTTTGCTATCGTATTTCGCGCCGGTGTTGATCTTGCTCACTACGTCCACCACCTTGCCCAGGGGCACGCCCCGGCCATAGTCGCGCACCGTCACGGCGTGTTCCGTCACCTTGATGTCTATCTGCTTGCCGAAGCCCATCATATGCTCGTCGATGCTATTGTCTACCACCTCCTTGATCAGGATGTAGATGCCATCGTCCTGACTGCTGCCGTCTCCCAGTTTGCCGATATACATACCCGGACGGAGGCGGATGTGCTCGCGCCAATCGAGCGAGCGGATGGAATCCTCCGTATAGGTGTTGAACAACTCTTTGTTTTCTGCCATAAGTCTGACTGTTAACCTGTTGATGATTAAACCGTTGGGGTGGGGTTGACCCCGGCCCCTTACTAAATCTTTTAGCAAAACCCGGTCGTTGGCAAAAATAAAGGATTCGCGGAATATGCCAAGTAGATTTTATGCACCATACCTTCTGCACTGATTTTCAACGGGAAGTAAAATTATCCACGCCCCTGTCCTCAACTGTCTCCCTGCTGCGCCCGCACCGCAGCGGCAAAATCCCCCGTTCGTATCATAACATGTTATCAAAAAATGCATATTTTTTTGAACGTTTTCCGGGTGAATTCGATGTCAACAAAATTTCCATTCAAATAATATTTTATATAATTAAAATATCTATATTTACACCGGAATACGGCAAATCTATCCTGTCATTATTTAAATAGATATCCTGATGAAAACTGTATTTATTGGTATCGTCGTATCTGTTTTACTGATCGCCTTGATCGTAGTGCTACTTGTCAGACGTGAGCAGCGCGATATGCGCCGGTTGAAAGACACCTGCATCGGGTTCTCCAGGCACCTGGAATCCTGGCGGGCGATGTCCTGAAGCCATCTTCCCTTCGATTTTTCACCTTTCGTAAACTTATAATCCCTATACCTATGAAAACCGGTCTACTATTCAAACTCGCATGTCTATGCATCGCTTCCGTGGTATTACTGGCGCATTTCGCCCGTAAGTACATGCAGCGCGTCACTACGCAGAAAGTGCCCGCCACGCGCTGATCGCTTCACCACCCGAACCAAACGTAAAAAAATTGATCCGCCCGGAATCGGGCGGATCTTTTTTTTTGCTTTTTACAATGTAATCACAAATCTTCCCAGCCGGGATTCTGGGGATATTTCGGCCCGGTAGTAGTGGCGTCTATCTGCGCCTGCGGTATCGGCCTCAGCACGTGCCTCGGCTGAATGTTCTTTTGCCCGTCGGTATTGTGCAGCACGATCCTTTCCAGCAATTTGCCCGTACGCACGAGGTCGGGCCAGCGGGTGAGCTCGCCGCATAGCTCGCGGGAGCGCTCGTCGAGGATGAAATCGAGGTTCAGGTCCGCCAGCGTGATCTCCATGGCGGCGGCGTTCCCCGTCGGGAAGGCGGCCCTCCGGCGGATGGCGTTGATATATGGCAGCGCCTCTCCTGCCCTGCCGGCTTTCAGGAGCGCTTCCGCGGCAATGAGGTAGGTATCCGCGAGCCGGTATACGATCACGGAACGGATGGAAGGATAGTTCATATCCTGCCGTTTGGTGTCGTAATATTTCGTCATCGCCGGGCTCATGGAAGTGGAATATTTGCGCGGCGGAATGAGGGTATACGGCGCCGCCTTGATCTGCGCGTCGGTCACATCGTACCCCGGCATCCAGATCGCGGTATCGCCCACCCGGAATTTCGGTTGCCCCGAAACCGCGCCTGCAGGGGCTCCCGGGGGCAGCGGACTGGGCCATTTCGGCAGTTTCGCGCCGTTATTGCTGATCCACATGGTCTGGAAGGTTTTACGGTAACGGGTATCGTTCGTCCTTTCCCTGAAAACGGTATCGGTCAGCCAGCGGGTAGGCACCACGCGGATGTAGGGCCTCCCGTATTTGGTATCGCGCTGCATGCCGTCGAGGTCTTCGTATTTCGGCACCCAGAGGTGGTTCAGGATATTGTCGTGCCCGCTGCTGTTGTTGGGCCCGTTGTACGGGAGGTTCGCCGTGTGCTGGACGGTCCAGATCACTTCGCTGTTCGCCTCGTTCCCCTCCTTGAAAACATTCCCGAAATCTTCCTGCAGCGACAACCCGGCCTGGGGCGCCACGTCGTTGATGAGCTTCGTCGCCCATTCCGCCGCTTTCGTGAAATCGTCGGGCTTCGCGGCTTTGCTGTAGCCACGGGTGAGCAATACTTTCGACAACACGTGCATCGCCGCCGCCTTGTGCGCCTTACCGGGCAAAACCCCTTCTACGCCCGGCCCCGCTGGCAAAGTATTGATCGCTTCCGTGAGGTCGGCGACGATCAGGTCGTAGGCCGCTGATACAGGATGCCGGTCGGCACTGGTTTTGGGCAGGGTATTGAATTCGGTGGACACGGTCAGGTCGCCGAACTGCTGCACCAGCTGGAAGTAATAGTTCGCCCGGAGGAATTTCACTTCCGCCACCATCCGTTTCTTCTTTTCTGCGTCTATCCCTTTCACATTGGGCGCAGCGCTGATCACCCCGTTGCAGTTGTTGATATATTGATAGACGGGCCGCCACAGGTTGTTCATCGTTCCGGTGGATGGCGTGTAGCCGCTCGCGTATCGGTTCAGGTCGCTGCCGCCGTCTTTCCCGGAAATGAATTCATCCGTTCCCGGAACGGTCAGGAAGAAGAAGTCCATCGTCCCCCAAACCGTCCGTCCGCCCGCATAACAGGCGTCATACGTCAACTGGAAGCCCTGCGCGGTTTTCAGGAACTCCGGCGTAATGAGGGCATGCGGCTGTTCCTTCAGTTTATCTTTACATCCCGCAACGGCGATCGCCGCCGCGAGGATCATTGCATATTTTTTCATGGTTCGATTTTTTCAGGTTAGAAGGTTACGTTCACACCAAACACGGCAGACCAGACTGGCGGCGTATCCGCAGCGAGGTTCCCCGCCGTTTCCGGATCGAGGCCGCCGTATTTCTTCACGAAAGGCGAATACACGATGAACGGATCTTCCAGGGTGGAATAAATCCGCAGGTTCCCCAGCCCGATGCGCTTGAGCACCGCCGGCGAAAGCGTGTATCCAAGGCCGATACTGCGGATCTTCACGAACGACCCGTCGAAATAACTGAGCAGGCTTACGTTAGGCGCATTGGTATTGTTGGCGTTGGGCTTGGGATAGCGGGTTTCGCCGTTCTCCGGCGTCCAGTAATTCACGCGGAGGTTATTGTAATTGCTTTGATAGGTGTGAACGAAAGCGTTGCCGCTTTTGTGCAGGTTGCTGGAAATCATCCCGCCCATCCGCGCGAACGCGGAAACGGTCAGATCGAAACCCTTGAAGGTAAACCGGTTCGTCATCCCGCCCTGCCAGGTGGCCTGCGGGGAACCGATGAACGTACGGTCGTCGGAGTTCATTTTCTTATCGCCGTTGATGTCTTTATACCGGATATTCCCGATCACGGAACCGTTGCCCGTAAGCGTTTGCTTGTATTCGCGGGCCCAGGCGCTGTCTCCCGGTGTATTCTGCCAGATGCCGTCGAGCACGAGGTCGTAATACACGCCGATCGGCTGGCCAACGAAACGGCCGTTGGCGATGTCGTTGATCACGCCTTCCGAAAGTTCCACGATCTTGCCGCGGTTCATGAAGAAATTCATGTCGGTGCTCCAACCGAAATGGTCCCGCGAGCGCGCCACGATGTTCTGCGTGTTGAGCTGGATTTCCAGCCCTTTGTTTTCCGTTTTCCCAACGTTGAGCAAAATCGGTTCGGGAATGCCAGAAGTGGGCGGCAGGGTTTTAGGAAGCAGCAGGTCGCTCGTGTTTTGTTTGTAGACTTCCGCCGAGCCGCTGATCCGGTTGTTCCACAGCCCGAATTCCAGGCGGAGGTTCGTGGTGGCGGTATATTCCCAGGTGAGGTTGGGATTGGGGATCGTGTTGAGGTAGGCGCCGATGGCTGTCTGGTCTGGCCCATAATTGTAGCGCACGTCGCGGAGGCTGCCCAATGTCTGGTAAGGATCGATGGCCGTATTGCCCGTTCTGCCATAGGAAGCGATGAGGCGCAGCGCGTTGATCGTGGAATTGCCGCGCAGGAAGGCTTCGTTGGAGATGTTCCAGGCTGCGGAAGCGGACGGGAATATCTGGAAATGGTTCCCCGGCGCCAGTCTCGACGAGCCGTCGGACCGCATGGTCAGCGTCAGCAGGTAACGGTTGTCGTACCCGTAATTGACGCGCCCCATATACGAAATGATGCTCCATTGCTCCTGTTCGCCCGTTCCCGTGTGGTTTTGCGCGAACTGAGGCGCGAAATACTCGAGGAAATCGCCCGGCACGTTGTTGTTGGAAAAATCGTTCCGCTGATAGTTGGACTGCTGGTAGCTGTATACCGCCGTGGCATGCAGGCGGTGCTTCTGCGCGAAGGTTTTTTCGTAAGTGAAAATGTTCTCGAGCGTATAGTTGGTAGACAGCCGGTTCTGGTTCGTTGACCGCGATAAAGCCCCCAGGTTATAAGTGGTATTGCTGGCCGAGAAGCTGCCATAAAGGTCGGACCGGATTTCCGCGCCGGCATTGAACCGGTATTTGAGGCCGGGAATGAATTCGTAGTCGAGGAACAGGTTGGTGAAGGTGCCGAAGCGCTTGCGGCGTTCCGCTACCGCGTTCGGGATTTCGTTGGCGAGCGGGTTCCACACCTGGTTGGCGTTGCCGATCACGAAGCCCACGAGCGCACCGGTGGAGTCGTACGGCGATGCGAGCGGATTGGCGCGGAGCGCCTGGCTCATGGGGTTGTTGCTTTCGCCCATGGTCACGCTGTAGTTGTTGAGCGAGCTGATCCCGAGCTTGAGCTTGTTGCTGAAAGCATGGTCGATGGTAGCTTTGAGCGAATACCGCTCGAACGATTGGCCGTAATAGATCCCCGTTTCGCGGAAATACGCGCCGGAAAGGGCGTACTGGGTGGATTCGCTGCCGCCGCTGATGCCGATCTGGTGGTCGGTAGTGGTGCCGGTGTGATAGATGAGATCTTGCCAGTCGGTACCTTTTCCCGCTTTGTAATTATCGATTTCCGTGGGCGTGAATTCTTCGCCCGCCTGGTTCAGGCGCGGATCGTCGATGCCGGTATAAGCGCCCGGGGTGCTGATGGCGCCCCAGTACTTCGCCCATTGTTTGAACCGGAAGAACTCCTCCCCGTTCATCACCGGGAATTTCCCGCGGGGCTTCACGATGCCGGCATACCCGTTGTAGGTGACGCGCGCCTTGCCGGATTTACCGCGGCGGGTGGAGATGAGGATCACGCCGTTGGCGCCGCGGGAACCGTAGATCGCCGTGGCGGAGGCGTCTTTCAGCACTTCGACGGACACTACATCGTCCTGGTTCAGGTCGTTGATATTGCCGTTGTATGGAATCCCGTCTACTACGAACAGCGGATCGTTGGAGGCGTTGAGCGACCGGTTGCCGCGGATGAGGATGCGCGGGGCGGCACCGGGCTTACTGTTGCCGCCGCCTTTCTGGATATCGACGCCGGCGGCCTGTCCTTGCAGTGCGGCGCTGATATTGTTGACAGGCGTTTGCTTGAGGGTTTGTTCGTTGATGGAAACGATGGAACCGGTAACATCCGATTTCTTCTGTTTACCATATCCCACCACGATCACTTCGTTGAGATCGCCTTTGTCGGCAGACAGGGTGATGCGGAGGTTTTCCGGCGCCGAGGTACCGATGTTCACCTCCTGTGTTACGAAACCGACATAGGAAATGCGCAATATGCTGTTTTCCGGCACGCGGATGGAAAAGGAGCCGTCTTCCTTCGTGGCCACGCCTTCCGACGATCCGCGAACGCCCACCGCTGCGCCGGGCAGCCCCACGCCCTGCTGGTTGGCGACAAGGCCTTTGACGGTAATGCTGCGCTGCTGGGCTTCCGTCAGCAACGGCAGCAGCATGAGGAACAGGCCGGCCACGATCGCGCCGAAACGCTGGCGCCCGATCGATGGCGGCATGAAGAACATTTTCATACATGGAATTTTTAAAAACTGGAAATAATGGGAAGGAAAGCGCCCTGCGGGCAAAAGAAGGTTTGCCGGAGCTGCGGGGCTCCTGCATCTGCGGCGTGGAAAGCTGATATGTGCATAATAGGTCATACAGTCATAGCGTTAGGCGCATGCGTGTACCGCATGGCATTACGTGTGAACTGCAGACGTGCCGCTGCGTGCCGCCGGAACTGAGCGGGCAAACAGGCTTGCCCTCCCGGGGGAGCGGTTTCGTGGAAGCGGATGTTACGATGGGAAAAATGGCATCGTTCTCATCCCGTGGAATCTTTTCTGTAGCCGGATTTCACCTTTTTCAGTGCAATCGTTTGCATATAACCGGCAAAAATAAAGCGTGAATTATACGCTTTATCAATACTAATATCGTAAAAATTTCATTTCCCTGTTAGCGGTTTCGCATCTTTTTTCCGCCAGACAGGAAAAAAGGCCGCCTGCAAATGCAGACGGCCTGTCAGTGCTCCATATTCGACCGGGTTGCTCAATTAAGGCATCCAGTAGATTTTTTGCAATACCTGCTGGCCAGGGCTCGCACCGCCGGTAGCCGCCTGCCAGTTTTCGTGGTTATTGATATTTTCATCGTCCGGGTAAGGCAATTTGTTCACCACACTCGGCGCATAATTCGGGTCTTTGGGCGTGAGGCCGGTCCTCCTTACGATGGCCCAGGCTTCCCAGGGCTGGAACAGCGTGGCCAGCCATGCCTGCGTGGCGATCTTGCGCAATGCGTCGGCATCGTTCGCCCCGTTGTACAGTACTTTCGGGTTGGTCAGGAACGCCGTCATCTGCAGGGCGGTCGGCGCAGCGGGCTTGGTGCCCCAGAACGGGGAATTGTTCGCATAACCGTACCAGAATGCTACGGACGAGCGCAGCCCGGCTTCGTACTCCGCTTTCGCTTTCACGATATCCTTCGCAACGCCCATCCCGCGCTGATAAATTTCCGCTTTCAGCAAATGGACGTCGGCTTCGGTAATGATGAGGATCGGCTGATAAACACGGTCTGCCGCCATGTACAGGTTCACGCAGGAGAATTTATTGGCGATGTCCGTACCGATAGGCCGGCGCACCGTCATCCCTCCTTCATACGGCCTTCCGCCTTCGGGCTGCGACCCGTCTTGCGGCTGCGGCGCCCATTTGTCGCGGTTGCTCGTCATATAGAACACCTTGCAGCGCGGGTCGAAAATACCGGCCCCGCTGGAATCGTTGCTGGACGACATCTGCTGCCACACGTTACTGCTCATCCGCATGTTGGAGATAGACAGTTCGGCGTAGGAATTCCATTTGGAATCGAGCGCGGCGAAGGTGCCGGCGTTGGAGAAGTTATTGGGCCAGAGGCCGAAATTGTCTTTCCAGATATCGCTGGCCGCTACGTTCTGGTTATTGGGCAAGGGCTTGTTGCCGCCGATGATATCCGTAATGATCTGGCTGGACAGTGCGTTCTCTTTATTATACAACCGCACTGCGTACCGGAGGCGAAGGGCGTTGCCGAACTTGCGCCAGGCGTCGATGTCGTTTTTCAGGAAGCTTTCCGACGCACCGATGCTGGTTTGGCCGGCAGCGGTAGTCAGCCCGTCCGTAGCGGTTTTCAGATCGGCCAGCACGCTTTTGTAAATATCCGCCTGCTTATCGTACGGCACGCGGAAGAAGGCCGGCCCGTCTGCCGCGCTCACGGCTTTGCTATAGGGAATATCCCCGTAATAATCGACCATCCGCAGCGTACGGGAAGCCAGCAGAATGGTGGCCATATAGCGCACGTTCGAGAAAGAAGCGGCATCGGGCTGCTGATCAATGAGCCGGATGAGCGCGCGGTAGTTGTGCAGCGCGGGATAATAGTTCCCCCAGAAACCGCCGGCGTAGTTCACGTACGGCGCGAGGGTATTCTGATAAGCCTGTTGATTGGTGATGGGATACAGGAGGCTCACGTTGAGCGCATCGTCGCCATATTTGGTGAACGATTCTACCAGTCCGTTATACAACCCTGGGATATTGATCCTGCTTTCGTCTGCGTCGCTGTAAGGTCTGTTCAGATCTTCGAACCCCTTCCTGCAAGAACCGCCCCCGATCAGGAGCCCGCAGGCCAGCAAACTGTATATGATGCTTTTCATGTGCTTTTCGTTTTGAGATTAGAGGGATGCTTTCACGGTGAAACCGAAGGAGCGGATCCGCGGCATGGAAGAATATTCGATACCCTGCTGGTTCCCGATACCGTTCACGCCTTCGGGATTCAGTCCTTTCGGAATGGTGGTGAAAATGTAGAACAGGTCGCGGCCGATGAGCGACACGCTCAATCCCTGGAGTACTTTGGTTTTCCGTACCACGTTGTAGGGCAGCTGATACGTCAGCGCCGCTTCACGCAGCTTCATCCACGAATTCTCGAACACGGATGCGGAACGCGGCACGCCGAGGTGGTTCCAGGAAGTGTAGGTCATAAGGTAATACCAGGGAGCTGCCACCACATCGGTGTTCTGTTTCCCGTCTGCGAACACCCCGTCGAAAACGATACCGGTGTTGGACTGCGTACCGTCGGGGTATACCAGCGCCGCACCGCCGCCATTGCGCTCTTTCACGGTTTCCTGCAGCAGGCCGTTGCCCATGGCTGCGGCGTAGGTGCCGAAGTAAGTATCGCCACCGATCTTCGCGTCGGCCAGCACGTACAGAGAGAAGTCTTTATACCGGAACGTGTTGGAAATACCGCCGGTCAGTTTCGGGGTCACATCGCCGATGGGCACTTCGGAAGGCGTCAGCACCCATTGCGTGCCGGCATAGTAGGTAGTGCCGTTCACCGTGTAGGTCAAGGGCAGCTGCGATTGAGGGTTCACGGCCCTTTTCAGCACTTTCTTGCCGTTCAGGTAAGTGAAATCCTTGCCATAGAGCGTACCATAGCTTTCGCCTACTTTCAGGCGGGTGGAAACACCGCTGCCGCCGAAGAAGTTACCGATGCCGAGGTTATCCACCCCTTCATCCAGCGCCAGCACTTTATTGGTGTTATGCGCTGCGTTCAGGCCGATCGTCCAGGAGAAATCCTTCGTGCGGACGGGTGTTGCGTTGATCACCAGTTCCAGCCCCTTGTTGCCCAGCGACCCGCGGTTCAGCACCACGGAAGTAAAGCCGGCAGATTGCGGCAATGTACCGTCCAGGATCTGGTCGTACGTTTTCATCGTGTAACCCGTCAATTCCACGTTGAGCCTGTTGTCGAGGAATCCCAGTTGCAGGCCCAGTTCGAACTGGCGGCTGCGTTGGGGCTTCACGTCGGGGAGCTTCAGCGCGTTCTGGAACGTCTGGGAAGCCTGTCCGTTGATATTGTTTACGGTCAGCAGATTATGGATGCTGAAAGGCGTGGTGCCGCTGCCCGTTTCCGCGTAGGAAAGGCTCACCTTGCCGAAGCTCAGCCAGGGCATCGCCTCGCGTACGGCCGGAATGCCGTCGGAGAATACATAGCTGAGGTTGGCGGAAGGATAGAAATAGGAGTTGAATTCCCTGGCGAGGGTCGACGACCAGTCGTTACGCGCCGTGATCTGCAAATAGAGATAGTTGCGGAACGACAGATCGAGGAACCCGAAGGTGGAGTTGATCTTCTGCTGGTAGCGGATTTCGCCCGGCGCGTCGGGCACTTCGGAACCGTTTTTCAGCGCGAACACGAACGGACTGAGCAGCAAACCTTTGGTGGATGCGCTCACCGTATAATCTTTCCGGTAGAATTGCTCCACACCACCCGTCAGGCTGGCGTTGAAATCCCCGTTACCCAGCCCTTCTTTATGAATGCGGGCCATGGCAGTAAGGTTGCGGCTGAGGTTCTGGGAATTGGCTTCGCGATAGGCGCCGTCCGTTCCCTGTATATTTTTCGGGTACTCGCGGATCTCGGTTGCGTCGTTGGAATTATCGATGCTACCCTGGCCGGTAAGCGTCAGCCAGTCGGTGAGGTTGGCCGTGAGGCGGATACCGCCCAGCAGCTGGTTGCGGCGAAGCTCGGTGTTGTTCTTTTCGATGTTCCACCAGGCGTTCGTCATGTAGGAATAGTAAGGATAAGCGGGCGATCCGGCGGGGAAGTTGCTGGAGTTGCCCACGTCCCTGCGCGCGCCCTGCGGCGTGAAGTTGTTCATCTTGTCCACATCGGGCCGGTAATCGCGCGTGGCGGCGTAGCTCATCCCTGCGAGGTAGTTGCCGGAACCGATCGGCGGCGTATTCAAACGGTAGTAGCTGATATAGCTGGCGGTCACATCCGCCGTCAATATCTTGCTCACCTTGATGCTGGAACCGAGGTTGAACGTATTCGTATTGTATTTGGAATTGGGGATGTTGGCCTTGCTGTCGTCGCGCGTGTAGGAAATGCGGACGGTGCCGTATTCGCCTCCGCCGGAAAGCGAAACGTTATGCTGGTTTACATTCCCGTCGGGGAAGAACGCCTTCCAGTTGTCGGGCTGCGCGGAATACGGGCGCTCAACGCCATCGTACCAGAGGATGGGCTGGTTGTCGAACTTCGGGCCCCAGGAAAGGCCGCTGGGGAAGGAAAAGAGGTCCCAGGCCTGGGTGCTGTTGTTATAGGGCAGCATGCCGTATGCGCCGGTTTTGTAGTCGCCTGCCGCATAGCTGCCGGTGTAGGTACCGATCTGGTAGCGTTTGCCGGCGCCGTTCACGGGGAACTGTTTCTGCTGGTCGGCCGTCCACAGCGAGCCTACGAGCCCAGAACCGAAGTCGTTCTGGAAATCGAGGTATTCATAGACCTGTGTTTTACGGGCGGAGTACGAATATTCCACGCCGAGCCCTTTGCGCTGCGTGCCTTTCTTGCGCGTTACCATCACCACGCCGTTGCCGCCGCGGGAACCGTAGAGCGCCGAAGCGGCGGGGCCTTTGAGCACGGTCACGCTTTCGATGTCTTCCGGGTTGATGAAGTTCAGGCCGGTGCCCCAGTCGTTATAACCGGAGATGTCCGCTCCCTTGTTCAGCCCGAGCGCGCCGCCGCCGTTGTTGAGGCCGTTGTTGTTGATGGGATCGTTGTTGATGGGGACGCCGTCTACCACCACCATGGCGCGGTTATCGCCGGTGAGCGTGGTATTGCCGCGCACCACCACGCGGGAGGAACCGCCTTCCACACCGCCGGAGGCGTTGCTGATCTGGAGGCCGGCCACCTTGCCCATGAGGCCCTGTGCGATCGTAGGCGCCTGTGCGATAGTGATCTCGTTGCCTTTCACGTTCTGCACGGCATAACCGAGGGAACGGGGAGATCGTTTCACGCCCAGGGCCGTTACCACCACTTCACCGAGCCCTTTTTCATCTGTCTCCAGCGAAATGTTATAACTGTTTTCCCCCGAAACGGTCACTTCCTTCGACTTGAAGCCGATGGCCGAGAACACGAGCACGTCGCCCTCGTTGGCATCTACTTCGAAGCGGCCTTCTCCGTTGCTGGAAGTGCCTTTGGTGCTGCCTTTGACCATCACCGTTACGCCGGGGATGGCGGCATTGGTTACCGCATCGCGGACAACGCCGCTGATTTTCTTGAAAGCCATCGCGGCGATGGCTTCGTCCATTTCTTCCATACCGCCGGCCATCGCGCCGATCCGCTGGCGCTTCAGAACGATCTGGCTGCCGATGGCTTCGTAATTGATATTATAGGGCTGGAACAGCTCGTCGAACACTTTCGACAGGGCTTCGTCTTTCGCCCGTAAAGTCACTTTTTCTTTCTCCGGGATCGTGTTGCGGGTATAGGAGAATTTCACGTCGGCCTTGCGGCTGATCTTCTCCAGCACGCCCCTGAAGGCTTCGTGCTCGATAGACAGGGTGAGCTTTCTGTCTAGCACGCCCTGTTCCGCATTTGCACGGGCCCCGGCCGGCAAAGCGGTGGTGAGGGCCAGCATGCCGTACAGGCACGCGCGCATCCTCGATGTGGAATAGCTCTTCTTCATAACATTAAACGATTTAGCAATTAATTTAAAGGCAAACGCCGTCGCTGCGGGGGATTGGCCGCAGGGCACAGATAGTCCGGACTGCTCCGGTCAGTCTCATGCGTTCATTTTGGTTGTCTGAGTTTAGTTTTTAATTAATCTATTTCATTGTTCATTCTGGCACCCATTTCCTTCTACACGGATGCCGTAAGTACTCATAGTGTACGATGCGTCGATAGTCCTGGTAATGACTTTCAATATTTCCTCAAGGCTTTCATTTCCAAGCGTCAGCGTGATATAACAGTTCTTAAACGTGTCTGCGTCGAATGTGATGGGGATGGCGTAATGCGTCTCGAGTGCGCGGAGCACTTCAGCCACGGGCGCTTCCTCGAACACCAGGGTTTTCAGTTTGGCCAGTTCCGCTTCCTGGACGAAGTTGCCGCCGAAATCTTCGGTCACCAGCTCCTGCAGCGCGGCTTCGTAGCGGCACAACTGCCGCGGCATCACGATGCTCGCCGCCCGCTGCTCCAGGTCCTGGCCTTTCAGGTAAACAGACACCTTGCCGGTGCTCACCGCCACGGACTCCTCCGCACCGGAAGCCTTCACCCGGAAGCTGGTGCCCAGCACCTTCACGACCATCTTGTCGGTATATATATAAAACGGTTGCTGCGGATTGGGGACTACGTCGAAAAAAGCTTCTCCCGTCAATTTCACTTCGCGCTTACTGCCGTCCATCAACAGGTTGTACGCGATACGGGCGCCTTTGCCCAGTACAACCCTCGATCCATCGGGCAGAAAAAGCGCCTGGCTGCCGGAGTTGCCGTTGAACCGTACCACTTCGGGCGAGCGCCCTTCTGCCACGGTTGCCACTTCTCCCCTTTTCGTTTCTCCGCGGAAAAGCATCCATCCGCCGGCTGCCAGCAGCAATGCAATGGCCGCCGCAACGGCGGTCCAGCGGAGGGGGCGCATGCGATGCCGTTCCCTTTCGCCGATGCCTTCCCGTATCTTCCCGAAAAGCGCGTCCACTTCGCCGGCCGGCATTTCTTCTCCCCCGTATTCCTCTTCCATCCCGATCTCCAGCACCATTGCGCGGGCGCAAGCGGCCAGTTCGGCGTTCTCTTCGCGCTCGGCAGACCAGGCCTCCCAGTACGACGCGTACCTGCTTCCCGGGTTAAGGACCCAGTCCACAAAGCGGTTGTCGAGCAACAGCGATTCCAGTTTGTCTTCGGATGATGGCATGCGGAGCGTGTATATCCTGTAATGGACGATTTATTAGCGGGATACTCACTTTGCGGGAATTATTTTTTCAGCGGCGGGGCGCCTTCACCGAAAACCCCTTCCGCAGGGCTTTCAGCGCGCGCTGAACGAGGTTGAGGACCGATTGGTAGTTCATATCCATCATCTCGGCGATGTTTTCGTAAGACACGTTATGGTAAAAACGGAGGTGGATGGCTTCCTGCTGGCGGCGGGGCAGCTCGTCGAGCAGGTGGCGGAGGGTTTCGCGGTTGTGGGTTTCCGTTTCCCGCGCCACGATCTCCAGTTCCACATACCCGGAAAGGAGCTCGCCGGCAGCAAGGTTCAGCTCGCCGTTGCGGACGAACGATTGCTTCGACAGGGATTTGGACAATTTATTGCGCAGCGCGCGGAGCAGATAATATTTGGGATAAGGCGTATCGGAAAGGTGCTGGCGGTTTTTCCAGGTTTCTTCGAACAGGTCCTGGATGCAATCCTGTACCAGGGCGGGATCATCGGTGATTTTGAGGCCGTAGCGCATCATGGGCTGGACGTGCGCGCGATACAGGCGCTCGAACGCGGAGAGGTCGCCGCTTTTCATCCGGATCCAATCCATATCGTGGTCAAATGCGCTCAAACAGAGAGGGAAATTGAAGATGAATGTAGGACAAAACGGGAATCTTTCCTAATAGGATCGTGCCGAAGCGGGATACTTTTATGAGCAGGATAAGAAAAAGGGCCCCCTGTGCCGGGAGGCCCTGTCAAAAATGGCAATAGTCAACCTTTAACGGTTAAAATATTTGTTGACCGCGTCCGTCCGGCTGCGCACGTGCAGCTTTTCATATATATTATGGACGTGGCGGCGTACGGTTTCGATACTGATGAACAGGTTGCCGGCGATTTCCTTGTAGAGGAAACCTTTGGACAGCTGGTCGAGGATTTCTTTTTCGCGGGAAGTCAGTGCTTCGAGGGCCGGGTTCGGCTTGGCCTGTTTCTGGAAGTAGGCCACTACCCTTCTGGCGATCTGCGAGCTCATGGGCGATCCGCCTTCATGAAGGTCACGGATGGCGTCGAGCAATTCGCCGGGAGATGTCTTTTTCAGGATATAACCGCTGGCACCTGCTTCCAGGGCCATAAAGATCTTGTCGTCATCTTCATAGACCGTCAGCATCATGAACTGCATGTCGGGGAATTCCCCCTTCAAACGTGCGATGCATTCTATACCGTTCATTCCCGGCAGATTAAAGTCCATCAACACCACATTGGGTAACAACTGAGGAATCTTTTCAAGCGCATTTTCTGCATTGTTGAAAGCTCCAATGCACGCATATCCCTCAGAACCATTGATTAACAACTCCATGGCTTGCCTGATATCGTGATTGTCTTCAACAATAGCCACAGAGATGATATCCATGCTATTTTGTAGCTTTTTTTTCGAATATACCATCATTTCAATTTAAAGTCATAACACCAAGATGTTATAAAAAGTAAATGTAGATTAATTTAATGGTATATCTAAGAAAACTGTCGTCCCGTTCTGTGAAATGATGTCGGCCTGCCCGCCCACCTGCTGCATCCGCTTCTCGATGTTTTTCAGTCCGTTGCCGAACAGGCGTACCTTTTCGGGGTCAAATCCTTTCCCGTTGTCTTTGATCATGATCGTCATATTTTTGAACACTTTCACTTCGATGATCACTTCCGTGGCCTGCGAATGCTTCACGACGTTGTGCAGCGATTCCTTGACGGCCAGGTAGATATGCCGGCGGGTGCCTCCGTTCAGTTTAACGTTGGGAATGCTTTCAGGGATGATGAAATGGTGCTGGATATGTGCATGCTCCAGGAAATCAGCCGCAAAGCTCCGCATGTACGCGATGAGGTTGGCCAGCGAATCGTTCGAGGAACTCATGGCCCAGATGATCTCGCTCATCTTGTCCACCAGCTCGCCCGCCGCTTCGGAAATCCTTTCGATTTCCTTCGTTTGCCCGGAATCCTTGATCTTCCGCTTCGCGATCTCGCTCAGCAGCCTGATGGTCGACAGGCCGGAACCCAGATCGTCGTGCATATCGCTCGAAATGCGCGCCCGCTCCTGGTCTACCGCCTGTTCCTTCTCCAGCTTCAGTTTCTCGTTCCGGATCTTGTAGTCAAGATACAGCGCGGAGAAATAATATGCTATACCTAATATGAGTAACAATAACAGGAACCGGAACCAGAGCGACTGCCAGAACGGGATTTTGATGACGATCTGCAGCGTGGTGGGCTCCGTATTCCAGACTTCGTCGTTGTTGCAGGCTTTTACCTTGAACAGGTACGTGCCGGGCGCGAGGTTTGTATACCGCGCCATATTCTGGTTGCCGGCCATGAGCCAGTCTTCGTCCGCCCCCTCCAGCATGTACTGCACCTTGTTTTTCAAAGGATTGGTAAATTCCAGCGGCACATACTCGATGGCGATGGTATTTTGGTTGTAGGGCAGCTCCACCCGTTGCAGCAGCGATAT
This sequence comes from Chitinophaga sp. NPDC101104, assembly GCF_050277495.1. Taxonomy (NCBI): domain Bacteria; kingdom Pseudomonadati; phylum Bacteroidota; class Chitinophagia; order Chitinophagales; family Chitinophagaceae; genus Chitinophaga; species Chitinophaga sp. NPDC101104. Next base: position 2,923,283 of record NZ_JBNNSF010000001.1, on the reverse strand, counting down.
CGCCGTGTCCGATATGAATGGCTTGTCGAGCACCTCCAGCCGCTTGATGATCACTTTCGGCATCCAGGGATTATTGCGGAAGTTGCGGGGATAGAAACCCGTCACCCCGCGGATACCGCCGAAGAACAGTTCGCCGTCCATCGATTTGAAATACGCGCCGGTATTGAACTCGTTGCTTTGCAACCCGTCTTCGAAATTGAACGTCACGAGGTTATCGCCATTCTGGCGAATGTGGGTAAGGCCGCGGTTGTGGCTGATCCACATATTGTCCTTATCGTCCAGCAACACGGCGTACACGTAATCGCTCACCATGCCCGCGTAGTCGTAACTGTTATAGTGCTTCAGTTTGCGGTTGGCTTCGTCCAGCACCAGCAATCCCTTGTTGGTGGCCAGCAGCAGCTGTTTATGCGCATTCTTGTTGATGGATTTGATTTCCACGTCTTTGACCCATAGCGGGATCTGCTCCCATTTCGAGCCTTCCGATTTCCGGCAATAGACGGAAGCTTTGGTGCCCACGTACTGGTTGCCCCAGAAATCCTCGAAAAAGCAGGTCAGTTGCTCGTTATCGAACCGGTGAACGATGGCGGGCGTGAGCCCGTTATCCGCGCTGCTGAATTTCAGCAGGTATTCCCCGTAATTGAAATACGTTTCCCCGTTCGGCCGCTTGTTCACGAAGGGATAGATGACCAGCTGCTGTGGCAGGCCCAGCGCCTGCACTTTACCGGTCAGGTCCTGGAACCGTTCGGATTTAATGTCGAACAGCCCGATGTGCCCCCGCACGAAATGGAACCACAGGCTTTCGTAATCTTCCCGGCAGATGGCGTGGAGGTTGTTGGCCGGGAAGCGCCCGGGCGTCAGTTCGTTGGAAATCCGTTTGAGGTATTTACCGCCTTTCTCGTAAATATCCAGCCCGTCCTGCAGCAAACCTACGTACAACCGCCCGTCGTCGTGCTTGTATACGGCTTTGACGATATTGTGCGAAATCCGCGGGGAACGGTAAAGACTGAACACCTTCTTGTTCGGCGCATATTTTTTCAATCCGTCGCCATCCGTACCGATCCACATGTTATTGCCGCGATCGCGGTACAGCGCCGTGATCTTGTTGAACGAATTGGTTTCGAAGGCGTTGAAACTGGTGATGTGATTGATGACCTCGTGATTGGCGATACTGTAAACCAGCACGCCGTTGTTCCCGCCGATCCAGGCGTTGCCGCGCTCGTCGAGCTCGATGACGTTCGGGGTGAAAGGTTCCTGGAGCTCGTTGTAAATGGAAAACTTCGTATCGGAGTAGCGGTTGCGTTTGGTGTCGAAGATCGTGATATGCCCGTTGCTGGCCACGAGCAGGGAATCAGCGCTCAGAGCGCGGATAACGGGCTTTCCGATGAGCGTGGGCAGGCAGAAGGTGGTGAGCCGGGCGGTATGCACGTCCATCCGGTACAACTGCTCGTTCTCGAAACAGATCCAGATGTAATTATCCTGCATGATCACCGTCTGCGGGATTTTATTTTCCCGCGCATAGGCCGGCGGGTAAAGGATAATCTTCTTCAGCTCGAACGTTTCGCTGTCGAGCTGGTAGAGCCCTTTCGCGGGCCGCCAGACCCACAGCGACTGTGTGGCCGCGTCTTCGCCGAGGATTTTGAACTTGGGCAGGAAGTCGCGCTCGGATTCGTTGACGTAGATGCTGTCGGCGAACACGAGGCGGAAAGTGCCTTTATAGCTATCGTAATAGCTGATCCCGGCGTTGTGGGCAACGAACAGCTGGTTGTCGTGATCGAGGTAGAACAGGTGATTGCGGGTACCGTGCAGCCCGAAGCTCTTTATCACGGCCCGGCCGAGCTGTGCGGCGGAGTTGTAGACCACGCGCTCGTTGGCTTTGTCTGCCCGGCCCTGAGCGGGATTGGTACGGAATTCGTTGAACACGTAGCCGTCGAACCGGTTGACGCCGTCGAACGTCGAGATCCAGAGAAACCCTTCCGGGCCCTGGATGATGCTGCCGATACTGTTCTGCGACAGCCCGTTATCCACGCTGTATGCGTCGAAATTATAACTGCGCTCCTGTGCGGAGGCAGTTGCCGGGCATGACAGGAACAAGCAAAGGATAAGGATGCTTGTCTGGTAAAATGATCGCATCGTGCAGTTGAATATGTCTTAGGAGGTTTGCAAATATATAATTCTCGTCTACACTTTGTAACGAATTTGCATTTTTCTTCATTATTATTGCCGAAAACGAAGCGCGTATGAAATTCAGACTGTTGATGGTGATGACCGTGATCGCTTGCCGGCCTGCGCTGGGGCAGACGGCCCCCATCGCCCCCAAACCCGCCCCGAAGCCCGACCCTGCGATCCAGGAGCTGGTGAATGCCCCGATCGGGAGCATCCGGGGGTTGAGCGTGGTGAACGACAGCGTGGTATGGGTTTCCGGCACCCAGGGCAAGGCGGGCCGTACGACGGACGGCGGTAAAACCTGGACCTGGATCACCGTTCCCGGCTGCGATTCCGTCGATTTCCGGGACGTGGAAGGTTTTTCCGGCGAAAGGGCGCTGCTCATGGGGATCGCGTCTCCCGGGCGGGTGATGCTCACCGAAGACGGCGGCAAGAACTGGGAACAGGTCTATTACAACAGCGATTCCGCAGTGTTCCTCGATGCCATGGACTTCTGGGGAGATAAGAAGGGCTTCATCGCGGGAGACCCGCTGGGCGGCAGCTTCAAAGGGCTCATTACGCCCGACGGGGGTAAAACCTGGTACAACCTGCCCATGCCCAAAGCGGATTCAGCCGAAGCGATTTTCGCGGCGAGCGGCACCACGTTGCGGGCGCTGCCCGGCGGACAGGTGGCTTTCGCTACCGGCGGGAGCCGCAGCCGGTTTTACCGGCTCAAGGGGCGGACCTGGCAGGTTTCCGAATGGGCGGCCACGCAGGGGCAGGCATCCACCGGTATATTTTCATTCGCATTCCTTACTGATAAACAAGGCATTGCAGTGGGCGGCGATTACGTCAAACCGGAAATCGTACAAGGAAATTGCCTCATCACGGCCGATGGCGGGCTCAACTGGGCACTGCCCAAAACGCCGCCGCGCGGGTACCGTTCCGCCGTGGAATACGTCGATAAGCACATCGTGATCTGTACCGGGCCTACGGGGACGGACTGGTCGGCCGACGGCGGAATGACCTGGCAGGCACTCCCGGGCGAGGGATTCCACGCCGTGCGCAGGGCCAAAAGCGGGAAAGCGGTGTACCTGGCCGGCTCGAAAGGGCGGATCGCCGTGGTAAGGGGAATGTGACCGAATGCAAAGGGCGCCCTGGAAAGGACGCCCGTTACAATACGCTTATTGTATCACAACCGGAACAATAGGTTAAAGCAAAAAGTACATTTACTACAAGTTAAACCTTCTCACTGCAATATTTTCGGACAATCTCGCCAACACAGTTATTTTTTTTGTAAAAGCCGGAAATGCCCCGTTAAATGCAGGGAAAAAGTAATTTTTAATTAATTTAGATGGAATACGGCCCCTTGAAAGGCCGTGACATTTATCAGTAAAAGAAACAGATCGGCACGATGCAAGTGGCAACATCTTCGGGTAAATACTCGGTCAAACACTACCCAGACAATATTCAATCCTGGAAAAAGGAAGGCAACTATTTCTACTTCTATACCTCTGCAACCATCCTGGAAATCAGGGTGATATCCGACAAGATCGTCCGGTTCAGGTATGCTGCCGACGGGCAGTTCCAGCGGGATTTCTCCTACGCCCTGAGCGATAAACTGGAAGAATCCCCCGAAAATTTCGATATCCGGGAATGGCAGGAGTCCTTCGAAATATTCACCACCGCCATCCGCGTCTACGTGGCCCGCGAAAACCTCCGGATCACCATCACCGACATCGACGGGCGGATCATCAACCAGGACGAAACGGGCTTCCACTGGCAATACTACCTCCAGAAAGGTGGCAAGATCGTGTACTGTACCAAACTTATCCAGGAAGGCGAGGCTTTTTATGGCCTGGGCGACAAGCCCACCGACCTGAACCTCCGCGGCAAGCGCGTGGAGAATTTCGGGACGGATGCGTACGGATATGCGAAAGATACCGATCCCCTTTACCGGAACATCCCTTTTTATTACGGCCTGCACAACGGCATCGGGTACGGATTGTTCTTCGACAATACTTTCCGCACCCTGTTCGATTTCGGCAGCGAGCGCGAAGATGCGTCCAGCTTCTGGGCGCGCGGCGGGGAAATGAACTATTACTTCATTTACGGCCCCGAACTGCTGAAAGTCGCCGAATCCTATGCCCGGATCACTGGAACGGCCGAATTGCCGCCCCTCTGGGCCCTCGGGTACCATCAGTGCCGCTGGAGCTACTTCCCCGACACCCGGGTTCGCGAAATCGCCAAAGAATTCCGTGACCGCGGCATCCCCTGCGACGCGCTCTATCTCGATATCGATTATATGGACGGCTTCCGCTGCTTCACCTGGAGCAAGGAAGGCTTCCCCGACCCGAAAAAACTGCTCAAGGAACTGGCTGACGGCGGGTTCAAGACCGTGGTCATCATCGACCCCGGGATCAAGGTAGACCCGGATTATTCCGTGTACCAGGAGCTCGTGCAGAAAGGGTACGCCTGCAAACGGGCAGACGGCGCGCTCATGGAAGGCGACGTATGGCCCGGCAAATGCGCGTTCCCCGATTTCACCGATCCGAAAGTGCGCGATTGGTGGGCGGGGCTGTTCAAGGATTTGACGGATTTCGGCGTCAGGGGCGTGTGGAACGATATGAACGAACCGGCGGTGTTCGAACTGGGGACCTTCCCTGAAGACGTGCGCCACGATTACGACGGAGAGAACGTGAGCCACCGCAAGGCGCACAATGTGTACGGCCACCTCATGAGCAAGGCTACCGCAGCGGGCTTGAAGAAACACCTCATGCCGAGGCGCCCCTTCGTCATCACCCGGTCCGCCTATTCCGGTACACAGCGCTGGAGCAGCGTTTGGACGGGCGACAATATGAGCACCTGGGAACATCTCTGGCTTGCTTCCGTGCAATGCCAGCGGCTGTCCGTTTCCGGGCTGAGCTTTGCCGGCAGCGATATCGGCGGTTTCATCGGCGAGCCCAGCGGCGAGCTCTATACCCGCTGGATCCAGCTGGGCGCGTTCCATCCCCTCATGCGGACCCACTCGGCCAGCAACGAAACCGGGTTTGACCAGGAGCCCTGGAGCTTCGGGCCGGAATATGAAGCGGTGATCAAATCGTTCATCCAGCTCCGTTACCGCCTCCTCCCCTACATCTACACCACTTTCTGGCAATATGCAGCGTATGGCACGCCCATGCTGCGGCCCCTCGCTTTCGTAGCGCAAAACGATGCCCATACGCACGACCTGAACCATGAGTTCATGCTGGGCGACAGCATCCTCATCAGCCACGTCAGCGAGCCCGGCATGCAGGAAAAGTCGGTTTACCTGCCCGAAGGCACCTGGTATTACTATTTTAACGACCAGCGCCATACCGGCGGCCAGACCGTTACCGTTCCCACCCCCATTTCTGAAATGCCCATTTTCGTGAAAGGCGGCGCCGTGGTGCCCCAATACCCCGATATGGAATGGGTGGGCCAGCGCAAGGTGGAAGAGATGATCCTGCAGGTGTATTACGGCGAAGGCATCACCCACAGCATCCTGTACGAAGATGCCGGCGATCATTACGCTTACAAGACAGGGCAATATAACCTCGTGCGCTTCAAGCAGGTATCCGAAGAAAAACAGTTCCGGCTGAAAAAGAAATTCGTGGGCAAGTTCGAAGCGGATTACACGCATCACCGCCTCCGCATCCATGGACTGCCCTTCCGGCCCACTACCTGCGTGGTGGATGGCCAGGTGATGGACATTCCGCAGGATGCGCTGCAGGCATCCGTGATCGAGATCCGGCTGGCCCGCAACTTCGAAGAGATCGTTCTCAAATAATAGCAAAGCGAAACGGATTTTGCCGTTTCGCTTTTTTACCGTTTATTTGTCTACTGTTCTTATAGACCAACCATACTAACTAGTAGACCTTATGCAACATCTGAACTGGATCGCCCTGTCCATCGTCGGGTTCCTGCTTTTCATCGGGCTGGAATACCTCGTTTCCCGGCGCACGGGACGCAATTATTTCCATTTCGCGGAATCCGTGGCCAACCTGAATACCGGGATCGCGGAGCGGCTGCTGGACGTGTTCGTGACCGGATTGTTCTACTTCTTTTTCGATTTCATCTACCGGAATTTTGCGATCTGGGACATCCGGCCGGCCTGGTATACCTGGGCGCTGCTGTTCATCGCTACCGACTTCGTCTGGTATTGGTACCATCGTTTGGCGCACGAGGTGAACATCCTCTGGGCGGCGCATGTGGTGCATCATCAGAGCGAAGATTTCAATTACACGGTTTCCGCGCGGATAACGGTTTTCCAGTCGGCCGCGCGCTCCCTGTTCTGGGCGGTGCTCCCGCTGGCGGGCTTCCCTCCTGCCATGATCACGGCATTGCTGCTTGTGCACGGATTATACCCGTTTTTCATCCATACGCGCACGATCGGTAAGCTTGGCTGGCTGGAGTACATCCTGGTGACGCCAAGCCACCATCGCGTGCATCACTCGTCCAACGCCGCATATCTCGACAAAAACTACGGCGACGTTCTCATCATCTGGGACAAAATGTTCGGAACGTTCGTGGCCGAAAAAGCAGACGAGCCCTGCGTCTACGGCCTCACCAAGCCGCTGGGCAGCTACAGCTTCCTGTGGCAGCAATTCCATTTCATGCTGGAGCTGGGCACGGCTTTCGTGCGGGCGCGTGGCTGGAAGGAAAGATGGAAAGTGATTTTCGGCAAGCCGGACGACATCGATCCCGGCATCCGCGGCGAGCTGGAGGAACGATGGCTGCGCAAATCGCATACCCGCGAACAGACGCGCGGTCAGCGGGTTTACATCGTCATCCAAACCATCGTGAGTATCGGCATCCTATTTATCGTCATGCTCCTGGAAGCCTGGGTGCCGGCGGGCCTTGCGGTGTTCGCGGTGCTCTTTGTGCTGCTGAGCCTCGTCAACACCGGTGCTATCCTCGAACAGAAAAAATGGTTCTTTTACCTCGAATATGCCCGCGTGATGCTGGTGGCCATCGCCTGCCTGTTTTACTTCAGGCATTTGTATGTGTATGTGAGCATTGTATCGGCCGCCGCGCTCATCACCTTCTATTTCTCGCGTATCCGGGAATCCGTGCAACGCTGGTTGTTTCAACCGTAAAGATTTTGCCGCGTGGCCGAGTGGACAGGCAGAGGCTTCCCGCCTTCTACGATGGTTCGATTCCATCCGCGGCTTCAAATTTCAGGATTTTGCCTTGCAGGCCGGTGCGACGGAAATGATTCGCTTCCCGCCTTCTACGATGGTTCGATTCCATCCGCGGCTTCAATTTTCAGGATTTTGCAATGCAGCCGGTGTAGCGGCAATGATTCGCTTCCCGCCTTCTACGATGGTTCGATTCCATCCGCGGCTTCAATTTTTATGATTTTGCCTTGCAGGCCGGTGCGGCGGCAATGATTCGCTGCCCGCCTTC
>NZ_JBNNSF010000001.1:1825918-2915617 GCF_050277495.1 Chitinophaga sp. NPDC101104 | reverse complement strand
TTCTACAAATGGTCCGATTCCATCTGCGGCTTCACTTTTTATGATTTGGCCTTGCAGGCTGGTGTGGCGGCAATGATTCGCTTCCCGCCTTCTACAAATGGTCCGATTCCATCTGCGGCTTCACTTTTTATGATTTGGCCTTGCAGGCTGGTGTGGCGGCAATGATTCGCTTCCCGCCTTCTACGATGGTCCGATTCCATCCGCGGCTTCAATTTTCAGGATTTTGCCCTGCAGGCCGGTTAGCGAAGATGATTTGTGCGATGGCGGCCGGTGTAGCGGAGACAATTCACTTCCCGCCTTCTACAATGGCCCCGATTTCATCCGCGGCTGTTGCATGCTGCATTAATAGTTAAGCATAAGGTTGAACCTACATTAACCGGCAACATTGCCCATTACATATAACTGGGTCAGATCTGGAGTAGGGCTTCCTCCTTCCTTTTCGAGGGTAATCGCGAATGCATCCGCATGTTCCACCGGCTTGAGCCGGCAAAAGCCTTGACAATTGTCCAGCATTCCTGCATCTACAGGCTTACCGTCGACCAAAGCCCATAACTGGAATTGTTTTCCTTTAGGCGCAGGCGGCAAAAATTGGGTATAGACAAAAACATCATGACTATCATCATTCCAGTAAATGGTAACTTCACCCTCTTTTCCACCCACACCTTTAAGCAGAATTTTCTTGGTGCCCGGTGCCGCAACAGAACGGACGTGGGAATACACCCTGGACATCGTATCCCTTATGGCACTGTTGCCCGCAAGCAGTAAATCGTTGCGGCGCATTACCGCCGCATAATCATCCTTCAGCCGGTGATAACGCTGATAAAGCAAAATATTCCCCGCAACACTTACCAGCAACAAAATAGCAGCTGCGGCAGCTACGCTCCCCCAACCGAATACCCCGCGGATAAGCTTCCGTTCACGCACTACCGTACCGGTTCCCGGATAAATGTTCCCGGCATCAGCTACATCGGTGCTTTCAGCTAACCTGTGTTTCAGGTCGTCCCACAGGTTATTCTCCAGAGGCCTGGCATGATCGAAACAATATGTCTCCAGATTCTCCTCGCACTTTTGAATGGCGGCTTCGATCTCCGGATACCGGGCACGGTATTGTTCCACTTCCGCCCTTTCCTCTGGCGTAGCAAGACCAAGTACATAACTTTCGATCACCCCACTTTGTATGTATGCCGATACGTTCACGCAAATAAAAATATAGATATCATTTTCCTGAGTTGCCGGATCGCTGCCCGCAACCTCGTTTTAACCGTCCCCATCGGGATATTCTCCAACCGGGCAATCTCTTCATGTGTATAGCCCTGAAAATAAGATAATTCTATCAATGCCCGATGCTCTGCGGTCAGCTTGCTGACCGATTTCCTTAAACCCGTATACTCTATAACCGATCCGGCGATCGCATGATGATAATCCTGAACAGGTTCTACCTTCCGCGCATTCCGCCATGCCGCACTCCGTACCGCATCTATCGCACCGGAACGGGCAATATTATGCATCCACGTAAAAAGCCTCGCCCTGGAGGGATCATATTGTTCCATCAAACGCCAAATCTTTACGAAACTTTCCTGCAAAACATCCTGCGCCGTGTGCGTTTCCGGAACGATACTGAAAATCACCCCGTATAACGCGGATGCGTAATTGTCGTACAAATACCTGAATGCGGTTTCGTCCCGCTGTTTTAACAGCTGAACCAGGTCGTCCTCTGTATATTTTGATATAAACTTCAAAAGATTATGAATAACTCGAACAGCATAATATACGGGGGAACCGTATATCCGGTTTTAAGATAATTGACGCCCCTCGCTGATGCCTGCAAGGGGCGTTCCGGACTATCCGTTCACCCACAGTTTCCAGCTGGCATCGAACTTATACCATTTACCATCGGCTCCCTCCCACTTCCATTCGGGCACTTCCGACCATGCATTGCCATCTGTGCTCCAAACTAGTTTGCCTTCATGGATCTTTAACCATTTGCCCTCCTTATCCATCCACATACCGGTCTTATCAGCTGTCCATTTCTTGCCATCATGGCTTTGCCAAAGCCCGCCTTTGGCATCCAGTTTATACCATTGCATTTTCCCTTCATGCATGCCTGCCCATGTACCCGTCGCGGACCTGGACCAATCGAAAGCAGCAGCCATGGTTTCAACACGGCAACCGGCCGACGCGAAAACATTCGGAGAAGTGATACCCATTACAGCCGCCAGCATGGCCATTTTCATTGTACTTTTCATAGTAGTGACGTGTTTGGTGTTGAATACAAAAATTGAAATCGAAATTATTCAATTGACAACACAGATACGGGGGCTTATGAAAAATAGTTTTGGCCGTGCAGTTTAAATTTGGCAGATCCGCTGCAACCTGCCGGCAGCTTCACTTTCATCCAGATCGATGAAGTAGCCGGATTGCCATTGTTGTGTTTTCAACGCCTGCCGGTTGGGCGCTTCCACCCAATCGGGATACAGCCGGAAGCCGCGCTTCCCTTCCTTCGGCCCGACCGTCAACACACCGTTATCGGCCAATGCCTGTTTCGGGAACATGAAAAATCCGCTGCGCGGTCCGCTTTGTACAGCGATCATGTAAAAGTCGTAGGGATCGGAAAGCGCGAAAGGCTCCGTTTCGCCGGCACCGCTTCTTTTCCATAACGCCACAAAATTGCCCGCTTTTTTGGGCGTTAATTTCGCCTGGCGGTATTTGATGCGGACGTTGCCCTCGCAAAGAAGGTCGTGGCCGTCGTAGTCTTCACTTCCGGCGTCTTGTAACATACTCGTGATGTGCCATCCCGCGGGACGTAATGCTTTGGATGCTATGGATGCGAGCGTAGCGGTCATATGGAGAATCGGGGTTAAAAAACCGGCCCGCAATGTAAGGATTCGTCGCGAAAAAATTCCCCGTTTCGCGGCTGGCATGCTATTTTCGGTAGTTCCGGCATGATCGATATGTCTTTACTTACCGCTATCCGCAACGGGCTCATCCACTCCGGGCAAACGATAGCCGTAGCCGAAAGCGCCACGGGGGGCGCGCTGCAATCCGCCATCGTAGCGGCTCCTGACGCGATGCGCTTATTCCAGGGCGGGATCACCGCTTACAATCTCGGGCAAAAATCCAGACATCTCCTCATTGAGCCCATCCATGCGCAGGAAGTGAATTGCGTGAGCGAACGGGTGGCGGCGGAAATGGCGGCGGGCGCATGCAGGTTGTTCCGCAGCGACTGGGGGATTTCCATCACCGGATATGTAACGCCCGTGCCGGAGTCCGGCAATAAAGTGTTTGCGTGGTACGCCATCGCGAAAGGAGAAGATATCGTGGAATCGCGCCGGCTCGATGCGCCTGGTGAAGATCCGGAACAAATCCGCCATTGGTATGCGGAAAAGTCCCTTGAAGCCTTTCTTGCCTGCCTGGAACGCGTATGAGGATAGAATTACTTCCGGATGCCGAGTATCCCATTCACCAGGCTCTTCCACTGGAAATGCGAAAACCCCAGCATGGCGGTGACAGACACGATGAGGTTGCGCAGCTTCGCGATCAGCCCTTTCGCATTCGTGTTCGGCACTTCATTGCGGCCAAACACGCAGGCGAACACCGTTCTTCCCTGCAAAACAACCATGAATGTACTTGTGGCATACCGCTGGAAGAAATGGGACACCCTGTGCAGCGGTTTCTCCGGCTGCGGCGCAGGGCGCACCCGCATTGCAACGGACAGTGTGTCGCTACGGATGTTCCGCTGCTCCGTAATGGCCTCGATCACGACCCAGTCGAACCCGTTCCCATTCGGGTTTCCAGGGCCCGGGAGCCGGATGCGGATGTAGTCGCCCGGAGCGGCTTTGCGCTGAACGGGCCTTCCGGATCCGTCGGAGAGATGGAAGGAGGCCAAAGGCTTTTCGCTCGTTTCTTTCCAGTTATTGACTTCCAGGAGCCTGTCCAGCGATTCACGGAACAGCTGTTCCGCATCTTCCTTCGTAGGCAGCGTGATCATCTGGCAATCGTTGGTCTTGTTCCCCAGATGCTGATCGGGGATGTCTTCCTTTCCTACGATGGCCGGGTCGTCCAAAAGCATAGTTTTTTTTAGTTTTCACGAAAAAATGGTGCCGGATTTTACCGTTACACGACATGCTGTTCTTCCAGCAAGGACCTCAGCCAGCTGCAAAGCCTGGAAATACTGACGTCCTTCACCCAATATCCGGATGCGCCGAGCATCAGCATTTCGTCGCGGGTGCGCGGGTCGGAAGACGTGGAATAAATGATGACGGGGATATCGCGGAGCTGCGGATCGGCTTTCATGGCCATTAAACAGCTGCGGCCATCCATCGGCGCCATATTCAGGTCAAGAAAAATGTAATCGGGCTTTTCACCGGCTGCGGCCAGTTTCTTCAATGCTTCGCGCCCGTCCCTTGCAAACTGGCACAACACCGGCAGGTTCAACTCACGAAGCGCGTAGAGGAATATTTCCTGGTCGTCCGTGTCGTCATCAACAAGCATACAGATACGATTTGATTTCATGCGGAACAATTGAGATGGAGTGATATGGTTCAAGTCGCTGGACGGTAAATAGCGCAGTATATGGAAGATAACGATTTTTATCAGTAACGGCTTTATTATTTGCGGTAACAACTGTGGCACATCGCCACAATTTGCGGCAGTAACTTCCCCACTACGCTTTCCAGCGCCCAAAATCAGCCATGGCACGCTTTTTCATCTCTTTATCACAAGGAGGTCATAGTTATGAAAAATCATTCCTTTTTCTACCGCAACGGGCTCAGTATCGTGTTTTTGTCATTGTTGTTTATTTGTCTTGCCGCGCAAACGCTTACAGGCTGGCAGGAGTTCAACGACGAATTGAAAGACCTGCATCTTCCACCCGTCCGTCTGCTGCCGTACCTGGCCAGTCCGCATTTTTTTGAAGCCACGTTCGAGAATTGGGAAAGTGAGTTTCTGCAGATGGGTATGTACGTGATTTTGACGGTGAAGCTCCGGCAATGGGGCTCGGCCGAATCCAAAGACCTCGATAAAAAAGAAGAGGTGGACCGAGAGCCGAAACCTTCGAAAGATGCGCCCTGGCCCGTCAACAAGGGAGGATGGTGGTTGCGGCTGTACAAGCATTCCCTTTCGCTGGCATTCTTCGGGCTCTTCATCGTTTCCTTCTGGCTGCATTTCATGGGAAGCCGCGGGCATTACAACCTGGAACAATCCGCCAGGGGCCTGCCCACCGAAACTGCCGCCGCTTATTTATCCAATCCCAAATTCTGGTTCGAATCGTTCCAGAACTGGCAGAGCGAATTCCTTTCCGTAGCGTCGATCGTCATCCTGTCGATATGGCTGCGGCAGTGGGGCTCGCCAGAATCCAAACCGGTTGATGCACCGCATTCCGAGACCGGAAAATAAAAAAGACCGGGGATGGAAATCCCCGGTCACTGTCATCCAAAATCTAAATAATGCTTATGATGAAAAGAAATGTCTGTTAAAATTTATCCCACCAGAGCTTGGTCTCCACTTTGTCTCCACCCATCGCCTGGGCCGCGGCTTCGTAGTTGCGGCGGTTGATGTTATGTTCTGAAACGGGATACCGGTAGCGTACGGGGAATCCGGAGATGGCATTTTGCGCGGGCTGCAGTTTCGGAAAATCCAGGCGGCGGAAATCCGTCCAGCCATCGGCCCCGCGGTTGAAAAACGCGATCCATTTCTGTACGCCGATGCTCTTTTTCCAGTTGGCGGGATCGTAAGCCACTTTCGGTTGCGCCAGGTATTGGGCGATCTCCGCATCCGGGATGTTCCAGGATTCAAGAGCTCCTCTCACGCCGGCCATATAGTGGTCTGCAGCCGAACCGGATACGTTCCAGCCACGCTGTTTCGCTTCCGCCAGCAGCATTTCCACTTCCGGATAATCCAGCATGATACCCGGCAATTCCGGGTTGTTGAAATCGCGGTGGATGCGGGAGAACTGGCGATAGTCCGGCTTGGTGCCCGGAGGCGCTCCCTTGTAGCCGCCCACTGTGGGCACGGTCCTGAAGAAGCGCGTCATCCGCGGATCATTGAAAGAAGCCAGCGTATCTACGATGGTTTTGCATGCCACGAAATCGATACGGCCGCTTTGAACCAGCTCTTCGTAAACCGGGTTGGTATACGGCGGCGAAGCGAGGAAATGCAGCGTAAAATTATCGTCTGCACTGGTAAAGACCCCTGATTCAATGGCGTCTTCGCCCGCCGTCTGTGCCGCAGTGGCGTCGCTGTCCGCTATGAGGATGGCCATTTTCAGCTTGAGCGAAGCGGCCATTTTCTTCCACGCGGCCACATCGCCGCCGTAGATGAGGTCGGAGTCGCCGAAGCTCTCCGCGCTATCGTCCATATCGCCGATCGCCGCAGTCAGCCGTGCCAGCAGGTCTGTATAGATGCCTTTGGCGTCGTCGTATTTCGGGAAGGAATTATCATCGTTGATCGCCTCTTTGTACGGCACGTTCCCGAAAGTTGTCGTGAGGTAATAATAAGCGGTCACTTCGAGCACTTCCAGCAAGGCCAGCTGGTTCTTGCGCACCTCTTCCGCCACTTCCGACGCTTTCACCCATTTGCGGCAGCTGTGGACATTCTTGATGACGAAAAAGTAGTGGTCGCGCCACCAGGCCCCCGAAAGCGCATTCCCTTCCAGCTCGTACTGGCTTTCCTGGTTATAGGTGGTTTGCTGCCAGTATTGGGTGATCACGCGGAACACGTTGACATATACGTTCGGAGAAGCATGCGCGGTAAACAGTTCGCGCTCGGCGCTGGCGAACAACGTTCCGGGAGGCACTACCTCGGGGTTCTTGAGGTCGTCGTTCAGGCTCGTCAGGTCTTTGGTGCACGACACCAGCGCACCGGCGAGCATTATAGTGATGAGTTGTTTTCTCATGTTGATCAGAATTTACATTTCAGGTTGAAGGTGAAAGTGCGCGTGGTCGGATAAGAACCGCTCTGGTAGCCCTGGAGGTTGCCCGATCCCAGGGTATCTTCCGGGTCGGCGTGCGGCAGGTTCTTATGGATGATCCAGAGATTGCGCCCGATCAGCGACAGGTCCAACCCCTTCACGAACCCGATCCTCGACAGCAACGTTTTGGGCAACGTATAGGTAAACACCGCTTCCCGCAGTTTCACATACGAAGCATCGTACACGAAGCCCTTGTTGGGATTGTAATAGTCGCCATACGTGCCATACTCGTTTTCCACCCATATTTCGTTTTCCTTACCGTCTGCCGTCACACCGTCCATGATCACGCCGCCGTTCTTATCGACCGGTTCGCGCGAGTTCACACCGCGACTGTTAACGAGCGCCGTTTCGGTATACAGCCCCTGGGAAAGCCCGTAATACATATCGAGGCTGAACACATCGCCGCCCTTACGCATGTCTACCAGGAAGCTGAGGAAGAAATTCTTGTAACGGAACTGGTTATTGAGCCCTGCCAGCCATTCCGGGTTGGGATTGCCGATGATGTTGTTGGTGGTGGGAGAAATGAGGTACCGGCCATCGTCGTCCACCGTTTTCCTACCGTTCGTATACACGTAATCGGTACCGCGGATGATGCCAAAAGGTTGTCCTATAGCGGCATTGATCGTCACGTTACCCTGGAAGCTGGCCAGCTGCAGGTTGTCGGCGCCATCGGGCAGCGATACCACGCGGTTTTTGTTGGTAGACCAGTTGGCGGTTACGTTCCAGGAAAAATCGGCCGTGCGCACGGGAGCGCCGGTCAGCGAAACTTCCAGCCCTTTGTTTTCCACTACGCCTGCATTCATGTACCGCGCGAGGAAGCCGGAAGCGGCGGAAGAGGCTACGGGAATGATCTGGTCGATCGTTTTGGTTTTATACGCGGTAAGGTCCAGGCCGATCCGGTTGTCGAAGAAACCGAGTTCCAGGCCGCCTTCCACGCTTTCGGTACGCTCCGGTTTCAGGCCCAGGTTGTTTTTGGTGGAACGGGTGCTGTATTGCACGACCGGCCCCCAGATCTGCTCCTGCAAATAGGTGTCGCGAACGGCGGAGATCGGGGCGTCGGCGCCTACCTGCGCATAGTTGGCCCGGAGCTTGCCGATGCTCAGCCAGGTAGCGGCGGGCAGCAGTTTGCTGAAGGTAAAGCCACCGGAGACGGACGGATAATAATAGCTGTTGGCACCCTTGGGCAAGGTGGAAGAAACGTCGCGGCGCAGGGTCAGGTCGAGCGACAGCATATCCTTGTACGAAAGGGTAGTTCCGCCGAAAATGCCCTGTACTTCCCTCCTGCCCAGGTATTCGAGCGGAGAAGCCGGCTGGCTGAGGGTATTGCTGAGGGTATACAGCCTCGGCACCACCAGGCCGCCGTTCGTTTCCGCGAGGATGTTCTCGATCCGTTGTTTACGGATGTTGGAGCCCAGCAGCGCTTTCAGCGTCAATCCATTCGCGATTTCCTTGTCGGCGTTCAGCAACAGGTCGATATTGGTTTCCTTGAACCAACGGTTAGACCGTAAATATTTCGGAACGCCGGTGCTGCCGATGGCGATGCGCTCTTCCCGCAGTTCGTCGTAATAGTCCTGCGCTACACGGGCCATCACGTTCAGCCATTCCGTAGCCTTGTAGTTGACGGAAACGTTGCCGAAAAAGCGGTTGCGGGTGTCGTCCTGGTAGTTTTCGTAGATCGTCCAGTAGGGATTGTCCCAGTAATACGGCCGCAGGTCGTCGTACCCCACGATGTTCCAGGGCCGGTTTTTCCTGTCCACGAAATACGCTTCTTTCTGGTCAAGAATGTCTACGCTGGTTTGCCACCATTGGCGGAGGCTGGTCATGATATTTTTACCTTCCGATCCGTCGTACCCCGTTCCCCATCTGCCTTTGCCTTTGATATTGGTGTAATTGGCGGCGGCGGAGATCGTCAGTTTCGGAATGGGATTGAAGGATGCGCTGATGTTGACGAGGTTCTTCTGGATGCGGCTGTTCTCGATGATGCCTTTTTCATCGTTGCGGGTAAGCCCCAGCTTGAAGGCCCCTTTATCTGTGCCACCGTCTACGAATACACTGAAATTAGTGGCCGAGCCCTTGCGGAAAAACGCGTCGGGATTATTTTCAGGCGCTGTCCAGGCGCGTTTTTTCAGGTATTTGGGCGTGCCGGGGTACAGCGATTCCCATTGGAACACCATGAGGTTGGGATCGAATTTGTGACCGTAGGAAGCATCGTCGCCGATCGGCGCGATGAGGTCCGGCTGGCCATCGCCGTCGAGGTCGTCTTCATAAAAATATCCGGTGGCATCGTCCTTGTCCGCCCCGTATCCGCCGCCATAGAGGCGTTGATAGGTCGGGAACGTGCTTTTATCGAGCATACCCAGCGTTCCGCCGGCGTTGAAAGTAACGCCCAGGCCGCGATTGGCTTTTTTGGTCGTAATGAGGATGACGCCGTTGGCGCCCTGCGATCCGTAGAGCGCACTGGCCGCGGCGCCTTTCAGGACGGTGATGGTCTCGATATCGTCTGCGTTGAAATCGGCCGCGGTACTACCGTAATCGTAGCCGCCGCCGCCGGTACGCTGCGAGGAGTTGGTGGTATTGAGGATATTGCGGGTGCCGGAAGCATTGGCATAGGGCACACCGTCTACCACAAAAAGCGCCTGGTTATCGCCCGTGATGGAGCGGATGCCGCGCAGCGTGATATTGGTGGAGCCGCCCATGGCGTTCCCCTGCTGGATGTTCAGCCCGGCGATCTTGCCGGAAAGGCCCTGCACGAAGTTGGGGGTCCTGATCTTGGCGACCTCGTCTCCCTTGATGGTTTGCACGGCATAGGGCATCTGGTTCCTGTTGCGGTTCACGCCAAGCGCGGTCACCACTACTTCGGTCAGCTGGCTTTCGTTTTTGGTCAGCCGGATGGTATAGTCGCCGTCCACCGCCGCGGCGGCCACTTCCGCGCGCAGGAAGCCGACCATGGTGAAAACGAGGACCGAGTGCTGGGGGGATTTGATGGAAAATTGTCCTTTGGCATCGGTAAAAGTGCCCGTGGTAGTGCCCTTGATCTGAACGGAAGCCCGCTCCAGGGGCATTCCCGTCTCATCCAGCACCACGCCCTTCCTTACCGCATCCTGCGCAAACAGCGCCGGCATGAGCCCGGTAAGGATCAACATGAATAGCAATCGTTTCATAAGCGTCTTTTAGGTTGATAAAATGAAGGTTTAGACACAGCAAGAAACGACCGGCCCGCCGATCTGAAAACCCTTGGGCCAACGAGATGGAGTTATTCAGTGCTAATATGACGAATTGGAACGCCGAGCGAAATTGCCCGGAATACGGATAAAATACGCCTGCCCGGCCGCAGGGACCGGGCATTCAAAACAGGCTACAATCAGCCACTGCAGCGGAATACAAAAGGAAACCGCAAGCAGGGAAAAATCGGTAATGCTACGTAGGCCACGCGGTGGTCCCACAGTGGCCGGGTGAAGTGACTGGATTTGTCAGGCGGAACGGGGCGCTTCCACGGGCACGCCGGCGAGCTTGGCCGGCATGGGTTGGGCGGCGAAGCGAAGCAATTTTTCCAGCACGGCGTGGAGCACCTTGCCGTCTACCGGTTTGCGGATATAACCGTCCATACCCAAATGGATATACGCAGCTTCCTGCTCCTTGAACGCATCCGACGAAACGGCGACCACGGGGATGTGGCGCAGCTTTTCGTCGGCGCGGAGCGCCAGGAACGTTTCCCGGCCGCTGAGCACGGGCATGTGAAGGTCCATGAGGATGACGTCGGGCATGGTTTTTCTCGCCAGCTCGATGCCGTCTGCCCCGTCGCTGGCGAAAGCTACGCGCGTAACGCCGATGCGGGCGAGGAAATGTTTCATGATGAGGTGGTCGAATTCATTGTCGTCCATCACCACCACGGTCGTATCTGCGGGCAATAAACTGAGTTCCACGGCGGGTTTCGGGAGCCCGGTCACTTCCTCGCTGACGAGCAGCGGCAGGGTGATGACGAAGTTGGTCCCTTCTCCGGGGGTGCTGCTGACCTGGATATTGCCGCCCATGGTTTCGGCTTTGCGCTTGGCGATGGCGAGGCCCAGCCCGCTGCCGCCGAATTCACGGTACACCTCGCTGTCGCCCTGCTCGAAGGGTTCGAAGATGGCGTCGAGCTGGCCGGCGGGGATGCCTTTGCCTTCGTCGCAGATCTGGAGGAAGAGGCGGTTCTGCTGATGGAAGCAGCGCACGCGGATATTTTTGCCTGCCGGCGTGAATTTGATGGAGTTGGAAAGGATATTGTTGATGATCTGGCCGAGCATGACCTTATCGCTGAGGATCTGTTCGGGGAAGCGGCCGTCTACTTCCAGGTGGATGGTGACGGATTGTTTGCTGGCAACACTTTGGTAAATGCTGACGGTGTGCCGGAGCCATTCTCGGAGAGAAAAGGGTTCTGGTCTTACTTCATCGGTTTTCCCGGCTTCTATTTTAGACAATTCCAGCACGTGATTTACGAGTTCAAGGATATTATGGCCTGCCGCCTGCATGTTCCGCGCCATTTGCCGGGCCTGGACGGGTGCGTCCGGCTCGCCGGAGGAAAGGGTATCGCAAAGGAGCTCCGTCATTCCCACGATCAGATTCAGCGGTGTCCGGATATCGTGACTCAACTCGCTGATGAACTGCGTTTTGGCATTGTTGGCCTTTATCAGCGCAAAGGTACGTTCGCGGACGAGCTGTTCCAACTCCCGGCTGTATTTTTCCAGTTCTTTCCGCTGCCGCTCCACTTCCCGGCGGCTTTTGGCGAGCGACATATTCCTGTTGCGCAAAATCCGCAGCAGGTCCATGATATTATCCTGGTAAAGGTGGATGGCCAGGTAGTTGAGGTATAGCACAACCGGCATTACCATCCAGCGGTAGATATTCTGTGTCGTTTCGTTTAATGGAAGCGGCGTAATAAGATGAAAATAGTAAATAAACTCGAGAATAACCAAACAAAGGATGGGCATGGCCGCACAGATGATGCGGGGCCCCTTTTCCTGGGGTTTCCAGATGAGCAGTGCCACGCTCATAAGGAAAACGGCCAGCAGCTGTACTTCCGTCACCCGTCCGAGAATACTCCCGTAATACAGGATCAATGATATGAAAATAGCCTGTATGGCCACGCGTGCCTCCGTATGCCGCCTCCTGCCGTTGAGCCAGATCACCCCGAAAAATGATGGGGCAAACACCAGCAAAGCGGGCAAAAGAATAAGCAGCGAGTGCAGCAGCAGATAAAATGCAATGCCGTAGATGATCACCAGCCACCCGGTGATCGCGCTCACGATGTTGACCACCCTGATCCTGCGGGCCTCTTCCTTACCGATCGATTGTACCACGCCCATCCGGTATATGGCCTGGACCCTGATCCGTAGCCGGGATAAAATTTGCATCATCACGAACAGATTTTGAAACAAACAAATTGGAAAAATAAAGCGTCGCCGGCGCCAGGTTTTTCATGTCTTGCATTGCCGGCCGGCTGCTACAGTAGTTCAATCAAATAGGTGGATCGTTATCACGGGGCATTCACCACAGTTGCGGTGAATAAATATAAGGATTCCTTTCCGTATTAAAATATACGTTACGACGCGGGGTTCGGATTAGTTTTGGTATGTTTTTATTCTTTTCTGCCGCCCCGTTTCGCCGGCTGTGTCTCATGCGGCAAAGGAGTTTGTGTTGCGCGCCGTTTTTCCTGCATCACCGACTCGCTGATCTCCCCCTTTTCATAGGTTTCCCGGAGCACGCCGCCGTCTTCATCATAGAGCTTCCATTCGCCGTGGCGCACGGAATGGCCCTTACGTGTTACTTCCACAAGTTTCTCCTCGCCCGTCGTCACATCGATGGTCACAACGGTATCTTTTTGTCCTTCCAGGTCGATGGCCAGCATCCTGCCCGTCGCCATTATTTTTCCATTGGGGTAATAATATTTGCACAGCCCGTCGAGCGCGCCGTTTTTATACGTTTCTTCCGCCACGAGATCACCATCTTCCGTCGTCTTTTTCCAAACGCCTTCCTTCCGGTCGTTCAGGTAAGTGCCCTCCAGTATGTACGCCGGGTCTTCCCGCAGCGCGGGCAGCCTTTCCATCCACACGCCCTGTTTACGCTTTTTCGCGTCTACCCGGTTTTCCGCGCTTTGCGCGCCGGCGGAGAAATAAAGGCCGCAGCCTAACAGGATCATAATGCCCGTGCGTTTCATACTCATGATTTTTCGATCCCACAAATTAATATTTTTTATCAACCAACAAGTCTTCCGGAAGTAAAAAGGCCGCTCCATTTCCGGGAACGGCCTTATACAGGAAACGCATAGGTTATGCGCTGATCAGAATCTATTTTTTGAGCGTGATGGAAGGGATGCGTGTTTCCCTCGCTCTTTCCACTTTTACATCCGTTACCGTCGTGTCTCTATACCCGTTGCCGGCATTTACAAAAACGCTGTAGGTGCCGGGTTTGAGGCCCCTCACCTTCCATTCTCCGCTACGTCCGGGCAATGCGTACAGCGAATCGGCGTTGTTGTATACCGTGATCACGGATTGCGCATCCACCGGCAATACTTTTCCGGAAACGGCGCCCGTCTGTTTCACCGTCCATACATGGATATAAGGCTTGAGGATGAAACGGCCGTTGCTGACGCGGATGATGGAACGCTGCACGTCGAAATCCAGCCACAGCTGCAGGTTGTCGGGCGATACTTCGTCCCACTCGTTATGCCGTACACGGATCACGATCTTCACCTGCCCGTTGATGGAACGCAGCGGATACGTCACCCCGTCTTTCACGAGCGAATTCTCCGTCCCCAACGTGATGCGGATGCTCGTGATGCGCCCCTTCGGAACGTAACCCGTCGCCAGGCTCGTATCCAGGCCGTTGCGCAGCTGTAACATATCGTATACGCCCGGCTTCACGCCCAGCGAATCCCACACAAAGCAGTCGCGGTTATGCCAGCGGTCGTGCCAGTCTTCCCACCAACCGCAACGGTCGCGGTCGTCCCAATCGTCGTCATCATCATCGTCATCGTCATTGCGCGCCGTCGTTGCGCAGGTGTCCGTCAAAACTTCCACTTTACGGATGTCGATATTCACCTTGTCGAACAGCCCGGGATCGTCTGTCAGCATGAGGCTGACTTTCTGCTTTCCATCGGGCACTTTTTCGGGTGCGGCGGATTCGTTTTTGCTACAGGCGTAAATTACGACGGACAGTATGCCCATAAGAAGTACGGGCCAACCAGCTTTTCGGAGGATGTTTTTCATACTAAAGATTTGGTTTTAAAGGTGATGTGGTTTTTATGTTGTACCCGGTTAAAGCGTTGACAATAAATATGGCATGGACGGAGGCATACGAAGTTTTTCGTTCAATACAGATAATGGTTTTTTCCTGGTTCAATACAAGATAATGGCAATCCATTTAACGTGCGAACGCTAATGCTTATTGTCTGGATACAGGTGGGCGACTGGAGAATTCATTCCACCGAACAAAAATCTCAGCCTTTAGCGCACCACTGGGGCGCAGCCAGGCGTTTCCGGACGATTGGTACCGGAATGCAACCACAAATTTTCGGCCAGATTATTTCGGGAGGGTATTATGCTTTTTTCCTGCCCTTTTTCGGTTTTTCCGGTTCCATTTTCAGGATGGAAGCCCCCAGGGGCGGGAGTCTCAGCATGAGGTCGAACGGCCGCCCGAACCGTCCGGTAACCGGCGTCAGCGGCCCGGTGTTCACGACGCCGCTGCCGTACCATTGGGCATCGTCGCTGTTGAGGATTTCGTGGAAGGTATTGCCCCAGGGAATGGGCACCGGGTAATCTTCACGGGGCACCGGCGTCATGTTCAGTACCACGAGTATCACGTCCCCGTTCGCGCCTTTGCGGGCGTACACGAGGATGCTGTTTTCCTGGTCGGCCAAATGTATCCACTCAAACCCCGCGGGATCGAACTGCTGCCCGAAAAGCGCCGTTTCCCCGGTATATAAACCGTTGAGCGCCTTTACGAATTCCCGCAGCCTGCCGTGGGTAGGGTGCTGCAGCAAATGCCAGCCCAGTTCCGACTTGAAGTTCCATTCCTTCGTATCCCCGAACTCGTCGCCCATGAAAAGGAGCTTGGTGCCGGGGTGCGTAAACATGTAACTGTATAACAAGCGCAGGTTCGCGAATTTCTGCCAGTCGTCGCCGGGCATTTTGTAGATCATGGGGCTTTTGCCGTGCACCACTTCGTCGTGGCTCAGCGGCAGCATGAAGTTCTCGCTGAACACGTACATCATGCTGAAAGTGATCTGGTTATGATACCATTTACGATAGAGCGGGTCTTTCTTGAAATAATCGAGCGTATCGTTCATCCAGCCCATCATCCATTTCATCCCGAACCCGAGCCCGCCGAGGAATACGGGCCGGCTCACGCCGTAAAAGGAAGTAGATTCCTCGGCGATCGTCTGCACGTCCGGATACCGCTCGTAAATGCGGGAGTTCATTTCCTTGAGGAAGGAGATCGCTTCCAGGTTTTCGGCGCCGCCATGCACGTTGGGCTCCCAGGTCCCCGGTTTGCGGGAATAATCCAGGTGGATCATCGAGGCCACCGCGTCCACGCGCAACCCGTCGATATGAAAACGGTCGAGCCAGAAAAGGGCATTGCTCAGCAAAAACGAGCGCACTTCGTTACGGCCATAGTTGAAAACATAACTGTTCCAGTCGGGATGGAACCCTTTCCGCATGTCCGCATATTCATAGCAATGGCTCCCGTCGAAGCGGTACAGGCCATGGTCGTCATACGGAAAATGCGAAGGCACCCAGTCCAGGATCACCCCGATCCCCGCATGATGGAACGCATCTACCAGCGCCATAAAATCCTGCGGCGTGCCGTACCTGCTCGTGGGCGCGAAGAACCCCGTCAGCTGGTACCCCCAGCTCCCGTCGAACGGGTGCTCGGCCACGGGCATGAATTCCACGTGCGTGAAACCCATCTCCTTCACGTACGGCACCATCATGGCCGCCATATCGCGATAGGTATAAAAACGCTCATGGTCGTCCGGATCGGGCCGGCGCCAGGAGCCGAGATGCACTTCATAGACGGAAAATGGACTGTCCAGCCCGTTCTTCTCCCCTCTTTTCTTCATCCAGGCCGCGTCTTTCCATTTATATTCCAGTTTCGTGGTGACGGAAGCCGTTTTCGGCCGCAGCTCCCAGCTGTTGGCGAAGGGGTCGCCCTTCCGCAGCTCTTCCCCGGAATTGGAGCGGATGAAATATTTATACAGCTGCTGTTCCCTGATCCCGGGAATGAACCCTTCCCAGATACCCGATTTGTCCCACCGCGGGAACAGGGTATGGCTATAGGCGTTCCATTCGTTGAAGTCCCCGATGACCGACACAAAAGCCGCATTGGGCGCCCACACGGCGAAATACGTGCCCTGCTTTCCTTCGTAGGTAAGCCCGTGCGAGCCGAATTTCTCGTACAGCCTGTCGTGCGTACCGGCCTGGAAAAGCTCCACGTCCCTGGCGGAAAACAGGGAGAAAGGCTCAACGGGCTGTAGTTCTCTGAAAGGCTCTTCGTTGCGGGGGAGCTTTTGTTTGTTCGGTTGATGGGTCGTCATATCTGGGCTTTGGGTGCTTTGGTACAAGGTAAAAAAATACCCGCAAACTGACGCTTGCGGGTATAATATTTCTTGATAAGAAAAATCAACTAGCCACGTTTCGGACGGAATCCGCCACTGCTGGCACCTTTCGAGAATTCGCGGCGCGGACGGAAAGTACCGTCTTCGCTGCCGGTCCAGGTGCGCTTGGGGCGGTCGCCGTAAGAACGGTAACCACCGCCGCCACCGGGCTTGCGCTTATCGCCGTCCTGGGAGGTTTCGATCCGCACGGAGCGGCCGTTGTAATCCACTTTCTTGAAGCCGGTCTGTACCTGGGGTACCACATCGTTTTCCACTTCGAAGAAGGAATACACGCCTTTCAGGTCGATGCGGCCGATCTTGTTGCCGCGGATGCCTGCGTTATCGCAGATAAAGCGGAGCATATCGCCACGGGTGAAATTGTCTACCGAACCGAGGTTGATGAACAGACGGGTGAATTTGCCGGAGTTACGGCGGGTCATCGAATGTTCGTCGCTGCCGCGGGGGCCTTCCTTCACGTTCAGATCAGGGGCGTCCTGGTAGTATTCGAGGAATTCGTTGAATTCGAGGGATGCGAAGCGGCGGATGATATCTTCCTTGCTCAGGTCCGCGAATTCTTCGTAGATGCGGGTCAGGTAAGGATCGATCTGCTCTTCGTTAACGGTTACGTTATGTACGCGGTGAACGAGGGCGAACAGCTGTTTTTCGCAAACGGCGAACCCGTCGGGCACTTCACCTTTTTCGAATTTCTTGCCGATCACGCGCTCGATCTGGCGGATCTTGCCGATGTCGCGACCGCTGATGATGGCGATGGAAACGCCGGAGCGGCCTGCACGGGCCGTACGGCCGGAGCGGTGGGTGTAGTTCTCCACGTCGTCGGGCAGTTCGTAGTTGATCACGTGCGTAACGTTATCCACGTCGATACCGCGCGCAGCCACGTCTGTAGCCACCAGTACCTGGAGGTTCTTTTCACGGAAGCGTTTCATCACCTTGTCGCGCTGCTGCTGGGTGAGGTCACCGTGCAGGGCGTCGGCGTTGTAGCCGTCCTTGATGAGCGATTCCGCGATTTCCTGGGATTCGATCTTGGTACGGGTGAAGATGATGCCGAAGATGTCGGGGTTGAAATCTACGATGCGTTTGAGCGCGGCGTATTTGTCGCGGGGACGCACCACGTAGTATTCGTGCTCGATGTTGGCGTTACCGGTGTTCTTGCCGCCAACGGTCAGTTCGAACGGATCTTCCATGAATTTCTGGGCGATCCGGCGTACTTCCTGGGGCATGGTGGCGGAAAACAGCCAGGTGGTTTTTTCTTCGGGGGTGTTGGAGAGAATGCTGTTGATGTCTTCCTGGAAGCCCATGTTCAGCATTTCGTCCGCTTCGTCAAGGATCGCATAGCGAACATTGTCGAAGTTGATGGCGCCACGCTCGATAATGTCGAGCAGGCGGCCGGGCGTTGCCACTACAACGTGCGCACCGCGTTTAAGGTCGCGCAGCTGCATTCCGATGGAGGTACCGCCGTATACGGGAACGATGTTGATTTCGCCCAGGTATTTTGAAAAGTTCTTGAGGTCGCTGGTGATCTGCATGCAGAGCTCGCGCGTGGGGCACAGGATCAGGCTCTGGGGCTGTCGGACCTTCAAATCCAGCTGATGCAGCAGGGGAAGACCGAAAGCGGCCGTTTTACCGGTTCCCGTTTGTGCGAGGCCCACAAAGTCGCGGTCGCCGCCCAGCAGAACCGGGATGGCTTTCTCCTGGATGGGTGTCGGGGTCACAAAGCCAAGGTCGGTAACGGCTTTAAGCAGGTTTTCCTGTAAGCCTAATGTTTCGAATGTAATCATGTAATTTTTTTCGGTGGCCCGGGGTTGTTTTAATAACCGGACCGGGTGATCTAATGACGCCGGCGCAAAAAGTTTAAACCAGCTCTCCTTCCAGGTCGTAGTCGAACGCCCTGGTAATTTTAACCTGTACGAAATCTCCGGGTTTCAACTTCCTGTCCGTGTTAATGATCACTTCATTATCCACCTCTACCGAATCGAACTCCGTGCGGCCCAGGTATCGGCCGGATTCTTTTTTATCCACTATTACTTTGAAGACTTTGCCAACCATCTCCTGGTTTTTCTCCAGGGAGATTTCCTGCTGCGTTTCCATGATGTCCTGCGCGCGGCGTTCCTTTTCTTCAGCGGGGATCGTGTCTTCCAGCTCGTAAGCCGAAGTATTTTCCTCGTGGCTGTAGGTGAACACGCCCACACGGTCGAAGCGGACTTCTTCGAGGAAGCGTTTTACGTCTTCCACGTCTTCCAGCGTTTCGCCGGGGAAGCCGGTGATCAGGGTGGTGCGCAGGGCGATGCCGGGCACTTTTTCGCGGATGCCGGCGATGAGGTCCACGATCTCCTGGCGGGTGATCTGGCGCTTCATGGCTTTGAGCATCGGGTCGGCGATGTGCTGCAGCGGGATGTCGAGATAATTACAGATGTTGTCGCGCTCGCGCATCACGTCCAGGATTTCCATGGGGAATTTCGTGGGATACGCGTAATGCAGCCGGATCCACTCCAGCCCTTTCACATCGGCGAGGGCGTTGAGCAGATCTGCCAGGCGGCGCTGCTTGTACAGGTCCAGCCCGTAATAGGTCAGTTCCTGCGCGATGAGCATCACTTCCTTCACACCGATCTTCACGAGCCTTTCCGCTTCCGCCACGATCTGTTCGATGGGCTTTGAAACGTGCTGGCCGCGCATGAGCGGGATGGCGCAGAAGGAACAGGTGCGGTTGCAGCCTTCGGAAATTTTCAGGTAAGCGTAATGGGAAGGCGTGCTCAGCAGGCGCTCCCCGATCAGTTCCGCCTTGTAATCGGCATCGAATTTCTTCAGGATGGCGGTCATTTCCATCGTACCGAACCAGGCGTCCACACCGGGAATTTCCTTCTCCAGGTCGCCCCGGTAACGCTCGCTGAGGCAACCGGTCACGTACACCTTGTCGAGCTTGCCGCTCTCTTTCAGGTCTACCTGGTCGAGGATGGTGTTGATGGATTCTTCCTTTGCTTTGTCAATAAATCCGCAGGTGTTGACAATCACGATGTTATGATCGCGTTTGGCATTTTCGTGCACCACATCGATGTCGTTGGCTTTCAGCTGACCGCTTAATACCTCCGAATCCACCATGTTTTTGGAGCAACCCAGCGTGATAATATTAACCTTGTCTTTCTTTAAAGTTCTCGTCTTCAAAAAGCAATTTTTTAATTTCTCCCGGTTTCGTCCCGGAATTGCCACGAAGACACGCAGACACGCTCTTGAGAGTACAGCAGGCAAGCTGTTTGAAGTGACTATGAGCCTAAGTGGAGCTATTGAGAAGACGCAAAGGTAAGTAAATTATTTGAATATCTGCATTTTCCGTTAGGCCATGAGGCGGCGCATGGCTTTTTCGGCTCTTTGGGTGGCTACTTTCCGTTTATAATGGTACCACCATTCCGGCGCCATTTTGATGAGGAGGTTGTTGACGCTGCGGAGCCCTGCGATGTGGTAAAGCCCGTTGAGCTTGCCGGAGAGCGATTGGTCGAGGGCGCGGAGGCTCATGGCGAAACCGCCTTCCAGGTATTCCATATGGTGCCAGTAGCCTCCGGGCATGAACATGGAATCCCCATGCTCCAGCACCGTGGTATACGCTTTGGCGTATTTGAGCGCGGGGTAACGGTTTTCGTCGAGCCGCTCGGCCCAGCCCACGAAATTGGCGGCGCTTTCCACGGTCATGGGCATGCGGTATATGAGCTCCGACTGGTTGTTTTCCAGGAGCAGCACGCGTTTGCGGCCAACGAACTGGGTATGGAAGATGTGGCTGAGATCGATGTCGTAGTGCATATGGGCAACCGAACCGCCACCGCCGACGAAGAGCATCGGGTATTTTTTGAGGAAACCTTTGGCGAGCTCGTCGGGCCAGCTGAAATCTTCCGTCAGCTGCGGGGCGTGCTGAAAAATGTTGAACAGGAAGATGCGGAGCTGTACCGGCCCTTTGGCGACCATGTCCAGGTACTGGCCGAACGTGATGTATTCATCGGCCCCGTTCACGAGGGTTTTGGCCCCTGCCCTTTCGTTGTTGTAGACGCCCACGGTCTTGTCGCCGACGATAGACTTGAAATATTCCCAGGTCCACTTTTCGAAGGCTGGCCATTGTTTGGACAATCCTGTGATGATCAAGGGTTTGCGGGTCTCGTAATAGTGTTTCCTGAAATCTTCCGGTGTGATATGGTCAACTCGATCTATGGATTGTACTTGCATAAACACGAATTGGTTTAATGGGTGAAAACAAATGACGCTATCCCAAATTTAAGGAATTGCTGCATTCGGAGCGCACGGGGTAAATGGTTGAAATCTTGGTTTTTAGAAAAAGTTGGGTGATATTTCGGGGGAAAGGGTATTACCGGATGATGGACCCACAACAATATAATGAATGGCTTTCGGCCCTGCGCACCGGCGACCGCCCTGCCTGTGAGGCCCTTTATTCCGAGTGTTTCCCCGCGGTGGAGCGCATGGTGCTCCTGCGCGGCGGTACCCGTCCGGATGCGGAAGACGCCTTCCAGGAGGCGTTTATGGCATTGTGCCAGCTGGCCGCGGATTCCTCGTTCCGGCTCACGGCGCCTCCTTCCCATTTTCTGCTGGCGGCGGCGCGCCGGCAATGGCTGAAGCGCCTCCGCGAAAGGGAACGCCTGTCTTCCCAGCCGCTCCCCGATCCGGCGGATTGCCCGGAACCCGCCCATACCCCGTTGGCACCGCTGTACGCGGTGCTCAAGCGGTTGACGCAGCATTGTTTCCTATTATTGTCGAAGGCGTTCCTGCTCCCCAAAAAGCAACAGGAAAAAGTAGCGGAAGAACTGGGCTATAAAAACCGCCATTCGTTCGACAACCAAAAATACAAATGCCTTCAGCAAGCCCGGAAAATTGTCCGCAAAGGGTGAGAATTTCGTAAAACGGGTATCTCTATTAAAAAACATGCAAAACAATTGCCCGGTACCCACCACTCCCCGTAAAGGCTGGAAAGCCGTTCTCTTCCGGTATGGCTATTGCCCGATGTGCATTTCGGCGGGATTGATCCATAACTGCCTGCGTTTCTTTCGAAGAAGCAAGAACTAGCTATTCAAGTTAACTAACTGGATATCAACCTATTGTCATGATTATTTAAAATAGGATCGCAGTCCCGTGGAACTGCGATCCTATTATTTCCCCTATTTATTCGCCCTGATATGGCAATGAACGGTCAAACCGGCTTTCGACATGATCATCGTCCCACACATGTTACCTTGGTACCTAAGTCCGGTTACCCTTTGTATCCACCCAATGACAAATATCTTCATTACCAATGTCCTGTTGGGAAAAACAACGGCATGGGATCATTCCCTGGCACCAGCACTATAAAAAAAGCCGGAAGCAAAACTCCCGGCTACACAATAATGATTTATGATAATCAGCTATTTAGGCTAAACAGCGAATCTACGAATTCTTCTTTGTCGAACACCTGAAGATCTTCCATTTTCTCCCCGATCCCGATGTATTTCACCGGGATTTTGAACTGGTTGGCGATGGCGAGCACCACACCACCCTTGGCGGTACCGTCCAGTTTCGTGATGGCCAGGGAAGTTACTTCCGTGGCAGCGGTGAACTGTTTGGCCTGTTCCAGGGCGTTTTGGCCTGTGGAGCCATCGAGCACGAGGAGCACTTCATGGGGGGCGTCGGGGATCACCTTGTTCATGACGCGCTTGATTTTGGAAAGCTCGTCCATCAGGTGGAGCTTATTATGGAGCCGGCCGGCGGTGTCGATGATGATCACGTCCGACCCGCGGGAAACACCGCTCTGTACGGTATCGAATGCTACGGCAGCGGGGTCTGAGCCCATTTGCTGCTTCACGATGGGCACGCCTACGCGCTCGCTCCAGATGGTCAGCTGGTCTACCGCGGCGGCGCGGAAGGTGTCCGCAGCGCCGAGCAGGACGGATTTACCGGCTTTATTATAATTATATGCGAGTTTGCCGATGGTGGTGGTTTTGCCGACGCCGTTCACTCCTACGACCATGATCACGTAAGGTTTTTTGCCTTCGGGGGTGGAGAAGTCGCGGAACCCGGAATCGGGGGCATCCACGAGAATGGCTGCGATTTCCTCTTGCAGTATACGGTTCAACTCGCTGGTGCCCATATACTTATCTTTCGAAACCCTTGCTTCGATGCGGTCGATGATGCGAACGGTGGTATCTACCCCAACGTCTGCGGAAACGAGGGCTTCTTCGAGGCTATCGAGCACTTCGGCGTCTACGGTGGATTTGCCGGCGATGGCGCGGCCGATTTTGGAAAAGAAGCTCTCTTTCGTCTTCTGCAGGCCCTGGTCCAGGCTTTCCTTCTTTTCGCGGGAAAAGAGCTTATTGAAAAATCCCATACTGGTGATGCTAGTGGTTAAAAAACTGGAGCGAAGATAAGGATATAAACACAAAAAGCCGTCCGTCTTAATACGAACAGCTTCTGTGCAGTATGATTAGTAAAGCCGAATTACTTTTTGTTAAAGTACTCAGTTACAGTATCCTTGTGGATGATCTGCTCCTTGAAGGTATAAGCGCCGCTCTTGGGAGAACGTTCAGCTTTGATCACTTTCGTCCACACTTTGGATTCAGCCGCAGCCTTCGCGTCTTTTACTTTCGAGTTCTTTGAAGCTTGTTTTGCCATTTCGTATAAATGTTAAACGTTAATTGTAAAGGTTGTCAATCGTCAAGCGCTAATCGAATATAGACGTAAACGATTAACAGCCAGGCAATTAAAGTCGACCTTATTTAATTTCCTTGTGCACAGTCACCTTCCGGAGAATGGGATTGTACTTTTTCAGCTCCAGACGCTCCGGAGTGTTTTTCTTGTTCTTGTTGGTGATGTAGCGGGAAGTCCCGGGCTGACCGGAGTTCTTATGCTCCGTGCACTCGAGGATTACCTGCACCCTGTTACCTTTCTTTGCCATTTTGTATACTGGTTAAGTTGATACCGATGAATTAAACGTCTTTTCTACCTGCAGCGCGCATTTCTTTCACAACAGTGTAGAGACCACGCTTATTAATGGTTCTCAGACCGTCTGCGGACACTTTCAAAGTGATCCAACGATCTTCCTCTGCCAAAAAGAAACGCTTGGTTTGCAGATTGGGCAGAAACCTTCTCTTTGTCTTAATGTTCGAGAAAGATACATGATGACCTGTAATCGGTTTTTTCCCAGTCACCTGACATACTCTAGCCATGTTCTAAAAATTTTGGACTGCAAAAGTCGCATTAATTTATGTAAATATCAAATTAAAGGAAGTGTTTTTATTAACACTCCGGAATCACTGTCTAAAATAATGGACGATTCGCTCATTAGAATAATACCCCCAGGCTCTTCACCACCGCGCCCAGCCGCACCGCGTCCAGCACCCGTTGCTGCGACGTACCGTGCTTCAGCAGGGCTTCTTCGTGGCTCGTTACGCACATCTGGCAGCCGTTCAGCGCGCTCACCACCAGGCTCAGCAGCTCAAAGAACTCCTTCCCGATCACCGGGTTGGCCATAATGCTCATCCGGATACCGGCAGGCGCAGAAGTATAAAATTCCTTCTCCACGAAGTGGCGGAAACGGTAATACACGTTGTTGGCGTTCATAAGCGAAGTGCAGCTGATCACCTCTGCCACTTCCTTTTCCGTAGCCCCGGCAGCCAGCGCCAGTTGCTCGAAACCGCCCTGCAATGCCGGCAATTTCTCGTTCACCGCCACAGACAGCGCCACGAGGAAAGCTTCCTTCTTCTCGAGGGTTGCCGCGTCGAGCGCATTGGAAACGTTGATTTTCAAGTCTTTCAGATAACGCGCATCCACAGCGGCCAGCGCGGCCAGTTTGGCCGGCACTTCGGCGGCGCCCAGCCCTACAGCCTGCAGTATCTGTTGTGCGGTATCGGTCGTATTGGTCCCAAACATCGGTTGTATCGATTTGAAATGTCAGAAAAATGGCCGGACAAGCAGCATGCCGCCCGGCCACGAAATAAAGTCGTTGCTCGAAATTACGCGTTGAGGGTAGCTTCGCCTTTCTGCCAGTTGCAGGGGCAGAGCTCGTCGGTCTGCAGCGCATCCAGTACACGGATCACTTCTTTCACGTTACGGCCAACGGAGAGGTCGTAGATGGAAGTCCACCGAACGATACCCTGGGGATCTACCACGAAAGTAGCGCGGTAAGCGATCTTCTCGCTGGCTTCCAGGATGCCCAGCTCGTCTGCCAGGGATTTGGAAGTATCGGCCAGCATGGGGAACTGCAGGCCGCGGAGATCGTCGTGGTTTTGTCTCCATGCCAGGTGCACGAACTCGGAGTCGGTAGAAGCGCCGATCAGGATCGCGTCGCGGTCAGCGAAATCCTGGTAATGTTTGTTGAACTCGGCGATCTCGGTGGGGCAAACGAAGGTGAAATCTTTCGGCCACCAGAACATTACCATCCATTTTCCGGAAGCTTTGATCTCTTCGGAAGAGATCTCATAGAACTCCTTGCCTTTCTCGATGGAAACTACTGCCTTTTTTGCGAACTCAGGGAATTGGGCCCCTACTGATAAAACTGCATTTTTCATAATACTATTATAACTGTTTATTGATTTTCAAGTCGGACTGTTGTGAATCGCCGCCGCAAAGTTCCGTTCCCGCAAGGGATAAATCAAATAGATTTACTAACACCTGATATTGTTTCTATCTATATCATTTTGAATTCCGATAGATGAACGTAGTGTTAAATCCAAGCCCAGTACGGACTTCCGGAAAAGTGGCGGAAATACCTACGCGGAACGGATTTTTTCACTGCGGAGCCATTTAACCTTTTGGCACGTATTTTAGTTATATCTAGACAGGTAAAAAACGATTGGATATGAAACTGAGAAACATTTTGCTTACGATCCTTACGGTTGGCCTTGCTTTGATTCCGTTTATCAAAAACGTCATCAACAAACAGGATGAATTTGATGCTACACAGGATTTATTCATCTAGTTTCGGCAGGTCATGATGCCTTTCACCCCAGGCTATTACATGACCGCAGCGGGCTCCATTGTACCGTAAATCAACCCGCCCTGCTCCCCGATCAGGGCCTCAGGGAACGTTTCGCCCAAACCCAGGAAACGCTCCCTCCCACTTTTTGCGCCATACCTCTCCAGGTCGCCCATTCGCGGTCCGGACTTTTGTGCAACATTCCCCGCGCGAATGCACCTGCATACATCCGACAGACGCTTATGCAGACGTCGGCAAGGCGTTCGGCATCAATTACCGCAAAGCCCTCAAGGCACTTAAATAACGGGCAGACCATACATCCAAAGCCGCTCCCATAGGACGGCTTTTTCATTATATTTGCCTTGTTCCGCCATTTTAACGACCATGCGCCTCATTTTACCTGTACTCTTCCTCTTCATTGCGCCCCGCCCCAGTTCCGGCCAGGACACCACCACCGTGCGCCAATGGATCGCTACGGCTACAGCCAAAGCCGCCATACAACCGGATTCCGCCGATTATTACTACCGGAAGGCCGGCGCCCTGGCCGAAAAGATCGGGTTCACCGACGGATTGCTGGACTACACCCGCCGCTACACCCTCTTCCTCTACAACAACCTCCGGTTCGAAGAAGCGTTGAAGATTTCCGCGCTCCAGCTGGAAAAGGCCATGGAGGTCAAAAATTTCAGTAAAGCGTCTGGCGCCTACAACAACATGGCCCTGCAATACCAGGCCATGGGGCAATTGCAGAAGGCGGCAGACCATCTCATCAAGGCGCTGGAAATGGCCGAACGGCTCAACGACCAGCCGAACCTGCAGAAATATTACACCAATCTCGGGTCCATCCTGCTCGACCTCGGCAATTATCCCAAAAGTCTTTACTACACGCGCAAAGGCCACGAAACCGCCATTGCGCTGAAAGATACCAATGCCATCGGCCGCAGCCTCGTGAACCTCCTGGCCAGCGAAACCCTCAGCAAACGCTACCCCGACGCCCTGGCGCACGCCCACGAAGCGCGGGTCATCGGGCTGTTGCGGAAAGACACGATCCTCCAGCTATGCGCATATATCAACCTGGGCAGCATCCTCAACAGGGTCGACCGGAACGATTCGGCCCTTTACTGGAACCAGGTTGCCGAAAGGCACCTTTCCCCGACCATACCGCCGGACTACAGGATTTACATCGACCACCTGTACGCGGAAATTTACATGTCGCGAAAGCAGCCTGCCAAAGCGGCCCCTTATTTCGACCGGGTGATCGCCGATGCGGAAAACATCTTCCCGCGGAGCGAACTGCGGGAGCTGTACAAACTGGGTACGGAACTGAAGGAAATGCAGGGCCAGCCCGCATTGGCACTGGATTACCAGCGGAAGTTCGACGTCCTCAACGACTCCATGAACAATACGGCCACCCAGGCCGCCATCAACGAGCTGGAAATCCAGTACGCCACGGCCCGGAAGGAACAGGCACTCGCCCAGCAGCAGTTGCAGCTGGAGCGGCAGGATTTCTGGATTTGGGTTTCCTGGGGCATCGTGGCGCTGCTTGTCGGCGCCGGCGCGGTGACCTGGGTTTTGTTCCGGCAGCGGCAGAAAGCGGCCGGCGAACGCAAGCGCACACAACTGCTCCTTGCCCACCTCGCCGGTGAGGAAAAAGAGCGCGCCCGCACCGCACAGGAACTGCACGACGGCGTAGGCAGCATCCTTTCGGCCGCCAAAATCCATATGCATTCGGTCCGCGGAGAAGACCCGGAAGCCTCGGCGCGGGTGGTTTCCCTCATCGAAGACGCCGCCCGGGAAGTCCGCAACATCTCCCACAGCCTCGACCCCGAAATCCTCCTCCAGGAAGGCCTGGAATACGCACTCCGCGCGTTCCTCGCCAAGATCAGCCATCCCGGCCTGTCCATCAACCTGTACACCGTGGGCGAAATGCCCCAGCTCGCCGCCGGACAGGAGCTCCTCCTCTACCGCATCATCCAGGAAGCCATGAACAACGTCATCCGCCACGCCAACGCCACCGAAGCCATCGTGCAACTGGGGTACGACAACGGTATCCTGACCCTCACCGTCGAAGACAACGGCAAGGGTTTCGATACCAGCGCCGTGCCTGGCAAAGGCATCGGGCTGGGCAACATGGTGACGCGGATCAATCTGCTGAAAGGGCATTATGAAATCAGCAGCCGCCCGGGTGAAGGAACGAGCATCTACGCGGAATTCGCCGGCCTGATGGCATAAAAAAACCCGCTCTTCGCCGTAGCCGGCGGGAAGAACGGGCTCATCATCAAAAGGGACCGGATATTACAGGGATAAACACCTGTGCATGGTCACGATTTTCAGGAACCGGGGCTGCACATGGACTTTCGGGGCAATGGATTCCGTTTTCTGATAGCAATATTTTGGGGGCAATGGATGATACCGTTCTTATTTGGGGAACGAACCGGATGTGGCCGGAAATCGGCAATACATTATTTTATTTTGTATTCAAGTATCTGGCAATTGTTGCAGAAGGATTCGAAGGTGGGATAGAAATCGAACGTCACATCTGCGCCGAAAGCGTCTTGCGTCCGCCATTTCCGGAGTTTCAACGCTTTGCCTTCGTAAGCGGCCGTAACTTTGTACCTGCCGATGGGCACATCGCGTAAATCATTCCCGTTCGCCGATTTCAGGGTCAGCACCTTTCCGGCGGAACCATCGATCAGGGGGCCGGAAGGGGTGAATGTCCAAACGATCTCGCGGTCTTCGATCACTTCGAATTCCCCGACGGTATGGTTGAATTCCACCACACCGCCGTAGGTACCCGTCATCGGCTCCGTTTTTTCGCCGGACAGTTTCCAGGTGAAATTGCGTACGGCGCCGTCGCCCCCGAAACCGTCGGAGTTATCCGGGTGAAGGTCCATTTTGAACTTCCGGCCGTTGTATTCGACCGTATTTTCGGCGAAGGCGTACCAGGAGCCGATGGGGATTTTGACGCTGTAGGTGCCGTCGTCTTTCGTGCTGGTGGTGATGTTGGAGTTCCAGAAAATGCTGTGGTCGATGATGATCTTTACGCCTTTGAGGGGCTTACCGGCCGAATTCACGACTTTGCCGGTCACATAACCTTTCTGGGGCTGGGGCTCGCCGTTACCGCCTTCCTTGTTATCGTCTTTCTTGCAGGCGATGGCGGCGAGCGCGAGGATGATTATGGGGGTGATGAAACTTTTCATACTATTCGGTTTTAACGGTACAAAAGTATACCGCTCCGCAATGCCGGAAAACGGGTGTAGTACGTGATTTCAGGACCTACGTAGTAGTACTGGGGGATGTTACCGCAGGAAGCTGTTTTTTTGCATTAAATTTACTGTCACACTTACTTCAATCCGAGCACTCATGGAAATCAGGATCGGCATCGCGGACGACCATTTGTTAATCATCAACGGGCTGGAAACGATGCTCAGTTCATCGCCCCGGCATCAACTCATATTCAAGGCACTTACGGGCGCTGCGCTCATGGAAGCGCTGGAGCAGGAAGCGCCGGACGTGCTGCTGCTCGACATCCAGTTGCCGGACGCCAACGGCGTGGACCTCTGCAAGCAGATTTCCGACCAATACCCGGACGTGCGGGTGATTGCATTGACCAACCACGAAGAAACGATGTACGTGCGCAAAATGATGCGCAACGGGGCGCTGGGCTACCTGCTGAAGAGCACCGACCCGGAGAGCCTCCTTTCCGCGATCGATAAGGCGTACGACGGCGAAGAGTACCTGGACAAACGTCTTGAGAAGGCCATGTTATCGGAAATGATCATGGGAAAGCGGCAATCGAGCCGCGAAGTGCAGCTGACGAAGCGGGAAACGGAAATATTGACGCTGATCGCATCTGAGCATACGAACCAGCAGATCGCGGAGAAACTGTTCATCAGCCTGAGAACGGTGGAATGTCATAGGTTGAATATCACGCAGAAGCTGAACATCAAGCACATGGCGGGTTTGGTGAAGGAAGCGATGATGCGGGGGTTGATTAAGTAAACGTAGATTACAGCGGGTAAAGCGAAGGTATATTAAAACGAGCGACCTGATCTTCTGAAACCCGAATATTCTGTTCGCATAATCATTCTTGTTGTGCTCGATAGAAACTGATACTATCTTCTTGTACAGTGGGCTTAATTGTTGCCTAGATCCAAATTAGCCCCGTTATAAATTTTCATTTCTTTTTTTTTTGACCAATGGCTGACTAACATTCCAAGGCTGTTTACACTTTCTTCTTGCAAAAGAAAATCAACTTTCATTTTTACACCCTCATAGCTGAATACTATTGAATTTCCAGAACCTTGATTCATTGAAATGCTATTGATAGCGTTGAATTTACCTTTTACGTCCACAAGGTAAAGTATAACATCCTTTATCTGCTGAAACGGGAATTTCAAACTAGCATTTTGCTCAACAACAACTATCTCCTCAGTTGATAGCAAGACGGCGCCTACAATCCGATAATTCCTAATCAACATCGCAGATCCTATGCTGGCAATACCTAAAATTGACCAAATTGCCATTTTACCTGTACTAAAAATTAAATCAACAATTGAAAAAAGCAGCATTATTAATCCAAAAAAGATCAGACCACGAATGATCATGATATTTTTCCTTCTGATTAATGGTAAAGTCATTTGCATAAAATATAATATTTAAGCTATTGCTGAAGTGGTCCATATTTATACGTATCAAATGCACCCATATCATTCATGAAATTCACAGTAGTATTGACTTCTTGTAGCCCGACTCCGACCTCTTTTGCAATAGCTGTCGTTTTAGCACCCGCTCCTACTCCACTAGCCGCATTACCAAGCGCCCCAAAACCTGGATAGGCAGTAGCAAGTGTGATAATAGCGAACACCTTGTCAGATTTGCTATTAGCCTGTACGTTGTAAATATCTTCACCTCTGGCAAGCACAAAAATTGAATTCGGAACACTAAATAATGGATTAAGCCCGGCTATGCCTTTTACCACTCCGTTCGCCTGTCCATCTTTTCCTCGAACTGAAGCATCTGCATTCATCGCTACAATTTTAAAATAATCATATCCAGACGCATTTGCCATGAAAGTGGATGTAGAG
This sequence comes from Chitinophaga sp. NPDC101104, assembly GCF_050277495.1. Lineage (NCBI taxonomy): Bacteria > Pseudomonadati > Bacteroidota > Chitinophagia > Chitinophagales > Chitinophagaceae > Chitinophaga > Chitinophaga sp. NPDC101104. The sequence continues at coordinate 2,884,979 of NZ_JBNNSF010000001.1, read as the reverse complement.
CTCCCTGTTGCCAATAGCAAATTAGAGCGATCTTTGCCCGGTTTAAATACTTGCGTATTAACGTTGTAAATTGTGGATGTCTTGCCATTTACATCTGTATGGGTACTAGTATAGTTGGATGCTGGGTCTCGTTGCTGGTGTAGACGTACAGGAACCCGGATTTCTCCATCACCACGTTGTCTTGCGCAAGCGTCTGCAGCCTGGCTGGGCGGTCACCTGTTTCACACCGCTGGAACCTTCCACTAAGTTAAAGTTCTCATCGAACAGGACAAAATTCAGGAAAGCTTTGGGCCTGTCCGGGTTGTTCGGGGATTTGGGGTCCCGTTCCTTCATCCGGTTCCAGCTGTCGTTTACAAAGTTGTTGTTGAAGGGCGTGCCGTTGGCACATTCGGTACCGCCGTGGCCATCGGCAGCCGCGGCGCCGGGGTTGCCGAACGCCCGGATCAGCGATGCGGCCATGTCGGCGATGGGCCTGTCGTTTTTTTGTGCCTTGTTGGGGCTTTGTGATTTATAGAAGGCCCTGGCGCCCAGGCGCACCGTATCCCCTGTAGTCTTTATAAAATTTCAACACATGGCCATTTGTAATTTTGCCATGCCGGAATACGGCTTCTTTCTTGATCCTATCCATCAGAATCATCGTAACCAAATTTCCTATTACATCAATGCTGCCAATTGTGGACAGCGTTCTACCTACCCCCTTAATTACTATCTTCTCCATACTCGCCATTCAAAAGAAAGTCTCCGCTTACGGTGGAGTCTCTCGAATAAAAACACATAAACGTATCAGGTCGGAACATTAATAAGGTCCATGAGGCTTTTCACCCCGATCATCTTCGCGCTCGTAAACCCTTCCGCGTAAGGCACGCCGATCATTTTTCCGAGCATTTTGGCGCGGTACATCACGCTGTCGAAGAATTCGGGGGATGAGATGTAGGTCTGCGGCTCGTGGTCTTTTTCTGCGAGGAACTGTGTTTTGAAACATTTGATCGCGGCGATCTTCTCCTCGATCACCTCGGTGATATCCACCACGAAATCGGGCTGCAGGAAGCGGTCCTGGATGAAATGGTACACCTGCGCGGGGCGCCAGGCGTGTTGGGGCTGCCCGTCGTCGCCGAAGGTCTCGATCTTGCGGAGGCCAGACATCCAGGCGGCGTCTCTCACCAGTTGCGAAGCACGGCCGTGGTCGGGGTGCCGGTCTTCCGTGGCGTTGGTCAGCACGATGGTGGGCCGGAACTTGCGGATGGCGCGGATCACGGCGAGCTGATCGTTTTTCGTGTTTTGGAAAAACCCGTCGGCCAGGGAGAGGTTCTCGCGCACGTCGAGGCCCATGACCTTGCAGGCGTCCTGCGCTTCGAGGATGCGGCCTTCAGGCGTGCCGCGCGTGCCCAGTTCGCCACGGGTAAGGTCTACAATGCCGGTCTTCAGGCCCTGGCGGGCGTGTACCATCAGGGTGCCTGCGCAAGACAGCTCAACGTCGTCGGGGTGCGCAGCGATGGCGAGTATATCCAGTTTCATGATGCTCAGATTTTTGCCCGGCAAAGTTCGGGTTTAGGAAGGGATGTACCAAATCCCGGTGGAGCGGGATCAGTTAAAACGGTTATAGAGCTGGATTTCCTGGACGATCAGCTCGATGTCGCGGTCGTCCTGCGTATTGAATTCGCTTTTCAGGTTGCCGCCGAAAAAGAATGCTACGGTTTGGTACATCCGCGCGTTGAATCCGCCTTTCAGCTCTTTGATGATTTCGTAACAGTTCTCCCCTGTTTCGCGGTGGATGAGTTTCATGAGCACTTTGCCCTGGTATACCGACAAATTCTCCAGTTTATCGCCGAACTGCGCTTTCAGCTCCTTTTCCTTGCTGGCGAGGTACTCTTTCCGCTGCTTTTTGGAGGTACAGCGGTCGAGGTCGCGGCTCACGTCTTTAAGCACCCGGGAGGCCGACACGGCGTAGGGATACGTCACATACACGGCATTGCGCAGGCGCGTCCAGCGTTCGCGCTCCTTGCGGAGGCGCTTCGGCAAACGGTCGTATACATCAAAAATGGAAAGGGTGATGGAGGGAATGGTATCTGTTCCAACAACAATGGCGCGGACGGCGACGGAATCTCCTGCAGACCTTTGCTGGGCAAGGGACCGGCCTGTCAGGCACAGGAAAAACATCATACAGCAAACCGCGGATCGAAGCACTGGAACGTATTGGTTTCTCCCCAAATTACGCATTTTTTCAATTCCCGTACATATCCCGCCACCACGCTTCTATGGCCGTTTCCACGCCCGGCACGTCGTGAGACGTAATGTTGGAGCCGATCACGTGGCTGCCGGCGCCGGGAATGGCCACTGCGCGCTTTTTCGCGGCGGGCGTACCCAGTTTTTCGTGCATGGCGAGAATGGCGGATACTTTCACCGTAGGGTCCTGCTCCTTTTCGTTCTTGTAATAGTACAGGTTGAGGATAGGCTGGCTCACCCGCGCGAAGAGCTCCGGTTTCATAGTATGATCCACCAGGTTTTCCAGTTCCACCGCGGCTTCCAGGCGGTATTTCGTATACCAGTATTTCGCTTTTTCGGGGTTGGCGGGCGTAGATTCATCGTATTTGCCGCGCTTCACCGTCCGGGCCACCATGAGGCCCCAGGGCTCGTCGAGCATCCCGACCATGGGCTGGTTGATGGCGATGTTGGGAGACATGTTGACGACGGCCTCCACATCATTAGGGAACTGCGCCGCCAGCATCAGGGCCAGCGTGCCGCCGGTGCTCGTTCCCATGACGATCACCTTGTTGCCCAGCTGCTTGCCGATGGCGAGGGCTTCGCGGGCGTCTTTCCAGAGCCCTTGTGCCGTCATGTCCAGCAATGGCTCGGGGGTTTCCAGGCCGTGGCCGTCGAGCCGCGACAGGTACAGGTTGAACCCGTGCTTTTTCGCGAAATCGGTGTGAACGGGGAACCCTTCGTGTTCGCTCGCCGAAAATCCGTGCAGGTACACCACGCTGAAAGGGGTTTTATGGACAGAGTCGCCCGCCCAAACGATCCTGGCGCGGTTGCCGGGGCGCGTTTTGAACCCGGCTTCCTTCTTGTCCACATATGCCGCCACCTGCTCCAGCTGCTGGGGCATTTTGGGCAACGAACCCTGTAAATCAGGCGGAGCGGGCTTGGGGCCGAGGATGTAAATAACGGCCAGCACAGCCAGCACGATGAGGAGAAAACGGAATATCCTGCGCATAGGAGAAGGGTTTGCACTGCTAATATAAATAAAAAGGACGGCCGCATGGACCGTCCTTCATATGAATATCATGTTATATATTATTTCCGCATCCGCTGGCGCATCGCCATGGCGAAACCAACGGCCATTACGATGATACCGATCCACAGCACGTTGATCCAGGGGAAAACGAGCGCTTTCAGTACGATGTAATCCATCGGTTCGCGGGTTTCCTTCAGTTCGATCTGCACCTTGTTTTCGTTCGGCAGGATCTTGGTGAATTTCACGGCCAGGCTCAACGGCGCGATGGTATCGGGCACATTCGCCTGGAAGCTGCTGTCGCGGATGAAATATACCGGATTGATGCGGAAGTCGCCATTGTCGCGGGTATGCACGTAAATTTCGGCGCCCACGGCAATGTCTCCCGGCTCGGGATGGTAATTCTTCTGCTGCGGTTTCGTGTTCAGGTTTTCCAGCACCATGAACCCTTTCGAGAAATAAACCGTATCGCCCTGGGTGATGACGTGCTGTGCATATGGCAGCGTATCGGCCGGGATGTCTTTCCTCGGAACGGCGGTGATGTAAGTGAAGATATCGCGGGTGAGGTAATGTTTGGAATCCGGGTTGGGCGTAATGCCTTCCTGGCCCTTCACATTGAGATACGCGTCGGGATACAGCGTGAAACGCTCCGTGGGCACGTCTTCCAGCTTCGCTTTCCGTTCATATTCAACAATGTAGAGGGTTTTATCCTTATCTACGGTGCTGATGGAATCGCCGCGGTATGTCACGAAATACGGTCCCATCTGCACGGGCAGGCCTTTGGGCAGCATGAGGTTTTCGCGGGAATTCTGTCCGCTTTCCTTCGTGAAGTATCCGCTGAGCACGTTCATCGAATCGATCGACAGCACCTCTTTCTTGCTGGAGGAAATGAGGATCCCCAGCAGCATGAGCCCGAAACCGACGTGGGCCACGGAGGCGCCGGCGGCTTTGGTCTTGCCTTTCAGTACGGTGATGATATAGGTGATATTGGCCACGATGGCGTACACGCAGGCGAACAGCATGAGGTAGATGCCCAGGAGCACACCCGCGCCGTAGTCGGTATAGAAAATACGTCCCGCTACGCCGATCAGCACGGCGATGGCAACGGAAATCAGCGTAGGCCAGGCCAGTTTCTTGGCCAGCACGCCTTTGGGCGTATCCTTGTACTTCATGAACTGGGTGATGGCCGTGAGCAGGGCGATGATGATCGCCAGCCAGATCTGCACTTTGTTGTAATGCAGCATCACGTCGGTCGGCGGCGCGAATTCTTCCAGTTTGAACAATTTCCGGATACCGGAGATATCGAGCAGTTTGTTCCAGACGGGGATGGAGGTGAAGAAGGTGACGTGCAGCGCGCTCACGAGGAGCACGAGGGCGCCGACGAACATCCAGAATTCGCGGGAATAGGTGCTTTCTTCCTTTTTCAGCGCCGGGATCTGCTTTCCGCGGGCGATCAGCATGCAGAAGGCCGGGATGGTGAAGATGCCCATGAACACGAGGAGCTGGCCGCTCATGCCGAGATCGGTGAAGGAGTGCACCGAGGTTTGGCCGAGAATGCCGCTACGGGTAAGGAAAGTAGAATAGAGGATGAAAACGAAAGAGATCAGTATAAAGAAAAACGATGATTTGAGGGCGTGGCCAGACGATTTGAAGGCCAGCATGGTGTGAATACCGGCTACGAGGGTGAGCCAGGGCACCATGGATGCGTTCTCTACGGGGTCCCAGGCCCAGTAGCCGCCGAAAGTAAGCGATTCGTACGCCCAGGCGGCGCCCATCATGATACCCACGCCTAACACCATTCCGGCAAAGAGCGCCCAGGGCAGCGCGGGTTTTACCCATTCGGTGTACCGGCGCGTCCACAAAGCGGCCACACCATATGCGAAAGGCACGATGGTGGCGGCGAAGCCGAGAAACAGCACGGGCGGGTGGATCACCATCCAATAGTTTTTCAGCAGCGCGTTCAGGCCGTTACCGTCCATGAACTGCTTGAACTGCATGTAATCCGGGTTATTGAAAATGGGCAGCGACGGGTCTTCCTGGCGGATGAGCAGGAACGGGTTGCTGCCTACTTTATAGTCGAACATGTAAATACCGATCAGCATGCTGCCGAGGCAGACTTGCGAGAACGCGAGGACCGCCATGACAGGGGCTTCCCACGATTTCGAAGTGTTGATCAGGATAATGCCCAGCACGCTGTGCCAAACGCTCCAGAGCAGGAAGCTGCCCTCCTGCCCTTCCCAGAAACAGCTGAGGAGGTATTTCACTTCCAGTTCGCGCTCGGAGTGTTGCCAGGCGTACTTATATTCGAATAAGTGATTGGAAATGATGTAGTAAAGGGTGGCGAATACGGCAAAAACGGAAAATGCCTGGATGTAAAACGACCACCGGCCGATTTTGGCCCAGGAGGATTTTTTCAGTTCATCCGAATGCCTGACGCTGATGAAGTAAGCCACGACAGACACCATGGAGGCCACGAAAGCCAGGATGGTGAAGAAATGGCCCAGTTGTCCGGGAAGCAGGTGCTCCCCATTGTATTTGATCGATTCCAATGGTTGTTCCGTAAGTTGTGAGGATTCCGCCGCCCGGTGGCATAGTGCTGAAAGACGACGATATACAGTTATTGTTTAATATCTTCCTTATCCTTTGCGCTGTGCGCTGAAGGCCTGCTGCTCGTCTTTATATTTCGACGGGCACTTCATCAGTATTTTGCTGCAATGGAACTCGGTGCCGACCATTTTGCCGGTGAGTACCAGCTCGGTGGATTTCTCGAAGTCGGTGGGCCGGGTACCGTAGAACACGACACGGCTGATTTCGCCGCTTTTGTCTTTCATATGGAAGCTGAAGTAGTTGGCATCCCGGGCGGGATCGTACACCACGGCCTTCGTACTGTCTAAAGCGCCGATCACGTGAATCTCCTTTCCTTCCTTCTTCCGGGCGGTAGCGAATGTTTCATAGGTGCTGAAATCACCCACCATCATGACCATGCCGGCCACGCAAACCGCTATTACTACGAGCAGAATAATACTTGTCTTCTTCATCCTTAGCAGATTAATCGAGACCAAAGGTAGCCAAAAAACCCGTTCCGGGGGGCTGATATTCGTCAGGTTTCCCCCTCCCGGAACCAATTTTTACCTGTACCTTTGCGCGGAAATAAGCTAAGTATTGATTCATCATGGCTGATCTATCGAAATTCGATCCCAACTCCCCCGGCCTGCTGTCCAACAACATTTTCGGACTGCCTTTCGGGGAAGACGATGCACGGCTGGTACTTTTGCCCGTGCCCTGGGAAGTGACGGTGTCTTATAACAACGGTACAGCCCGTGGCCCGGAACACATTTACAAAGCCTCCCTGCAGGTAGACCTCTACGATTCCGACACCGGGACCGAAGGCTGGAAACAGGGTTTCTTCATGAAGGAGCAGGACCGCCAGCTCCTCCTCCGGAGCGATTACCTCCGCAAGGAAGCCGAACTGTACCTGAAATTCCTCGCCGAAGGGGGGGATATCAGTGAAAACGACTTCATGCGCCGCTCGGTGGACGATGTCAACAAAGGCGCCTGTAAAATGAACGCATGGGTTTACGAACAGACCAAAAACCTCCTGGACAAAGGGAAGCTCGTTGGCCTCGTAGGTGGCGACCACTCCACCCCGCTCGGCTTCTTCCGCGCCATGGGCGAGCATAAGGGCGATTTCGGCATCCTGCAGATCGATGCGCACGCCGATCTGCGCAACAGCTACGAAGGCTTCAAATATTCCCACGCATCCATTATGTATAACGCGCTGGAGGAAGTGCCCCAGCTCAGGAAGCTCGTCCAGGTAGGCCTGCGCGATTTCTGCGACAGCGAGCTCGACCTCATCCGTAACAGCGATGGGCGCATTTCGGCGTTCTTCGACCAGGACATGAAAGAGCGCATGTACGAAGGCGAGACCTGGAAAAGCATCTGCGACGACATCATCTCCCAGCTCCCCCAGCAAGTGCATATCAGTTTCGATATCGATGGGCTGGACCCGAAGCTTTGTCCACACACCGGTACCCCGGTGCCGGGGGGCCTCGAAGCCCAGCAGGTGTATTACCTCTTCCGCCGCGTGATCGAAAGCGGGCGTACCCTTATCGGGTTCGACCTGGTGGAGGTCAGCGCGGGGCTAGACGAGTGGGACGCCAACGTGGGCGCACGCATCCTGTTCAAATTGTGTAACCTGATGGTGAAATCCAATGCATAAGTTCCGCATCCTACATCCGAACGCCATCACCAAACTGCGCATGCAACCCATTATGCATGGCATGATCGGGATACTTTTCCTGTTCAACCTCATCGGCGTATACAAAATGGAGCATCCCAACTGGCTGATGGCCCTGCTGTTCATCGCGCTCGGCACGGCCAGCCTGGCTTTTCCGTTCATGATGCGGAAGATGCGGAAAATGTCCGAGACCAATTCCGTATTGCGGCTTTTGCAGGTGTTCACACTTTTATCGGGAAGTCTGTTCTTTTTATCGCACATGCAGCCCATCATCGGCGGCACCCTGCTGCTGGCGGGGCTCGGCGTGGCATATACCGGCTATGCGGAATACCGCATCATGCAACCGGCGTACGCACGGATCGAAGATGGCGGCATTTCCCTCCCCACCGTTTTCGGAGAGAAGCATTACCGGTGGAACGAGATGAATAACGTAATTTTGCGGAACGACCTCCTGACGCTGGATTTCCGCACCAACAAAGTGCTCCAGCTCGAAGTGCTCGACGAATACTCCCCCGCGCAAACGGCGGATATCAATGCTTATTTTCAATCCAGGCTGACATGAACGTTTCTCCTTATATAATGTACTCCGACGGCAAGGGCAACATCTTCGAGGATACCTCGCTGTATGTGGTGGGCCGTGCCGGGTGGGATGCATTTCCCATCCCTGAAGATGAATGGATCGAGCTTCCCGAAGGAGGCAACCTATACGAACTGCCCGGCCGCAGAGGCATCGGGATCGATGTGCAAACCGGCGAAATGCGCCTTTGCGAGAAAGGATGGGCCGTTGCGGCGTTCATCCCGCCCGCGCATACCGGGCTGTACCTCGCGGCGTACGAGACTTTACCGGACGCGCCTACCCTTCCCCTGTTCTGCTACACGGCAGCAGGTTGGCACGACAATAAATTTTTTGTTCCGGCTGTGCGCATCGAGCAAGACATCCGGCAGGAATGCGCAGGATTCGACGATAAATCCGTGAAATCGGGCGTAACCGATATGCTGGCCGCTTACCCGCACAACCGGCTGGTGCAGCACCTGGCCAATAATTGCGCGCTGACGTACCATTGTCCGGCCGCGCGCAACTATTTCATGGGCCGCTGGGAATGCCCCATCCCGTCTTCCCCCGCCTGTAATGCCAATTGCATCGGCTGTATTTCGTTCCAGCCGGAAGAGGAGACGATCGTTTCCACGCAGGACCGTTTGACGTTCAAGCCTTCTGCGCAGGAGATCGTGGAATTTACCGTTCCTCACCTGGAATCGGCGCCATATCCTATCGTGAGCTTTGGGCAGGGATGTGAAGGCGAGCCGCTGCTTATGTGGGAAACCATCCGCGAATCGATCCTCGAGATCCGCAAGCATACGGAAAAAGGGAGTATCAATATCAATACGAACGGCAGCAAGCCCAATGCGGTGCGCGAGCTCTGCAAGGCGGGGCTGAACAGCATCCGCGTGAGCCTCAACTCCGTTCGGGAAGAGATTTACACGCCGTATTACCGGCCTAATAACTACCAGTTCTCCGACATCATCGAGAGCATTAAAGTGGTGCGGGAGCATGGTGGATGGGCGTCTATCAACTACTTCGTTTTCCCGGGCATGACCGATACGGTGGAGGAATATGAAGCCCTCCGCACGGTGATCCGTGAAACCGGCCTGAACATGATCCAGTGGCGGAATTTCAACATCGATCCGGACTGGTACCTGGGCAAGATCGGCGTGGTGGAAACCGGCGAGTTACTGGGTGTGAAACAGCTGATGGAGCTCATCCGCGAAGAGTTCCCTGATGTGAAATTCGGGTACTACAATCCGCCGATGGAACGTATCAAAGGCAACTACGAAGCGGATTTCGCGCATTTCTAGTTTGTAAAATTACGCACGATAAAAAAGCCCTCATCGCTGGATGAGGGCTTTTGTTTTTGGAACGAAGTATTGTCAAGGGAATTTTTTTTCGGTGGATGCGGAAAGCCTTTTGCATGAACATTTGCTGATGAAATAATGCCGCCTGGTGAAGTGAAGTTCACGCTGCGATGCGTTGTGCCGGTGCCTGGATTTCCGGTGGATACGAGAATGCATGTTCCGTGGGCATGTCCGGTCAGGCCACGGCTGCTTCAGGAGCCGGGTTGGGCTCGGGCGTGGGCGCGGATGCCGCCGGAGGGGTGGATGTATTTTTCAGCATCCAGCGGAACCCGAAGAAAGTGAGCAGGCTGATGCCGCCTACCGCCCACCACCAGTCGCGGAACCCGAAATGTTCCACGCCGAAAGCGCCTAATGTGGGCGCGAGGATCGTGGCGCATGAAAACGCGACCGTGTAAAGGCCCGCATACTGGCCGCGGTTGTGGGCCTGGGCGCGGTTGATCCAGAAGTTGTTCATGAACGGCAGGGTCATCATTTCGGCGGCCGAGAAAAGTACGATGTGGAGATAGGCCACAGCGGCCACGGGCGGCACGAAGTTGAAGATCACGTAGGCCAGTCCCATGAGGAGGGCGCCGATGCAGATGTAGTACTCGTTGGGCCGGCGGTTTTCCAGCTTGAACACGAGGATCATTTCGATGAGCGCGATCAGGATGCCGTTGGTCGAAATCGCCAGGCCGATCATGCTCTCATCCATGTGCACCACGGTTTTGAGGTACACCGGAACGATGTTGAACATCTGGAAAAGGCAGATGGCGTTGAACGTGACGAGCAGGATGAAGAAGAGATAGCGTTTATCCCGCCAGGCAGACATATTGGCTTCACCCGCGGGCGCTTGATGCACGATATTTTCCGAAGTTTTCCCGGGACGGAGGAACAATTTCAGCAGGAGCGCCGCCGAGAGGCAGGAAAATGCGTCGGCGAAGAAAAGCATATTGTAGCTGATCGTGGCCAGCACCCCGCCTACCGCGGGACCTACCGCCCAGCCCAGGTTCGACGCCAGGCGGAGCAGGGAATATGAGCGCAGGCGCGTGGTGGCATCGCTGTAATGCGCTACCGCCGCGAAGTTGGCGGGGCGGAAGGCATCGCCTACCATTCCCAGCACAAAAACCGTAACGGCGAACTGCGGGAAGGTATCCATACGCGAAAGCACGAGGAACATCACGCCGTGCATCGCCAGGCTCCAGAACTGCACCGGGTGAAAACCGATGCTATCCGTCAGTTTACCGCCCAGCAGGGATCCGAGGATCGAGCCGATGCCATAGACCGTCATGACAATTCCCGCCTGCTCCAGCGAAAAATGAAGCTGCGTGGTAAGATACAGCGTGAGAAAGGGGATCACCATGGCGCCGGCGCGGTTGATCAGCAGCACGGTCGCCAGCAGCCAGACTTTTCGCGGAATACCGCCGTAGGCGCTTCTGTACAAGGAAATTGTCTTGTCGAACATAATGTACCGCAAATTACACCGCTTACTTACATTTACCCGGCCGGAAATGACAAACCGCATTTGTAAATGACAGGCGCGGCAGGGTATTTGCAGCCGGGAACGGGGGCATTCCCTCCACCGGAAAAAAATATTAACTTTGGAACACCATGACAGAGCAAAACAAATCCAAAAATATAAAAGCCGCCGGCATCACGATCGGCGTACATGCCTTGCTGTTAGTGGCACTGGTGATGGTGAGCCTCGACGTGCCGCCGCCGCTGCCCGACCAGGACATGGGCATCGAAGTAAACCTCGGAACGTCTGACGACGGTATGGGCGACGAGCAGCCGCTCAATCCCAATCCGCCCGCAGCCGCCCAGCCGGAGCCTTCCACGCCGCAGCCTGCCGCCGCTTCGAAAGCGGACAACAGCAATTCGCAGGAACTGGCCACGTCCGACGAGGCCGAGGCGCCGGAAGTGATCAAGCAGCCGGTGAAGCCTGTCAACGTCAAACCCAAAGAAATCGCTAAAACACTCGAGCCCAAGCCGGTAAAAGCGCCCAAGCCCAAAGCGGAAGCGCCTCCCGCACCCGTTCCCCCTGCCCCGAAACCGAAACCCAAAGCCGTATTCACCGGCGGAACGGGTAACGCGGCCAATAGCGGCAACGGGGCCGACGGCTCCAATAACTCCACCGGGGAAGGCAATACCGGCAAACCCGGAGACCGTGGCGTCATCGGCGGCAGCCCCAATGGCGGCGCCTACACCGGCACACCCGGTGCAGGCCGCGGTGCGTCGGATTTCCGGCTCGCCGGGCGCACGCTCGTGAACCGCCCGTCCGTTGAATGGGACGGGAACGAAACCGGATATGTGGCCATCAACATTAAAGTGGACCGTAACGGGAATGTAGTCAGCGCCACGCATAATCTCCGTGGTTCCACCATCAGCAATCCCGCTGCTATCCGCGAAGCAAAGGAAGCAGCCTTGCGGATAAAATATAATGTGAGCCAGGAAGCGCCGGAAGAACAATTCGGGCCTATCCGGTTTTATTTCAAACCGCGATAAAAGCCGTTCCGCTGGTATGCTGCACCGGTTTACACTGGGAACCCAGTACAATACTAGCTGCGATGCACTGAAAAACAGTCCGGCAGCGTTCGCGCAGTAGATACGATAAGTCGGGATTTAGGGGATTTTAAGTTTTCGCGCCGGTGAACCACCAGCCGCAAGCGAATGGACCTTCCGGCACGATGTGATCCTGCCTTTAAACCACAAGTAACTAACCAGGACAATATTCGCCGGCTTTTCACCCTGCGAGGCTGTCACAAAACCAGGATGCCCCCGAAAATCAGTCCGGCGCCATCCGCTTCTGTTTCAGGCCGCAGGAACGACAGTACGGTAATATCCTTCGGATTTTCACGTTATTACCTATACCTTGTACTATTCTATGCGCAATTCACGTCTCCGATATCTCGCTTTGTGCCTGCTGACCGCTGTTTCAGCGCAGGCACAGGTATTTACCGGCTATCATACGAGCCAGTACGCAGGCGTCCACGCCATTCCGTTCAACCCGGCCCTCGGCGCCGGGTCGCGGTACAAGTGGGACGTGAATATCGTAGGGGCGGATGTGAAGGCCGGCAATACGTATTATTCCTTCGTTAAATCCTCCCTTTTTTCCAGCCAGGAAAAGTTGGTACGGAACGTCGACTATATCCCCGACACTAACGCCACCCGCCGGCAATACGGTTGGGGCAGCGGGGAGATCATGCTGCCGTCCGTCCTGTTTTCCATCGACGAGAAACAGTCCGTCGCGTTCACATGGCGCGTGCGCGGATCGGCCAATGCCGGCGGCGTGGAAACCAACATCGCCAATTTCTTCGCGCTCAACTACCCCAATCCCCGCTTCACCAACCGCAACTTCGCCGCTAAATTCGCGGCGGGCAACGGTCATGCCTGGAACGAATTCGGGTTCAGCTATTCCCGCGTCATCAAAGACGAAGGCGACCATCGCTGGAAAGCGGGGATTACGCTGAAATACCTCGGTGGACAGGCATCCGCTTACACGGTGGTGCGCGACGCATCTTTTACTTTCAACACCACGGAACTGGCCGATATCAACAGCGCAAAAGTGTATTACGCCTACAACGAGGAGATGGATGAATACACGAGCAACGACAGCTGGTCGTCTTACTACAAACCCTTCCAGAACCCCGGCATCGGGGCGGATATCGGGGTAGTGTACGAATGGCGGCCGGATAACGACGGGTTTGGCAGTATGCACGAAGGCGGGCCAGATTGGAATCCCGACGCGGATACCTGGAAAGCCCGGTTCGGCGTGTCTATCGTAGATATCGGCGGCATCAAATACAAAAAGGCCATGGCTTCGGCGAACCTGGACATGACAGCGAACAACGTGATCGTCCGCTCGCTGAACAAGCAGCGGGGCGAAAGCATGCGGCGGTATGCGACGCGCCTCGCCACGATGTTTACACCCATGGAAAACGAAGAAACGTATTACATGAACCTCCCCACTTCGCTCAACCTGTTCGGCGATTACAACCTCAACGACAGGTTTTTCCTGAGCGCAAGCGCCACGCTGGCATTGAACAGCGGGGAGAAAGACGATAACAAGACGAGCGCCCTTACACAATTGACCGTCACGCCGCGGTACGAGCTCCGCAACCTGGGCGTTTACCTCCCGGTTTCGGTAAACAGGTACGGACAGGCGGATGCGGGATTTGCCCTGCGCGCGGGGCCTTTGGTGATCGGGTCTGCCTCCATCTTTTCCACCCTCGCCCGCCGGATGATCAATCATGCGGATGTATTCGTAGCTTTGCGCGTAGTTCCCATCCGTTTCAGTAAATGGTCGTGGGACAAAGGCAGTGACGGAACGTACCGCAAACGCCGGCGCAACCTGGGCTGCCCCACTATTTAGCGAGGTATCCATGAACTATCAGCAAACGATCGATTACTTGTACAGCCGGCTCCCGATGTTCAGCAAGCTGGGGGCTTCCGCGCTGAAAAACGACCTGCTCAACATCCGCCTGCTTTGCGGCGTGCTCGGCCACCCCGAAGCAAAATTCCCTGCTGTCCATATCGCGGGCACCAACGGGAAAGGATCCACCAGCCACATGCTCAGCGCCATCTTCCAGTCGGCCGGATACAAAACGGGCCTGTACACCTCCCCCCACCTGCACGATTTCCGGGAACGCATCCGCATCAACGGCGAAATGATCCCTGAACAAAGAGTGGTCACTTTCACGGAGGAGATCAAACAGCACATCGAAACCATCGACCCCTCGTTCTTCGAAGTGACCGTGGCCATGGCGTTCCAGTGGTTCGCGGAAGAAGGCGTCGATATCGCCATCATCGAAACCGGGCTTGGCGGACGGTTAGACAGTACCAACATCATTTCTCCCCTCCTTTCCATCATTACCAATATCAGCCTCGACCATACCCACATCCTCGGCAATACGCCGGAACTGATCGCGAGGGAAAAAGCCGGGATCATCAAGCCGGATACGCCGGTGGTGATCAGCGAAACGCAGGCCGGGCCCGAGGGCGTTTTCCGCGAAATGGCAGACCTCCACAACGCCCCGATCCTTTTCGCCGACAAGCAATACACCATCGTTAAAAGCGAACCGGGCCAGGAAATGCTCACCGTTACCGTTGCTTCCGCCTCAGGCGAGCCCACATCCACCTACCGCCTCGATCTGCCGGGGCATTACCAGGAAAAAAACCTCCTGGGCGTGCTGGCCGGCGTGAACATCCTCCGGCAGGAAGGCTACCAGCTTACGCAGGAAGCCGTGGAAAAGGGACTGGCAAATGTAAAACGGCTGACGGGCTTGGGCGGAAGATGGGAAGTGATCGGCCGGCAGCCCTACACGGTGCTGGACGTAGGCCATAACGAAGCCGGCATTCGCGCCATCCTCGAACAGCTTTCCCTTGTAAAATTCGAAAAGTTACATATCGTGACGGGTTTCGTGAAAGACAAAGACGTGCCCGCCGCATTGCGTTTATTCCCGCAGGACGCGACGTATTACTTCACCCGTGCCCAGATCCCCCGTGCGCTCGACGAAAAAGAACTGCTGGAAATGGCCAGCCAGGAAGGGTTACAGGGAAATTCATACACCGGCGTCCCCGAAGCGTACGCCGCCGCCAAAGCCGCCGCCGGCGAAAACGATATGATCCTCGTTTGCGGAAGCTGCTTCATCGTAGGAGATATGCCGCAAAAACCCTAGATTCAGAAAGTACCCGATTTTCGATTTTAAACACCCGCCGGAGCCGCGGGGTTCCGGTAGTTTTGATGCATCACCAAAAACGAAGCCTGATGCATCCAAGACTGAGAACTGTATTGCCAATCGCCATCGCCGCATTCACTTTCGCCTCCTGCAGCAAAGACGATGCGCCGGCGCCCGAGCCTGCCAAATCCGGTAACGAAATCCTGTCCTCCACCCGATGGGTCACCACGGTAGTCACCGATTCCGTAGGCAAAGACGTGACCGCCGCCAACATGGGCTTCGTAGGCCTCGCCGATTACCTTCCCAACGGCAACTACGTTTTCTACAACAAAGACGGAACGCCCCGCGGCGATGAGGGTTATTACTTCATCACGCCCGACAATTCCAAGCGCATCCTCGTATCGCGCACCCGGAATTACACCCGTGTGGTGGACGTCGTGAAACTGACCAAAGAGATTTTTACGTACCGCGTGGTGAACGGAAACGGCGCCACCGTGAACGTGGAGCACAAGCCGGTCCAGAAATAACCGGCATTTTCAGCATGCATGAGGGGACAGCTGCGGGGAGCGGCTGTCCTTCTTTATTTGGATCGCAATTCCTTCCACTTCATCAAACCATAAAACAGGCAGGTGCAATGCAGCGACTGAAAAAACGCGTTCTGCGCCAGCCGCGCCTCCAATTCCGCTATGGTAACGATTTCCACGTCGATCTCCTCGTTAAAATCGAGCTGCTGCTCCTGGATTTTCTTCCCGCCCGTAGCCAGGTACATGAATACGCGGTTGGTATGGGTGGAAGGATTGGGGGACGTGGTCCCGAGGAAATGCATCTCATCGAACACATAGCCCGTTTCCTCCAGCAGCTCGCGGCGCATGGCGATTTCAGGCGATCCGTCTTCCGGGTCCATCACGCCGCCGGGGATTTCCAGCAGTACTTTCCCGACGGGGTGGCGGTACTGGCGGACGAGGATCACATTTCCATCGTCGGTAACGGCCATCGCGTTCACCCAATCCGGGTACTCGAGCACATAATATTCAGGTACCAACACGCCGGAAGGCGTTTCACATGTGTCTCTCCGCACGGTGAGCCAGGGCTCGCGGAACAGGTATTCTGATCGCAGTAGTTTCCAGTTCAAAATTCAATCGTTTTACTTCCATCCTTCCCTTTCCTTCAGCTTTTCGATATGCGCCAGGTGATGCAGCCCATGCCAGGAATAATTGGCCAGGTGCTTCGTCAGCGTGTTGGAAGTGTTGTTGCCGGGATGGAAAAATGTCCGGTCCCAGTCGCGCGCTTCCATATGCTCGAGCACGGCCGCCCAACGGGCATGCAGGGCATGAAGCAGGGTGATGGATATGTTGATGGGCGTATATTGTACGTCGGGCAGTTCGGCCCAGGCGGCTTCGTCGTAGGGCTTGATGGTAGGATTATCTTCCGTGAGCGCCAGTTTCAACCGGGTAAAACCGTTCATGTGCGAGTCTGCCAGGTGATGCACCACCTGCGCCACCGTCCATCCGCCGGGGCGGTAGGGCGTTTGAAGCTGGTGCTCGTCGAGCGTTTGCACGGCCAGCTCGATGAGCGATGGCAGGTGCCGGATGTCGTTGATGTAGCGTTTGCGGGCTTCCGCGTTAATGATGGCCGGCGGGTGAAAGCGGCCGATGGGATAGCGTAAATCTTCCATAAAAAAGAGCGATATGCATGTTGACGAATAATCAGTCTTCCCGCAGATCCTTACCGGTCAGCTGGATGAACACGTCTTCCAGGCTGGCCTTTTTCACTTCTTTTTTCCGCTCGAAACCGCCTGCCACGAGCTGGTCTATCAGCGCGTCGGGCGAGTCGATGGCGATGATGCGGCCACTGTCTACGATGGCGCAGCGGTCGCAGAGGAACTCGGCTTCATCCATGTAGTGGGTGGTGATCACGACCGTTGTGCCATTGGCCCTCACCTGCTGGATGAGCGTCCAGAGGTTGCGGCGCGCCTGCGGATCGAGGCCGGTGGTGGGCTCGTCCAGGAAAATGATGCGCGGTTTGTTGATGAGGGTGGTGGCGATGGAGAAACGCTGTTTTTGTCCACCCGAAAGCGCCTTGTATTTGGCTTTGGCTTTGTCTTCCAGGTTGAATTCGCGCAGCAGGGCCATGGGGTCTACGGGTTGATTGTACAATCCGCCGAACAGGTCGATCAGCTCCACCAGGTTGAGGTTCGGGTAATACCCGGACGTCTGGAGCTGCACGCCGATGATCTGCTTGATGGCCTCGGGGTCCCTGTCCAGGTCCAAACCCGCTACCATGACGCTGCCGGAGGTTTTTGGGCGGAGGGTCTCGATGATCTCGAGCGTGGTGGATTTGCCGGCGCCGTTGGGGCCGAGGAGCCCGAAGACTTCGTTCTCGTACACATCGAAACTGATCCCTTTCACGGCGGTGAAATCGCCATACGTTTTCACCAGGTCTCTCACCTCAATGATCCTGCGTTTTTCCATGGCGCCAAATTACGGCAAAAAACGGCAGGGAGGTACAAAAAAAGTACAGCGGCTCCCCTGCCCGGGGAACCGCTGTGTTATAAAACAGGTTAGCAAGTTTTATTTCTTCGCCTGGGGGGCGGGCTTGTTCACGAAAATCTGGGTGAAGAAAACGATGTTCCCTTTGCCCCTGGCCGTTCCGATGCCGATGAGGTTGAAATCGCCGAGCATGTTTTTGCGGTGGCCGGGACTTTTGATCCAGCCGTCTACCACTGCTTCGGCGCTCAGGTTGCCATAAGCCACGTTTTCAGCGGCGGCGCGCACGGTACCGATGGATTTGGAGATATCGTCGATCCGGGATTCGAAGCCTTCGTGCCCGAAACCGGTCCGCCCGCTGGCCATATCCTTACTGTGGCCGCGCGCTTCCTTGCTGAGAACGCCGTTCAGTTCCAGGGGCTTGAGGCCTTTGGACCGGCGGAACTTGTTGACAAAGAAGAGGATGTCTTCATCCATATCGCCCTCGTTGCGCACCGAGCGTTCGGATGTGGAGCCGCTACCGGTAACCGGTTTGCTGCAGGCCATGGTGGAGCTGCCCGTGATCACTGCGGCGGCGAGGAAGAGGATTTTGCAATAACGTTGGTTAAACATGTTGATTAAACGATTTTTTTAGGTGTTCTATTATTGCCTTATCCAAATTCGCGCCAAATTAACGGATCGCTTCCTGGACCCTTTCCACCATGCTCTTCGAGCCGATGAAAATGGGGATGCGCTCATGCAGTTCGGTCGGCTTTACGTCGAGCAGGCGCTGATTGCCGGCGGAAATGGACATCCCGCCCGCTTTTTCCATGATGAACGACATGGGGTTGCATTCGTAGCAAAGCCGCAGGCGGCCGTTCGTATATTTCCCGAAAGCCGGGTACATGAAGATACCGCCCTGGATGAGGGTGCGGTGGATTTCGGCGACCATGCAGCCCACGAACCGGTGCCGGTAGATCTTCTGCTTCGGGTCGGTAGCCACGAAAAGATCGATGGCGTTGCGGACTTTCGGCTCGTAGAGGTGATAATAACCCATGTTGACGGAGAAGATATCGCTGTCGTCCGGCACTTTGAGTTCGGGATGTGACAGGCAGAATTCGCCGATGGACGGGTCGAGAGTGAAGCCCTGGAGGGTGCGGCGGGTGGCGTAAACCAGCATGGTAGACGAGCCGTAGATGATGTACCCGGCCGCGATCTGCTGGGAGCCCGGCTGCAGGAAGTCTTCCAGCGTACAGGGCGTGCCGTTGGGCGACAGGCGGCGGTACACGGAAAAGATCGTGCCGATGGAAACATTGACATCGATGTTGCTGGAACCGTCGAGCGGGTCCATGAGCACCACGTACTTGGAGTTCATGGAAAATTCGTCTTCGAAGGCGATGAACGTGTCGTTTTCCTCGGAAGCCACGCCGGCACAGTAAATGGAGCTGGCAAGGGAAGCGATGATCTGGTCGTTGGCGAATTCGTCGAGCTTCTTGACGGCTTCTCCCTGGACGTTGGTTTTGCCCGCTTCGCCGAGGATGTCGGCGATGCCGGCTTTGTTCACTTCGACATTCACGCGCTTGGCCGCGAGGCCAATGTCTCGCAGGAGGCCAGACAGCTGGCCGGTGGCGCCGGGATAGTTTTTCAGGTCCTGGATCGTGAATTCGTCCAGGTTCATCACTTGGCGGTTGAATTTCATAAACGTGTTTGAATTGATTGGTTTTGGCCGGGCTAAGGTACGGGAAATCAGTCCTTTTTAAGAAATACGTCATTTTTTGGCCGTTGGATTTTTAATCAATTCTAAAGTTGCCGTACTTTGCCGCAGATTTTTTATAAAGAAGAGGGACCAAAGTATGAAGGTTTTCAAATTTGGCGGCGCAAGTTTAGAAACTATTGAGCGCATCCAGCAGGTAGGAAAAATTATCGAAGCGAACGCATCCGGCAAGCTGCTGGTGGTGATTTCGGCGATGGGCAAAACCACCAACGAGTTGGAGAAAGTTGCCCAGAACTACTTTATGCGCAAGCGGGAGATCGCCGCGCAGTTGCTCTTCAACATCGAGCAGCAGCACATCCAGGTGGCGCAATCGCTGCTGGGCGACCGTGAGCATCCGCTGTTCACGCAGTTGCAGCAATTCTTTACCGAAGCGGAATGGACGCTGGGAGAAAAGCCCCTCCGCTCCTACGATTACTATTACGACCAGCTGGTGGGCCTGGGCGAACTGCTCAGTACCGCTATCGTAAGCGCCTATTTCAACCAGGTAGGCATTACCAATACCTGGGTAGACGTGCGCGACGTTTTCCGGACAGACGATAACTTCCGCGACGCCAACATCAACTGGGAAATCACCGAACTGCAGGTGAACCAGAAGGTGCTGCCGCTTTTCAATACGGCCAATATCGTGATCGCACAGGGCTTCATCGGGAGCACGGACCAGAACGAGAGCGTGACGCTCGGCCGCGAGGGAAGCGACTTCTCCGCCGCGGTGTTCGCCAACCTCCTCAACGCCGAAAGCCAGACGATCTGGAAAGACGTGACCGGCCTGAAAAACGCCGATCCCAAGCTTTTCCCCGATACGATCGACATCCCGGAGATCGCGTATAACGAGGTGATCGAAATGGCGTATTATGGCGCGCAGGTGATCCACCCCAAAACGATCAAACCGTTGCAGAACAAGCAAATACCCCTGTATGTGAAGTGCTTCCTGGATATGAGCCTCCCCGGCACCGTGATCCGCCAGGACGTGGACGACCGCAAACTGCCGCCCATCATCGTACTGAAGAAAAACCAGGTGCTCATTTCCATCACATCCCGGGATTTCTCCTTTATCACGGAAGATAAGATCAGCGAGATTTACGAGATCTTCCACGACAAGAAGATCAAGATCAACCTGACCCAGAACGGGGCCATTACCTTCTCCTGCGCGATCGACAACAACCCGGAAAAGATCGAGCTGCTGATCAAGGCGTTGCATGGCGGGTATAGGATCAATTATAACGAAGGACTGGAGTTGCTGACGATCCGCCATTATCAGAACGGGCTGATCGACAAGCTGACGAAAAACCGGAACGTGTTACTGGAGCAGCGTTCCGCGAATACGATCCAGATGGTGATCAAATAAGTCGATCGAACGATTTGCATAACCGCCAGCCAGGGGACGTCCATCCCCGGCTGGCGTTTTTTATTCATAACATTTCAACAGTATTTCACTTTTATTGCCTTTTCTTTCAAACACACCTACTTTTTCATTATTAATTTGTAAATTTTTACTGTACTTTAGGCCCCTGAGGTCATATTCCTGAAAGAATCCAAAGAAAAGAGAGTTATAATTTATTGAATACCAAGACTAAAACCAAAATCCACGTCAAATGCCACCACTATTTCAATTGGTTAACATTTCTTTAATAGTTCCTTAACCTCGGAAGTTAGGCGAGCGCTGGATTAATTCCAATCTTGCGGCCGCAAACGGGACATTCATGACAGCATACATTACCCGCAGGGCGGAACACCGCGCCTGCAGGGCTTCTCATGCTCTTTACACATCAATCTATAAACTACTGTATCATGCGCAACATGCTTAGAAAACTATGCGCGGGACTGTTCCTGACAGGCCTCCTCCCATTGGCCGCACTGGCCCAGCAAGGCGGAGCCTCGATCTCGGGGACCGTATCCAGCCAAAAAAACGAACCATTGCCCGGCGTTTCCGTGGAAGTGAAAACACCGGACGGCCAACGGAAAGGCACCGCTACCGACATTTCCGGTAAATTCCGCCTCGCCGGCCTCCCTGCCGGCACGCCCGTTACCATCACTTTCACCTTTATCGGCTTCGAACCGCAATCGATTACCGGGAAAACCCTCCAGGCAGGCGACAACCCGCTTCCCGCCATCACCCTCGCCGACGCCGCAAAAGGCCTGAACGAACTGGTAGTGGTAGGTTACGGCACCCAGAAAAAAGTGAACCTCACCGGCGCCATCAGCCAGGTAGGCGCAGAAGCCTTCGAAAACCGCCCCGTAGCTAACGTCACCCAAGCCCTGCAGGGCGCCGTTCCCGGCCTGAACATCACGTTCACCGACGGCCGCCCCGGCGCCAACGGCCGGTTCAACGTGCGCGGCAACAACCCGCTCAGCTCCGGCGCCCAGCCGCTGGTGCTCATAGACGGCGTACCCGGCTCCATGAACAACGTGAACCCGCGCGACATTGAAACGGTTACCGTACTGAAAGACGCCGCAGCCGCCGCCATCTATGGCGCACGCGCCGCTTTCGGCGTGGTGCTCGTTACCACCAAAGCCGCCAAAAGAGGGAAACTCACCGTGAACTACGGCAACAACTTCAACAAATCCTACTCCACCGTTTCCACCGACTTCATCACCGACGGCTACACTTCCGCCGTGCTGAACGACGAAGCCTTCCTCGTGACTACCGGTAACACCTATACGCGGTATACTCCCAAAGACATGGAAGAGCTGAAGAAACGCCAGACCGACAAATCGCTCCCCTCCGTGGTGATCGACCGCCGGAATAACAAAGACCAGTATGTATATTATGGCAATACTGATTGGTGGGACGAGTTCTTCCTGCCTGCGCAAGACGGTATGGAGCATAGCCTGAGCATATCCGGCGGAACGGAAAAAGTGGACTTCCTCGTATCCGGCCGTATGTTCAACAAAAAAGGCATGATGCGCCTGAACCGCGACGTGTACAACTCCTACAACCTGCGCACCAAGCTCACCGTGCGCGCCAACAAATGGCTGACGTTCTCTAACAACACGCAGCTCATGATCGGCAAGTACACCTACCCGGGATGGGACCCGAACACGAATTTCGTGAACTCCACCGTGCACGCGCTCCCCTCCTACGTTCCGAAAAATCCCGACGGCACCGCCACCTACATCACCGCCCTGAACAACTACCAGATCGGTGACGGCCTCTTCTCCGACCTGCTCTACGGCAAAAACAAAGGCGTTCAACGCTGGAACGAACTGATGAGTACCTGGGGCGTAACCGTGAAGGTCAACGACAACATCAACCTGTACGCCAACTACACCTTCACGCTGAACCCTGCGCGGGATAACGATAACCCGACCACGGCCAGCTTCCGGCAGACTTCCTCGCCCTACTCCATCTACCCCGGCGTGATCAGCAAAGTGCCCCGGCCCGACTTCCTCCGCGAAGAAACCAACCAGGATTACTACCACGTAGCCAACGCTTATGGCGAGTTCACCAAAAGCTACGGCAAGCACAACGTGAAATTCATGGCAGGTTACAACCAGGAACTGAAACAGTTCAAACGCATCACCTCCGAGCGCGGCGACCTGCTCTCGCAAGACCTGAACGACATCGGACTCGGTTCCGGCTACTACACCATCTCCGGTGCGCAGAGCGAATGGGCGCTGCTGGGCTATTTTGCCCGCGCCAACTACGATTACAAAGGCAAATACCTCTTTGAAGTGAATGGCCGTTACGACGGTACTTCCCGCTTCCCGAAAGGCAACCGTTTCGGCTTCTTCCCGTCTGTTTCCGGCGGCTGGAGGATCAGCGAGGAAAACTTCTTCGAGCCCGTTAAAAACGTGCTGAGCGATCTGAAAATCCGTGCTTCCTATGGCCAGCTGGGCAACCAGGTCACTTCCAGCGCATATCCCTACATCCCGCTGCTGAACCGCGGTACGCTCGATTGGGTGGCAGGCGGCAAGAAAGTGGAATACCTGGCTTCGCCCAACGCCATCTCCCCCAACCTCACCTGGGAAAAGACGGCTTCACAGAACTTCGGCCTGGATGCAGGCCTGTTCCAGAATAAACTGACCCTGAGCTTCGATTACTATATCCGCGACACCAAAGACATGCTCACCAGGGGCGCAACGCTGCCCGTGGTGTTCGGTACCGGCGAACCGCAGGAAAATGCGGCAGACCTCCGCACGAAAGGTTTCGAGATCAGCGTGAACTATAACAGCTCGTTCGACCTGGCCGGCAAACCCTTCATCTGGAACATCGGCGCCAACCTGAGCGATTTCAGCTCCGTGATCACCCGGTTCTCCAACGACAACCAGCGCCTGAACGATTATTACGTAGGCCAGAAATATGGTGAGATCTGGGGATATGTGACCGACGGGTACTTCAATTCCGATGAAGAAGCCGCCGCATGGCAGGCAAAAGTGAACCAGGACCTGGTGGGATCCAACATCAAATCCGCCTCCGGTCAGTACAACAAACTGCTCGCCGGCGACCTGAAGTTCAAAGACCTCAACAACGACGGCATCATCAATAACGGCCTCAACACCCTGAGCGACCACGGCGACCTCGTGCGCCTCGGCAACAACCAGATCCGCTACCCGTATGGATTTAACGGCGGCGCCAGCTGGAACGGCTTCGACCTGTCGTTCTTCTTCCAGGGCATCGGCAAAAGAGACTGGTATCCCGGCGCGAACGCGGATAAATTCTGGGGCCCCTACAGCCGTCCGTATTACTCCTTCCTTCCCACCGACTTCCCCGACAAGGTTTGGACGCCGGAAAGAGGCCAGGATAGCTACTTCCCGCGCCTGCGCGGCTACATCGCCCTCAACGGCAACAACCCGCTCACCAACGTCAACGACAAGTACATGCGCGACCTGGCGTACCTCCGCCTGAAGAACCTCACCCTCGGCTATTCCCTGCCAGATCAGATGCTGAAGCGCATTAAACTGTCGCGCCTGCGCGTTTACGTGAGCGGCGACAACCTGCTGACCTGGACCAAACTGGACTCCAAGTACATCGATCCGGAACAGGCCAACGCCGAAGCTAATGGCCGTGTATATCCGTTCAGCAAAGTGTTCTCCGCCGGCCTGGACCTGTCTTTCTAACCCATCAATCGAACAACAATGAAAAAGCAACTTTCCATATTTGCCATTGCCGCGGCCGGGCTTTTCAGCAGCTGCAGCAAATTCCTGGACCGGCAGCCGCTTTCGCAGGTAGCGCCCGACCAGTATTTCAATAACGACAACGAGCAGAAATTCTACCTGAACTCGTTCTACAGCGCATTCCCATCCGCCGAAGGCGTATACAACGAAGATATCGACAACGTGGTGAAGCAGTCGCTCAGCGACCAGGTGACCGGCCGCCGCACCGTGCCCCTGACCGGTGGTAACTGGACGTGGACGGAACTGCGGAAGATCAATTACTACCTCGACAACTACAACCGCGTGATGCCACAGGCACAGGTGAACCGGTTTGCCGCCGTGGCCAAATTCTTCCGCGCTTACTTCTATTTCGACAAGGTGCAGCGTTTCGGCGATGTGCCCTGGTACACCCACGCTATCGATTACCAGGACAAGGAATCCCTCACCAAGCCCAGATCGCCCCGCAAGGTGGTGGTAGACTCCATCATCGCCGACCTGGATTTCGCTATCGCCAATATGGATGTAGCCACCTTCCCGCAATCCACGGAAATGGTATCCAAATACACCGCCATGGCCCTGCTGAGCCGCGTTTGCCTGTTCGAGGGGACCTGGAAAAAATACCGGAACGAAGCCGGCTGGGAAGCGCTGCTGGAAAAATCGGCCGCCGCGTCGCAACAGCTGATGAGCACCGGCCTGTATAAAATCTACAAATCCACGCCCAACAAGGCGTACCTCGAGCTGTTCGCTTCCATCGCACCGAATAAGGACGAGATCATCCTGGCCCGGACTTTCAGCAACGAATTATCGGTTTGGCATAACGTGAACTACTATACGATCACTTCCTCTTACGGCAAGCCTGGGCTGGACAAGGAGCTGGTGAACAGTTACCTCATGGCGGACGGTTCCCGCTTCACGGACATCCCGCGGTACGATACGATCACGTTTTACGGCGAAACGCAAAACCGCGATCCGCGCCTGTCCCAAACCATCCGCACGCCGGGTTATTCGCGCATCGGGACCAATAACCCGCTGGTGCCCGATTTCGGCGCGAGCGTAACCGGCTACCAGCTGATCAAGTTCGTAACGGACATGTCTTTCGACTCCTACAACCGCTCCATCAATTCCATGCCCATTTTCCGCTACGCGGAAGTGTTGCTGAACTTTGCCGAAGCCAAGGCTGAACTGGGCACGCTTACACAGGCCGACATCAACGCGTCTATCGGGCAACTCCGCGAGCGCGTGGCCATGCCGAACCTGGACCTCGCGGCCGCCAATGCCAACCCGGACCCCTACATGGCCGCGCAATACCCGGCCGTGACCGGCGCCAACAAAGGCGTTATCCTCGAAATCCGCCGGGAAAGGAGGATCGAACTGGTGATGGAAAGCCACCGCTGGAACGATCTCATGCGCTGGCAATCCGGCCAGAGCGTGGTGCGCCAGTTCAAAGGGATGTACTTCCCCGGTGCTGGCCAGTACGACCTCGACCGCGACGGCAAGATCGACGTGCACATCTACACCGGCGATAAGCCGAGCCCCGCAGTAGCAGGTGTCCAGTACTTCAAACTGGGCAAGGACATCGAGCTGGAAAACAATGCCGGTAACGTGCTGATCAACCGCACTACCACCAAAACCTTCCAGGAAAACAGGGATTACCTCCAGCCGATCCCCATCCAGGAACGGCAGCTGACGAACAAGATCCTGACGCAGAACCCGAACTGGAACGACGGTCTGTAGTTCCAAAGCAATTTTTATAAACAGGAAAGGCGCCCCGTACGAGGGCGCCTTTCCTGTTATTGTACACCTGGTGGTCAGGGGTTTGCGGCGAGGTATTGAAGGGCGCGTTGAAAGATAACGTCTTTCCCGCCGGTGAATTCCGCAACGGTCAGCGGCACTTCCACGTCGGGCGCGATGCCGATGCCTTGCGTGTAACCGCCATCCGGATAGAGGACGCCGAGGCCGGAGATCACGAAACGCATGTCCTGGTTGCCCACCATGGGGATTTGGGTGACGTCACCGTCGGCACCACCGGTGGTACGGCCGATCAGCACCGTATTCCCTTTGCGGGCCTTCACGATCATGGTAAGCATTTCTGGCCGGCTGACGGACTTTTCCGCGATCAATACCACCACTTTCCCTTTGAAATGGACCTTACGATCGGGACCGCGCTTATATTCCACCGTTTTCGTAAGGCCGGGGTAGCTGATCGTTCCGTTCCATAAAATACATTCCGTCTGCTTTTTGAACAGGAAATGGGTGAAGTTGATGAAATCGAAATTGGGATAGGTGCGGCATTCTATAATTAGAGATTGGGCTTTTTCGAGCAATTGCCGCGTGGTATCCGCCATTTTGCCCGACCATTTCGCAGGATCGATGTACAGGATACCGCCTTCCAGCATCCGCATGGCCGGCGGTGGCACTTCCTGTTTCTGCGCTTCCTGCTGCTTTGCCCAGGCCCTGGCGCCAATGGCCAGATACCGCGCAACCTCCTCTTCTCCATACTTTGCCCGGAATGTTTTGGACTGGCCGCCGCTTTCATAACCGACTTTCAGCGTATCGCCGTTCGCCGGCATCATCCGCAGCATGCCCGAAACGGTAATGTAGTAATCCTTCATTTCCCTGCGCGGATCGCTCATCATGGCCCGTAAAGCATCTACATAGCGGATCACGGGCGTGCCGTTGATGTGGTGTACCCTGTCGCCCGGGCGGATCCCGCTCAATTCCGCAAACCCGGAATCGGTCTGATGCACGAAAACCGTATCTCCGATAACGGCCATGGTAAAAGGCAAGCGGATGAGCCGGCCGGGCAGTACATATTCCGGGAATTTGGCGAAAGTGGGCATGATACTGTGCCCGTCCGTAATGGCGGCGTTGAGCCTGATCAAGGCCTGCGCATAGGCGCGATCGGTATTGGCATCGGCGAATTCCGGTATGAAGCGCGCCAGCTTCGCCGGCCACTGGCCTTGCTGCTGGTATTTGGCGGGAAGGTAATATTCGATGATGTTCCAGTAGCGGAACAGCGCCAGGAGGCGGAAATGCTTTTCGGGCAGGAAGTCTTTCCCGTATGTCTCCTCCTTGAATTGGGGGGACGGATAGCCGGAAACGTCCGGCGTGACGATGTATTTATTTTTGAACGGCTTGAAATAGTCCGCCAATGCGGTTAAGCGGTCTTTTTCCGCCTGGCCGAGCTGCTTTGCGGATGCGATCCATTGGTGGTTTACGTTCACTTTTTCGATTTCCTTCGCATCGGCGAGCTGCTTCGCACCGGATTTCCGGCCGGATGGCGCGGAAGGGGCGGCAGAATCGAGCATCATGCGGATGGACGGAAGCACGCCGGCGGCGGGGTTTTCATCCATCGCTTTCAGTTGATCGATGAGTACTTTGTCCCAATCGATGTTGCGTTCGCTGATAACGGGCGAGAAATACTTCAGGTAGCCCCAAACCCGCGCCAGCAACACCAGGTCGGCCGTTTTGCCGGTATCGGGGGAAATGGGTTGTTCTTTGATGGATGCCTGCTGCCGGTCCGGGAATGCCGCGCAACCGGAAGCGATTTGTACGGCGGTGGATGCGAATAAGGCGATAGCGATAAACCGGGTCAATGTCTTCATGGAGGTATAACATTAAAAAGTAGGTGAATTTATGTTTTTGCCGCGATTACGCAACGTCAATCCGTATATTTAGGAACAAATCCGCCCCGCCGATATGCCACATGATAAGCTCCATCACTTCCTCGACAACTTGACGCCGATCGCGCCAGCTACCTGGGAGCGGGTGCATCCATTGTTTACGGAAGGGCGCCTCGGCAAAGGGGAACATTTCATCCGCGAAGGGCAGCTGGCGCGGGAGATCGGGTTCCTGGCGGAAGGGGTCATGCGGGCATATTACCGGAACGCCGCCGGACAGGAATACAACAAGCATTTCTTCACGGCGCCCTGCTTCATCGGGGGCTATGCGTCGCTGATCACGGGAGCGCCGAACATGATCCAACAGGAGGCGCTGACGGATTGTACCGTGCTTTCCGCACCCTACGGGCATTTCCTGCAGTTGTTCGATCGATGTCCGGACCTGGAGCGGGCGGCGCGCATCCTGGCGGAGGGGTTCTTCGTGGCCAAGGAGCAACGCGAGATCGAGATCGTGCAGCTGGACGCGGAGGCGCGTTACCGGCTTTTCCGTGAGCGGTCGCCGGGGCTGGAGGCGCTCGTCCCGCAATACCACATCGCTTCTTACCTGGGAATTTCACCTACGCAACTGAGCCGCATCCGCAGGAAATCTTCCGGCCGCTGATTTCTTTACCTATGTAAACGGAATTCACACAGCTGAAATGGAAATTTGCCGGAAATCCTTTGCTCATGCATCTCTCCGGCAATACCGTCCTCATCACCGGCGGCTCCTCCGGCATCGGCCTCGCGCTGGCCCGGCAATTCCAAATACACAACAACCGCGTCATCATCACCGGGCGCGATGGCGCAAAACTCGCATCCGCCGAAAAGGAACTGCCCGGCATCCACACTTTCCGGACCGACCATACCGATCCGGCTTCCGCGATTTCTTTGCGCGATTACATCTCCGAACACCACCCGGCCCTGAACGTCCTCATCAACAATGCCGGCGTGCAATACAGTTACGCTTTCGGCCACGATCCGGCATCCGCCGGAAACATCGCTACCGAAACGCAGATCAATTTCATCGCTCCGCTCCTGCTCACCAATGCCCTGCTGCCCTTTCTCACCGGGCAACCGGCATCTGCCATCGTATTCGTAAGCAGTGCATTATACATCGCCCCGAAACGTTCCGCACCGGTGTATTGCGCCACCAAAGCCGCCATCCACACCTTCGCGAAAGCGCTCAGGTATCAGTTGGAAGGCTCCTCCGTCAAAGTGTTCGAGATCATCCCGCCGCTGGTAGACACCGCCATGACGACCGATCGCAGCAGCAGCGGTAAAATGTCCACGGACAGGCTCGCCCGGATTTTCATCCGCAACTTCCACAGCGATGATACCGAACAGTATATCGGGAAGAGCCGGTTGTTGAAAATGCTTTCCCGGATTTCGCCGCGGCTCGCGGAAAGCATGATGAAAAACGGGTAAAAAAGAACGGCCGCCCGGATTGCTCCAGGCGGCCGTTCATGTAACATTTCGTTACAGATTATTTCACGCGTACCGGGTCGGCCGGTTTGGGGACCGGTTGCCAGGTTTTCGTTTTCAGTTCTTCCAGCAGGATCTGCACGCCTTTCTCCAGCTGCGGATCGCGGCCGGCGATCACGTCTGCCGGGGTTTGTTCCACATCCACATCCGCAGGCGTACCTACGTTTTCGATGATCCATTTGCCGTTGGTATCGTAAATACCGAAGCTCGGCGAAGTCACATAACCTCCGTCGATGAGCGAAGGATAGCCGCTGATGCCCACCAGGATACCCATGGTACGTTTACCGACGAGTTTGCCCAGTTTCTTGTGATTGAACATCCAGGGCATCATATCGCCGCCGGAACCTGCGTATTCGTTGATCAGCATGGCTTTCGGGCCATAGATGCCGTTACCCGGCGTAGTAAAACTGCGGCCGTCGCGCACGCCCCAGTAGCTCATTACTTCCCGGTTCAGCACGTCTATCACGTAATCGGCCACAGAGCCGCCGCCGTTGAAGCGCTCGTCGAGCAGCAGGGCTTTTTTGTCGGCCTGCGCATAGTAATAACGGTTAAAGGAATTATACCCTTCGCGGCCGGTATTGATCATATGCAGGTAAGCGATCTTTCCACCGCTCAACTGGTCTACTTTCCTGCGGTTCCCTTCCACCCAGTCTACGTAGCGGAGACCGTATTCGGTAGACACGGGAACAGGTTCCACTACGATTTCGCGCGCACCGGTTTCCGAAGCGGAGCCGTTCACCTTCAGCGTCACCTGGCGGCCGGCCTGGTTCTGCATCAGTTCGTGGATGCTGGTGGTCGCGTTCAGCGGAACGCCGTTAACGGCCAGGATATAATCGCCTTCCTTCACGTTGAGGCCAGGAATGGCCAGGGGCGCTTTGGCCTCGGGGTTCCAGCTTTCGCCGTTGTAGATTTTCGCGATGCGGTAGCGGCCGTCGATCACTTCGTAGTCTGCTCCCAGCATGCCTACGTTCACGCTCGGACCGGAAGGCATATCGCCCAGGCCCACGTAGTTGTGGCCCACCACCATTTCACTCATCATTTCGTTGAGAAGATAGGTGAGATCGGCGCGGCTGCTCACATGCGGCAGCAGGGCTTCATACTTGCGGCGGTTGGCATCCCAATCCACGCCGTGCATATTTTTTACGTAGAAGAAGTCTTTTTCGATCTTGTACACTTCGTCGAAAATCTGTTTCCACTCGGCCACGGGGTCTACGTAAACGGTTACGTTGGACAGGTCTACCTTGCCGTCGCCCGGCGCAGGTTTCCGCTCCGTTCCCACGATCTGGAAGTTGTTGCCGCCTCCGGCGATGAGCATCTTCTTGCCGTCGGCGCTGATCATGAAGCGGCCACCTTTGGCGAAGGTTTCGGTTTTCCTTTCTTTCAGGTCGAAGTATTTGATCTCACTTCCGTCAGTGAAGAAAATTTTATCTTTCACTGCGCCGCTCACGCCGTATATAACGCCTTGCGGAACGGGGATCGAAATGATGCGCTGCTGCAGGCCCTCTACGTCTACAAACGCGGCATCAGGCTTGGCAGGCGTGGTTTTGATGCTGTCTTTCTTCTTGTCCTTTTCTTTATCCTTATCTTCTTTTTTGTCGTCGGTTTTCACCGTTTCCTCATCGCTTTCCGGCGTGAAGGGCGTAGCGGTGTTTTTCGACAGCACCGCGGCGTAGAGCGCCATGGCGTTGCCGCGGTCGTAGGTCTGCATATGCAGCCCGCTGAGGCCCATACCGCTGTTGGTGCTGGCGGGGAAGAAGAGATATTTCCCGTCGGCGCTGAACGAAGGCGCACTGGCGTCGCTCATTCCGTCGGTCACGCGAACGGTTTTGCCGCCGGCCACTTCGTATAGGAACACCGCATCAAAGCCGTTCTCCTCGGCATTTAGGAAAGTGATCCATTTCGAATCGGGCGACCACGAAGGCTGGAAAGGATTGCTGCTGCCGGAAGGGATGCTGCCGTTGGCATACGTCGCCACTTTGGTGATCTTCCTGCTGGCCACGTCGAGCACAAAGAGGTTGAAGTGCGCGTCGCTGTAAAGGATTTTTTTGCTATCGGGCGACCAGCTCAGGCCGAAATAATACACGGTTTTACCCAGCTCGATCTCGATCGGCTTATCCATGGCTTTCTGGTCGCGGAGGATGAGCTTGTAATTGCCGTCCTTATCGGAAACATAAGAAATGTACTTCCCGTCGGGCGACCAGCCCGGCAGGCGTTCGTGGGAACCGGGAGAATTGGAGATGTTGCGCACATCGCCTTTTTCCTTCGGAACGGAAAGGATTTCACCACGGCCCTGAACGAGGAGCCGTGCGCCGGTGGGCGACAGGAACACGTTCTCGAAATTACTCAGCTTTTCGTACCGCGGCCGTTTGGAGGGGATATCCGCCTGGAGGGTCACGGAAAGGTCGGTCACTTTGCCGGTACCGGGGTCCAGCAGGTGGAGCGTGCCGGCCTGCTCGAATGCGAGCGTTTTACCGTCGCCCTGGAGCGATTTCACATCGTCGGTCTTGTATTGCGTAACCTGTGTAATCTGCTTCGAATCGGTATCGTAGCGGAAAACGTTCATGGTGTGGTTACGGTCGCTGAGGAAGTATACGTTTTTGCCGATCCATTGCGGGCGGATGTTGTTGGCGTTTTCCCCGGGGATTTCCACGATCTGGTTATTGGCGTGGTTGAAGATCCAGATTTTGGGCGCATAACCGCCGCGGTAGCGTTTGAAGGGGCGGTACACGGCGCCGCCTTCGGTAGGATCGGGATTTTTGATATATGCGGTAAACTTCCCGTCGGGCGAAACGGCGCCCTGGGTAGCTTCGGGAATGCGCTGATGCGGTTGCTGGAGGCCGCCTTTGAGGCTGGCGGTGTAGAGGCGCTGTGTTCTGCCCGTGGGCGATTCCAGGCCGGAGGCGTAGAGGATATGATCATTATCCACCCACCCGCGAACCACCTCGGAGGCAGGATGGAACGTGATGCGCCGGGGCTCGCCGCCTTCTACCGGCACCACGTACACGTCCGAATTGCCATCGTAATTACCGGTAAAGGCTACCCATTTGCCATCGGGCGAAATCACGGGCTCCGTTTCCAGGGCCGGGTTGATGGTGAGCCTTTTGGGTGCGGAACCATCGCGGTTCGCGATCCAGATATCTCCGCCATACATAAACGCAACATGCTGGGCGCTCACCGTAGGGTTACGGAGCAGTTTGGTGGGGCTTTGCGCCATGGTGACGGGTGCGCCGGCCAGCAGGAAGGCGCCGGCGGCAAGAAGCATACTTTTCTGTATCATAAGCAGACTTGGGTTTGATATTGCCGGAAAGAAACGGCAGTAGCGCAAAATAAGGATAAAATCCCAAGCCGGAAAATCGATATTGCAAGATAAGAATGTCGCGCCGCCGGAAGGCCCGGGGCGCGACGGAATGGAAAACACAAGTCAGATCATACGATAAACGGCGCCACGATATCCAGCACGGCCTGTTTGCTCAGCGGCTCGTCGAACGCTTCGGTGGCGGCGTTCACCCCCACGCCCGTTCCGTTGATCCCTACGATATTGATCCCCGCCTGCGCGCTGACGTCTTCACCATTATAGCTGGCCTGCACGGCGGCGCCGATGCCACCGGTGTCTTTCCCGGTGATCCAGGGCTTGATGGTGTTATTGGCCGTCAGGTTCCTCCGCATATAACGGATATGGGCGGCATGGCGCGCCTCTACGCTATGGATCTTCAGCGCGGCCGTCAGCACGTCGTTACTGGAGATCAGCTCCCCCGCCTGCCCCTTGTAGGCCCTCACGCCCGTATCCTCGAAAGTCTGCGCCACGGCAAGGAAAAGCGGGTAATTCGAAAAAACGCCCTTGAACGGCCCGTTCCCGCTGCCGTCGCCCGCACTGAAATCGAATGTGGGCTTGGGGACCGGCGTGGCTCCCAGCGAACTGATCGTCGTTTTCAAGAGCGAGACATGCGCGTTCTCATGGTCGCGGATCGTAGCGATGGCTCCGGTCGGCGGGCCGGCGGGCACCAGGCCGGGTGCAGCCGCGCCGAGGGTATAAAATTCCGCTTCGAGATATTCCAGCGTAAGGGCGAACTGCAACACCTGCACGATGCCGGAAGTAGACTGCCCGTAAGCTTTCTTGAACAAACTGCCCAGCGCCAAAGGTATGGCGGCGAGGGCGAGCTTCCCGCCAATACTGGCCAGTCCGTTGATGGCGGACCGCCGGCTGCTCATGCGGTCGTGGAGCTCGGGGTCTTGCTGCTCCAGTTCTGTAATGATATGTTCGATGTTCATGTTTCGGATTTTAGATCAGGAAGTGGGAAGATTGGACGCGTTGATCTTCGATTTCAGGAAGCCGCCGGCTACTTTCAGCACGTCTGGCGGTGCGAGCGCCATATCGAGCCCATTGGCGTCTACGGCGGAGCTGTCGGCGAAAGAACCGTTGCTCAGCAAATCACGGATCATGGCCGCGTGGCGCGCTTCCACGGAAACGATTTTGCCAGCCAGCAACAGGTAAGCGCCATCGGTGATCAATTTGCCGGCGCCGTTATAGGCCGCCACGCCCAGGTCTTCGAAAGCTTTGGCAGTCCCCAGCACACTCGCCCTGCTGCTGAAATCGATCTTGCTGAAATCCGTCTCCAGCATGGGGATCGCTTTACCGCCCAATGCATTCCGGAAAAACTCGCGGTGCGCGATCTCATGATCGCGGATGTCTGTCAGAAATTGTTGCTCCGTTGCCGTGGCGCCGCTGAAAAATGTTTGCGTAACGCGAATGTAGAACGCGGCTTCGAGCTGCTCCAGCGCATAAGCATAGTTGAGTATCCCGATATCGCCACTGCCAAGGTTGACGCCATTGTCGGGCGAAGGATCGTCGTTGTTGGAACAGGCATGCATCAGCGTGGCCGCAGCGGCGGTTCCCGCGAAAAGCGAGAGGAACCGCCGGCGCTGCTGGCCTTTCAGTGATAGCATGGCATGCCCCTCCTGTTCCTGTGGAACATTCAGTTTTTCTGCCATAAAATCTTCGTTTACTGGTGGATTAAGAAAGGTTACTGCTCAGTGAATGGATTTGGATGTTTTACACGAAGATATACGCGGCCAAATTCCAATTGGTTTTCGATCATCCGAAATAAATTATTACGGTTGTTTGCATGAAATGAAAAAGCCCGCTTCGCGGGAAGCGGGCGATCATACTGTATAACCGGCCGGTCAGCCCATGGTCAGTATCATATCGCGGATCATGGCAATGAGGACTGACGGATAGATCCCTAACCATAGCAACAGCGCCATGAGGGCAGACAGGGCGAACAGGCCGAAGAACGGCAGGCGCTTCCGGGCAAACGTACCCTCCTGCGGCGCAAACATCACCGCCACCAGGCGGATGTAATAAAACAAACCGATCACGCTGTTCACCACCAGCAGCGCCAGCAGCAGCCACAGTCCGGCGTTCACGCCCGCTGCCACCACATAGAACTTGCCGATGAACCCA
The DNA here is from genome assembly GCF_050277495.1 of Chitinophaga sp. NPDC101104. Lineage (NCBI taxonomy): Bacteria > Pseudomonadati > Bacteroidota > Chitinophagia > Chitinophagales > Chitinophagaceae > Chitinophaga > Chitinophaga sp. NPDC101104. The sequence goes on along the minus strand of NZ_JBNNSF010000001.1, from coordinate 2,850,013 downwards.
GCCGTCAGCGGGATGCCCGCCAGCGACAACAGCATCGCCGTGAAAATAGCTGCCAGCCAGGGTTGCCGCCAAAACAGGCCGCTGAAGTCTTCCAGCATTTCCACATCGTTCAGCTCATCGCTCAGCAATGCCAATACCCCGAACGCCCCGATGCTCGTGATCACATAAGCCACCAGGTAAAATATCACCGCCTCCTGCCCTGCTTCGGAACCGGCCAGGAACGCGATGAGGATATACCCCATATGCGAAATGGACGAATACGCCAGCAACCGCTTCACATTGCGCTGCATGAGCGCGAGCCAGTTCCCCGCAAACATGCTCGCCATGGCGATGATGGCCAGCACCCACCATAATATCGTGTATTCATATCCGTTTACATCCCTGTAAAACCGCATGAGCAGCACGAGCATGCTGCCTTTGGACACCGTAGCGATATATGCCGCCACCGGCAGCGGCGCCCCTTCATAAATATCCGGCGCCCACATATGGAACGGCACAATGCCGAGCTTGAACCCTACACCAATGAGCATGAGCCCGAAACCCGCCACCACCGTTACTGGCGCGGAGGAAATACTTTTGAGGTACTGCCCGATCCCCACAAAATCCATCGTCCCGGATTCCGCATACACCAGCGCCATACCGAAGAGCAGGAATGCCGACGAAAGTGCCGCCAGCAGCAGGTATTTGATCCCCGCTTCGTCTGACCGCTCCCGCGCGCGCAGGTATGCGATCAGCCCGTACAGACTGATGCTCATCGTTTCCAGTCCGAGGAACAGCGATACGAAGTTGCGGCTCACCAGCAGCACGATCCCGCCCACCGTAGCCAGCAACAGCAGGATGTAATATTCCTCCTTCCGCTCTTCGCGCTGCTCGAAATAATTGAACGACAGCAGCAGCACGCTGAGGCCCGCGGCGAGGATCAGCCCCGTGTTGAATTCCGCGAACTTGTCGACCACGAACAGCGGCGCAACGAAGTACGGCATTGCAACCGGCTGCCGGAACAGCGACAGCAGCGCGATAAGGAATGCCGCTACGGTGAAGGCGTGCATCAGCCGGTGATTGCGGCGTATCGCCACCAGCAGCATGGCGATCACGGAGGCGCCGGCGAGGATCAGCACGGGCAGCAAGGCAAGCAGATCTTGGGTAGACATATGTCCGATTTATTTTTCCTTGTATTGAAAAGCGACGACCGGCGCGGCTTTCGAAGCAGTGTCGATCACCCGCTGGGGGAACAGCCCCAGCCAGATGATGGCGATCACCAGCGGCAGCAGCATCACGGCTTCGCGGAACGTCATATCCTTCAAACGGAACTCGCGCAGCGAAATCCCGAAAAATACTTTCTGCATGATGCGCAAACTGTACACCGTGGCTACTACCAGCCCGATGGCCGCCAGCACGGTGATCCAGGGCGACGCCTGCCAGCTGCCGGCCAGGATGAGGAATTCCGCGATGAAATTCCCCAGCCCCGGGAGCCCCAGCGATGCCATGACGAACACCATAGTGATGGTCCCCAATCCAGGCAAAGCCGCCCACAATCCACCCATCTTCTCCAGCTCGCGCGTGTGAAGCCTTTCATACAGCACCCCGGCGATCATGAACAGCGCGCCGGTGCTGATGCCATGCGTGATCATCTGCATCACCACGCCCTGGTAAGCCAGCTCGTTGAACGCGAAAGCCCCCACCAGCACAAACCCCATGTGGCTCACACTCGTGTACGCCACCAGCCGCTTGAAATCGGTTTGTGCGAACGCCAGCTGCCCGCCGTACAAAATCCCGATCGCGCCGAGCAGCATGAACACCTGCGCAAAAGCGTGGCAGGCCTCGGGGAACAGGGGCAGCACGAAGCGCAGGATGCCGTAAGCGCCGGTTTTAAGCAGCAGTCCGGCGAGGATGACGGACCCCGCGGTCGGCGCTTCCGTATGCGCATCGGGCAACCAGGTATGGAATGGAAATGCCGGTAACTTGACGAGGAACGCCGCCATGAACCCCAGCATCAGCCATCGGCCAATCCCTTGCTCAAGGGGCGTTTGCAGCAATTCTGCATATGAAAAGGTGTAATTACCGGTGGATGCGCCGTGCACGAAATACAGTCCCAATATGGAAAGCAGCATGAGCAAACCGCCCGCCTGCGTGAAGAGGAAAAACTTCAGCGAAGCGTACAACCTGCGCCCATGGCCCCAGATGCCGATAAGAAAATACATGGGGATGAGCATCACTTCCCAGAAGAAATAGAACAGGAACAGGTCCATCACGAGAAAAACACCCGCGATACCGCCCAGTACGAATAAAAGGTTGAAGTAGTAGAAGCCCGTGCGGTCGCGGATTTCGTCCCACGACACCAGCACCGCCATGACACCGAGAAAGAACGTGAGCACGATCATGAGGAGGCTGAGGCCGTCCATCGCCAGGGAAAGGCTCACGCCGAAGCGGGGCATCCAGGGTTGATGGTAGACGTATCGCCAGTCTGCCCCCGCCAGCGAGGCCGGTTCCGGCTGCACCCAGATGCCCACGGCGAGCACGAGGCCCGCGAGCATCACCAGCAGGGCGACCCATCGGGGAAGGGTGGCGTTCACGGCCGCGGAAGCCCAGGCCAGAAAAGCGCCCACCAGTGGAAATAATATGAATGCCAGCAGTATCATGCCGAATCGTTTTTCAGGTTACATGGAATGCCGCCAGATGATGACGGACAGTATCAGGACCGCGCCCATCACCACTCCCAGCACATACCACCTGATGATCCCGCTTTGCGTGGCGGACATCATCCGGTGAAGCCCGCGGGTAATGGCGGCCAGCCCGGTGTATACGTTGTCGATTATATCTTTCCGGTTGAGTTTCGCTATCCGGACGAATGGCTGAACGAACACCACGTCGTACGCCGCATCGAAGCCCCAGCCGCTTTTCAGGAAAGCGCCCGCTTCTTTAGGGAACGGCGCGTTCAGCAATCGCCAGGTAATGTAAATAGCCAGCGCTGCAAGGCCCGCGGTGATGGTTTGCAGTCCCCACTCCGCCGCCACGCTGGCATGCGGTGTTGCCACTTCCGGCAGTACGGGTCGCAGGAAATCGCTCAGCCAGGTGAAATGCCCGAGGGTATGCGGCAACTCCAGGAACCCGGCAAGCGTGCTGCAAACCGCCAGTACGTGTAGCGGTATCATCATTTCCGGGCCGGGTTTGTGGTGGACGTGCGTCTGTTCCTTCCCGAAAAATACCAGCAGCATCATCCGCGTGGTATAGGCCGCTGTGATGAAAGCCCCCAGCACCGCGGCAAACGCGTACACCGGCCTGCCTCCCGACGCCGTGCCCGCCAGCCAGATGATCTGGTCTTTGCTGTACCATCCCGACGAAATGAACGGAATGGCCGCCAGCGACAACGAGCCTATCAAAAACACGAGGAACACGCCGGGCAGGGATTTGCGCAATCCGCCCATTTTGAACATATCCTGCTCGTGATGCAGCGCATGGATGACGGCGCCCGCACCGAGGAATAACAAAGCTTTGAAAAACGCATGGGTAATGAAATGGAAGATGGCGGCCGACCAGGCGCCAACGCCCAGCGCGAGGAACATATACCCGATCTGGCTGATGGTGGAATAAGCCAGTACCCGTTTGATGTCTGTTTGCACCCAGGCGCTGAAACCCGCCAGCAGCAATGTAACCGCCCCGGTGATGGCCACGGCCGTCTGCGCCGCGGGCGCCAGCGCAAAGATGACGTTCGTCCGCGCGATGAGGTACACGCCTGCCGTTACCATCGTGGCCGCATGGATGAGGGCGCTCACGGGCGTTGGGCCCGCCATGGCGTCAGGCAACCAGGTTTGCAGCGGCAGCTGGGCAGATTTTCCGACCGCGCCGCCCAGCAGGAGGAACGCGATCCATACGACCGTGGGGTCTCCCGCCGCCCAGAGACTTTGCGCCCGCTCCAGCACCACCGACAATTGTAAGCTCCCCGTATGCTGCACGAGCAAAAACAGTGCGATGGCCATGGCAGTATCACCCACCCGGGTCACGATGAAGGCTTTGCGCGCGGCCGCACCGTTCGCAGGATCTTTGTACCAGAACCCGATCAGCAGGTAACTGCACAGCCCCACGCCTTCCCAGCCCAGGTACATCAGTAAAAGATTATCGGCCAGCACGAGCATGAGCATCGATCCCACAAACAGGTTCATGCACGCGAAAAACCGCGCGAAATCGGGATCGTCGGACATATAGCCCGTCGAGTAAATATGGATCAGCCATCCCACGAACGTGATGACGAACGTGAACGACAGGGAAAGCGCATCCAGCCGCAGGTTGACGCCGATGCTGAAGTCGCCCACCCGCAGCCATTCCCATAAATGCTGGCTGAACGCCGGAACGCCCGACTGCATGAACTGCCAGCCCGCCACGATGGTCACCAGCGCCGCCAGCCCGATACTGCCGCAGCCCACGGCGATCACGCCGGGCTTCCCGATCTTACCGGAAAACAGGATCAGGACAAGAGCGCCCAGGAAAGGGAGCGCGGGAACGAGGTACATCCATTCCATAATGCAATGTTTTTACGTTTCTCGATGCGGATTCAGCCCCGCATCCGGCTGGCTTCGTCGCTGTCCAGCGTTTTGAGCTGGTGGTACAACTGGAGGATCAGCGCCAGGCCTACAGACACTTCCGCCGCGGCCATGGCGAGGATGAACATGAACATCACCTGCCCTTCCGGTTGCCCCCACCTGCTGGCCGCCACAATGAAGGCGAGCCCCGCGGCGTTGAGCATGATTTCCACAGACACCAGCATGAAGATGATGTTCCGGCGGATCAGCATGCTGATCAGGCCCAGTGTGAACAATACCCCTGCAAGGACGAGCCCTGCCGTTGTTGCGTTGATCATGACGGCGAATTTTCTAGGAAACGGTGAACGATTTTCTTCTTTTGACGGCCGAGGTGATAAGCCCCTACGATCCCTGCCATCAGCAGCATGCCCGCCAGCTCAACAGCCAGGATGTAAGGGCCGAACAAACTTTGGCCCACTGCCTTCGGGTCTACCACTTTGATCTCCGCACCCGTATCCACAGGCTGGACCATGAGGAAGATCAGCTCCGCCAGCAGTACGAGGCACAGTATCGACGGACCGATCCATACGCCCGGCGTCATCCAGCTGCGCTCTTCGCCAGCGGTCTGGCTGCCGAGGTTGAGCATCATCACGAAAAATATGATCAGCACCATGATGGCGCCTGCATAAATGATCAGTTCCAGCGCGGCCATGAAAGGCGCCCCGTACAGGTAAAACACCACCGCCACGCTGAGCAGCGACACGATGAAGTACAGCAGCGCATGCATGATATTGTACCGGGTTATGACCATGATGGTCGACAAAACGGCCACAGCGGCCGCGATATAGAATGCGGTTCCCATACCGTTGGGTTTTTAAGGTAACAGACTGCGCACGTTGACCGGCGGTTCTTCCCACTGGGCTTCTCCCTTGTCTTTCCCCGCGATGGCCATGCCCGCCACGCGGTAATAGTTGTAGCCGGGATATTTGCCCTGGCTGTCGATGAGCAGGTCTTCCTTTTCATACACCAGGTTCTGCCGGTCGTATTCCGCCATTTCGAAATCGGGCAGCAGTTGAATGGCGTAGGTAGGACAGGCCTCTTCGCAGAACCCGCAGAAGATGCAGCGGGAAAAGTTGATGCGGAAGAAGCCGGGATACCGCCGTCCGTCGGGAGCTTCGGCTGCCTGCAGGGAGATGCAGTCTACCGGGCATGCGGCGGCACAGAGATAGCAGCCCACGCAGCGTTCGCCGCCGTCGGGGTCGCGGGTGAGCGCGATGCGGCCACGCCAGCGTGCGGGAAGGGGGGCTTTTTCTTCCGGGTACTGGTACGTTTCGCGTTTGTGGAACATGTGCAGGAACACCAGCCACATACTTCTGAGTAAACTGAACATAACCGGTCATTTATCGATGAACAATTTGATGGCCGCCGTGCCGAGCAGATTCAGCAAGGACAGCGGGAACAATACCTTCCATCCGTATTCCATCAGCTGATCGTACCGGGGCCGCGGCATGGAGGCGCGCAGCAGGATAAAGACCATGATGAACACGAACGTTTTCAGCACGAACCAGATCACGCCGGGCAGGAAGGCGGGGCCTAGCCATCCCCCGAAATACAACGTCACGATCATAGAGGAAATGAGGGTGATGCCGAGATATTCCCCGATGAAGAACATCCCGAATTTCATCCCCGAATATTCTGAGTGGAAACCCGCCACCAGTTCGCTTTCCGCTTCCGGGATGTCGAACGGCAGGCGGTGCGTTTCGGCGATGCCTGCAATGAAGAAGATGACGAATCCCAGTAACTGCGGGAATATATACCACATCCCCCGCTGCGCTTCCACGATCTGCCCGAGGTTGAACGTGCCGCTGAGGATGACCGTTCCCATGAGCGCCAGGCCCATGAACACTTCGTAACTGATCATCTGCGACGCGCCCCGCATGGCGCCCAGCAATGCGTATTTATTGTTGGACGCCCATCCCCCCAGCACGATGCTGTACACGCCCAGCGAAGACATCGCCAGGAAAAAAAGTATCCCGATGTTCATATCGGCCACCACGATCCCCGGCCCGAAAGGCACCACGGCAAAAGCCATGAGCACACTCGCCACCACCACCGCCGGCGCAAACACGAATACGACCTTGTCCGCAAACGGCGGGATCCAGTCTTCCTTGAAAAACAGTTTCAGCGTATCCGCCAGCACGATGAGGATGCCGAAAGGCCCTGCCCGGTTGGGGCCGTACCTGTCCTGCCAGAGCGCCAGCATCCGCCTTTCGAGCCAGATGAGGCCGGCCGCCGTATTGAGCAGTACGAACAGTACGCCGCCGATGATCCACCAGTATTGTGCTTCCATATCGAAATGTATTATCGTTATCGTTTACGCCTGCATCTTCGCCAGTACCGGCAAATCCACTACAGGCGAATGCGGCAGTCCCGCGTTCATGCCCGCCAGTCCGCGCGGCATCCAGTGATTGGCCCTGGCCACCAGCTTGCAGGTATGATGGTCCATTTCCACCGTCACCCAGTTGCCGGGCGTGATGTTCCACTGCGCGAGATCGTCCGGGTTGAGGAAGATGCAGCAGAAATCAGATGCGTTTTTCGCAATGCCCGGCGTGTACATGCTCAGCTCCTCCGACCCGAAAATGTTATAGACCGGCATGATGTGCACATGCCCGGGGATCGGCACGAACGTGTCCGGCGCTTCGTGGAAATACGGCGGACTACCATTCACGTGCGGTTCCAGCAGGCGGATGCCCGGGTCGCCGCCATGGAGGTGCCCTCCTATTTCCTGTTGGTATTTGTTCACGGATTGTACGGAATTCCAGCCCGGCGACCAGAAAAACGGAATGAGCGGCGCCGGCGGCTCTCCCCTGAAACCTTCCATGGTGAAGGATAGCGGCGTGTCCTCGTCTTCCGCGGGCTTCGGCTCGCTCACGTTCACATTCGCCTGCATGGCCGTTCGCCCGCTGTAGCGGTGCGGCTCGCGGGGGATGCGCTGCCCGTTGATCCGGAAATCGGCGTGCGGCGCGAGATGCTGCACGGATGCGAGAGCCGGCATTCCGGTAGTCAGCGCCCAATCGATATCGTCGAGGTTATGAAGGCCGTGGAGCGACGGCACCTGCGCGCGCTCCGCGATCTGGAGGCACCAACGCCAGCTTTCCTGCACATCTCCCTTGGGGACGTACACCTGGTAGTAACGCTGCGCGCGGCCTTCGTTGTTGACGACGGTGCCGTCGGCTTCAGCGAAGGTCCCCGCGGGCAGCAGCACCGTCGCTTTCTCAGCGGTGCGGTTGTATAAATGATCGATGAGGATGACATCCTGCGCATGCAGGAAAAATTCGTCGATAAGATGTTCGTCTGCGCGGCGGTAGAGATCGTTTTCCAGCACGATCACCGTATCCGCCTCTCCCTGCCGCAACACATCGATGGCCGTATCGAGCCGGTGGCCGCCGAGCATTTCGAGGCCGAGACTGTTCACTTCCGGCAACGTGAGGCTGAGCAAAGGATTGCGGCCTTTATGCTGTAACGCCCAGGCCACGTTGGCCGCGGCTTTCATCATATGATCGCATCCGCTGCCATACCCGCCGATGATCAGCGGCCGCTCCGCCGCCAGCAGTCCCGCCGCTATTTTTTCGACCAGCGCGGTTTCTTCCGGCGCCAGTCCGGTAATGGGCTCGATGTCAGCCCCCAACTGCTGCGCCACCGCGAATCCCAGTCGCGCCAGCTGCTCCGGCGCGCCGCGTTGCACGGCTTCCGCCAGTTCGTCCAGTTTGGTGGGGATGGTATTGAATATGAAAAGCGGCCCGTGATCTTCCTGCACCGCTTCGCGCACGGCGGCATCCTGCCATTCGGCGAGGTGGACCTGCCCCATGGCGTCGGCCTCCGGCTTGCGCCGTACGGCCTGCCGCACCGCCAATGCGAGCATGGGCGCGGTGTTGGTAAGGTCTTCCCCCAAAATGAATACCGCATCGGCCTCGCCTGCTTCCTGGAGGGAAGGCGTTCGGACGGGCCCGTCGCGGAGGATTTTCAGCGCGAGGGAAGTAAGTTCATGGTCCGAATCGGACATGCCGAGGTAGAAATTGTCTTCCCCCACCAGCAGCTTCAGCGCGAAATTCGATTCCAGGCTGGCGCGTGGCGAGCCTATGCCGATGGTGCGGCCGTTCTTCAACCGCGCCGCCACCTGGCCCAGCACATGCTCCTTATTGACCGTACCGTTGGAATGCGGACGGAACGCGGGTTGCAGGATGCGCTGATCACTGTTGACGAACTCATATCCGTACCTTCCGCGATCGCAGAGAAAATAGCCGTTCACTTCGCCGTTGTAGCGGTTGGCGATCTGGCGGAGGGAACCGTAACGCTCGCCGGCGCTCGTGTTGCATCCCAGGGAACAGCCCTGGCAGACCGACGGCGCCCAGGTCATATCCCACTTGCGGGTGTAATGCGATTTGAGGGTTTTGTCGGTAAACACGCCCGTAGGGCATACTTCCGCAAGATTCCCGCTGAACTCACTTTCCAGCCGGCCGCTTTCGCATCGCCCGAAATAGACGTGGTTGTGTGCGGCGAAGACGTTGAGGTCTTTTCCGCCGGCATAATCTTTATAAAAACGCACGCACCGGTAACACTGGATGCAGCGGTTCATTTCATGGTTGAGGAAGGGCCCGAGGTCCTGGTTCTCGTACGTCCGTTTGGAGAAGCGGTAATTGCGGTACGTGTGGCCCGTCATCACCGTCATGTCCTGTAAATGGCAGGAGCCGCCTTCGTCGCATACGGCGCAATCGTGCGGGTGGTTGGTCATGAGCCAGCCGATGACCTGTTCCCGGAAAGCCTTTGCGCCAGGGTCTTCCAGCGAAAGCCGGAGATTGTCGCGCACGGGCTCCATGCATCCCATCACCAGGCGCCCCGTCTTATCGTCTTCGTCCTTGAACACTTTCACGGCGCATTGCCTGCAGGCGCCCACCGAGCCAAGCGCCGGGTGCCAGCAGAAGTACGGAAGGTTCAAACCCAGCTCCAGACAGGCTTCCAGGAGATTCTTCCCCGGCTTCGCTTCGTATGGCTTGTTATCGATGTAAATGGTCATAAGTGATGGGTATGATGGAGGTGAGCGGATGCGGGAGCGGCCGGCACGGGGTCGTGGTACGGACAGCGGTGTTCCCGGATGTGTCTTTCAAAATCGTCGCGGAAATATTTGAGGGCGCTTTGCAAAGGCTCCATGGCACCGGGTGCCAGTGCGCAGAAAGTGTTCCCTGGCCCGAGCCATTCCGTATGGCGGAGCAGGAGCTCCAGGTCTTCGTCGCGCCCCTTTCCCTGCTCGATGGCCCAGAGCAGCTTTTCCGTCCAGGGAAGGCCTTCGCGGCAGGGCGTGCAGAACCCGCAGGATTCCTGTGCGAAGAAGTGCTCGAGGTTGTGCACGAACCCGACGGGGCAGGTCTGGTCGTCGAGCACCACCATCGTCCCCGTTCCCAAACGGCTGCCTGCTGCGGCAACGCCGGCGAAATCGAGGGTGATGTCCATGTGTTTGTCGATGAGGAAGTCGGTAGATGCGCCGCCCGGCAACACGCCCCGGAAACCGAATCCGTTTTTCATGCCGCCGGCGTAATCTTCCATCAGTTCGCGCATCGTGATGCCCATGGGGAGTTCCCAGGCGCCGGGTTTGTTCACGCGGCCGGAAACGCCGTAGATCTTGGTGCCGCCATCCGCCGTTCTGCTCAGTGATTTAAACCAGTCTGCGCCTTTATTGACGATATGGGGGATGAACGACAGGGTTTCGACGTTGTTGACGATGGTGGGCTTGCCGAACAGTCCGGAGACTTGCGGGAACGGGGGTTTGGCCCGCGGTGTGGCGCGTTTGCCTTCAAGGGAATTGAGTAGCGCGGTTTCTTCGCCGCACATGTATCTCCCCACGCCCGTATGCAAATGCATTTCCAGGGAATACCCGGTGCCGAGGATATCTTTTCCCAGGTACCCCGCATCATACGCTTCCGCGATCGCCTTCCGCACCGCAACGGCCGCGTCTTTATACGCCCAGCGGAGGAACACGAACGCTTCGGTGGCCTGTATCGCATACGCCGCTACGATCATACCTTCCAGCAACTGGTGGGGATTACCTTCCAGCAGCCATCTGTCTTTGAACGTTCCCGGTTCCATTTCGTCGGCATTGGCCACGAGGTATTTGGGGCCGGGAACGTCCATCGGCACGAAGCTCCACTTCATACCGGTGCTGAATCCCGCGCCGCCGCGGCCTTTCATGTTCGACTCCTTCACCAGTGCCGTCACTTCCTGCGGCTGCATATGGCGTACCGCCTTGCGCACGGCCTGGTAGCCGCCGATGGCCTCGTACTGGCGGATCTCCAGCGGCGGAAAGGTGATGTGTTGAGTGAGCGGTCGTTCCATATCAGGTATATTTTTCGAGTATGTCAGCTAATGCGGAAGGTTGCAGATCGCGGTAGGTATCCTTGTCGACCATCATCGCCGGCGCATGATCGCAGGTGCCGAGGCAGGGATTGGGCAGCAGGGTGAAACGCCCGTCTGCCGTCGTTTGCCCGTACTGGATCTCCAGCAGCCGCGTCAATTCGGCATGGATGCCTTTAAGGCCCATCACGTAACAGCTGATACTGTCGCACAACAGGATGATGTGCCGGCCAACGGGCTGGCGGAAGATGAGGTTGTAAAAGGTAGCCACGCTGTCTACCTCTTCCGCGCTCATATCGAGGATATCGGCGACGTCGCGGATGCTTTCGTCAGACACCCATCTGCGGTGTTCCTGGACGATCTTGAGGGCTTCTATGCAGGCGGCCTTTTTGATGGGCACCTGCCGGATCTTTTCCTCGATTTTTTCTTTTTCGGTCATCGATAGCATACAATTCGTTTTTACCGGTCAATATCCGCCAGCACGTAATCCATGGCGCCGAGGATGGATAAAAGGTCGGCCACCGTATACCCGCGGCTGATGTACGGGACCATCTGCATATGAGCGAACGAGGGCGTGCGCACGCGCACCCGGTAGGGCGCGGTGTTGCCGTCGCTGGTGAGGTAATAGCTGTTCCACCCTTTCGTGGCTTCGGTGACGATCATGGCTTCGCCGTTCGGGATCACCGGGCCCCAGGAAACGTGGAGGAAATGATGGATGAGGGTTTCGATGTCCTGCATCGTATATTGCTTCACCGGCGGCGTGGCCAGCGGATGATCGGATTTATACGGGCCTTCGGGCATGTTGTTCAGGCATTGCTCGACGATGCGGAGGCTTTCCCACATTTCCTGCACGCGCACCACGGCCCGGTCGTAACAATCGCCGTTCCGGCCCGTCGGGATGTCGAATTCATAGTGCTCATACCCGCTGTAGGGCCGCTTCTTGCGCATATCCCAATCCATCCCGCAGGCCCGCAGGTTGGGGCCGGTAGCGCCCCAGTCGATGGCCTCTTCCAGCGAGAAAACCCCGATGCCCACCGTGCGCGCCTTGAACAGCGCGTTACGCATCACCATCTTGTCGTATTCCTTTAATTTCTTCGGGAAGTACTGCACGAATTCGCGGACGAGCTTATCCCATCCCTGCGGCAGGTCCTGCGCCACGCCGCCGATCCGGAACCAGTTGGGATGCATCCGCCCGCCGCAGACGGCTTCGATGATGTTGAAAATCTTTTCCCGGTCGGTGAACATGTAGAACACAGGCGAAAGTTGCCCGACGTCTTGCGCGAAGGTGCCGTACCACACGAGGTGACTGGCGATGCGGAACAGTTCGCACAACATGACGCGGATCACTTCAGCCCGTTGCGGGATGTGGATGCCGGCCAGTTTTTCTACGGAAAGTAAATAAGCGAGGTTATTGTTGACGCCGCCGAGGTAATCGATGCGGTCTGTGTAGGGAATGTAGGTGTGCCAGCTCTGGCGTTCCCCCATTTTTTCGGCGCCGCGGTGATGGAAACCGATGTCTGGCACTGCGTCTACGATATCTTCGCCATCGAGCTGGAGGATGATGCGGAGCACGCCGTGGGTGCCGGGGTGTTGGGGGCCGATGTTGAGGAACATGAAATCGGAGTCGTCAGACTGCCGGCGGAGGCCCCATTCTTCCGGGTCGAACTGCAGGGCCTCCTGCTCCCTGTCTTCTTTTTCGGGAAACAATCGGAACGGCCCCATTTCGGTGGCCCGTGCGGGATGCTCTTTGCGGAGCGGGTGGCCCTCCCAGGTGGTTGGCATAAGAATGCGGCGAAGCAGGGGATGCCCATCGAAACGGATGCCGAACATGTCGAACACTTCCCTTTCATACCAGTTGGCGGACGGCCAGATGTGGGTAATGCTGGGGGTGACGGGAAACTCGCCGCGGAGGGCTACTTTCAGGCGGAGGAAGGCATTTCGTTCGAAGGAGAAGAGATGGTAGACGAGGGTGAATTCGCAGGTGCCGTTGTACTTACTTTTACAGGCACGCTCGTCGATGGCCGTGAGGTCATAGAGCATGCGGTAAGGTTGGTCCGCTTCACTGCGGAGGTACTCCAGAACAGGTACGATCTTCCCTTGTGGCGTCCAGATGGTGGGCGTCTCATCCCGGGTGAGCTGTTCATGGAACAGCTGCTCGCCGAACCGGGAGCAGAGGGCAGAAAAGATGCTTGCAGGCATGATGCGGGTTTTGTGTATCCATGCGCCTGGCTGCTGGCTTTTCCAGTCTGTTATACCCTTGCTTGAAATGAGCTGTTGGTCGCTATATCGGGTTTTGTATCAGTTTCAGATTCTTTCTTCCGGCTCATGCACCCTGATCGCTGCCTCTTCTCCCGCCGCCGCTGCGGCCCTTTGCGGATGCCCGCCGTGATGATGATGGTGGCCGATGAACTTCCGGCCGAATTTCATGCCTGCACCGTGCAGGATGCTTTTTCCGTGACCGAAACAGGCGACGTCGAAATCGAACGTGGCCAGCTTTTCGAGGCTGTGCCTCCCTGCTTCGAAGTCTTCGTAAAAGGTCGAATACCCCAGTCCGAAGAGATTGTCGCAGGCATCTGCCGCAAACAGCACATTCTTCGCGCCCGGGAAGAAAAAGGCCAGTTGCCCATCGCTATGCCCCGGAATGTGCACCGCCTGTATCCCGCCGCCGATGGGCAGCCATTCGCCGTCTTCCAGCAACCGGTCTATCCGGAACGGTGTGATGGAACCCGGCGCCCCGGCAATGAACATCCGGTAAATGAGGCGGTTGACCAACCCCGTGAAATGCGGACGCTCGGGCTTCGGGATGTATCCTGCTTCCACCCACTTCCGCTCGGCCGGATGCATGTATATCTTCGCGCCCGTGATGGCCTTCAGGTCGGCAGCACTGCCAGAATGGTCCGGGTGGCTGTGCGTCAGCAGGATGTTTTTCAGGTCATCCGGCTGCCGGCCGATGGATTGCAGCAGTTCCAGTATGAGGCCGCTGCTGTCGGGCGCTCCCGTGTCTATGAGCGTCAGCTTTTCATCGTCGATCAGAAATGCGTTCGACTTTCCCAAATTCAGTTCATAGACATTCTCGGTGATCCTTCGGATACTCATGCGGTGTAGGTTTATAGGTTGCGGCGGGCGGGATCCCTTTCAGATTTCGTCCGGCGTCTTGAATTCGGTCATATTCCGGCGCTTCTCGCGGAAGCGGTCTTTCATCGATTCTTTTTCGGGCCTGATCACGCCCTGGTCGCCGATCGTCCAGCTCAGGGGGCGCAATTCCTTTCCCACGGATTCCTGCAACAGCAGCAGGCCGTGCATGAAGGCATCGGGGCGCGGCGGGCATCCGGGAACGTATACGTCTACCGGTAAAAATTTGTCGACGCCCTGTACCACGCTGTAAATATCATACATCCCGCCTGAATTCGCACAGCTGCCCATGGAAATTACCCAGCGCGGCTCCATCATCTGTTCGTATAGCCGCTGGATGATGGGCGCCATCTTGATGAAAACCGTTCCGGCGATGATCATGACGTCTGCTTCCCGGGGCGTTCCGCGGATCACCTCCGCGCCGAAACGCGCGAGGTCGTACTTGGGCGTCATCCCGGTAGCCATTTCCACGAAGCAGCACGAAAGCCCGAAGTGGAAGGGCCACATGCTGTTTTTGCGGCCCCAGGCCACGAGGCGCTCCACGGAGGTGAGCATCACACTCTGGCCCACGGAGTCTTCGGCCGAGTAATTGCCGTTGCTGCGCGGCGCGGCATCTTTCGGTTCAGTTAACCACCACTTCATGGCTGTCGGTTTTAGGTTGAAGGGATGTGGACTGCATCTTCCGGAAGGCTTTCAGGATTTTCTTCCCGTCCGGCCCGAAATCGAGTGCGCCGTTCCGCCATTCGTAGATGAGGACGACCAGCAGGATGGCGATGAAGACAGACACGCCGATGAACCCCGCCCATCCGAGCTCTCCGAACGCTATGGCCCAGGAGATCACGAAAACGGTCTCGATGTCGAAGATGACAAACAACATGGCAACAAGGTAAAATTGGGACGGGAAGCGGAGACGCGCGGAGCCGGTGGATAAAATACCGGCCTCATAAGCTTCGCCCGTAGAGCGGTCTTTATGGCGCTGGCCCAGCAGGTAGGACAGACCCAGGATCGCCAGTACCAATACGAGTACGATGGCGCCAAATACGAGA
This sequence comes from Chitinophaga sp. NPDC101104, assembly GCF_050277495.1. Taxonomy (NCBI): domain Bacteria; kingdom Pseudomonadati; phylum Bacteroidota; class Chitinophagia; order Chitinophagales; family Chitinophagaceae; genus Chitinophaga; species Chitinophaga sp. NPDC101104. The sequence goes on along the minus strand of NZ_JBNNSF010000001.1, from coordinate 2,834,913 downwards.
AATGGCCAGGTTGGGTGCATAACAATCGTTTTATGGGTTCATCTGCGGGTAATCCGGATGGGCGCTGGTGAGGGGCTCCTTTGCAGTTGTTTTATTGTAGCCAATCGAATTCCAACTCCTCGCACCGGGCAGATGCAGGCCATAAAACAATAAACAACGCCGGGGATGTGGCTGTCTGTAACTGTTGTAACTGATCCGTTAATGATGCGTGCCGGTAATATAGCACTCCAGGTTTTCAATGATGTGTTTCTGTTCGTCCATGATATATTTCACTACATCCCCGATGGAGACAATGCCGATGAGTCTTCCTCCGGCATCCACCACCGGCAAATGCCGGATTCTTTTATCGGTCATCTTGCACATGCAGTTCTCGATCGTTTCGTCTTCCGAAACCGTGATCGGGTGTTCTGTCATGATCTCGCGGATCGTGGTCTCTTTCGAAGCACGACCTTTCAATATTACCCGGCGCGCATAATCGCGCTCGGAAAATATGCCCATAAAATGATCTTTATCTACGACGGTGAGGGCGCCAACATTCCGGTCCACCAATACTTTAAGGGCTTCATAAACGGTGCTGTCCGGATGTACGGAGTAAACTGCGTGACCTTTGCCCACCAAGATGTCTCTGACTCTCCCCATGGTAAGCTGTATTTAAGTTTTAACAATAACGTGTGCGAAAAACCTACTTTAAGTTACCTTATTTAATCCGTAAAATCAAAAAGAACCCCGAAAAAAGCCGTCAACAAATTTGTTTGCGCCCCTTTTCCCGCTACCAAATAATCCGTTATACGTGTAAATTTTTAACCCGATGTTCATCCCCACTGCAACGTCCCTTCCGTTATTCCATCCGCGGATGCCCGGATACCGATGCAGCAACCGCCTGAAGCGGGCCGAACACCACAAATTCGTTTGTGCGGGAATGCAGCCAGGCGGCTTATCCCTCCTGCCTATGCCCAAAAAATAAAGGCCGGCAACGCGCCGGCCTTTCGTATGTACATTACAGTTAGTATCACAGGTTTTGTTTCTTCAGCTCGTTCACGCCATGGTCCACCGCACGCGCCGTAAGCGCCATGTAGGTGATCGACGGGTTTTGACAGGCCGAAGAGCTCATGCACGCGCCGTCCGTGATAAACACGTTCTTTGCCGCATGCACCTGGTTGAAACCGTTGAGCACTGAGGTTTTGGGATCGCGGCCCATGCGCGCCGTCCCCATTTCGTGGATGCAATGGCCCGGCGGCGGCATATCGTCGCTACCGCCAACGTTCTTCAATCCTGCCGCTTCCAGCATTTCCTTCGCGCTTTCCAGCATGTCTTTGCGCATGGCCAGCTCGTTGTCGCGGAAATTGCAGTCGATGTCCAGCGTAGGCAGCCCCCATTTGTCGGTTTTCGTTTTATTAAGTCGCACGGTATTGTCCGCATACGGCAGATGTTCGCCCCATGCACCGATCCACATACCCCATTCACCCGCTTCGGTATTGCCTTCTTTCAGTTCGATGCCGATGCCATCCATCGTTTGTTTGCGGCCGCGCCCGGCGCCGCCCTGGTAGCCGAATCCGCGGACATAATCCTTGCGGTTGGTATTGCCGCCGATGTTGCGGAACCGGGGGATGTATATACCGTTGGCACGCCGTCCGTAAGTGTATTGGTCCTGGAACCCGTCAAACGACCCGCCGGCGCCTACGCCGAAATGGTGGTCCATAAGGTTGCGGCCCACCTGGTCGCTATCGTTACCGAAGCCGTTAGGGAAGCGGTTGCTGACGGAATTGAGGAGGATGGCGGTGGTACCGAGCGTGGAGGCGTTGAGGAAGATGATCTTTGCCGTGTATTCGATCACTTCTTTCGTTTCCGCATCCATGATGCGCACGCCTTTCGCTTTCTGCGTGCTTTCGTCGTACATCACTTCCAGCACGATGGAATGCGGGCGAAGCGTGAGGTTGCCGGTTTTGGCCGCCGCCGGAAGGGTGACGCCGTTACTGCTGAAGTACCCGGTGAAAGGGCATCCCCGCGCGCAAAGGTCGCGGTACTGGCAAGGCCCTCTCCCGTTGTGCGCTTCGGTAACGTGCGCGCAACGGCCGATGGTCATGATGCGGTCTTTGTAATGCGCTTTAATGCGCGCCGCCACGTGCTTTTCGAGGCAGTTCATCTCCATGGCCTTGAGGAATTCGCCGTCCGGCAATTGGGGAAGGTTTTCCGCCTGGCCGCTGATCCCGATATATTTTTCGACATAGCTGTACCAGGGCGCAACGTCCTTGTACCTGATCGGCCAATCTACACCATGGCCGTCTTTGGCGTTGGCTTCGAAGTCGATATCGCTCCAGCGGTAGACCTGCCGCCCCCACATGAGCGACCGGCCGCCGACATGGTTGCCGCGCAGCCAGTTGAAGGGTTTGATCTCGTTGTAGGGATTCTCCTTATCGTTCACCCAGAAATGCTGCGTGGCTTCGTCGAACGCGTAGCAGCGGCTCTGGATGGGATGGTTCTCCTCCATTTCCCGGGTAAATTTGCCGTGATGGGGATAATCCCAGGGGTTCCAGTTAGCGGTCGGATAATCCTTGATATGCTCAACGTTCCTGCCTCTTTCCAGCACGAGGGTCTTGAGCCCTTTTTCGCACAGCTCCTTGGCTGCCCAGCCGCCGCTGATGCCCGATCCTACCACGATGGCGTCGTAGGAATTTTCGGCCGCGGCCTTGATGTTAAGATTCATTGTAGCGTGGGTTTTAAAACGGGAAAAGCCGCACAGAACGCGGCTTTTCCCTGGTAGTTATGCCTTAGTTCCTTATCAGATATTCCCTTTCTTCAGTTCCTTCACGGCATGGTCGGCCGCGCGGGCGGTCAGGGCCATGTAAGTGAGGGAAGGATTCACGCAGGAAGCGGAAGTCATGCAGGCGCCGTCTGTCACGAATACGTTCTTGGCGGCATGCACCTGGTTGAATTCGTTGAGGACAGACGTTTTGGGATCGCGGCCCATGCGGGCGGTACCCATTTCGTGGATCGCCATACCGGGCCATGAGCCGTTGTCGTACGTTTTCACGTTCTTCACACCGGCTGCTTCCAGCATTTCGGCCGCATCGTTCATCATATCCTTGCGCATCTTCATCTCGTTTTCCTTGAATTCGGCGTTGAAGCGCAGCGTAGGCTGGCCCCATGCGTCGGTCACGGATTTATCAAGCGTCACGTAGTTATCTTCGTACGGGAGGCATTCGCCGAAGCCGCCGATGCCCATGCTCCATTTGCCGGGCTCCGTGAGCATTTCCTTGAAGTCTTTGCCCACACCCATTTCCGCGATGCCGCGGCTCCATCCGCTGCGCGAAGCGCCGCCCTGGTAGCCGAAACCACGCAGGTAATCGCGCTTGTCGTTACCGATGTTGCGATAGCGGGGGATGTAAATACCGTTGGCACGGCGCCCGTAGAAATATTTATCGTCGTACCCTTCCATCACGCCGGATGCACCGGTGCGGAAGTGGTGGTCCATGAGGTATTTGCCCAATGCGCCGCTGTCGTTCCCGAACCCGTTGGGGAAACGGTCGCTGATGGAGTTCATCAGTACGAACGTGGAGCCGAGGGTGGAACCGTTCACGAAGATGATCTTCGCATAGAACTCGATCATTTCTTTCGAATTCTTATCGATGACGCGGACGCCGGTGGCTTTGCCTGCCTTGTCGTCGTAGATGAGGCTGTTCACGATGGAATCGGGGCGCAGCGTGAGGTTGCCGGTTGCCACCGCCGCCGGGAGGGTCGACGACTGGGTGCTGAAATATCCGCCGAACGGACAGCCGCGGCTGCACAGGTTCCTGAACTGGCACTTGGTACGGCCGGGCAGGTCTTGCGTGATGTTGGCCACACGGCCCATGATGAACTTCCTTCCGCCGAAAGCCGCTTCGATCTTACCTTTCACGTCTTTTTCCACGCAGTTCATTTCCATGGGCGGCATGAAGATGCTGTCGGGCAGCTGGGGCAGGTTTTCGGTGGTGCCGCTGATACCAACGAATTTCTCAACGTATTCGTACCAGGGCTGAATGTCTTTATAACGGATCGGCCAGTCTACCGCGATGCCGTCTTTCTTGTTGGCTTCGAAGTCGAGATCGCTCCAGCGGTAGCTTTGGCGGCCCCACATGATGGATTTGCCGCCTACGATATCGGGGCGATACCAGTCGAAGCGTTTATCTTCCTGGTAGGGCGCTTTGCTATCGTTGATCCAGTATTTTTCGTTGTGCTCGGAATAAGGGTAATCGCGACTGAGTTTCTCGTGCGACTGGCGCTGGTCTTGCGTGATCCTGCCGCGGTGGGGGAATTCCCAGGGATCTTTGGTGGCGGTTTCGTATTTGCCGTGCTCGAGGTTGTGGCCGCGTTCGAGCATGAGCACTTTGAGCCCTTTTTCGGTCAGTTCTTTGGCAGCCCATCCGCCGCTCACGCCGGAGCCGATCACGATGGCGTCAAACGTATGCTGGTCCTGCGCTTTTATGTTCAGGTTCATGTTGATCAGTTTTTAATAAGTGTGGAAATACGGTTACGCCCAGGCGCGGTCGCCTTTTTTGTAGGGCACGCAGCCTTCGTAGCGGCCGGGCACGGCGATGTACCGCAGGGCTTCGGTGGCGCCGGGTTTGGACGTGAAATAGCCGAGCAGCGTCAGTTCTTTCATGTACTGGAAGTAGTGAACGGGATCGTCCTTCTTCTTGTTTTCGCGCTTGTTGTAATCCACACGCTCCTGGTCGATGGCGGTGAGCAATTCGGTGCGCTGTTCGGGCGTGAGGTCCATGAACACTTTACCGTCGAATTTCTTTTTACTTTCTTCATTGATCTTGTTCAGACCGCCTTCGAACACCTTCTGCGCTTTTTCGTCGTAGCAGTCATTGATCATGGTAACGATGAAGTCCTGCACGCCCGCGGCTTTCGCGCCAGGTGTACTGGTGGCCGGAATGATGGTTTCTGCGATCTCTGCGAGCAGTTCCTTCGTTTCGGGTGTTTGCAAGGTATATGTCGCTGGCCTGGATTTGCAACCCTCCAGTGCCGCTAACGTGGAAGCGGAAAGCGCGGTACCCATGAGTATCGCCACATTCCTGATGGCATCTCTTCTGTTCATAATAGTAAATTGATTTGACCTTTGTGGAAAAATCCAAAAAATTTGCGAGAAAGCAAAATAATTTGACCCCTGCGGGAAAATAATGTGTAAAAATGACACGTAGGGAGCAATAGCAGTTTGATATTTTCAGCTGTAATACGCGTGGATGGCTGATCCCGGGATGGGAATATTTGCTTATTTCCCGGTACTTTTTTCCTGTAGGGCGTTATCGCAGGTCCCGGCGGTTATCCAGTAGTACCGGGAACGGCCGAACTAATTCATCCCTTGCGTTTCAGGTGGTGCTTTTTGCCGGGTGCTTTTTCAGCATCCAGTTTCCGCTGTTCCTCCTTCACTACCGAATCCCAGATAACAAGGACCGCGGGCAGGAATACAAACCCGGCTACCGACCAGCTATCGGCCAGCAAACCGCGCCCTTCCTTGTCGAAAAGCGAGCCCTTACCGACAACGGCCCCTAAAACAATCGCCACCAGAAATCCCAACGCCAGTACGGTTACCGCCTGAAAAACCCTCCGCAGGAAGATGCGGATTACCTGCCAGCGATCGACCCCGCCTTCCCCGAGGCGGATCCATGCAAGCGCGAACAAGGCAATCGCGAATCCGCCGAAGTAAAAGAACTTGAAGAATTCCATTAGCAAAAGGATGTTGACTGAATATACGGAAAATCCCCGGTCAAGTGGCCGCTTTCTCTTCATTGCGCACCTTCTCCCAAATGCCCACCGACAATGCGCTGAGCGAAATACAAAAATACAGCGCCATGTCGTCCAGCTCCGTTTTCCAATCGTCCGGCGAAAAAGCCCTGCCCTTGAACAGCAACGTCACGCCAATCAATAACAAAATCAGCGCGGCGGAGAAAAATGCATATCGTAATAATTGCCACGAATACGAGCGAAATTGCTGCTTCCACGGACGCTTTTTCCAGGCGGCGTACATCAACACCACATAAACCCAGCAGACGTACCATAATGGTATTAAAAGGAACCAATTGTTCATTTTGAAAGGGATAATACAATGAATATAGAAAACTGCCGTCCAAAAACAAAACAGCCCCCCGTTTACCGGAGGGCTGCCCTATAAAAATTTCATGGAAATCAATTCGTATGCTGCGCCGGACGGCCAGCGCCGATCTGCGCCACAGCGGGTTCCGGCGTGGGGGCCGTGTACACGTACTTGCCCTGGCTGTTTACCATCACCACCGGCATTTTACGCGTTTTCTCGAAGTAATCGTATGCATTCTTCAGGTTGAGCCAGAATTTCTGGGACTCATTGTCGGTGAGCGACTGGCTGCCCAGGTAGTCCATGCTGCGGCTGTTACCGAAGCGCACGGGGAACACATGTACGGGAATGAAATCCTGTCCGGCGTTCTTGGCCTGCACCGCCATGATGTATACTTCGGAAATAAATTCGTCTGTCAGCGGAATGCAGCCTACCGTAAGGCAGGAACCATGGATATAGATATCGCCGCCCGGTTTCTTCGGGTCGCTGAGCACGCGGTCGGAATAGTTCGGGTAATTGATACCCAGGCTAAGGTGGTAACTGCTGTTGGGATTAAAGTCGTTGATGTAGTAGAACCCTTCCGGCACCTGGCGGTCGCCCTCCTTCCGTTTCGGCCCCATTTTGCCCGAAAGCGAGCAGACACGGTAGGTTTTTACGAGGGTGAAAGTGTCGCCGGGGTTGTTCCGTGCCCAGATCTCCATTTCACTGTCCAGCTTGAAGCTGCGGATGTAAATCTGTTTGGCCGGCCAGGCGATGCCTTTTTTGGCGCACTCTTTCTTAATGCTTTCTTCCTTCTCCCTGAACGCCTCCCCTACCCTCGGGAACAGTTTCTGGTTCTCGAGGAAGGATTGCTGCGCATGCGCACCATAGGCGCCGAGGAGGGATAAAATACCGATGAATAACCGCTTCATATCTAGTCTGTCTTACCAATTCATGCCAGAAAATAATATGCCAGGTAGAATAATATAAATGCAAAAATAACATATATTATCGAACCTACCTTCTTGTTGGCAAATCTTAATACATAATGCCGGTTGCCGGCAAAGATCAGGTAGGCTGTCAGCAGCTGCATAAGTCCTGCCAAAATGAACAGATACCCGAATAAATCACGTAATTCCATAAATATTAACGCCAAATTTAACTATTTAGTGGGTAAAAGCCTACCAAAAACCGAATTTTTCATGCCATCCATCTTCCTGTTCGCCGCCCTTGCCCTTGGGCATCCTCTTCCCGCTGCAGACACCAGCGGGTATGCGCTTGTCTGGTCAGACGAGTTCGATACGCCCGGCCGTCCGGACCCCGCCAAATGGGATTACGAACTGGGCTTCGTCCGCAACCGGGAGCCGCAATGGTACCGTCCGGAAAACGCCACCTGCCGGGATGGGCTCCTGGTGATAGAAGCCAGGAAGGAGCGGGTCCCCAATCCCGGTTTCGACTCCGCCAGCGGCGACTGGAAGCGCAACCGCCCCTTCGCCGAATACACTTCGTCCTGCCTCATCACCAAAGGCAAATTCCAGTTTACCTACGGCCGGGTCGTTATGCGGGCCAAAATTGACATCCGCAAAGGGAGCTGGCCCGCTTTCTGGATGCTGGGCGCCAAACGCGGCCCCGTTCACTGGCCGGCCTGCGGGGAAGTAGACATCATGGAATTCTACCGCGGCAACCTCCTCGCCAACGCCGCCTGGGAAGGCGAACAGCAAACCGCCTGGGATGAGGCCAAATGGCCCGTTGCCGCCTGGGGTGGCGAAAAATGGGGGGAACAGTTCCATGAATGGGAACTGATCTGGGATGAAAATGAAATGGTGATTTCGGTGGACGGGAAAGTCCTCAATACGATAGACGTCAAAGCCGCAAAGAACGCCCGCAAAGGGGACCTCCCCTTCCGCGATGATTTTTACCTGCTCCTCAACGTGGCCCTGGGCCACGGCGGCGAAGAAATCCCCGACGCCCACATGCCCTCGCGCCTGCTGGTGGATTATGTGCGGGTGTACCAGCGTTCCGGCAAATAATACATCCGCAACAACAGCAAAGCCGTCCCGGGATGAACCGGAACGGCTTTTATTTTCTCACGTAGCAGGTTGGTTTATAAGTTGCCGCGCAGCGCCTGTTCGCGCTCTATTGACTCGAACAGCGCCTTGAAGTTGCCTTTCCCGAAAGATTTGGCGCCCTTGCGCTGGATGATCTCGAAAAACACGGTAGGCCTGTCTTGCAGCGGTTTGGTAAAGATCTGCAGGAGATAACCCTCTTCATCGCGGTCTACCAGGATGCCCAGTTCTTCCAGCGGACGAAGGTCTTCGTCGATCTCGCCCACTCTTTCCAGCAAGGTGGCGTAGTACGACGACGGAACGCTCAAAAACTCCACGCCCCTCGCCTGTAGCTCGCCCACGGTGTGCACGATATCGTTGGTAGCGATGGCGATATGCTGTACGCCCGGGCCGCCATAGAAATCAAGGTATTCCTCGATCTGGGATTTCTTCTTGCCCTCGGCCGGTTCGTTGATAGGGAATTTGATCCGCCCGTTGCCGTTGCTCATTACTTTGGACATGAGCGCGGAATATTCGGTGGAGATATCCTTGTCGTCGAAAGACACGAGGTTATGGAAGCCCATCGTTTTGCTGTAGAAATTCACCCATTCGTCCATCTCGTTCCAACCCACGTTCCCCACGCAATGGTCTACATATTGCAGGCCGGTGCTGGTGGGCTGGTAACGGCTTTGCCACGGGCGGTACCCCGGCAGGAAGGCCCCCTGGTAGTTCTTCCGCTCCACGAAAATGTGAACGGTATCGCCATAGGTATGTATACCGCTGCGCACTACTTCACCGAATTCGTCCTTTTCGACGGTCGGCTCCATATACGGCTTGGCGCCGCGTTTCACGGTTTCTTCGAAAGATTTGCGGGCATCGTCGACCCAGATAGCCAGTACTTTCACACCATCGCCGTGCAGGGCGATATGTTCGGAGATAGGCCCTCCGGGCTTCAGCGGCGTCGTCAATACAAAGCGCAGTTTGTTCTGCACCAGCACATACGATACTCGGTCTTTCACGCCGGTTTCGGGACCTGCGTAGGCGAGCGACTGGAAGCCGAAGGCTGTTTTATAGAAATGCGCAGCCTGTTTGGCATTTCCCACGTAAAACTCCACGTAGTCCGTACCGTTGAGCGGCAGGAAGTCTGCTGTGTCCTGCGCGGATGCTGGCTTTACGGTGGCTGTGTTCATAAAAAGATTGTTTTTGGTGTATGATTTTTGATTTTAAACAAGTTGCAATGCGTACAAATGCTTGTTGATGAAATCGATCTCCTCAGACGTCAGTTTCACGTTGATGGCGGCGGCGTTCTGCTCTGCCTGCCCGGCGTTGCGCGCGCCGACGAGGGCAACGGTAATGCCCGGCCGCTCGATGGTCCAGCGGATGACGAGTTGCGCCAGCGTAGCGTTCTTGCTTTCCGCCAGCGGTTTGATGATAGACAGGAAAGCGTTGATCCTTGCGATGTTATCCGGTTGATAGAAGGGCGTATTCGGGCGGTGGTCTCCGGCTTCGAACTGGTGCTCCGGTTTGATCTTTCCGGTGAGGATGCCGCGTTGCAGCGGACTGTACGCCAGGATCGCCTTGTTGTTTTCGATGCAGTAAGGCACCAGTTCTTTTTCGATGTTGCGCTCCACCATGCTGAAGGGCACCTGGTTGGAGGCGAGCTTCACCACGGCATCGGCTGCTTTCATTTGCGCTACGTTGTAGTTGCACACGCCCGCTTCGCGGATCTTGCCCTGTTCCTTGAGGCGCAGCACGGCTTCGAAGGTTTCATCGATAGGCGTGGTAGCGTCTGGCCAGTGGATCTGGTAAAGGTCGATATAATCGGTGCGCATGCGGCGGAGACTGGCCTCGCATTCGCGGATGATGCTTTCTTTCCCGGCGTATTTGTAGATCTCGATCGGTTTTCCGCTATTGTCCTGGCTGCTGAATGCGAACGTTCCGTTGGTGCCTTCCCAGGTCATGCCGAATTTGGTGAGGAGCTGCACTTTATCGCGCGGGATGCCCGCGAGCGCTTCTCCCACGATTTCTTCGCTGGTGCCTTGTCCGTAGATCGGGGCGGTGTCGATAGACGTTACGCCGCGGTCGATGGATGCGCGGATGGCTTCGGTGGCGTCTTTCCGTTCTGCGCCGCCCCACATCCAGCCGCCGATGGCCCATGCGCCGAAGGTGATGGCGGATACTTTCAGATCGCTGTCTCCTAATTGTCTGTATTCCATGCTTTTATTTTTTCCAAAAGTAATATTTATTCGGCCCAGCTCATGGTGTAGCGCTCGTCTTCGATGCTACGCGCATCTTCGGTTACCTGCAGCGGATGGAAGGTATCTACCATCACGGCGAGCTCTTTGGTTTCCTTTGCGCCGATGCTTTTTTCCACCGCGCCGGGATGCGGCCCGTGCGGGATGCCGCCGGGGTGCAGGGTGATCATGCCGCGGGTTACGTGTTTGCGGCTCATGAAATCGCCGTCCACATAATACAGCACTTCATCGCTATCGATATTGCTGTGGTTGTAGGGCGCCGGAACGGCCAGCGGATGATAGTCGTACATCCGCGGCACGAACGAGCACACCACGAAATTGTGGCCTTCGAAAGTCTGGTGGACCGGCGGCGGCTGATGCACACGGCCGGTGATGGGCTCGAAGTCGTGGATAGACAATGCGAAGGGATATTCGCATCCGTCCCACCCCACTACATCGAACGGGTGATGCCCGTAATGGATCGGGTACATCACGCCTTTTTTCTTGATGTTGATGATGAAATCGCCCGCCTGGTCGATGGTTTCGAGGTCTTTCGGCTGGCGGATGTCGCGCTCGCAGAAGGGCGCGTTTTCCAGGAGTTGGCCGAATGGACTGAGGTATCTTTTCGGGAACCGGATCGGGCTGAAAGATTCCACGATGAACAGGCGGTTGTCGCTATTGGAGAATTCGAGCTGGTAAATGGTGCCGCGGGGAATAACGAGGTAATCGCCATACCCGAATTCGATGCGGCCGTATTGTGTATGGAGGATGCCGGAGCCTTCGTGAATGAAGAGCAGCTCATCGGCATCCGCGTTTTTATAGAAGTAATCTTTCATGCTGCTGCGCGGGGCGGCGAGGGAAAGATGGCAGTCGGCGTTCACGAGCACCGGTTTGCGGGAGGCGAGGTAATCGCTTTCGGGCTGCACCTGGAAGCCCTGAAAACTGCGGTGCTTGAGCATTTTCTCTTCGGCTACGCGGGGCGCGGCGGCGTAGGGATCGTCTACCTTCACGATTTCCGTTGGCGGATGGCAGTGATAGAGCAGGGAATAGTGGGACGAGAACCCTTCGGTCGAAAAAAGCTGTTCCGAATACAGGGAGCCATCCGGCTTTCGGAACTGGGTATGCCGCTTATGCGGAATTTGCCCGAGCGTATGATAATGTGGCATAATTGGTGGAATTGATCTTTCCCGGCGGCAAGCCGGAAATGGGTCCTACGATTCAAGTAAATGGGAAGAATGGCCGCAACAAAGGGCCCCGGCATTATAACGCCGAATCCATGGCGAGAGTTGCCATGAGGAAGCAGTAATTGCTCTGATACTTGTATGTAAGCGAATGATGCATACGTAACTGCGATAAAATTAAGGGAAATTCCAATACATCCATCAAAACCACCTGAAATTTTTTACCTTGGGCACACCTTTACCTAAAACACCTGTACCATGTGGCCTCACTTCCGCCAGTCGTTGCTCCATACCGTTGCATATATCGATAACTCCCTCGAAGAATTCGCGCCCGCCGTTCGCAGAACGGGCATCGTTTTCGTTATTCTTGGCACATTCGCAGGGATACTGGCTTTTTTATCGATCGCATTTTTCATGGAAAAGATGGATCAGCTGGAAGAATTGGGACAGTTGGCCAACATCGGCTTTTCGGAGGGACAGACGCTGGGTAGTTACGTCATGTTATATTCTTCCAGCCTGCTGGCCGTACATATGTTCAAGAGAACCGTACCCGGGCCTGGTACAGCCTGGTCTGGCCAGCTGCCGCCCGCAGCGAAGCGCATGTTCCTGCGGGGCTTGCTGGTATTGCTCATCATTTTCGGCCTGTACGAGTTCCTGCAGTTGCTCAACTTATTCAGCGACGATTCCATCTACCGGAATTCGTTACACACGGCGTTGCTTACCTGGCTCAAGACGGTTTCATTAGCCTCCATGGCCATCGTCATGTCCTTTTTCGCTGTAATGGTGGTACTGAAGGGCACCGGCCAGGTGCTCAATGCACAAACCAGCTCGACTGTAATTGCGGCTGCCGTCTTGCTGTATTTTTGGATCAAAGTGGTCCACGTACTGGTGTCGATCATAAATGCGGTGGTCACAACACCCATCGCTGCCCTGATGCCGCATGAAGGCCTTCTGAACTTGATGAGCGCCGGTGTGATGGTCATCATCAACCTGTTTGCCATGATCCCTGCGGCCGCTATCGCCGCGAGCATAGCCCCGCCTGATGCAGACATGATGTTCGATGCAGATACAAAATGACGCTTAATAGCTCAACTAAGCCTGCTCATCGGCAAAGATCGAATTGATCCTCGGCTGCAGGAACCAAATCCCGATCGGGAAGAACCAAATCATGAAAAACTCCCCGGCAAAATCGGAAAACGTCACCGGCCTGCGCCATTCTACCGTTTTCAATGCTTTCGCAATAAAGTACATACAATAGAATATGCAGAACATGGAAAACAAATGGATCGGTACCAGCAATCCAGGCACGAGGAATTCCGGCCCGCTGAAGGGTAGATCACCGAAAAACGCCACCGTTACAAAAACAGAAATAGACAAAATATACACTGAAGGGATCAAAAGAAACAATTTGAAGCGGCTTAGATCCATTTTCTCCCCGGCGGGTAACTTTTCCTGGAGATTCAACCCCAGCGCATAAAACCAGCTAAAATAAAGACCGGTTAACACCAACGTTATAACAGGGATAAAATACAGAATATGCATCGGATCGTTGCCGGAAACCGCCGTGCTGAAGATCAACACTTCATACAAGACCGGAACTCCGATAAAAAGTGCGAATAATTGCCAATGCTTGAGGTACAGGAATTTTTTCATGCTTTCATTGTTAACCAGTATAGAAATGCCCGGATCTGTATCCGGCAACGGTAAATATACGCAGGGAAATTTCACTTACCCCCCTTCCTTACCCACTCAGCTCACACTCTGAAAGTTCCCGGCACGACTACATGTCATCATTTTGTCATTACAGACAAACACCTCCACCAACCTGCATTTCAGCGATTTCGTCAAATATCCAGCAGGTATGCATCTGTTAGAAATTTTCGAAATCTCCCGAAACCGCTTGCATTTTTCATCAGAATTAATAACCTTTGTCTTATCAACGTCATAAGTTAATAGTGCATTACTCCAACTCACATATTATCCGTATTGCTTCCCACTCCACCGGAGCAGCGGGCACTATTATCACAACCACAACCATTACAACCCCATCCCGGGGTTAATTTTCACATATCGTCCACCGACCGGGCTTCTCCGGTTCCCAGTAAGCGGGGTATTTCCCCTTCCGTTTCCTCATTCATCTTGATTCAACATGCAGGTCCTAAAATTCGGCGGCACCTCCGTAGGCAGCGCCCAAGCTATCAGCCAGGTTTGCGATATATTAGCCCGGTATAAACGTAAAAGCGTCATGGCCGTAGTTGTGTCTGCCATGAGCGGCACCACCGACAAACTCATCCGCTGCGGACATCTCGCCGCAGCCGGCAACGAACAATACCGCGACGTCCTCCGCGAAATCGAACAACTCCACCTCGACACCGTCCGCAATCTCTTCCCCATCACCGCGCAAAGCGGCCACCTCAGCCAGGTAAAGAAACAGCTTAATCAGCTGGAAGCCTTGCTGGACGGAATTTTCCAGGTGGGGGAAATGTCGGACCGGTGCCGGGACAAAGTCATGAGCTACGGCGAGCTCCTCTCCTCCTGGATGCTGGCCGAAAAACTGCGGCTCGAAGGCCTGAACGCAGCCTGGAAAGACAGCCGCGACCTCATCCTCACCGATAATCACTTCGGCAGCGCGCTCGTCAATTTCGACGCCACCGATCATAATATCACTACTTTCTTCCACCAGCAGCAGGCCGACATCGTCATCTTCCCCGGATTCATCGCTTCCAACGCCGATAAAGACACCACCACGCTCGGGCGCGGCGGCTCCGATTACACCGCCGCCATCATCGCAGCAGCTATGGACGCCAGCGTGCTCGAAATCTGGACAGACGTCAGCGGCATGATGACCGCCGACCCGCGCATCGTTCCGCAGGCCATCGCCATTCCGCGGATATCATATGAAGAAGCGATGGAACTATCGCACTTCGGCGCCAAAGTCATCTATCCGCCCACCATCCAGCCGGTAATGAACCGCCGGATCCCCATCCTCATCAAGAATACGTTCGAGCCAGAGGCCGGCGGCACTTTCATCCAGGACAACGGTGAAAAACCTTACCCGGTAACCGGCATTTCCGGCATCAGGGGCATCGCGCTGCTCACGCTCGAAGGCAGCGGCATGGTGGGCATCCCCGGATTTTCGCGCCGCCTGTTCGACGCGCTGCTCCAGGAACGCGTGAACGTCATCCTCATCACCCAAAGCTCCAGCGAACACTCCATCACCGTGGGCATCAACGAAAGCGACATGCTTAAAGCCAAAGCGGCGGTAGACGGCGAATTCGCGCAGGAAATCCATGACAAGCGCATCAATCCGCTGATCGTGGAAAAAGACCTTTGCATCGTGGCCGTTGTGGGCGACAACATGAAAAATCACCACGGATTGAGCGGCCGGCTCTTCGGCGCCCTTGGGCGCAATGCTATCAACGTGCGGGCCATCGCGCAGGGATCCACTGAAAAAAACATCTCCGCCGTGATCGGGAAAAACGATCTCCGCAAGGCGCTCAACGTCATCCACGAAGTGTTCTTCGAATCGGATACCCGCCAGCTGAACATCTTCGTAGCCGGTACCGGAAACGTCGGCGGAAAGCTGCTCGAGCAGCTCCAGCAGCAGGAATCCTACCTCCGCAGCGAGCTCGGCGTGCAGGTGCGCATCATCGCCCTGGCCAACAGCCGCAACATGCATTTCTCCGAAAGCGGCATTCCGCTGGGGAATTGGAAAAACGCACTGAGTAACGGCGAGCCCATGGACCTCGCCGCCTTCGCCGCCCGCATCCCGCAAATGAACCTCCGCAACAGCGTCTTCGTCGACAATACCGCCAGCGAAGCCGTTGCAGGGCTTTACGCTAACTTCCTGCAGCATGGCATTTCGGTGGTGACCTGCAACAAGATCGCGTGCTCGTCGGCATACGCTTCGTATAAACAGTTGAAAGACCTGGCCCGCAAGTACAACGCTTCGTTCCTCTTCGAAACCAACGTGGGCGCGGGGCTCCCGGTCATCAACACCCTCAACGACCTCGTGCGCAGCGGCGACAAAGTGCAAACCATCGAAGCCGTACTGAGTGGCAGCCTGAACTTCGTGTTCAACAATTTCGTGAACGGCGCCAGTTTCCGGCAGGTGGTGAAAGCCGCGCAGGACGAAGGTTACACCGAGCCCGATCCCCGCATCGACCTCAGCGGGAAAGACGTGATGCGCAAAATCCTCATCCTGGCCCGCGAAAGCGGCGCGGTATTGGAAATGGACGATATCGACAATCATTCCTTCCTGCCGGACGCCTGCCTCAACGCAGCCGATGTCCCGGCCTTCTTTGAGCAGCTCGATACCTGCGCGCCGCATTTCGGGCAGCTGCTGAAAAACGCGGCAGACAAGGGCGAGCGGCTGAAGTTCGTGGCGCGCTACCATATGGGGAAGGCTTCCGTGGGCTTGCAGTCCGTAGGCCCGCAGCACCCGTTTTACCAGCTGGAAGGGAAAGACAACATCGTGCTGTTCACCACCCAGCGCTATTCCGCGCAACCGCTGATCGTGAAAGGCGCGGGCGCCGGGGCCGACGTAACGGCTTCGGGCATATTTGCAGACATTATCAGAACCGTTCGTTAAATGAAAGATATGAACCAGGAAAACAAGCCATCCGTTACGGTATTTGCCCCGGCCACCGTAGCCAACGTCGCCTGCGGGTTCGACGTGATCGGGCTGGCGCTGGAAAGCACCGGCGATGAAATGGACATCCGCCTGTCTGACACGCCCGGCGTGCGCATCACCTCCATCGAAGGCGCGAAGCTCCCCCTGGAAGCGGCGCAGAACGTGGCGGGCGTGGCTTTGCAGGCGCTGCTGCAGGAATACGGCAAACCGGAAGTGGGCATGGAGATCGCCATCCGCAAAAACATCCATCCCGGCAGCGGTATCGGGTCCAGCGCAGCGAGCGCGGCCGGCGCCGTGGCGGGGGCGAATATGCTGCTCAACGGTCATTTTTCTTCCGATGCGCTGATCCGTTTTGCGATGGAAGGCGAGCGTCTGGCCTGCGGCACGCCGCATGCCGACAATGTGGCCCCGGCCATCCTGGGCGGTTTCACGCTCGTGCGGAGCTATCAGCCGCTGGACGTGATCGCCCTGCACACGCCGGCCGACCTCTGGGTAACGGTGATCCACCCCCAGATCGAAGTGCGGACGGCCGATGCGCGGGAAATCCTCAAACAGCAGGTGATGCTCAAAGACGCCATCCGCCAGTGGGGCAACGTTGGCGCGCTCGTAGCCGGGCTGTACCGCGAAGATTATGATCTCATCGCCCGCGCCCTGGAAGACGTCATCGTTGAGCCGATCCGTTCCATCCTCATCCCCGCGTTCCACGACCTGAAGCTGCGCTGCCGCGAGGCGGGGGCCCTGGGCGGAGGGATTTCCGGCAGCGGCCCGTCCGTTTTCATGCTGTCCAAAGGAGAAGCCAACGCCCGCACCGTAGCCGCCATGATGGAAGCCATTTACGCACCGCTCGGCGTCGACTATCACATCCATGTTTCCCGCATCAGTTCCACCGGCGTAAAAGCCATCAAAGCCCATCAACATGCAGTACTATAGCCTCCAGAACCACCAGCACCGCGTTTCCTTCCGCGAAGCCGTCATCCGCGGCCTGGCGCCCGACAAAGGGCTTTATTTTCCCGTTGAAATTCCGCGGCTGGAGAAGGATTTCATCGAACGGCTCGAGGAATACGATCCCCAATACATCGCCCGGAAAGTGATCCAGCCCTTCGTGGGCGCCGACATTCCCGTGCAGGCGCTCACCCAGATCATCCGCGAAACGCTTACTTTCCCCTTCCCGCTCCGCGAAGTGGAAGACAACGTATATGCGTTGGAGTTATTTCACGGGCCTACGCTGGCTTTCAAGGACGTGGGCGCCCGGTTCATGGCCGGATGCCTGGGGTATTTCCGGAAAGATGAGGAGAAGCCCGTCACCGTACTGGTAGCCACGTCCGGCGATACCGGCGGTGCCGTGGCGAGCGGGTTCTACGATGTGCCCGGCGTGGAAGTGGTGATCCTTTACCCTTCCGGCAAAGTGAGCGACCTGCAGGAAAAACAGCTCACCACCCTCGGCCGCAACATCCGCGCGCTGGAGATCAAAGGCACGTTCGACGATTGCCAGCGGCTGGTGAAAATGGCTTTCCTCGACGAGGAACTGCAGGCCCGGAGGCCCCTCACTTCCGCCAACTCCATCAACGTAGCCAGGTGGCTGCCGCAGATGTTTTATTACTTCATGGCGTACCGGAAAGTGAAACAGTGGAAGAAAGAACCCCTGATCTCCGTTCCCAGCGGCAATTTCGGCAACATCTGCGCCGGCATGATGGCCGCCGCGATGGGGCTCCCCATCCCCCATTTCATCGCATCCACCAACGTGAACGATACCGTACCGCGATTCATGGAAAACGGCAGATACGAGCCGCAACCCGCCACCGCCACGCTGTCTAACGCCATGGACGTGGCAGACCCCAGCAACTTCGTGCGCATCCTGCAGCTCTTCGCGCAGAACGACCGGGCGCTGAAAGCCCGGCTTTCCGCCTACCGCTTCACCGACGGGCAAACCGTTGCCGCCATGGAAGACGTCTACGCCCGCCGCCGCTACCTCATGGACCCGCACGGCGCCGTAGGGTACCTGGGCCTGAAAAAATACATGGAAACGCACCCCGGCCACCTGGGCATTTTCCTGGAAACCGCGCACCCGGTGAAGTTCGCCAACACGATGCCGCCGGGCCTCGCAGACGCCATCCAGGCACCGGAACGGGTTATGGTGCTCGATGGCATGCAGAAAGAAGCCGTACTGATGGATGCAGACTACAACACAATGCGCGACTGGCTGCTGCAAACCGCGAAAGCCGCCGTAACGGAGGATGCGAAATAACAGGGATTTCTGTATGTTTGGGCGATGAACACCCGCCATTTACTTTGGGCGCTGCCGGCGCTGTTGTGCGCATGCGGCCAACAGGCCGATCCCGGAAAACAGCAGCCGGCGCCCGCCGCAGATTCCCTCGCCGTCGCCATTCACAACATGCGGACCGACCTGGCCATAAAACCGGACGACCTGGACCTGCGCGTCTGGCTCGCCAACGCCCTCATCGAACATAACGAATACGCCGCGGCAGACAGCCAGGCGGCCATCATCGCACGGGCGCCCGGCAAACTGCCGCAGGCGTTGTATATCCGCGGACTGATCGCATTGCGGCAGCAGGACACGGTCAAATCCATCGACCTGCTGACTTCCGCCATCCACATCCGGCAGGATTCCGCCGAATACGAAGTGGTGATGCTCACGGCGGATATGATCGCCGCGCTCGGCAGTTACGAAAACGCCACGAACTATTACCGCCTTGCCGCCAGGATCGACTCCTCGTCTGCCGAAGCCCCGTTCCTCACCGGCGAGTGCCTGGAAAAAGCAGGTAAGATTCCCGAAGCCTGGGACGCGTTCCGCGAATCCATCCGCCGCAACCCCGCCTACGCGCCGGCCTACATCGCCATCGGCAACCTGCTGGCCGCACAGGGCAACGCCAAAGACGCGCTCGTGTCCTACAACATGGCCGCGAAAGCCGATCCCACCAACGCCGACGCCTTCTACCGCCGCGGGAAAACCTTGCTGCAACTGGGGAACAAAGCCGCGGGGCTCGACGATCTTACCAAGGCCCTTTCCTTCCGGAAAAATTTCCCCGAAGCGCAACACCTGCTCGATTCGGCTAAAAATCTGTAGTATTGTACCTGCTTGAAAACTCGTAACGCATTGGAAAAGAAAATACCGCTCATCGCCCCCAGCCTCCTCGCCGCCAATTTTCTCGAAATCGGGAAAGATGTGGAAATGATCAACGACAGCCACGCCGACTGGCTGCATCTCGACGTCATGGACGGCCGCTTCGTGCCCAACATCAGCTTCGGGCTGCCGGTGATCTCCGCCGTTACGAAAATCTCGAAAAAAGTGAATGACGTGCACCTCATGATCGAGGAGCCGGAAAAATACGCGGAAGCTTTCGCAAAGGCGGGCGCAAATTACCTGACCGTCCACATCGAAGCCTGCCGCCACCTCCACCGCAACATCCAGCAGATCAAAGGGCTGGGCATGAAAGCCGGTGTAGCCCTTAACCCCCACACTTCCGTGGCCCTGCTGGAAAATATCATCACCGACCTCGACCTGGTGCTCATCATGAGCGTGAACCCCGGTTTCGGCGGCCAGCATTTCATCGAGCAGACCTACATCAAGCTCCGCCAGGTGCGCGACCTCGTCCGCAGAACGGGGTCCACTGCCCTCATCGAGGTAGACGGGGGCATCACCACGCAAAACGCGGCGCTCGTGGTCGAAGCGGGAGCAGACGTACTGGTGGCCGGCAACACGGTTTTCTCTTCGGCCAACCCTGCCGCCACCATCCGCGAGCTGAAACGCCCCGTTACGGTAACAATGCCATGATAATATCGTTGGTCAAAGGCTTGGTGAGGTAGCCCGACACGAAGTCGAACTGGTCTACCCGCTGCCGGTCGCGCTCGTCGATAGAGGAAGTGAGCACATAAATCCGGATGTCTTTGGCGATCTGATGCCGGATCCCGGCATATACTTCGAGGAATTCCCACCCGTCCATGACAGGCATGTTGAGGTCCAGCAGGATCAGGTCCGGCAGGGAAGCCTGGTCTGCGGTATTGACGCGGATATGGTCCAGCACATCCTGTGCGTCGGAAAATTTAGTGACTGCATCAGCGATCCTCAGTCTTTCCAGCATGATTTCAGTGATCTGCTGGTGAATGGGGTCATCGTCTACTATAAAGATCGAATGTAGCGGCTTCATAGAATTGCTATTCGGGCCTGAAGGTAATGATAAATTTCGTTCCTGCACCCAGGTTACTTTCGGCATGTATGCTCCCACCCATCGCTTCTATCTGCGTTTTGGTGATAAACAGGCCGATGCCCTTGGCGTCTTTATTTTTATGGAATGTCTTTCGGAACCCGAACAATTTGGCGCCATACCGCTCCATATCGATCCCCATGCCGTTGTCTTCCGCCGTCAGCATAATGCCCCCTTCCACCACCCTGCTCTTCAGATGCAGGCTGGGCTTGCGTTCCGGCGACCGGTACTTGATGGCGTTGGTGAGGAGGTTTTGCAGGATGCTGTCCAGGTAGATGCGCGGATAATCGATATGGGGCGCTTCGGTGAAATCTGCCGTGAGCCGCATGCCGCTCGTTTCCATATCCACCAGCAGGATATCCTTCACTTTTTGTAGCCGGTCCGAAAAAGCCAGCGTTTCCCTTTCCACGTTCAGATCTTTCCGGATCTGCACGATCTCGATCAGGTCGTTGAGCGTTTCGTCGATATTGCGGATCACTTCGGCAAACATCCCCCTGTACATTTCCCGCTCCTGCTCGTTCCCCGTTTCGTTCATGATCTGCATGAGCGCCTTCAGATTGGCGATCGGCGCGCGGAGGTTGTGGGAAGTGATATGCGCGAAGTCTTCCAGCTGCTTGTTCTGGTTGACGAGGAATTTATTGAGGGACGACAACTGTTCGTTCGCTTTCCGCAATTCCCGCTGCATCTTTTTGCTGTCGGTAATATTCCGGGTGAAGATGGAAATGCTGCCGTCCTGCATGGGCGCCAGCAGGAATTCGTACCATTTATCTAGCTGCGGCAGGTAGTTCGAGAACGAAACGGGCGCCTGCGCCTCGATGCATTGCCGTACGCGGGTGTGGAACGTAGACCCTACCAGCGAAGGGAACACTTCAAAAATATTGCGCCCTATCACCTTGCCGTGGTCCACGATCTCCTGGGCCTTCCGGTTGATGAAATTGACCTTCCCTTCCTTGTCCATCACGGCGTACCCCATATCGATGGTGTCGAAGAACAACCGCATGAGCTCGGCGTTCCGGGTGAGCTGGTTCCGGATGCGGAATTGCTCCGTCACGTCCTGGATCACACCGTAAATCCGCACGATGCGCCCGTTGCGGTATTCCGGCTTCCCGATCACGCGGGCCTGCAGCGTGTTGTTGCGCGCCGTGATGAGGGTCACCTGCAGATCGTACGCCTTCCCGCGGCTCATGCACGCGGCGATGGCCTGGTCCATCCGCGCGCGTGACTCGGGCTCGTAGAACGACAGCGCCTTTTCCACGTTGATGGTGGCATAGGGCGGCAGTTCGTGGATTTTATAGGTTTGGCCGCTCCAGCGCAGATGCTTCGAAGCCATGTCCAGCTCCCAGCCACCGATCTTCCCGATCTCGCCCGTTTGCAGGAGCGACTCCTGGACTTTGGTGCTTTCCAGCTCCTGGCGCTTCTTTTCGGTGATATCGTTCACCAGCGCCACTACGATCTGGTCTTTGTCTACGGGGTCTTCCACCGGGAACATGGTGAGGTCGAGGAAAATTTCCCGGTCGATCTTCCCGGCGCCGGTATGCACCTGGAACTCGAGTTTCTTCTCCAGCCGCACCACTTTCCCCCGTTGCAACACATCCATGAAAAGCTGGTCGAGCTCGAAGAGCCGCGCGAAAGGGTCTTGCACGAGGTTGCTGTCGGGCTGCTCTTCCAGCCCAGTGCTGGCGAAAAATTTGCGCTGTGTCTGGTTGACGCGGCGGATGAACCCGAAGTTGTCGAATTGGATATACCCGACCGGCAGGTTCTCGACGATGGTGTGCAGCAGCCGTTCGCTCTTTTCGAGGCTGAGGACGGCCAGTTTCTTTTCGGTGATCTCGCTGAGGATGATGAAGAGGCACTCGATGTCGCCCTGGAGGTCGAGCACGGGGAAACCGGTCACTTCATAATACATCGGCTGGATGCGGGTCACGTTTTCATCGTGGATCTCCTGGTATTTGAGCATCATTTCCCGTTTGACGGGCGCTTTATGCTGTTTCACTTCGTCGAGCAGGGCCGAAAGGCCGTTGCGGCGGTTGAAGGGATCGTCGAAAACGTTATAAGGCGCTGAGTTGGCGGCATGGTTGGCGCCGAGGATGATGCGCTGGGCGCCGTTCATGTTGCGATGCCATCCTTCGGGCGTGAATTCCTGGAGGCCGACGGGGAGGTTTTCGAGGACGGACCGGAAGAAGCGTTCGTTTTCGCGGGCTTCGGTTTCGGCCTGTATGTTGCGGATCACCATCATGACCTGGAATACCTCTTGCCGGTCGTTCAGCAGGGGGCTGCAGGACACCTGGTAGCGGAGGGGCGGCTGGCCGTACTGCAGTTCGAAGGCCACGCGATGGCCGCCGAGGGCGCTGGCCCAGTGGTGCATGGAATGTTCGGCGATGCCGGGATGGAGGTCTGCCAGCCGGCGAAGGCTGTCTCCTGGCTGAAGGGCAAAGCCGAGGTGGCGGCAGCTTTCTTCGGAGAAAGCGCTGTTCACCGTTACCAGGCGCAACTGCGTGTCGAACACGGCTACGGGGTCTGGAAGGGCTTCGATCACCTGTGTCAGCAAAGGATCGATCATCGGGATAGACTGTTAGGCATAGGCTAGTTGATGCGCGAATGTAGTCAATATATTACACAAAATTAACTTATCAGTATGGGAATTAAGGGGCATGGAACGGATGTTGAAAATTTCACGGGGGCTGAAATGATTTGTTAAGTCATGATGATATATCTTTGACGCAGGAAACAAATAATCATTTTTTTACGTTAATTTATAGCAGATTAATACTCAAATGAAAGTTTTAATTATCATGGGCTCGGAAAGCGATAAGCCCGTAATGCAGGAATCTCAGAACCACTTACAGTTCTTTGGCATCGAAAACGAAATGATTGTGGCTTCTGCCCATCGTAATCCCGACAAGGTACGCGAGATCGTAGTGAACGCGCAATCCCAGGGTTACGGCGTGATTATTGCAGCAGCAGGTATGGCGGCGGCGTTGCCCGGCGTAGTATCTGCCTATACTTCCCTCCCTGTTCTGGGTGTTCCCCTGGACGGTGGCTTACCGGGCGGTATCGATGCGCTGTATTCCATCGTACAGATGCCCGCAGGCCTGCCCGTAGGCACCCTGGCAGTCGGCAAAGCCGGTGCGCGCAACGCGGCGGTACTCGCAGCACGCATCCTCGCTCTTGGCAACAAGCAAATCGCTGAACGCGTAGAAGCGTTCAAACAGAACGGATACCGGATCTGATCCAGTCTCTGAATAAAGAACGGCGGGCGCATCCCGTCCGCCGTTCTACCTCAAACGCACTGTTCAGATTCCGAAACTATGGACAAGATTAAATCGAACCGCACTTGACAGAATCCATCATTAACCTGGACAGCGTAAACCCGATCGAGTTTTTCGGGGTTAACAACGGAAAACTGGACTTACTAAAGAAAAAGTTCCCTCTACTGAAGATCCTCAGCCGCGGCACGCAGCTGAAATTGTCGGGCGCTCCTGAAGAAGTGGCCACCGCCCGCGAAAAGATCGGTCAGATCGTCAGTTACCTCGAGCGGAACGGCCACCTCAGCGAAAACTATTTTGAACAGATCCTCGGAGAGGAAGAAGGCTCCGGCATCGACCATTTCAAGGACCGCAATCCCAACGACGTGCTCGTTTTCGGCCCCAACGGCCGTACCGTCCGCGCCAAGACCGCCAATCAGAAAAAGATGGTGACCCTGGCAGACAAGAACGACATCGTGTTCGCCATCGGCCCCGCCGGTACCGGTAAAACCTACACCGCCGTCGCCCTCGCCGTCCGCGCCCTCAAAAACAAAGCCGTCCGCAAGATCATCCTCACCCGCCCCGCGGTAGAAGCCGGCGAAAGCCTCGGGTTCCTGCCGGGCGACCTGAAGGAAAAGATCGACCCGTACCTGCGGCCTTTGTACGACGCGCTCGACGATATGATCCCGCCAGACAAGCTTAACTATTTCATGACCAACCGGATCATCGAAATAGCCCCCCTCGCCTATATGCGCGGCCGTACCCTCGATAACGCCTTCATTTTGCTGGACGAGGCCCAGAACTCCACAGACCTGCAGATGAAGATGTTCCTCACCCGTATCGGCTCCTCCGCCAAAGCGATCATCACCGGAGACCTTACCCAGATCGACCTTCCGAAAAACCAGAAAAGCGGCCTCGGCAAAGCGGCCCGCATCCTCCGGAACGTGGAAGGGATCGGTTACCTGGAGCTCGACGAAGAAGACGTGGTTCGCCACCGCCTGGTAAAAGCCATCATCAAGGCCTACGACCAAGCCGCGGCACAGGAAGAAGAACGCGAAAAGGAAAGGGAAAAAGAACGGGACCACCACCATCAGAAAGATCATAAGGACCATAAGCAGAAGGACCACAATTAACACGGCCTTAACAGCCGTTGTCGTAAGTTGTGCAATTGGAAGATTCCATCTACTTTTGCGGTAAGACATAATAAACATTAACCTATCAACCACATGAGCTATTATAGGCGATTTTTATACCTTATGTGCGCATCGGGCCTGGCGCTCAGCATTAGCAGCTGCAAGAAAAAACCCGAGCCGCAGGAGGTTGCCTTGGAGTTTATGCACGCTATCCAGGAATCGAATTTCGAACGTGCCAAAGAATACGCCACGAAAGAATCCCAGTCGGTGATCCTCCTGTATTCCATTTTCGACGGCAAACGCAATGAAAATGAACGGGAAAAGATCAAAAACGCCAAGCTGAAAGTGGTTAACCACGACGAAGAAGGCGATAAAGCCACCGTCACCATCCTCAACTCCTCTGTGAGCTCACAGGAAACCCTTCACCTCGTGAAGGAAGACGGACAGTGGAAAATATCCCTCACCCTCGAAAGCATCCTCCCGACTTCCGTACCCCCAGGCACCATGGACATGAACTCCATGTCGCCCGTTGTACCCGTGGATTCAGCGCTCGTAAAATGATCTCTCCCAATTTTTTATAGCTATTCCCGGTTTGTTCATTAATTTTGCGCACTGAACAAACCGGGTTTTCTTATCCGGCCGGGTTGAATTACAACCCGTTCGCCGTTTTTACCCGTCAGTAAACGAGATTGATATCATATTTTTTTAAAGCAAGATTGAATGACGACAACGAATCCATGGCACAGCGTAAGCCCCGGCGAAAATGCCCCCCACACGGTAACCGGCATTATCGAAATCCCGAAGGGCTCCCGTGCCAAGTATGAACTTGACAAAGACAGCGGCCTGCTGAAACTGGACCGTGTGCTGTATTCCTCCGTGTACTACCCCGCCAACTACGGTTTCATCCCGAAAACATATTGCGACGATAATGACCCGCTGGATATCCTCATCCTCTCCCAGATCGAAGTGGTCCCCATGTGCATCATGGACGCCAAAGTGATCGGGGTTATGCAGATGATCGACGGCGGCGAGGCAGACGACAAGATCATCGCCGTGGCAGCGCACGACATGAGCGTGGCCCATATCAACGACATCTCCGAGCTGCCCCCGCACCTGCTGAGCGAGATCCGCCACTTCTTCGAAGAGTACAAAACCCTGGAAAAGAAGACAGTTAAGGTGGAAGAATTCGGCAACAAGGCCAAAGCGGAAGAAATCATCCGCGATGCTTTCGAGCTGTACAACAAGACCTTTACGCAGCAATAATCTGCCACAGAAACGCACCTATAGCCGCCGGGACCCTGGTCCCGGCGGTTTTTTTATGCCTATCCCGTTGATTTTAAGCCCATTACAAACGCACCTGCAAATAAAACGTTACAATCCGTCAAAAACATGGTGGTTTACGAAAGCCTGTCCAGGTATCTTGTTTCTTCAACCAAACAACAAACCAGCACATCCCGTATATCTCACATATGGCAACGAAACAACGACCACTCGCCGGGCGGCTCCTGCTATGCCTGGCCATTTTCACCGGTTCGGCCGCGGCGCCCGCTACTGCGCAGGTACACTTCAAAACGAAGCAATGGAGCCTCCAGCTCGATAACACCGGGAAAGTTACCAGCATGAAAAGCCTCGCGCTGCAAAAGGAATTCCTCGTGGCGGCGGAAGCGAACGCGTTATTGAGCGTGAAGAAAGACGGCACCATCCATGCGCCCCGCACCTGCACCTGGAATCCGAAAAAGTCGGAACTGGCGTTATCCTACCCGCAAACCGGCGTGGAAGCTACGGTGAAAGTGCAATCCAACGACCGGTACCTCCGCTTCGAGCTCACGAAGATCACACCGGCCGAAAAAGTGGACCTCGTGCTCTGGGGGCCCTATCCTACCAGCATCGCAGACACGGTCGGCGAAGTGGTGGGCGTTGTGCGCAATAAAGAATTCGCCATCGGCATCCAGGCGCTGAACATCAAAACCCTGGGCGGCTATCCCAATGCGGAAAGCGACGTCGAGCCCTCTTACGATATTTTTGAAGGCGGCAATAAAGTGGATGTGAAGGAAAACGACATGCACAAGCAACTGTTCCGCGGCGATGTGGCGCGCCCTACCGCCTTCGGGGCCGTGTTGCAGGCTTATTGCCGCAACCGCGGGAAAGACCGGATCATCGAAAACTGGGCGCATACCGCTTACCTCGCGCCCGCTTTCCAGGACGGCGGCGTAACCGGCAGTAAAATCGCCCTGTTTGGCGTAGCCACCGCCGATGTACTGCCCACCATCTCGCAGATCGAATTGAAGGAAGGATTGCCGCACCCGATGCTCGACGGCGTTTGGGGGAAACAGGCCACGCATGCTTCCGAATCGTACCTCATCATGAATTTCGGCAACGCCAACCTGCAGGAGGCCATCGCCGTCACGCAGCAGGCCGGCCTCCGGTACCTTTACCACGGCGATCCCTTCGAGCAATGGGGATCATTCAAACTGCACCCGCGCGACTTCCCGGAGAACTGGGCCAGTCTTCGCCAATGTGTGGAAGCGGCGAAAGCGAAAGGCGTTCGCCTGGGGGTGCATACCTTGTCCAACTTCATCACCACCAACGATCCGTACGTAACGCCCGTTCCCGATCCGCGCCTGGCGAAAGTCGGCTACTCCCGGCTCAGCGATGCCATAGACGCGACGGCGAAAGAAATCGGGATCGAAGACGCGCTTTTCTTCAACCAGTTCCAGAATAATACGCTGAAAGCCGTTGTGGTAGGCGATGAGATCATCCGGTACGGCGGCGTTTCCGCATCCGCGCCCTGGAAACTGCTCGATTGCCAGCGCGGCGCCTTCGGCACCAAAGCTGTTGCCCATGCACAGCGCGACACTATCGGCAAACTGATGGACCACGCCTATAAAGTATTCCTCACCAACTACGCGCTGCAGGAAGAAATGTCGAAAACGATCGCGCGGCTTTTCAACGAAACCGGGCTCATGCAGATCTCGTTCGACGGGCTCGAAGGCTGCCATTCTTCCGGCATGGGCCAATATGCGCGGCAATTGTTTACGCAGACATGGTACGATGCGCTTTCCCCCGAGCTGAAAGGCAAAGTCATCAACGATGCCAGCATGCCCGGGCATTTCTTCTGGCACACCTACACCCGGATGAACTGGGGCGAGCCCTGGTACGCCGGGTTCCGCGAAAGCCAGCTGCAGCTTCGTTTGAAAAACCAGCAATTTTACCGCCGCAACCTGATGCCCTCCATGCTCGGCTGGTTCAGCCTCCGGCCAGAAACCACGCCCGAAGACATTGAGTGGATGCTGGCTATGGGCGCAGGTTACAACGCGGGCTTCGGTTTATCGACCAGCCTGGAAACCCTGCAGAAACACGGTAAAAAAGATGAAGTGCTGGCACTGATCAAAACCTGGGAACAGGCCCGCATGCAAAACATTTTTTCCGAAGCGCAAAAAGCGCAGATGCGGAGCCTTCAGCACGAATTCCACCTGGAACCGGCCCCCGGCAATGCTTACCGGCTGACGCCGGTGTACAACGCTTATTTCAAACATCAGCAAGTCCTGAAACAACCCGGCGAGCCGGTATTCTCCACCTTCAATTTCAATAATCCGGCCGATGCGCAACCCGTCTCGTTCATGATCACGCTGGCGCCCACGAAAGAATCCGATCCGGACGTCACCTTCGACCAGATCTCCATCGCCATCAACCGCCAGGATGCACTCGTGTTGCCCATTGCATTGAAACGGAACCAGTTCCTGAAATGCGACGGTAAAACCGTGCAACGCTTCAACCGCCAATGGCAACTGATGGAAACGATCAAACTGGAAAAGCCGCTGCCTGTTTTGTCGGCCGGTGCAAACGAGATTGTATTTGACGGGAAATATTCCGGGGAGAATGGTGCCGACGTGAAGCTGGAAATCCGCGCCAGCGGGCGGCCGGAGCTGATCGGGAAAGCCCGGTAATTCAATTACTACTCTCTTCATACAAAAGCCCCCATGCACAAAGCGCGTGGGGGCCTGTTTTTTGACGAAAACCTGTCAGAACAACCGTTTGATGAGCCGCAAGCGATGCGTGCGCTCGCCCGTGTCGGCGTTCACGATGCCCTGATTGTCTACCGGATCGATGCGTACCTTCCCGGACGAATGGATGATCCGCTGCTCGTCGAGCATAATGCCCACGTGGGTGATGCGCCCTTCGGGATTGTCGAAAAACGCCAGGTCGCCGGATTTCACTTCCTGGAGGAACGAAACCGTTTCACCCTGAGCGGCCTGCTGGTAGGCGTCTCTCAGCAAGGGAATGCCGAGGATTTTATACACGGTTTGTGTAAAGCCGGAACAGTCTGTCCCGAACACCGTCTTCCCGCCCCATAAATACCCCGTATTCAGGAATTCCATGGCAATGGGTGCCCAGGCCTCCCGCGGCGCGGGAGCCGGCTTAAACGGCACGATACCTTCGCCGGCGGCTACCGACACGCTTCCCCATTCAGCCGTGCCCAGCTTCAGCAAACTGCCGTAAGGCACGTGGACCGGTTTTCCATTAAGCTGCAATACGGCCTGCCAGTGGCTGACCACGTGCGTGGGCGCTGCCTCGAACAAGCCCTGCGGAATGGTTTCCAGGTGCGAAATCGTTACCCATCCTTCATATCCTTCGTACTGCATCCTTACTTTCACCCAACCGTCCTGCGTAACGGTTTCTGTTTCAAGACATTCCCCGAAAACCGCCTGGGAAATCAATTCGGCCCGGTGCGAAGGCTCCGCCCGGAGGGGCATGACCGGCACTATCGTGATCGCTAATGGCATGTTAATTGTTTAAATAATATGACGTGACCGGTGAACTTTTGGCCCGGATTTACGTAAATATAATCATAGAATATATGCATCTCCAGTTAAATAACCTCAGCGACAGGGAACTGCTTCTCCGGTTCCGGAAATTCCGGGAAAGAGAGGCGGCAGGGGTTTTATTGGACCGGTATAGTCACCTGCTGGTGGCGGTTTGTTTACCCGGGCTCGATGAGCGGCATCCCGCAGCAACCGTACTCCCCGAACTGACCGGCAAATTATTCGATCAATTGCAGCATGCCACTGGCAGAGTAAACGAAATCATGCACGGCCTGGTCCAGCAGTATTTCGGCAAAACCCGGAAGGCCCCTCCGGCGGCCATGCGCGAGCTGGAAAGCCGGGTAGACCATGCCGGCAACAATCCCATCGAAAAAATGGCATTGGCAGCGCAGCTGGAAAATGCGCTCGGCAGGCTGATCCCCGAGGATATGGACCTGCTCAATGAATTTTACCTCGAGCACAAGCCCCTGCAGGAGCTTGCGCGCTCGCGGCACATCGGTCCCGGCCAGGTGAGGGACCGGCTGAAAGGCATCCGTCAACAGGTTGCTACGTATATGAAAGAGGCGGCATATGAATAGTCATTCTCCAAGACAAGAAAGGATCATCCGGATCTTCACTCCCGTACGATGTTTGAACAGGGACCAGATGCGCCGTTACCATCTCGGCCAGATGACCGTTGTGGAACAGCATCTGGTGGAACAGCACCTCGTGGAATGCGACCTTTGCAACGATGCGCTCGCCACGCTCGAAAATCCCGCCAACATCGAATCTTACCAGCAATTGAGCCAACAGCTCAGTCAGTATATCCAGCGGGAATATGCGCCTGCTCCCCCGCCCGTCCGCCAGCAAAAACAATTGGCGGCCAAACAACCGCAGCAGGAACGCAAAACCTTTGCAGACAGCGCCCAGTCTTACTTCTGGACGATCATTTTCCTGGCGTTCGGCGGTGGCGGCATTTTCCTCCTGCAGCAGCACCTCAAAAACCGGCCGCCGATGGCCGTTTTGCCCGCGCGCGCCGCGGAGGTCGTTGTGCTGCCTGCGCCCAAAGGCGCTGAAGTCGGCAATTACCAGGCGCATGCCGAACCGGTGCAGGAACCGCTGGTGATTCAGACCAAATACAGCAACCGTGATACTTCCCGCAGTGTGGCAGCCGCTACGCCCGTTCCCACCCGCGATACCGCGCAGAAGAAAAAGACCGTGAAAGACAGTGCGCTTCCCAAGCTGCCGCCAGCAGATACGAACGCCCGGAAACTGGCAGCGCAAACGCCGCCACCGCCGGCCGAAACACCGAAAGACCCGCCGAAAGCGCCGCAGCAGGAAACGCCGAAAGAAAAAGCCCCCGAGCCCGCGCCCGCTACAAAAGCTGAGAAAGAAGATGAACCGGCGGCGAAACCGGCTAACGGGGACGACTATGTGTACCGCAGCGCCATGCAATACCAGCAACAGGGCGATTTCAACGAAGCCATCAACCAGTTCCGCAAACTTTCCGATAAAGGCAAATACGCAGAGCGTGCCCGCTACCAGATGGCCATCTGCTACCGCGCGAAAGGCCAGAAAGGCAAAGCCCGCAGGATGTTGCGCGATATCGCCAACTCCGAAGGCCCGATGAAATCCCTCGCGCAGGAAGAGCTCAGCAACATGAATTGACCCGCTTCCATTTGAAATATTTATGGAATTTGTTTACTTATGCATCTCAATTGAGAACGCTACTGTAAAAACGTGCATCCATCCTCCGACCAATATCAACACATGAGCGACCAGGACCTGCTCCAACGGTATAAAGCCGATGGCAATACCGAGTGGATAGGCGTCCTGTTCGACCGGTACGCCATCCTGCTGCTGGGCCTTTGCATGAAGTATCTCAAGAATGAAGAAGACGCGCGCGACAGCGTGCAGCAGATCTTCCTGAAAGTGCTTTCCGAAATCCACAAGCACGACGTGATCTATTTCAAAGCATGGATTTACCAGGTCGCCAAAAACCATTGCCTCATGCAGCTACGGCATAAAAAAGACGTGGAACTGAAGGAGGAATTGGTGCCCGGCGTGGCGGAGCAGGAAGACGTGCGGCATGCGGCACATGTGCAGAAAGACGTTATGCTCGACCATATGGAACGGGCGCTGGGGGAATTGAACAAAGACCAGGCCGTGACCGTGCGCCTTTTTTATCTCGAGAAGAAAAGCTACCAGGAAATATCCGACATCACCGGCTTCAACGCCGGACAGGTAAAAAGCTACATCCAGAACGGAAAACGCAACCTTAAAATTTTATTGGAAAAGTACAGTAAAAATATGCGTTAACTTGCAACAGCGGGCAACGCCTTAACAGATATGAACGACCATTTTGCTGACATATTCACCGAAACCGCCTGTCCCTCGCAAGACAAGCTGCTGGCTTACGTCAAGGGTGAACTGAGTGCTTCCGAAAGGCACGAGGTTGAAATGCACCTGCAAGACTGTGAGCTGTGCAGCGAAGCTGTGGAAGGGCTGTCGGCCATTTCGCGGAAAGACCAGATCCCCGGATGGCTGCGGCAGGCGAAGTGGAATGTGTTGCACAGCCTCCGCCGGAAGAACCGCCGGAAGAAAAAGGAGAACTATTACCTCTACATCGCCATCGTGGCGCTGGTCGTCCTTTTCATGGCCATCGCGCTGTACTGGATTTACCATTTCGCGCGGAGATAACCGTCAATAACCGGTTTTATCGGATTTGCGGGCCCATTCCCGGAACACGTCTTTCGCCGCTTCTTCGGGCATGGGGATAAAGGGGATTTTCTTTTCGCTGAAAGGCAATTCCAATTCATGGTAAATAAAGGAATCGTCGAATTCGATGGCCGCCGCCTCTTCTTTCGTATTGGCAAAGAAAACCCTTTGCGGGCGCGCCCAATAGATAGCCCCGAAGCACATGGGACAGGGCTCGCAGGAAGTAAAGATCTCGCAATCCGTCAACTGGAAAGTACCCAGTCGCTGGCAGGCGTCGCGGATGGACACCACTTCGGCATGCGCCGTGGGATCGTTGTGGGTCAGCACCTGGTTCCATCCTTTCCCCACTACTTCATCTCCCCTCACTACGATCGAGCCGAAAGGCCCGCCGTCCCCGTTCCGCATCCCGCGGGCGGATAGTTCCACCGCCATCGCCATGAATTTCCTTTCTCTTTCTCCGATCGGGTACATAAGCCTGGTTTTATCCCAAATGTACGGATTTCAAGCGCTTATGAACGGCCAACCGTACAGGGGAAGGCGCTGAGGCAATACCCCGCGCCCTTCCTGTAGGCCTTTTAACCCCCATAATCCTGACTACACAATCGTTCACCGCTTCCAAAAGCGGTAATTCCTTGCCGCAGAACCAGCGGGTAGCTCGTTTCGTGGGCCACAAGATAACCGCTAATTTAGATTACAACAAATTTTAATTTATTACTATTGATAATGTGTTAGATGGCAAAAAAAATCCCGGATGAGGATTCATCCGGGCATTAACCTGTAACTGTATATCGTCGTATTAGAAATGACTTGTTAAGTGTTGCGGATCACGACCACATTGTCAAACACATCCACCAAAACCGGTTTCGCCTTGTCGATCTCTCCGCCGAGGATCTTCTTGCTGAGCAGGTTCACGATCTCTTTCTGGATCAATCTCTTCAGCGGCCTTGCACCGAATTGGGGATCGTAACCCTGTTCCGCCAGGTAATCCAGCGCATAATCAGAGAATTCCAATATCATGCCATTCTTCGCTACCAGTTCCTTCAGTTGTTGTAATTGTATGTTAATAATTCCCTTCACTTCGGAGCGCATGAGCGGCTGGAACATGATCACCTCATCCACACGGTTCAGGAACTCCGGACGGATGGTCTGTTTGAGCAGGTTCATCACTTCATCCTTCGTTCTGTCTACCACTTCATCTTTATTCCCTTCGGTGATCTTTTCGAAGTTTTCCTGGATGATATGGCTGCCCATATTGCTCGTCATGATGATGATGGTATTCTTGAAGTTCACCACGCGGCCCTTGTTGTCTGTCAACCGGCCATCGTCGAGCACCTGGAGCAGTATGTTGAACGTATCCGGGTGGGCTTTCTCGATCTCGTCGAGCAGCACCACGCTGTAGGGCTTGCGGCGCACGGCTTCGGTGAGCTGGCCGCCTTCATCGTACCCTACGTATCCCGGAGGCGCGCCCACGAGGCGGCTTACGGAATGTTTCTCCTGGTATTCGGACATGTCGATGCGCGTCATCATCCCTTCATCGTCGAACAGATAATCTGCCAGGGCCTTGGCCAGCTCCGTTTTACCGACACCGGTAGTACCGAGGAAGATGAAGGAGCCGATGGGCCGGCGCGGATCGTTCAGTCCTGCGCGGCTTCTGCGGATGGCGTCGGCCACGGCCACGATGGCTTCG
Organism: Chitinophaga sp. NPDC101104; assembly: GCF_050277495.1. Taxonomy (NCBI): domain Bacteria; kingdom Pseudomonadati; phylum Bacteroidota; class Chitinophagia; order Chitinophagales; family Chitinophagaceae; genus Chitinophaga; species Chitinophaga sp. NPDC101104. Next base: position 2,800,960 of record NZ_JBNNSF010000001.1, on the reverse strand, counting down.
TCTTGCCCCACCACGCGCTTGTGCAGCTCGTCTTCCAGCTGGAGGAGTTTATCTTTCTCGCTCTGCATCATCCTGGCCACGGGGATGCCCGTGGCTTTGGCCACGTTTTCGGCGATGTCTTCCGCGTCCACTTCTTCTTTCAGCAGGCGTTTATTGTTGGCTGAAATCCCGGTGAGCTCGGCGCTGAGGTCGGCCACCAGTTTTTCCTGTTCTTTTATTTTCCCGTAACGGATTTCCGCCACTTTCCCGAAGTCGCCGTTGCGTTCGGCCTGTTCGGCTTCCAGCTTGAGGTTTTCGATGGCGGCTTTCGCGTTCTGTACTTTATCTACGAGCTCCTTTTCCTGTTGCCATTTGGATTTGAAAGTGTTCCTTTCTTCGCTCAGCCGGGCAATTTCTGCGGCGAGCTCGCGCAGTTTTTCCTGGTCGTTTTCCCGTTTGATGGCTTCGCGCTCGATTTCGAGCTGCCGGATGCGGCGCTCCAGTTCGTCGAGCTCTTCGGGCATGGAGTTCATTTCCAGGCGGAGCTTGGCGGCGGATTCGTCGATCAGGTCGATCGCCTTGTCGGGCAGGAACCGGTCGGTAATATATCTGTGCGAAAGCTCCACGGCGGCGATGATCGCTTCGTCGCGGATCAGCACGTGGTGGTGGTTTTCGTATCTTTCCTTCAAACCGCGGAGGATGGAGATGGCGTCTTCGACCGACGGTTCGTCGATGAATACTTTCTGGAACCTCCGTTCGAGGGCTTTATCTTTTTCGAAATATTTCTGGTATTCGTTGAGGGTGGTGGCGCCGATGGCACGGAGCTCCCCTCTCGCCAGGGCGGGTTTCAGGATATTGGCCGCGTCCATCGCGCCTTCCATCGCGCCCGCACCGATGAGGGTGTGGATTTCGTCGATGAACAGGATGATGTCGCCATTGGAGTCGGCCACTTCCTTCACCACGGCTTTGAGCCTTTCCTCGAATTCGCCGCGGTATTTGGCGCCTGCCATGAGCGCGCCCATATCGAGGGCGAAGATGATCTTATTATCGAGGTTATCGGGCACGTCGCCGTTGATGATACGATGTGCGAGCCCTTCCGCGATGGCCGTTTTACCGACGCCCGGTTCCCCTACGAGGATGGGGTTGTTTTTGGAGCGGCGGCTCAGGATGTGCAGCGTACGGCGGATTTCCTCATCGCGCCCGATCACGGGATCGAGCTTGCCAGCGCGGGCCAGTTCGTTGAGGTTCTTGGCGTATTTCTCGAGCGAATTATACGTGGCATCGGCCGTTTGGCTGTTCACCGTTCCTCCCTTGCGCAGCTCGGTGAGGGCGGCTTTGAGGCCTTTTTCGGTGAGACCGGCGTTTTTCAGCAGCTTGGCGGTATCGTCGCTGCCGCCGAGCAGCCCCAGCAGGAGGTGTTCCACGCTCACGAATTCATCCTTGAATTCCTTGATGCTGGCGCCTGCCCGCAGGATCGCGTTGTTCGCGTCGCGGCTGAGCACCTGTCCGCCTTCACCGCTGCCGATGACGGGGTACGCCTTGATCTGCTCGTTGAGTTTGCCGTCGAGGAAACCCGTATTCACGTCGTTCTTCTTCAGCAGATATTCTATGCTGTTATCTTCGTCCTGCAGCAACGCCTTGAGGATGTGGCCGGTCTCGATCGCCGAGTTGCGATGGTTGAAGGCCAGCTGCTGCGCCTGTTGCAGCGTTTCCTGGGACTTGATGGTAAAGTTGTTCAAATTCATATGTCTACTTTATGCTCCTTTAGGTTAACGATTGGATTTTTGATTTGTTCAGGTTGATCAAATCCCGAACCAAGGCGCCCAAACCGGTCAAGCTGACAGCTCATCCCCTATCCAGCTGCATTAATTTCAGTTTATATGTGTATTAACTGCTATTTTGTCTATTCTTTTCATTTTGAGGGCCTTGCGGCGCATTTGTGTTAAATCCACCTATAAATTGAACTGTAGTAAGTATAAGCTGTTATAGATCAGTTACATCCTTATTGTATCACCACCAAAACATTCATTTATGGCGTTTGACCTCATAGAAACCCTGAAGAATCTATTCAACACGGAGTTTGCCGGAAAAGCCGCGTCCCAGCTGGGCGAAAGCGAATCCGGTATTCAGAAGGCGCTGGGAGGTATTATTCCCACGGTGCTCACGGGCCTGCTGAACAAAGCCGGTTCGGGCGATGCGGGCGGACTGATGGGGCTTGTCCGCGAAGCGGCGGGCGCAGACCTTTCGAAGCTGGGCAACATCGCGGGCGGAATGCCGGCGGGATTGCTGGCCAAGGGCTCCGAGTTCCTGCAATCGCTGTTCGGCAATAAATCGGGCGCAATTGCGGGCGCCGTGGCGTCTTATGCGGGCATCAAGCCGCAGTCGGCCGATACGCTCATGCAGGCAGCTGCGCCGGCGGCACTAGGGGTTATCGGGAAGCACGCGGAATCCACCGGCCTGGGTACTTCCGGCCTGCTCGAAATGTTAAACAGCCAGAAAGATAAAATATTGGCGGCCGTTCCCTCCGGCCTCGGCCTCGCGGGCCTGCTGGGCGTGGGCAGCCTGGGCGATATCGGCAGCAGGATCTCCTCGCTCGCCGGCTCCCTCAAAGGCGCCGCCAATTCCGTCGGCCATACGGTAGAGGAAGCCGCTTCCGGCGGCAGCAAATGGGTGACCTGGCTCATCATCGCCATCGCCGCCATCCTGCTGCTGTGGTGGCTATTGCGGGGATGCGGCGCCAAGGAGCATACGCCCGTTGCTACGGCCGACAGCCTCACCGTCGTGGAAGACACTGCTTCGCACATGGCTCCGGCCGCCGCGGCGCCTGTTGTCCGCGAATCCATCAAGGTTACGCTGCCCGACGGCAAGGTGCTCGACGCTTACAAGGGCGGTATCGAAGACCAGCTCGTACAATTCCTGCAAAACCCGAATGCCGCCGCGGGCAAAGACGTATGGTTCGATTTCGACAACCTGAACTTCCAGACCGGCTCCGCGCAGATCACGCCGGAAAGCCAGGTACAGATCAATAACCTCGCCGCCATCCTCCAGGCTTTCCCGAAAACGAAGATCAAGGTGGGCGGGTATACAGATGCAACGGGAGACGCGAAAAAGAACAAGCAATTGTCGCAGGACCGCGCTACCGCCGTGGTGACCGCACTTTCCGCCGCCAACGTGAAGCCCGTGCAATTGCTGGGCGCCGAAGGCTACGGCAGCCAGTTCGCCAAAGCGGCCGCCGATGCGCCGGACGAAGAGCGGAAGCTAGACCGCCATATATCCGTGAGCGTTCGGGAAAAATAACAGTAATGCAAAAAGTACATACATCAGAAGGGCGCCTCCGATTGGGGCGCCCTTCGCTTTTTATGCTTCCTTTTTGACCAGAACGACCTTGCTTCGGTCAGACTTGTAGATTTGATTGAGGAATTCTTCCAGCTTCGGGTAATCCTTCGCCGGGAAGCGCCCGGATTTCATTTCGACCCGGCGGACGTAGGTGATGCGGTTACCATTGACCGTCACCCTGGCGTAGTAGTTCCCGAAAGCCGTGCTCAGCTTCACTTCCGGGAACATCGCTTCGGGCGTGTACCCTTCGGGAACGGTGATGAGTACGGAATCGGCGTCTACATACGGATCGTAAAAATAGATGTCCGAACTACGGGTAGAATCGCTGGAGAGTTTGCTGGCCCCGCGGGTGAGGATGTTGGGCAAAATGAACAGCCGCTTGCCGGTAACGGAGGCGTAGTTGGGGACCTTCAGTTCCATGGTTTCCTCCACTTCCGGAACGGGCCGCACATCCGCATGCTCCGTATATTTCAGTTCGCCGATATCGAAACTGGGCAGTTTGAGCCTGTCTTTCAGCTCCTCCAACTGCTTTTCCCTGCTGTCGTAATGGACGATCTGGTGGTAATAATCCTGCTGAAGCCCGGTGTAGCGGGTTTCGCATTTCAGTTTCAGCGTGCCCGTACCGTCTGCTTCCGCGATGATGTTGCGGACCTGGAGATTCTGTTCTGCCGGGTAAGCGGGCGTGCGCACGAGCTTGCCGCCCTGTTCGGTAATCAGCAACACAGGCCGGTTGTTCGTAAATCCGCCCAGGTAGCCGGCCGGCGCGGTCTGACTGGTGCATTCCAGCCAGGTGGTATCTTTGGCGCCAGGTATACAGAGGATGATGTGGTTGAACTGGCTGACGGTGAAGTCTTCCATGAAATCCGTTTCCTCCCGCCCTGCATGCACGAGCGTGTAATGCGAGCGGATGCCGGCTTCCGCCAGCAGGGCTTTCATATAATTGGAGAGCGCCTTACAATCGCCATACCCTTTCGTGGCCACATAATTCGCGTCGAACGGCTGCCAGCCGCCGATGCCCAGCTGGATGCTGATGTACCGGGTATTTTGCTGCATGTATTCGTACAGCAGCCGGACCTTTTCCGCGTCGGTTTTGGCGTTGGCGGTGATGGACGCTACGGTGGATTTGATGTTCGCCGGCAGCACATCGCGCCCCTGGTTGAGCGTGGCGATGAACTTGCCGAAATTCTCCCAGGAGCTCATATCGCCGTCGTATTCTGCGAACGAAAATTTGCTGGGCGCCAGATATACCATGGTGCAGCGGTCGCGCAGGGGGCCGGTAAACGGTTCCGGTTGCTGGGCGGGCACGTTCTTTACTTCCCAGGTGAGCACTTTCGCGCCTTTTTCCGTGCGTTCCGCGGGCTTTCCTTCATACCGGAATTGCCGGTAGCGCAGATCGTACCCTTCGGGCGCGGTCACTTCCAGCTTGCTTTGTTCTACGGAATAATAATTGGCGCCCTGCGGCACCCACCTGGGAATGAACGCCGTGTGGCGGTGGCGGAATTCCACTTCGTAAGCTACCGTATAGGGGTAGACTTTATGATAGAAATTGTGGGATTTGACGCGACTGTCTTCCATGAGGCTCATTTCGCTCACGGCGCTCAGATCGCGCACATCGCCTTGTTTGAGCTTGCGGAGCTGATTGCCCTGCGCATCGTACAAAACGCCGCTCACGTCCTTTATCTCGCGGTATTTATCGTAGTCTTCGCTGAACCCTGCGAACCGGTCGCCGTTTTCGTTCAGCACCGTCACCACGATGCGGTGAACGTATCGTACATCGCGGGTGTCGACGATTTTAACGGAAACCAGTTCTTCCCGCTGCACGGCATACGCGTTTTTCAGCAATGCGGGCGGGATGGCGCTGACGGGATAACGGGGGTCCGCGGCGCGGAGCGCGCCGGCGGTCAGTAACAATATCAGTAAGAGGTAATTCCGGATCATGCTTTTTTCTTCTTGATGACAACTTGTTCCGCATGTTTTTTCACGACTACGTCGAAGAATTCGCGGAGCGGTTGGTATTCTTCCGCTTCGTACCATGCACGGTTAAACTTGAGCCGGGAGCGCATCATCAGCTGGTTGCCGTTTTGCTGCACCAGGTACTGGAAAATGCCTTCCCCGTCGTTGAATTTCACGATGGCGGATTTCGGGATTTCTTCGAAAGTACAGTCATCGGGCAGCGTGAGCGTCAGGCTATAGCTATAATCCGTCACCGCCGGCATTTCGATCGGGTATTTGCGGTTTTCCGATTTGAATGGATTGCTGCGGATGGATTCGGAGAACATGGGATGGAGGTACACCATCCCGCTTTCGTCCATTTCCCCGAGCTTGAAGTCATAATCCACCAGGAGCTGGTTGCTGTAATTCTCCAGTTCCTGCAATTTCCCGTTGCTCAGCTCGATGTCTGCCACGAACCCTTTCGCCAGGTCTTTAAAGAACACGTCCTGCCCCTTTTCCCGGATGCGGGAACGGGCGTCGTACGATTCGAAAAAGCTGTACTGCCGCTGGAAGTGCCCGGAAAGCCGGCCTTTATCGTCGGGCGAAATGAAAACACCCGTGACGCTGCGCTCCGACAGCGAATCCGCTTCGAAGGAAAGCGGGTCTGCCGCGACGTTCACCTTCCGGGCGGGTCCATTATAGCAAGACGCGTGCAGTTTCCCGAAGCCCAGGAACGGACGGGTGGCGTCCAGGAAATACTCCTCCCCGTCCGCATACACGCTCACTACCGTGTAATTGAGCTTGGAGCGGATAGGGTACATGGCGTATATTTTACCATGACTGCGCGTGCTCAGCAAAACGGGCGACGCATCCAGCCCCGCTTCGCGCAGCAGCGCCGTGAGCAGGATATTGATATCGGTGACGTTGCCGTTCTTTTTGGTGAAAGTCGTTTTGAGCGATTGGCTCTTCCAGATGGCGGAGTAATCGGTACAGGTGTAATTGTCCCGCACAAAACTGAAGATTTTCGCCGCTTTCTCCTTTGCGGTGGAAACCCCGGCTGTGAGGCGTTTTACATCGTCCGACAAATAATTGTTCGAGCGCAGCAATTCCCCTGCGTAATCTTCGTCTTTCCCCATTTCTTCCATGAACTTCGGCCAGGTGCTCATGATATTGCGCACGGGCGATTCGGGGAAGCGGATGGCAGACAGCTGGAATTCGATATAGCTGATGTGGTTTTTAAGGGTGGTCACGAAACTTTCCTCTTTGAGCGGCGGCACGTCTTTCATGACCCAGCGGTGGGTGGTGATGCCGGGCGTCACGGACACGTGGCGCGACGGGGACGCCGAAGACGCTCCTTCCATATTGAAACTGAAAGTTTTACGGGAATCTTTCGAGCTTTTGATGTGGTAACTGTTGTATCCCTGGCTGAGGAAGAGGTATTCGTAATATTCCGGCAGGGATACTTCGTATTCGCTCCACAGCACGGGCATTTCGACGTCCTGGAAAGCCCATGGCCGCAGGTAGGTGGGAAATTCGGAGTTGATGGTGAACGAATATTCGATGATGGTGCCTTCCTTTACAGCGGGCAGCGTGAATTTCTTACGGACGATGTTGCGGTCTACCTTTTCCGTGAAAACGGCTTTGCTTTCCAGCTTCGTTTCCACTACCTGGCCGTTTTCCAGGTTGTAGGAGCAGGCTTTGAGGTTGGAAATGGTCTCTTCTGCCGCGCCCTGCACATACAGCTCGATGCTGATATTGGCCTTTTCGTAGGCGCTTTTGCGGAGGATGTGGATACGGCGGTGCTGCTTGTACATCTGGATGAACCAGTCGCGCCCCGATTCGAACTCCGACGACCCCACGTCCGCCAGCACTACGGCTGCGGCACCGGTGTCGATGTCATATCGGGTCTTGAAATCTTCCGGGCTGACTTTTCCATACTTCACGGGCGTTTTATCCTGCGCGGCCAGCATCATGGCCCAAACCAGGAAAAGGGGCGTTAAGACGACAGTTTTGAGTTGCATTACAATGAACTTAGGTACGGGTTGAATTTTGGCTAAAATTATGGATTTTCCGGGCATCCCGTCCTTTCGGTCAAAAATATTCCGGAACGGCTCCCCCATCAGATGTAAACCGGCTTCAATTCCATAACATCGCGGCAGAAAAGCGTAAATTTGCGCCAGCATGCAGATTCTGGAGAAAAATACCGTGTTCATCAAGCAGCTGGCCAGGGAGCTGGGGTTCGATCATTGCGGCATCGCAAAGGCGGAGCAGTTGAGCGATGACGCTTTCCGGCTGGAGCAGTGGCTGAACCGCGGCATGCATGGCGGGATGCAGTATATGGAGAATTATTTCGACAAGCGCATCGATCCGCGGTTGCTGGTAGACGGGGCGCAATCGGTCATCACCCTGCTGCTGAACTATTACCCCGAGCAGCGCCAGCGGCCGGATGCGCCGCAGGTGGCCAAATACGCGTACGGGGCGGATTATCATGACATTATCCGCGAAAAGCTCAACACCCTGCTGGCCCGGATGCGGGAGCAGTGGGGAGATGTGCAGGGCCGCGGGTTCGTGGATTCCGCGCCGGTGCTCGAGCGTGCCTGGGCGCAGCGGAGCGGGCTGGGATGGATCGGCAAGAACGGGAACCTCATCCACAAACAGGCCGGTTCATTTTTCTTCATTGCCACGCTGATCGTGGACGTTCCGCTGGTGTACGACAGCGCGGCCGGCGATTACTGCGGCAGTTGTACGCGTTGCCTGGACGCCTGCCCAACAGGCGCCCTCGTTTCCCCGACGGTGGTGGATGGCAGCCGGTGCATTTCGTATTATACCATCGAATTGAAGGACGCCCTCATTCCCGGGAGCCTCCAGGGCCAGTTCGACAACTGGATGTTCGGTTGCGACATCTGCCAGGACGTTTGCCCATGGAACCGTTTCGCCAAAGCTACTTCCGAAACGGCCTTCACGCCCATCCCCGAAATCCTGAATTTTACCAATTCGCAATGGGAAGAGCTGACGGAGGAAGAGTTCCGGCGCATCTTCCGGAAAAGCCCGCTCAAAAGAAGCAAGTTCGCCGGCATCCGCAGGAACCTCCGGTTCCTGGAGCCCCCTTCCCTCCCCTGAAAATCCTTTTATTATGAAAATTGTCTGCCGTTGCGGGGCAAATCGGTCATCCATGTGAAGTCTGTGGCATGCTGCTCGTCCAGATCGGTCAATCGCAGTATTTCCGGTTCTTCCGGCCGGAGTCTCCGCTGGCGAAAGGGATTTTTCAAACATCGGCGGTTCCGGGACCGGACGGCTGAGCTTCAATGCGTCCCGTAAATGCTTTGGGCGGCGACTATGGGTTCCTGGTCGAAGTTGAAGAAGAACCCGGATAGGAAACCTCCCGCCTTTTTGCTATTTTTCTGACATGTCACCCTTGAAAACCATCGCCGCCGCTATTTTGCTCATGGCCGCCATTCCCGCCCAATCCCAGGACACCCGGATTTCCCTCGCAGACCCGACGATTTTCGTGCACGGGGGAACGTATTATTTGTACGGGACCGGCAGCAGCGAGGGTTTTCTGTATTATACTTCAAAAGATTTGAAAAAATGGACGCAGCCGGCAGATAGTTCGGAACAACTGGCCCTGAAACGCGGAGAAGCCTTCGGGAACACGGGATTCTGGGCGCCGCAGGTGTTCCGGCAGGGCGACAGCTTCTATATGGCCTACACGGCGAACGAACAGATCGCTATCGCACGGGCGTCCGCTCCTGCAGGGCCTTTCCGGCAGGATGCGCCTTTACGGCTCAGTGGTTCCGGCAAGCAGATCGATCCGTTCGTTTTTTTCGATGAAAGCGGGAAAGTGTACCTCTACCATGTGAAGCTCCGGCAAGGCAACCGGATTTTCGTGGCGGAAATGAAACCCGACCTGTCGGACGTGATTCCAGGCACCGAAAAGGAATGCGTGGCCGCTGTCGCGGGATGGGAGAACACGGCGGGTGCGGAATGGCCGGTGGCGGAGGGGCCTACGGTCGTCCGGCATAAAAACCTGTATTACCTGATTTATTCCGCCAACGATTTCCGCAATAAGGATTACGCGGTGGGCTATGCAACGGCCCCTTCGCCCACGGGGCCCTGGAAAAAATATGCCGGCAACCCCGTCATCAGCCGGCAAATGGTGCAGCAAAACGGTACGGGCCATGGGGATGTGCTGATCGATAAAAAAGGGAACATGCATTATGTGCTGCACATCCATCATTCGGCCAACAAGGTGTCGCCCCGCGCCACGGCGATCATCGGCCTGCGGTTCCGGCCCGGGAAAGACGGGGAAGACGTGCTGGAAGCGGACGCAACATCGTTCAGGACGCTGACCATCAAACCCTGACCCCTATTTTTCCCCATTCGCCGAATTCTTGGTAACTTGAAGTAGCATATATCCCCAAAAACAAAGCATTTCCGATGAAACGCCGGCAGCGATCCTTACTGATCTTGCTCTTACTCGCGATTTCGACTCCCCGGGCGAAGGCGCAATCCTTCCCCCAAGATTCCCTTCACACCGCGCAACTGATCGCCACCGCGGAAAACTTTTTCACCGCGTCCCGGTACGATTCCGCCCTGCATTACTGTAACCTGGCCGAGGCCTTCAGCCGCCGGAAGAATTACCGCGCGGGCATGGCGTATGCCATCATCGAGCGGACGGACGTGCTGATCGACAAAGGCGACCTGGAAAAGGCCGAAACCGAGGCACGGCGCGCGCTGGCGATCGGCCAGCAGCTGGGGCGGCAGCAGATCCAGGCGATTACGCAGATGCAGCTGGCGCAGGTCAGGATGTACGACCGGCGGTACGATGAAGCGATCCCCTATTTCGAGAAAAGCGTCGGCTGGTTCGCGGCGCATCCGTCGCGGTACGCCGCGCTGGCGTATAACGATTTCGGGTACACCTGGGGCATGAAGGGCGACATGAAGAATAAAGCGGAATGCCTCCTGCGCGCGGCGGGAATTTATGAAACGCTCGGCGAAGGGTACGATGGCGAGAAAGCCGCCACCTACAACAACCTCGCTACCTTGTATTATGAATTGAAGCAAAAAGACAAAACGATCGAATACGCGCTGAAATCCATCGCCTGCCGCGAAAAAACGGGCGACATCGCGCGGTTGTCTTTGGGATGCTGCAATCTCAGCCAGTTCTACCTCGGCGTGAACAACGACGAAGCACTCCGCTACCAGCAGCGCGGCCTCCAATACGCCCTGCAAACGGGCGATACGGCCCGCATCGTGCATGCATACGTAACGGCCTCGCTGGTGGCCAGCGCGCGGAAAGACCCTGCATCCGCCATCCGCCACGAGCTGAAGGCGATCGAACTGCTGGAGCGCAGCGGCAAAGACCCCATCATGCTCTCGCGCCGTTACATCGCAGCAGGGATGGCCTCCATGAAAACGGACTCCGCACAAACGGCCGCCTGGTTCGATAAAGCGCAGTTGCTGGCGGCAGCACGGAACGACAAGTACAACCTCCGCGACCTCTACTATCAACGCGCGCTTTTTTACCGCGACCGCCAGGATTACGAACGCGCCTATCAAAACTACCATCTCCACATCGCCTACCGCGACAGCATCATCAAAGACCGCACGGCGTCGGACATCGCGGAGCTGGAAACCAGATACGAAACCGAGAAAAAAGACCACCTCATCGCGCAGCTGCATGCCGAACGGAAAATCAAGGCATTGCAACTGGAAAAACAGGCAGCATTGCTCGCCGGTAACCGCCTCGAAGCTGAGAAAAAACAACAGGAGATCGATTTATTGTCGCGCGAGAAAGCCCTGCAGCGCGAGCAGCTGGAGCGCCAGGAACTCATGGCGAAAAGTACCCGCCAACAGTTGGAACTGGCGGAAAAAGAACAGCAATTGCAGGAAAGGCAGCTGAAAAACTCCCGAACCACGCGCAACTTTCTTCTCGCGGGGCTATTGTTGCTGTGCATTATCGGGTATTTTTCCTTTAACCGGTACCAGCTGAAAAGGAAAATCCGGGAACAGGAAAACCTGCTGGCCGTCCGCAACAATATCGCGCAGGATCTGCACGACGAGATCGGGTCTACGCTGACCAGCATCCGCATCCTGTCTGAAGTATCCGGCAAAAGCATCGAGAAAGACAAGGGGAAGACCCTGACCTATATCCATTCCATTTCCGAGCAGTCCAACGCCGCACAACAGGGCATCAGCGACATCGTTTGGGCCATCAAGCCGGAAAACGACAAACTGGAAAACATGGTGGCCCGCATGCGGGAGTACGCGGCGCAAACGCTCGAATGCAAGCAGGTGCGAACGGATATCCATATCAACGAGCAGTTGTTGGGAACGGGGCTCAATATGCAGCAGCGCCGCGATTTTTTCCTCATTTACAAGGAAGCGGTGAACAACATCGCCAAATACGCGGGCGCTTCGGTGGTGACGGTAGACATCCGGACGGAGGGACGGAGCCTCGTGCTCCGGATCGCCGATAATGGTGCAGGGTTCGACATGGCGGCACATACAACCACCAGCGGCCTGCAGAATATGCGATCGCGCGCCGGGGCGCTGCAGGGCACGCTCGGGATCGATTCTGCACCGGGAAATGGTACTACCATCCTGCTCAAAATACCCATTACATGATCATGTAGTGGCCGGATAAAACGGTATGATTACTTTTAGCCCATGGCGATAAAGGTTTTGGTTTATGATGACAATGAGGCGCTCCGCACGAGCATCGGCGCACTGATCGAGTCGGAAGACGATCTCGAAATGGCCGCCGCCATGCCCAACGCGGAAACAGTGGAAACAGACCTGGAACAAATGCGGCCCGACGTAGTATTGATGGATATCGACATGCCCGTGGTAGACGGTGTGGCGGCCGTGAGGCGGATCAGGCAGGTTAGTCCGCAGTTGCCGGTGATCATGCTCACGATCTTCGACGATACCGACAACATTTTCAACGCCATCTGTGCCGGGGCTTCCGGGTATTTGCTGAAGCAGCACGTTACCGAAGAGCTCCCCGGCGCCGTGCGCACCGTGCTGGCCGGAGGCGCGCCCATGACGGGGTCTGTGGCGAAGAAAGTGCTGGCCATGGTGCCGAAAGCCGCGGCCCCCGAACAGGAAACCAGCAACCTCACCAATAAGGAAACCGCCATCCTCCAGCTGCTCGTCAAAGGCTACAGCTATAAAATGATGGCGACCGAACTGGGCGTCACCATCGATACCGTCCGTTTCCATATCAAGAAAATATACGACAAGCTCCACGTACATTCCGCTGCAGGCGCGGTTTCCCGGGCCATCCGCGACAAACTCGTCTGACCCCTTCTCCCTTCCCGCGACATGGATATGTAGTTGTTCCCCTACCGCGTTCCCAGTAGGTTTGGATTAAAACCCACAACCATGAAACGCATCGTATTCCTCCCCATTTTGTGCATCTGCACCATTGCCGCCCTGGCGCAGGCGCCCGTCCAGAAACGGGTGGAGCAGCGGGCCAAAGACAAAGCCAACAGCCGGGTAGATGCTTCCATCGACCGCGGGCTCGATTCCGCCTTTGACAACGCCGGTCGCGCCATCGGCAGCATATTCAAAAAGAAAGACAAGCGCAAGGCCCAACCGGCGCCATCGTCCGGCCAGGATAACCCGGGAACCGGCAAAGGCGCTGCTTCCGGAACGGTTACTTCCAGCGGCGGCAGCGATTTCGTGCCGGGGGCGAAGGTGTTGTTCGAAGATCATTTCGACAAAGACGGTTTGGGCGATTTTCCCGCACAGTGGAACACCAACGGCAGCGGCAAGGTAGTCACCCTTTCGGGGCAGGGCAGCCGCTGGCTGGATGTGGTGCATAACTGCATCGTGGTGCCGGTGGTGAAAGGGCCGCTTCCTGAAAACTGTACCATCGAATTCGATCTTTTCCTCCGGTCGGAAAGCGGGCGCAGTACGCCTTTCATTCAATTCGGCCTCAGCCAGGTGAAAGATATCCTGAAGGAAGACATGTTCTACAAAGACCGTTTCTTCATCAACCTGCACCGCTATACGGAAGAAGATGGGAAAACGCTGGAATATGGACTGGGCAACGATATCATCGGCAACAAAAGCAACTTCCCGCTTACTTCGTACGTCAATAAAGTGCTGCCGGTGGCCATTGCGGTGAACAAATCCCGCATCCGGCTGTACCTCGACGGCAACAAGGTGATCGACCTGCCGCGGGCGCTGACGGATGGGATGCGCAACACTTTCTTCCTGAACAACAATGCCATCATTCCCGCATCCGAAACGGGCATGTACGTCGGCAACCTCCGCATCGCTTCCGGAGACACGGACGCACGCAGCCTGCTGGTGAAACAGCTCATGAGCGAAGGCAAAGCCGTTACCAGCGATATCCTGTTCGACGTCAACAGCGATCACCTCAAACCCGAATCCTTCCCCATTATCGACCAGTTTGGCGATGCTTTGCAGAAAACGCCGGCATTGCGGATCAGGATCATCGGGCATACCGACAGCAATGGCGACGATGCCAGTAACATCAGCTTGTCGCAGCGCCGTGCCGCGGCCGTGAAGACCTACATCACGGAGAATTACGCCGTGGCAGGTTCGCGGATACAGACCGATGGAAAGGGCGAATCGCAGCCCGTGGCCAGCAATACCACCGCAGACGGGAAAGCCCGTAACCGCCGCGTGGAATTCGTGAAATTGTAAAACCCCTACCCGTGAAAACGACCCTCTTTATCCTATGGCTGCTCCTTGCCGCCATCATCGAAGTGTGCGGCCAGCCCGCCGACCGGAGAGATACCGCATCCATCATCGCGTGGCGTACTGCTGTGAGGCGCGCGCCGGTGCTGACGGGCGCCACATCGCCGCGGACCATCGTTCCGCATGAGCCGTCGCTGTGCTTTAATATGGAATTCGACCTCAAGATCACGATGCCGGGCAAAATGGCAGAACAGTGCATGTTCGTAAATAATTCTACCGGTGTGATCGGACTGCTGCCGGCGCGGGAAGACGGGCTGATCAATATGCTCTTCCCGGAGCTGGCCGATTTTTCGTTCGACGTGATGAACATGACCGGCAATGTGTACCGTTACCATACCAATAAAGGGAAAAACAATACGATCGAAAGATGGGTGACGACGGGTTTTTCCGACCAGAACCCTTATCTGCAGTCCGCCGCCATGTTCGACGGGTCGGCAGACCTGCAGCGGAAAGGCGTTACCGCCACGTATTGCGACGGCAGGATGACGGCTGTGGCCTACCGGTTTTCGGAACATCCGGGGATGACGTGGTACGTGTATGGCGACCGCTATCCCGAAAAGCTGCACCCGCGCAAGTTCCTGGGGAACATGGGCGTGGGGTACCTCAAAACCGACGAAGGGCTTTACATCGTCACCGAATTCAGGTCGGAAGGATATAGCTGCCGCGTCACGAACATCGCGCCGGCCAATGCCTGCCTGCACACGGAAGCGTTCGTGCCCCGCGAAGCGGAGTACAGCCGCCAGGCAAATCTCAATATCGAAAAGGAAAAGGAAAAACTCGACCGGGCCAACACGGGCGGCGGCCCATGTGCAGGAGAAAGGTCTTTGCTGATCGATTTCAAGAAAGAACAGGCGCGCAAGCGCGAAGCGGCGCTGGCCCAGGCGCGGGAAGGCAACGTCTACCAGCAAAACAGCAATGCACAGCGGAGCATGGCCAGTATGATGGACCCGCTGGCCGTGGTGCAGGAAGACATCCTCAACGCCAAGCTCGAGATATGCAAAGCGGAGAACAGCACGAGCACCCGCAGCCGGGAACGGATCGGTTGCCTGAACAATCAGCTCAGCGCACTCATGCGCATCGAAGGCGAACTGCGCGCCCTCGACGCCAGGCACGCCAATCAACCCGGCATGGCCTTCGCCGAAAAAAGCAAACTGTACATGCGCAACAAACCCCGCGGCTGTCCATAACCCTTCACTAAACCATACATTGCCAATTCTTTGGAAAAAATACACCCTACCCTCCACAAGAAAAGCAGATAATGCGTAAATTAGGTGCATCGGACCTGGTTTTCCGTCCGGACACCCCACCGGGCGCTTAGTGATCGTATCAACCAACAGCACGGCATGCGCTTGTACTTAAGTACGCATTTATGTCAACTCCAAATAACATCCTTCATGTTCTCAAACTGTATTTTCTTATGAGACAAATCTGCTTTGCACTGTTATCGACGTGTATTTTTTCCGCCTGCAACCATTCCCCGAAGCCGAAGGAGACGGATTCTACCGGCAAGGCCGCCCCGTCTGTCGGTTGCGCCGTTCCGCCCACGCACGATAAGGATTGGTACGCTTCCGGCAAAAAAGCGCCCCTGCTGGAAGGCCTCGGCGGGATCGATTTCAAAATAACCACCGCCAATCCCGAAGCGCAACGCTATTTCAACCAGGGCCTCATGCTGGCGTACGGGTTCAATCATGCCGAAGCCGCGCGCTCCTTCCACGAAGCCACCCGCCTGGATTCCAACTGTGCCATGGCATATTGGGGCTTCGCCTATGTGCTGGGGCCGAATTACAATGCCGGCATGGAGGAAGATAATTTCCAGCGGGCGTACGAAGCGGCCGCCAAAGCGCAATCACTGTCGGGGAACAGCTCTCCGGTGGAAAAGGCGCTCATCGGCGCGATGCGCGCCCGTTACGCGAAGGAGCCGCCGGAAGACCGCAAGCCGCTGGACATCGCCTATTCCGCCGCCATGAAGAAAGTTTACGCCCAATTCCCGTCTAACCCCGACGTGGGCACGATGTACGCGGAATCCATGATGAACCTCCATCCCTGGGACCTGT
Source organism: Chitinophaga sp. NPDC101104 (assembly GCF_050277495.1). Classification (NCBI taxonomy): domain Bacteria; kingdom Pseudomonadati; phylum Bacteroidota; class Chitinophagia; order Chitinophagales; family Chitinophagaceae; genus Chitinophaga; species Chitinophaga sp. NPDC101104. The sequence goes on along the minus strand of NZ_JBNNSF010000001.1, from coordinate 2,784,926 downwards.
ACGATAAAATCACGAAAGTCCCCCGCGCGTGGACGCCGGCGATCGTCAAATTACTGGAACAACTGATCCGGCAACATCCGCAACATGCCGGCGCACATCACTTTTACATCCATGCCGTGGAAACGTCCGCCCGGCCCGAAGTGGCCATGGCCAGCGCCGGCTTGCTGGATACGCTCGTACCGGGAGCGGGGCACCTGTTGCATATGCCGTCGCATATCTACATCAACACCGGCGATTACCATTTGGGATCGCTATCCAACATCCACGCCGTGACGGCAGACAGTACCTATGCAACGGCCTGCAATGCCCAGGGCGCCTATCCGCTGGCGTACTATCCCCACAATTATCACTTCCTCGCAGCCACCGCCACGCTGGAAGGCAATTCGAAATGGGCCTGGGATGCGGCGCAAAAACTGCACGCGCACACGTCGGAAGCCATCATGCGCATGCCGGGATGGGGCACCTTACAGCATTATTACACCATTCCCATGTACGTGGCGGTAAAGTTGTCGATGTGGGACACGATCCTCGCGCTCCCCGCTCCTCCTGCCGATCTCGTATATCCCCGCGCCGTCTGGCATTATGCCAAAGGAATGGCCTACCTCGGCAAACACGACCTGAAAAGCGCCGGCATTGAGATGGACAGCCTGCAACTGCTGGCCGCCGACACGGCCCTCAAAGACATCACCATCTGGAACATCAACACCACGGCTGACCTCGCGCATATCGCATCGAAGGTGCTCAGGGCCGGCGTGACCCTTCAACAGGGCAATCCAGACCAGGCGGCCACGCTCCTGCAGGAAGCCATCGCGATGGAAGACCGTCTCAATTACAACGAGCCGCCAGACTGGTTCTTCTCTGTCCGCCACCACCTGGGCGCCGTATTGCTCAAAGCGGGGAAATTCAAAGAAGCGGAACGTGTGTACCTCGACGATCTGAAAACCTGGCGGAAAAACGGCTGGGCGCTTATCGGGCTGCAAGATGCGCTTGCCAAACAAAACAAGACCGCCGAAGCACAAAAAGCCAAAGCTGCGTTCGACGAAGCCTGGCAATATGCGGATGTGAAGATCACATCTTCGTCTACGATCGTGGATTGATATCTACAGCGATTTGCATAAAAAAACAGGAAGCATTCGAACATGCTTCCTGTTGCTGTTTACCGGTAAATGGTTTTATGCAAAATACGGTACATGAATATCTTTGGTGAACTCCTCCTGCAACGAGATCATCGATTCCGTCCGGTCTACGCCGGAAATCTGCATGACCTGGTCGTACAGTACCGACCGCAGGTGTTCCCTGTCCGTACACACCACTTCCGCCAGCAGGCTGAACTGTCCGGTGAGGGTATGCACCCGCACCACTTCACGGATCCGTTGCAGTTTCGCCACTACAAAATCATGTTTGGACCCGTTCTGCAGGTAAATGCCCACGAAAGCGGTGACTTTCAGGCCGATGCTTTGCAGGTTCACTTTCATTTTGGATTCGCCGAGAATGCCGTTGTCCTTCATCCGCAACACGCGGAAGTGGATCGTGCCGGGCGATACGTTGTACCGCTTCGCGAGTTCCTTGTGGGAAGTCTCCGCATCCGTAGACAGCGCGGAAATGATATTGAGATCGAGGTCATCCAGCTCGAGCCGGTGTGTAGGTTTGGTTGGCATTGTGAATGGAGCTATAGGGCGTAAATAAGATCATTTGCCGCACATAACCAAAAGATTCAGTTAGTGTAAAATGTACCGTATGTTAAGACTGGCGGGGGATTTGGCCTGCCTTTCAGGATCCCTGCCGGGTTTCGGCGACACGTTCTTCCATGAGCGCGCGGCTTCTTTCGACGGCTGCCGGGAATGTGGTGGTGACGTTCGCTTTGCCAATGGCAAACAGCAGTCTGGCGGACCTCAGCTCCTGCATGACCTGGCTGCTTACGATTTCGGACAGGACCAGTTTGGTTTGATGTTGCGCCAGCTCGCGGTGGATCTCCCGGATCGCTTTGATGCCGGTAGCGTCTATGAGGGGAACTTCCCGCATCCGGATGATCAGGACGTGTGGCCGCTGTCGCGAGAACTGCATGGCATCCCGGAATTTGTGCACGGCACCGAAAAACAGGGGGCCGGTGATCTCGAAAACCTCGGTGCCCGGTGGCAAAGGCGGGGCATCGGCGCTGCCTGCCTCCTGACGGCTGACTTTACTGCTGCTGATCATATGCCGCATAAAAAGAAAAGCCGCCAGCACCATCCCGATCTCGATGGCAACGGTAAGGTCTACCAGCACCGTGAGCAAAAAAGTGACCAGCAAAATGACCCGGTCGCCCGTCGGCCCTTTCATCACCGACGCGAAACTTTCCCATTCGCTCATGTTGTAGGCGACAACGATCAAAATACCCGCCAGCGCGGGCATGGGAATGAGCGTGGCCCATTTTCCGGCGAACAGCATGATCGCCAGTAAAGTAATAGCATGCACGATCCCCGCAACAGGCGTTCTCCCGCCGTTCCGTACGTTGGTGGCCGTCCGCGCGATGGCGCCCGTGGCGGGAATGCCTCCAAAGAAAGAGGAAAATACGTTCGCCGTGCCCTGTGCCACCAGTTCCATATTCGATTTGTGCTTTCCGCCGATCATGCCGTCGGCCACCACGGCAGACAGCAGCGATTCAATACCACCGAGCAGCGCAATGGTAAATGCGGGCTGGACCATATTCCGGATGATGGAATAGTCAATATGGGGGACCGACAGCGAAGGGAACGCGGCCGGGATGGCGCCGAACCGGCTGCCGATCGTTTCCACGGGCAATTGCAGCCAGCTGACGGCCACGGTTGCCACCAGCAGCGCGATGAGCGAACCCGGAACGACTTTGGTGATTTTCGGCGCCAGCCGGATCGTCAATATGGTAAAAACCCCGATAGCGAGGGCGTAAAAATTAACGGAACGGATATGCTGGAAATAGCTTTCCCATTTGCCGACGAAATCCGCCGGAACGGCGCCCATGTCCAGCCCCAGGAAATCTTTCACCTGCGAAGCGAATATCACGAGCGCAATACCGCTGGTAAAACCCGTGATCAGCGGATATGGAATGAATTTGATGACAGCCCCCAGGCGCGCCAGTCCCATCAAGATGAGCATCATCCCCGCCAAAAACGTGGCAACCAGCAGCCCGTCTACACCATACGTCTGCACGATGCCGTACACGATCACGATGAACGCGCCGGTGGGCCCGCCGATCTGTACCCTGCTGCCGCCCATCACCGAAATAATGAACCCGGCTATGATTGCGGTATATAAACCTTTTTCCGGTGAAACACCGGAAGCGATGGCGAACGCGATGGCCAGCGGCAATGCCACGATGCCCACGATCACGCCCGCCATCACATCCTTTCCGAATTGCTGACGGTTATAACTTTTCAGTGTGGTTAGCAACTTGGGTACGAACATGGGCGTCAGGATTTGCGGACGAACTTGGTGAGGATCACGATCGTCTGTTCATTGATCTTCCCTTCTATCTGTTCTGCGTTATCGGCCACCAGTCTTATTTTCCGGACGATGGTGCCTTTCGGGGCCATGAAATTGGCGCCTTTCACGTTCAGGCCCTGCGTCAATACAACGGTATCGCCGTTTTCCAGCGGGGTGCCGTTACTGTCCTGGTGCACGGCTTTCACTTCGAAGGCGGTCATCGCCCAGTGGACCACCGCTTCGTCGAGCTCCACGCTCCCGGCGATCTCCTGGGCCCAGGCCTCTTCCCTGAACTGGTGGAGCAAACGGTACGTCAGCGCCTGTACGCTGGGCGTTTCGTTCCAGATGCTGCCGGCCAGGCATTGCCAGTGCATCGCGGCGCCTTTATCGTTGAGCGCGGCGAGGCAGGTATCGCAAAGCGCCACTTCGTTGGCGATGGCATCATGGTTTTTCGGGCTAACGGCGTACGCGCTGGCGGCAGGCTCGTTGTTACACAGTTCGCAAAGGCCGCTGCAACGTTCGTTCAGTTCGCGGGTAATAGTTGTATTCATGTAATGTTGATTGTCAGGATTTTATCCAGAATTTGAGAAGATTGCTATGGGTACTGTCCACCACATGAAAATCGCGCGGCACCTCGTCTTCCAGGCTATGGAACGTTACCAGCCGCGTTCCGGCGGGCTTCTGGTCGAGCTGGCGGTGTAAAAACCGGTTGTAGTAATGGAACAGTTCGGCGGAATAGTCGATGCTGTCATCGATTTTGTCGGTACCGTCGAGATTTTCGTAAAAAGCGTTGTAAAAATAGAAATGATCGAATTCCCGGAAGTTCAGCTGGGTGAAGTTGGCGTTGATGAAATGCACGTTATCCAGCCGCAAAGCCTTTTTCGCCTTTTCGGCGTGCCGCAGCAGTCGCTTGCGCTGTTCCACGCCGTAGAAAGTCCCGTTCGGGGCGATATGCCCGGCGGCGAGGCAAAACTTCCCGACGCCGCAGCCGATATCCAGGACCTGCGCATTGCCGATGGCCAGGAAGGCGGCTACTTTCCGGGCGATAGGAAGCGGCGTCCAGTGGCGGCGCGAGAGGCTGACGATCTCCGGCGGGTACAGTTCGTTGAAATGCGCGTCTGAATGGAAGAAACGTGCGGTGTCTGTCCGGATATCGTCCCCGGGGGCGTTGAGCTCCCCGGGTAAATTATTTTGACCCTGCTGCATCATGAAACCTGCGATATTTTCTCAAACTGCAAAAATAAGGCAGATTTCCGGAGGTTCCAGTGCGCCCCGTCAATCCAAAAATTGCATTTTATCACTTTCCGTTAAAGCGATACATTCGCTGTACGATGAGCATAAAAGGCATTTTTCCGATAGACAAATGGAATTTCAGGCGGGAATCGATCCTGGCCGGGTTGCCCGAAAGCGACCTGACGGGGCTCATGGCGCACCGGCTGGAACAGGTGTACGACAAGGGTGAAGTCATATTCCGCGAAGGCGGCTTCCCCCAGGGGATTTTCTTTATCGTGGAAGGAAAGATCAAGAAATTCAAGGTAGACCCGGCGGGCAGGGAGCAGATCATCTATGTGGCCAACACCGGTGAACTGATGGGATATCATGCGGTGCTTTCGGAAGAGCGGTACCCCGATTCCGCCGCCGCATTGGAAAAAAGCAGGGTCGCCTTCATCCCCAAAGAAGATTTCCTCGACATCCTCGACCGCTCGCCCGTGCTGAGCCGGCGCCTCCTGAAAACGCTCAGCCACGAATTCGGCGTACTGGCCAATGCCGTGAGCCTCTTCGCCCAGAAACCCGCACGGCAAAGGCTCGCGCTCCACCTGATCGTGCTACGCGAAAAATACAAAGTGGACTTCTCCCCCGGCATGCCCGTCACCATCACCCTGAGCCGCGACGATCTCGCCAGCCTCGTGGGCGCCACACGGGAAAGCGTGGTCAGGATGCTGACCGAGCTCAAGGAAGAAGGCATCCTCGAAACGAAGGGCAGAAAGATCATCGTGCACGACGTCAACAAACTGATCCGGATCGCCGACTTCCATTAACCTTTCTACCGGCATCCACCCATTTCCCGATCTCCGTGTTTTTGCGTAGCTGGGCAAAGACCGACGGCCCTAGTTTTGCCGTCAGTTAAAAAGCCTGTTATGTTCCAATCAAATGTTTTCCCCTACCTGCTGCTATTCCTTTTTACCGGCAGCGTTTCCTGCAGGAAGCCCCCCCATGCCACGGAGCCTCCGCAACAGCAGGGCGTCGTATCCCAACAACCGAAAGGCACGCCCGTCGGCGAAAACTATACGGAGATCGTCGGATCCGGCGGAGGAACGGTCACCAGCAGCGACGGCCTCCTCGAAATCGAAATTCCCCCCGGCGCACTGACGGCCGATACCGAGATCGGCATCCAGCCGCTGCGCCACACGGCCACCAGTCCGGTCGGAAAAAGCTACCGCCTGACGCCGCACGGACAAACCTTCAGAAAAAGCGTCACCGTCCGGTTTAATTACTGGAAATACAAAGACGTCCTCGGCAGTGCGCTCGCACCGGAAATCGCGTTCCAGAAAGAAAGCGGCGAATGGGTTTGCACGGGAGGCAACGTGAACGATACCACCCGCAGGATCATCTCCGTGCAAACCGATCATTTCAGCGACTGGGCCCTCATCGCATCCATGGAGCTATCTCCCGTGACCAAAACGCTTGGCGCCGGCAAAACCGTTACCCTGAAGGCTTTCCGATATGTGTTCCCCGACGTGGGCGAATGGCTCGCACCGCTCTCCCTCCCGAACGCCGGCACCGGCCAGCCCATATTGATCGAAAAACAGTACATCCGGAAATGGACGCTCCATGGCCCCGGGAAGCTGGAAACCAAAGGGTCTGAAGCCGTTTACACCGCGCCTCCATCCGCCCCCGCCCATTCCACCGCCACTATCTCGCTCGAACTGAACGTTAACGGCAAACAGGTTTTGCTGATCAGCACCATCAACATCGTGACCGAAGGCATCCATATCAGCATCGACGGCGGCGAATGGCAATCGTACCCCGGCTGGGCCGTGAAAATGGACGGGCTTTTCCGGTTCAGCATGAGCAATATCCGCTCTTCCGAAGACATGCCGCAGATCGTATTCCAATGGCCGGAAAACGATAAAATGAAATCGGACGGCCTGCATTTCTGGTCGATGGATGATGAAGACCGGACAGACGTGAACTTCGAATATGATGAGCCCGGTTTAAAGCGGATGTGGATCTCCATTTTCGACGACGGCCTGCGGACGTTCGACAGCGCCGGTTTCCTCCATGTCGAGGAAACCGAGGAAAACGGGACGAAATACATCAGCGGGACGTTCTTCATCGGCAAAGCTGGCCTGCTGGAAAGGGAGAACGGCCAGCAGATCAGGACCGGCAACATCAACGGAACGTTCAAGGTACAACGCCGCTGGTGAGGCAACTGCCAATCTGTCTACGTAAATCACGCAGATCCCGGTCTCCTTCTTTCTGCTGATTTCCAGCGGAGCGGAATGCGGTTACTTTGCCGTATAAATCATCATCAACATGAAAAAATCCATATTCATCGCACTCCTGCATATGCCCCTGGCGGTATTTTCCCAGTCGGCCATCCTGGATAAAATCAAACAGAAAGCCGAAGCCAGGGCCGAGCGCCGGGTAGACGGCGCTATCGATAAATCGATGGACAAAGCCGAAGAAGAAATTGACGGCCAGTTGAAACAGCCGGCCAAAAAACAGCGGTCCGAAAAGGAAAAAAACCCGCAAAACGTAGTGCAAGACGCGGGCAAGCCGAATACCGGACTAAAAAGCTACAGCAAGTTCGATTTCATTCCCGGAGAAAGGATCGTTTATACCGAAGATTTCGCGGGAGACGCCATCGGCGAGCTTCCCCTGAAATGGGCCACCAACAACCGCGGCGAAACCGTGACCATCGACAAGCTCCCCGGTAACTGGATGCGCCTCTTCCCCGCCAGCCGATTCACCTCCCCCGCTGCCGGCAAGCTCCCGGAAAACTTCACGCTGGAAGCCGACCTGGTATTGCAGTTCGGCGACGATGGCGGATATGTGTACCCGGATCTGGAACTGAAACTGCTCGATCTGGCGCCGGGAGAACAGTCGCCCCGCTCCTACGTCGTGAACCAGGACGCAACCCACGAAGTAGCGCTCGTCATCTCCGCTGCCGGTGCTGGAAAACCCCTGAGCGTTTCCCTGAAAAGCTATGCGAATGGCACGGAATATTTTTCGAACCAGGCTAAAGAGCTGAAAATATCTTCGGACAATGACGGAAAACCGCTGCACATCTCGGTTTGGGTGCAGAAAGAACGTATCCGGTACTGGATAAACGGCGAAAAAGTGTTCGACATCCCGCAGGCCGTTCCGCCCAAATCCAGCTTCAACCGCGTGGGCTTGAGCCTGGAATCGTCGCTGTACACGGAAGACCAGTTGGGGATGTTCATTTCCAACATCAAAGTAGCGGAAGGCACGCCAGACCTGCGGAGCAAGCTCATCACGGAAGGGAAGCTCGTTACCAACGGCATCCTGTTCGACGTCAATTCCGACAGGATCAGGCCCGAAAGCGCCGGTGTGCTCAAGGGGATTGCCGCGGTGTTGCAGGAAAATGCGGCCGTGAGGGTCAGGATCACCGGTCATACCGACAGCGACGGCGATGCCGCGCAAAACATCGACCTGTCGAAACGGCGCGCCAAAGCGGTGCAGGCCGCATTGCAAACCGAATACGGCATCGCCGCGGCACGGATGGAAACCGACGGGCTCGGCGAATCGAAACCCGTGGCCGGCAACAATACCAAAGAAGGTAAAGCCAGCAACCGGCGGGTGGAATTCATCAAACTGTAAACTTTTATTGCCGGCAGCATGCAAGGTCTTTGCGGGATCCGTCCTGCAAAGACCTTTGGCATGGAAGAAATTCCGCGCAGCCGGAAATAATTTTTATTTTCGCCCTCTATATCGACCGCCCCAATATGATTAAGAAATGCATCGCGCTTCCCGTTTTATTTTTCATGAGCCTTTCCCAGCTGTTCGCGCAGGGTCAAAAGCAGGACCTGCGGCAATTGATCGCGCAGGCCAACGATACGGCCGGCATCAATGCGCTCATGAGTTATGCCGTAGACCTCATCAATTTCGACAATCCGAAGGCGAAGGAAATATTGCACATCACGCTGGAAAGGAGCGCCCGCATCGGGTACGATTACGGGATAGGATCGAGCTACGCCAGGCTGGGATACCTACTCGGGCATGAAGGGCGCAACCGCGAAGGGATCGACTATGCGCAGATGGCGCTCGTGCATTTCGAACGGATCAACCGGACGCGCGGGATCATCCTCTGCTACATCAATATGGGCTACAATTTCGACATCCTGGGCCAGGGCGACAGTGCCCTCCATTACCTGTTGAAAGGCGTCGAATTGCTGGAAAGGACCAAATCGGAGCCTGGTAAACTGGCCCGGTTGTATGAAAACGTGGGAACGGGGTTCGCTAACAGGCGGGAGCTCGCCAAAGCCGTTTCCTATTCCCGCAAAGCGGTGGAACTGGCTACGGCCATCAATGACAGCGATTACATCGTTACGGCGCATACCGGGCTGAGCTATGTGCTCAACCAGTGCAAGGATTACCCCGGCGCGCTGGAAGCGGCGAAAAAAGCCAGGCGGTATCTGCCGCAGCAGGAAGACCCCATGCTGATCATCAAGGCGTATTCCCACCTGGCGGCGGCCTGGGCCAAACTGAACGAGCCCGATTCCGCCATCGCTGCGGCGAAAATGTCTATGCAGTATTCTGCGGAAATCGATCCCGCGAATTACATCGCCGCCGGACTGGAACTGGCGGATGCTTACCAGCTGAAAAAGGATTACAGGAACGAAGGCCTGGTGCTGAACACGCTGAAACGGAAGGCAGAGGCGGATACGAGCCTTTTCCACCTGTTCAGTATCTATGACCGGCTGTCGCAAATGCACTATCTGACCGGCAATTACAAGGAAGCCTATTTGTACAACCAGCAATACAGCGCATTCAAAGATTCCTTTTATGCCCGGCAGAACACCCGGACGATCACGGAAATCGAATCCCGCTTCCAATGGTCCCAAAAGGAAAAGGCGCTGTCCGAGAAACAGTTGCAACTGGCGCAAAAAGACCTGGCACTTGAAAAAAGCAACCGGAATATGCTGTACGCGCTCGTGGGATTGTTGGTGGCCCTGTTGATCGCCACCGTATTGTTCATCCGCAACCGCAACCGGAAAAAATCATTCGCGCTCAAACTGGAAACCCTGCAAAAGCAACAGGAAATCGAAATGCTGCAGGCGCTGATGAAGGGTGAAGAGAAAGAAAGGAGCCGCATCGCCAAAGATCTGCACGACGGTATCGCCGGCATGCTGGCCGCGGCCAAGATGCACCTCAGCAGCATGGTGCACCTGCAGCAGCAGGTGGAAAAAACGGAAGATTACCTGCAAACCGTAAAATTGCTGGACGACGCTACCGTCGAAGTCCGCAAGACCTCGCACAACCTCATGCCCGAAATCCTCATGCTGTACGGCCTCAACGAAGCCCTGCGGCGCTATTGCGCCAACATCAGCAGCCATACGCTGAAGGTCCGGTATGATTCCTGGGGCCAGGCCACGCGGTTCGATGGCGGGTTCGAGCTGTCGGTGTACCGGATCGTCCAGGAACTGCTCAACAATATCATCAAGCATTCCGGCGCGGGCAACGCCATCGTTCAGCTGAACCACCAGGACAACCTGCTGTCTATCACCGTAGAAGACGATGGCAAGGGTTTCCTGAAGGATGAAACGGGCGGCGCTGGCATGGGCCTGCAAAGCCTCGCGTCGCGGGCGAAGGCGCTGAACGGCACGATGGAAATCGAGGCTTATCCGAACGAGGGGGTCAGCATTTATCTCGAGTTCGATACCACGGCGGCGGCGGTAAATATTGTGCCGCAGGAAGACATCGCCCCGTAGGAACCGGCCTCTCCTATTCTCCGTACATACTGAGAATCTGGAAACCACTGAAGGTGAGCTCGCCGTTCATGATAATGGAGGTTAGGTTCCAGACGAGTTTCTCGTGCGCTTCCAGCGCCCGGGCCTGCACGTCGCCCAGTATTTTCCCTGCGAGCTTTTGATCGGTGGCGCTCAATTTTTCCCCGTAATCGATTTTTTCCATCCATTGCTGGAGGGCTATGAGCGCGGCTGTGTATTTCCGGAACCTGTCCATCCACAACTGTTGTTGTTTTTCGTACAGCGATTTGCCCAGCTCAACTTTGGCCCTTGCGACGCCTGGCGCGTTTTCGCTGGAAAGGGCGGCCTCTTTCTGCCGGAACACCTTTTTTATCTTTTCATCTTCGGTATAATAATTCACCCAGTCGAACGCGGCCTGCAGCTCGAAGATCCGGGTCACGACCGGCCTGGCGGCGGCGTCCAGGCCGGCCAGCTTTGCTTTCACTTCCGGGCCAAAAATGGGGCGCAGGGCGAGTTTCCAGCGTTCGTCCTCGTATTGGATGGAGTCGGGCATATCCCTGCGCGGGGATTTTTTCATGATATCGCGGATTGTAGCGTCGTGAATGGTACTGATAAGCTGCTTACATTGCCCCAACGGCGGATCGAGCAAGGCGCCTGCCCTGAATTCTTCGCCGTACTTGGTTTTAAGGGTGAACAGTTCGTGCATGGCCGTTACCGTTGGCGGGAGTTGGGGGATACTGCTGATGAGGGATGCAGCATCCATCCGTACCGTTTTTTGGGCAATGGCCGGCATCCAGCTGCAACAAAAAAATATCGAGATGAACAAAGATGTCGCTTTCATACTGCAAAAAAAGGGCAATGCAGGAAAGCGGGGATCGGTGTTTGCCGTTAATCGGGAAATTCAGTGATTTACGGAGATGGAGGGGAACGGAGGATGCAGGCCGGGCCCTTCTAATCCGCCAGCCCCAACAATTGCCGCAATGCAAACACTGGTACCGCATCGCGGACCACCATTTGCTGGTGCCCCAGGTTGTTCCCCAACGAATCCCTGATAACCGATCCCAGAGGCGTGGTGGTGGAAACGATGCCTGCGAGGTTGCCACGGCGGTCGAAGATCGGCCCTCCGCTGGAACCGATGCCATAATCCGCTGTCACTTCCATTCTGACAGGCTTCTTGCCTGCAGGATTGAAACCCGTTGCCAACGATGGCCCCGGTACCGCGGCGTTCCTGGCCACGATGCCCTTGCTGAAGTACCAGAAATACCCGGCCGGGTGCGACAGGCAATATACACTCGCTCCCTCCTCCGCAGGTTTCCCTAGCGGCAGCGGATCGAACCGTGCGCCGTCCGCATCGAGGGTAAATATCGCCAGGTCGTTATTTCGCGACCAGGAAACGATCTTATTGATGAGGAAAACACGTTTATCGCGGGTGATGACGAACCATGCACTGTCTGGCCGGCCTGCCTCCTCCCGGGGAGTGATGATCTGCTCCAGCACGTGATAGTTGGTCACACAAACGCCGCCGGCCGTGATGGCGAACGCAGTACCGGTGATATCGAAGGAAATCCCGGCGGCTGCGCCGGCTTTCTTCAGCCGCCCTACCATCAGCACGCTGTTTTTGCGGCGCGCGTAAATCGCCTCGGCAGACAACGTTTTGCGCCCTGCCCCTGGCAGCGACAGCGGCGTGGCGGGCGGAACGTCTTCCACCAGCCGCGCTGCGCTGGATTTGAGGTCTTGCTGGATGGCGGCCGGAGAGCGCCCGGCAACGGGCGTAAAGGAAAGGTTGGAGAAGAATTGCTGATAGTCGACGTACATCCCGCCATTAAGACTGTCTTGCGCCAAAGCAGGCTGCAGCAAAACGTTCCCGCACATCAAAACCAACAAAAAACGATATAGTCGCATGTATTATCAGATTGAATCATTCAATAATTCGAGAATGCCCTCGTTGCGGATGATCATCATACCCTGCCGGTCTTCCGTAATGCCTTCGCGGAGCTGATAGGTGTACCGTGGCCGGGGGCCGTCCATGATCGTTGGCATGAATGCGAAGCGGATATTACCGTATTGCTGCAGCGCCTCCCCTACTTCGATGATGTGCGTAGACACCACGAACAGGCAGGCGGTGTATCCGGCGAAGCCTTCCGTTACGGCCAGCGTTCCGTCGTATGCGTCTTTCACGTTCGTGCCCTTGAAAAGCTCGTCGAACATCAGGAGCAGCCGCTTCCCGCTGGCGGCAGCTTCCGCGGCATGTTTCACCCGTACCACCTCCGCATAGAAATGGCTGTAACCCAGGCCGATATTGTCTGCCACGTTGATGGAGGTATACATCCCGTCGCGCACGGAAAATTCCAGTTTCGCTGCCGCCACCGGGAAGCCCATGTGCGCCAGGTAACAACCGATCCCGATGGATTTCATGAGGGTCGACTTCCCTGCCATGTTCGCACCGGTCAGGAACAGCACATTCGCCGCCGCACCCAGGTGAACACCGTTGCCTACGGCGCCTTCTATGCAAGGATGCGCCAGCGATTCGGCGCGGAATACGTTCGCTTCGGGCAGCAGCGCGTGCGCGTAGCAAAAGGATTTCTCGCGCGCCACATCGCTCACGGCAATAAAAACGTCTATCTCGTAGATGAAATGGAGCAGGTCTTCCATCTGCTTTTGCAGCTTGCCTTTGAGGAGATGGTCGTACCGGGCCAGCGTGCGCACGGGCAACGCCTGGTAGATGTCCATATTGCGCAATGCTTCCACTCTCTTATCCGCCTGCATGTCGCGCATGGCTTGCAACCGGGCCTGGAACGGGCCATCAGCCCGGCTGACGGACGATACGAAAGCGTGGCATTTCTGAAGGGTGACAATGGCGGCATGCAGGCCCTGCACCATTTTCTTGTATCGGTCGTCGCGCGTGAGCGACGACAGCCATTTCTTCACTACCGTTCCTGCCAGCACCATTCCGGCGTTTCCGGGAGCGGACACATCGAGGTATTCGCGGAAGAAACTCACCTGTTTCACATCGAACGGGAACACGAATTTTTCCTCCTGGAAATACTGGAAAATACGGCTGCGCTGGTTGATGGCATTGGCATCGGTCAGCGGGAAGCGGAACATATCGTCCAGCAGCTGTTCCCCGCCGCGGGTTTTGACGCGATTGAACAGGTGGTATACCGATCCCTGCCGGAATTTGCCCAGCAGGTTCAATTCTTCGAGGGTTTGTTTGTCGATTCCGAAACTCATACGATTGGTTGAATACGAAAAGGGATTATTTACCGAGCAGCGTTTCCAGCTGCTGTTCCAGTGCTTCTCCGCGCAAGTTCACGGCCAGGATGGTGCCGTCGGGCGACAACAGGAAGTTTTGCGGAATGCTTTTTACGGCGTACAGCTTCGCGGCCGCGTTCTGCCAGCCTTTCAGGTCGCTCACCTGCGTCCACGCCAGTTTATCCGTCTCGATGGCTTCCAGCCAGGCGTTGCGGAAGCGGGCATCGTCCAGCGAAACGCCCAGCACATCGAACCCTTTGTCCCGGAAGCGGTTGTATGCTTTTACGACATTCGGGTTTTCGGCGCGGCAGGGCATGCACCAGCTCGCCCAGAAATCCACCAGCAGGTATTTCCCTTTGAATTGCGCGAGGCTGACGGACCGGCCGTTTTTATCCGGCTGCGTGAAGTCCGGTGCAGGTTTGCCGGCGGCCGTATTGCGCAATGCAAGGATATCCGCCGCGATGCCTTTTCCGCTAACGCTTTCCCGCCAGCGGGGCGACAGTGATTTGAACAGCGATTCCAGTTCGGCGGGGGGCTGTTTGTCGTTGATCAGTTCTGAAATGGCCAGCAAACTGAAGTAATTGTCCGGATGCTCGCGGACGTAAGCCGTTTTTTCGGCTGCATTTTCTTTCGTCACCTGTTCCAGCCGGGCCTGCCAGGCGGTTTTCGCGGCCGGGTCCGCCTGTTTTTCCGGCGGCATCATCTGCCATTCGGCGTTCACCGCGTTCGATTTTTCCATCCAGGCCGCCAGCTTTTTGTAAAAGCGCTGGCCTTCGTCATTGAGCGGAGAACCTTCCGGACGGATGTTCTTCATGGAATCCGCGGAGCGGACCGTCATTTTCTCGTCGAACACATATACGCCCGTTACATCTGAATTGTAGGGATTCTGTTGTGCATATCCGATGCCGTCGCGGTCGAGCATCAGCCAGACCATCGTAACGTCTGGCACATTGCCGCGGAACGTAAAAGCACCGTTGGTAATGGTGGCCGAGTCCACCACGTTCCTTTCCCCGGCCATATAGACACAGTACACGCGGGCCGGAGCGCTGTGGCTGCCTACCTGGCCGTTGATCTCGAACTGATGCTGTGCGCTGGCCAGGAGCGGCAGGCTGCACAATGCGCCGGCAATAAGATGTTTCATTTTCATTTTATACGGTTTTGAATGTGGAGGATGCGGACGTGGCCGGCTGCGGAGCTTGTTGCCGGCGGCCGTTTTTCAGGATATCGAGGATACCTTCGTTGCGGATGATCACCATGCCATGGCGGTCGTCCGTCACGCCCTGTTCGAGTTTATAGGTGTATTCGGGGACATGTCCGTTCATGCGGGTGGGCAGGTACTGGAAGCCGATGTTATCCAGTTTGCGGAGCTCGTCGCCGGCTTCCACGATATGCGAAGAGATCATGAACATGCTGTTGCGTTTGGCGGCGAATGCGCGCGTCACCGCCACGGTGGCTTCGTGCGCGTCTTTGACGTTCGTGCCGCGGAAAAGTTCGTCGAACAGGACGAAGAACGACATGCCCGTCCGCAGTTCCGTCGCCATTTTCTTGACGCGAAGCACTTCCGCGTAGAAGTGGCTGGCACCGATGCCCAGGTTGTCGGGCAGGTTGACGGTGGTGTAAATACCGTCCAGCACGGAGAACGCCATGCTTTTGGCGGCTACGGGAAAACCCATATGGGCGAGGTAGAGCGCGGTGCTGAGGGAACGGAGGAAGGTGGATTTGCCGGCCATATTGGCACCGGTAAGGAAGATGACGTTTTGTGCGGCGTTCATCACGATATCATTGCCTACGGGTTGTTTCAGGGAGGGATGATAAACGCCTTCCAGCCGGAGCTCGCAAGTACCTTTATCGAGGGCTTCCGGGAATACGAACCCTTTTTCCACCGCCGTTTCGGCAACCGAAATGTAGACATCGAGCCGGTAGATGCATTCCAGCAACTGCCCGATCTTGCGCCGTTCGCCCACGCGAAAAAGCGCGTCGTACGCAGTTACTGCGCCATACGACAGTTTGCCTTTCGGCTGTTCCTTCAGTGCCGGCCCGAAAACGGGATCTGCCAGTAAGCTGGCCATAGCGGCCCGTTCCTGGGCGAATGCCTGGAGTTGCCTGATCTCATCCCGTTCCACGAATTCCTTCGAATGGCGGATCAGTTCGATGATTGCGCCCACGCCATTTTGTATTTCCCTTTCGCCCAGCACTACCTGGTCTGCCTTGCTGCGGGAAGGCTGATCGGCACTGACGAGGTATTTTTCGGCCATGTCGAACAAAGAGGAAGCGTAGGGAAATGCGATGCGCAGCCGGGCGAAATCCCCGATGATATTGCTCCGCCGGTTGATGGCGGATTTGTCGGACAGGGGCGCGCGGAACATTTCTTCCAGCAGCGTTTCGCCGCCGCGGGTATGCGAGCGGTTATAGATATCGTAAATCCCGCTGCCGCTTTTCTTCCCGAAAATCCCCAGGTCGTCGATGGTTTGTTCGTCGGTTCGTAACATGAAAAATGGTTTTAAATCCTGATGCCGCGAGCGGCGATCTATTTTCTTTTCCGGCGGATGAGCAATATCATGCCCGCGGCCAGTAATATGCCCGGCACTACCCACAGGAAAATGGTCTTCTGCAGGCCGGCGGCGTCTCCCGTGATGGAAAGCTGTGTGTCCTTGGCCGGTTCGCCGGGCGTATAAATGGGGAATTCATGGTTGCTCAGCCAGCTGTAGAAGGCGTTGCCAAAGAAATTTCCGGCCACGCGTGCGTTGCTGATGAAGTCGGCATCTCCGCACACCACGATCCGCTGTTCCTTTCCGCCGATGTTGCGCGTGAGCCCCAATATCGTCGGGAACGAAGCCTGGTACGCGTCTCCCTGCGCAGGGTCCATCGGCGGCAATGTGGAATCCCTGACGAAGGGGCCCGCTTTGAGCCAGGCGCGCCCGGGCATGGTCATCGCCAGCGGCGCAACGGAGAATGCGCTGTCTGCAAATTCCAATGCCGTAACGCCCGGCATGAGCGTGGTGGCCGTGTCGGCCTTCACGCCGAGGGCGTTGGCCCTGCGCAAAGCCAGCATGATGCTTTCTTCGGCCAGGCCGGCGCACGAATCGGTGAGGTAGGGTTTCACCATGTCGGGGGTTTCGTCGAACGTAGGTTGCACGAGCTGTCCATAGCGCATTTGCACGCCCAGTTCCCGCAGCAGCGGATTCATGACATATTGCTTTCCCGGCTCGCCGAGCAGCATCATGTTGCCGCCTTCGCGAACGTATTTGCGGAGCTTCTCCATCACCAGGGGCGGCAGTTCCATCCGCGGGTCCGCCAGCACCAGGCCGGAGATCCCGGGCGGGATGTCTTGCAGGGAAAGATTGATCGTATCCACGTCAAAACCGATGTTCACCAGCGCCCGCCGGCCCGTTTTCGCGTTCACCGGCCCGTAGTAATCGCGGTCTGCGCGTTGCAGGATGCTACGCTCCAGCTGACCGGTAACATACAGGAACCGGGGGCTCTTTCCTTCCACCAGCCGTTTCAGCGCGGCGTCCACGACCATTTCGTCGGGCCAGATGAACCCGTCCACGAACGTCCGCAGAAATTCCGTCCGCCCTTTATGGCGCAACTGCATCACCAACCGGTACCCTTCGCTCTTGAGATCGATCTGGCGGCGGATCTCCGCAGGCGGCAGAAATAACGACGTATCCAGGTCCATCCCGTCGGCCATCTCCGCCGCGATCTGGTCGAGGTTCTTCCCGGGGAGGTATTTGTACGGCGTACTGTCCCGGTCGTCCACATCGTAGTAATACACATATTTGAAGCGGATGTCTGGCCGGAACCGGAGGTAATTCTCCCAGAAGCGCGCCATATAAAACGAATTGCGCATCTCCGGCAGGCCGGCCATGGCGTTCTGGTCGATCAGGTTGGTATAAAGCGTCACCTCCAGGGAACTGTCGCCCAGGTTGCGGAGCAGCTGTTGCGTACGGGGATGGATGGTATTGCGCTTGTTGCCGGTCGCGTCCCAATACCCGGTCAGCGCCGGGCGGGAGCTCAGGTATCCGACGGCCAGCGTAACCACTGCCACCGCCGCATACCGGCCTGTCCGCACATACCAGGGTTTGCTTTCCCGGCCGTTTTTCAGCCGCACGAGCGTAAAACCGATGAACATGCCCGACACGGCCAGGAAATAGATCACGTCTTTGGTGGTAACCAATCCCGTCAACATTTTCCCGGTGCGGTTCTGCAGCGAAAGGAAATACGTGAGGTCGCGCACGAAATCATATTTCTGCCAGAGGCTTCCGATCCGGCCAAGCACGAAAATGATGGTGAACGTAGCCAGCGCGGAAACGATCTGGTAGTTGGACAGGCTGGACATGTACATCCCGATGGCGGAGCAGGCGCATACAATGAGGTAAAACCCCAGCGAGGCGGAGATCAGCAGGCCATAGTCGACGTGCCGGATATTAAAAGCTCCCGTGCTCATGAAAATCCCTACCACGGCGATCAACAGCAGGTTGAAAAACATGATGCCCGCATATTTGCCCAGTACGATTTCCCGCAGCCGTACCGGCGACGAAAACAGGAGGCGCGACGTGCCGCTGTTATTTTCGCGGCTGATGAGGCCCATCGTCAGCAGGGGAACGAATAGGTAGAGATTACTGACGGCATAGGAAAAGAGGCCGCCCCTGAGAAAAACTTCCGCTGTCATCGGGTCGGGCTCCAGCTTCCCCAATCCCCTGTGCATGTTGTTGGCCAGGACCATATCCTGCGTGAGCGCCATATGAAAAACGGGGATCACGTAAAAGATCGCGCATTGCACCAGGAACACGATCAGCAGAAACCATGCGATGGGCGAGTAAAACAGGTGCCGGAACTCGTTCTTTGCTATTTTGAGTAATAATTTCATGGGTTTCGTTGTTTATTTCCTTTTTCTCCGGATGAGCAATACGGTACCGAACAATGCCAGCAGGCCGGGCAGCACCCAGGTGTAGGCGATCTTCTGCACAACGGCCCGCGGGGTACGCAGGGTGAGCATATTGTCTTCCGCGTAGGGGTACACGGCATACACCGGCATTCGGTCGCCGCTCAGCCACGACGCGATCCCGCGGATCAGCCAACCCGTAGGCATACGGCGGTTGCCGAGGAAATCGGCGTCGCCGGCCACCATGATCCGCTGTTCCTTTCCGTTGATGTTCCGGGTCAGGCGGAGGAATGTCTGGAATTCATCCTGCCGGATGTCCCCTTCCGCCGCCGAAAACACGGGCGCCACGGAGTCTGCCACGAACTTGCCCACCTTAGACCAGGCCGATCCCGGTGCAACGTTCAGCAATGCAACGCTTGTAAATCCGCTGTCGGGCGAAAAAGCAAGCCCCGCGGCACCCGGCATTACCGCCTGTGCCGTGTCGTCGCGCACACCGTGGGACCACAAGCGATGGAACAACCTGGCCGGCTCTTCCTGCAATATTTCCAGGAAAGGGATCGGCAGGTAGGTTACCACTTCTTCCGGCGCGTGGCGCTCGCTGGGCTGCATGAGTTTTCCGGGGATCATCCGCACACCGGTTTTCCGCAGCAGGGGCCCGATGACGTGCTCCTTGCCCGGCTCGCCGAGGAGCAACATGTTCCCCCCGCCGTCGAAGTAGCGCTGCAGCTTTTCCATTTCAGCCGTTCCGTATTCGATTTTGGGGTCGGCCACTACCACCGCGGTAACATTCGGGGCAATGTCCTGCACCGCCAGGTTCACCGTATCTATATCGAAGCCGATGTTGACGAGCGAACCGGGATTTCCGGCGATGATGGTGCTGGATGAATATTCGCGTTCGCCGGTTTTATGCAGGCTTCTTTCCAGGTGCCCCGTCACGAAAGCGATTTTAGGGATCGGCCGGCCGAGGAGGCGTGCCAGCGCGGCGTCTATATGCACCGTTCCGGGCCAGTCCCCTCCCCCGTAGGTCCGCAGGAAAACCGAACGGTCCTTGTATTGGAGGCGCATCACGAGCCGGAGCCCTTCGGGGCGCAGGTCGATTTCTCTGCGCATGGTTTCGGGGGTTTTAAAATCCTTTACATCCACCTGCATCGTTTTCGCCATTTCAGCCGCGATCTGCGGCATCGTCTTGCCCTTGAAATCGTTGAATATACTGGCAGGCCCGATGCTGTCGGCATCGTAATAATATTCGTATTTGAAGTGGATGTCCCATTTGAACCGGCGGTAACGGTCCCAGCAGTCTGCGAGATATAAATTGCGGCGCGACGGAAGCCCCGCGTTGGCGCCCGGGCCGATCAGGTTGGTGTAGAGCGTTACTTCGAGGGGGCCGTCGAGCGCCTCGATCAATTCCCTGGAAGCCGGCCGCACGGTATTGATCTGCTGTGCCGTTACATCCTTATAAAGAGAAAACCGCGGCATCGACCCCACATATCCCACCATCAGGCAAACCGCCACCACAGCCGCATACCGCGCAGCCCGCACGTACCAGGCCAGCTTCTCGCGCCCGCCCTGCAGCCGCAGCCAGGTGAAACCGATGAACATGCAAATAATGACGAGATAGTAGAGCACATCCCGCGAAACGATCAGCCCCCACACCATCTTCTCCGTTCTTCCGGCGATAGACATGAACCAGGTGAGGTCGCGCACGAAATCATACTGCTGCCATACCCATCCGATGTTCATCAACACAAAAAATACCGTAAAGCTCGCGATGGCCGCAACGATGGGATAGGTCGTCAGGCTCGACATATAAAACCCTACCGCCGTCAGCGCGCATAAAAGCAGGTAAAATGCCAGCAAAGTGGATAGCAGCGGCCCGTAGTCGAGCGACTGCACATCGAAAAATCCGTTCACGACGAAAATGCCGACGATAGCCACCAGCAACAGGTTGTACAGCATCAGCGCCAGGAATTTCCCCAGCACGATACGGCTGATCCGAACGGGCGATGAATATAGCAGTTTAATGGTGCCTGCGTTGATTTCCCGGCTGATGACGCCCATGGTGAGCAGGGGCACGAAGAGGTAAATCGTCTGCAATACGTTGGTGAGAATCCCGTTTGGTCCCATGTAAATGGATGATGTCACGGATTCGGTAGCGCGCCATTTGAAATCCGGGTCGTTGGCATACGGGATCTGCGACATCTTCGCCCACATATAGCCTGCGCCTGTGTAGAAGTATGCGCACATCAGTGTGAAAATAATGAGCAGGAACCAGGCTATCGGCGAATAGAACATATTCCGGAGCTCGTTTTTCGTTATCTGGATTGTCGTTTTCATGGGCGGGGATTTACTGGAGCGTCTGGGTAGACAATTGTTTGAACACATCATCGAGCAGGCCTTTGTCCAGGCCGATTTCCTTCAGCTTCCATCCCTGCGCCACGCTTGCCGCGATCAGTCTTTCGGAAACGTCTTCCTGCGATCCTTCGAAGTACACGCGTACCTGCCGGTCAGACAGGAATTCCACCTGCGTCACGCCCTGGACGCGCTGGAACGCTGATTTCTGCGGCGGATGGTCCATGCGCAGGAGGATCACTTTCGACTGCACGTAATTGTTGAATGCGTCCATACTGTCGGCAAACACCATTCTCCCTGATTCGATCATGATAATGTCGCGGCAAAGCAGGTTGATTTCGGAAAGGATGTGGGAGGAAAGCAGTACGGAATGGTCGGCGGCGATTTCGCGGATCAGTTTCCGCGCTTCGATGAGCTGGTTGGGATCGAGGCCGTTGGTAGGCTCGTCCATCACCACCAGCTTGGGCTTATGGATGATCGCCTGTGCGATCCCTACGCGCTGGCGGTATCCGCCAGACAGGTTTTTGATGAGGCGCGAGCTGAAGTGCGATAATCCGCACCGTTCTTTCGCCTCTTCCACCGCAGTCCTCACCTTGTTTTTCGGGATAAGGCGGAGTTGTGCGCAATACACGAGGTATTCATCGATCGTAAGGTCTGTGTACAGCGGCGGGTTTTGCGGCAAAAAGCCGATTTCCCGTTTCGCGGCTTCCGGTTGTTTGCGGAGATCGAACCCGTTGATATAGACATTTCCTTCCGTCTGGTTCAGTACCCCGCAGATGATGTTCATCGTGGTGGATTTGCCGGCGCCGTTGGAGCCCAGCAGCCCTGTGATGCCAGCGCTCCCGATCTCGATGTTGATGTCGCGGATGGCCCAGGCGCTGCTGTAGCGGTGTGAAAGATGTTCTGTTTTAAGAATCGGATGCATGTGATAAGCGTTTGACGATTAACGGGATTTCGTACGGCGGTACCGGGCAAGGTTTCCCCGCTTCCATGGAATGCTCCATGAAATCCTCCGTGCTGCAGCGTTCCGGCAGCATCAGCGCGCTGCCAGCTTCAGGGCGGTAATGTTTAACGGAAGGGAAACTTCGGGTTGGGCGCAGGCCGGTTGCCGTTTGATATATAAATCATCGGGAAAGGTTTTTGTACCAGCGCGATGAAAAAAAATATGGTTGAAAATAAAAAAGAAGGCGAAGAGCAACATGGCCCCGGCGTGCTCCTTCATGAACTGGACCGCACGGGTCAGGTGGTTTCTCACGGTGAGCGGCGAAAGGTTCATCCGGTCGGCGATTTCGCGGCGATTGAGGCCTCTCAGTTTACTAAGGCGGTATATTTTCTGCTGCTGTTCCGGCAGCTGCTGGTAGGCTTTATTGAATTGATACGCGCTTTCTTTTTGCAGCAGCGGCTCCGCGGCTTCCACGGCCTTCGGTTGGCCGAGGGTCCAGGCCGCATACACTTTCCGGCGGCCGGATTCCCTTTTCAGGTGCGCCTGCGCCAGGTTCCACGCTACCCGGTACAACCATCCGCCCACGTTATCGGGCACTATCACCAGGCGCCGCTCCCACAGCCGGAGGAACGTTTCCTGGACGATGTCTTCCGCAGCCTGCCGGTCGCGCGTGAGGTAGGTAACGATATGCAGGAGCCTGGCGGAATGGATTTCCACCAGACCGCTGAAGTCCGCCTCCAGCGCTTGCCGCTGCTCCGCAATGCCCCGGTGGCTTTCGGGCGACGGCAAAAATACGGGTTGGGTCAGTTGTGAAATGGTCATGGCTTACCGTGGGTTTTGAATAATGCCGGGGTTATTGGCGATAATGACGGGCGAGAACGGCATAAGGTAACGCGGCGAATTGGGCACCAGCGTTGCCAGAACGGTCGTTCCGTCGTCTTTCTTCCTGAATATCGTACGTGCGTATACGTTATCGGAGTTCAGCCGTTTCAGGTCGAACAGGCGGAGGCCGCCGTGGCAGAACAGTTCCCTTCTTCTTTCTTCCAGTACCGTTTTCAGCACGTCCGCCCCGCCATCCAGCGGCTCGAATCGCGCCAGCCGGTTTTCCCGCAGGGTGTTGACGATCGCCATCGCCCCCGCCTTATCGTTTTTACGCGCGAGGCATTCGGCCCTGATGAGCATCGCTTCGGGAACGCCGACGCTGTAATCGCAGGTGACCGAATTGTACATGGATCCGGTGATGTACAGGTCTCCCGCAAAATTGACCGTGCGCCGCAGGTCGTTATCGCCAAACAGCTCCTTCAACCCGGGATCGATGAAAAACGGGGTAAACCGGATGCCATAGAACTTGTAATCGTTGCAGATACGCGCCAGCATCACTTCCGGATTGTGCGAAAGGTCGAGCAGACTGGCCGGCGCTGCATACTCGGCGGTGAACTTATGCAGTTGATCGTGGGCCGAAAGGGCGGCTTCGGCAGCCTGTTGCGCATCGTCATAGCGGCCCATGTACAGGCATGTACGGGCCAGCAGCGTGAAACCGGCCGCTTTGCCGGGATGCAGGACATCCTGCCCCATATCCGGCAGTGAGGATGTGGCCAATGCGGCGCGGAGGTCTCCCGTCACCTGTTCGTACACCGCCTTCACGGTGGCGCGTTGCGGCAGCACCGCAGCGTCCGGCGAAAGGATGAGCGGCACGGAAAGGTCAGTTGCGGCAGACGATTCCCGGTAGCCCGCCCCGTACAAATTCGCCAGCTGCAGATAATACCAGGCGCGGTTGATCAGCGCCTGCGCTTTCACAACTTCCTTATCGGACTCCTTACCGGCGGTACGGCCGATCCGGTCCAGGATGATGTTCATTTGCAAAATGCGGGCGTACGCGGAATTATACATCTTGTCCTCTTCCCCCGGCTGCCAGACAGTTGCTCCCCAAAGCCAGGCCTGGGTGTAGGACGAAGTCGGGTCGGCAGACAAATGGGCATCCTCCAGCCGGATATCGTCGCTCATGAAATCTGCCAGCATGAAATTGCACAGCGCGAGGGAATCGTTATTCAGCATTTCCTGAAAATCCTTCAGCGTGGCGGGATTGACGATCGAGGTATTCGGCCGCACGTCGAAGAATGTATCGCAGCCCTGCAGCAGTCCCTGTACCAGGCAAAGTACCAGCAGCCAGTTCCTGGCGGCGGTGCGGTGAAAATATGTTCTTGCCATATACATGCGTCTGATTGTTAAAATTTCAAGTTTACGCTCATGGAATATTGCCGGGGCCTGGGCAGGCCGATCTGGCCGGTATTTGCCACGGTTTCAGGGTCTACGCCGAGCCTGTTGCGCGTCCATACCGCGAGATTCATTACCTGTAGCGAAACCATCACGTCTTTGATGCGGTAATTCCGGAAGAGTTTCCCGGGTGCGCCCTGCCATCCGATCTGTACTTCCTGCAGGCGGATATTATCGCCAGGCATGATGCTGTTCGAAGAAAACTGCGCCAGGAGCCTGCGCACGGTGCCGCCGTCTGCATTGGCAGACATGGCCGGCACGTCGGTAAAGGCTTCGTCTCCCGGTTTTCGCCACCGGTCGCGGATCAGCGCGCTGTTGTCGAACTCGCGCGACGGCACGGGAATGTATTCCCTCATCACATGCCCGAAATTCAGCAACAACGTCGCCCGGGCGAAGAATCCCCTGTAATCCCATTCCTGGATAAAGCCCCCGGTATAAGGCGGCCTCGTTACCCCGCTGTATACCAGCGCAGCCGCCAGTACAGCCGAATCCGGAGCGGCGGTCCGCTGGTCTTTGGTATCGAAGATCGTGGGGTTGCCCTTGCCGTCGAGCCCCGCCCAGCGGTAACTCCAGACATTATCCGTCGGATAGCCGTTCCGGTAAGCGTTCAGAAAGGCAGGGGTCGCCGAAAAATATGTAGGCGGCACGCTCCGCACGATGTTCCTGTTATAGGCTCCATTGAGGGTGATCGTATAATGGAACCCATCCCTGTCTATGGCCTTCACCCGCAGGAATGCTTCCACGCCCCGGTTCACGATCTCGCTGTACGTCACCTTGGAAGACAGCCCGGTTGCGGGATCTGTGGGAACGGGGATGTTATTGTTCAGTCCGGATGTGATTTTTTCGTAGTACCGCAAATCGAGCAGCAGGCGATCATTGTACATCCCGAGGGTCGTGTGCCCTTCGAGGTTCCGCACTTTCGGCGGCAACAGCCCGAAATTGGTGTTCACTGCCATCGAGAATCCGCCGTCCGCCAGCGGCGCATTCGTTTCCGTCATCAACTCCATCCCCTGGAGCGAACTGATGTTTTGCAATGTAAAATCCGCCACCAGCTTGCTGATCGAACCGGCATGGAAATACGTTTCCCGTGCAATGTCGTATGCGATCCGGAGATTTGTCTGCGGCTGCCCGTCGAGCGAGTATCCATATCCTGCGATCAGCAGCAGCAAACCTTCCCGCATTTTGAGCCGGCCGTTGGCGCTGACGTAATTCCGGGCCTGGCGCACCAGCTTGTCGCCATCGAGATGTTCGGTGCGCAGCGTATTGTAGGCTACGTCGAGCAGAATGCGGTTTTCGTGCAGCCCGATCCGCAGTTTTTCGTAGATGTTGTAGGAATTCTGCCCGTTTTGCTGTGGCAGCGTGAACCCGCTCACCCAGATCGCGTAATTGTTCCAGTTGTTCTGAAGCAGCCGCGCCGCGTCGATCTGTGGCGGCAGTCCCGGCATTTCGAACCCGTTGCCGCCGACAGTCAGCACAAGGTCGCTGACCAGGTGCGGCAGCCGGAGGAATGGCATCCTGCTTAACCGCCAGCCCGCTTCCCCGTTGTAACTTTTCATCACGGTGTAAGGCGTGGGATGGCCGTAATTCTGGCTCAGCGTGGCGTTGTACCGCCCGTTGAGCAGCAGGGTACTGTCGTATGCATAAGAAAGCATCCCGTTCCAGTTGAGCCCCCGCGTCATCGTGGTATCGCCGGCAGTGGGCACGAGCAGGGTTGAGGGGTACACCATTCTTCCGTACGTGTCTTGCCAATAGGGGTCGGGCAGGCTGTAGAGATTGGGGATGCCGGCCGAGGGGTCGGGCTCCGGCAAACGGACCGGTATTCCACGGCCCGTTTGCGGATCATATCCGTATATGGTTTCATAGGAGGGCCTGCGCCGTACGTCTGCCGCGCCACCACCGCCAATGGCGGCTGCCACGGCATGCTTGCCGAAAGTTTCACTGAACTGGAGCGCCGACCGGACGTTCCATGCGCGTCCCTTCTGCTGCGATTTCCGCATGATCCCGCCGCGCGGCACGTAAAAGTCGACACCGGTGACGTTGTTGAACTGGTCGAAGACCGGGCTGCCATATTCGTTGAAGACCGACCGCGCAGCGCTGGACGATGCGGCTTTCAGCTCGTCGGTCTGGGCCTGGTCGAGATCGAATTGCAGGGAGTTGGACCATTTGAGAGATGGGAGCAAGTCCCAATCAGTATTCAGCCGCGATTGCAACGAATGGCTGCGGGTATCGGTGTTGTTGACACGCGCGTCTTCGAGTACATTGGTCCCGTAATCGGCATACCCGTATTTTCTTATCGCCGCATTGGCACCGGGGTGGAACGAGGAGTAATCGTATACATACATCCCGGTGACCGGGTCGGTGAGCAGCTGGTAGGGTTGCATCGTACGGAGGTCTGTTCCCACACCGCCCCGCGCGGTGCTCTGCGCGGCATTGATGTACCACTGCGCCCGGAGCCGGTTGCGCAGGAGCAAAAAGTCGTTGAACAGATTGAGGCTGACCGTCCGGCTGCGGTCGCGCAATGCGGAAGCTTTGCCGGAACTGTAACCGCCCGCTGCCCTGAAGCGCCATCCACCGGCGCCGCCGGCGAGGGTCAGCGTCTGGTTGTGGCTGAATTCGTCTTGCTGCAGGAGGCGGAGCTGGCTTTCGTTGGACAGCCGGCCGAGGGAATCCGCCCCCCGCCGGTAATCCTCGTCCGAGATCGAGCCTTGCTGCCATTGTTGCAACAGCCGCTCGGCGGCGTTGAGGTTGAAGGCCGTCATCGGGTAGTCTTTTCTCCCCAGCACCAGGAATCCCGAATCAGCGGCAGATTTCATATAATCGACGATATCCGCGGAACCGGCCAGCCGCATTTTTTCGCGGTTGAACCGCGGCGCCGGCGAGTAGGCGTAATTCGATGCGTAACTCAGTTCCAGCTTGCCGGCCGAGCCGCGCTTGCTCGTGATCATGATGATGCCGCCCGCCGCTCTCGGCCCCCATTTCGCCAGTTCTTCCGGGTCCTTGACGATTTCGACGGATTGAATATTGGCCATGGACAAGGTGGCGGGGAACCCGTCCTGCGGGAAACCGTCCAGCACCACCAACATACCTGAAATATCGCCGTTGAATCCGCTGACGCCGCGGAGCTGGGGTATCAGCCCGTTGTTATTGACGGATGTGCGGTAGTTGAATTTGAATTTGCCTTTGAAAGAGTTGATCCAGGATTCGAAAGTCGGGAAACCGGTCGACGCATAATTGCTCCTGTATTGGTTGTAGGAAGCCCGGAGCTGATCGATGGTAGGCGTTCCCGAACCGCCTACGATTGCGCCGTCGAAGTCGATGCTTTGCAATGTTTGGGTGCTGCTGGAAGAATTCTGAAGCGTCAGCCCGGGGATCGTGCCCTGTAATAACTGCCCCAGGTTGAGATGCGTGCGGTGCGTCATGTCGATCGTATCGGTGAATGGGAGCCGCTTTTTGCTGAGGTTCACATCGTCGATCACCACTACGCTGATCTCGATGGGCACAATATGCATCGTAATACGGAATGGGTGCGTTTCCCCGTTGAAACGGATAGCCTCGTTCTTATGGCCTACCGCCGAAAACTCGAGCCGGTCCCCCTTTTGGCCCGACAGTTCGAAAACGCCGTTCACGTCGGTTACCGTCATCATTTTGGGCCGGGCGCCGCGGGGACTGAGCACTACCGTCACGCCCGGTTTCGAAAAACCGAGACTGTCGACGACGATCCCGCTGATCAGGAGCTCCTCCCCTGACGGCGATTCCGGCACCAGCAGATCGCGGGTCATCTCCGGACTGGCTACTTTCCTGATACCGATGTTGTTGCCGGAGATGATATAGGATAATGGTTGGTTGATAAAGCAATAACTGAGCACTACATCGATCGGGGTTTCCTTCACCTGGACCGTTACCGGACGCGTATTGTCCAGCAGACCTTTTTCATAGAGAAATATGTATGGCGACTGCTTCTGGATCAGTTGTAATATTTTTTTGAGCGATGCATTTCTTTCGTTCAGCGTAATTTTCTGGGCCATGACAGCGGTGCCGCACAGCATGCAGCATAGCAGCCAGGCGAATATGGCAGCGGTACGCCGGTAAATCCTTTGGTTGACCCCGGGCGTTGCGTACCCGGATAATGAATAAACACTCATAGTTCTAGCAATTTTTTTTGGGTTCATGATGGAATGAACTTCCAATCGGCTGGATTGGAATGGAAGGTTTACCCAAAATGTTGCATGGAGCCTCGCGAGCACTTCCTGCCTTTTTGTATGCCTTCTTTGGTTGATAATGTATTCACATGACGCAATAATTTCCCTTCCGGCGTTGCGGGCACGCCGGCAACACCGTAACAATACTTCTCATGCCGCTTTACGGTTTCACGATAATTTTCCGTCCTTCTATCTTCAGATTTACATTTTCGAATTCCAGCAGCCTCAGTACGTCTTGCAGGCTCGAGTTACGGGAGATGCCGCCTACGAAGCGCCGCGCCGGCATTTCCCCTTCAAACACCACTTCCACATCGTACCAGCGCGCAACCTGGCGCATGATGGTGGCGATATCCGCGTTTTCGAAGACGGTATACCCGTTTTTCCAGGCGATCACGTCTTCCACGTTCACGTCGTCGACGATGGTGAGCGGACGGTCCTTTGCCACGCGCGCCTGCTGGCCAGGGGCCAACACGGCCATGTAACGGCCGGCGGTTACGCGCACGGCGCCCTCGAGGAGGGTTGTTTTCGCATCGGGCTCGTCGTTGTACGCATTGATATTGAAATGCGTGCCCAATACGGTGATATGCATTTGGTTGACCTGTACGATAAAGGGTTGCACGGCGTTTTTCGCCACTTCGAAATAGGCCTCTCCGGTGATGGACACTTTACGCGTATCGCCATCGAAATACGTCGGGAACGTGATGGACGATGCCGCGTTCAGCCAAACCAGCGTTCCGTCGGGCAACCGGAGCCGGTATTGCCCGCCCTTCCTTGTATATAGGGTATGGTATTCCGGCGCGGCCGTTTTGCCCTGGTAGGAAACGGCGCCGCTATCGTTGCTGACCTGCAGGCTCCCCTGTTGCACGATATTGCCCTGCACGCTGTCGAGCGTGATCTGCTGGCCGTTCGCCAAACGCAGCACGGCGTGGTCGCCCCCGGCGGGAATGTCGGTAACGATGGCCTGTATCGGCTCCGGACCGGCGTTCCGGCCGGTGAAAAGCCAGGTGGCAGCACCTGCGATCAGCAACATAGCTGCTGCTGCGGCCCACCAGGTACGGCGGAGGTACCGGATGCGCGGGGCGGGCTGTTCCAGGGGTTCCTGTTGCAGGATGGCGTCCAGCACGGGTTGCCATTTTTCGGGGGTGAAAGTCCCGTCTGCCCCGTCTTCCCGGAATGAAGGCGCCAGCAGCGCGTACCAGTCGATGTCCGGCCGCCCGTCGATAATATCCAGGAGCTCCCGGCGCTCGGATTCCGATGCCCGGTCCTGGAGGTAAAGCTCCAGCAGTAGTTGTATGCGATCGTCTGGTATCAACGGCAGTGGTTTGTCCGGCAGTCCGGGTATGGATATAAGGTATAGACATTGAAAAATCCTTCCGGTACTCCTCCGTGTTAATTTTTTTTTTTCGATTTTTTTTCTGCGGGGCGTTAAAATGGAAAGGGAAGATTTGTCTGCGGGCGGGATCGGAGCGTTCAGTAGTTCTATATTACCGGTCGATGGCGAACTTCAGGAAAAACACACCGGCGATGAGCAGGCCGCGGTCTTTAAGGATGGATTCCTGGATGTGGCGCAGTGCGATCCGGAGCTGGTTTTTGACGGTGTTCTCCGAAATCTGGAGCGTTTCGGCGATCTCCTGGCGGGAAAGCCCTTTTTCTCGGCTCAGTTCATAAATCCTGCGGCGTTGTTCCGGCAGGGTTTCGACGGCTTTGTGGATAGACTGCTTCAGCTCCCGGATGGTGAACTGGTCTTCGGCGGAAGGCTCCTGGCCGGGAAGGTCCAGATAAGCGTCCTGCAAGGCGCCGGGAGCGGTTTTGTGCTGTTTGAGGGAATTGATGGCGAAGTTGGTAGCCATGCGGTAAATATATCCTGCCAGGTTACCGACTTCCGGGAGGCGCGCGCGATGGAGCCAGAGCTTGAGAAACACCTCTGCCACCACATCTTCCGCAGCGGCTTCATCTTTTACTATTTTCAGGATAACGGGGTGGATAATGGCACCGTAGTGATAGAACAACCGCGAAAACGCTTCTTCGTCTCCCTCCGCGATCTGTAGTATGCATGTGGATTCCTCGTATGAATTAGTCCCCGCCACCTAGGTGTTGTTTGTAAGTTCGGCAGGCAATATAATCATTCAACCCAATAATTCCTCCATTCTTTTTTTCTGCATTAACCACCGTGCAGAGAATATGCTACCGGTGCCCGGAGGTCCTCCCGGTCAACGGGATATACCGGTTTTTATGCAAAAAATGCGGTACTTCGTTGTCAAATGTTTTACGCCGACCAATATGATAGATTTATCTCATACAAATAGCCATATTCAATACGTCACGAATTTCCAGGAACTGGTAGCAGCGCCCTTCGAAGGAACGTTGAATGCTATTTGCTGGGCGCGCACCCTGCGGGGCGATTTCTTCGAAATCGTACGAAAAGTCGAACAAACGGGAAATATTACCGTAATCGAAACCGAAGAACTGCGTGCGCTTCAGTTAACCGAACAGGGATCCATTGCCCGGGACATCCTCCTGAACGACCTCCAACTGCTCGAAGCACATGGCGCATCACCGGTACTGAACCTCATCAGCCATTATGATCGGGATGATACTTTCCCTTTCTTCCCTACCGACGTCTATTCATTTCATGTCGACCGCTCCCCCATCGCCACCGATACGATATTATGCACTTACTTTGGCGAATCGAGTGAAATTTTGCCGAATGAACAGGGTGAAAAGAAAGTTCTGATCCCCGAACTACGTGCCGCGCTCAAAAAACTATACCAGGGAACCACAGAAGGCTTCGAACAATTTTTAACCGATAATTTCTTCGATCTGCATTACCAGGCGAACCCCGGCGCACAAATCATCCGCACGGGAATTGGCAACTTATGGAGATTGGCGGTAGACCATCCCGAAAGTCTGGTACCTCCCTGTCTCCACCGGGCGCCAAATGAAAAACCGGGTGAGCCCAGGCTGCTGCTGATCTGTTGAGCCGTATTAACACATGAAGCAGAAAAGCGATATCCCACTCAACTAATACCTATGAAACAATTAGTAGAAAAAATCATACGGACAAGTTTAATACTGACCATCTCCTTTTCCTGTAAGGAACCGACGATAAACAATACACACCATCCATCGACAACAGTTGTTCAAAAAATAAATGAAGTCAGTCTTTTAAGCAAACTAAATGACAACCTATTGTTTATTGGCGACAGTCTATTTACCGGCAAGGCGGTATTGATCAAAGAGCTTGTCAGCAAATATCAACATGACACTTGCGGTTTCATTGCTTATAAAGACAGTGTGCTAAAAGCCGGATTTGAAGGTGTCAAAATCGTTGGTGATATAAATGGGAACAAAAGTAACGACACGGTTTTCGTGCTGCCATCGTTTAATTATTGTGATGAAGGGGATTCCTATTATTTTTTTGACACGAGTTTACCAAGGCTATATACAGATTCGTATTGCTGCCGCCCTGACAACTTATTTCCAATTGGGGACATCGACGAAGATGGCATTTCAGAAATCTGTATATTTTATTCCAGTTGTGCAAGTCGGTTCAAGTCACTGATCGCATACAGCCTAAAAAAGAAAACATGGAAAGCAATTGGCAGGTGTACTTTTGATATCGAATTTGTGGAGGCCGACAAAGAAAAGAGAGTTAGAAAGATGGGTAAAGGGAAGTTTGAAATGCTTGAAATTGTTGACAAAGAAGAAAACAAAAAATGGAAACGGTTTTCATTTTAGGCAACATTCTTCATCAAATGAAAGGCGTTCCATAAAGGTGCTTTGCCTTAAAGTTGCATCGTTTTGTGAAATATCATCTTGATTCCTGAAAATGGTTTAGATGGATTCGAACTTCATCTAAATATTTGAAAAACAACAGATTAACAACTTTAGACAACAAAACAAAGCGATTTAGTTCTAAAAAAGAAAACCCGCTCAATGAGCGGGTTTTCTTTTTTACCGTGTAAAAGAGTCGGGATGACAGCCCGACTTATTAACTTTAGAAGCCGCATTAGTAGCCGGTTTAAGCAATTCACAACAAAATACTCACGGAAAAACTCACGAACCCGTTAAGCCTGGTGCTCCCTTATTTTATGGTACTTTATTCTCCAAAGTTGTCGGGCTGTCTTCCCGACAAAAGTAAAACCCGCTCTAGTAGCGGGTTTTGCTATTAACCACAAGTCCTTTAAAAGGACTATTTTACGACTACAAATTGAAGGGAATCCAGTATTTACAAGGCTTTCACGGTTTAACCGAAAAAAACTCACGGAAAAACTCACGGCAAAATAACACCATTCAATTTATATCAATTTAAGATGCTTTGCCAGCCTCGTTTGTCGGGAGATTCGCATTCCCATGTTCCCCTGTATTTATACAATCAATTTTGAGTACAGACTACCTGTGAAGTATTTCAATCTATAACTCCTCTACAATTAGGACAAGCTCAAAGAACTTTTACAAATATAAATCTTTTACTATAACTCCGACGGTTCTTCGGGAATTTGACGAAATTTTGAAAAAAATATCACCGAAGTTTTCAACATAGCCCACCTTACCGACCACTTCTATTTTAGTTTACATTCAATTAAAAAATACGAAATCCTAAATGGCTTCACCTTTTATTATGGCTTTTCATCAGATAATTTTGATGACACAGGCAGGAATAATCACCCTAAGAACTTCCAAGGAATAAGCTTTCATTTTTTGCAGTGATAGAACAAATTTCGTAAGGTAGAAACACCAAAACGCTGGTCTCATCTGTGACCTTGCATAAGATATATATTTCAGCAAATTACAATCTGCGCAAAGTAGATTCCGGCAAGGGCTTTCGCGGCTTATGCTCCCTTCGGTCCGCTAACTTCCACGAACCCTTGCCGGAATCAGCAGATTGTTTGCATTGCAGAAATATATATCTTATGCAAGTACAAATCTGTTCCTTGAACATCGTTTCGGAGATATCTGTATCCTTTACTCCATCGATCCTCCCCTCAAAATGTCCAAAAATCAATGTATCGAATGACATTTATGAAATCCTAAAATCTAATTGGAACATGGGAACTTTTTACCTACAGGAAGAGCTCAAAGCCGTGTTTTTAAACCACGATAATCGCGTAATGGGCATCCTCCCAATCAGCGTCGGCACAAAAACAAGTTGCTCCTGCGACCTTCCAAAATTACTAGGTGCAGCATTGAAAGCTTCGTGCACAAAATTGATCTTGGCACACAATCATCCATCAGGATCTATAAAGGCCAGCAAGGCGGATATTGAACTTACAAGCCAAGTAAATGCCGCCTGCAAATTGCTGAATTTAAAACTTCTCGACCATCTTATCCTTGGTGATTCTGGCTATTGTTCAATGGCCGATGAAGGGTTGATACTATGACCCTTGCTCACTAAAAAGCCTTCCCATATAAATAAGATCAACCTTTTCTATTAAATTTTGGTGGCGATTTTGCGAGTCTACCTTTCATTCTTTGCAGATATTTTATGTCCATTTAACTGGCTATTGTAGTGGAAAATTATTCTTATAACAAATAGTCAACCTAACTGACTTATAAACTTTGAAGTCGCCTTATCACCTATTGAAGAATTTTGATATTTTCTCTCCAACAAATTAATTCTTCCTGTCCGTAGCACATGGACAATGTGCAGAATGTTGACCTTACGAAATTCAAACTTTTTTGATATTTCCTGTACCAAAGTAAGTTGCGTCCATCGAATTCTTCCCGCTGGGGGAGGCATCACCAACACCGAATCTACTTCTTTTCTTAACTGCTCATAATATAATTGTTTAATAGCCTTTCTATTTTGGCTAGGGCAGCTTATTGTGGCTTTCCGCCGCTTTCTTTTTAATTCCGAATAGCAATTATCCTCCTTCAGTCTTATTCCTTCCTTCTTTATTACTTTGGTCACAGTCAACATTGACAATTTCCTATAATTATCATGATCCCTCAAAAAAGAGACTATACTTCGATAACACCATCGTGATTCTCCAGTTGGAGGCTCCAGTTTTAATACATTATGAATATCGTCCTTGAGATATGGATACTTTGTCAGGTAATTCATTGCCCTCTGTTTTTCACCAACTACCTTCTTGATCCCACCAGCAAGGAAACGATCTTTAACGGTTCGAATGAGTTCTCGGGATCTAAACAATGCCTGAATTTCACTTTCACTAACACCTTCGCTCAACTTAACGAGCACTTCTAATCGCCTCCTCTGTTTATGAGTATAATTACCAGCCAATACGGCATACTGAAGTTCCTTCAGCTCGTCACCTGAAAATGTAACCGTTACCTGGTTGTTCCGGTTTCTCTTTCTCTTTTTTTCAACTTTCACACAGGATAGCATGTTTCCTACGCCTAATGTTTCATACCGTCTTACAGTTTTCACAATTGTACTGTTACATGTTTTCAATACTATTCGAACCTCGTCCATTGACAATCCTTCATGAAGTTTTAATAGAATCTCTGCCCTTCTCCTTTCATGGACCGAATAATCTTTTGAATACTTACATTGTGCTAATAATTCAAACTCTTCAGGAGACAAAACAATCTTGGAAATTGTTAACGGCAATCTTTTGGGAAAATCTATTTTCAAAGCTGACAGAATCAAATTCAGATAATCTTCATTCTTATGAAATTCTTCCAAAATCTCCTTCAAACTCCACTGGGTGGCTCCCGGAGGCAGCTTTACTTCTTTTATCGCAATAAATGCCTTAATTAGGTAATCCCTAACTTTTTGAAATTTCTTGTCTGAAAGTCGCATAATTAAAAAATCGTGAATTTACCCCCCCATCAATTTCCCGATTATTAATTACTTGTTAATGAATTAAAATCAAAGTCACTCCTATTTCTAATGGAAACCTGCCATTTCAAGAAATTTTCAATTGGTCTGCAAGGCATCAAACCATAGACAAACAATTTTCTCCATATGGTGAAACCTGTCATATGCCGCCTATAGTTGTGCTCATCTTTGTTCCACAACTTAATTAAGCATGGAAAAAGAACTTGAAATATTTGGACACCTGGCCTACTCGTTTGGCCCCAAAATAGGCGGAACACCTATAGAGACAAGTAGTGAGGTTTTTTCTATAAAGCACGCCGACGATCTATTCAACATCCTTAGTCAAGACAGTGGTAAATTAGTCTACTCCAATTTCAGGTTACTAGATCCTACAAAAAAGAACTTGATTAAGAAGTATGAAATCGGTAATAAACAATCAGTTCAAAAACCTCCTGCTCGACGGATCACACCAACACAGCCAAAAGGAAGAAAACTATGATGTGTGCATTACTAAACTTTCTACAAATACTTCAAATTTCCCAGCATGAAGACGATTGACATAGAAGGAACACCATATTACGCGGACGTTGACAGCTTATTATTTCAGAATAAGTATGATCATCGGGACGTTATACGGGTGGACATCCTCAATGACGTAGGGACACACTATGAACTCCTGCATGTAAAAAATGGGAAACCCACAATCCTGAATCTTCCTCAATTCGTAAATATCGATCCTGAAGGAATGCGGGAAAAATATTGCCTTCCACCCAATACTCCGCTACCTGCGCGCGACGCTGAGTTTTCTTGCCGCCAGGATCTTCTGCAAGAGAGACTGAATGACAAAATGCGCCCCGTTATTCAGATTGGTCAATGGGAATATAGAGTTGATGGGGTGTCTCATACTCTTCGGCCTTGTTTTACCCCTATGTTGCACCCCGCTTTCCTAATAGATGATTTTGAGATTACTGAAACTGGCTATCGAATTTACATCGATCAGTCAACCGGCTTTATCATTCCCAAAACATCAGTTGGCGAAAAAGGCAACTATATTTATGCTAACATACCGGATATTTTTGTTCTCGATCCTGTAGGCGCTTCGAAGAAACACGATTTGAACTATCAATTCTTTACACAACGCTTTCCTGTCCGGAACAAAATCAATATCACCACAACTGCCAGCTTCAAAATGGTTCTGCCGAATAAAAAGCGCAGAATGCCCTCTACCGCTATCAAAAATAAAAAAAGGGGAATTAAATAATCCATTGTTAACCCCAATTTGAATCATTCAGATATGAAATTCACTGAAATCAACAATATCCTGTTCCTGGTGGATACGGACATTATGGCTCTACGGCATGGACGAAAGTTCGAAAAAACTATTAGGTTATCAGAAACAGAAATAATTCCTCAAGGTTATCGGGCTAGATTTAAAGGATCTGAATTGATAATTCCCCATTTCGTAAAATTAGACCCAGACGGAATGCGAAAGCGTTTCAGCCTTCCTTCTAACACAATACTTCCAGAAAATGACCACGACTTGAAATGCTCCAAAAAGCTCTATAAGAAAAGAATAGAAACACGTGCCAAACCAATGATTACCGCCGGAAAATGGAAATATTATTTCAACTATAAGCATTTAAAATTAATAACTGAAGTGATCCCAAATGGGAAAAAGCGACCAATTTCCATCCCCCTTTCTAAAATGGAACGCTTTGATTTTGGAAAACGATTTTTAATTGACAACAGAACAGGAATTCCCCCACTACCTGGAGAAGTAATTCCTAAAGAACATTTATTCATCGTTGAAATACCGCACGCCAAGGCTCTTGACAATGTAGGCTTCAACCAATTTTGGGGAGAGCTCAATTCCCCAGACACCCTACAGCATCCAGTTCGATACAATTTTGAAGCTCGTTTCGGAAATTTCTACAAGAACAATCTCTACCCCCGCCCTACAGCCAAACGAATAGTTGCCCCGAAGAAGAACCGCGGTCCCAAAAGATAATCCATCTTTCCCGTAAAAAACTAAAAAACTCATTTCCCATATTCGTTTCCCCCACAGGCGGCAAAAAATTCAATCATGCCCATTACTTTTCCTTACGCAAACCAGGTACTGCTGGGGGATTGCCTTCAAATCATGCCGCAATGGCCCGAGCACTCCATTGACATGGTACTTTGCGACCTGCCTTACGGTACTACTCAGAACACCTGGGACATTCCGATAAACCTGCAAGAACTTTGGGCAGCATACGCGAAAGTCGTAAAACCGCATGGGGCGATCCTGCTTTTCGGGCAAGGCATCTTCACTGCGAAATTAATACTTAGCAACCAGGGCATTTTTAGATATAAGATAGTCTGGATAAAATCAAAGGCTACCAATTTCCTGAATAAAGCTAAGCAGCCACTTCGTAAACATGAAGACATATGCGTCTTTTACCTGCAACAACCAACTTTCAACCCGCAAATGGGACGAGGGAAAATCTATAAAACAAAGAGAAATGGTTCTTCACAAGGAACATATGGCAAATACGATGCATTTACTTCTGAAAGCAACGGCGGGCGATACCCAACGGACGTTTTACTTTACGAACCGGCTGATTTTATTTATTGCCAGACTTGCGAACATACACTTGAAGACTACTTTCACCATGCCCAAAAACCAATAGAGCTCGCCAGGTACCTGATCCGAATGTACAGTAATCCCGGAGACTTAATACTGGACAATACGTGTGGCAGCGGATCATTTCTTGTTGCCGCGGCCATTGAGAACCGGCGCTACATCGGTATTGAACTCAATCAAATTATCAGCAGAAACGGGAAAGAAGTCAACTTGATAGACACTTGTCGCAAGCGATTATCATCGCTGCAAAGTTCATTGGAACTCTGACAACACATAAAAATAAAAAGTAAGCATTATGCAAAAATTGAAAGATATACGTGAATGGGCAATGGAGGAATTTTGGTATTGTCCGCCCATCCTTAAAACCAAAACCTGCCAATTCCTGATGTTAGGCCGTCAGTCGCAATTGTTGGATTGCGAAACGAAATACCGGTATAACTGCCCTGATTTTTTCGGAGAAGGATTTGACGAAATCGTAACATTTTTCATGGACGATCGCCGCAAACAAATGATATCGTACAACAAGCTCAAAGAATACAAAAGGGTTTTCGGATGGCAGGATGTCACCAAATACATCTTCCCACATCCCGAGCTCGTTGACACTTTGGGATATGATTTGTGGATTGACCAAAAAAGCGTCACAAAAGAACAACGCGAACAACCACCTCAAATCATCATACCGGAGCGAGTACCAGTCCGCTCTATCATGACAGTACCGATTCAGGAAATGACATGCATGATTTGGGGAGCCCCAAAAAAATCAAGGATTTTTCAAAAACAGCGTTCCCGAATCGTGAAAAGAACAAGTCGTTTCCAAAATAGATAGCAAAACAACCTTTAAAATTCTGTAACAGGTTCAAAAGTTCCCGCATTATGATAATTTTTACCAAAGGCGAGCCCTTCCCCGATCCCATTTACAAAGGAGCTGTTGATAGTGCTGTAGTCCAATTAATGGATACAGGATTCAACCTCGTCATCTTCATTGACAAACCCACAAAAGGAGAACTTGAAAGTTTTGCTACTGGTAAACTTACCTACGGAATATATCAGGAGTTAAACATTCCATTCATGACAATTGAGTTACCCTATCTGGAATTTAATGCCTCCTTTAATATTAAGAATATGGAAAACCCTCAGGGGTTAAAGAATTGGTTGGAAATTGAAAGTAATGCAATGACACTAGTATTGGTCAATTCCAGCACCTACCTGATTGAACAAATTCGGCTGATCGGATTGAACCATGAATTTGTAAAAGACCTCCACGACATCCTCAGACGGCAGGACCAGCAATACCCAAACAAAACCGAAGTATTGAAACAGTTGCGCGCGGTTGAGAAAAGGACATCGTTAAGAACGATGTCGAAAGAATCCGTCAAGTACCGGCACAAATAATTCTTACAAAATCCAATAAAATACAAACAACTAAACCCTTAGTTATGGCACAATTCAAACGTAAAAGCCTCATGTTGTCATCCGGTAAACAGATTAAAATGACCGGCACGGCGTTGTGCATCCTTCCCAGTCTGGAGATCGGGGAAGGTTTCACCAACAACATTTTTGGCGTCAACGAAGCGATCGGAGAGAATCAAAAAGCCATCGTAACGCTCACCAATCCTTATCAGCTCTCCCCTGCCGATGTGCAAGAAATTGCACTTTTGCATATC
Organism: Chitinophaga sp. NPDC101104; assembly: GCF_050277495.1. NCBI lineage: Bacteria > Pseudomonadati > Bacteroidota > Chitinophagia > Chitinophagales > Chitinophagaceae > Chitinophaga > Chitinophaga sp. NPDC101104. Next base: position 2,745,562 of record NZ_JBNNSF010000001.1, on the reverse strand, counting down.
CGTTACTGGCTTGACCTGATCGATGCGGTTGGCGAATTTGGCACCAAGGACGCCACCATTTTCCGAAAAAAAGAATGATGACATTGAACTGCCAGAAATACCGTCGTGCAAAACACGCCTCCCAGCACTTCATCCCTATTGGTCAACTGGGGGGTTAGGCACACCTGCTTCGCGGTGTCCAGCAAGATGTGTTCTTGTGCACAAGAACGTTTGAATGCCTCCGAAGTCGGCATTTTGTTTCGGCTATTCGTCACTGTCATATTGTCACTCAAATTTCCTAACAGCATGGGCCGGCAGAAAACACCCGAGGACGTTGCCCTGAAATATGGCGTAAAAACCAGGGTTGATGAAAAAACGAATGCACGTTTACGAGAGCTTTTAGCTAAGAGCCGGCATCGGAATATGGCAGAGCTTCTCCGCCATATTTTGATGGAAAGACCGATCGCAATCTACTCGGTTGATCAGTCGGTCGGCGCGGTCATTGAGGAGCTATCCCGTCTTCGAAAACAGATAGATAAGATAGGCATAAATATCAACCAGGTGGTGAGAGACTACAACTCAACAACCTCCCGGACAACCAGGTACAACCTCGCAATGGATTTAACGGAATTACAAACAGAAATCACTAATCATCTTAAACAATTGGAGCCCCACATCCAGGTACTTACCCGGATATGGTTGCGCGAATAACATTCGGAAAAGAGATTGGAAAGGCTATCAGATATAATGAATGTAAAGTGCAGGAACAAAAAGCCCTTTGCTTGTCAGCGAATGGGATCGGCTGGAACGATACAGGACTTAGCGCGCTTGAAAAAGAACGCTTCCTCCTCGATATAACCAGCAGAAATCAAATCACTGAGAAAAATGCACTTCATATTAGCCTAAACTTTCATCCATCTGAAAAGGACCGGCTGACGGATGAAATGTTACGGGAGATCGCCTCCCGCTATATGGAAAAAATAGGATTTGGCGACCAGCCATTTCTGCTCTATCGACATTTCGACACACACCATCCGCATGTTCATATCGTCACTACCAACATACGCTACGATGGGACCAGGATCAACACGCAATGGATAAACCAGCGAAAATCGGAACCCGCTCGAATGGAACTGGAAAATGAATTTGGGCTTATCCGGGCATCAGGCAGAAACCTGGACGGGATGCTGCCAATTTCCGCCCTGGAGATACCCGACATCGAATATGGACATTCCGAAACAAAAACAAGGATCAGTAACATAGTCAGGGAAGTTGTTCGTAGTTACCAATTCACCAGCCTGCAGGAGCTCAACGCTATTCTGGAGCAATTCAATGTCTATGCGGACGGCGGCGATATGGGATCGAAACTTGAAAAAACAGGAGGTCTTATTTTTGGATTGCTGGATAAATATGGAGCAAAAATCGGCCGGCCCGTAAAAGCCAGCATCATCTATACAAAGCCGACAAAACCACGACTTGCCGAGATGTATCAAACCAAAAAGGAGCGTCGGGTTAAGTATAAGGCCAGGCTCATTAGGGTGATCGACGACGCGCTTGCAGCCGCAAAAGACCGGGATCAATTTGCACAATTATTGGAAAATGCAAAGGTGAATGTCAAATTTCATTTCACGAAAGATGGTCTCCCGTTCGGCATTACTTTCATCGACAACCTTACCCGATGCGTTTTTAATGGGAGTGATCTGAACAAAAAAGGATATAGTGCCAGAGCTATCCTTGAAAAAATCACCTCTTCAACGACGCAGCACAAGCAATACAACTACCTGTTTATTCAGCAAGTCCTGAAGCAAACCGATTTTTCAAAAAGGCCCGAAACTATTCTGCGCGCCTGGAAGAAAAATGGCATTCGGATAGTAATAGATCCCGGCAAAAAGTATGCAAAATTCAAGGCAGGACACGCATCCCTTCCGAAAGATTCCTACGCGGATTTGCCGGCAGCAGTTTCCAGATGGCTGTCGGATTTAGAAAAATCCCTCAATAACCAAATATCGTCGCCCAATCCAAGGATAACATTCATAACTGAAACAGCAAAAGCACTATCCAACGAATTTACTAGCCTGTTTGATAAAATAACAGACGCACATTTAAGTCTATTCGACCCGGTTTACCCCCATTACTCCGCCCCACGGGAACTCCTGGAAGAAGCCAGGAAGAAAAAGAGAAAGAAGCGCAGATAACCCCCACCTGCATTGTATAACCCAATAAACCCAATCGTATGAACACTGGAGAAAACGAACAAGGGCTCCGGCAGGCAACCGATCTTATCCGAAAGGCCAGCATCATATTGCTAGGCACCCATTGTTACCTATTTTGCTACGGAGCATTCCATCAGCTCGGCCTGACCGCAGAAATATCCGACAAATTATTAGCTGGATTTTCCAAACACGCCGTAATCAACAACATTCACATCTCCAAACTTTTTATTCTGGTACTACTTTCCTTGTCTGTACTCGGCAACAAAGGGAAAAAGGATGAGAAAATCAACAAAGGATCAGTGGTCGCCTTACTAATTGGAGGATGTACCCTATTTTTCGGATCTACATTAATTACCTACCTAACCATACCTGTACTGCCGGCAGCTGTATGGTATATCCTATTCACCATTACAGGATTTTTGCTGGCACTTAGCGGAGCTGCCAGGTTAAGCCGGCTTGTGAAGATCCGGCTTCGAAAGGATATCTTCAATCTGGAAAATGAATCCTTCCCACAGGACGAAAAACTCCGCGACAATGAATTCTCCATCAACATTCCCGCCACATTCCGATGGAAAGGAAAAATCAGGCGGTCGTTCATTAACGTTATCAACCCATTCCGGGCACTGCTCATAACGGGCGTGCCCGGGTCCAGGTGATGGAAAAAGAGAAGAAATAAGGAAAGAGCTACTTCGTGGTACGGCATGTTATCACGCAAAGCATCGAGAAAGGTTACACCATGTTTTGTTATGACTTCAAGTTGCCGGACCTATCCATCATCGTTTATAATACACTATTAAAAAATAAAGACAAGTACAAAAAAGTACCCGCATTCTATGTAATTAACTTCGACGATCTCTCCCACAGCCATCGCTGTAATCCCCTTGACCCTCGAATGATGACCGACATCACCGATGCGGCGGAATCGAGCCGTAGTATCCTCATGGGACTTAACCGTCAATGGTCCACGAAAGTTGGGGATTTCTTTGTGGAATCGCCAATTAACTTCCTTACCGCTGTTATATGGTTTCTGCGAGAATATGAAGGAGGAAAATTTTGCTCACTTCCTCATGTAATAGAACTTCTTTCCGTTGACTACCGGGATTTATTCCCAATACTTGGGACGGTAGAAACGCTAACGACCTATCTCTCGCCGTTTCTAACGGCATATCTTAACCGAGCTATGGAGCAGCTCGAAGGGCAGATCGCTTCGGCCAAGATCGGCCTCGCTCGGCTTTCGTCCCCCCAGCTTTATTATGTATTGAGCGGCGACGATTTCACCCTGGATCTAAATAACCCGGACGATCCGAAAGTCATCTGCTGCGGAAACAACCCTCTGAAGATTCAGACATATGGAGCTGTTCTATCGCTGTATGTAAACCGAATGCTCAAATTGGTCAACAGAAAGGATCAGCTAAAGTCCGCACTTATTTTCGATGAGTACCCCACAATATACTGCCCACTTGATACCTGTATTGCTACCGCCAGGTCAAATTTGGTTTCAGTGAGTATTGCTGTTCAGTCTGTGGAACAACTGCGTAAAGACTATGGAAGGGAACAGGCAGAGGTGATCACATCCATCTGCGGAAACATCATATCAGGACAAAGTACTGGCGATACGGCTAAGTTGGTTTCTGAGCGAATTGGCAAAATTGTTCAGGAGCGAGAAAGTGTTTCCATTAATCGAACGGACACCTCCTTTTCGCGCAACACACAACTTGATTATGCCGTCCCCTCCTCCCGGATATCCATGCTTACCAGCGGTGAAGTTGCCGGCCTGGTGGCCGACAATCCGGATGAAGTAATAGAATACAAAGCTTTTCATTGCATGATCCAAAATGACCATGCCGCCATAAAAGCTGAATCCGATAGCTACAAACCACTACCAAAAATCCGCGACGTGAGCGCCCTGGATATCCACAACAACTATATCACCATCAAAAATGATATCGTAGAAATTGTCACCACTACCATTGAACGTATAAAATCCGATCCAGACCTGGCACATCTGCTGATAATAGATGAAGAACCCGGAAAAAGTACCTGATACCTATCTCATTGATAACTATAGTTTTTCGTCCTGCGCCAGTAAAGAACGGCAGGATTGGGCTACTTTTTTCGGAAAACGTTATAATTTTTCGTAATTTTTAATACCCTCTGTAAATCCGCACCCCGCCCAATACGAAACCTATCGAAATAAAATCCTACTTATGATAGAAAAGCTGGTACTCATGAGTGAGATGCTGCAAGCTCAGCTTCGCTACCCATCATCAGAGGCATCTGCAACGGAAACGTTCGCAGATACACTTGCGGAGGACTTCAAAGATTTAAAAGAATACATCACCAAGGCACTCTCGGGTGTTACTGCCAATACATGGCAAATTAATTGTAGCGCCATCTCGGCGGGGATCAACCGAATATGCACCATTCTCTATAGCTTATATGCCTCAGCAATACGAAGTGGTGATTCCCCGGTCAGGAAAGCTCAGATACGGTTCTGCAAAAAACTCTCCAGTCAAATCGAAGAATTAATATGGATCATCGGGGTACTGGCTCCGGGAATGATCAGTAAGAACAATGCAGCACCGCTATCAACTTACCTTCCTGCAAGGCTTAGAATACGCAGTAAGTCTAAAGCTCTCTCCGAACTAATCCCCTTGCTGGACGAGCACTGTCGCCCAATAATAGAAATCATTCAGTCCGCCATTAACAATCTCTTGAAGCCCGGCAAACCGGTTAGTTTTCGCCTCCTGGAATATCTGGAAGAGCTACTGGAAGTCCTACAGGGCGTAAAAGAAGACTATCCAGGCACAACAATCAATTACCGTTTACACATTAAATTGATTACTTACAATTTCAATTATCCCAGGTACGTTGCCTACTGCAACGGAAAATTGGAAGAAAAATTCGGAAGCGACTCCATAATTGAAAAGATTACTAATCTTAGCTGGTATGAAATGGAACTCCGCAGGATAATTCCCGTACCAGGCAAAGCACTCTTTGAAGCGCCGATGCAATCAGCACAATACTCGCTTCAACTGTATGTAACCGAAGAAATAAAATATCTCCAACTAATTAACGCATTGCCGTCCGGCAGTAACGTTGATAAGATCCGCCTTAAATTGAGTGTTGCCGAAACCAGCCTTTTATTTCTTGGCATGTCAGAACTGGACCTGATCGAGGATAAGAACTTTAACCACCTTACCCTACAGATATCACGATTCTTTTCGACAATTCAAGCAGAAAGTGTTTCAAAGGAAAGTGTACGGTCCAATGCATATCGATATAAACCTGAGACGATCGTATCACTTATAAAGAAATTATTAGAGCTCATTAACTGGCTACGCTCCAAGTAAGGAGCCTGTAGCTTGCTGATTACCAACTCCACAGGGGGTACCGGTACCCGGTCCCCGCTGTATCGGCGTTCATTTTATGCTTTTTGCATGAAATGACATCCTATGCTTTCAGATAATATTCTGTTCAGCGATTCACTACGAAATTCCGATCTCCCCGGAGCAGATCCACAAAGACTGCAGCATTATCTCCAGCAAGCAGAATCAGAACTACTTCAACTTCAAACGGATCGCCCAGACCCTGCCAATGTTCAGGAGCAAATTCAATACTACAAAACCACACTCCCCTACACCATCGCAAAATATCTTGCCGCTAAACAAGCGATTGACATTCTAGTATTCATGCCACCCCCACACCTCGCTACCCGCAAAGAATACCTTATGAATATTAGTGCGGAAGCCCAGCAATACCGATTGTGCAATCACGAAGCCTACCTATACTTCAGTCTATGTAAGTGTGATAGCGATGAAAGCCACTTCCACCCATATGCCCCTGGCGGCAGCTTTCCGACATCCATTCCGGTATGCCTGGCACCATTCCTTCCGCTGAAGGAATACTCCCTTCAGTATTGTAATTTCATTACTGGCCACATCATTTCAAATTGGATAAACTGCCACCTTTTACAAAATGCCCCCAATGACAATCCCACATCCCCCATTCAATGGATAGGCTCCATTGCCGCCATCACAGAATTGATCTATGCACTCAATGAAGCCGGCGTATTTGGAGCGGGAAGACAGGAAATAAATAAACTTAAACTGTACTTCGAAAAGGTTTTCAATGTTTCAATCGGCAATATCTACAAGGCATATGAACATGCCCGGATCAGAAAAAAAAGCCGGACTCCATTTATCGACAGCCTGAAAGCAGCTCTGCTACGACGGATGGAGGAAGACGATGAAAACGCGCTATAATTTATTTTCTCCATGTGGTGAGAAGTGGTAAAAATCGGCTCTCCGCGAATGCATTTTTGCAATGTAATCAATCGCATTAAATCATTCTTATGACAGCACTCATTCTTTCATCAATCACCTGGATGCAATTCGCACTTATATCGGGAATTGGCAGCATAATCTGGATTGCCTGGACATACAGGGAAAACATCCTTGGAAAAGGCCCACCGCCGCCAGCCGGCACCAAACGGGTTTGGTCTGTTGCGGACCAAAAGATGCAACACCCTACCGACGAACAGGTGTCGAACGATTACAGGGACAACGTAGCGATGTCCGCTGACCTCGAAGAGGAAAATGAAGAAGAGGAAGAAAGCGAATTCTCCTTGATGGAAAAAATGTTACAGTACATTGAAGATATTGTTACTGAACAAAAATATGAACCGGAAAAAGAAACATTAATTGCGGCCCTTCATCCATTGTTCCTCGAATATACGACCCTTCAAGTCGTACCCTTTCGCACAGCTATCCACAACTTTCTATCAAAGATCGCTCTAAAAGAGCTCGGTATTTCACTCACAGATCAGGAATTAGACCAACTCTGGATCGCGAAACAATAATCTGTCAAACATTTCTCGATACCTGACAGCTTCTGCGAACCATCCGCCTCCCAAACGAAGATCAGATATCCATTCAAAATAAGTGCATGAGCATGGTTGCCCATGGCGAAAGCTACCGCTTTTCGTCAGCGCCACTACGTGGGGTATGTGGCAGGCAACCACCTCATGCCACTACCTAAACTCTCTCCGATGAAAACGAACTTCCAACATAAAAGCGAACCCAGAAACCGGCAACTAATTTTTTTTGCTCAATTATTCGGTTATACATTACTGTTATCACTTCTGACAATTACGGCCTTTGCTCAAAGTGGTGAACAAGGCCTGATGAACGCCACTACAGAAGTGAAAAAATACTTCGATCACGGCACAAAACTAATGTATGCAATCGGGGCCATCGTCGGCATTGTCGGTGCGGTAAAGGTCTTCGGAAAATTCAACTCCGGCGACCAGGACACAGGCAAGGTAGCCAGCGCATGGCTTGGCAGCTGCATCTTCCTGATCGTTGTCTCTGCAATCCTTCGTGGATTTTTCCTTTAGGACTCATTCTTCCATACCCACCTATACGGACAGTCACATGCAACCTGCGGATGTATCTACATCTGCAGCATTTTAAATCTGCTGACGGCTATTAGACTGGCGGTGCCTTGGACAAGCACCACCAGTCATAGCCAAACAAACCAAACACCATGAAAGCAACGCTTACTCAAATTATCCACCGCCGGATGACTGATCATTATCCAGAAAAACTGCTTGAAATGCAGCTGTCTGGAGAATACACCTCCTACCTGCAAAGGATGAGTGAGATGATTTGGGGTAACTGGTATCTGGCTACTGAAGGACAAGATATATCCGTTGGCCTTGAGCTAGTCCGGGAAACACTGCTTCACCTGTTCGGCGCCAGCGCATTCGACTATGTGGAAACATTGCTTTGTACACACTTTTCCGTATGGCATAAAGCACTCGTAGATGGCGGTATCGCCCGCTATGAAATCATGAACATCCTTCATTTATCGGTACCGCTATGGTCGCAATTCCCAATTGACGCTGACAGCGAGCCCCACCCTGAACTCACAAATCAATTACTCGAACTCATCCGATCCTATCGAATCCCAAGCTATCAACTAACGATTTAGTTATTTATGTCTTTCAGGGAACTCCATACCATAAAGGATAATATCGAAGCTATTAAAGTAGCAGGGCAAATTATGTCCGGTACCCAGCCCGATAAAGAAATGATCACCTCCCTGTCGTATTACAGTGGCTTTGGCGGCATTAATTCCATATTATCAATACCTGATCCAAATTCCGGACAAGCCTCATCTAATCCCAAAATTGAATCTGCACTTTCAGAACTCTATCAGCTCATCGGTGAGCAATTCCCTTCCAAATCCGAAAAAGTCATTGAAAGCATAAAAAACAGCGTGCTTACTGCTTTCTATACTCCAGCTTCCATCCCAAGAGCGATTTACGAGGCGCTAGATGAAACAAACATCAAACCGGAAAACTTGCTCGACCCAGCGGCCGGGAACGGGATTTTTATTACAGAAGCCATCGAACACCTTCCATCCCTTAAATCATACACAGCCATAGAAAAGGATCTGTTAACCGGATTTATCCTGAAAGCATATGCCACAACATGGCAAAAACAAGGCATGGTTCTTATTTCAGGTTTGGAACAAATTTCATCAGGTGATTTTGAAAGATATGATCTTGCCGCTACCAACATTCCATTTGGTGCATTACGCATATTTGATCCGGAAGTGGCGGAGGTTTTTAAATCCCGCATTCATCTTTATTACTTCGGAAAAACGCTGCAACTTGTCCGTGAGGGTGGGATAATCGCTTTCCTGGTTACTGAAGCCTTTTTACATGCACCCGGCAACGAAAAGGCCCGCCGGCAGGTGTTTATGGAATCGGACTTCGTAGCTGTTGCAGGCCTTCCGCACAACCTGATGGAAGACCACAGCGGCACCTCCGTTGGAACGCATCTGCTTTTGCTTCAAAAAAGATCCCAAAAACAACAACTATCTGAACAGGAGGAGGAACTTTCCACAGCTATTTCAATTCCAAGTCCAATCGGCGACTTCTTTCAAAACAAATTCATTCATAATCACCCGGAGCTATGCCTGGCATCTGAAAGGAAATACGCAACTAATCTCTATGGAAAACCTTCGTTGCAGCTAAACTACTCTGGCCATATTGAAACGATTACTACACCGCTTAAGGATATTCTAAAAGTCCAAATTTCCGATAACTTTGACTATGCAATTGATGAACGGCAGCCACTGCAAAAGAATACAGCCAGCGGCAAAAAACAAGTATTGGCAAAACTGCCACCGCCCCCAATTCCGGAACAAAAAAACAATATCCAACTAGGCCTCTTCGATAATGCTACTGAGGAACATAATTCTAAAGCACTATCCTACATTTCCCCTAAAGATGAAAAAAACATAGACAGCCAAACTGTTACTATCATCGGTACGATCCAAACTGAGGACGACCCCGATCATGATACCATTGTAGTATTAAAAGGCAGAACAGGCGCTACCAAACAATTCATCTATAAAATAGTAGCCAACGCCGAAGGCATCAAAACACCTAAAGGATGGATAACCGGAGCCGCGATGCTTCCTGCGCTTCAGACAGTAAAGAACCAATTAGGCCAATACGACCATCAATACAGGTTTATTGGCGATCAGACGTTCAAGGACATTTTCCAATACGAACACAGAAAGACCCTACAAAGTCTTCCACCCTTCTATAAACCTGACACCTTACTTTTTCAGGAAGGAAAGGCCGGAACGGTGACTGATCTGGACGCTGTAAAACGGACGGGGTTTTTCAACCCTCTTTTAATTTCAGAAAAAGAGCGCCAGTTCCTACACGGATATGTAACGCTTCGTGATGCCTTTCATCTGCTATTTGAACATGAGAAAAACCAACAAGAGCCACAGCCCGACCTTCGGGCAGCACTTGTCTTCGCATACGGACAATTTGTTCAGAACCACGGACAGATAAACCTGGCAATAAACAGAAAAAGAATCCTGGAATTCGACCAGGGTCTCGGATTTATCAGTATAACAGCCATCGAGAGAAAGACAGAAAATGGATATACCACCAGCGACTTGTTCGACCGGCCGTTGTTGAATGCCCAAAACCTCGACATTACGTTGAATGACCCCATTTCTGCATTGGCATTTACGCTGCAAGAAAAGGGCAAAGTTGATATTGATGCCATTTCCAAAATGTGCAACTTAACTACCGATGAGTGCCTGGCTGCGTTGAAAGGGAAAATCTTCCTTGATCCGGCTTCCATGAACTGGCATACAGCATCTCGCTATCTCAGTGGAAACGTGGTCGAAAAGCGGGCCGTTGTGCTATCGGCTCTTGAAAATGAACCAGAAAACAACTACCTGAAAGATAGCCTGGAGGCAATCACCAACGTACTTCCCGCTCCAATCCCATTCGAGCTTCTTGACTTTAATCTCGGTGAGAGATGGATACCAATGAAATATTACTCACAATTCGTCTCGGAATATTTCAACACGCCGACTACCGTGAATTACTTAGCGAGCACAGATCGCTTCGTGGTTCAGCCCAGTTCAAAAACACCAACAATTACCGAGATATACTCTATCACATCCAAAGATGGAACTACGATAAACGGACACATCCTGATGGAACATGCCCTGGAAAATACGACACCGCACTTCACCATCGAAGTGGAAGAAAATGGCGTAACCCACCGTGTTCCTGACGTAGAAGCCAACCTATTAGGTGAGGAAAAAATAGATGCGATGAGAAAACATTTTTCCGGTTGGATAACCCAAATTCCAAACGCGGAAAAGGAAGCACTGGAAAACATTTACAACGAGAAGTTCAATAATTCAGTACTACGAAAATACGACGGGAGCCACCTGACATTCCCGGACCTGGACTACGCAGCCCTCAATATTCGTGAGCTGCGGACCAACCAGCGGGATGGCATCTGGCGAATTATAGAAGATCACGGCGGCCTGATGGATCACGATATGGGTTCCGGAAAAACACTTATCGCTATTGTCGCCTCCTATGAGATGCGCAGGATGGGATTGATTAGAAAACCACTTATCATCAGCCTTAAAGACGCAGTGCCCGCCATTGCAGAAACTTACCGAAAGGCGTACCCGAATGCCCGAATGCTTTATCCCGGAAAAGACGACTTCACGCCTGTCAAGCGTACTGCTATTTTCAACAGCATCAAGCACAATGACTGGGACTGTATCATCCTTACCCATGACCAGTTTCTCAAAATCAAAACACCTCTCAACATTCAGGAAGACATCATTAAAAAAGAATTGGATGATATCCAGGAAGAAATCGATTTGATTGAACAATTAGGCCGTGAGGTTACGACCAGGATGAAAAAAGGTGCTATTCTACGACAGCTCAACCTTTTAGCCAGGTTAAGATCTATCCAGAGCGACATGGAGAAGAACAAAGACCCCTATTCATTCGACGAACTTGGGTTCGATTATCTTTTTGTTGATGAATCCCATCATTTCAAAAACCTCTTGTTTACCACCCGGCATTCTGGCGCTGCCGGCCTTGGCAATCCTGCAGGATCACAGAAAGCCCTGAACCTTTTATACGCCATTCGCTACCTGCAAAGCATCCACAATAAAGACCTGTGCGCGACTTTTCTCAGCGGCACTCCCATCTCTAATTCCCTGACCGAAATGTACTTGATTTTCAAGTACCTCAGACCCCGCGCCCTGAAAGCTGCACGCATGGATAATTTCGACGCATGGGCCGCGATCTTTACACAGAAAACCGTCGATTTTGAATTCACGGTAGCCGGCAACATCAAAGCCAAGGAACGTTTCCGTTATTTCATAAAGCTACCGGAACTCTGCAAATTCTATAGCGAAATCGCAGATTACCAATCCGCTGAAATGATCGGACTGGATAGACCCCTGGCCATAGAACAATTGGTAGAGATCGCTCCTACGCCGGACCAGGAAACATACATCCAAAATCTCATCCTTTTCGCAAAAGGCGGCGATCCCTCACTGGTAGGACTTCCCTACCTGTCAGCCGACCAGGTGAAAGCCCGGATGCTCATTGCGACGAATCTCGCTCAGAAGATGAGTCTGGACATGCGGCTTATTTCGCCGCATTACAAAGAAGATCCCGGTAATAAAATCAATATAGCCGCCAAAATGATCGCCGAAAAATACGCAGTATCCACTCCGTACAAAGGTGTGCAACTAGTAATGTGCGACATTGGAACTCCGGCCACCAAAGGATTTAATGTATACCAAGACCTCAAAGACACACTGATCAACAATTATGATATACCCGCAGAAGAAATCACTTTTGTTCACGACTGGCCTGCCCATCAACGGCTGAAATATGAAAAGCAGGTAAATGACGGAGTTTATCGTGTTGTAATCGGCTCAACCGTTAAGGGCGGAACTGGCGTAAACATCCAGCAGCGGATGGTCGCCATTTACAACCTCGACATTCCATGGCGCCCCCCTGATCTCGACCAACGATGTACTCGCGGCGCGCGCCCTGGAAACTGGGTAGCAAAGCAACATTTCAACAACACCATCCCCTTTATAATTCTCGCAGTTTCACGATCACTGGATGCATATAAATTTAATGTTCTCAAGAACAAGGCCATCGTCATCCACCAGGCAAGAAGCGGACAAATAGTGGATCGTTCTTTCGATGAAGGGGCGATTGACGAAAGCTCCGGCGCCAGATTTGCCGAGTTCCTGGCCATTGTATCCGGGGATAACAGGTTATTGCAAAAATCAGTAGCAGAAGGCCGGATTCGGAAACTGGAAACCCTTCGTGCCGCATTCCTTCAAGAAGTAGCACAAGCCCGGATGGAGTCAAAATTCGTCCAGGAGAGAATTGACACATGCAACAAAACAATTGCTTTTCTTGAAGGCGACCTTCAACTATATAAGAGTAATATCCAGTACGACAATCAACGTTCCCGGATAAATAACATCTGTCTAACGGGTTGCTCAAACGATCCGGAAAAAGTTGCACTGTTTCTTGGCAGCCTTCTTAACGATCCTGTTATCGTCAATGGAGTCGAAACCTTCAATAAAATCGGCACCCAGTGCGGTTTTGATCTATATTTTCATACAGCAAAAAATGGAGAGAGGAAATTAATGGCCAAGAGCCCATTGTCCAATATTACGTATAGCTATAATCGCGGACAATTGGAATCAACACCTAACCTTTCTATGCAGGCAAGGCATTTTCTGTTTGCGCTCGATTCCATAGAAGAAAATCTTCAGCGCCAAACACGCCAACTCGATTCATACAAAGAGAAAATAGCGGCCTTAAAATCAGTATGCGAGCGAAAGTTCGATCATGATCAGGAAATAGAAAATCTCCGAAGTACGGTAAAGACCCTTGCAGCGGAGATTGCCACTACAGAAAAAAGCCTTCCGCGCGATGGACCAAAGGAACAGCCCCCACCCAATACGCCTCAGAAAAATTCGCCACCTGCAATAATAACACCGGAAAGCCCTCCAATGACAATCCGGTTAATACCAGCAAACAGAACGCAAGCTACTCCCCACCCACGCGTGCTTTCATCTTACCGCCCCTCGCGGGGCCGCCAATAACCCACATTCATGTCAATAGTCTATTCTATCAACAAAGGGATAAACAAGCCCCTGGAGTTTAAAGGCATCAAGGCCCAATATATCGTCTACCTCGCTATCGGCCTTGTCTTGCTCATGCTGGTCTTTGCCGTATTCTATGTTTGCGGCATCAGCCTATTCATATCTATACCGACTGTAGGCATCCTGGGCATGGCCCTTTTCAACTTCGTCATGCACTTTTCCTCAAAATACGGCCAGCATGGATTGGTCAAAGAATTTGCCTACAGGCGTATCCCTCCTACTATCCAATGCCTGGACCGGTCCCTGTTCATTTCCCTCACCCAAAACTGCAGATCATGATCATCTCCATTACCCTCGGCACAATCCTGCTGGCCGCAATCTTACTACAGCTCAGGCCAGAAAAGCCCACTACCAAGTCGTTGGAGAAACTCTTTCCCATCTACAAAGTGGAGCGGGATTGCATCATCAGCAAGCACGGAGACTTAACCGTAGTATTTGAACTGGAGCTGCCAGAAATTTTTTCCATGAGCACCGAAGACTTCCATGCCCTTCACCATACCTGGACAAGGGCCTTGCGCATACTGCCTCCCGGTAGTATCCTACATAAGCAGGACTGGTATACACACGACGTATATCAGGCATCGGAAGACAATGGCGAACGATCCTTTCTGACGCTTTCATCCGATCGCTTTTTCCAAGACCGCCCTATCCTCAAACACCGGTCATTCGTTATGATAACCCGCCGGGCCATAGGCAGAAAGCCGAGCAGTTCTGCGTTCTCAAACTTGCTGCGCCCGGTCCTGGTACCACAGGAACTAGTAAAAGGCCAGTTTTACCTGGACTTCCATACCAAGGTGTCCCAGTTTAAACGCCTGTTGGCCGAAGGCGGTTTTATTCGGCCACGGCGCCTAACTGCCGAAGAGATCAGCGGCACAAAAGAAAAGCCGGGCCTGCTGGAACGGTACTGTTTCCTGATGGGAGAAAAAGACACGCCGGCACTTAAAGAAATCAGTTTTAAGCCCCAATTTAGGATCGGGGAAAAGTTCTGCCAGCTATATGCGCTTTCCAACGTGGAAGATCTTCCAGCCCTTTGCGGACCGAGGATTACCTACGATAAATACTCTACCGACCAAACAAAGTTCCCCATCAGTTTCGCCGCACCGGTGGGACAGTTACTGGGTTGCGACCATATATACAACCAATTTGTCATAATTGAAGACCCGCAGGCTACCTTGAAAAAACTGGAAGCCAAACGCCGGCGGCTCCAATCCCTGAGTGCCTATTCACGCGAAAACGCCATCAGCCGCGATGCCACCAACGAATTCCTGAACGAAGCTATCTCCCAGGCAAGGCAACCTGTCCGCAGCCACTTCAACCTGATGGTATGGACTTCGGATCATAGCCAACTTAAAGAACTGCGCAACCTGGCCTCTTCCGCCATCTCCCAGCTGGACGCCGTACCCAGGGAGGAAATAAAAGGAGCCGCGCAGCTCTACTGGGCAGCACTCCCCGGTAACGCCAGCGATATTCCCGATAACGAGTGTTTCGACACATTTGCCGAACAGGCCACCTGCTTTTTCAGCCAGGAAACCGCATACCGCGATTCTCCGAGCCCGTTTGGGATTCGGTTGATCGACAGACAATATGGTGCGCCTGTATGGACAGACCTATCAGATTGGCCATATAAACAACAGTGGACAAATAATCTCAACAAGGTAATTATTGGAAGCTCAGGATCAGGTAAATCATTCATTATGAATGCTTTATGCCGTGCCTATATCGAACAGAACTCCCATGTGGTCATAATCGATATCGGGCACTCCTATCAGGGCGTGTGTAAGATTCTCGGAGGCTATTATTTTACCCATACTGAGGCCAACCCTATTCAGTTCAATCCATTTTACATCGAAGACGATGATATCCTCGATACCGAGCGCAAAGAGAGTATCAAGACGCTGCTGGTCGCAATATGGAAAAAAGATGATGAGCATTTCCGACGATCGGAGTATGTAGCCCTTTCCAATGCGCTCCAGCTTTACTACGATAAATTGTCGTCGGACCCCACCATCTTTCCCTGCTTTGATACTTTCTACGAATTCATCCGTGATGAATTTTCTTTAATTCTTGAATCCCAGCAGGTCAAAGAAAAGGAATTCGACCTCCACAATTTCCTTTATGTTCTGCGGCCTTTTTATAAGGAAGGTGAATTCCATTTCCTGTTAAATGCCCACAAAAATCTGGATTTGCTCAAACAGCCTTTGGTAATCTTCGAGTTAGACAATATCAAAGACCATAATATACTGTTTTCGGTAGCCACGGCAACGATCATGCAGTTGTTTATCAACAAGATGCGAAAACTCAAAGGCGTTCGTAAAGTGATCGTGATCGAGGAAGCCTGGAAGGCAATCGCAAAGGCCGGAATGGCCGACTTCATCAAATACCTGTATAAGACCGTCCGCAAGTTCTTTGGCGAAGCCATCATTTGTACCCAGGAACTCGACGATGTGATCAATAGCCCGGTCGTTAAAGACGCCATCATCAATAACGCCGATACCAAGATCCTACTTGATATGCGAAAATTTGCGAACAAATTCGAGCAAATCCAGGCGATCCTTGGGCTTAGCGATAAAGGCAAGGCAATGGTGCTTTCGCTGAACAAGGCCAATGATCCCCGACGAAAATACCGGGAATTTTTCGTGGACTGGGGAGGACAGCATATGTGCGTCTATGGATTTGAGCCGAGCCCGGAAGAATACTACGCATATACCACCGACCAACGGGAAAAAGTTGTGGTCGAACAGTACGCGGCCAGGTTTAACGGGGATGTAACTAAAGGTATCCGTGCCCTGATAGCCGACCAGCGGGAAAAATCAGGCACCTGAAAAAATGCTAATTTTTTTAGCATATTAATCAATTGCACTATTTTTGCTATACGTTATAAAATTGAACCTTATGATAAAAATGAAACCGTCTTCCCTGGCATTTGCATTCTTCATTTTCGTCGCCAATTGCGACTCCGGCGCTAGTTCCATCAAAAACATATCCGGAAAATACAACCGTATCGACTCGAACGAGTACAGCATTTTACATCAAACTGTACTAATCGAACCACAAGCCGGAGACGCCGATAAATACCGGTTAACGATCCATTCCATTGTGGATTTTCATGACGACAGGCCCAATGATACAACTGAACGGTTTGCCAACGCTACCTACGATCCCCAAAGCGCAATGCTCTCAACCGATCAGCAGTTGGTATATTCTTTCGATCCCCAAAAAGGATTGCTCCGGGTTAATAACATCGAGTATCGGAAAGAGTAAGTTATCAGGTTACGCACAAACCCCTTCCCCACTACCGCGCTACACCCGCGACCAACTTTCATTTCGACACCGATAGCCCCACCTTTCTGAATCTATTTATTTGCATGTGACTGGCGAATGTGCACCAAGGTGCCGTTCGCGGATGGAACATTATTGTTCACCGCTAAACCAGTCATTATGCGAAAGGCATTCCTCATTCTATTCTTTTCACTTACCGCCTCCCTGCTTTCCCCCACGCCAACGCAGGCAAACCCCATAGTTATTATCATCAAGACCGCGGTAAAAAAGATCCTTCGCGCCATGGACCTTGCCGTCCAACGCCTCCAAAATCAGACTATCCGCCTGCAAAACGCCCAAAAGGCGCTTGAAAATCTATTGAGCAAACTCAAGCTGGAAGAAATATCAGCCTGGGGTGAAAAGCAACGAAAGCTTTTCGCCGGCTACTATGATGAGCTGCACAAGGTTCGTACCGCCATCACCTATTACAAGCGCATTCGATCTATCATTGAAGCACAGGCGCAACTGATCAAAGAATATAAACATGCCGTCAACCTGGTATCCAACACCTCCCTTTTCAAACCGACCGAGGTGATGCATATGCTGGACGTATACACCGGCATACTGAACAAAAGTGTTGAGAACATTGATCAGATAACTGGCGTCATCACCAGTTTCACTTTACAAATGAGCGACGCACAACGACTGGACCTCATTCACAAGGCAGACAAAGAAGTACAGGTTACCCTCACAGACCTCCGCTCTTTCACCAATCAAAACATCATGTTGGCTGCTCAGCGCCTGAAGGATAAAACCGAATTGCAAACTATCAAAGGTCTATACGACATCGAGCCATGAGTACGCAAATCCCTTCCCAACTTAACGATGATAAACTCCTGCAGGATTTTGTTTCCCTCCTGCTTCGAAAAGGATATGATGGACAATTCTTCCTTCAAAGCCTCTCGCCACCGGCATTCTTTACCGGAGTGGTGGAATTATGCCTGCAAAAATTCATCGACAGTTTTCAACGCAATTACCCTCAATCCGCCGAAATCACACTTACCACTGACTTTCAGCTAAATGATCGTGATTCCCCAATATACGCCGTACTGAAAACCCGGTTTTCCGCCGATGATGGATGGCAAATTACTTCCATTCAATTAAAGGCCGGAGACCAGCAGCGCGCCAGCCCCTTGCCGATCACCAGCAACAAGGACATTCCGGCTTATAAATCCCTCCCCACGCTTTGCGAGCCTCCCCGACAATCCTGGCTGCGCCGAATACTGGTCAGAATAGGCCCCAAATCACAAAATCACGTTCACCCATAACCGATCCTTTATGAAAAAGATCATCCTTGCCGCTTTTCTACTGGCAACAGCATTCCTGTCCATATCCACGAAGGCCCAGGTTAGTTTCACTTTCCGGGAGTTGTTCAAGCAGAATAAAACCGAGATCAAATACCTCTCCCAGCAAGTGGGAGAACTACAACTATACCTCTCTGCCGTAAAAAAAGGATACCAGGTCGTTGAGTCCGGGTTGAGAACGGTGAATGCCATCAAAAAAGGAGAATACTCCATTCATGATATTTTCTATGCCGGACAGTTCCTCGTCAGCACTGCGATAAAATCGATGCCGGCCGTCACCGCAACGATTGACAACAGCCGAAGGATTCATAGAAACACGCGGAACTTTCTTCGGGAACTGAATACCACTGACCAATTTTCCAATTCTCAAAAAGAGTATATAGTCAGAACGTGTGGTCACTTATTGGCAGATGTAGACAATAACATTAGCCAGCTACAGCGCCTCCTTACCTCTGGGGCACTTCAAATGGACGATCATCAACGGATTGAAGCTATTCAGAAAATTTACCAACAAAGCACCGATCAGCTGCAATTCGCATCCCAATTTATTACTGACGCAAAACTCATCGGCATCAGCCGCAAACAATCCCTTCTCGATCTCCAGGTGCTGAGAAACCGGTATAACCTTCAAAACCCCTTGCCATGAAACTACTAACCATCATTATCATCATTGTGGCACTGGCTATCGCACCAATATCCCGATCCCATGCCCAGGAGCACGAAGCAGCCGTACTCCTGCTTAACCTTGAAAAGCTGAACCAGCTCCGGGAGATCCTTCAGAAAATGTATGATGGATACAGAACCCTTCAACAAGGCTATGGTAAGGTAAAAGATATCGCCAGCGGCAACTTTAAGCTGCATGAACTTTTTCTGGATGGCCTTTATCTTGTCAGCCCCGAAGTACGGAAGTACTATAAGATCGCCAATATCATAGAAACGCAGGTTTCTATCGTAAAGTCGTATCGCAGCGCATTCCGCATCTTTCAAAACAGCGGCGTTTACAATCCCCAACAGATAGAATACCTCGCCACGGTTTATTCCCGCCTATTTAACGACAGCCTCCGTAGCCTCGATGAGCTCCTGCTGGTCATTACCTCCCGACAGCTTCGCATGTCAGATGCCGAAAGGATAACGGCCATTGACAGGATAGACACTGACATGCAGCAGAAATGGACCTTCCTTAGAACATTCAACAATCAGCAAAAGCTCCTGACTATCGCCAAGCTAAAAGACAAGTCTGAATTGAAAACGCTCCGCGGCCTCCATGGCATCACACCATAATCTTCTCACTCCTAAACCGATTTTTTATGAAATTCAAATTAGCCATGCTGGCTATTCTCTTTCTCACACTGCCGATAACCGCTTTTTGCGGGGTTGTCGCAGATAGCATCCGGGGGATGCACGGAATTTTGGAAACCCTCTATGATAAAATGCTCCCACGCGTCAGCACACTCGAAGGATACGCAATTGCCATTGCTGGTTTTGCAGCCACCTTCTATATTGGCTTTCGGGTATGGAAGCATATAGCAAATGCTGAGCCCATCGACTTTTTCCCACTTTTCCGCCCCTTCGTCCTGGGGTTTTGTATTGTAAACTTCAAATTCGTGATCCTTCTTACCAACGGTCTCCTGTCCCCGACGGTTGTTGGTACCCGTGCCCTGGTTGACAATACGAACAAATCTATTGAGACGCTGCTGGCCAAAAAGGAAGCGGAAATGAAGAAAACCAGGAACTACCTGATGTACGGTGTCAACGATGGTGCCGGCGATAGGGATGTGTGGATGAAATATACCCATCACGATGAAATTGGGAACGAAGGCCTTTTTGGCAGCATAGGCAATGACCTGGAATTTGCTATCAGTAAGGCCTCCTTCCAAATGAAAACTTGGTTCAAAGAATTTATCGCCTTTATCCTGGAGCTTTTCTACGAAGCAGCGTCACTTTGTATTAATACGTTGCGGACATTCAACCTCATCGTTTGCGCACTGGTAGGCCCCTTTGTTTTCGCGCTAGCCTGCTTTGACGGATTTACGCACACACTCACCGTTTACCTCGCACGATACATTAATTTTTATCTCTGGCTTCCCGTCGCCAATATTTTAGGTGCCATCCTTGGCATGATCCAGGAGGAAATGCTGCTGCTCGACATAGACCAAATCGCCCAATACGGCGATACCTTTTTTACCACGGCAGATATTGGTTATATGATTTTCATGATCATCGGCATTTTCGCTTTCTTTTCCATCCCCAACATTGCCTCGACCATTGTCAACCCAGGCACGGCCTCAAACCTCACCATGCAAGTCGGCCAATACGCCAGAAACATGATCGGACTGCCCGCCACCGCAGCCGGCATGGCCATCGGCATGGCGTCGGGCACAGCAGGAATGGCCGCAGATGCTTTTGGGAACGCCCATGGGAAAATGACGGGCGGTGCCTCCGGAAGCGGGACGAGCGGAGGCTACTTCAATGACAAACTAAATGGATAATCTTCTCTTGAAACTAAACCCGTAACCATGTTCAAACAACTCAACAATATTGATAACGCCTTCAAACACGTCAGGCTATTCACTTTCGTCATCATCATTTCGCTTACCACGCTGTGCGGGTATTGCGTTTGGTTTTGTATCACGAAAGTAACGGAAGCCTATAACCGCATTTACGTGATTAGCGAAGGACAGGCGCTATCTGCAAATGCCTCGACAAGGGCAGCCAATATCCCAATAGAAGCTAAACATCACATCCTGATGTTCCATCAGCAGTTCTTCACCTTAAGCCCGGACGAAAAAGCCATACAGACCAGTGTCGCCAAATCGCTATACCTGGCCGACATTTCTGCAAAAGAAGCCTACGACAACCTGCGAGAAAAAGGTTATTACACGGCCATCGTTTCCGGCAACGTGAGCCAGGAAGTGATTTGCGATAGCATCCAGCTCGATATTTCCACCGCTCCATACCAATTCCGGTTTTTCGGAAAGCAGCGCATCATCAGATCAAGTGCCATCGTTACCCGCCGCCTTATCACTTCCGGGCTCCTGCGAAACGTCACGCGCTCTGACAATAACCCTCATGGGTTCCTGATCGAAAAATGGACAACAATTGAAAATAATGATCTCGAATTCAAACAACGTTAACCTATGCTACGATTGTTCAAAAGAAAAAAATCACCCACTGCAGGTAAGACCCTAAGCGGCATAGCCTACGCGATAGCCAGGGCACAGCTATCAGTCACTTCAAGATTAAACCGGCGAACGCTCAGCTGGAGCAAAAGGAGCAAAATTACTTTCCTGGTGATCTTCACTTCCATCATGGTCACTCTGGCCTTGCTGCAACTACAGGTGCCGATCCGCCATGCTACTGAAAGCAGTAAAAAGCCGCCATCCCCACAACAACGATCATCACAGCTTCCTAAAGATGCTACCAGCACCTTTAAAAAGGACTCGGCACTATTCAATGAATTCCTGCTGCGCTTGCAACAACTGCGAGCCACACCCGAAGGAAGGGACTCGCTGGCGCGCTATGAAGCTCAGCGTCCCGGATTTATCGACAGCGTGCTCGCCTGGGGAGCCAATATTAATCCAAACCATTAATCGAAAATCTACAGTTATGACCATTCAAAACAGAAAAAAACTCGCACGCGCATTACTGGCCGTTTTCTTCATCCCCCTGGCTGCCATCATTTTCTATTCACTCGGTGGCGGCTCCGCTGATGCAGATCCTAAACAAGCAACGAACGGACTTAATTCGCACCTGCCTTCACCTTCTCGGGAAGATAAAGAGATGGATAAGCTCGACACGTACAAGAAAGCAGCCGCAGACTCCGCCAAATTAAAAGAAGAGGAAAACAGCAAGTTGCTGGATTACTTTTCCATGCGCAAGCAAGCCCTGCCCGCCCCCTCCGAAACAGGCGCGGTGGAAAGCCCCTTCTCCCCAGGCACCGATGCATACGCCAATACTGACGATCGATTATTGCCGCCAGCTCGCAGAAATGAAAAACAGCTTTCCGCACTGGAAAACAAATTGCAACGCATTCAACGCACCATCGACCAACAGCCGGAGCCGGTGGAAACGCCTTATAACATTGCAGCCCCTCCCGATCCGGCCATCTCTCACCTGGAAAATATGATGAGCTCGCTGCAACAGAGCTCCAATGCTAATCCGGAGCTCGACCAGATGAACAATATGCTTCATACCATTCTCGACATCCAGCATCCGGACAGGGTTGTGCAGCGAGCCAAACAGCAATCCCTCCAAAAAGCTGGGGCCGCCTTTCCCGTTTCCAGCGTTCCTAAAATTGCGACATCCGCCTATTTCGGTGGACTTACCGTTACCGCTGACACAGGGAACCCTGCAAAATTGAGATCCCCTTCCGGCTCCGTCTTCTACGGCAGTCGTAATGCACTGGATACTTCTTTTAACAGGTACCAGGCCATCCAGGCAGCCATCCACGAGCAACAAACACTCGTTTCCGGCTCGACCGTAAAAATGCGACTGCTTCAACCGGTATACATCGACGGACGGTTGATTCCGGAAGGTACTTTCCTGTTTGGCAGCTGCCAACTCACAGGGGAAAGGCTCACAATTGATGTGACCAGCATCCGAAACGGTAACGCATTATATCCGGTAAAACTCACCGTATATGACCTGGACGGCAATGCCGGTATCCGGGTGCCAGGCTCAATCAACCGGGATGCCTCCAAACAATCCGCCGATCAGGCCATCCAATCAGCCGCCATCGGCACACTTGATCCCAGCCTCGGCGCACAAGCCGCTTCCGCCGGCATCGAAACGGCCCGTAAACTCCTCTCCAAAAAAATCCGCCTCATACGGGTAACACTTAGCGCCGATTACCCGGTGCTGCTCTCCAGTAACGATTCCTCTAACAATTAAAATGATACCATTATGATCAAGAAACTCCTTTCTTTCGCGGTCCTCCTGCTGCTGTGCGTGACCACCTTCGCCCAATCATCCAATATCCAACGGCTCAACCTGTACATTTCAACTGATCAAACTACAGTTTTAGTTTTCGCAGCCCCCATTTGCGAAGACTGTGTTGATCGCGGTCATCCGGACATTGCCACCGAAATGGTTACGGGAATGAAAAACGTCCTTCGTGTAAAGGCCCGTACCACGTCCTTGCCACCATCCAATCTCACCGTTATCACTGAAGACGGAAGAATTTACGCCTTTTACATTTTCTACAGTAAGAATCCACCGGTAACGGTCATGGAGGTAAAGCCGCCAGATGCTCCTTCCGCTCAATTTTCCCACGACCGCCTTAGCGACGCTTCCATCACACAATTCATGAAAGTGCTCGACGCAACCCCTGCAGTACGGAACCGCCCGACAGCCAAAACCAGCGGCCGCATTCGCATAAGCCTGGCCGATATCTACCTGAAAGGTGACGTGCTATTCTTTAAGTTCTCCATTTCCAACGCATCCAGCATGGATTACGACATGAATCTTACCAGGTATTATGTCAGGGATAAAAAAAGAGCCAAACGGACCGCCAAACTGGAAAAACCATTACCATCATTGTCAGAACAGCTCCCCCCACAAGGCCGGATCTCCTCTGGAAGAAAAGCCAACCTGGTCGTCGCATTTCCAAAGTTCACCATCGCCGATAACAAGCTCATGGTGATAGAAATATTTGAAAAAAATGGTGACCGCCCATTAACGCTTTACATAAAAGGTCACCAGCTCCTGCATACAAGGGGCGATTGAAAATATATTATTCACTATCAAATCAAATTTTATGGCAAACGATCGATTGAATCTTGACGAAGCCTTTACCTGCCTACAGCAATACTTTGACCGGATGGAACGTCAGCAGCCCGGTTATATGCAAAGCAGGGAAAAACTTATTCTTGAAAGGGACTTTATGGATTATATGCGTAAATCAGGCGGGAAGGACATCGATGAATGGCTGCGCGACAAATCCTTGCGTGCAGGTAAGAATTTCGCCAACAGAAAGATTAACAAAACCGGATTTGAACGCTTCTGGAGAGAAGTGAAACTCGGCGGAAGAAACCTTCTGCTGGCCCCATTCCGCCTTGCCTACCAGTTAATGCGATTGGTTGGCGCCATTACATCAAGGCTCCTGCTTTCAGCTATTCCTAATGGCATAATAGCGATGGGGCGATCCCTGTTAAGTCCTGCATATGCGCCCGGGCTTACCAACGGGCGAAGATCTTATATGGACGTGCAACCCGACATGCCATATTTCAGACAACCTCAACAAAAAGACCAGCAACAAAATCAGGCTGTATCTAAAACGGTAGTGCAACCTGATGGTCAGTTGAAAACAACATTACAGGCGCAAAATAGTATCAGCCCGCAACCCGCAACGCCTGGTAAGCCAGGCCCGGAGCAACAGAAGCTCCAGCCAACGAATAACAAAAATTCCTCCCAAGGGCAAATCAAACTCACCAATAAGGGCAAACCCGCTGTGAGAAAAGCACGGACAGCCAATGGCATCAGCCGAAAACGGTAATGCAACATCCATTCTAATCACTTATTAAAAGTCTTACATCATGGAACAACAAAGAAATATTGAAAACATCCCACAAATCAAAAAACAGGCGGAAAAGCTCGGTTTCGGTACCGATCTTAACGATGGTATTGACTTCGCATATAACACCGGCATGGAAGTATATTCTCCCCTTGCCATTTCCGCATTCGATTTCGGCGAAGCGTTCTTCCAGCCCAAAATTACCTTCGGGCAGCGGCGCGCCTTCTTTAATGGCTATGAAGCCACTCTTGTGGAAGGATTAATGCTTGACCAAACCATTGCAGGTATTGATGTGCGTGACCTCACCATGCGCATGGCAAACGGCCCGGGCCCGATGGAAGAAGAAGAGATGAGCATAGTTATTGACAACTATGAAATTTTCTTCAACAATCAGGTCCGCCAGGATCTCTCGCAAATCCGGGAAAACAACGAGGACTTATTTCTTGCTATCACCTCCAGGTTTGGCACCCACGGACTGGAACTGGACGAAAATACACTTTCCCGCATCAGCACCTATGGAATTGAGCACACTCGCTCCCGGTGGTTTCCTGCCGAAGAAAAGATCACAACGGATGAAGCCGCCCGGATGCTGGTAAAATCTGCAAATCCTGCTGCCGTCCGTAAGGAACTTACCGATTACCGCTCCAGGGAGGATGTAGCTGGCGAGTGGCAAAACAGAGGGTATGGCGATAGCCGGGAATTACTGGATAAATTCAACCAATTGGATCAAGAAACATTCCTCAATCAAAAGGCTCATAACGAGAAGGAGTTCTCTTCATACACACAATTGATGAGAAGATTTAGTGACTTCATGAAAAATGAACTGAAAAATGTAGGCAATCCCCAATTCGAGTTGACGGAAAAGAAAATGATGTGGCTATACATCGATTTCTCTTCCGAAACAAAATCAGTCTGGAAAAACATGCACCTGGAAAGAGTCCCTGATGAAGAGAACTACCTGGCCAACAAATACAGGGACTACAAGTGGACTGAAGGCATGACAAAAGACGCCTACTGGTCGGACGTGAAAGCTCTTCAACAGGGCCACAAGCTTGTAATTGAAACAGGAGACAAAGACATTCCGCTAATCCATGTATCGGCAAACCCTGAGTTCAAGACCATCCTAATCGCTGACGCCAGTGATGGCAAGGCGCTTTCACATGACCAATTCCGAACCGACAAGGCGCTTGAACGGGGAGTTGGATCAAGCAAACGTAATGAAGATCATTCCGTCATGCATGTTTACGATGGTACCCATAAAACGAACAAGGCAAAGGATCAAAAAAAAAATCCTGAATTGAACGCAGCCACCAACGCAGGCCAAGCGTCAGAGGATAATCCTGAAAAAACAAAAGCCACCATCAAATCCGAACGGCCGAAGAAAAAGACCGACAGGCCAAAGAAAAATTCAGCCACGCGTATTCCAGCATCCAATAAAAAAGGCAGGAAAATCAAAAGATAAATCAATACCAGCCCCCACCTGGTATTTTTTCCTTACTTCTATACAACCATACTATGGAACAGTCAAAGGAATTTATAATCAAGGTAGAAGGGTATGACCTCCGGGGGCAGAAAGATCCCAACCTGCTTACGCAAAAACCATTCTTGAACCAATCCACATTGGACTCATTGGCGGAAGCTCTCGCTACTGCCACTACCTTACCACTGGAAATGTTGGACAAAAGGCTGGCAAAAACACGCCATACCCCATTCCATCTATTCCGCGTCACCATCAGCAGAAAAGACGATAGCCGGTCTCTTCTCGAAATTCAACACTCCAAGCAATCTCCATTAAAGGATGAATTGAAAATGACTGGCGTGTATCTTTTCACCCGTCAACCGCGCCTTGTACAAGAACTCCTGAAAATGGATCTCGACCACCTGTTATACAAACCTGATCAAAACGGCTCTTTTTTATTGGGCTATACCGCCCAGGTCGGCAATGCCTATGATCTCATTCACCTGGAGGGGTTTCAAAAATTAAAGGAGCAGCTCAAGCCATTTGAAAGAACTATGCAATTAGGGCCTGCCGATAAGCCCCGTCGCCTTCCGACAAAGTATACCATCCATAATGATATCCCGAACCTAAAGAAAAAATTTGGCCCATAGCCCGAAAAGATATTG
Organism: Chitinophaga sp. NPDC101104; assembly: GCF_050277495.1. NCBI lineage: Bacteria > Pseudomonadati > Bacteroidota > Chitinophagia > Chitinophagales > Chitinophagaceae > Chitinophaga > Chitinophaga sp. NPDC101104. The sequence continues at coordinate 2,718,560 of NZ_JBNNSF010000001.1, read as the reverse complement.
GTGAAAGTGGAGAAGGCTCTGCTGGAGAGCAACCTGTCAAGTGCTTCGCCAATCGGGGGAGATAGTCCCAATAGTTCCGGGCGCGCTGCCCGGAACTTTTTATATTTCCAAAAAGAAAACCTTATCAATTAGTTAAACGATAACAGTTCTTACCTCTCAAAATGAGCACCATGTACTGCGAAGACGAATTCTCTACGAAGTTTTATGTACGCGACATCCAAACTTATGATCCGGAAAAAATCCCGACAACAAAACACTTTATTTCCGAAGTGCCATATAACAACCTGGCGACCGCTCTGGGCACCGCCCCTATCTATCCGATTGCCTTTCTGGACAGAACTGTATGCTATTTTGAAAATGCTATTCAACATATTCATCAAATTACAATTCAGGCCATTTGGTCGAGGCCTCCCCTGGCGGTAGTCCAATCCAGTCGCAATTCCACTTTGTACAGGCATCTGCCCAATGGTATTTACCTATTCACGGAAAAGCGCGCCGAAATAAATGAACTACTTAATTACAACATAGATGAATTTCTTGCCCCCATTCAGAACGGCGTTTATCTCCTTGGGGCTTCCAGGAAGGTTGGCAACAGGCCCCACATCGAATTCACAAATGGTTTTAAGGAACTTCGCTACAAGCTGCTTTTGGAAGCCCTTCCGCTTCCTAACGTATTCCTTCCCCCAATTGATGAAGTACGACAGCAAAAAATACAGAGCAGGCGTATCAGAGACCGTACTTCCGGAAAAAATAAAGGTCACTATTTATAAGCTGGCCCTTCTTTCGTTACATTTCGACCCTATTTTCTAACATTTTCACCAATTCTATCATTTCGCCCCTCATATAAACCGTCCATCCATTAAAAAAGCATTTTTACTATGCTCACATTCCGCCACCAGCAAATACTTACCCGCTTTTTCGTCATTTCCCTCACAAGGCAGAATTCGCGCTTGGCCTCTATCATCTCATTAGCTTTGCGATAACGTTAACGTAGAACCGATAAAGCAGGCCCAACGTGCACTAGTGGCCGGCGTCATTACTTCACTATAATCCTTGAAAAAATGACTACCACCAATCCTGAAGAACTGCTGGCAAAACTGCTACATGATATATCCGAAATTGAAAAAGATGGCAACCACTCTATTGCTTCCTTCCAGGAAGCAGCAAGGGCCTGTAACCTTACCTTGCGTCAGCTGCAGGCCCACGCCGATAGCCACATATTCAAGCACCCGGATCTTGAAATCTATTTTTTCAAGCATATCAAACCCGCAGTCGAAGGAAGGCTCCTGTATTTCCTGAAATTGCTGGATTTGAAAGGCCAATTCCCCTATTTCATAAAAGAGGGAATCAACGAATTCTGGCAGAAAAGAATTGAAAGTATTCATGCTTACATTCTCCGGTTTGGCTCCATCTGGAAGTATTTTAACACCGGGGCTACCCATTTGGATGCCACTTACTTCCTTCGTCCCAAAGAAGTCCCCATTACTGGATACGGTTCCCTGCGCCAGCTCACCACCCCGGGCAGTGAAACCAAAGCAAGCCATGCTTTCGCCCGCATTACAGCCGCCATCATGCTGATCGACTTCTGCTACGAGCAACTCGGCAAACCCGATCCGTCCAATGACGTATCCTTTACCTGGACAGGAACGAACCAGGCACTCACGGAAGTGCTCTATGCTTTCAATGAATTACAAGTACTGGATGGCAAACGCCATGATATTACCAAAGTGAAAGCCTTTTTTGAGCGGGTATTTAATTTCAAAATGGGAAATGTCTATAAAAACTGGGAACATATCAGGATTCGCAAAAAAAGCCGCACCGCATTTTTCGATGAAGCCATTATTGCTCTCGGTAAAAGGGCGGACTACGATGATCTTCATGCTCTCGGCTAATCATCACCGGCAGGTACTCCATTCGGATTTGCCGGGACTGCCGCTACCCGGTATGGGATATCCAACAATACCACCGTACCGGTCCTGCCCGGCTCCGACAGGCTTCTCACTTCAAGCCGTCCCACCACGTGAATACGCTTGCCCAGTACACGCAGGCGCTTATTGGTGATCTGGGTAGAGAGTGACGGCTTTAACGACAGCGGCTTTGGTGCGTCCAGTCCCGGGCCGTTATCCTCGATACGGCAATGAATGGTTTGGATGCCCTTGGTAAATGAAATCCGGATCATTCCATTACCCTCCAGCCTGGAGACTCCATGCACCACCGCGTTCTCAACAAATGGCTGCACCAGCATGGGCGGGATCTGCACACCATCCCGCCCAAACCCTTCATATAGATCTATTTTGTAAGTGAACTCACGCGCCAGATGCACCTGTTGCAATTGCAAATAAGTTTCCAGGGCCGTAACCTCGTCTCGGAGAGAAACAAAGGATGACCGGGAATTGAACTGGTTTAATTGCAATAGCCGGGAAAATGTCCCCAGGTATTGCAGCGCATTGTCGTGATCTCTGTTGCGGACCATGCCCTGTAGGTTCGCCAGTGAGTTGTACATGAAATGGCCTTCCATCTGGCTTCGGAACAATTGCTGGAGCAGCTCCCCTTCCCGGATTTGAAGCCGCATCCTGTAGCGACGGTAGACCAGGACGGCAATCACACACAATGATACCGCCAGCAGTGACAAGTACAGGATCGTCAGCTTTCGTTGGCCGTTGATCTGCTCCCTGTCCTGGGCTTTCTCCAGTATTCGTTTGATGCGGATATTCTTTTCTTTGACCGCCAGCTGCCCCAATATCTCACCCACCTTTACCGATAACATCATGCTATCCGCTCTCAAATGATAATACAACGCTGAATCCAGGTCATGCATCTGCCGACGGGGTAATTGCGAAAACAGTTCCCGGTGCCGGAAGGTATATGCCTCACTTATCAGTTGCCAGTTGGACGTGCTTTTCCCCACCTGAATCGCAGAATCAACATATCTCAATGCCTCCCCGCTGCTACCGGTCCGCAGCAACGCCACTCCCATCATAAACAACAAATCTGGAAGCCGCTTCCCCTCCCTGCCGCTTTCATTGAGCGCCTTTACATATAATTTTTTCGCTTCCCGAAACTTTCCCTGCCGCATCCGAATAGCGCCCAACTGGCCTAATGCCGATATTCGCTGTGCCGGAGCATAACTTTTCAAGTCTTGATCCAGATCGCCCTCTGATAGCCCAATCATCCTCCTAATATTTTCCCCTTCACCGATTTTGTCCGCCAGGTAACTAATGGCGGGCGCCGTTGCATAGATAGGAATGAAATTATTGGCATTGGAAACAATGAGCTTGCTCAAACTTCGGCCACTGTTCCTGACCTGCAACTCCCAGTTCAGGCCCCGTTCCCGCTGATAGCCTGCATTCATGGATTTGATAAAATACTCCTGTACCACCGATTCCGAACGCCTCGCCAACACCTTCGCCTTTTCAAGTAGCAACCTTGCGCTATCCCGATCAATTCGCGCTAAATCCAGGTTTTGAAAGCTGAACCAATAGTCAGATCCACCTAACGCATATGTTTCTCGGGTCATGCTACCCAGCAATTCACTATATTTCACCTCTTCGGCTTCCAAAGCCGCTTTTTCAAACTTATCAAGCCCGGGATCGTCATCCTCCAACAGCGTACATCCCGAAATTATCATCAGCAGCAGTCCAGTAACCAGCCTTCTCATATCCCAACCTTTTCATTCCGTAAAAAATGCTCTACCGATTCCCGTCTCCTTGCTGAAACAGGTACACAGATGCCACAAGAAAGCTGTATCTCACCTCGTTTATAGTAGGTCTTGATGTGCCGCAGGTTCACCAGGTAAGACTGGTGAACCCGGATAAACTCTGTTTCCGGGAGCATTTTTTCTATATCAGCCAGTGATTTTATGGTTTTATGATGATCTCCCCCCGCCATGTGAACTACCGTCCCATGCGTGCCTTCCGCATAAAGGATCTCGCTCAACGGCAGCAGGTGCCAGTGGCCAACCGCCGGCAGCGCAATTCGCTCAACAAACGACCTTTCAAGACATTGCTGCCGGGTCAGCCGCCATTGCTCTGGAGATACCGGCGTTATGTCCCAGGCCCGGCTAACGGCAAGGCGTACCTCTTCCAGGGCCGCCGGCTTCAGCAGATAATCCAGTGCGCCGCATTTTATTGCCCGGATGGCGTATTCTCCGTAACCAGTGAGAAATATTACCCGGAATGACAGTGGCTGCAGTTGCTCCAGCAAATCGAAACACAACCCGTCACCCAGGTCAATATCCATAAATACAAGGTCAGGTGAAGTCGCGGTAATCACTTCAGCAGCATTCCTTACAGAAACCGCTTCCGCCACTACCACCACCCCTTCCATGGTTTCGAGCATTAGCCGTAAATCTTTTCGGATATTGGGCTGATCATCCACTATAACAATACGCAGGAATTTGATCATATAACATGGTAATTTAAGGTTTTCCATTGATCGAAATGAATAAAGCCATACTGCCGCGCACGGTAGCACAATCAGTTACTCAAATTAAATTCCGGTAATTATGATAATAGGCGGGATAACGTTAGATCATATCACACTTGTCGCGCTTGCTAAATCGAAAGTTCTTATTGGTATAACTAATATAAGAAATTTTTACGGGAATTTCAATTATTCGCCCTCCACCACTTAATATATTAATGTAATATATTTTCGGTTATGGGTAGATGTTATAGACTACTTTATATCGAAAATTTTCCGGCAAAGGCGGTTATTTAGGCTCTTTCGGCGGCTAGATCAGTGGTTGCTTTCATATTTATCCGGGGTAGGAAACGTGAACGGCGGCGCTCAAATTCCTTGTTCGCATCCACAAATGTCAATCAGGATGCACTAACGCGGCGGTTTATTCGAAAAGAGCGGGGAATGTATGGGTCAGCAATAACGCACCAGGCGACAGCCGTTGCGACGCTCCGTTTATCGCCTGTTCCACTATTTAACGTTCTGGAGAACAGGGCTTCCTTGGGATTGAATCAGAGTTGGTTACTAACATCTCTCCTATATAGCATCAACTCCTGTTTTGTAGCGCAAACGCGATTGCCGGACCACGATATTGTTCTGCCGTCTGCTCATCACACCATTTGATATCGGATTTATGGTTTTCCAAGGTATACATTCTATACAGGTCTTCATATGCATCAGTAAAAGGACTTCTGCCTACCAACAGCGCATTGCCATATATGGGACAATCTAAACATAATCCCGACCAAAATGCAGGACTCCCTTTGATAACGGCTGCACCATCCAGCATGACTGTCAGCAACTCATTATTGCGAATCATGTTAACCGCATCTGTTCGCAGTAAGGAACGAATTTCCTTCATAAACGCATTCGCCTCCATAGGGAGATCCACTTCCTTTACTTCCTTGTTGAAAGTATCTATCAAGATGGCTCGCATGTAATTGGTTTTGCTCTCCGCAATATAGCAAAAACTCGGACAATTTTAGTACTCCGGTGAATTACGCCACACCAACATGTTTGCGAAAGCTGCAGAAATCATACCTTTTCGAATACGCCTGCCCGTAAGTGCTAACTATTGACCGCATATTAAGCAATTGTGAAATTTCCCTTATTTCATAAAATCCTCATCTTTTCTCACAGGATCATCATTTTAAGAAAAACCAATTTCATTCCATAATTCCTTCACTCTACCATCCCCCTGTTGCATTCTGTAGTTTCAAAAGACATGGACATCGCCAACGCTTTGGCAACATCATTTCGCGAAAGTACTAACCGGCGCCGAGCATACGAACAGCTCATAAAATAAAATTCTTACACCCTTGTCTAAAGTCAGGGGAAGGTGTAAGTATTTTTTTTTACTCCCAGTTCTCCTGCCTCTGCCGGTTTAGTGCTAGTCGCTACGATGTATGACGGCGCGCTCTATACGCGGAAAGCGTCAGAAACTAAAACAAATCACCAGCAAAATTTACAATTATGAAAAAGGATGTTACAGGCTGCATCACACGTGATGCCATTTCGATCAAAAACGACAAAGGAAATTATGTATTGTTCTTTTCAGTCGCGGTAAACGACAGGTATTACACCAAGGCGAAAGGGGAATACGAAGAAACTGATTTTATTGACTGCTCCATGCTGGCCAGCCCCAAACTGGCGGATTCGCTCGTTAAAGGAAGGATAGTATCCCTCCATGGTAACCTCAAACCCGACGTTTATTTCAAAAAGGACGACAAGAAGAAAAAGAACCCGGTTCCCAGTTTCCGCCTGTTTGTTAACGAAATTAAATGGGAGGGCTACCGCAGTTCGGGCAGTCCCAAAGACAGCAGTGCCCAACAAAACCCTGCACCCGCAGGAAGCGCCGCTTCAGGTAGCGGTGATGATCTGCCATTCTAATCCGTCAACATGCGGCGGGCGAAATGCCCGCCGCTAATTTACTCACTCCCAAAAATTGGAAAATATGCAGACAAACTTTTTTTCACGGCTCCAAGAGCTAGGCATTGTCGGTGAAATTCAGCTAACCATTTCCGTTACAGCCACAACGATGCGCGCCGCTATCTTACCACTGACAGAAAAAAAGGGAATAGATGCTCCGGCTATTCAGCCGCTAAATATCAGGGACGCAACGGCTGCAGAACTGGATGCAGGCTTTTTCGAGGCCATCACCCGCCCCATGAAAAAGGCCATTGGGCTGATAACAAATCTGGAAGCCTTTGAAAAATCCACCGAAAAAGCCACCAAAACAACCACCGCCAAAACGACAGCCATAGCACCCAAAGCACCGACGAAGTACGCTGAGGCGATATTAAAATCGGAGAGGCTGGAAGCCAAAAACCTGATCGGTCAAGCCATAGCCGCCATGCCCGACCCGAAAAAGTTCCCGGCGCAGGCTTCCCAGATCACAGAACGCCTCGAAGCCTTGCGCGCCAAACATGGCGGATTCTCCCAATTGGGCATTTTCCCAAACGCCGATAAAACGCCCGCCGCAGTTTCTCCGCAAAACTTGGAAAATGGCACATCCGCTCCGGGTAACGAACATTTATCAGGAGAGCAATATCACCCGCACGATGAACCCGAAGAAGACGAACCGGGCGAAGAAGAAGAACTGGACGGAGAAGAACTACTGGCAAGGCACAGCGACCCCGGCGACGAAGAGGAAATCGAAAGCGAATACCCTGATGAATGGGACGAAAAATAATACATCACCCTTAAAATCTTTTATTATGGTAATAGAAGGCATGATCCGCCAATTTCGATATAAACCCGACAGGACCAAAGAGGAACTCCATCTGGCCGACCCCGACCCTACATTAACTCCCGACGAAGTAAGACATCACTTCGCCACCACCATGCCACTTTGTACGGCGCTTATCTCCGCCACAGTGGAAAAGCCGGAAATAGAAGATGGAAAAATACTGGTCTACCACTTTAAAAACAATCTCGGCACCAAAGGATAACGATATGAAACATACGAAAAACAAACGGCCCAAACTAAGGCCCATTGGTTACGTAAAAAATGAAAAGTTATGCGTACTCTACAAAATGCTCCTGCAATATTCAAAACGGATAGACGCGCTGCCAACAGCGGGAAGCATCAGGAAAAAGAAATGGCAACCCGCACCGGTATCCATGCAGCTCCCCATCTTTTGAGAAGGCAATGGCCACAGCGAAGACACCACCTTTTCGGTAATAACATAGCAGAAATAGAACAACGATTCTTTAACTCCGTGGGCCACCTTTGTGCTGCCCACGGAATTACCCAACCGAAATTCAGCAAAAAACAATTCCCTGACAATATCACCGAAACCTATAAGCGGCTTTCAAAAAATTGGGGCGGTGATCAGGGCTTGTTACTGTGCTATGCGGATCAGGTTAGCGGCGCTGTAGCGACCATCGACAACGCAATCACCGAATATGACCTCTACATCATCGATATACTACCGCTGTTTTTAGCCCAAGACAGGAAAAAAAACGTAGCAGCCCGAAACGCGCTTATTCAGACCTGCAACTACCTGTATCACCACCTCGGATTTGGGCATTTTGGCCCATCCAGCGGCAGCGTGTTTGCCAGAGCCTACCATTATATCGGCACGATGCTCTATGATTACGAAGATCAATACTTTGAGGAACCGGAACAGCAGGAATGGAAAAAAAAAGTAGAAAAAGAATATGACCTGACATTGAGGGCTGCAAAATGGCTGAGCGAGCAAATGGGCGGTGCCTTCCAGCCCGAAACATGGAAACACGCAGTATCAACATGGATTCCTTCCGGCGAGTGGGAAATAAAAGTACAGGCCTGCTGCTGCTCCCTTTACGCGCTTTACAGTGCCTATCCAACCTACACCTTGGAACAGATGAGCTTCCCTGCAATCACGGAAAACAAGATACTGGATGGTGAAGAGGAATCTGAATACCTGAGTATCTGCGACAGGTTCTCTTTTGTCGCTGGTGACGAGGGTAGCCTTGAAATGATGGTAACGGTAATGGAAGACCTAGATATGATCCTTGGGGAGCGGATATGTGAATACACCCCAGCCATTGTTACGATATATGATGATGCCACACCCAAGCAACTGCATGATCCAACATATCTGGCGATCCTACTGCCATTGATTGAATTATTTCATGACCTCACAAAAGATACACCATGCAAAACCTCATGAACTACCTCGATATTATTTATGATCCCGTAAAAGTATACGTACTGATGCAGCCTAACTCCGATCAGGTACTACCTTACGTGGAAACGTACCGGTTGCATAACCGCCGAGCCACCGCCGCCCACCCCCTTTCGCTCGATGAAGCACAGCAACTGGCGGAAATACTGAACAGCGTTTCTCCAGACAGTGGCGACTGCTTCCAGCCCACGGGATTGATCCCGGCCAATGCGCTCTATACACGTGCAGGAAAAACCGGCTTCGCCATTTGGTATACCCCGGCCAGACGCGTCAATCTTCTTTTTACCGAAGAACTGGATATCGCCGATGGTATCGCCTCCGTTCCGCCACTGCTGTGGAAGGCAGACAGGACAAGTCTTCAAATTTTTGCGCTTCTTTTCAACCAGCGCCCCAATATAAATACCCGCTTGCTACGATCCCCTTTCCATAATACTGACAAAGACGGCTTCGTTTGCATGGGTTCGGCAAAAATTGATGGTGACAGCATCGAAAACCTTGAAGGGTTTATGGCCTCATGGGAAAGCGCATTTTTCCAGTCAGTATTCACCCACGCCGGCGATAACACAGAAAGTCCGGTCAACGGAGACATGAACGCGATGTGGCGAAAGCTGATCGCCACACAACAGCCCTTCCCGAAAAAAATGCTCAAAAAAACGTCCATCACCCTTAAAGCACTATTATGAAAAAGATACATTTTACCGATACGGCCCTATTACATCCGACCGATGCTATTACTGTAAATATCATTGGGGCCGGTGGCACCGGTTCGCACCTGGCAATGGCGCTTGCAGATGTAAACTGCGCACTTTATGAACTGGATCATCCGGGGGTACACGTACGCCTATTCGATCATGATAAAATTTCAGCGGCCAACCTTGCCCGCCAGCGTTTCTCACCGGCAGAGATCAACCAACATAAAGCATCCGCCATTATTTCACGGATCAACCGCTACTACGGCTATAACTGGGAGGCGATCCCGGAAGCCTATGGCCCTGAACTCACCGGTTACATACCCAACCTGACATCACAAATCACTTTTTCTTGCGTCGATACTGTTGTCGCGCGCCAAATGATCGCCCAAACAATTACAGGCAGCACCTACCGCCAGTACGAGTATACCCCCAAATATTGGATTGACTGCGGCAACAACCGGATCAGCGGCCAGATTTGGTGCGCAACCGCTAAGCCTGTTAAGCAACCCGAAATACCCGAAACCATCGTCATTGATTCCCTTCCGTTCATTACCGACGTGTATGGGGATGAACTGGTAGACGGCCCTTCCCAACCCAGTTGTTCCGTACGGGAAGCTCTGCTCAGTCAGGACTTATTTATCAACCGGGCTATTGCACTGGCAGCAGCGAACTTTTTCTGGAAGATGCTACGCAAGGGAAAAACGGAAAGCATGGGATTATTTTACAATGCTGATGATGCCCGGATGCTTCCCATACCATTACCCGAACCGAAAATAGGCACAAACAAAATGGCGGCATAAGCCACCCTTTTTTCATCATTCAAAATTAATTCACATGAAACATATCATTGACATTAACGGGCTAGAGCTCCAGATCACAGACCTCGAAGGTGCCATCCATCAAGCAAGAACATTCAGCGGGTTCGAGATGTCCCCGCCCGGTAACCAGGAGGAAAACCGTCGCCTCACTATATACTGGACAGACATATGGATCAAACTGGAAATGGTAAAACACGGGGAGGAACCGGAAAACGACAATACTGAAATTCTCTTTCCAGAGCAATTACGACCGGTCGTATTGCAATGCCTGTCTGAAAATTGGAAAGTGGAAACGCACAAAAATGAGGAAGTATGTATCTGGCGCGAACAGGCTGATCTAGTAGCCAGGATCATAAAGGGGACTGGCGAACATTGGATATTGAAATGGATGCCAGCAGACAAGTAATGCTGCGCCCGAAAAAATCGCGCGCCCCTGACGGGGCGCGTGTATTTCTTAAAAATGTATAGGGAGCCTTCTGAAATTCGCCGATTAACCGATACCTGCATTTTTAATCCTTTTTTGACTATCCAGTAGCGCCACTTCAAAGAGAGATAAGATCTTCTTTATGCGATACTGGACGCCTCCGATATTCACTGGAGCATTCAGTACACCACCGGTAAGCGCCAACGCCTCCTCAGAATTACTGGATACTGAGTCAAGGAAGACTCCGTTATCGTCAATAAAAATCTTTCGGATAGCGCCGCTTCCATCTTCCAGTTCTACGCCACAAGACGGCACCACAACTAACGTTGCAATTCCCCGGAATCCATTGTTATTAAGTCCTGCGATAAATTTCACGTATCCCTGGTGACCGGACAAGTCTTCTATATTTTCATTGCGGATCAGCAACGCCAAATTCAGGCCATCCAGAAAATGCTCATGTCCCGCACTTACAATTCCGATAAAAAGTGCCTGCAAACGTTGGTCCTTTGACCATTGGAGCGATTCCAAATCCTTGAGTCTTTTTACTTTTCCCGTTTCATCTCTTGACCGAATAAAATAGGCCAACTCCTTTCCGCGGAGCATAGGATCATCCGGGTGATGCTTGATCGCATTACGCGCCATATCTAAAGCACCGACGAAATCATGGGCGCCTTCAGCTTCATCAATTAAGACCAATACACAGAACGGTATAGGATTATTGGGGTCATAAAATTTCTCCACCAACGCTATTGCATCATCTTTCCGTCCTACCTCGTTAAGACTGGAAACCAGGAATTCGGAATAACGGTTCCAACGGTCCCTGAAACGAGGCTGATTCAGAACATCGACGACTTCCTGAAAATGTCCCAGTTTGAAGCAAAGCTCCACCACGGAAAATAGTATGTTATTGGCAGGAGCCGGCCCCAACGCTCTTATTGCACGGGTTGCGTATTCATGGGCAGCTTTTCCATCCCCGACCATTAAAGCTAAGTCCGCTGTCCTGTGGGCTATCTGTGGATTATTGGGGTATTTGTCAGCCGTATCTCTTGCCAGTTTAAAGCCTCCACTCAAATCGCCGGTTTGCATCATGGCGAGGGAACGGAAAAAATTCAACTTACAAGTGGCCTCTTCATCGGCTTCATCGACTTTTCGTTCATCCAGAATCCGAAAAATTTCCTGGTGATTCTTATCTTCCAGCAACCCATTAAGTTCCATCATGAGAATATCTTCATCCTGCTCCTTCGTTAACTGCAGTTGTTCTCGCGCCTCCCTGATCAGGGAGCGATTGACCTTTCCAAGCTCCATATCCAGAATCAGCAGATGATGATAAAGGAAAAAATTCCTTTCCTCATCAAAAGCTACCAGGAGGTCAGTCTTCGCTGCTTCGTAATTACCAAGCACCTTTCGAATCACCCCACGATTGGCGGTTATGGCCCATTTCACCCTTCGCAAATCTGTGTCCTTGTAGTAATCCCGGGCCTGTGTGAGCCAATTTTCGGCGAGAATTAATCGCTGTCGCGATTCCTCCGTCATAACATTTCCCATTGCGTTATAATCTGCTATTGCGATTTTGGCGTTCAGAATCGCCATCCTCTCCAATTTTTCTGCACATGCCAGCGTGCCGTCCTTGGCTATTGAATTTTCAAGGATGTTCATGGCGCGTTGATAATATGAAGGCCCTTTAGCAATAAGCCATTCTGCGGTATTGAGGGCAATCATGGGATTGGTCAAATCCGCATTCTGTAAAATATTATCAAGAGCCTCGATGGTTGCATACACTGGCAGTGACATAACGCCTGCGACCACCGCCGACGGTAGCCCTGGAGATAATTTCAGTCCTTTCTCCGCGTACTGCCGGGCCATTATCGAATTATTCTTGATAGCATACCCCATTGCACCCACCCCAAACGCCTCGGCATTCCCAGGCAGTACGTCTGGCAGGGTAATGAATACCTCGGCAGCCTTCTCACTTTCGCTGAGTTCCAAATAAGCCTGCCCAAGCGCAAAACCGATCTTAAAATTCTGCGCAGGAGTTAATTTCCCGGCCTTTCGATCACGAAAAGCCTCTAGTAGATCTATCGCAGCCCTATTACGCTTTTTAGCCAACTGCTCCAGGATAGGTTTGATATTATCCTCAAAATCTTCCTGGGACATATGCGCCTCCAGGCCTGCGGATAACTCAGCCGGTAGCCTGCTCAAAAGCATATCTATCTTAGATTCAAGACTACTATGTCTCTCAGTGGCAAGTTCACTCTCCAGTTCCTGGCGCCACCTTACCTCCACCACATCAGACCTGACCGCGTGAAGCTGATTGACTGTATAGCGCGTGGCCGGGTCCATGCTCTCGAAAATCGTTTGCAAGAAATATACCATCAAATCGTCAAGGTCGTTTTCAATGGAAAGCCGAAAATGCAACAATTCAGGTCGTACAGCGAGATGGGCATGTATATGTTGGAGGAAATCTTTTTTTGACAACTCCCCACGAAAAGAATCTTCGAAAAAACTCTTGATCGTTTTATCCCTAAAGACCCTTACCACATCGGGATGTGTATGGGCTTCGAGCTTTTGCAGCGCCTTATAGTATATATCAGTAAAATCCTTCGCATCCGCCCCTAACCCCATTTCCTGGAAAAACTGGTGGATGATGAAACTTTTACTGGTGATAAAATCCCGTACTGCTTTTACCGCCGGCAAACCTGGCGCGAATTTATTGAACGCCACGTCCCAGCCGGTTTCTATTAAGTTACCCAATGAAAATTTATTTATGTCGTTTATTGAGAATTGGAGACCTACCCAAGGAGTTCAACAACACATTTTAATTTCGATCTAGCTTCATGCCTCGAAGTGGTCGGTATTCAAATATACGAAGTTGGGACCGCTTTATTGCGACGGCACCCCCAGCAACGAGCTAGAATGGGATCTACAGTATTACACAGACGGGACACTAACGACGAAACCTCTGCCGAAATTCGCCTGGCTGGATTCTACGGCGGGGTTGTGGCAGACGCCGTTGCTGACTCAATTTTTCGTAGAGGGAAAATAACTTTGGGCAAATGGCCTTTACCGTATCTTCAGACGCCAAATCCCATTTTATTTTTATGGAGGGTAATGCAGAATGATTCTCGGGTAAAACATCAAAAATATCCTTCCCCGTTTTCGCCTCATATGCATACGCCGCCGAATAGTTGAAAAACTCAAATTCGTAAAACTCAACGGTTGGATCTACTACACGATACAGGGTACCGTCGGGATCTTTAAGTGCAGCAGTAAATACTTCCTTTCCTCTGGAAATCAACCAAGCCTTGAAATAATGAAATCCGTCATCGGAGCACCCGTTGTTAATGATGGCTGCCGCACACCAAAGGTCACTGTTATGGCTGGCCCTTAATAATTCTTGGTGGCGGCATTCAAAAGCAATAATCTCCTCGGATGGAAGCTGAGATAAATATACATTAAGGAAAGCCTCTTGGGAGGTTTGGTCATAAGCCTTCGCAAGGGAGTTTTCTACGATCTCCCAGTATTGCCCCTCATCCATTTTTTGATATGATGTCATCTTGAAAGTATTTAGCTAAATTTAGCAAAACTTCAAGTTGGCTAAATTTCTCCAGCGATGAAAACAGAAATTATGATAATTAAAAGAGATATCCTCGAATGGCCGCTCTATCACCTCTTCAATAGTCAACTTTGTTGTCAATAAGACAGGCTGGAGAACTACCATCGGCAGGGCGACCGGAATTATCAAAAGGTTTTCACGGAGGCATTAAAGCGAATTCGGGAATAAAAAAGGGAGCCATCGATGGAAATCAGTGGCTCCTTTACCTATTGACCTCTATTTTTGCAGAGGTCAATTTTTTTAACTAGTTCCAAGATCGGTTCTTTATGCAAAAAAGATTGTCAATAAATAATGTCAGCGGTTGCGTGATCGGATGACCTCATAAGTGAGGTCATTCAACCTCACTTATGAGGTCACATTCGCATAGCTGGTGGAATTCCCTGATCATCCGCAAAAAAAACGCGCGCCTCATGCTGAGGCACGCGCAAATTTAACTGGATATCGGTTGACATAATAGCCTACGTGGCCTTTTGGTCGACGATGATCTCCTTTAATATCTCGATATAACTACCTATACCGTCTTTGGCTCCTTGCAACTCATTGATCCTTGGCAGCAGCTCGTTGCTATAGTAACTTTGACCTGCATAGTAATAATTACGGACACTATCGAAATTCTGCTTATCAATTGTACGAATATCCGGCGGCAGGTTATTTTTGGGGCCTCCCCCCCCACCGCTACCGCCACCACCCAAACGCTCAACACGCTCCAGTTTTGGCGGTGTAATCTGAAAGGTGAAGCCTTCGAATATATTTCCTTTTACAATCATGGCCTCTGTATAAAAGTACTCCCTGTAGTCCCGGCTATCCCTTTCTGTATACGACCGTGAATATGTTTGCTCCGGATATTTCTTTGCAAACTCAACTGCGTCGGCTTTCTGTTGCAATAATGCCGCCGAAATCGATCCAGGTAGTTTCGGATTGATGGCGCTTTCGTAGAAGGTAACATGATTGCGCATGATACTGGCAATCTCCTGGGCCGGCTTATCAAAATAATCCAGGAACATCAATTCATACACGATTGCCATCCAGACCGTATTATAATGGCTATACCCGTAGTTTTGAGAAACATTCAAATACTGCCGGAGCTGCAGGTAATAAATATTGGCCTCCTGCCGGGTTTCCGGTTCAGCCCGACGGTCCCACCAGGTGATGTAGGATTCGTCCACCATCCTTATGATCTCCTCCAGGTTATTGATCGCAAGTGCGCGGAATTCTGCTTTCACCAATACCTTCAATTCCTCCAGCCTGTCGAGGACATCATACAGCAACTGTTTGATGAATGCAATCTCCTTTTTAAGGTAGTCCATTAATTCGTTGTTCTTCCCCTTTCGCTTGCGCAATAGACCCATAACCTTCCGCCCGGTCTCCAACGCAGCCATAACTGTTCCGGGATCTACTGGTATGGGGGCGAGCATTTTCGTGGAATTAACTGAAATCGGGTACTGGTCTGCCAGCGCGGTCAATTGCTGGAACCTGGATTCATAAAACTGTGAAGCACTCATAAGCGAGGATTTGATTTAAAGGTGGTAAGGTATTTGAAAACTAGTTGAATTAAATGCAACAACATCAATTTACTTTTCGAGAGCTCCGCTCTCAAGAAGATTACTAAGGAACAACGCACTGCAGCGCGCGGCAAACTTCTTGGCTTTGTCATCTTTTAAGGCCATATTATCCATTCCAGATTTGAATATGATCCACTTCGTATGGCCCCCATTAGTGAGTTTCGCCGCACGCGCCACCCCGTAACTCTCCATTTCAACAGCCGCAACCTTCCGATCCTGAGGCTTAATGTGATCGTCGAAATACCCCTCTTTGTTTATTACCATCGTGCTGCATGCCATCGGCTCAAAATGGATTGTAACCTTACCAGGGCGATAAGGTTCGATGATCTTATTTATCGTCTTCTCGATATTTTCAATCTGATCCTCTATAGCATCTTTCACCAAAGAATGCACTTCCATTGAAGCCCCTTGCTCAGGCTCGAACTTTTCAACACTTACCGAAACCTGGTTCCCTTTTTCGTCATACAAATGACCCAGGTCAATTTCTCGCCGGTCTGCATCATACAACTTTATCAATTTTCCTTTCTTGTCCCTCAAATCACTAACCTTTCCCTTCTGAAAAGTAAATACACTCGAAGCAACAACAATGTCGCCTATTGCTAATGAACTCTTTACTCCACATACACCCGTCATCAGGATATACTTAGGCTTAAACATTTCCAGCATCTGTGAAGCTATTACTGCTGCATCTACCATACCGGTGGCGGGCTGAATGCCCACCACAATCCGCTTATCGGGCCTACCCTTCAAATGGCCCGCTTTATATACTTTGGTTTCCGTATTCACATTTTCGTTAGGAAGCCATTCAAATAGATCCTTCATCTGCTCATACTCATCTTTGTAGAGTGCAGCTATAATTGCGTAGTCAAAATTATAGCCCTTTGCCACCTGACCACTTCCACTTACTGGCGTTTCACTCCTTTTCAATAGATTTTTTGAATAAACAAAAACTCCTCCCGTCCGAATGTTATCACGAATCTCTTTGTAAATGTAAACGGTGCTCTTTACACCCTCTTTTTTCTTCATGTTCTCCATCACCTCCATAGAATCGCCCGCAGAGACATACACCGGATTTATATGATAATCATGGGTTATTCCGGAACTGTCAAATCGGGCTACACCACGTAACGCCGATCCGTCTTTCTCAGCGTGAAAGACATGGCATATCAAGACAAATTGCTCGTCATCTTGCAGGTTATCGAATTCTCGTTCAAAATCCTTTCTATCCTCAATAAGTCTTACACTCCGAAATAAATCCCTCCCAATTCGATCTTGTGTATTTTTAGATTGAAAATTGTCCTTTTCATCAAAGACCAGCAAAGTAATTTTTTGCAAATCGACAGCCATGCTATACTATTTTGAAGGTTAAAGTTTGTACATACTTATTATTGGGAGCCTTGTCGTCGTAATCGTATACTATTGGTTCTTCGGGCATTTCACTCAATGCCTTTAATTTGCTCATACCTGAACCACCACCAGTTCTACTTTGATTTTGAACGGGCGAGTTGATTATTTTTAGCTGGATTCTATCATTGTACCGCTTCCATTGAAATGAAATACTCTCACTCAAATTGCCATGACGTAAATTATTCTTAATTTCCTCAAACAATATCTTTTGAATGTAGTACTTCGGCACCCCAACACTAATCCCATCCAAACTATCACCAGTTGAAATTAAGTTAACTCCAGCATAGGTGTTTCTTAATTCCTTTATGAATTCATTGTACTCTATTTTAATATTTGGTGTAAAGACGTTACTAAATATTTGAAAATAGACCGAAGTACTTAATACATAACTTTCCCTGATCTTTTTCAAGGACTGGTTAATTTCCCTGAAATCGGTTTTCGAATTGATGGTGTATATCTGATCGGCAATGCGTCCATGAACTACCCGCAAACTGTCCGTATATGTTTCCAACTTACCAAACACCTTGCTATTACAAGGCCCAAAAAATTTCGGGAACGAATTGCTGAACGATAACAAATTTTCAAAAAACGACGACATGACCTCCCACTCCTGAACTACTACTGCAACTTTTTTTGGATCGTACTTACTCTCCAATAGCTCCAACTGTGTAGCTATAATATCATACTTCACATTGATAGATGAATCGTGGTTTTCATCATCAACCAATTTTGAATAATTGGACTTAAGTGTAGAAAGACTATCCTGAAAAGATTCTGTTACGTTTGGCAGCGTACCTAGAAATGATCGAAATCTTTTTAACGGCTTAACGAATTTCCCATTTAGCTGGTGATTTTCCAGAACACCATTGATGAGCAACTTCATATGACCGGCATATAAATGCGAATTTTTTTTGAGTACCCGATGTGGGAAATACTTCAAAATACGATACAGAAAATAGCTGAGATCACTTTCATCCTGACAAAAACGTGCAAGTATTGAAACAATATGATGCTGCTTAAACGTTCTGATAAATGCCCCCTCTTTATACGCGATGAATAATAGATGTAGTAAATTCTTGTTGCTCCATTTGTAATACAAGCCTTCCTTTGTTACCACCTTTCCTTTCTCATTCATAGGAATGCCCAGGAAAATTGATTTGACAAAATCTTCGATTTTCTCAACGAGATCCGGCATCACTTCCTTAAGCTTTTCGTACAAATTCGGCTCATGTAAAATTGCCGCCATAAGTATCTCTAGTCGCCGGTAGGCCGATGGAAGATTCTGCCCCAAATCAAAATCCAATACCAACTCATCAAAATGCTCGAAATGCTCCTGATAAAATCTATAACTAGTAACCTTACCAATAATCTCCTTTGCGATCAACAACTCTCGGACGATGGGTGAGTCATCCTTCCTTGTAACTAGGTATTGATTATTGGTCTCCTTGATCTCCTTTAAACGAAGTTCATTGCGGACCCTACTGACGGTATGCCGTATATTAGGTGGCAAATTAGTTATCTGACTAATTTCATCCAACCATTGCTGCTCCGCAATTACTGGGCTTTCCTGGGTATAATAAGTTGGGACATGCCAATGACTCCCAAAATAAACGTTGACCGGAATTGTACCGGGCTTGCCATTTACATCGAGCAGGCGTGAAAAGAAATCCCTTTTCTGATCATTTACCCGGCCGATAACTGAAAGAATTAAGATAGAACTAACTTTTAAGGAGGATACCTCACTGGTCATTTGAAATATCGACTCTCCCGAGCACGACCCGTCATCCAAAATTAGTGCCTTCTTGTCCTTAACGCGCTCATACATCTGGGCAGGAAGCGGAGTAAACCGCCACCCTTCATTCGTTGAGAACCGTTGCAGCTCGATCACCTCCACTGAATGATTAAAGAGTATTTTTTCCTTGATAAAATCAAAGTCAACATTTTCAACACCGGAATTCCTGGGATAAAAAATAAAGCTTACTCCCTTCAAATGTTCCGGATTTATCTTTGAAAACAGCTTTTCAAGAATATAGTTACTCCTTGCGCGGTCTTTCAGCAATTCATCCATATCAAAAAAATAGGGATGAATAAGGTTATTAAATTTAAAGTAACCAGCCTTCACATGCTTCTCTTCAATCATTGAAATAAAATCCCTATTAGAAATAAGGGTTATCTCCTCGCCCACATTCTCCGAAGCTTGTTGGGTAATTGGTGTGTTTACAAACGGATTTATTCTCCTTAAAATCAGATTCCGGCTCACAAGTTCATCGACAACCTGGGAACGGAAGTACTTTTTCATAGGATAATCTAAAAGACTCACAATTTTATCCCCATGAAATTGCAGAAATCGGTTATTAGGCAGCGTGAAATTAGGGTCAAGACTATTCACGAAAACAACAATCTTGCTTACAGTCATAGACAACTTATTCAAATAGCCGCCTAGTTTATAAGGGACATATCCGGTGGAAAGAATGTCACAGGCAATTATGAATTCAGCACCTTTAGGCACCTTGGCCTTCTGAATCCCCTCCACAACATCGGAAAGATCATTACCGACGTCTATTACCTTCTCACTATCTACATAACCGAGACTAACCAAATCATCTACAATTCGCTTACTGCTTGCTGAGTTATACAGGAAATAAAATTGACTGAGTGGCCCAACTTCGGCATAAAGCCTTTCAGCTAAAATATTGGACAAAATCCGGCAACTGTTCTTATCCGAGAGCACATTAAACAACTGCAGGTATTCATATTGATAATAATTCCCATTACACAAATAAATGGCACCTTCCTCTCGCTTTACACAGGGCATTATCAGCTCCTTGACTTGTCGATCCTGCAATGCCCGCCGGCTATTCCTGATATTTTCTATGATGCGCCCTTTATCAATAAGGGAACGTAGATTACCAAATTCATCATAGTAGTTTACATTTCCTGCGATTGCTTCCGGGTCTTCAAAATCACTCATCCTCAAATCACTCATGTCTAGCAACAATCGGTTCAACTTCTCTATGTCATCTTTGTCGTAAATTCCCATCCAGAAAATATTTACATCCTCATCATTCACTGAGATGAACGGAACAGGATGAATATTGAACCGCTTTACAGTATCCGACAATTGCGCCATTTCATAATGGATTGCTTCAAGCAGATCCATTGGTGGCGGATTAACGACAATTACGCTGTTCGACAAATTGATCCTATAATCAGTTGTTAGAAAGTATATTAACTTCTTGGTAACCCTGGAATCAATTTGATAACCGGCAAAATCTATGTAGAATAGCGTATCGGGCTCCGTACCATCTAGCAATGCCAACACTTTCCGGAACACCTCATTGTAAAATTCATTTTTTGCCGGGGCGTCCTTTCTCACCTCCGTCTGAATATCAAAAAGGCTGACGTACTTGATCTTCTTTCGGTCAAATTTCAACTTTTCAATACTATCAAATGGGCTGATAGCCGCCGAAGATATCGGTTCACTCCGTTTTCGCTCGGGTAGATATATTGTTATCAATGTGCCAGGAAAATCCAATGACGGGTTCCCGAAATAACGACCGCGGTTTGAAACCGAATCTTCAACAGAAAAATCAAATAACAATCTCCCCTTACCGCTTCTGGCAATCAACATGCCGCCAAAACGCTTTACGATCACCAGCAGATCGAACAATCCCCGAGGAACTGTCGATTTCCCCAGGTACTTTACATCGATGGGATCTTTCGATGAATCATGCCGAAAAGCGTGTTTAAGGACTTTACTTTCCAACATATGTACTGGGGCCACATCACTCCTAAGTACTTTCTCCTGGTATTGCGCCATCAATGTATCAGGAATTCCCGTACCAAAATCCAGGAAAGATAGCTGCAAGTATGACCTATTGCGATACTTCTTTGTACTGGCATCAAAGAAGAAATTCTTCGCCTCGGGGAATTGCTCTTCAGAAAAGTTTTTCGCCAGTATCGACTGAATTTCCTTCTCCCCCCTGTCCTTCTCATCCAGTTTGGTAACTAACGAGACGCTGAGAAAGCTATAGTCTTTTTGAGTACTGAATATATTTTTTGAAAAGTGGTCCAGAAAATTCTCATACAATTCCTTGGTCACAATTGCACTGAGCGTTTGGTTATCAAATGGCATCGTACAATTATGCGCTGCCAGCAGCTCTTTTGTAGCACCGCCTAATTGATACACCTTTGACAGCTTCTCCGAAATTTTTTGATCATCCGGATGATCAATTTTCTCCAATTCAACAAATGGAGTAATGCCATGTCGATTATATATCTCCTGTTTTACCGTGGAAATTGGATACAATTTTTTTAAAAAATCCGTGTATTTACCATCGATATCAAAATATTCAAGGTAATTTACTCCTGGAAGGACTTGCCATATTCTCCACACATCCCATATTTGCACGATCTGGACTGCCTTCCTGAACGATATTTTATCCGGCATTTGGTCTTCATGCAAGAACTGGACAAAAAACGGAATTTTCGCTTCTACGAAGTAGCGCAACAAACCTGTAATAAAAAGCAGCTCCTGATTGGCAATCCATTCTACTTCCGCAATATTCAAACGAACACGCGTTTTCCGACGCAAGATCTCAGGAAGCAACTGCGTTAATTCACTGGCGAATTCATCTAGCTGCCTCTCGGTTACTTTACCTCGTAAGACCTTTTGATACTCATTCTCTCCCATACATAAATTTTATCCATGCATGAAGCACCGTATAGTTTAGAAAAATTAAGGAAATGAAAGCGACCTCTCGAATGTGTTTTACTAGGCCTTCGAAGTACTTAGAAAACTGGAAAGTTTAAAACTATCTGGATGGGGATACAATTCGGCATTGAGGATAAACCGGTTCATAGCAACAATTTACAATAAACAATAGGTTAATATACAAAATCTTCCATTGTTGCCAAAATCTTGAAAACTAGCGGGCTACACACTCAAACTCATTTGCGTAAAAAGTACCTTATTTCAGTCGTATGCAAGCTTTACAGCTTTAATAATCCTGGCCTTTATTCAAAAAAAATGGGGCCTCTGAAGGCCCCAATTACACCCTAAAATATGATGCTCCCCCGGATAATTACGCCGGAAGATTCTGCCAATGCTTGCAGCGCCCACAAAGTAAAGAAATCAACCAACCATGGGCCTTGATCCTTGCTGCAATGGGAGGCGAAGGCATATGCCCCACCCCAAATATAATTACTTTTAACAGCTATAATGAATTGAAAACTAGTTTTTTAAAAGATTCTGTTACGTATCAAACTGGCATGTAACCATCCGTTTTCAATCTTTTTTTATCCACACACCGGTAAAAGAGGAGAAGGAAGTCCACCACATCAATTATCGCTTGGCTATTACAGCTTCTGGAATAAAAATCCCTTTCCCGAAAACCTGTTTCCCTATTCCTCCGGAATGCACTCGCCAATCATTTCCCAAAGCTCCTTCAAACATGAATGAGAATCAGCCGACCACACCGTCCAATCCAGGTCGGCCCGAAAACCACTTCTATCAAAGTCGGCGGACTGAATCTGGGGCCATAACCTTAACAATATTTCCAGATCCTTTCTTAATTGCTGGGCATGGACCTTAAAATCTTCAATTTTTGCAGGGCACAATGACAATAAATTCGCCTCGCGCATTGCACTTCCATCCAAAGCCACTACTTCAACTGGATAACAAAGCCCTCCGACAATATGGTCCAATTCGTCAGACAGGCCGTTTAGAAAGTATTCCTCATTTCCGCTATCCTGCATCGGAATATTCCGGTACGCTAATAAATAAATAGACTTTTTAACTTTGTAAATGCGTAACTGGAGCCATTCCAGTGAAATATTTTCCATCTCATTAATAATTTATACCTCTCGGACAGCCCAAGTTCTTTATTTTTTTCACCCTTTTTGCAGTACATGCATCTTTTATTGGTGATAGCAATAATATAACAATTGTCGGTTTCCGCCTTTTAACTGTTTGTTAAGCAAAATAATAAATTAACTAACACTTACATATATGCGAATTCAGATTTATTTACAACGGGCATATACATTATATAATTATACACTACATCAACAAATGTTACATCAAATAAAATATTGCTCTTACCATCACCCGGTTAAGAAGATAGCATCTTAACCATGGATTAACTGGCCTGACCTACAGTTTAAAAAAAATATTCAACCTGCTCCTTTGTCCGTTTATCCCCAACTTCCATGAATTCGTAAACCCGACCCAATGGCTGTTTCTACTCCGACAAATACCCCTGAACTTTCACTATCCAAAATGGAAGAAGTGCAACAACGAAGTGTTGCACACATTGTCACCAATATCGCAATAGTAACTTTTGGGTTTGCAATCCTGTTTGGTCAAATCCTGTATTTGATGTCCGGCGACAGATCCATACTCATCGCTGCGCTCATTGAAGCCTTCCTTTGTGTAGCGATCATAGCAGTCAACGAAAAGGAAAATTACAGGACCGCAGTATTACTAACTTTCATCACGCACTGTTCTTCGACCTTCTATTTCGGCTTGATGTTTACTTCCAACGTTCCGGTCGATACAATGATAATTTTCCTGGGTGGAATAGCCTGCCTGATATTCCAACGGCTGGTGGATAGGATATTTGCTGTCGCCCTGGTCGCTCTTTTGACGCTTACCTTAGAATATAACTACCTCGTACAATTTGCACCTGCAAACACTAACACACAGCCAATTGAAAATAGTATCCGGTATATGGTAATCGGTACTGTTGGGTTCCTAACTATTATGATGCTTTATTTCTATTCTCGCCAGATCAGGATGTGGAAAAGGAAAGCCAGTGATCAGCTGAACCAGGTAGAAACCAGTAAAAACGCAGTGGTAAAATATGTAATGGAAACATCCCACCAGGCACGGAACGATCTTAACGTTGTCTATGGAATAATACAACATGACCTGCAGGCTGGAGCGGCGCCAATGCAACACATGCAAATTATGTGTAATGGTATTCGGGCGGTAATCGATCAGAGCAACAATTACCTGAACTGGGCAAAGGTAGAAAAGGGGCTGGCATTCAGTATCAATTTTGAACCAATGAATTTTCATGACTGGATGAACAATATAGTCGGAAGATTTCGCTTTCTTGCGGAGAGCCGATCCCTGATACTGCATTTGATACTTCCAGCACCCGCCCCTGCATGGATCATGATGGACAAAATTGCATTAGATACCATTATTAGCAATTTGCTCACCAATGCGATCAAATATACGCTTGCCGATACCATCATTAAGCTAAAAATAGAAACAACGGATGATGAAATTCATTTTTTTATCATCGACCAGGGAAAAGGAATGGACAAGGAAAAATTGGTTTCTATTTTTGAGCCATTTACTAGCGAAGGCAGCTCCTTCCTACCCAGCACCGGCTTAGGGCTGCCAGTTTCTAAAGAAATGGCCCACGCCCTGGGTGGTGAACTAACAGCGTACAGCTCGATCGGAATGGGCTCCACTTTTCGCGTAACACTGCCCTTAATGCTTGCAGCGCCACAAAAGGCCGGTTCACAACCTACCCGAAACCTTTCAGATCTTCATGTGCTCGTTGCAGAAGACGATCCTATGCAGCAAAAAGTCATAAAAATGAACCTTGAGCAGCAAAGGATGATAGTGCACACAGCGAATTCAAAAGATGAATTTTTGAATTCACTTCATTCTCAAAAGATCGACGTAGTGGTGGCCGATTACCAACTACCAGGCTTTACGGGCTTGGATATCGTTAACTGGATCAGCAATACCCCAGACTGGAAAAACATCCCGGTTATAATAACTTCAGGAGAAACGCTTTCCGGCGACCGTAGCGATATCCGGGAATATGCGTTAAGTATCGGCGCCGCTCGTTTTCTTTCAAAACCGCTTGATTTCAAACAGCTCGCAGATGCCATTGCAAACGTCATAGAACCTGCAGAAAAAACAATGTCTCATACAGTATAAGTGCTACCAGCACCGTTCATCCACATGACTGCGAATTAATCGCAGTCCTTTTTTTTAGATTCAGGGCGAGATTATACCGTAACCATTAACGACACTCCCATGCTCTCCCTGTCCATCCCGGCACTCTATGCCCCGTTCGAAGAACGCATCAATCCCGGCGTACGCCTAATTGCTTACCGTACTCAGCAATGGGTAAGCCTTTACCAGTTACATAGTGACGACAACTTCGATACCTATGTTGATGAGGGGCTCAGCTGGATGACAGCGCGCTTTTACCCATCCGCCACCTTGGAGCGGCTATCACTTACCGACCGATTCAACACCTTGCTTTTCGCACTCGACGATCTGATGGATCACCATGACCATAAATCAGAAGTGATTTCCAGTCGTCAACGCTTCGAAGCCTACATTGACCGTTGCATGAAAATCATGAACGGAAAAAAATTGGATCTCCCACCTACAGGCCACCTTTCGGCACTGGAAAATATCTGGGCAAGTATTACAGCAATGACCTCAACCGCATGGCAACTTCGCTTCTGCGCTGGTATTAAGCACATGTTTGACGCAGCTTTGTGGTCACATGATAATGTCGCGGCCAACCGGCTTCCCTCCATTTCGGAGTTTTACAAAATGAGACCGTTTCTCGGCGCAGCAAATACCAGTACAGACATGATCGAGTTCTGTGAAAATGTGCATCTACCGGCAAGCATTCGCGAACTGCCATCTATCCAGGAGCTCACCCGCTTGTGCCAAATAACGGTATGCCTGGCCAACGACCTATTTTCACTATCAAAGGAAATGGCACATAAGGACAAACACAACATGGTGACAATCGTTCAATCGGAATTGGATTTATCGCTAGAAGATGCAATCGATTACACCGTATCGATGCACGACAATGATGTCAGGAAGTTTATCCGGTTAGCCCAAACAATACCGGACCACGGCAGGCAGCGGTCGGCACTCCGAAAATACATCCGGTGCCTGACTGCCCTGATGCGCGGAAACATCGACTGGAGTATCTCCGAAACAGGGAGGTATCACTTTACATACCAATATCCTGCCCTTGCACAATCGAATCGCACGGTATTAGTACCGGTCCCCTGATTACCATATCCAACATCTAACCCAACCCCATTTCAGCGAGTATACATCCCGCTCGAATATGAATTCCCTCAAACCCAGGCATATTTCCCCCACATGGTGAAAAATGGTAGTTCCCGGCCGACGCCCGGCGCATCTTTGTCGTGTACTACCGTCCCGTAACAACAAACATAGAATTACCATTTATTCATCAATCCCCTTACTATGAAATTTTCCTCCATTGTTTTGCCTTTGGCATTGGGCTGCGCTATTCTCGCATTAGAGCACTGTAAAAAAGCAGCAGATCCTGCGTCCCTTGCACCAGCAGACCAACATTTAACCCTCCCTCCGACTTACATTCTACAGAATCTTGACCAGCGGCTTCAGGCAGTCATCCAGTCTTTTCAATCGAACCCGGAAAGCTGCGTACGGCTCTCGGAGATCACCAGGCGATCAGGTACCCCGTACTGGTCCAAAGCCCTGATCAGCCAGCAGGGCAATATGATCCAGTGCCTTGTACCACTAAAAAAAGGGCCCGATAGTCTCTTCCGATCGTTCGCCGCCATCCGGCTGGACAGCAGCCTGCATATCAATTCTTATCACAAAAATTTGTTGCCGCGCTATCGTCGCTTACATTCAAGCCCAGGGGCAGTACAGGTTAACCACGCTCTGAACGCGCTTAACAGCTTCGGCTTTGGCACCTCCACTTATGACTTAACAGGACTCGACAGGCTGGAAATGACTGCCGTTCGCTCCCTAGCTTCCACTAAAGCACCGACGAACAGGACGCAAGTCCTTGGAGGAGTACTTATCACGACCTGTTACAGCTGGTCCACCTGTCAGGGAGACGGTATGGGCAACTGCGTTGGAGAAACGTATTATTTTGAAGAATGTGTAACTGACTATAAATCCTTTCCTGACGACCCCAACATCAGCAGTGCCGGTGACCAAGGATACGAAGGATCAGGAACTAACTACCCTCCCGCCGGCATCGGTCTGGCCACCCGAAGTAGCGCGGCTATGCCCCCACCCAAGGTGACCGTTACAAACCTCGCTGCCTACCTATCCTGCTTCAATACAGCTTTCCCGGCGAAAATTATCGTATATGCGGATCAGCCGACGGCAGGAACCACCGAGCCCGTTTCTATCCTGGGGGGCATCGGGCATACATGGATCACTATCGAACAGCAGCTCCCTGGCGGCGAATTGATTAGGCGCTCCTTTGGCTTTTATCCCCAGCAAAAGGTAAACCCCTTTGGCAACAAAGCCGCCACGGCTTCGATTGGCAACGATGAGTTACGCGGGTTCGACGTCAGCTGGTCAGCCACGCTCACACCTGACAAACTCGAAAGAATGCTGCAGGCTGTAAAGGCACATCCAGAAACGTACAACCTGGCCAGCTATAACTGCGTGAATTTTGTAATCGACGTTGCCGCTGCAGGTGGGATTACCCTCCCACGAAACCGGACAAGTTGGATAGTTGGATCAGGTCTGAACCCCGGAACATTTGGTGAAGATCTACGTCAACTTCCAAGTTCAAATGGTAAAAAAGGTACCACACTCCCTAATTTCGGCAATTGCCTGTAAACTTCTCCTTTTTCTCCTTCCCCTTTTCCGCCAGGGTCACCTTATTGGTGACCCTTTGCTTATGCTACTTTTCAATGCAGATCCCACAGGCTCCAGGTAAAATTGTAATCGATTATAGTATTAGCATGAAACAACTTCAAGCTGACGTAGTATTCTGTCAATTCTTCAAGTGATACAGTCGCATTGCACGCTATTTCGTGATAGGCATTTCTAGCTACCATCATCATCTTCTGATTGTACCATGTACTCTGGTAGAGCTTATCACGAATAACAGCAGCATTCTTCTCCGCATAAACAAACAGGAAACTTTTATCTTTCATCCCTGCGGGGAATAGTGTATCACCATGCGAAAAATTTGCGAAGTTGCGGATCAAGCAATCAACCATCGGAGAATTAGCAGGCGCTTGGAAAGGAGTATATACGTCACGCGATGCTTTGGTACAGGATAGAAATAGCAGTATTACTACAATGTAGTACATTTTTTTCATAAAGACAGGTTTAATGGAAAGCCGGCATTACCGACAGCACAAGCAAATGGAGCAATGCTCTGCCTGTCCCAAATATACGAGTTCTACAATCCTCCTGGATTCCCAATGCGGGAAGCCGTAGTCAGTATATATAAAAACCTCATTGACGTATATCAGTAAATGGCATGGGAAATGTATATAGCTCAGACTCTTCTTGCGGCAAATGCCGCTCTACAAGATCGAATCCAGCATTTAAAAGCAATGGCGTACCCATCAGATTTGTAGGTAGTAGCGTCGTCCATATCCTGGTAACACCTTCCCTGATCCACCAATCGCAGACTGATCGCAAAGCAGCGACTATGACAGGAACCAGCGTGATCTCCGGATTGAAATGCATAAAAAAGCAGTAATCCCCCTTCTTTACGTAGTGACTTGTTACCGAAAGTTCACAGGACCATTCCTCTACAATCTCAACCTGAACAATAGGCTGATCCTCCCAGTATAGCATATAGGGCTGCGCATCTTCACTCATCGCCAAGTCAAATAAATGCTGGCTTAGTGCCTTGCCAAGATCCCCGGGCTCCACAACAGTCCCCCAAGATATTTTTTTCCACCGAACCAATACCGGTACGTCGGACGGAATATGAATTGTTTTACAGTTGATCGTATACCCTCTGGCGGATTTTTGCCAAACGGTTTGCCCAGGCTCCATGGGATTGTAAGATGATGTAATTTCCGGCATGATGTAGCTATTCCAGTTCATGGCATGATAAGGTTTGGCTACCGGAATTTACATCCGCGCACGGGAACCCCTCCAAAAAGGTAACCGTGTTAATCAGAGCATAATATAGGGAAAATAGATTGGAGTGAAACTAAAGGCAAGTTCGCAAAACTATCGGTGCCAAATACCCTGTTCATATCACTTTATTGCGCAGCCATGACCACTTTCTCCATCCGTTAAATAATTCCCCTCCTATTAGACTAATGGTTTCCATGTATAAGACAACCAAAGCCAATATTTCCTCACGGAAAATTGGTAGATTCATTACTAATAAACCTTATCTGATTTTTGGGCCTCCTGTCGCATCCTCATCCCCCGAAGATCGTTACATTTATTTGCCAGCCATGATTGTGCTAGAGCAAGACAGGAGTTTTATTATCTCCGTTGTAGAGAAAATGAACCGCAATCCACAAACCGACTACTCCATCGATAGCCTGGCCTTGGATGCGGGAATGAGCATTCGCAAGTTCACCGACATCTTCAGGTCTGTCACCGGAAATTCAGTCCATCAGCAGTTAACTGTTACAAGGATGGAAAAAGCCATGGAGCTTTTAAGGAGCAGCAACCTACCTGTCAGCAATATTTCCAAAAAAGTCGGATATCGAAGTAGCAGCTCATTCACAAGGAAATTCAAGAAATACGCTGATATGACACCGTTAGAATACCGGCACTCGCAATAAGGGTTAACCTGTATGTATATAATTTTTGCCGGTTCGGCATATTACGGTATTGTAATTTGCATACAGATTCCAGCATCACCATCGACATAAAACTAAATCGGGCGCTTCTACCCTCTTTGCTACCCGTCATCATCATCACTAAAATCCGCTACAGGATAGATCGAGTTTTACTATTTACGCGCAATTTCAATTTGATATACGCTTGGACTTAATGTGAGCCAGGGAAATAACGGCGATACTGCCCAGCGAAACCTAATCCGGAACAAACACCGGCAATAGGATGGTTAAGGTCCATTAATGTTTATCCTGCGTCCCGTTCCGGACAGGTCCGGGACGGAATGCAGGTAACTCAAAACCTTGTCTTATATGAAACGCTTCCTATTCTTTATTTTAATTGCACAAGTATTCTATGTATCTGCTTGCAAAAATAAACACGTGGATAAAGAATTCATTGCAAAGATCCAAACTATCCCAACATTTGAAGCGCAAGAACTGGATAGTACTTCAATATTCAATACATCGAAAATCCAGTCGGGCACACCCACTATATTTCTATACTTTGATCCTGAATGCCATACTTGCCAGGACGAAACCAAAATGCTCACGAAATACATTGCAGACTTTAAAGGCACGAACATCATAATGCTTTCTATGAGCGATGTACCGCGTATAAGGAAATTTGTGAAGGACTATAGTCTTGACTACTACAGCAACATAAATGTACTAAAGGACCACAAATACACATTCCTGAATGTATTCAAACTTCAGGAGATTCCATCTGCGGTTATTTATGATAAAGAAAAGCAAATCTTAAAAATATTCAGATATGCTCCCAGTAGGGAAGAAATAATGGAATTGCTTCATTTATAAATCCTCAAGGACGGATCAATGATAAAAAATAATCTATACAACCGAGATATCGAAAGCATCGATTGGAGCGAAATTGATGATTACAGTGTCCATCTCGACAACTTTGGTATTACCTATGATAGATCCGGCTTCCATTACGTAGTTAATAAGCCCAAACTAAGAATTGGTTGGATACTACATGTATCTGTCATCATAAGAGAAATTAGTGAACTCTTAAAATATATACTTCCGGTTCTGCAAGAAAGGAAGGTAGCTTTCAAAATAGTGCAGAATATTCAAGCGGCAAAAAATATTCAATATGGCGAAGGGGGAAAAGAGTTGATAGGAAAGATCATTACCATATATCCAGATTCCATAGAAGACGCAAGAGAGCTTGCCACAATCTTAATTAACATTACAAAACCCTTCCAAGGCCCCGAAGTATTGACCGACTATTGGTTGGGAGGCACAGTCTATACCCGATATGGAATATTCGAACCAGGATATACATACAACGAAAATGGCGAGCGTCTACGGGCAACAAAATTAGAAAACGGATCGATAGTTATAGACTATGTTTCAATCCCATTCAACCTTCAGGAAAGTGTCGCATGGCCATTTGAATCAATTACAAAATTTTCACCGAAAGAACAATTAACAACCCATATCGGGCCTTACAAAATAGTTCATACTCTAAGTAGTCACCCAAAGGGAAATGTTTACTTAGTCGTTGACGAAAATGATAAATCACAGAGACCACTTATCATAAAACAAGGAATTAAGCATATGTGGTCAGACGAAAGCAACCGGGACATGACAGATCGAATCGAATGGCAATACAAAGTGCACAAAAGCCTGGAACAAAAAATTCCAATTCCGAAAATTGAAGACTACTTCTCACAGGCAGGAGATTCTTACCTGGCAATGGAATACGTTCAGGGAATTCCACTGATCGATGCAAGATACCGAATAGTAGACGACTGCGCTGCGTGGTTTGCAATTGAAAAAAACAAGCAACTGCTAATTCTTAATATCGCATATCAAGTCACAGAGATTATTGAAGCTTTTCATATAGAGGGACTTTTACACCGTGATCTTACACCCGCAAATTTCCTTTTGGACA
Source organism: Chitinophaga sp. NPDC101104 (assembly GCF_050277495.1). Taxonomy (NCBI): domain Bacteria; kingdom Pseudomonadati; phylum Bacteroidota; class Chitinophagia; order Chitinophagales; family Chitinophagaceae; genus Chitinophaga; species Chitinophaga sp. NPDC101104. Next base: position 2,686,881 of record NZ_JBNNSF010000001.1, on the reverse strand, counting down.
TCAATGGGGTTGTCCGACCTATAGATGTAGAGACAGCATACAGATATTGGGGAGCTGAACAATTCCCCCCATTTCAATATGGCACCAAAGGATATGCGGCCCCGAATAACGAAAAAATAGGTACTCCGATACCTCAAGACGACATATATGGACTAGGGGCGCTACTGTTCTTTCTTTTGACAGGGCTTTCACCACACATGTTTACCATGTATGAAAGAAACAATACGGAAATATCACTGGAACAGCTGATTGGTAAAAACAGAATTTCTTCAATTATTTGCTGCTGTCTGGATAACAATCCAAGTAACAGACCAACCATTGAAATACTCAAAACAGAAATATTTAGTTATTGCGAGGAATTATCTGAAGATAAACACCTAGAAGAGAAACCCCAACAAATACCCCTCCCCATTTCCAAAATAAAGGATGCAATTCAAAAGTCCATAAATGGCTTGACATCTCCTCCAACTGAAATCGCTGAAGGACTTTGGCTTACATTAGGAAGAGGAATGAAAACGGAGAACAAATCCATGTATCACTCGCATCGCCTAGACAATGGAATTTCTGGAATTCTACTTCTGCTATCCATAGCAAAAGCGAATGGTTACGATATCACGTCCGGATTAGAAATGGTGAAAAAGGGGATTGCCTATTTGCAAACCAAATTTATTTCATTCTACCCAAAGGTTTCTCCTGGACTCTATGACGGCGCAGCCGGAGTATCTCTATCAATGTTAAAATCAATATCAGCGGGGCTTCACCCATACAACTTGACAGATGTAGCGATATGCAAAAACCTGATGTTACTTAATTCAAATGATCCTAGCATAGCTCAAGGAATTTCAGGCCAAGCACTCGCAATTATCGAGAGTAGGGCTTTCTGGCAAGAAGACGAATTCAAGACACAGCTTAAGACGCTACATGACAAACTTGTAGCCGCAATGATAGAAGCAGGAGAATGGTCATTTATGATTGACGAAAATGAAGAAAGAAAATACCTGTGTAGCTTCTCATTGGGAAATTGCGGGCCCATCTACTTTCTATTAAAATATTATAAAATATTTCCAAATATTGAAACGCAACAACATCTTGACATTGGTTTAGAAAAACTCATCAAGATATCTGAGGGACTAATCAGGAAACACAGCGAAATTTCGACGGCTCAGTTTAGCAAGGAGTACCCAGGACTTGAGTCTATTAATGCTGCAGCATATGTTCTATTAATGGCTTATGAGATATTTAGGGAGGAAAGGTTTCTGATTATTGCCGATCAATTGATCGATTTACGCAATCCGTACGAATTACATCAATTATTCGATCTTGACAGTGGCCTTTCCGGCCTTGGAATCCTACTTCTATACGGCCATAAATGCACAGGACGATCAGAATACTTCACGAGGGCAACCTGGATTGCAAATGTTTTCTGCGGTCTATCATTTCAATTCAATTCAAACTCGTCTTACTGGGTAGGATCTACGAGATACAATCCCATCGCTGAATTAATTGAAGGAAACTGTGGCATCATTCTATTTTTGATGGAATATGAAAAAGCGTTAAGTCAAACGCAGGTCAACAAGCACAATGTGTAGCTACAATTGTATATAGCAGGAACAGCCACCTGTTAAAAAGCTGAAGGGAAAGCCGACGCCCTTGAATAAGTAGGCATAAACAAATTTCAAACTTCATTTTATGAAAAAGGCTATGACTATCACCGCCGCAACTATCGGCGTGTTCGCATTAGGTGCAGCAGCAAGAGAAGTTGTTGCGTTCGCTCAGGCAACTGATCTGTATGCGCTGCATCCAACCACACTCGCTTGTACACGCATTGTAACTTCCACCAACGTCCTCGCAACTGTAGTTCAAAAAAGCGTAGGCGGCCAACAGGCAACAATTAAGAGCGATGGCGGAACACGCTATACTCTGTGGGAAGACAATGGCTGTAGCACAACAGCGATTAAGTTTGTTCCTTAATTGTATCTAAAGGGAGTTCAGAGGGTACCTCTCAACTCCCTTTTCAATATTATCCCAATCTTAAACATCGATAATGAAATATAAATCAATCATCGCATTGAATATCGTTGCCTTGGCAGGTATCGCGGCATATGCAAAACACAAAACTGACAATATTGGAATCGCGCAAGCTACAGACATGTATGCAAAGAATCCAAACACAAGTGTTTGCTGTCGTATCGTAAACAACACAAACTGCCTTAGTTCAGCGATACAAAAAGGAACAATTGGACAACAAGCGACGATGAAAAGTGATGGAGGAACCAGGTACACATTATGGGAAGATGCGAACTGCACGACAACACCACTTCGTTTCTCCTGCTAAAGTCCACCATGCATGTTTCAAAAATTAAAAATTGATGAGCCAGTCAAATAATATATACATATCGTATTTATCAATTCTAATTTATATCACCGGACTACCAAACTTTGCTACAAGAAACAGTTTCTCTACGGCTAGTGATTTATATGCATTGAACCCCTGGTCTACAACATGCGTTAGGGTTGTAAATAACCTTAGTGCCCTTAGTACAACTCTACAAAAAGGAACTTTTACTGGATTGCAGGCAACATTAAAAAGCGCAGGAGGCACCCGCTATACCTTGTGGGAGGACTCTGGGTGCTTCCTGACGCCCCTAAAATTCATTGGTCAATAACCATCGTTTTGAACCAGTGAAGGATTGCGCTGAATTTCTAGCGCAGGCAAAGGAAAAACTTTCATATATGGCTTCCAATTATTCTTAATTTGGGAGTTTACAGAATCGGCCATCCCCCACCTTTTGAGATCGAACCAACGGTGCCCTCCTTCAAACATAAGTTCAGCCATTCTTTCATAATGTAATGCCCGCTCAATTCCAGAGGCGCTTTCATCCTCAATCTCACCTAAACCCGACCGAAACCGAATTTGATCTAAATCTGCTTTTGCCCCACTGAAGTTCTTCAATTTCATTCTACTTTCAGCACGGATCAAAAGTTGTTCGCCCATTCTCAAAAGAGTATAGAACTGGGGAACAACCCCACCTGGAGTCCCCATACCAGCTCCTAATCTATACTTTCTTGCATAGTACTTCTTTTCTCCACTGATTTGAATACTATCAATCCATGATTGTTTCCTCAAATCATCAGGCAAAAGTGATTCAACGAATTCGCTACGTAAAAAGAATCTTATAAAAGAAGCTCTTGGCACCAATTTAACCCCCTCTAATGTTAAATTATATGGAGGCAGATTAGGATCGGAAAAAAACTGGAGTATTGCTTCCTTGCTATTTGGATCAAATGCATTCTTACAATTATCCGCTAATCCAAATATATCCTTTTGATCGATCAGAATTGAAGCAAACTTCTCAGCGTTCGACCAATCCGACTTGTAAAGATACATCCTAGAAAGTAACGCTGCTGCAGAGAAACGATTCGCACGCGTTCTTTGTCCTTGCAACCAATCATATCCATCAGGTAATAACTCATACGCATCTCTTAAATCTTGTACAACTATATCTAATACAGCACTTATCTGACTCTTCGGAACCGACATATTGTTCTTATACTTAGATGTAAGTATCAATGGCACTTCGCCATATAAATTAACTAGATACGAGTAGCAATATGCACGCAGAAATTTAGCTTCGCCTATAAATTGAGCTTTATTCTTCTCACTAATTCCTTTTGATTTTTCAACCTCCTCTATGATCACATTAGACTGGTATATATAGTTATAGATTGGCTCCCAAAAAAACGATAAAATCCCTGAAGTCCTAGGATCTAACAGTCCTATGTAAAATGGATATGCCTCATCGTCGGTTGTGGTAACACCAAACTCATCAGAATAAGCGCCCATAACTGCAGTCATGTTTCCAGAAGCAAAAGGGCTATTAACGCTATTTAATACACCATATAAGCCAAGAATTGCAGACGAAGCATTCAAACTATCGGAAAATTGAACCTCATTAACGATAGAATTTGAAGGAGGGTCTATTTCGATAATTTTATTGCAAGCAGAACTAGCAAAACAAACAGCAATAAACAAGGTAAACACTACTGGCAGACATAAACATTTCGCTGCGCCAATAATTGTATTTATAATAATGAAGACCTCTTTTCTCATACAAATGCGATTTAGAATGAAACTTGTAATCCTCCATCAATAGTAGTCAAAGGGGGCAGATTCCCAAAATTCTGAATTTCTGGATCACTACCTTTATACTTGGAGAACAGTAAAAGATTCTGACCCCTTAGGAAAATTTTGCAATTTTTGGTACCAATTCTCCGCTGAATTGATTTTGGCAAATTATAGGCTACGGAAGCATTACTTAGTCGTATAAAAGATGCATCGGTATACCTTCCATCAGACATATTAAAATTCAAATCTGATGACTCTGGGAACACTGAGTATCTGGGAAATGGCTTCACATCTCCTGGCTTTTGCCAGCGATTGAGTGCATCCCGTGGAATGTTATTAGCGCCGCCATACCAACCAGCCGGGTTTAGCGCATTCTTACCAGGCCCTTTACGCGCAGTAAAGTACGCATTAAACTGCCAGTTCTTTACGCGAAGATCAAACCCAAAACCACCATCTAATTTTAACGACAAATCCTTATACACTACATCAGGGCCATCAATGGATGAAGAAATCTCACCATCCTTATTGACATCCTGATACACATACTTTCCAGTAGCAGGATCAACGCCAACCAAAAGCAATAGTTTTTGCCTATTCAAGCTCCTACCAACCTCCATCACTGATGCATAAGCCGTGTTCTCGATTCCGGGAAATGATATCAATTTGTTCCTATTAATTCCAACGAGAGCCGTCAAAGAGAGTTCTAAATTATCAGATTTAATGATGGATGCAGTTAATTGAGGCTCCCAACCAATATTCTGAACTGTTGCGGGGAAATTTGCTATTACTGAACTAAAACCGGTTGCATACGGAAGCGAGAAATTCAACAATTGATTCCCACTTCGATGCCGATACCATGCAATGTTAAATAATATTCGATCCTTCAAAAATCCCAAATTCAATCCAACTTCAAACTTCTTGTCCGTTTGCCATTGCAAATCAGGATTAGCGTGTTCTATTGGAACTGCACCACTCATTCCCATATATCGTAAATTATTACTGCTCCACCTTGTAAGATAAGCGTAGTCAGAGATGTTGTCAGACCCAGTAATACCAAAGCTGGCTCTTAACTTACCAAAGCTTAGAAATGTTAGATTGTCTTTGAAATACGACTCGTTACTAAAGATCCAGGCTGTCGCAAGCGCGCCAAAAGTACCATATTGTTTACCAGGGCCAAAACGAGACGAACCATCACGACGCCCAGATAGGGTTATGAGATATTTGTCCAACAAATTATAATTTATTCTTCCGAATACAGCTGCATATTTGTATTGTCCAGTTACATCTGAAGAAGTAGAACCAGCAGCATTCGCTATCGACCCTAAGAGCTTATCATTGGTATATCCAAATCCATTTGTGAACACGCCATCTTGACTAACAGCTTGAAATGTACCACCTAAAATTGCAGTCAAATCTCCCTTCCAGGCTCTCGCCTTATATTCCATCATAGGTTCAATAATAATACGAGCCCCATTATTCGTTCCGAAATTTGCAGACCCGAGAGGCATATCTACAGGATTCTGAGACGCGATTGGAATTGTAGCGTTTTGGAACATGTTCTGCGTAGAATAGCCAAGTGAGGTTGTAAACTTGAAATTCTTACTTATGTTGATTTCAGTTTTCAAATTTGCATTCAAGAATCTTGTTTTGGCAATATACGGCTGCAGGACTCCACCAAAACTAAATCGATTTGAAATAGGCGCCCAACCACTATAGTTTAACTTTCCATTTTCATCGAATATTGGTGGTGCGTTTGGCGAAGTAGTAGCGGACCCATTTAACGCTAAGTTGTTGTTCTTAGTAAATGAATATAAAAGGCTAAGTTCTATGTTGATTCGGTTATCAGCAGTTTTGTGTCCTGTATTAAATAACACTGAAGCACGTTCATCAAAGCCTGAGAATGAATTCAAATTAGTTAGCCTATTGTACCCAAGCGAAACTCTAAAATTATTATTTTTGTCCCCTCCTGAGAAAGCCAACTTGTAATCGCTGTTTTTTGCTGACTTCCCCCAAAATTGCTTTTGCCAATCCGTTTGCCTTGTTGTATCCCACACTAACAAGTCGTACGCATTCCCTCTATTGGGAGTTATGCCACTATTTTTGAATGCTTCATAACGCATAGCCACGTATTCGGGAGTCGTGAGCATATCGTAATAGCTTTTCACAAAACTCTGACCGAATGAAACATTGAAATCGACCGTCATTTTACCGTTCTTCCCCTTTTTGGTATTGATCAAAATTACGCCTCTTCCACCCCTACTTCCATAGATGGCGGTGGCATCAGCATCTTTCAATACCGACACCGATTCAATGTCATCTGGATCAATACTGTATAGCGGGCTTTGGCCACCAGCCGGCGGCGTAAATCCGTTTTGCACGAAACCGGTTGAACCAGTTTCGTAGCCACCTGAACCAGGTGCACCGCTGATGACGGTCAGCGGTACTCCGTCTACTATTACCAATGGATCAGACGGGAACTGCTTGCTGATGGAGGAACGACCTCGGAGCTCCATTTTGAAGGGTGCAGAAGCATATCCAGAAGTCTGTGACACCACCAAACCAGCGACGCGTCCTTGTATTGCCTGCAATACATTTTGCACAGGCTGAGTTTCTATCTCCTTTGCAGAAATGGTAGCTATGTTTCCAGTGGCAAGCCTTTGGGTAGTCGTGCCATAACCTTGCACAACTACCTTATCAAGCTGTTCAGCTGCCATCTGAAGATATACAACTACTGGCTTCAGGCCGGCCTCTATGTATTGATTTTTGAACCCTGTGTAAGTAATGAGCAGCTTCTTGTTTGCCAAATTTCCCCTAATCTTAAACTTCCCAAGTACGTCAGTTTGCGTACCTCGTGCAAGCGAGAGTATCCTTACAGTTGCCCCAGGAAGCGCATTCCCTTTCTCATCCATGACCTGCCCAGAAAATTCAATTTCCCCTAATGTGTCAACGGGGGAGACTGGGCTCTCAGGAAGCACCTTTGAAATGGGCATAATTACAACCACCTTATCCTCCACCAATTTAAAGGTTAGCGGCTGCCCCTCTAGGCAAATTCTTAGTGCCTGTATAAATGGCACCTTACTAACGGAGACGGTCACTGGTTTACTCACCCGGACCACTGATTCTCCATAAGTAAATGTGATGTCGGCTTGCCGTGCAATTTCGTTCAACACTTCAAATAGTGGCCTGTCTTTAAAACGAAGGGTAACGCTCTGGGCCTTCGCCAAGACTGAGATTTGGAATACTAAGCAGAGGATCACTGTGAGTTTCATAACCCTAATGGTTTGTGACAAGGCGAGCCTCACATGGCCTTGACCAGGTGGAAAAAAAAGCATAAATTTCGGTTTGGTGATCAGTTAAGTTTTACCATTTTTCTGTCGCCAATCCACTGCCCGGGCCACGAACCTGGGCAGCTTCATTTTGGCATTTTCTGGGTGTTACCAACAACGGATAAAACCGACCATCAACCGGTCGGGTAGGATTAGGCCTTGGTTTTTGTAGACTACTGGCGTCATACCCCTGCCAGGTACGGTAAGTACCACAGCACATGAGGATCTTTTGAATACAGTTCTTCTGTGTCCATACAAGGACTTCGGGGCAAATGCTTGACGTTGAAAATTGGAGAAAATGGAAATGAATGCGCCATCAGGCTCTTGGTAGAGGCACTTTCGGCGGAATGAAGAGGTATAAATTGTTGACAGGTCTAATTATGCGTAATTGTTCAATTTTTCCGTACACGTCGCTACTAATTTTTAATTCCTACCTGTTTCAGATCAAACCTGCGGTCGATAAGAATACCACCGCCGCTTTTTTGGAATGGTTACAAATTCCCATGTTCAAGTGGATGTTGATCTAGCCATTACCCTGGTACTCAGAAATACTGGGGAAATAACTACAGGTTTAATGGATGTTTGGTATTTGATTCTACTTTATATTGATTTTTTTACTGTCACTTTTCTTGCAACCGCATCATAGTCGAAGTGAACACCTCCATTTTCTTCCAGTATGGATAAAATCTTGCCCAACGACATACTTCTCTTAAATGATCCAGCGTATCGGCCTACTACTGGTTCCCCTTCATATATTACCGTTACACCGTACCACCTCGCCAGCGAATTCATGATGGGCCCGATCTCCTCGCCATCGAAGAAAAACCAACCATCCACCCATGCCAGCTCCTTTGAAAGATCCGCTTCCTCGACGCGCAGGGTACCCTTTTCAACCTTACCTTGCTGTCCAGGCTTCAATATTTTCTCACTGAATTGATAATACACCTTGATACTCCCCTCTTTTAGTGTAGCTGTTGCATTAGATAAATCATAGGCTGAAATGCAAAACTGCGTACCCAGTACCTGGACCTTGCTATCGCCGTACACCACATAGAATGGGGCCCGCTCATTTCGCTTTACGATAAAATATGCTTCCCCTTCCAGCTTTACGTTCCTTATGTTTCCTTCAAATCGATTTGGGAATTTCAGGGTGCTATTAGCGTTCAATATAACCTTTGTACTATCAGGCAGGATAATAGTAAACTGACTTGCTGCCGGCGTTCTAAGCTCATTATAAACCCGTTCCCCCTCCTTCTCTGCAGAATAGGCCAGCGTAGATCCTTTCTGGGATATCACTGTTCCCTTTTCATGCAGGGTATCGCTATTTTCAGCTTTCAAATAGACAGTACGGCCATTTTGAAGGGTAAGGACAGCCCGACCATTTATCGAATCTATATTTTCCGATCTCGATACCAGGCCTGTCCTCTCATGTCGGGCACCAAAGAGAAAGTAGGCACACAATCCCATGGTTATTACCAGCGATGCCGCGGCCAGGTGCCAATGCCGCCTAAACAGCATGAACAGAGTCACCGGCTGGCCGTATGTCACTTCTTCCAATATTCGTTTTACGGCCGCTTCCTGCGTACGTTTTATGTACTCATTAAGGCGAATAGCCTTTCTGACATCCGGAATGCGCAGAAGAAGGTCATTCCCCTTTGCTACAATCGCTGACCGTTTTTCAGGACTTTGCGCTATCCATTGATCCAGTAAAAGCTGCTCGGACTCCGTTAATACTTCGTTGGGAGTATGCTTTTTCCGGATCAATTTTAAAATCTCATCTTGTAAATCCAGCTCATCCATAAGGACAGGTTTTACCGCACGTCGCCCGAAAGCAATGTGTGAATTCGAAATGTCTATATATATAAAACCTGAAAAACGGTCTGATTTACCGTTGGTACCGCGCCTTTTTTTAAGAAATTTTTAGATTTTTTAGGACGGGGGGAACATTAATTGATAATGTTTGATTTAGATATGCAATAAATCAATAAGGCAATTACAGTAGGCTCTTTCTTAAAATGCATTTTTAGACTCTCCACTACCTCATACTTCCGGTTGTACACCGACCTGATAGTTATCCCGAGCTCTTCGGCGACTTCTTGCTCGCTTTTGTTGGAAAGTAATAACTTGATTATTTTCTTTTTTCTGATGGGCAGCGTTTCGATGAACTCCATTACATCGGCAATCAGCTGCGCATCGACCAGTTCTGTCTGCAGGTCGATCCTGATCCTCTCCTCGGTCAACATCTCCTGCAGGGTAGCTTTCAACTTTATCTCTTCTCCCCTTTTCTCCAATTTTTTAAAGCAACTATTATGTACCGAGCGCCTGAGATAGGTGTAAATGGCCCCTCCATTATTAAATCCTTCCCTTTTGTGCCAAATCTGCACAAACGCATCCGAAACAATTTCCTCTGCCTCTTGTTCGGATTGCACGATCTCGAATGCCTGCCGGATTAGCACAGGCCGAAGGTCCCTGATAATGGAAGCATATGCTCTTTCATTACCTTTTTGAAAGCCAGAAATTATATGTTGTTTGAGCTCATCCATAAAATGCAATTACTGCCCTATCGGGTTAGAACCCGAAAATCAATAAAAGGATAGGTAATGGTAAGGTGCATTCTTTATGAGGGCACTCTGAACCTGGGAGTTGATTACAAATATATAGCGCAGGATAATGATTTCCATGTCGAAATTGTAGAATTAAAACAAGAATGACAAAAGTCGAATTTCTTGATTTTTCAGGGCAATGCTATTTTTACCGTCCTAAAATGAAATTTCGAAAAGATTTCATAGAGCCATGATTTTCCTGAAGAACTTTCAATGAATTGTATCTTTTTCGCTCAATTTATATTCACTCAAACTAGTTTGCGTGAATATTGTATACATCCCATGAAAAAGCATTTGAAAAGAAATTTTACTTTTGGTCCTCTCACTCTAAAATGCGATCCCAACCATCCACACCCCGTTTGAAGTAACCTTACAGGTATACTGAGAACTTCACATGCCGTCCCAAAAATCCAATCCAGCCGTTAAAAATATTTAGCATGGATTCAAATTTAAAAGTTTTGCTTAGGCAACTAAGCCAGTATAATTATTGGGCCATCGGATCATTGTACCTCGTGGAATATGAAGGCTTATTGTCTTACGTGAAAAAAATGTCGATTGATCCCATTAAAGCACATCTTATTTCAATAGAAGCAATCTGCAAATCGATACGTAAAGCGGACGCTTTTTCCAACTGGAAGGATCTCGTCGCATTTTTGAGAAAAACGGCAAAATCAGCCGGGGAACAGTACATGGAAACCGTGCCCTTGGAAGACACGATCATCCCGATGGATATATCGCTGGATCAAAGCTACCACACACTCTGCATTAGCAATGAGCATAAACCTACAACAGAACAATCGTTACTACAATTCGAGGAATACAAGTACATAACCCATGGACAATTCGAAGCGGAAGAATCCTTGGTCAAACAAGCCATTCTAAGTCTATTACAGGATGAGCTGCCGGACTACTTCGGGAAAATTGCAAACTTGATTTGCGAAATAGCTTACATGGTACCGCGATTTAATGCGCACGAGTTGGTCGAATTACAAAAATGTCTATCCGATAAACCGGAGAATATTCAATCACTCATTAAAGATCAATTCATGGATGGCACAAACCTGGCAAAGGCAGACAGCATCCCAGACTTATTCTCCCTTGGATTTAACAGCTACGAACTTCACAAGGTGGCTTTCCTGCATATGGCGGAGAATTTAGAAAAAGGATGGCCTTTTGTACTTATCTATCATCGATTGTCAAGCGATATTTCAAAAATCGCAATTAGCCAGAATAACGAATAGTTAAAAAAAACCTATCATATAAACTCGTACCTGAACTGGTACAAATCTCACTGGGAGCTACCACCCAGGTTTCACGAACTGCGGTTACTGAAAACGTTTTGTGTGTAAATATCAATCCAGGCGCGAGCAAAACAGATCTCTAACCCAAAAGAAGTTGGGAGTTGGTTTAGATCATGAATTCGGGCTCCCACTTCTTTCAGCCCATGATTTATTGTTACTATCCAATCAGGATATACGCTGCTGTTCATGTACAGCACGTCCATATACTATTGCCCAATTTGGACAAACACATACATTTTAATGAGCAATAAAAACATCGGCACTTCACGACTACTACTTTATCTCCTATTAGCAATCCTATTAATTCTGGAGGTGCTACATGCCTACCTGTGTCTGGGGAAAATTTGTCCGTGCCAATTACAGGATGAATTCATTGAAGAACCATTAGAAGTAGAATAATGAAAAAAACAACGAGGTATCTAAAGTACATTATTATCGGATCATCGACATTTCTTTCGATCACATGCAACAACAAAGCAAAACTATTTACATACTCCAGCACCCGTGACGAAATAATCGCCACACTCGATAGTGCGTTGGGAAAAAACGCGCGTTTTACATGGATATCAATAAAACGACAACCAGGCAATATCCTGGAATACTCCGTCTATGGATTCAAAGAAAACAGAAATAATAAACTATATGGCCTTATAAATAAACAATACAGGTGGGACACCATCGGAATCTATGAAGTTCCGGACTCCAGCCTAGCTTTCACACTATCGGACATAAACAATCTAAAATATATGCCCGAACATGCCTCGGAGATAGAAGATAAACTCCTGTTCTCACCCGGCCCCGTTTATACAACAATTGATGGGCTCGATATTAGAGCCAACAATGCCAAAAACTTACATAAAGTAACGATAAGATATACGAAAACGCTTTTCGACGGCAGAATAGACGGCGAAAGTCTCAACGAAGACCAGCAATTTCAACCTGAAATCATAAAATAGCTACAAGGAATCGCAGCCCGCTTTCCAGCTGGCAGCCTCCTGGTTCATGCAAAAGTGGGATCGCAATTTGCCTTTCGGCGTTTCGCCTTAACCTCTTAGCAGTTAATGTAAGTAAGCAGTTCATTAAGCCGGAACTGCCTTACTTACGCCTTACAGACAAGTATCGCATCCTGCCTTCAGGCAAGAAGCCAATACTCATCACTTTTACTTGAGGGTTTGTGGACTGGCTGAAACAAGCTCTCTTATCTTTTGAACATGGCATTCTATCAATAGAAAGTTTGCCATGTTCATTTCAAATTCTAAAAATAACTATTAAGTATATGTATTCAACTTCCGTCACCAAACCTTGCTTTATCACAGCTTTCCTTTTTAGCCTGTTTTTTTCCATAACTGCCTGTGACGATTGGGCTAATTCGCCAGCAGATACCGAATTCAAAATATTGCCATCATTAATAGATACAAATAATATGCTCCCATTTCCCGAAACCTCCAAATTTCACTTGCCCTTATTCTGGCGGGATGATATGCCAGGCGGAAATAAATTTCAAGGTCCGCTATTCAATGAAACACACTCGTACGCAGCATACGTCATTTCACCAGGCAAATATGATACAGTTGTAAGAGTACTAACCTTCCCCTACCCTTTAGAAAATCTAAAATCTGTAAAAGGAAAAGAGGGCACTCAAAATGGCCTCTTGGAATACGCAATAGAAAGACTCGCTAAAATAAAAAATATGGGATGGTCAAAAGACACGGTACAACTGACACTTTTTACTTTCAACCAGTTTGTCGGAGACTCCATCAACTACCGTTACAACCTACTATTCGACCTATCGACTTTAAAACGTCTTGAATCTAGCATCGATACTGTAATATATGATCGAATGCATTATAAATAAACTCACCCACCAATTATGGAACATATGAAATCCCAAGCCACCAACCCCTCTAAATACTTCAGATTCATTCCGATACTTGCAATGAGCGTATTTCTCCTTATTACAAAGGATTCCAGAGCCCAGATACAATACAATCCAAACATAGATACGTTTTCATGCAGCTATACGCCAGAAATCGTCAACCAAATAGTAAACCAATTCGAACTGAAATACCCATATTATGTTACGGCCTATGCCATATGCGCTGCTTTAGATTCCTTCCACATTTACGTGCACGTATATGCATCCCCCCAGACCTTATCGGATAGTACAGAAATCTTATATCAACACGCGCTTGAAAACACCCGCCGTCTCTCCGAAGACAACTACTTCTCAAAACATGTTTACTTTCTCCAGTTCATCTTTCACAACGCGATGGGCGGAATGGGCGGAGAGCGATTCTCCTGGGTATTCCGGCTATCAGATCAAAAACTACTTGACAGCTATTACAAGCCATTTAGAGGCCCCCAAATAAATGCCCCAACGTTCTGGAAAAGAGCGAAAGACTTTCAGCTCTCAGAAAATGAAGTTATACACTTGCTCGGCGATAGTTGTCTTTATATTATACGGTTCGTCAAGGATTCCGTTGAATTTCCTCCCGATTGCCTTGATATCTGGGACTCAAAAGAAACTTTTCGGGTACTTTATGAACTTGTCGGTCAAGAAACATCTCACTTTAAGTTCATTTGCGAGGCGTATGTTGACCGAAAAATGAATTACAAATACATGAAAGCCTTAAATCTTTCCCAGCACAAACTCGTCGAAAACCCTAATATCTATCTGTCTATATACCGACTATTCTTCCCCTACGGAGTCCCTTACTGTGGCAACTGCGAATAGCCACATACTCATTTTTTCTCATGCTTCAACAACACAGAATATATGAATTCAAAAAGGTCTTCAATTTTCATTTTTCTTTGCTTAATCCTATTGAGCGGCTATGGTCAATTAAAATTTACCACCAACCAGGCTACGTACTTTACTCCTAATGCAGAGCCTATATCCCTTCATGCAAATAAACTTTTAAAGATTAAAGAGCCGCATTGGTTAAAAACTTTTGCCATTTCTCCATCCCTCGACTCAATACTTATTTATCTCAACATCTTCGTACCCGATTCGCTTTTGCTGAACAGGGACTTGTCGCTGACGAAACGGGCCTTTTTTTATGCAGAAGAGCTGTCTAAATTACCGTTAGTTAAGCATTTCGATATTGGATTGCAAGTTGACTTTGTGGATCGGAAATTAGGCATGGGGGGCAATTGCAGATCCTGGATATTCGACCTCACCAAACAAGCATTTGACACCAGCATTTTCACACCTAGAACCCACCCTACAACAACCGACCAATCGTTCTGGAAACGGCTGAAACAATACGACCTTCCTGAAAATGACGTGCTGGATTTTGACTCCGATACTTCGATCATCATACTTCACTATGTGAAAGACTCTTCTAATTTTCCCGTCAAGTATACTTCATTTGAAGAATCAAAGGAATCGCTTAGGCTGATCTATGAAGTACTCGGCTCGGATGTAAAAAGATATAAGGTCATCAGTGAAGTTTTCTTCGACCCAATATTAAATAATCGGGAAATGCCAGGCATGTACATTATGCAGCATCACCTTCACGAGAACCCCATGGCACTTTTCAAAATGTACAGGCTATTCTTCCCTTACAATATACCATACTGCGGAAATTGCGATTGACATCAACAGAGATCGACTTCCTGGTGCGCGGCTACTAACCGGGTCGCAAAAATACTGTTCTGCGCCAGGCTCTCGAACAAGGCACCTAAAATAAATTACCGACGACTATTACCGATCATTTTTGGTCGGTAATTTTTTTTAGGCACCTCGTTCTTCGCCTTCTGCATAACGAGTGCTAGTCGCTAAGGGTTATGGCGCGCGGGGGTTTGCACCCTTTGCACCGAATCGTTCGATTTTTTTCACTCTAAAATGTTATGTTATGCACAATCTCAATTTAAACAAAGCAACAAATGAATTTAGCTTTTACAGCCGAAGGGAAAAGGCGTGGCACCTATTGGGTCAGGTAGGTGAGGCTAAAAACAGCCGGGAGGTAATTGTTCAATCCCATCTCGATTTTACAGTTGGAAAATACCCTAACTACCATTTTATTGCCGGCAGGAAGTTCGAAAAAAGTACCGAATCTTTTTTCACAATGCGGGAAGATACAAATGAGGTTTTGGGTAGCCGCGTAGGCGCGATATACCAGCCCTTGCAAAACGAAGATGCATTTACTTTCATGGATCAACTGGCCGGGGAAGAAAATATTACCTATGAAACAGCGGGCGCATTGGGGAAAGGCGAGAAAATATTCATCTCTGCCAAGCTCCCCAAACATATCCGCATAGGCGCTAACGATGATCTGGAGGAATACATTTTCATCTACAATTCACACGATGGTTCTGGATCTATCGTTATAGCCTACACCCCCGTTCGTATTGTATGTAATAACACTTTAAATGCAGCACTTAAAGATTGTACCAACAGGATTACCATCCGGCATACAGCGTCCGCGGAACAAAAATTGGTTCAGGCCCGCCACTTTTTGGGTATCTGCGAAACATACGGTCAACAGTTAGGTGATACATTAAGAAGATGGACTACTGTAAACATTACAGACAAGCAAGTAAGGCGACTCATCGAAATGGCTATGGCCCCATCCGACACCATGCTCAAACATGTTATCAAGGGCGAAGCCAAAGAGTTTTCTACCCAGTTCGTCAACAAAGTGGATGACGCCATGCAATACCGGTTCAAAAATGATTCTCAACAATTGGCTACGGCGCAGGGAACGCTTTTTGGAGCCTACAATACCGTAACTGGCTATTTCCAGAATGTGAAAAAATTCAAATCTGCAGAACAGCAGTTCACTTCAATAATGGAAGGAAAAGGTAATGAGATAGCACAAACGGCATTTAATCTATGTGCCGAATTTGAAAGGGAAGGTGCGGATGCGCTTTTCCTGAGCTAACAAAAAAGACAGGCGGCTGGTGCCGCCTGTCTTTAACAGTTCTTCATCTACTGACAATTTACGTTCATGGCTAAACTATCACCAGAAAGCCTATTCAAACTGCGAAGACTCCGGAAAGCACGTTTTTTATGGAAAAAAGGCCCACTTATGGCGCTTGCAACGATGCAGGCACAATATCCTGGATATACGCAACAGATGCTAATTGCAGACCTAAAACCGAGGAGCAGAAAAAAGGTTATCCCAAAAACGCGTTCACCGTTGTACAAATATGGCAGGTACGCCCGAATGCAGCAATTAATCCAGTTATATCATCAAACCGGCGATATTCAAAATTTATTGGAGGCGCAAAAGCTAAGAAAGCGGCTAACAGCCCCTTATCGGGTTGAAGTCCGAACGGGAAACCATGTAAAGGAATTTTACTTGCCTGCCACCACTTCATACACGACCGTGGTATCGCTCGTTGCAAAAATCAATGGGTCATCCAGTTTTGAAACCGGGTGCCAAATTGTTGAACAGTTCCTTTCCAGGGTTTATATGGGAAACTAGATCGGATTAAGACTAGCTGGCCGGCACGGGGCATACCCGCGCGCCGCCGCTTGCAGGCGGCGGCGTGACATCCTGAATGCAAAAAATTGCCATATGGATGAATATGGAGTTTCTTGCGTTCGTGGGGATATAACTTCATTTTGAAAAAAACGCGCCATGCAAGTAGATCCTGCCTTCTCTAACCACTCCCCCGTTTTTTATGCCGAGATACCGGGCATTCACGCCGGCGACGGCTTGCCATATCAGTTAAAAACAGACACCTTTACCAGCGCCAGACACCACTGCGAGCTGCTTTCAAATGGAAATTTCTACTACTATATCGTCGAAGCACGGCCTGAATTGCTGAGAGGAGACCTCCTTGCCATGCCAAATGCAGTAGACGCCGTTCGTCTTTCCCTTTTTCACCCGGCTTCGTGCCTCGGTTTTCCTGCCCCTCTTACGCCGGTCAGTTCGCACATTACAGAATGCCCTACCATAGAAGATTTTGTCCTGAATTATCGTCATCCTAAAAAATTCAACGAAGGAGGCGACACCTTCAAGTGGGCCATTATGTATAATCACTATTACGACATCTTAACAAAAGGTTATACGCATGTTTCTCAACATGACAACATTCTCGGCAAATTTCTCACCTATATTCCTACGCCGGAAACATTTCTAAATATCGCTGCACAATTTTCCGAAACAGGACTCGTCAGGTCTCAATTCAAGGTATCAGAAAGGATCACAAAAAGCAATCCTTCAACCCGCCGGCGGGCGCCGTCCTCACCGAATGGCATCAAACTAAAATAAACCTTAAATCTACTTTCTTATGGCTACCGACGGCATAACGAGAATCCTCCATGCGCTCGCCCAAAAAGGATACTTCAAGAACGACTATTTAGACCAAGCATTTACCGAAAACTACTTAAGGGAAAGAGATTTGCAGTTTAGAACTTCTTCGCTTTCCGGATCTGTTGATACATGGAATTCATTTTCAGTCGGGAACGAAAATGGTGGTGTTTCACACAACTTCGGAGTTCAGCTCATTTTCAATGAAAGTTACCCTCAGAGTGAGATTAGCCTGGACACAATTCATTTTACCTTAGCTGATGGAAAGTCGCAAGCCTGGAAGGTTAGAGATCTGTCCTGTATTCCCGAATGCCAAGAAATGGAAACTTTCCTGAATAATTATGCGAAGAAAGGCATACACAAGACTTCCCAAAAAATGAATCAACGATCGTATGTAAAAGCAAACCCTCAAAATTATTTTAGCAAGTACTCGAAAATGCGTTAGATATGCTTATTGAGTTAAAAAACATCGCTTCATTTCGAATTTTCCTTTCCAGCAAACTCGAAGATGGCGTCGAAATCATATATGCCCCAAAATCAGGTATCGTAGTACCTGATCAATTGAGTTTCGCTGTGGCCCGTTTTAATTTGAGAACAAGGCGAGAAGAGGAATACATGTTTGATATCAAGGAACTGATAAACAGCCTTCGAATAATTAAAGAGGACGAAAAAGGTTATTCATTCCTGGATTCGAATAGCAATGAGCGAATACTAAATATCGGTGCATTCCATGACCACAGAATGTCTGCCCATTTCCTGGAATTTTTACTACGGGAGAATCATACGCGAGAACAGTCTCAAAAATCGGTCGAATTTTGTGAATTTATTTTGGAGCAAGTTGAAATACTACTTTCCGACCTCTGTAAAACTCCTGCAGGAGCAATAATTGCCAAAAAACTTTGGACCCGTTATGAACCAACGAACATCAAAATACCTGCTTTCCTTAAACTATCAGAAAGCGTCAAAAAAATCGTTTCTACCCCGGCGAATAACAAAAAGCTATGATCTTACGGCTTGGGGCCTTTCGTCCACCTAGTTGACTATATATTTTTCATTCTTATTGCCCCCTCTTCCCCCGATTTGCATTGTATTAGTATAGACCAATCCCCGAAATGAAATTCGAATATGTTATTTTACTAATATCATGGTATTGCCTGATCTCTTGTAAAAAGACCCTGGTAACCCCGATATTTCAACCTACCCCAAAGGAATACTTGTGGAAATTTAAGGTTGTGGCTGTAAATCCGTACTGTCTGGATTATACAGGAAGAAAAGTAGTGAACCTGGAGTGTATTCGGTTTCCTGAAGGAATGGAGCTATTCTACCAGTCTTACTATAACGGTAGAAATTTTTACACCACCAGCTTGCCAACTGAATTCACCTACCAAGGCAAAGAGTTTGTAGGCTTGGCCTTCGAAAATATCGATTGGACAGAACGGGTTTCGTGCAGGCCACCAGGCCGACAGGTCGTCATCCAAAATGCAGATTATCCTGACTAAGTATCTCCAATTTTTGCTATCTATACGAAGTGACAGATACGCCGGCATTTTTTAGTGCCGGCTTTTTCATTTGTCTGTCATGTTGGGTTTTGGCCCAACAGTTCTTTATTGGCAATCCCCGTAATTTGTTTATGAACCGGAGTAAACCTGACATCTACAAAATCGTAGGAGCCAACATCAAAGCAATTCGGGAGGCGAAAGTAATCTCTATTTCAGACTTGGCTAGGCAATGCGGGATGCAAGCAGATAACTTCAAGGAACTTGAAGCTGGTAATGCCGAGCTCCGGCTATCCACTTTCGTTCATATCAAAAACCTGCTCGGCGTCTCATATGAACAACTTTTCCATCTTCCAGACGAATATGAACGCTAGAATAAAAGACAAAATCTTACCTCCTGGTAAACCGCACATCAGCAAATGACTTGAAATTGCTTCTCCTTATCGCATATTCCTTCTTAATTTGCCGTTTTTTCTGTTTCTGAATTAACAACTCAGGAAATGTCCAGTCGGGCACATGCTTTTTCCAAGCGGACCTAGCCATCGCTTCACCTTCTTCGTAAATACATGCCTGTTTCAATAACTCAGCGATATCGCTTCTCACTCTATTTGGCAAGCGACGTAAGTCCTCCCGGTGACCAAATTCTTTCAACAGGTCTTCCAGGTAGTCAAGATCTCGGTACAGATCAACCAAATCGCAAAGACAGTATAACATCTCTCCTTTCTCATTTTGAGAAGTAAAGGACACGAATTTATGCTTACTTTTTACGATCTGCTGTATCACATCCTTTATTTGCTTGCATAAGTTAATATTAACCGGGCCATCCTCATCTCCTCTAAGTCGATACTCCGTCAACTTTTCGTCTGTTATGAATCGAAAATAGTCCGGCGAGGCTGGATAAGCTGGCGCAATAAACCAGGCTTTATTACTCTTTATGGCTTTTTTGGCATATCGTTGAAGTTTCAAAATGTCAAATATATTAACATACAGCTTGGTCATTACTATTCTTTTCACAATAGTAATTCGATACACACCGTGGAAATTACATATCATGCCATGTGGAGAAAAAATGACGGTGATTCATCGAACTTTTGATCAGCTTGCAAACCGAATACTCGACTAGATTACCTAAAATTCATCCAGCTGATTACGTATGATCGTGATTTTAATTGACCCCAATTTTCAGACTGTCTTTCGTTTTGAATTGGATGGTTTTGATGATTTTCATGATTCAATATCGTATGTGCTAGAAACGGAAAACTGGTACTGTTTAAAGGACGTTGATGACACGCATGTTATGTATGTTATTAAGGACGGAGCAAATGACCCTGGAAACCAGGCATTCGTTATCTGTGAAACTGGGGAGAATATATTTGGCAAGGCCTTGATCTGCAAGTTGTCAAAGCGTGATTATTTGTCGCCTATCAATTGTACCCTTTCCGTAAAGAAGGCAAAGGATCTGATTGTTTTCTGTAATAGAGAAGAATCGCAAATATATCGAGAATTTGAGCGCAATGAAACAGATTCCTTACTTTGACCGGAATCGAACCAATTAACCTTCTCAAATTCCGTCCCGCATCCACCTCTTCACTACTTTTTCCTTCTCCATCAGTTTTTCAATGTCCTTGTAATCGTAATACAATGCCCCACCCATCTTCGTATAGGGAAGCGTACCGTTATCCCGGAGTGTCTGCAAAGTTCCGGGGGATAAATTTAGAAGCTTTCTGACTTCATAAGACTTTAACCATTTCTTTTGTTGAGGATGTAAATGCGCCTGTAAAAGCGCCTCAATTTCCTTAAGAAGGTCGCCTTTAAATTTTTGTAAATCTTCCAGGGTAATCCAAGGTAATTGTGGATTCGAGTTACGACCCGATCCATTTGCTTCTTTCATACAAATGCGGTTTTGCAACAAGTTCGAATTGTTACAAAACCACATTTTACACTTCTCACCATGTGGTGATTATTCAGATTTTATCAACCGAATGGGTTGAGCATTATTAATGTACTCTGTAGGCGAAGGAAGTTCTCTTCGGCGATCCCCGGCAGCTTCAAATTTTTCCATCCCAAACTCTATTATTTCTTCATCAACGCATGTATATATATCGGTTGTTGCAATTTTTCTATGTCCCATAATCACTTTAATAACCTTAATATCCAACCCTGCCTTTACAGCGTAATATCCGAATGTATGTCGGGATAGGTGAAATGTTAGCGGAAACCCAATATCGAATACTTCGGTTAGAATCTTTAATAGTCGATTAATATATTGATTTGTAATAGGCGGAAAAACTGTTTCGTTTGCTACTGATTTCGGTAAATCTTTATACTTTTTTACAAGCAATACTGCTTGGTGGATTAGCGGAACAGCTTCCAGTTCATCCGATTTTTGGCGATATTTTGTACACCAGAACTTACCTTTATCACTGATTTCAAAATCACTCATTGATAAGCTTGATACTTCAGCGAACGAAAATCCGGTATAGCAGGCGAACAAAAAAAGATCCCTGGCAAATTCCAAATCTGGACTTGTAAGTCGTTTGGTTTCCATCATTTTTAACTGATGGGCCTTCAATTTTTCCCTTTTAGTTTTTGCCTTACATATCTTGAATTTACGGAATGGCTCCTTCTTGAACCAACCCAAATCGTCCCCCCAGTTGACGATTCCCCTAAACCGTTCCAAATGTTTAGCGATACCATTTCCCAAACATGGATCGGAATTTTTAAGGGGGTGTTCAGGAATGTAACTTTCCAAGTCGGAAATGAATTCATAATTCAGCTGGCGTACGTGGAGGTCTTCGGATTTGAATTGATGTTTAATAAAATTCAAAACATACTGATGCGTTGCAGCGTAATTCTTCCACGTCCCAGGCGCCAGGATTTTCTGAAATTTTTTTTCATGCTTTTTAAAGAGATTCCGAACTGTGTGGTCTTTGTGTGATTTACCTGTATACGCTTCCTTGACATTTTGGGCAGATACATAATCTTGGGTATCTTGGAGGGCCCTAAAGATATTGGCAATCTTTGTTCGAGTGTTTTCGATATGCTTATTAATATCTTTTACTTCCTGTGTCTTCCCTTTTACTGACTCTGAGGCCGCGTCCCATTTATCATAGGGAATAAATTCCTTTAGCGAAAATTCCTTTGGGGGGCCGTCTATTGTAATTCGTCCGAAAATACAAACGCGCCCGGGATCTTGCTTATCCTTGCGGGCGATAAAATCCAAACTAAGGGTGTGACTAGCCATGTTCCTGCATTTTGATGGTGATTGAATGGTTTTTTCTCCTTTCGGCAGGTCCACGAACTGTGGGGGAGTAAAAACACTATTCAAATCATATCAAATCGCATCAAAAAAAACGACATATTTAACTGAATATCAATAGCATGGGTAGATCGCCGTGAGTAAATATAATGCATATTTAAACTCACGGAATTACTCACAGATAGATTGCAGTCTTTTGAAATGAATTAGTCTATACGATGAAACCAAGAAACCCGCCTTCATAGTGAATGCGGGTTTCTAAATGGAAAGAATCTTCCAGAAGGTCGGGATGACAGGATTCGAACCTGCGGCCTCGTCGTCCCGAACGACGCGCGCTACCGGGCTGCGCTACATCCCGTACGGGGTCGCAAAACTACGTTATGGAAATTTAATTTCAAAATCAATTTTACAAATTTCTCCGGACCGCCTGCCGGCAAAGCATCTGCCTATCCCCGCTTCCGCTGCACCAGATACAGCCCCGCCACCACGAGCATCACGCCGGCGAAGGTATACACGCTCAAAGGCTCATGCATGAGCACCGCCGATATGGCAAATCCGAAAACCGGGCAGAGGAACAACCAGAAAGAGGCATTCACGGGATTATCCTTCAGCAAAAACAGCCACAGCAGCACCGCCACTATCGAAACGGGGCCTACCAGCCAAAGCATGGACAGCAGCCAGACCGTATTGAAGTGATTCTGCACAGGATCGTACCAGCCGATCATTACGGGCAACAGGAAAATACCGCCGAAAAGCGTCTGCCAGCCATTGATGGTAAAAATGTGGAGATCGTGCCACTTCGATGCGGAAAAATACAGCGACCCGATCGAATAGGTTACCATACTCCCCAACACGAGCCCCAGGCCCAGGGGCGTAGCGTAACTATCTGCCAGCAACGGCCAGGCCGCCACCCCGATCCCTCCCAGGCAAAGCACCAGGCTCAGCACCGTCACCGGTTGCAAGGGCTTCCGCAGCCAGAACGTACTCATCAGGCTGATGAACACCGGGTTGGTAGCCGTTGCCAGTGCGCCCAGTCCTGCAGACACTTCCGTCATTCCCAACACATAAATGCCCAGGTACAGCGAAACGTTGAACAATCCGTAAATCGCCACCTGCTTCCATTCCCGCCCCCGGGGCAGCCGTTTCTTCAGCAGCACGTGCGAAACGGACAACATGATAAACGCCGCCAGGAAAAAACGCGGCACGAACAGCACGAAAGGCTGCACCGCCCTTAACCCCAGCTTGGTGGCCGCAGCGGCGGAAGCCCAGAGAAATGCGAACGTGACGCCCGCGAAAATGAGTTGGATACGACGGTTTTGCACAACGGGGTAAAACTAGAAAACGGAATGCGAAAAAAAACCGGTATTTTAGGAAGGATTACGATCTCCAAACCTTATGCGCAGCCTCCTTATATCCCTGTTCATTCTCAGCTTCCTGCCATCGCAGGCCCAGCATAAAAAGCTCCGGCTCCCGCTGTGGACCTTCCATCAATCCAACGTAAACATCTACGGCATCGGGCTGGGATGGTTACCGATTTACGAAACCGTCAATACGACCACCAACGGCCTCCGGCTGGAAGCACCCGGCCCCGGGCTCTTCATCGCGTTCATGCCCCACGCGCCCTGGGATACGGCTTTTGTAAGTCCCAAGCCTATCCCCGCCGACAGCCTGCCCGAAAAAGTAAACGGTATCAATCTCTCCGCACTCGGCTCCATGACGTACCGGGTGAACGGCATTTCCCTCGGCCTAATCGGCCAGGTCAACACCCGCGTCAACGGCATTTCATTTTCGGCGATCAATGTCACCGAAAAACATAATGGCATACAGCTTGGCGTAGTGTCCATCACCAAAAACATGTGCGGGATACAATTGTCCTTCAATGCCATTTCAGATCAGGTCCGCGGCGTTCAGATCGGGTTGCTGACATCGAGCAGTAACACCCGCGGGCTGCAGTTCGGATTATGGAACGTGAACGAAAAACGGAAATTGCCCATCCTCAACTGGAACTTCCGTTCCTGATCACAACGCGATTTCGGCATCAATACCCAGCGCCTCCAGGAATGCTTCGTCGTGAGACACGACGATCAGCGTACCATCGTACCCGTTCATCGCCGCAGTGAGGATCTCCACGTTCTGCATGTCGAGGTTATTGGTGGGCTCGTCCAGCACGATCATGTCCGGCGCTTTGGTACCGATATTGAGCACACACAGCAGCAGCCGCATCCTTTCCCCGCCGCTGAGCGCAGCCGATGGTTTGTTCCAGTCTTCCGGCCCGAACAGGAACCGGTTCAGCCGGGTTTTCACTTCATGTTCTTCCAGCGCGCCGGGATTGTGCTTTTGCGCCTGTTCGTAAACGGTCAGGCTCCCGTCGAGGTACGAATAATCCTGATCGATGTACACAGCCCGGAACTCCGCGCGCACCATCTCTCCTTCCGAGGGCGATAACTGCCCCAGCAGCAGCCGGATCATGGTAGTTTTCCCGGAACCGTTGCCGCCGCGGATGGCCAGCCTGTCGCCGCTCCGCACCTGGAAACTGTGCCCTTCCGGCCAAAGCGGATTATCCCCGAACCGTACGTTCAGGTGTTGCACGTTGACGAGTATTTTCCCTTTGTGCAGGGCGGAATCGTCTACGTTCAGTTTCATTTTGTCGATATCCGGCAGCTCTTTGCGCAGGCGGTCCACTTCCTCCGAAATGCTTCCCATTTTTTCGGCATGTGCCTTTTTCAGGCTGGCCGTGCTTTTTTCGGCGTTGTTGCGAAGGGTGTTGAGGGTGATGGTGGGAACGTTGGATTTGTCCTGCTTTTTCCTGCCGCGCGCATCCAGCTTCTGTTTGCGCTCCATGGCCTCGCGCTCGGTTTCCCGGGCTTTGCGCAAAGCTTTTTCGCGGCTGCGGAGGTCCTGTTGCAGCGCGTCCTGTTCCAGTTCCTTCTGCGCCTTGTAGAAATCGAAATCGCCGCCGTACACGGTTATCCCTTTCTTCCCCAGTTCATATACGACCGGCAACAGGCGCAGCAGGGAAGCATCGTGGCTTACGAGCACGAGGGTTTTCCGCCATCCGCCTATCAGCTCGCGCAGCAGTGCGCGGCCTGCCGCGTCCAGGTGGTTGCCTGGCTCGTCGAGCAACAAAAATGCGGGTTGGTTGACGGCGATCCCGGCGAGGAAAACGCGTGTTTTTTGTCCGCCGCTGAGCCCCTCCAGCTTCACGTCCAGCCCGATGTTCCCGAGGCCCCAATGCGCGAGGGCTTCCCGGCACCGCTCTTCGATGGCCCAGTCGTCGTTCAGCGCCGCCATCAGATCGTCGGTCACATTTCCCGCCAGGATCTCGTGCAGGGCATGCAGCCGGTCGCCCGCACGGAGCGCCGCTCCCACCGTGAGATGGTCGAACTGGCCGAAATGCTGCGGAATGTAATACGGAGGCTCCTCCCGCCGGATGGAACCCGACAGGGGCTGCAATTCCCCGGCCATCAGTCGGAGCAAGGTAGACTTCCCGGCGCCGTTAGGGCCGATCAATGCAATTTTATCTCCACGGTCCACGGTAAAATGAAGCCCGGAAAACAATACGTCTTTATTGGGATGCGCGTAGGTAACGTCTTGGAACGCCAACATGATTTCTTTCTTTAACGGTGAAGAATAACGGCGGCCGGTGAGTATGGCCACGCAGTTACGGGTTAATTGCTAAAAGAAAGTGAATCTCACATGTTGGTATAAATGAAGTTTAATGTGCTGCAAAAATACAAAAATCCCGGAATATGCAAAAACCCGTCGTCAATCCCACCACAAATACAACATGCCCGTTTCCCGCATTTCCGCCGCCAGCGCGGCGATGCTGCCGGCCCCATGGTCTACCGCATCCGGACATAACGCATACACTTTTTCCGCCATCGCATTCCAATCCGGCTGCGCGAGGAAGCGCACTTCCAGCCAATCCGGCCCCGCTCCCACGATTTCGACCGGCGTTTCCGCATGCCACTTTTTCATGGTGGCCACGAGCGATTCGTTGTCGATCCCATAGTTAATGGCATCGGTACCTTTACAGCGCAGGATATCGAATGTATCCCCGGATTTGAGGATACCGATCTCGTCGGGCAAATGCCCGAAATTCTGTTCGGAAAGGAAGATGAGGAAACCTTGCCCTGAGAGCTCCTTCCGCAGCGCCTGAATAATCCGTCCCGCGTCTTGCTGATCGGCTTTGAACAGCAGCGCATCGGGCCGGTACACCTCGGTTACGACCGTGTTACCGGGACCGGCAACGGTGCGCTCAGCCTCGAGTCGATACAGCGCCGCACGGGTGGACCTGCGGATGGCTTGCATCACGGATGGCCTGAACCGGACGGCGTTGGCCAGTTCGAGGTCATTGGCCGGCAGTACGGGAACGGCGGATGGAGCGCCGAAAAGCCGACGGATAAAATCGTTGATACCCATTTTACGGTTACGCATTGCAGGTGGCTATGTTCGCCGACCCATTTGATCACTACTTTGCATTACTTACACCGGGCAGCACGGCCCTGATCGCATAATTTGAATTATCTGTTGACTGGTTTCCGCGGTCCGCAGGCGGGTCCTCGCATGGCACGTTGAATCGGACAGGGATGCTTCAGCTAATCGGATGCAGGGACAAATTACGCCTTTCCGGCGACATCCCACGAAAAAGGCTCCCGGCACGATGCCTGGGAGCCTCCATTCAGCTTTTGCCAGCGCCCGACGCCGGTATCAGAAGTTGGATTCCACGATCAGCTGCGCTCTGGTGGCATCCACGAAATCCATGGGAATGATACCGTAACGCCCATACGTATTGGTGGTGAAATACGTGTTGATGCGCGGGTTGATGTTATTGGACACCGTAGTGATACTGGGGATGCCGAAGATGAGGGATTTGTACCCGCTCGTGAAATTGATGTACAGCGTGTTGCCGGTGCTGGCATTCGCTTCGTTGAACAAATTGGTGACGCCGGTCCATTTCGCGTTGTTGTCGGGCACCACGTATTGGTCCTGTACGCGAAGGGTGGCATCGGGCGTAGTGCTCGTGAAGGTGGTGTTATCGGCCCAGTTGGTGGCGTCGATGCCTTTGGGGGTCGAAGATGCCCCGAAGCGGCGCAGCAGTACGATCTTGTTGCGCACCGTACCGAGATTGGGGACGGACGCACCGAGGTACCAGCGCGAGGGATTGGCGGCCACATAGCTGTCGAACGTCTGCTCGAAGCTGCGCGTATTGTTGGTGGGGTCGTATTCCTCTTTCACGCACATGACGATCGTTTCGCCGGGATGACTGTCGAGGAACGAAAGGCAGGCCGTCAGCACGTCGTTGAAGTTGAGGTTCTGGTAAACACTGCCGTGATGGATGGCGAAAGCGTCGCCGATGTGGCGGCAGCGGATGTCGAGGAAGCGCACGCCGGCCTCCAGTTGCTCTGCGATGGTGAGGTTCTGGCATTTGGCCGTCCCGCCGACGGGCTCGAACCTGGCACCGGAATCGTGGGTTCCGGGGATGGTGATACGGGCGATGCTGGTGTTGTCTGCCATACCGGTCATCCAGCTGTTCATAACGGCGAGGATGCCGGCGGAATTCCCGGAATTGGCGCGGGCTTCTGGCCGGAGAAGGGGCGCGGCAGGCTGGGGGTCTTTGCCGCAGGCGGCGATGAAAATGGCGAAGGCCGCGGTAACGGCGGCGTGCAAAAGGGTTTTGATGCTCATAACGTAATTGGGTTTTGAGAAGGGTTATCCTATCGCTGCTGTCGGGCCTGGTGCTGTATCCTGAAAATAAGCCGTATTTCCCAGCTAAAGTGCAACTATATCGTTTTAGCTAAAGAAATTAAGACAGGGGTCATATTGCCGTGCGTAAAATGCGGCTTGCGCGAAAAACAAATATTATCTAACTTGGCGGGCTGCGTCTTCCCGGCCATTACATAGCCGGCAGGCGGCAGGAAACCATCATTCAAGCGGCAAAATTCAACATTGTATGCATAAAAAATTCCTTGCTCTGGGCATTGGCCTGGCAACGATCATGGGTACCGCCGGCACGGTGGCCGCCCAGGACCATGTCAACGCGGTGTCCGCCAAACCGGAAGAAGCACAGAAAGCCCTCATCGGCCGGTGGGATATCACCATCGATCAGAATGGCCAGCAGGCCCCTTCCTGGCTCGAAGTGAAACTCTCCGGCTTCCGCACCCTCGTAGGCTATTTCGTGGCCGCTTCCGGCAGCTCCCGCCCTGTAGCGCACGTAAAATTCGAAAACGGCAAATTCAGCTTCACCATTCCCCCGCAATGGGAAAGCGGTAAGGGCGACCTCACCGTGAACGGCGAGATCACTTCCACCGGCATCAAAGGTACCATCACGTACCCCGACGGCAATTCGTTCCCCTTCACGGGCGTAAAAGCCCCCGAACTGGTGCGCAAAGCCGCTCCCGTCTGGGGCAAGCCCATCCAGCTGTTCAATGGCAAAGACCTCACCGGCTGGAAGGCCGTAGGTGCCGAAAACCAGTGGGAAGTGCGCAACGGCGTGCTCACCAGCCCGAAATCCGGCGCTAACCTCATCTCCGAGCAGAAATTCAACGACTTCAAACTGCACGTCGAATTCCGCTACAAAAAAGGCAGCAACAGCGGCGTGTACCTCAGAGGCCGTTACGAAGTGCAGATCGAAGACAGTCCGAAGGGCGCCCACCCGTCTCCCGTTTACTTCAGCGGCGTGTACGGCTTCATCGCTCCCAGCGTCATCAACGCGCTCGGCCCCGATCAGTGGCAGACGTACGACATCACCCTCATTGGCCGCCACGTGACCATCGTCGTGAACGGTAAAACCGTGGTGACCAATCAGGAAATCCCCGGCATTACCGGCGGTGCGCTCGACAGCAACGAAGGCGAAGCAGGGCCGATCTATTTCCAGGGCGACCATGGACCGATCGAATTCCGCAAAGTCATCATCACTCCCGCGAAATAACTTTTCCCGGATATCTCCGAAGCCCGTCCCGGTACCACCTGGACGGGCTTTTTCGTTTCCATTTGAATTTTGCAACATCCCCTTTCCCCAATGCAATTGCCGGCTCTCCCGATTTCCGACATTTGGGGCATGCAAAACTTATCCGAAAAAGTAGTACTGGTGACCGGCGCCTCCAGGGGCATCGGTGCCACCATCGCCCGCGACCTGGCCGCAGCGGGCGCCAAAGTGATCGTCAATTATGCCGGCAGCAAGGCCGACGCAGAATTAGTGGTGGAAGACATCCGCTCCGCCGGTGGCGACGCCATCGCCGTGCAGGCAGACGTGAGCCAGGCTGCCCAGGTACGCCGGCTGTTCGATACCGCTATCGCACATTTCGGGCGGATCGACGTGCTGATCAACAACGCGGGCATCATGATCACCAGGCTGGTGAAAGACACCACAGACGAGGATTTCTCCCGGATGTTCGACATCAACGTAAAAGGCGTTTTCAATACGCTCCGCGAAGCGGCAACGCGTTTGGCCGACAATGGGTCGATCATCAATTTCTCGACGTCCGTCAACCGCATCATGATCCCCGGATATGCGACCTATGTGGCCACTAAAGCAGCTGTAGAGCAGTACACACGGGTATTTGCGAAGGAAGTGGGCGCCCGGGGCATCAACGTCAACACCCTTTCGCCGGGGCCTACCAACACCGAACTGTTCACGAACGGCAAGTCGGATGAAACGATCGCAAGACTGGCGGGCCTTTCCGCCTTCAACCGCATCGCCGACCCGGAAGATATTTCGCGCGTGGCCTGCTTCCTGGCCAGCGACGATGCCAAATGGATCTCGGCACAGAACATCGGCGCTAACGGGGGCATGGCGTAAAAACCGGGGCGACGTATATCCGTTTATGTTAGTAACGGCTACGTCGCCCCGCACAGGATATGGAGATTATTACGAAAGGCTTATATCTTGATTTTCTGGCTGCGTTCGGTCGCTTTTTTCATGATGGAAGCGATGCTGACGGGCGCGCCTTTTTTCAGGCGGCTTTCCTGGGCGGCGTCCATGAAGGCGTAAATGCCGATGGTTTCCGCTTCGGGAGCGGGCGCCACACCTTTCTGGAAGAATTCGATGATCGGGGGCATGAGGGGCGCATAGCCGGTGAAATCGCCCAGCGCCATGTGGCCTTTGTCGCCGAAGGCATGTCCGCCGAAATTCCACATATCATTCCTGAAACCGCGCAGCGTGCCCATGCGGCCTCCCTCCCATTCTCCAACCACCATGTCTGAATCGCCCGACTGGTGATGGGTAACGCGGATACAGCCGGGCCCCAGCATCGTAAACAGCATTTCGACGCCGTGGATGCCGTACCAGTACAGGTCAGGGTGCGAAGGCTCGGTGGGTGTAGGGGAAAAGATATCCGCTCCCTTTACCTTCCCGATCTTCCCGTTGCGCACCTCCTGCACGCTTTCGATGTAACGGAGGGTGCTGGAAGAAAAGATGGGCACTTTGTAATGACGGGCGGCACGGTAAATGGTGAGCACTTCCGTTAGCGAAGCCGCTATGGGCTTGTCGATAAATACGGGCTTGCCGGAGGGGAAAACTTCCAGGGCCTGTGCCAGGTGCTCGGTACCGTCGTTGGTTTCGAGCATGACGATATCGCATTCCTGGAGGAGCTTTGCGATGGAATCCACCACTTTCACGCCCTGCGCTTCGATGTTGGCCGCGTTCCGGGGGATCATGTCCATGCTGGACTTGATTTTCCGGCTTCCGTGGGGATAGGCTACGGTGACGCGCATGCCGCCGAATTTGTCGCCCGCGTCGGGGGCATTGAGGATCCGGGCGAAATGAGGGCCGTGCTCGGTGTCCAGCCCGATGACGCCGATGCGCTTGCCGGCGAGGGAAAGGGTTTCGAGTGCGGAAAGCTTACCGGAAAAGGCGAGGCCGAGGCCGGAAAGGGCGGCCGTTTTGAGGAAGGTCCTGCGAGGATGTCCTTGTTGCATACAGGGAAAGATATTTTTACGATTTTACTAACGTGGGAGTCGATTAGCCATAAAAATATATTTATCCCGGCAACTTTTTAATATTTTTTACAAACGGTAAGAAAATTTATTTCGGGACATCGGGTTTTGGCGCCCGGGAGACTTCATGCAACCCGTTTCCTTCCCATTTGTAGATGACGGTCCAGGCCAGTGAATCAGCCGTGTCCTCTCCCCTTACCATTCCCTTTCCGTCCAGCCCGCTCAGCGTCAGGAAAGGCCTGGCATCGTTCCCGCCGCGGGGCAGCACCTGCGCCAGCCGGAGACTATCTTTGTCCCGGAGGAAAACCGCGTAATAAATCCGTTCGTCTTCCGGGCCCAACACCGAAAATGAAGCGATGGCGTCGGGATCGCCGTCGGCGTCAAAGTCGCCCATTACGAGCGGAAATTCCCGGGAAAGTAATTTGAACTGATTTTCCTTGGCGGGGCCGAACTGGCGGAGGAACGCGGAATCCGAACGGATGGCCTGGAAGGCGGCCACGACGCGCGCCATTTCCTGCGGATATTCGTTCTCGTCGTGCCCCGACGAATCAGTGGAATTTTGGGGCCGGGAGGGCGACTGGCAGGCCGTAATGAAAACGGCAGCCGCAACAGTGCATAATTTGGGGAGGGATAGGGGAAACTTTTTCATATCCTAAATATAAAAAAAAACGCTGGCCCGTTTCACACGGCGGGCCAGCGAAGGTGTCAATTGCGATCGCATTGCGGCTCAGGCAATAGCGTATCTTATCTGTTCGTACTTTTTCCAGAAATAGTAGGGTACCGCCATGATAGCCAGCGCCACGAAGGGAAATACGACTTCGAACGTAGGATCGCCGACGAAAGCGCGGGAAGCGAAGGCGCCGAGGAAATTGAACGCGAATCCCGCATACGCCCATTCCTTGATGGCTATGAAGCGGGTTTGCAGGATAGCCGCCGCGCCGAGGATCTTCGCTACGCCCACGATGCTCAGGAAGTAAACGGGATATCCCAGGTGCTGCATGATCTCCACGCCGGCTTGCTGGCGGGAAACGCCTCCATAGCCGTCCATCAGCATCAGCAGCGCGAATATGACGGTGGAGGTCCAATAAGTAATTTTGATCGTGTTAGGTTTCATGGGTCAGACTTTTTTTGTGTGATCGTCTGACACAAAGCTAACACGCATCCGCCGGGAAGACCGCGTACGTTTCAGCCAAAAAAGGGGTAAAATGCGACAGATTACTTTTGCACCAGCAGGTTCTTATAAATAATGCCGTCTTTCATGATGAGCGAGAGGTTCTTTTCCGGGTCTGCCAACAGCTTGATATCCTGTATGGGATCGCCGTTCACGAGCACCATATCGGCCAGCGCCCCCTCTTCCAGCACGCCCAGCTTGCCTTTGTAGGGGCTCCGCCTACCGGAAAGCGCCAGCAGCTCGCCGTTGCTTTTCGTGGCCATCTGCAAAATCTCCACGGGCTTGAACCAGCGCGTCATCGCCACCAGCCGCGCGCCCTGCCGCGCGGCGTTCTTCGCATTAAAAAGCGCATCCGTGCCCCAGGCCAATTTCACTTTATATTTTTTCGCCAGGGCATACGCATTATCCGTTCCTCCGTACATTTCCAATTGCTTTTCCCGGTTCTCTCCTGTTTGCGGATTACTGTCTTCATCGTCGATAAATGGCTGCAACGACCACCATATCCCCTTTTCCGCGATCAGTTTGGCCGTGGCCTCATCTGCCAGTTGCCCGTGCTCGATGCATTTCACACCGGCTTTAATAGCGATCTGCATGGCTTTCGGCGTGTAGGCGTGAACGGTAACGTACGTTCCCCAGTTGTCGGCCGCTTCCACCGCCGCATGGAATTCCGCTTCCGTATATTGGGCCACATCGAGCGGGTCGTACATCGAGCTGACGCCCCCTCCTGCCATGAGCTTCAGCTGGCTCGCACCGGCCATGAGCTGCTCGCGCGCCCGGAGCAGCACGGCATCCGCGCCGTCAGCGATAGCCGCCGCCCTGATCCGTTCCGTATAACTCAACGGTTCGTTCGCCGCCCTCGGCACCTCGTACGGCAGCCGGAAATCCCCATGGCCGCCGGTTTGGCTGATAAAGGCACCGGAAGGCCAGATGCGCGGGCCGGGTGTAACGCCGGCGTCGATCGCGTCTTTCAATCCGAAGATCGGGCCGCCCATATCCCGTACGCTGGTAAAGCCCCGCATCAGGGCTTCCCGTGCGTTCCGCGCGGCCATCAGCACTACAAAGCCATAATCCTTGGCCATCGCCACGACCTGTGTAACGTTGGCGAACATGCAATGGTAATGCGCGTCGATGAGCCCGGGCATGAGGAACTGGCCATTCCCGTCGATGATCGTGGTGTTCATACTGCGATCGGTAGCAATGGGGCCGGTCGAGATTTTGGTGATGACATTGCCCGTCACCAGTACATTTCCGCTGAAGGGAGCGGCGTCTTTGCCGGTGAAGATCCGGACGTTGTTGATGAGCGTAACGGATCTGGGGCGTTCCTGTCCTTGCATGATGCCGGGCGCAATGACCGCCCAGGCGAGGAGTATCCATTTCATATCGATAGTTTTTGGGGCCTGGGGCCGTATACCGATAGAAAACGGATACTTCGCCGAAAGGTTCATTATTTCAGCCGGAGCGCAGCCCAGACGGAAAGGATGGCGGAGACGGCCGAAGCCACCGTGCGCACGAGGTTCCAGCGGTTCCAAGGCCCCTCGAACCGGAGGCGCCACTCTTTCAGCACGCCCTCCCCTGCGGAGGCCAGGTCTTGCTTGTCGAGCCACTCGTTCAGCGGCACATTGCATACCACCGTTACCCCGAACACGCCGACGATATAAATCGCCGCAGCCGCTGCAAGCGCCCACCATGCCGCGTCCGGGGCTTTCGAGAACTGTTGCCACGAACCAAAAGGCAGCAAAAACACCGGCGCCATGAAAACGATCATGAACCATGGGTTCAGTATGGCGCGGTTGATAGACTGGATCGCTGAAAGATACGCCCCGTCCCTGATCCGCCCGATACCCGGAACTACGGACACCGCATAGGCGTAAAAGACCCCGGCCGACAGGCAGGTCGTAATTGTGGCTGCGAGCAGCACCATTCCGGGGAAACCTTCAGTAAGAGACGCCGGGTGTTTGTCTGAGATATGCATGAGATTCGATTTGCTGTAACATAAAATGCGCCACGTCTGCCCGCGACACTTTAACCTGGATCTTCGGGTCATCCGCCGCGAAACCATGGCGGTATTTTTCCGTCAAAGGCCCGTCTGTCAGGTTCCCCGGCCGTACGATCACCCAATCCAGCCCGCTGCTGCGCACATGCGATTCCTGCAGCGCATGGTCCGCGAAGCCTTTCTTCAGGATGAACGGGACGATGATGGACCGGAACACGAAAGGCGTACGGCGAAGCGTTGCCACGCTATCCCCATATCCCAGCGACGTCTGGCAGACGAACCGGCGGATACCCGCCGCCTGCATGGCTTTCACGATATTGAGCGTGCCCTGCGAACGGATGGTGCCGATCTTGTTGGCTGGCGAGCCCAGCGTGGAAAGCACCGCATCGTGCCCTTTCACCGCTTCGCGGACGGCCGCTTCGTTGAGCGCATCTCCGGCGAGCTTGGTGAGCAGGGGATGTTCGATATCGAGACTGGCAGGGTTACGGACGAAGGCGGTTACGCGATGCCCCGCTGCGAGGGCCTGTTGGGTAAGTTGGCGGCCCGTTTTACCGCTGGCGCCGAAAATGATGAGTTGCATGGGTGATAATTTTCAACAAAGCTACTCCGGCCGCCAAGGGAGAAATAGAACAAAACCGACAAAAAATCCGGGAACGGGTTAACGGGGGAAATGGGCAGACAGGTTATCGATGACCGGCCCCGCCTCCTGGAAGCGCAACGGGCTGCAACCGGCGAACTCCTGGAACGCGCGGATGAAATGCGACTGGTCGGCATAATCATTCCCGTAAGCGAGATCGGACAATTTCCCGAACTGCCCCTCCCGCATTTGCTGCAGCGAAGCCTGGAACTGGGAAATACGGGTAAACAGTTTGGGCGAAATGCCGGTGTATTGCTTGAACCTGCGCTCGAAACTCCGTTCCGTCATGCGCAGCTCATCGCGAAGGTCTTTCATGGATAACGTGCCCTGGGCGCCCTGGATCCGATGCAGCGCCGCTTCTATCACGGCATCTTCCTGCCGGCGGTTACGCTCAAGCTGTCCGGCCACGAACGCCGAGAGCCCCTGCAGCTGCCCTTCCCCGGACGCATCTTCCAGCAAGCCTGCCAGCGCGGGTTGCAGCTCGCGGGCGTCGATGCATCCGTCCGTCAGCTCACCGGCATTCAAACCAAAGACCGAACGGAGCGCCCCTGGCCGCAGCACCATCCCGCTGATCCCGAATGCCCCTTCCAGGCGCAGCGCGGCGTGGCGGGTGGATTGGCCGTAGAGGAATACCACCGGCAACAGTTTGTTTTCCTGGTACAGCACGCCTTTTCCGGGATGCTGGAAAATCAGGCCGGGACTGGCGTCGGCCAGGGTGCGGAAAGCCTGCGCTTCCTCACCGGCATGGCTTTCCAGCGTCCAGCAATAGCT
Organism: Chitinophaga sp. NPDC101104; assembly: GCF_050277495.1. NCBI lineage: Bacteria > Pseudomonadati > Bacteroidota > Chitinophagia > Chitinophagales > Chitinophagaceae > Chitinophaga > Chitinophaga sp. NPDC101104. The sequence continues at coordinate 2,650,998 of NZ_JBNNSF010000001.1, read as the reverse complement.
GACGAACTGGCGGAGACCCGGCGGCGGCGGAAGTTGACGGTAGATCATCGGAACAAATGTAGCGAATTAATATGTCGTAAATACCCCGCTAATTTGTCGATAATACAACCCGTTTTACAGCCGGAATGGCGGTAGTTTTACATCATGCCCGAACTGCCCAAACTATTGCTTTATTCCCTGTCCATCAACGAGCGGCAATATATGGCGCTCGACCAGCTGGTGGGCAAGGAAACCGCTGATATCCGGATCGCTTTCATCGAGAACGCGGCCGACGTGATCCCGGATTCGGAGCCCTGGGTGCGCTCCATCCGCAACGCTTTCAAACGCCGGGGCTACCAGGTGGAGCCCATCGATCTGCGCGTCTGGCAACGCCGTCCCGAACAACTCGCGCGCCGGCTGGCGTCCAAAGACGTTATCTGGATGGGCGGCGGCAATACCTATTATTTACGCTGGATCCTGAAAGCCAGCGGGGCAGATCATATCATCCGCCGGCTGGTGCGCGACGGTAAGGTTTTCTGCGGATGGAGCGCCGGCGCGATCGTGGCCGGGCCTACCATCGAGCATTTCGAGCTGATGGATAATGCGGAAGACGCGCCGGAGCTCGTGCTCGAAGGCCTGAACCTCACCCAGATCATCATTATTCCCCATATCGACAATGCCGACTTCATCGAAGGCGCGCACCTGGCCAATATGCAGCTCCAGGCCGCAGGATACAGCACGCTTCCGCTGGGCGATACCGAAGCCCTGGTGATCGACGGCTGCAGCCAGCGGATCATCGACTAGGATTTCCCTTAAGTTTCGCCTAAAAGTGTTAATTTTCCGCAGTTTACATGTGGGAGGATATGATCATGACTCATGCAATAGATCTGCGGACCGTTAACGTGACCCGTTACGTGACGCCACTGCGCGAAGGCGGCTCGCTGCCTGCCATCGCGGAGACGGACGACGGGTTCCTGTACGTCCTGAAATTCCGGGGCGCCGGGCAAGGGGTGAAATCGCTCATCGCCGAGCTGATCGGCGGGGAAATAGCGAGGGTCCTGGGCCTGCGGGTGCCCGAGCTCGTTTTCGCCCAGCTCGACGAGGCTTTCGGACGTACCGAAGGGGACGAAGAAATACAGGACCTGCTGAAAGCCAGCGTTGGACTGAATCTCGGGCTGCATTACCTCTCGGGCTCCGTTACTTTCGACCCCAATGCCGCCGAAGTGGACGCGATGCTGGCGTCGAAGATCGTCTGGATGGATTGCCTGCTCACGAACGTGGACCGCACCGCCCGGAACACGAATATGCTGTGGTGGAACCGCGAGCTGTGGCTCATCGACCATGGCGCGTCGCTGTATTTCCATCATTCATGGGATAATTGGGAGGAACAATCCCTCAAACCGTTCGTACAGGTGAAAGATCACGTGCTGCTGCCTTACGCTTCGCAGCTGAAGGAGGCGGACGCTTTATTGCGGCCCCTGCTGACGGAAGACCGTCTCCGGGCTATTACCGGCCTGCTGCCCGACAGCTGGCTGACTACGCACGGCGAATCGCCCGAGGCGGTGCGCGAAGTGTATTTCCGCTTCCTGCAAAACCGGTTGGCACATTCCGATAACTTTTTAAACGCCGCGCTGCATGCCAGAACTGCCCTTATATGAATATGCCGTGGTGCGCGTGGTACCGAAAGTGGAACGGGAAGAGTTCATGAACGTGGGCGTTATTCTCTATTGCCGGCCAAAACGGTTCCTGGGCTGCATGATTACCCTTAACGAGGAAAGATTGAAAGCCCTCAGCCCGGAGCTCGATTTCGATGAACTGAAAGCGTTTGCCGAAGGGTTCGAAAAAACCTGCCGGGGCGAAGGCCCCATAGGCCAGCTCGACCCCGCCAGCCGGTTCAGATGGCTCACCGCCCAGCGGAGCACCATCCTGCAAACCTCCCAGGTGCATCCCGGCCTCTGCACGGAGCCGGAAGGAACGCTGGAACGCCTGCACCGCGAGCTGGTGCTCTGACCCGAGATCCGGGCGGCCTAATTGCCAAATAATGAGTAGCTTTGCACGTTTTATTATTATAGTAGCAAAAGTACATGAAGACATATTTCCGGCTATTGTCGTTTGCCAAACCGATTGAGAAGTACGCTATCCCATATATTCTCTTCACCATCGTGGCTGTCATTTTTGGCACCATGAACCTGGCATTGGTGGCGCCACTGCTCACCGCGCTGTTCGACAAGGACGCAAAACCGCCCGTTCCTCCCGCAGAAGGTAGCTTCGACCTTTTCAAGATCATGAACTACCACGCGGTGCGCCTCAATAACGAACTCGGCCTCATTACCACCCTCCAGTATGTTTGCGGCATTATCGTCGTTTCCGTTATCATCAGCAACCTGTTCAAATATTTCGGGGAAAGGACGATGGAAAACCTCCGCATCCACACCCTCCTCAACCTCCGCAAAACCGTTTTCAATAACGTCATGAACCTCGATATCGCCTTTTTCAATAATGAAAGAAAGGGCGACATCATTTCTAAAGTTGCGTCAGACGTTCAGGTAGTGCAATTTTCCGTGACCAGCACCCTCCAGGTAGTGTTTAAGGAACCTTTACAACTTATCGCATACCTCGTTATGCTGTTCATGATTTCCGTGAAACTGACGCTGTTTTCCATGCTCGTGATCCCGATCGGCGGCTGGCTGATCTCCAGGATCGTGAAGCGGCTGAAAGCGCAGGCTGCCGAATCGCATTCTTCTTATGGCATGATGATCAGCTACCTGGACGAAGCGCTTTCCGGGATCAAGATCATCAAGGCGTTCAATGCCGTTACCTTCATCCGTAAACGCTTCGACAACGAAAACCAGCGTTACAGCGGCATCATGCGCTCTATGGCACGCCGCCAGCAAATGGCCAGTCCGACGTCAGAAACCCTCGGCGTGATCATGGTGGCGGGCATCCTGCTGTATGGTGGCAAACTGATCGCCGAAGGGTCCAACGAACTGAGCCCAGGCGATTTCATCGCCTACATTGCCATTTTCTCGCAGATCATGCGGCCGGCCAAAGCGATCGGACAGGCATTCTCCAGCATCCACTCGGGCATCGCCGCAGGGGAGCGCGTGTTGTCGCTCATCGACGAAAAACCCAATATCGTTGACAAGCCCGATGCCATCCAGATCCACGATTTCAGGGATGCGCTCGAATTCCGCGACGTAACGTTCGGATACCAGGAAAAGAAAGTGCTCGACCATGTGAACTTTACCATTAAAAGAGGCATGTCCGTAGCCCTGGTAGGACCTTCGGGCGGGGGTAAATCCACGCTGATGGACCTCATCCCCCGGTTTACCCAGCCCTGGAGCGGGGAAATCCGGATCGACGGGCATAATATCCAGGATTATACCATGGATTCCCTCCGCTCCCTCATGGGCACGGTGAACCAGGAAACCATTCTCTTCAACGATACGATTTTCAATAATATCGCGTTTGCTTACCCGGAAGCTACCCAGGAGCAGGTGGAAGCGGCCGCCCGCATCGCCAATGCGCACGAATTCATCATGGCGTCCGAAGAAGGGTACCAGACCCGCATCGGCGACCGCGGCGTGAAGCTGAGCGGCGGCCAGCGCCAGCGTATCTGTATCGCCAGGGCCGTATTGCGCAACCCGCCCATCATGCTGCTCGATGAAGCCACATCCGCCCTCGACACCGAATCGGAACGCCTCGTTCAGGACGCCCTCAACAACCTCATGAAAAACCGCACCTCCCTCGTGATCGCCCACAGGCTGAGCACCATCCAGAGCGCGGACATGATCATCGTGCTCGAAGGCGGCCGTATCGTAGAAACCGGCACTCATTTTGAGTTACTGGAAAAGAACGGGCTATACAGAAAGCTGATCGAGATGCAAACATTTGGTGGCAATTAAAAATATTTTTATATATATTCGCTTTTTTTGTAACTTATATAAGTTTTTTGCAAAATCGATTGTAACATCTTTGCCAAGCTATCCGTTATACCTGTATTGCGAACAGTACCTGACTATAAGCGAAAGAAAGGTCAGCAGAAGGCCTGTCTTTGTTAAAAAACCCGAATTAATCGACCTGGGATGGAAAATAAATCATTCACAGTAGGATTACTGATATCTACCTACAACTGGCCCAAGGCGCTGGAGGCCGTTTTGAAAAGTGTGATGCGCCAAACCCGTTTGCCCGACGAGATCATCATCGCCGATGATGGCTCCGGTGCAGCAACAGAGCTGGTCATCCGCAAATATGCGGCGTTGATGGGGATACCATTCCGTCATGCGTGGCATGAAGACGATGGTTTCCGTAAAAGTATCATCCTCAATAAGGCAGTTAAACTGTCGGAATCCGAATATATCATCGAAATCGATGGCGATATCGTGCTGCACCCGAAGTTCGTGGAAGATCATATCCGCCACGCCCGCCGCGGTATTTTCATTCAAGGTGCCCGCACCATGGTAGAGGAAGACCGCACCGGCAATATCCTCAGCAACGGCGCTTTCGATCCCATCTATTTCTTTTCCCCCGGTATCAGCAACCGTTTCAATTCCCTCCGCATTCCCCTCCTCTCCTGGCTCTTCCAGCTGTCCAAACAGGACGCCACGAAAACCCGGGGCTGCAACCTCGCATTCTGGAAAGACGATTTTATCGCCGTAAACGGCTATAACAATACTTTCAGCGGCTGGGGCTCGGAAGACAATGAGTTTGCCGCCAGGCTGATCAATGCAGGCATCAAAAAAATCAGGTTGAAACTGGCCGCGAATTGTTACCATCTCCATCACAAATGCAACAGCAAATCGGAAGTGGAAGCCAATGAATACCGCTACATGGAAACGATCCGGTACAACATCATTTCATGCCTGAACGGCTACGCTGAAGTGTAGACCGACGCCGCCAGCCAGATCAGCAGCGGATATAAAATCCATTTCACAATTTTATAGGTATTGGTCCGGAAGAGATTGCTTTTCCGGAATCCGCCATTATCGTTGAAGCGCCGCGTGATCCCTTCTATTTTCCCTCTCCGCAGATTCCCCCACAACAGGCCCAGATCGTGGCTCAGGCGCAATACCACCACGTACCAGTACACCAAAAGCCCGGGCTTCGCTTTCCGCTTGATGCTCTGCACCGTGGTAGCGATACATTCTATCACCAGCACACCCCCGATAAAAATACCGATAGGCCCCAGCAGCGCAGGTTTCAGTACTGCCGCAACGATCGCTGCCACAACGGCCAGCAACACCGTTTCCACCGTATTCGGCAACTCCCGCGACGCATGCTGCGGCAATTGTTCCGGCAACAACGCATTACCGGTCCCATAGCGGAATGGCCGCCTGAAATCGGGCGCTTCGTTTTTCCACCAGGGGTGGTGCACTTCGGCTGCCGGGAGCGTCCGGTAGTTTTCGTATTGGTTGGCGGCGCGCACTTTCAGGAAAAAATCCACGTCTTCTCCCCCACCCGATTTAGGGTACAACTCCGAAAACCGGATGTTCCCGATGGCGGAACGGCGCACCATCATATTGGCCGTGGCGCCCCAGGCAAAATCTTTCCGGTGCTCCGCGATCGTGAAAATATCCATGCTGCCGCTGGCGAGGATGGCGTCGGAGAAAGGCTTTCCGGGCGGCGGGAGGCGGACAAGGCCGATGAACCCCGTGGCCCGGGGCGCCTGCTCCGCAGCACGGGCGTAAATGTCCAGGAGGTCGGCAGGAACGGTGATATCGTCGTCGAGGAACAATATCCAGTCGCCATCCCCGGACTCGATCCCGCGGTTGCGCGTGTAAGCGGCGCCCATGTTCCGCGGGTTCACTTCCAGGAACACGTCCGTCCCGTTCACCATTTCAGCAATAGCCGGTGAAACCGCCACTTCCGGGTTGTCTGACAGCAGATAGAACCGCACCCTCGCCCCTGCAGGCCTTTTCAACTGCAGAATGGGCACCAGGTAATGTTCGATTAGCCGGAAAGATGGAATTACAACGTCTATGCTGACCCCCATACAGGATATTTAATGTGAATGACAGCCCGGAAAAAGTTTACACCCCGGGGGTCGCAAAAATAGATTTTTTTCGCGCTATGTTATTCGAAGAAAGACAATTCGCCGGCAGATTTATTTTCGGGTGAAATGTAACGTTCTGGGCCTCTGTGCGTTGCCATCCCGCCATAACAATCCTTACACAAGTTTGTTATTTGAGGAAAACGAATCCGCATGCAAAGAATCCTCGTTCCGGTAGACTTTTCAGACACAGCCTTCCATGCCGCACGGTACGCCATTTCCCTCGCCCGACAGATACAGCCGGCCTCGATCACCCTGTTCCATGCCTACGGGCTCCCCCCGGCCGCCAACACTACCGTCATGGCCGTGCTCCCCGGCGATTCCCCCGAGTACATCCATGGCGTGGAAACGGAAATGGCCAAATGGAAGCAGGATTTACAGTCCGAGCTCGTGGAATATGTGCAGCTGGACACCCACATTAACGGCCTTCCGTTCATGGAAGCCGTGCAGGCCGCCACGAAAGCCGCGCAGTTCGCCTTCATCGTGATGGGGATTACCGGGAAAAGTCCCCTGGGACAACGTTTTATCGGCAGCAATGCGCTCGATGTGGCGCATAGCACACACGTCCCCCTCATCATCGTTCCCACCGCCGCAGCACCGCGTAAAGTGAAGCGCATCCTCTTCGCGTACGACCGCAAGCAGGCGCTGCAACCCGAACAGGCGGAAGCCGTACGCTCCCTGCTCAAATCCCTCGACGCGCACCTCGAAGTGGTGCATGTCTCGAAAGACGAGCCCGGCAACACGCCGCCGCCCGCGCTTATGGAAGCTTTACCTATCGAAGCCACGCAATACCGCGAGATCCAGCATACCGACCTGGTGACCGCCATCCAGCAATATGCCGGGGAAACGAATGCAGACCTGTTGCTCACCATCCCCGGGGAATACGGCTTTTTCGCGGAACTGTTCCACCGCAGCGCCACTAAACAACTGGCGTATAACGCAGGGATTCCCGTGCTCGTGGTCCGCTGACGGCTTTATTTTCAAAAATGGAACGGCCCGCAAACGATGATCGCTTGCGGGCCGTTTTCCTATCAGGAGATAACTAATCTTTCAAATGCCGTACCGGGTTGGTGCGCGCGGCTTTCACCGCCTGGCTCCCGACCGTCAACCAGGCGATCACCAACGCGAAAATGCCCGCCATCACAAAGTACCACCACTGCAGTTCGATACGGTAGGCGAAAGTGTTCAGCCAGTTCCTGGTGACCCAGTAACCGACAGGCAACGCCACGCATACCGCCACCATCACCAGTTTCGTGAAATCCGCGGAAAGGAGGTAAATGATGTGCGCTCCGCTGCCGCCCAATACCTTGCGGATGCTGATCTCCTTCATCCGCCGCTCCGCCGTGAACGCCGCCAGCCCGAATAAACCAAGGCAGGAAATGATAATGGCGATCCCCGCGAAATATTTCGATAACACGCCTACCCGTAATTCCGATTCATATACCTTCTGGAAGTCGGCGTCCATGAACGTCACTTCGGGCACGCTGCCGGGGTTCATTTCACGGATCAGCGCCTCGATGCGCGCTATCGTGGCTTTGGTATCGCCCGGCGACAGGCGCGCCACCACAGCGGTGGCCTGGTCTGGCCGGAAGTAATACAACCAGGGCGTGATGGCTTTGTGCACCGTCTTGAAGTTGAAGTTTTTCACCACACCGATGATCTTCACCTGCTCGCCCCAGAAAGTAATTTCCTTGCCAACGGGATCGGCAAGCCCCATCTGCGCCGCGGCCACTTCGTTGATGATCACACCGGAACTGTCTGTCGGGAAACTGGCGGAAAAAGAACGGCCCTGCGCCATTTGCAGCCCCATCGTTTCGATGAAACCTACGTCGATCGACTGGCAACCGAATTCCACATTCATTGCTTTATCCTTCCCCGGCCACTCCACACCCGTGGTGGTGCCCCAATGCGACGTCACGTTGCCGGTGGCGTTGCTCGCGCTCACTACACCGGGCAATTCGCGCAAACGCTGCATGAACAGCCGGCTTTCTTCCCGCATCGGCCCTTCCTTGAAGAAATAGACTACGTTCTCACGGTTGTACCCCATGTTCTTATTTTGTACGTACCGCAATTGCATAAATACGACGATCACCGCCAGGATCAATACGATCGAGATCGAGAACTGGAAAACCACCAATCCCTTGCGCACCCATAATTCGCGCAGCGATGAAGTGAAATGTCCTTTCAGAATCGCCACCGGCCGGAACCCCGAAAGGTACAAGGCCGGGTAACTCCCCGCCAGCAAGCCTGTCAACAATGTCAGCAATACAAAAAAACCGAACAGCTGCATGTCTGCGAACAGCACCAGCTGCTTCGCCGTCACCGTATTGAAAAACGGCAGCAACAGATATACAGCTACCATTGCTACGAGCAACGAAATGAAAGACAGCATCACCGATTCGCCGAGGTATTGGAAGACGAGGGAGCCTTGTCCCGCGCCGATCGCTTTCTTCACGCCCACTTCCTTCATCCGCCGCGAGGCGCGGGCGGTGGAAAGGTTCATGAAATTGATGCTGGCGATCAGCAAAATGAAAATCGCGATGAGCGAAAACAGCCGCACATATTCGATCCGTCCTCCATCCTGCACGCCGTTCGTGAAATTCCCGTACAAATAGTTTTCCGAATGCCGCTGCGTGCTCAACTTTACCGACGTAAAATCGATCTTCGTCTTGATGTAATCCGCTATCTTTTTGTTGAACACGGCAACATCAGCCCCGGGCTTGAGCATGACGAAAGTCATGACATTGTGGTTGTCCCAATGCACATTGAAATCCTTCAGAAAAATATCGTATGAAAGTATGTAATCGTACGGTTCGGAAACATTTGGAGGCAGATCTTTGAAGATACCCCTGATCGTGAATTGCCGCTTCTGTTGCCAGGTAACCGGTTTGCCGATGAGCCCTTCCGTAGTATGGAACATTTTCCTGGCCAGGGATTCGGACAGCAGGACGGATTCCTTGCCGGCCAGCGCTTTTTCAGGACTGCCGTCTGCCAGCGGGAAAGGGAAGATCCGGAAGTAGTCCTGGCTGGCGAACAGATGTCTCGCTTTAAAGCTTTCCGTACCCGTGCCGATGGTGAATTTGGGCATCGTTCCCGGCGGCCGCGTGGCTACCGCATACTCCACTTCCGGAAAATCCTGTTTGAGGGCTTCTGCCAGCACGCCAGGCGTGTGCAGCGACGTTTTGATGCCGGCCGTTTGATGGTGGTTACCAAGGACATGCAGGATGCGCGCGTCGTGCGGAAAATTTTTATCCATCCGCCATTCGTCCGTCACCCATAAACAAATCAGCATGGCGCAGGCCAGTCCGCTGGAAAGGCCGATGAGATTGATGAGAAACGTGGTCCTGAATTTCCGGAAGTTCCGGAAGATCAGCAGCAGGGAATGCCTGAACATAAGCGAAATATTGGTCGTATCCACGGGAACAATCCCCGTGCCGGCAATCAAACCCGCCACCATGGCGGATCTTGAAATCCAGGTACGTTCATTGGCGAACAGGGGGCGTCCGCTTTCGGACACCGCGCGAAACACCGGCGCCCATTAATTCCGGAAAAGTGGAAAATAACCGCTCCAGGAGTGAAGCGGTCTCTACACTCCATCTGAATTGACCTTTCACCGCCCCCAAACCCGTTTCCGGGAAGGGTCCGGCAATCAGCCAAATAATGAATGCATGCATTCATTAGTATAAAAATAGTCTATTTTTGGATACAATAAAATGTTTATCAACTAATCGATTGCAATTTATCTGTTAAATTGACGCTGGAAACACTACAAATTGAATTACAGTTTACTTAAACAACTGATCGATCTGACGGAGGCGTATGAGCAATCAAGCGGTAATGGGAAGGGTGATATCAAGGATTTCGTGCGATGGTTGCGGGAAGGCGATTCGCCGGAAACGGTCAGGACCACGGACCATTACAGCGACGACCACGTACCCGGTCTGATCAGCAAACTGCTGGTGTATATGCACCGGTACGCCAAACTGTATTTCAAGCGTGCCCTGGAAAGCAGGCCTATTCAATCGATGGACGAGTTCGGCTACATGGTTTCCCTGCTACAGTACGGCCCCATGAACAAGACGGCCCTCATCCAGCAGAACATCCAGGAAAAACCGACGGGCATGGAAATCATCAACCGGCTCGTGAAACTGGGCTTCATCGAGGAAACGCCCGACCCGGGAGACAAGCGCAGCAAACTCATCCAGGTAAGCGGCGCCGGCCAGCAGATGATGGGCGAGCTCTTCGGCGATATGGACAAGATTTCGCGGCTCATCCTCGGCGATCTCCTCCCCCGCGAGCAATACCGCCTTCTCGAAATGCTCGAACGGCTCCACTGCTTCCATAAACCCATTTTCCAGGACGATCTCCAGACGCTCGACGATCTGCTCGACAAAAAATCGTCATGATCCCTGATCAATTGTTATCTTGTCGCCTCAACCATTCCTGTACCGGATGAGCAAAGGGGCTTTCCTGTCGATCGTATGTATGCTCTGTTGCTGGCTTTCTACTGCCGGCCAGTCCGTTTTCCGTGTGCTGGAAGACAGCTCCCGCCAGCTATCGCCCGCTGCGGTGCTGGACGCCTGGAACGAAGGGCGCTTCCGGCCCCTGGAGCCTGCCTATCTCAATCCCGGCTACACCACATCGCATTTCTGGATCGCCGTTTCCGCGCCCGACGTGGCTTTTGCGGACAACAAGCTCCTCGTGCTCGACAATCCGCACATCAACCGGCTCGAGTGGTATGGTTCGGGTCAACGGTCCATGCGGCTGATCGCCCTCACCGGCGATTACTTTCCCTTCCGCCAGCGGCCCCTTATCCATCCTTCGTTCGTGTTCAGGTTCAACAACGGGCCCGGATTGTATTTCCTCAAAATCGACAAGCACCACGAATCCTTGCAGGCGCCGCTGCGGCTGGCCGACAGTACCCCGTTCCTCGCAGAGCAGGAAAGCATTGCCCTGGTGAACGGTATTTTGACGGGGATCGTGCTGCTGATCGTGCTATTCGGCGCATTCCTCTATGTGAACACGAAAGACGTGGTGTATGGCTGGTACGCGCTCTATGTGCTGAGCACCCTGGGCTGGATATGGTCGAACAACGGACTGGGCTTCCAGCATCTGTGGCCGGACTCGGCGTATTTCCCCAGCCGCTCGAGAGTAGTGTTCGTGCTGTTCAATTTCATTTTCACCGTTCAGTTTTTGAAAGTATTTACCGGACTGGGGCAACGCGGAAGCCGGTTGCGGCAGCCTCTGCTGTTTGCGCAGGGCGTTTGGATGGCCATGCTCGTGGCTACGCTCTGGCCCATCGATTACCAGCGGTACGCGATGGCCACCATGGTAATTTTACGCGCGCTGCCGTTCTTTTCGCTCGCGGCACTGGGGCTTATGGTGGCGGGCCTGATCTATAAAGCGGCCAAAGGGAACCGTCCATCGCTGATTTACCTCGCCGCCGTGTCCGTATTGCTGTTTTTCGCGGTGATGGAAGACCTGTTCCACCTGGGCAAAGTGAAACTCCCCGTTTTCTTCGCGCATTACGGATTGTTTGCCGGGATCGTGCTGGAAATGATCATCATCACTTTCGGCCTCGCCGCGCGGTTTTCGCGCTACCGGAAAGAAAAGGAAACGCTGCTGGCGGCGATGCACGATCAGCAGAAGCAATTGACGGATACGATCGTGACGGTGGAGGAAAATGAAAGGAAAGAACTGGCGGACAGGCTGCACGACGAAATCGGATCCCTCCTCGCCCTCGCCTCCCTCCAGCTCGACGCGGCGAAAGGCAACCCGCTTTCCGGCGCCGAGCCGGTAGACCGTGCCAGCGGCATCATCCGCGAAATCAGCGAAACCGTGCGCAATATCAGCCACCAGCTCACGCCGGTGGCCATGGAGAAATACGGACTGGTAAAGGCCGTGACGGACCTGACATCCACCGCCAACGCATCCGGCCGCATCCGCATCGAGCTGGTGATCATCGGGTTCGGGGACGACGCGCAATATTCCCGGAATTTCAAGAATATATTATACCGCATCATACAGGAACTCCTGCAAAACGTGCTGCGCCATGCCGAAGCGGGGCATGTGCTCATCCAGCTCATCGAGCACGACGATCATTGCGCCCTGCTGGTGGAAGACGACGGCAAAGGCATTTCCGGCGACCTGTCAGACCCTCGCCTGCTGCGCAGCATCCGTTCCAAAGTGAGCTACCTCGAAGGTGTGGTCCATATAGAAAACCAAAATCAGACCGGCGCGCTGATCAACATCGAGCTGCCGCTGCCGAAATTGCATTGAACATATGTCCGAATTGAGACTTCTTATAGCCGACGACCATCAGCTTCTCATCGACGGGATGCTGTCGCTGCTCCGCGAAGCGGGCGGTTACACCCTGCTGGAGCCCGTTAACGATGGCCGCGCACTGCTCGAAAAACTGGCGGCGACGCCCGTAGACGTCATCCTCCTCGATCTCAACATGCCGCACCTCGACGGCATCCGCGCCCTTGAAAAAATCAGGCGGCTCTATCCCAAAGTACGCATCCTCGTACTGACCAACTATAACCAGCCGCAGCTGGTGGCAGAAGTGCGCAAGCTGGGCGCGAACGGTTACCTGCTCAAAAATGCGTCGGCCAGCGAATTGCAGCAGGTGATCCGGCACATCGCCGACGGCGGCGAGTGGTTCGCAGATGTAGAAGCGGAAGAAGAACCGCTCCCATCTTACTTCCTGGACGAATTCATGAAGAAATACCACCTTACCAAAAGGGAAGTCGAAATTATCCGGATGGTGGGCAGCGAGCTGACGAGCAAGGAGATCGGTTCCCGGCTGTCTATCAGCGAATTCACGGTCAATACCCACCGCAAGAATATCATGCGCAAGCTGGAGGTCCGCAACATCGCGGGCATCCTAAATTTCGCCAGAACGCACGGTTTATTGTAACATCCGGACGATTTCCATACAGGCGCGACTGTTATGGCAAGGCCCTTTCGAGAATCCGGCTTTTTCTTCCGGGATGGGCGTGTTGTCCCGGTTTACGCCCCAGCGCCATTCGCCAAGCTCGCGGTCGAGGATGTAATTTTCTATGAACTGCCAGGTGTCTGCCGCCTGCGTGAGATATTTCTCGTTCCCGCTCACCTGCCAGGCGTTTACGAGCCCTACCATCGCTTCGGCCTGCGGCCACCAGCGTTTCTCTTCCACGACGTGTTTCGTTTCCAGGTCCGCTTTGTACCACATGCCGCCGTCGGTATCCATGCCTTCGAGTGCCGCGTCCGTGAGCTGCAGGGCGGCTTCGCGGGTGCGCTGGATGAGGGTTTCATCGCCCAGGGCTTCGGCTGCCCGCTGGAGTTGCCAGGCGGCCTGGATATCTTTCCCGTAGGAAACGAGGTTGCCTTCGGGCTTCCATTCCGCGTCGAAATACAGGTGGAGGTGATGCGTGGCGGGATCGATGATCTTATCGAGGAAAAGTTGGATAAGGTCGTGGAGGTGATGGCGGAGGGTATCGTCTTGCCAGACCGCGAAAAGCGCCGTGAAGCCTTCGAGGATGTGCAGTTGGTCGTACACCGATTTGATATCCGGTTTTTCCGGCTGCCAGTCGCGCGAGCAAGCGCCGGTGTAGCCACCTCGGACGGGGTCGTGGGCATAGAGTTGCAGCAGGCTGTAAATGCCTTTGGCGAGGTTGAGGTTTTCGGTGGAAGGGCGCAGCTGTTGCCAGGTGGCGAGCGCGTACAGGGCGATGCCCATGGCGTGGGGTTCCTTTTTGGGGTCCTGGCACCGGCCGGCGTAATCGGTGTCCCACACTACGCCGCCGAATTCGGGGTCTATGCAATATTGCCGGAACCAGCTGTGGGCGCGTTCTGCCGCGGCGAGCCATTCTGCCCGCCCGGTCTGCAGCGCGCCGGCGGAAAAGCTCTGCAGGATGCGCGCCATGGGCACGGAGCCTTTGATGGCGAAGGGGTCCGGCTTTCCGTCGGCCGACATCTTCCCATAAAACCCGCCGAAGCGGTGGTCCGTCATTTCCCGGTCCCAAAATCCAAGAATGTTATCTCTTTCCCGTTCGAGTGATTGCCTGAGGGTTGTTTGCATCATTTCCATAGCTGATTAATGACCGGGCGGTTGCAGCCTGGTGGCGGCGAGCCTGCGCCCCGTTTCCAGCTCGCGGATGAAGGGCAGCCCGTTTTGGAGGTAGAGCCGCTCGCTTTGGTCCAGGTAATTGTCGAGCTGAAAGAACATCGCCGCGCGGTTGGCGCCCAGCACCTTGATCATGCGGCGATAGTAGCGGGATTGCAGGTCCACGAATTCGCGGTCGTTTTTAAGGATGTTTTTGGTGAGATTGTGTAACAGGGGCTCGTCGAGCAGCTCGTACTTTTCGTTGTAATCCCGCAGCAAGACGCTGCGCATCTGCGCGATGGGCATTTTTTCTTCCGCATAGGCGTAGAAGGTTTCGAGGAAAGCGGGCTGTTCGCCGCGGCCCACGCGGAGCATTTCGGTAAATACCGCTTCGCGGGTGCGGCCGAAGAGGCGGAATACCACGTCTTCGGTGAGCGGAACGTTGGCCGAGGCCGTGTCCTGCCCGAAAAGGGAAGCACTGCTGAGGAGTGCGCCCAAAAGTGTCGTCAACATCAAATTGCTCATACCACAGTTTTTAAGCACCGGAACAGCCGGCGCCATTTTACCAAATGGGGATTCCTGACGGGGGCGATGATGGAGGGGTAGAAATTCATCCATACGCAAAATGTTGAAGACAACGGCGGGCTACTGTAATACAACAACGGAAAGGGTCGTGTTGTTGTAAAAGGATGTGGAATGAAGGAAAAGATATCTTCTAACTTTCCCGTGCTTTTTTGGACAAAAGTCAAGGAAAAGGAAGAAAGAATGAATGGTGTCCCGAAAAGCATGCAATAAAGGAGAAATCCTCCAAAACACGCGCCAATACTAAATTTCACTATTTTTGCAGTTGTTTTAAAAAGCACCAAAATATGCGGAAAGGATTTATTATCAGCGCGGTCATCGCACTCGCCGGCACCTTCCTCCTCGGCTGGTTCGCCAGCCCCTGGTGGTACGTGGCCACGGCGGCCCTGGCCGGTTTGACAGTGATGGGAATCAACGACATGATGCAGACGAGACATTCCATTATGCGCACCTACCCTGTCTTCGGGCGGATGCGTTACTGGATGGAAGCACTCCGCCCCAAAATGTACCAGTATTTCGTGGAGTCCGATATCGATGGCCGGCCCATCAACCGGATCGACCGCTCCACCATTTACCAGCGTGCCAAACAGGAAATGGACACCATGCCCTTCGGTACGCAGCTCGATGTGTATGAAGAAGGTTACGAATGGATGAGCCATTCCATCGCCCCGAAAGATTTTCATAAACTGACCCATAACCCGCGCGTGACGATCGGGAACAAGGACTGCAAGCAGCCTTACGACGCCAGCATCTTCAACGTGTCGGCCATGAGCTTCGGCTCGCTGAGCAGCAACGCCATCGAGGCGCTCAACGCCGGCGCGAAAATCGGCGGCTTCGCCCATAATACCGGCGAGGGCGGCATCAGCCCCTATCACCTCAAGCACGAAGGCGATATCATCTGGCAGATCGGCACGGGTTATTTCGGCTGCCGCGACGATGAAGGGAAATTCTCCGACGAGGTGTTCCAGCAGAACGCCCTGAAGCCTCAGATCAAAATGATCGAACTGAAGCTGAGCCAGGGAGCCAAGCCCGGTCACGGCGGCATCCTCCCGGCGAAAAAGAACACCCCGGAGATCGCGGCGATCCGCCACGTGAAACCCGGCACCACCATCTATTCTCCCCCGTTCCACACGGCATTCAATAACCCGAAAGAGCTGGTGCTGTTCATCCACCGCATGCGCGAGCTTTCCGGCGGCAAACCCACCGGCTTCAAATTGTGCATCGGCCGGAAAAGCGAATTCATCGGCATCTGTAAAGCCATGATCGAGCTGGACATTTACCCCGACTTCATTACCGTAGACGGCGGCGAAGGCGGTACCGGCGCGGCTCCCCAGGAGTTCAGCAACCACGTGGGCGCACCGCTGCTCGACGGCCTTGCCTTCGTGCACAATATGCTCAACGGGTTCAATATCCGCCAGCATATCAAAATCATCGCTTCCGGCAAGATCCTTTCGGGCTGGCACCTCGTGCGCGCCGTAGCCCTCGGGGCAGACGCCTGCAACAGCGCCCGTGCCATGATGATGGCCCTCGGCTGCATCCAGGCCCTGCAATGTAATTCCAACAAATGCCCGACCGGCGTGGCCACGCAAGACCCCGCCCTGTCTGTAGGGCTCGTGGTGTCCGACAAAAAGCAACGCGTCGCCAATTACCATGAAGACACCCTCAAGACGTTCGTGGAACTGATCGGCGCCGCCGGGATCGACGACTACAAAAAGCTCACCCGCTCCCATATCTACCGCCGCGTCTTCATGAACGAAGTGCGCACGTTCGAAGATATCTTCCCGAGCCTGGAGCCCAACTGCATGCGCGAAAACCGCATCCCGGAAAAATATAAACAGGACTACGAACAGGCGTTCGCAGACCGCTGGGCATAAACCGGCCGTTTACCCGCCCAAAAAGCCGCTCCTTTTCCCGGAGCGGCTTTTTTATTTCACCCTTTCCCGCCTTCCCCGCATCAATTATCAGCAACCCGACCTGCCAATTTTTTCGTATATTCATTGAGTATCAACCAAATCACACTGCAGCGCACATAATGTAAAATTTTAATATATTTATATCCCAACATTTGCATACCAGCATGAAAGTGAACGACCGATTTATTTGGGCAGTTGAAATGCTCCATATCGACCCGGATGACCATATCCTCGAGATCGGCTGCGGCCATGGCATCGCTGTGTCTTTGATCGCTCCCCGGCTGAAAACCGGTTCCATTACGGCGGTAGACAGTTCCCGCGCCATGATCGACAAGGCCCTGCGGAAAAACGAGGGGCTGGACGCCGATTTTATCCATCAATCATTCAGTGAAACCGCGCTGGGCGACCAGCGGTACGACAAGATTTTCGCCTTTAACGTGAACATTTTCCTGAACGATGCGGAGAAGGAATTATCGCTCATCCGCGGGTACCTGGCGCCTTTGGGCGCGCTGTACGTGTTCCACCAGCCGCCGCCGGCATCGGGGATGGAAGTGGTGCAGGGCTTTGCGGACCGGATCGCCGGCGGGCTCGAAAGAGGCGGGTACGTGGTGCGGGACGTGCTGTTCAAGAAACTGGCGCCTTCCCCCTGCGTCTGTGTCATCTCACAGCCTTCCCCCACACCCTGAGGGAATTTGCCTACCTTTGTGGCCGCATGAAATTCGAACAATACCGCATCTCCGAAGAGCTGAAGCGCAGCCTGGAAGACCTGGGCTTCAAAAAGCCTACTGATATTCAATATAAAGCCATTCCGTCTATCCTCAAGGGAGACGATGTGCTGGCCATCGCCCAGACCGGCACGGGTAAAACGGCCGCGTTCGCCATTCCCGTCATCCAACTCATGCAGCAGCGCCACCGTTCCGAGCGTACCCGCGGCGAAGTGAAATGCCTCGTGATGGTACCCACCCGCGAACTGGCCATCCAGATCGCGGACGTGTTCAAGCAGCTCGGGAAATATACGCCCGTAGACATCCTCGGCGTTGTTGGCGGGGTAGACATGGAAGCACAGGTCAAAAAACTGAAAAAGGGGGTAGACATCCTCATCGCTACGCCGGGGCGGATGTTCGACCTCCGCGCACAGGGGCACCTCGATCTTTCGCACGTACAGATGCTGATCCTGGACGAGGCCGACCATATGCTCGACCTCGGTTTCATCCGCGATATCCGTGACGTTATCAGGCATATCCCCCGCAATCACCAGACGTTGTTCTTTTCCGCAACGATCGACGAGCATATCAAGGACCTTGCCTACTCGGTGGTCCGCAATCCCATCCGTATCCAGATCTCGCCCGAAGATCCCGTGTCCAAAAACGTGAGCCATGCCGTGGCCTGGGTGGACATGGACGATAAACGCTTTTTCCTCGAACGCCTCGTGCGCGAGTTCCCCGAAAAGAAGATCCTCGTGTTCGTCCGCACCAAAGTGCGCGCAGAACGCGTTGTGGCGGCCATGGAGCGCGTCGGCATCAAAAGTCTCGCCATGCACGGCGGCAAGGAGCAGGACGACCGCCTGTCTGTCATGGCCGAATTCCGGAAAGGCGACGTCAAACTGCTCATTACCACTGACGTGAACGCCCGCGGGATCGATATCCCCAACGTAGACTACGTGGTGAATTACGACCTGCCCGAAGACCCCGAAAGCTACGTGCACCGCATCGGCCGTACGGGCCGGGGCGTCCAGAAAGGCCAGGCCATCAGCTTCTGCAGCAAGGAGGAAAAACCCCTGCTCGACGCCATCCAGGAATATATCGGCAAGCCCGTCCGGGAAATGACCATTTCCAAATCCGACTACGACGCTACCATCAAATTCTCCGAAGACGTGCCGAATGAAAACGTGGAATTGCTGATCCAGCAACACGAAGCGGAAATGAAAGCCGCAAAAAGGAAAAAGAAAAAGAAGTAATTGCTTATTTTGGAAGCCGATCTACTCTTTACATTATGAAAAAACTCTGGATCGGCCTCCTGGCCTGCATCACGCTTACCGCTTCCTCTCCCGCCACCGCGCCCGGCGACGGCGAATGGATGTCGCTGTTCAACGGCAAGAACCTGAAAAACTGGATCGTCAAAATCCACCATCACCCCGTCGGCAAGAACTTCGGGAATACTTTCCGCGTGAAAGACGGTGTCATCCAGGTGCGGTACGACCAGTACGGCGGGAATTTCAACGAGCAATACGGCCATCTGTATTATAAAACGCCTTTTTCCCATTACCACCTGCAGCTGGAGTATCGCTTCCGCGACCCCTGGGAAAAAACGGCGCCTTCCTACACCATCCTCAACAGCGGATTGATGTTCCATTCGCAGGACCCGCGTACCATGCCCGTGGAGCAGGACTGGCCCATTTCGGTGGAAATGCAGTTCCTGGCGGGATTGGGCGACGGGCAGCCGCGGCCTACAGGCAACATGTGCTCGCCCGGTACCAACATCGTATATGAAGGCAAATTCGATACGCGGCATTGCATCGACTCCAAATCAAAAACCTACGGGAAAGACGAATGGGTGAAAGCGGAGCTGATCGTTTACGGCGATTCCCTCATCCAGCACGTCATCAACGGCGATACGGTGCTGCAATACAGCAAGCCCTCCATCGGCGGCGGTGTGGCCAACCGGTACGATCCCAAACAGAAGATAGACGGTAAAGCCCTCACTTCCGGGTTCGTGGCCCTTCAAAGCGAAGGCCAGCCGATCGATTTCCGGAACATCCGCATCAAAAAACTGCCGGGCAACAAATAACCGTCAGCTTCTGATCTCCCTTCGCATAAACAGGAAATAAGACAGGGCAAAACAAGCCATGGTGGCGGCGATGAGACCGGTCACCTGCGGCCAGACGATCATGAGGCTCTCCCGGAACGATAGTGGCGCAGGGATCGCACCGGCCATCTGCTCCATCGTCAACGGGCCGAGGCTCCTTACGGAAGGCATGAGCAATGTGGTGGCCGCATCGCTGTACATCTGGCTGGGCGCCACGCGCAACAGCGACAGGAACATGTTGTTGAAAGATATGGCCCCCGCCTCCGACAGAAACCGCGGGTCCGGCACCAGCGCCCCCATCACCATGTTCACGATGATCTGGTAGAACACCGTGAAAAACAGCCAGATACCGATGGCCGTGAGCGCCGATGTAGCAGCATGCCGGAATAAAACCGACAGGCATATCGATAGGCTGAGCCAGAAGCCTACGTACACGATATTGAGCGCTACGAACGCCAGTATCCGTAACCACTCCGCCCCTTCGGGCCTTACGCCCGTCAGCAGCATGCCGCCACCCGCCATCAATAACACCAGGGACAGGAACAGCACGCCCACTACGAGCAATGCCGCATAAAACTTCGCCAGCAGCAGGTTGTCGCGGTACAAGGGCTGCGCTACCAGGCGCACGAGCGTGCCATTGTTACGCTCGGCGTTGATGGCGTCGAAACCCAGGGAAATGCCCAGCAGCGGGCCCAGGAAGCTCATGAGCACATGGAATGCCGGTAATGTATTGTCTGTAGACGTCAACAGCTTGAGGTATACGAATGTATGGTCGGGGTCGCTGAAGTTGGTGACCGCCTGTTTGATGTTGCCAAGTGAAATGTAAAGGGCGCCAACGAACGTGAGCAGGATCAGCGCCAGCATGATGTAAAACCGCCAGCTACGGATATAATCGCCTACTTCCTTCCTTACGATCACCTGGAACGGCGTGGCGATGGGCGCCACCCGCGTGGCGCTGCGATCAAGCCATGCGAAAATATTTGCCATGTCAGGAATGTTTATTTGATTGATTATCGAAAAAACGCGCGTAGATATCGTCGAGCCCGTACGATTTCCGCTGCACGCCGGTGATGCCGATCCCCAGGCCCACCAGCAGCTGCACGATTTCCGGCGTTATTTCCGTGCTGCAGGTAATGCCGATCGAATGTTCCTCAACGGTAACATCCTCGATGCCCTCCAGATCCCGCAACGCCGCCTCCACGGAAGGCTGACCGGTCAGGCTTTCCCGCGAAGTAACGGTTACCAGGCAAGGCTCCTGGCCAAACAGCTTCCCGGAAATGGAAGCGATATCGCCTTCCATGCGAAGCTTGCCTTCCACGAAAATGCCGACGCGGTCGCACACTTGTTGCATGTGATGGAGGTGATGGGAGGAAAGCAGTACCGTGAGCCCCTGCTGCCGGCTAAGACGGCGCACCAGGTCGAGGAATTCCTGGATGCCGCCGGGATCGATGCCGAGGGTGGGCTCGTCGAGGATCATCACCTCCGGCCCCCGCACAAGAATGTCTGCTAGGCCCAGCCGCTGCTTCATCCCGCGGGAATAAGCGCCGGTTTTCTTGTGCATCACGTCCGCCAGCCCTACCAGCTCCATCGTTTGCTGTGCCCGGCCAATGATCTCCTGCTCCGCGATCCCGTTGAGGCGGCCGATGAGCTGCAGGTTCTCCAGCGCCGTGAGGTTATCGTAAAAACCAACGCTATCGGGCATGTAGCCGACTTTTCGCTTCACGGCCACCGGGTTGCGCGTGGCATCGATCCCGCATACCGTGGCTTTGCCTGCCGAGGGTTCAGACAATCCCAGCATCATCAGGATGGTAGTGGTTTTACCGGCGCCGTTCGGGCCGATCAGGCCGAAGATCTCCCCCCGCCCGATCGACAGCGTAAGGCCGTCTACCGCCTTCTGCCGGCCGTAGTACTTCGTCAGCCCCTCCAGCTCAATTACAGGATGTTCCATAACGCTTATCTTCTTCCGTATTTACGAATCAGGTAATACACGATGCCCAGTGACAGCAGGATCACGAGGATGCCCAGCCAGCCCGACAGCAGGGAGGTTTTTACCGTCATCCGGAATGTGGCGGTAGCGTTGGCCGCATCGTTCTTAGCCGTGAAATTCGTCACATAATCGCCGGCAATGGTTTTATCCGGCACAGTGAGCACAGCGATGAGGGTTTTGGTCTGTCCCGGCTCCAGCCTTTCGATCTTCGAAGGCTCAAACGTGGCGCTCCAGCTAACAGGCGACTGCGCGGAAAGCTCCAGGCCTTCCAGCGGCAGCGTACCGGTGTTTTTCACTGTCATTTCGATGCGTTTCGCCGAGCCTTCCGTGATATCGTCGCTCAGCCGGCCCGTAGGCGTCGAAAGCTCCAGGCCATAGTTCCCTTTCACGACGGCTTCCAACTCCAACCGGAGGGTGTCGTTATCGCCGACGGCCACTACCGGCACTTTGTACTTACCGGGTTTTGCGGCGGGGGCGGCAGTGATCTCTACGGAAATTTCCTGGATACGCCCCGAATCGAGCCGCAGGCCCGCCACCTGGCTGCCGTCTACGCGGAAAACGCCCGACCAGCCAGCCGGTACCATGGCGCCGAGCTCATAGACCTGCGTACGACCGCTGCCGTTACTCAACGTAGCACTGTACCGGAAAGGCTCTTTCGCGGAAGATTCCAGGTTCATGAGGCGGACGGTGAACGTGTTTTTGCCTTTTGGCTTGCCCGTTTGCGCACGGACTTTAGCGGTGGAAGCGGCCATCAGGACCGAAAAACCAAGCAGGGCCATGCAACGGGCCCTCAGAAGAAGTTGCGCTGACATAGAAAAACAAGTAACTATTAAATAATGGTTGACAATAGACAATATCATCCGTTCCCCGCCGGGCGGGAACGGCACAATCACCATAAACGGCGTGATGCCCCGTATCAGGTTAGCTTACCTGAGGGCGGCGAATATTGGGAAATGAAAAAAGGCGTATGCGCTTTAGGAGGAGAAGCGGGAAAAATAAGCGGGCTGGCTGTTTGCGAATGGCTTGTCGCGGTTGCGTCGTGTAACTTGCTTTGTAGTGAATCGCTGGTCTTGATTTCGTTTGTCATACTAAATGAAATTGAATGTGTCAGAGACAAGTTCATGTAGAAAATCTGTCGGTCCCGGAACAATCCCATTGGAGTTGCCATGCAGGATTAAATTTTTGACAATGCGGCAAATTAGAAATTGAAATGTTATAAGAAAGTTAAAACCGGGCCCATCATGCAAAAAAATAGCCGGCAATGATTTGCCGGCCCCACTTCCTTACCCTTTTCGGGTATATGTCCATTCTATTTAAGCGAGTTGTTGGGCTACGGGCGCACGTTCCGCGGCGAAGAACTTCGCCACTTCGGCCCAGGTATCGTAGCGCTTGTAGTCCTGGTAATTGACGTTGTGGGGAGCGGTGAACAGGAGCCGCTCGCCTTCGAAGTAGCGGAGGTTTTTATCGTAATCGTCGATCATGTAATCCGCTTTTACGATGGTTTTAAGACCGCAGAACACGATGTTTTTCCAGCTGATGAAAGGGAAATGTTCCTTCAGCCAGTCGATCTTCTCTACGAGCGACTGCGGGAATTCCACCGCCGCCGAAACGATGAACACTTCATAATGTTCCATCAGTTCCAGGATCACGCGCTGGCTGCCTTCCATTACCGGCGCCGTGCGGAAAAAACCGGGGGTATGGAGGAAATGATGCACAATCCCTTCCTGCGGGAAACCCGTCGTTTCCGGCACCCCGTTCAGCTGCTCCTTGGTTACCCGCTCGCCCGTGCGCTCGAAGTACCAGTCGCAATAATGCTGGTTCAGGTCCGCCATAACTCCATCCATGTCGATTGCGATACGTTTCTTTGCCATATTCTGCTATTTACTGCAAAATTATGCAACTTTAATCAAATTAAAAATCCAATTATTGCTATTTATCGCATAAATTCGCATAAAACCGCAGGAATATGTTGAAAGAAGAAAGGCTGGATTACATCCTGAAAAAGCTCAAAGCCGACCAGAAAGTGCTGCAAACGGAGCTGAGCACGGATTTGCAGGTGTCTGAGGACACGGTCCGCCGCGACCTGGAGTCCCTCGCACAAAGCGGCCTCCTTATCAAGGTGCGGGGCGGTGCGATTCCCCATTCTCCCAATCCTTATTCTTTCAAGGAACGTACCCTTTTCCATACAGACGACAAGCTCCTCATGGCCCAAAAAGCCTTGGGCCTGCTGCACAACGGGCAGACGGTCATCCTCGATGGCGGCACGTCTACCCTGTCGCTCGTCAAGATATTCCCGCCGGAACTGCAATTGACCGTCATTACCAACAGCGTTCCCATCGCGGCGCAACTGATCGAGCATCCTCAAACGCAGGTCATTTTAACAGGCGGGCGGGTCAATAAAAACGCGCAAACCGCCGGCGGACAGGAAACCATGCGCATGTTGCGCCGCGTCCGGGCCGACCTTTGTTTCCTCGGCGTTTGCAGCCTCCACCCCATCCTCGGCGTAACGGGCATGAACATGGAAGAAGCGGAAGTGAAAACCACGATGGTAGAGTGCGCCAGCCATGTGGTAGCACTGGCTACCGGCGATAAAATGGGCACGGCGGAACCCTATAAAGTGTGCGACATCACCGATCTGGATACCATAATTACGGACAATGCCGAGCTGGAATTCCTGGAAGCTTACCGGGAGCAGGGCATCAGGGTGGTGTGATGGTTTCCGTACCTTTCTTTTCGATCATCTGGCCTTTTGTCTCCATTTCCACCTGTTCCACCCACACCGCATAATCGTTCGGGTAGATCCGTTCGCCTTTCTTTTGCACGTATTGCCGGGTGAATTCCGCGCCGAAATACAGGATCGCGGAGGAATAGTACACCCATATGAGCAGGATCACCAGCGACCCCGCGGCACCGTACGTTGTCCCGATTTTGCTGGAGCCCAGGTATAGCCCGATGCCGCTTTTCCCGATCATGAACAGCAATGCCGTCACCATCGCGCCCACCCAAACATGCCGCCATTTCACCTTCGCATCCGGCAAAACCTTGAAAATAACCGCAAAAAGCGCGGAAATCACGATGAAAGTGAATAGTAGGTTGACAATGTACACGGCCACAACCGTTACGTCAGGGAAAAGTGTGGTCAGCCGGTCCATCAGCACCTCGATAAGGCCATGCAGCACGAGCGACACTACCAGCACAAATCCGAGGCTGGCCACCAGCGAGAAGGAAAGCAACCGTGTGAGGAGGATTTTCAACAGTCCGCGCCCCTTCCGCGGCTTGGCTTTCAAGCGCCAGATCAGGTTGATCGAGTCCTGGATTTCCGTGAAAACACCCGTGGCGCCTATGATCAGCGTCGCGAAACCGATGATGGTAGACCAGCCTACGTCGGGCGAAAGGTAGGAATTGGCCACCACGTCCTGAATCTGCGAAGCCGCCGAAGCGCCCACCAGATCGCGCAGCTGGCCGTAAAGATTGCCTTCCAGCGCCTCCCGTCCCAGGAAAATATCACTGAAAAACAGGATGATGATCAACATCGGGGCAATGGAAAACACGGTGGAATATGCTAGCGAAGCGCTCATTTTCAATACTTTATCGTCCATAAAGTCGCTACCCGAACATTTGAGCAGCTCCCAGCCGTGGCGGATGATGAAAGGTTTTTCCATACTGCCCATAACACAAAAAGAAGGCCATGGGTTAAAAAAAGGCCGTCCCCCGGAAGAGGGACGGCTGTCTCTGGAATTGAGTATATATCAACAATAAACAAGGCGGAATTAATTCCCCTGTCCAAAGGCCGGACTGTTCTTATCGAACCAGAGGCGTTGCGCCGCCAGCGTGGTAGCGGTCCGGTCGTTGGGCGTGAAGCCCTGTTCCTGCTGTGCTTTCAGCCAGTTTTCGTTGTTCGTGCCGAGGGCGGGCTCATCCAGCGCGTAGCGGCGCGGAATTGGCTCGTTCCACGCGTTACGGGGGTAAAAGGCCGAATTGTTTTTCGGGTACCCGGTACGGCGGCAGAATGTGAACGCTTCGTTGGCGAGGCGGTAGAAATTCAGGTATTCCTGGATGTAAATCCGTTCCAGATCGTTCACCCCGTTGAATTTCACGTTGGGATGGTTCAGGTACGCAGCCACCTGCGCATTCCCGTCGCCCGAAAGCCCTGTAGTGCTTTCCGCGGCCACTGCGATGGCGTTCATGGTGCGGAGCGACGATTCCACACCGCGCTTATACCAGTCCTCTGCAGAACCTTTCGTATCAAAACCCGTCCCATGGCCTTTCTGGATCAATTCAGCGATGTAGAAACAGGTTTCGGCGCGGGTCACCATATAATCGAGCAGGCGGCCGGTGGTATTGCTCCCATATCGCGGCGCAAAGAATTTCTTGTTGATGAAACCGATGAGCCGCCATTTGTTGTTGCCGCCGGCATCGAAGGTGGATTTGTACCAGGTGGCTTTCACGGGGTCGGTGGTCCAGTCTGCGGGACCGCCCTGCCATCGGACCATCGGGTCGTTCACGTTAATAAACGCGGGCAATGTTTTGCCGTATTTGGTCAGCGTGTCTTTGAAGCTCCCTACCAGGTCGTTCGGCGTGAAGTAAATGGGCAAACGCGGATCGTTGGTGGATTTGAGGAAGTTGATGATAGACGAAGTGCCGAAGCGCGGGCTGCGGTAATCGATATCGTTGCCGATGGGGTTCCAGGTGGGGCGGTCGTATTTGAACTGCGACTCGTCCGTATCGATGGGCCCCGCGGCGCTTGTCATCACTTCGCGGAACACGCGCTTGGTGACGTTGACGTCTGCCTTTTCGTACCGCACGGCGATGCGGAGCTTCAGCGTGTTGGCGAGCTTGGCCCAGTGCTGCCAGTTGTTGGCGTAATACAGGTCCGACTGCCCGAACCCGATCTGGTTGGCGGCAGGCTGGCCGAGGGTGTCGATAGCGAGGGAGAGCTCCTGGAGCCAGGTGTCGAACAGGGCTTTCTGGTTGTCGTATGCCGGCCGGAGCTCGCCGGTATAGCGGGCCTGCATAGCCTGTGTATACGGCAGGGAGCCGTTCATGTCCGTCGTTTTCAGCGCCTGGAGGATGCCCAGCACGTAGGTAGCCGCGCGGATGTTGCGGTACCGGTCCCGGTCGGGCAGGCCGCTGCTGTAGCGGCGTATTTCCACGAGATTGGGCAGCACGTTATTATACAGCACACGGTAGCGGCTGTTGACGTTGTTGGACAGTTCATAAGGGTCTGTGGTGAGGTGCTGGGTGAAGCGCAACAGCTGCTCCAGGTTTTCCCACACCCATTCCGTGCCCTGATAATTTTCCACGCTCTCACAGGAATAGGCGAAGAGCGCGGCCACATCGGGCGTGGTCACAACGCTGGGATCGGTGTTGATGTCCGCGAAATCCTTCTTGCAGGAAGCGGAAAAAAGCGCGGCGGCCGATATGATGGAAAGGATCGTTAACTTTTTCATGTGTTTCGTTTGATGGGTGAACAACTAGAATCCGGCACGGATGGTGAACACGAAATTCCTTGTCATGGGCGGCACAAAGCCTTCTTCCTTGTTCACGCTCGTTCTGTTGGAGTTGTTGGCCGCCGGGTTGAAATTGTTCGGAAGCGTATTGTACAGGTAACCGAGGTCGCGGCCGATGATGCTCACCTGCAGGTTGTTCAGGTGCAGCCGTTCGGCGAAGCTGGCGGGCAGCGTGTAGTTCAGCGCGATCTGCCGCAGCGCGATCCAGGAGTTTTCCACCACCCAGTAATCGCCCACCGCAGTGGAGAACGAACCGTAGCGGTAGCTGAATTGCGGAAGGTGCGTGGGCTCCACGTACCCTTTTTCATACGCTTCGCGGAACGTCATGCCGGAAACATCCACCTGGGTGCCGTTGGGCTGCTCGATTTTCTGGCCGTTGTCGAACACGCCGTCGGGGATAATGCCATCGTCGTACGTGCCCAGGTCGTTGGGATATTTACTCGTCCATGAAATACCGCCATGTTGCGCATCGCGGCCCTGCAGCGAGGATTTGAAGATACCGGTGTGCGTGCCGTAGCGCATGGAGTGCATTACCATATCGCCGCCGATCTTGGCATCGAACAGAACGTTCAGGGAGAAATTCTTGTAGCGGAACGTATTGTCGAAGCTGGAACGGAAATCGGGGTTGATATCGCCCACGTCCATCCATTCGTTGCTGCGTTGCGGGAAGGCCGCGCGGGCGTCTGACCGCCAGGCCAGCACCGTTTTCCCGTTGTTGGCGTGCGCGATGGGCTTGCCATTGGCATCGTAAGCCTGGTAGCTTTTGGAATGGATCCGGGTGCGGATCACGCCGTAGGCGCCACCCACTTTCGCGTATGGGATCTGGTCGTTGGAACCGAGCCCTTCTTCATCGAGCGCATAATATTCGCGGTCGCCATACAGTTCGATGATCTTGTTGCGGTTCCGGGTGAAGGTGAGCGTCGTGTTCCAGTTGAAGTTCTTCGTTTGCACGGGCGTCGCGTTCAGGGAGATTTCGATCCCCTTGTTCTGAATGTTGCCGGCATTGATGAGCTGGCTGTTTACGCCGGATTCGGCCGCTGCGGGGATGAGGATACCCTGGTTGAAAGTATTGTCTTTATAAACGGTTACATCCACGCCCAGCCTGTCTTTCATGAACCGGACATCGACCCCTGCCTCCAGCGCGCGCTTGCGGCGGGGTTTGAGGCTCTTGTCGACCATATACGATTGCCCCTGCGAATTGAGGATGTACGCGAGCATGGGGATGTTGTTGCCGTTCGCCTGCGAGAACCCTCTCAGCTGGAAGCCGGGGTTGAGGACGAAGGGGTCCATATCGCCGCCGAGCCAGGCCACGTTGCCCCGCAGTTTACCGAACGATATGAATTCGGGCAGCTTGAACGTTTCGGAGAAAATCCACGAAAGGCTCACCGCCGGATAGTTGTAAAAGTTGAAACCGGTACCGTCGCTGTACGTGAGGGCCGACGACCAGTCGCCGCGCCATGTGGTTTGGAGGTACAGTTGTTCTCTCCAGGCGAGGTCGGCGCTGGCGTAGATGGAATTGATGGTTTTACGCGTGCGCACGCCGCCCGTGGAAATCTGCGGTTTCTTCGAGTTGGCGAGGAAGTAGTTGCCGGGGAAGATGAGGCCGCCGTCCGTTTCGCTGAGGTTATACACGTTGTTGTAGCGTTGTGTTTCGCCGCCAACGTAGCCGTTCAGGGAAAGGTCTTTGGTGAGCTGTTTGGTGACAACGCCCATCCATTTCATGAACCAGGCACGTTTCTGCGTAAGGCCGAGGCCGTATTTGCCGCCGCTGGTATTGTCTTCGCCCTTGAAATCGTATCCCTGTCCCAGTTCTTTCGATTCGTTCTTGATGCTGATATTGCTGAAGTTCCCTTCCAGCTGCAATCTGAGCCAGTTGGTAATGGTGGCGTTGATCGCGAGGCGGCCGCGGAACATCTGTTCGTCCTGCAGGTAATTGTTCTCGAAAATGCGGAACCAGTAATCGGCGCCGGGCACGAAATTCGTTTCATTGGGATCGTATACCTTGGGCACCCCGCCGAGCGAGCTGGTGTATTTGCTGCGCTGCATCCAGTATTTGGTGTCGTAGTTGCGGGGGAAGATCCAGATGAAGTTATTGAGCCCCAGCTGCGGCGGGTTCTCGGCCTGGATGTTGGTGTAATCGGCACCGGCGTCGAGGCTGATAAAGCTGGTCAGGTTATGGGTGGCGCGCAGGGTGAAGGCGTTTTTGTTCATCTTGTTGCGGAAGTTGATGCCTTCGGCCTGGTTGCGGGAATAGGAAACCCGGAACGAGGATTTGTCGGTAGCCCCGTCGAGCGCCACGTTGGTGAGGTAGCCCACACCGGTCTGGAATGCGTCGAGATAGTTATTGGGAACGGCTTTGTATTCCGTCCAGGTACCATCATAATTGCGGACGCGCTGGTTGGCGAATTTGGGCCCCCAGTTCTCCAGTTCCCTGTTTTTCTGCGGGTCGATATAAGGTTCGTTGGCAGCGTTGGTGGGGAACACTTTCGTTTGCCAGTTGGTACCGTTAGGATAGCCGGGGTCGCGGGTATCGGTGAAGAAAGCGCCCACGGTGCCGCCGCCGTATTCATTCTGGAAGTCCGGTCCGCGGTAAGGGTCCTGGATGTTGAGGGATTGGCTGACAGACACGCCCCATCCTTTCTTTGTCCGGCCTTTCTTGGTGGTGATGAGCACCACGCCGTTGATGGCGCGGGTGCCGTAGAGCGCCGCGGCTGCGGAGCCTTTCAGCACGGAAACGCTTTCGAACTCTTCCATGTTCAGGTTCTTGAGATCGTTCCCGAAATCGCGCCCTTTCCCGTCGAACGCGTCGTTTTCCACGATCACGCCGTCTACCACGAAAATAGGCTGGTTATTGAGGCTTAGGGTGGAGTTGCCGCGAAGCAGGATCCGCGAGTTGCCGAAAAGGCCGCCCGAGCCCTGGTCGATATTGATGCCGGGAGCTTTGCCCTGCAAGGCGTTGATAGGGTTCACTTCGTTGGTCTGCGCCAGGTCTGCGCCTTTCACTTCGGATACGGAATACCCCAGCGCGCGCTTCTCTTTCCGCTGGCCGAGGGCCGTTACCACTACTTCCGACAGTTCGCGCTTGGATTCCTGCAATACCACGTCGTAGTTGCCCGCCGATCCGACCGCAATTTCCTGGGCGGCGAAACCGATGGCGGAAAACACGAGCACCGCGCCTTCTTCGGCGTCGATCTCGAAAAACCCGTCGGCATTCGTGACCGCACCTTTGGAGGTGCCCTTCACGGTAACCGTTACGCCGGGAACGCTGGTGCCGTCGGCCGCCTTCACGCGGCCCGTCACTTTCTTGAAAAGCGCGTCGCGGGAGATGACCACTTTCACCCCGTCTTTCTGGATAATGATCTGGTTGCCTACAACTTCGTAACTGACGTTATAGGGCTGCAGGAGCGATTGCAGCACGTCGCCGAGGCGCGTATCGCGCACAGAGAGGCTCACGATGCTGGTGAGCGGAATAGTCCGGGTAGCATAGGCGAACTTGACGGAAGCCGCCTCTTCGATCTTGCCGAGCACATTTTTCAGTTCCTTGTTGGCTACGGTAAGGGAAATTTTTTTGTCGAGAACGCCTTGTGCGCCTGCTACCGCCGCCATGGCGGTGGTCACGAAAATGCACAGCAAGGTCTTCAACAGCGCTACCCGCATCATGAAACGGATGGTGTTCATACGCTTGATTTTTGGTTGACAGTAAATGTGGAATCGTTTGTTCAGTGTACGGTGGAGCGGTAGCGATCAGCAGCCAGGACCAGCAATCCGTACTTCATTGTTCACTATTTCATATGTGGCGCCCAGCACTTTGCAGAGCACCTCCAGTTTATCGTAAAAAGTGCCTTCTTCGAGAGACACGGTAATCCTGCATTTTTCGAACGTCCGCCTGTCGTAGCGGATATTCACGGCATAAGTTCCGGACAGTTCGTCTATCACCGCCGGGGCCGGGGTTTCGTCGAAACTGAACCGGGGAGTCGGCGGAACAGGGTTTTCGAGGATGGTTTTATTGATAACAACCGACTTGGCCATCGTGTTGCGACCGGCGTCATAAACCGCCTGTTCGTTGGGCAGCAAAATCCAGGCGCTGTTATCTCCCGCATGGGAAACGGACACTTTTCCCGAGCGCACGGCCACCGTGATGCTGCGTTCCCCGCTGATCCGGAAGCTGGTACCCAGTACGCGGGTCACCACTTTGCCGGCGAACACGGTGAAGGGCCGCTTCGGGTCGGGCGATACTTCGAAGAAAGCCGAGCCTTCCAGCCGCACGTTCCGGGCATCCGGGCCGGGCAGGCTTTGAAAATGCACCTTCGCGCCGGGGCTCAGCGTAATCCGCGAACCGTCTACCATTAATACGGTTTTCAGTCCCGCCCCGTTATTGGCCGCCGATATTTCCCCGTTTTCCCCTTTCACGACAGCGGGCGCTTCCATGGCCATATCCCCTTTTCCTGCGGGCCGCCCGTCCATCCACCACCATCCCGCCCCTGCCAGCAGCAATACCACCGCAGCGACCGCCGCATAAGACATCCAGCGGACCTTAGGGCGGAGGGCGCCCTGCATCTTATCCCAGATTTCCCCGGCCAGCATTTCGGCCGGAACTTCGGATTCCGCGGCATGAACGGCCAAAACGGCGCTCCGGCAGCGGTCTACCAGGGCACGGCGCTCCGCATCCCCGCCTATCCAGGCCTCCCAACGCGCGTCCCCTTCCGCCGTTGGGCGTAAAGTCCATTGCACGAAGTCGTCGTTTCGCAGTAAATTTTCCAGGTCGGATGGGTGGTTAGACATTTGCTGAAATGTGGTCGTTCTTCAATAGGTGACCCATTCCGCTCCGCGATACTCACCTGGCGGCGTTTTTTTTTTATTTTTTTTCGGTGGAAGGAAAACTGCGGGGCTACGGCCGTTTTTTATCAGCCCTCGCGGCAGAGGATAATGATGGCAAGCGCCCCGGGCCCGAGCATTTCGCGGAGCTGCGAAACGGCCCTGTGGAGAAGGTTGGCGGCGGATTGATAATTGACGGACATGACGCTGGCGGCTTCTTCCGTGCTCAGCCCCTGGTAAAACCGCAGGTTGACCATTTCCTGCTGGCGCTTCGGCAAACGGTCGATGGCCCGGCGGATGAGCTGGCGGCGGATGACTTCGTTTTCGTGCTCGAGGATGATGGATTCCGGGTTGGCGGTGTCTGCCTGTTCGGGGAGCGAATCGGCGTACAGCAGGCGCACGGCCGCTTTCCGCATGAGTTTGTAGCGGAGGGCTTTCAACAGGTAGCCCCTCACCGAACCGGGCGACTGCAGGTTCGCGCGGGAGCGCCAAATTTCAACGAAAAGGTCCTGGACCACGTCGCGCACCAACCCCTCGTCGCCGCTCACCCTGATCCCGTAAACGATCAGTGGCGGGGCGTGTTCGTCATACAACTGCGCAAACGCATCCCTGTCCCCTTTCCGGAAAGCCTCCCAGCCCGGGTCCGGTGCGGGAGGCGTGTTATCTTGTAGCGACATGCTGATACGGCGGCTTTCGTGCAGACAAGGTATGCATTATTCGTAAAAAATCCGATTTCAACCATCGACCGGCAACCAAACCCCGTGCCCGGGGGTTATTACAACATGAAAAAGGTAAAACAGATCACGTTCGCCGCCCGGCCCACCGGTCTCCCCGACGCTTCCATTTTCAGGATAGACGAAGTGCCGTTGCCCGACGCGAAGGAAGGCGAGCTTCAGCTGAAAGGATTGTTCTATTCCGTGGACCCGTACATGCGCGGACGGATGAACGATAGCAAATCCTACGTCCCCCCGTTCCAGGTGAACAACGCGCTGGAAGGCGGCGTAGTGGCGGAAGTGACCGCTTCCCGCGATCCTAAGTTCCAGCCGGGGGACGTGGTGCTCGGTCCCTACCTTCCCTGGCGCACGGAAATGACCGTTCCCGCATCCGCTGTTCAGAAAATCGACGCCAGCATCGCACCGCCCAGCTATTACCTCGGCGTGCTGGGGATGACGGGCCTCACGGCCTACATCGGCCTCATGGACATCGGCAAGCCCAAAGCCGGCGAAACCGTTGTGGTATCCGGCGCTGCCGGGGCCGTGGGCTCTGTGGTCGGGCAGATCGCGAAGCATTTGGGCTGCCGGGCGGTAGGGATCGCCGGGTCGGACGAAAAAGTGAAACTGCTGACCGATTACTTCGGATTCGATGCCGCCATCAATTATAACGAGCCGGGGCTCGACGATCGCCTGTCGACGCTCTGCCCCAACGGCGTGGATATTTATTTCGATAATGTGGGCGGCGAAGTGTCTGACGCGGTGATGAGACAGCTGAATTTCTTTGCGCGGGTGCCGCTTTGCGGGCAGATCTCCTACTACAACGCCACCGAAGTGCCGACCGGCCCGCGCTGGCAGGGGCTTATGGTGACGCGGAGCATCCTTATGCAGGGGTTCATCATCCGCAATTACGCATCCCGGTTCCGTGAAGGGATCGAGTTTCTGGCGCCGCTCGTGAAGGCGGGCAAAATCAAGTCGGAGGAAACCGTGGCGGAAGGGTTCGAGCAATTACCCGAAGCCCTGCTCGGCCTGTTTTCCGGCAAAAACAAAGGTAAAATGATCGTAAAAGCCTGATGGCGTGGGCATAAAAAAAGCCGTTCCGGTATGATCGGGACGGCTTTCCATTTTCACGAAATGCGATTATTTGCGTACCGCGAACCGGTACACCGTTGTTTGTTTGTAGGTTTCTCCCGGCCGGAGAATGGCGCTGGGGAACGACGGCTGGTTCGGAGAATCCGGGAAATGCTGGGTTTCCAGGCACATGCCGGCGTGTTTTCCGTACACGGCGTTGTTGCGCGTGTTTTTCAGCGATCCGTCGAGGAAATTGCCGCTGTAGAACTGGACGCCCGGCTCGGTAGTGGCCACCGTCATCACACGTCCGGAAACGGAATCGTACAACATCCCGAATTCCTGCAGCCCTTCGCCTTCTTCCAGCACCCAGTTATGATCGTAGCCGCCCTGGACCTGGCTGATGCGCTCGCCGATCTTGTGCGGCGTTGTAAAATCCATGGCAGTGCCGGCCACGGAATCGAGGCGGCCCAGCGGGATGAGGTTTTCGTTCACCGGCGTGTAGCGCGGCGCGCGCAACTGCAGCTCATGGCCCAGGATGTCGTGGCTTTGGCCGGCCGACAGGTTGAAATAGCTGTGGTTGGTGAGGTTGATGGGCGTTGCCTTGTCGGTGGTAGCCGTATAGTCGATCTGCAGGGCATTGTCGGCCGTAAGGGTGTACACCACTTTTACGTCGAGGTTACCGGGATAGCCTTCTTCCCCGTCTGCGGAGCGGTATTCGAGCAGCAGACTGGAATCGCCGGCCTGGGGCGTGGCTTTCCAGATCACTTTATCGAAACCTTTCAGCCCACCGTGCAGGGTGTTGCCGTTGTTATTTGGCGCCAGCTTGTACGTAACGCCGTCCAGCGAGAACTGCGCATTGGCGATGCGGTTGGCGTACCGGCCCACGAGCGTCCCGAAATAAGGGTTGCCGGCCTGAAGGTAGCCGCTCAGGCTGTCGTACGAAAGCACCACGTTGCCGGGCGCCCCGCTCTTGTCTGGCGTGATGATATCGGTGATGATGCCGCCGTAGT
Source organism: Chitinophaga sp. NPDC101104 (assembly GCF_050277495.1). Classification (NCBI taxonomy): domain Bacteria; kingdom Pseudomonadati; phylum Bacteroidota; class Chitinophagia; order Chitinophagales; family Chitinophagaceae; genus Chitinophaga; species Chitinophaga sp. NPDC101104. The sequence continues at coordinate 2,616,481 of NZ_JBNNSF010000001.1, read as the reverse complement.
TCAGGACCTTGACGATCATGCCGTTGGCGTTGGTGAGGGTGTACTGGGTGACTTCCGCGCCGCCCGTTTCGCCGTACCTGGCGCTGGTCAGCGATACCGCGCGCGCTTTGCCGCCACCGTCGCCACAGGCGGTAAAAGCCATGATGCCACCGGTAGACAGGGCCATGAGGGTCGATAACTTTTTCATGTAAAACGTGAAATTTTAAAACAGAATTCGGGTTTGATCCTTTAAATATCTGGATTAAATCCCGAAATTTCCAGCCAATTTTTCAGGAATGTTTGATAAATTGTCTGTGCGACATTTATATCGTGACCACGTAAAAAACTGATCCGCCTTGAGAATCGCCCAATACTCCAGCAAAAACAGGATGCTGGTGGCCGTAGACTGTATTATTTTTGGATTTGACGGAACGGAGCTGAAACTGCTCCTCATCAAACGGGGCTTCGAGCCCGAAAAGGGCCGCTGGAGCCTTGCCGGCGGACTTATGAAGCGAGACGAGAACATCGATCTTGCGGCGAGCCGTGTGTTGAAGGAGCTGACCGGCCTGGAGAACGTGTACATGGAACAGTTGTACATTTTCGGGGAAGTGGAGCGCGACCCGGTGGACCGTACGCTGTCTGTCGTATATTCCAGCCTGATCGACATTAACCGGTATACACAGCAGATCAACCAGGATTACCATGCCGAGTGGTTCCCCCTCAAAAAGCTGCCGTCCCTCATTTTCGACCATCGCGACATGGTGGCCCTGGCGCAGCAGAAACTCCGCTACAAGGCTGCTTTCCATCCCATCGTGTTCGAAATGCTCCCGGAAAAATTCACGCTCCCCCAGCTCCAGCACCTCTACGAAGGTATTTTCGACACGCTGATGGATAAACGTAATTTTTCCCGGAAAGTATTGTCGACAGGGCTGCTCGTCAAGCAGAAAGACAAAGAAAAGGCCACCTCCAAAAGAGGCGCCTTTTACTATAAGCTCGACAAGCGGAAGTACCAGACCAAATTCAACGCCTTCCTCAATTTCATTCCCAACCCGGATTCCATCCGCTAGAGCGGGTAAAACCGCCAGCTGGACTTGAAATCCTTATTGGGCAATTTGTCCAAAAGAATGGCGCGCACCATTTCCACCGGCATCGCGTTTTCGCGGATGATGGCGTCATGGAAATCGCGGATGTTCATTTTCCCGCTGTCTACCAGTTCCTTCTTCAATGCTTCGAACTGTAAACCACCGATCATGTAAGCGATCTGGTACAGCGGGCCGTACCCGCCGGTGAACGAGCGGCGCACTTCGCCTTCCGCGTTGGCGCGTTCGTGGTTGACCCGCTCCACGAGGAAATCGATGCATTGCTGCGGCGTCCATTTATTCGTGTGATAGCTGAGGGAAAAGATGATGCGGGCGCAACGGTGCATCCGCCAGAACAGCATGCCCACGCGGTCTTCCGCAGAACGGGGAAAGCCCCTGTCCCACAACAGCCGCTCCCAGTACAATGCCCAGCCTTCGGTCCAGAACGGCGTATCGAAATGGCGATAGGCTTTGTAGCGGTCGTTCATGAACTGCTGCAAACCGTGCCCCGCCAGCAATTCGTGATGCACCACGGCGCGGGAGAAATGAGGGTTATTGCCGCGGATCGACATCATCTTGTCATCGTGGCGCATGGCGTTGGTCGGAAAGGCGATCAGCAGCTCCTCCCCGCCCAGGAAGAACGGCGCCACCAGTTGTCTTTCCGGCGAAAGCATGTTCATCCGCCAGGTTTCCTCGGCCAGCGGCGGTAACGATATCAATTGATGTTCCTTCAAAAACGCGACGGACTCGTTATACAGTCCCAACATCGCTTCCGGCTGCGAACCCGGCTCCACGGAAGTGCCTTTCACCTTTTCCATGGCGGCTTTCCAGTTATCGCCGAACCCCATGTCGCGGGAGGCTTTGAGCATTTCCTTTTCACACCAGGCGAATTCGCGGTTGGCGATGGCGATCAGCTCGTCGGGCGAGTACGGGATCATTTCATGTTGCAGCAACACCTGTACGCCGGCCTGGCCGATGGGGTTGCCGATGATGCCCGACCCGTCGTCTTTCTGCGACGGCGCACGTTTCGCGATTTGCTGGAAGGTGTTGGCGTAATGGTCAAGGACACTGTCCAGCTCCCGGTACGGCGCGGGCATCCACCAGGAAAACTGGGGATCGAAGCCGGTGTAAAACTCGTAGGTGCTTTTGATGGCCTGTTGCAAGCCCCGTGCGATGCCGGCGCCGCGTTGGGCCAGGAAGGGAGACAGCGTGCTGTCTTTCGCCAGCAAAGCCAGCTGCGCGCGAACCGCCTTGCCTGCTTCGTTCCACGCGGCGGCGAGGGCGCGCGCGTTGGGCGTGAGGCCCCTTCGCCTGCGGGCTTCGGCGGCATACAGCGAGTCCGCGAACGGGAAATACCGTTTCAACTGCGCCGTTTCCACCTTTTCGACGGTCAGCGTATTCCGCTCCTGTTGCAGGTTACGGCGAAACAGGACATAATCGGCGCGGGAGCCCGTGGGCAGTTTGTCCCAATCCAGCGCAGCCAGCCTTTGCATATAATCCGCGTACAATTTTTCCAGTCTTTCCCGCCGTTCGGGCGAGTTGCGGATGGCGTAAAACCGTTGCAGGATGCCGCGGTCGGCCTCGAACTGCACCATAATATTGTTGACTTCGCTGGTTTGCGCATAGAGGTCGGTGTCGAGGCGCTGCGCCATCGTGGTAGCCGAAAGCAGCAGCAGGCAGCAGGAAAGGAAATGTTTCATAGCAGGTAGCGGTAGGTTGTAAAAAAAAGCGCTCTCCCGGTAAAGGAGAGCGCCAGGTATCGTTTGCGTGCGGGATTAGTGCACGTTCAATTGCTTGGACTCACCTTTCTTTTCCACGCCGATCACGCCGGTGGTGCCGCCGCCTTTCAGCGTCAGTTCAACGGGGGCGTTGGTTTTCCAGGCGCCGCGGGTAAAGTCGGGAATATCCACGCTGGAAGAACGTTTGGCGATGGATTTTCCGCTCAGCGGGAAGATGCAGCTCCATGCCACGCCGTCGTACACGTCCTGGTCCAGCGGGAGGCCGTTGCGCAGACAGTCGATGAGGCGCCAGTCCATCATGAAGTCCATCCCGCCGTGGCCGCCGATTTGCTTGGCCATTTCCCCGATCTTGCGAACGATCTCGGGGGTGTACTGGTCGTAAAGTTTTTTCAGTTCTGCTTCCTTGATCCAGTCGTGGCCGAAAGCGATGCGCTCGGGATCGGGCCATTTGCTGGCTACGCCTTTGGTGCCGCTCACGAGGTGGATGCGGGAATACGGGCGAGGGGAAGTTACGTCGTGCTGTACCATCAACGTCTTGCCTTTAGCGGTTTTGATGGTGGTGGTGTTCATCTGGCCGCGATAGTTTTTGCCTACGAATTCGTTGAAGAACGGATCTTCGGCTGCTTTGGCTTTCGCGATCTCGCCCATCATATAATCGTTGCTGGACATAGACACGAGGTAATCCATTTTATCGCCGCGGTTGATGTTCATGCACTGTGCGATGGGGCCGAGGCCGTGGGTCGGGTACAGGCAGCCGTTGTGCGCGATGTTCTCGCGGAGGCGCCACATGTTCTGGTACCCTTTTTTGGAGAAGTTGAGATCACGCAGATCGTGGATATACGCGCCTTCTGCGTGCACGATTTCGCCGAAGAGGCCCTGGCGCGCCATGTTGAGCGTCAGCAGCTCGAAGAAGTCGTAGCAGCAGTTCTCCAGCATCATGCAATGCTTTTTGGTGCGTTCGGAAGTTTCCACGAGTTTCCAGCAATCTTCGAGCGTGAGTGCGATGGGCACTTCGGACGCTGCGTGGCAACCGTGTTCCATGGCGTAAAGGGCCATAGGGGTATGGAGGTCCCAGGGCGTGGTGATGTACACCAGGTCCAGTTGCTCCTTATCGATCATTTCCTTCCAGCCATTGGCGCCGGAATATTCCTTGGCGGCAGGGCGGCCCATTTTCGTAACGATACCGTTCGATTTGGTGGCGCGCTCGGGCAGCAGGTCGCAGATGGCTACGATCTCAACACCATCGATATACGACATACGCTGAACCGCGCCCGGCCCGCGCATACCCTGTCCGATGAAACCGATCCGCACCTTGTCGATCTTGGGAGCGGCATAACCGCTCATGTTGAAGCGTTGCGATTTCTTGGACTGATCCAACGCGATTTTCAGTTCCTCATCGCTGGGAACGGAAGATGCGAAAGACGGGATACCGGTCATCAGTGCGCCGGAACCGATCGCCAGGTGGCGAAGGAAATTTCTCCGATTTGAACTCATAGTGAATTGGTTGAGCTTGTAGACAATAAAGAGCCGGTTAAATTAATAAACATTTCCACTTTTTTCAGAAAACCTCCACTAACGGTGAAAATTGTTGAAGAAATCATCAAATAACTGGATGGAATGGCAGAAAAAGCGGGCGACCGGTAAGCCGCCCGCTAAATATTTAGCTGTAAAAAGAAGATCATATGAGGGACAGGTTGCCGCCGGGCGACATTTCATAAGGTTCATGACCGGCTTTGAAGATCCTGGCAGTGAGAGGCCCCCGCAGTGTGATCTCCGTTCCTTTCACTTCGATCCAGCTGCCTTCGCGCAGGCCTACTACCGGTATGTTTTGCTGGGTGTGGAATTCGCGGATGCGGGTTTCACGGGTTTCGCCCATATGCGCGGAACCGGGTTGCGGATCGAGGTAATGGGGGTTGAGGTTGAAGGGGACGAGGTCCATGGTCTGGAAACTGGGCGGGTACACGATGGGCATGTCGTTGGTGGTTTGCATGTTCACTCCGCCGATGTTGCTGCCGGCGCTCGTGCCGAGGTAAGGCTTCCCTCCTTCCACTTCGGCGGCCAGCAAATCCATGAGTTTATTTTCGTGCAGTTGTTTGACCAGGAGGAAGGTGTTGCCGCCGCCGGTGAAATAACCCGCAGCATGCCGGATGGCCACTTCCGGATCCGGGAAAGTATGCAGGCCCCGCACCTGGATGCCCCAGGCAGCGAAGGCTGCTGCGGCGCGGGCGGTGTAATCGTCGTGGGAAATGCCGCCGGGGCGCGCATATGGGATGAAAACGATCTCCGGAATGCCGGCAAACAGTTCGCGGATGGCGGGTTCCAGGTAAGAGAGGTAATCCTGGCCGAATAAAGTCGATGTACTGGCTAAAACAATCTTTCGCATGTCCTAAATTACGGAACCCGCGGCAAACGGGAACGCAGGAAGCGTGGAATTTTGGGAATGGCGGGATAAGGAATCCGCGGAGCCCCCTTCGCAAAGGGCCCCGCGGCATAAGCACGGCTGCATGGGATCAGGCGCCGCTGGCCTGCGCATAGGCGGCGGAATCTTCATAGAAGTGGTACGATACGATCTTGCCGTTGCGAACGGTGCATTTCAGCGCCCAGTCGCTGGAAAACGTTTTGCCGGTGGCTTTCACGAGGTGCGTGAATTTGCCGCTGGCGAACACGGTCTCCCCTTCGCCGATCACCTGCTCCACGGTAAATGCCTGCGTCTGGAAGGCGGCGCCGAGGCCGGCTACGAATTCCCGAACGCCGGCGTGGCCTTTGTAGGAACCGTAGATTTGTCCGGCGGTACGGTTGCCGGCGCGAACGGCCGTGATTTCCGCGGCGGGGTCGAAGGTTTGGACGAGGGCTTCCAGGTCGCCTTTGCCGAATGCGGCGAAAAAGGCCTGGACGGTGGATTTGGCGGGCGCTTCATGGAAGCGGGGCGCCGTGGCAAGGGGGTTCCGGGCCTGTGCCGGAACGAATCCGCCGGCCAGGCAAAGCACGATAAATAGCCTTTTCATGAGTCGAGATTTTGTGGGATCAAATGCCGCCAGTGGCGGTTTGAGGCATACAATGTAATTTAATGTCCTGTTTTGTAAATTATTTACAATTGCAAATTAAAGGAATAGTTTTTAATTTCACAACAATCATTGTAAATAATTTACAAAATGGACACGACGGAAGATTTGCAGTTCGATTTTGAGTTCCTGGGGCGCCTGGTGGTGGGGATCGGGGAAGTATCCCAGATCACGGGGATCCCGGCCAGGCAGATCCGGTATTGGGAAGACAAGGGCATTATCATCAGCCTGACGGAGGAAGAAGGTAAAAACCGGCGGTACGATTACGCCAATATCAAGAAGATGCTCCTCATCAAGGAGCTGCTCGACGAAGGTTTTACCCTCGATGCGGCGGCGGAGAAGATCCGCAAGCGGATGGACACCATCGAGAAGGCGCTCAAACGCCTCTCCCGGCCCGGCAAACCGCCTAAGCACTAGTACCCATGTGCCAATGCCTATTATTAACTAAATTGCGACAAACAGATAACGAATCCCATGTCTATCACGAACGAAGCGGAATTACAGGGCATGCAGGCGGCCGGAGAAGCGGTGGCCCTCACCCTGAAAGCGATGCGGGAACACGCCCGCCCGGGAATGTCGACCGGTGAACTGGACGAATTCGGCAATGCCGTGCTCGCGGCATTCGGGGCCAAAAGCGCGCCTAAACTGACGTACGGTTTCCCTGGCTGGACGTGCATCTCGGTCAACAACGAGATCGCGCACGGCATCCCCTCGGTGAAGCGCATCTTGCAGGAGGGCGACCTCGTAAACGTGGACGTTTCCGCCGAACTGAACGGCTTCTGGGCGGATAACGGCGGTTCTTTCGTGCTCGGGGAAGACATCCACGGCCATCAGAAACTCGTGGACGCTTCGCGCGACATTCTCCGCAAAGCGATCGCCAACATCCGCGACGGTGTGAAAATTGCAGAAATCGGCGGATTGATCGAAGCGGAAGCGAAGAAAAGAGGTTTCCGGGTGATTGAAAACCTCACCGGCCACGGCATCGGCCGCAGCCTCCACGAAGAGCCCCACTCCATCGCCAACTACTACGACAAATACAACCGCGCCCGCTTCCGCAAAAACGGCGTGGTGGCCATCGAAACCTTCATTTCCACCCGGGCTACCTGGGCCTATGAAAACGGCGATGGCTGGACGCTCCAGACCAAAGACGGCAGCTTCGTGGCCCAACATGAGCACACCATCATGGTAACCGACGGCGCCCCCGTTCTCCTCACCGAAGGCAACGAAATCTGGAGTTAAATCCGTTCGAAAATACTGCGCGACAGCCCCTCCGGAGGCTGTCGCTTTTTATTTATAAAGCAAATTCCAGCGGAATGGGCGATAACAGCCAAGACGTTCCGTCTTCCTGCTGTTTCACATGCCAGATCGTAACGCCCATCGGGTTTCCGGCTTTCAGGGCAAATGGAGGGACCCACATCAATTCGATCTTCCCATCTCCTTCCCAACCAACTTCGAGAAACATTTCTCTCGCGATGGAAATATAAGGCGCGGGATCGTCCAGACATTCTTCCGGTGTTAAGGTAAAATTCAGATTATCGATCCATTCATACCTGAAGGAATGAAAATCACGGAGTTTTTCCGGCGGATAATCGATGACGCGTTGCTTGTCTCTATAAAAAGCCATGCTCCAATGTACGTCCCCACATCAAAATTCAACCCATTTTCCCCAAAAAATATTCGCAAATATGCAATCGTTTGCATATATTCGAACCCTGCCATTCCCGATAGTTATGAAAACGCGCATCTACACACTGAAAAACGTATTTCGCCAATGACCTTTTATGCCTGGCAAGCATTGATAATCAAAACGTTTCCGCAAAAATGCACGATCATCTTCCCGTCTGCCGGACCGTATTTTATTCATCACCCAAATTCCACTTATGCGAAAACGTTACCACTGGCTTATTTGCCTGCTATTATGCTGTACCGTTGCTTCGGCCATCGATCGCAACGTGTCTGACATGACCGCGCTCAACGCCGCCATTTCGGCCGCGCAGCCCGGCGACCGCGTCATTTTACAAAACGGCACCTGGAACAATGCCGCCATCACTTTCAGTTCCTCCGGCACATCCACCGCCGCAATCGAAATGCGCGCCCAAACACCCGGCGGCGTTACGTTCACGGGCAACTCCACCCTCAACGTCACCGGCACTTACCTGGTGGTACGCGGGTTCAAATGGACCAACGGCACCGTCACCGGCAACGTGGTGACCATCCGCGGCAGCTACAACCGCATCACGCAGTGCGCCATCATTAACTTCAATTCCGGATCGAAATGGATGGTGCTCGACGGGTTTCGCGCCCGCCTCGACCATTGCCATTTCGAAGGCAAAAACACCGTTGACCCTACCCTCCAGATCGAAGTGCGGGACAAAACCGCCGACTTCCATGTGGTGGAATACAACCACTTTTCCCGCCGCCCGCCGCTGGGCGTAAATGGCGGAGAAACCGTACGGGTAGGCTATTCCGGGCAAATGGACAACATCTCCCGGACGCTCTTCCAATACAACCTCTTCCGCGAATGCGACGGCGAAAACGAGATCATTTCCAACAAAAGCGCGGAAAACCTCTATCGCTACAATACCTTCCGCCGCTCGGAAGGCCAGTTCTGCTTCCGCCATGGCGACCGTAACGTCCTTTACGCCAACTGGTTCCTCGGCGAAGGAAAAGCGAAAACCGGCGGCGTGCGCGTCATCGGTTCGCAGAACTATATCATCAACAACTTCTTCTATGGCCTGGACGCAGCCAATTCCACCGGCGATGCGGTGATCACCCTCCAGAAAGGACAGGATTACCCGGCCGGGGAAGTCCGCTACAACCCGCAGATCAACGGCTGCGTGATCGCCTACAACACCATCGGCGAATTCAACAGCGGCCGCGCCATCGATCTGAACAACGGCTCCCGGCCGCTATCGCCCACCGGCGTGAAAGTCGCCAATAACGTGGTCGTAGACGCCGATCAACCGCTCGTAGCCAACACCCTCACCGGTTCCGAAACCTGGCAGGGGAACATTTTTTCCGGCACCCTCGGCATCACGAATCCCGGCGGCATCACCATCGCCAACCCGCAACTGGAATCGGCGGGCAGCTGGCGCATCGGCGCGTCCAGCCCGGCCATAGACGCAGGCGTCGGCGGATGGGGCGGCGTGCTCGATATTTCCGGATTGCCGGTAGATATCAATGTATCGTTCGACATCGACGGACAGGCCCGCACTTCCTCCAAAGATGCAGGGGCCGACGAGCGTGTGTCCGGAACGGTCACCAATCGTCCGCTCGACTCGATGGACGTTGGGCCGGCCTGGATGGGCGGTCCTCCCGACCCGGACGCTCCTCCCGCGCTCGCCAATCTCGCCCTCAACAAATCCGTGACGGCCAGCAGTCAGCCCCAGCCCGAAAACCCCGCAACCTCGGCGGTAGACGGCGACGTGAACACCCGCTGGTCGGCCAGCGTGTACCCACAGTGGCTGGAAGTGGACCTCGGCGCGGTGTACGATATTTCGAAAACCGAAGTGGTCTGCTTCAGCGACCGCGCCTATCAATTCACGATCCAGGCCAAAACCACGGCTGGCGGAAGTTTCACGCAAATCGTGAACCGTTCCGCCAACACCACGCCAGGTACGGTGGCTTCGCCGATTACGGACAATTTCAGTCCGGTAGCGGCGCGGTACGTGCGCATCAACGTAACGGGTGCGGCGGATTATACCGGCACCTGGGCGAGCATTTCGGAGCTGCGGGTGTTCGGGCAGAGCGGTGGCGGCGGGGCTTTGATGCAGGCGAAACTGGACGGCGGAAAGGCGGAACTGTCGAAGGACGTGAAGCTGGAAGTGTACCCCAACCCCGTATCCGGCGGGGCATCCACGATAAAATATGCGCTCCCGGAAGCGGGAAACGTGCAGATTTCCGTATATAACATGAACGGACAAACGCAAACATTGCTCAACGCGCGCCAGGAAGCCGGCGAGCACACGCTGCGCTGGCCGCAGTCGCCGCAGCCTTCGGGCGTGTACATCCTGCGGCTGCAATCCGGGCGCATGGACAGGCAGGTACGCCTGGTGGTGGCGCGATAAAAACTGAAGGTTACAACGAAAGTCAACGGGGCGCGGTTGATAATGCCGGCCCCGTTTTTTAACTTGACACAAATTCCACCCATCTTATGACCCTTTCCCAAAGAATCGCGTCGATAGACATTACCCGTGCCCTGACGATGACGCTCATGATCTTCGTCAACGACCTCTGGACATTGCACGACATTCCCCTGTGGCTGGAGCACACCAAACCGCGGGAAGACGGTATGGGCCTGGCAGATACCGTGTTCCCCGCCTTCCTGTTCATTGTGGGCATGAGCATTCCCTACGCCGTGGCCAACCGTATCAAAAAGGGCGACGGCACCTGGGCGCTCGTCCGCCATGCGCTGGAGCGCGGGATCGGTTTGCTCGTGATGGGGCTGGTATTGGTGAACGGGGAATACCTGAACGAGGGGGCAACCGGCCTGTCGCGCGGGGCCTGGAACGCGATCGCCTGCACATCGTTCATCCTTATCTGGAACCAATATCCGGCTGGCTGGCCGAACGTCCGCAAATACGTGCTCAAAGCGATCGGCATCGCCGGATTGCTGTTACTGGTGAGCGTTTGCCGCGGCGGCGAACATGCGCAGGGATTTTCGACGTACTGGTGGGGGATTTTGGGATTGATTGGCTGGGCTTACCTCGTGGGGGCGCTTACTTTCATCCTCGGCAAAGGCAAAATCGGTGTGGTACTGGGCGTTTGGCTCGTATGTATGGCTTTCAACATGGCGGCGCATGGCGGTCTCATCGCGGAAGATCATCCGCTCCGGCGGTTCCTGGCCCCGGTGGGCGACGGCGGACTGGCGGCCCTGGTGCTCGGGGGAACGGTGGCATCCATTCTTTTCCGGGATTTCGTGGCGAAAGGGCGCCGAATTCCCGTTATCGGATGGTTAACGGGCATTGCAGCGGGGCTCCTGGTGGCGGGGCTCGCTACACGGCCGATATGGGGCATTTCGAAGGTGATGGTGACGCCCAGTTGGGTGTATATCTGCAGTGCGATTACCCTGCTTGTGTTCACGCTGGTGTACTGGATCGCGGATTTGAAGGGGAAAGGCGATGTTTTCAGGATCATTCGACCTGCGGGGACGGACACGTTGCTCTGTTACCTGATGCCTTATTATGCTTATGCCTTGATGGGCGCACTGTCGGTTCCGATGATGTTCCCCTGGGGCGGGGTACCCGGGCTGTTGAAATCGCTCACCTTCGCGCTGATCATCGTTCAGCTGACGGGATGGATCAGCAAACGGGGAATCCGGCTGAAACTGTAAATTTGTAGCATGACTACTATCGAGAATGAGATCCTGCGCGTGCAGATCAGCCCGAAAGGCGCGGAACTGCAGGCTATCCAACGGAAAGACAATCACCTGGAATACCTCTGGAGCGGCGATGCCGCTTTCTGGGGAAAGAAAAGCCCGGTACTGTTCCCCATCGTGGGCGGACTGAAAAACAACCGGTACCGTTTCGACGGAAAAACCTACGAGCTGGGGCGCCATGGCTTCGCGCGGGACAAAACCTTTGAACTGACGGAGCAGACGCCGCATTCGGCGACGTTCGTGTTGACGGACGATGCAGACTCCCTGGCCCGGTACCCCTTCCCTTTCTCACTGAGCATCCGGTATACGGTGAACGATGCCACGCTGACCGTCCGCTACACCGTGCAGAATACCGGCGACCAGCCCATGTATTTTTCGATCGGGGCGCATCCTGCTTTCAGGGTCCCGCTGGCGGAGGGGACGCATTACGACGACTATACGCTCCACTTCAATGCGCCGGAGAACGCAGCCCTGTGGCCGCTTTCGCCCGAAGGGCAAATCCTCGACGAACCGGTCGCGTACTTCGACAATGCGCAGGAACTGCCGCTTACCAAAGAGCTGTTTTTGAAAGATGCGCTGGTCTTCAAACACCTCGCGTCCAACGCCATTTCCCTCCGCAGCGATAAAACGCCGCATGGGCTCGAACTGCGTTACCCGGGTTTCCCGTACATGGGGATCTGGGCCGCTCCCAATGCCGATTTCGTGTGCATAGAGCCCTGGTGCGGGATCGCCGACCACGTAAGCGCCAGCGGAGACATCACGGAAAAGGAAGGTATCATCGAATTGGCGCCCGAAGCGATCTTCCAGCGGGAATGGTCGGCCGTTTTTTTCTAATTCCCCATGTTACATTTCAACCGCCCTTCCGGCTGATTTCAGCCGGGACTACCCCCTATTTGCCTGCAAACCAATTCGTTTGTGCGTTGGTGTCATAACATGTATTAACATTTTAACCAGATCGAATTCCCTTAATTGCGTCCGTTAATGCATTGTTAATCTAATACACCTACCCCCAATGTCTATTTTCGATTACCCCAGGATCAATTTCAAGGGCCTGATTTCCATCAATGTAGGCACTGCGAATAATGACGATTACTCCGGCGAGCAGTTCGCCTCCGGCCCTTATGCCGGGCAACCCGTCCGCCTTGCCGACTCCGCCAGCGTTCAACCCATGACTTACGGCATGACCGACGATGCCTGGGTGAACTGGGCCATCACGCCGCTCGGCGTCTACAATCCCCCACCTGCCAATCCCTGCGCCACAACAGCCAGGCGGTTCGAAGGCGAAAGGCCCGCCCCTGCCGCGGAATTCACCGTCAACGACACCATTTTCCCGGGAGAATGGAACTATTACGGCGATATGGGACTGGATATGATCGGCGTGAACGTGACCGGCATCAACGACCCGAACAACATTATGTCGCCCGCCCTGAAAAGCCAGATCTCCGTTGCCCAGCTGTCGTTCCTCAACCGCTCCGGCCCCAACGGGAGAAGCACCGGCATGGTGATCGACATCAACCCGGAAGACCCTACCAACACCCAGCTTTACACCGATTTCCTCAGTCTCATTGCCGGTGATACGGCGTTGTTCATGGGAAAACCTTCCAAAGCGATGACGCGCTGGATCAACTTTTTCAAGAACGGCGCGCTGACGGGCCCCAACGGCGCGGCGGCCATGTTCCAATGCGTGATCCCCCTCAGCGAGCTCACCGGCCAGCCGATCCTCCAGGGCATGCCGTCCAACTCCCCCACCGCGGCCAAAAAACCGCTGGCAGGCATCGTCTGCCGGTTTACGGTGTACCGGCCGCTACAGAAAATCAACGTCTTCAAATACAAAGGCCAGGCCTACATCGACCAGATGAACGCCCTGTATGCCGTACAGGGCACCAATTCCGATTTCCTGGAGATCCAGGGAACGGTTGCACCCTGGTTCGAAGGCGACGCCACCTCCCAGACCACGGGCCGCTACCTCGAGCCGCAAACCTTCCCCTGGCCGATCGGCTGGAAAGGCAATACCATGGGCGCTCCCAAAATGCAGATGCCACCGGCTATACTGTATTACCGTACAGACGACAGCATCTACAAAATCTCCCCGCAGATTTCCCTCGATCTTTCTCCCGTGCTGCCCGATCTGTACATGGGCAATTACGATCCGATGGTCACCGGGAACAACCCCAAATTCGATCTGGGCGCTATTTCGCTTATGATCGGCGATCCTGCCAATCCGCAGTCGCCCAACAACTTTACCCTTGGCCAGATCAATTATATGGACGTAAAGGCCAACGACGCCAACGGCTGGATTTTCGACTTCGGCTGGAACGCTTTCATCAATGCCCGCGTGCGGGAAGGCCAGCCATTCTTCCTGTATTGCACGGGGCCGATGGGCATCAGCCAGGTGATCCACGTGGAAAAGCCGCTGTTCCTGTTTTCCGAAACCTCCGGTGTGTATGCGGAACAGAATACGGCCAATCCCAACGCCACCACCACGCAGTTCCGCGACTATGGCCCGGGAACGGTGCCGATTTCGTTTATCGGGTATAAAAACGGGGAAAAGCTCACGAACAATGGCGGATACAATTACCAGCTCTGGTATTACGACACCACGCCCAACCAGGCGCCGGGCAACGCCGTCAAACTGCAGGACAATTACAACCTCGGCGATCCCATTGCGCTGCCGGTGAGCAAAAAGGGGAACGTCCTCATCACCTGCACCACGAGCGATAACCCGCCGCCATCCTGCTACGCGGAGTTCAATCCCCTGACCGGTTCCATCATCAACGTACGGGTGTTGCCGAACGACGAAGATTATTCGCAATACTACAAAGACCCCGGTTCGCCGCAACCCACCGGCAACGACAAGCTCACCTGGGACGTGGTGTACAGCAAAGTGCTCCGGAACTATTACCTCCTCTATCCGGCCATGAGCCAGGTGGTGAAGCTCAACGATCCCAACATCTGGAAAGACCCCGTGATGGCACGCGCACTCATGGACAGGATCAGCCTTGCGCAATGGGCGAATTCCGTGGCCATGCCCCGTACCCGTGACCTGTCCGATTCCCGCCGCAAATTGCTCACCGCCTGGTGCCTCAAAATCATCAACCCCTAAAAAACACACATCCATGAAACACCTCCTTTTCGGCCTGTTGCTATGCGGATGCTTGTCCGCCGCCGCGCAGGCGCCTTACACCATCACGCTGAACAAAGCCGCGAACCAGCCGGCGCCGGCGCTCCAATCATATTGTATCGCCACATCAGGCAGCTATTGGCTGCTCATAGGCGGCCGCACCAACGGGTTCCACGGCACCGCGGGCTCCGGGTCCACCTTTCCCGCTTCCGCATCCAACACATCGATCTGGGTGATAGACGTTGCCTCCAATAAATCGTGGAAAGCCGCTATCCCGGCGAATCTGCAATATCAGCTCAGTTCCACCAACATCGCCTTTTTCCAGGACGGGAATACGCTGTACCTGATCGGCGGATATGGTGCCGGATGCGCGAACGACGATTGTTACCAGACTTTCCCGCAATTGACCGCCATCGATGTGCAGCGGACCATCACCGCCGTCCAGAACGGTTATGCGCTCAACAATTACATCAAAACCACGACAGACAGCCGCATGGCCGTTACCGGCGGATATCTCGTGAAGCTGAACGACTGGTTCCACCTCGTGATGGGGCAGAATTATACCGGGAAATATTCCGGCGGGGTGACGGGGAAATATACCGAGCAGATCGCGCGGTTCAAGATCGACAACAGCGGTTCAACCCCGGCGATCACTAATTATAGCGTGGTCACGACCAACGAACAGTACAATGGCGCCAACCAGTTCCACCGCCGCGACTATCCCTCCGTGAAGATGGTGATGCCCGCCAACCGAAACGTGGGCGTGGCGGTGTTCGGCGGCGTGTTCAACAACCAGGGCGGGCCGTTCATCAACCCCGTGTATTTCGAGGATATGGGTTTTAATACCCTCGCACAGATCGATACGAATTTCAGGCAACGGTTCTGCATGTACGATTGCGCCGCTGTATCCGCGTATAATACTTCCACCGGTGAAGCTTACGTGTCGTTCATCGGCGGTATTACGGACTGGTATATCGACGACAGCGGGAACGAAGTACCGGGCAACGCGTCGAATTTCATGCCCTGGTTCAACCGTGTATCTACGATCGTACGGTCTATGAACGGCACGCAGGAATATCCACAGAAAAATGTTACCCTCCCCGGCTACATCGGGGCCAATGCGGCTTTCATCCTGAACCCGGCTATTTCGCTGATCGACAAATCGGGAGAAGTGATCGATTACGCGAAATTACCGGCCGGTAATAATCTGATCGGATGGATGTATGGCGGGATCGAAGCCACCGCCCCGCAAAGCAACGGCTTCAACCCGACCAGCGCCAGTAGCACGATTTACGAGGTATGGTTGCAGAAAAACTGATCCGGAAGGGTTGGTTTTTCGAAAAAGAAAGCCGCGCTTTTTGCGCGGCTTTGCTATTTAACACTTGAGCGTTTTCTTTTTCTTCGCCCCGCCCGGCCTCCCGCGCGATGCTGCGATGTACCCTTCGGCTTCGGGCACTTTGCAGGCCGTGTTCCCCATGTTCACCGTTACCGTCCCGATGTTACGGGCCGCGGCCACTGCGGCGGCGTGCGCGGGATCCACGTACGTTCCCGCGCCGATGACGAACCCGTTCATCACGTAGCGCACACGGTTGGGCGCACCATGTATTTCTTTTTCTACACGTTTGAGCAGGGCCAGCACTTTGTGCACGTCGATCTGCTCGTCGGGGAGCAGGGAAAGCAGTCCGCCGAGCGTCGCCCATCCGCTGACGGCGATTTCCGGGGCAGGATCGTCGATCCACGACAGCGCGATGTCCCAGGCATCCGGATGTTCGGCCGTGACCCAGGGCACCGTGTATTCGCTGATAACGCCGGCATTGGGCGTTTCGGCCCAGTGGCGGAGCTGCGCGGGCGTCATGAGGGCGCCGTTGGCAGCGAGGCCGGCCAGGTATTGCGCGTCGTAATGCCCGGTATCGTAGAGCGCCAGGGCGAGGGCCTGGTCTTTGCGGATCTGTTTGAGGATCACCTTCAGGTCGGAGACTTTCACGCCGGAAATGGGTTCCCGGCCGCCGTGGTTCATGAGCGTTTTCTTCGTCTGGGCCGTTCCTGCGGCGGCGATGGCCGCCATGGTTTCTGCGAGTGTCATGGTCAGGGTTTATTCTTCGATCAATATACCCATTTTCCCCATCTGGTAATCGCGCATCGCCTGGAGCACTTCCGTTTCGGTGTTCATGACGAACGGCCCGTTGGCCGCGATCTTCTCCCCGATCGGTTCGCCGGAAGCGATGAACAGGCGCGTATCTTCTTCCGCCGTGATCCCGATCCCCTTCCCGTCTTGCCGGAAAACGAGGCAATGGTAACCGGTGTAGACGCTGGCGCCGGTGATCTTCACTTCACCGTCCAGCAAATACACGAATGCGTTGTGCGTTTCCGGCAATGGAATGTAATAATGGCCGCCCTTACGGAAATGCGCGGTAAAGGTATTGACGGGCGTCAGCGTGGGCACCGGGCCTTTCACGCCCATCAGTTCGCCCGCCACCACGGAAATGGTCACGAGCCCGTCGTCGCTGGTAACCGTTGGCGTATCCACGCCATGCAAAGGGAAATACGAAGGCTGGTCCATCTTCCGGCCGGAAGGCGAGTTCACCCAGATCTGTATCATTTCCTGTTCGCCGCCGGTATCGTGGATATCGTCGGGCGGGCGCTCGGAGTGCACGATCCCCATGCCTGCATGCATCCATTGGGTGCCGCCTGCGCGAACGATCGAGTTGTTGCCCCGGCTGTCGCGATGATGGACGCCGCCTTTGAAAATAAACGTGACCGGCGAAAATCCCCGGTGCGGGTGCGGCCCCACGCCTGCCTGGCGCGGCGGAAGGTAGTCGGGCACCCGTACGTCGATATGATGGAGAAGCAGGAAGGGATCGATCCGGTCGGCATGAACGGAAGGGAACGGCTGCCGTACGGGCATATCGCCCATGTCTTTCAGGTCTGCGTACAGCACATGCTGCACGCTGCGGTATTGCTGCATACGTTTCGTCTGGCTAATCTTTCGGTTTGTCTGCGTTCATGTAAAAACTAAGCGCGCCGGAAGGGCAAAGCTTTACCTGGGAAATGATCGCATCGGTCGTAGCGCCGTCCATCTTGATCCAGGGCCTTTCCTTCGGCTGGAATACCGCGGGCAGTCCGCGTGCGCAGATGCCCGTGTGGCGGCAAATGCGCGGTTGCCATACAACCGTTACTTCGCCATTGGTATATTCATTTTTCATTTCCATGCGGGGAAAATTTAGGATTCGCGCAATTGCTGCTTGAAGTGTTTGAATTCTTCGCGCAGTTCGATGAACAGGCGGTTGAAGGTTTCCACATCGTCTTGCAGCTTGTTGTGCAGCATGTGCAGCTGCGCATCGTCGCCCTGGGCTTCGGACATCATTTTATCTCCCTGGATCACTTGCTGGAGGAGCTCGTTCACGACTTCCTTCTGGCGGATGAGGGCGTTCTGGAAATGTTCCACTTTGGCGGCGGCGTCGTGGTCGAAGCGGCCGTTGGCGAGCTCAACGAGCTCGTCGCGCAGGGATTTGATTTCCTTTTCGTTCAGCAGCAGATCTTTTTTCCATTCCTGGTGTTGGTGATGGAGCTTGTCAAAATTGGTCAAGGGCATATTTCAAAGATTAATTGAGTGTTCAGACGTTGATCCCGTGTGCCAGGAGTTTTTTCCATTCCGGGTGTTTGCGGATGTAAGTGGCTACGTATGGGCATAGGGGCACGATTTTCTGGCCCCGCTCGTCGATGATGGATAAAACGCGCTCTACCAGCAGTGCGGCAACTCCCTGGCCTTCGAGCTGCGGCGCTACTTCGGTGTGGGTCAGGAAGATACGGTTGCCGCCTTCCATGTACTCGATCTTGGCGAGGTGCCCGTTTACCCGCGTCTCGAATTGTTTCGCGTTTTCATTGTCCCTGATCTCGAGGAGCTTTCCTTCCATAATGTAGCTTTTGGGTTCTAATCGTAAATTATCCGGATATGGTTATTCAACAACGGAGGATGGCCAAAACCATGCCATCTAAATACAACACAAAGGTAGGCAATTGGTTGGCTCGGCAATTGAATTAGGGGAAACATGAATATGTGATATCGTTATTTCCGTTGTACGGACGATGGAGTACATTTGCGGCATGCAAAAGAGTTTAAGCGAGCGCGACCAGGCCGTGATCTGGCATCCCTACACCCAGATGCAGACGGCCCCCGCACCGATAGGCATTGTAAAGGGCGAAGGCGCCCTGTTGACCGACGAGCACGGCAAAACCTATATAGACGCCACCTCCAGCTGGTGGGTCAACATCCACGGCCACGCCCATCCGCATATCACGAAGCGGCTGGCCGAACAGGCCGCGGTACTGCATCACGCCATTTTCGCGGGGTATACCCACGAGCCGGCCGTTTCGCTGGCAGAGCAGCTCCTGCCGGTATTGCCGGGCGCCCAGGCGCGGGTGTTCTATTCCGATAACGGCTCCACCGCCGTGGAAGTAGCGCTGAAAATGACGATCCAGTACTGGCAGAACAAAGGCACCCCCCGCCGCAAACTCCTCGCCTTCCACGACGCCTATCACGGCGATACGTTCGGCGCGATGAGCGTGTCGGCACGCAGCGTGTTTACCCGGGCGTTCGATGATTACCTTTTCGAAGTCACCTTCCTCGACCTGCCCACCGCCGAAAACCTGCCGGCATTGCTCTCGCAGATCGACGATATCGCCGCAGACACCGGCGCATTCATCTTCGAACCGCTGGTATTGGGTTCCGGCGGCATGATCATGTACGATATCCAGGCATTCGATACTTTGCTGGCGCATTGCCGCAGCAAGGGCATCCTGCTGATCGCCGATGAAGTGATGACGGGCTTCGGCCGGACGGGCACCAACTTCGCCATGGAGCAGCTCGGCACACCGCCGGATATGATCACCTTGTCGAAGGGTTTGACCGGCGGCACGATGGCCATGGGCGTTACCACCTGTACCGAAGCGATCTACGAAGCGTTCCTCAGCAACGACAAGCTCAAAACCCTCTTCCATGGCCACTCCTACACCGCCAACCCGTTCACCTGCGCGGCGGCGCTGGCCAGCCTGGAATTGTTCCTCGACCCCGCCTGCGCGCAAAACCGCCGCCGGATCGCGGCGCGGCACCAGGCGTTCGGGGAAACCCTCCGCCAGCATCCACGCGTGAAAAACGTGCGGCAAACCGGCACCATCCTCGCCTTCGAAGTGAATACCGGCGAGGCAGACAGCTACGTCAACAACCTGGCGGATTTCCTGCACCGCTTCTTCCGCGAAAAACGCGTCATGCTCCGCCCGCTCGGCAACACGCTGTACATCCTTCCCCCGTACGTCATTACCGACGAACAACTGACCACCGTTTACGATTGTATTCTAGATATGCTGGAGGAATACGGCAAACGGTAAACCTCCATCCATAAAAAAATCCGCTCCCTTTCCGGGGCGGATTTTTTCTTTTCTGCAAGAAAAAACCCTCCCGTTTTGCGGGAGGGCGTAAAAATGCGTTAGCTGTGTTGACGGTGCGGTAATTATTTTACCGGAACAGTAATCTTGGTATCGTCCCACTCCATCTGCAGATTGCCTTTCGGGAAGGAATACGTCAGTTTTTCAACGGTGGAAGCCGTTTTCTGACGGGGAACTTTGACTTCGGCTACATTCTTGCTTTTGTTGGCTTCGTACTGGGAGGAGCCCATCTGCTTGGTCTGCGAGTTCAGGATTACCGTGAATTCCTTTGCAGTGGGGATGATGAACAGGGCATAAGAACCTGCTTTCACTTTCTGGCCGCCGAACGTTACATCTTTCTTGAAAGTAATATCGGTTGACATATTGGCCCCTGCGCGCCATACTTTATCGTACGGGACCAGCTCGCCGAAGATCACGCGGCCTCTTTTGGAGGGCTGGCTGTAGGAAATTTCGACATTGTCGCCAGACGCTGATACCAGCGGGCTTTTCGGCGGATCTTGCGCTAATACTGCTGTTGCGGAGAAAAGAAGGGCGAGGCCCATTAACATGCTTTTCATAAAAATAGGATTTGAATGAACACGGAAATTACGCCGGAAAACGGAAGATTTCCAAACCGTTCAACATAAAAAAATCAAGGAGCTTCGGCGAGGCTTTTGAGGTGGTTCAGCCCGTCTTCCATCGTAGAACCGAACATCCTGTCCATCATGAACCCGCGGAGCTTCCACCAGGGCGCCATGCCCACATGCGCTTCGAACCGCCAGAGGATGGCCGTGCCCTGCCCGTCGGCCGTAGGTTTGAGGTCGAAATGCGCGGTAATATGCTTCATATCCGGATGTATCATGATGTAGGTCACGCTTTTGCCGGGTACCACTTCAGTGATCCGGACGCGGCCGGGCTCGTTGCTCCCGGGCACCGCCCAGGTGTAAGACGCGCCTTCTCCGGCCGTTACCGGGCCGTAATTCACGGAAACGCCGGGTTTCAGACTGAACTCCGGGTGCCAGGGGTTCCAGTTTTTCCAGGTTTTCAGGTCGGTCAGATACGTGTACACCTTGTCTGCCGGCGCTTCGATGGCGCCGGAGCGTTCCAGCAGCGCGGTAGACGGGAACGCCAGCGACAGCAGGAAGATCAGCGCGCCGAGAATGGCCACGGAGATCAGGAAGAATTTAAATAATCTCATTTCAGGTTTGATTACGGTTGTTAGATTTTATTCCCAACGGAACACTTTCACGGCCACGCCGTACACCACCACGCCCCAGATGGTGAGCACCAGCAATTGCGGGCCCAGGTCCCACAGGTGCATCCCTTCAAAAGCGATCTTCCGCAAGGCATCGTTCAGGTAAGTCAGCGGCATGATCTTGCAGATGGGCTGCAGCCAGGCGGGGAACACATCCACCGAAAAGAACGTGCCGGCCAGCAGGAACTGCGGCAATGTCACGATGTTGGCCATCGGCGGGATGGTACTTTCCGATTTGGCGATGCCGCTCACCACGAAACCGAAGCCCATGAACACGATGAGCCCGAACAGGCAAAGGACGAGCATTTCGAGGAAAGTCACGAACCCGTTCACCAGCGTAAACCCGAACGCGAAATACCCCAGCCCGATGATCACGATGGAGCCGAAAGACTGGAACAGCAGCCGGCTGATGGCTTCGCCGAGAATGATGTACATGCGGTGGATGGGCGTGGCGAAAAAACGCTTCAGCACCAGCGTTTGCCGCAAGCTGAAAAAGAGGAACGCCGTCCCGAAAACGGCGGCGCTCAGCAGCGAAAAGCCCAGCTGGCCGGGCAGGATGAAGTCGATCGGCTTGTATTGACGGCCAGGCACCGTTTCGGGAATGATCTCCGCTACGGACGGGCGCGGGTACACAACGTCGTTGGCCGCGTTGATGCCCATCTGGAGCACGTTGATGAGTTGCGCTTTGTTGTCCGGACTGGTGGCGGTGGATGTTTTGACATGCAGCTTCAGCTGCGGCGCCGCACTATCCGCCCCCGCCCCTTTCTCGATGCGGAGAATGGCCGTGAGACGGCCTTTGCGGAGGTCGTCTTCCATATCCGCCTGCGGCTCGTCTGTCACCAGTTTAAGGTTAGGCGCGGCGGCGAGGCGTTGGTACATCTGACTGGTAGTGTCTGACCGTTTATCGATCCCCACTTTTACCGAGCCCGACCTTCCGCCGATGAAACCGAACACCAAAATGAAGACCAGCGGGAATGCGAGACTGAAAACCACTGCCGAAGGGCTACGGAACATAGCCCGGATGCTCGCCTTCGTAATTGCCCACATTGCCTTCCGCTGATTGTATGCTGACGCCATGCTATTAATCTTTAACAAGGGGCAAAACTAGCAAACAACGGTCAATTATCCCCTGAAATCTGAAGGGCCGCTCCAGGAGCCGTTTGCTGGGCTTTAACCCACCAATAACGCCCGGTTAACAATTTTTGAAAGCGCCGGGCGGCGGTCTTTTCTTAAGTTGCAGGCCAGGACGAGAGTCATAAACCGCGTTTTTGATCAACCAATCATGCCGAAAAGGCGCCCTAAAATCCAACCTGTATGGCAGAGAAAAAAGTGCAGGCAGCCGCTGCTGCCGCCCCTTCACCAGCCGTAGAACAGATGTGCCGCTGTTACGACGACATCCTGCAACGTCTCCAGGATTTCGACCCCTTCAGCGGATCTCAGATCATCTGCAATGTGATCAATGAGCACATCAAAAGACTGAGCAACGTTATCCGCCACCACAACGAGATCGCGGAAGCCGCCGAAAAATCCATGGAAGCCCTGGCCGACGGGCTCCGCCGCCTCCGCATGCAAGCCCAGAAAATCGTTGATGAAAATCACAACAACGTGATCCGCCTCACCCCCGAAGAACGCGACCCCGTGTACACCGAAGAGGGCTGACCGCGCTTCCCGAAAGGAAATAACCGCCAACTGATGCCGGCGATATATGGCTGCAATCTGATAAGCCGGCAGTTTCCGGTCCGGCCATGAAAGCATCGCTTTTCGCACCGGGGACGGGGCCTCCATACCGGGCGCATTCCGCCTATGCGTGTGGCTTCCCCGCCCCGGGGACCGGCCTTGGGGAACCCTATTTCCTTACCGGCTCCAGGCGGACATAATGATAAATCAGATCATTGTCTTTCGTCAACACGCCGAATTTACCCACCAATACATTGGCGTCGAGCCACTTGATGGATTCCGGGCCCCATTTCTCAGGACTGAAATCGTACTGCTTTTCCAGTCCCTTGCCGTTCATCGTATAATATTCCAGTCCGTTAAAGGTAAACGCCGCCATGAGGTCGAGGTTGGAAGCGATCAGTTGCTTGCCGTCGGGCGATACCTGCGGCAGGCCGATAATGGGCGTTGCCTCGCCGGATTTTTCATCCACCAGCAATACATCGTACGTTTCATATCCATACCTGAAAATCACGAAACACCCGATCGCCGGCAGGTAACCATTATAGATATGCACTTCATGGTCTTCCCCGTCGCTCTCCGCATTGTCGCGGAAATCCTTTTCTGATCCGTTTTTCAGTTTGATATACAACTTATTCCCTTCGCGGCGGACGAGGTCTTTTTGCGGTGCGATGTTTTTCGCTTCGCTCGTGTCGGGCCTGAACTCCGGCGCGCTTTCGAACAACTCTTCGGTAGAAGGCACCACGCGGTATAACTGATTGCCGATCGTCAACGTGTCGGGCAAACCGAACTCAGACGCCAATGCCGTGTCGCGGACAAGCGCAGGGCTATCGGGCCTGGAACTGTCGGCCGGGGAAGCGGTCTGCGTGGAGTCTTGCGAACTTTGCGTGGCGCCCGACTGGCAAGCCGCGAGCCCGCAAACGATCATGGCGGGCAATATGGATTTCAAACGGTACATAAGGGTCGTTTTTTAAGCGAAATGCCGTTCCTTTTCGGGAACGGCATCGCAATATCAGTATTTTTCCGGGATCAGGTCAATCGATCACCATTTCGTACGGCAGGCGGGCCTGCGCTTCGCCTTGCATGGCGCGTACCTTTTTGATCGTTTCGAAAATGCGGTAATCCTGGCCCAGTTCTTCTTTCATGAAGCTGGCTTTCATTTCCTGCCCGAAAAGTTTGACGAGTTTTTCCATAGTGTCTTTCGGACGGGGGTAAGTCACCAGTTCCACTTCCGGAATGTTGGCCATGCGCGCCGCGCAGTCGACCGCGTCCTGCACACCGCCCAAACGGTCTACCAGGCCCAGTTGCTTCGCCTGGCTGCCGGTCCACACGCGGCCCTGCGAAATGCTGTCAACCACTGCCGCGCTCAGTTTCCGGCCGTCTACCACGCGTTGTTTGAACGTGGCGTAGATGGAATCCACTCCCCGCTGGATGAGCATTTTTTCCTTGTCGGTGAGCGGGCGGGCGGTTGAGCCTGCATCAGCATATTCGCCGGTTTTCACGCCGTCGAACGTAATGCCGAGCTTGTTATTGAAAAACCCTTTCATGTTGGGCAATATCGTAAACACGCCGATGGAGCCGGTGAGGGTGTTATGTTCTGCGAAAATGCTGTCTGCCATGCAGGAAATGTAATATCCGCCGCTGGCTGCATAATCGCCCATGGAAACGATCACGGGCTTGGATTTGCGCGCCAGCGTCAGTTCGCGCCAGATGCTTTCGGACGCCAGTGCGCTGCCGCCGGGAGAATTAACGCGGAACACGATGGCGCGGATGCTTTTGTCTTGCCGTGCGTCACGGATCATTTTCACGTAATCGTCGCCGGCGATGGCGTCGTCGATATCGGTACCGGAGCGGATCTCGCCTTCGGCGTAAATGAGGGCGATGTTGCCGCTGTAGCCTTCGTACAAGCGATTGGCGACGGCATATTTATTCAGGCTGATGAAATTCACGGATTCGTCGCCGCCGATGGACAGGCTGCGCTTGATCTCGTCCATCACCTGATCGTCGTACCGCAACCCGTCGATCAGTTTGAGGCGCTGGGCGTCGGAGGGCTCCAGAATCTGCGCTTCGTTGGCGTAGCGGTGGAGCGTGGCGGTATCGATCTTCCGCGCTTCGGAAATGCGCACGAGGAAATCGCCGTAAAGTTCGTTGAGGAAGGAAGTGGTCTGCACGCGGTTGGCGTCAGACATTTTGTATTCGCGGAGGGGTTCCGTAGCGGATTTGAATTTTCCGTTATAGAAAATCTGCGGTTCGATGTCGAGTTTTTCGAGCAGGCCTTTGATATAAGTGGTGGTGAGGGAGAAGCCGGTGAAATCGACGGCGCCTTTCGGGTGCACATATATTTTGCCTGCGGCGGAAGCTACGTAGAAAGCGTTCTGGCTGAGGCCGTCCGCGTACGCATATACGAACTTGCCGCTTTTGCGGAACGCCACCAGGGCGCGGCGCAGTTCTTCGCTGGCGGCATATCCGTTACTGTTGCCATCGGCCTTGATGTAAATGCCTTTCACGTTACCGTCTGTTGCCGCTTCGCGGATGACGCGCACGGCATCGAAAAGCCCGGGTGCGTTGCCCGCGCCGCCGCCGAAGAGGTTACGGAAAGGATCGTCGGTCCGCAGTTCATGGAATTGCTGGCTGAGGTCTACCACTACAACGGCGTTGGGCCCTACCACTACTTTTTCGCGGGCGCCGGCGCCCAGGCGGGCGAGCAGCATCAGCATGAAAAAGAAGGAGATAATGGAGAAAACGATAAGGGCTACAAAGGATGCCAGGAAAAATTTGAGGAAACTGCGCATGAGTATCTGGTTATTGGACGGAAATCTATATTAATTTTCTCAAAAATACGGAATATGGGTACTTTTGAGCCGTCAAATTCATGAATACTGCAATATTACTGATAGGTGGCAACATGGGAGACCGCTCCGCGAACCTGCAGGAAGCGGTGAAACTCCTGCAGGCGGAGGCTGGGACCGTAGTGCGCGAATCGGCGCTGTACGAAACCGCTGCCTGGGGAGGCGTTGCCCAGCCCGACTACCTGAACCAGGCCCTGGAGCTGCAAACCGGGCTCGACGCGCCCTCGCTGCTGCGCCTCATGCTCGACATCGAGCGCCGTATCGGCCGTGTGCGACGGTTGAAATGGGGGGCGCGGGTGATCGATATCGACATGCTGTTTTTCAACAACGATGTCATCACCCTGCCGCAACTGAAAGTACCGCATCCCCAGCTCCAGAACCGCCGTTTCGTGCTGGCGCCCCTGGCGGAGATCGCGGGGGATAAGGTGCACCCCATCCTGCAACTGACCGTTGCCGAGCTGCTGGCGGCCTGCCCGGACCCGCTGCCCGCCGTGAAACTCGCTACCGCGCCACATTAGCCCATGCAATACCCGTTCATTACCATAGAAGGGAACATCGGCTCGGGGAAAACGACCCTCGCGCACCAGCTCGCCGAGCATTACCGTGCGCGCCTGGTGCTGGAGGAGTTCGCAGACAACCCTTTCCTGCCCAAGTTTTACGCAGACCCCGCCCAGTACGCCTTTCCGCTGGAGCTGTTCTTCATGGCCGAACGGTACAAGCAATTGAAAGACATGATGGGGCCGGACCTTTTTTCGCCCCAGACCATCAGCGATTACCTTTTCATCAAAAGCCTGCTGTTCGCCAAGATGAACCTGGAGGCCGACGAGTTTTCGCTGTATCAAAAGCTGTTCGACATCATCAATCCCCAACTCCCCCAGCCCGATATCCTCATTTTCCTCAACGCGCCGGTAGACCAGTTGCAGCGCAACATCCGCAAGCGCGGGCGGCCGTACGAGCAGCAGATCAAAAACAGCTACCTGGAGCGGGTGCAGGAAATGTACATGCAGTTCCTCCGCCAGTATCCCATGCGTACGCTCATGGTAGATACGACGAAGATGGACTTCCTCCGGAGCCCCGAAGATTTCCGGGCGCTGACCGCTGCGCTGGGCAACAGCTATCCGCCGGGTATCCATTACCTGTAGGCGCCGGCGGACAACAATCCTCCCTTTTCCGTTGTTACTTGCTCATACCCTGCCCTATTTGGGCAGACGGGAAATAATCCATAGTTAGTGTTATCATAAGCAAAACAGGCAACCTGCATCTGCAGATTGCCTGTCATTTTTTGTGGCTACAGTGGTGATTATGCCGCTGTTACCAGGGGGTCTACGAACGATGTAAGCAGTCCGAAAGCCAGGGGGCCTGCCAGGGGCACATTAAGTGTGAACCCTTTTGTCAGGAAATATGCGCCTTTTACGAGGGTCAGAAGATTGGCCACGTAAGCACCGCCCTGGATGTTCTGCATGTCTTGTGCCTCGAGCGGCTCGCAGCCGAAGTAGGTGTTTTCCATAATAACAATGTGAGGTTAAGTAAATAAGGTTTGTTAATCAATTTACCCCTTATTATCCTGTTCATTTTATTCATTCCCCAAAACAGCTGTTCATTTTCATTCAGAAAATATTTTTTTGCCGGCTTATGGGGGGAAGGGCGATTTGTCCGTCATAATAGCAGCAAACAAAAAACTTTACAATATGAAAAAGCTGCTGACACTCTTCGCTTCGATGTTCATCATCACCGCCGCCAACGCCCAGGAAATCGAAACCCTGGCCGGCAAAACCTCCAAAGCCAAATCGTTCGGCGCATACGGCCACGGTTTTGGCACGATCTCCGCCCTGAATGGCGATTTTGCCGTGCTCACCGGCGCATACGGAGGCGTTTTCCTCAACAAAAAGTGGCTCCTCGGCGCCGGCGCCAAAAGCCTCGCCAACAACATCCGCGTAGAAGCGCCCGACCGGCCCGTCCTCAATTTCTGGTACACCGGCGCCGTAGTCGAATACGTGCACAACTCCGACAAGCTTTTCCATTGGTCGGCCGGCACCCTCATCGGCGGCGGCGGGGTTTCCGAACGCGAAAAATTCGATAAAGGCCGCGATCATGTTTATGGGTCCAGCGCCGTTGTAGTGGCCGAGCCCTTCGTTCAGCTGGAAATGAACGTCACCCATTACCTCCGCGTAGTGGCGGGCGGTTCGTACCGGAGGGTGTTCGGTGTGGGCGGTCTGCATACGACCGACGAGAAGCTCAGCGCCCCCGGGTTCTCCCTGGGCGTGAAAGCAGGCATTTTCTAACCGCCTGTCCTTTTTTCTCCCCCATCCATTGAACGTTTTACGCTAATTTTGGCCCGCCGGTCCCCACAAGGAGGCCGGCGTCCGCCATGTTCAAACCCTGCTCCAACTTGTTCCGTAACTGTCTCATCGCCCTGCTCCTCTGGCCCTGCTGCCTGATGGCGCAGCAACAACTCCAGCAAACCGTTTCCTTCCGGGCCGTTAACTGGCCGGTAGATTCCGTGCTGTCCAAAATCACCGCCCAATCGGGCCTCAGCTTTTCCTACGCCGGCAGGCCTTTCCGGGGCGACAGCCTCGTGAACCTCACCGTGCAGCGGAAACCCATCCGCCAGGTGCTCGACCAGCTCTTCCAGGGCCGCATCCGGTATTCGGTGGTAGACGGGCACATCATCCTCAACGCCGCCGAAGGCGCCAGGGAACGGTTTTACACCATCAGCGGCTACGTGCGCGACAAATACAACGGCAATCTGATCGTAAACGCCAGTATCTACGAACGTTCAGACCTCATGAGCGCCTTCACCAATACGGACGGCTATTTCCACCTGCGGCTGAAAGACAAAGGGAAGCAGCCTTCCGTCCAGATAACGGTCAGCAAGGAGTTTTATATCGATACGATGCTGTACGTCATGCCCGGCTTCGACCGGGAGATCTCCATCGCCATTTCGCCGGCCATGCCGGTAAAATTGCGGGAATTCACCGTGTCCGACAAAGTGGACAAAACCTGGCTGGGCAGCCGCCTGCTGAGCGAAACCCTTCGCCGGCAGACCCGCAATATCGGCAAGTTCTTCGCGGAAAAGCCGGTGCAATCGTCGCTCGTGCCCTCGCTCGGCTCCCACGGCAAGATGGCCGGCCAGGTGGTCAACAAATTCTCCCTCAACCTCGTTGGCGGTTATTCTGCGGGGCTCGACGGACTGGAAATCGCCGGGGGCTTCAATATCAACAAAGGCAATGCGCAATACGCGCAGGTGGCGGGCATTTTCAACCTCGTGGGCGGTTCGGTGCGCGGCGTGCAGGTGGCCGGCATCTTTAACCGCAACATGGAATTCGTGGAAGGCGCGCAGATAGGCGGCATCAGCAATATCGCCGACGGCTGGCTCATGGGCGCCCAGATTTCGGGGATCTTCAACCGCGCCATGGATTCCGTGAAAGGCATCCAGATCGCCGGCCTGCACAACAATATCATGGGCGACGTAACGGGTGCGCAGATCAGCGGGCTCATGAACCACAGCGGCGGGCACCTCAACGGGCTCCAGATCAGCGGCCTCATCAACCGCGTGCGCGGCAATTCCGAAGGCGCGCAGATCACGGGGCTCATCAATTACACCAAGGAAATGAAAGGCCTGCAGATCGCAGGGCTCATCAATCACGCCGCAGGCAAAATCGATCTCAAACATCCCATAAAAGATACGGCGGACCGGGATACCGGCGGCATCGCGCCCGGCATCCAGATTTCGGGGCTGTACAACCAGCATCATGGCAGCGGCCACGGCGTGCAGCTCACCGGCGGCTGGAACCATGCCCGCGATACGATGCGCGGCCTGCAACTCTCGTTCTTCGGCAACAGCGCCGGGTATAACCGCGGCGTGCAGTTCGGGCTGGTCAATATTGCCGACAGCTCCGACGGTGTGGCTTTCGGGCTGGTCACCATCGTGAAGAAAAAAGGGTATTACCGCCTGGAAGCGTTCTCCAGCGACCTGATGCCCGCCAACCTGCAATTCAAAAGCGGCCGGAAGGGCTTTTACTCCATCCTTTCCGGCGGCGCGCGCAACGGCATGCATTACCTGGGGCTGGGTTTCGGTGGTGAATGGAAATTGAAAGGAAGATTATCGATGAACACGGACGTGTCGCAACTGAACTTTTTCGATAATGGCTGGAAATCGCTCGCCCAGGCCTGGCGCGCCTCCCCTTCCCTCAGGGTGCGGCTGGGCAATTGGGTGACGGTATACGGCGGACCGGCGTTTACGTTCATGGACGATAACAAACTGATCGTAGACAAGCCATGGAAGGGATATCCCGGCTTTTCGTCGGCCGAAGGCCGCGCGGGATGGCTGGGCTGGCAGGCGGGGCTGAGCTTTTTCTAAAACCGTGCCCCTTCGAGCTGTGCGGCGATCCAGCCGCTCGTCCAGGCATGCTGGAAATTGAAGCCGCCGGTAATGCCGTCCACGTCCATCACTTCTCCCGCAAAATATAACCCCGGCACCACGCGGCTTTGCATGGTAAGCGGGTCTATTTCCGGCAGGCGGATGCCTCCGCAGGTCACGAATTCCTCCTTGAACGTCGTTTTCCCCGACACCGGGAACTCCATGGCCGTGAGCAGCCGGATGAGCCGGTTTTGCTCTCTGGCAGGGATTTCCGCCCATCGCGTGGATTCGGGGATACCGGCTTCCGCGAGCAAAAAGAGCCATAGCCGCGACGGCAGCCCGAACGGGTTGCGGGTGCCGGTCTGCTGTTTGCCCAGCTCCTGCCGCCATTGCGGCCACGCGTCGCGCAGGGCGTTTTCGTTCATATCCGGCAGCCAGTTGACGATCAGCGTGAATGTATATTGCTGCTCCTGCAGGTAGCGCGCGCCCCAGGCAGACAGCCGCAGCACGGCCGGGCCGCTCATCCCCCAATGGGTGATCAGTAACGGGCCTTTCTCCGCCAGTTTGCTGCCGGCGATGCGAACGGCGGCTTCGGGCACGGAAACGCCCATGAGGCCTGTGACCGGGTTGCCCGGCATGTTGAACGTGAAGAGCGACGGCGCGGGGGGCTCGATGGTATGGCCCAAAGCCGTCAGATAAGCGAATTTATCGGCCGACGCATACCCGCCCGCCGCGATGCAGACGTTCGGTGCCGTGATGGTAGCGCCGCCGGCGATAGTGATCTTCCATTCTCCGTTTACCCGTTCCAGTGACTGGGCCTCCGCATGCCGGCGGATTTGCACGCGATGGCGGTCGGCCTCCCGGAGCAGGCAGTCGATAATCGTCTGGGAATCGTCGGAATCGGGGAACATCCTTCCATCGGCTTCCGTTTTCAGCGTCACGCCCCGTTCGGCATACCAGCCGATCGTATCGGGGACGAAGAACCGGGAAAAGGATTTTTTCAGGAAATTGCCGCCGCGGGGATACCGCTTCACCAGCTCGGACACACTGTCCAGCGCATGCGTCACATTACAGCGGCCGCCGCCGGACACTTTCACTTTCGACAGCAGCTTGCCCGTTTTCTCCAACAGCACGATCTTTTTACCGGGATGCAGCCTCGCGGCGTTCACCGCGCAGAAAAATCCTGCCGCGCCGCCGCCGGTCACCACCAGGTCCGCCTTTTCCGATTGAGCATGTTCCATATTCATAATTTGCCGGTCTATCGGCGGCGAATTTCGCAATAAACCACCAAAAACGAAATGTTAAAAAAACGGGCGCCCGCCCTACTAATTATTCGTAATTGATTATCTTGGTACATTAAACGATCCGCAATCCATGCAACAAACATCCCTGAAAAAGCTCCGCAAGCTAATGGTAGCCGGTCTTCTCGGCCTTTGCTTCTGGGGCGCTTCGGGCTTCGCCAAACCCGACGACTGGACAGAACGCATCATTCAGGCTTTAGAAAAATTCATCAATAATTACCCGCAGGAAAAGGTGTATCTGCACCTGGACAAGGATTATTATGCCGCCGGTGAAACGATCTGGTTCTCGGGGTATGTGACCCTGAACGACCTTCCCGCCTACGGCGCCCGTAACCTCTACGCCGAGCTCCGCGACGCGAAAGGGGCCATCGTGCAGAAGGAGCTGCTGCTCGTCTACGACGGTGGCGCGGCAGGCGAATTCTCGCTACCGGAGAACACCAAGCCCGGTCTATACCAGCTCCGCGCCTACACCGCCTGGATGCTGAACTTCGATACCACTTTCATGTTCTTTAAAAATATCCAGGTGTTCGACCCCAAAACCGGCAAAGCCGGCGAAGCGGCCGCACCCAAAGAATATTCCGTTCAGTTCTTCCCCGAAGGCGGCGACCTCATCACCGACGTGAGCAGTGCCGTAGCTTTCAAAGCCATCGATGAAAACGGGTACCCTGCAAAAGTGGCCGGGGTTGTGAAAGACTCCAAAGGCGCCCAGGTAGCGGTCATCGAAACGCTGCACGACGGGATGGGGAGCTTCGAACTGAAACCCGCAGCGGGCGAAACCTATAAAGCGGTGGTCACCAATGCGGGCGGACAGCAAAAATCGTTCGACCTCCCCGCGGCCAAGCCTTCCGGCATTGCCCTGAAAGTTTATAACCGCGGTGCGCGGATCTTCTACCTGACCGGCTTCAACAAACTCGAAGCGTCACAGAATGAAATGCTTCTCATCGCACAGATGCATAACCAGGTGATTTACAAGGCCGACCTGAATGTGGCAGAAGGCAAAGTGAGCGGGCTCATCCCTGCTACCAACCTTCCTTCCGGCATCATGCAGCTGACCGTGTTCGACAACAAAGGCACGCCACTCAGCGAACGCATCGTATATGTGAAAGGGAAAACCGATTCGCTGGAGTTTTTTCTCGACCCCCAGGAGCTGAACAAGGGGCCCCGCCAACGTACGGAACTGGTGCTGCAGGTCCCCGATTCCATGCGCGGCCGCATTTCCGCATCGATCACCGATGCCGACCAGGTAGCCTACGATCCTTACGCCAACAACATCATGAGCCATACCTTCCTCACGTCCGATCTCAAAGGTTATGTGCACAATCCCTATTATTATTTCCGGGATACCAGCGCAAAAGCCGCCCAGGCGCTCGACCTGGTGATGATGACGAACGGGTGGCGCAGGTTCAGCTGGCAGGAAATCCTGCAGGATAAGTTCCCCACCATCAAATACCCCTACGAGCAGGGCGTTACCATTACCGGTAAAGCCATGACGCCCGCGCGGCAGCCTTTACAGGGCGGGAACGTCAATTTCCTCATCCGCATTCCGAGAGACAGTACGCAGAGCTTCCTCATGGCGCCGATCCAGCCGAACGGCACGTTCGCGCTCAACAACCTCGTTTTCGGCGATACGGCCCTCTTCTATTTCCAGGGCCAGCGGGATACCAAGCAAAACCGCGAAGTGGTGGTGGAATTCGACCGGCATTTCTTCGATGTGTACGCGCCGGTTAAAACGCCCATTCCATTGCTGCCGCCGCCGCCGATGGATAACCGTATCCTGAAAAATTACCTCGCCACCGTGATGGAAGGCAACAGCGTAAACCGGATGATCACCAACCGGACGATCCAGCTGAAAACGGTGGATGTAAACGCCAAAAAGCCCACGGCAGAACAAACCACTTCGTCGCGCTACGCGAGCGGGATGTTCAGCAGCGACAACGGTTATACCTTCGACCTGACCAACGAAACGCCCACGAATTTCAACGTGTTCCAATACCTCCAGGCCCGCGTGCCCGGTTTACAGATCCAGGGAGACATGAGCAACCCGAGCCTCAGCTGGCGCGGCGGCGCTCCCGGCGTCTTCCTCGACCAGATGCCGGTGGATGTGGGTACGGTGGCCAATATTCCCATGGCCGATGTGGCGCTCATCAAGGTGTTCCGGCCCCCGTTCATGGGTGGTTTCGGCGGCGCCAACGGTGCCATCGCCATCTGGACGCGCAAGGGCGGCGATTCCCGTCCCGACCCGAACGCCAAAAAACTGGAGCTCCTGAAGAAAGGCGGTTACCGCATCATCAAGGAATTCTACAACCCGGACTACTCCGTGAAAAAAGCCCAGCACGAGCTGCCCGACAAGCGCCTCACGCTCTACTGGAACCCGAACCTGGTGGTAGATACCATCAGCCATACGGCCCGGATGATCTTCTATAACAACGACCAGACGAAGAATTTCCGCGTGGTTGTTGAGTCGATGGACCAATTCGGCCGCGTTGGCAGGGTGGAGAAAAACTTCTGACAATTACAAGGGTTTCCGGCAGACGGCCGGGAACATTCGGGAAAGCAATACATGGCCCCGGCGGAATGCCAGGGCTTTTTTTTATGCAGCCGGCATCGGTTGCCAATAAAGAACATCCCGGAGGAGGCGCGCCGCCGTGCACGCGGAGCGGACGGCACCGGTTGCCAATAAAAAAGCCTCCCGGGACGGGAGGCTCTTCTCTGTTCACGCAGAAAGGATCGCATAATGAAAAATCAGGTTAATCTTTCAGTTTGTTGAGGTAGTAGCTCAACTTGTACAGCAGCTCGTCTTGCAGCCCGGCGCGAAGCTTGGCTTCGTCTTCGGTGATACCGAGGCGGCGGAGGCGCTGATAATATACATAGGAGCCGCCGATCAGTTCCAGGCATTCCTGGATCTTGGTTTTCACTTCGGCTTCCTTGGCTTTCTTTTCGAATTCCTTTTTGGACAGGATCTTGTCTACGAAATAGAACGGGTCCTTGTCTTCCGCCCACTTGCCGTTTTCCTGGTGTTGCGGTTTATATACCTCCAGGTAAACGTTGTCCAGTTTCAGCGGTTCCCCGAATTCGGCTTTGATGTCGATCACGAGGGGTTTTGCGCTGGCGGGATTGGTGAGGCGTTTCTTGATGGCGTTGCTGATCTGCGTGCCGAGCTCGCCGCTGGCCATGAGGAGCTGGTTGAGCTCGGAGAACTCCAGTCCGATGGTGATGCGGGTGTACCGGCTGCCTGATTTCTGTTTTCCGAAGAGGCTCGGGGTGGTTTTATCGTCGAACACGATGTCTTCCACGAGCACTTTGGAGATCGTCTTATAATTGGGCTTGTACCCTTCTTCCGCGGGCGACAGTCTTTTGCGGGCTGCGGGGCGGGTGGTTTCCTGGCGGTGGATGTGCTGGATGAAGTCGTCCACGAACCGGAGCTGGTACTTTTTCAGTTTGGCGTACAGTTCATGATTGCTGTAATTGCTGATTTTGGACAGCACGATGAGGTCTTCCCAACTATTGTGCGTCTGAACCTGCTGGAGCTCGTCGAGGATATCCTGGGCGGGCATGTTGCGGCGGTACAGCAGTTCGCCGATGAGGAACACAGCGTAATCGTGGGCGGGGTAGCCGAGCTCCGGCAGTACGTCGAACGGACTGCGTTTTTGTTCCATCGCCTGGTTGAGCTGATCGAGATCGCTCATGACGGGTGACAGTAAATATTTCCTTGCGGCGGTGCGCAGTTTCCGGGATACGTAATCCAGCAGCTGGTCGTTAACCGTGCCGTGGTTCACAAAATCATGCAGAATCTGCACGAATCTTTTGGAAACGGGCAGGCCGAATTGGGTGAGGATGTCGCTCTCCAGGTCGTGAACGGTGCCGGTGCCTTTAGGTGCCGCCTGTTCCTTCGGCTGTTTGTCTAGCTTCCGGTAGTTCTGGTAATACTCCTGCAATTTCAATTTTAGCTGATCCATATGCATATTGTGTTGTGTTTCAGTCTGATATATAATTATTCCTTCATTCATAAAAACAAAAAGCCCAGCACTTCGCATGCTGGGCTAGTAAGTTTTCGGGTGAATTGCGAGCAGCAAATATACGCCAATTTTTGTGGAAATCGTGGGGATAAACCCATCTTATCGGGTTCCTGATTTGTCTTATATGTTAGGGTATTCGGGATCAAGGGATTAGAATTGTATGATCGAAAACAAAATTTGTTAAAGATTTCCGCGAAAATGTTTGGAAGTTAGAAGGGAAAATTATTACCTTTGCACTCCGCAAAACAAACAACACGGTGGTTGTAGCTCAGTTGGTTAGAGCATCAGATTGTGGTTCTGAGGGTCGGGGGTTCGAGACCCCTCATCCACCCGAAAAAAAGGTCTCCCGAAACGGAGGCCTTTTTTTATTTGCACAACTCCCGAATTAAAAAGGAAATGGTTATGCTGTATCTTATTCCATTACTGACTGCTTTCACCGGCTGGTTCGTGAACCGCGCGGCCCTCTGGCTCCTTTTCCGCCCCGCGAAACCCCTGAACCTGGGCCTCTTCACCCTCCAGGGCGCTTTCCCGAAACGCCAGCAACAGATCGCCCAGGCCGTCGGCAACGCCGTTTCGCAGTTCGTTTCCTTCGACGATATCCGCAACAAGCTCACCGACCCGGAAAAGATCAGCGCACTCAAACCCGTAGTCGAAGAACATCTCGACCACTTCCTCCGCAACAAGCTGCCGCAAGCCATGCCCATGATCTCCATGTTCATCGGCGACAGCACCATCAACCAGATCAAAACCACCCTCGCCGCCGAGCTCGACCTCCTCTTCCCCAAGCTCATCGGCCAGTTCCTCGATAAAGCGCAGGCAGACCTCGACCTTTCCGCCATCGTCTCCCACAAGATCGCCGGCATCGCCAGCGAAAAAGTGGAAGCCGGCCTCCGCGAAAGAATGGGTGGCGCCTTTACTGCCATGGGGCTCCTGGGCGCAGGGATCGGGCTCGTTATCGGCCTCCTCCAGCTCTGGATCGCAATGGCCGCCTAAGGCATTCCCTACCGTCAAACACACGGACCTTCCGCACAGCGTCGCTGCGGTTCCTCCGATTCCCATACGGAATCCGTACGAAAGCACCGCTATTTCTATACTGTCCGGGGACCGGACCGGCGAAACCGTCACCCTTCCCGAAAATCCATCCTTCGGCCAACCGTTTTATCCGGCTTAATGACCGTTGTTCCCTTATTCGTGTAAACTTTACACACCCGTGCATGTCCATTTCAAAAAGAGCGTCTAATTTCCAGCTAATCAAGACATCAATGCTTCCAATGAAAAAAGTATACGTCCTCCTCGCAGGTCTGTTCCTTTTCCAGCTTCAATCCATTGCCCAGGCCCCTCCCGCCGGCGGTCGCCCCGCAGGCCCAGGCGGCCAGCAACGACCCGGCGGCCAGGCACCCGCCATCGGCCAGATTTACGGCAAACTGATAGACGCCAAAACGAAACAACCCGTCGAATATGCATCCGTGGCGCTCCTCCGCCAGCGCGACTCCTCCGTTGTTACCGGCATGCTCAGCAAAGGCAACGGCGATTTCAGCCTGGACAACCTCGCCTTCGGCCCATACATCATCCGCGTCAATTTCATGGGATACACCACCCTTTTCAAAAAGGTGACCGTTACCCCGCAAACCATGGCGCAGGACCTGGGGAACATCCGCCTCGAGCCAAATGTAAAAGCCCTCAGCGAAGTGGAAGTAACCGGCCAGCGGTCGGCCTTCCAGATGGCGATCGATAAAAAAGTGTTCAACGTAGACCGAAACCTCACTTCCGTGGGCGGAACGGCCACCGACGTGCTGAAAAGCGTGCCCTCCGTTAACGTGGATATCGACGGGAACGTGCAGGTCCGCAACGCTTCGCCCAATATTTTCGTGGACGGAAAGCCCAGCACCCTCACCCTCGACCAGATCCCGGCAGACGCCATCGAGAGCGTGGAACTGATCACCAACCCCTCTGCCCGGTACGACGCGGAAGGCATGAGCGGCATCATCAACATCGTCCTCAAAAAGAACAAGAAGGCCGGCTTTAACGGCCAGATCCAGGGCGGCATCGGCACGAACGACAAATACAACCTCGGCGGCAACATCGCCGCGCGCCAGGGCAAATGGAACGTATCCGCCAACTACAACCTGAACATGAACCGCAACTGGGGAGAAGGCATTACCGAGCGCGAAAACTTTGCTACCGCCACTACGCCGCAAAGCTTCATTAACCAGACGTCCGACAGCTACGGCGGCGGCAAATTCCAGTTCGGCCGCATCGGCGTTGACTATTTCCTCGACAACCGCAATACGGTGTCGCTCTCCCAGAACATCGTGGGCGGATCGTTCAAAAACCACGACGAGCTCGGCAGCCAGTATCTCAACGAAAACAAGGGATTGACGAGCCGCAACAACCGTATTACCGACAGCAAGTTCGGCTTCAACAACTACACGACCACGCTCGGTTTCAAGCACCTCTTCGCTGAGCCCAACAAGGAACTCACGGCCGATGTGTCAATGAACAAAAGCAAGAACGACCGCAGCGGCGGATTCGCCACCTATCCGCAAAACCTTGCGGGAGAACCGGCGGGCGATCCTTACATACAGTCGAACAGCGGAAATGGCAAAACCGACTTCTACTCCTTCCAGGCCGATTACGTAGACCCGATGGGAAAGACCGGCAAGTTCGAAACCGGCGTGAAGGGGACTTTCCGCAACTATACAAGCATTTACGACGTATTCGAGAACGGGCAGCATGCAGATGCCCTTTCCAACGACTACAAATACAAGGAGCAGATTTACGGCGCGTACGTGAACTATTCCAATACCGTTAAAAACTTCGGCTACCAGCTGGGCTTGCGTGCGGAACAATACGTGTACTCCGGCGAGATCCCGAACGAGAACAAAGTGTTCAAGCCCACCAAAGCTGTTCCCGGCCTGTTCCCCAGCGCGTATTTCTCCTACAAGCTGCCGAAAGAGCAGGAACTGCAGTTGAATTATTCCCGCCGGGTGAACCGCCCGAACTTCTTCCAGCTCGTGCCTTACCGCGACTTCAGCGACCCGCTGAACCACCGCGAAGGCAACCCCAACCTGAAGCCCGAATACACCAATTCGCTGGAATTCAGCTACATGAAGCAATGGAAGAACCATAACGTCCTCGGTTCGCTGTACTATCGCAATACCAATAACCTCATCAGCACCCTCAATACCCCGATCTCGGCCGGTAACGACACGCTGCTGACCACTTTCGTGAATGCGAACAAGAACTTCAGCTACGGCGCGGAAATAACCGTGAAGAACCAGATCGTGAAGGGATGGGATATTACCACCAACGTGAACCTGTACCAAACGGAACTGCAGGTCCACAATGACAAGGAATCCTATACCAACCGTGGTTTCAGCTGGCTGGCGAAGATCAATTCCGAGACCAAGCTGCCGTATAATTTCACGTTCCAGGTAACGGCCAACTACCAGGCCCCCGCGATCACGATCCCGCAGGGAAGTGGCGGTGGCGGCGGCGGCGGCGGACGTGGCGGCGGTGGCCCCATGGGCATGATCCCCACTTCCGCACAGGGCACCATCAAAGGCCTCAGCGCGGTAGACCTGGCGCTTAAAAAGGACTTCCTGAAGAACAGGGCGGCGTCCGTTACGCTGGCGCTCAGCGACGTGTTCAACACCCGCCAGTTCGAGCTCGACCAGTCGTCGATGTTCTTCTCGCAATACATGCTGCGCAAGCGCGAATCCCGCATCCTGCGCCTCAACTTCTCCTACCGTTTCGGCAAAATGGACGCCAACCTGTTCAAACGCCGCAACAACCGCTCCAGCGCGGAAGGTATGCAGATGGAAGGCGGTCAGGGAGGGTTCTGATCCCGACGCTACAACAATCTGATAAACATGAAGAAGCCGTCCCTTTGCGGGGCGGCCTTCTTTTTGGGGCATGAAAAAAGGCTGACGCTCCCGGGAGATAGTCAGCCTTTTTCGTGAATTCCTTTACGGCTCAACTGTTTTTGCCGGCCAGCATGGGCACGAAGGAGAAATTGTCGAAAATCTCTTCCTCGAACTGGTCTTCCGCCACTTTGGTGATGCGCAACATCCGCTGCACGTCGCCGCCGCCGACGGGGATCACCATTTTGCCGCCGATCTTGAGCTGTTTGAGCAGTTTTTCGGGGATTTGCGGAGCCGCCGCCGTTACAAGCACTTTGTCGAACGGGGCATAGGTGGGCAACCCTTCATATCCGTCCCCATAAAAAAACCGGAGGGTGGGATATTTTGATTTGAAGGGAAATGATTTCACCAGGTCGAACAGTTTTTTCTGCCGCTCGATGGTGTAGACGTTCGCTTTCAGTTCTCCCAGCACACAGGCCTGGTAGGCGCTTCCGGTGCCGATCTCGAGGATCTTCTCAAAGGGTTTTACTTCCAGGAGTTGCGACTGGTAAGCCACCGTGTAGGGCTGCGAGATCGTTTGCCCTTCCCCGATCGGGAATGCCCTGTCTTCATACGCGATCCCTTCGAACGCGGTGTCCAGGAAATAATGCCGGGGGATGTTGTTGATGGCTGCCAG
The DNA here is from genome assembly GCF_050277495.1 of Chitinophaga sp. NPDC101104. Classification (NCBI taxonomy): domain Bacteria; kingdom Pseudomonadati; phylum Bacteroidota; class Chitinophagia; order Chitinophagales; family Chitinophagaceae; genus Chitinophaga; species Chitinophaga sp. NPDC101104. The sequence continues at coordinate 2,576,709 of NZ_JBNNSF010000001.1, read as the reverse complement.
TACGTTCTCGTCCGTAATACCTTTCTTTCTGATGTTGTCAACCAATTGTCTGCGTAGTCCTTTTTGTTTGTAGTTGTCTTCGTACCGCCTCATATTACCGCAAAAATAACCATTACCCCCGTAATTCCCTTTTTCTCCTTATTTTACAGTCCGTTTTTAGTCAATAAGCCCTCAAAAGTTAATTCACACATGGACGCAAACATTCTCAGCAAGGCAGAACAGTGGCTTCACGGAGGCTATGATGCTGACACCGTATCGACTGTTGAAAAACTCATCAAGGAAAACCCGGACGAGATCACCGACGCATTTTACCGTAACCTGGAATTCGGCACCGGCGGCCTCCGCGGCATCATGGGCGTAGGCACCAACCGCATGAACAAGTACACCGTGGGCATGGCCACCCAGGGCTTCGCCAATTACCTGAACCAGTCTTTCCCCGAAGGCGTGAAAATCGCCATCGCGCACGACAGCCGCAACAATAGCCGCTTTTTCGCGGAAGTGGCGGCCAACGTCATGGCGGCCAACGGGATCAAGGTATATCTCTTCGAAAGCCTCCGGCCCACCCCCGAGCTTTCGTTCGCCATCCGCCACCTGGGCTGCCAGGGCGGCATCGTACTTACCGCTTCCCACAACCCGCGGGAATACAATGGGTATAAAGCTTATTGGAACGACGGCGCCCAACTGGTACCGCCCCACGATAAAAACGTGATCACCGAAGTGGAAAAAATCTCCGGCATCGGAGAAGTGAAATGGACAGGCTGGGAACAGAACATCACGCTCATCGGCAAAGAGATCGACGAAGCGTACCTCGACATGCTCAAAAGCCTCAGCGTATATCCTGAAATAGTGGCCAAACAGCACGATCTCAAGATCGTCTACACGCCCATCCACGGCACCGGCATCACCCTCGTGCCCGAGATCCTCCAGCGCTTCGGGTTCACCAATGTCCATATCGTGGAAGAACAGGCCAAGCCCGATGGTAATTTCCCCACGGTCGTTTATCCCAATCCGGAAGAATCGGAAGCCATGAGCATCGGCCTGAAAAAAGCCGCCGCCATCGATGCCGACATCCTGCTGGGCACCGACCCCGATTCCGACCGCGTCGGCATCGCCGTCAAAGACCACACCGGCAAATGGATCCTGCTCAACGGCAACCAGACGGCCGTGCTGCTCTTCAATTACATCGTGGAAGCGCGCAAACGTAAAGGCCTGTCCAAACCCAACGACTACATCTGCAAAACCATCGTTACATCTGACCTGATCGATGTATTCGCCGCCAGCAACCAGATCAACTGCTATAATACCCTCACCGGCTTCAAATGGATCGCCGACCTCATCCGCAGAAAGGAAGGCTCGGAAAATTTCGTGTGCGGCGGTGAGGAATCGTACGGCTATATGATCGGCGACAACGTGCGCGACAAAGACGCCATCGCTTCCGTGGCCATGATCTGCGAAATGGCGGCCTATGCGAAGAACGAAGGCCGTTCGCTGTACGAACAGCTCATCGATATCTACCTCCGTTACGGATTTTACAAGGAATCGCTCATCAGCATCACCAAAAAAGGGATGAAAGGCGCCGAAGAAATTGCCGCCATGATGACGCGTTACCGCGAAAATCCGCCGGCCGTGATCAACGGTTCCAAAGTGGTGAAGATTTTCGACTACCAGCTGCAACACGTGACCACGCTGGCTTCCGGCGAAAAAACACCGCTCGACCTGCCGAAGTCCAATGTACTGCAATTCCTCCTGGAAGACGGCAGCCGCATTTCGGCACGCCCTTCCGGAACGGAGCCGAAAATCAAATTCTATTTCAGCGTGCATGAATCGCTGGACAGCGTTGCCGACCTGGAAAGAGTAGAACAGGCCCTCGACGCGAAGGTGACCCATATCATTAACGACATGCAATTGTAATGCGCCTCCAGGTCGTATCGATACACCTGACCCTGACATTATTGTATAGCTCGGTATCCGCACAGGAGGCCAGCCGCCTGGGATTCTTCGAACGGCCCGACACAACCGTTCCGGCCCGGATGCTAGCCCTCAGCGCGGGTACCGTTGCTGTATCTGCGGGCTCCATGCTGGTACTGAACGAGTATTGGTACAAAGGGTTCCCGCGGCGGCAGTTCCATTTCTATAACGACGCCGGCGAATGGCTCCAGATGGACAAAGCCGGCCACGTTTTCACCACTTACTTCTTTGCCAAATATAGCCGTGAGCTCTGGCGCTGGACCGGCCTGCCGCGCAAAAAGCAGATCTGGTACGGAGGCCTCAGCGGGCTGGCCTACCAATCGGTGATCGAGGTGCTGGACGGGGGCTCCACGAAATGGGGGTTTTCGTGGTCAGACATGGCCGCCAATACGCTCGGCGCCGCGGCAATGGTCAGCCAGGAATTGTTGTGGAACGAACAGCGCGTGCAGCTGAAGTTTTCCTGGTCGCCCAATCGCTATCCCGACCCCGTGCTGCAACGGCGCGCCAATGATATTTACGGCGTGAATTTGCTGGAAAGGATGTTGAAGGATTACAACGGACAAACCTATTGGGCGTCGGTGAACCTGTCGCGCTTTTTCCCGGGGTCGCGCTTGCCGGAATGGCTCAATATTTCGTTCGGGTACGGTGCAGACGGGCTGTACGACGCGTACGAAAATGTGTGGGACGTGGCGGAAGGGCACCCCGCCGATTATTCCCACATCCGGCGGGTGCGCCAGTTTTATCTTTCGGCCGACATCGACCTCACGCGCATCCCTACACGGCGCAAAGGCATCAAAGTGCTGTTGCAGGCGCTCAATATGATCAAAATACCCGCACCTGCGCTGGAGCTCACCAGTGCCGGGAGGTTCAGGGCGCATGCCATACAATTCTAATGCTGACGGATTTACACCAAGTAGGCGGAAGCGATCTCCTCCCCTTCCACATCCACCATCACCATATTTTGCGGCGTAGTGGCCAGGCTGTAGCCGACGAAGTCGACCGACAGCGGGAAGGACTTATGCCGGCGGTCTACCAGCACGGCGGTCTGTATTTTTTTAGGGAGATAGGCGAGGAAGGGCTTGATGGCGTAGAGCATGGTGCGGCCGGAATTGGCCACGTCGTCGATCACGACGATGACTTTCCCGGTGAAATCGGCCGTTTTGGACAGGGTTACTTCTCCGGGCGACAGCTTATCGAGGCGGATTTCCATTACTTCCACATCGAACGGGGCGATGCGGCGGAGGTGGTCGGCGATCTTTTGGGTGATGAGCGATCCCCGGTCCCAGATGCCCGCGAGGATGATGGAGGGCTCGTCGTAATTGTGCTCGTAGATTTCATACGCGATCCGTTCGATCTTCTTTTCAATTACTTCCCCGGTGAGGATGACGTTCCGATTTTCCATACTAAAAAATTGTTCAGCCGTAAAAATACATAAATTGCGACAACAACCGGTCAAATCAAGGATATGCAAATTGTTTCGCAACTGCTCTTTTTCGCAGCCCTGGCCGCTGCCGTTTATTTCTTCAGCCGCAGGGCCGCGGGCATCCGCCGCAACATCCTGCTGGGGAGGGATATTGACCTGACGGACCAGCCCGGCCGCCGCTGGAAGAACCTGCTGCTGCTGGCTTTCGGCCAGAAGAAGATGTTCCGCAACCCGCTGGTGGCCGTACTGCACTTCTTCGTGTATGCGGGCTTCGTGATCATCAACCTCGAGATCCTGGAGATCATTATCGACGGGCTGGCGGGCACGCACCGGATCTTCGCGCCGGTGCTCGGGCCTGTTTACCCGGTGCTGATCGGCTGTTTCGAAATACTGGCGGTACTCGTGGCGGTTTCCTGCGCCATATTCCTCATCCGCCGCAACATCCTGAAACTAAAACGGTTCATCAGCCACGACCTCGACGGGTGGCCGCGGTCGGACGCCAATTATATCCTTATCACCGAGATCGTGCTCATGCTGTTGTTCCTCACCATGAACACGGCTGATGGCGTATTGCAATCACGCGGCGCGGCGCATTATACGGAAACCGGCAGTTTTTGGGTGACAGGGATGTTCCAGCCCCTGTTCGAAGGTTTTTCCGATGCCACGCTGGTGGGCATAGAACGGGGCGCCTGGTGGCTCCACATCCTTGGTATCCTCGCCTTCCTGAACTACCTGCCCTGGTCCAAGCACCTGCACATCATCCTTGCTTTCCCCAACGCGTATTTCGCGCGGCTGGAGCCGAACGGGAAGATGGAAAACATGCCTGCCATCCAGCAGGAAGTGCTGTACGCCATGCAGCCCGAACTGGCCCCGACCGACGCCCCGGCGGCGGAAGTGCCGAAATTCGGCGCCAAAGACGTGCAAGACCTCACCTGGAAAAACCTCCTCGACGCGTTTTCCTGCACGGAATGCGGCCGGTGCTCGGCAGCCTGTCCCGCCACGCAAACCGGCAAAGCCCTTTCCCCGCGCCTCATCATGATGAAAACGCGCGACCGGGCCGAGGCTGCGGGCCGCGGCGAAACCGATAAAACGCTGCTGCGCGATTATATCACCGAAGAAGAGCTCCGCGCCTGCACCAGCTGCGGCGCCTGCGTTCAGGAATGCCCCGTGAGCATCAACCCGCTGGATATCATCTTCCAGATGCGGAGGCACCTGGTGATGGAGGAATCCAGCGCCCCGCAGGAATGGACCCTCATGTTCTCCAATATCGAAAACAACATGGCACCCTGGAAATCGTCGCCCGACGAAAGGGACGCCTGGATACACGCTTAAAAATATGAGTATGCAGATCAAGACCATGGCCGAATACTTTGCCGAAGGCGAAACGCCCGAAGTGCTTTTCTGGGTGGGATGCGCCGGCAGCATCGACCAGCGTTCGCAAAAGATCACGCGCGCCTTCGCCGAAATCCTTACCCGCACCGGCACCAGATTCGCCGTACTGGGCAAGGAAGAAGCCTGCACCGGAGACCCCGCCCGCCGCGCCGGCAACGAGTTCCTGTTCCAGATGATGGCGTACAACAACATCCAGGTACTGAATAATTATGGCGTGAAAAAGATCGTGACGGCCTGCCCGCATTGCTTCAACACGCTTAAAAACGAATATCCCGAACTGGGCGGCCATTATGAAGTGATGCACCACACCACTTTCCTGCAGGGCCTCATCAACGAAGGCCGCATCAAAATGAAGGAAGGCGGCAGCTTCAAAGGGAAAAAGATCACTTACCACGACTCCTGCTACCTGGGCCGTGCCAACGGCATCTACGAAGCCCCCCGCGCCGTGCTCGAAGCCCTCGACGCCGAGCTCGTGGAAATGAAACGCTGCGGCAGCCGCGGGATGTGCTGCGGGGCCGGCGGCGCACAGATGTTCAAGGAAGAGGAAAAAGGGACGACCCGCGTCAATTTCGAGCGGGGGCGCGAAGCGGTAGGAACCGGCGCGGAGATCATCGCCTCCAACTGCCCCTTCTGCATGACCATGCTCACAGACGGGGTCAAGGAAACCGGGAAGGAAGACAGCGTGAAAGTGCTGGACCTGGCCGAGCTCATCGCCCGCGACATGCAGGAATAGCCCCATTTGCCCGTGATTTCGTAAATTTGCCATTATGGACCAGACTAACATCATACAACAACTGCCCGAAGGGTTCGCCCCCGAATCCCGGGTTTGGATATACCAGAGCAACCGCCCCTTTCACGAAAAGGAAGCCGTGGAGATCGAAGAACAGCTGCACCAGTTCACGTCCCAATGGAACGCCCACGGCGTACCGGTAAAAGGCTGGGGCAAGCTCCTCTTCAACCAGGTGATCGTCCTCATCGCCGATGAAACCGAAACGCATGTGAGCGGTTGCAGTACCGACAGCTCCGTCCGCATCGTGAAAAGCATCGAGCGGCAATACGAAGTAAACCTGTTCGACCGCCTGCTGCTGGGATTCATCGTGAAAGACAAATTCCAGCTGCTGCCCCTGCAACAAGTGGCATACGCGCTGGAGAAGGAGTATATTACGAAAGACACGCTGTATCTCAACAATACCGTGCTGACCCTCGGCGAAATGAAAGCCAAATGGCTGGTGCCGCTGAAAGACAGCTGGATCATGCAGCGCATCGGTCAAACCGCCTGATAACAGCTGCACGAAATTTTTCGAGGAAGCCCCCCGCCCGGGGGCTTCTTTCGTTTATGCCCGGCGTCGTAACAACTTCATCGTGCATCACTCCCTCTACCGCCACCGTACAACTACTCAATCGGAAAGCAAGGTGCTTTTACGGTAGTAATCCCCCTTCCTCCAGATTACTTTTGCGACCGGTCGGAAACGCATCGAACCGATGACGGTTTCCAAACCGATACACCTGCATATCATCATATCCCTTCGTAAAAACCAAGAAGTACATCCGTTCGAGTTATTACCCGCATTCAGCAAGGCCGCCTGGTATGGGCGGCCTCTTCGTTAAGTACAACTACTCAGGAAAAAATTGAGCCTTTTTACTGAAAAATCCCCCTTCCCCCAACCCTAGATTTGCATCGTAAATAATGCTTCATCATCATGCAAAAACATTTCACCCCAACACGGAAACCATCCGGTAATCGCCTCAACATTCAAAAGTCACGATCATGAAAAAACTCTTTATTTGTCTTACCGTTTGCACCGTGGCCATCTGGGCCGGTTCCTGCGGCGTAGATTCCCTCCCCGAGCCCGACCGCCAGCAACAGGACGATGACGACGAAGCGCCCGACTGGAGCGGTGAGTTCGAGCTGTCCCCCATCATTTACGTGGGCGCCCCCGGCATCGGTGTCGACACCACGGAGCCCTACTACCGGTCGGTAGACACCTGGCCCGGTGTTAAACTGGTACGCCGGCCCGGGCACGTTTTCGACCCGGCATTGACCAAACTCTACGGCAACACGAATACGTTTTATGTAGACGTGCATTTCGTGAACACGACGCAAGCGCCCCGCGAGCACAAACTCCCCGCCGGCACACTGTTCTATTCTTTCCGGAGGAACGATGCCGGGAAACGCTACCAGACCGGCATGCTCACGCAAGACGTAACCGTCACGGTTCCGCCCACCGGCCCGCAGAAAGATACCATGACGATCTATGTAGGCGTGGTCAGCATCAACAAAAACGCACCTTCGCCCCTATCCGCGAAGAACGCGAACAAGCAATACCCCATCCTGCTGAACGCATACGATATGATCGGCTGGACCGACCACAATTCCCTGCTCGAAATCGGCCAGTACCTCGATCATTTCCCGAAACTGAAGCTCAGCCGGCATTGCACCCCGGCAGACCTGGCGAAGCCCATCGCAGATCGCCCGGAATGGATGCGCGCGTACGGCCATATCCAGGAAGCGGTATACCAGGTCACGGATGGCGATGGCATGTCGCTGGAGGAAATGACGGAGTTGACGAAGAAATTGGTCCCGTACATGAAAGACAAGTAAGATTAAAGTACACATACATCCTGTAACAGTAACCCCGAAAATCCGCAACAAAAGCCGCCTCTACGGGCGGCTTTTTTATTTGAGTAGAATTACCGGAAAATGCATTCACGAATTAGTACGGTAAAAACGGGTGGTTGGATGGAATACCTTTGCCCCGATGCAGCGGCACAAACTGCATGCGGCGGACCGGTTGGGCTGAAGGGGCTATCCGGGCGCCGGTATCCTTGGAAATCATGCGCTGATGAGCGAACGCGCGAGCGCCTCCTTTGCGGGGCGCTTTTTCGTTTATTTTGAAGTACGGGCCGGCTTTGCTACATTAGCTGATATGCAAACTCACCTGGAAGTAATCAAGGGCGATATCACCAAAGTGAAAGCGGACGCGATCGTAAACGCGGCCAATACATCCTTGCTGGGCGGCGGTGGCGTGGATGGCGCTATTCACAAGGCTGGTGGCCCGCAAATCCTGGAAGCATGCAGGGAAATCAGGAACCGGCAGGGCAATTGCAAGGTGGGCGAAGCGGTTATTACGACAGCGGGCAACCTGGACGCGAAGTTTGTCATTCATACCGTCGGGCCCGTCTGGAACGGCGGCAAATCGGATGAAGCAACGCTGCTGGCCAACGCCTATCGCAACAGCCTCCGGCTTGCCCTGGAAAATGGCGTTACCACCATCGCGTTCCCGAATATCAGTACCGGTATTTACAAGTTCCCGAAAGATAAAGCCGCGGAAATCGCCGTTGCTACCGTCCGCGAATTCCTGCAACAGCCAGGAACGCTGGAACGGGTGATATTTGTTTGTTTTGATGAGGAGAATTATCAGCTATATGCCGGTCTGCTGAAAAACGCAACGTAATTATTTTTCTCACCCATTTCCTTGCCTTGAACGGCTAGCCGCTTCCCCCCTTAATTCCGCATCCAGCAACCGGTTCATCACATCAGCCACCTTTTTCGCGCGCATAATTGCTTCTGTACGCGGATAGCGGTTGCCGAAGTTAAAGATGTTAGTAGTGGGAAGATAAACCAACGCCACCAGGCGCCCGTTTTTCAGGCGTAGCCGCAAGGTGCGGGGAAGGGAACGGCGGATGTAGTGCAAAGGGCTCGGCCGGCTGCCGCGCTCACTGGAAGTGAGGCCTGTGACGGCCTTCAGGGGAAAGGTACGGCGTGTGAAAATGTTGGGCCGGACGGTGAGGGTTTTCGCTTTTTTATCGATCCATAAAATCTTGCCTGTCGGGCTCACCACCCGCGACCAGGCATCCGCCGCCAGCAGCACGGTGATGATCGTGATGAAAACCCCAAACACAAGGCTCCCTCCTCCCATTTCGTCTCTTTGAAAGACAAACACCGTCAGCCATGCGGCGCCAGCAGTAAAAAGTAGTGAAAAGAACAGGTCGAACCAATCCTTAAACGACCTGCGGAACCACAGTTCTGCGGCGTCGGGCGTTTCGATGATGCGGAAATTATCGATCTCGGTTTGCATGGAATTTTCGGGGGTATTTTCAAGGTCGCAAGGTAGATTTAATTCGCAGGATCAGGCCAGCCCGATTAACGGATACGCTTTCCCGGTTAACGAAGCGGATATTACTGTGTGTTGGGTGTTGTCTTAATCAACTAACCAACATGGTGCCTACGGAGAGATTTGATTGTGAAGCCAGGTATCACTTCCTGAAAAGAAATGCCAATACAATGAAAAATGTAAAACTCAACACGCCATAAACGATGAGCCATATTCCGCCCATCCTCACTTCCTTCACGCTGTAATGCAACTTCTTAATTTCTGCCGGTGGTGCCAACAAGAATACCACAAGAATCGCGGGCAATAAAACGAACAATACTTCCGCAGTCGGGAAAGGACGCATTTTATCGATAACAATCAACAGCTGGAAAAGATGCATCATTATCATTAACGAAACAAGGATCAGGGCATCAAAATATGCAGCACCCCGATATCTTCCTTTCGAATAGTACTGATAGAGGATAAACATGACAAATCTTAACAGTTTCATGGGTAGGTATTTGGGCACCTTCGCCAGGACATAAAAAAAGCAAACGCCATCCGACGTTTGCTTTATTCCTGAGCGGGAAACCGGGCTCGAACCGGCCACCCTCAGCTTGGGAAGCTGATGCTCTACCAAATGAGCTATTCCCGCTGATCTTCCCCGTTTTTTGCAGGGAAGAGGACAAATATACTATTGTTTGCGACACAAAAACAAATATCCCGGCGCGAAAATTTTAGCGGCGGCACAAACCCGCGCCGCCGCTATGTTTGCTATTTCTTCATAAGTTTCTGATGGATCGCTTTATTGCCATGCCGCAACTGCAGGATGTACATGCCGGATGGATGTTTCGCCACACCGAACGTAGCCCTGTGCCGGCCCGCAGGCTGCACGGCATCCGCCAGGAGCGCCACCTGCCGGCCCTGCACGTCGAACAGCGTGAGCTGCACCCTGCCCTCGTGTTGGAGCGTGTAGGTCACCGTCAACTCGTTGCCGAAGGGGTTCGGGAAGCTCGCTAACAACTCGCCTTCCTTCGCCAGTTCGGGCAGTTTCGCCATGGCGACCGCCGGCGGCGCGAGGCTTTGCGTATGCGTCAGGATGAGCTGTGGAACGTTGCCGCCCGCCTCGTCTGACCGGAACGTCAGGATCGGCGTGGAAACCGCTGTGGCCTGGATGGCGAACGATACCGTGTTCCTGCCGGCCGCCCTTTCGGCGTTTACATAACTGGTCACGTCCCAATCGTAGGACCTGGGCACGGAATCGGTCACCGTTACCGTCGCCAGTGCGGACGCGCCTGCGGCCGGCTTATTGTTCCAGGTGAGGGTATTTTCCGTCCACGAAGTAGTAGCCACGCTGCTGGCGGTTACGGGGATGTTGGCACTGCGATTGTCCGTCAGCCCGCCGAACAGCCTGATCTTCGCATCGCTCACCGTTCCGGTGATCCCGGCGGTATTGAAGGTGAGATAGGTAATACGGTCATTGCCCGCCGTGGGGGAACTGTTGAGCTTCACTACAAGCGCGTTGGGATCAGTGGTGCCATGCGTCACCGTCGCGTTGGTGCCATTGCGCACATAAGCGTCGTGAATGGCCGTCAGCGCCGTTTCCACCGTTCCTCCCCCACCACCGGTCGTGAATTTCACTTCGGTGTAACTGTTCCATAAGTTCACGCTGTTGCCGTGCCCGACGATGCGCATATACTTGGCCTGCGTTGCGGGAATATTGAACGTTTCCAGCGCCAGCGAAGTGCCGCTGCTGCTGAGGCCCGCCGCCACCGTGCTCCAGCTGCTTCCGTTGTTGCTCGCCTGGATGTCGAAGTTGGAAGACCGCACGTTGCCGTTGTAGAAAGCGATCTGCACCGCCGTCACGTTGAGCGTATCGCCCAGGCAGAATGCGATCCACTGGCCGTCGCCCTGGAACGACCAGCGCGTGGCCAGATCGTTGTCGAGCACATTGGCCGCCACGTTGCCGTCGTCGCCGCTCGCCGTTACCGGTTCACAGGGCGGTTCGGTACCGCCGTCTCCCGCGATTACCGACAATAGCGGCGGGTTGGACCCGAACTCGCTGGCGTTCCAGAATATCCGCGGATCGTGTGCCGCCTGGCTCTTCAGGGCAAACGATACCTTGTTGCGGCCGGCGGCTTTCTCGGCCTGCACATATGCCGTAACGTCGAATTCGTAATAGGCGAACGCCGCATTGGTGACGGTCACCGAAGCCAGGGGATTTGCACTGGTAGCGGGCTTGTTGTTCCAGGTAAGCGTGTTTTCCGTCCACGTGGTGTTCGCCACCGAATAAGCGCCTACGCCTACCGAAGGCACCGTCGTCAGATCGAGTTTTCCATACACCTTCAAAACCACCGATGCCAGCGGACCGGTAATACTGCCGAGATCGAATTGCAGATAGCTTTCGCGGGCGTTGTTCAATTGCCCTGCGGGCGAAACTTTGGTGATGAGCAGTGTGGAATCGGTGGTGCCGTGGGTAATGGCGGCATTCGCTCCGTCGCGCACGTAGGCGTCGTGCACCGGCAGGAGGTTCACGGGCGCGGGCGCGGTTTTGAACACTGCCGTGTAGGTAATGGGATTATCGCCGACCGTGATGTTCTGCACGCGCGGTCCGCCATGGGCCCAATAATCGAAAATATACGTGGTACCGTTCAGCACCTGCGGGCTCACGGCCGCCATGGGCCGCACCATGCCCGAAAGGGAATTCTGGACGTGGGGCGTGGTATAGGGAATGTCGTTCAGCGTGATGGTGAGCCCCGCCGGTACCGACTGCAGGCTTACATCCGACGTCACCGGGAAAATTTCGACGAACGTCGTGTCTTTACCACCCTGCGAGTCCGTTACTTCCAGATAAAGCCGGTACCAGATATCGGTTTCGGTATGGCCTTGCGTGGAAATGGGGAAACTGCCCGATACAGCGCCGGGCGTCAACGCGGGACCGGGGTGATGGTGATTGGCGTGATGGAAATCCACCCACCAAACGAACGCCGAAGCCGGCAAGGTGCCGTCTTCCGCATCGGAACCGGTGCCGCTGTAACTGATCACGTCCCCTCCCCTGAACACGGAGCCGTTCGCCGGACCGGTGATCGAAGCCACAGGCGCGGTGTTGGGCGCGGTTACGGTGAGGGTGGCACTGGCGCTGGTCACGGATCCCGCGCTGTTGGTCACCACCACGTTATACGAACCGGCGTTGGCGGGTTGAACGTTATTGATGGTGTACGCCGCAGCCGTGGCCCCGGCAATATTGGCAGCGCCTTTTCTCCATTGGAACGTGGGCGCCGGTGTGCCGTTCGCCGACACCGTGAAGGTGGCGTTGCCGCCCTGGGGCACGGAAATGCTTTGTGGTTGCGCGGTGATAACGGGTGCCGCGCTGCCGGTGTAAATGATCTTGTAAAGCGTGTTGTTGGCCCTCCGGAGGAAATACAGATCGCCGTCCGTGCCCTGCTTCATGGTGGTGAGCTCGTCGCTGAGCGCGGAAGCGAAGCCGTTCCGGGTACCGGGGGATGCGGGGTTGATGTAATCGATCCAGGAGCCGCAGTAATCGAGGAAGAAGTATTTGCCATGATAGGTAGCCGGCCAGTTAGTGTTGGTGGCCGCGAGGAACGTGCCGCCGTTGATGGCGCACCCTTGTCCGTTGGGCGGATTGGTGGTGCGGTTGGTGGCGTACACGTAGATGGGGTTGGTGAAACCGGTGCAGCCGGAGGTGCAGGTCCCTTCCTTGGTGGGCCATCCGAAATTGCGGCCGCCGGTGGTGGCGTCGTTGATTTCTTCCCAGGTGGCTTCTCCCACGTCGTTCACGTAGATTTTACCGCTGACGGGGTCTGTGGCGATGGTGAAGGGGTTCCTGAGGCCGTAGGCCCATACCCTGCTGCGCTGGGCGCCGCCGGTGAAGGGGTTGCCGGATGGCACGGAGCCGTCGGTGTTGATGCGGAGCACTTTGCCGAGGTAGCTGTCCAGGTTCGAAGAGTTGGCGCCTACCTTGTTATCGCCCGTGGCGATGAGGAGCTTGCCGGTATTGTCGAATGCCAGGCCGCCGCCGTTGTGATAGATGGCGCTGAGGATGGGCATATCGAGCAAAGCGAGCTCCGACTGCGCCAGGTCGCCGTTCATGGTGAAGCGGCTCACGCGGTTATGGGGGCCGGAAGAGGAAGTGTAATACAGGTAAATATAGCTATTGGTCGAAAAGGCGGGGTCCACCGCGATGCCGATCAATCCCCTTTCCCCGCTGGTATTCACCGATAGGGAAACGGCGGGGGTAGGCAGGAGGCTGCCGTTCTTGAACACCCGCAGCTGCCCGTTTTGCTGGCAAATGAGGATGCGCCCGTCGGGCAGGAAGGCGAAGGATGTGGGACCGGTCAAACCGCCCGTTACGCTCACCCGCGAAAAGTTGGCGGGCAAGGTTTGTGCATACGATTGCATTAAAAAGGAAAGGAATAGCGCGAGCAGGGCAGTGACTGGCCGCCGGCATTTGTCGAGGACAATTTTCGTCATAAGGGATCGGGTTTATAATTGTTAACAAAAAGCGGATAGCGGGTACGATGCTCGACTGCAGGGGATTTACGGCTAACAATCCATAACGGGGACAATACTTCCGGGTTTTCGGTTGTTTCAATACAGCATATAGTCAGGTTCGCAAAAACTTAAACAGACCGGCAACGGCACGGCCCCTGGCTCAGGTTCAACTCTTTCCTAAATTATGCAATCGTTTGCATACAACCAGATAGTTTTTTAACCTTTTCCGGTATCATTTTGCGGGACGTATATTCCCGTCCTCCGGATCCCGCCACCCGCCCGGGTGCGTTCCCGCCCCGTGATTAGTCCCTCTTTTTCCGTGATTCGCCCTGTCATTCTGTCATTTTTTTACTATTTTTGCTGTTCAAAATTTTGACAGGCATGCTGGAAACAGTTCAGAAAGTACATGACGAGAGCCGCCAGGGCGAAGCTATCGCCCCGAATTCGGGTGATAGCCAGACCTATGCAAAAAAATTCTATATCGAAAGCTATGGTTGCCAGATGAATTTCAACGATAGTGAAATCGTCGCCTCCATCCTCAATACACAAGGCTTCGGCGCCACCCGCAACGTCGAAGAGGCGGACCTCGTCCTCCTCAACACCTGCTCCATCCGCGAAAAAGCGGAACAGACCGTTCGCCAGCGCCTCACCGAGTTCAGGAAAACCAAGCAACAGAAACCCCACTTCCTCGTAGGCGTCCTCGGTTGCATGGCCGAACGCCTCAAATCCAAATTCCTCGAAGAGGAAAAACTGGTAGACCTCGTCGTAGGCCCCGACGCATACCGCACCCTCCCCAGCCTCATCGAGGAAGCCGGCACCGGCCAGAAAGCCATCAACGTGCTCCTCAGCCGTGAAGAAACTTATGGCGACATCAGCCCCGTGCGCCTGGACAGCAACGGCGTCACCGCCTTCGTGTCTATCATGCGCGGCTGCAACAATATGTGCACTTTCTGTGTTGTGCCTTTTACCCGTGGCCGCGAACGCAGCCGCGACCCGCATTCCATCATGGCAGAAGCCACCGACCTTTTCGAACGCGGCTACCGCGAAGTGACGCTCCTCGGCCAGAACGTGGACTCTTATTACTTCGTAGACGAAGCCAGCAACGAAACCGTCACCTTCGCCCGCCTCATGGAAAAAGTGGCCGGGATCAGTCCCCTCCTGCGTGTGCGCTTCAGCACCTCCCATCCGAAAGACATTACAGATGAAGTGCTGCACACCATGGCCCGGCACGAAAACATCTGCAATTATATCCACCTTCCCGTGCAAAGCGGCTCCACCCGCATTCTCCAATTGATGAACCGCACCTACACCCGGGAATGGTACCTCAAGAAGATCGACCGCATCCGCGAAGTCCTCCCCGATTGCGCCATTTCCACAGACGTCATCACCGGCTTCTGCACGGAAACGGAAGAAGATCACCAGGACACGCTTTCCGTCATGGAATACGCCAGATACGATCTCGCCTACATGTTCGCCTATTCCGAACGCCCCGGCACCCTCGCCGCCCGCCGGTACCAGGACGATGTGCCGGAAGACGTGAAAAAGCGCCGCCTCGCCGAAATCGTTGCCCTTCACCGCGGCCATTCGCTGGAGAGCATGCGCAAAGACGTAGGCAAAACCTTCAAAGTGCTCGTGGAAGGCACTTCCAAAAAATCGGACGCGCAATTGTTCGGTCGCACCGACCATAACAAAGTAGCCGTGTTCGACAAATCCGACCTCCGTAAAGGCGAATACGTGATGGTCAAAATTGATGACTGTACGGCAGGCACCCTCATCGGCACCGTTGTAGGCCGCTGCTGAAAAAACATATTATAGAATGGACAATATTCAAAGCATAAAAAACCGCTTCGGCATCATCGGCAATTCGCAGTCACTCAACTACGCGCTGCAGGTAGCCGCGCAGGTCGCCAATACGGACCTGACGGTGTTGATTTCCGGCGAAAGCGGGGTGGGCAAGGAAGTATTTTCCCAGATCATCCATGCATTGAGCGCCCGCAAGCACAATCCTTTCATCGCCGTGAACTGCGGCGCCATCCCGGAAGGCACGATCGATTCGGAGCTGTTCGGCCATGAAAAAGGATCTTTTACCGGCGCGGTAGATAATCGCAAAGGTTATTTCGAGACGGTGAACGGCGGCACCATCTTCCTCGACGAGATCGGGGAAATGCCGCTCGGCACCCAGGCGCGCCTGCTGCGTGTCCTGGAAACCGGCGAATACATCCGCGTGGGCTCCTCCAAGGTGCAGAAAACCGACGTGCGCGTGATCGCCGCCACCAACCGCGACCTGCTCGAGCGTACACAGCAGGGCAAATTCCGCGAAGACCTTTATTATCGCCTCAACACCGTTCCCATCCGCGTGCCTTCGCTGCGCGACAGGAAAGAAGATATTCCCATGCTCTTCCGCAAGTTCTGCGTGGATTTCGCGGAGAAGTACAAAACGACTTCCATCCAGCTGAACGAAGAAGCGCGGGACGTGCTCGTGAACTACCCCTGGCCGGGGAACGTGCGCGAGCTGAAAAACATCGCCGAGCAGATTTCCGTACTGGCACCCGAGAAGCTGGTGACGGCAAACGACCTGCAACACTTCCTGCCGGAGCAGCCCACCGTCAACCGCCTGCCCATGCTGGCGCCGGGCGGCCACCAGGGCAACGGCGACTTTGCTTCCGAGCGCGATATCCTTTACAAACTTTTCTTCGACATGAAAAAGGATGTGACGGAACTGAAAAAGATGTTCTTCGAGGTGCTGCAAAACCCGAATATGGCGCAACACGCCGCCTACGCGGATTCCGGCGTACTGGCGGGATCATATCAGCCGGCCGAAGCACCGGTGATGACAACCCCCAACATCATCGCCGCACCGGCCACCGCGCAGCCGATCATCCTGAAAGACAATGCCATCGATCATCATGAAGAGGTGGAAGAAACGCTTTCCATCGCCGACAAGGAAAAAGAACTGATCGAAAAGGCGCTGCGCAAGCATAAAGGGAAAAGGAAAGATGCCGCGCTCGATCTCGGTATTTCGGAACGCACCCTGTACCGTAAACTGAAGGAGTATAACATTCATGAATAAACGACCTATGTCCAGATACATCGCCCTGCTGGCGGGCCTGGCCCTTTGGGCAGGCATCGGTGGCTGTACCATCAAGTATTCCGCCAGCGGCGCCCGCATCGACCCAGCGGCAAAAACCGTACTGGTGCGCTTTTTCGAGAACCGTGCACCGCAGAATAACCCGCAGCTGAGCCAGAACATCACCGAAAAGCTGCGCCAGAAGATCCTCGCGCAGACACGCCTTGCCCAAACCAACGACCAGACGGCCGATTACGAGTTCCGCGGCACCATCACGGGCTATTCCGTGTCCAACTCGGCGGTGACCAATATCGATAAACCGGCTTCCGCCCGTTTGACGATCACCGTGAATGTGACCTTCATTACCCGGGTGGGCGACAAAAAAGGCGGATTTACCAACCAGTCGTTCTCCCGTTCGGCCGACTTCAACGCCCAGCGCACGATCGCCGAGGCGGAATCCGCGCTGATCGCCGAGATCGTCCCCAACCTGGTAGACGATATCTTCAACCGGGCATTCGCGAACTGGTAGCCTTTCTTTGATTTAGACATTATTTTCATATTTTAGCGCACATGACGCCAAACAGGATCATAGATCATATTTTTCATGAAGATGAGCTGCGGAACGTAGACCAGCAGGCGCTGGAGCGTTTGGTGGAGCAGTACCCGTATTTCGCGGCCGCCCGGGTCCTGCTGGCGCAAAAACAATTCGCTTACACACCGGATTTTCAGGACCCGGTTTTTAAGGCGGCACAGTTGTATACCAGCACGCCGCAATACCTGTACCAGCTGGCATCCGAAAATGCGCCTACCGAAGCCGCAGCCCCCGCGGCCGAACCGGCAGACGCCTGGCAGTCCGGCGAAATTGCCGTGCAAGACGCGGTAAACGGCCAGGACCAGGCCATTATCGATAACGTGGAAGCCGCGGCCGACCAGCAGCCTGCCCTTCACAGCCCGTCGCTGGAAGCGGAAGTGGACGAGGAAGCATCCGCGCTGCTCGACGAACTGGAAGCGCCCTCCCCTGCCGCTGATTCCCGGCCGGCCTGGGAAAGCGACCCTGTCGTGGAAGATTCGGCACTGCTGCCGGAAGAGAAAATCGTGTTGCAGACCGAGGAAGACGGGATCAGTGCCGAAGACCAGGCTATTCTGGACGAACTGGAAGCCGAAGACCGCGCCGCTGCTGCCGCCCTCGTTGCCGATACATCCCACATCGCTGCCCCGCCTATGGAAGTAGACGAAGTGGTAGCTGTGGATTATGAAGCGGAGGAAGAGAAAATCGCGTTCGACGCCGCCCGTAACCTCGAAGTGCCCGACGATGTGGTAGCTGTGGATTATGAAGCGGAAGAAGAGAAAGTCGCGTTCGACGCCGCCCGTAACCTCGAAGTGCCCGACGATGTGGTGGCTGTGGATTATGAAGCGGAGGAAGAGAAAGTCGCGTTCGACGCCGCCCGTAACCTTGAAGTGCCCGACGATGTGGTAGCTGTGGATTATGAAGCGGAAGAAGAGAAGGTCGCGTTCGACGCCGCCCGTAACCTCGAAGTGCCCGACGATGTGGTGGCTGTGGATTATGACTCCCTCCGGACGAAAGCCTCCGCCGGGTACGAACCGGAAATAGAAGAAGAGGAAATAGAAGTCCCGACGGGACATGCCCCCGAAGGCCCCGGCATCGCCATTCCGCCTGCGCCGGAAACCGCCCATCCCCAAGAGCCCGCTACTTACGAACCGGAGATCGAGGAGGAGGAAGTGGAAATCCCCACGGGCCACGCCCCCGAAGGCCACGGCATCGCCATTCCGCCCGCGCCGGAAACCGCCCATCCCCACGAGCCCGCTACTTACGAACCGGAGATCGAGGAGGAGGAAGTGGAAATCCCCACGGGCCAGGCTCCCGAAGGTCACGGCATCGCCATTCCGCCAGCGCCGGAATCAGAGCCGGCCGAAGACGAAGCGCCCATCCGCATCCACCCCATGGATGCGCCGGCCCAGGAAACCGAGCTTACCTTCCAGCCCCTGTTCACGGAAGACTATTTCGCATATAAAAAACTGAAAGAGCCGACTAACGCAGAAAGCATGACCGCAAAAGCCGCCGCTGAAATGAGAAGCTTTACCGACTGGCTCCGCCAGATCAAGGACAACTTCGCCGGTAAAGCCACTAAAGACTGGTACCATCAGCAATTGCACAAACTTTACGAAGACGATGACCCGGAAGTAACCGAACGAGTGGAAGCCATGGCCATACAGTCTATCACCCTGAACGACGACATCGTTTCCGAAACGCTGGCGGAGATCTGGGTACGGCAAAATCAGCCTGAAAAAGCCATTGCCGTTTATCAAAAATTAAGTTTGCTTAATCCGGGCAAAAAAGCGTACTTTGCGCAGAAGATTAAAGACTTACAAAACAATTGACAACTCATAACTAGTAGCTAATATGTTGATTTTCTTTGGAATATTGATTGTGATTGCCTGTATTCTCCTTGGCTTTTTCGTATTGGTACAAAACCCCAAAGGCGGCGGTCTCGCCGGTAACCTCGGCGGTTTTGGCAACCAGGTGATGGGCGTTCGCCAAACGACCGACGTGCTGGAAAAAGGCACCTGGGTACTGGCGGCCGTTATTGCCGTACTGTGCCTTACTTCTACCATGTTCATCGGTTCCGCAGGCTCCGGCAGCGGCAGCAACATGCCCCAGAGCGCCAGCGAACGCGCACACAGCGCAGCTCCGGCTACCAACGCCACTCCGCTCCCCGGCGCACAACAGCAGGCCGCTCCTCCGGTTCAGCCCGCCAACGACTCCGCCAAACACTAAAT
The DNA here is from genome assembly GCF_050277495.1 of Chitinophaga sp. NPDC101104. Lineage (NCBI taxonomy): Bacteria > Pseudomonadati > Bacteroidota > Chitinophagia > Chitinophagales > Chitinophagaceae > Chitinophaga > Chitinophaga sp. NPDC101104. The sequence continues at coordinate 2,557,454 of NZ_JBNNSF010000001.1, read as the reverse complement.
ATTCCTTTCGAATAATATTTACAAAGACCTCGCCGTTAAAAGCGGGGTTTTTTGTTGACTGTACCGCCTTCTATCCAATATGCGAAACAAAACCAAAAAGAACACCTCTCCATGGGTGCGCCGGATCGCCATCATCGGCTCCTGCCTTATCGCAGGCGCCCTCGTGGTAGCGGCTTACCTGCTCATGGGGCCCAACACCCGCTCCTTCGGCGATAAAAAGTACTTCTACATCCCCACCGGCAGCCGGTACGAAGATGTGTTGAAAGGCTTGCAGGAACAGGAGATCATTTCCTCCCGCGCCACCTTCAACCTCGTAGCCCGCCAGCTCGGATACCCCTCACGCGTGAAAGCAGGACGTTACGAAATCAAAAAAGGAATGGGCAACCTCGAGATCGTCCGCATCCTCCGCAGCGGCCGCCAATCGCCCGTACGCCTCGTCATCAATAAACTCCGGCTGAAAGACGATTTCATCCGGCTCGTTTCCAATAACCTCGAAGCGGATTCCACCACCATGCGCGCCATTATGGAAGACGCCGTGTACCTCCGCCAGTTCGGGCTCGATTCCACTACCGTGATGTGCGCCATCGTTCCCAATACATACGAGTTTTACTGGAACACCTCCGCCGCCAAAGTTTTCGAAAAGATCGAAGAAGGCTACGCTGATTTCTGGAATGAAAAGCGCCGGAGCAAAGCCGCCGCGCTTAATCTCACCCCCGTTCAGGTAACCGTGCTCGCTTCTATCGTGGAAGAGGAAACCAACCGGCACGACGAGAAGCCCGTGATCGCCAGCGTATACCTCAATCGCCTGCGGACCGGCATGAAGCTCGGTGCCGACCCCACCGTGAAGTTTGCGTTAAGAAACTTCGCGCTGCGCCGGATTTACAATGTGCATACCGAATTCGATTCTCCGTATAATACCTACCGTTATTACGGCCTCCCTCCCGGCCCGATCTGTACGCCTTCCGCCAAATCCATCGACGCTGTGCTGACGCCCGCCGAAACGGATTACCTCTATTTCGCCGCGAGGCCCGATGGCAGCGGATATCATTCTTTCGCGGTGACGTTCAAGGAGCATCTCGACAATGCCCGCGCCTACCAGAAAGGCCTCAACGCGAGGGGCATCAAATAATTCGTATTTTTACGGCGGTCCAACTCCCAATAGATGATCGACGTAGAAAAACTCATCCTCGAATCCCGGCCCGTACGGTGGCTGACGCATAAAAGCAAAACACTGGTATTACCGGGGTTCGACGGCGCGCCCCTCTACGACGTCATCGTATTTTTCCTCAAGGAAACGGCGAAGGAAAGCCTCGTGGAAAGAGCGGCGGCCATTTCATTCAACTTCCTGCTGGCCATCCCCCCGTTTTTCATCTTCCTTTTCACGCTCGTGCCGTTCATTCCGCTGCAAAACGTGGAACCGACGCTGTACGACCTTGCGCAAACGATCACGCCGAATTACAACAGCTACATCATCGTGCGCGACATGATCCACGATTTCCTGTACACCCAGCGCAATACCCTGCTTTCCGTCGCATTCGTGCTCAGCTTTTACTATTCGTCGAACGGGGTGATGGGCATGCTGCGGTCGTTCGATAAATTGCTGCCCGGGTTCCGGCAGCGCACCTGGTGGCAAACGCGGCTCACGGCACTGAAGCTGACCATCTTCCTCGTTTTCCTCCTCCTGGCCACGGTGGTGCTCATCATCATGCAGGGCACGCTGTTGAAGAGCGTGCTCGAATACATCGGCATCGATAACGAATATTCGCAGTTTTTGCTGCAGGTAGTGCGGTGGACGCTCATCGTGCTGCTATTCTTTTCCATCATTTCGTTCATTTACCGGTTCGGGCCGGCGGTGCGGAAGAAGTGGAAATTCATTTCCGCGGGGTCCACTTTCGCTACCATCGCGATGATCGTGGTGACGCTCGGGTTTTCTTTCTGGGTGAACAACTTCGCGCGGTACAACCAGATTTACGGTTCGATCGGGACCATCCTCGTGCTCATGCTGGTCGTGTATTTCAACTCATTTATCCTGCTGATCGGCTTCGAGCTCAACACGAGTATCAGTACGTTGCGTGAGATTGCGGCGGAAAGGGAGAAGGAAGAATCGCCTGAGTTACAGGGACTTTCATAGTACCATCCGGAAAATAGGATGGATGGCTTTTGTTTGCACCCGAAATACCTTAATTTCATATCAACCAAATTATGGAGGCCTATGAAAAAGCAGTTCTTTTTCCTCCTGTTGATCGCGGCTGCAGCGGTTTCGTTCCGTTCGCCCGCTTTCCTTGACATCGGGGCGAAGTTGCCAAAAGCCGATGTGAAGATGAAGGATGTTTCCGGCAGGGAATTGTCGCTGAACGATGCGAAAAAAGCCAACGGATTGCTGGTTATGTTTTCCTGCAATACTTGTCCGTATGTTGTCCGCAACCAGGACCGTACCCGTGCCATCTGCCAGTTCGCGCAGAAGAACAATATCGGCGTGATCCTCGTCAATTCCAACGAAGCGGCCCGTACCGGCGGCGATTCTTTCGAAGCCATGCAGGCGTATGCGCGCCATCAATCGTATCAATGGCCTTATGTCGTGGATAAAGACAACCAGGTGGCGGATGCGTTCAATGCAGACCGTACGCCCGAATGTTATTTGTTCGACAAGAGCGGCACGCTTGTCTACAAAGGCGCGATCGACGATAATCCCGGCAGCGCGCCAGACGTAAAGGAGAAATACCTGCAAACCGCCATCCAGGCCATGGTTGCAGGAAAGCCCATCCCCAACCCTTCTACCGCCTCCGTAGGTTGCGGGATCAAGCGGAAGATGTAAATGCAATTGTTTTCGATATAAACAAAGCCGCCCGGTATCCTGGGCGGCTTTGTTATTTTTTGCTACATGGCAGCGGAAGTTGCTACAATGTGAACGGTATATTCAATTCCCATTCAAATTCACTGGATATGCCCGCCAATGCCAGTATTTCAGCGCTCGACTGGAATGAAAGATCCGAAATTGAAAATAAGTGGCCGGATGCTGAAAACACAATATTGGATCAGCTCAATACAATAGCCGACAGCATCGTTACTTTGATAATCAATCGTACCGGCGTTTCCTGATATACTTCGTATTGATTTTCCTGCATTACTGCCCCACGAAGAACACGGCGTTGCCGAAAAGCAGTTTACCGTTTTCCCAGAAGGAGCGGAAGAGCGGGTTATCCGTCATCAGCACCACTTCTCCGGTGCCGATTTCCTTGACGCCGAAAATGAGGCCGTCGCGGAGACGCTCCCGGGCCGTGGCGCCCACGAAGCCGGTCAGGTAGTCGTCGCCCTTGAGCGCGCCCACGTTCCAGCCATCGTCCTTGAAATACGCCAGCAACTGATCATTCTGTTTCAGCGTATAGTAATATTCAGGATAGCCGAATGCCAGCGGATGGGTTTTGTCCAGGTGCACTTTGTAGATCGCCCCGGGGATGAATCCCGATACGCTTTCGCGCTCCCGGTTGGCGTAGGATTTTAAGTTGACATATGGGCTTGGGACTGCTTTCTCGTCGGCTTCTTCCTTCTCATCTTCCTTTTCCTTCTTCATGGCGATCCCCCACTCTCCTTCCGCCAGTTGCGCCACCGCATCTTCCATCACGATCAGGCGGCCACCGGCAGCAACCCAGTCTTTCAGGCGGGAAGCCGTATTTTTATCTTTCAACGCTTCATATCTGCCGTCGGGGATGATCAGCACATCGAGATCCTTCCAGCTGGAACCGGGCAATGCCGCCACGGGCAACACCGTCAGCGGATATTCTATCTGTTCTTCGAAGTAATGCCAGACTTCGCCCATTCCCAGGGACGACACACCATCTCCGGCGAGCACGCCGACTTTGGGCTTGCGGATGAAGCGGATCTTATCTGAACCGAAATCGGCCCCTTTGTCTACAAACCCCGTTGGTACGCGGGTAACGTTCACGCCCATACGCGCAGCTAATGCGGGAACCGCATCCAGCGAGCTATTGCCCGATTTGGTAATGATCAGCGTACCGGCGGGATGGATTTTCCCTCCGATAGTGAACGGCGCCTCTGCATACCGGACCCGCATGTTGCGGTTGAGCAATGCGGCGAGGAATTTCACGTCTTTCATACTGTTCCAGGCGGCGAGGTAGGCGTACGTGGCACCCTCCGCCGGAGGGACCACTATTTTCTCCGGCGCATCCGAAACCGCAGGCTGCAGCCGCGCCTTCACGGCGTAGGCGGGCAATCCGTAAGCGTAAGGCATCGCCCAGGCGGTAATGTCGTAAGTGACGCTGTCCGTCAGCCGGGCTACCGGCTCAAAAAGCACGCGCACCATCGTGGAGCGCGGCTGGTAGGCGCTCACCACCAGGTCGCCTTTTTCGATGGAAAAATTCTCCGTTTTGCCCGTAAAATAATTGAAGCCATTACCGGAGGAGTTACCCGTCGCGAAGCCGTATTTAATATCGTTCCTGCGCAGCGTTTCCACCAGCGACATGAGCTTTTCGGTATTTCCACCACTCTTCACCACGAAAGTTTTGTATTCGCTAACCGGCTGCTGGCGGGCATCCCGGAAGAATTTCCCGAATTCGTCCACCAGTTTTCCCGCTTGTGCCACGGAAACTTCTATGGTAGCGATACCGGTCGTAAAGTGATGGTCGAGCCGGTCTTTCAACCGCAGCGTATCGCCTTCGCGGTTGAGGATCGCCAGGCCGGCGCGGCCGCTTCCTCCCTGCTCGTACGTCATCCCGATGGCGCCGTTGTAGGTGGGATAGGTATCGCCGTAACTGGGATAGAACAGGTCGAACTGCTCTTTGGTGAAATACAGCCAGCCGTTGGCATCGAAATAAGTTGCGTTATGTTTTCCGATCTGTGTCTGGAAGGCGCGCTGCCATTCGGTTACAGCATCGTGCAGCGGTTCCGCCGCCGGCGCGAAATAATACGGCGCGTCTACCCCCTGTTCATGAAAATCTACATGCACCTGCGGCATCCAGCGGTTATACTGGGCCACGCGCTGCCGCGACTCTACCTGCGATTGCCAGGCCCAGTCGCGGTTCAGATCGAAATAATAGTGATTGGGGCGGCCACCGGGCCAGGGCTCCACATGCTCCCGTGAGAAAGGCGTAGCATCGGGGATGCGGGCGTGCACGGAATTGTAGAAATTCACGTAGCGGTCGCGCCCGTCCGGGTTCAGGCAGGGATCGATGATGATCACTGCATTCTTCAGCAGTTCCTGGCGGTCGGTCAACAGCGAATGCGCCGTGCGCATGGCCGCTTCGGTAGACACGGCTTCGTTGCCGTGCACGTTATAGCTCAGCCAGATGATAACGGGCTGGTCTTTCGTGGCTCCGCCCTCCAGCAGTGCAAGGTTCCCTTTCCTGATATCTTCTATCCGCGCGATGTTTTCCGGCGTAGACAGCACTGCCAGGAAGAGGGGCCTCCCTTCGTAGGTTTGTCCGTACGTCTCGAGCTTTACCATGCGGTTGCCGTCGGCCAGCTTACGGAAATAATCCACTACTTTATGATGTGGCGTAAACCTCGTCCCCAGCGGATATCCGAGGAATTCCGAGGGGGATTGCTGCGCCCGGGCGGCCAGCAGGGAGATAGTCAGGATAATGGAGCAGAAAAAGGACTTCATATGGTCGTAGTATCCGGCTAAGATAGGGAAAAAGCGCATCGCGGTAGCGCCTCCCAACCCGGAAAATATCCGTATTTTAGGGCGAAACGCTCGAGACCTATGCGCATTTTTTTGTTCCCCCTGCTGCTGTTGGCCTGTCTTGTTTCCGTGGCGCAGCAGCCCGGCCCGTACCATTATTCCATTCGTAAATACATGGAAGCGAAGCGGTTCGCCGTATCGAGCGCCCATCCGCTGGCCAGCGAGGCGGGTGCGCGGATCATGCGGGAAGGCGGCAATGCCGTGGATGCGGCGATCGCGGTGCAACTGGCGCTGGCCGTCGTATACCCGGCGGCGGGGAATCTGGGCGGAGGAGGCTTTATGGTGGCGCGGCTGGCCGACGGGCGGACGGTTTCGATCGACTACCGCGAGAAAGCCCCGGCCAGGGCGCACCGTGATATGTACCTGGATTCCGCCGGGAACCCGGTAGTGCGCAAGTCGCTGGACGGGCACCTGGCCGCAGGTGTCCCCGGAACGGTAGCGGGGCTCGTGGCATCGCAGGAATATGGCAGGCTTCCCCTCTCCCGCCTCGCGGCCCCTGCCATCGAACTGGCGGAGAAAGGGTTCGTGATCACGGCGCACGAGGCGGACGGGCTAAACCGTTTACGGGAAGCATTCATCCAGCTGAACACGCGCCCCGTGGCGTTCGTGAAAGATACGCCCTGGAAACCGGGAGACACCCTCGTACAGCGGGACCTCGCCGGCACCCTGCGCCGGATCGCGCGGAAAGGCATGAAAGGATTTTATGCCGGGGAAACCGCGAAACTCCTGGCCGCAGAAATGAAACGCGGTGGCGGGATCATCACCGGGAAAGACATGGCCGCCTATAAAGCGGCTTCCCGTAAACCCGTGGAATTCGAATTCCGCGGGCATACCGTCATCAGCATGCCCCTCCCCAGCAGCGGCGGCATCGGGCTGCAGCAAATGCTCGGCATGGTGGATGCCACGCATCCGGAACGGTTCGCGTTCCACAGCCCGGAAGCCGTTCAGCGCATGATCGAAGCGGAAAGGCGGGCATATGCCGACCGTGCCGAGTTCCTGGGCGATCCCGACTTCGTGAAAGTTCCGGTAGCGCAATTGACCGGCAACGCCTATCTGCGGCAGCGCATGGCAGACTTCACACCCGGCAAACCCACGCCCAGCAAGGGCGTCAACGCCGGCGGGCCTTTCGAGAGCACGGAAACCACCCACCTCAGCGTTGTAGACGCCGAAGGCAATGCAGTAGCCGTTACCACAACACTGAACGGCAGTTACGGCAGCAAAGTGGTGGTCGGCGGCGCGGGGTTCCTGCTCAATAACGAGATGGACGACTTCTCCGTGAAGCCCGGCGCCCCCAACATGTACGGCCTCCTCGGTACGGAAGCCAATGCCATAGCGCCGGGAAAGCGCATGCTGAGCTCCATGACGCCTACCATCGTGCTGAAAAACGGGAAGCCGTACCTGGTGACCGGCACGCCGGGAGGTTCCACCATCATCACATCCATGTTCCAGACGATCATGAACGACATCGTGTTCGGCCTCGACGCGAAAACCAACGTCAACGCCCCTAAATTCCACCATCAGTGGTGGCCGGATGAAGTGCGCATCGAAAAGGAATTCCCGGAAGCCACGCGCCTCGCACTGGAAAAAATGGGATATACGTTGAAAACAGGCGTACCCTGGAGCCGGACGGAACTCATCCGCATCGAAAACGGGAAGATCGAAGCGGTAGGCGATTGGCGGGGAGACGACAGCGTGGCCGGTGAATAAATTCGTACATTTAATCTTCCAACAAAAAGATCAAACCGTATGAGACTTTACCTGGACAGTGCGAAGAAACGACTGCTCTCCTACAAGGACCTGGCCGAGAAAACCTTCCGGCAGCTGAACGATCAGCAGATCCACTGGCAGCCTGCGGGCCAGCCCAACAATATTTACATCATCGTCAAACATATGAGCGGGAATATGCTGTCGCGCTTCACGGATTTCCTTACCAGCGATGGTGAAAAACCCTGGCGCCAGCGCGACGCCGAGTTCATCGACGATGCGCCAGACGCTACCATGGCCGATTTGCTGGTTATGTGGAACAAGGGATGGGATTGCCTCATCAGCGCCATCGACAGCTTGTCGGAAGAAGACCTTGGCAAAACGGTCTACATCCGCACCGAACCACATACCGTGATGGACGCCCTCAACCGCCAGCTTTCCCATTATCCGTACCACGTAGGCCAGATCGTGTATCTCGGCAAGATCATGCGGGCAGACGCATGGGACAGTTTATCCATTCCCGTGGGGCGGTCGCAACAATTCAACGACGAAAAAGCCGCCGGCAAATGAAAATACCCATCCTCTTCCTTTCGGCCGCGATAGCGCTCGCCGCCTGCAATTCCGGTAAAACGAACGCCCTGCTGCAACACAAGAAATGGAAAGTCTACGATGTGACCGTTCCCGCGGGAAGTTCATATAATCACGTACAGGCTTCGCAGGCCAAAGACCTGAAAGACGGATATTACAGCGACGCTTACTACCAGTTTCTCGACAATGACCTCTTCATCGCCACCATCGGCGGTGTGCCCGACAGCGGGAAGTATTCCCTGCTCAGCAATGGCAAGATCATTTCGGTGACGGGCGCCAACGGATCGCGCGGGTCTGAGCATTTGGTGGAGGTAGTGAAATTGACGGACACGGAATTCGACATGAAAGTGACGACCGGCGAATATTATTTCGTACTCCGCACCCGCAAACAATAACATGGTCAAGATAACAGACAGTATGCCTGGCAGGACGGTCGTTTGCGACGGCCGTGAAATGCTGTTCTTCTCCGGGTTTTCGTACCTGGGGATGCACACGTCTCCCGTTTTCCGGCAATTGCTGGCGGAAGGACAGGAACGCTTCGGCAGCGTGTACCCCAGCAGCCGCATCGGCAACCTGCAACTGCGGTTGTACGAGGAGCTGGAACATGCGCTGGCGGTGCATACCGGCCAACAGGCGGCGGCCTGCTTCTCGTCGGGCTACCTTTCCGCCCAGGCGGCCGTTACCTACGCCGTTACCCGGGGAACGCCGTTGTATGCGCCCGGTGCGCACCCTGCATTGCGCTATCCCGGAGCGGCGGTGACTTCCGGCAATTGGGAAGCCTGGCTGGATACGACGGTAGACATGCTCAACCGCGAGCCGGACCACACTTACGTACTCATCAGCGACGCGGTGGACCCGTTGCGCGGCGAAGTGCATGATTTCAGTGCATTGGCGCGCCTGGAGCGTAAAGCCCTCGTCCTGATCGACGATTCGCACGGGATAGGTGTGTTGGGCGCGCGGGGTGAAGGGATTTCAGGGATGTTGCCGGCCTCGGAGAACGCGCATTACCTGATCACCGCATCACTGGCGAAGGCGTACAGCCTGGAAGGTGGCCTGGTGGCGGGGCACGCGGCGGATATCGCCGCCATCCGCCGGCTACCGCTTTTCACGGCCAGCACGCCGATCATTCCTGCGAACGCATACGCCTGGCTGAAAGCGGAGCATGCTTTTTCGGAGGCACGCAAACTGCTCCGCGGCAATATTACCGCACTGGAACGGCTGACCGGTCCCATCGATGAACTGCCGCATCCGTACGAACTGCCCATGTTCGTGCTGGAAGACCCGTCGGAAGCCGTGTATAGCTGGCTGCTGTCCCGCGATTCGCTCATTTCTTCCTTTGCCTATCCCGATCCCCAGGGCGACCGTATCAACCGGATCATCCTGTCGGCCCTTCATACACCGGACGATCTCGAAATGATCGCCGCCCAGCTCGTTCAATATTATTCCCATACTTAAATGCTCCGCTTCATGTTCAAAAAAACGCTCGCCGCCATCGCATCCCTCTGCCTCACGATCCCTGCTTTTGCCCAACAAACGCTGCTGTACAGGATTTCAGGCAACGGCCTCACACAGCCGTCGTACCTCTACGGGACCGTCCACCTGATCTGCGAGCAGGATTTCAAAATGCCCGGCGGACTGGAAAAAGCGGTCAAAACCACCCAATCGCTCTACCTCGAAGTAGATATGGACGACCCGAAGCTCATGCTGGCCATGGCACCGCTGCTGCAAAGCAACGAACCGGGCTATTCCCTGTCGGACGCCTTTACCCCGGCAGATTTCAAAAAGCTGGACCGTTTCATGAGCGACAGCCTGGGCATGGACCTCGTCAACTTTAAAAAGATGAAGCCCATGGTGTTGCTCAGCGTGATCCTTCCCAGGATGCTGGAATGCAAAACTTCCGTTTCCTACGAACAGAAGCTCATGGAACTGGCCAAAGGCGCCGGCAAGCCGGTGGAAGGGCTGGAAGACATCACCGACCAGATTGCCGTGTTCGACAACATGCCCGACTCGCTGGAGGCGCGCATGATCATGGACTATATTAATGACATTCCCAAGCAGAAAGCGATTTTCAGCCGGCTGATCGCCAATTACAAAAAGGGCGATGTGGCCGCGTTGCACCAGATGCTGGGGGAATCGCCCGAATTCAAAGGATATGAAGATGTGCTCGTGTACAACCGCAACCGCAACTGGATCCCTGTGATGGACAAGGCCATGCGGCAGAACGGGGCGCTTTTTGCCGTGGGGGCCATGCACCTGGGCGGTGAGAAAGGAGTGATCAACCTGCTGAAGAAGAAGGGTTTCAAGGTGGAACCGGTGAAATAAATAATTGATTATCAAATGCATTCAACGCCGTTTTCGTAGGAAGACGGCTTTTTTCTTTGTACTGCGGAGGTAGCGCGATTCGTCAACCGCAAACCGGTTTCATCATGTAAAACAGGCTGTTGGTGTATCGAATTTTTAGTCCGGCGAACGCCGGTATAAGTTTGCATCATCAAATTCAGTGTATGCAAACCTTTTTAACCGCTATCATTTCAGCAACTATTCTTTCCGCAGCTCCTTCCGCCCATGCGCAGCAAAAGAAAGACAGCATCCCCGCTCCTTCCGTCAAGCAGCTCAAGACCCATGAAGTCACCAGCACCACGCCCCCTGTTACCATGCAGGGCGGCACCATGATCGTGAACGTCGGGAAGTCGGTAACCGCCGCGGGCTCCAATGCCTGGGACGTGGTCACCAAATCTCCCGGCGTCATCACAGACAATAACAACAACCTCCAGCTCAACGGCAAGCCCGTGACCGTTTACCTCGACGGGCGGCCGGCGCGCCTCAGCGGGGAAGACCTCAAAACCCTTCTCGCCTCCACCGCAGGCAGCAACATCGACAAGATCGAGCTGATGAGCATGCCCAGCGGTAAATACGACGCGCAGGACGGCGCCATCATCAACATCAAAATGTTCAAGCCCAAAGACCTCGGCACCAACGGCAACATGACGCTGACCGGCGGCTTCGGGCGCTACCTCCGCACCACCGAGGGCATTACGCTGAACCACCGCAGCAAGGGCGTGAACCTGTACGGCGGGTATGATCATAACTATGCCCAAACGTTCACCCACAACACCAACGACCGGCTGTATACCGACGGTTATGTGCTCACCGAAAGCGATTATAACCGCGAAAACAAGCATACGCATAACCTGCGCGCAGGAGCCGACTTCGACCTCTCCAAAACCTCCTCTGCCGGGGTGCTCATGAAAAGCATGTTCAACCGCCGCACCCGGCTGGGCGATAACTACACCACCCTGCCGGACTCCATTTTCCGCCAGGGCGCCACCGGTACGCAGCGCCTCGTCAATCCCAGCGTGAACGCGTACTTCCGTACCGCCAGCGCCAAAAACAAGAACGAACTGACCATCAATGCCGATTACTTCAATCACCGTAAAGACTGGGACGACCAGTTTTCCGGCCAATACCACGCTTATGTGACGGAAGCACCCATCGGCAGCTCCACCCACATCCGCAACTTTACCGAATCCGCTATCGACCTGTATTCCCTCAGCGCGGATTACACCCAGCAGTTCAAAGCGTTCAAGCTGGAAGCAGGGTTGAAGACCACCTTCACCGAAACCGACAACAACATGCATTGGGAAACGATGGAGAGCGGCAAATGGGAAAACGATCCCAGCAAAACGAACCACTTCATATATAAGGAAAACGTGAACGCAGCGTATGCCGGCGCCACCAAAACCATCAAGAAATGGACGTTCAGCGCCATGCTGCGGATGGAGCACACCAATGCGAAAGGGAACAGTCTGACCATGGACCAACAATTCTCCCGCGATTACGTGCAGTTGTTCCCCAGTGCGTCTGCCTCCTATGCCATGAGCCAGACGGACCAGTTCAGTTTCAGCTACCGCAGGAGCATCAACCGTTTCGGGTTCGACATCGTGAACCCTTTCATCACCTACGTGAACGCTTACTCGCTCCGCCAGGGCAACCCGAACATCAAGCCCATGCTTTCGCAAGCGGTACAGGCCACCTGGAGCCACAAATACCAGCTGTTCACCACGGTGGCGTTTACCCGGATGACCGACAACCTGAGCATGACCTTCCGCCAGGACCCCGTCACCAAAGTGCAGATCATGAGCTTCGACAACCAGACCAATTTCAACCTGGCGTATGCGAACGTGGTGTGGGTGAAGCCCTTCACCCCCAAGATCCGCTCCACATTTACCGTGACCGGCCTGTACCTCGGTATTAATACCAAGCTGGACGGTATCGATTACAAGAAGAACAGCGTGACCGCCTTCGCCAATATCCAGAACTCCTTCACGCTGCCCAAGGGCTTCACGGCAGAGGTGAACGGCAACCTGCGCGGGCCTATCATGGCGGGCTACGCCGTCCTGAAAACACAGGGGAACGTAGACCTGGGGCTGAGCAAAGCCATCATGAAGGGCAACGGCTCCCTGAAACTGGCGGCGGTAGACATCTTCAACACGAACCAGATGCGATACAAAGTGCAATATTCATCCATCAATAACCTGGGCAGGATGAACATGGACACGCGCGCCGTGAACCTGACGTTCAATTACAAATTCGGCAACTCGAACGTAAAAGCCGCGAAAGCGCGGAAGAACAGCATCGAGACCGAATCCGGACGAACATCCACGCAACAGGGCTTTTAACCATTTAACCAGGAAGCCCCCGCATGGGGGCTTTCTCGTCTTATTTTCAGTATTTTTGAACGAAAGCACACCCTCCTGCACATGTTAATGGACAAAACCGGCCAATTTTTTAAACGGGAATGGAAAAGGATCCTGACGCTGTTCTCCATCGCGCTCGTCTGGAACATCATCACCTTCCTTTTCATTTACACCCTCGACCCCGACCTCACGGCGAACGCCTACGAACGCTTCGGGGGCACGTGGATCACCATTTTCCGGTCGGTCGTAGAGTTCACCATCACCTACTATGTGCTTATTTTCCTGGCCTGGCTGCCGGGCTTGCAGGAAAACCGGTGGGGGCGCTTCGTGGCGGTGGTAGCCATCCTCTTTGCCGTTAAGTTCGGGTACTCGATGTTATACGAATACGCCAAAACGGTGTATGAAGTAAATGGCCGGTCGGACAAGGTGACCAAATTCATGACGGCCAACAAAATGTTCGTTTTTTCCCTCACACAGATATTCACCTACCTGTTCAATCTCGCCATTACCTTCGTGGTGGCCGTTTTCATGCATTTCAGCCGCCGGGAGAAATTGCAGAAGGAACTGGAAAAGCAGAAGATGGACGCAGAGCTCAGCGCCATCAAGTACCAGATCAACCCGCATTTCCTGTTCAATTCGCTGAGTTTTATTTATAGCAAGACGGTGCCCCTCAGCGAGGAGGTATCCAACGCCGTACTGCTGCTTTCGGACATTATGCGGTATGCTTTGGGGAAGGAAGAAGACGCCGAGGGAAAGGTGGCCCTCACCAAAGAGATCACCCATATGAAAAACGTGATCGGGATCAACCAGATGCGGTTCAACAACAAGCTCAGCATCCAATACAGCGAGCAGCTCGAAAATCCCGGTGCGCGCATCGCCCCGCTCATCCTCATCACCCTCGTGGAAAACGCGTTCAAGCACGGCGATCTTCTCGACCCGGCCAACCCGCTCGTTGTCCGCACCGAAGCAGACGACCAGCGCATCCGGTTTTACATCGGCAATAAAAAGAAACAGGGGCCCAAGGAGCTCTCCACCAGCATCGGCCTCAACAACGTGCGCCAGCGGCTGCAATTGACGTACCAGGGAAACTACAGCTTCACCATCAACGAAACGGAACATTTCTATACCGCCGAACTGATCATTCAACTGCATAAAAAATGATTAACTGCATTATCATCGACGACGAGCAGCACGCCATCGACCTGCTGACGCACCACATCCGCCAAACGCCTTTCCTCAACCTCCTCTATTCCACCACCGACCCGCTGGAAGGCTTGCAGGTATTGCATCAGCATAAAGTAGACCTTATTTTCCTCGACGTCCAGATGCCCTCCATGACGGGGATCGATTTCATCAAGGCCATCAACGGCAAATGCAAAGTGATCCTCACCACCGCCTACAGCGAATATGCCATGGAAGGTTTCGAAAACGAAGTGGTGGATTACCTCCTGAAGCCCATCTCCTTCGCGCGGTTCATCAAAGGGGCCCAGCGCGCATTGACGCTTATCCAACCCGCAACACCGCCGGTGAAAGAAGACAGCGACTTCATTTTCGTGAAAACCGAACAGAAAGGGAAACTCATCAAGATCAATATCCGCGATATTATTTTCATCGAAGGATTGAAAAACTACGTGAAGATCCACATCCGGAACGGCGAAAAGATCATCGCTCTGCTGAACATGAAAGACCTGGAAGAACGCCTCCCTGCCGCCGATTTCGTGCGCACCCACAAATCGTTCCTCCTCGCCACCGGCTCCATCCGGATGATCGAAGGGAACACCGTCCACCTCGACAATTCCGACGAAAAAGTGCCCGTAGGCGATACCTACCGCGAAACGTTCATGAACCTCATGAAAGACAAAATCATGACCAACAAGAAATAACGCATTGCGGCCACGGAAAATTGAATCCCGGCGGCCCTTTTCATCCGATATTGCTAAACGAACGGCTAAAACGGCGGCTCCCGGCATGGGTGGCGCCGTTTTTTATATGCAAACCGGATATTATATTTGTTTACCCCCGGCGCTGGCAGCATGGCGTCCCGGTTCAACCAAATCCCATTTCAATTTTAGCTATGAAGAAGATCTTACTCCCCGTACTCCTATGCTGTTCCGTGACGGCTTTCGCCCAAACGCCGGAACAGTGGAAATCCATCAGCACCGAAATTGACCCGGCGGCCAGAACTGCGATCGACGAGATCGTCCGCCGCATCGGCGACAAGCGCGTGGTGGCGATCGGTGAAGAAACCCACGGCACCGGCGACTACTACAAATTCCGGCACGCCCTCACCCGGAAGCTCATCGAAGAAAAAGGCTTCACCGTGTTCGTCCTCGAAAACCCGCACGAAGACATGGCCAGCCTCCAGGCCGGCTTCGGCAAAATACCCCTGGACACCCTCATGCGGCGGCACCTGTTCGAGATCTACCAGTCTGCCGAGATGAAGGAGTTCCTCCAATGGCTGCAGGCATCTCCCCAGGGTAAGAAAATGAAGCTGGCCGGTTGTGACGACAGCTTCCGGGAAGTGACGCCGAACCTGCTGCAGGAGCGCCTGTCGAAATACAATAATGCGCTGCTCAACGAGCTTTTGGCCGATTACGCATTGCGTGGCAGCATGCGGGCGGCCCAGTATTATGCCCTCCCCGGCAAGCAGCGCGTGGTGAATTCCGGCAAATATAACGGGGCTTACGACTATTTCGCGGAAACGTACGGCGTTGTAGACAGGGTCGACAGCATTTACCGCACGCTCCCGGAAAAAGACGAGCTCGCGGAAGACCTGCTCTTCCACGCCAGGAGCACTTTCGCCATGGCGCCCGCCGCGCTGCGCGACGTGTATATGTCCAGGGATTCGCTCATGGCGGCGCGGATCAACCATTACGCGAAAAGGACCGGCGCCAAGGTGATCGTTTGGGCGCATAACGCACACGTCGCGAAAAAACCGGTGATCGATGATATCGGGCGGATGGGCCAGGAGCTACAGATCGCCCATGCCGGCCAGTTCATCAATATCGGCCTGAACTCGGGCGATGGCAGCACCTATTCCTACATTAAAGTCCGCAACATCAACGCAGACCACAACTTCCGCGACCCCATCTTCCAAAAAGAGCTCCTGCCGCTGAAAGCGGACTCCTGGAACGCGGCGATGCAGGCGTATGCGAAGAAAAGCGTGCTGTTCGATTTCAACCGGGCGAAACCGGCGGACAAATCCGCTTTCGAAACGCCGAAACCCTATCGTTTCGTAGGCTACGGCATAGAAAAAAGCGAAGACGATTCCTATTTCAAATCGGCGCCGGCGCTGCTGTACGACCTCGTGGTATTTATTCCCGTCACCCAACACACAAAACCGATATTCTGATGATCAAAGGGGCCGTCGTTTCCATATGCTGCCTGCTGATGCTGCGGCAGGCGGTTGCACAGCCGGTGATGGACAGCACCGGTATTTCCCGCCGGGCGCTGGAATATTATCTATCGCGGGCCGTTACCATGGCGGAGTTCCTGGCGGTAGACCCATACGGCAACGACGGCCCTTATCCCTACAAAGAAGACGACATCAGGCTCATCCGGAACATCGGCGCCAAGTTCATCGGCCGGGCCATTTACCGATGGGGCCACGAAACCGACCTCGGGAACGCGGATTTCCTCGCCAAAGCGCAGGGCCTCATGCGCAGGGTGCATGCCAACGATCCGGAAGTCATTTTCCAGGCGGCGGTGTTCGAAGCCATTTCCCGGCAAACCGATAGTCTTACCGTACCGGAATGGACTTTCCTGGCGATGGGGCTGCCCGTCGAGCACCGGCGCTTCCGGTATGCGGACATGCTCAATACCAACGGCAAATTCGTGGACCACTGGGGCAAAGGGAGGAGCGTTCCCGATATTACCCGCACCGAATCGCAGCTTTGGCTCATGTTCCTCTGCGGAACGTATATCCGTTTGGGCTGTGAGGCGCTGCACATGGGCCAGGTGAACCTGATGGCCATGGCCGACCGTGACTGGGCGGCCTGGGACGGGTTCCTGCAAAAGTTAAGGGCGTTCGCGCGGCAGGAGTCACGCCGTGGATGGGTATTGCTGGACGCGCATACGCCGCATGGCGGAATGGTGACCAAAGGCAGGAGCCTGCTGGATTTCAACTCTTTTCCACTGCGCATCAAACCGGTCGTGGATAAGCCGCAGCAAGGGGTGCTCCAGATGGGTTACCTCGACGCGCTGTACGGCCGCAGCAAAGGGTGTGTAACGCCTTCCGGGTGGGAATGCGCTTCCCTGCCCTATCTTGTTGAGTTCGATAACTTCGGGATCAGTCGCGCTCCGGGCGTGGCCGATACCACTTCCCATTACATCTGGGGGTACGACGAGATATCCTGGTTTTACCTTCAACCCGAATCTTACCGCAACCAGTGGCTGCGATATGCGTACGACTGGCTGAAAAAGAACGACAGCAACGGGTTTCTGCAAATGCCCATCGCGCGGGTGGTTACCATTGAACGGGGGAAGGGCATGATCCGCAACCGCGGTAATACGCGCTCACCGCAATGCCCGGACGGGTTGAATGTTGAGGAAACCGTCCGCCGGATCTGGCGGACGCGCTAAGCCGCGATCGCCCACAATCCCCAGGCTGCCAGTGCGGCTACAACGGTGTTGAGAAAATTGACGGCGTCGTTTTTGATCACGCCATTCCTTTCCAGCGTTGCTCCCAGCACGGAATCCGCGAGATTACCCAACGTTCCGGCGACTACAACGATCCAGCAGCCGGTCCACGAGCCGGTAAACGATACGAAAATACATCCGATCACTGCCGATGCGGCGATGCCGAAAAGCGTTCCTTCGCGGCTGACCACGCCATCGCGCCCATTTTCGTCTTTCCCGAAAGTCAGTATGTTGTAGAACCGCCGTCCGTACAGCGTTCCCAGCTCGGAAGACACCGTGTCCGCCGCTGCGGAAGCCATGGTGGCGGCCAGCATCAGCGGATAAGGAATGACTACGGATGGTGCGGCCACGATCAGCAAACAGATGAGTGCCGCTGCGCCGCCGTTGGCGAATACCTGACCGGCGTTCCGGCGTTGCTGCGCGTCGCCCGTGAGCGCCTTGCGGGATTTGCCGTGCGCCGTGGCGAGGGTGCCCATGGCGAAGAAGGCGATCAGCATGCCCAGGCCCAGGTAACCGGCGCCGGTGAATACGATGATCCCCGTGAACCAGGCTGCTACTGTCGCCGGCGGGGTCAGTTTCCCGAGGCGGAAAGCAGCCGCGGCGCCGGCGCCCAGGGCGAGGATGACGAGGAGGTATTCGAGCATGGGGGCAAAGGTAAATATTTACCGGGTTCCGGGACGTTCATTCCGGCGCAAAAAATAAGGGCGGTATTGCTACCGCCCTATCTTCTATGGTTCAGATTCAGGGTTTCGATCAGGGATAAAAAACCTTCCATGTAATCTTCCAGTTGCCGGGCCGGAATATTCTAAAATGTACTGCAGCGAACATATCGTAATGATCGTCTTTGCCGAAAGTAGCGCCTGGCACCCACCACTCAAATTCGCGGTCCTGGGTATTGAACGGATACGCTACATCGTATTCCAGGCGGTTATCGAACTTGCGGAAGGCGAATGTAAAATCTTCCATACGCTTACCTTTCTGTTTGCTGCCTTCGGGGAAGGATTTGGGATTTATTACTGAACCATCCGGTGCAATAAATTGGAAAGTCACGGTGCTACCCTCTCCCATATATTCTACTTTCTGAAAACGAATATTAATGGAATCGAAGTAGGGATAACATGCCTCGTCGTAATCTGCACAAACGATCCATGCATAGTCGTTACGGTATTCAAAATCGGCGCCTTTCACCACCTTTATCTCCAGAGCGTTGGTGATTACGCGGGAACCGGCGCCGTTAGTAACTTTTACGTCGATGAAATAAGTGCAGGAGTCCATTTCGTAGCTTTCCTTGCGGAAGATGATGCGGCCATCGTTCTTATTGATCTCGAACACGGGACGTTTCACTTTCTTCTTCTTTTTTTCGAGCTCTTCGAGGGTTTTCTCCTGTCCGGTGAATTCGTCGATCCACTCCACCGCGTCTACCTGTTGCAGCATTTCGGGAGCGGGCTGGCCGTTCCATTTGCGGATGGCGGCCAGTTCTACGGTGATGGGGCCGGTAGATCGATCGAGCAGCAGATCCCCTTTCATGACATCGCGCCCGGTTTCGAGTGTCATGATCTTGTCTCTATACCGGATATTTTCTCCGAAGTACCCGTCCTGCAAATCCACTTTTCTGCATCCGTATGCGAAGCTTCCGATGACGGCTGCTCCGAGTAGTATTTTAATTATAGTCGTCTTCTTCATGATTGCATTTTTTTTAATATCCCGCATGAAATATTATTTGAAGGGGAAATTGAAGGTATGCGTGCCGTTGAGCACCTGGATGTTCCCGTTGGTAGCCTGCAGATCTGTGGTGATCACGATACCGCTACTGATCCAGGGGTTCCAGCGCTTGCCATTTACTTCTGTTTCGGGCCATGTGTTGTTGGCATCGAAGCGGCGGCTAAAGAATTTCGCATAACCGTTGTGATACCAAACGCGGAAAAACTTTGGGCCGGCTTCTTTCACACCGTTGTAATCGTCGCGGCGGGGAGAGTCCAGGAAGAGGGAATCTCCAGACAGCGTTTTAACGAATTGTCCACCACCTTTTGCAGCTTCGTAATCAAAAGGCACTTCCTCCCGCCAGACCCTTACATTGGGGAGAATGTATTTCGACATTGCCTTGCGGAGGGTATCTGTATTCATCGTATCCAGTTTGGCGCCACCTATCTGTTTGAGGTATTTTACAACACAAAGGTCTTTGGGTGCGATGAAGGTGATATTGCTCTTCTTCACTTCCTCAGCCAATCCTGTTTTGTCCAGTATCCAAACAATGGTATCGAACTCCAGCGGCCGGCTTTTCAGGAAGTCGTATATGTTCATGTCGAGTTTGCCCGTATGCACGCCTCCATCGAAGAAATGTTCCTTCTGGCAGGCGGTGGTCATCACAATTGCCACCACCATTAACCAATATTGACGAATGTATTTTTTCATGTTTTCAGTTTTTTTTCGGTTAGTACCGTTGCCAGTAACGCATTTGTTCCATATTGGGGTTTTCTGAGAAAGCACGGTTGGAAACCGGCCATGTCCAGGCACCGTCATTGAACTCTTCCGTGGTCATATCGGGCCGGGTGGGCACTTTATTATAATCCGGGGAAATGATGAGCTTTGTGCGCACCAGATCGTAGTAATAATGCCCTTCGCCTATAAGTTCGCGGCGGCGTTCTTTGAAGATCTCCAGTGGCAGGTCGGTATCAGCCCCTGTCCATTCCTTCAGCCAAACTCTTTTGCGAATCTGGTTGAGATCCTTACGGGCATCATTAAAGTTCCCAAGGCGCGCATTACACTCGGCCCTGAGCAGCTGAATATCTGCCAAACGGAATATCACGATGTTGGCATGATAAATGAATCTTACGGGGTCTACCACCCATGCATATTTGGTGTAAACGTATTCATCTGGTTTGGTGCTGCTGCCTGTTTTAGGGAAGAAAGCTACAACCCGCTGATCTTTTGTTGAGTCCGGATATATTGTTTTTGGATCTTTCAGCCTGTCCAGCACGCGGGACCCTGCCGCGTTGGAGGGATCTTCGACCTTGAGGTTATTGATCGTCCACAACGGCTCGTTCCGGTTGGCCAGGTTGGGGCCATACAATGTGAGGTTCGCAAGTGAGGTATTTCTACCGACTTCACCGGTAGCAGGATCAAAGTCGATTTCCATAATCCCTTCCGAACTTCTGCCCCGGAATATGGTCGGATACTGGAGGAATACGGGTTTTTCAGGGGTGGGAATACTGTCCCAGATCAACTTGTAAACACCGCTGCTGATGACTTTCGTAGCAAATTGCACCGCCTCCGCATCTTTATGGCGCCATGCCAGCGAATGCGCAAGCGTAGCCTGCACCATACCCCTGGTAGCGCGGATGGCATTGATCGACGGGTTACTATATTGCAATGGCAAAACCGATTCAACGGCTTTCAATTCAGACTCCACAAAATCCAGCACCTTATTATAGTCAGTGCGGCCCAATTTCGCTGTAGTGCGGGGCGCCGTTACCAGCGGCACATTCCCCCATACACGTACCATATAGAAGTAGGTGAATGCACGTACAAACCGGGCTTCAGCCTCATAATGCGCACGGTTGAAGGTAATGAACTGTTTTTCGGGTACGCGGCCCGCATTTTCCAAAACGATATTGCATTGTTCTATCACCTGGTAAAACGGTGCCCAGTTAAACAGGATACCATCCCAACCATTGGTTGTTCCCCATTCGCTACGCAGCCTGTTTTTTTTCAGCGCAGCATCGGTACCAGAACGGATTGGGTCTCCGGTAGTATAGGAAGTAAGGTTCAGCCCCCTCCTGTCTCCGTACATAAAGAAACGCGGTTGATAACCGTTAGGGTCGTTCGTGTTCATCGGGCTTTCCACCAAAGTGGAGCGCAACAAGGCATAAGCTCCGGCCACTGCGCCGTCGAGATCACGCTCATTCGCCCAATATTTACCATCCGGAATGGCCTGGATCGTGTCTATGTCCAGCTGTTTGTTGCAGGAAAAGGCCGTTAATCCCACCATCCCCATCAGCAAATAATATATTCCTCTTTTCATACGATGCTAGTTGTTTGGATTAGAAAGTCAAGTTTAAGCCCAGGGTAATTTTGCGGGACAACGGATAGTTACGGCCGCGGTCGTACCCGGACGGGAACTCGATGCCTTCCGGATCTCTGCCGGAATATTTCGTCAGGATGAATACATTTTCCGTATTGGCGTAAACCAACGCTCTGTCCAGCCCGATCCTCCGAATGGTCTTCGAAGGAACGTTATAGCTGATCATGAGGTTTTTCAGGCGCATGAACGAAGCGTCTTCGACGAAAGCACTCTTGTAGTCATAAATGTTCCAGAATGTCTGAACAGAACCGGTCCAGTAATCGAGCGTCGGGAAACGTGCATCTTCCGCACCACGGCTGCCGGGAGCGAAGCCGAAAATGTCATATTCTCCGAGTGGGGGAATGCCGCCCCAATCGAGGGAGTTGCCGTTGAAATAATCGAAGGATTTGTAGTTCGGATTATAACCACCCGTTACTTTGGTAGAGTTCCAGTAGCGTTGCAACGCGGAGTTCACCACTTTAACACCAAATCGATAGTTGAACATCATGTCTACAGTGAAGTTCTTATACGAGAAGGTGTTCGTCCAGCCGCCTTCCAATTTGATGCTGGGATCACCTACCCACATACGGTCGTTCACTTCACGCCCGCCATCGCCGTTCAGGTCATTGATCTTGTAGTCGCCGTTAAGGTCGAGGAAACGGGGAGAACCGACGCGGTAAGGCAGATAGCCGTAATCGAAGTAGAGTTTTTTACCAGAGAAGGGATCCACGGGCACTTCGGCATCACTTTGCCAAACGCCGTCGTTCACCATGAACAGGTAACCATACGGTGCGGAGCCTACTTTTACCATGGTGAGCTGATCGAGGTACCAGGGCTGGTTGTTGTTGGGCAGTTTCGCAACTTTTGTGGTATTGCGGGCCAGCGTCACCCGGGTCGACCAGTTAAATCCACCTGGCTTGGTGGAATTAAACACCTTACCGGAGAGCGTCAACTCGAAGCCTTTGTTCAGCATGTCTACCCCGTTGCGGTTGATCATCGAATAGCCGGAGCTGGTGGGCAGCGTTTCAGCATAGGTGCCGCCTTCTGTATAGCGCTGATAGAAATCGGCAATTAAGCTGATCCGGTTTTTCAGCACGGCAATTTCAATACCGAGGTTCGACTGATCAGAATATTCCCAGTCCAGCTCTCGATTCTGCATTTGCGCAAAGTTCTGCACCGCTACAGGTGTGCCACCGTAAGTAGAAACATAGTTTTCCTGGGGTTCTCCGAATCCGCCGCCGATTGGCAACAGGCTGCTGATGCTTCCGTAGTCCTGCACGAACTGGTTCGCGGTTTTACCCCAGCTGTAACGCACCTTCGCTTCGTCGATCCAGGGAAGGTTGTTTTTCACGAAAGGCTCCTGGGTAATACGCCAACCCACCGAGAAGGTGGGGAAGTAACCCCAGCGGCGGTCGGGCGACAGCTTGGAGGAACCGTCTGCGCGAAGAGATGCATCGAACAGGTATTTTTCACGGAAACCATAGTTCACCTTACCGAGAACGGATGAGGTCGCGTTCGCGCCAAATCCCGTTTGGGTTACGGTATTCCTGCGCGAATATCCGTTTACGATCTGTATATAATCGGAACCTCCTCCTGTGCCCTGAATGATGGTGGATTCCATGGTGTTCTTGTTGAACTCCTGCACCACGAATGCACCGTAATTATGGTCATTGTTAGCTGAAGTACGGTTATAAGACAGCTGGTTAGTGATCGTATAAGCGTTGCTGGTGCCGTTGTACTGGCCGGCTTCGGAAATGCCATTGTTAGCCACACCTGCAAAGAAGTAATCACGCTTGTCCACTGCGTAGCTGATCGACCCTGTGGAGGTGAAAAGCAATTCAGGCGTGAACTGATACATTACCTGCAAGCTGGTGTTGACGGTATTGGTAAAGTTCTTGTCACGGTTGCGCGTATATGCATCGAGCATCCCCCCGCCATAGGGGCTCTTGTCGGGCACCATGTAAACAGATGAAGGAACGCTCCAGATACCGCGGGAACTGATACCCTGCCCGTTACGGCTGTTGCCGCGCGAACGGTCGGTGCGGCCCAGGTAAGATTGCAGCTGGATAGTCGTTTTCTTATTCGGCAACAGGCGGCCGGTGAAACTCGCCGAATAGCGTTTGAAACCGGTATTGAGTAAGATGCCCTGTTCGTTGTAATAACCACCGCCCAGGCGGAAGTTCCCCATTTCGTTGCCAGACGAAACGCTGGCGTCGTAGTTCTGGATACGGCCTGTACGGAAGTACATGCTCTGCCAGTCGGTAGAGTTGTTGAAATACGGGTTGAGGCTGTCCGTCATCTGGATAGGCATGCCCGTCATCTGCTGATCGTACGGCGCAAAGCGCTGCCAGATGTCGACTTTCGCTTCACGTTCGGCCTTGCCGCCCAGCATAGGGAACAGCTGCGGAGCAAAGTTCACGCCGTTATACGCGCGAAGGTCGATTTTAGGCTTGCCGGTTTTTGCCGTTCTGGTTTTGATGATGATAACGCCGTTGGCACCACGGGAGCCGTACACGGCAGCGGCGGCGGCGTCTTTCAATACGTCGATGGACTCGATGTCGTTCGGGTTCAGCCAGGAAATGGGGCTGTTGCCGGTGGCGAAATCGTTGGCGGAAAAGCTTTTCGAGCCCGCCCGGTCTGCCGGCACCTGGATACCGTCCACCACGTACAGGGGATCGGAATAAATCCGGTTGTCGTTAAAGCTGGAAGCCACGCTGGCGTTACCGCGGATAAACACTGGCGCGCCGATGCCCGGTGCACCCGAGTTGTTAATTACACCCAAACCAGCGATACGCCCCTGCAGCAAATTCACCACCGATGCTGCCGGGATGTTCTGGATCTCGTCGCCCTCAAGCCGCGTAACTGCAGTGGTCAGGGTTTTGCGTTTCTTCTGCTCGTACCCGGTGATCACAACGTCTTTCAGTTGTTGCGCATCCGATTGCAGTACAACCTTGAAATCGGTGCGCCCTTCCACTTTGATAGTGGTACGGGTGTACCCCATGAAGGAGAATTCCAGCGCCGGACTGGCAGATTTTAAGGTCAGGGTAAATTTTCCGTCGGCCAGGGTTGCCGTACCGTTGGTGGTCCCCACTTCCCGGATAGATACCCCGGGCAGGGCCTCACCTTTGGCATCCGTCACTGTACCGGACACCTTTCGGTCCTGAGCTAGGGCAACAGCATACGCTGCCCCTAGCAGGACCAACAAAAAGAGTAGCTTCTTGGTCATACAAATCTTGATTGATAAAACTGGTAATGATGCTGAACGTATTGCAACGAAGTAGAACTTCTTTTGCAAATCGTTCAACCGAAAAATAGAATGTTTAAAATTTTGTTAAATATCCGGGCATCAAATCATGATAATGCCATTACATTTCATCAATCGAAAAATATGTCTGACTTAAAACGTAAAAATTAGTTGAATTATTAGTTTGATTATCAATAATATACGTACTTGATAAATTCAAAGATATTCTTACGATTTTTTCGTATCACAATTTACCATCGATTTTGCATAAAATAACATCAATGCAAATATGTCTGCATGACAATAAGATGACATACGCTATTGGAAGATCATCACCTCCATCTTCCCATTTTCAGTAATAGCCGCCCGGTACATCCCCGCCGTGTTAAAAGGCATCGCGATCCGTCCGTTCCTGTCGATAGCGATCAGTCCACCATCGCCCCCCAGTGCCGGTACTTTCTTCATTATCAATTCGTTCGCCGCATCCCGGACGCTCATTCCCTTATATGCGACCAAGTCGCAAACCGTTTTCGCCACCGCCAACCGGATGAAATACTCACCCCAACCCGTACACGAAACAGCACAGGTCGCGTTGTCGGCATACGTCCCGGCCCCGATCACCGGCGCATCCCCCACCCGGCCGTATCGCTTGTTGGTCATGCCCCCGGTAGACGTAGCCGCCGCCAGGTCTCCCCGCCGGTCGAGCGCCACCGCCCCCACCGTCCCGAATTTATAGTCGCGCATCTCCGCTCCCAGCCTCGCGGAAACCGCCGTGTCCGCATGGTCCAGCAGCTGCCGCGTCGAATCCAGCTGCCGGGCGCGCAGCAGCCCCTGCCAACGTTCCTCCGTCCGGAAATAAGACGGGTCCACGATCTCCAGGCCCGCTTCCTTCGCGAACGTCTCCGCTCCTTTCCCGACCATCATAACGTGTTTACTTTTCTCCATCACCGCCCTGGCGGCGGATATCGGGTTCTTCACCACCGTAACGCCCGCCACCGCGCCGGCTTCCAGCGTTCTGCCGTTCATGATCGCCGCATCCAGCTCATTCTTCCCCTCAGCCGTGAACACCGCCCCCTTGCCGGCATTGAAAAGCGGACAATCCTCCATAGACCGTACCGCCGCCTCCACCGCGTCCAGGCTCGACCCGCCCTTGCTCAGCACATTATAACCCGCCGTCAGCGCAGCTTTCAGCGCATCGCGGTAGGCCGTTTCCTTTTCCGGCGTCAGTTGCGATCTCAAAATGGTACCGGCCCCGCCGTGAATGACGAGCACGTATTTTTCCTGGGCCGATGCCCAACCGGTTTGTACCAGGAGGCAAAAAATGAGTAAAAAGCGCATGGGATGGGTTTTATTCAAATTTATATGTAGCAGAATCAATTGGCAAACATTTTGGTAATGACTATTTTTGCCGGAATAAATCGGAGTTCCCTGAAAAAAGTTCGCAAAATATTGACCATTGCCCTGCTGAGCCTGCTGGGCCTGTTACTCCTCGTCAGTATCCTCGTCAATATTCCCTACGTTCAGAACCTGCTGGTCCAGGAAGTGACGGCGCGGCTGTCCAAACAGCTCAACACCCGGGTCGAAATCCGCCACGTCAACTTCCGCCTGTTCAACAGCATGCGCCTGGAAGGCACGCTGGTGGAAGACCGGAACAAAGATACCCTCCTTTACGCAGAAGCCCTCCACGTACGCATCACCGACTGGTTTTTCATGCAGGAAAAACCGGTGCTCAAGTTCGTAGGGCTCGAAGATGCGCAGGTCAACCTCATCCGCCCCCGGAAAGACTCCCTCTGGAACTATCAATTTATAATAGACGAATTCGGCGGCGCCCCCGTTCAGCCGGCCAAAAAACAGAAAACCGGCATTTCGCTCGACCTGAAAAAAGTGGATTTCCGCCGCGTGCGGTTCAACCTGGTCGACCAATGGGTTGGCGAAGACATGAACGCCTCCGCCGGCCGCATTTACCTCGACGCCGAACAGCTCGATCTGCTGACCCGCAACATCAAGATCAACGAGCTCCTGCTCGATCAGCCCTCATTCGTAGTGTCCAGCTACCCGGCCAGCCCCCTGCGAAAGCGCCGCGCACCTTCGCCCGCCGCACCGAAACCCGTGCTGGACTCCGCCACCATCGTGCCTTTGCGATGGAATGCCGACAACTGGAAACTGATCGTCAAATCCCTCACGATCAAAGACGGCGCTTTCGGCGTCAACAACCTCAGCGATTCGGTGCCTTCCACCGCCGGGCAATTCGACCCCTCGCGCATCCGGTTCGCCCAGATCAACCTCACGATCTCCAACAGCCGGCTCGTGAAAGACAGCATTTTCGCGGACCTGGCGCTCAGCACCCGCGAGCGCAGCGGGTTCGAGGTGAAATCGCTCAAGGCGAAATTCAAGATGTCGCCCGTAGAAATGGAATTCAACGATCTCGACCTGGTGACCAATAACAGCCACATCAAGGATTATTATACGATGCAATACGAGGACATGGCCGACCTGGGCGACTATGTAGACCTCGTGACCATGAAGGCCAATTTCCGCGAAACCCGCCTGTCGTCTGACGATATCGCGTTTTTCGCGCCGCCGCTGTCGGCCTGGGATACGGAAATCCTGGTGAATGGATCGGTGGAAGGGCCGGTGAGCAACCTTTCGGCAGACAGTATGCAGCTGCAGGGCGGAAAGGCGACGCGGCTCCGGGGGAACTTCAGCATGAGGGGGCTTCCGTACATCAACGAAACCTTCATCGATTTCAACGCGCGGGAGCTCACGACCAGCGGCGCCGACGTCCGCCAGTTCTTCCCCATGCTCAAAGACATCACGGCCGTGAAAACCGAGCTCATCCAGCGGCTCGCCTTCCAGGGGAGCTTTACCGGGTTCGTGAACGACTTCGTGGCCTACGGGAAATTCCAGACCAACCTCGGCAACCTCGATTCCGACATCAACTTCAAAACGAGCAAAGACGTGCCCGTATACTCGGGAAGCTTGACCACGTACGACTTCCAGCTCGGCGAGCTCCTCGGCAACACCATCGTGGACCGGGTAACGATGAAAGCCAAGGTGAAAGGCGAAGGTTTCAATTTCAAAAACCTGAAAGCCGCGGTAGACGCAGATATACAACAGATCGGGCTATACGGCTATCAATATCAGAACCTGAAGACCGAAGGCGAAATGAACCGGAAGTTCTTCAACGGTGCGCTGACCGTGAACGATCCCAACCTGGATATGGACTTCACGGGAACGATCGATTTCAACAGCCGGCTGCCCATTTTCAATTTCTATTCGGAAATACGCAACAGCGACCTGAAAGCGCTCCACCTCACGGAAGATTCCATCACGCTGCAAGCCAAAGCCGACCTCAATTTCGCCGGCAGCAACATCGATAACTTCGACGGCACCGCCCGGCTGTACGACCTTTCCCTGTTCAAAAACCGGAACCGGGTGGAATTCGACAGCCTTTCCGTCTACACCGGCACCGAAAACGGGCTGAAAACCTTACGGGTACGGGGGAACGAGGTAAACGGGTTCGTGCAGGGAAGCTATAGTTTCATGGAATTGCCGTACGCTTTCAAACTGTTCCTCAATAAATATTATCCCAGTTTCTTCAAATCGCCGCCCATGGTCAATGCCGGGCAGGACTTCACGTTTGCCCTGGAATTCGGGCAGGTGGATAAGCTCATCGCCGCATTCACCAACGATGTGAGCGGGTTCGACGGTACACGGATCGAGGGGGCGCTCAATACGCTGACGGGGAACGTTTCGCTCAACGCGGTGGTCCCTCAGGCAGCTTTCCGGGATTTCGGGGTGAGGAACCTCGTGCTCAAATCCACCGGCGATTTCAGCCGTATCAACGTAAGCACGAGCCTGGGCGAAGTGTTGTTCCAGGACAGCGTCATGTTCCGCAACCCGCTCATCCTGGCCAGTTCGGGGAAAGACACCTCGCTCATCAAGCTCGACCTGCAGGCGGAAGACACCACTTCCCTCAATGGTTTCTATGCGCGGCTGGTAACGGTTGGCGATGGCGTGAAGATCCACTTCCTCAACAGCTCCTTCACCGTGAACGGAAAGCCCTGGAACATGATGTCGGGGAACGAAGTGTATTGGAGCACCGATTTTCTCACCGTTCATAACCTGAAAATCACCCGCAACGACCAGGCCATTACCATCAGCACCAACGAATTCAATCCAGACGAGTCGCGGTTCATGATCAACCTGAAAGACCTGAACCTCGCCGACATCATCCCCCACGGCCTGACCAACTACCTCATCGAAGGCATGGCCAATGGCGATATCGACGTGCACGATCCATTCGGGCGGCTGAGCGTGGATGCGGACGTGCGCACGAGCCAGTTGCGGGTAGACAACGACTCCATCGGGCTGGTCAACTGGAAAGGAAATTACGACCATCCCAGCGGGCAGCTTTCCTTCGACGTATCGGCCGACAATTCGCTGGCGAGCTTTACGGCGAAAGGCACAGTGGGCCTCAGCGACAGCAACCGCGTCCTGAACGCGTCCACCGACCTGAACAACACTTCCATCAGCCTGCTCGATAAATACCTGGGAGATTACGTGAGCGAACTGACCGGTTCGGCTACCGGCCACCTCGACGTGACCGGCACTACCGACAAGCCATCTTTCCGGGGATCGGTGAAGGTGCAGGATATCGGGATGAAAGTCAATTATCTCGGAACGCGGTACAAAATCCCCCTGCTCCATGTGCATCATATGGACGATAACCTCATCGAAATGAAGCCGTTCACGCTGATCGACAAATTCAACAATAAAGCGGTAGTGAACGGGTTTATCCAGCACCAGAACTTTTACGATATGGTGTTCGAGTTCGACGTGCAGTCGGACAAGTTCCTGTTCCTGGATACGGGGCCGACGGATAACGACCTGTATTACGGAACGGTGCTGTCGCAGGGAAGGGTATATTTTACCGGTCCGCTCGAAAACCTCGAGCTCCGTGTGCTGGCGCGCCCGCTGAAGGGCACGCATTTTTACCTGCCGCTGAGCGACAGCAAGGATATCGGCAAGCACGAATACATCCGGTTCAAGCAATACGGGAAAGTGGTGGAAGAGCAGAAAAAGAAAAGCGACATCAAGCTGAACGTGAAGATGGACATCGCCGCCAACCCCGACGCGCAGATCGATGTGATCCTGAACGCGTCCACGAACGATGTGATTTCCGCCAACGGAACGGGCAACCTGGCCATCAATGTGAACCTGGAAGGGGATTTCACGATGTACGGCAACTATACGATCAATACCGGTACCTATAATTTCAGTTTCCAGCGGCTCGCCAGCTGGAAGTTCGATATCGACAAGAACAGTACGATTTCCTGGAATGGCGATCCTGGCGAGGCTTTGGTGAACATAACCGCGAAGTACAGCATTCCCAAGGTGAGTTTGTACAACCTCAGTACCGCCGCGGCCTCTGGCGCGGCAGGCGCATCGGCTACAGACGACAAGCTGATGAACCGTTCGGAGCGGGTGGATATTTTGCTGTACCTGCGGCAGTCGCTCACGCAGCCGACCATCACTTATGAGATCACTTTGCCGGACGTGGGTTCCATGGCGTATGAGAGCGGTGTGGCATCTCGGCTGAAGGAGATCAACTCCAACCAGAACCAGGCTTTGTACCAGATTTCGTACCTGCTGGCAACGGGGCAGTTCCAGCCGCCAGACGGCAGCGCCAATGTGGCGATTACGGGCAAGAACAGTGTGGGGCAGGCTTTGAGCGCGCAGGCTTCGGCGATCCTGAACAACTTCTCGAATACTTTCCTCAAGAATGCGGGGATCGGTTTCAATGTTAACTATACGGCATATAACTTCAATAACAGCGCCAGCAGTTCGTATGACCGGAACCTGGTGAGCACGGGCATCACGAAATCCTTCCTGAACAACCGGATACGTTTGTACGTAGGCGGAAATTATGACTGGGGAAGGGTTTCGGCGAGCTCTTCCACGCAAAACTTCGCGGGCGACTTCCGGATCGAGTATTTGCTGACGCCGGACGGGCGTGTCCGTCTGAATGCGTTCAGCAAGATGGATTATGATGCATGGTTGCTGGACAACCGGATCCGGAGTGGTGTGGGGATGTCTTACGTACGCGATTTCAACCGGTTCGGCGAGCTTTTCAGCGACCGGCGGTTACGGCGGGTCCAGGACAGCATTGCGCGGGCTGCGATGCTGCGGAGGATGCAGGAAGACAGTTTGCGGCACGAGGACCACGAGCATGAAAAAGACTCGGTGGACAGACCCTAAAAAGGTATACATACCACGTTTAAAAAATGAACGGAATGAACGGCTCCTAAAAAATTTTCGTATTCGATTTATGGCTACATTTTCATCAAAATCAGATGAAGATGCAAACTACTATTCATGTAACACAACCGGTGAAGATGGCTGAATTGTCTGCCATGACACATGAGCAGAAAAGGGATCTCATTCAGCGTTGTATTCAGGTAAATGCTAAAGGAAGGGATTTCTGGATGACGTATTCGGAGATCGCGGAATGCACGGGATTGACGCGGAAGGAAGTTAAAAAAACCATGTATGCCAGCGGGACGTGCTTTCTCGAATCATCCTGGAGAATGGCGGACGGCGAAATTCTCGTTACGGTGCGGCAACTGTATGAAGACCGGACCAGTTTTTTTGAAAAAGTGTTAGCGGCTTTTACCGGACAGCGAGACTAGTATTTCATGTCTTAAAACTTTAGCGAATGATGGAGCCATTCATCCATTCTCCTGCATTCTGTTGTATGCTGGGAGGGTTAACCGTTCCTATTGTTCAACAAATCGAACCTGGCCATACCGTCGAAAATGGGATACAGAGCGGCTTTCGCCTATTACCATTTTTGGGCTCCACGCTGATGTATGCAGCAGTCGGGGCGATTGCGGGGCACATTTTCTTTGAGGATTATGCAGTTTCTTCGAAGATCAGGTATTTTGTTACCGGGCTTATTGCGCCCATTATCATCAACAGGATGATCAATTCGGCCAGGGATTTGTTGAACAGGGTTAAAGCGACGGAAAAACTGAGACCTAAATAAGCGCGGTATGGTTTTATCGGACGGCGGTCAAGGTTGCGGAATTTTAGTGCAATGCCTGATCGCAGTTCCCTGACGGACATCCAGCGGTGAAAAAGATCAAGGCCCACGTTCCTTTCCGGACCGTGAGCCTTGATGCTTATATGTTATGAGCGTGAGCCGGTTATCCTTTCAGGATTTCGTGCCCGAGCTTATCGCGTTTCGTTTTGAGATAGAACTCGTTGTGGGGGTTGGGGTGGATTTCGATCGCCACGTTTTCCACGATCTCGAGGCCGTAGCCTTTGAGGCCCGCGCGCTTGCGGGGATTGTTCGTGATGAGGCGCATTTTCGTCACGTTCATATGGCGGAGGATTTGCGCGCCCACGCCATAATCGCGCTCGTCCATCCCGAAGCCCAATTCCAGGTTCGCTTCCACGGTATCTTTGCCTTCTTCCTGGAGTTTGTAGGCTTTGAGTTTGTTCATGAGCCCGATGCCGCGCCCTTCCTGGTTCATATACAAAATGAGGCCTTTGCCTTCCTTTTCCACCATTTGCATGGCAGCCTGCAGTTGTTCGCCGCAATCGCAACGGAGGGAATGCAGGATGTCGCCCGTAAAGCAACTGGAATGGACGCGCACCATCACCGGGTCTCCCTGGTTCCAATCGCCCTTTTTCAGCGCCATGTGCATGTCGCCGGAATTGACCTGCTTGAAAGCTACCAGTTCGAAATTGCCGTATTTGGTAGGCATCTGCACCCGTACTTCTTCCTCGATGAGGGATTCGGTACGGAGGCGGTACTCGATCAGGTCCTTGATGGAAATGAGTTTGAGGTCGAATTTTTTGGCGATCTCGCGGAGCTCGGGAAGCCGGGCCATAGTGCCGTCTTCATTCATGATCTCCACCAGTACGCCCGCAGGTTCGAAGCCGGCCAGGCGCGCCAGGTCGATCGTAGCTTCGGTATGCCCCGTTCTGCGCAGCACGCCGCCTTTTTTAGCCCGCAGGGGGAAAATGTGCCCGGGTTTGCCCAGTTCTTCGGGCCGGGTGTTGGGATCGATGAGCGCCTGAACGGTTTTGGCGCGGTCGGAGGCGGAAATGCCCGTGGTGCAGCCGTGGCCCAGGAGGTCGACAGACACGGTAAAAGGCGTCTGGTGCAATGCGGTATTGTCGCGCACCATCAGATCGAGCCCCAGCTCCTCACAACGCTCCTCCACAAGAGGGGCGCAGATCAGTCCGCGGCCGTACATGCTCATAAAATTGATCACTTCCGGTGTCACGTTGCGCGCAGCCGTAATGAAATCCCCTTCGTTCTCACGGTCTTCGTCATCCACTACAATGACCAGTTTCCCCTTCTTTATATCCTCAATGGCGGATTCGATAGTATCCAGCATAATGATTCTTCTATTGTGAAATGAATGTGCAAAGTTAGGATATAAAATCGACGTTTGACGCGCCCCAGCCCCCACCCTTCCCCTCCCGGCCACCCTTCACATATTAAACTTTTATTAATTTGAAAAAATAAAAATCTGTCCGGAAGACATTTAAACAAATCACACCTGTTTTCAGTTATAAAAGGAGGAAATCAAAATCTAAGGGCACAATTGTTTCCGAATATTCAACATGTAACAATTTGTTAAAGTCAAGTTAAATTTTACCCGGCATATTTCGTCATCTTTGCACCATCATCATCAAATCGGTAGTTATGGGATTTAAAAAGTTACTCATTACAAGTATCATGCTTGTGCTGGGAATGACCTGCGCATATGCACAGGTTACCACCGGCGGCATCACGGGAACCATTAAAGATGCCAGCTCCAATGAAATGCTTATCGGCGCCACCGTGAAGGCCGTTCACGTACCCACCGGCACCATTTATGGCACCACCACCATGGATAACGGCCGCTACAACATTCCGAACATGCGCGTTGGCGGTCCGTACACCGTCACCGTCACCTACGTGAGCTACAAAGAAGAAAAGATCGAGAACGTCGCCATTCCGCTCGGCCAGATCCTGCGGCTCGACTTCTCCCTCCAATCCGCCTCCACCGGCCTCCAGGAAGTAGTGATCACCGGCAGACAGGATAAAACCTTCAACGCAGGGCGCACCGGCGCCTCCACCGCCATCGGCCGCGAACAACTGGCCAACCTGCCCTCGCTCAGCCGCGGCGTCGCCGATTTCACGAAACTCACCCCCCAATCCGGTAAAAAACTCAACTTCGCCGGCCGCAACGGCTTATATAACAGCTTTACCATCGACGGCTCCACCTTTAATAATGCCTTCGGTATCACCGAGCTCCCGGGCGGCCAAACCAACGCCCAGCCCATCAGCCTCGACGCCATCGAGCAATTGCAGGTCAACCTCGCTCCCTATGACGTGAAACTCAGCGGTTTCACCGGCGCCGGCATCAACGCCGTTACCCGCGGCGGCACCAACGAATTCACCGGTTCGGTATATACCTTCATCCGCTCCAAAGGCCTCACCGGCAGCAAGGTAGACGGAGAAACGGTACAGAAAGACGATTTCAAGCAGAACCAGTACGGCTTCCGCGTGGGCGGGCCCATCATCAAGAATAAACTCTTCTTTTTCATCAGCGGTGAACTGGAACGCCAGGAATCCCCCGCCAGTAACTTCCGCGCCAACCGCGACCCCAACGCCAAGTCCGTGAACGACGTTCCCGCCGGCGTGGCTTTCGTAAACGCATCCGCCCTCGATTCCGTCCGCAACCTGCTCATCAGCAAATATGGCTACGACCCGGGACGATATGAAGATTTCTCGCTGCCTACGCACAACGATAAGGTAACCGCCCGCTTCGACTGGAACATCAACGACAAAAACAAACTGACCTTCCGCTACAGCTGGCTCAACGCTTACCGCGACATCGGCCCCAGTGCTTCCAACTCCAACAGCGGCCGCGGCCAGAGCAGCACTTCGCTGTATTTCGAGAATATGAAATACCGCCAGTACAATAAACTCAACTCCTTCGTACTGGAATGGAACAACAACATCAGCAACCGCTTCGCCAACAACCTCACCGCCACCTACTCCCGCTTCCGCGACCACCGCGAGATCTTCGGGCGGCCGTTCCCTGTGGTTGACCTCGAAGCCGGCGGCAGGAACTATATTTCCTTCGGCTCCGAGCCCTTCTCCGGCCTCAACAACTCCGGGCAGGACCTCTGGCAGATCACCAACAACTTCAACTGGTACATGGGCAAACACACGCTGCTGTTCGGCGTGAGCGGCGAATATTACAGATTCAGCAACGGTTTCGCGCAGTTCGTGTACGGTCAGTTCCGTTATGCCAGCGTGAACGATTTCTTCGACGCAACCGACGACAATACCGTGATGCCCTCGTTCTACCAGCGCACGTTCTCCGCCGTCCCCGGCAATCCCGCTCCTATCGCCAAGCTGAACACGGCGGCGATCGCCGCGTATGTGCAGGACGAATTCCAGGTCGCGAACAATTTCCGGTTGACGTACGGCGTCCGCATCGACGTGCCCTGGTACCCCAGCGATCTCGCCACCAATCCGAAAGTCAATGACATGACCTTCCGCGACGGCGAGAAACTGGACGTGGCAAAGCTCCCGAAAGCGCAGATCCTCTGGTCGCCCAGGCTGGGCTTCAACTGGGACGTGGCAGACAATAATACCTACCAGATCCGCGGTGGTACGGGCATCTTCACCGGCCGCATTCCCTTCGTCTGGGCCGTGAACCAGGCCGGTCAGAACGGTCTGCTTTTCGGTAACGAGTTCACCACGAACCCGACGAACCGTCCGTTCACCGACAACCCCAGCGCCTACATCCCCGCCAATCCCGCCGCATCGCCCACATATGCCATCAACGTCATCGATCCCGACTTCAAATACCCGCAGGTATGGCGGTCGAACCTCGCGGCAGATATTCGCCTGCCGGCAGACGTGATCCTGACCCTGGAAGGTATTTATACCAAAGACATCAACGCCGTCTTCCATCGCGACGCGAACCTGAAATACCCGACCGGCACGCTTCCCGGCCCGGACAAGCGCCCGCTTTTCCCAGGCGGCAGCGCCAACCGCATCAACAGCAGCCTCACCAACGCCATCGTGCTGGATAATTCATCGAAAGGTTATTCCTACGCCCTCACCGCGCAACTGCAGAAAACCTTCGACTTCGGTCTGAGCGGCATGGTCGCATACACGTATACCGACGCGAAAGACGTGACTTCCAGCCCGGGCTCCCAGGCGGCGAGCGCTTACAACGGCAACCAGATCGTGGGCGATCCGAACATCCCCGTGCTGGCGCGCACCAACTTCCTTGTGCGCAACCGCGTGATCGGTACGCTTTCCTACAACGTCAAATACGCCAAGCTCCTCGGCACCACGCTCTCCCTCATTTACGAAGGGCAACCGTATAACGACGGGTTCGACAACTCGCGCGTAAGCTACGTGTACGGCGGCAACGTGAACAGCGATAACGGCACCAGCAACGACCTGGTATATATTCCGCGCAATGCCAGCGAGATCATCCTCATCCCCAGCCGCGCCGGCTTCAACCAGCCGCCCGATACCCGCACGCCTGCACAGATCTGGGACGACCTCGATAAGTACATCCGCAGCAATCCCTATCTCGACAAGCGCCGCGGACAATACGCAGAAAGGAACGGCCTGGAATTCCCCTGGTACAACCGTTTCGACTTC
Source organism: Chitinophaga sp. NPDC101104 (assembly GCF_050277495.1). NCBI lineage: Bacteria > Pseudomonadati > Bacteroidota > Chitinophagia > Chitinophagales > Chitinophagaceae > Chitinophaga > Chitinophaga sp. NPDC101104. Next base: position 2,521,130 of record NZ_JBNNSF010000001.1, on the reverse strand, counting down.
CGCCTCGTGCAGGATATCGATTTCAGCAAGATCGCGCCGAAATCGAAAAGTAAGCTGCAGCTGACCTGGGACATCATCAACGTGGGCAACCTGCTGAACAGCAAATGGGGCGTAACGCAAACGTCCAACACGAGCAGCTTCCTCGCTTTCCGCGATTACAACGGCGCCGGCGGGCAACCGCGGTTCTCGTTCGACAAGCTGAGCGGCCCTTTCCGTACCAATACCGGCATCGCCTCGCGTTGGCAGATGCAAGTGGGCGTCCGGTACATTTTCAACAACTAAACCTCACCTGTAAAACGATAAAAGCCGCCCGGTGCATCCGAGGCGGCTTTTTTTATTGAAGGAAAATTTCAGCCATTAACACAAAAATTACATCTGGCCCCTATCCTGCTGCGTTAGTATTAACAGAACGGGCTTCCCGGTGCCGGGCGTACGATGCAGAACGAACGCTTCCAGGTTAAAGACTTTTGCTCCGGGACGACTTTTCTATCGAATTACAGAGGACAATGGCTGACGAGATAGCCGTTCCGCGTAGGGTGGGCGGCTTTCTTTTTTTTGTTTCCGGTGGAAGGGGCTCAACCGGGCATTACGGCCCGATCGGAAATCTGGCGGTTTCCTATTTTATCATCGGCTGAAGGGGCTCAACCGGTTTTAACGACCCATTCGAGGAAATCGGGCATCACCCCGGCCCAGGTTTCGGTATTGTGGCGGCCGCCGGGCACCAGCTCGTATTGTATATGCCGGCCTTTTTCATAGCCTTTGGTTTCGAGGATGCGCACGAGGTCTTCCGTATCGTCTACCGCGTCGATAACACCATTGGCGTTGCGGTCTGCCAGTTCATCTTCCGTGCCGGCTTCGAAAAAGAATTTCAGTTCCGGCTTGAATATTCCTTCTTCCACCTGGCGGTGCATGATGCGCGGGCCGCCGTCGGCCGAAGAACGCCACCAGAGCGACCCCGAGAAAACGCCGGCTTTCCGGAACTGGTCGGGGTGGTTCCAGACGATGTCGAGCGCGGAAAGTCCGCCCAGTGAGAACCCCGCGAAAGTGATATCCGGAAAAGCCTGGTGGTAGCGGTCCCGGAGGAACGGGAGCAGCTCCCGCAGCACGAATCGCGCATACAGCGAGGCTTTGCATCCTTCTCCCCTCGCCCCCACATGTTTTTCCGTCCCATATTCCTGGTTGCGCTGCGGGCCGGCATGGATAGCGGCCACCCACAACGAAGGATGGCTGTGGTTTTGCAAATGTTCCAGCATGGCAGCGAAACCCATCGCGTCCAGCTCCTGGCCATCGTTCACCAGCAACAGGCGGGGCGTTTCGCGCGGGGACGCGGGCAAATAACAATCGAATGTCACTTCCCGCTGGAGGAAAATCGAGTACTGGCCGAAGGATTCTTTTCTGGGATGCATAGCAGGTGGGTTGGGTTCTTCAGTAATTTAACAAATTGACGCCAGAAATGCGCCGCAGAAATGTTATTTTACAGTTGTGAAAAGAGGAAAAATGCCATTCAAACCATTCCTGTTGCCACTGGCGATGCTGATCTCGCAGGCAGTTTGGGCGCAACAGGCCGTACCGGGCACCGACAGGTCCGTTCCCAACACCCTCATCAAAGGCCAGGCGCCCGATGGCGCGTACCCCTTTCTGGTGGTGACGGAACTGACCCTCCCGGGCTGCAAGGGCACCGGGCAAACCGCCGAACAGGAAGAGACCCACGCATCCATCGCCGAATCCGCGTCTCGCCAGATGCAACTGCTCACCACCAACGTGGAAGCGGGTTTCAAAACGGAAGGCTGCAAACGCACCGATTACTATTACGTTTCCGATACGCTGGACCTGCGTTCGGTCATGAATATTTTCTATAAAGATAACTACGGCGCCTATCCGCATTCCGTGAGCATCCGGCCCGATCCCGGCTGGAAAGCGTACGGCTCGCTGCTGGAAGCCGCCGGAAAGTAAGCTGGACCTCAATCCTTTAACCTGTGAAAAACCGAACGGCGCATGCCAACATTTACCATTCCTTTACCTGGAAAACGTTTATCCGTAAAACCCGAAGCATTGACAGAAAACTATTACAAATGGCAATCCCCTTCATTGGGCCGCGAATTTGAAATGCTCGTTTTCGGCCATGCAGGCTACCCGCTGATCCTCTTCCCCACTTCCATGGGGCGGTATTACGAAAACAAGGACCGCGGGCTGATCGAGTCCGTAGCCTGGTTCGTCCAAAATGGACGGGTACGGATTTATTGTCCGGACAGCATCGACGCGTCGAGCTGGTTCAACCGGCACATCCACCCTTCCGAGCGGGCGCGCAACCACGCATTGTACGACGGGCTGCTTATGGACGAGCTCCTGCCCCGCATCCGGCAGGAAACCGGCCACGAGCGCGTTGCGGTAGGCGGTTGCAGTTTCGGCGGATATCATGCGGCCAACTTCGCCTTCCGGCACCCGGAATCGGTAGCGTACCTGTTTTCGCTGAGCGGTTTGTTCGACATCCGCTCGCGGGCGGAAGGGCATTACGACGATAACATCTACTATCATAACCCCATGGACTTCGTGCCCGACAACAGCCACCCGGACCTCTGGCGAATGGGGATCGTGCTGGGCGCGGCGGAACACGATATTTCCAGGGCGCAGAACGAGCAGTTCTCCGGCATCCTGCAACAAAAGAATATCCAGCACTGGCTCGACGTACGACCGAATTCGCACCACGACTGGCCCGCCTGGAAAGAAATGCTGCCGCATTATCTCTCGCTGTTAAAACATTGACGGATGAAGAAAATCGGGATCCTCTACGGCCAGGAAAACACTTTCCCGCAGGCGTTCATCGACCGGGTGAACCGTATCTGCGGACCAGACGTGCTGGCCGAATCTGTCATGATCGACAAGGCCGTCCAGGGCGGCGTTGCGGAATATACCGTTGTCGTAGACCGCATCTCGCACGACGTCCCCTTTTACCGCGCCTGGCTCAAAGACGCCGCGCTCCGGGGAACGGCCGTGCTGAACAACCCGTTCTGGTGGTCGGCCGATGAAAAATACTTCAACAACGCCCTGGCGCTCAGTTTAGACATCCCCGTGCCCAACACGGCGCTGCTCCCCGCTTTCGTACAGCCCGACAATACCAGTGCGCGGAGTTTCCGCAACCTGGCGTTCCCGTTGGACTGGGAAGGGATTTTCAAATACGTGGGGTTCCCCGCTTACATGAAACCATACGCCGGCGGCGGCTGGCGCGATGTGCACTACATCAGGACACGCGAAGAATTTTTCGACGTCCATCAGCAAACCGGGCAGGAAACCATGATGCTGCAGGCGGAAGTGAAATGGGAGGAATATTACCGCTGCTTTTGCATCGGCGCCAAACACGTCCACATCATGCCCTACCATCCGGGCTTGCCCCACGCAGAGCGGTACAACGCGAATTTCCGGCCATCTCCCGCGCTGGCGGCGCTTATCAAGGAATTCACCATTTCGCTCAACAGGATGCTGGGATATGATTTCAATACCGTGGAATTTGCCGTGCAGGACGGCGTCCCTTACGCCATCGATTTCTGCAATCCCGCACCGGACGCTGACCCGCAATCGGTAGGCCCGAAAAACTTCGAATGGTTCCTGGAGCACTCGGCCCAATACGCGCTGGAAAGGGCCATGGCGGCCCGTGAAGACGAGATGAACCTCCGATGGGGCATTTTCGTTACCGGCGCCGCGGCGCGCAATCCCGAATAATTTACGAACTTCACCTCCGGTTAACCAATCGTCACACATGAACTTTGCCGCTTTTACGCTCGGAATAGAAGAAGAATACATGGTCATGGACCCCGAAACCCGGGAACTGCGCTCCCATGAACAAAAAATCGTGGAACAGGCGCAGAAGGTCATCAAAGACAAAGTGAAAGCTGAAATGCACCAGGCCGTCGTGGAAGTAGGAACGCAGATCTGCGCTAATATCGACGAAGCCTGGAGCGACGTTTCGCTCCTGCGCAAAACGATCCACGAAATCGCCGGGAACCTCGGTTTCAGCATCGGCGCTTCCGGCACCCATCCCTTTTCCAAATGGGAAAAACAGCTCATTACCGACCATCCCCGTTATTTCGAACTGGTCAACGAAATGCAGGACGCCGCCCGGTCTAACCTCATCTACGGCCTGCACGTGCACGTAGGCATGGAGAACCGTGAAATGGCCATCCACATCGCCAACAGCGTCCGCTACTTCCTTCCCCACGTGTTTGCGCTAAGCACGAACTCGCCGTTTTGGGAAGGACGGAATACGGGGTTTAAGTCGTTCAGAACGAAGGTGTTCGATAAGTTCCCCCGCACCGGCATCCCCGACTATTTCGCCAGTATCGAAGAATACGACAACTACATCAAGCTGCTCGTAAAGACCAATTGCATCGACAATGCGAAGAAAGTCTGGTGGGACCTCCGCGTGCATCCCTTCTTCAACACCGTCGAATTCCGCATTTGCGACGTGCCGCTCACCGTCCGCGAAACCATCACCCTGGCCGCGCTTTTCCAGGCGGTTTGCGTCAAAATATACAAGCTCCGCGCCCAGAACCTCAACTTCATCCTCTACAACCGCGCCCTCATCAACGAAAACAAATGGCGCGCTTCCCGGTACGGGCTGGATGGCAACCTGATCGATTTCGGGAAGGAAATGGAAGTAAATACCCGCGCCCTGATTTACGAACTGCTTGATTTCGTGGACGATGTGGTGAACGACCTCGGCACCCGCGACGTGATCACGAAGGGAACGGAGGAAATCCTTTCCGGGGGAACAGGTGCGGATAAACAACTGAAAGTCTTCGAAGAATCCGGTAACGACTTCATTGCCGTAGTCGATTACATACAATCCCGGTTTCTGGCGTAATTTTGCAGTAATGAAAGTAGCTGTCTTAGACCTGTATGAAGGCGTTCCCAACGAGGGGATGCGCTGTATCCGGGAAATGCTCCTGCAATTTGCCGAAGCACGCCAGATACCGTTGCAACTCAATGAGTTCGATGTCCGCGGGCAAGGCAAGGTGCCCGATATGGGGTACGACGTTTACATCAGTTCCGGCGGGCCGGGAAGCCCGGTCGACAGCGCCGGCAGCACCTGGGAAGCCAGTTATTTCGGCTGGCTGAACGCCGTTATGGACTGGAACCGGAAAGAAGGGCGCCCCAAAAAGTACGTTTTCCTTATTTGCCATTCGTTCCAGATCGTTTGCCGTTATTTTCAGTTGGGGGAGGTTTGCCGGCGGAAGAGCCCGGCTTTCGGCGTATTCCCCGTCCATCTCACCGCTTCCGGAGAAAAAGAACCGACCTTCGCCGGATTGGAAGATCCATTTTTTATCGTTGACAGTCGCCACTGGCAAGTGATCCAGCCGAACGAAGCCAACCTTGCGGCCATGGGCGCAGAAGTGCTCGCCATCGAAAAGGAAAGGCCGCATGTTCCCCTGGAAAGGGCTACCATGGCCATCCGCTTCAATCCGTATATGATCGGGACGCAATTCCACCCCGAGGCCGATGCCGAAGGGATGCACAAATACCTCCGCCAGCCCGCCTGCCGCAAACGCGTTGTGGGCGACCATGGCGAAGAGAAATACGAAAACATGCTGGAACTGCTGCAACAGCCAGACAAGATCCTGCGCACGCACGATACCCTGCTGCCCAACTTCCTCGAAGCGGCGCTGCAATACCAGCATACCTAAAACGAATCATCATGATCCCCGATATCCGCCTCGCCTATAACCAATCGTTTTCACCGGCCCAATACCAGGCGCTGCTGTCGGACCTCAAGGCTTCAACAGGCGTGGAGCCTGCGTTCCGCATCGCGGAAACCCCGGTTTTTGTGCCGCATCTGCTGACCGAACGCCTCCTCGAAGCCGGGGACGCCGTTTTGAAAGTGGTCATGCGGCCGGATATCAAAACCCTCACGGCCGGGGCTATCCCGAAAGCATATAACGTGCCCGGCGAAAACGCGCGGCCGCAATTCATCATCGTCGATTTCGCCGTAACGCGGGCAGACGATGGCTCCCTCGCCCCGAAACTCATCGAGCTGCAGGGGTTCCCGAGCCTGTTCGGATTCCAGGAACAACTCGCTGCCGCATACCGGCGGCACCTGAACGTACCTTCGGGACTGGAGAACCTGGGCAAAGGGCTCACGCCCGCTTCCTACCGCGACCTGCTCCGCCGCACCATCGTCGGGAACCGGCCGGCCGGGGAAACGATCTTGCTGGAAGTGCTGCCCCTGCAACAGAAAACCCTCATCGATTTCGCGGTGACGGAAGCGATGCTCGGCATCCCGGTAGTGTGCGTTTCCGAGTTAAAACAGTCGGGCCGCGAGCTGTATTTCGAGCGCGGTGGAAAAAAGCGCCCCGTCAGCCGGATCTACAACCGTGTCATTTTCGAAGACCTCGAAAAGATGCGTCCGCAGCTGGGCAACCCCATCGATCTGCGGCAGGATTTCGACGTGGAATGGGCCCCTCATCCCAACTGGTATTACCGCATCAGTAAATACCTGTTGCCGCACATCAGCGGCCCGTTTGCCCCGCGGGCCTGGTTTTTGGACGAAATCCCCGTGTTGCCGCAACAGTTGGACCAGTTTGTGCTGAAACCCCTGTTTTCCTTCGCCGGCCATGGCGTCATCATCGACCCCACCCCCGAAGACGTGGAAAAGATCGCCGACCCGGGCAACTGGATTTTGCAGGAAAAAGTGGCGTACGCACCGGCGGTGGAAACGCCGACCGGCCCGGCCAAATGCGAGATCAGGCTCATGTATTGCTGGCCGGAAGACGCGCCCGCTCCCATCCTCGCCCATAACCTGGCCAGGCTGAGCAAGGGCAAAATGATCGGTGTGAGCTTCAACGATGCGCAGGATTGGGTGGGCGGAAGCAGTGCTTTCTTCGAATACTAAAAACTACGATATGCAACGACTCAACATCAGTTCCGGCGCTCCATGGGAGGCCAAAGTAGGCTATTCCCGTGCCGTCCGGATCGGTAATGTGGTGGAGGTTTCTGGGACGGTTTCGCAGGACGGGGACAAAGTCATTGGCCTGGGCGATCCTTACGAACAGGCCAAACACGCGCTGGCCAAGATCGAAGCTGCGCTCGTGAAGGCAGGCGCTTCGCTGCACGATGTGGTGCGCACGCGTATGTTCGTGACCGATATATCGAAATGGGAAGAGATCGGCCGTGCGCACGGGGAGTTTTTCGGCGGCATCCGGCCGGTTACGACCATGGTGGAGGTGAAAGCCCTCATCCACCCCGACCTCCTCGTCGAAATCGAGGCTACGGCCATCGTTCCCGTGAAATGACGCATCCGGGCATAAAAAAGCCGGATGCGCGCTGCATCCGGCCGGGGGCATGTGTGCCCGGAATCTCTTAGGCCCCGAAAGTTTCCTGCCATTTCAGCATTCCACCTACCAGGTTTTTTACGTTGGAGAAGCCCATGGTTTCGAGGATCATGGCTGCCTGCCCGCTGCGGTTGCCGCTGCGGCAATATACGATCACTTCTTCGTCTTTCAGCGGTTCGATCTCGTCTACCTGCATCGCGCGGATATCGCCGAGGGGAACGAGGGTGCCGCCGATGTTGAACTCGGCGTTCTCATGCGGTTCGCGCACGTCTACCAGGTTCAGCTTTTCGCCGCTGTCGATACGTTTTTTCAGGTCTTCTGCAGTAATATTTTCCATTGTTGGTTTTTTACAAAGTTAATTAATCTTCGGATGCAGGCTGTGCCGGTGGCGGTACGGCCGTTGAATCCGTCACGGGTTTGGTGGCAGACAGCCACAGGTCCACGCTTTCGCCGGCGCGGATGAGGTTCAGCTCTCCCAGGCCATTGCGCCGCGCGGGCGACTGCCGGTACACGAATGCGCCGAGCGTGTCTGTCACGGCGCCATCTATAAGCACAGTGCCGATGATGAGGTTGCTGGCGGCGAGCACTTCGCGGGCTTCCATATACGTCATACCCACAGTTTCAGGCACAGGGTTCTCCATACTGCCGGTACCGCTGGAAAGCACGAGGGTGATGTTGCTGCCCTCGGGGATTTCGGTGCCCGGCTTGATGGGCTTGCCGTGCAGGAGCTGCTCCAGAACGGTATTGGTAGCGAAGTCGGGGCGATAGATGGTATCTCCGATATTGAGCCTGCGGGCGCGGAGCGTCATTTCGGCGCTGCGGTAGGTCAAACCTTCGAGATCGGGCATGGGCACCATGGGCGGCACCACTTTATTCACCGTGAGGTAAATGGTGCGGTGGCTTTTCACGACGTCTCCCCGCTCCGGGGTCTGCTCATACACGAGCAACGCCCGCATGGTATCGATATATATGGAGTCGCGCACCTCCACGTCGAAGCCGAGCGCCTCCAGTGCCTTGGTGGCATCTTCGATGCTTTTGCCCCTGACGTCGGGAACGGTCACTTCTTCGCCGTGGCGGGTGAGGAAACCGAGGGATAGGAAGAAAATCACGCCCAGTACGATGATCAGGCCGCCGATAACCAGCAGGTTGAACCAGAACGAGCGCTTCGTTATATTATCGAACATTTTCATATTAGCAAAGTACGCTTATTTATTAACAGCAGCAAGGCACTCTTCAATAAGTATGCCGTAAAACTCGCGCAAAGTTATGCCTGCGGCGCGTACCTGCTGGGGCACGAGGCTGTTTTCGCTCTGGCCGGGCATGGTATTCACTTCCAGGAAATACACGTCGTTCGTCCCTTCTTCGAGGATGAAATCCGCCCGTGCGATGCCTTTGCAGTTGAGGCGGTTGTACAGCTCCTGCGCTACCTGGCGGATGTGGGCCGCGGCTTCTTCGGGGATTTCGGCCGGCGTCACTTCATTCGTCACCCCGGGCGTATATTTCGCTTCGTAGTCGAAAAACTCTTTACTGGAGCGGATTTCCGTGAGCGGGAGCACCTGCAGCTGGCCGTTCTTCCGGAATACGCCGCAGGTCACTTCCGTGCCTTTGATGAATTCTTCGATGAGCACCTGGCTATCTTCCCTGAATGCTTTCTGGATGGCTTCGTCCAGATCTTCCGCATGGTTCACCTTGCTCATGCCGATGCTGCTGCCCCCTTCTGCCGGTTTCACGAACACGGGCAGGCGCAGGTAGCTGAGAATGGCGGCGGGGAAATAGGGCTGATCGCGGAAAATATGGTAAGACTTGCTCACTTTCACCACGCCGAGCGCGGCCACCACCTTGTTGCAATAGCTTTTATTGAAGGTGAGCGCGGAAGTGACCATGCCGCAGCTGGTGAAGGGGATGCCGAGCATTTCGAAGTAGCCCTGGAGGCGGCCGTCTTCACCGGGCGTTCCGTGGATGCCGATAAACACGGCGTCGAACCGGACATGGCCATCGGCGGTATGGAGCGAAAAATCGTTCTTGTCCACTTCCACGATGGTGCCGTCGGGCGCGGTATATGTCCACCCGTCGCGGGTGATGATGATTTTATAAACGTTGTAAAAGGCGGGATCGATGTTGCGTTCGATCACGGCGGCGCTCTGGACGGAGATCACATATTCCCCGGAATAGCCGCCCGCAACGAGGGCGATGTTTTTCTTCATAGTTCGGCAAAATAACAAAAAAGGAAGGCCCAACGTACGCTGATCCTTCCTTTTTCAAGATTATTTCAATGAAATATATCGGTTTGACGGGGAAACTACACGTGCAGCTTGGCTTTCTTGGCCATGAGCTCGTCTACCGTTTCCTGGTACATTTCGTCGGGCACGCAGCAATCTACCGGGCAAACGGCAGCGCACTGGGGCTCTTCGTGGAAGCCCTGGCACTCGGTGCATTTATTGGGAACGATATAATACGTGTCTACCGAAATCGGTGCATTCCGCTGGTCGGCGTCCAATTCGGAGCCGTCCATCAAAGTATAGCTTCCTTTTACCGTGGTACCGTCAGCAAGCGCCCATTCCACGCCGCCTTCGTAAATAGCGTTATTCGGGCATTCGGGTTCACAAGCTCCGCAGTTGATACATTCATCCGTTATCTTAATTGCCATATTGTAAACTTTTTGTTTAGGATGTAAGCCATTAATTTTGCTCCAAAAATAAAATATCTTCAAATCAAATACTCAATTTATTTTCCCGGAGATGAATGTAACAAATAAAATCACCCTATTGGAGCGCCTCGGTGCTTATCTGAACGGACAGGGGACGGACGAAGAGCGCGAGGAACTCCGTTTGGTCAAGGAAAAAGCGTTTCGGCAAAACGGGTGGTTCATCCCGGAATTCATAGACCTTGCCATTGCCCAGATCGCGGACAATTTCCTCCGCCGCCCCCTGCTGGAAGCCTGGGTGGCGCAATATCCGGGCTTCGGGGAACCCAAAGCCCCCAAAACGGTGGGTATCGTGGCTGCGGGGAACATCCCGCTCGTAGGGTTCCACGACTGGCTCACGGGCTTCCTTTCCGGCCATCGCATCAAACTGAAACTGTCTTCCAAAGACGCCGTGCTGCTTCCCCACCTCATCGGGAAGATCGCGGAATGGTCCCCCGAAGCCGGTGAACTTACGTCCATCCAGGACGTCCTCAAAGACTGTGACGCCTACATCGCCACCGGCAGCAACAATTCCGCCCGGTATTTCGAATACTATTTCTCCAGATACCCCCACATCATCCGCCGCAACCGCACGTCCGTAGCCGTGCTCACCGGCGATGAAACGCCCGCCCAGCTCGAATCCCTGGCAGACGATGCCCTCCTCTATTTCGGACTGGGTTGCCGCAACGTCACCAAAGTGCTCGTACCGGAAGGGTACGATTTCGAGCCGCTCATGATCGCATTCAAAAAATACGACTGGCTCATGGACAATCACAAATACAAGAACAATTACGATTATAACCTCGCGCTGCTGCTGCTCAACAACGCGCCGTTCAAAACGAACGACAACCTGTTGCTGCACGAGAACGAATCCGTTTTCTCCCCGCTCAGCGTGCTTCATTACGGCATGTACCGCAACCGCGAAGAACTCGAAGCCCAGCTGGCCGAAAACGCTGACCTGCAGTGCATTGTAGCCGCAGACCGCATCGCGTTCGGACAAGCCCAGGCACCCCGCCTCACCGATTATGCGGATGGGGTTGATACCGCTGCGTTTTTCGCCGCATTGTAAGCCCGCACTTACATGAGCGGTTAACAAATTGTCACATCTTATTGTTAATTTGACAGGCACTGTACCAGCAATGGCAGTGCCTGTTTTCATTCCCGGCGGCGGGTTTTAACGTTTGACCTAAAAAACTGTTAAATACTTCCGTGTTATAACATTCAACGGTCATCTGCCGTTACATTTGTAGAACAGGGCATGTAAATTGATGAGGTACAGCCGTACGAAATACCAACATTTTAACCCTTAAAACCAGTACCTGTATGAAGTTTTCGCATGTCGCAGGGACCGTTCTCATCAGCGCGGCTACTGCAATTGCCAGTGTATATGTGTACAGCAAATATTTCCAGCCGAAAAGCATGGGACTGTACCAAAACGGATCGGATACCGTGCCGGTCAATTACGTCGATTACAGACCGGGCTCCGCGGGCAGCAATGCCCTCACGCCGCCGACGGATTTTACGCAGGCGGCGCGAATCGGGACACCTGGCGTAGTACATATTAAAACGAAGATCAATCCCCGGCAGCTGGGCAACAACCTGCAAAAAAGGCGCAGCCTGCTGGAAGAATTCTTCGGCGAACAATTCGAAGACAATAGCCGCCAGTACTATTCGCCACCGCAAATGGCTTCCGGTTCCGGCGTGCTCATCTCGGACGACGGTTACATCGTAACCAATAATCACGTGGTGGACGATGCAGACGAAATCTCCGTGACGCTGAGCAATAACAAGACATTTACCGCCAAAGTCGTGGGAACGGACCCCAGTACCGACCTGGCCGTGATAAAAATAAGCGCGACGGGCCTTCCCTACCTGCTCTATGGCAATTCTGACGACGTGCAGGTGGGCCACTGGGTGCTGGCCGTGGGCTATCCGCTCAACCTCGAAACCACCGTAACGGCGGGCATCGTGAGCGCGAAAAGCCGCAGCATCGGGATCAACCGGCGCAACAGCCGCAATGCCATCGAGTCGTTCATCCAGACGGATGCGCCCGTGAACCAGGGCAACTCCGGCGGTGCGCTGATCAATACGGCCGGCGAGCTGATCGGGATCAACTCGGCCATCGCTTCGCCTACCGGGGCTTACGCAGGGTACTCCTACGCCATCCCCGTGAACCTCGTGAAGAAAGTGGTGAACGATATCATGAAGTTCGGGAACGTGCAACGCGCCTACCTGGGCATCGAATACGACGATCCGAACCGGTTGACCGACGAAGAGCTGAAAGCCCGTGGCATGACGCGCGATATGGCTGGCATCAAGGTGCTGGGCGTTCCGCAGGGCGGGGCCGCAGCCGCAGCAGGGATCAAGACGGGAGACGTGATCACCAAGATCAACGGCGTTTCTACGGCCTCCATCCCCGAGCTGATGGAACAACTGAGCCGCTACAAACCCGGCGATAAGGTGACGGTCAACTATCAACGGAATGATAAAGAATTGACTGCCAATGCCGTCCTCAAAAACCTGGAAGGCAATACCGACATCGTGAAACTGAGCGTGATCGATCATTTGGGGGCGGACGTAGCGCCGCTGACCCGGGACGCGGCCGCCAAACTTGGTATCGACGGCGGACTGGTTGTGACAAATATCGGAAGCGGCCTTATCAAGAAACAGACGAATATGAAGCCTGAATTCGTTATTCTGAAGGCAGGCAGCACGGCGATCAAGTCTACGGACGATCTGAAGCGTGCGCTGGATGGCAAGAAATCAGTACGGCTGGAAGGATTTTATATCCGCGACCGTTACTCCAACATATATTATTACGACCTGGACCTTTCCGGAGGGACATCGTTCTAGAAGATATTTTACGTGTTTTCATATAGGTTTTATAGGTTAGGATTAAAGGCTTCCCGTTTTCGGGAGGCCTTTTTCATACATTTTGTTTACTAATTTGTTACGAATGAGTAATTTTTAATGTATTATAATATTATATTCTTTACCCACTGACTGTCAGGTAATACAATAAAAAAAGCCCTCCGGAAACGGAGGGCTTTTTGATGGTCGTGCTGGTAAAGAGCTTACAAACATGACCATATATCCTATGAAAACCCTACACCGAATGTAGGACTATAAATCATACAGGCCCCATTACGTTTGGTAAACGCTGGAAACGGGTTCGGCAACGGCCATAAAGCATCGGTGAAAAAAATAAGCCCCTTTGCAGGGGCGGCGTTTCAGAGGTTGATCACTCCTTTGAGCTGGGTGAAAAACTCGTCTTTTTTGCGGGAAGAGATCGGGATGTTCTTCTGGTCGCTCATAATAACGGCAGTGCCCAGGCCCTTGATGATCTTCACGATGTGGTGAATGTTGATCAGGAAGGATTTATGGACGCGATAGAAGCCCTTGTCAGACAACATCTCTTCATACTCCTTGAGGGATTTGGAAATGAGATGGCTGACATTGTTGATCAGCTGGATCTTCGTATAGCTGTCGAACGCTTCGCAGTAAATAATGTCTTTCAGATCGATGACGTTGTAACCGTCGTTCACGGGGATCACGATCTTCGAGAAGGCGTTATCGTTATTCTTGACGTAATCTTTGAGGATGGACGCCAGTTCGTTGAGCCGTCCTTTTTTGCTGCGCTTCACTTTTTCCAATGCGTCTTCCACCTCACTCACCTTGATCGGTTTGAGGAGATAGTCGAGGGCGGCGAACTTGATGGCTTGCAGTGCGTACTCCTGGAATGCCGTGATAAATATCACTTCAAAATTGAGTACAGGGAACATTTCCAGCAGCTGAAAACCGTTATGAGGGGGCATTTCAATATCCAGGAAGAGAACGTCGATGGGGTTGTTCTTGATCATCTCCGCGGCTTCATGGATATTTTGTGCTTCGCCAATAACTTTTACATCCTTGCAATAGTTTTCCAAAATATTACGCAGGATATGAATGTTGCGGACCTCGTCGTCTACAATGGCAGCTTTTATTATACTCATAACATCTTTACAATGGGAATGAGGATTTCGACCAAGGTACCTGCCTTGTTGCCGAATCCAGAGTTAAATTTATCAATTATTTCCAACTTTCCAACGCTTCCATTAAAAGATTTGATGATCTGCAACCTTTCACGGATCACGCTCAACGCCGTGGATTCGTGTTTGGTGAGCTTACCGGTCTTAATGCTGTTGGCATGTTCCCAACCGATGCCATCGTCGTCCACCGCGCAATACAGCAGATCTCCCTGCAGCTCCAGCCGCACCAGCAGGTGCCCGCTCCCGTTCTTCGGCGCCAGCCCGTGCTTGATGGCATTCTCCAGGATCGGCTGTATGAGCATGGGCGGGATGTAGATCGTGTATTCCTTCAGCTCCTGGCTCATGTCGAACTTATATTCGAAAGAATTGGCGAAGCGGATTTTCTCCAGTTCGATGTATCGGGTCAGGAACGCGATCTCGTCTTCCAGCGAAATGTAGGATTTACGGGAATTATTGAGCATTTGCCGCATGAGCGTCGCGAAATCTGCCAGGAAGTTCAGCGCCTGCTTTTCTTCCTTCTCCAGGATGAGGTGTTGTACGGAATTCAGCGAATTGAAGATGAAATGCGGGTTCATCTGGTTGGTAAGCGCCTTGGCCTCGAGCTCGGCTATACGCCGGTTGTACTCCGTCTTCCGCCGCTCTCCCCCCTTTATCCGCGCCACAATGTACCGCAGCACGAGCAAAATGGCCATAATGCCCAATAACACGAGCACGCCCCTCGCCCACCATTCCTGGTACCACCGCGGCAAAATGGAAATGCGCAGCACCACGGGCTTGCTCCAGCCGCTCTTGTATTTCCGCGCACGGATCAACAGCGTGTAGTCACCCGGCTGCAACTTGGGATAAGGCACGATGTTGCTCATCGTCGTCACCCATCCGGAAGCCGTATCGTTCGAAAAATTGTATTGATATTCCACCAAATCGGGCAAATCATACGCGATCGCGCCGAATTCCACTTCAAAAGTGCTGCTCCATTCGTACAAATGCTGGAAATACGGCCCGGGAATCCACGCACTGTCGCCATAACGGATCGAATTGAGATACACCGTCGGCGGAACGGTATCCACCGGGATATGGTCCCGCGAGAAATAGCAAAGGCCGTTAGACGTGGCCACGTACAGCGTATCGCCGGCATGACTGATCCCGCGGATGTCGTCGCTCATGAGCCCGTCGTTCGACGTCAGATTGCGCAGCAGCGTGCGGGTCCGGGTATCGATGATCGACAAACCCTTATTGGTAGCCACATACAGCCTTCCGTTGCCGTCATAATACAACTGCTGGCAGATATCGCTCACCAAATGATCGGAAGTCCGGAAATGACGGACCACTTCATTATCCTTCAGCACAAAAATCCCCTGGTCGCTCGTCCCCACCCACAGATATCCGTTTATCCATTGCAGGTCTTTAATGCTCTGGCTGAGCCGCGGATCGTCCTGCACCGGCACGGGAAATGCCGTGTTCCTGCCGAAATACAGCCCGGAGCTCGTTCCCAGGTAATAACTGCTGTCGCTCACGGAAGCGATGGAATTGACCTGGGTTTCCAGCGGCGACAGGTCGAGGCTCCGCCCGTCTGTCCCGAATGCGAGCCGGTTGCGGCTCACCACGCGGAGTTTCCCGTCAGGCGTGAAATCCATGTCTTTGATATTGCGCATCCGCAGCGCCGGTTTCGGAGCGGAACCGCCGGGCGCGTAATTAAAGACGATATTGTCCGTCGCTATTACCAGTTCGTTCGACCCCGGCTGCGCCAGGATGCCCAGCACGGAATTGCGGCCGCCGGTAGAATCCAGCTCGAACCTGCGGATGTTCCCGTCTGGCGTCATCACGTTCAGCATGCCCGCGTTTTCGCCGATATAGAGCAGGCCGTTCCGCTTGTCTTTGAATACACTGTACACGGAATGGGAATATAAACCGTTGGTATTGTCGAGGTAAGCGAAATAGAAATGCTTGAACGGGATATGATACACGCCGTCGCCGAAAGTGGTGATCCAGGTATTGCCGTCGCGGTCGTGGAGGATAGACGTGATGAAGTGATTGTTCAGGAGTTTGCTGAGCTTGCGCTCGCCTTTGAAAAAGTCGCGGATGAGATACAAGGCGCGCGGCGTGCCGATCCAGAGGTTGTCGCCGTCGATGCTCATGCTGCTGATCTCTTCGCGGATGCCCCATTCCGAACCGGAAAAGAAGGGCATAATGTCTTGCGGGGTGTAGGAATACAGGGTGTTACCGGTGATGATGACCGGATTGCTTTGGATCCGTTCTGCAAATCGCTGATTGCCAAGGGAAAAAGGCGAGGCAATGAATATTTTTTGTTGAACGTTGTTACTGTCTTTCACGCCTCCCAGGCTGAAATACCGTTGCAGGGGGTGGAAAACGCTGTCTTTGCTGAGGATGCTCATTACATCCATGGAGCTGGCGCCGAGCTTGTCGTACACTGTTCTGCGGCCGTTATACTGGATGATGCGGCCCGCGGAATTGAGGAACCAGATGGTGCGGGCGCGGTCTTCGAACGCGTATTGGACGTAATGGCTGCGGCTGTTGTAGCTGAGGGTAGAATCGGTGTCTTCGTTGTGGACGACGTGGTCCTGGAAGAACGAGAGTTTGCCGTTGCTGGTGAAGAACCAGATGCGGCCGCGGCTGTCTGCCGCGAGTTTCACGACGTCGTTATCGGTGAGGCCGTCCTTTTTGGTATAATTCCGGAAGCGCTTGCCGTCGAATTTGCTGACGCCGGTGGGCGTGGCGAACCAGATGAACCCTTCGAGGTCCTGGACGGCGCTGTAAACCGTTGCGTTGGCAAGCCCATCCTTCACATTATAATTGCGGATGACCAGGCCCTGCGCGGACCCCACGAGGGGGCCGGCCAGGCAGGCCAGCAGCAATATTATGTAACGGATGGCTTGCATCAACGGCAATTATCGGCTTTTTCCTTGATTAATATGCTCTTGCGAACAACACCCTTTCTTTGGAGGGTTTTCCGGTGAGGATGCAGGTGCCTGCTTCCTGGGGGTTGTTCAGCGGAATACAACGGATCGTGGCTTTGGTGCGCTCCTTGATGGCGGCTTCCGTTTCGGCGGTGCCGTCCCAATGGGCGGAGATGAACCCGGTTTTTCCATCGAGCAGTTGCTCGAATTCTTCCCAGGTGTCCGCTTTGGTGATATGGGATTCACGGTAATCCAGCGCTTTTTTGAACATGCCGTCCTGGATCTCGGTGAGGAGGGCGGAGATGTGCTGTGCGAGGCCGTCGAGGGATTCGGAGGATTTGGTCTTCGTATCGCGGCGGGCCACTTCGGCTACGTTGTTTTCGATATCGCGGGCGCCGATGGCGATGCGCACGGGTACGCCTTTCATTTCGTACTCGGCGAATTTCCATCCCGGGCGGTTATTGTCGGAATCGTCGTATTTCACGCGGATGCCAAGGGCTTTGAGCTCTTTGACGATGCCTTCCACCTTGGCGTCGATCCCGGCTTTCTGGTCGGCGCCTTTATAAATGGGCACGATCACGACCTGGAGGGGGGCGATGCGGGGGGGAAGGATGAGCCCGTCGTCGTCGCTGTGCGCCATCACGAGCGCGCCGACGAGACGGGTAGACACGCCCCAGGACGTAGCCCAAACGTATTCCAGCTTGTTTTCCTTGTTGGAGAACTGCACGTCGAACGCTTTGGCGAAGTTTTGTCCGAGGAAGTGGGACGTACCGGCCTGGAGGGCTTTACCATCCTGCATGAGGGCTTCGATGCAATAGGTGTCTACTGCGCCGGCGAAGCGTTCCGAGGGGGATTTCACGCCTTTGATCACGGGAACGGCCATGTAATTCTCCACGAAATCGGCATACACGTCGAGCATCTGGCGGGTTTCTGCCACGGCTTCTTCGGCGGTGGCGTGGGCGGTGTGCCCTTCCTGCCAGAGGAATTCGGCGGTGCGGAGGAACAGGCGGGTGCGCATTTCCCAGCGGACTACGTTGGCCCATTGGTTGACGAGGATGGGAAGGTCGCGGTACGACTGGATCCAATCCTTATATGTGTTCCAGATGATGGTTTCGGAAGTGGGGCGCACGATCAGTTCTTCTTCCAGTTTGGCTTCCGGGTCAACGATCACGCCGCCGTTCACGGGGTCGTTTTTCAGGCGGTAATGGGTGACCACGGCGCATTCCTTGGCGAAGCCTTCCACGTGGGCGGCTTCCTTGCTGAGGAAGGATTTGGGGATGAAAAGCGGGAAATACGCGTTCTGATGGCCGGTTTCCTTGAACATACGGTCCAAAACGTCCCGCATGTTTTCCCAAAGCGCGAAGCCGTAGGGCTTGATGACCATGCAGCCACGAACGGCGGAGTAATCCGCCAGTCCGCCTTTCAGCACCAGGTCGTTGTACCATTGCGCGTAATCCTGTGATCGGGCAGTAATCTCTTTACTCATATTATATTTTTTCTTTTTCCGTTTCCCCTGGAAAGATTTTGATGTAAAACCTTGATAGTCAGTCGCTTGCCTTAAGCTTACCGCCGCTCGTCCTGCCGGGTAGCCATTCGCCCCAAAAGGGGTTGAAAAGGGCTTCCCCATACAATAAACTGGCGTAATATTTGTTCTAATATTAATACGGAAACGCCACAGACCTCACAGGAAATGTCAAACCGGTCCCCGGGTGTGCGAAGATAATAAAACGGCCGGTGCGTGTAACCCATCAACGATAAAATTCGTTTAAATTGAGTAAATTTACATTGTTCATAAAATCACAGCAGAATGAGACCTATGATATATAGTGCGGTAGCGGCCCTGCTTGTTTTCGGCAGCTGTTCTACCACTTATCAGACCGCCCAGACGCCGGATGATGTGTATCACTCACCCGTACGTGACCAGCGAGGCTATGCTTCCGGCAATCAGCGTGCCAGTCAGGCCAGATCCCAGGAAACCGAAGAAACTTTCGATGAGGACGAAGGCAATTACGTTACTTATGCGGACGAAGATGAAGACCGTTATGACTATGCCCGCCGGATCGACCGGTTCAGCCGCCCCTATTCCGGCAGCTACTGGGATGGTTATTATTTCGACGACTTCGGCAGCAACATGTACATTAACAATTACTATGGCTACAACAGCTGGAACCGTTTCGGGTGGAATTCCTGGTACGGCCCTTCGCTGAGTATCGGTTTTGGTTTTGGCCGCCCCTGGGGTGGTTATTACAACAGCTGGTACAACCCCTGGTATAATAACTGGTACGGCGGTGGCTGGGGCCATGGCTGGTATGGTGGCGGCGGCTGGTACGGCGGCGGTCATGGTTGGTACGGCGGGGGCTATCCCTGGTACGGCGGCCATGGCGGCTACTACGTAAAACCCAGGCCTTCGGATTCCTACAGGCCCCGCGGGTCCAGCAACAGCCGGGCATATGACGGCAACCGTAATTACAACTACCGTAACGTAAACCCGAATGGTTCCGCGACGCGCAGGGTATATGACAGCAATAACGGCCGCCCGGTGACACAGCCGAGCAACCGCAGAACGTTTGACAGGGCGCCCGGCGAACGTCCGGCCAACCAGCCGGCACCGCAGCGCGAACGTTCCAGCAGAACGTACGAGCGTAACTATGACCGGAGCAACGCCGCTCCTCCCCGTCAACAGTCTCAGCCTTCGTATACGCCCGAACGCAGCAGCGCACCGCAGCGGAGCTACACTCCGCCCAGCAACAGCAACCCGGGCAGCAGCTCACCCGCGCCGACGAGATCTTACCGTCCCCGCGGCCGCTAACATAACAAATGCGAATTACCAGTAAGGAGAAGCTCACAAAGGGCGTCCGGCTGGTAATTCGTGTTTTTATCCCACAACAGATTTGTTCACCAGCACTTACACGATGAATAAAAGAACAGCATTTCTTTTGATAGCCCTTGGTGTATCCTCCACGGCCCTGGCACAAGACGAGCACGATGCATTACGATACAGCCGCCTGATGTTCGGCGGAACGGCCCGCACACAAGCCATCGGCGGTGCAGCCGGCTCCCTCGGCGGCGATATATCCGCCACCCATATCAACCCGGCCGGTCTCGGCTTCTTCAAAACCAGTGAAGTCAACATCACGCCCGGGTTCTATTTCAAGAATAACGACATGCGGTTCACCAGCGGTACCGGCAGCAATTCGAACCCCACCATGTCCGACAGCAAAAGCAATATGATGTTGGGGAACGTTGGTGTAGTGTTCGGCATCCCCAACCGCAACGCCAACAGCAAGTTCCGCAACTTTGCCGTGTCTATCGACTATGCCCGTACGGCCGATTTCAATAACCGCAGCTACCTCGGCGGCAAAAACACCCTTACCAGCTTCTCCGATACCTGGGTGGAAAAACTCATGCCCAACGGGAATCCGGTACCGTTCAACGATGCCAACGACGTATACGCAGAAGGCCCCAGCCTGGGTTTCCGGACATATGTCATCGGTTACGACCCCGATAACAACGGCGGCGTTGAAAAATATTACTCCGTGATCAATCCCACCGCGGCTGGCGGCATCCTTCAGAGCGATGATATCAGGGAACGCGGCGGGATCAACGAATTCTCCGTGGGCTTCGGCGGCAATTACAGTGAGCAATTGTACTTCGGCCTTTCCCTGAACTTCCCCCGGATCGATTACGAGCGCAACCGCACGTTCACGGAAACCGATCCCAACGAGAACAACGTCACCAACGACTTTGACCAGTACCAGTTCAACGAAGTACTGAATACCGACGCCACCGGTTTTAATACCAAGCTGGGTATCATTTACGCACCCATGCCGGCACTCCGCATCGGCGCCAGCTTCCACACCCCGACCTGGTTCAGCATGCATGACACCTATTCGGCGAGGGTTGATTCCTGGATGGAGGAACTTGGCAATCATTTTTCCAGCACGGAAGACCTCTATGATGGCTTCCCCATCGAATACGACTATACGCTGCGCACTCCCTGGCGCGCCGGCGGCAGCGTTTCCTACATCTTCGGCACTAACGCGGATACCAAACAGCAACACGGCTTCATTACCGCCGATGTGGAATATGTAGATTACTCCGCCACCAAATACAAGTTCAACAAAGGCGCTCCGCAAGACCGTGACAGGGCCAAAGCCATCAACCGCACGATCGAGGACTCTTACGCCGGTGCCATGAACATACGGGTGGGCGGCGAGCTGAAATTCAATGTACTGGCCGTTCGCGCAGGGTTTTCCTATTATGGCAATCCCTACAACAGCGATTTCTCCGACATCGACGCGAGCGTAAAGCGCGTGAGCGGCGGCCTGGGTTACCGTAACCGGGGGTTCTTCACCGACCTTACGTACGTGCATACACTGAACTCCAAATCCGCCTACAACCCTTACGTCCTGAACGACTCCCCCGGCCTGCCCGCGGCTCCCACAGCCGAGCATAGCCTGACCGGCGGAAATATCGTTTTGACGGTGGGTCTCAAGTTCTAGACAACATAAATTCAAGATACAAAAAGGGGAAGCGTGAAAGCGCTTCCTTTTTTTATGCAGCGCATTCGGGATGTAGATCTTCGTCCGATGATCTTGTTCCAAAAGACGGATCGCCGGTGCAGTCGGTTATTGAAAGATCCCAGGGAAAGATGAGCTGGTTTTGATGCCGGAAAATGAGGAATAGACGATCACATTCGACGGAATGATGCGTCCGGATCACGAAGCGTTACGCAATCCCCAACCGCCCGCGAATGAAAGTTTCCACGGCTTCGGGCGACCGCGCGTCGAACCAGTTCAGGTCGGGATCGCGGCGGAACCAGGTCATCTGGCGCTTTGCGTATTGGCGGGTATGGGTTTTAATACCTTCTACGGCAGACGCAAGGGTGGCATTGCCGTCGAGATAATCGAAGATTTCGGTGTAGCCCACGGTCTGGAGCGCGTTGTGCCGCCGGTACGGCAGCACGCTGCGCACTTCTTCCACGAGCCCCTGGGCCATCATCTGGTCCACCCGTTTGTGGATATTGGCATGCAGGAGCTCTTTCGGCAGTTCAAGCCCGGTCTTGATGACATTGAAACTCCGTTGGCGCGCGGTCTGCGTGCGGAATGACTGGATGGAGCGGCCCGTGGCTTCGAATATTTCCAGCGCACGGACCAGGCGGTGCGGGTTCTGGGTTTCTGCCGTTGCGTAGAACGCCGGGTCTTTCGACCTTAATTCTTCCTGCAGCCAGGAAATCCCTTTCGCAGCGTACCCCGCGCGCACGGCGTCGCGGATAGCCGCGGGAACGGGAGGCATATCGTCCATCCCTTCCAGGAAAGCCTTGATATACAGCCCTGTACCACCGGTCAACACGAGCGTATCGTGCCGGGAAAAGATATCCTGCGCGTACCCCATCGCCAGGGACTCGTACGCAGCGGCATTGACTTCTTCCGTAATCGAATGGGAATCAATGAAATAATGACGGACAGCCGCCAGTTCTTCCGCGGACGGCTTGGCCGTTCCAACGGAAATCTCCCGGTAACATTGCCGTGAATCCGCCGAAATGATCTCGGTGCCCAGCATCTGCGCGATGCGAATGGCGGTGGCCGTTTTACCTACTGCTGTAGGGCCGGCAACCAGGATAACCGTCTTGTTCATATGGTGAATGCCCGGCGCAGGACGCGCCGGACGGGCTTACTAAAACATGTTTTCGTCTTCGGAACCGCTTTCTTCCATGCCATCATCCTCACTTTCCGTCTCCTCTCCTTCTTCCCCGAAGCCGTCTTCAGACATGCCTTCGCGGTTGAGGTCGTACTTCTCTTCCATTTCTACCAGTTTATCACCGATGAGGCCTTTGGTGCCATACTGGCTGGGTGCCAATCCTTCCTTGCGGACGATGGCGGGATAGCTCAGTTTGGCGTTCTCATCTTTGGCAACACCGATCAATTCCACCAAAAACGTCCAGTTTTTAGCGAAATCGTAGAGGTAAATGAATTTCTGGTTCGGGTCCCTGACCATTGCGCCGATCGGTGTGTCTACCATCAACAGCGGCTCCGCTTTCCGGGGCGCTCCATCTTTTTCCAGCAAAATCTCCCGGCCACGCTGCCAGTTGTCGTTACTGCGGTAAAAGGTCGCCTTGTGCTTGGAGTCAAACTCATATGCTGTCAAGATGGCCTGATGAAATTGCACAAAATTCTGACTGGGCTTTACAACGATATCCCTGTAGACACTTTCGTCTTCTTCCCAATAAACTCTGAATTTTAATACCGGCATATGATTTACAATGTTGTATGAACAAAAATACCAAATTATTTAACAGGGGTCAAGTTTAGTTCCGCCGCCTTTTTCAGCATGAACGCATATGCTGCGTCATAATTATTGCTGATCTCACCGTCGAGAATGGCTTCGCGGATGGCACTTTTCAAGTCGCCCACGAGCTTTCCGGGCTTCAGTCCGAACGTTTCCATGATGAGCTCGCCCGTTACCGGCGGCTGCCAGTTGCGGATGCGGTCGCTTTCCTCCACTTCCTTCAACCGCTCGCGCACCAGCTCGAAATTTTCGAGGTAGCGGCGCACTTTCGCGCGGTTCTTGGAGGTGATATCGGCTTCGCAGAGCATCATGAGCGCTTCCAGGTCTTCGCCGGCGTCAAACAGCAGTCTGCGTATAGCCGAATCGGTGATATTCTCCTTTGTGAGGCTGATGGGCCGCAAATGCAGCTCCACGAGCTTTTTCACGAGCCGCATCTTTTCGTTCAGCGGCAGTTTCAGCCGCGTAAAGATCCTCGGCACCATTTTCCCGCCCACGGCATCATGACCGTGGAACGTCCAACCATGGCCGGCTTCAAAGCGTTTGGTAGCAGGCTTCCCGATGTCGTGCAGCAATGCCGCCCAGCGCAGCCAGAGGTCGCGGGTATGGCGGGAAATATTATCGATCACCTGGAGGGTGTGGTAAAAATTGTCTTTATGCCCCTTCCCTTCCAGCATTTCCACGCCTACGAGGTCCACCATCTGCGGGAAAATGATTTTCAGGATGCCTGATTTATACAGCAGATCGAGGCCCACGGAAGGTTTGGTACTGAGCATGATCTTGTTCAGCTCGTCGGTGATCCTTTCCTGGGAGATGATTTTTATCCGGCTGGCGTTGTCGACGATGGCCTGGAACGTTTCGGGAAGGATGGTGAAATTGAGCTGCGACGCGAAGCGGATGGCGCGCATCATGCGCAGCGGGTCGTCGCTGAAGGTCTGCCCCGGTTCCAGCGGTGTGCGGATGAGTTTGTCTTCCAGGTCTTTCAACCCGTTGAACGGATCGATCAGTTTCCCGTAGTCGGCTTCGTTGAGGCTGATCGCCAGTGCGTTGATAGTAAAATCGCGGCGCAGCTGATCGTCTTCCAGCGTTCCGGGTTCCACTTCGGGGTTGCGGGAATGGTCGCGGTAGCTTTCGCGGCGGGCGCCCACGAATTCGATCTCCGTTTCGCCGAACTTGATCTGGGCGGTACCATAAGTTTTGAAGAAATTGACTTTCAGGGACGGATCGAGCAACCGGGCCACCTGGTGCGCCAGTGCGATGCCGTCTCCCACGCAAACGATATCCATGTCTTTCGTAGGCCTGCCCAGCAGTTTGTCGCGCACGAAGCCGCCGATCAGATAAGCGGGTACGCCGATCTGCCGGGCCGCTTTCGCGACGCTTTCAAACAAATCCATTTCCCGTTTCGTACAGGGAATTTCCATCATGTATCTACCGTTTTAAGGCGCAAAAGTAATTTAATCCCGGATGATTTCCAGCCTTCCGTCTTTCCCGATGCGCACGATCCTTGAGGGGCGGGCCGGCGTTTCGTCCTGCTGCCGGTATTCCACCACATAATCCACACCGTTCCGGATTTCGGGGGAAACTTCCCTGAAGCTCGCGGGCGAGGGTGCTCCGGAGATGTTGGCAGACGTGGAAACCAGGGGTTTGCGCAGTCTTTTCACCAAATGGCGACAGAAAGGGTCCTGCACCAGGCGGATGGCGATGGAGCCGTCCTGGTTGATAACGTTGGGCGCGAGATGGAGGGCGCCTTCGTAGATAACGGTCGTGGGCCGGTCGAACCCGGCCAGTACTTCGGCGATATCGGGCGGGGGCGAGGCGAGGTATTTCATGAGGTCTTTGACGTCGGCCATGAGCACCACGAGGCTTTTGGCTTCGTCGCGCTGTTTGAGGGCGTAGATTTTGCGTACGGCGGCTTCGTCGGTAGCGTCGCAGCCCAACCCCCAGATGGTGTCTGTGGGATAGAGAATGGTGCCTCCGTTGCGGAGGGCTTCGAGCGAGCGGAGGATATCGTTTTCGAAATCGGTCATTTCAGGATGTTTTGATACACGTTCATCACGGCGTCGGCGCATTTTTCCGGCGTGAAGTGCCGGGCGTGGAGGATGCCTTTTTCCACCATTCCCTGTCGCAGCGCGGGCTCTACGGCTACGCGGAGCATGCCGTCGGCGATGCTGTCCACGCTGAAAGGGTCTACGTACAGCGCAGCGTTGCCGCCGGTTTCCGCGAAGCAGGAGCCGGAAGATGTTACCACGGGCGTATGGCTCCAGAGGGCTTCGAGGATGGGGATGCCGAAACCTTCGAAGGTGGAAGGGTACAGCAGCGCCAGGGCGCCCTGGTAGAGCGCGGGCAGGTCGCGGAAGGCGAATTTGGTGACGTCGTTCAGGAAGATCACCCGGCTGGTGAGGCCTTTTTCGGCGAGGTAGGCTTCCACTTTCTTTTTGTAGGCACCGCCGTCGCCCAAAACGACCAGCGGCACGTTGAGGCGGTCTTTCAGCAGGAACATGGCTGCTGCGATGCGGGCGAGGTTTTTCCGTTCGATGACGGAGCCGACGTAGAGGAAGTATTCCGAGGGAAGATTGTAGCGGACCAGCATCTCGCGGACCTTTTGCGGGTCAGGCGGCACCTGGAACGAGGGGTCGCAGGCCTGGTAGCAGACGGGGATTTTCTCTTCCTGAACGCCGTAGAACTCGATGAGGTCGGCTTTCGTCTGGAGGCTGATGGCGATCACCTGGTCGGCCGCCTGGCAGGCGTACTTCGCTTTTTTGCGGTACGTGTTGACGTCGATGGGATTGTATTGCCGGGGATACCGTTCAAAGATAAGATCGTGCATGGTGACGGTGCTGCGCACCCCGGTGCGGTGGATACCGAAGGGCAGTTCGGCGCTGAGGCCGTGGAAAACGTCGATCCCGTGGCTTTTCAGCTCGCCGGATACCCATCGGCTTCTCCAGACCGGTTTGAGGAGGCGGTGGAGGAATTGCCGGGGAACAACGGTGGTTACGGCCCCGGGGGGGCGGTACAGCGGCTTCACCTTGGGAGCGAAGAGCACGTATTCGTGATCTGGGTGATATTCCGCCAGGGAGGAAACCAGCGTCCGGCTGTAATTACCCAATCCCGTGCGGTTCTGGAAGGCCCTTTTGGCGTCGAAACCGATTCTCAATGCTTTTAATTTGATCAGTCGGCAAAATACTGAATTTGATTTTTTTCTTTCCCGCAAAAATTTTAACTTGAATGTCCTATTTAAAAGATCGGAACGGACATGTTCCGCAGAACCATATAAAAAGGAACGGAAAGCAAAAGTCATTGTTCACCACCCAATTTTTTTCCTGACATGAAACCCAATGAAAAACTCATGAAGCCGTTTTTCGCGCAGCTGTTAGAGTCGCAGCAACAGCTAAGCACGAGCAATCAAACTACAGAAAATTCTCACTGGACCAGCAAACTGGCCGATGTGCCTGACCAGACCCAGAAATACCCGTCAGACGGTGATGAGGAATGGTGGTTGCTGTAATCCCTCATTTTCAACGAACGTTTTCATAGGCAATGGCCCGGCGGCCGTTGCCCTTTTGTTATTTGCCGGCTTCTCCATGATACTCTGCCTTACGCATTCCCAGGACACATTTACGATAGACCGCGTTCAGCAACGGCTGGAAGCCCTCGGTTATGAAGGTTTCCGGTTCAACACCGATGAGTTCGGCACCAAATACCGCCTTCGCTACCGCTTGCACACCACCGGCCCGCAATACGAGCTCCGGTGCGGCAACCGGGTGATCGACGCCCGGGAGGTCCGCGGTGTGTGGTACCGGAAGATGTGGGACCTCCAGGTCCCTCCATCCCTCGACCCCGCCTATGTTCCGGCGTTCCTGAAAGAATACCGCACCTCGCTCCATATATTCCTCGATTCGCTGGACGTGCCCTGGATCAACCGAATGGACCTCGACCATGCCGTGGGCGCCAACAAGCTCATGCAGCTCACCGCCGCCCGGTCTGTAGGGCTCCACGTCCCGCAGACCCTTTTCAGCAACCACGCAGAAGACGCCATCCGATTTTTCGACGACCATGGCGGCAATGTGGTCGTTAAACTGCACGGGGCGCTGTCCAAATCCATGGACGGCAAAAGCGACTTCTTCCCTACCACCCGCCTGCGGAAGGAGGACGTCCCCATGCTGGAATCCCTGTCCGCCTGCCCCATGATTTTACAGGAATATGTCCCAAAAGACCGGGAATTACGCGTAATTTATATCGACGGGGATTTTTATACCGGGAGCCTCCGCGCCCCGGAGCTTACCGACTGGCGCACAGGCAATACCACCCTCGTTTCCTGGGAAACCTGGGAGCTGCCGGCCGCCGTGGAAGAGAAGTTACATGACATGATGACTTTACTGGGCTTGCCTTTCGGCGCCATAGACATGATCGTGCGGCCAGACGGCGAGCACGTTTTCCTCGAAGTGAACCCCCAGGGCGAATGGGGCATGCTGGAGAAATACCTCGGTTTCCCCATTGCCGCCACCATCGCCGAAAAATTAGTCAACCGAATCGAACAGTATGGGTAAAATTCTGATTATCACGCATTCAGCAGACAATGAAGCCGTTACATCCGTTATGGGACACCTCGAAGCCGCCGGCGCCACACCGGTCAGGTTCAATGTAGACCGCTATCCCCTCGTTACCCGACTCACTTCCGAATACAATGGCCATGGCCGCCGGCTTTGGCTGGACGACGGGCAGCGCACCCAGCAGCTCGAAGACCTCGACGCCGTTTGGTACCGCCGCAGTTACCATATTGCCGACGGGCTCGACCAGGTGCTGGAAAAACCCTATCTCTCCCCTGCTGCCGGCGAAATCAGGCGCACGCTCTTCGGGATGCTCGAATCGCTCCCCTGCTTCCAACTGGAACGGTACAGCGTGTACCGGCGGCTGGACAGTAAGGAAGAACAGCTCCGCCTCGCCACCGAATGCGGACTGCTAACGCCCGCTACCTGCATCACGAACAGCCCGGAGCGGCTGGAGCAGTTCATGAAGGAAGTGAACGGCCCCATCGTGGCGAAAATGCAGAGCGCGTTCGCCATCCAGCAAGACGGGCAGGAACAGGTCGTTTTTACGAGCGAGATCCGGGCAGACCATCTCGAACAATTACCGCAACTGCGCTTCTGCCCCATGACTTTCCAGGAAAAACTGCCGAAGGCGTTGGAATTGCGGGTAAATATGGTGGGAAAGGAAATCTTCGCGTTCAGCATCGATTCCGCGCAACAGCCCGGGGCGGAAACGGACTGGCGGAAGGAAGGCGCTTCGCTCGCCGTGCAATGGCGGCCTTATGCGTTGCCGGCTTCCGTTGCGGAAGGATTGTCGCGGTTGATGGACCGCTACGGCCTTAATTACGGCGCCATCGATCTCATCCTCACGCCTGAAGGGAAATACTACTTCCTGGAGCTCAACGCTGCCGGCGAGTTTTTCTGGCTGGACAAGCTCTGCGACGGCGCCATTTCCCGGCAACTGGCAGCGGTGCTGGCCGGAACGGCGGAAAGGAGAAAGCCCCTCATCCCCTGAACACTCATCAAATTCGAAAATCCCCATCTTTAGAACCCGCGTCTTCAGCGCGTCGCCGCTGCCTTGCCATAAACGGCGAAACATGCGTTACGCCTGGGTTATAATCCGGGGCCGCCGCAAAAAGGAACAGCCCCGCAATTGCAGGGCTGCCTTCGATATATCCATCAATTTGCACTAGTAACCTTCGTTCTGTTTCAGCTTCGGGTTGCGCAGCAGTTCCGCGTCGGTGAACGGGAACCAGAGGCGCGTGGCGTTGCGGCCTTTCGAAGTGAGGAAAGCTTCCGCTTTTCCGAAGCGCTTCATATCGATCCAGCGGCGGCCTTCGCCCACCAGTTCCCGACGGCGTTCCTTTTCCAGTTCGGCGAGGAATGCGGTGGCGTTCGCGAAATCGCCGGCGTTTTTCGGGCTGGCGTTCCGTGCCGTGCGCAACTGGTTGTAGCGCGTTACATCGACCACGTTCTGCCGCGCGGCGGCTTCCGCCGAAATGAGATACGCTTCGCTGATCCGCATGAGCGGATAGATGACATACACGGCTGCGGCGGATTGCAGCGTATCGGTAGAATATTTCAGCATGTAGTTCACGTCTCTTCCCGTAGCGTTCTGTTTTGCTTTGCGGATGATTTCGCGGCGGGTATCTCCGGGCTCGTAGGAATCCGCCAGTGCATCGTCCATCGACGTGAGGCCCGTGCCATTGCCGAGGAACGGCGGCGCGGGGCTGTAGAAGCTGAACAGGCCATAGCGTTCGTAGGCGCTGGGCATCGGGCCGTCAGACATCTGCCAGAGCATTTCGCTGGCCGGGCTGTTGTACCGGAAAATCGGCGAGAACGTGCCTGCAGACAGGCTTCTCTTTCCCGAGCCGATCACGGCTTCCGCCAGTTCTTTCGCACGCGCATGTTTCCCGCGCTGCAGGCTCACCCGCGCAAGGAGCAGCTGTGCGGCTTGCTTCGACGCGGCTTTGGGGGATTTGAAATCGCCCAGTAATGGAATGGCGGCTTCGAGGTCTTTCTCCACCTGGTCGAGCACTTCGGTTTCCGTGCTTTTGGGTTTGCGGATCTGGTCGATATCCGTTTCCACGGAAGCAATGAGCACCACGCCGCCAAACACTTCCGCCAGCTGGTTGTAGGAATGTGCGCGGATGACGAGGGCTTCGCCCAGCAGCTGCCGCATCGCCGGCGTAGCCGGATTCCCGATTTTGCCGATCACGAAATTCGCGTTCCCGATGGCGGTATATGCCGCGATATACAACCGCCCGATCCCGAAACCATCGGCGGAACTGGGGTTGCAGGCTTCGTAGGCCTGCGGGTTGAACTGCGCGGGATTGCCGCCCTGCAGGGAAATGATGTCGTCGCTGTAAATGTCCGTCATGGGGTACGACTGCGGAGGCCAGCTGCCCGACATGCTCATGTAAGCGCCTTTCAGCAGCAGCGCGATGTCGTTATCGGTGAGCTGATCTTTCCCGATCGCCTGGTCTGGCGCGGGCCTGTCGAGGTATTTGCCGCAGGAGGCAAGTGCCGCCACACAGGCTATGAATAAGTATTTTTTATAGTTGAGCAACATGATGTGTCTGTTTTAATGATGTCAGAAACGAAGATCGATACCGAATGAAACGGCGCGCGGCAGCGGCGCTACGTCTCGCTGCAACCCGGACTCCAGGCCCTGTTCGGGATCATCGGCGTTCAGTCGTTTATCCTTTATCGTGAACAGGTTCTGCGTGGCCGCGTACACCCGCACCTGCTGGAACCCTGCTTTCTGGATGAGGTTGTTGGGCAGGTTGTAGGCCAGCGTTACGTTGCGGCAGCGGAGGAACGAGCCGCTGTAGATGTAATGCGTGGAAGGCATGAGGTTCCAGTCGTTGGTCCTCCCGGCGCCGTGCTCGCCCACGATCGCGCGGGGATAGCGGGCCTGGTCGCCGGGTTGCTGCCAGCGGTCGAGCACCCAGGTCGGCTTGTTGTTCACCACGCCTGTCCAGATATCGAAATCATAGTTGCGGTAGAACTGTTCGCTGAAGTTGTAGATCTTGTTCCCGAAGTTGAATGCCAGCTGGGTGTTCAGGCTGAAGCCCTTCCAGCCCAGGTCT
The DNA here is from genome assembly GCF_050277495.1 of Chitinophaga sp. NPDC101104. NCBI lineage: Bacteria > Pseudomonadati > Bacteroidota > Chitinophagia > Chitinophagales > Chitinophagaceae > Chitinophaga > Chitinophaga sp. NPDC101104. The sequence continues at coordinate 2,490,279 of NZ_JBNNSF010000001.1, read as the reverse complement.
ACCGTTACGCCGCCGTTCACTTTCGGCAGGGCAACGGGTATGTACACCATATCCTGCTGGTTGATCTTCCCGTCCTTGTTCACATCGGTATAGATGAGGTCGCCCGTTTGCGGGTCCACGCCTTCCGACTGGTACAGTTGCAGCAATCCGAGCGGCTGGCCGATGCGCACGGAGCCCATGGGGCTTCCCGGGAAATACACACCGAACGCCATGGTGCTGTCGCGCAGCTCGGTGACGCGGTTGCGGTTGATATTGGCCACGGCGCTCACCTCCCAATGAAATGCGCCGGGTTTCCCGTTTAGGGACACGGCGAGGTCGAGCCCGCGGTTGGTCATGGCCCCGAGGTTCACGCGCTGCGAGGTAAACCCGCCGCTCGACCAGGGGATCTGGCGGCTGGTGAGCAATCCGTCGGTTTTCTTCACATAATATTCTGCAGTGATGGAAAGGCGGTTGTTGAAGAAGCGCGTTTCCAGGCCGATGTCGTGCTGGCGCGTGCGTTCCCATTTAAGGTTGGGATTGCCGAGCAGGGTGTTGAGGCGAAGGGCGGGCTCGTTGAGATAAAGCAGGCTGTTGACGAGGTCCTGCGTATCGTAATGCCCCACCGGCCGGATGTTCCCAGTGATGCCGAAGCTGCTTCGCACCTTCAGGTAGCTGAGGGTTTTGTTGCCGCGGAGGAAGTTTTCGTCAGACACGATCCAGCCACCCGAAATGGCCGGGAACCAGGCCTGGCGGTACTTCTTCAGCTTGCTCGTGCCATCGCGGCGAAGGCTGAGGCTGAGGAGGTATTTGCCGTCCCAGCTCATGTTGGAGCGCACGAAATACGATTCGGAAAATTCTTCGTAGAGGCGGTTTTCGCTATTGTAATAGTTCGTGGAGATGGAGGCGTTCGCCGGTTTCCAGAGGCCCTCGATCATGGGAAAACCCTGCAGGTTCTTCTTGTTGATCCGGTATTGGTTGCCCGTGAACTCCTGTCCCAGCAAGGCGTCGCCTTTCAGTTTGCTGTAGCTGAAACGGTAGGTCAATACGTTATTGAACGTGTATCGCATCCCTTTGTTCTCCGTTTCCAGGTAGTCGCCCTTGGTGCCGAGGCCGCCGTAGCTGTGGGGCGACATAAACTCCACCAGGTTGCTTTCGCTCCGCGATCCGGCGATCATGGAGCGGAAGCTGAAATTCTTGTTCAGCGTGGCTTCCGCGAAGAAATTACCCGTATAGTTCCAGTTATCTTTTTGGTTGTCGTAGAAATAACGGAGGATGCCGTAAGGGTGTTCCTGGAAACCGTTCCAGTAGTCCCAGGTGCCATCGGGATTGGTTTTGATGGAATCTGGCGTATCCGGCCTTGCGGCGATGGCGGAGTTGATGGCTTCGGCCAGGCCGTCGTAGCGGACTTTCGAAATGTTCACGTCCATGCCGGCTTTGAGCCAGCGGTTCACTTTTTGGGTGAGGGCCAGTTTGCCGGAGTAGCGGTCGAGGCGGCCGTCGCCCACGGCATTGGCTTCGCCGTATTTGCCGAAAGAAAAATAATAGCTGGTCTGGTTGCTGCCGCCGGCAACGCTCAGCTGGATGTTGGAGAGCGGTGCGCTGGCGGGCTTCACTTTATCGAGCCAGTTGAAATCGTCCGGTCCCATTTTCAGTTCGTTCATCTGCAGGTTGAGGATGTCTTTTTCCCCGCGGAGATTGGCTTCCTCCCCGGGCGTTACGCCGCCGGCGAGCCGCCTGTCGATATCCCCGATCCGGTTCTGGCGCGCTTCCTTGAACATCATCGCGTATTCGTCGCTGTTGAGCGGGCGGTAAGAGAAAGACGACATATTAAAGCCCGTGTAGGCGTTGATGTTAACGACGGGCCTGGCGCCGAAGGAACCTTTTTTGGTGGTGATGAGGATCACGCCCTGCGCGCCGCGCGCACCGTACATCGCCGAAGAAGCAGCGTCTTTCAGGACTTCGATAGACGCGATGTCCTGCGGGTTGAGGTTGAACATGCTGAAGTTGGCGTTGGCGCCCGAGGGCGCGGCGTCGATCACCAGTCCGTCCACGACGATCAGCGGGTTGGAACCGGAACCGGTCACGTTATTCTGGATGGTTTGAACACCACGGATGGTAAAATTGGGCATGGAGCCCGGCGTTGCGCCGGTGTTGGAGACAGACAGGCCGGCCACGCGCCCCTGCAGGGCGGAGATGGGGTTGTTGACCATGTTCTCTTCCGGTTTCAGCGCCCCGACTTTGCCGATGGAGCCGGAAAGCTCGCGTTTCTGCTGGGTGCCGTATCCGACTACGATCACTTCGTTCAGCCGCGAGCCGCCGGTTTGCAGCGGCAGCTGGAGGGCCAGCGGGCCACGGTCTTTCACGGGGAATTCCATCTGGCGGTAGCCCAGTGAGGTTACGACTAGTATGGCGCCCTCGGTCACGGAAACGCTGAACTGCCCGTCTTCATTGGAGATGGCGCCTTTGCCCGTGCCTTTGACGATCACGGTGGCGCCGATCACCGGGTTCCCGTCATCCCCCGTCACCCTGCCGGAAACGATGAAAGCGGTGTCGGCCAACGGCCTTTCCGCAAGGCGGGGCTGGATGAGGATTTTGTTGTCCATCTGGCGGAAGGAAAGGGAATGCGGCTGCAGGAGCTGATCGAGCAGGGCGGCAAGGTCGCGCCGGCCTTCGGGAAGGCTCAGGTGGCGGATGTGCCCCACGTCCGACTTGCGGTACATGAAACGGAAATCCGTCTGGCTTTCGATCTGTTTGAAAGCCTCCATGAGCGAGGCGTCTTTCAACGCCATGCGCACGATCTGCCCGTTGAGCCGCTGCGCTTTGGCGGAGGCGGCTACGATAACCTGTGCGGTTACGGCGATCAGCATAAAAGACAATAACGAAATTCGCATACATCGATACAGGAAAATCGCGCTGGGCAGTTTCGGGAAAGCGCGGGCGCTTCCCGCTGCGAGTGCGGAAAAATTCATACTTTAGTGATTGCAGGTGAATAAAACGCCCGTTGACGCGGGCTTTTAAAATCTGGGGCCGTTGCACAATTCCCGTTGTGCAAGGCCGCGAGCCTCTGCTTCGGCAGAGGTTTTTCCGTTTACGGCGGTTGGATGTTGACGTTCATACGCATGATTCTGGTTGTGCCGGGTAATTACGGCAAGTAAATAATAACGCTCTTTTGCTCTTTGTCTATGGTGTATGCGGCCTGCAGGAAGGCGCAGATGCTTTTCAGCGCCTGCTCCAGCGGCTCGTTGCTGCCGAAGGTGGTGGAGAAACGCTGGCTGCGCAGGGCTTCGTCGGGGATGGAAATTTTGTAACCGAAACGGTCTTCGAGCAGGGAGGCGGCCTGCTGGAGCGTGACATCGTCGAACAGCAGATCGCCCTGCTGCCATGCGGCGGGCTGCGATGCCGCCTGCTGGAGCGATTGGCCGTCGTCTGCATTATACACGATCTGCTGGTTGGCGGTCAATTCCCCGAGCGGCGTTGCTTCTTTATCTACCCGCACTTTCCCTTTAAAAACCGTTACCGTCACTTTCCCGCTTTGCGGAGCCGCGACTTCGAACGTGGTACCCAGTACGGTGGTCTGCAATCCACCGGCATGGACTACGAAGGGCTGGCTGGTTTGTTGTTCTACGGTGAACAGGGCCTTCCCTTCCAGGAACACTTCCCTTTTATGAAATGCAGCGGCATACCGCAATTTGCTGCCGGCGCTTACCAGCACGGTGCTCCCGTCTGGCAGGGCGATGAGGTTGTTTTCCCGGATGGGCTGCACGGATTGATCGGTGGCCGCTACGGCAGGCGCTTTCGGGCCGGGTTGCATCACGAGGAACGCCACGGTGGCGGCGCCGGCGAGTACCAGTACGGCGGCGGCTATTTTCCAGGCAGCGAACATCGTTTTCTTCGGTGCAGGCCCAGCCTGGGCGGCGATCTGTTGCAAGATGCCGGCGTGCATCCGGCTGCCGAGGCGTTCGCGCTCTTCGGTCGTGAGCAAATCCGTTACATCGGGTTGCGAGGCGAACGCGTCGTAACTGGCGAGGAGGAAACGCTCCTCTTCGGGCGAGGCTTTGCCTTCCCGGTATTTTTGCAGTATTTCGAGGAAATACGAGTGGTCCATATCCTTAAGACAGCCGGAAAGGCAATTGCCCCATCCGCCGTGAAAATATTTTTCGGGGAAGGATGGGAACATCCTGGACGGTTGCCTGTTGTTCATTTATCAAACCGGTGAAATATGATATTTGTAGAAAGTGAATTCGCGCGCCTGCAAACGGTTGTACTGGCTGAATCGGAGTTCGGGTTCCCGGCGGTGCCCCGTCCGGAAGACCTTCGTTTTCTCACCCCGGAAGCCCGGGAGGAAGTGCAGCAATATCGTGGCCGCGATCATGCCGAAGCCCTGCCCGACGTTCATCGTGCCTGGGAGCTGGAACGGGAAGCGCTGAAACGGATGCTGGAGAAATACGGCGTGAAGGTGCTCCATCCCCGCAAACTCCTGCCCGAAGAGAAACAGGCGGCGGGTGTGGACGGGTATTCCAATTTCTTTGCCCGCGACCCGTTTTTTACCGTGGGGAATAGCGTGGTGGAGGGGTCGATGCGGTTTCTCCACCGCAGGAACGAAGTGTTGCCGATCCGGGGCATCATCGAGCGGGAAGTGATGCCGGAAGATTGTCACTATGTGGCCGTTCCCCGCCCTGCCATCGCTGCGCCGGACGATGCCACCCTCGGCCCCGGCCCTTTCCTGGAAGGCGGTGATGTGCTCGTACTGGGTAAAAAGGTGCTGGTCGGCAACTCCGGACTGGCCTCCAACGCGCAGGGCGCCCGCTGGCTGCAGAAGTACCTCGGGCACTGGGGGTATGATGTGGAGATGACGCGCCTCCATCCAGACGTCCTGCACCTGGATTGCGCATTGGGCCTTATCCGCGAGGGATTGATGGTGATTTGCGAAGAAGCTTTCCTCGACGGGGTGCCGTCTATCCTCCAAAACTGGACGCCGATTCCCGTAGACCTTTCGGAAACAGGTACCCTCATCACCAACGGGCTCCCCGTTTCATCCGGCGTATATATCACCGACCCCGCATTTGCCCGTATCGGCGAACAGGTGGAGGCGCACGGCATCAAAGTGGAATATATCGATTTCAGGATCAGCCGGAGCTTTGGCGGATCGTTCAGGTGCAGTACGCAGTCGCTGTTGCGAAAGGATTAATTACCAGCAGAACAGGGAACCGAGCGTGGCCCGGAGCCTTGCCAGGGCTTTGCCCAGCTGGTTCTGGACGGTTTTGCGGGAGATGTTCAGCTGCCGGGCGATCTCGTCTGGACTGGCGCCTTCGTTATACCGCATCCGGAAAATTTCCTGCCGGCCTGGCGGGAGCGCGTTTACCAGATCGTGGTAGGATTTCAGCCATTCATTACGACGGGCCAGGGCGTCAGCGGTTTCCCCGTTGGCGGTTTGTTCCGCCAGGAGGTCGGCCATGGGCAGGAAGCGTTGCTGCACTTCCAGCAGGTTCAGCACGCGGTTGCGGACCGCGGTATGGATGTACGCCGGGAGGTGGACGATGTGGAGGTCTGCGCGGCGGTTCCAGAGCTGCAGGAAGAAATCCTGGGTAATGTCCTGCGCGGCGGCGCCGTCGTTGAGGCGTTTGAAGGCGGCATTGTAAACGGGCTGCCAGTAGCGTTGATAGATCGCGTTAAAAGCTTCTATGCTGCCGTCTTTCAGCGAACGCAGCAGTTCCGCGTCGCCCTGGTCTTTATATGCGCCCGTATCCCCCATGAATAATGTTAGCCAGTCGGATAAAAATACGTTTTATCACCCAACTGTGCGTGATTATATTATTTTTGCGGAAAACAAGCATAAACCAATGGATATACAGCAACAAATCCAGGCTGCATGGAACGACCGCAGTCTTTTGCAGCAAACGCAATATTCTGACGCGGTACGTTCGGTGATCGAAGCCGTGGACAAGGGAAAGCTTCGCGTGGCGGAGCCGGTGGAAGATGGCTGGAAGGTGAACGAGTGGGTAAAACAGGCGATCCTGATGTATTTCTCGATCCAGCCGATGGAAACGATGACGCTGCCTCCGTTCGAGTTCTACGACAAAATGAAGCTGAAAACGAACTATAAGGAGCTGGGCGTTCGCGTGGTGCCGCATGCGGTGGCGCGTTACGGTGCGTTCATTGCCAAGGGCGCTATCCTGATGCCTTCGTATGTAAATATCGGCGCATATGTAGATGAGGGAACAATGGTGGATACCTGGGCTACGGTGGGTTCCTGTGCGCAGATCGGCAAGCATGTGCATTTGAGTGGCGGCGTGGGCATCGGCGGTGTGCTGGAGCCTTTGCAGGCCAGCCCCGTGATCATTGAAGACGGCGTGTTCGTGGGCAGCCGCTGCATCGTGGTGGAAGGCGTTCGTGTGGAAAAAGAAGCGGTACTTGGCGCCAACGTGGTGCTGACACAGTCTACCAAGATCATCGACGTAACCGGTGCCGAGCCTGTTGAATACAAAGGCCGTGTTCCGGCCCGCAGTGTGGTGATCCCCGGCAGCTATACCAAGAAATTCCCTGCCGGAGAGTTCCAGGTGCCCTGCGCACTGATCATCGGCCAGCGTAAAGCGAGCACCGACCTTAAAACGAGCCTGAACGATACCCTGCGCGAATTCAACGTTGCAGTGTAACGACAGTAAAATACCTTTTGAAAAGCCGCGCTGGTCGCGGCTTTTTCATTTTCTGTCAAATTTTTTCTTGCCAGAATTTGGAAATAATGAGAAAGTGCGTACATTTGCACTCCCTAACACGGACTAACGATGCCCAGATGGCGAAATTGGTAGACGCACTGTGTTCAGGTCGCAGCGCCGGCAACGGTGTGCTGGTTCGAATCCAGTTCTGGGCACCTGAAATTAAAAAGGCTTTAAGTCACTAGACTTGAAGCCTTTTTTAGTTTATATCTTTTTTATTCGTGAATGCCGCATTAGTCCAGCTCCATCCTCAACAACCATCTTTGCGGGGCGCATGTTTGTAAATTACTTCTCCCTCCCGTTCTGCATATTCGCCCGAAATTATCGGATATGCATATTTGGGAGCGTGCGATACGCTATGGCTTTTTATCATTATCTTGTCGCCCAACTTCAGACTGCCTAACTGCTGAGGAGCATCGTCAAATCTTAGGATAAAATCATCCCCGTTAATGCTGACCATTACGCCGAAACCCAATAATGAGCCTGGCGGAAGAGCGAGATCCGTTACAACCGCCTCCATATTGGTGTAATCCTTAATATGCTGCCTTATTTTAGCCTCGGCGGCATACACCTTTTTCCCTTCGGGAGACGCTTCCCACATTTTGAACGCTATCCCCGCCGGGGTCATCTCCCATTCTTCCTTTGCTGCCCTCCTTTCCGCATCCGTAAGCGGTTTAGGAGCTGGCTTCTTTGGGTCCTCATTTTGAATGGCGCGGCTGGCAAATACGAATCCACTTACCACGATCAGCGAAAAGATCAGCGCATACATTGCTTTTTTCATAGTGTTTGTGTGTTAGTTTAAAAATATAGATGCTGTGGTAGCGAAACTACTTTATAGCGCGCTGAATGAGGGATTCGGATTGTAAATAATAATGTAAATTTTGTAAATAATGTCTTGACAATGTGCTTGTTAGAGGAAGTCAGCTACCATAAAGGAATTAACAAGAATATATTGAATTATTGGGGGACAAGGTGAAGACCTGACAGCGCTGGCGGCGTACAGCAGACATTGGTGAATGCCGTCAGTCTGGGCAAAAATATCGGTCGGATATCAGGACGGGATCTTATAACGCGTTACGCTACTATTAATTTGCTGCAACAAAAAAGGGCAATCCGGCGGACTGCCCCTCAAGCGTTTACTTACATTTCCCGGTTACTCGTAGCAACCGTTGGAATTCAGGCAGTCTATCACGTGATCGATCGCTGCGCTGTACATTACGTCCCAGGAGGTGCCGTTCGGGGCAGATACCCAAACCGTGATCATCTGGCCGCAGGCGTCCCACATCTTGAAAGCTTTCTGGATGCGGAAATTGCCCACTTCCTGCTTGTTGGCAGAAACCTTGATGTCAGACTTGTTTGTTTTAACCGCAACTGCCGCTTTCCTTTCAGCAGGCATCGTGGATTTGGAGCCGGCGGCGAAGGCACCGGAGCCTATCATCAGGCAGGCAAAAGCAAATACTACTTTCTTCATAATAGTCGGATTTAAGCATTAACGATGCGTAAAAATCCGACAGTTCAAACGTTTCTTCCCCAACAGATACATATTTGCCTGCATCGGCCTGATATTCGTTCCCTTTAGCATAAAATCCGCTGCGCGGGAGCCGGCTTCCATCCTCTGTTTTTATTTCACCGCTATAACGACCGGCTTCCCTTTCAGTACGAACGATGCCACATTGGTATCATCTTCCGGCGGAAGCCCCCACCCTCTTTCTTTCCCCGGTATTACGAGGTAACCCGTTATGGACCCGCCACCATCGATCTTGCCGGTAAAAATCAATGTCTCCGACAACGGCCAGAACCCGAAATCGATCCATAGTTTCTCGTCCGGCATCAGCTCCCACGGCCCCCGGAAAATCCCGCGGGCAATCAGCGTAGTGTCCATAGCGCCATGTCCGCAGGCCGCGCAGCCGCTGTCGCTGCAATCCGCATCCAGGAAACATTTCTGGTGCGAATAGTCGATCCGCATCCGCACGCCTTTCAACAGCACGGTACATTTACATGGATCGCCGGAGCGGACGCAATGGCTGTAGGAGAAGAAAGGTCGTTGTATACCAAGTTCCTGCTCATCCATCCTGCCCGTGCCCGACAGCTCGCCATACCCCGATCCCACATAAAAACCGGACAGGTTTTTCCCGCCATACCAACCCCTGGCCACGGCGAGCGTCCGCTCTTCCAGACAGGGATGCGCGTACAATTCCTCATCCTCGCAAGGCGGATTGGGCACCATCTTCAGGTACTTTTGCGATTCGGGTAAAGTGGCTTTCAGCCGCGCCATGTTGTACCCCGAAAAGTAATCGGCGTCCAGTTCGTTCTGGAGCTTCTGACCGTCGTCTGCCCCGCTGGTATTCCCGTTCAGGTGATGGCCCAGCTCATGGAGGTATACCGCCATTTTGTCCCAGTTCTTGTGGCGGACGTCCACCGCAGAATCGAAAGCGGTTTTACTGTAGAGGACATACCGCGTATTGTCGCGCGCCGAAATGAGCGAGGCGAAATTGCGGACTTCGTCGCAGCCCCGGAGCAAAATCCTGCCCCGCAAACCGAGCGGCTGCAGCAGCTGCTGCATGGTATTTTCGGCCAAACTGTCCTGCACCGTGGGCGGCAGCGCCATACAGGGATACTCCACGGCCGCCGTATCGTCGCCCAGGAAACATACCCGGCCGTAATATTGCTGTGCGGACGCAATGCCCGGCAGCAGGAAAACCGGGAGCAGCAGGGCACTCCGCAGTATGATGGTTCGCAGGTCAATCATCGGTCATTTCCTGGTTGATGTAAGCGGGATTCACGTCGTTCTCACCCAGTGAGCTCACTTTTTTCATGGCCGCTATGGCAAGGTCGCGCGATTGTTTGTTCCAGTATCTGGGATGCAGCATGAACCCGCAGTTCAGCATTTTCTGCTTATCCGACCAGATGACATTGCAATCCCGTTTCCCGATGTTGCCGATAAAAGGGCAATCCGTTCCGAAGAAAGCGTACCGGTAAGAATATCCCCCAACGCCCGGGCCTTTCCCCTGTGAGGAATAGTACTTGAAACCTTTCGCCCGTTTCGAATAACCGGTCAGTTCATGGCCCAGGCTGTCGATGTAACAGATGAACAGCACGGCGTGCCCCGTGCGGGTGGTCCGGTTCAGGTTGACGAACGAGCCCGGCGTCAGTTCCCGGTAAGTGCACATGCTCCCCATTCCGTATGCGTTCAGCGCATAGGCCGAGCCGTAGGAACCGGAATTCACCCACATAAAATCCTTGAAGGTTTTGGATTGGGTAGACACCCAGTGCCGGATGGGGAGATAGCTGAACACCGAGGAATCACCGGTTTCCGCGGCGTAGATGTTCAATGCGGTCACGATGAGCTCCAGTTGCGCGGCCACGCACATGGTCACCGCCGGCCGGGAAGCTTTCAGCTTGTTTTTCCCAAAAGGGAGATCGTGGGTAAAAACCCCTTTGATATCGTAGCCCCGCAAAGCATAGTTTTTCTCTATCGTGTCTACGGCCCGCAGCAGGTAGCTGTTGAACTTTCTGTCCTGGGCTTTCAATGGCGCCGCTGCCCACAACACCGCGAGCAGGCACAGCAAGTGCCGGAAACGTTTCATGTTAACCATATCCTGTTGATTTAATTAGTCTGATGCACCGATCTGTACGATCCGGGAAAGCACTTTTTCCAGTCCGCCCTTAAACTTACCCTCGAACCCGTAATCGTTTTTATCATCCCCTTTCCGCAGGTACCGCAACTGGGCAACCAGGTTATCTATCTTACCGGCTTCGCTTCCCGGCAGTTTTTTCGCGTCTTGCAGCAACGTCACGTTATCATCGAAATTTTTCAGGAGAATGCGGTAATAATCGTTGTAAAACGGCTTGAAATCCCGCGCCAGCATCACCGCCTGCGCGGTAAAATCTTTCACCTTCCGGATCTCGGGCCGCAGCAATCCGTTCTTGTAGAAATTGTTGTTCCTGTTGGTATTGTTCATATCAAACAGCTCGTCTGCCTGCTCCTTGACGGGGCGCGTATTGCCATGTACATCTATATTCAATTCCGACCGGAACCGCTCCACCAGCGCGTTGATCGCGGGGAAATAATCGTCGTACTTCGCTTTGTGGAAACGCAGATCGCCAGAGAATTCCTGCGACTGGTCATTGAGTTGTTGATAAAAGTTTACATACGGCATCATGGAAGTCGAAAACTGTTCCAGCATTTCCTTCCTGATGGGCGCGTCGATCTTGACCGGCAACGTATCGCCTTCTTTCAGTTTTCTGGTCAGCTTTTCGATGAACGGAATATTGAAGGAAGCGAGCGTCGAAATTACCGACGTCACGATATTGACGGCGGGGAACGATTTGGCGATACCGCCGACGATGTCGGAGACCGTCGTTTTCAACCTGTTTTTATATTCCGGCGCGATGTTGGCCGTGGAGATGACCTGCTCCGCCACGGTGATGACCCGCTCCGTGAAAACGAACCCCAGCTGGTCGTTCGTGGGGTTGCCCACCTGGCTCATGAGCGTATTGGCCAACGCCTCGTTCCGGTCTGCGATAATGTCTTTCACCGTGTTCTGGAGGGTAGACATCAATTCCATCGTCAACAGTGCATTCCGGTAAGACGTATTATACGGTTCCGCGTAAGATTTTGCGTTGGTGTGATTGATTTCATTCACCACTTTGGCGAGGCTGTCGATCCGTTCCTGGAAAGCCTTCAGCAGCGAGTCCGTATTGCCGGTGGATTGCGCAAACAGAGTGATGGGGAGCAGCAACAACAACAGGCAGTAATATTTGATCATGGTACAAGAATTTATCAGCCGATGGGAATTGCGGATGGGGACGGCATGCAGCTTTCCGGCCAGGACGGATGGCAAGTTAGTCCCAACGTCATGGGGCGCGCATTAAGTCGCACATGCATTTGCATCAGGTATATGAAAGAACCGGGGTTTATCAGCAACGCAATGCGCTTTCACTGTTTTCCGAAAAGGGATTGATTTGACTGGAAGGCCGTTCAACCGACGCGATGAATCTGGGGTAAATCCTGGCGATAATATTAAGAGAAGATGCCGGCAGGTATAGTTGTCAATGTCTGCTTAGTGCTTATTGGGGCCGGACATACATCTTTTACCAAAGTAAGATATTTATTTTGATCTGCCAATTTTCAAGCCGATCGCATGCCCGGATCGAGGGGTTTATCCGGCGGTTCGTGGGCCAGATTCCGCGGTTGATGGAAAAATCGCGGGGAACGCGGGCGGGCGGGGGCAATTTGCGGGTATGCAACCAGATAAAATCAAGAACAAAGGGCAGGCGCGGCTGTTCGAGAACCAGTATCTTGAAATGCTCACCAAAACGCATCCGCTGGTGATCTGGGGGATGTACCTGCCGGTAATCGGGTATTTGCTGTATTACAGCGTGGCGCAGGCGGGATGGGGCGTGGCGCAGGCGGCGGGGATTTTCTTCCTGGGGGTTTCGGGGTGGACGCTTTTCGAGTACATCATGCACCGTTTCGTTTTTCACTTCGTGACGGAGCGCCCCCGGCTGCGGCGCATCATTTACACGCTGCACGGCAACCATCATGAATACCCGCGCGACAAGCAGCGCCTCTTCATGCCACCCGTTCCCAGCCTCATCATCGCCTCTGTCATTTTCGGCTTGATGCGGCTGGTACTGGGCATGGCGGCGTTCCCGTACTTTCCGGGGTTTATGCTCGGCTACCTGCTGTATGGCACCATCCACTATGCGATCCACGCCTGGCGCCCGCCGTTCCCATGGGCCAAGCCCCTGTGGCGGAACCACCACCTGCATCACTACAAGAGCGAGGAAAGAGGCTTCGGGGTCAGCACTTCGCTGTGGGACCGCGTTTTCGGGACGTTCTTCAAGGGTTAGGTTGTTCAAAAAGCGCAGTTCGTATCTTTGCCGGATATGCTGCACCGCTTTCCTCCTTCACCGGCCCAGGCTATGACCGACGCCTCGTTCCTCGCGCATCCCGCAGAAACGCTCGCAAAGCTGAAAATAGAATCGCGGCCGGGGAAGCGGACCGTGCTCATGACCGAGCATACCTTGATATTCGTGCAGCGGGGCGTCAAGCTCCTCCATTTTCCGGATGAAACGGTACGGGTTTCGCCGGGGGAAGTGTTCCTGCTGCGCAAAGGCATTTACGTCATGGCAGAATACATAGGGGAAAGCGCCGATTTCGAGGCGATCATGCTGTTCCTCCCCCTGAAGCTCCTCCAATCCATGTCGATGCACGGCAGCCATGCGCCTCATCGCCATTCCCGGCCTTACCTGGTGTTTCCTGCCACGCCGCTGCTGAAGGGGTTTACGGAAAGCTTCCGGCAATACTTCGGCCAGCCGCCGGCACAGTTCGAACCGCTCATGCGGCTGAAGCAGCAGGAAGCGTTGCTGCTGCTGTTGTCTGGCCCCCAGCGGGGAATCGTCCAATCGTTCATCCGTTCGGCGATCGACAGCGAGCCGGCCACCATGGACCATATCCTCAGGCAATACCTCCTGCAGCCCGTCACCATCGAAGAACTGGCCAGTCTCTGTAATTGCAGCCTCGCCAAGTTCAAGCGCGATTTCCGGCAACGGTACCAATGTTCTCCCCGCACCTGGATCAACGATCAGCGGTTGGCGCATGCGCACCTCCTGCTGAGGAATACGGACAAACAGGTAGCCGCGATCGCCCTGGATTGCGGTTATGAAAACACTTCCTGGTTCATCCGGCTGTACAGGGAAAAATACGGCCATACCCCCACCGAAGAAAGAGCCAAAAGAGTTACCCGATGAGCCATCCGGGTTACCTGTGATCCCCATTTCCGGCCGACCTTTGCTGAAAAAAAAGTATGAAGATCTTATTGATCGGTGGTGAAGGCACCATCGGAAAGGCAGTAGCGGCCGAATTCCGGCGCCGCGGCATGGAAGTGATCACCGCTGGCAGGAACAGCGGGGATGTTCAGGTAGACATTTCCCAACCCGCATCGATCGAGCGCATGTATCGCCAGACCGGCACCGTGAATGCTATTATCTGCACCGCCGGCACGGGATATTACGGACCGTTCCGCACCATGACCGCCGACATGATGATGCCCGGCATCCAGGGCAAGTTGATGGGGCAGATGAACCTGGTGCTGATCGGCCAGGACTATCTCGCCAAAGGCGGCTCCTTCACCCTCACCACCGGCATTGCCGCCGAGCACCCCGCCCGCAACGGCACCTGTGTATCGATGATCAATGGGGCCGTTAACAGCTTCGTACTGGGCGCGGCGCAGGAAATGACGGAAGAAAGAAGGATCAATGCAGTGAGCCCCGGCCTGGTGGAAGACAGCTTCGAACGGTACGGGTCCGCCTTCCCTGGCTATAACCTCGTGCCCATGGGCAAATTGGTGAATGCATACATCCTGAGCGTGGAAGGTGCGGTGAACGGCAAGGTCCTGAAAGTGTATGCGTAAAGCGTCGCCTTCTCCCTGTTCGTACCTGCATTTAACCGGTTTGCATAGAAAACCGCGTTGATTCCCTTCATATCCCCTACTTTTTCGGAAAACCAACTGGAAGTATGAAAAAATACCTGCTGATGTTCCTGGTTTGCTGGAGCGGAACCGCGATGGCGCAGATGGGAGCCGCACAAAAAATCGTCCCGGAATATCTCCACGAAACCCGGATCAAAAGCGATCCTCCCGCTATCTGGCAAACCATCCGCGACCTGCCGAAAGTTAAGGATTACTCCAACGGCACGATCACGGAAGTAAATATCCGTTCCGTTGGCGGAACGCAGTTCCGTGACCTCGTGTTCGCAGACGGCCGCAAGCGCACGGATGAAATCGAACAGATACACGATGCTTACAAATTCTTCGTGTTCCATGTTGCCGCCCCGCTGCCGACGGGCGTATCCAAAGCGATCGTTACCGCGCTGGTGGAATCGCTGCCGGACAGCAAGGATACTTCGGTCGTTCGCTGGTCTATCATCATGGAAGGCGACAAGTCCGCCAGGAAAGCCCTGACAGACACTCTCGTCGCGGAAATCGCCAATTATGAAGCCGGTCTGAAAAAATTGATGGAACAGGCGCCGTGATCCTAACGCAGTATTCGATTATTTGCCATAAGAAAAAGGCCTCTTTCGGGAGGCCTTTTCTATTTTACAATGTTTTATATCAACCTGGGGTCCACCAGGTCCATCCGGTTATCGAATCGGCTTTTATTATCTGGAATTCCGCATCGCTCTTACGATACGGTCTGTCCGCCTTTCTGCCCGTGCGTTGTTCAAAGACACAACGGCCCAGATAGCGGCGGGGAGCCACCCAATCAGGGTGATCTGCAGCACCAGGCACAGGATCGCGTGAAGGATCATGCCCCTGAGGAGAAAGGATAATGCCGGGAGGAGGATTGCAATCAATATCATATCTGTTGAATTCAGTGTTTTGGAATGGCTGCGTGTTTCATATGCCCGGGAGCTCCCTGGTCATATGTAAACGCAATATACTATAAGATACTGAAAAATGGCTGCTCCCGATGCCCCGCCAACCTTTCCAGTCCTGAATTTTCAATTTTTCCACGTACAGATTTTCCCCGCAGGTCTCTACCTATATGGAAGGATACCATTTTATCAAAAACCAGTCAAATCCAATGTCATGATCTCCAGACTCATATGCCTGTTCATGCTTGCCGGTGCCCTGTTCGCCACATCCGCCACAGCGCAGTCCAGGCCCCCGTTACGACCATTAAAAGTATTATTCGTAGGCTACGACCCAGCCCGCCCCCTGCCGGAAATGACCCGGTCGGCCCCGGGCGGTATGTCGAAAGAGGGCTTCATCGCCGAATACCCCGTGCGGATGCCCGCCTTCAAAGCCCTCCTGAGCCAGTATTTTTCGGAAGTGGCAACGATGGATTGCCGCGACTGGAAACCGGCCGATTCCAACCCTTACGATGTGACCATTTTCGATTTCCGGCCCAATCCATTGCCCCAGCAGGATTCCGCACGCCTGAAACGCAGGCTCCGCCCGGCTTTCCTGCCCGACGATTTCTCCCGGCCCGTCGTGTTCATCGCCAACACCGCACCTGAAATGGGCGAAGCCATCGGCCTGAAGCTCGACTGGCTCTGCCTTTGCCTCGATGCCGACGCGCACCACCTCAATGTAAAACACCCGATTTTCAACGGCCCCGTCGCCAGAGTGAAACCGACGCTGCAGCTGAAAGAAACGCCGGAAGGCATTTTCCACTATACCACCGGCAAAAACGTACCGAAGCAGATCCCTATGTGGAAAGTCCAGAACGAAGGGTACCTGACCAGCAAAGATGCCCGCATCGGCCTCGTGGCGCGGGGCAACCGCTTCGAAGAAGGACCTGATGCGGAAATGATCTCCAGCGGCGTTTGCACCAAAGACGTGCAGGCCGTGGCCCTCGGCCGCCATGGTAATTTCTTCCTCTGGGGGTTCGGCTCCTCGCCCGCTAAAATGACGGACGAAGCAAAAAAGGTGTTCGTCAACACCGTCGCCTATATGCAGCAGTTCGCCGGCAAAACGCCCATCGCCCGGAAATACAACGACCGGATGGCCACCACCGACAATGTCCGCGAAATCGCCGCCGCCGCTACCCGCGAAGCTTACGAATCTTCCAAAGTGGAAATCCAGCGGTTCAACGAACAGAACAGAAAGGAAAAAGCCCGGCTGGACGCCAAGAAAGCCGCCGGACAGGCCTTCACTTCGCAGGAGGAAACCATGTACCCCTACTACGGCAATGACGAAGAAATCCCGAGTTGGGAAGATTACCTGAAATCCCTCACCGGGAAATACCACGAAAAATTCGGGAGCGATGCCGCTGCCTTCCAGGCTTACATCTCCAAAAATTTCGATTACCTGTATTGCGACCCCACCGCGTTCTTTACCTGGACGGTAGACGAAGACGTGGCACAGATCGGCGTTTCCAACCACAGCATCAAATTACTGGATACCTGCATCGACATGCTTCGCCGCAAAGACCGGGAAGACCTGGCGCTGAAAGTGCTGAAACGCTACACCGCAGAGAATTTCACCACCGCCAAAGAATGGAGCGCCTGGCTGTCGGCCCACCGGAAAAAACTCTTCTTCAGCGAAACCAACGGTTACCGTTTCGTCATCAACACTTACAACTGATGAAGCACATATTACTGATAGGCCTGTTGCTCCCCTTGCAGGCGCTTTCCCAAAGCAAGTTCAGCGACAGGATCGAAAAAGAGGCCGCGGCCCTGAAGTGCCCGCCGCCAGACGGATCGAAGCCCGTTACCGTGAACGCGGCGGTGGTGGCGACTGCAGACAGTCTCGCCGTTATCGTAAAATCAGAGATACTGCGGGGTTGGCACATCTACGCCTATGTCCCGGAAAACCAGCCCTACATCCAGTTAGACCCGATCCTGGAAACGCCGGCTTCCCTGCAACCTGCCGGCGGGTGGTCGCAAACGCCCCCCACCGCTTCCGTTCACGATCCGGGCGTGCTGATCTACAACAACACCGCCGTTTTCATCCGGAAGTTCGCCAGGAAAGAACAGTCGGGCGGCAAGATCAAAGCGGGACTGTATTTCCAGTGTTGCGATATCAAACAATGCCTGCCACCGGATGAACATGTGGTGGAACTGAAGTTTTGACGATACCATCCGGACGTTCAAATCATCCACATCACAAAGCCTGCCCGGAATGGGGCAGGCTTTGTGATGTACGGCGACAGGCATTCAATTCCGCAGCAGTTCCATTTTCACCCAGTCTTTCTTTTGCCGGGAAACGGGCACGGTGCTGTTATCTTCCATTTGCAGCGCGAGGCCGTCGCCGCGCAGCAAACTGCGGACGTATTTGCGGTTGACGAGGTGCGACTGGTGGCACCGGATGAACCCGTAGCCTGCCAGCAGCTCTTCATAGTCGGCGATGGGCGTGGTGGAAAGGATTTTTTCCCCGTTGGACAGGTAGAAAAATGTATAGGAGTTCTCGCTCTGGCAGCGCACGATATCCTGCACGGCCACCATCCGCATTTCCTTGAGGGATGAGATGGCGATGCGATGATCGTGCCGGTTTTGGGTATGCTGCAGGTTGAAAAGGAGGTTCCGGAGGTTATGGTTTTCCTGTTTCTGCGCGATCCTTTCCGCGGCGCGGGCTACAGCGGCCACGAGCTCCGGGATGTCGAGCGGTTTCATCAGGTAATCGATAGCGGAAAACCGGATCGCGCGGATGCCGTATTCGCTGAAAGCGGTCACGAAGATCACTTCGAACTCGTAGGTACCGAGCTCCTGCAGCATTTCGAACCCGTCTTTTCCCGGCAATTGCACATCCAGGAACACGAGTTTGGGTTGCAGCCGGCCGATCATTTCCCGCGCTTCGAACGCATCCGCCGCCAGGCCTACCACTTCCACCTGTGCGCAATATTTCTCCAGCAACGCGCGAAGGTTGTTGCGGTTGTGCGGTTCGTCTTCTATGATCAGGGCTTTAATCATCCAGCCAGTTTTTGAATGTAAAATACGCCGTTGTGCCGGATTGAGCGCTTTCCAGCTGCAACCGGACTTTCTTCCGCCGCTCCGCCTGGTTGAACAGCGCGATCCGGTCGGCCGTGAGCCGCAGGCCTTTGCCTTCCGCGGGCCGGCTGGCATCGAACCCTTTTCCGTTGTCGGCGATTTCCACCAGCAGATCAGCACCTTCCGTCCGCAGGGATATCCCCAGGGCTAAGGTTTCCCCTTTCCCCCGGAAACCGTGCTTCACCGCATTTTCCACGATAGGCTGGAACAGCAGCGGCAGCATGTCTATGGCCGCCAGATTCACGCCCGGCGCCACTTCCAGCGTAAAATCGAACGGCTGGCGGAGCTGCTCCAGGCGGATGTAGCTTTGCAGGTGTTTCAACTCCTGGTCCAGCGAAATGCTGTCGCGCTCCCCGTTTTGCAGGGTGTTGCGCAACAGTCCCCCGAAACCCGACAAATAATGGTTCGCTTTTTCCACTTCGCCTTCGTTGAGCAGGCCTTGTATGGAACCCAGCGCATTGAACAGGAAATGCGGATTGAGCTGGGTGTACAGCGCCCTGGTCCGCATGCGCTGCGCTTCCTGCTGGCGTTTCCGCCAGCGGTTGCGGAACCAGTAGAACAGCAGGCCGGCCAGCAGCAGCAACCCGATGGCCACCACGATCAAAAACCAGGGCGCCTGGTACCAGTTGCCCGGCACATAGAACCGTTTCACGAAAACAAATTGGGGCTTATCGGCGTAACGCACTTCCAGCCGATAATTATTACCAGCCTGCAGGTCGGCCACGATGATGATGTTATTGGATTTCCGCCAGACGGCGCGGGTATCGCCGTTTACCAGCAGGCGGTATTCGAACGCGGAGTCGTTCGGTACATCGCGCCGCGGCCGGAAAACCATCGCGGATTTCGTGTCGGGGAAAAGTTTGGCCGGTGGCTTCGATTCCGGCTCAGTGCGGCCCGGCCAATCTTCATAAAAACGTTCCGTTTCTCCTGCATTTCCAGATATCGCGCGTTGCTTCTCATACACATCGCGGACAAATTCGGTCAGGGTCATGGTTGGATCGTGATTGTCCATCCCATACATCACCAGCGGCGGCGACAGCAGCG
This sequence comes from Chitinophaga sp. NPDC101104, assembly GCF_050277495.1. NCBI lineage: Bacteria > Pseudomonadati > Bacteroidota > Chitinophagia > Chitinophagales > Chitinophagaceae > Chitinophaga > Chitinophaga sp. NPDC101104. The sequence continues at coordinate 2,471,046 of NZ_JBNNSF010000001.1, read as the reverse complement.
CGTCTACCTTACTGAAATGCATGGTGAGGAACGGGGCTTCCTGCCGCTGCCGGAAGCGGAATACCAGGCTGTCGCCGTTCTCCAGCATCATATCGTATAGCATCAGTCCCTTTTGCGGCCAGTGCTTATATGGCTTGTCGAGATTGGCGTAGAAAGAATCGGTATATGGCCGCCCGGCCGAAACCGGCAGCCATCCCGTCTCCTCTTTTCCGTTCCGGGAGGCCTGGTAATACATGGTGGCCGTTTCAAAGACATGAGCATCCTCGGGCAGTGTGTCGCGGAAGGAGCCGCCGATGGAATACCCGCCATTGTCCACCAATTCCTTCATCCGGAACACGGAAATGGCCAGCCGCTTTCCGTATACCTTATAATGCTGGTCGTTGAAGGGTAGCCGGATATCGTATGGCTGATAATCGACGTCGAGATTGAGGGTATAGTTATTGGCGATCTGGATAACGGTCGAATCGTTGTACACGAAATTATGGGCCCGCGGCGTCCTTTGCCCGAAGGCGGCCACAACCGGTACCAAAACCAGCAACACGGCAATATATAAATGGCGAAATAACTGCATCAGCTTGAAAATTAAGGAAATTCCTATTGAGGCAACAAAGTATACTTTTTGAGATCGATATCTACGGCCACGATCCGGCCATCCGGCCCTACCAGCACATTCTGCGGAATGGCGCTGATATTGTAGTTTTTGCCCGTCTCCCCTTTCCAGCCACGCAGATCGGACGCATGCACCCAGTTCAGCCCGTGCTTCCGGATCGCAGCCTTCCATTTCTCCCCATTATCATCCAGCGAAATGCCGATGACCGTTAACGCCTTGTCCTGGTTCGCTTCATGGAATTTTTTCAGCTCGGGCACCTGCGCGATGCAGGGGCCGCACCACGACGCCCAGAAATCCAGCAACACATACCGTCCTTTGAAATCCGACAACCGTACCGCTTTCCCGGAAGTATCGCGCGCAGCCAGTTCCGGCGCGGGGTTCCCGGGCTGGATGGCGCCCCGGCGGTCTATCCGGAATCGGAGGGCCCGGCCTTCGGCGGACTGCTTCAGCTCGCGCGACAACCCTTCAAAATCCGCGCTCAGCGTCTTCGTGTCCAGGTCGTGAAAAATGGAGTAGGCCATCGTCACGAGTGAAATGTAGGCATCGGGATGCTGGCGCACCCAATCGTGCGTCAGTGCTATCGCTTTCCGTTTCAGCGCCGCGGCGGAATCCTTCATGGATGCCACGTTGCGGGTGGAATCAACCCTGGCGATGCTGTCTGCCCGGTGCTGCAACTGATAACGTTCCGCATCCAGTTTTCCGGTGAGCGCCCGCAGCTCCTGCCAATGATCGTTGGCCGGGGAGCCCGTCAGTTGTGCATTCCCCGGGATATACCACTCCTTGCCCCGGAGGGTCAGCGTCATGTCGGCGTTCTGGAAAAAGAGTTGGGTGAAAGAGCGCCTGTCGCCCGTGACATACACCGAAAACAGTAGGCCTTCCGTTACGAGCTTGCCGCTGAAGGTGAAGCGCCCGTTAGATACAAGTGCGGAGTCCGAGAATTTGGGGTTCATGTCCGACCAGTCGATCCCGTAAAAATGGATGTATTGTCCATTGAAAGACTCGTCTACCTGGCCTTCCAGGGTAAACTGCTGCGCGGAGGCCTGCAGGTGCATGATAACGGCGAGGGAAATCAGGGAAATGATGCGCCGCATGATGGTGGGATTTGATTTCATGCGTCAAAAATGTGGATTCGGAAAAACTCCCGGCGGCCGTTTCCTGAATTCAGCGGGTTTGGCACTGAATCGGGCGGCTATTGCAGAAAATAGCTTCCTGGCCAGACGGCTTCCCGCGGCCCGCCATTACAGAATGCCATCAAGTTTCCACTGACGGAATATTCGCCGGAACCGATAGCGGATTCGCACATTTAGCCTGGAATCGCAAATCCTGATAGTATTTGCACCTGCGCTTGCTGCAGCCGGTTTTATTTCCCTATTTTAGCTACCTATCCAAAGCAGTACTTGGCTATTCACGTTTTACAGTCAGAACAGGATTTGCTCAGCAAAACGGCATCGGGCGATCAGCAGGCATTTGCCGGGCTGGTAGACATGTACTGGAATAAAGTCTACAGTCATGCCCTGGCTTACACCAAACGCCAGGCACAGGCGCAGGAAATCACCCAGGATATTTTTCTGCATATCTGGCACAAGCGCGATCATCTCACCGAAGTCACCAGCTTCAAAAATTTCCTCTTCATCGTCGGGAAAAACCAGATCATTTCGGCCATGCGCCGGAACCTGCAGGCAACCGTTGCGCCAGACGGGTCCGAGCTGTATGAGGAAGTCATGCAGGCTGACCATCCCTTGCGGTACAAGGAAGCGTATCAACAGGTCCTGGAAGTGATCGAACAGCTGCCGCCCGTCCGCAGAAAGGTTTTCAAGCTGAGCCGGTTAGACGGGCTGAGTTATGAAGAGATCGCCGCGCAACTGAATATTTCGCGGAACACGGTGAAAGAGCACATCGTGAAATCCCTCAACTATTTACGGCAACACCTCCAGGCCGAAGGGCATTTTGTAGCCCTCATGATCCTTTTTTCCATTTTTTTCTGACAGGAACCACCCACCCTTTCTTTTTCACGCGTCTTTAATTGTAATCAGCCGAAAATGGATCAACCTACACTGAGCGAATTACTGGACCAATACCTGACCGGCACCATTTCCGCCGAAGGGAAAGCGCAACTGGCGGACATGCTCTCGGAAACAGCGCATGCCAGCGAGCTGGAAATGCGCATGCAGGACGATTTCATGAGCGACAGGTTCCTCGGCGACGATCACCCCGCCGCACGGAGCGCGTTGCACACCTGGCTGCAGGAACGGATCAGGGCGCATGAAAAACCGAAATCCCGCATCCGCCCGCTGTTCCGGATAGCGGCGGCCGCTTCGCTCCTGCTGGTTATCGGAACGGCAGCCTGGTTGATCACCTCCCACCGGAATCGAACCGTCAAAACGACGATTGCACAACACAACGTACAAGACGCCCAACCGGGCACCTACAAAGCCAAGCTCACCCTCGCGAACGGACAAGTCGTAGTGCTGGACAGCCTTTCATCCACCCAACCCCATTCCGGCGCCGTTCAGATAGCGGAAGACGGCAGCCTGGTATATGAGCCCGGCGCCGAAGGGCTCAATACCATTTCCACGAACAAGGGAGAAACGTTCTCTTTTAAACTGGCCGACGGCTCTACCGTCTGGCTGAATTCTGCATCGTCCGTGCAGCTGCCGGCCGCGTTCCTCGGAAAAGAGCGCCGCATCGTGGTAATGGGAGAAGTGTTCGTGGAAGTGGCGCCAAACCCGCAACAGCCCTTTATCGCGGAAATGAACGGGATGGAAGTGCTGGCGCTGGGTACCGCCTTCAACCTGAACAGTTACCCGGACGAGCCGCGGCCCACGGCCACACTGGTGAGCGGGCGGGTGAAGGTAACGACGGCCGACAAAACCGCCGGGCCGGTGATGCTCTCGCCCGGGCAGCAAACGAAGCTGCTGGAAAACGGGCTGCTGGCGGCGGCGGAAACGGTGAATACCGACGAGATCGCCGCGTGGAAAGACGGGCTTTTCCACTTCGAGAACGCCAGCCTGGAAACGGTGCTCCGCCAGTTTGCGCGGTGGTACGACATCGAGGTCGTCTATGAAGGGAAACCCGCCGCAGGCCGGCAATTTTTCGGCATCGTTCGCCGGAACAACACCCTGCAGCAAGTATTGGAAATATTGAAAGACAATGATATCGGATTCAAAATAGAAGGAAAACGCCTGACTGTAACAGCTAAATAAGAAACATGAACGATCAACCAAAAAGGAACCGCTTCGTGGTCTAGACGAAGCGGCGATGTTTAGTTGACAATAAACAACACCTGTAAGCACCATTTATTAGTTCACCAAACACTCCAAAGTTATGAAATTAACTGTAAGCGTACTTACCGGCCGCCCGGTCGGGTGGTACCGTATTACCAAAATCTTCAGGGTAATGAAATTATCAGCCATTCTCCTCCTCACGGTTTGCCTGCAGGCAGCTGCAGCCAGCGTTTCGGGGCAAAACGTGACGCTGCGCGTGAAAAATGCCACTTTAAAAGAAGTTTTCCGGAAGATCCAGCAACAAACCGGGCTCGATGTTTTCCTCGATGAATCGTTCCTCGAGAAAGCCGGCCGTGTAAGTATCGACGTGAGTAACCTTCCTGTGGAAGACGTGCTCGACATCTGCCTCAAAGAGAAACCGTTTTTCTATACCATACAGCAGGGGCGCATCGTGGTGAAGCCCATCGCCGAAAAGAAGGACTGGCTGCCGGAAGTGCTGCAGCAGTTCGTTAAAATAACCGGTATTATTAAGGATGCGGAAGGGAACCTGCTCGTGGGGGCTTCCGTGTCCGTGAAAGAAACGCATAAAGGCGTGGCCACGGGCGAAACCGGGGAATTTTCGCTGGACGCGGAGCCCGGGCAAACGCTCATCGTTTCCTACGTCGGGTTCGTGACCCAGACGATCAAGGTCGGCGAAGCCAAAACGCTGACCATCGTACTGGAAAAATCGCCTAATAAGCTCGACGACCTGGTGGTGGTGGGATATGGCATGCAGAAGAAAGTGAGCCAAACCGGCTCGCTGGCCACCGTTTCCGGCCAGGAACTGAACAAACGCCCTGCACCCAATGTGCAGAACCTGCTGCAGGGGCGCGTGGCAGGGCTCGATATCGTGCAAAGCACCGGCCAGCCGGGCCGCGACAACGCCAGTATCCTCATCCGCGGCGTGGGATCGTTCGGGTCATCGTCTGCCCCGCTGGTACTGGTAGACGGTGTGATCGGCAGCATTTCCAACCTGGCACCGGAAGACATCGCCGACGTCACGGTGCTGAAGGATGCGTCTTCCGCCGCGATCTATGGTGCAAGGGCGGCCAATGGCGTCATCCTCGTTACCACCAAAAAAGGCCGGAAAGGCCAGTCGGTACTGGAATACAGCTTCAACATCGGCCGCAGCACCGCTACCCGGCTGCCCGACCTCGTGTATAACTCCGCACAATACATGGAGCTCCGCAACCAGGCGAGCATCCGCGTGGGGCAACCGGCTTTCTATTCCCAGGACAAGATCGACGCATATAAAAACGCGACGGATAAAACGAAATATCCCGATTTCAACTGGATGGATTACGCTTTCAATCCCGCCACCACACAGAACCACCGTCTCGGATTTTCGGGCGGGAGCGAGAAAACGACATACAACTTTTCGCTCAATTACCTGAAGCAGGACGGCGTACTGGACAAAAACGACTACAAACGCTACAACGCCCTGCTGGATTTCACCACCCAGGTACATAAACGCGTGAAAGTAGGCGCCAACGTGAACATTTCCCACCAGCTCATCACCGAGCCCTGGCAAACGAACGACGGGCTGGTGCTCATTCTCTACCACTCCGCACCCACTTTCGGCCCTTACCTGCCCGACGGCAGCGGCCGGATCGCGTCTAACGCCTACCCCGGCGAATCGCAGGGGCAGCGGAGCTATCCCGCGGTGCTGGCCAGCGGCGGGCAAACCACGAAACGCTACAACGTGAATGCGCAGGCCTTCGCCACGGTAGACATCGCGAAAGGATTGGTATACGAGGCCAAGGGGGCATTTTCATACTTCAACGAAGATTACCGCAACCGGCAGTTCCCCACGCCGTCTTATTACTATCAACCAGACGCGAACGGCGTTTACCAGTTGTCGGACAATGGAACGCCCACGTTCGAAGGGCTGAACCAGACCTTCTCCCAAAGCATCACGCAAACTTTCTATAACACCCTGACCTATACTACCACCATCGCCAACGACCATAACATCCAGGCGCTGGGCGGTTACGAGCAGCAGAGCAACCAAAGCCCCTCCCTCACCGGTACCCGCCGCGGATTCCCGAGTAACGGCCTGAACGAGCTGAGTGCCGGTTCCGCCACCGGACAAACCGCTACCGGCAACACGACTGAGTGGGCGCTGCAATCGCTTTTCGGCAGGATCAACTATGATTATAAAAGCAAATATTTCCTGACGGGCAATATCCGGTACGACGGCACCTCGCGCGTGGCGCCCGATACGCGCTGGGGGCTGTTTGGCGGCGTTTCTGCAGGATGGCGCGTTTCCGAAGAAAACTTCATCAAGGAGAAAATGCCCTGGATCAGCAACCTGAAAGTGCGCGGCTGCATCGGTAACCTCGGGAACCAGGAGATCGCCAATTATCCGTACCAGGACATCCTCACGGCCACCCAATATCCGTTCGGCGCCACGCTGAACCAGGGCGCGGTGCTCACAAGGCTGGTCGACAAAACCCTGAAATGGGAATCGACCCGCATCACCGACATCGGGCTGGAATTCGACTTTTTGAACGGACTGATCGGCGGTTCGGCCGGCTGGTACAACAAATACACGAGCGGCATCCTCGCCCAGCGGACAGACGTTCCCGGCAGCGTAGGCCTCGCCGCACCTACCTTCAACGCCGGTGCGATGGAAAACAAAGGCTGGGAGCTCGAGCTGCGGCACAACAACCGCATCGGGGAAGTGACCTACGGCGTGAGCGCACTGTATTCCGCGTACAAGAACCAGGTGAAGAAAGTAGTGGTGCAGACACCGGGCACCCTGGAAGTAGGCGTTCCGTATAATTCGTATTACCTATACGACTGGGCAGGCGTTTTCCAAAGCCAGGAAGAAATCGACAAATGGGCGAAGCAACCCAACTCCGGCGTGCTGCGCCCGGGCGATCTGAAGATCAAAGACCAGGACGGGAATGGTACCGTAGGGCCGGAAGACCGCATACGCATGAGCCCTTATCCCGATTTCACCTATTCCCTCAACATGTTCGCCAACTGGAAAGGGTTTAACCTGACGGTGTTCTTTCAGGGCGTGCAGGGCCGCAAATTGCTGGTGCGCGGCTGGGGTATCGAGCCCTTCGGCCAGGGCGCGCCACCGCCCAAAAAATGGCTGAACGCCTGGACGCCGCAGAACCCCAGTCAAACGCTCCCCGCCATTTACCTCGACCGCGCCAATTACCCCGGCGTAACGGGATATAATTCCACCTTCTTCATGCAGGACGCATCGTACCTGCGGCTGAAAAACGTGTACCTCTCGTACAGTCTGCCCCAACGCCTGCTCGACAGGATCAGCTCGAAGGGGCTGACGGTTTATGTTTCGGGCGACAACCTGCTGACTTCCACCAAATACGAAGGAGCAGACCCCGAACGGGCGGGCGGCGGTAACTTCTCGCAGTTCCCGCAACTGAAAACCTACACACTTGGCCTGAACGCGAAATTCTAGTACCTGAAAAACACTACATCATGAGAAATCGACTTTCCATATATGCCGCGCTGCTGCTGGGCCTTTCGGGCACGCTGGCCACTTCCTGCAAAAAGGATTTCCTGACCAAAAACCCACTGAACGCTATTTCCGGGGAAACGTTCTGGAAAAACGAAACCGATGTGAACCTGGCGCTCGCGGGCGTCTATTCCCGCCTGCAAACCGGGTTTTCGAGTTATAACAAAGTGTACCTGGACGGGTATTCGGATAACGCGTACGACCGTTTCGGCTACTTCGGGTTCAACAACATGACCACCGGCGTGGTGAACCCCACCAACGTTCCCGGCACCTTCTACGATCCGCCGTACCAGGGCATTGCGGCCTGCAACTTTTTCCTGGAGAATGTAGACAAGGCGCCGATCGGCGACGCTACCAAAAAGATCTATAAAGCGGAAGTGCAATTCCTCCGCGCACATTTTTACATGGAACTGGTACAGGCTTTCGGGGATGTGGTGCTCTACAAAAAAGCCCCCGCCACCGTGGATGCGGCCAAAATACCGGCGGCGCCGAAAAACGAAGTGCTGGCTTTCATCCATGAAGACCTCGACTTCGCCATCGCCACCCTGCCGGATACGAAATACGACGGCCATGCCGTGAAAGGAAGCGCGATGGGCCTGAAAGTGAAAGCGTTCCTGCTGCAGGAAAAATGGAGCGAAGCGGCCGGCCTGGCACAGCAGCTCATCACCGGCGGGAAATTCAGTTTGTCGCCCAGCTACAGCGGCCTGTTCATAACCTCCACCCAGCAGAACAATCCCGAGATCCTTTTCTCGACCCGGTATCTCGCGCCCAACAATGTGCACGCCGGCGGCGAGGGACTGGAAACGGAAGTGGGCTGGTACGGATCGATCGGGGTATACGCCAACCTGGGCGATGATTACGAATGTACCGACGGTAAATCCATCACCGAATCGCCCCTGTACAATCCGGCTGCGCCTTATGCCAACCGCGATCCCCGGATGGACATTACGCTCAAGCTGCCCGGTGAAAAATACATCAATCCGGACGGGACGGAATTCCAGCATTCCGACCCGGTGCTGACGCCTTACCTCATGCAGAAGTACCTCGATATGGGCCATTTGCCCTTTACCCGCGGCGGCGCTTCCATTTCCACCGACCAGAATATCATCCATATCCGCTTCGCGGACGTGCTGCTGATGTACGCCGAAGCGAAAAACGAGGCCTCCGGCCCGGACCCGTCCGTATATGACGCCATCGACCAGGTGCGCGAGCGCGCGGAGGTGAACATGCCGCCGGTAGACCGCCTGAAATACGCCAGCAAAGACGCGCTCCGGCAATACATCCGTCACGAGCGCCGCATCGAGCTGGCTTGCGAAGGACATCGGTATTTCGATCTGAAAAGATGGAACAAGATGGCGGAGCGGTTGGCACTGGTGAAAAACCCCGCCGGTGCGCAATTAAGTTATGGTGAAAAGAACAACGTACTGCCCTTCCCCCAGGGCGAGATCGACAAAAACCCGCAACTGAAGCAGAAGCAGGGTTATAATTGATGCTACCTACCCAATACATGGACAAACCGGGAATGCTTCCTGGTTTGTCCTTTTTTTATTCCGGGATACGGGCTGCCTTCGCTTTGGCTGCTGCGAAAGCTTCCGGCCTACTAAAGCAGGAAAGGCACGGTTGCCCGTACCTTTCCCATCCTGGTATTATTATCTTACATATGATTCGATCTATTATTTCCGGCTTATTTCATAAGTCCCTCCTTTCCTCGTCATAATTGCATACACACCGTTTTCCCTTTTCACGGAAACCGGTTTCCCATCCACCGTAACGGTTATTCCCGCATCGTTCCAGGGCGATTTCAATTGACACACACCTCCCTTTTCACTAAAAATATTCAGCGAAGATACGGCCGATCCGTCGTAGTCAGCCGAAACCAGGAAGGCCCCCTTCGCCCGGAGCCTCGTAAACGAAGCCGGCGACTTCGGCCAGCAGGGGAAAAGGGTCAAAACACCATCCACCGTTTGCAGCATCATCGAATTGACGGTTTCAATCACCGTCGTTTTCTCGGCACAATGATGCCCGTCGGCGATAATAAAATTGGGGCGGGCCGTTTTGATCAGCTCCTTCATACTTTGGACCAGGATTTCCGGATCAAGTCCCGCACGCGCCCACATGACGTAAGCGCTCAGGCCCAGGGCGTTCATGGATCCGGTAAACCCTTTCTGCGACACTTCGTAGTAATACATCGTATTCCTGGCGATTTGCAGGCGGGCACTGTCCGAACCCAGATGCAGCACTTCGCAGGGATACAGGGAATGCATCTGGATCGCGTGATTGGGCAAATCCCACCCGGCTTCATTTTTGGCAAATACCGGCAGGCCCTGGTTGGGCGTTTGGGTGGGCATGATCACTTTGTACGCCGGCAGGTGCGTGAGAATGTCGTTCCATTTATCGCGGCGTTGTTTGTCGACGCCCAGCAATTTGCTGTACTTCATGAGCAGGCTGAAAGTTTGCTCCACGAACGCCAAATCCGAAGGCGGGTTCAAATCCCAGGAGCCCTCATGCCCGCCGGTCGTGATGGAATACCGGTAGGTGCCGCCAAAAGCCTCCTTCTGCAAATAATCCTCATAAAAATCACCGCAAAGGCGGATATAGGGATAGGCTTTGTCCCGCAGGAAATCCAGGTCGCCGGTATATTCGTAATACCAGCTGAACAGGGGAATATTGAACGGGGCGTTCATCGTTTGCTGCCAATAATAATTATAGAAAACACCAATTCCCAGCGCGCCTACCGGGAAAAGCAGTCCCCGGCAGGATTTCCCTTTCCAGGAAGGATGCATGGTCCCCATCTCCTCTTTCGCCCGCCGCTTCCCTTCGGGGATCAACAGTTCGACCGTTTTATAGAACGGCAGGGCGATTTCTGGCCGGTTGGCGGAAAAGGCGCTGTAAAACCCCGCCTGGCTGTTGTAGTTGAAATGCATATCGCCGTGGTACATCATCCTGTCGTCCATATTCCACACGCCATACATGCCGCCGCTCACGGGAGAATGTTCGTTGTAAGCGGAGGCCAGTAAATAAATGGACGACAGGTAATGACGGTCTAGCAGTGAATCGTTCGTTTCTACGTAAGAGCGCGTCCACATATCCTTCCACCAGGCGGTTTTCGCGGCTTTCAAGCGCGAAACACCCTTTTCGTCCAGGACAGACAACCTTTTGCCGGCGGCAGACAATTGCGGATCGTTGGTCTTACCTCCGCCGGAAACATACACGGCGATGTACACCGTATCTGCGGCCGTCAGTTGAAAATCCGCTCTCACCATGGCGTCCGACAAGCGTTGCAGTGCAGTGTTCGCGCCGACGATGCGGGTCGAAATCCCGGCGTGGGAAATCCAACGCACGTTGGTCGTTTTCGTTTTCCGGGATACCTGGGCGACTTGACCGTTCACGGCCGCAGAAGTGGCATAATCTGTCGATGGGTCATCGGCATAGGTGTCGACAGAAATAACTACCGGCGTTTTGGATGCGGTCGTCAATTCCGTGATGATCACATTTTCCGCCATGCTCATCCAGCTTTTCATTTTTACCTGCCGCGCCGTGGCGGTCGACATCCGCAGTTCGCTGTTCAATTGGTCCATCTGGTAGTTAAACCCCGAGGGGTCGGGCCGGTTTACGGTCACGAAACCCGAACGGACAGGTGAATTTACCGTAATGGTCACGCCCCCGACCGGAAGGGCCGCCGGTCCGCTGCCGGCCCAATCCGTCCATCCATCCGTCACAAAATCCACCTTTGAAATCTTTAACGTCTGGCTGTTATCCGAAGTAAAGGCCACCACGCCCACGTCGCCATTCCCCAAATACGGGCCCAGCGGCGCATGGTTGCTTTTGATGCTGCTATAGCTGAAAGGCTGGTGCCAGGTGGCCGTGAGCATCCCTTTCTTCCGATCGAAAAACAGGGAATCTTCCGGCCAACCAGCGAACGTTCCCTGGTGAAGCGCAATCAGCAATATGCTGCAGCTTACTAATCGTGGAATATATCTTGATTTCATTTCCGGTTGTATAATTGGTAACATGTATTTGATTAGTAAAACCCGCCTGGAAAGACGGGTTTACTACTTAACTAAACAAAGTGTCATCATTTACATTTGAACACGAGGGGGAATACTATGCTATTTTACAATGAAAGAATGTAATTTACGATTTTCTTCGCATCGGCCGCTGCCAGTGCTGGATGCGGCGTCATGGGGGTTGTGCCCCACACGCCGGACCCGCCCGAGATCACTTTGGCCGCCAGCTTCCCGATGTTGGATTCCGTACGTTTGTATTTCAGCGCGATGTCTTTGTACGATGGTCCAACGAGTTTGGCGGCAGGCTGATGGCAGGCATGACAGTCGAGCCCCGCCAGCAATTTCCTTTCCGCAGCGAACTGGCGCTGTTTGTCATCTTTTGCCTTCAGCGGCGCAGCGGGCTTTGCGGCAGGTTTTGCAGCTGCTGCTTTGCTGCCTTCTGTCGCTGCCGGTACATTGAATGCTTCCAGTTCCGGAAGGGTAAACATCGACGCGCGGCCTTCCGTAGCGGCCCGGACCTTTTTCACATCGTCCGGGCTGATCATTGCAAACCCGCTGCCCGACGGGCGGAAGCGGTAATGCACATAGCTCAGTACTTCCGCCACCCAGGCATCGCTGTTTGCGACGCCCAACGGCGCCATGACATCGGGATAGGTTTTACCGTCGATGGGGCCGGTGAGGCCATGCAGCAACACGGCTACGAGGGCGTCCCGGCTGGCGGCCCTTTTTGAATTGGCGAGCGGCGGCGCGGCCATAGGGGCTCCGCCGATGGATACCCCTTTCCCGTTATCGCCATGACAGGTTGCGCATACCTGCTGGAAGGTTTGCCGGCCGCGGAGAACAGCCGCCCGGTCTGCTACGGGCAGATCGGACACGTCCATGCCATATGTCTTCTGGTTTTTATTCCTTTCTACGATCGCCGCTACTTCTTTGAGATGGCGGGTGTTTTCCGCCGGTGACAGCTTCGCCAGGTAAGCTTTGGCGCCGGAAGCACCATACAGCGAAAGTGTGGCTGCGAGCTGCATTTGTACATCTGCGTCCGGATCGTTGAGGTCTGCCAGCCGGTGGAACAGTTGTTCATCGCCGTTCCTGAGATAACGTTCGCTGATGGTTACCGCGGCTTTGCGGAGCTGCGGGCTCGCATCGCGCAATGCTGCGCCTACGATGGAGGTATCTGCGGCCTCCAGTCCCTCGAGCGTCCAGAGGGCGTGGAGGCGCGCCAGTTCTTTGTGGTGCGTGCGCAGGATGGTTTGCAGGGCAGGGACGACGGACCTGTCTCCGCGAACGATCAGTTCTTTCTGTGCATTATCTCTCCACCATCCGTCGTTGTGCGACAGCAACTGCGCAAGTTCGTTGCTGCTGCGGTCTAACAGGTCCGGGCGGGCGGCGGGTTTGAAGCCGTCATACACCAGCCGGTAAATCCTCCCATGCCCCACGTTTTTGTCGAGCGCGCGTTTCAGTATTTCCGGGCGCAGGTAGCTTCCTTTCCGCGTCCAGTTGCCTTCCTGGATGATGCCGCGGTGCATGTCTACGATATAGAGGCAACCGTCGGGGCCGTTGGCGGTGTTGACGGGGCGGAAATTCATATCGGTGGAAACGATGAATTCTTCGCGGTCGTAGGCGTTCCGCAGCACGCGGATGCCGTTCCTTTCAGACACTTTTGCCCGGCGGATGAGGCGGCCTACCGGTTCGCAGAGAATAAGGTCGCCCTTCAAATCCCCCGGCAGCGCGCTGCCCCGGTAAATGGACTGGCCACAACAGCCCGTAAAATGGTTCAGGGTACTGTCTGCCCGAAGGCGCCCCGGCCCGCCCTGCACGTCGGGCGTGGCGATCACAGGCCATACGGCATTGAAATCGCCGTCCAGCTGCTCTTTCACGTCGTACTTACCGTAAAACGGGTTGATCTGGAATCCGTAAGCAGGTACTTCGCCGCCGGCGGAGGAGAAAAACAAGCGCCCGTAATCATCGTTCCCGATACCCCACTGGCCGTAACCGGCAAACATGGTATCTGCCACCAGCTTTCCGTTGACGTAGCGGTAGCGGAGGTTCTCGTAAGTCGTATAAATGCGGTTGTCGATGTTCCAGATGAAGCCGCTGCGCTGGTGCTCGAGGTTCCCCGTATGCGGAGTGCCGTTGCCGAACACCTGCGTTTTGTGATCGGCCACGCCGTCGTTATCCCGGTCTTCGTAGGCCCAGATGTTGTTGGTGTAGGTTTCGCTGACGAGGAGCCTGCGGCCTACGCAGAGGATCATCCTGGGCAGCAAAAGGCTGTCGATATACACGGTACTTTTGTCCATCGCCCCGTCGCCGTCCGTATCTTCGAGGAGCGACACCCGGGATACGGGCGCGTTTTCATCCGTCCCGTCCACATCCTGCATATAAGTGCGCATTTCGGTGACGAACATCCGTCCGTTACCGTCCCATGCGATCGCCACCGGCTCCCTGATCATCGGCTCGCTGGCCACGAGTTGCAGCCGGTAACCTTTGGGGAGGTAAATGGAGGCGAGACTTTCCTCGGGCGACAGGTATGCGCCGTCGGGGTTCGTGCGGACGATGATCCGGCCTGCCGAGTCGCGCGGCAATTGTTGCTGTATCGTTTCTTTTCCCGGATCGGCGGATTTGCGGGGCGCGCCGCAGCGATAGAGCGTCATGGCCACTACGCCCGATATCAGGGTAATCAGTATATTTTTTCGCATGTGCATTTTTAGGATCAGGACGATTTACGGCGGTGCAGGGTACGTGGCTGGCCGGGGCTTCCGTCCCCCTGTACCAAAAATAACGTCCAGGTGTCTGCATCCACCTGTTCGAGGTGATACCGGCGGCTTTCCTCCTTCATCTCTTCCTTCAGTTGCTTGTCGAAAACCCCGGCACTGCGCGCATCCTGCCAAATCCGGAACGCCCGGAACAGTTGCTGCTTGTCCTGCCGCTGCTCCACGCTTTTCTCGCTGAGGCCCAGCATATAGGTAGCATCCCACGCAATGGATTTCGCCTGCAGGTTCTCGATCGTTTGCACGTTCCAGTCTTTCTGGATGTTCTGGATTCCGAAAGTACAGGGGAAGTAATTGCTGTTGAAGGAATAGCGGATATCCTTTCCTTCGATCCCCCATTTATTACGGACGGGATCGAACATATGGTTGCCGCCGCCCACATTGCAGACGCTCATGTAATGCCAGTTCCCTTCGAACACACAGGAGCCCATCACCCGCAGGTACGGAACGCCCAGGCGTTGCAACTCGCCGAACATGACGCGCAGGAAGCGTTTGAACGGATACTGCCCCTGGCCCTGGTAGGTAAAGCTCTCGAAACCGTCGAAATCGATATAGTTCATACCGCCTTCGTGGAGGAGCCGGGCGTAGAAAAGGGCGTATTCGTCGCCGAGCTGCACATCGGGGATAAAGCCCGAATAACAGTTGACCTGCAGTTTGGACAGGGTATCCCCGGCAAGGTGCGCCGCCACTGCCGTCTTGTACGCCCCGCGCACCACGCCTGTGAGCGTGTAAGGCTTTTGAGTGGTGACGCCGCGGTATTTGATCAGCTCGCTGCCGATGCGGAGCACGTTGGTACGGTTATCGTCCCAGCCGCCGCTTTCATTGAGCCACGATGTGTCGGAGACAGTAATAAGGGTGTCGGTAGCCGAAATCTTTGCTGCGATGGCCGTTTTCAGCACGGTGCACAGCCCGCTGTTGGGAACGGGATGCACGTCGCTGCTATGAGGCTGGATGAAAGTACAAAGCGTATGCAAACCGTAAGCGATGCCATGCTTGTTCGTTTCCGCGGTGAGCGTGGTGATGGGGTGCTTTTCGCCGTTCAGGCTCACGCGCTTGCCGGCCCAGCGGTCTGCCGGGTTGGTGTAATATTCGCCCAGGCCTTCGTCCTGCACGGCTTTCAGGCCGAGCTGGTTCGCGTAGGACACGAGGCTGTCGTGCCGGCCAGACCAGGCCATGTCGATCTCGAAATTCTCCGGGTCTTTCACCCATTTACCGTTGCGGGTGATGTAAGGCAATCCTTCGTTTTTCACGATCTTTTCGATCACTTTCAATCCCAGCGTATCCGGACAGGCGTACAGCGCGATGGATGAGCCGATGAAATCCACGTCTACGGGCGTCAATTCCATATGCCGGGGAGATTTGATGCCGGGGAAGTCGTTGAAAAGCGGGTAGAAAATGGTTGCCGGCTTGCGGCGGTCGCGGGAATGCATGGTGATGGCCGCGCCGAACGAAGGCTCCAGCTTCACGCCGTTGCCGTTCATATACCGGAAATATTCTTCCGGATGGGAATAGAACGCCACATCGTTCATCCCGTCTCCCCCGATGCGGAACCGCTGGCCTTCGTAAAGACTGTCGGGCAGAGGGTATTTCACGGGATCGGGCGAATGGATGATGTAAAAACCCTGCGACATGCCACCATCTACGGCAGGGCCGCTCGTCGTATTATCATCGAGACCGAGCATGCCGATGGCGAAATCGTCGTTGCGCACCACGGAAATGATCTCCCCGATGTATTTGGAAATGGTGGTATTATAGGGCCCCCACACCACATTGTCCACGCCATTGCGCGGCGCGAGCGACAGCAGCCGGAACCGGAAGTAATCGCCTTTCTGTTCCGCTTTCAGCCGTGCTACCGAGCCGTTGGGGTAATGCAGTTGCAATTCCCCGGCGGCTTTCAGCCATTTTGCGCCGTCGGGCAGGATCTGTTGTTTGTTTTGCTGGAGCGCGAGGATGGGTGAAATGGTCCCTTTGGGATGGTATTCCTTTTTTGTTTTTTTATCCTGGATACTGGTGATGTAGCCGCTGGCGCTGATCCGCAGGCTGGCATGGGCGGTATTCAGGCGGATGTCCTGCCCCGTTGCAGGGAGGCAGCATGCCAGTACAAAAAGTGCCATAGCGGCGAGGGATCCGCGTTTTTCTTTCGTCATAAGGTGAGCCGGGATGTTTTGTTTAACTGATCGTTACCGGTGATGATACTGCTCCGGTTCCCAAAACTCACCCAAATCCGCCACTGCGGTATCGTCAATATTATCCAACATCGATGGAAAATTTGCAGCCTGGCGTTTAAACGATCTGCCGGAGCAGCCTGTCCGCATCGGTTTTCTGGCAGAGCCCCGTCCCCTTCGCCAATGTTGCCGCCGTGCCGCAGGCGACGCCGTACCTGGTGGCGGCAGAAATGTCCAACCCGTTCATCAACCCGTAAACGATCCCCGCCACCATGCTATCTCCCGCCCCCACCGTACTTTCCGGCTTGACGACCGGGGCCTGGATGCGTTCTTCGACGTTGCCCGTTACCAAAATCGCCCCCGCCGCTCCCATCGAAATAACGACCACGGCAGCCCCTCCCGCCGCAATGATCCTTTTGGCCGCCTCGACCGCCCCGCGCTCGTCCAGCTCTTTGCGGTCGGCCAAGGCCGCCAGTTCCCCGAGGTTGGGCTTTACCAGATAAACGCCGGCCAACGTTGCCTGCCGGAGCCCGTCGCCGTTGAGGTCCGCGATCACGAGGCAATCGTGAATATCCGCCAGGGCAACGAGCTTTTCCATAAAGTCGGGCCCCGTACCCCTGGGCAGGCTCCCGCTGACCACAACGTATTGCGCCCCGGGCATCACCTCCGCCAGTTTGTTCAACATGGCGATGTTCTCCGCATGCGAAACGGAAGGCCCGGGCATAACGAAACGATATTGACGGCCGTTGGAAATGTCGGACACATGGAGGTTCTCACGCGTTTCGGCCAGCATCCCGACCGGTGCCGCCGCCATTCCGGCAGACGTAAGCTGCGCCGTCAGCATGCCGCCGTTGCAACCGCCGGCGAAGTACACAGGCAGCACTTTTTCACCGAACCGGTGCAGCACCCGGGCCACGTTAATACCGCCGCCACCGGGCTCTGTACGGGGCGCGGCGCAGCGAAGTTTCTTTTCCGGCTGCAGCGATTGTACGGAGGTACTGACATCCACGGCCGGATTTAGCGTAACGGTAATGATCGGGTACATATCTTCAGGTATTGATCAGATACATTGTTCCTGTATGCCTTTACCTATCTGGTACAGCAGCTCGGGGTTGAAATCTTCCAGGTGATTGATAGCCCGGAGGCCGTCGTGCTCATCCCGCTCGTAGCAAATTTCCAATCCTTGCAGCACAACGGTTATTTTCCTGCCAAGGCCGCCGGAAAGTACCCGGACGGGCACGTCCCATTGCCTGCCGTCGAACTGAATTTTGACGGTATAATTTTCCGTTTTCATAAGACGATGTTTTACGGGCCATCAATGAACGTAGGTAATGTAAAGGTCGTAGGCCTTCAGCAGTACCCAGGCGAGGAATTCCCGTGCTATGGGCCATCCCAGCCAGGCCAGCAGCAAAACAATGCCCCAGGAAAGCTCCTGCGAGGTGAGAACGTTCGTTCTTCCTACGGGCCTCGGATAGGCGGGTGCGTGAGAAATTGCGTGTGCCATAACGGTAAGTTTAGACATTAAAGCTAGGTTTTTCAGGCTTCCTTATCAATGACGGGAGGCTGCGGCCGGACTGACTGAAATCATACATTCCGCCGTTGCCGGATCATCGGCCGGGACGGGGATTTGAGGTAGCTTTTCAATAAATCCTTCGTTATGACAAATATATTTTCACCCGCGTTTTTCGTGATCAACGGGATATGCCTGTTGATCTTCATATTTGCCTTCCGGCGGCCAGGCCAGGCCGCCAAGGCGATCGGGACCGTATTTTTCCTCACTGCATTTATCAATATCGTCGTGCTCATAGCATGGCCGGAAACATACCTGGACCTCGAAGCGGTGGCGGTGTACGAATGGTATGTGAGAACGATCCATGAATCGTTCCGGGTACATATGCAAGTGATAGTCATATCTATCTCACTGGCGCAGATATTGATCGGGCTGGGATTGTTCGGATCGGGGAGCCTCCGGATGGCCGCCTTGTTTTGCGCGCTGATCTTTTTCTGGGCCATCGCCCCCTTCGGCGCCGGTGCCGTTTTTCCAGCTCCGGTCATTTTATCGGCCGCATGCCTGGTCATCCTGTTCAAAATCAACAGGAAACGGTCTGCGCTTACTTCGCATGGGTAATTCCGATACTTTATCGGCAGAACGATTTGTCAGCTTATTTGTTAATTCGGTAAATTTATATTGCTGATCGCATGTTATGCTGACAAAAGACTCGCCCAATGCCTACAATTCTTGTCATCGAAGACAGCCCCGACGTATTGGCCAATATTACGGAAATCCTGGAGATGGACAATTACGACGTGCTGAATGCAAAAGACGGCCTGGAGGGCGTCAGGGTTGCGACCGAAAAGAAACCCGATCTCATTATCTGCGACATCTGCATGCCATTGCTGGACGGATACGGCGTTTTGCACATGCTGCAGAAGCGTGAGGAGATCTGGAGCACGCCATTCATCTTCCTCAGTGCACTGTCTGCCAAATCGGAGATCCGAAAGGGCATGGAACTGGGCGCAGACGACTACCTCGTGAAGCCGTTCGATTCACTGGAATTGCTGCATGCGGTGGAAGTCCGGCTAAGCAAAAGCAAAAAGCTGCGTTCCTCGTTCACGCCGGACATGACCGGCCTGCAATCATTGCTGAACGTGGCCAACGGCGCTTCCCTGCTCGATGAATTGCGGGAAGGCAGGAATTGCAATACCTACAAAAAGAAGCAACTGATCTATTCGGCCGGCAACCATCCGGCCTATCTTTATTATGTCAATAAAGGCCGCGTCAAAACGAGCCTCCATAACGAAGAAGGCAAAGAGATCATTACACGGGTATACGGGCCTGGAGAATTCCTCGGCTATAAATCCCTCCTGGAAAATAAGGTGTACGACGATGAGGCCGAAGCCATCGAGCCCACTGAACTGGCGCTTATTCCGCGCAGCGATTTCGAATCGCTGGCTTATAGCAATATGGACGTTGTCCGCAAATTTATCCAGCTCCTCACCACTAATCTTTCCGAAAACCAGCAGCATTTACTGGGCATGGCCTACAATTCGCTGCGCAAGCGCGTGGCAGATGCGCTCCTGTACCTTTTCCGCAGGTGCAGCAGCCAGGGCGTTACCAATCCCGGACTGGATATCGGGCGGGACAATATCGCCGCCATCGCCGGGGTGGCCAAGGAATCGCTGATCCGCACCCTGGGCGATTTCCGGGACGAAGGCAGTATCGACATCCAAAACGGCGCGATTTATATCAAGGATATCCGTAAACTGGAAAGAATGGTGAACTGAACCATTGATAACTGTCAATCACTTTCATGATGGCCGATATTGGCCAAAGATGGCCGATCAACTAATTTTCCGGAAACCGTTATCATGAATGCACAACACAACGGCCAGCCCGGTCCGGCGAAACGGGAGGCGGATATCAGAAAAGAGCGGTACTGGCTGGAAGGGCCGCGGTCGCGCATCCGCGAGCTGTTCTTCCTGCTGGATATCCTGTGGGAGTTTGTCCGCGGGTTCCGCATTTTCCACTTCTCCCCGCCCTGCATCGCCGTGTTCGGCTCTGCCCGCGTAGCTCCCGGCACCCTGCATTATGACGCCGCGGTAAAAATGGGCACCGGCATCGCGGGGCTCGGATTTGCCGTCATGACCGGTGGCGGGCCGGGCATCATGGAAGCCGCCAGCCGTGGCGCGCGCGAAGGCGGCGGCGTAGCCCTGGGATGTAATATCCAGCTGCCGATGGAACAAAAAGCGAACCCCTACCTGAACAAATATTTCACCTCCCGGTACTTCTTCGTCAGGAAAGTGCTCATGTTCAAATACTCTTACGGATACGTCATCATGCCTGGCGGGATCGGCACGCTGGACGAGCTTTTCGAAGCATTGACACTGATACAGACCAAAAAGATCCTCGATTTCCCGGTGGTGCTCTTCGGCAGCCATTATTGGGAGCCGGTCAAAACCATGCTCGACCGGATGCTGGAAGAACGCATGATCGCACCCGCCGACCTGGAATTGTTCCTGGTGACGGACGAAATTCCCGAAGCGATTGCACACCTCCAGCAAACAGCCCTGCTCAAATACCAGGCAAAGCGGAAAAAAATATTCCGGAAATTCATCGTTTTGGGCGAGTAAACCTGGCCATCCGTGATATCGTGCGGCCCGGAGCGGCTTTCCGTCATCATTTCCTGTGACGGGCATCATTGTCTGGCGATGCGAGTACCGGTAACTTTCCCGAAACTTTCCACCATGAAAAAGGTACTCTACCTGGCGGATGCCTACAAGATCGACCGCCATCCGCTGGATTTCGCTGGTTTCGTTTGCCAGTTATTGCATGCGCCGCTGACCGGGCTGTTCGTGGAATTGGCCGCGCATGATTCCGCATCGGAAAAGGCACTGCGGGAAGAAATGATCTGCAGCGGCGCCGATTACAACCGGGATACGCCCATGGAGATACTCAGGGACGAATGTATTCAAAGGAACCTCTCGGTGTTCAGGAATACCTGCGACGAAGTCGGTTTCAACGCCCAGGCGCTGCTGATCAGCGATCATATCGCCGATTCGGTGGTAACGGAATGCCGGTATGCGGACCTGCTGCTGATAGATCCCGCGTTGGGATTGTCGGTTTCCAATGCCGGCCATTCGCCGTCGATGGCGCGCAATATCCTTTCACAGTCTGAATGCCCAGTCATCCTAGTCCCCGAAAGGTTCGACGGGCTCGAAGAAATCGTGTTCGCCTATGATGGCAGCCCTTCTTCCGTATTCGCCATCAAACAGTTCTGTGCCCTTTTTCCCCGGCTGACCGACAGAAAGCTGACGGTGCTCACCGCCCATGGCGAAACCTGGGTCAGCAAAAACGAGTTGCAACTGATGGGCGATTGGCTGCGGGGAAATTTCCGCGATGTGAAATTCGTAAATGCGGGAGCCGACAGCAGGATGGCGTTGCTGGAATATGTGCTGGAAAAGGATAAACTGCTGATCGTGATGGGTGCTTATGGAAGAAGCGGCTGGTCTGCGTTCGTGTCTGCCAGCCATGCCGAACCGATCGCGAAATTCGTATCGAAAGCATTATTTATCAGCCACCGCTAAATAAAAACTCCCGGCTCACCTGGGCCGGGAGATCGCTTTTCGGCGGACCAGTTCCCGCGTCAGCACCTTGCCGTATTCATGCGCCATGCGCTCCTGCGAGGACGGCGCGAACGAAACGGATTGCACGGCAAATTTGCGCAGGCCATCGGCCACGTCGTACAGGCCGCTTTCCCAGGCGTACCGGGTTTCTTCCCTTTGCAGCTCGGGCGCCAGCATCCAGTAGTATTCCGAAGCGTATTGGTCGGTCAGCAGTTGATAGAGGCTAATGGGAAGGAAGACGCCTTCCGTTGTTTTATTGATCAGTGAAATGGTCAGCACGGCATCGATCCCCCGGTCGGCGAATTGTTTTGTCGGCACTTTGTCTTCCGACTGCAGGAACTCGAACGCATCGAACCCCTGGAACGAGGTTACCGCTGTAAAGCCTGCGTCTGTCAGATCTCCCGCAACATGGGATTCCATCCGCTGCCGCAATGCGCTGTCGGGCATCATCCCCAACACGAGTATTTTTTTGCAGGCCACCGGCGATGCAGCCGCCGGCTGCCGTATCCGGGTAAGCTGTGTGGAATAACAGGCGGGAAGCATGGCCATGGCGGCAAAATAGATCAGGATGCGCTTCATGTTTGTTCGTTTAGATCGTTATCAGGGATGCCTGGACGGATAGCCTCATAGCTGCCTCTCTCCTCCAGTTCGCCCAGCGTCAGGTCGTCAGTTTCCGTGGTTTCGAGCCAGACATTCCCCGATTTCCGGAAAACCTGTGCGCTCAGGCCCAGCAAATGCGTGAACTGATCCTCCAGTTCTGCGGCAGTGACGTAACCGCCGAAATCGATCCACGCCGCACTATGGAAGTCGCGGATTTCATCGATATGCGTATCCGGATGTACTTTATCCGCCCGATGGCTGCCTTCGTAAAGGCCGTGTGGCTGGCGGAAGAATTCCAGCTTGAGGTGCGGGTAACAGACATGAAATTCGTCCTGGATGTAGCGGACAAGGAATTCTTCCGTGATGAGCATTTTCATATGGCGGCGTTTTGCGAGGTGAGTGATGTTGTAGCCATCAACCGGGCGGCTTCGATCACCGGGGCGATATTTTCCCTGGCCACGTGGTTATAATCCGTAACCACTATTTTTTTCCCTTTCCTGGCCGCGAGCCAGGCGCCCATCCGCAGCAATAATTTGTCTTTCAGCGACAGCAATCCGAAATTCAAGCGGCCCGGCAGGTAAAAGCAATGTGCGCCCGGCTGCAACGTGGCCGGCACACATTTTTCGACGTAGCTTTTTACTTCGGCCAGGTTATCGGGCACACCGCCGGCAACGATGAAAAAGATGAGCTTCTTGCCTTCCAGCAAGGCCAGATTCGCCTGGAGCCACTTTTTCACCTGCAACTGGCCGATGTAAACGCTGGTGCCGATCAGGATACATTCCGCCTGGGTGATCTGCTCCGGCCGTACGAAATCTGTTTTAACGACAGGATAATTCAATGCCGTACCGAGCCAGATGCTGTATTGCATCGTTGCACCATACCGTCCATTATAAACGATTAATCCTTTCATACAATGTGGATTTTAGGGATGAGTAATGAACACGGGAATGTTGGCCGTCCGCAGGATCGCTTCAGCATCGCTGTGGCGGAAGAACCGGGAAGTGGCGCTCCGGCCGTATGCGCCCAGCGTAATGACGCCATGGGTGCTGTGCAGGGTGGCGGCAAGCAGTTCCGCGGTGGGCTTGCCTTCGAGCGACTGGTACGTGACATCTTCGTAATGATGGTTGAGGTATTCTTTGATGAGCTTGCCGGAAGGGATTTTCCGCTCGTCGTTTTCGACGATGTAAATGACTTTGACGGGCACTTCGCTCAGGGTATCGAACAGTTGTGTGAACTGGCGGATGGCGAACGAAGAAGAAAACGTGCCGTTATAGGAAAACATGAGCTCCCGGAAATAATGGACGGTTTCCGGGATCACCATCACCGGGCATTGCGCATGCACGAGCATATCTTTCACGAATTGCGTGGGATTGGAATCGGTGACCATGGAAAAGGTGGTATCGTTCCGAACGATCAGGAGGTCGGCGAAGCGGCTTTCAGCGACCGCTTCCACCATGGGCACGCCCGGGATTTCGCGGACGGTCACGTCCATCCCGTTATCCCGGTAATATTCCTGCAGGCGTTTTTTGTTCTCGATGGATTTTTCCCGCCTTTCCTTCATGCTTTCCGCGAAAATGGCCTGGTAATCGAGCGTACCGGAATCCAGCGCCGCATATTGCACGGCTTCCCCGGCGATGTTTTCGAGAAAAAGAATGGTGAGTGCGCCGCGGGCTTTATCGGCGATGTATTTGTAACTTCTCAGCTCATGTTCCGAGAAATGCAGTGCGTCTACGGTTGCAAGGATCTTTTTCATGGTGAGTATTTTAATGAAAGTTAGGCCTTCCGGCCTGGCGGAAGAATGATGGCGGACGCGGCAGCGATGATCGTGGTCATCGTTTCATGAGCGGTGCGCAATGAATACGGGGTACGTATGGTCGGTGATGGCGCCTGCAGCGAAGCTCTGCCTGAACATCATGGACAGGTCTGACCGGCCGTAAGCCCCGCAGACCAGCATGGATGCCGGACGTTCATTGAGCCATTCTCGGAAATGTTTCCGGGCGGAGGATTCCAGCATTTTCACCGTCAGGTCCGGGTAATGGCGCGTACAAAGCTCCAGGATGTAGTCTTTTTCCGGCAGGCCGCCATGTTCCCTGGAGGAGGCATGAACGAGTGTGGCCGGCCATTTGGCCATTTCCGGGAACAGGAGCGCGAATTGCCGGATGGCGTAAACCGAATCCTCACTTCCGTCGTACGCCAGTACGATCCGGGAAGGGAAATCGAAGGATTCCGG
This sequence comes from Chitinophaga sp. NPDC101104, assembly GCF_050277495.1. Taxonomy (NCBI): domain Bacteria; kingdom Pseudomonadati; phylum Bacteroidota; class Chitinophagia; order Chitinophagales; family Chitinophagaceae; genus Chitinophaga; species Chitinophaga sp. NPDC101104. Next base: position 2,446,786 of record NZ_JBNNSF010000001.1, on the reverse strand, counting down.
AACCACCACTACCGGGCATTCCGCTTCCTGCAATGCCATTTTCAGGTATTCGTTGGGCCGCTCGGTGCCATACCGGTCATAAAAGGTTTCCCCGCCCAGCACCAACAGATCGGCGAACCGGGATTCCTTGCGGATTTCGGGCATGGCCACGTCGTAAGGGTATTTATGCACCCGCCACTCGATCCCTTCCGCGTTGCAGGTTTTCTCGAACCGCCGGATATGTTCCTCCATTACCTCTCCATTGAAATCTTCAAGCATGGGGCTGAAGTGTCCGGCGCTGCCCAGGGCATAGCTCCAGGTAGACGACAGATCGATCTGCGGCAAAAAAGTGCCTGCCAGCAGGATCGGCGCTTGTTTGTTGAGCCCCGCGGCGAAAGCCAGCGAACCTTCGGAATAATTGGTACCATCGAAGGCAAGTACGACCTTTTTCATATGTCTCATTTTTAATTATTGATATTGGATATAAACCGGGGAAGGTTGCAGCAACAGCACCTCGGCCGGCAACATGAGGCGCCCGCCGGTAGCGGGGTCCACCTTGTAGAACAACTTGAATCCCGTAAACTGCGGCGGCTTTTTCCCGATGTATGCCCTGTAGGTATCCCTTTTCCTGGCAGGTGAGCCGAAGCCGTCCATATTCATTACGAACTGCACTTCCGGCCGGCGTTTGATCGACTGCGTATTGGTGACCATCGCCTGGGTGAAGCGGTGAACAACGAGGATTTTCGGCGGCAGCCCGTTTTCCCGGACCAGCTCCGCCAGGTACCCGGAAACGGCATTGATCGTAGCCGCATCCATGGTGCCGATGGCGGAGCATGGGATTTGTCCGCCGGTCATATTGTATTCCGGGTCGAGGCCCAGGTGCACGTCGGACATGGCCAGGTATCCGGCGAGCGCTTTGGTTTCCGTGAGCGCATCGCTGTGCCCGGTCTGAATATCGAGGAAAACGACCGCCTGGTGACGGCGCGCCATGCCGATGACCCTGTCGATCTCCGCGTGCGGCATCCGGAGGCGGTACATACGGTCCTTTCCCGGGGAGCGCTGGGCGGTCACGGCGATGTAATGCAGGGCAGACACCGTGGGGATCAGCGTATCGGCAGCTACCCAGCGCCGCATTTCACCGGCGAGTTTCTCCATGAGCGCGTCTTCCGGTAGCATACCCAATATCCCCATGGCGGGTGTATAGAAGTTGCCATAATAGGCCACAATTCTTTTATACGGCAACAAAGCCCCCGGCAACGGCGGCCCGTCTTCGGCGGCAGCCCACCAGGTAAGGGGGGCTCCGTGCGCCAGATGCCGGAGGGCCTGACGCCAGGCGGCAGTATCCGGCGGCAGGGAATCAGGCGCGATCCGGATGCCGGCCGGGACCGTATCCATATGTTCCCGGCCCAATTGCCGTATCATTTCCGTACGTTCCGTACAGGAACCCAGTATTCCCGCGAAGACGATGCACCGTATCGTTGCAAGGAGCGCCATGGTACTTTGTTTATAACCCAAAGCTAACATAGCGCCGGCGCCGGGTAAATGATGTCGATACAGGGCCTTGATGACATTCATGCATTGCCGCGCCGGCCCGGCTGATCACGATCAATGGCGGGGCGTACGGCCGTCAGCGCCAATGATCCGGCAACTTCGTACTTTGCTAAAAACGCTGGGTATGGAAGAAAAACAGGCGATACAGTACGTCCGGAAATCGGACGGCGGACTGGCGGCATTTTCGGAGAAAAAACTGCGCCGGTCGCTGACCCGCTCCGGTGCTACGGACGAGACGGCAGACGGGATCATCGCTTCCCTGCGGCCCAGGCTTTACCCCGGTATTTCCACGCGGGAGATATACGACCAGGCTTTCGGCATGCTGAAAGACAGGATGCGCCCTGCCGCAGCGCGCTATCATCTGAAAAGGGCCATCCTGGAGCTCGGGCCGTCTGGGTTTCCTTTCGAACAGTTTATCGGGGAACTCTTCCGCCGCAGGGGCTACAACGTTCAAACCAACCAGTTCGTCACCGGCCACTGTGTCAGGCATGAAGTCGACGTAATGGCCACAACGGCCGGTGAGAAAAACTTTATCGAATGCAAGTACCACCAGGCAGGCATCAAATGCGACGTAAAAGTGGCGCTTTACGTACATGCACGGTTCCAGGACATCGCGCGCTCATTCGAAAAAACCAGCCCCGGCAACCTGCATGGTTGGCTCATCACCAATTCCCGTTTTTCGTCTGACGCGCTCCAGTACAGCAACTGTGTGGGATTACAGTTACTGTCCTGGGACCACCCTTCCGGTAAAAGCCTTCGCGACATCATCGACCAGGAACAACTCTACCCGGTAACCTGCCTTACCACCCTCAGTCATTACGAGAAATCCAGGTTGCTGCACCTGGGCGTCGTGCTCTGCAGCGATCTGCTCGGGCGGCCCGGTGCCCTGAACGAAGCGGGCGTTCCTCCCGGAAAAGCGGACAGGGTGCTGGAAGAAGCCGGCACACTCTGCGCAAAAGAGCAGCACCATCGCAAGCAAAAAGACAAAAAAAGCCCCGCCTGACCGGCGGGGCAGCAGTAGCGGCAAAGCGCCCTATTTTACCGTTACGTTCACGGTGGGAGCTGTTTTTGTGTCTTCTTTTTTCGGCAATACGATCTCAAGTACGCCATCGGTATATTTCGCTTCGATTTTACTGGCGATCACCGACTCCGGGATTTCGAAAGAGCGCGTAAAGCTGCTGTAATTATACTCCTGCTTCCGGTAGTTGTCCTTTTCCTCTTCATGCTTCGATTCCGTTCGGGAACTGACGGTCAGCAGCCCTTCCGACACATCGATCCTGAAATCTTCCTTCTTCATGCCAGGCGCTGCCATGGCGATTTTGAATGCATCTTTCCCTTCACTGATGTTCACCGCCGGAACGGTCAGAAACGGTTTGTTTTTCTTCCCGTTCATATCGAGCCATCCGGAAAAGAAGTCGTCCCACAGGGCCGGGAACATCGTGTCGGGTTGTAAAGAAAGCGTTTTCATGTTACTTCAGATTTATAAGTGATGAGATGAAATTTCCATGGTTGAAAATTACCCAGGAATATCCCGGCAAAGAATGACGCAAATATGGCTGCTGCCTGATCGATATCATCCGCTCCCTTTCCGGGCCTGCGCTCCGCCATGGGGACGAAAGGGACGTAAGCGAGGCTTTTATCACGCAGGAGTTTTCCCCATCCGGCCAGGAAAAGGGGCTCAGCGGTCTTTTCCGGATGCTGAACGGGCCAGCAACAACCTCCAATGCGCCCATTCCTCCAGATGGTCTGCGGCAATCTTGGCCATGGCCGCGAATGGGATGAACAGGACCATGCCCGCAACGCCCCAAACGATCCCTCCGGCAAGGATGGCTACCAGCGTTGCCCAGGTGCTTACGTTCAATTGCGCGGCCACTACTTTCGGGAAGATGATGTTGGCCTCCAGGTATTGCACGAAACTGAAAACCCCGATCACTCCGACAGGGTACCAAATGGACCCATGGACGGTCCACGCCGCCGAAATTGGCAGCAATGCGCTCACAATGATCCCGAAATAGGGAATGATGGTCATAATGGCCGTAAGCATCCCGAAAAGAATGGCATGGGGCACATCGAGCAGGTAAAGCCCGATGGAATTGAGGATACCCACGATCAGGTACACGAGGGCCATACCTTTGACATATTGGAAATATGTCCGGATCACCTGCCGCAGGATCGTTTCCAGTTTATGCGCGTAACGGTCGCCCGCCATCTCCTCCAGGAACGAAACAAAAACCCGTCGGTGGAATAAAAAAAGTGCAGCAAAAACCGGCGTCATGAACAACATAAAAAGTGTATTCGCCGTGACATTGACCGTCCCCCTCAGCACAGGGCCGATGAACCCCATGACCTGGCCTGCCTGGTCGTGCAGCCAGTTATCCTGCACCTCGAGCGTGATCCGGAAATTCAGCGCCAACCATTGCTTCATATCCGTCAGCGATCCTTCCAGCTTAGCCGCCAGCATCGGCCAATCGCCCAGGAACGATCGGAGTTGCCAGACAAGCAGCGCCAACAGCGCTGCAAACAGCGCGATGACGATAATGAGGCAAACCGTCACCCCGGCCGTCCTGGAAGCGCCCCGCCGCTCCAGCGCCGTACAAACCGGGTACATGATCATCGCTACCAATAAACCCATAAACAGCGGCACGAAAAGCGGCTTCCCGAAAAAAAGCAATGCCCCGCCAGCCAGTATGAGCACCAGGCTCCTGGCCAGATTATCTGTATTGCGGACTGGTTGCATGTGGTGATTTGAAGTGAACAATGATATTACGGATAATAACAAGTTCACTTAATTCCCCTTCATGGAAAATGACCACTGTCGCAGCGAAGCTGATCCTAATCACCCCGGCGGGATCCGGCTATCCAAACCCCTAATTCTATATAACAGCGCGTAGCATCCCTATTCCTCTTCCATCACCACAAGCCGGTCCACGACCAGCCCGCTGTTGTTATCGGCGGCGAACTGGATGGCAACCTTGCCATCGTTGGTGTCTTCCCGCATCATGAAAATTTTGATCCATTTCCCTGTTGCCGCGATGTCGCCGGTTTTCAGCTCCCTGCCTTCGATCGTGATAATACCGGAGGCCTTACCGTTGCCTGGGCGCAGGAGATGCAGATATACATGTCCTTTTACGCCGGCGGGCGGTTGGAGCTGGATGGAAAAATCCCTCCCGGCCCAGGCGCCAACGCTATCCCGGCGGATGGTCCGCAGGCCGGTGGCGCTGTATTTGTAGCCTTTGTTGGCGATCACGGCATCGTCTTCCGCAGACCAGTCTTTGGAAGCGGAAGCGTTCCGGCCCGCACTGATGAACAATGCCGCACCGTTGAACTCGCTGGGCAACTGCGAAGTGGGCGCCGGAACCTCGGTTTGGGCCAGGATCTCTTTCAACCGTGCTTCCGGCAATGCCATTTTCGGGCTGAAAGCCGGGCTTTTCATGTATTGCACGAGGCTGTAGTACAATTGCCGGGCGTATGCGTTCGCGGGTTGGCGGAGGTTGTATCCGCAAACCAGGAGCTTCCCGGCACCGATGCACGTTTCGAAAATACTGCCCAGTTTTTCGTTGAAATGGAAATCGGAAACAGGCTGCGCGATGGGCGTATATGCCGCCGGCATGCCAGTCAGTTTAAAGTACTTCGCTCCGGGAGTGATCCGGTACCATTGCCAGTTCGTGAAATCGCTGGTCGGGAAATGGCGGAACGCTTCGCTGCCAGCATCGATGCGCGAACCGAGCGTTTCATTGCCCTGGCCCGGGAAGAAGCTCGCGCTCCAGAAGAGCGGCGCAAAGCTGACCGGCGCCGAGGTCCGCTTGTTGCCGAGCTGGTCTGCCAGCAACAACACCTTCCCTCCTTTCGCCAGCACGCTATCTACCGAATGGTCCCAGGCATCGTGTACGTAGATGCCGTCGGTATCGACCGTCCGTTTCTCCGCCGGCGGGAATACGAAAAACTGCCAGCTGTTGCTATACTTATTGTCCGCGAAATACAACCTGAATGTGTACTGGCCTGCCTGGCCGGGGAAATCTCCCAACGGCAGGTCAAGGCTGTCCGCTTTCGTGAGCGTGCCCTGCGGGAATACCGACTGGCGGGCCTTACCGCTATGCAGCTTTTTCCCGGCGGCATCGGTGATTTCCCAAAGCAGCGGTCCATTCAGATCGGATTTGAAAAAGTTCGCCACTTCCATGCCCATGCGCAACGTATCGGCGTGGGTGTAGGTGAACGTAGGCGTGCGTACCAGCGGCACTACGGCATTGCTGTACCCGCGGAAATTTTTGGCGGAAGTGGTGCCCTTATCGTCCCAGAAACAATCCAGCCAGCCTACGAGCGCTTCGCCCTGGCCCTGGTAATCCTGCAGGCTCAGGAGCTGGAACCCCGCGCTGGAGGGCGCCAGTTGGATATTCTCGATGAGGTTTTTATACAACAGCTGCTGCAGCTTGCCCGTGGAACTTTGAAAATCCCTATCCTGCAAAGCCACGCCGTTTTTCAGCGCCATATCCCGGAAACCTTCGAGGTTGCGGGCTTTCAGCACGCCGGTGTATTTACCGGTCTCGCTCCAAAGCGGATGTACCGGCGCCTGGCCAACTTCATGCGCGATGATGGGAATGTTCGCCCGGCTGTAATTCGCTTCCAGCCCCGCATCGGTTTTGTTCATGCTGTATCCGTAAGTGCCGCCCACTTCCGGGATGTTATGCGTCACCATATAATCATCCACCGGCATGATCTTCCGCGCGGTGGATACGGAATACAACCTGCGCGGATCGCCGGCCTTCGCCTTTTCGATCCACTGTTGCATCACGTCGAAATCGGAATTGCCCAGTTCGTTGCCGATACAGAAAAAGAGGAACGACGGATGATTGCCGTATTCGTCGATCACGCGTTTCATTTCCGCCTGCACAAAAGCGTCGGCACTGGGGTTCTTGCCCAGCCCCTGCGGATAGTTTTTCGTGTTCATTTCCGGCCGGGTTTTCTGTTCGCCGGCCATCCACCAATCCAGCCAGATGATTTCCGTCTGGATGTAAATCCCCATTTTGTCTGCCGCTTCGAAAGCCGCGCGCGGCGGCGTCCAGGAGTGGAAACGGACGGTGTTCAGCCCGAATTCCTGGTACTTTTTGAAAATCCGCTCCCATTCCTTCTCATCGCAGGAAGGATAGCCGGTGAGGGGGAAATGCACACAGTCGAGGTTCCCGCGCACGAACGTCGCCTTTCCGTTCACGAGGATTTTATTCCGCGAAGCGGACACTTTCCGGAACCCGATCCTGTCGTTCCACGCAACGGTATTTTTCCCCCGCTTCAATTCCACCTTTACATCGTATAGATTGGGATTGAATTCGTCCCATAGCCGGACATGCTCCCAGCCCAGTGGCGCAAACGCCACCAGGGTATCGCCGGCCGGGACACGCAATTTGCGGACGATATTTTTCACCACTTTACCCGTTTTCGGATCGTTCACGGCCACCGACGCTTCCACATCCGCGGCAACGTCGCTTTTCACCATCACTTCCACCCGCATCTCCATTTTTTCCGCATCCGGGTAAAATTTCGCCCTTTCGATGGAAAAAGTTGGTGTGGCCTGCAATTCCAGCCGGCCCACGATGCCGTTCCAGATACTTTGGGTGTATTCCGTATAGCCGTGCCCTTTATCGCCGATGTTATGGATGAGATCGTTGTTCACGCAGATATCGATCGTATGGGTGCCGGGCGCCAGTTTCCCGAGGGTATGGCGGTGCGGAACGTAGAGGGGCGACAGGCGGGAGATTTCCTTTCCGTCGATAAAAACCCGGCTTTCCCACAACACCCGCTCCAGGAACAGGCGCACCTCCTTCCCGGCCCAACCCGCCGGTATGGTGATCTGCCGGTGATACCAGGCAGGACCAACATGTTTGTAGGCCCGAGTCAGGATACCGTAATCGGAGCCCGTGGTTTTTTGTCCGATACGCGCCTGGTCGGTGGTCCCGGGCAATTGCACCGTATGCTGAAAAGTGCGCGGCGGTGTGTTCCGGTTGAAATATGTGCTGTCCGCATCCAGCTGCACGGCCCATTTCCCGGCGAGCGACATCCGCTCCTGCGCCTGCGAAGGCAGCGTGGCGGCCATGCCGGCAAGGAGCATCGATCCCAATATCCAATCGTTCGTTCTCAGTTTCATAAGTAAAGTTGTTCGTTCAAAGTACAAGGAATCGGCGTTACAAACAATGGATGAGCGGCTCGACAAATAAAAACTCCCCGAATGGAAAATCAGAGTGTATTTATCGATCAGGATCGTATTACAATCAATAGCCAGGGTTTTGTTTGCCCTGCAATTTCGGGTTCTGTTCGATCACGCTTTGCGGGATGGGGAATAAATAGTTTTTGTTGGCGAAGAATTTCCGGTCGCCGCCGCGCGCGTCTACCGGTGCGTATTGCAGCGATCCGTTGGGCGCCACGGTAATGGAAATCCCGCGCAGGGGGCGGTTCAGGTTCACTTCGGCGATTTTCCAGCGGATGAGGTCCCAGTAGCGCTTGTCTTCAAACGCCAATTCCACCCTTCTTTCCCGGCGGATGGCCGTGCGCATCTGGTCTTTGCTCAGGCCAGCCGGCAGCCCGTTGAGATCGGATCGGCCGCGCACGGCGTCTACCGCGGCGTACACCGTTGCATCGGGGCCTGCGGCTTCGTTCTGCGCTTCGGCATAGTTCAGCAGCACTTCCGCATACCGGAAAATGATGTAGTTCTGGTAGCTGGTGTAGCCGTCCCAGCTGGCGGCGCCCAGCGTAATATCGGTGGCCATGCGCTTGCGGGGGTAATATCCGGTTTGGCCGGCATCGTCGCGGTCGGTGAGGTCTATTTCGTTGGGGCTTCCGATCCCGCGGCGGGTGAAAATCGTATCGTTGTAGAACCAGGAGCCGTCATATACGATAGACTGGTAAAAACGTTTTTCCCGGTTTTCGTAAGGCTTTTGCGGGTTGTAGCCGGACGTGGGGTCGGTGATGACTTTCCCGTTGGCCATGGCATAATCGTCCACGAGGTCTTGCGTAGGGTTCATGCCGCCCCAGGAGGTTTCGGCGCCGCCCTTGGTGAACGTGGGGCCGATGAGCCCGTCGAGGCTGCCGCCTTTTCCCGGGCCCGGAGGCGCGTATTCGCGGTAGAGGATGGATTCTTTGCTGGCGTTGCCTTTGCTGAGGAACAGCGCCGCATAGTCCGGATCGAGGTCGTAATCCAGTTCGTCCATGATTTTTTTATTGCTCGCGGCAGCGGCGGCCCACTTACCGGCAAACAGTTCGCACCAGCCTTTCAGCGCCATGGCTGCACCTTTCCCGATCCTGCCGGAATTCGGCATGGGCGGCAGGTCGGCGTAGATGGCGGTGCATTCGTCGGTAATGAATTTCAGTGTTTCCTCTGAAGTATTGCGCGCCCGGAACACGCCGTCGCCCTGGGTTTCCACGTCGAGCACATCGGTGATCACCGGCACCCCGCCGAAGGCCATCCAGAGGTTGTGGTAAAAATAGGCGCGCAGAAAACGGGCTTCGGCCAGCCTTCCTTTTTTATAATCGGCGGAAAGAGAGGAAGATGCGGTCACGTTCCTGATGAACACGTTGCATTTGCGGATATAGGTGTAGTTGGTAGACCAGTTGTACATATTGCTCACTTCGCCCGACAGGCCGGCGTTTGCGGGAGAATAGAGCGCCTGCTGGACGAGCGTCCGGGAGGTGGGCCAGGCAAATCCGCAGATCGTATTGTCTGACCAGTTCTCTACCGGATCGTACCAGTTATTGCCGTCGGGCAGGCTGCGGTAGATATCGTTCAGGAAAAGGTCGGAGGCGCCGGGGTCTGTCCAGACATTGGCGTCTGTAAGCCTGTCGCGCGGTTCCACATCCAGTTGTTTGTCTGAACAGGATGTCAGCGCAGCCGCTCCCATCAACAAACAGCATCCGATTATCGATATATGCTTTTTCATCATCTTGGTCAAAATTTTAGAAATTAACGTTTAAGCCAACGGTGATCACTTTCTGCTGCGGATAATAGTTCCCGTTGCTGACGCTCGCCTCCGGGTCGAAATCCTTCATGTCTTTGGCCCAGGTAATGAGATTCTGCCCGGACACATATGCGCGGACAGATTGCAGGCGTGCTTTTGCGACGAGGTCTTTCGGCAGGGAATATCCCAGTTCCACGGATTTCATGCGGAGGTAGTTCACTTTCCGCATCCACCAGTCAGACACCTGCGTGGAGTTCTGGCTGGGTTGCGGCAATACGCGCGGATAGAGCGCCCCGGTGTTGGTAGGCGTCCAATAGTCGAGCGTGGTGGCCAATGCAGAGCCGCTGTTGAAGAAAGGGAACGCGGCCTGGCCGTTCAGCAGGAAACTGCCGGCGCCCGCGCCCTGGAAGAGCAGGTTCAGATCGATGCCTTTGTAAGAGATGGTGGGCGAGAAACCGTAGATCAGCTGGGGCGTAGACGGGTTGCCAATGACTTTCTGGTCGTTGGCGTCGATCTTCTTATCGCCGTTCACGTCTTCGTACATAATATCTCCCGGGCGGAGGGTGCCGAATTGCGCGACATCGTATTCCCCGCCGTCGATGATGCCGTTGCCGTTCTTATCATCGCTTTGCTGGAAGAGGCGGATGGCGTGATAGCCGAACTGCGTGCCGATGGGCCGGCCGGTCTGCTTCCGGTTGGGATTGTTGAAAGTAGCGGGCAGTTCGAAAATCTCCACGTATTTATTTTTCGCGTAAGTAGCGTTGGCCACCAGGCTCACCCGAAAATCCCGCGAGATGTTATAGGTCGATCCGACGCTGAAATCGAAACCGCGGTTGCTGACCGCCGCGGAGTTCGACTGCGGCAGCCCGATCCCGTATTCCGCCGGCACCTTGTTCTGGTTGGCGATGAGGATATCGTTGCGCTTCTCGATGAAATAATCGGCTTCCATGGTGAACAAACCTTTCAGCACGGAGATCTCAAACCCGATATTCGTTTTCTTCGCTTTTTCCCAGGTGATGGCCGCGTTGCCGGGGGCTGTTTCCTGGAGCCCCTGCGAGCTGGCGCCTCCGAAAACGGCATTGTTGCTCAACAGCGAAAACGCGCTCAGGTACTGGAACGGCGCCAGCACACCGCCGATGTAAGGCAGGGCGCCGCTCTCGCCGTAGGAACCGCGGATTTTCAGGTTATCCAGCCAGGCAACGTTTTCCATGAACTGCTCTTCCGAAACCCTCCAACCGGCGGAGAACGCCGGAAAGAGCTGGTACCGCTGCCCAGGCGCGAACACGTAATGCCCGTCGTACCGCCCGGAAGCTTCGAACATGTATTTACCGTCGTACGCATAGGTAAGGCGGAAGATCATCCCCCGCTGCTTCAGCTCTCCCGATGAGCCGCTGTTCGACAGGTCGTTGGCATTGGAGCTGCCATTGTTCAGCTCGGGAATCCCCACGTTATAGTTTACCCGTCCCGCCCCGAAACTGGTCGATTTGGTGTTGCGGGACTCCAGTACCAGCGTAGCGCCCACATCGCTCTTACCGAAACTGTTGGCATACGTCAGGAAGCCCTGGTACGTGAATGCCTGGCTTTGCCCGAAAGAGACGTTGTACGTCGGTTTCTGCGGCCCGTCGGACCCGATCTGCGTGATGGTATATGGACGGGTAGCCGCATCCGTGATCGCATAATACGGGATGGGCGTAGCCCAGGTTTTCACCGTGCCGCCGTTGGGATCGTTGTAATCGTAACTGAACACGGCTTTGGCGGTAAGGCCTTTGAGGGGCAGCTTTTGTTCCACGCTCACCTGGCTCAGGAGGATCTGGCGGAGATCGTTGGAATAACCGCTTTTGTAGATGTTCCCGTATGCCGAGCGACCGATGTACGAGCCCCAGAGCCCGTTGCTGAAGAGCACCGGTGCCACGGGGGGCGTACGGTACAGCTGGTCGAATATGCTGCCGGCGGAACGGGCGGGATAGCGCCTGTCTTCCACCCTGCCGCTCAGCGATATGCTGAACTTCGTGGTGTTCGTTACCTGGGCTTCTACGTTCGATGTAAGATTATAGCGCTTGAAATTGGTGGGGCCCCACATGCCGTCCTGCGACAGGTACCCCAGCGCCCCGAAGTATTTCACTTTCTCCGAACCGCCCGAAACGGACAGGTTGTGCCCCATCATGGGCGCGTTCCGGTTGATGAGCGTTCGCAGCGGATCGTTCACGGGGAATAGGTCCGGGTCGGAACCGTCTTTGAATTTCTGGAGCGCGTTATCGTCGTACACCGGCGCCGTGCCCGCGTTTGCGGCGGCCGCATTGCGCATGGTGGCGTATTCGAAGGAGGTCACCATTTTCGGCAGCATGGTCGGGTTTTGCCAGCCGTAATAGCCGTTGTAAGACAGTTGCGGCTTGCCGGCGGAACCTTTTTTCGTGGTCACGAGGATCACGCCGTTGGCGCCCGCTACGCCGTAGGGCGCCACGGCCGCGGCGTCTTTCAGGATGGTGAAGCTCGCCACGCTGTTGGGGTCCAGCTGCTGGAAGCTGCGCGGAACGCCGTCTACGATCACAAGTGGCGCGGTGTTGCCGGTGGTGCTGAAGCCGCGGATGAGGATGGAAGAGCCATCGTAACCGGGCTCGCCACTTCCCTGTTTGAAGATCACGCCCGGCACGCGGCCGCCCAGCGCGTTGCTCAGGTTAGCCACCGGCAGGCTCGCCACTTCGGAACCCTTGATGCTGGAAACGGCCGCCGTGAGCGAGGTCCGCTTCTGCGTGCCATATCCCACCACGATCACTTCGTCCAGCTTTTTGTCGAGCGGCTTGAGCACGAACCGGATATCGGTCTGATCGCCGACCGCGATCTCCGTGGGCGACGAAGCCATGTGCGTGGCCACGAGCACCACATTTTCTCCCGAAACGGAAATGGTGAATTTGCCGTTATCGTCCGTAATCGCGTTGGCCGGACGGCCCTTGATGGAAATGGTCGCGCCCGGTAAGGGTTGGCCCTGTTCATTTACCACCGTTCCCGTCACCTTCCGCGTAGCCTGCGAAAAGCCCGGGAAATGGATGAACAGCAATAGCAGGATGAATAATCCACTGACCAGAGGAATAACGTGGTGATGTTTACCTAATTTCATTAGATGTGAGTTTTAGTTTAGTATACCTGAACCTTTTTCGCAACAGGATGCCGGTGGCCGATCAGGGATCGCCCGGAAATAACATGCATGGCTGCATGCATCACATGGTAAGACGGAAATGCTGTTTCGTCAAAAATGCTGATGTCTGGTGCTAATCGTCGTTTTTCATAACTGTAAGACTATGGAATGTGGCGCCAACACTGCTTCATCCGGCGCCGGATTCAAAATAATTACCTTTCGTTCCATGCATGCGCATGGCAGCGCAATGCAGCTTTCGTTCGCCAGCCTAATGGTTTCGCGGTATGTTCAGGTTTTAATAATGGCTTCCTGTGTTGCTTATCATACCGGGTTTACAACAATACGGGAAAGAAACGGGCGCTTTTCCTTTCACTTCCATCCCATCGCCCCGCCTCGTTGCTGACTGATGGCTCACTGCTTATATCATACAAAACATCGGGTACTGTCCGCGGATGATGCCGTAACGACGACGCGCACGTCAAAACCGGCGGTAACGTTACAAAACTAGGCGTAATCCATAGCCCGGCCAATGGACTAACTAACTGATCGCATGGACAATCTTATGGTCCGCAAGCAGCCTTTCCGAATCGTACGTATCTTGTTCCGGCATGCAGGATGCATGTATGGATTCCACTTTTCACCCAATCGATTGTAAACTTTCCGCATCATGAGATGGACATTCACATTCCTTACGGCCGCGTTATTGCTGTTTCAATGCCAGACCTTCGCCCAACGTGTTGCATCGCCTGAAGAGGTAACGGTTTCACTGAACGGGGATTGGTTGTTTTGTATAGACTCGCTGGATGAAGGGGCTGCTGCGCGCTGGTTTTCCACAACACTCCCGGCCCAAATATCGAGAACGGTCAAAGTACCGCACACCTGGAATGTTGACCCCGGCACCGAAGAATACTACGGCACCGCCTGGTACCAACGGGAAATCGACATCCCGCAGGAAACGAAAGGCAAGTCCGTCCGCCTGAAATTCAACGCCGTGTACCGCGACGCCCATATTTATCTCAACGGCCAGCAAATCGCGAAACACTACGGTTCCGGCTACACTGCCTTTTATGCAGACGCGTCGAAAGCGGCCCGGAAAGGGAAAAACCTGCTGACCGTTTCCGTGAACAATCAATTCTCCAACACGGCACTCCCTTACGGCAAATCGTTCGACTGGGCCAACGACGGCGGTATCACGCGAAGCGTATCCCTCCATATTTCCAACCCCTCGGGCATCGATTATATTTTGGCCGATGCAAGACCCGTTCCCGGAACGAAAGCGGGCCAACTGCACGTGCAGACCGTCCTGCTCGACAGAAAAACCCAAAAACCGCTGCGCACCCGCCTGTCTGTAACCGATGCGGCACAACAGGTCGTATTCACGCAAACGCAAAACGGAACGCCGAAAGACGGCAAACTGACAACAACGGTACAAATCCCCGAAGTTCAGCTTTGGCATTTCGATCACCCCAACCTCTACCAGGTACGTATAGATGTGATGGACAAAAACACCGTTATCGCCACCAAAACCGTCACCATCGGCTTCCGCAGCATCGAAGCCCGCAACGGGAAAATCTTCCTGAACGGTGAACCGGTAAGACTGTCTGCCCTGGAATGGATGCCTGGCTCCCATCCGGATTACGGCATGGCCGAGCCCGCGGCTATCCTTTACGGCAACCTGGAACACCTCAAAAAGCTGAACGCCGTTTTCACCCGGTTCCATTGGCAGCAGGATGAAGCGCTGCTGGACTGGTGCGACCGCAACGGACTGCTCGTCCAGGAAGAAATCCCGCTATGGGGAGGCGCTACCGTGCTCGATTCCATTAAATCCGTTGCCATGATGCAGGCCGATGAAATGGTACTGCAGCATTTCAACCATCCTTCCGTCATCGCCTGGGGCGTGGGCAACGAGCATTCCGGCCAATACACGCCAACGCACGATTACGTGAAACACATGTACGGTTACATCAAGGCGATGGACAGCAGCCGCCTCGTCAATTATGTCAGCAATACCATCCAATACAATCCAAAACTGGACGCTACCGTTTTCGGGGACGTCATCATGTGGAACGAATATTTCGAGACCTGGTTCGGCGGGAAAATGTCGGATGCCCCGGCGATGCTGGACAGCATCCACAAATATCATCCTGAAAAACCCGTCGTTGTGTCGGAATACGGGGTTTGCGAGCCTGCGTTTGCCGGCGGCGATCCCCGGCGGATCGCGCACATGATCAGTCATACCGCCCTGTACGAAACACGGCCTTTCGTAGCCGGCGCCATCTACTTTTCCCTGAACGATTACCGGACTTTCATTGGTGAAGAAGGAACGGGCAAGCGCCGCCAACGGGTACACGGCATGATCACGCTCGATGGTGAGCTGAAACCTTCCTATCACATGCTGAGAAACCTCTTCAGCCCGATCATCGTGACCAGCATGCAATCTTCCCCAGACAAGGCCAGTATATCCGTCACCGTTACCATTCCGGGCGGTATGCCGGCGTACACGTTGACAGGATATACGGCGCAGGTTTCCAGCGCATCGGGCGCGGGTGAAATGCTCCGGCTGCCCATCATGGAACCGGGAAAACAATACAAATTCACCCTGAAAAACCAGGATGGTGACAACAGGCAGGTCGTGTTCAGCCGTCCCGGCGGGTACGCTGTGATCTCGGTCCCGGTCAACAGGTAAATTCATCGCAAATAAAAAAGGCCTCCCGGTATGGGGGGCCTTTTTTATTCCGGCAGGATGCGGGGACGGTTGCTTCGCTCTCGAAAAGCCCCGCTCCCAGCCGATCTCCGGCTTCCTGCCTGTGCATCGCTGCGGTATTATCAGGGAATCATCTTTTATCCCACCAAACCGGTTTGAGCCAGTCGTTTTGCCCGCCGATCCGCTTCAGCGCTTCCTGGTAGTTGGCCGTGTTGTTGAACGCTTCCGTTCCGGGATAGTACAACCGCAGGAATGGGACTTTATTCGTTTCCGATTCGGTTCCCACATCTGCGATCGCTTCCAGCACCGGGTATCCCGTGCGGCGCTGGTTGGCGAACGATTCGTAGCCGTTGGGGAAGAGCGCCACCCATTTCTGCATATTGATATGTTTGAGCACCGTGTCTGCCGGCAGCCCGGTGAGCGGATGCGCCGTCACGAAAGCATCTACCTGCGGTTGCGGAACGGGTTCCATTCCGGGGTACATTTCCAGCTGCTTCATGGCGGCGCGGATGCCGTTGTGGTAGAACTGTTGCGGGTTGGCGCCAGCCCAGCCCCGGGCGGCGGCTTCCGCCAGCAGGAACTGGACTTCGGCATATCCCATGTGCAGGAAGGAGGCTTGTAATTGGACGAAAGGCCGGTTGATGACACAGAACTTGTTGGCATGGGGGATCACGCGGCCGCCCGGCGCGGTAAAATCGCTCCAGTTATCCCACCAGTAAAGGCCGGACTGAACGGACATAAAACCCGTTAAAGCAGTGATATCTTCTCCGGCAGGGTCGCGGTTGATGAAAAAGCGCGACAGCCGGGGATCGCTGTGATACTTCAGGTATTGGACGAAGGTGTTGGTACCGATCGTATACAGGAAGGAGGATTCTTCATGGAAGGCCTGTGAGAGGCCGTTGCCGCGGAGGTCGGGGAAACCGAAGTTTTCGTGGATGATCTTGAAATTGTCGTCTGCGCTCGCCATCACGCCCGCATCTACCGCCGCTTTCACTTCCCGCGCGGCCATGTTGGCGTCGATTTTGGACAGGCGCATGCCCAGCCGCAACCGGAGCGAATTGGCCAGTTTCTTCCAGCGGTCTACATTGCCGTTGAAGACGATATCGTTCAGGAGCGCCTGTTTACCGGCGTCGAACTGGGCCGTTGCCTCGGCCAGTTCCTTGAACAGGTCTTTGTAGATATCCTGCTGGAGGTCGTACTTCGGCGTATAGATCTTGCCGTAATAAGCGATGCCGGCCTGGGAATAGGGTACATCGCCGTAGGCGTCCGTCAACAGCGAAAAGATGTACGCTTTCAGGATGCGGCCGGCGGCGATATAGTTCACCAGTTCCGGGTCTTTTTTCGAGCGCTCGATCATATCGATGAGCTGTTTGAGGCTTCTTCCGTAGAAGATCTCCCACATGCGCTCGCCGTAAAAATCGTTGCGGATGTACTTCCCGCCGAAGCGCATGCCCCATGCGCCGCTCACGTACTGCGACCGTGGGAGGAAATAATACATAATGGGATAGCCCGTTTCCCGGCCGCCGCTCAGGTAATAGGCCGCGGCGGTCAACTGCTGCCCCGGGGCGATTTCCGCGCCGCGCGTCGGGTCCGTATTGATGGAATCGAAATCTTTCGTGCAACTGCCGGCGCCCACAAGGGCCAGGCAACTGATCAGGATATATGGAACGATTTTCATGTTGGCCGTTTTAGAATTTTGCATAAAGGTTGACGCCATAAGTTCTGCGCGTGGGGAGCGATCCGTATTCAAAACCCTGGCCGTTGCTGTTGTTGTAGCTGGATTCGGGGTCTACGTTCGGGACGTGCTTGCTGATGGTGAACAGGTTCCGCCCGATGAGCGATATCGCCAGTTCCCTGAAAATCCCGTTCCCCAGGAACGATTTCGGGAAGGTGTAATCGATATTGAGCTGGCGGATTTTCACGAACGAGGCGTCGTAGATGAACTGCTCGGGGATATTGTCGGTCACCCGTTGCCACCATGCCTGGGGGCTGACGAATGCGGAAACGTCTTCGTAAATCGGCTTCCCGTCTGCATCGGTCCCTGTCTGGCGAACGCCGCTCACGGAACGGCCGCCGGTCGGTTTCCAGTTGCCGGGCGTTTGCCCTGCCGCCAGGCGCGCCCTTTCAGATTCCGCCCAGCCTTCGCGCCCTTCCAGCGTGGCTTTATGCCGGCCGTTGGCATGCGCGAGAAGGTTGGTCATGGAATAGATGTGCCCGCCCTGCTTGATGTCCAGCAAAATGCCGAGGGAAATGTTTTTATAAGTGAACCGGTTGTTGACACCGCCGATCCATTCGTACTGCCCGCTGCCGATCTTCGTATCCGTTGGGTCGTACAGTGGCAGGTTGTTGGCGTCCAGCACGATCTTGCCCTGCGGGCTGCGCAGGAACTTCCGTCCCACGATGATCCCGAATTCCTCCCCTTCTTCCGCCACGATCGAGGCATTTGCCCAACGCGCCTGCGCCAGGGTATAAAATCCGGACACGAGCGGGCTCAGTTCCAGGATCTTGTTCCGGTTCCGCGCGAAGTTCACGTTCACATCCCAGCTGAAATGCTTGGTGGTGACGGGTTTGCCGAGCAACGTCACCTCGATGCCGCGGTTGCGCACGTTCCCGGAGTTGATCACGGCGCTGGTATACCCGCTGGATGAGGAGATCGGCGCGTTGAGGATCTGGTTCCGGGTGTTGGACTGGTACCAGGTAACATCCAGGTTCAGGCGGTTGTTGAAAAAGACGAGGTTCGCGCCGGCTTCGTACGATTTGCTGATGCTGGGCTTCAGGTCGCTGAACGGCACCTTGTCCACCGCCACCCCGCCGATCGCATATCCGCCCACGATAGGCACGTCGGGATTGCTGCCGTAGGTCAGTTTCAGCTGGTAAGGCTCAACGGCGTCCGTTCCCGTTTGCGCCGCGGAGAAGCGCAGTTTCCCGAAAGTCAATGCCCCGCTTTTCGGCATCAGCTCCGTAAACACGAAGCTGAGCGACGCCGAAGGATAGAAGAAGGAATTCCGGCCCATGGCGAGCGTCGACGACCAGTCGTTCCTGCCCGTCAAATCCAAATACAGGAAATTCCCGTAAGCCAGGTTCACAGCGCCATACACGGAGTTAATGCGTTTGCGTAGAATCTGTTCATTGCTCAGTTTCGTTTTGAAGTTATTGATGCTCCGCACGCCGCGCACGCTCATATCCCGGCCGGTCGTATTGAGGAGGTTTTCGCGGTAGTCCATGCGGTTGGCGCCGAGGTTACCGCCGATCCAGAAACGTTTCACCTGTTTGCCGTAATTCAGCATCACTTCGGTATTGGTTTCGCGGAAAACGCGGTCTTTCAGGTTGATCATCCCGCTCTGGTTGAACGGGGTCGACACTTCCATGAACTCCCGGAACCCGAAGCGCGAGTAATCCGTACCGGTCCTGGCCTGGACAGACAGTTCGGGGAGCAATTGATATTTGAACTGCACGAAACCGTTGAGGCGGTCCTGGCGGCTGTCGTTCGGCTGTTCGTATATGGCCCAGTAAGGGTTTACCTGGTATTGCTGGTTATTCCAGTTGATATAATTCCCGGTAACGGGGTCTTTATATTCCTTGAGCCAGTTGATGTCGATATTGGGCGCGATCCCGCTCAGCACGTACCCGATGTTATTCGGATTATCTGAGAGGGCCGGACGGTTGTTCACCTTTTCGTTGAGATAGGTGATCTTGGCGTCCATAGTGAGTTTGGACGTCAGCTGCGAGGTCCCGCGCAGGGAAAAATTATGCCGGTTCAGGCCGCTTTCGGGAACGATGTCTTTATTGCTGACGTTGGTATAGGTAAACCGCAGCTGGGCTTTATCGCTGCCGGTAGATACGGAAACCGAGTTGGTCAGCGTGAGGCCGGTGCGGAAGAAGTTCGGGATGGGATTGCGGGCTTTGCTGTAGGGGACCTGTTTGCCGTTCCAGAGCCAGGTAAGGCTGTCGGCGGTCATCTTCGGGCCCCAGCTGGCCTGGGAGTAGCCGCGGGCCGTGGCCACATCGCGCGGGAGCATGCCGTCGCGGCCATTGCCGTAGGTATCCTGGAATTCGTAGCTGGCGTTCAGTTTCTCGAGCACGGAATTGGAGGTCACTTCCACTTCCAGCCCTTGCCGGCTGCCTTTTTTGGTGGTGATGAGGATCACGCCGTTGGCGGCGCGGCTGCCGTAGAGCGCCGTGGCCGCGCCGCCTTTCAGGACGGATATGCTGGCCACTTCGTCGGGGTTGATGATGGAGGAGCCGTCGCCGAGGTCGTACCCGCCGTAGCGGTCTGCCTGCCCGGGCGAGGAATTATCCGCCGGGATGCCGTCTATCACATACAATGGCTGGTTATTGCCGCCGATCACTTTCACGCCGCGGAGGGTCACTTTCACGGAGCCGCCCACGCCGCTGTTGGTAGCGTTGACGTCGAGCCCTGCCACGCGGCCGGTGAGCGCCTGGATGGGATTGGTTTCGCGGGCGCGGGTGAGGTCGCTCCCTTTCACGTCGGTGAACGCGTAACCGAGCGAGCGTTGCTGCCGCCCGATCCCCAGTGCGGTAACCACCACGGTATTCATATCGATCACCCGTTGCGGGGCGTTGGTATCGGCAGGTGCGGCCGGACCGGCGGCCGCCTGTTTGATGATGATCTGGTTGCCGATGGCTTTGATGGAATATTGGGCAGGGGGAAAGATCACTTCCAGCAAATGCTGCAGCGTAGCGTCTTTCCGGCTGATGGAATACTTGGGGCGATTGGCCAGCACGCCGGTGGGATATGCGAAAGATACGCCGGCCTGCTTTTCAAGCAAAGTAAGGATCGCTTCTGCTGGCTTGTCTGCGATGGCCACCGTGAGCTTTTTCGACAGGGCATCGGGCTGGCGCTGCGCGATGGCGTAGAACGACGCGCAGACCATCGTTATGATCAGTGTAATACAGGGAATTTTTTTCATCTCTTCATTTTAAGATGTGATCTGCCGCCGGCGATGTTGGCAGACATAACGCTCCCTTCAGGATCAGCCGGCTAATCCCCCAAAGGCGGGCAATACATCTCCAAACCGGCAGGCACCGGTGATAAAATGGGAACTACGGTAAGCTTTACTTTGTTTTGATCCTGGTTTTAAGTTTCGCTGTTACGGATTTATTTGCGTATCAATTCATAGTCTTTGTCTGAACGGCGGTTAACACGGAGGTCGAGCATTTCGGAAAGAACGGTCAGCGCCTCGTCCAATGGCATGTTGTTAAAGCGGACGGTGATCCTGCTGCCGAGCAGCTGCGGGTCTTTCACATCCAGCGAAACACGGTAATAGGAGCCCAGGGTTTCCAGCACTACCTGGAGCGACTGGTTGCTGAACGACAGGTCGCTGTTGCCCCATCCGCAGCGGTATGCGTAATTGCCTTCCGGCTGTTCCACATCCCCTGTTTTCGCATCCACCACCGCCATATTTCCGGCGGTGAGGACCACTTTCTTCCCGTTGCCTTCCACGCTCACTTTGCCATCCCACACGGTTATATCGCTGAAACCTTTGGTGGTATTGATGTTGAAAGAAGTCCCCAACACCCTTACGAGCCCTTTCTCCAACTGCACGCTGAATTGCAGGTGCGCATCGGGGCTGATGCGGAAGAAGGCTTCGCCGGCCGTGAGCCGCACCGATCTTTCGCCGTTATCTATCTTATATTGCACCGTGGCGCCAGGGCGCAGGAAAACATCGGAACCGTCGGGCAGGCGGAGACTGTCTTTCACGGCGTGTTGCGCGGTATAGGAAGTCCATTCGCCGCCCGTCCCTTTCATCCACCAGTAACCGGCCAATACCAATACCGGCAGCAACACGGCGGCGGCACGCCACCCCTTGCGCCGCGCGGGCATCGTGCGCACCGTTGCGGTTTGAGGCGCATTCGATATATGGTCGCGCATACTGTTCCAACCGGCCTGCACATCGAAGGGCTCGGGCAGTTGCCCGGCAGCCTCCCAGGCCCGGCGTACCTCATCGAACCGGCGGCGGTTCTCCTCCCCGGCATTCAGCCAGTCGCTCATCAGCCGCTGCTTTTCCGGGTTGCCGCTATCGGCCAGGTAGCTGATTATGAATTGGGACAGGTCGTTTTCCATATGCTTATAGTATTAAGACAATTCAGAAAGGGGATACTTTGATGCCTTCAGGAATTTTTTTTCGGGCCAATCCGGCCGCGGAGGGATTTAAGGGCTACGGAGAGCTGGAAATAAACGGTATTGACGGAAATGCCCAGTTTCTCCGCGATCTCGGAAGGCTCCAGGCCGTGGACGCGGCTGAGGAGGAGGATTTCGCGGCAGCGGGGCGCCAGGGTGCCGAGGTGCTGCATCAGCTCCTGCTGGAACAGGATATAATCGGATATCTCGAAGAAAGAATGGCCATCCGCCTGGAACTGGAGTATCTCCTCGCCGATGTGGCGCTTGCGCCGCTTCAGCTCGTTGATGCACAGGTTGGTGACGGCACGGTACAGGTAACTGCGGACCTGCCCGGTAATAACGATGTCGCCTCCCCTGTCCCACAAATGGGCGAAAAGATTATGGACGATATCCTTGGCCAGGCTGCTGTCTTTCACCCACCGGAATGCCAGCAGGTAAAGGGGCTCGCTGTAGGTCGTATATAATTCCTGGAAGACCGTTACATCCCGGTTACGCAGCGCGTCGTTGGCCAGGGAGGCGGAGATGTTCGATTCGTCCTTCATTCCCGTAATAATACAAAATATTCAAATATTTTCCTTTGGAGGGCGATGGCCTCGTTTTGATCAGCATCCCGGGGGCTTGCCTATATTTGCGGATATGGATTTTTCGAAAGAATGCAGGATACCGGCTTCGGGGATCGCGACGCTTTCCGGGTACGGCCTGTTGCAATATACCCGGAACGGAAGCTTCCTGGAGTCCCGGGAACTGGGAGACATCTTCCCCGTTTCGCTGGAACTGAACGAAGGCGTGTTCACCAAGCGAAAAGCGGCCGTCCATTTCCCGGCCGTATCCGTCTGCCAGACCGGGAATTCCATCGTTTCCTCCTGCGCCTGCGGCGGCAGCGACACCGGCCTTTGCGAGCACCAGGCGGAAGTGCTGTACGCCATCATCGAAAGAAAGCAGCTCCGCGTCTTCTTCGACAAACCCCTCCGCCACAAAACACTCCTCAAAACGGCCAGGGAATACGGACTGGAAGAAGAGCCCGACCTGGACGCATATTTCCGGATCAGCATCAAGGGCGACGATATCCTCATCGAGCCCCTCGTCAAAGCGCTTCTCCCGATCAACGACAAGCTCTTCCGCGATGAGCTCCTCCCCCTGCGCATCTCCACGCCCAAACCGCCGGAAACTACAGACGCGGAGAAACGCACCATCCTGGTGATCGACAAACACCGCTTATACAACCAGCCCGCCTTTCTGCTCATGCAGGCCGACGTCTCCCAGACCGGAAAGCTCAAAAACCCGGTCGATAAAATCGATCCGCTCCAACGCATCTGGGAAAGCCAGGACCCCGCGGTCATCAAATTCCTCACCGCCATCTCCACCTTCTCCCAAAAGGAAATCGAATTCGGGCAACCCGCAGACAACAACGCCCTGCGGCTCATTTTCGAAAACCCCATGCAGCTGGACGTCTACCATCACGACCGCTCCGTGTCCGAATCCGTGTCTGCACGGTCGCTCACGCCCGTTCACCTGCAAATCCTCCAGGCGGAAATTTCCCTGTCCGTCTTCAAAAAATCCCCGTTTTTCGAGATTACGGGAAAGCTGCTCATGAACAATACGGCCATCCCGTTCGACAAGCTCGTGCTGCGCCATCAATACTTCATTTTTTACCGACAAACCTATTACCTCGTCGATAACCCCGACATGCTCCGCGTGATCCGTTTCTTCAAAAAGAACAACGAAATCCTGCTCGTCCACGCTTCGAAATACGAAACTTTCCTGCAGTCCGTACTGCAATCGCTGGAACATCTCGTTCAGATCGACTACAGCTATATCCGGCAGGCGACTCCCGCGCAACTCGCGGAAAGGTCATACACAACGGAGCGGCTGGTGTACCTGCAGCAGCGCGACAATTACATTTACATCACGCCCGTCATGAAATATGGCGGTGTGGAAGTGCCGGTGTATTCGCGCAAGCAGCTCACGGATACCGACCGGAACGGCAATGCATTCAAGATCCAGCGCGATAACGAGGCCGAAGTGGCGCTGACCACCATGGTCATGCACCAGCACCCGGATTTCAACGACCAGGTCCGCGAATACGAATACTTCTATCTCCATAAAAACAAATTCCTCGACGAAGACTGGTTCCTCGATGCGTTCGAGACCTGGCGGAAGGAAGGCATTACCATCCTGGGGTTCAACGAACTGCCCGGCAACAAAAGGAATCCGCACAAAGCCCGTGTTCAGATCGAAGTGAACAGCGGGATCGACTGGTTCAACGCGCACCTGAAAGTCAGTTTCGGCAATAAACCGGCATCGCTCAGGCAGCTGCACAAAGCCATCCGCAACAAAAGCAGGTTCGTGGAGCTGGGCGATGGCACCAGCGGACTGCTGCCGGATGAATGGATTCATCGTCTCGAAAAATACTTCCAGGCGGGCGAGATAGACGCCGACATACTGAAATTCCCCAAGATCAATTTTTCGGAGATTTCGGCGATGTTCGACAGGGAAGTGCTGAGCCAGGAAACGCAGGCCGAGATCGCGCAATTGGGGCAGGCTTTCCCGCCGGCGAAAGAAATCCCCGAAACGCCCGTTCCCGCGGGCTTGCAGGCGGAACTGCGGGCGTATCAGCGCGAGGGTTTGAATTGGTTGAATTATCTCGATGGATTTAATTTCGGCGGATGTCTGGCAGACGATATGGGATTGGGGAAAACCGTGCAGATCATCGCGTTCATCCTCTCCCAGCAAGAAAAAAACGGGCATGCCACCCACCTCGTGGTGGCGCCGACTTCCCTGCTGTTCAACTGGCAGGAGGAATTGCAGCGTTTCGCGCCTTCCCTTTCCGTACAGCTGCATTACGGCGCCAACCGCCTGAAATCGGCGGACAGCGCAGGCGATTTCGATGTGGTGCTCACCAGCTACGGGACGCTCATTTCCGATATCGGTTTCCTGAAAACGTTCCGGTTCGGATATGTCTTCCTCGACGAATCGCAGGCCATCAAAAACCCGAATTCGGAAAGGTACAAAGCCGCGAGACTTCTTCAATCCCGCAACAGGATCGTGTTGACGGGCACGCCGGTTGAAAATAATACGGTGGACCTCTACGGCCAGCTGTCGTTCGCATGCCCGGGCCTGCTGGGCAGCAAGCAATATTTCCGGGAAATCTATTCCATCCCCATCGACCGTTTCGGATTCTCGAAGCGGGCGATGGAATTGCAGCAGAAAGTGAAACCCTTCATCCTGCGCAGAACGAAGAAGCAGGTGGCGCGGGAATTGCCGGAGAGAACGGAGATGACCATCTATTGCGAAATGAACGCCGAACAGCGGAAGATTTACGATGCGTACGAACAGGAACTGCGCGACTACATCGCCAATAAAACCGACGACGAAATCCACCGCAACAGCATGCACGTGCTCACCGGCCTCACCAAACTGCGGCAGATCTGCAATTCACCGGTGTTGCTGAAAGAAGGCCATTCCGGCGAAAATTCCGTCAAGATAGAAGTGCTGCTGGAGCAGATCGAAAACAAATCCCGCGAGCATAAAATCCTCGTTTTTTCGCAGTTCACCGGCATGCTCGACCTCATCAGGACGGAACTGGAAAACCGGAAAATCCCGTTCGAATATTTAACGGGGCAAACGAAAGACCGCGGCGCCAAAGTGGCCCACTTCCAGACCAACGATGCCGTCCGCGTGTTCCTCATCAGTTTGAAAGCCGGCGGCGTGGGCCTGAACCTCACCGAAGCCGATTACGTATACCTGGTAGACCCATGGTGGAACCCTGCCGCGGAAAACCAGGCCATCGACCGCAGCCACCGCATCGGGCAACACCGGAACGTGGTGGCGGTGCGGCTCATTTGTTCCGGGACGATCGAGGAAAAGATCAGGATAATGCAACAGCGGAAAAGCCAACTGGCGCTGGATTTGGTAAAAACCGACGGAACGGTGCTGCAGCAGATGTCCAAATCCGATCTCCTGGAAATTTTATAGCGTCAATACGGGGAAGGACTGGTGGCCGTCCACCCGCCATCCACCACGAGGCTCTGGCCCGTGATGTGGCGCGCCTGGTCGGAAACGAGGAACAGCGCGGCATGGGCGATGTCCTGCACGCTGGCGGGGCGGCCCATGGGCGTAATGCGCGACCATACCGCTTCATAATCCGGTTCCGTGGTGGTCCGTTCCGTGAGCGTGGCGCCGGGGGCCACGGTGTTGACGCGGATGCCGAAGCCGGAGACTTCGGCCACGAGGTTCTTCGCCAGCATTTCCAGTGCGGCTTTGGTCATGGAATAGGCCGCGAGGTTTTTATGAGCCTGGTGTCCGGTCACGGATGAAGTGAACAGCAAAGCGCCTCCATTCCCCTGGCCGATCATCTGCCGGGCGGCGGCCTGGGCGAGAAAGAAAGTGCCCCCGATATTGAGCTGCAATACCCGGAACAGCGATTCCGCAGGATAGGAAAGGAATTCCCCGAACAGGGTGATCCCCGCATTCGCAATGGCGATATCCAGCCGGCCGGTTTGCTCCACGGCGGCTTTTACCAATTCGTTGACAAATTTTTCCTGGCCCGAATCCCCCGGAACGGGAAAACAATGCCCGTATTCCGCGCTGATTTTCCCGGCGGCTTCGATGCAAAGTGCGGCGTCGATATCGTTGAGGAATACCGTGGCGCCGTGTTGCGCCAGTTGCCGGCACATTTCAAAACCGATCCCGCTGCCTGCGCCGGTGACGATGGCTGTTTTTTGCTTGAAGTCCATGTTCGTATAGCTTTTGCCGTTGGATGATCGTTTTAATGGGAATCCCGCGTTACCTGGCTGCCGGAGCCGCCTTTGAGAAAATCGAAATCCGCGCCTTTGTCCGCCTGCTCCACATGCTCCACGAAAAGCCGGACGTAGCCGCGGGTGTAGGGGCTTTGGAAGGGCGCTTTCCTCGCCCGTCTTTCCGCTAATTCCGCAGCATCTACTTCCAGTTCCAGGCGCCGGTTCTCCACGTCCAGCGAAATCCAGTCGCCGGATTCGACGAGCGAGAAAGTGCCGTTTTCCGCGGCTTCGGGGGAAACGTGGAGCACTACCGTGCCGAACCCCGTTCCGCTCATGCGCCCGTCCGAAATGCGGACCATATCCGTCACCCCTTGCTGCAGCAATTTGGCGGGCAGCCCCAGGTTGCCGACTTCCGGCATGCCCGGGTAGCCTTTCGGACCGGCGTGCTGCAACACCAGCACGCTGTCTGCGTCCACATCCAGCGCGGGGTCGTTGATCCGTTGCTTGTAATCTTCGATATCGCGGAACACGACCGCTTTCCCGCGGTGCCGCATCAACGCCGGCGTGGCGGCAGACGGCTTGATGATGGCGCCGTTCTCGCAGAGGTTGCCCCGCAGCACCACGATCCCCGATTGCGGGTTCACGGGCGCATCCGCCGTGGCGATGACGTTCGTATCCCAGCTTTTGGCCGGACGGATGTTTTCCGCGATGGATTTTCCATTGGCGGTTTTACATCCGCCCTGCAATTTTTCTGCTATCTGCTTCATCACGGCCGGCAATCCGCCGGCGTAATAGAGATCTTCCATGAAATACCGTCCGGAAGGCTGGAGATTGGCGATGAGCGGCACCTGGCGCGAAAAGCGGTCGAAATCCTCCAGTTCCAGCGGCACGCCTACCCTCCCCGCGATGGCCAGCAGGTGGATGACGAAATTGGTTGAACCGCCGATGGCGGCGTTTACGGCGATGGCGTTCTCGAACGCTTCGCGGGTGAGGATATCGGAAGGTTTCAGGTCTTCATGGACCATTTCCACGATCCGCCTGCCCGTGAGCTGCGCCAGCACTTTGCGGTTGGCGTCTGCGGCAGGTATGGCGGCGTTCCCTGGCAGCGAGAGCCCCAAAGCTTCCACCATGCAGGCCATCGAGGAAGCGGTGCCCATTACGGCGCAATGCCCCCGGCTGCGGCACATCCCGGCTTCCGCCTCGTTCAGTTCTTCCTCGCTTATCACGCCCGATCGCACATCTTCCGAAAAACGCCACAGGTCGCTGGTCCCGATATCCCTCCCCCTGAACTTGCCCGTCAGCATGGCGCCGCCGGAAATAACGATGGCCGGCACATCCACGCTGCAGGCGCCCATAACGAGGGAAGGCGTCGTTTTATCGCACCCGCACATCAGCACCACCCCGTCCAGCGGATTAGCGCGGATGGCTTCCTCCACTTCCATGCTGGCGAGGTTCCGGTACAGCATGGCCGTGGGTTTCATGAGCGTTTCACCGAGCGACATCACCGGGAATTCCAGCGGGAAACCGCCCGCTTCGATGATGCCGCGCTTTACCGACTCCGCCAGTTCGCGGAAATGCGCATTGCAGGGCGTCAGTTCCGACCAGGTATTACAGATGCCGATAACGGGCCTGCCGCGGAACTGATCGTCCGGTATGCCCTGGTTACGCATCCAGGCGCGGTAGATAAACCCGTCTTTCCCTTTCTTCCCGAACCATTGCCGGCTCCTGAGTTGTTTTTCCATGGAATTGAATTCGTGTGATGAAGATGCCTATCAAAATACGAAATTTTCCGCCCCCTGCATCCCGCTCCGTTCTGCCCCGGAAAACGGAAAAGGCAGCACCGAAGCGCTGCCTTTTCTGAAGCCGGTTGTCCGTTTCAATTACTTTCCATACATGTAGATTTCCGCCACGCTGGTGAATGGCGGGTTGTTACTGTCGGGGAGCAGCATTTTCAGGTAGCGCCCCGTAGCACCGGTAGTGTTGTTGATCGTCATCTGGTTGCCGGACGCGAACGTGCCAGAGGCCGCCAGCGTCCAGGTACCGTTGGGATCGCTGCTGTTGCCTACGTACAGTTGCACGGATTTCGTGTTGGTGTTATTGTTACGGCGATAAATGGTGAAATAGGAAATGTTCTTCACCGATTTCATGTCGATGATCGCCCAGTGGGGCAACGCTACGTCTGGCCCCCATTGGGAATGCCAGTAGGTACCGTGGTCCCCGTCTATGAGCGTCGCCTTTCCGCCGCCGTCCGACGCGGTTTCATCAGATACGGCGAGCACTTCCCAGTTAGACCGGTCGAAGGTGAAATACTCCGGCAGTACATCGGATGCCCAAGCGGTGGCGAAAGTATCGATCGCTTCTGCTTCGGGGATGTACAGTGAGCGGTACTGGAACGGGGTGCTGCCCGCCGCGTCGATGTTAGCCGTAAAATCATCTGCCGGGATACGCACCACGGTATCTGTTCCGCGGCGGTTCTTGAATTTCAATTCATTGAAGATCATGTTTTCCGCCGGGGCAAACCAGTCGATGGCCGCTGCCGTCTCGTAAAGCGCCATATTCTTGATGCGGCGGTTCTGCAGTAACGCTGTGTACTGAGCGCCGTAAGTGGCGCCAAACGTAGTGTAGGTAAGGGAACGATGGCCGAAATTATCTACGGCGTATATGTCGAAAGAGTAGTTTTTTTCTACCAGCCCGTTAATCATCACGTCGATGCTGTCGCGGCCCGTTTTCATCTTCGCGGCCAGCACCAGGGAATCCTGCCGGCCGTTCCACAATACGATGATGTTCTTGATATTCTGGCCGTTTATCATCCACAGCCGCATCATCAGCCTTTCCTTTCCGGCAATGAATGCCACGGAATCCGGCCTTACGGCGTAAATGATCTCGCCATCTTTTATGAATTCCTTGTGTACGTCCGTGAACTTTTCGCAGGAAGCGAGCGAAGCCAGGATGCACAAAAACGAGAAAACATGCAGTATATATTTCATGTGCTTGTCGGTTAAAGTTGATGATTATTTACGCTCTCCGTATACGTCCACTTCCGCGGGGTGGGTGAACGTTGTGCTGCCCCAGGTGGATTTTACCACTATGCGGATATAGCGTACGGGTTCCAGGCCGAGGTCGAAGGTGAATTCGTGCCCGTTGATGGCTGCGTTGAGATCTTCGTCGGTAACGTTGCTGCCATTGCCGGAGGGCTTTACGATCGCCGTTTCCATAATCTTTTTCCACTCGCTCCAGTCGCCGCTTTGCGAAGGCGTCGTCACTTTTACGTAGACGTCGAAATCTTTGGGGTTGCCCCAATTATAGTAGCTGTCGCCAAAATTACGCTGGAACATCACGATGCGGCTCACTTTGGCCAATACGCCAAGGTCGATCGTAAACGGCGCGGGCAGCGACGAAGAGGGCGAGTGGCCGAAAGAGGTCACGTCGTCGTCGATGATCTTCTGGTCTGAACCTTCCCAGTTGGTGAAGTTCTGGTCGTTTGCCAGCTTCATGATCTTCATTTTGCCTTTGGGCAGTCGTTCCTCGAACAGGGGCACAAGCTTCCTGCCTGCGGGAAAGATCGTGTCTGAGCGGTTACCGTAGTTATCCTTAATTACCATGGCGAATTCGCGTGCCACCGGCGGATATCCGCGCAAAGCCTGCATGTCTTTCGCGAGAGAAGAAGTAATTACGCGTGCCAATGCCATGCGGCCAAGGGAGTCCGGCGTATAGAGCTCGAAAGCCAGCGGTGTTTTCAGGTCGTTGAGCCAGGTGAATCGCGCGCCGCCGAAGTCGCTCTGGATGCCTACCGTTTCAGTGGCGATCCTGATGGGCGATTTAAGCGGTTTGATGGTACATTTGACCGGGTCGGAAATTTCCTGCGCACGGCTGATTGTGTACAGGGTGACTTCATGTTCTTTTTCATCGTTGAAGCCCATCACCTGGAGCTCGTTTCCGTACATGGAGGCCGCCGCTTCGAGTTGTTTGCCGTTCGTAAGCGTATACACGGCTTTCACTGAGAGCACTTCCGCCTCGTTGGGGATCCGGTACGTGATTTTGGCGCCGCCGGGTAGATTGGTCACTGCCACTTCCGAAACGATGCCGGGTTTACCGGAAGAGGGCGAAATGGGTTTGTTCTCTTTTTTGGTACAGGCCTGCAACGCGCCAAAAAAAACAATATTCAGTAAAATCAGTTTCTTCATAACCATAATATTTTAACCTTACCATCCGGGGTTCTGGATGAGCAGGGGATTGTTAATCATTTCAGACTGGGGAATGGGTGAAAAATAATCCCTGAAGGAGAATCGCTGGAAGTAAACGGTGGTTACCGAATAATATTCTTCCGCCTCCCTCCCGTTTACGTTCCATCCCTGGATGGGGCGATTCCGGTCACGGACGGATGTTTTCCAACGGTTGCTGTCCCACATGTATACGCCTTCGCCCGCCAGCTCGATCCTTCTTTCCTGCTGGATGATTTGGCGCATCCCGGCTTTGGACAAGGGCTTGTTGGGCTGGTTGGAGTATTGTGCCCAGCTTTGCACTACTCCTTTCAGGCCGGCGCGTGACCGAACGGAGTCGATATAACGATAGACTTCCGCATCAGGCGCCGATTTCGATTCGTTGAGTGCCTCCGCGCACAGGAGCAGCAGGTCGGCGAAGCGCATTTCGGGATATGGGTAGCTTTCCTCCGTAACACTATTTTCATCGCGCCAGGTGGTGTTCATAGACACGAGTTTTTTGGGCCAGTACCCAGTAGCATTGTACTCCCCAGGGTTAAACACCGATGAAAATTCTCCGAAGCGGTTTTTGGGGAACGGTGTGTTTTCTTCCGTGGTAACGAGATGGGTATTCCCGTACCAGCGGCCGCGGTCAAAGCCAAGAGAAGAATAGAAACGCATTTCCCGATCGAAGTTCATCGACGCCGATTTTTCGTTTTGGGCGATAAACAGGTTATGGGCTGCATCTCCCACACGGATGTTGTAGCGGGAGGAATAAGGGAACGTAACGTCTTCGTTGATAGGCACTCCCTTATCGGAATAAAACTGTTCCACGGTAGACAGCGGTACGCTCAGGATGCCTGTATTGCCCGACGGCGTGGAGGTACCGCCTTCCACGCGCGCAAGGGCGGTAATCTGGTAGTTCCAGTTGGCCGGATAGGAAGAGTTGGCCCAGATGATCTCGGGGTTCCAGCGCTGCGTCACCGAACTGCGCAACGTATTGATCAACATTGTGGTGTCTGAAAGGAATTTGGAATTCACAGCTTCATAGTCGGAAATCTTATACAACCGGTGGCCAGCAGCTGCACAAATTTCGATCGCCTTCCTACAGGCGTTGGCGGCACTGTCCCACCGTGAAGGTTCGAACTTCTGGTTGAAGAACGGAGCGCCTTCGTGGTTCACAAACCCGCTGTAATCGGTATTCCCGTTGAAGAGCGGGCTTGCCCAGTACGTCAGCACCTTGGCCTTGAGGAAGTAAGCCACCGGACGGGTAAAGCGTCCCAGCTCGGTGCCTTTGCTCTCGATACTGAGCGGTAATGCATCCGATGCGATCACTTCATTGATCAGCTGCAACACATAAGCGAAACAATCGTCGATCTTCTCACGATACACGCGGATCCCTTCTGTGGATTCCGTCAGGGAAGTATTCTTCCGTAGCGGCGTAATGGGGCCGTAGTACTGGATCAGGTAAAAATTGAGATATGCCTTGATGAGCTTCACTTCAGCCTTCATCCGATCTTTCTCATATTTATTGATATCGCGCACGCCGTCGATATTCTCCAGGAAGGTATTGCAGTCGCGCTGACCTGCATACAGCGACCGCACCATGTTGCTGGTACCGCTCCAGTAGTTGGTGATGGCCAGCGAAGCGCTGTTTTCTCCGAGCGCGAACCGCATGCCGCCATCGGTACGCTTGTCGCGGTTAAAGATCAGTTCCATGGCGCCAAGCATCGCGGGATTCTCGTTCCAGCCAGCTGATTTTGGGATGCCCCAGTAACAGGTGGCCAGGAATTTCATCGCCTGGTACCGGTCCGAAAATGCGTGTTCGATCGTGGCAATATTGTCCGGTACCACGTCGAGGTACTTGTTACAGGAAACCGTTCCCGCCAAAATGCTGCAAAAGGCAGCTATTTTAATAATTACTTTCTTCATAAAAAATCTTTTACAGGCCAATGTTAATACCTACATTATACACTTTCTGGAGGGGGTAGTCGAACCCGGAACCCGCCATTTCGGGGTCCCACAGCTTGAACGCGCTCCACACCGCCAGGTTGGTGCCGCTGGCATAGATCCGCAGGTTTTCCACTTTATATCTTTTCAGCCATTCCCGGGGGAAAGTATACCCGATGTCGGCGGACTTCAACCGAAGGAACGAGCCGTTTTGCATGAACCAGGTGCTGGACTGTGCGTTGTTGGTAGACACATAGTTGGCCAAACGGGGCCAAAAAGCGTAGGCATTGCGATTGGATTCGGACCAGTAATCGTCTGCGATCGCCTGCAGCACGGCATTCTGCCCGATCCGGTTATCACCTCCGTCTCCGTCCACAAAAGGCGTCACGTTCTGCATATTGAGCCAGAAGGATTCGCGGCCAAGGCCCTGAAAGAAGAAGTTGACATCGAATCTTTTATAAGTAACAGACAACCCGAAGCCATACACGATTTCCGGTGTAACAGGATGGCCGATGGGTACCTTGTCGAGGTCGTTGACCTTTCCGTCGCCGTTGACATCGCGGAATTTGATATCTCCGCCGGAATACTCGCCATACTCCTGCCTGGGAGAGTTTTTCACTTCAGCGTCGTCTACAAACAGCCTTTCAGCGATGAAACCGTAGTTTTGACCGAGGCTCCTGCCCACGCGCGAGAGCCAGGGGCTTTTGCTGTAGTCGGGCTCTTCCCATTTAATGACTTT
The DNA here is from genome assembly GCF_050277495.1 of Chitinophaga sp. NPDC101104. NCBI lineage: Bacteria > Pseudomonadati > Bacteroidota > Chitinophagia > Chitinophagales > Chitinophagaceae > Chitinophaga > Chitinophaga sp. NPDC101104. Next base: position 2,413,710 of record NZ_JBNNSF010000001.1, on the reverse strand, counting down.
GCTGGTGCTGTAAGTGAAAGTACCACGGCCGGTTACCTGCCAGTCTTTCCCGAAGCTCTTGTCGTAATTCAGCTCGATATCGATACCCTTTCCTTCCGCTTCGCCGAGGTTAGCTTTTACAGACGGAATGATACCGGTAGTAGCCGGAATGATCCGCTGCTGAAGAATGTCTTTCCGTCTTTCCTTATATACTTCAATAATGGATGAAAGTCCGTTGACCAGGTTAAATTCGAGCACCAGGTTAGATTTATAGGAACGCTCCCAGCCGATCTGGTCGTTTGCGTACCGGCGAACGTTGATGCCGCCCGGGTTTTTGTCCATATTCAAACCCCAGTTCACATTATAGTTCGCATTCAGGTCCACATCCGAGAGATAGAAAAAGCGCTCGTCCCTGCTCCCGATCGCTTCGTTGCCGGCGATGCCGTAGGAGCCGCGGAGCTTCAACTGGCGGAAGAAGGAAGTAAGCGGCTGGAAAAACGCTTCGTTGGATATCACCCACCCCGCACCGAACGAGGGGAAGAAGCCCCAGCGGTTGTTTCTCGCGAAACGCTCCGATGCGTTGTAACCGAAAGCGAATTCGGCGAGGTAGCGGGAATCGTAATTATAGGAAAACCTGCCAGACAAACTTACGTTGCGGGTGGGCAGCGAAAGCTGGAGGCTCGGGGCCGCACCTTCCTTGAATTGGCGTGCGGTAAATACGCCCAGGCCGCTCACGCTGTGCTTGCCGAAGTTGCTGTTATACTGAGCCGCACCTTCAAAGTAAACGCTGTTAGAAACATCGCGGCCGCTACCTTCGCCGTAGCTAAGCGTTTCGGTACCCGTTGTGGGATTAAGACGTGCCAGCTTGTAAGCGTCGTTTTTCAGGTCGTAACCGGTGATCTTGTAGTAAAAGGGATTGTAAGCACGGGTGATCTGGTAATACGACCGGCGGTCGAAGTTTACAAGTCCCCGCAGCATGAGGCCTTTCACTAATTTGTCGAGGTTTTGTTTCATTTCTATGGTAGTCAGCATATTGCTCGCACTGTAATCCTTGTAGCCACGGAGCACCTCGGCGTAGGGGTTCAGGTAATCACCCGTTTCGAAGTTCCCGAACAGGATGTGCTTGGCATAGCTGAATACGGAATCCGGCTCGTAGTAAGGCTTGAAGCGGACAGGGTTGGCCTGCATCACTTTGCGGTACATGGAAGAACCTCCGTCTATCGGACCAGTATAATCGTCGAAGTTCGCCACGAAGCGGGTCGACAATTCCGTTGTTTTCGTGAGGTTGATATTTACGTTCGAACGAATGGAGTATTTGTATAGATCGATATTCGAGTTGAAATTGTTCCTGCGGTCTACACGTATATTCCCCCGGTCTCTCGTAACGGCACCTGCCACATAATACCTGGCCACGCTGCCTCCGCCGGTAAAGCTGAGGTTCAGGCGGTTGTTAATGGTCATATCCTTGAACATCGCTTCGCGCCAGTTGGTGGCGGGAAAAATGTCTTTGTGTTCACCTCTTTCAGTGAAGGTTATCTGTTCGTCGAGATAATAGGTATTGGCTTCGGGGAAGCGGGTTTTGATCGCCTCGTTCTGCATCCTCATATACTTAACCGGATCCGCCGTCTTGATCGTTTCGGTAGGCATGGAAAACGAATTCTCGACGCGCACGTCGACATTCATCTTTCCTTCCTTCCCTTCTTTGGTGGTAACGAGGATCACGCCGTTGGCGCCGCGGGCGCCGTAGAGCGCCGTGGCGAGGGCGTCTTTCATGATGCTGAAGCTGGCGATATCGTCGGGGTTCAGCCGCGCGAGGTCGCTCGTGTTCAGCTCGATCCCGTCAATGAGGATGAGCGGATCCTTTTTCGCGGAGGCGCCGAACGAGGTGATCCCGCGAATAAAAAACGAGGTGTTGTCCTGCCCTGGCTCCCCACTTCGCTGGTAAGCCACAACGCCCGCCAGGCGGCCTGCGAGGGCGTTGGTGAGGTTACTGCTCGGGATGCGCAATTCGCCCGGCTTGATGGTGGTCACAGACGCTACCATGCTGGATTTTTTCTGCCGGGAGTAGCCCACCACGGCCACTTCGTTGAGGCTCCCCTCCTGCGCTTCCAGGACGATGATGATCGGCCGGCTGTCGGCGATGAAAACCGTCTGCGGCTTATAACCCACGAAAGAAAAAACGAGGCTATCGTACATATTAGCCTCGAGCGTGAACTCGCCTTTTTCGTTGGTCATGGTACCGTGCTGGGTACCTTTAACGTAGACCGACACGTGCGGCATCATACCGCCCGCCTTGTCTTTCACCGAGCCCCGTACCGTGACCGGCGGCTGCGAAGAGGCGGCGCGCACTTCCGGGGCGGTTTTGTTCAGGATGACGATCACGTTGTTCTCCATCTTTTTGTAAGACAGCGGCGTGTTCCGGAGCAACTTGTTCATCACCGTATCGATGGTGGCGTTTTTGGTGCTGATGTTGATCTGGATGCCCTGCGGGATCACTTCAGACTGGTACACGAACGAATACTTGCTTTGCGCCTGGATCGTCCGCAAGACGCTTTCGATGGGGGCGCGACTGAAGTTCAGCGTGATCTTGTCTTGCCCTGCCAGGTCGTTGGCCAGCAACGACGACCCGGTGAAGAGCGCAAGAAACATGATAATTTTCATGGCAATAAGATGCTTATACATATAGCCGCGGCTATAGCAGTACGTGTTAATCATAGCTAAAATAATTCAATTGTAAATCAGCCGCTCCTTTGCGGCTGGATTTTGACCAGTGTTTACAGCAGGGCACGTGGGGGCCCGGCCGGTTTTCGTGGAAAAACCAGGGACGTTAACTTATCATATGCGATTCGAGTTTGGTTTAAGGCGCTATAAAAATTGTATCGTTTTTCATTTTGTAACTAAAACCGCCGGCTACCTGTAATGATTCCATAACGCTTTGGAGACTTTGGTTTTCAAATATCCCCGTGTACTGCCGGGCTTTCATGTCTTCATCTCCATGCACGACCACATTCACACCATACCACCGCGATAGAATATCTGCTACTTCATGAAGCGGTTGGTTGGCGAATACCAGCTTGTTCCTGGTCCACTGTGCTTCCGGAGGAATAGAATCTGTTTTAACGATCCTGATCTTGGTTATTTCTTCCGGGATTTTTCCCGATTCAGCGTGTATTTCTTTTATTTCTTCTGGCAGGCCGGTATCGTTTTTCACGATCAGTTTTTCATCCGGCGACAGCAAATAGCTCAGTTCTTTTTTATGGTTGACCGATACCTGGACTTTCCCCTGTACCAGTGTGGTGGCCGTCGTGTTCTCGTCCGGATAGGCACGGACGTTGAAGGCGGTCCCCAGCACCTTGATGGTAACGGTGGCCGTCTTGATGATCATCGGGCGGCCGGGATCTTTCGCCACGTCGAAATACGCTTCCCCGATCAGCGTCAGTTCGCGGTCGTTTTTCCCGAAGCTCGCGCCGTAAGTGATCCGGCTGTCGCCGTTCAGCCACACCCGCGACCCGTCGGGCAGCGTCAGTTTGGAGCGCGATCCCTTTTCAGTGCCAACGATGTTCTGCTGCGCCTGGGCCTCTTTCCTGGCAGACATCCAGTACCAGGTACCGGTGCCGGCCACGCAAAGCAGGACGACGGATGCAACAGACAGCGGGATGATGCGGCGCCACGTGAATATCCGCGGCTGCTTCGGCTGGTCGGGCGCTTCGCCCCCTTCCGAATGGACGGACCTCATGATGCGGTCCCAGCTTTTATCACTGTTCCTCCGGTCGTCGTCCGTCCGCCGCGGCCCGTATTCCATGCCGAACAACTCGTCTACCTGGCTGGCCAGGTTCCGGTCGTCCTCATTCTCCTGCAGCCATTTAGACAACTCAAACTGTTCTTTGAGCGAAATGCCCCCTGCTTTCTTTTTTGCGAGCAATTCAATTAAACGGCTTCTATGCATGGACTTGTCGATAAATTCTTCTACTATAAGACAACGGAAAAGGCGGAATTACGTATTCGTCCGCAAAAAATATTTCCCGGATGCGCCTACCGGCTGCTTCGCCTGGGGAGGATCACCTGGCTTTCTTCCAGGATGGCGGCGATTTTCTTGAGAGAATGGTAGAGCTGGGTTTCAACCGTGCGAACGGAGGAGTTGAGGATCTTGGCCACTTCCCGGCAATTGAGCCCTTTTTCCTTCACGAGATAAAAAACGAGCTTGGATTTGGGCGGCAGCTGGTTGATGGCTTTTTCGATGGTGAGGACTTCTTCCTTCCCGATCATGGAAGTTTCTGGCGTGGAGAAGGAATACAGGCTCTGATCGTCGAGATCTTCGATGGATACGTCGCTCACATTTTTCCTCGCTTTGAGGTAATTGATGGAAGCGTATTTGGCGGCGGTGTAAAGGTAGGCGGAAAGGTTGTTGATATTGCCCAGTGTTTTCCGGTTCTGCCATAGCCGGATGAACACATTTTCCACGGCGTCTTCCGCAGCGGCATCGTCCAGAACGATCTGCCGGGAAAAGGCTACCAGGTCGAAATAGAACAGATCGTAGATCTCCCGGAATGCATTTTCATCGTCATTTTCGATCCGTTTGGATATTTCAGACAACTGTGTATTTTCCAATGACAGCGATTTATTTGAGGGACGACAATATCAGTACGATGGTGGATCAAGTTATTAGATTTTTTTGATTTTTTTATTTTTTTTCGGAAATCCGGAATGGAAACGATTGTCATCCCAACACTATTTCACTGGCATGACAAAAGCCTCCCGCGCAGCGGCTCCTGCTTTTATTATTGTACCCGATGTGTCATCCGCCACAACATCATTTATATATGCGCGTAAATTACCGCCCGGTGAAAAAAATCGCGATCTTATATGGTCTTTTGCGCCGTTTTTGTAAATTTATACGAGCTGCTGCCATAGATATGAGCGAAATCAACGATATAGCTTTATTGGACTTACTGAAAGACGGGGATGAAACTGCGTTTACGGAAATCTACAACCAGTATTGGGAGCGGCTGTATTTCATGGCGCACAAAAGGCTGCAATCCGCGCAGGACGCGGAAGAGATCGTGCAGCAGGTGTTCCTGACCCTCTGGCACAAGCGCGCTTCGCTTTCCATCCAGTCACTCCCCTTTTACCTCTCGGCCATGGTACGCTACGCCGTTTACCGGCATTTCGCCAACGAGCAGCGCGCCAGCGAGCGGACGGGCACGCTCCAGGCCGTGGCGCCCGATATGGCGCCCGCATTCGATATCGACAACCGGCAATTGATAGACATCCTGAACAAATTCGCCGACGGGCTGCCGGCCAAACACCGCATCGTTTTCCTCCAGCATAAGCTGCTGGACCGGCCGCTGGACGAGGTGGCCAGCGAACTGGGGGTGTCTCTCCGGACAGCCGAAGGTTACGTTACCCATGTGATGCAGCTCATGCGGAAGCGGCGGGAATCCCTCGCCATGGCGCTGCTCATTTTCCTCCTGAAATAACCCCGGAAAATTATTTTCTCCTTTTTTGCGTACAAAAGTATTTGGCGATGCTCTATATATAAAAGGGCCCCTCGCTCTGGATTAACTACACGTAATGGATACAGCACAGGTTAAGGTCCTGGCCGCAAAATACCTGGACGGCACCGCCACCCCCGAGGAGGCTGCGGCGCTGCACGACTGGTACGACCAGGTAAACGCGGGCGATACGGAAATCGTGACCACGGAACAGGAAACATCGCTGGAAGACACGCGTGCCCGCATGATGGCACGCATACAGGAACAGATGCGCCCGGCCGCCACCCTCCGGCCGCGGCGCCGGAAATGGCTGCCCGCCGCCGCGGCCGCCGCACTGCTGCTCCTGGCCACAGGGGCTTACCTGCTGCGCCAGCAAGGCAAACCGGCCGGTCAGCCAGCGGCGGAACTAACGCCCGCCACACCGCCCAACAACAGCAAGGGCGTAACGCTCACGCTGGGCAACGGCCAGGTTGTGGAGCTGGATTCCAGCGCTAACGGCTACCTAGCGCAACAGGGCGGTTCTACGATCAGCAAAGAGGAATCGCTGCTGGTGTATGGCCCCGAAAAGCCGGGCGAAGCGCCGGTGATCAACAAACTGAACGTCCCGAAAGGGGAACAGTACCGGTTGATATTGCCCGACGGCACGAAGGTCTGGCTGAACGCCGCCAGTGAGCTCCGGTTCCCATCTGCATTTGCGGGGGAACAGCGGCTCGTGGAGCTGAACGGGGAAGGATATTTCGAAGTGGCCGCCAATGCCGCGCAACCCTTTGTGGTACAAACCGCAGGCCCGAGGATCGAGGTGCTGGGGACGCACTTCAACGTGAAAGCCTACCCCGGCGAACCCGGCATCCAGACCGCCCTGCTGGAAGGCAGCGTCCGGGTAGTGGCCGGCAGCGGAAAGAGCAGGGTCATGCGCCCCGGCGAAGTGGCAACCGTCGGCGCAGGAGCCGACATCTCCGTGCTCCAGGACGCAGACGCCGCGCAGAACGTAGCCTGGAAAGACGGGCTTTTCGTTTTCCGGAACGCCGACCTGCCGGTCATCCTCCGGGAGATCGGGCGTTGGTACGACGTAGACATCGTGTACGAAGGGCCTGTTTCCCACCGGCGGTTTACCGGGAAGGTTTCGCGGGGATACAGCCTCTCCGAAACCCTGTCCGTCCTGCTGGCCAGCAACCTGCATTTCAGGCAGGAAGGGAAAAAGATCATCGTATTGCCATAAGCGCAAAACAGATATAAACATCGAGCGGACGGCTTCCCGGCACGAAGCGTTCAACCAATCATTCACGAAAAAAACAAAGACTCAGACAGGAAAGCCAAAGTCGTACACCAATTACAAGGAACATTTTTAAAACTTTAATCAACCATTATTATGTTCTCGACGTCCTTTAGCCGAAAGGAGCTGGGCAGACTATGCCTGCTATCAACCAAATCCGGGCGGAGCCCGTTCACAAAAAGTTTATTCACCGTGAAGCTCTCCATCATTTTCGTCCTGTTAGGCGCCATGCACGTCAGTGCCGCCGCCACTGCGCAAAAGATCTCCATCCTGCGGGAAAATGCGCCGATCGAGCGGGTGCTCGATGAGATCGAAAGGCAAAGCGGCTACCAGGTATGGTACGAAGAAGGTACCCTGCCCGCCGGCGCCATCGTGTCTATCGCCGTGAAGAACGCTTCCCTGGAAGAAGCGCTCGATGCCTGCCTGAAAGGGCGGCAGCTGGCCTGGACCATCGTCAGCAAAACGATCGTACTGCGCAAATCTGCCCCCAGCACCGCTCAACCGCAACCGCCGCAGAAAGTCCGCGGCACCGTGCGCGATGCGGCCACCAACACCCCCATGCCCGGCGCCACCGTGCAGATCAGCGGCTCGTCCAAAGCCACCGTCACCAATGGCGAAGGCGAATTCGAACTGGATACCGACAATGCTGACGTGACGCTCGAAGTTACGTTCGTGGGGTATGAGCCCCGCAAAGTAAAAGCCACTGCGGGCCGCGCGGTCACCATTCTACTGTCTGCCGCCTCCTCCAAACTGGACGAGCTCATCATCACCGGTTACTCTGCCAAGAAAACCGGCGAGCTCACCGGCGCGGTGCAAAAGATCAGCGGCGACCAGCTGCGCAAAGGCATCACCACCTCCGACCCCGTTTCCCTGCTGAAAGGGCGCGCTACCGGGCTCTACATTTCCGAACAGGGGGCCGGTGACCCCACCAGCGCCGGCGGACAGATCTTCGTGCGTGGCCAGAGCAGCATCGTGGGCGTAGGCGTAGACCGTGTCAACGAATTCGTGATGCCCACCCAGAATTACGGGCCCCTGTTGGTGCTCGACGGCGTGATCATGCCGAACCAGAACCTCAAGGAGCTCGTGAACGCACAAGACATCGATAACCTCACCATTCTGAAAGACGCCGCCGCCACCGCCATCTACGGCTCCCGTGCAGCCGCCGGCGTGATCGTGGTCAATACGAAAAAAGGCCAGACCGGCAAACCGCAGCTCCGCGCCGAAGTGAAATACGGGATCAACAAACCCAACCGCGGCGATATCCGCTTCCTTTCCAGCCAGGAGCTGTACGACCTGCAGAAACGCTACTATACCGAAGATTACCGGGTAAACAACGGTACCCTCTCACCCCAGTACCCTACCCTGCAGGCTTATCTCGACAATCGCCTGCCCGCCCTTTCCGACGTGCAGAACGGGTACAACTGGGAGCGTTACGCCTTCCTCAACAGCAACACCAAGGAAGTGAACCTCTCGGCCCGCGGCGGCACCGAAGCCGCCAGGTATTACATCGGCGGATCGTATTATGACGAACAGTCGACCGGCGTACAAAACGGCCTGAAGCGCGGCAACTTCCGCATCAATCTCGAAAACCGCCTCTCCTCCCGCCTTACCACCAATATTTCCGTCAACGGTATTTTCGACAGCGGCGAACGGGAAAACATGAACTCCGGCACATTCCTCTATGGCATGATCCCCTGGGTGAACCCTTACAACGCCAACGGAACGCTGAAGCCCAATCTGCAATACAAAATCGACGGCAGGATGCGCACGGCCGAGAACCCCATCTTCGAGAACGAGTATAACTACGTGCATCCCAAAGCGCAAAGGCTCGTGGGGTCTATGCGGGCGGATTACAGGATCACCGACTGGCTGAGTATTTCCAGCACCAATTCCGCCAACCTGAACTATACCAAAGACGAGCGTTACATCGACGCGCGCAGCTATGCCGGCTCCGGTACCAGCACCTCTTCGAAAGGGTTCCTGGGCACTACCACCAACCAGCTTTTCTCCTTCCTCACATCGAACCAGCTGAATTTCCGGAAATCGTTCGGGTTGCACAGCCTGCGCGCCCTCGCCGCAACGGAATACGGCCGCACGAAAATGGAGAACATGCTCGTGAACGTGAACAACGTTCGCGCCGGATATCCCGTGATCTCGCTGGGCCGGCTGGTGGGCGGACGATATGATTACTCCATCTACGGCATCCCCACTACCAAAAACGGAAATATCGAAGGCGGCAAGGAAGACCGCGCCGTGTTTTCCGCCTTCGGCGAAGCGGGTTATACGTACGACGATCGCTTCAGCCTGAGCGCCTCCCTGCGAACGGACGCTTCCAGCAGCTTCGGTGCAGACAAGCGCTACGGAACGTTCTACTCCGTCGGCGGCGCATGGGTGGTAAGCAAAGAACGGTTTGCGGCCGGGATGCCCTGGCTCAGCAACCTCAAGCTGCGCACCAACTACGGTACCAGCGGCTCCCAGCTGGGCGATAACTTCCTCACCCGTACCCTTTACGACCCTACCTACACCTACCAGGGGCAGGGCGGCGCCATCGTGGCCGTGCTTGCCAATCCTGACCTGAAATGGGAGATCACCAAAACCTTCAGCGCCGGCGTTGACCTCGGCCTGTTCAACAGGGTTACCGCCAGTGTGGATTTTTATAGCCGCAGATCGGAAGACCTCCTCCAGAAAGTGACCCTCGAATCCGTAGCCGGCTTCCCCACCCAATGGAAAAACGTGGCTACCGTGCAGAACCGCGGCCTGGAAATCCTTATCAATTCCGATAACATCACCGGCGGGAAGTTCCGCTGGAATACTTCCTTCAACATCAGCTTCAACAAGAACAAGATCATCAGCGTAGCCAACGATTCGCTGCGGCAGGGCTTCTATAACGCCAACGCGTTCTACCTCTTCCCCGGCGACGATATCAACTCCCTCAAAGCCGTTCCCTACGCAGGCGTAGACCCCGAAACCGGCAAGCCCCGGTTCGAAAAACGGGTTTTCGACGACAAAGGGAATGTCACCGGCATCACTTACGTAAATTCGATGGACGAAGTGGGCGCATCCGCCGACCCGCGCCAGTTCCAGCATATCGGCAACTTCCAGCCCAAAGCTTTCGGCGGCCTCACCAACAGCTTCTCGTACCAGCAGTTTTCGCTGGACGTGCTCATCACCTTCGCTTACGGGTACGTCATCAACGACGACCTGGCCGAGCAGATGCAGGGCTCCAATCTCACCAGCTACAACCAGATCGCGCTCCGCAGCTCCCAGCGCCAGTGGACGCATCCCGGCCAAACGGATGCCACCGAGCCTGAACTGTACACCCACGCCAACACGAGCTATTTCGGTTCCAGCAAATACATGCACGACGGCAGCCACGCACGCCTGCGCAGCGTTCGCCTGGGATACGAACTGCCGCAATCGCTGCTGAGAAAGCTGCGGCTGGCACAGGCCAATTTCTACGTGAGTGGCGATAACCTCTACACGCTCTATTCGAAACAACTCATTTCATCCGATCCGGAAGGGCCTTCTGTTGGACAGGCACAGGATTTCGGCGGGTCTATCGGTTCGGCGATCGGCATTCCGCGCAGGTACGTTTTCGGATTGCAACTTGGATTTTAATTTTTCGGGCAACAATAATTGAACATGAAACACATTACCACCCTCATAATTACCGGATTGCTGGCCACGGCCTGCAACAAGCAGATCGACAGCGTTCGGCCATTGACGAAGATCGACAAGGAAGGCGAACTGGCTTCGCTGGCAGGGATCGAAGAAACGACCATCGGCAACTACGTGCTCATGCAGGGCAGCGGGTTCAACGATTACGACGTGCCGATGCATGATTTCGCGGAAAGCCGCGGCAATAACGTGACCCTGCAGACCTGGGGCCTCCCTTCCAAACAAACCGACGCCTTTTTCTACCGCAACAGCGCCAGTCCCACCCAGGGCAACAGCGCCGATTTCTACCGCAACGCCTACCAGATCATCGTGAGCGTCAACACCACGCTGGAAGGGATCGCCGACATGGAACAATCCTCGTTCTCTTCGCTCACCGAAGCGGAGAAAAACCGGTTCCTCTATGCGAAAGGTGAAAACCATTTCATCCGCGCCCTCATTTACTTCAACCTGGTGCGCGTGTACGGCAAACCCTATTACCAGCAGGCCGCACAAAGCCCCGGCCTCATCCTGAAAACCAGCAGCGACATCAAGGACATCCCGGCGCGCAGCACCGTGCAGCAGACGTACGACCTCATCGTGGCCGACCTCGCCATGGCCGCGCAGCTCATGAAAGCACCGGTAACGAAGAACAACGGGTTTGCCAGCACCGCTGCGGCATGGGCGCTCCTGTCCCGCGTGTACCTCTACAAAGGCGGCAGTATCGCCAGTCCGGACGCGGCCGCCAATGCGCTGGCCATCAAGTACGCCGACAGCGTGATCAGCCATACCGGTGCCAAATACGCCCTGCTGCAGGGAGACGCCTACGTGAAGATGTTCGCCAGCGATGAATTCGGTGAGAACGATCGCGTAAAAGGCGCCACCAACAAGGAATTCATCTTCGCCTACGACAACTCCACCCGCGGCAGCTCCATGGGCGAAATGTACCACTTCGACGAATACTACGGCGTGGGCGCCACTTTCCTGCCCTCTACGGAATTCAAGAGCCTCCTGCTGCCGGGGGACTTGCGGAGCAATTTCATCCTCCTCAACCCCAAATCCGGCTTTGTAGAAACAACGAAGTACCTTGTTTTGCCCGAAGCCTGGCTCACCCGTGCGCCGTATCCCTACTTCCGGCTGGCCGAACTGTACCTGAACCGCGCGGAAGCCAACGCCAAGCTCGGCAACACCGCCCAGGCGAAAGCAGACCTGAAAATCATCCATACCCGCGCCGGACTGCCCGCTGCCGATATCGACAACCTGACCGCGCAAAACCTCATGGCCGCCATACTGAAGGAAAGAAGGATCGAACTGGCTTTCGAAGGACATAACAGCTTCGATTATTTCCGCAACGGCCTCCCTATGACAAGGATCGCCGCGGATTTCAACGGGACCGCCTTTACCATTCAGCCCACCGACCCGAAAGTTGTGCTGGAACTGCCTAAAAATTAAGACAAGCTAAACCAATCGCACACATATGAAACGCACCCTCCCCTGCTTACTGGCCGCCGCGGTTTACGCCTGCGGCACCGCAGACAAACCCAAGGCAACCATCACGGCCGAGATCACCGGCCTCAAGGATTCCGTGGTCTACCTTTCCGTACCCGTGGCCGATTCGGCGCGGACAGACACCATGCGCGTGGTAGACGGTAAATTCAGCTGGTCGGGCGACGTGACCGAACCGGAAAAAGTATACCTCATGTTTCCGACGCGGTATGTGGAACTGTTCCTGGAACAGGCCGACATCAAAATCTCCGGACACGCCGATTCCCTTTCCGACGTCCGGGTTTCCGGCTCCGCCAGTCATGATGAGTACATGGCCTACCGCAAATCCCTGAAGCCGGTCACCGACCAGGAAGAGGCGCTGTACGCCAACTATAACGAGATCAAGGACAATGATTCGGCCATGGCCGTCCTCGAGGTAAAAGCCACCGATCTGCGGACGCAGCGCCGCGCCATCACGAAAAGCTACATCGCGGAGCATCCGAAAAGCCCCGTGAGCGTATCGCTCCTGCAGGATATGGCCGTGGTAGGCGAATACAAAACGCTCGACAGCCTTTACCAGCTGCTCGACCCTGCCGCGCAGAAAACCGGTACCGGCACCCGCCTCGCCAGCCGCATCGCCATCCTGAAAAAAAGCGCCATCGGCGAACCGATGATCGATTTCACGCAGCCCGACGTAAGCGGCAAACCCGTGAAACTTTCCGATTTCAAAGGCAAATACGTGCTGCTCGACTTCTGGGCCAGCTGGTGCGGGCCCTGCCGTGCGGAAAATCCCAACGTGCTCAAGGCTTTCAACGCTTATAAAGACAAAAACTTCACCGTGGTAGGCGTTTCACTGGACGAAGACGGCGAGAAATGGAAAAAGGCCATCGCCGACGACGGCATGCCCTGGATCCAGCTGTCGGACCTCAAAGGCTTCAAGAACTCCGTGGCGCAGGAATACGGCATCCAGGCGATCCCGTCCACCTTCCTCGTGAGCCCCGAAGGGATCATTGTGGCCAAAGACCTCCGCGGTGCGGCATTGCATAAAAAACTGGCAGAATTGTTGAACTGATAGCCCACTTCCAAATAAAAACACGCATCATGAAACAAATACCGATGCTGATCGCAGCCAGCCTGCTGATATCGGGCGCACAGGCGCAGACTTTCACCATCAACGGAAAAGTGGAAGGCAAGCCGGGCGGATTCGTTTACCTCAGTTATGAAGGCAGCAACGGCGAGCGCCATAGCGACAGCGCCAGGCTGCAAAACGGGCGCTTCACCATTTCCGGTCCCCTGACCGGCCCCACCGTCGGGCATTTTATGCTGGAAAGCCCTTCCGCCATGAACTACGACGCGGAATACGCCACCCTTTTCCTCGAGCCGGCCAAAATGACCCTCACGGCGAAGAAAGGCGCGCTCGACGAAGCAAAGCTCGCCGGCTCCCGCGCACAGGCCGACATGGCGAAGCTCAACGAGCTGCATAAGCCGGTGTACGTTCACCTGAAGCCTATTTCCGAAAAATTCAACCAGCTCAACAAGGAGTACATCGCCGCGCGCCGCGCCAAGAAAGACAGCGCCACGCAGGCCGGGCTGATCAACCAGCTCGATGAGCTGAAAGAAAAGATGGGACCGTATCAGGACCAGCTCGACGCCATCGATAAAAAGTTCATCGACGGGCATCCCGCTTCATTCGTGAGCGTGTACCTGTTGCGCTTCCGCATTGGCGGGATGAACCTCAAAGAAGCGGAGAACGCCTGGAACAAGATGCCCGAGGAATTGCGGCAAACCGGTTACGGGAAAGAAATCAAGAAAGAAGTGGACGCCCTCCGCGGCGGATCTCCCGGCAGCGTGGCCCATGTGTTCACGAAGCAGGACATCAACGGGCAAACCCTCAGCCTCAGCGATTACAAAGGGAAATACGTGCTCATCGACTTCTGGGCCAGCTGGTGCGGCCCCTGCCGCAAAGGCAACCCGCACCTGAAAAAACTGTACGCGCAATACAAAGACAAAGGCTTTGAGATCATCGGCATTTCTGACGACGACAGCAAGCCCGAAGCCTGGAAAAAAGCCGTAGAACAGGACGGTATCGGTATCTGGAAGCATGTGCTCCGCGGGCTCGACATGAAAAAACGCCAGAACAACGAGCCCAATCCCGAAGATATCAGCGATTACTACGGCATTCATTCCCTGCCCACCAAAATCCTCATCGGCCCCGATGGCATGATCGTTGGCCGTTACGGCGGTGGCGGTGAAGATGACGATGCGATGGATAAAAAACTCGCGGAAGTTTTTGGGAAGATGTAGCATCCCCTTCCCAATGCCTGAATTTGAAGCGAATGCCCTTCCTGCAATATGGAAGGGCATTCGCATTTACGGAGGGATATTAGTACGTTGTCTTTTTTTAATCTGCAAACGTTCCTTCCTGGCCGCGCAATTGCTCCGCGGCCTGCAACAGCACTTCCAGCACATGGTCCAATTTCCGGCGCGAGGGGTCGTTATCCGCCGCGTGATGCTCCAGATCGATCAGGTCCGCTTCCAACGCCGCGATCCCCATGGCGTCCACAGAAGGACGGATCTTGTGGATGGCCGCACGCACCGCGGGCCAGTCACCCGCGCCGGCAGCCTGCCGGATCTCTGTTACCGATGCCGTGGCCTGCTGGCGGAACATCCTGACCATCTGGGTGATAAAACCCGTGCTATCGTTGATCTTCCGCAGCTTCGCCAGATCGTACAGCGTTTCCGGCGCGGCGGCCGGGGAACCGCTGTTTTGGGAAACGGAATGGCGTAACTGATTTTTTTGCAGGCTGATGGCGATCTCCCGGATCAGGGCATTTTCTTCGAAAGGTTTGGACACGAATCCCGTCATACCCGCTTCGATGCAGCGGTCGCTTTCCCCTTTGATGGCATTGGCGGTGAGGGCGATGATCGGCACATCCAGCTTCAATTCCCTGCGGATGAGCGCAGTGGCTTCATAACCGTTCATGACGGGCATCTGCACGTCCATCAACACCACATCGTACCCCGCTACCTTCAGCTGCCGCACGGCTTCATAACCGTTTTCCACCTCTGTCAGCTCCACATGGTAGGCTTCCAGGATGGTGCGCACCACCAACCGGTTCATGATATTGTCTTCGGCCATGAGAATGCGGCTGCCTTTGAGCGCATCTTTGTCGGGCATTTCGGTGTCGATCGTATTCACGGCCGCATCCGTCGAGGTTTCGAGCGACAGCCAGAAGGTAACTTCCGTGCCGGCGCCCATTTCGCTGGAGATGCTGATCTGGCCGTCCATCAATTCTACCAACTGTTTGCAGATGGCCATTCCCAGCCCGGTGCCGCCGGATTTGCGCGCGGTATCGCGGTATTGCTGGGAGAATTTGTCGAATATTTTTTTCAGGAATTCGGCGTCCATTCCCGCACCGGTGTCGCGCACGGAAAAAACGATGGTCTGCCGGCCGTCTTTCATCCCGCTGGGCGTTACCTGCAGGGTGACCGTACCACGGTCGGTGAATTTGATGCTGTTGCTGAGGAGGTTCAGAAGCACCTGGCTGATGCGGTGCGGATCGCCGGTAAGTACGGGATGCATTTGTGAAGACACTTCGAGTTTCAGCAACAGGCCTTTTTCATCGGCCTTCGGCTGCACAACGAGCAGCACATTTTTCAGCATATCGTAAATCCGGAAGGGAATGGTTTCCAGCTCCAGTTTCCCGGCTTCTATCTTCGAGATATCGAGGATATCGTTGATGACGACCAGCAGGTGTTCGGACGCGGTATCGATGGTATCGAGCAGGATGTGCTGGCGGTTATCGAGCTGCGTGCGGGCCAGTTGCCGGCACATGTTGATGATAGCGTTCATGGGCGTCCGCATTTCGTGGCTCATATTGGCCAGGAAAGCTTCCTTTACCCGCGAAGACTCCTCCGCCGCGATACGCGCCTGGCTCAATTCGTATTCCAGTTGCTTATGCTCCGTGATGTCGAGATGAATGCCGATAGAACCGGTGAAACGGCCGGCATCGTCGTAGTTCGGGGCGCCGCTGATGAGCCACCACTTCGGCTCCCCGCGCTTATTCCTCACTTCGAGCTCATATACGTCCGACACGCCGTTTTCGCGCAACCGGCCTTTTTCGGCCAGCAGCCGCGCCTGCGCTTCCTCGTAAAAAAGCAGGGACGGGTCCTGCCCCATCAGCTCCTCTGCCTGGTAGCCCGACATTTCGCAAAAACACTGGTTGGCGAAACGGATGATGCCGAGCGCGTCTACTTCCACCAGGCCCAGGTTCATATTATCGATGATGTTGCGGTATTTTTCCTCGTTCTTCTTCACTGCGTTCACCGCCTCAACGCGCTTCGTCACGTCGCGGCACTGCCACAGGTGGCCGCGGTAGACGCCGTTCATGAACAGGGGAATGTAATCCCGTTCGTACACCCGGCCGTCTGCCAGCTCCATTTCATCGTTCACGACCGGCACCTGTTGCCGGATGAGCTGGTTGATCCGGGCCACCAGTGCCACGGGGTCTTTAAACAGCGAACTGCTTTCCCCGATCGCTTTTTCGCAATCCCTGCCTACCATTTCAAGCGGTGTTCCGGGAATATTGAACATCTTGCAGAAGCTGGCATTGGCCAGCACGGCGGTACGATGCTCGTCTTCCACCAGCACGCCTGCCTGCAGGTTGGCGATCAGCAGGGCGAGCCGGTTAGCGGTGTCGGCCAGCTCGGCTTCCACTTTGCGGCGCTTGATCATTTCCGTTTTCAATACGTCCAGGATATCGAGGAGCTCGTCTTTGCCCGCGGCCAGTTCCGAACCGGTGAGCTGCACGACAGCGTCCTGGAGCTGGACGATCGACAATTGCTTGTTGCCGAGCTCGCGGGAAAGCCTGCCGTTGAGGGATTGATATTCTTCTTCGCTGATGCGGAACGCCCTTTCGGAAAGTTCCAGATCGCGCTCGTACGCCAGGTAGGAATCGTTGACCGCATGCAGGAAACGTTCGCAGCCGGGATCGTCGATGATTTGGGGCGGTGCGTATTTGGACAATTGCCTTTCCAGCAGTTTACTCCATTTCATAGAAGGTGGTTATGGTCATCGTTTGATTGTGCAACTGGCATTTGCCGCCCGGCACGTTGGGCGACAGCTCACCATAAGAATAAAATCCCGACATGACGCATCGCCCGCCGAACTGATCGATCACCGCGTCTACTTCCTCTTCGATACGATCGCGCAGGATCACTTTCCGGCCAACGCACGAGATGAGCAGGGCGTATTGCGGCCCGGAGGCGCCGTTGGGCAAGGTGGCATTCAGCGCTGCACCATGCGATGCGTTGATGAGCCGGTCAAAGTTGGCGCGCATAAAACGGGCGCGGGAATCGACGGGGATATCACCGGCGAAGGTCATGGTACCGGCTTCCTCATCCACCGACAAAATCGTCCGCACCACGGCCTCCTCCGTATCGGGCAGTACTACTGCCAGCGGGAAAAGCAGCGCGGCACCCGGCAGCCCGGAAGCATCGGGGCCGAGGTAGCGTTTATATACCGATAGCGCATTGACGCCGTCGAGCTCGTACAGCACGTTATGGTCCGATCGCGTCACTACTTTTTCCAGTCCGAACGTGTCCCATCCGCCCTTGGAGCCGTGGCCTACCGCCAATTTATCGCCGAAAAACCCGATGCCGACGATGTTGCCCTGCTGCGCCGGGGCGTTGAGGCCGACGAGCGTGGAGGAAAAGCGGAGCCCGTCGCCCGCAAGCCCCCCGGTCACCAACACCTGCTCCCATCCCGGCGCGGCGTGGATGCCGTTGAGCAGGTCTGTCCCGTTTACGAAACTGCCATCGCTCACTACGAGCAGGTATTTCGGCGGAACGCCGTTGCGCAGGCAGCGGTCTGCCAGTCCACGGCCGGCGCCGAAACTGTCTGTATACGCCGAAATATTGACGCATTGCGCCTGCAGCGCAGTATGATCGAACCGGAGCGCAACGATGGATACGCCGCCATCTGTCACCGACGGACCGCTGATTTCCCCGGAAGTGGAACACAGCACGATTTCCGCCGAAGGGAAATATCCGCGCAGCGCGTTGTGCAAATGATCGGTTTCCAGGTGTTGCTTATCGGCGAAGCACAGTACAAGGTTACAGGATGCCGGGTCCATTTCGGGGCCGCCTTCCGACGGTAAAACCCGGCCGTCGTTGAAGCGAAACAGTTTTGCTAACATGCATTCATGGTTTAGAAGATGGTCGATCTTTCAAGGTTGTAACGGTTGACCGGAAGTTATGCTGGGGCCTGCTGCAATTTTACGGCGAACGCAGGATTGCAGGAGATCTACTTATAAATTACTCCATTTTCGCAAGCCGGGAAAATTCTTTTGGCCGCTTTCCATAAATTATCACCGATTTATATGCGATTTTATCTGCAAGTTAATAAGTAAGGGCCGCCCAACATCGGAATGCCGGGCATAAAAACGCCCTTCCTGCGGAACGGGAAGGGCGGTCAGGTTTTGATATATTTTGTAAATTGACGGCGGCTTCACCGTTAAAAGCGTATCAAAATGAAAGACAACACCGAAAGAGTCAAAAAAATGTCGTTCGCCAGCGTTTACCCGCATTACATCACGAAAGCGGAGAAGAAAGGGCGGACGAAGGCCGAGGTGGACGAAATCATTTTCTGGCTGACGGGATATGATGAAAAAACGTTTCAGCAGCATCTCGACAACAAAACAAATTTCGAGGATTTCTACGGCCAGGCCCGCATCCATCCGAACGCTTCCCAGATCAAAGGCATGATTTGCGGATACCGGGTGGAAGACATCGAAGATAAAACCATGCAGCAGGCCCGGTACCTCGACAAACTGATCGATGAACTGGCGAAAGGCAAAGCCATGGAGAAGATCCTCCGGAAATAAGTTTACAGTCCTGCTGCCTGCAGCGCCTGTTCCATGTCGCGGACCAAATCTTCGTGGTGCTCGATCCCGACGCTCAGCCGCACCATTCCCTCCGTAATTCCGTATCGCAGTTTTTCCGATTCCGGCACGCCCGAATGCGTCATGGACCAGGGGTGCTGCGCGAGGCTTTCCGTACCGCCCAGGCTCACGGCTAGTTTGATGTGCCGCAACGCGTTGAGGAAGCGGAATGCCGCCGGCTCCCCGCCCGCTACGTCGAAGCTGACCATGGCGCCGAAACTGGTGTATTGTTCCGCATAGATCTGCCGCTGCCTTTCAGACATCCCCGTCCGCAATCCGGGATAGTAGACTTTTTCCACGCCCGGGCAATTTTGCAGGAACGCGGCGATGTGGGCAGCATTTTGCGCGGCGGCGTCCATCCGGAGCTTGAGGGTTTCCAGGCTGCGCAGGAGCATCCAGGCCGGGTGGGGATCGATGATGGTGCCGAAGAACGTTCTGGCCGCTTTGATGGACTGGATGATGGATGTACTGCCCACCGCAGCCCCGGCGATCACGTCGCTGTGGCCGCCGATGTACTTGGTGGCGGAATACAGCACGATGTCTGCCCCGAACTGCAGCGGGCGCGACCATAACGGCCCCATGTAGGTGTTATCGACCGCCAGCAGCACCGGCTTTTCTTCCGTCGAAAAACGTTTGGCCAAATCGCTGCACATCCTGACGTCGATCACTTCACCCGTGGGGTTGGCGGGCGTTTCCACGAATATCATTTTCAGTTTCCCGGCGGCGCCGGCCGCTTCCACCTGGCCAGTGATGCTTTCAAAGCTGTCGCCCGCGCTGAAACCGATCGTGCCGATCCCCCGTTCTTTGAGAAAATGCTGGATGAATTTATGGGTGCCGCCATAGAGGGGATTGCTGAAAAGGATGAAATCGCCCGGTTTGAGGAAGGCCATCATGGTGGTGGAAATGGCGCTCATGCCGCTGGAAAAGGCGGCCGCGTCTGCTCCGCCGTCCCACAGCCGGATGCGCTCTTCCAGGATTTCTATGTTGGGATTGTTGATCCGGCTGTAGATGAGGCCCATTTCCCGTTCCTGCGTGGGCGTATGGCCGTGCGCCATGGTAAAGAAATCCTTGCCTTCTTCGGCCGTGCGGAACACGAACGTGGAGGTGAGGAATACCGGCGGCTTTACGGCGCCTTCACTGAGCTCGGGTTTGTAGCCATGCCCCATCATAGCGGTTTCGGGAGATTTGATCATCGGGTCGTTTTCCTGCAAAGCTGGCTGTTGGCGGATGGGAAAACAAGATGCAGCGGGTGCGGCAGTATAAAATCGCTAAATAGCGGCGCTGCGGACGGCGAAATAGTCTTTTTGACTATTTTTGGCCCATCCAAAGCAATTTTCAACTTCCTGCATCATGCAATTAGACAAAACCGACCTGCGGTTACTCGCGCTCCTGCAACACGACGCCCGGCTCAGCAACAAAGAGCTGGCAGACAAACTCGGCAAATCCGTAACGCCCGTGCTGCTGCGCAGGAAGAAACTGGAAGAAAGCGGATACATCAAAAAATATATGGCGATCGTAGACAGGCATCTCATCAACCGTTCCCTCATGGCATTCACCAGTGTGCAACTGAAAGAGCATGCCGAAGAATTGCTGCATGCTTTCCAGCAATCCGTTTCCCGGTTCGAGGAGGTCATGTCCTGCCACCATATGACCGGCACCTACGATTACCACCTGAAGATCGTGGTGGCCGACATGAACGCGTATCACAAATTCATCACCGAAAAACTCGCCAAATTACCCAATGTGCTCACGGTGCAGAGCAGTTTCGTGATGGCGGAAGTGAAAGACGAGCTCGCCTACACGCTGTAATACCCCGCTAAAAAAACACCCCCCGGCATTCGGAGGGTGCGTATCTTCAGTACCGGCTTA
The DNA here is from genome assembly GCF_050277495.1 of Chitinophaga sp. NPDC101104. Taxonomy (NCBI): domain Bacteria; kingdom Pseudomonadati; phylum Bacteroidota; class Chitinophagia; order Chitinophagales; family Chitinophagaceae; genus Chitinophaga; species Chitinophaga sp. NPDC101104. Next base: position 2,393,017 of record NZ_JBNNSF010000001.1, on the reverse strand, counting down.
TTGCAAAATAAAACTGGCCGGCGCATATTTGTTCAGGTTGAAAGAAAACCGCCGCGCTTTTACCGTTATCGCATTCTGCGTCAATTTTTCTCCCCTCAGATCTACCGGGATGGCTTTCGTCCAGGTTTTCCCTTCCGGCAAATGGACCGTAATCATCCCCGATAATCCCGCCTGTTCCCAAACGGAGAGCAGTGTGCCGTTGTGCCCGTTGGCGTCTGGCCCGAACGCGGTAACGAGCGTGCCTTTGCGGGAAAGCCACAATCCTTCTTTCGTGGCCGGCAGCGCGCCTTGCTGATTGCCTGCAACAGCGGCCAGGAGCGGCAACCGGGCTTCCCAGGACTGAACGGCCAGGTTTGCCGCCGGCTGTTCGTTCGCGGATACGGGCCAGATGCGCACCCGCTCGCTCCAGCTCCCATCCTGCCATAACGGAAAATTCGTGTTCCACATGTTGTTATAGAGGTTCACGAAAACGTATGGTTTCTCGGGCACCGCGTCCATCGTCCACCGCCAAAGCCCCGGCTCACCGATCGAAACCAGCGGCGCATCGATGGGGCAAATGCCTGCGCCCACGCCATCTCCACGGACCTCCACACCCGTGGTCACCGCCAGCAGATGACGGTTGGTACCGGGAATGATGTCTGTATCCGGACGGATGGGCGCTCCCAATCTCCCCACCAAAAATTCCGGCTGCCGGATCAGGAACGGAAAGCACAGCCAGCCGCCTTCCGGATGCTTGTCGGGCGTTTTATCCTTCACCTGCCATTCAATATCGATATACGGACGGTTGCGGGGAAAAGTAAAAGTGATCGCATATCCCTTCGCCAGTCCCTTGCCGTCTGCAGCGGTCAGCACGATGCGGTCTTCCACAGGCGACTCCTCCTGCGCCAGTTCCCAGCCGGAGATGGTCGTGGCTTTGTACGGCACCTGCGCCGAATCGGGCATTCCGGGCTTGCCGATATCGTTCAGGCCCCAGCCCGTCTTGATGCGGGAATACTGATTAAAAAACCGGTCGTACACTTCGTGGCTGCTGAACCTTTCGTGGAGGAACTGCCCTGCCACGTACCCCGACGCGGTGTCTATCATTTCCTTTCCCGAAGCTTTATCGATGAGGGAACGGATACCGCCCTTTTCCAGGTCGAACGAAGCGATGAAATACCGCGTTTCCAGGCGGGCATTGCCCTTCCGGCTTTGCGTAAGCGCCTGCGCATAGGGGACCGTTTTATAGCCATTGGCGGGCACATCTTCCACCCAAACCGCATTCCCGTCTATCGTCGCCATGCCCGAACGCCGCCATGGAAGGGCGTTGTACACGACGATGCTCTTACCTTTGGATGGTACGGCACCGGCCAGTTGCGCCAGGCGTTTTTCCAGTTCGGCGGTAACGGTCTGCGCGGCGTTGCGTGCATAATTGCGATGGTCTTCATACGATTGCATCCATTTCCGTTTGCTGCCGCGCGGCAGTTTCGAATAGTCGCCGTTTTCGGGAAGGGGCTCTTTTTCCAGGTCGGCCAGCCATTGTTCCCACGCGTTGCCGTACAGGCGGCGCGGGCCATATTCCGCGTTCATGCCCCAGGTGTGCTCGCTGTACAGGAGACTGTTTTCATAAGCCTTGTGCAATGCATCCTGCAATTTGCCGGTGGCCAGCCCCCAGGCGCGGAGGTGCGTATCCATGCTTTCCAGCGCGGGCTCCAGCGGGCGCAGGTTACGTGCGGTTTTGGTGGCCTGCGGCATGGACATGAGCCCGTGGATCCAGGTGTCGGGCATATCTCCTTTCACGACCGGCACCTGCGGGTTTTCGGCCAATACCGCTTTTGCGAAATCGTCGAGCTTACCGAAGTGGACCCGCACACCGGGCATCTTTTCTTCATATTCCTTACGCCATTTGCCGACTTCTTCGGGCGATGGCGGGCCGTGATTGTCGCCGGCCATGATCATAGACAGGTAATTCCGGCAGGGCCAGTCTTGTGGCGGCAGCAAACTGCTGCCGTAATCGATGGTATACCCGCAAAGGACGCGCGAGCCATCGGGCCCTTCCCACCAGAACAGCTGCGGCACGCGCGGGTACTGGCTGGCGGGGTTGACGCCGATATGCAGGAATTTAACGCCGGCATGCTGCAGCAAAACGGGCATTATCCAGCTGTGCGAGGGCACGTCCGTCATTTTTGCCGCGATGGGCAACGGCCGGTTGAATTGCCGGCTCACGTTTGCCGCGATCGAAAGGCCATGCACCATGTCGGCCAGGTCCTGCGATTCCGTATGCGTCGTGAAAGGAAGGGCATGCACCGCGATAAAACCTTCCTTCACCGCCTTTTCAATCTTCTCCCTCCGCTCCGGGTCTTGCTGCGGACCGAGCATCTGCGCCTGCAAAGGCCATCCCGGAACGGTCCACACGAACCGGTGGGAAGCGGGCAGATCGCGGTTTTGACCGATCACTTTCAGTGCATTGTCCATCATTTCCGTGCGGTAGCGGTGGAATACGTTTTCCGCCAGGTCGGTAAAGCCCAGGTCGAAATGACTTTTCACGACGATCCAGACATCCGTGACTTTGGAAGCGGGCGGTTGCGTCTGGGCGATGGCCTGGCAGATGCAAAGCATCGCGCAGGTAATGGATAGTATTTTTTTCTTCATGCTGATGATGGTTCGGGAATAGTGCATCGTTTGCCGTAATTACCGATCAGACAACATTTGTATGTTACCGTTGCTGTTGATCTTCACGTTCGTGGCCCCACCGGAAGGTACGGATACTTTCGGCCATTGCATAAATTGCGTGTATCCCATGGCCGTCCGTGCCTGGCGGGCGTTCTCGGCGAATATTGAGACGGCGGCGTCGTAAGGCGTTGTGTTGGTGAGGCGCAGGGTGACGGAGGATTTGTCTTCCGCCAGCTTTTCCGCTTTCACATGATCGAACACATACAGCAAACCTTCACCGGGGCGCACATATATCCCGGGGATTTCCATGGCCATGAGAATACCGTTGGTTTCCGTCCATGAGTTGCGGGTGTGGATGAAATTGCCGATAGCCCCGGCGCCTTCCGCGTCGCTGGGCTGGATGCGTTCCATGCTGCTGCCGATGAGATAATTGGTGGTGATGTGCCCCGGCATGTTCACGGCTTCGGTATGGGCGTGCTGGATGTCGCGGAGGAGATCGGCGAAGTGGCGGTCGCCGGTGGCGCGGAATAGTTTGAAAAGGTGATCGGCGGAGGAAGTACAGACGCCTGGCGCCGCGTGTTTATTTTGGCTGCTGGCCCAAACGGCGCCGGCCATCCGGCCGCCCAGTTTCGCGATGGCGCTGCCCGGCGGGAAAACGGGATCATAGGCCAGCGTCCAGGAGGCGCAGAGGGCCGCCTGTGCTTTGGCGCGCTCCAGCCAGATCGCTTTGCCCGTGTACCGGTACATCGCCATGAGCGATTCCATGAACCCGAAGGCGGTTTCGGAATCCGCGTCCTGCGAAATATCGCCGCAGGCGCCGCTGTTAAAGCCTCGCTGTTCCACGTCGCGCCGGTAATAAAATCCTGCGGCATCACCGGCCACTGCCAGCCAATCCGGCCGGCGGAAGTAATCGGCGGCCAGCGCGAGGCCCGCCGGCACGATGGCGCCGGCAGACGAATTAAAAACCGCCACATCGCCCGTTTCCGGGACGATGTATTGCCCGAATTCGCCATGGGCTTTCCAGGTTTTTACGAAAGCGGCGGCCAATCGCTGTGCGGCCGTTTCCCATTGCGGGTTGATGGTGCTCCCATGCCCCTGGGCTTTCAGCAACAGGAGGTGTTTCATGAGCCAGAACAATACGTCGCCGTTTTTGCGCACCATGGCCTGGAGTTCCGGGAAATCAGGATGGGCTTTTTCCGTCCCCAGTTTCCCGTCCTCCGAAATAAATCCATAAAAATATCCGCTTTTTCCCTGCATCTTCGACACGATGAAATCCAGTTCTTCCGCTACCCTGCTTCTTTCCAGCGGATCGTTCAGCGCCAGCATGGGGAAAGTATTGATCATACCGCTCACCCATCCCAGCTGGAAATGCCGGCTGTTTTCAGGCAGGTAAAACTTCCCGGCTTTCGTTTCCGTGAAATTGCCGCGGCAGATGTCTGTCCCCAATTGCGCCAGTTTGCTCATGGGCACGAGGTTTCTCGGCGCATTCGGCCCCGTCACCGATTTCCGGATGTCCATGAAATGCCGCAAATGGCCGGGAATCCCGTCCGATTTCCTTCCGGATATTTTAAAACGCAATACCACTTCATCGCCGGCCGACCAATCCGGCGCTTTGTCGCCGCTGGCGTGGAAATCCCCGAACCCCGCGGCGCGCGTGCGCATGGCGGGGGCCGTGATCCGGAAAGTGCAGGTGTCGCGCTGCTGATTTTCTATAATCGATATCCCGTTATTGCCGAGCCGGGTCTGCTGCTCCATGAGCACAAACCAGCTCTGCCCTGTTGCGGGCGCATAAAAGCTCATGCCGGGCGCCGCGGTGTTGGTCGATTGCAGCTCCAGGAACGAGTTACTTTCGCCCGGCAGCGCGAGGCGCGGGTTGTTGGAGATCGTCAAGGGCGCACCGGGATTGAAATACATGTCTTTCGGGTACTGCGGACTATACCCGTTGCCGATGGCGCGGTAACGGTTACCGTTATAAACGATGCCCGGCACCAACACGTAATTATCTTCCCGCCAGTCCCCGAAAACGAAATCCACCACCAGCGCGGTGGCCGTCGCTTTTCCCTTCAGCAGCCTGCAACCGAGCGCCACATCGATCGTGCCGTCTGCCGCGGGTTTCATTTTCCAATCGAGCTGCCAGACATTGATGCCGTCGGCCAGCACGTTCCCGTTCCTGAACGGTAACGATCGCTGTACCACGGTGCCTTCGTATTGTTGCAGGCTGATCTTCAGCCCGCCGTTCATCGGGCCAATGGCGGCGGGCGGCACTGCCTGCTGCGCACAGGCAATTGCCGTCCAGCCCGCCATCAACCAAACACTCATCCATTTCACTTTGCTTATCATAATTCCTTGTTGATCGGTGAATAATATACCGCCGGGAACGGCAGTACCGTTTTTCTTCGGGCGTTCAGTGTCAGCAACCGACTGATGCGCCCGGTGGACTTAACCAGTTTAATTCAACCAAAAAGTGATTACGTTTACTGTAAACGTGGCGTAAACTGCTTATTTCAAGTATTGACCGAAAGCGCCGGCGGAAACATCCGACAGCGCCGCGCCAGCCAGCAATTGATCTCTATGTGATTGGTGAATTACCGACAGCTTTTCTCGTGGCAAAGTGATCCTATATCCAGGCGATGGTATAAAATTCCGATTCTGCCGTCCGCCCCACCACCCTAAATTTGACTTTTAACTATGCTTTTTTTGCAGGGGCCGTTAAATTGTCGGTTAGACATTTAATCTGCTGTAAAACCAGTCCAAATCAGTATATTTGAATAAGATACATTCCACAAACCAACAGTGAAACATTCCAGGACCGGTACTTATGCAATACATTTATGAGAATTTCACTTTTCCGCCCGACCAGTCGTTTACCGTACGGTCGGAGATACTGGAAATAAAAAAGTATACCGCGCTGAAGTCGCATGTCAACTTCGAGATCGCGTTGCTGGAGAACTGCAGCGGCAAGCGTTTCATCGGCGATCATATCGAAGATTTCGAGGGAACGGAGCTCGTGTTGCTGGGGAGTTACCTGCCGCATTGCTGGCAATATTACACCACGCTCGACCCCATGATCCCGCCACAGGCAACGGTGATCCATTTCTTTCCCGATTTCCTCGGGCAGCAGTTCCTGGAGAAGCCCGAATCGAAGCAGCTCAACGAGTTGTTTGCGCGCGCGGCGAAAGGGATTTCGTTCTCGGGCTATACCATCCAGACGGCCAAGCTTATCATGCAGCAGATGCTGTTTTCCACCGGGATGGCGCGCGTGGCGCTCATGCTCAGTTTGCTGGACACGCTGGCCAATGCGGACCAGGCGCGGGTATTATCTTCCCCGTTCTACAATTCCGTGGCGTCGTCGGGCGAGGCGCAAAAGATCAATAAAGTGTTCGATTATATTTTCCAGCATTTCAGGGAAGAGATTTCGCTGAAGGCGGTGGCCGATATTTTACCATTGTCGCCCGCGGCGTTCTGCCGGTATTTCAAGGCGCGGACCAACCGTACGCTGATCGATTTCGTGAAGGAAGTGCGGATTGGCCATGCGGCCAAGCTGCTGCTGGAAAAGAAGCACAATGTAACGGAGGCCTGTTACATGAGCGGGTATAACAATCTATCCAATTTCAACAAGCATTTCAAGGAAGTGAAGGGCCTCTCGCCGCGGGATTTCATGCGGCAATACGACACTTCCGCCGGCCGCTGATCATTTGTTCTCAAAATCATAGAAAGGCGATGCTTCCGTCCAGGTCTGCCCGGGCAGGGAGCCTTCCACACCGCGCTGGTAGCCCGCCATCAGCCGGTTCCATTCCGCGCAGCGCGGGTCGGATGCTTCCGCTTTCTTTCCCATTTCGCCGAGATCGGCGCCCTCCGGCACGGTGATCACCATCACCAGGGTATGCTGGCTGCGGAACATGCGGATCCGGCGGTAACCCGCTTTCTTAAACCCCTGCTCCACTTCCGGCCACACGGCTTCATGGTAATGGAGGTATTGCCGCAGCGAATCGGCGCCGGGCGCGATGTTGACCACGAAGACCTTCTCCTCCAGGCGCTCCTTCGTTCCGCAGGCGGCAAAAACAATAACGGAAAACAATACGATCATCCAACGCATAAAAATATTTTTAGATCAGGCGAAATACAGGTAAATAGCGATCATCACGGCGGCCAGTAATCCCCACGACACCCACACGCCCATACTGGTGCGGCCTCCCCGGCGCCACGATTCCGAAAGCGACGGCAGGGCCTGCACGGCCGGAGGTTTCGTCATCAGCGTAACCGCCACCAAAACTACCGACATGGCCACGAAAAGATAAAAAGACAGCAACATGAAATGCGGCCAGAATTCCTTCGACGGAAAGCTCAGCACATGACAGACGCCCACCACCAGGCAAACCATTCCGCCGCCGTACAACACGGTTTCCGCGGCCTGGCGGTTCACCCTTTTCCAGGCGATGCCGCCCACGAAAACGACCGACAACGGCGGCGCCAGGATCGATACCATGCCCTGGCTCAATTCGAAAAACCCTTTCCCCGAACGGGAAAAGACCCAGGCCACGCCTACCGCCAGCACGGCCGCCAGCAACGTGGCCCACCGACCGGTAGCGCGCTTCGCCGTTTCGTCCATCTCCCGGAAACGGGCCAGCACGTCGAGCGTCAGCACAGTGCTGAACGAGTTGAGGCCCGACGACACCGTATCGATCAAAGCCGCGATGAGCGCGGCGATGCACAGGCCCAGGAACCCATGCGGCATCACCCGGCTCACCAGCGTAATATAGGCATTGTCGGGCTGCGCAATGTCTTTATACAACACGTAACAGATGATCCCCGGAAAAATAAAAATGAACGGCATGAGGATTTTCAGCGCGGAAATGAAAATGGCGCCATACTGGCCTTCCTTCATGCTCTTGCCTGCCAGCACCTTCTGCACGATCGTCTGGTCGGTACACCAGTAATAAATCCCGACAACCGGGTACCCCAGCACCATCGCCACCCAGGAATATTCCGGGTCAGACGCGGGGCGGAACAACTGCCAGTAACTTCCCGGCGCGGCATCCACGAGCGCCTGCACGCCCCCGGCCTTGCGCAGCGCGAGGTAAACGAGGATGATGGAAGACAGGATAATGATCGCCGACTGGAAAATCCCCGTCCGCACCACCGCCTTCAAGCCACCCACCGCCGTAAAACTCGCTGCAATGAGCGCCACCACGGCCACGGCCTGCATAAGCGGGATGTCGAAAATCTGCGAGATGATCAGTCCGCCGGCATACAGCGCGCATCCCAGCCAGACGATCAAAATGGAAATGAGACTGTACCCCACGAGGAAATTGTACGAAGGCTTCCCGAACCTTGCCAGCAGGAATTGCGGCATGGTATAGACTTTCGTGGAAATGTAATGCGGCAGGAAGAACATCGACATGAGGAAGATGAAGAACCATGCCAGCCATTCGAAGTTGCTGCCCACCATCCCCTGCGTGAAACCGATGCTCGCGAAGCCCACCAGCATAGACGGGCCGGCATTGGCGCTGAACAGCGAAAAACCGATCTGCCACCACGACAGCGACCGGCCGCCAAGGAAAATGTCCTTGCCGGCAGCCTTGTTCCGGCTGTTCAGGTAAAAACCGGTGGCCAGCAGTGCAACTACGTACAGCAGCAGCACTGCATAATCGGAAGATGCCAGGGTGATTTTCAAATATTTCCCATTTTATGATTTATAGAATGACATTCGGTCGGTAGGCGGCCATATCTGCCGCGTCCCAAATTACGGAACGGGTGATTTTTCCAGCGCGTGCCCAATAATCCCAATCGATGCGCACCGGCGACCCTTCGATATCCGGGAGCGACCAGCCTCCGTGACGCCATTCCGGCCGGACGCTGAAATATTTCTCCAGTCCCGACATGATGGGGTACAGGTATTCCACGCGGCAGGAATCGGGCGCCGTGGCCATGAGGCCAGCCGTGTACAATGAATATCCGCCGGAGGAAAAGTCGGCCCCGTTGCGCATGGCCATGTCCCGCACTTCCGCCCATTCGCGCACGCCGCCGATCTGGGTGGGCACGGGCTGGAGGTGTCTGACGCCGGCCTTCAGCAGCGTGGGGAACATCCGCGAGGTGCGTTCCGATTCACCGAAAGCGACTTTCACCGGCGAGCCTGCGCATACGCGATGGATGTGCTCCATACCGGCGGAGTGCACCGGTTCTTCGATCCAGGCGATGTTGCAGGCGGCGGTTTCCTCGAGGAAACGGAGGGCCTGGTCTGCCTGCCAGACCTGGTTGACGTCTACGGCCAATTGCACATCGGGCCCCAGCAGGCTGCGCACGAACCGGACGCGCTCCGCGTCTTCCTGCGGCCGACCGCCGAAATCCTTGCCGATCTTCATTTTATAGCAATCCACGCCTTTCCCGAGGAAGTAATTGACCTCCGTTTCCAGCTGGGCGTAGGTGTAGTTGGTGCCGCCGCCGCTGCCGTAGATCTTCACGTGGTCTTTTTCCGCGCCGAGATAGCGGTGCAATGGCCGGCCGGCGCGCCTTGCGGCGAGGTCGTGCAGTGCAAAATCGATTTGACCCAGCATGGCAGCCGCGGCGCCGCGGAACCCTTCGTTGCGTATCGACCAATATAGCTTGTGATATAATTCTTCGTAGGGAATGCCTCCCCCGTGCAGCAGGATCGGCAGGAAGCAGGACTCCAGGATATTGGTGTAGCTGCTGAAAACGGGCGCCTCGCCCACGATGCCGTGCTCGTCTTCCAGCGAGATCACGGCGAGGCCGAACGTGAGGAAAGGGCCCATGGTAGCGTCCTGGAAGGGTGTAACCGCCGGCACGGGCTCCAGCACGGTAACTTTTACGCGGGTAATATTGAAAATCTGGTCGTTGATCGTGTTCATGTCAGTGATTTCTCCTTGCTCGATTGTAGAATTTTCTGGAATAGCGGGGCTGGTAACGGCCCGGCGGTGAAATCGCCGAGGGTAGCCCGCAGTTCTTCCGGGTTAGACGGGCCGATGACGATGTTGAATTCCGGTGGAAACGACAGCAGGAAGCGATGTGCCATGGCGCGCAGTGCGAGCCCTTCGCTTTCGGCCAGCTGGTGGAGGCTCCGGGCGGCGGCGATGTCGCTTTCCGGCAGCCATGCGGGAGGATTGCGGGAGAATTCGGCGAACGGACGGCCGAGGGCGCCCATGTTCAGCGGACTGGCGGCATAATAACGTTTGCCGGCAGCGAGGGCCGCGGGCATGGAGGTTTCCAGCGCCGGGGTGTGGCAGGCGTTGAGGCGGTTGTATTCCATCAGCACGCTGAAGGTATCGTCTACCAGCCATGGCCAGGCGTACAGGGGCGGGTTGCCGCCGATGCCGATCTGGCGGGCGTATCCGCGGTCTTTCAGTTCCACCATTATTTCCACTACCCTTTCGAAATCGTTTTGCGGGATTTGTGCGGGATCGTGGAGGAAGAGCACGTCCAGCTCCGGGATACCCAGTGTTTCCAGCGAAGCGGCAGCGCTGCGGAACATGGCGTCGCGGCTGTAATCGTAATGCCCGTCGTACGCCGTGGCCCCCGGGAGCCGGCCAACCTTGGAGCTGATGGCCGGCAGCGGGCGCCGCCATTGCCGGAGCGCTTCGCCGACGAACCGTTCGGCCTGCGCGTAGGCGGGAGCGGTATCTATCGACCCGATTCCCAGTTCCATCGCGAGCAGCACGGTTTCCACGGAAGCCGCCGGCTCCACCGGTCCCCAGATGCCGCCGATGCCGGCAGTGCCAAGTATTAACCTTTCAAATATCATCCCGGGAATTTTTTTCATGCGTTATCAGTCCCTCCAAATGTACCCCCGCAGCCGCCAACACCGCCAGATGCATTTTGACCAATTTACATGTTTTTTTGACGGAGCCGCCACCGGAATTTGCAATCGAATGTTGCACGCGGGGACCGCTATCCTCCTGAAAACCTGTCCCGAAAACCATAAAGAATCCCTAACTTGCCCCGGCGAAACACAGATCAGTGAACAAGGCATGAGCACACTTTATTGAGACTCTTTATTGTAAGCAATTTAACCGTACTATTTGAAGCACAACGTCCTATGAGCAAATTTTCGATCCGGAAGACCCTGTTCACCGGTCTCCTGTTTTTATCCGGCATCACCACTTTACACGCACAATCGGCACAACCGGCCTTCACCTGCGGATCAGACATCCTCCTGGCCAAACTGCGCGACAATCCCGCTTTCCGGTCCCGCGAAACGGGCATGAACCAACGCATCCGCCAATTCCCGGCTGGCGCGCAAAGCAAAGCCGCAACGGATTATGTGCTGCCCGTCGTTTTTCATATCCTCAACGCCGACCCCGCGTCCATAACCGACGCCGATGTGGCGGCGGCGCTGCAGCAACTGAACGACGCCTACGGCCAAACGGGCGCTTTCGCCGGGGCCAGGACCAACACGCGCATTCAGTTCTGCCTCGCCAAAACCGATCCCGACGGCGGTAAAACCACCGGCATCCTCCGCGCCAAAACCTACCTGGGCGATTTCGACGCCGATATGGAAGGCGGCGACGTTACCGCCATGGGGCGCTGGGACGGCAGCCGGTACATTAATATCTGGGTGGTGGAAGACATCAAGTCCGAATTCATGCAAAACTTCGAATGCGGGAAATGGCGGCGGCTGAAAATGGGCGGCTATGCGAGCGCAGGCGGAGATATCGTAGTGGCGGGCCTCGGCGTGGGCGTACTAGCCCACGAAATGGGGCATTACCTCAGTTTACTGCACACTTTCGCGGCGATGGACTGCAAGAATAACGATTGTGCAACGGATGGCGATATGGTGTGCGATACGCCGCCGGACAAATCCATCAACGGCGGTTTCGCCTGCAGCGATCCGGAGAATAGCTGTCACACCGATACGCTTTCCGGCTTCACGACAGACGTGCCCGACCTTCCGGACAACTTCATGGATTACGGCGGCGGCAGCGGCTGTGTTTCTTCTTTCACGGAAGGACAAGCGGAAAGGATGCGCAACTTCATTGCCACATCGCTTCCCGGGATGACCGGCAGCACCTTGTGCAGCGAGCCCTGTGCAGACGCGGTGTCGGCGGGATTTACGCGGGATATCGATTTCCCGGTGACGGGGAACACCGTTCAATTCACCAATACTTCCACCGGCGCAGTGCGGTACGAATGGTGGGTGAACGGCCAGCTCGAAGCTACTACGACGGATTTCAGCCTGCTCACAGATAAAAAACAAAACTACCACGTGGCGCTGCGCGCATACACCGCTACCGCCGGATGTTTCGCGACATTCCATCAAACGGTGCAGGTGAGCTGCGGTGTGGTGGCGCGGTTCTACCCGGATAAAAGAAAAATCGCCTCGAAGGAAAATGTGGAATTGGACAGCATCCTTTTCACCAACCGCTCCGAAAACGCGACGGCTTTCCGGTGGCTGATGCGGAATGATAAGGGGATGATGGAACAGGCCGTGAGCACGGATAAAGACCTCCGGTATATTTTCAAAGTGCCCGGCACCTACACCGTACGGCTGGAAGCTACCGATGGCAGTTGTACCGACACTACGAACGCGTTCACTTTTACGGTGGACGACCCCACGGCCGATGGCGCCATTTACGTCCGCTCGGTGGACTGTTACGACAAGGATAAAATCCGCGTGTCCCTGTATTTCTACAACTTCGGCTACAAGGAAATCCCGGCGAAAACGCCCGTCTCTTTCTACGACCGCGACCCTCGCCTGCCGGGGGCCCGGCTGCTGGGGAGCCCATACCTCATCCCCTACGCACTGAAAGGCAAATGCCCCTCCTATCTCGAAACGACGATCATCGCCGCGGGACGTTCCGATTTCGACACGGTAGTGGCGGTGCTCAACGATACGGGCAGCATCGTGCCGCTGACGTTCCCCAATACCGGGATCGATGAATCCAACTACGGCAACAATTTCAATTTTACCAAAAACTTCCGGTTCAGGGTGAAGATCGCGACCGATGAATTCACGTTGCAGCCTGGCGAGCAGGTGACATTTTCCCCGGAGCCCAGCCGCGGCGGCGATATTGCCGCAGGGAAATGGGAGCTTCCCGATTACCTCAGTTGCAGCGATTGCATCGGGCCGGTATTTACCGCGCCTTACCGGAAAGGGACGCAACTCGTTAAAACCTTCATTGCGGAAAGCAAGTACAAATGTTACGATACGGCCACCGTTACCGTCAACCTCCCTATCGTGGACGATTATACGGTGAAGATCGATGGCTCGGAATGCGCTGCAGGCGGCCAGGTGCATGTGGATTTCACGATCTGCAACCAGTACGCGAAAGGAAATATTCCCCCGGGCCTGGAAGTCGTGTTTTATGACGGGGACCCGGCGCAGCCGGGGGCCCGTCAATTGGGGACTGCTTTCCAGACCGGCCGGTTCAGCGGCGGCGCCTGCGAAACTTTCGACCGGACAATCTCGGGAACGGCCACGGGCAAGCTCTTCGCGATCGTGAACCCTGCCAGCTCCGTTGCGGAAACGGGGCCTGCCAATAACCTTCATTCTGCGCAGCACTACGGACCGGTCGCTACGGTTTATCCCGGAGACACGACCGTTATCCGCAAACACAGCTATCCCTTACGTTTCACTACGGATCATTTCACACCGGCAAGCTACCGCTGGAGTATCGATAAAGGAAGTTCTGAACTGAGCTGCAAAACCTGTCCGGCGCCGGATATCAGGGTGCTGGACACGTCTGTCGTGAAACTGGTGCTCACGAACCGGTTCGGCTGTACCACATCCGCCACTGCGAAGTCGCAGCAATTCCCGGCAGATCTCACCATCAACATCCGCGACGTCAAATGTTACGACAACAACCGCACCTACGTGAAGTTCCAGGTGTGCATGCAAAACGGGTACGATGTGGTGTACGGCGGCATCCCGGTTACGTTTTATGATGGCCCGACCACCCGCGCATTGGCCACCACTTTCGTTCCCGCGTCCCAAACCGCCAATTGCGTGATCGCGCAGTTCATCGTTCCAACACCGGCTTCCGGCGAAGTGGTGGCGCGGGTGAACGATCCTGGACAAAGTGCGGCAATTCCGCTCATCGAATCGGATATTACCAATAATGAACATACTGCGACTCCCCTGCCATTTATCGTCAGATTCCCGGAACCAGGCTCACTTATTTCGCCCCGGCCGGCTGGCCCGCTTCGCCTGCAGCCCTTGCTCACCGGCGGCCCGGCACGCAACTGGCAGTGGGAGCCCGCACTGGGACTGTCCTGCACAACATGCGAACAGCCCATCGTCAACCGCACCGGCTCTTCCATGCAATACCGCGTTACGGCCACCAATGAGTTTTTCTGTACATCCACCGCCGTTTTCGACCTCAAAACCTTCATCCGCAAAACCGTCGAAATGCCGACCGCCTTCTCGCCCAACAAAGACGGGGTGAACGATGTATTTTACGTGATCGGCAGCCTGAACATCAAAACCGTAAAGGATTTCATCATTTACGACCGATGGGGCAGATCGTTCTTCGAAAGACATAACATCCCGGCCAACGACCGGCAATTCGGTTGGGACGGCGCCGGGATCAAAGGCCCGGCCAGTGCCACCACTTATGTTTATTTCGTCCGGGTGCTGCTGGACGACGATCGCATCGAAACCTTCACGGGAACGGTGACGCTTATCCGGTAACTTTCATTGCATGGCCAATAAAAAAAGCCGGTGATCGCTCACCGGCTTTTTCGTTTTATTGCAGCACTTCACTCACCAGGACCACCGGCTTGATATTGGTATATTTCGGAATATCGGCCAGGATCTCCTTTGCGTTGGGGCCAAACGTGTTTTCGTAGGCCGACAGCCGCTCGAAGTACAGGTATCCGATCGCCAGGTAAGGGACCGGCTCGCCGGGCCGGCCGCCGAGGCCTTTGTCGATCTTGACGGCTTTCAGGGAGTCGCCCATCAAGCGCTGTAGCATCGGCATATGTTTCGTTTTGTAATAGTCCATATCGAAATGCATACCTTCCCCGTTGGGATACAGGATCGTTACCTTGATCATGCCTTTCCGGGTTTCGGGGAGATCGGCGGGCCTGGGTTCCTCCTTTACGGTTTCCGGCACCTGGGCCGGTTTATTTTGCTGGCAGCCGAACAATATCGCCGCAGGCAACAGAAACAGATAGATTTTCATGAACGTGCGATTTAGGGAATTAATGATACGATAGTTTCCCGAAGCGGGGATTACCGGCTTCCCGGTAATCGCCTTCAAATTACCCGGTTTTCACCAAAAATCCCTCCTTCCACTCCAAAAATCTTAATCTAGATTAAGCCGCTTTCTTAAACTGGTTCATAGGCCGGGGAAGCAGCCCGACGGAACTTTGTGATGTAAAAAGGAAGCAATGTCACAATACATCCATCACAAAGCAGATACCCGCGGCCACGACCGCCACGACTGGCTCGACAGTCAGAAAACCTTCAGTTTCGGCAGTTACTACAACCCGAAGCGGATGGGCTTCGGCGCGCTGCGGGTCCTCAACGACGATGTGCTGCCCGGCGGCAAAGGCTTCGGCAGCCACCCGCACGACAACATGGAGATCATCAGCATCCCGCTGAAAGGCAGCCTCAAACACGACGATTCCGCCGGCAACTCGGCCGTAGCGGGCGTGGGCGACATCCAGCTGATGCACGCCGGGAGCGGGCTTTTCCACAGCGAATACAACAACAGCGCCGAAGAAACGGCAGAATTCCTCCAGATATGGGTCTACCCGGAAGACCTGAACACACCGCCCCGGTATGCGCTGGGCACCTTGCCCCTGGCGGCCGAAAAAAACCGGATGCATGCATTCATCGGCCCGGATACCGGCGCAACAGTGCGCAGTGATACCTGGTTCAGTTTCGGGACCTTCAGGAACGGGGCGAGCCAACGCTACGATGTCCGCAAACCCGGGAATGGCATGTACGCGTTCGTGGTGAAAGGCCGGTTTTCCATCGACGGGAAGGAACTTGCCGCGCGCGACGGGCTCGGTATCTGGGAAACCGCCGGTATCGATGTCCGCGCGCTCAGTCCCGACGCGCAATTGCTCATCATGGACGTTCCCATGGATTTTCAACACTAAATCCCCCATCATCATGGACCATAACGCACAATTACACCTGCTGGCGGTTGGATACGATACCGCTATCATGCAGGTAGTGGAAAGACTGCTGAACAGTCACGAAGGATGGAACGGCACGATCGCGCTGTCGCGGGAAGAAGGGCTTGCCCGGCTGGAGGCCGCATCGTTCGACGCCGTGCTCCTCTGCGTGGGCGTTTCCGCATCCGACGAAGCCATCATCCGCGAAGCGGCAGCCGCCCATCGGCCGGCCACAAAAATCATCAGACATTACGGAGGCGGCAGCGGATTGCTCGAAAACGAGCTCCGCGCGGCACTCGATCACAATAACCTTTAATCCTGCCAACATGGAAAAACAGATACTGGGCCTGCATCACATCACCGCCATCGCGGCAGACGCCCAAAAGAACTACGATTTCTATACGAAAGTCCTGGGATTGAGAATGGTGAAAAAGACCGTGAATTTCGACGATCCCGGCACCTATCACTTTTATTACGGCAACGAGCACGGCACCCCCGGCACCATACTCACCTTCTTCCCCTGGAAAAACATCGGCCAGGGAAAAAGCGGCACCGGCATGGCCACCGAAATCGCTTACGCCGTGCCATCCGGCAGCCTCGACGCCTGGAAGGAACGTTTCTCCCGGCACAATGTCGCCTTCTCCGAAACCGCCCCGCGCTTCGGTGAAACGGGCCTTTCGTTCTCCGACCCCGACGGGCTGCAGCTCCAGCTGGTGGTCCCTGCCGCGGAAGATGCGCGCATTCCCTGGGAAACGGCTGAAGTAAAGGCGGATATGGCGACCAAAGGCTTCCACAGCACCACTTTATCGCTGAAACAGATCGACGCCACGGCGAAAGTTTTGACAGACATCTTCGGATACCGCCTGCAGTCGCAGGAAGGCAACCGCTACCGGTTCGTGACCGATGCCGTGGCCAACGCAGGTATCATCGACCTGCTGGAACTGCCGGACGGAGCACCGGGCAAACAGGCAGCCGGCACCAACCACCACGTAGCGTTCAGGGTCGCCAATAACGCCGACCAGATGGAATACCGGGATAAAGTGCTGGCCAGTGGATTGCAGATCACGCCGCAGATCGACCGGGATTATTTCTATTCGCTGTATTTCCGGGAACCGGGCGGCGTGCTGTTCGAGATCGCGACAGACAATCCGGGGTTCACGGTAGACGAGCCGCTCGATCAGCTCGGATCCAGCCTGAAACTCCCGAAACAATACGAACAATACCGGGCCGCCATCGAAAGGGAACTGCCCGTCATAAAATAATAACTATGCACACCGAAAATATCGTCACGGCCGGGAAACCGCTGTCTGAAGCCACGAAGGCATTGATCATGGTCCATGGAAGAGGGGGATCTGCGGAAGACATCCTCTCGCTGGCGGCGCATCTTTCCGTGAAAGACTTTGCGCTGCTGGCGCCCCAGGCCACGAATAACACCTGGTACCCGCAGTCGTTCCTGGCGCCGCCGGATCAAAACGAGCCCTGGTTATCGGCCGCCATCGATCAATTGAAACACATCACCGACCACCTGGAACGGCGCGGCATTGCGCAGGAAAACACGTATTTCCTCGGGTTTTCGCAGGGCGCTTGCCTCACGCTCGAATTCCTGGCCCGGAACGCCGCAAGATATGGCGGGGCGGTTGCCTTCACGGGCGGGCTTATCGGCGACATCATCGACAAAAGTAATTACAAAGGGAATTTTGGCGGAACGCCCATATTCATCGGCAGCTCCAATCCCGATTTTCATGTTCCGGTGGAAAGGGTGCAGGCCTCGACGGCGATCCTGCAGGAGATGGGCGCTATGGTAACGGAAAAGATTTACGACAACATGGGGCATACCATCAGCGGAGACGAGATCAAACTGGCCAATTCGCTGATCTTCAACTAAGGCGTTATTTCCGCTTTTGCAGGCTGCTCCGCACTTTACTGAGGAATTCCGGCGATACCCCCAGGTACCGCGCGATCTGGTTCTGCGGAACGCGTTGCGCCACCTGGGGGTATTTTTCCAGGAAAGCGAGATAACGTTGCTCCGCCGTTTGCGAAACCATACTGTGGAAACGGCGCTGCAGCGCGAACAGGGCCCGCTGCACCAGCAGCCGGAACAGGACCTCGAACTTGGGGACTTTTTCGAACAGCTCGCGCTTGCTCTTCCGGTCGATGACCAGCACTTCGCAGTCCTCCAACGCTTCGATGAACATGTTGGAAGGCTGCTGGTCGGTAAAACTGTACAGGTCGCTCACCCACCAGTCTTCTATCGCAAAGGTCAGGATCGTTTCCGTTCCATCGTCGCTGAGAAAATAAGTTCGGATACAGCCCTTCACGATGTACGCTTCAAAATCGCACACCTCCCCTTCCTGCAGCAGATACGTCCGCTTCCGCACCCTTCTGAACTTCAGGAGCGAATGGAAATACGCCCGCTCCTCCGGCGTGAGGGCGATGCAACGGTCTACGAATTGGTCTATCTGTTCGTACATGATCCATTAAAGATAAGGAAACCCCGTTTCCCAACCGCGCGCCGTTAAAAAGAAACGGCGGCCCCGGGCCGCCGCTGTATCAGTTCAACGCCACCGAAAAATCGACCGGTTCTCCCGGCTGGCATTCATGATCGTTGCAGACCATGTATTCGATGGTGCCGGAAATTTTCGTTCTGGCCTTTCCCTTCACTTTCACGATCTGCACAAACTCCACCTGGCCTTCATAGAACTTCAGCGTTTTCCCGAAAGACTCCTCGAATTTGCTGATCATCTTCCCGTTTTCCTTCGCCGTCCCCTGCAGGGTAAGCAGCGGGCTCTTTTTGAAAACGATCTTCGTGGGCGTGGCCGCGTCTTCCGGACTGGCCTGGCTGTAAATATGCCAGGGGTTTGAAACGCTGGCCGAAATGCGGACTTCGTACGTGCCTTCCGACACTTTTTTGGAAGCGTAGCTCCACTTCACGGGGCTTTGCGCGAATGTGGCGGCGCTCATCAATAAAATGGCAATGGTCAGTATTGATTTCATAACACTTGTATTTAACCAATAATATCCATCCGCCAGCTATTCCGCAATCCCAACTTGATGAGTGAATGAAAGGAAGGATGTAAGGAAAATCTCCTACCCATGGGCCGTCAGCAGCGAAGTAGGCGCATAGCCGAAATGTTTTTTGAACGCGAAGGAAAAATGCGACAGGTTCTCGAATCCCACTTCATAACAAACATCGATGGGTTTCTTCTTTTTCTCTACGAACTGGTAATGCGCCAGCTCCAGCCGCTTTTGCGTGAGCCACCTCTGCGGCGTAGTGTCGAACGCTTTTTTGAAGTCGCGCTTGAAAGTAGTGAGGCTCCGGCCTGTAAGGTAACCGAATTTTTCCAGGGGCATGTTGAACATGAAGTTTTTCTCCATGTAATCCGTCAGGTCGATTTTCCCCGGCTCTTCAAAACTGGCGAGCATACCGTCTATCTCCGGATCGAGGGAACGCAGGATGGTGACGGCTTCCGTGATTTTCAGATGGGCGATGTCCTTCGGCAGTTCCTGCATATCGAAATACGGGACCAGCGACGACAGGCAGCTTTGCAGCAGCGGATGGTCCCTGAAGTGGCGGATCTTCTGCGCTGTTGCAGGCTTCGGCTTCACGCCGAGCTTTTCATAAAAATCCCGCAGCCAGGGCGTGGTCAGATGCATGACCACCGTTTGATGCGGAAGCCCGTTTTTCGGATAATTGATGATCGTAGCCAGCTGGTTGCGCGGGATGAGGAAAATATCGCCCTGCTGGAACATGTACGTCCCTTCCGACTGCACGATCTTCGTTTCACCTGAAATGAACCAGATGAGCATATGGTGCTCGAACAGGATGTCCGATTTGAAGAATTTGTCGGGGTAGCAGGACAGTTTGATGTCTTCGGTAATATATTTTGCCTGGTATTCCATGTGCTGAATTTTACGTTCCATCGCAGCCGCTTGCATAAAAATAAGCATATTCGGCCGCAACGGGAACTCCGGGAATGGTGAACGGATCAATTTGAGTGGCGTTTTTGTTGCCGCCGGTTAAAAAGGATGTACGTGAAGCATAGGCCCCGCAGTCCGCCATACAGCTCGCACAGCTGGCTCGAGCGCCCGGCTATGGAGAGGCCCCCGGCCTGCAAGGGTTGCAGCGCATCCGTCACCAGCAGGTACGACCGTGCCGGCACATTGTTCTTCAGCAGGCGGTGCGCTTCCACCACCACTTCTCCGTACAGTTTATGATATGCCCCTACCGAGAATTCCGCCATATCCCCGTAATGTGCGATGGCTTTGAGGTGCAGGTCCAGCTGCAGCCCGAACTGTGCTTCCAGCTCGCGGAGCTTGCCGTCGAAGGCGGCTTTCATCGCTTCAAACTGTGCGTACAGCGCTTCCATGGCGGGTATTGCATCCCATTTGTAGAAAAAAACGGCATCTCCTTCGATCTCCGCGATCTCCATCCCGAGCGTGTTATGCTGCAGGATAACGGCCAGCAGCTCGCAGGTGATGATTTGTCCGGTAATGAGGTCCGTACTGCGAACGAGCGCTGTAAACCCGCTCATATCGGGGATGAACACGAGGCCTTTCCGGGCTTGCGTTCCATGACTGCGATGCACGGGATTTCTTTTCGGGAGGATGGAGGTACGCATGGGAATGTATTTTTCAGGGGATGAAGAACGGGTTGGGTCAGCGGATATCGAATTCGATGCCGGTCAGCGTTTCGGTGAGCGACCAGAGGCGTTGGGCGCTGTGCGCGTCCAGCGAGGCGGGCGATACGCCGCTTTGATGGAGTTTGGCGCTGCCGGGGCCCAGGAGCTCGGCCACATCGCCGTCTTCGCAGTAAACCCCGCCGATTTCGTTGAGCAGCGGGCTCGTAGCGGCCCACACGGTGGTAGCGGCGCCCTGCGGGACGGTTTTGAGGGACGCCAGCACTTCCGGGCGCATATTCCCCTGTTCATCCACGAACCCCATCTGCTGGAAAAGTTCCAGCGGCGCTTCCCGGCCCAGTTCCGTGCCGCCGATCGAGCCCGGATGCACGGAATATGCCCGTACCTGGAAACGGGCCGCCCGGTTATCGAGCTCCAGGGCGAACAGGTTGCTGGCCGTTTTCGATTGCCCGTAGGCCTGGAGGGTTTCATACGGCCGGTGCAGGAAATTCGGATCGTCGAAATCGACGCCCCCCATCTGGTGCCCCAGCGACGACACGTTGACCACCCTCGCCCCGTTTGCCGCTTTCAGCGCGGGCCAGAGCCTTGCCGTGAGGTGGAACTGCCCGATGTAATTGG
This sequence comes from Chitinophaga sp. NPDC101104, assembly GCF_050277495.1. Taxonomy (NCBI): domain Bacteria; kingdom Pseudomonadati; phylum Bacteroidota; class Chitinophagia; order Chitinophagales; family Chitinophagaceae; genus Chitinophaga; species Chitinophaga sp. NPDC101104. The sequence continues at coordinate 2,372,036 of NZ_JBNNSF010000001.1, read as the reverse complement.
TGGCCAGCTGAGATTCGATCCCACGGGCATCCCTGCGCAGCGGCACCCACATGATGCCCGCGTTGTTGATCAGCAGGTGCAACGGACGTCCCGAAGCCAGGAATTTTTCGGCGAAGTCATCAATGGTAGCGGGGTCCATCATATCCATGGCTTCGATTTCCACCTGCGGGATGCCTTCGAGGTTTTTGCGGGCTTTTTGCACATCACGTGCCGGAACAATTACCGTAGCACCCGCCGCTGCCAGCGTTCTGGTGGTTTCTACGCCGATACCGGCATTTCCGCCCGTTACGATCGCAATTTTCCCGGAAAGGTCCATACCGGCGATCACATCTGCAGTGGTAGATTGGGCGTTAAAGCCCGAGCGGAGCGGGTGCTGCAGGGCGCCCTGGTTGTTGTACTGTTTCATGCTTGTTTCGTTTTGTTTGTTGAAACAAATGTAGAACAGCCGCCGCCGGGGCACTTTGTTCTGCGGGCCGAATTTGCTTTGTTTAAAAGGTCAAGGGGTTTGTTCAGCGGACCGGGGTATAAAATGCAGGGACTGGCGGCTATATTTGCATGGATTCCACGCTATTTATCAAATAAAAAGACCATGAAAAGCATTTTTCTTACCGGAAACCTCATCCTGGCGCTCATTACCGCCGGCTCACCGCTCCTCGCCCAATCTGCGCGCACCTTCCAGAACCCATTACCCGTTGAATTCGGCGACCCGTACGTGTTAAAAGTACCGGGCGGCAAATACTACATGTACGGCACCGGCGGCGCCAGGAACGGGTTCGCGGCCTGGTCGTCGGTCGACCTGGTGCACTGGAAAAACGAGGGACAGGTTTACCATGCCAGCAACCCCAACGGCTGGAGCGATTCCACCGCCGCGTGGGGCGGGGCTTACTGGGCACCCGAAGTATATGCCTTCAAAGGAAAATACTGGATGTTCTACAGCGCCCAGTGGAAAGAGAACCCCGGCAAGGAGCTCGAACATTTCCGCATAGGCGTGGCCGTAGCCGATTCACCCACCGGCCCGTTCATAGACGTCATGCAAAGGCCCGTTTTCGATCCCGGATACCCCATCATCGATGCCAATGTCTTCTTCGACGACAACGGGAAAATCTACCTGTATTATTCCCGCTGCTGCTACAAACACGCTGTAGACAGCGAAGTGGCCGACTGGGCCCGCAAACAGGGATGGTTCCAGGAAATCGAGGAAAGCTGGGTGTATGGCGTGGAACTGAAACCGGATTTCAGCGGCGTGATCGGCGAACCGGTACTGCTGTTGCGCCCGCCCGTAAAGATGGACGATAAACAGGCGGAATGGGAAAGCAGATCTGTCACGTCGAGGGAAGTGAACCGCCGGTGGACCGAGGGCTCCGTGACTTTCAAAAAAGGCAATACTTACTATATGATGTATTCCGCGAACTATTTCGGCGGCAAGAACTACGCGGTCGGGTACGCGACGGCGAAAAGCCCCCTGGGCCCGTTCATCAAAGCGGCCAACAATCCCGTGCTGCAAAAGAATGTGGAGAAAGGCGGCATCGTAACCGGAACGGGGCACAACAGCATTACGTATTCGCCGGACGGCAGGGAAATGCTCTGCGTGTACCATGCCCGCACCTCCGCCACGGGCGACAAACGCGTTGTCTTCATCGACCGGATGCGCATACTGAAAAACGGGAAACTGGTGGTGGAAGGGCCGACAACCTCGCCGCAAAAATCACCCGGCAGCAAATAACGGAAAAGCCCCGCGGAAAAAAATTTATGGAAAACCATCGGGCCTGCATCTTCCCTTAACGGGAAAATTCCATCGTTCATGCATCCATAAACCTTCATTCCATGTTCAGGCACTATCTCCAGATCACCCTCCGCAATTTCAGGCGTTTCAAAACCACGTTCATCATCAATCTGGTGGGGCTTTCCACCGGGCTGGCCGTAGCACTGCTCATCTACCTCTGGATTTCCGGGGAATTGCGGGTAGACGGCTTCCACGAAAACGGCAACCGGCTATACCAGGTGATGGTCAACCGCGAACAGGACGGCCGCATCAACACCGTTACAGGAACGGGCGGCGGATTGGGCGATGCCCTGCAAGCAGACATGCCGGAAGTCGAATACGCCGTGAGCATGACGCCGCCGGAATGGTTCAAAAAATTCAATATCGGCTGGACGAACGAGGTGATGGGCGCGAGCGGCAATTTCGTGGGGAAGGATTATTTCCGGATGTTCAGCTTCCCGCTCATCCGGGGGAACGCAGCCAGTGTGCTGGCGGACAAGAATTCCGTGGTGCTGTCGAAGCGCCTGGCGGAGCAGCTCTTCCGGTCGGCCGATAACGCAGTCGGGAAAACGCTGGAATGGAAATGGCTGAGCTTCATGAAAACCTGTACCGTATCGGGCGTGTACGCCGATCAGCCGGAATCTTCGACCCAACAATTCGACTTCGTCCTCCCGCTGGACGCCTGGAAAGATTTCGTTCCGGCGACGGCAGATTTCCGTTCAGGGCCGTTCCAGACGTTCGTTGTCCTGAAGCCGGGCACCGACCTCCCGCAGTTCCAGCGCAAAATCGAAAACTTCATCACGCAAAAGGATAAAAACACCCCCTTCCCTTCCCGGCTGTTCCTCAGTAAATATGCAGACGGCTACCTGTACGGGAATTACGAAAACGGCGTGCAATCGGGCGGAAGGATCGAATATGTACGGCTTTTTTCCATTATCGCGGCATTCATCCTCCTGATCGCCTGCATCAATTTCATGAACCTTTCCACCGCAAAAGCCTCGCGGCGGATGAAGGAGATCGGCATCAAAAAGGCCATGGGCGCGGGCCGGCATAAACTCATCTTCCAGTTCATCGGCGAATCGCTGGTAATGAGCTTCGCCGCGCTTATTATCGCATTATTGCTCGTGGCGCTGTTCCTCCCGCAGTTCGACCGCATCGCCGGCAGGGCCGTGGCCATTCACTTCAGCTGGCAACTGGTGCTGGCGGTACTGGGGATCACCATGGCAGTGGGGATCGTGGCGGGCAGTTACCCGGCATTTTATCTCTCGCGGTTCGGCGTGGCGGCGGTCCTGCGCGCCAAATCCGGCGGCGGAACGGGGGAATCGTGGGTAAGGAAAGGATTGGTGGCTTTCCAGTTCACCGTCTCCATCATTTTCATCGTTGGCGCCATGGTACTGTACCAGCAACTGCAATTCGTGCAAAACAAACAGCCGGGTTTCGATAAGGACAATGTCATTTATTTCGAGATGGAAGGAAGGGTGGCCGAGCGGACAGACGCGTTCCTCAGCGAGCTGAAAACCATTCCCGGCGTGGTGAACGCCAGTACCGTGCAGCAGAATATCATCATGCCCGCTTTCCTGCCGGGGCCGGGCGTGCAGTGGGACGGCAAGAACGCCGACGACCGTATCCGCTTCCACAAAATGCCCGTCAACTACGATGCGCTGGAAACCCTCGGCATCCAGATGGCCCAGGGCAGAACGTTCAGCAAAAACTTCGGCACGGATTCCACCGGCGTGATCCTCAACCAGGCTGCGATACAAATGATGGGCATCACTGACCCCGTCGGCAAAACGATTTACCTCGACAAAAACCCGAGAACGATCATTGGCGTCACCAAAGACTTCCATTACAACTCGATGCATGAAAAGGTCCAGCCATTCCTGTTCTCGCTCCAGCCGCAGGCTACGGCGCTGGTGATGGTGCGGATGAAGGAACACGGCCAGCCCGCCACCATCAGCCGGTTGAGCGAATTCTACAGCCGCTTCAATCCCGGCTACACGCTCAATTTCAACTACATGGATACGGCTTACCGGCAGCAGTATTCCCTGGAAAACCTCGTGGCTACACTGTCCAGGTACTTTACCGTACTGGCGATCGTCATTTCCTGCCTGGGGCTCCTGGGGCTGGCGGCGTTCAGCGTGGAGCGGCGGGTGAAGGAGATCGGCATCCGCAAAGTGCTGGGCGCCAGCAACGGGAATATTTTCTGGGTGTTGTCGGCCGGTTTCACGAAGGTGGTCCTCATTTCCATCGCTGTGTCTATCCCCATCAGTTACCTCCTCACAAAAAACTGGCTCAACGGGTTCGCCTACCACATTGCGCTTACACCGCTGTACTTCATGGCCGCGGCCATTATTGCGCTGCTGGCGGCATGGTCCACGATCGGTGTTCAGACGGCGAAAGCGGCCAGGGCTAACCCTTTGCAGTGCCTGAAAGACGAATAAACATTTCTTTTTTTAACACAACAGCCCATACAAAAGCCCGCTCAAACTGAGCGGGCTTTGCTTCCTTTTCGATAAACAGCTGCAAGCCGGGTGGCCTGCAGCTGCGTGTTTTTATATCCACTGCAATACTACCTCCGCTTCCTGTACAGCAGCAAAAACGCCGCGAATACGAGGAGCGATCCGGGGATGAGGCCAAAGAAAACTATTCTCATGGTGATGATACCCTTGTCTGTGGTATCGATCGCGTCTTTCGAACGGATGGCGCCCGTGTTCACGGGAAAATCGCCGTAGGTGAACCAGCGGAACATTTCCGTTACGAGCGGCTGGTTCCATACCAGGGGCTTGCGGCGCTCCAGTTCGCCGGAGCTCATGAAATCCGCGTCGCCCGTTACGATGATGCGCTGTGCTTTCCCGTTCACCGTTCTTTCGGCGGCCACGGCCAGCGCCTCGTTGTTTTTCGCTTTCAGCAGCGGAATGGTGCGGAAGCCCGTTGCGGGACCGAACCGCAGCGGCAAGGTGCCCGCCATCGATACGATGCCACCGCTCGCCTGGAACGCGCCCAGCTGCGGCGCTACGGCGCCTGCGCTGTCTGCAAACCGCGCCAGCACGAAATCCGGGGCGTAGTCGCGGCTTTCTTCCAGTACGGCGGAATCGCCGGGGTGCACATCGAGCTGCTGCAACAGGGGTTTCAGCACTTCCTGCGAGCCGGGCTCCGCGATCACGAGGAGGTTGCGGCCGCTGGCCAGGTACGCGTCCAGCTTCTGCTGCACTACAGGTGCGAACGCGCTTTTGGGATCGGCGACCACCAGTACGGACGTAGTGGCGGGGATGTCCTGCTTCGTGAGGTCTACCGTATCCACGTTGAAGCCCTGGTTCACGAGCGCGCCGCGGAATGTGAGCTCGTTCACGAAGGTGCGGAACGCCCCGTCGCCGGCTTTGGTGATACTGCGCTCGCCGCTGCCGCGGAGGAACGTGACCACGGGGATCTCTTCCGGCGTCACCAGGCGCTTCAGCGCGGCGGTGAACTCCTGCTCGCCGGGATAAATACGGAGGTCGTTGTAGAAACGGAGGAAGGTTTGCCTGTCGCCGTATTGCAGCGACCGCACGAGGCGGTTTTCTTCGGAATTCAAATCCACCAACTTCTTCACATCTTCCGGCTTCATCACTTTTTTATAATCCAGGTCCTGAATATCGGCAACTTTTTTGGCGATGGCGGCATCGCTTTCGCCGGGGTAGTTTTTATACAGCCCTTCGTTGTTGGAGAAATCGTAATAATACACGTACTCCATTTGCATGTCGGGCATGAACCGGCGGTAGGGCGTGAGGATGCGTTCGTCTTCGCTCTTCTTTTCCGGGGCGCCGAGGTAATAGTTCTGATCGAGGATATTGACGTAGGTGGTGATCTTCAGCGGATGTTCCATCTTCGCGATCAGTTCGCGGCTTTGGGGCCCGAGCGTATGGTTTTTGGTGGCCGTCATGTCCAGGTACCCCGTCAACGCCGGCAGGCTGCTGAGATAGCCGGTTACGAAGCAGATGCACACCAGCCCGAGGTACCTCGCGGCGCGGGCCATGGCGGGCCTTGCCTCCCGCTGGTCTTGCAGCCGCATGCCCGTGATGGCCAGGAAGAACCCGATGACGATGCAGAAATACACGATGTCCTGCGTGCTGATCAACCCGAAAATGAACTTCTCCGTTCTTCCGGCGATCGACATGAAATACGTGATATGCCTGACGGTATCGTTGCCCTGGAAGAGGCCGCCCACGAAGTTGAGCCCCGCCAGCACCGCCAGGGTACTGATGGCCGCCACTACCTGGTAAGTGGTGAGGGACGACATGAAAAGACCGATGGCGGAATAGGCGCAGATGAGCAGGTACAGGCCGATGGCGCCGGACACGAGCAAAGACCAGTCGATGTTCGTGATGAAAAACGAACCGGCAACGGCGTAGGCGCAGATGATGAGCAGCAACAGGGCACCGTATCCCATCATCGCCAAATATTTCCCGAGCACGATGTCTTTCACTTTAATGGGCGACGACAGCAGCAGTTTGATGGAACCGCTGTGCATTTCCCGGCTGATGAGCCCCATCGTGAGCAGGGGGATATAGAAATAGAGCGTGCCTTTCACGCCGGGATAAAACCCTTCCTGCAGGCCGGCGAATACCATGGAGGTGACGTCGTTGAAATGGTTGCCCATCCGCTGCGCCCTGCCGATCATCTGCAGGTAATAAATGAAATTGACCCCGATCTGGATGGGAAAAACGATCAGGATGAGCCAGGCCACCGGCGAATGGAACAGGAGGCTCAGCTCCTGGCGGGCTATTCTGGTTATGACTTTCATGATGGTACGGCGGATTTAAATGTTTTGTTGGATAACTGGGCGAAAATGGCGTCGAGCGAGCTTTTCTCCAGCGTGATCTCCCGGAGGCGCCACTTCCGCAGCACGCTCGTTTCCACGATATGCTCCGCAATGTCTGCCGCCGGCTCGAACCGCAGCCTGACGGTCTTGTCGGACAGGAACTGCACTTCCCTGATGCCCGCGATGGACCGCAGTTCTTCGGCGGATGGTGGGTTTTCCATCGTAGCTACCAGGCTGTCCGGCTCGATGTAGTTGTTGAACGTATCCATCGTGTCCTTGAACACGATCCTGCCGCCTTCGATCATAATGATGTCCTGGCAGGTGGCCTGGATTTCGGAGAGGATGTGGGAGGAGAAGATCACCGACCTGTCTGCCGCGATTTCCTTGATGAGCTGCCTTACTTCGAGGATCTGGTTGGGATCGAGGCCGTTGGTAGGCTCGTCGAGCACCACCAGCAGCGGCCGGTGGATGATGGCCTGGGCGATGCCGACCCTTTGGCGGTAGCCGCCGGAGAGGTTGCCGATGAGCCGGTTGCTGAAGTGCGCCACGCCGCAGCGTTCCTTCACTACATCCACTGCCGCCTTGATCTTCCGTTTATCGATGAGGCGGAGATGGGCGCAATAGGTCAGGTATTCGTCTACGGTCTGTTCCAGGTACAGCGGCGCGTTCTGGGGCAGGAACCCGATCCGCTTTTTAGCGTCTTCCGGATGCTCCCGCATGTCGATGCCATCGATCAGCACGCGGCCGCGGGTTTGACTGAGCACACCGCAGAGGATGTTCATGGTGGTGGATTTTCCGGCGCCGTTGGAGCCGAGCAGCCCCACGATGCCGTTCCGGTTGATGTCGAAGCTGATATCCTGCACCGCCCAGTCTTTGCTGTAGCGGTGAGACAGCCCTTCGATCTTAACGATGTTATCTTGCATGTTCGTTATTTTACGCAAAGGGAGGATGATGGCGCCGGCATTCACCGGCGCCGATCAAGGTATGTGGCTGGTTTGGAGATTACGGGTTGAGCGGCCAGTCCGGGTTGAACACGGTGGCGTTGGGCCACAGCTGGCGCAGGTATTCCTTGCTGTTGGGCAGCAGTTCGTAGACTTTGCCTTCCGCAGTATGTTTGATGGTTTTGGCGAAGCGGGGCTCCTTGTTCAGGCGCTTCAGATCGATCACCCGGATGCCCGTGAAGGCAAGCTCCCGCCGTCTTTCATTCAGCACAAAGCGCAGCACGCGCTCCGAATCGTTCCCGAAATCGGCCGGGGCAAAGGCTTTGTACGCCGCCGGTGTGATGCGGTTCAGGCGCAGCTTGTTGATGTCTGCCAGCGCATCGGCCTGTTTCCCTTCGCGCGCCAGGCATTCCGCGCGCACGAGGTACATTTCCGGAACGCCGAGGAAATTGTTGTAATAATCGCCGCGGAGGAAAATCTTCACGCCATAACGGTTCATGTAATTGAACGGCGGCGCCGGCGGCCAGCCGTCTGCATAGTACAGCGTCCAGCGTTTATCGTCGTTGGTGAACAGGGCCGTCAGTTCCGGAGAAGCGCACACGTATTGCCCGAGGCCCATCGGCCGCAGGAAGTGCCTGGCCACGATGGTTTCCGTGTTCAGTTGCGCATCGGGAATGTTGGTCCAACCTACCGGGGCACCGGGCACGTTGGGGAAAGGCCCCGGCGCGATGATCTGGTAGGTGTTCATGTCTTTCAGTTCGCTTTGCAGGCCCAGCGCCAGGTCGGCGTTCTTTTTGGCATTGGCGTAATCGCCCATGAAAAGGTAGGTGCGGGCCAGTGCTGCGTACCCTCCTGCTTTGGTGGCCCTGAACTTCGTAGGTCTGTTTTTCAGCGGAAGGTCGGCCACCGCGGCATTCAGATCGCTCAGGATCTGCTGGTACACTTCCTGCACGGAATTCCGGGTGAACTTGGCGCTGATGTCGGCGATGAGCGCGATGGGAACGCCGGGCGTTGTGGCCGCGGTGGCCCCGTCGTAATGCTGCGCATAGGTGTTCACCAGCAAGAGGTGCTCCATGGCGCGGCCCAGGTAAGCCTCGGCGCGGATGCTACGCCGGCTCGCTTCGGAGCCTTCCGTCGCCTCCATGATATTGTTGATGACGCTGTTGCAATAGAAGATACGCTTGTACCCTTCGCTCCAGGTGTAATCGTTATTCCCCTGGTCGTACGGCGAAGTATTGAACTTGTAAATCAGCCGGGCAAAAACCTGCCGGGCCGAATACAGGTTGCCGGGCTCCCCTTCCGGCAGGAAAGCGTCGTCTGACTGGAGGTCCCAGTACATATCCCCGTAATTCACCATGGTACCGGAATTGAGCATGTTCTCGTAATCGGTGACCGTGGTGGGGATGAATTTATCTTTCGGCTTGATGTCCAGGAATTTGTCGCAACCAGACAGTGCCACTATGCTGATGATATACAGATGTAATTTCTTCATGGTTCCAGGTTTTAGAAAGTGATGTCGATGCCGGCCATATAAACGCGCGACACCCAAAGCGTCCTGTTGGCATACTGGCTCGCCAGCTGGTACGCCTCGGGGTCTATCCCCTGGCCGTTACGGAACCAGGAGAAGGGATTTTGCACCTGCAGGGTGAATTTGGCGGAGGAGAGTTTGGTAACGGACTGCAGCATTTTCGCGAAATCGTACGACAACGAGATGTCCCTTACTTTGATATAATCTGCCTTCAGCACGTTCCTGTCTGCCGCAAACCAGATCAGCGTGTAATATTCACGGCCGTCTGCGTTCAGGTCGGGAGCGGGCATGGTATTGGGGTTCAGCTCGTCGCCGGGCTTGCGCCAGAAATTCATCAGCCTTTTGTCTACGTTCCTGCTGCCGAAATCGTTCTGGATGGGGCTCGCCACATCGCGGATCACATGCCCGCCGTTGGCGATCATCATCACCCGGAGCGTAAGTTGTTTGTAATTAAAGGTATTGGTAAAACCGGAGGTCCATTTGGGCCGGAGCGTACCGCCGTACACGAGGCCGTTGACGTCTTGCATGTTGGCCACCACGGTGCCCGACTGATCGTAATTCTTCACCACTTTTCCGTCTGCATCGTACACCATTACGGTTCCGTTCGTAGGGTCGAGGCCGGCGTAGCGGAAGCTGAACACCGCATCCATGGGGTAACCGATACGGTTTACGCCCCAGCCCTGCGTAAGCGTCCGGTAGTCGGGGTTGCGCAGGTTGATGTCCGTCATCCGGCTTTTGTTGAAAGTCAGGTTCAGCGTTGTGTTCCAGCTGAAGTTCCGGCTTTCGATATTGCGGGTATTGAGCGCGATTTCCAGCCCTTTGTTGTTCATGCTGCCGTAGTTGATGAGGGCGAAGGGGAACGCATTCGTGGGGTCGGTCAGTTTTTCGCCGAGCAGGTCGGTCGTTTTGCGGATGTAGTAATCCACCGAGCCGGAGATCCGGTTGTTCAACACGGCAAAATCGATCCCGATGTTGGTGCTCGCCGTTTTTTCCCAACGGAGGTTGCCGTTCGGCGGATAAAGGATATCGGTGGCGTTGGCGCGCGCATCGTTGAAGAAGCTCGACGTAGCCTGCAGGTACGGCCCGGCCGTCTGGGCCACGTTACCGCCCAGGCCGTAAGTGGTGCGTATGGCCAGGTTGTTCAGCCAGTTGATGTTTTTCATGAAATCCTCTTCCGTCAGCCGCCAGCTGGCCCCCAGGTGCCATACGGGCAAACGGCGGTCGCGGGTAGCCACGCCGAAAAGGTTGGAATCGTCGACGCGCGCACTGCCGGTCAGGTTATACTTGCCGTCGAACGTATATCCGAAGTTGCCGTAAAACGATACGTAGCGGTTTTCCCAGTAGCGGTAGTAAGTATCGTCATTGAAGCCCCAGAAGAAGGTGCCATCGATCGACTGCGTATTTTTCAGGCTGCCGAGCTGCGCCTCGTTGATAGGCTGGAACTGGAGGTTATTATCGTTGTACCCCATTTTCGACAGCTTCGTAGCGCTGCCCGAGATCGCGCGCCATTCCGTACCGGCGATGGCCGTCAAACGGTGGCGGGGCGCCACTTCCCGGTCGAAGCTCAACTGGCCGCGGGCGGTGTAGGATTTGGAGCTGCCCCTCGTTTCGAAAATCTGTCCGCCGTCGGGAATATTTTTGATAAGCTCCCCGTTATTGTCTATCTGCGCCGCATCGTTGATCATGCGCTTGGTGTAATAGGACGTGGGCGTGTAGTACGTCTTGCCTAAGCTGGACCCTCTTTCCGTCTGGTATTTCAGATCGAGCGTGAGCCCGCGGATGATTTTTGCCGTAAACCCGCCCTGCAACCGGAAGTAGTTCGACCAGTTCGACAATTTGGCCCTGTCCATTTCTTCCAGCGGATAATACGTTTCATCATACAGCCCTACTTCCACCAGCCGGTTATTTTCGTACGGCGATTTCAGTTTGGTGAAGGGAGCCGGGCTGCCGTCTGCGTACTGCATGATCTCGTACGGCAGATTGGTATAATATTGCGTAGGGCCTTCGCGGGTAAATTTCGCATTACTGAGATTGGTCATCACCCCCACTTCCGCATCCAGCCATTTGAAGACTTTCACGCGGTCGTTCAGTCCTACGTTCACGACTTCGTCACGATCGCGCAGGCCAAAGCCGGAATTGCCGGTATAGTTCATGAACAGATTGTACTGATGGGCATCGTTGCCGCCGTTGACGGAAAAGCTCTCGCGGTGCTTGAATTGGTTGCGCATATAGAGGTCTTCCACCTGGCTTTGGCCGTCGTAGCTGCGGAGCTGGTTGAGGATTTCGTCGAGCTGCGCTTTGGTGATCTTGCCTTGTTCATGATCGTAGAGCGCTTCTTTCACTTTGCTTTTGCCGGCGCGCTGGAGCCTGTCGTTGAAAGAAGGGTGCCATTTATTGAAGAGCTCCACTTCCATGTCTACCATCTCTTTCGAGTTCATCAAGTTCAGGTAGCTGGCGTCGGATTTGGGCGTCAGGAAGGCGGTGCTGCTGAAATTGACCGTCAGTTTCCGGGCGCTGCCGTGGCGGGTGGTGATGGAGATGACGCCGTTGGCGGCGCGGGTGCCGTAGATGGAAGAGGCGGCGGCGTCTTTCATGACGGTCACGTTCACGATATCGTTGGGGTTGAGGTAGTTGAGGTCTCCTTCATAGGGGAAGCCATCCACAACGAACAGCGGGCTCTGGGTACCGTACAGGGTGGAAATCCCGCGCAGGTTCACCGCTCCGTTCTGCATGAAAAGCCCTGGCACCGTGCCTTCCAGCCGGCTGATGAGGCTCGTTTGCATACGGGCGCCCAGCGTTTCTTCGGTGATTACGCTGAATGCGCCGGTGGCGCGCTCTTTGGGGATCGACTGGTAACCGGTATTGGCGGTAACGTTCAGTTCGGTGAGGTTGGACGATATCATGGAGAGCACCACATTGCCCATGGTGCCGCTTTGCAGCATGCGCGCCGTGATGGTCACATCTTTGGTTTTGAAACCGATGAAGCTGATGCGCACTACGCTCCCTTCCTGCACCGGAAGGGTGAATTTGCCCTCCGCATCGGTGATGGCGGAGCGGCCGCCGCCCGTTGCCACGATGGTGGCGCCGATGAGCGGAACGCCGGTGCTGTCGATGATGCGCCCGGTGATGGGGGTTTCCTTCACGGCCTGCGCCTGTTCGACAGGAACGGGATCGAACTTCCCGTAGAGGAAAATCGTGTTGTCGGCGATCTTGTATTGAAACGGCTGGTCTTTAACGATGAGGTCCAGGAAACTCAGCAGGGGCATGTTCTGCACGGATGCGGAAATGGTGCCGGCCTGGCGCAACAGGTCGGATTTACCCCAGACCACGTACCCGGTTTGCTGCTTGATGGCCGCAAAAACCCTTTTCATCGGCACTTCCCTTCCGGAGAAAGTAATTGACTGGGAATACGTGCTGGCTGATACATGTAAACAAATGGCGAGAAGGAGAACACTGGTAATTTTCATGATCCGGAGGATTTTGGCTGGGAACCGGCATGGCAATTCCCAACGGCTCCAGTAAGCAGTTTTTTGCATAGATTTGCAACGTTTGGTTGTTAGAAATGGAGGTCTCGAAACCCGTTTTTTATCAACCGGCAAACTTTTACGGGAGTGTTCGCAGCACTTCCGTTTTTATTTCCGGCCGACCGATCTTAGTTGATATTTACTGGTCCATGTATGATTTGCTGTTTTATGGTATAGGGATAAATATTTGCTAAGGCATTACGATCAGCCGCCGTCCTTCCTCCAGCCGGAAATGTACATCCGACCGCTCCAGTCCGCTCAACACGTCAGACAGCTTCAGTTTCCGGCTCATTTCCCCGAAAAACACCACATCGGGCACATTTCCTTCATACACCACATCAAGATCGTACCATCGTTCCAGCTGGCGCATCATGTCGCGCAGCCCGGCCCCGTCGAAGTTAAACAGCCCGTTTTTCCAGGCGATGGCTTTATCGAGGTTTGCGTTGCGCGTCACTTCCATCCCGTTCCCGCCGGCCTGCAACTGCTCTCCGGGCTTCAGCACCATGGCGCCCCCTTCGTTCCCCGCCTGCGCGATCCTCACGGCGCCCGTCACCAGTGTGGTATAGCTGTTCCGCTCGTTGGCATAGGCGTTCACGTTAAAGGAAGTGCCCAGCACTTCGAGGTCTAACTTCCCCGGCACCTTCACCCGGAAAGGCTTCGCGGCATCCTTCGCCACTTCGAAATACCCTTCCCCGGAAAGCTCCACGGTCCGGTCGCCCCCATTGAACGCCACCGGGAACCGCAAAGAACTGGCCGCGTTCAGCCAGACCTTCGACCCGTCCGGCAAAGTGACCGTAAACTGCCGCCCCTTGGAAGTGGCGATGGTATTGTATTTCAGCTCCCCTGCCCCGGGGTCTTCCGGCGTATACTGCAATCCCTCGCTGCCCAACACCACGGCCGTCCCGCTCTGGCGGGAGATGAGGCCATTGCCGGCGCTGTCCAGCTCCAGCTGCGAGCCGTCGGAAAGGGTGAGGATGGCGCCGTTCCTGCCAGGCTCCACGTCCAGCGGGGCGTTCACCGACAGCATCGGTTTAGGCACGGGCTGATGGCGGTTGAAATACCAAACCCCTGCGGCTACGAACAATACCGCCGCCGCGGCCGACCACCACCGGTGCAGGAAATGCACGCGCAGCTTCGGCGGAGCGTTTTCTTCGGCCAGGCGCTTGTCCGCCGCCAGTATCCGGTCGGCCACCTGCATCCAGTGCTGGCGGTCGAAAGGCCGGGCCGCTTCGGGCCGGACAGCTTCCAGCCAGCTTTCGGCTTCTCCGATAGCGGAATCGTCGCGGTCAACGAGGGCTTGCAGCTCCCCGAGCTCCGCATCCGTGGCGGCGCCACTGGCCATGCGTTCCAGCAAATATTGTAAGCGGTCGTGCTTTTCCATGCATTTCGGGATCAGGTAAACGATGATGTTTCAGTCCCCCTTATCTATACCAGACAATCGGGCGGACAGGTAGTACCGAAAAAAATCAAAGTTTTTTTTCGTTCGGGGGTACAATCAGAGGAGAATATCGATCAAAACGAGCACAGACAATGGATATCCGGCATTTTGAAGGGAAGCCCGGATATTTTTGAGCGCCATTACCATTAAGTTTTTCACGGTGCTGGAAGCGAGGCCCATGCGATCGGCGATTTCGGAAATCGTGAGCGCCTCTTCCCGGCTGAGGCGGTAAATCCGCCGCTGTTTTTCCGGCAGGAGGTCAACCGCGTCGCCCACCAGGGAAAGCAGCTGTCTGAATTCCACCATTTCCGCCACCGGTAACGATTTGCCGGAAGCGTCCTTTTCGTGGGCGATGTGGTCCATGACTTTATCGCGGACGGCTTGCCGGCGCACATGGTTCACGGCCAGGAAGAAACAGATCTTCCGGACCCAGGCGCCCGGCTGCTCCAGCCCGGTGAGCTGGTCCCGCGCGATCCAGACTTTGAGGAAAGTTTCCTGCACGAGATCGTCCGCCACCGCCGCCGACCCCGTGATGCGCAAAGCCATGGCCTGCAGCCGGGGAACGTACAGCTCGAACAGTTCGCGGAACGCGGCTTCGTCGCCGGAAGCGATCCGGCTGAAAAGTTCAGGAGCGTCAATAAGTTGACCGTCGTCGTTCAAGGAAACGCAATTGATGATGAAATAAAGTGCCGTCGCAGGGAGATAACGAATGGTATGAAAATGGTCCCGGTTGAATGAGCAGCGAATTTCGCCAAAATCCCCCGGAAATGCAATGGCCGTACCGGCGATCACAGCGGATAGGCCGTATCGCTTTTCGTTTCGGAAAGCACGAAAAAGCTCTGCACCGTCGTGATATTGGGCAGGGTGGCGAGTTTGCGGTAGAAAACGTGGTAAGCGTCCATGTCTTCGGTGGCGATGCGCAGGATGAAATCGAAAGTGCCCGTCATCTGGAAGCATTCCATCACTTCCGGGAACTTTACCACTTCGTTCTCGAAGGAGCTGAGGGTGTGGGCGGAATGGTCTTTCAATAATACATGGCTGAAGGCGATGAGTCCGCGGTTCACCTTTTTACGGTCGAGGATGGCCACGGTCCTGCGGATGAAGCCCTGCTGCTTGAGGCGCCTGATCCGTTCGTGGACGGCGGCCACCGACTTGTGCAGCTTGCCGGAAATCTCCTTGTTCGTCAGCTCTGCGTTGCGCTGGAGAAGGCGCAAAATCTCCAAATCCGTCTGATCTATGTCTTGCATGGCAAAAAGTTGAAAATATGGAACCGGAAGAAGTTCGGGTTTCCGGCCACCGCCGGCCCGGCCCATCCGGAAAAAATGCCAAATTCAGGCTTTTCACCGGAAAATTTACGGTTTATTCAGCCATCATGCAAAAATTAGAAAAGATTTTTGAATTTAGTATGGAAATAATACGCCGGCAGACAGGGCAGCAGATCAACCGAAAAACAGACGTACATCAAAAACCAACCATTTATTTTCTTTTTGGGGCTCACCGGCTCAGGGAATCCCCTTATCACGAATTCGCATGGATTACAGGAAGTGTAGATCATTCAGATGTACACGGTCCAACATTATGACACTGAAAAGAATAATTTGAAGCAGTAAAGGATTCCCGATCTCCATCGGGAATTGCATCCACGCCATCATGCACCAAAACGGTCCGGTTGCACAACTGCCCTTCCGCCATGTTAAAAAACTGTTGAGTAATTACGCACAAATCCCGCTCATGTGGCGGGATTTGTGCGTTTTACGAAGGCCGTGCGGCTTATGCGTAACACCGTACCGCGCAAATGGCGGCGGGTGCTTCCGCTGATGGATGCGCCACTTCGATCACGAGTTTTTCCGTGTTGACGGGCTTGTCCAGTTCGATGCGGTTAAAAGCCTGGTAATTGCCTTTCCGCTCCGCGATGATGTTCCCGGCATCGTCTTTCACCTTGAAATCCCTTACGCAAAAAGGCATCGCCGTTTCGGGGTGCGTCATCAGGACAGATTCCATGGGATGGTCGTAATCGGTATCGAAGAAAAGCTCTATCGTACGGATGGCCTTCGGTTCCGGCCAGGTGAGCGTGAGCGCAGGCTGCGCATCGTGCCAGTCGGCCACCCAGGCATTGGGCTGCGACACGGGGCGCTCGAGGCCGTTGATGACGTTGGCGGCGGAGAAAACGGGCAATCCATCGCTCACTTTGAAATCGAGGTTATGCCCTTCCGGCCGGCGCTGCGGGCACCAGAACTCGAATGCTTCCATGCCGATATCTTCCGGCGGGGTTTGTTTGCCGTAGTTGGACACGGCTTTATTGACCGTATTGAAAACGGACAGCAGGCCGGTCACGCGCTTTTCGGTGTAATGCAACTGAACGTCCGAGTTTTTGAAGAACGTGACGAAACCATAGGCCGCTTCCTCCAACTGCGCATCGAACTGTAATTGCAGGCAATTACGGCCCGGTTGCAGGGGAACGGCCAGGCGCGCCAGGGTCACGTCCGGCGTATGGTTGCCGCTTTTGCCGCTGATCCGCAGTTCCACGTCGAGCGTCGTATGGGCGGCAGCTTCCGCATGAAATGCCATCACCGGCACTTTCCCGGTCTGCAGCGGCACCATCTGCGCCACGGAGACATCCAGCGGTTTGAGGATGGCCTTCCCCGGGAATTCTTTCAGCACCAGTTCGCTGCTCGCGGAAACGGTGGCCTGACGGGCGAGATCGGCCGGCGCGGCGGACCGCAGGCCGGGGATGTATTGGCCGAACTGCAGCAACCGCTGCTGGAGGGCGTTCGTATATCCTTTACCGATAATTTCGGCGGGTAAAATGTTTTGTTCCTTACAGATGACAGCAGCCATGGCGGCGGCCTGCGTAACGTGGGCGGAAGTGGCCATTACGCGGGTGGAGCCGTACGCTACGTGCGAGGCACTGATGATGCGGCCGCCCAGCAACAGGTTCGTGATATTGCGGCTGTAGAGGCAACGGTATGGGATCTGATAGATGCCTTTGCTGTGCCACTGGTTGCAGCCGGGCTTTTCGGAGAAAACGCCATCGGCAGGGTGCAAGTCCACCGACCAGCCCCCGAACGCCACGGCATCCGCATGCATGCGCTGTTCCACGATATCCTGCTGCACCATCATGTAATCGCCTTCGAACCGGCGGCTTTCGCGCTTACCGGGGATCATGCCTACCCATTCCAGGGTAAGGTTGGCGGCTTCCGGGAACTCCCCGGAGTTTTTGATATGGTCCCAGACGCCGTAGACCACTTTCCAGAGCTCCCATTTGATGGTTTCCGTATCGTGCACCGTATCCAGCCGGCCGCCGTATTCGATCCACCAGAGCTTGCAACCGTATTCGCGGGCGTTGAAGCTGCGATAGCGCGGCACTTTGGTGATGTCTTTCAATGCAAACGCAGGAGGGGTAAAGGTTACGGGCTTTCCGGCATCCTTGCTGTAGAAGTAAAGACTGTGGCCGAGGAGCTCACCGTATTCTGCCGACGGGGCAAACAGTTCGCCGAATTCCTCCTTCTTCTCCGCGCCCATCCGGAACGCGGCGCCCGCCAGAAAGCCCACTACCCCATCGCCGGAAGCGTCGAGGAACAGGGGGGCTTTCAGGATGTACGTTGTCTGGTTCTGGCTGCAATAGGCATGAAGGGCGCCGATGGTGGAAGGGTCTTTCTTCTCCACCTGGTACACGGCCGTATTGAGGAGCAGGGTGATATTGGGCTCCTGCGCAACTTTGTCGAGCAGGACCATGTCGAATATTACGGGATTGCCTTCGGGATTGCGGTAGGTGTTTTCGACGAGGATTTCATCGACTACGCCGCCTTCCCTCGCCCAGCGGTTATTGTTGCCCATGTGCGACGTGGCGCCGAGTATCCACAGGCGCACTTCGCTGCTGGCGTTACCGCCCAATACCGGGCGGTCTTGCACGAGCACTACTTTCAAACCCTGCCTGGCGGCGGTAATGGCGGCGCATACGCCCGAGAGGCCGCCGCCGGTGATCGCGAGGTCAACAACAATGTTCATTTCCGGGAAACTGCGCACTCCGGCTGCGTCTTGCTTGATCATATCTGGTATTTAATTGCCTATGGTTATTTTTTCACTGGTTTCGATGGCCCCGTCCCTCCCTTCCAGCGTGAGCCAGCAGCTGAGCTTGTATTCCTGCGGAAGCGGAACGGTAAATTCGAAGGGATACGCCGTATCGCGCAGCCGGTTTTCTTTTCCGCCGGCGTCCGTATAATGCAGCTGTACCGAGCGCCAGCGGGTATCGTCGTCTTCGAGATAAAGGAACAGCCGGCTGCCGTATGCACCGAGCCTGAACAGCATCGCTTTGGCGTTCCCGGCTTTTATCTCCCCGAAATCATTTCCATTTTTGTTGCTGCCCGACAATATTTTTTCCTGGAAACGGACGACCGGCTTCACCCCATCCACTATAAACACCGCCAGGCCACCCGGCGCCACGGTACAATCGAAGGTACCCTGTCGTAAAGGCCCTGCCACAGCGCCGTTGAGCGTCGACACCCGGCTGGCGGAAGTAGTTCCCACGAGTGCGGGATTGAGCGCAATACGCGTGCGCACGGTGGATTTGCTTTGATTGGTGAAAGCGAGGAAAACGCGCTCCCCTTTTCGCCCGGCGATGTAATTCAGCTCCGGGCTCGCGGCCGCCAGTAGTTTCGCCGGCATCCACAACTGCACGTCCTTTTCGCCGTAAAAGGTCCCGGGCGCGCCGCCGTACATATGATTCTGGAGGTACGCATATCCTTCGACGTACTCCGTCGGGAAATGGACCTTCCCTTTACTGCGGACGAACACGTCCGTCACCAGGTAATCGATCAGCATCGCCGCCATGGGCAGGATGTGGTTATAATGGAAGGAATTGACGCTTTGGGCTTTGTGTTCCCGCAGCGGAAAATCTTCTTTTTCATACGCCGTCGTCCGTTCGGTATTGATATGATACCCCGGAAAATTGCGGTATCGCCCGATGGTGGAAGCTTTGGCCACGTTCATGAGAAAAGTGTCTTTCGCGTAATAACCAACCTTGAGCATCCACGGCGCGAAGTTGGTCATGAAAATGCCGCGGTGGCCGGTAGACGTGCCGGAAGATTCAGGCGTGAGGCCGGTTTCCGACAGCCGCCAGGCGGGCGCTTGCTCTTGGGGATAATACACTTGCGTATGCCCTTTTGAACGGAGGTACCAATACATCGGCGCCTTTCCGCCCGCATTCACCGTGATCATACTATCGGGAACGGCAGGTGCCATCCAGGTGAACATGGCATAGTGGCGCGCGCCTTCCACGGCCGCGTCGAGATACGCTTTATAGCCGGTGAGCTCATAGAGTTGCAACAACTCGATCCAGCGGTTGGTATATGCCGGCCAGAAGAAGAAACTCCCGGCGAAGGGGTCGTCGAACGCCGTTTGAGACCGTTCAACACGGTCGCGGAGATAGGCGTTGGCTTTGGAGATCGCGACAGACTGGTATTCCCTGTTGCCCGTGGCTTTGAAGAGGTGCATGGCATTGATCCAGCTGGCGCCGTCTTCCTTCACGTCCAGGTTACGGACGCGGGCACCGGCATATTCCCGTTCCATCATTTGCAGGTAAAACGGGTTGCTGCGGCCGAAAACGTTGTACAACGCCACGAGCTCAGACAACGGCGCCACCGGGCCTTTCAGGCGCCTCGACGGACTTTGTATCTTCTGCAAGCTGTCGAGACTGAAGAGGAATTTCTCGCGGCTGAGCATGAATTCCATGAGCGGGTAGGCCCTTTTCTCGAACATCACGGAATCGTCGCGTACGATGGAAAGTTCCAGCGGATGCAGGCTGGATACGTTTTTCACAGCACCCGGCACATCGGTGGAATAGGCGAAACCTTTGAGACTGTCCACAAACCAGGCGTAGCGCGACATGGCGTAGGCGGTCATATTATCGAGCACGGTATTGAGCGACGCGATGTCGTTTTTCCGGTAATCGCGGAACCCGAAAATCCGCTCCGCGATGAATTGGTAAGTATGGGTAATATCCTGCGGTTCCGCCACGAGCTGCATGGAAAACCGGAATGGCGCTCCTGCTTTCATGTTCGAACCGTAACCGCCGGGGATGGGTGCGTACACCTGCGGTTGCATCCTGCCCTGTTCATTCCGCAACGTGACGCCGAACTGGCTGTTGGGCAGCGTGGGCAAGGGCTGGAACGGCAAATGCTCCGGCGCGGCGAGCACACCGAGCGTATGCTGGCCATTGTACACCATGGTTGCCGGCAAAGTGGCCATGAACGCGGGTGTGAGGTATGCCGCATCAGGAACGCGCAGCTCCTGCCAGATGAGCGGTTGCCAGATTTCCTTCACTTCGGGAACGGGAATAGCCGGAGCGCCCACGAAGCCGATGCTGTAATATCCGTCCCGCTTCGGACGGAACGTGAAATGCAAAACAGGATAAGGTTTGGCGGAAGGCAGGAGGAATGCGGAGAGCTCGCTGGACGGGAATCCGAAGAAAATAGTGTCTTTCACCTGCCGGATGGCGTTGGCCTGCAGCACCGTGCTTTCTCCTACGTTGAAAATATTGGCGGTGCGCCATTCGCTGCGCGTGCGGAGGATCCGATCGTCGAACCCGTCGCCCGCCATGGCCGCTCCGATTTTTTTCTGTTGGAAATCCGCGCGGCTGCTGTCTTCCACTTTCCAGGTGAGCACATTGTATTCGACATTTTTGATCCCGGCGGGCTTGAGTGCCATGGCCGGGTCTTTTTCGCTGAAAATAACCCGGAATGCAGGCTGGAAGGTGTATTGACGGCCGGCCGATGTGATCCGGACGCCTTCCGCCGCAGACGGTACCCGTACCTGCGCCTGTGCCGCAAAGGACATGAAGGTAAGACAGGCGATGAGTCGTGGAATTCCGTTTTTCATATGCAATGTTTGCGCTTCGATGTTCAAATTTAGTATCGCGCCGGAAGCGCTGTGAGCGTGCCTGGCAAGAAATCAGGCTGGGAACATTCCCAATTTGTGGGAGCATTCCCAAAATATCGCATTACCGTTCCGGCGGCGGCAAAGGCTTCCCTTTGAGGAGTATCCGGCCGAGGTACAACACGGTCTGGCCGTACCTTTCCGGGTACCGGAGGACATCTGTGCTCTGGCTCCCGCCGAGGATCGCGCGCTTGTCTGCCCGTTGGGAAGAAAGCCGGATGTTAACGGTGTATTCGCCTTCCGGCAGGGTAAAAAGCTGGTGTTGCCCGCGGTAGCGGTTGTAGCAGAAACTGTTGAACCTGTTCACCGGGATGCTATCCCCTTCCCGCAGCCGGTACACCTGCGTACCTGGCACCAGCGGCGGGTCCACCTGCATGGGTTTGCCGTTCACTTCGATGGTGATCTGCCCCGCTTCCGGCCCGCCGACGTCGAAAATCCCGAAGCCGGTGCCTTTGAAACGGAAGCGGAACGAAGCGCCCGGCGTGGAAGCCTTTTCCATCACCGGGAACCACGCCGCGAACTGCGGCATCGTTACCTGCGACCAATCCCCGCTGAAAACCGCTATTTCCCGCGGCGGATACATGCCCGCGTTCCACCAGTCGTCGGTGAAAAGCGGCGCCGGCAAAGGCCTGCGGCCCTTGCGCCGGGGCATCTTCCTCATCTTCTCCATTCCCCGTGCCACGGCGGCGGCATACAGATTCCCGCCGGCGGGCAGCGGATGGATGCCGTCCGTCGAAAAGAGCACATGGCCCAGGGTATCTTTCGCTTCGCCCTTCCAGACCAGCGATCCCTGTTTTTCCATTTGCGCCGCCTCCATACCCATGTGAACCGACGGTACGCCGTAATGCGCCGCCACTTTCTCCAGGCCCTGGATATGCAAAGGGATTTCACCGGCGGCGTAGGCCTGCGTTTGCTGGCCGGTGATCGTATAAATGAGGCAAACTTCCGCCCCCGCGCTCCGCACCTGTCGCACGATGCCTTCCATTCCCTCGGCGTACGCACCATTGACGGCAAATTCCACGAACACCAGGTCGGGCCGGTGTTGCAGCAATTGTTCCTGCACGCGGCAGGCGCCCAGGTCTGTCCCGGTGCCGGATACGCCCGCGTTCAGCGCGGAGATCTCATTGGCGGGGAACATCTTCTGCAAATACCGCAGCACCTGCGGCCGGTACCCGGCGTTGCCTTGCGTGATACTGCCGCCGATGAAACCGATCTTCAAAGGTTTGCCGGCGGCCGCTTTCGCGAAGAAGTCCGGCAGTCCGTTGCGGGGAATACATTCCCGGTGGTCATTGAAATTACCGGCGCTCACCAGCGTAGTGCCCGGCGGCACCTGGAAATACAGCGGCGACGCGCCCGCCTGCGATGCGGCGATCAGGTCGCCGTTGCTTTGCGCCAGCGCCGGAGCTGCCAACAGCATCCACCACAAGCCCGTCAGGTTTCGGATATGTATCATAAATGCATGTTTCTTTCAAATGTGCGGCCGTCTTTCGTGGTCACGGTCACTTTTACCGCGGCTTCATCGCCGGGCTGCAGCGGGTGGAACGACCATTCGAACGGATACGCCGTCAGTGTTGCTTCGCGGTGGTCCATGGAAACCGTGACGCGGGTGCCTTCGGAAAGCGTGGATTCGAGATAACCGTAGACCGCGTCCCAGCCAAACGGCGTGCGGATGCGGAACAGGTAGCACTTCCCGATCCCGGGGCCGAAATCCGTGGACCGCATCCCTTCCTTCAACGGGGAGATTTTCGGGCGGAGGGGTTTCTTTCCGGACAGCGGAAAACTAACCGCGGCAAAGCCTTTCGGGGGAATGGAAACGCTGAAGGAGCGGCCGTCCGCATCCAACACGCCCGATTTTCCGCCGGAGAAAAAAGCAGCGCGGGCATTTGCGGCCACCGGCGCTTCCGCACCGAGCGTTACGGGGAAAGTCAGTTCCCCGTCGGATTCGCTGGTGAACAATATCCAGAAACGCTTGTCAGACACCGCTGTCAGGAAATTCACCGCGGGATGGCTTACTTCCGCCAGTCCGCGCTTCATCCAGATACTGCCCCTTTCATCATCCATCACTTTTCCCTTTCCACCTCCATACACCCTGTTATTGAACCAAACGAAACCATCCTGTTTCACGAACGGAAAATTCACCTTTCCGCCGCTCCGCTGCTGCATTTCAGTAACCAGATAGTCCATCGTGAATGCCAGATGCGGCGGAATATGATGATAATAGATCGAGCTCACGTCCGGCCCTTTGTAGGGAAATTCCGGTTGCATCGTGATATCCTGGAACCCCGTGGCATAATACCCCGGGTAATTCGTGAAACGCCCTATCACCGCGTTTCTCGCATAGGTCTCGAAAATCTTTTTGGGCCGTTGCTGGTACAACCGCAGCAAATGCGGCGCCCAGCTGCTCATGTATACGTGCCGCACCAGCTTCCCCGGATCGAAAAACGTGTAAGGCTGCTCGAACCCGAGCCCCACGGGAGACACCAGCGCCTGGGGTACCTGCTTCTCGCGCACGTCGCCCGGCTTCCGCGGGAAGCCCAGCCGGTATTTCTCCCCGCCCTTCCACCACATCGTGGTATTGCCTTCATAAGCGTTGCCCGGATGGATGGTTTGCAGGGTATCTTTCACCGACGGGTAACTCCGCACGCCGGCGATCGTATGGTACGATGCGTATTCGGCGGCATCGAGGTAGGATGTATCGCCGGTGGCGTCGTACAGATCGGTCAGGTCCCACCAATTGGCGTAAAAGGATGTATTGTAAAAGGGTTGCTTGGTCAGCGGGATGGTTTTGGTGCCGTAGACTTCCGTCCTCACGAATTCATCCGCATGCAGGCGTGCCGAATCCAGCCAGCGGCGGTCTTTCGTCAACCGCCAGGCGGCCAGCTCCTGCGTCCACACCGGGATGGAAACGGAATAACCGCTGGCATCGCGCACTTTCCCATCGGGCAGCGCGATCTTTTTCAACCAGGGATTGGCATCTCCCAGCAACCGGTGCAATCCTTCGAAATATGCCGTCGTGAATTGCGATCCGAACGGGCTCAATGTTCCCGCTTTTTTGCTCATGCCTTTCTGTGCCCAGCGGAAACCGCTGCGGCTCAGCGTGTACTCGATCACCGGCAGCGCGCGGCTGATGAAAAGCGCCTCGTCATGCGCCATCACGGCCGCTGCGATCACGGCCAGGGGCGCGGATTGCACCACGGTGGGCGCCGCTTCCGGGTCTGCTTCGATGTCGAAGAAACCTTTCAGTTCCGGCGCCCATCCTGCGGCTTGGTCGTTCCGGATAAGGTCGGTTATGTTAAAGATGGTTTCCGTAAGCGATAATTGTTGCGCCCGGTAATCGCGAACGCCGTAAATGCTGTCTGAAACATACGCCAGCGCATTATTCCAGCCGGCCGCCGCTCCGATCGCGAACGACCGCCGCAACGTTTCTCCCGCTTCCAGCCTGGAATCGGCTAAACCGGGTACCGGCGAATACGCTACCGGCTGCACGCCGTTCCGCTCGTTCTGGATCCCGAAGCCCATCACAGCAGTACCTGCCATGGCCCAATCGAGCGGAAATCCATCGGGCGTTCCCGCTACGAAAAGCGCCAGGCTGTCGCCTTTCCGTTCCGTGATGGCAACGGGTTGCGGCATCATGGCGCTCGGGAGCATGAGCGGCTGTTCGGGGATGCGCTGGTACTGGAACATGGGCGGCAGCTGCACGTTGGAGATATTTTCCCTGGACGTAGCCTGGAAAGCCGTCACCACCAGGCTGTAATACGCCGTTTTCTGCGGCGTGAACGCCAGGTCGAGGCGGAAGTGGCGATGACCGGACCCGAGCGACCAACTGCCGGAGATTTCCCTTCCATCGGCGGCGCGGTAGATCACCCGCACGCGGTGTGGCCCTTCCTTTTCAAGTGATATGGCATGAAAGACCGTCAAATCACCCGACAGGAAAGGGTTCCGCAGGTTTTCAGGCTCCATGATGGTGTAGGTTTTTCCGTTGCAGTTGAAAGTGCTGTAACCTTTCGAGCCGTTCCAGCCTGGGATGAACCCGCCGAACGTGATCTGCGGATTTTCGGCGGAAAGCAGGAGGATGCGATGTTCTTCCGTTGGGGCCGGCAAATACTCCCAGCGCCCGTTGCGCTTGATGGCGGTGCGGGCGGCGAGCTGCGCGCCTTTCCGCCATTCGAGTCGCAGGAATTCGTTTTCCAGCGTGGCTTCCACGGGGGCGTTTTGCGGGATTTGAATTTCCGGGAGGGAAGGCTGCGCCGCTGGTTGGGGATGGATGGTCTGGTGCGGGGCTTTGAAGCGGGAAGGCTCGTTTTCGTTGGGATCGATGTTATCGGCCGTGAGGAAAAGCGCATCCACCCGGGCGAAGTTGCCTTTGCTGTCGCTCAGCTGGACTACGTTTTCGCCGGCATCCAGCTGCAGGGCGCCGGCTTTCTCCCAGTGATAGCCGTCTTTCCCGTGGTGGCCCAATTCGTTTTCCAGGGGCCGGTCGTTCAGCAATACCTGGAAAAGGCGCGTTCCCGGCCGGTCTTGCGGGTAATCGACGGTGCGGGCCCAAACGGAGTAGTTGCCGGGCTGCGCGATGCGGACCACCGTCAGGGCGTCTGCCGCTTTTACCTGTCCGGATATGACGCGCAGGATCAGGTGATTGGAGACGTTGGCGCCGGGGGGCTTTTCCACGATCCAGCCGCCTTTGATCCGGAAATCTTCCGCTTCCAGAAAATAACTGCACTGCGCCTTCGCGGACATAGCGAAGGTGACGCATATCCAAATGCATATCCCGATCGATCTCATAACTTGTTTTTTAACTTTCGCCCGAAACCGGCACTATCTGCCCCGCAAAGGGATTTCGACGATCTGAATGCCGTAAGGCTTCATCTTCACCGCGAACACCTCTTTCGGATCAACAGGCGTAGCCGGGATCCGGTCAAAGCGGATGCGCAACGAGGCAGACATGGCTTCATCGTCGTTATTCAACAACACCAGGAAGAGTTTCCTATTATCAGTACTGATCGCGCAACAGTAATCCAGGTAAGGGTTTTCGCTGGAAAGCAAGCCCTGGCGCAGCAGTAACCTCGCTGCCGTCCCGTTCACTTTCCCGGGCGCAAATCCGTACGATTGATGCGGGCCTACTTTCGGGGTGATGAATCCCCGCGGGAAAACGACCCTTCCGCCGGAGCGCATTTCCGCTTCCGCCAGCAAATAATCGGTGATCCACCCGATCTGCCACCAGGCGTGATGCGGATACGGCCCCGCACCTTTGTTCATGACATCCCAGTAATAGGAAGCCACGCCCGTGGCATCGTCTACGAACGCGTCGCGCCCCAGTGCGGCGGCCCTTGCCATGTTGAGGAAAAGCGAATCTTTCGTGAGCGCGAACATCCGCACGAACATCCCTGCGTGGCTCGCCAGCAATATCGGGCCGCGGTAATTGGCACTGCCGAAAGTACCGCCGTGCTCGAAGCTGAGGCCGGCCTGGCTGATCTCCCAATCCTTCCGTTCCACACCATTCACCTTTTTAATCGCATTGTTGGGAACAGGATGCGTGAAGATGGACGTGGTATACATTTTCGCGGTGTTGACCGCCGCCGTTTTATATTTTTCCTTACGGGTAACTTCGTACAATTCCAGCAGGGCCTGCGCGCTCTGTGCCGTCGCGAAGTCGGGAACAAAGCGGGTATCGCCGCAAACGCCGAGGAAACGGCCGGAATCCACGGCATGCCGGATGAACCAATCCGCTCCTTTCTGTGCCGCGGCGAGGTAGCGCGGCTGTTTCAGAATTTTATACGCGATGAGCAAGCCGTAAAACGTGGGCCGCAGATCGTCCACTTCGCGGAACATAGGCTTTTGCGTGGCCTGGTCGTACGCCACCTGCCACTGCCCCTGCGCATCCATCCAGGATAGCAGCCGGTCGGCCGCAGCGGTCAATTCCCGCCGCATGGCGGCATCGCCGGGATTGAACAGCAGCACGTTACCCGCGTCCATCAACACATAATACGTAGTAGCGATGGGCTCCACGTATGGCCCCCACTCTTCCGTAAACCGTTTGCTTTTGGACAGGTAATACTGTCCCGCGGCAGCGCCATGGAAAAATCCCGGCTCCGTCGTCTGCTGTTGCAGCTTGAAGTTCCTGGCGAAGGGAAGCCGCGTGCCCTGCAGCACCGGATCGTTCATAATGGTGGCGAGCATCCACATGGCGCCGTAATCGGAGTTCTTCATCGCGTCTTTCTCCGAACCGTACACCCCGCCGAGATAGGCCTGCGCACCGATTTTCATCCCGTTGAACGTTTCCGTCCGCCAAAGCGATGTAGAATCGTTCGTAACGTAGCGGTGCATAGCCAGGATGCGGTCTGTCAGCGAGCGGCGCGTGCTTTTCAGCGCCAGGAAATCCGGGAACCGGTAGATATCGTTCACAGCGTGCTTATAAACCGTGTACCAGTCTGCGCTTTGCAAAGTATAGCGGAAGGAAAACGTGGCTGACTGGCCTTTCCGGAGGAAAGAGCTTTCTTCTCCCAGCACCGGGTGATACAGCGTGGGCGTGAGTTGTCCTTTCCGGTTCATGAGCGATAGCCCCAGCCGCCACACGGTCTGCGTTTTCCCGCTGCCGGCCCAGGGATCGCGGGCGGTGCCGGGCGCAGCGATGACCGACATCGTTACCCCGTTTTTCCCTTCCACGAAAGGCGCCAGTGTAGACGCTGCCCTGTCGCGCACCAGAATAGGTTTGCCGGGGATGCCCTGCATGTACACGGCCGATTTGATGAAATCCTTTTCTATGGCGTTCCCCTGGAAGTAACCGGGGATCCCCGCCCAGGAGAAACCGTTTTCATGCCAGTTGGCGATGGTAGGCGTGGCGATGGAAAAGTAACCGGCTGCCTTGGCCGTGAGGGTGATCGTAACGAGGACGTCTGACGGGAAAGCGGGGTCAGGTTGCCAGGTGGCTTTCATCTCCGCACGGTGGTTCCCGGCGGAGAATGTGGGATTGCTTCCCTCCTGTTTCGCCGCTGAAGGATGGAAATGCCAGGCTTCGCCGGCGGTGTTCAGTTGCACGGGGCTCGTGAGCTCTTTCCAAAGCGGGATGATGTAGCGGTAAATGCTTTCCGGGAACAGGATGGGCTGTCCGGCAGCGTCGAGCACCGTTTCCGGGGATGTGGACGGTTTTTCCACGGCGTACAGGACGGTGTATTCCCCTCCTGCATGCGGCACCGGTTGCCATTTCCCGTTCTTTTTGATGGACAGGTTTTGCAGTTCGTACCCTTGCTGCGCCGCGCCCCAGCTCATGCGGACGGCCCCGCTTTCCAGCGAAATGCGCTCCTGCGCCAGGGCGCCGCCTGTCATCAAGCTACCTATCAACCACAAAAAAGTATGTTTCAGCATCATGCAGACTTTTTGAATGAAGCCCTCAGCGGAACCAGGGCCAGTAATAGAATGACGGTCGCGATCAAGGCTACCAGTACCGCGCTCCCCGCAGCGAAGAAGCACAGCACGTACATCAGTACCGCGATGAAAGCAAGCGAAAAAGCGATCACTTTCAGCCCGAACACATTCTGCTGGCGGATGGCCGCGGCCTCTTCCGGGTCCGGCTGCTGGGCAACTACCTTCCGCTGTGCGCGCACCTGCTGCAATTGCAGGAATTCTTCGCTGACGGTGCCTTTCATCCGCGCATATATCTCGAACACCAGCAACATGAGGAAAGGCAGCCCCACGCCCAGGAGCATCTCCTCCGCCCTGTCGAGCCTGATGGAGGAAGTGAAAGGCAGTACCAGCTTGAAAAGCAGGTTGGCAGCGAGGCTCAGGCCGGTGATGTACAAGGTCGCCCTGCCCGTCAGCCGTTTCGAGAACAGCGACCAGATCGGCGGCGCCAGCAGCGGCCCGCCCGTTACCGCGGCGATGCTCAGGGTAAATTCCACGATGCCGCCGATGTAGGGAACGATCAGCGCGATGGCGATCATCCCCAGCCCGAAGCACCACGATGATAGCCGCGCTACCGACATCAGCTTTTTATCACTGGCGGCGGGATTGATCCGTCCTTTGTAAATATCGTTGGTAAACACGGCAGACACGACGTTCAGCGCCGTATTGGCCGAAGCCGACGTTGAGAAGTACATGCCCGTGAGGATGAGCCCCATCAATCCGGCGGGCAACACGTGCTTGCAAACCATCAGGTAAGCGTTTTCCGTTTCCGCGCCCTGCAACGTGGGATCGATCAGTTTGTACAGCATGGGCGGCAGCATCCAGAGCACGGGGCTAATGATGTACAGCGCCGCGAAGAGATACGCCACTTTCGAAGCGGAGCGCGGCGTATCCACGCTGGTATAGCGTTGCACGAACGTCCAGTTGCCGCCGATGTAAAAAATATGGTACAGCGCGAACGCGAAAATGAAACCCCAGGAAAATTCTCCATTCACGACATCAAAAAATCCTTCCGGCGAAAAATGCAGGAAATGTTCCACGCCTCCCGCCGCATCGAACGCGAGCGGAATAATGATCAAAACGGCCGCCGTGAGGATCACGAACTGCAGAATATCGGTCACCATCACCGCCCAAAGCCCGCCCACGGCCGTATAGGCGATCATGAGCAACCCCAGCACAACGGTGCTGGGCATCAACGGAAAACCCAGCGACGAGCTTACCAGCCGCGCCACCGAATACAATACCGAGCCTTTAATGAGCAGCGATACGATCATGAAGATGTAGATGTACGATTGCTGAACGCCCGTCCCCAGCCGCTCGCGGATGAACTCCGCCGCCGTGAGGTTGCCGGTGGCTTTCCATTTCGGGGCGAGGTAGAGGCCGGTCACGAGCCCGCCGATGCACATCGTCCACTGGATGGTTACCGCCACCCAGCCGTATTTGTAAGCGATCGATCCCCAGGCCACGAACGTGCCGGCCGAGAAAAAGCTCATGAACAGCGAAAGGCCGCCGATGAACCAGGGCACCGCTTCGCCCGCGGCAAAAAAGAATTTCAGGTTACGGCCCGTCCGTGAAAAGGAAAAGCCCACCAACATGATGAATACCGAAAAAATAACGATCACCGAGGTATCAATCGCAACGTTCATGTCTCTGCTTATGGTGTAATGGTTAAGGTAATTTCACGCGTCAGCCGCTTTTCTCCGTTGTACCGCACCGCCGAAGCCTCGAACACCACTTTGTAGGTGCCGGGTTTCGTGTAGACGTAGCTATGCCCGCCCAGCACGGTACTGATGTTTTTCAATGCGGTGCCCGCATCCGGCGCTATCTGCCGGGGGTCGAAGCCCTTGCTGATCACCCAGTCTTCGTTATCGTCTACCGTGGCGCTGCTGTTTTGCATGAGCAGCTGGGCCGAGGTGATCGTCCAGACGCGAACGGGATTTTTCACGTCCACCTGCTGCCATCCGCCCGTGCTCATCACCGCCAGGGGCGTTACCACGCCGTCGTCAGACACGTTATTGGCACTGAAGGTACGCACTGCCCAGAGATTCTGGCCCTGCGGCTTCTTGTAATCCGTGTACCGGAACGCCACGTACACGCGGGCCGTATCATGCAGGTTTTTCGAGAACTCTTTCAGGCTGATGATGCCGGAAGGCGTGTTGTCGGTACCGGTGGAAAAGACCGCCCGGTCGGAAATGTCCGTCCACGTAGCGGCGGCCAGATCGGCCGTGGTGGCTTTCCCGTTGAAATCGCCAGACACCATCAGCTGCAGGTTGGGATAAATCAGCCCGCTGCGCACGAGCGTCGAAAACTCGATCCGGAGATCGTTGGCGGCGCGGGTCCGTTTCCGGAATTCGTAATTATGGCCCGGTTCGCCGGAATAGAAAGTGATATTGTCAGGATTGCCGGAGAACTCGAAACGTACGGAATCGCCCACTTTGTAGGTCTGCGCGCTCGTCCGCACTTCGAAGCCGGGCATCTCCACTTTGTCTTTGTTACAGGCCGCCAGCGCAATGGCTGCGGCCAGGGAAAATACGACCTTTCGCATGATTACCAGTTCGGGTTTTGTTTGATGAGATGGTTGACGGTGATTTCGGTGTTAGGGATGGGGAACACGAGATTCCTGGCGGTCACGTTTTTTGCTGCATTGGCCGCGTACCGGAAGTTGGAAGGCGCGGTGGCGGTGATTTCCGTGGCGAGCGACTGCATTTTGGAAAGATACAGCCCCCAGCGCATGAGGTCGTGCTTGCGCATGCCTTCGAACGCCAGCTCGCGGGCCCGCTCGTCTTGCAGGAACGCCAGGAACGACGGTTTATCCAATCCCTCCGGCGCGTCCACCGTTGCGTCGGGCATATCCACCGGTTTCCCGTAGCCTCTCCGGCGTACACTATTCAGTGCCTTGTACGCTTCCCCGTTCGGCCCGTTCACCTGGTTTTCCGCTTCCGCCTTCATCAGCAGCACATCGGAATACCGGACCACGGGGAAGTTGGTGGAATTGTAAGACCTGTTTTTGGGCGTGGCCGTTTCGTATTCGCGGCGCCATTTCCCGATGGTACGGTCGTAAATCTGGACAGGCGTGTAATTCACTTTGGTCGTAACGCCGCTGACAACTGCGTATTTGTAAGGTGCGATGGCCCAATCCCTCCGCAGGTCGGTTGCTTCGTACATCCCGAACATCCGCGCGGTGGGGTGGATGCCGCCGCCGCTGTAGCCGATCTTGTCATCCGGGCACTCCAGGCCGTTTTCGATGCCCACGGCGCCGGCGAGCTGTGTGCTGCCGAGCTGGTTGCCGAACATCCCGATTTCCCAGATGCATTCCTGCAGGTCGTATTTATCCTGGGAATGGTTGATGAAAATCTGTTTGTAGTCCGGGTTGAGGGAATGACGGCCGGATGCGATCACCTTGTCGGCATATTCCAGCGCATCGGCATACCGTTCCGTATCCTTCAGCGGCTCCCCGGCCATGGTGAGGTACACCCGGGCAAGGATGGCCTGCACGGCGGTCTTGGTGACGGTTTCGTTGTAGGAATAGTTGCTGATGTCGCTCACGAGGGTTTCCGCTTCCCGCATGTCTTTTACGATCTGCGCATATACGTCTTTCACGGCAGCGCGCGCCAGGTAAGCATCGTTCGGGGATTTGGTGGATACGAGCTTCAGCGGCACGCCGCCGAAATTATCCACCAGCAAAAAGTAAAAGTAGGCGCGGAGGAACAACGCCTCGCCGCGTATCATACTGCGGCGGATTTCGTCCATTTTCGGCCGCTGTACGTTCTCGAGCAACAGGTTGGCCCGGTCGATGCCCTGGTAAGCCGTTTCCCAGAAGCGGCCCACATCCAGCTGTCCCGCGTCGAATTCCATCACCTTGAGGTTATTGATGGTGATATTCTTGTAGAAGAACTCGTCGCTGATAGCGAGGTAGCTGAACAACCCGCGGGAATACATGCGGCCGAAGTTGTCGATCAGGCGGTTGTACACCCCGTTCAGGGCGCGCCGCAGATCGGCTTCGGTGTTGTAATAGTTATCGGGCGTCACGAAATCTTCGGGCTCCGTTTCCAGGAAGCTCTTGCAACCGCCGAAGAAACCGGCCGCCAGCAGAAATATGATGAGGATGCGTTTTTTCATCGCAATGCTTTTAAGTGTTCAATCATTAAAGCGTAAGGTCGAGCCCCAACGTCAGCGTGCGCGCCTTGGGATAGGCCGACCAGTCGAAACCGGGCGTGAGGGCGGAATGGCGGACAGACACCTCGGGGTCCAGGCCCGTGTAGTTCGTCCAGGTGTGGAGGTTCTGCGCGGCGGCGTACACCCTGAGCGATTTGATGTTCGCACGGCGCAGCAACCGCTGCGGCAGCGTGTACCCCAGCGCCACGGTCTTCAACCGCAGGTACGATCCGTCTTCGATCGTCCGGGAAGAATACACCTGCGGTCCCTGTCCGCCAACGCGGTACAGCTCGTTCGTCTGGTTCTCCGGCGTCCAGCGCTTTTCGAAAGACTGGAACATGTTCAGGTAATTCCGCACCACGTCGCCTCCTTCAAACTCGATCCGGTTGGCGTTGAGGATATCGTTCCCGTAACTCCACTGGAAAAACACGTTCAGGTCGAACCCGCCATAGGTAAAGTTGTTGGAGAAACCGCCGGTGTGCTTCGGATTGGGATTGCCGATGATCGTGAGATCGTTGTTATCGACCTGTCCGTCGCCGTTGATGTCTTTGTATTTGATATGCCCCGGCGTAATGTTGGCGCGCGGCATGGTGTTGTTCGGCACATCGTCTTTCAGCACGTACGAACCGTTCGCCAGCTTGTTGAAGTCGCTGTACTGGTACACCCCGTCGAACAGGAACCCGTAAAACTGCGCGATGGGCTGGCCGGGAATGGCGATGTAAGGGAACGCGTTGTTGAAATTGCCCCAGGTGATGCGGGTGGCCAGGCTCGGCTCGCCTTCGTTGAGCTGCACCACTTTATTGCGGTTGAAGGAAATGTTGAAGTTGGACGTCCAGCTGAATTTCTTCGTCTGCACATTGGTGGTGTTCAACGTCAGCTCCAGGCCCTGGTTGGAGACTTTCCCCACGTTGCGGAAGCCGCTCAGGTAACCGGTAGACCCCGGCAAAGTGGCCAGCAGCAGCAGATCGCGGGTATTTTTCCTGTAATAGTCGGCCGTAAACGCGATCCGGTTTTTCAGGAAGCCGAGATCGATGCCGACGTCCGTCTGGCCGGTGGTTTCCCATTTCAGCTCCTTGTTGCCGAGGTTGTTGGGAATGATGCCCGCTTCCATGTTATTGCCATAGGAATAACCGGAATAGATGAACATCTGGAGGGCAGACAGGTACGCGAAATCCAGCACGCGGTTATTCCCCGTGAGGCCGTAACCCGCGCGCAGCTTGGCGTCCGACAGCCAGCTGATGTCTTTCATCCAGTTTTCCTCGATCAGCCGCCAGGCGAACGCGCCCGACGGGAAATACGCCCACTTGTTGCCGGCCGCGAATTTCGAGGAGCCGTCGGCGCGGAAAGACACCGTGAACAGGTACCGCGAATCGATGCCGTAGTTCACCCGGCCGAGGAACGACATCAGCGCGTTCCTGGACCTCTCATTCGGCGCCGTTGCCACGATCCCCTCGTCGAGCCCGCTCATGCCCAGCGCCTCGTTGGGCACCTGCGTGGATACAAACCCATGGCGGTAAGAGCGGATCTGCTGCATGGTCATGCCCGCCACGGCGTTGAGGCTGTGCTTGTTCTTGAACGTGCGCACGTAGCTGAGCGTATTTTCGTTCAGCAGGTTGTTGATCTCGGTATTGTCGATCGATCCGTTCACGCCCTGGGCGCTGCTTTTCGGGTTGCCGAGGCGGGTGTTGGAATTGTTGAAGATTTCGCGGCGGATATTCGTTTTGGTCATACCCCCGGTGATCCGCAGCGTCATGTATTTGAACGGCCTGATCTCCAGGTAGGCGTTGGAAATAAGGGTATTGTTGAAAGCGGGATTGTATTCGTTGCGGGTGGAAATGATCGGGTTGATGCGCCACTCGCTCAGCGGGTCTACATCGGGATCGAAGGGCTCGTCGATAAGGGAAGCGTCGCTGTCGGCGTCGCCCGTTACCGGCCGGAAACCCCATACGCTGTACATCAGGCTCGCTGTAGGACCGCTTTGCGGGCCGCTCACCGTCGAATTGGCGAATACCCCGAACGTTTTGGTGCCGGTGTAATTGACGTTGATGCCGGCTTTCACCTTGCTGCTGATGGTCTGGTCGATCACCACGCGGCCCTGGTAGCGGCGGAACCCGCTGTTGATGATGATGCCGTCTTGCGAGAACACGTTCCCGGAAAGCGAATAGCGGGTTTTGTCGGAGCCGCCGCGCAGGGAAATGTTGTGATTATGCCCGAACGCGTCGCGGAACACCTGGTCTTGCCAGTTGATGCCCTTCACGCCGCGGTAGCTTTCCAGCGTTTTGCCATCTTTAAGGTATACGGGCTCGTAGAGCGCGGGATTCATTTCCAGCTGATATTTGACGAACTCGTAAGGTTCCATCATCTTCTGCTGGCGCAGGTTCTGCATCACTCCCAGCCAGGTCTGGTAATTCACGACCGGCGCGCCTGCTTTCCCTTGTTTGGTGGTGATCATTATCACGCCATTGGCGCCGCGCGCACCGTAAATAGCGGTGGCCGACGCGTCTTTCAACACTTCGATGGATGCGATCTCTGCGGGATTGATGACGTTGTTGTCAGGGCTTTCCATCGGGAAGCCGTCTACCACGTACAGCGGCGAGTTGTCTTGCGTAACGGAGTTGTTGCCGCGGATGACGATCTGCATGCCCGCGCCCGGTTGCCCGTCTGTGGCGGATACCTGCACACCGGCCACCCTTCCCGCCAGCGCCTGTTCGAAGCTGGCAACGGGTGCTTTTTCCATATCGGCCATTTTCACTTCGCCTACCGAACCGGTGAGGTCTTTGCGCTTTACCGTTCCATAACCGATCACCACCACATCGTTCAGGCCTTTGACGGCGGGCTCGAGCCTGGTGTTGTAAACGGTGGCGTTCGGTGCGATGCGGGCTTCTTTGGTGTGGAACCCGACGAACGAGAAAACGAGCACGGCGTCAGTTACCTGTGGAAGGCGGATGTTGTACAAACCTTCTTCGTTGGTCATGGCATTGGCTTTGCCGCCTTTGAGGAGAATCGTTACTCCGGGGAGCGGCTCCCCCTCCATGTCTGTGATCTTCCCGGTGATGGTGCGGCCCTGGGAAGGTTGTGCCTGTGCATAGGTAAGTTGGACCTGCACAACACACAACAGTAACATTAAAAAGATCTTAGCTTTCATAATAAACCAGCAGGTTTTAAAGATAAACTATGCGTGCAGTGCGGAGCATTCCGGAAATTCTGAAAACGTGGCATTAGCCGGCATCGGTGAGCCGATGGAGCGCAACAGCTTTTTCATACGTGTGAATTTGATTGATGGCCAAAGATTGCAACTAACAGCTATTCCACGAACAAAAAAATGACTTTTCCCACATTGGGAACATTCCCAATTTGCGGGAATGTTCCCACCAATTGAAATAATTCGTTTCTTAGCAACATGAAAAGGCACCAGGTAACCATCATCGATATCGCCAAGGAGCTGAACCTCTCCAAATCCACGGTCTCGCGGGCATTGACGGGCCACAAGAGCGTGAAGCCAGACACGCGGCAGGCCGTGCTGGAACTGGCGGAGAAGCTGGACTACCAGCGGAACATGCTCGCCATCAGCCTCATTACCAAAAAAACGAATACGATCGGGATTATCGTCCCCGAGTTCAAAAGCTCCTATTTTCCCACGGCGATCATCGGCGCGCAGGAAGTGGCGAGCAAAGCGGGATATTCGACGGTCATCTGCCAGTCCGACGAAAGTTATGAAACCGAAGTGGCGAACACCCGCGTGATGCTGGCCAACCAGGTAGACGGCATTCTCGTATCCATCACCCGGGAAACGCGGAACTACGATCATCTGAAGATCTTCCAGCGCAAGGGCATCCCCATCGTGTTCTTCAACCGGGTGTGCGACGAAATGGAAGTGCCGAAAGTGATCGTGGACGATTACGACGGTGCATACCGGGCGGTGAATTACCTCATCGAATCCGGACGGAAACGCATCGCGCACCTGGCGGGCCCGTCGTCGCTCAAGATCAGCGAAAGGCGGATGAATGGGTATAAAGCGGCGCTGCGCAAGCACAATGTGCCCCTGGATGAAGAGCTGCTCCTCTCTTATGATCTCAACATCGAAAAAGTAAAAATATACGTTACCCACCTGCTGAACCTGGAAAACCCGCCCGACGCCATTTTTGCGGTGAACGACCCCACTGCCATCGAAACCATCCAGGTGATCCGGAAACGCGGGCTAAGGGTGCCGGAAGACATAGCTGTGGTGGGTTTCAGCAACGATTTCGTGTCCGGCCTCATCGATCCGCCGCTCACTACCGTATCGCAGCCCGTCCGCGAAATCGGCCGTACGGCGGCGCAATTGCTCATCGACCAGATCAGCCGGGAAGTGGCCGACTGGAAATCCATCATCAAAGTATTAAAAACCGAGCTCATCGTTCGCAAATCCACCTGAAACATGGAACAGCTCACTTATAGAAACGCCTTGCAGGCAGACCTTCCCCAGATCGTAGCGATCTACAACTCCACCATAGCTTCGCGGATGGTGACGGCGGATACGGAACCCGTTTCCACCGAAAGCCGGCAACACTGGTTCGATATCCATACGCCGGAGCGGCGGCCGTTGTGGGTGGTGGAAAACGAAGGAAAAGACATGGTAGGATGGATCAGCTTCCAGTCGTTCTACGGCCGGCCTGCCTACAACGCCACCGTGGAGATCAGCATTTACCTCGACGAAAATTTCCGGGGGAAAGGATTCGGCAGGGAAATGCTGAAATACGCCATCCAGCACGCACCGTCGTTCGAAGTAAAAACCTTGCTGGGATTCATTTTCGCGCATAACACTCCCAGCTTGCGGCTGTTCCGGTCACTTGGGTTCGAAGATTGGGGCACGCTGCCCGACATCGCGGAGCTCGACGGGAAAGAAGTGGGGTTGAAGATTGTGGGGAAACGGGTGGGATGAATTTACCTCCCATCAATAATTACTAAACTTTTTGATTAGCATTACTTAACTTGCAGTTAATGAACATCAGCCGCAAGCAATTCCTCCGCCAGGCCGCGCCCCTGGGCTTAACACTGCTCCTCCCCGACCTCGTGAAAGCGAGCTTCGGCGGCAGTTCCAGCATATTCCGCCTTGGCCTGCTCACCGATCTCCACCACGATATCATGCACGACGGGCCCGCGCGGATGCAGGCGTTCGTTGCCGCGATGGACAAGCGCAAACCCGACGCCATCGCGCAGCTCGGCGACTTTTGCTATCCCAATGAAAAGAACCTCCCCGTCATACAGGCTTTCAACGAAAGCCACGACCACCGGCTGCATGTGATCGGCAATCATGATACCGACAGCGGCCATACCAACGAGCAATGCACCCGCTTCTGGGGCATTCCGGCGCCGTATTATTCGCAGGTGACCGGCGGTTACCAGTTCATCGTGCTCAACGGCAACGAAAAAGGCTCTCCCACGCACAAAGGCGGCTATCCTTCCTACATCGGGCCCGAACAGGCCGCATGGCTGAAAACACAGCTAACTGAAGGAAAGGGGCCCGCCATCATCCTGTGCCACCAGCCGCTGGAAGGCCCGGCGGCGGTAGACAATGCGCAGGAGGTCCAGGATATTATCTCGGGATTCAACAGCCGCGTGGTGCTCGTCATCAACGGGCATACGCATGTAGACCGGTTGCAGCATGTAAACGGCATCCCCTATCTTACCATCAACTCCGCATCGTATTATTGGGTGGGCGGGAAATACAAACACGAAAGCTATTCGCCCGAGGTGCACGCGTCGCATCCCTGGATCGCCTACACCTGTCCCTATCGCGACGCGGTTTTCACCACGCTTACCATCGATCCGGGAAAAGGCACGGTCAGCATCGAAGGCTGTAAAAGCGAATGGGTAGGCCCTGCGCCGGAGCGGATCGCCTACAACGAAAAAGGCTTTGCCAGCGGCGAAGATATCGTTCCCTATATCCGGGAAAGGAAATTCAAATCGCCCATGAAGCTGAAGAAATAAGGGGGCTGAAATCCGCTCCTGTACGACCTTACTACACAAATATCAAAAAGAAAACCCCGGGGCCCAGGCCCCTGGGTTTCACATGACGTTCCCTTCCTCACTCGGCCGTGTTCTTCAACTGCATCAGCAGGGAATACGCGCCGGCGGTCACGATGGTTTTGCCTTCCAGCCCGGAAGCAGCCACCACGGTCACACCTTCGCCCTCCTGCCCTTTGGTGACGGGCGTTAACCGGAAAGTGCGCTCGCCTTCCTGCACGAATACATAATCCTGGTTCTCGAAATTCACGAAAGCCGCCGTGGGCAATACTTTCTCGACGATATCGTTCAGCCGAACCTCCGCATTCATGTACATTCCCGGCACGAGGCTCTTGTCGTACTTCCGGAAATGGCAATGCACCTCGGCGCTGCGGTTCTCGTTCAGGGAATGACTGATCAGGATAATTTCCGCATCGTATTTCTGATCGGGCCGGGCGTTGGTGTACACCACCGCCGGCTGGCCGATAGACAGTTTGGCGAGGTCTTTTTCGTAAACGGTGAGGTTCAGGTGGATGTCTTCCGGGTTCACGAGATCGAAAATCACGTCAGACGGCGTCACGTACTTCCCGATGTTGACATTCACTTTATTGACATAGCCGTTAATGGGCGACAGGATATTGACCGTCCGCGAGATATTGTTTTCCGTGAGCCGGTCCGCATCAATGCCGATCAGCGCCAGTTTGGCGGCGAGCGCGCGGGTGGAGATGCTCACGTTGCGGTATTCGCTTTCGGCCTGTTGCATGACCTTGTCGCTGCTGGCTTTGCTGCTGTTGAGCTCTTTCTGCCGCTCGAATTCCTTCCGCGCGAACTCCAGCCGGTTTTTCGACATGAGGTAATCCTGTTGCAACTGGATGAACTGCGGATCTTCCATCACGCCCAGCAATTGTCCTTTTCTGACCAGCGTCCCGGGCATCATGCCGGTGGATTTCAGGTAGCCGCCGAGCGGGGTGCTCACGGAGATCATGTTTTGCGGGGGCACGTCCACCTGTCCGCTGAGCCGCAGGATGCCGCTCACGCTTTGTTCGGAAAGGCGGCCGGTTTGGAGGTCTACGTGCTTGCGTTGTTCCGCCGTGAGGGTCACCACATCGGCATCCGCCGCTACCGGCGCGTCTTTGGGCGCTTCCGGGGCATTTCCGCAGGCGGCGAGCAGCAGGCAAAGCGCGGCTGCGAGGGTATTATTGAAAATGATATCGCGTTTCATAATTAATCAGCTAACAGGTATTGCAATTGGATAATGCTATTGTTGAGATTTTTAACGGCGTCGAAATAGTCGAGCTGTGTGCCGAGGGATTGCTGGTTGAGGACGGTCCATTCGAGGTAATTGATTTCCCCTTCCTGCAGTTGCCGGTTCAGCGTGGCGGTGATTTCCTGCGCGTTTTTCAAAGCGCCCGTTTCGTAATCGTTCACGATGTCGCGGAATTGCTTCACCCGCACCATCGCCCCGGCCAGCTCCGCTTCCAGCGCGGCGGCCTGGTATTCGGTCTCGTTCTGCGCAATGCGGAGGCCGGTTTTGGCGGATTTGATCCGGGCGCGCTGCGAACCCGCGAAAACGGGAACGGCCACGCCCACCTGGAAGGAATTGAACCGGTCGCCCCGCCCGTACCGCACGCCGTCGCGGATGCTGCCGTTATTGAGCCCCGCGCTGAAATCGGGCAGCAGCTTCGCTTTTTCCACCTGCACGGCCGCACCGGCGGCGGATTCCCGCTGGCGGCGCCATTTCAGCAAGGGATGGCCCGCAAGGCCCGAGGTATCCGGCAACGGCATATCGAGCTTGAAGGCGGCCGATTCGGGCATGCGGGGCTCGCTGGAATGGAGAAGCAGCATGAACTGGCGTTGCAGCAACGCACGCTCCTGTCCTACGGTTTTGCGAAGCATCCGCAGCTGGATGAGCTGGTTTTCGGCGCTCGCTTTTTCGAGGATGTTCGTTTCGCCCGCCTTCAGCCGCAACGCGGCCACGCGGAGGAACGCGCTGTAGGTGGAATCCATTTGCAGGAGGAGCTTTTCGCGCTCGGCCATCAGCAGCAGTTCGTAGAAAATACCGGTCGTCAGCCTGCGGATTTCCACCTCCTGCAATTCCGTTTCCAGCAGCGCCGCTTTCCACTCCTCGCCCAACTGCCGCTTCTGCCGGTTGTACAGCGAAGGAAGGCTGAAGCTTTGGGTCACGGAGATCCTGTCGTCCGCCAACGGACCGTTAAACTTCCCATATTCCGCCCCCACGGACGTTTTCGGCAGATCGACCGCGGTTTTCATCAATTCCTTCGCCTGTTCCGCGCGCAAGCGCCGGTTCTGCACGAGGAGGTTATTGCGAACGGCGGAATCCAGGGCCGCTTCGAGGCGGATCGGTTGTTGCGCGAAAGCAGGCATCGCTGCCAAAAGCAATACCACACCGGCCGCCAGTTTCTTTCTTTTGATTTTCACCCCTTTCTCAAAGGCAACGTAGAGGATCGGCAACACGAACAGCGTCAGCAGCGTGGCGATCATCAGTCCGCCGATCACCACCGTGGCCAGCGGCCGTTGCACTGAAGCGCCCGCACCGTTGCTGAGCGCCATGGGCAAAAAGCCCAGCGATGCCACGAAAGCCGTCATGAGCACGGGGCGCAACCGCGTAACGGTGCCGCGGGTCACAATTTTCTGCATATCGGTTTCTCCTGATTTTTTGATGCGGTTGAATTCCGCCACCAGCACGATCCCGTTCAGCACCGCAATCCCGAACAGCGCGATAAAACCCACGCCTGCACTGATACTGAAAGGCATGCCGCGTAGGGCGAGGAGGAAAATGCCGCCGATGGCGGACAATGGAATGGCCGTATAAATCAACAAGCCGTATTTGATGGAATTGAAAGCGAAATACAGCAACAGGAAGATGAGCACCAGCGAAACCGGCACGGCGATAGACAGGCGCGCCTTTGCTTCGTTGAGGTTCTCGAAAGAACCGCCGTAGCCGATCGCGTAACCGGCGGGCAGTTTGATGCTTTCCGCAACCTTCCCCTGCAATTCTTCCACGATGCTTTCCACATCGCGGCCGCTTACGTTGAAGCCCACGAGGATCCGGCGGCGGGTGTCTTCGCGCTGGATCTGGCTGGGACTGTCGATCAGTTCCACAGCCGCCACCTGGTATAGCGGTATCTGCGTACCGGCTGGGGTCGGGATGAGGAGGTTCTGCACGTCGCGGATGTCGGTCCGCTGATCGTTCTGCAAACGTACCACCAGTTCAAACCGTTTTTCCCCTTCGAACACGAGCCCTGCGCTCTGACCGGCGAACGCGGCATTCACGTTCCGGTTGATATCGGCGATGTTCAGTCCATATTGCGCGATGGCCGCGCGGTTGTATTTGATGACGATCTGCTGTGTGCCCGTGATCTGCTCCACGTACAATTCCGTGGCGCCTTTGACGGTGCGCACGATGCCGGCGAGCTGTTTGGCGTAAACGCCCAGTGTGTCGAGGTCTTCGCCGAATATTTTGCAGACCACGTCTTGCCTTGCGCCCGTCATCAGTTCGTTGAAGCGCATCTGCACCGGGAACTGGAAGCTGGTAGTGACGCCCGGCACCTCCGACGCCGCGGCCCCCATCTTTTCGGACAGCTCGTCGAACGAGCGGGCCGACGTCCATTCCGATTTGGGCTTGAGGTTGATGATCATATCGCCCATATCCATCGGCAACGGCTCCGTGGGCACTTCGCTGCTGCCGATCTTGGTGACGATGTTGCGCACTTCCGGGAACCGGCTTTTCAGGATCCCTGCTACCTTCTGCACATGATCCACGGTGGTATGCAGGTTACTGCCCGACAGGACGCGCGTCTCCACCGCAAAATCCCCTTCTTCGATCGACGGGATGAATTCCCCGCCGAGCCGCGTCAGGATGAATATGGCCGTTATGAACATCACCACCACGATGCCCACGATGGTTTTGGGAACGGCCAGCGCCTTCGTCAGCCAGCCTTTATATCCTTTCTCGATCCGCTCCATGGCCCTGTCTGACAGGTTGGGCTTCGTTTTGACCTTCCGGCTGAGCACCACCGCGCTCATCATCGGGATGTACGTCAGCGACAACAGGAACGCCCCCAGCAGCGCGAAAGCCACCGTTTGCGCCATGGGCTTGAACATCTTGCCCTCGATCCCCTGCAGCGTAAAAATGGGCAGGTATACGATAAGGATGATGATTTGCCCGAACACGGCGCTGTTCATCATTTTGGAAGACGCGCTTTTCACTTCGCCGTCCATCTCTTCCTTCGACAACTGCATCACGCCCGCAAACTTTTTGCTGTGGCTCAGCTGGTGCATGACCGCTTCCACGATGATCACGGCCCCGTCCACGATCAGCCCGAAATCCAGCGCGCCGAGGCTCATCAGGTTGCCGCTCACGCCGAAAAGGTTCATCATGATCACGGCAAAAAGCATCGACAGCGGGATGACCGACGCCACGAGCAGCCCCGCGCGCAGGTTCCCCAAAAAGATCACGAGCACGAACACGACGATCAGCGCGCCTTCCATCAAATTGACCTCCACCGTTTTGATGGCGTTAGACACCATGTCGGTACGGTCGAGGAAAGGTTCTATCACCACGCCTTCCGGCAACGTTTTTTGTATTTCCGCGATTTTGGCTTTGATATCTTCGATCACCACATTGCTGTTGGCGCCTTTCAGCATCATCACGATCGCGCCGGACACTTCGCCTTCGTTGTTATACGTCAGGGCCCCGTACCGCGTAGCCGACCCGATCCGCACATCCGCCACGTCGCGGATGAGCAGCGGCGCACCGGCGGTACCGTTCCGCACCACGATGTTGCCGATATCTTCCTGGCTGCCGATGAGCCCTTCGCTCCGGATGTACAGCACGGTCGCCTGTTTTTCGATGTAGGCGCCGCCGGTATTTTCGTTATTGGTTTCGAGGGCGTTGAACACGTCGGATATGGTAACGCCGTACGCCTGCAGCTTGGCGGGGCTCACGGCCACGTGGTACTGCTTCAGCTTTCCGCCGAAACTGCTCACTTCCGCCACACCCTTCACACCGAGCAATTGCCGGCGAACGATCCAGTCCTGGATGGTGCGCAGTTCGGTAATATCGTACCGGGACGCGTACCCTTTTTTCGGGCGGACGACGTATTGGTAAATTTCCCCCAGTCCGGTGGAAATAGGCCCCATTTCGGGTTTGCCGATCCCGTCGGGGATCGAGGCCTGGATCACGGCCAGGCGTTCGGACACCTGCTGGCGTGCCCAGTAAATATCCACCCCGTCGTCGAACACCAATGTTACGAGCGAAAGGCCGAAGCGGCTGTAGCTCCTGATCTCGCTGATGCCCGCAATATTGCTGCTGGCCTGCTCCACGGGGAAAGTAACGAGCCGCTCGATGTCGGTAGCCCCGTACGAGGGCGCAACGGTGATGATCTGGACCTGGTTGTTGGTGATATCCGGGACGGCGTCCACGGGGAGTTTGAACAGTTCGAAAATACCATAGATGATGAGCGCGATGGTAAACAGCGCAACAACGAGTTTATTCCTCACGGAAAACCCGATAATTCGATTCAACATGAAATTCTGCTTTGATCTATCCGGAAACAATAATTGGACAGACCCGGCTATGGCCAGGCCTTACACAAAAAGGGACGCTCCGGGCCGGGGCGGCTGCCAGATCTTGCTGACGCCTTCGGTGGGGATGAAGTCGGCGTAGCGGGGAAACAATGCATCGGCCGCAAGGGGCATCACCGGCTTTTTGAGCACCAGCGGACTGGGTGCGGGGATGACTGGACTGAACATCAGGTTGGTATCTGCCTGTTTGAACGGCAACTGGTTGTCGCGCTCTTCGTCGTTGTCCGTATGCGGGATGTTGTTGTAATGATCGATGAGGAACTGTGAAAAAGTGATGTCTTTGTTCAATTGCCGGTGCTCGTTGAAGTGCTGTACCAACACGGGCAACTTCACGATCTCCCGGAGTTCCGTGCTGGAGATCGTGTAGACCACGAACAATATCAACGCTAGCAACTTTTTCACAAGGCACAAAGGTAGGCATTATATCTTTTAATTGCATGGCCCTTTCCGTCCCGGCTTTCCCGGTCAATGGGGAATAGCCCGGCAAAGCGGGATTATTCCCTGATTTCGGCCTGAATTTCCGCTTCTCAATAATTTTCGTATTTTTTGCCCGGAAACGGACCAAACCAAAATCGGGGAACGATTAACTTATCGTTAATTCCAGGTGATTCCCGGCAGCTTATTTTCCACGTTATTTCCAGTCTAAC
This sequence comes from Chitinophaga sp. NPDC101104, assembly GCF_050277495.1. Classification (NCBI taxonomy): domain Bacteria; kingdom Pseudomonadati; phylum Bacteroidota; class Chitinophagia; order Chitinophagales; family Chitinophagaceae; genus Chitinophaga; species Chitinophaga sp. NPDC101104. The sequence goes on along the minus strand of NZ_JBNNSF010000001.1, from coordinate 2,327,320 downwards.
GGCAGGTTTGGCGGCATAGCGCCCCATCCCTGGCACGGAGGCTGCGGCGCCGGGTACTGGCAGTATCCGGCCGGCAAAATTATATTTGCTCAACAAAAACATGAGATGTCTGAACGCAAAGAAGAAATCGGACGGGGCTTGCTGCAAGCCGTTGCGGAAGGCGATGAAAAAGCATTCAGCGGGATATTCCATCATTACCGGAACAAAGTGTACGCCATTGCCTTTAAAGTGACGGGCTCCGAAGCCATCGCCGAAGAGGTGCTGCTCGACGTATTCCTGAAAGTCTGGCTTAAAAGGGAACAACTGCCGCAGGTAGCGCACTTCTCCGCCTGGCTGTTCACCATCACCCGCAACCACCTCTTCAACCTCCTCAAGCAAGCCGCGCATCGCACACAACCCGCGCTGCTGGCGGACTCCGAGGAATATGCCTTGTGCCCTGCATCAGACAATCCCGCCGCCATCCTGCAGGAAAAAGAATACCGGAAAGTGCTGCAACAGGCCGTAGACCGCCTGCCGCCGCAGCAGAAGAAAGTATACCGCCTCATCAAGGAACACGGCCTCAAGCGCGAAGAAGCCGCCGTGGAGCTCAACCTTTCCCCCGAAACCGTAAAGCGCCACCTTTCCGACGCCATGCAATTCATCCGCGTATACTGCGTATCGCACCTGGGCACCTGGGCGGCGCTCACCATTGTTAAGGGAATATTATGATCTGAAATTTTTTTCCGCCCGGCTGACCCGCTCCCCTTTTTTTACTGTCTCCTTTAATAGAAACGCATAACAGAACCGAATGTCCAGACTAGACGAGCTGTTCCATAAACTCCTGGCCGGCGCCTGCACACCCGCCGAAAAACAGGAACTCTACGCCCTGCTGGCGAAGCCGGAGCACGATGCAGACCTGCAGCGGCTGCTGGACGAAGCCATCTATTCCACCACCGGCGACGAAAAGCCCGTGGCCAACGAGCGCGCCGGCGCCATCCTGTCTATCATCCTGGAGGCACAGGCGAAGCCCGCGCCGCGGAAAACCATCCTGCGCACAGTGGCCATTGCAGCCGCTGCTGCAGCGGCGGTTGCAGCTTTAGTGTGGACGGGCGTTCAGCAAACACGGTCCCCGCAGCAAAGGTTGGTAAAAACGGAAGAGACCTTTACGCAGGAGATCCTGCCTGCATCCAGCGGAGCGTTGCTGACATTGGGGAACGGGCAGACCGTTCCGCTCGACAGTCTCGGTCAGGGCGTGATCGCCCAACAGGGCGGCACCTCCGTGAAACTGGGGAACGGATCGCTGGCGTACGACGATGCGCAGCCCGGGGAATCCACCTTCAACACCCTTTCCACGCCCCGCGGCCGTGTGTTCCACATCACCCTGCCAGACGGGTCGGGCGTGTGGCTGAACGCGGCCAGCAGCCTACGGTACCCGACCAGCTTTGATGCCGCGGAAAGAACGGTGGAACTGAAGGGCGAGGCGTATTTCGACATCCGGCCCATGGCGGCCAAACCGTTCAGGGTGAAAGTGAACGGGCGAACGGAAGTACTGGTGCTGGGAACGCGGTTCAACGTTTCCGCCTACGGCAACGATCCGCTCATCGCCGCCACGCTCCTCCAGGGCAAGGTGGCTGTAGACCAGCGCGTGCTGCAGCCGGGCGAACAGGCGCGGATCACCGCAGAAAATGCGATAAAAATCGTGAAAGCCGATACCAGCCAGGTGATGGCCTGGCGGAACGGGATGTTCAATTTCGACAATGCAGACATCCGCGAAGTCATGAAACAACTGGAACGCTGGTACGATATCGACGTAATCTACGAAACCGACATACCGCCCCTGCGATTCGGCGGAAAAATGGAACGCAGCCTTTCCCTCCAGCAAATTACCCGGATACTGGCCATATCCGACGTGCATTGCAGGCTGGAAGGCAGGAAACTGATCATCACACCTTAAAAAATTCAATCCGGCACATACAGCCCCCGCACCTTAACCCCGGTTAAGGCCGGGCTACCTATGCCCTAAAATTTCACATACGGAAATGACGCAGATTTTTGACCGCAAACACATCATGAAACCAAAACCGACAGTCATGAAACTGATCCTGCTGCTGGCCACGGTGCTGACCTTACAGGTACAGGCCAACGTTGCCGCCCAGACGATTACCATGACGGGCAAACAGCTCGCCTTCCCGGAGATCTTCGCCAGACTGGAGAAACAGACGGGGTACGTGGTATTCTACAACCTTTCCCTGCTGGCCAAAACCACGCCGGTGAATGTAGAAGCCCGCAACAAACCCCTCGAATCCTTCCTGTCCGACATCATGGCCGGCCAGCCCATCGATTACGAGATCAGCAACAAAACGATCACGATCAAGGAACGGCCGCTCACTCCGCAATCCGCCGGCACCGTGGCGCAGGCCCCGCCGGTTAAAGGCCGCGTGACAGACGAAGAAGGCAATGCGCTGCCCGGCGCCACCATCGCCGTGGCAGGCACTTCGCGCGGCGTGCAGACGAACGAGAACGGGGAATTTTCCATCGAGGCGGATAAACAGGACATCCTGTTCGTCACCTATCTCGGCTTCGAACGGAAAGTGATCGCCGTGAAAGATATCAAACAGCCACTCGTGGTACAGCTTTCCCCGTCGAAGAAAAACGTGAACGAAGTAGTGGTGATCGGGTACGGCAGCGTGCAGAAAAAAGACCTGACCGGCGCCGTGTCTACCGTAAAAATGTCGGACCTGGCAGACGTGCCCGTGGCGAGGGTAGACCAGATGTTGCAAGGGCGCATCGCCGGTGCGGAATTCGTTTCGGCGGACGGGGAGCCCGGTTCCGGCACCTCCGTCCGCATCCGCGGCACCCGCTCCATCACGGCAAGCAACGAACCGCTGTACATCGTGGACGGCCTCATGGACGCCATCACTTCCCTGAGCGAGCTCAACCCATCCGACATCGAGAACATCAGCGTGCTGAAAGACGCGTCCTCTACAGCCATCTACGGCTCCCGCGGCAGCAACGGCGTTATCATCATCACCACCAAATCGGGCGGCGATAAAAAAGGCAAAACCAGTTTCACGTTGCGCAACGACGTGGGTTTCTCCGAGCTTCCACGCTACCTCGACCTGATGAACGCCACCGAGTTCGCGCAATTGCAGAACGACCGGTATTACTTCGCCAGCACGGCCAACCAGACCAAACCGCTGGAAGAATATCCCTACCCCGATCCGCTCGCCCTGGGCGACGGCACCAACTGGACGCAGGAGATCACCCGGAGGGCGCCGTACCATAACCTGACGCTGTCTGCCTCCGGCGGCGACAAGGCCACCCAGTACTTCTTTTCCGCCAACTACAACAACAACCAGGGCATCATCAAAAACAGTGGGATGAAACGCTACCAGGTGCGCCTGAACCTCGACCGTACCATCAATCAATACGTGAAAGCGGGCGTCCGTTTCAACTATTCCAACCTCGACCGGGCGCTCAACAATGCCGACGTGGGCACGCAGACGCTGTGGTACCGGTCCACCATCTTCCTCGCCCCCACCATTCCGGCGTATAAGCAGGACGGCAGTTTCAACGACTGGAACTCCCAGTGGTACAGCGGCACCCTGTTCGATTCGCCGCTGGCCAACGTGTTGCTGCGGAAGAACGACCGGCTGGAAAAAAGCCTCAGTTCCATGGCCTATGTAGAGATCACGCCGGTCAAAAACATCCTGGTGCGGTCCACCATTTCCTATTCCGATCTTTCGCGGACCAACGACCAGTACATCCCGTCTACCATGCCCTCGCGCCAGAACGCCAACTCCGGCGGCTATGCGTACAAGAGCGCGTACGCAGAAAACAACCTGCTGAACGAAAACACCATCACGTACAAGCGGACGTTCAACAAGCGCCACAATTTCGACGCGATGTACGGTTTCACCATGCAGAAGCGCCAATACAATAACATGACCACCAACGGACAGGGTTATTTCATCGACGACATCGAGAACAACGATATGGGTGCGCTCCCTTCCAAGGAAACGATCAACCTCAGCTCCTCCCTGGAAACCCAGGGCCGGATGAGCCACCTCGCCCGTGTCAACTACAATTACCGCAACCGGTATTACCTCACCGCCACCATGCGCCGCGACGGGGCGTCGAACTTCTCTTCCGACAACAAATGGGCGTTTTTCCCATCGGGCGCGTTCAAGTGGAATATCAGCAGCGAGCCCTTCATGCAGCGTTTCAACAAACTGAGCGAGCTTTCCCTCCGCCTGAGCGGCGGTACGTCCGGCAACGATGCCATCAGCAGGTACCAGTCGCTCTCCCGGCTCACGTCTACCACCGGCGGCTACCTCTTCGGCGGCGCGCAGCCCGTGGCCTACTATCCCTCCCGCATCGCCAACGAAGGCCTTACCTGGGAAAAGACCACCACGTTCAACGCCGGGCTCGACGTGTCGTTCTTCAACAAGCGGCTGGACATCGTGCTCGACCTCTACCAAAGCCGTACCTCCGACCTGCTGCTCACCGTACAACTGCCCACTCACGTGGGTTACGGCTCGCGCCTGGCCAACATCGGCAAAACCTCGAACCGCGGGATCGAGCTGACCGTCAACCACGAAAACATCCGCCGGAAAAACTTCTCCTGGTCTACCTCCGTGACCGCGGCGCATAACACGCAGCGGGTGGAAGATATCGGCGGTTACGAGCGCGTATCCGTGTACGACAACCCTTACGGCGCGCAGTACATGATGTATGGATATGAAAAGGGCCGGCCGCTCAACGCCGTCTGGGGCATGCAATACGCCGGCGTGTGGAAGAACACGGCGGAAATCGAGAAGAACAAAGAGACGAAAGAATATGCCTCCGCGGCGGTGAATTTCTACCAGCCCGGCCGCCAGCGCTACATCGACCAGAACCGCGACGGCGTGCTGGACAATAACGACCTCATCTATCTCGGGAACGCCGATCCTTACGTGTATGGCGGCATCCAGAATACATTCCGGATCAAAAAACTGAGCGTTTCGTTCTATTTCAACTATTCGCTGGGTGGGAAGATCTACAATCCCACCGAATTGTTCATGGGCACGGGCACTTACCTGAGCAACCAGTTCCGTTATATGGTGAACGCCTGGCACCCCGTGCGCAACCCGGGCTCCGATTACCCGCGGGCGGATTCGAAAGACGATATCCCGAACGACCGCTTCCTGCACGACGCTACGTTCCTGCGGTTCAAGAACCTCTCGCTCGGGTACCCCGTCAACCTCAACGGGATCACCGGCAAAAGGCTGAATTCGCTCTACCTCGCGCTGACCGGCAACAATCTTTTCCTCTGGAAGCATTACAACGGATACGATCCCGAAGTATCCACCCAAAGCGGCGGTTCCACCATCCGCAGGATGGACAACGGCGCCTACCCGACCAGCCGCACCATCACCTTTAGCGCAGAACTGAAATTCTAAAAACACCGAACATGAAAACGAACAAGTACCGCATATTATATCTCCTGTTGCTCGGCGGCTCCCTCACACTGGGCAGCTGCGCCAAGCTGCTGGAAGAAGAGCCGCACAGCTTCGTGGACGCAGACGGGTTCTTCAAATCGGAGAGCCAGTGCATCGCCGCGCTGAACGGCTGTTACATCGACCTTACCAACATTTACGCCGCCGACCTCATGGTTTCCCTCGAGGCGGTGACCGACCTGGCGTTCCTCAATTCTTCCAACCTCGACGCCAAGCTCGAGATCTCCCCCGCCAATCCAGGCATGGGAGATAACGTATGGACGGCCTGCTACCGCGGCGTGATGTATTGCAACGCGGCCATCGCGGGGATCGAAAAGGCGAAGATCGCCGAAGACCGGAAGCCCGCGCTGAAAGGGGAAGCCGTGGCGCTGAGGGCTTTGTATTATTACATCCTCACCAGCACTTTCGGCGATGTGCCGTTCTATACGGCGGATGTCAACAGCCTGGATGTGCTGGAGACCATCGGGAAGCTGGGCCGCATGAACGCCAGTGAAACCCGGACAATCCTCATCAACGAGCTGAAGGAATACGCGCCTAAACTGCCGCAAACGCGCACCTCCGAAGTGAAAGACAACCGCATTTCCGCGTCCATGGCGTATATGCTCATCGGGAAAATGGCGCTGTGGAACAAGGATTACGCCACCTGCGAAAGCGCCATGGAGGAGATCCGGAAAATCTACGGCCAGCTCGTGCAATATCCCCTCACAGATATGTATTTCCGCAACAAGAACACGCCCGAATCGATCTTCGAGGTACAATATACCTGGTCGGCCGCCGGCCTGAAGAAAACCTCCACCGTAGCGGCTTTCTTCACCCCCACAAAAGCTTCCGGCACGAGCGTGTACGATGGCGTGGACATTCCGGAACTGGGGAACGCGGCCAATCCCTTCAACAGCATTACGCCTTCGGAATACATGATGTCGCTCTACGACCTGGCCGACCCACGCAAAGAGATCATCCTTGCCTATTCCTACAACGGCACCTGGTTCAAGCGGCCCATGGCCAACAACGGCACCGGCAAAGCCTGGATGGGGCCGAAGTTCTGGTGCCCGGGCATGACCAACATCGCCGACGGCAATAACCAGAAAGTGTTCCGCTATGCGGATGCGCTGCTCATGCTGGCAGAAGCCGCCAACGAAACAGGCAATACCGACCTGGCGATGCAATGCATCAACGAGGTGAAATCCCGCGCCAGCGCAGATTTCGTACTGACGACATATCCGGGAAAAACGGAGTTCCTGGAGGAAGTGAAGAAAGAACGCGCCCGCGAGCTGATGGGCGAATACGGCCGGAAGTGGGACCTCGTGCGCTGGGGAGACTGGTTCCGCGCCATACAGGAAACCATCGCCACGGAATACCCCGTCATCAAAGACAACGCCCTGCCCTATCACGAATTCTATCCCATCCCGGATAAGGAAGTGATGCGCTCCAACGGCATATTAACCAATCCCGCCTACAACCAGTAATGCACATGAAAAGAAATATCTCCCTCCTGGCCGTCCTGCTCCTGGCCGCATTTTCCGCCACGGCGCAAGACACGCTGCGCGTCCTCAGCTATAATATCCTCGAAGGGATGGTGAAAGACACCACCCGCGGTAAGAAAGTATTCGTGGAATGGGTGAAAGATCACCGGCCCGATGTGGTAGCCCTGCAGGAATGCAACGGCTTCACCCAGAAATCGCTGGAAGAACTGGCGTTGAGCTATGGCCATCCCTACGCGGTGATCGTGAAGGAAAACGGCTATCCCACCGGGCTCACGTCCCGCTTCCCCATCGCCGGCATCCAAAAGATCAATGACAACATGACCCATGGGTTCATCATGGCGAAAGTGGGGAAATACAATATCGTAGTGCTGCATCTCAACCCGCACAAGCATAAGAAAAGACGGGCCGAGATTGCGCAGGTGATCGCCAATATGGATTTGCAGACCGATAAAAAGAACCGGATCGTGATGGGCGATTTCAATTCCGTGTCGCCGCTGGACAGGGAACGCATCGAAAAATCGGATTACCTCGCCCGCCAGAAAGCCGCAGCCGCCCAGCGCCCCGTGCTCGACAATCTCGCCGAAGGCGGCGTGATAGACTATGCCGTGCAGCAGCAGATGCTGGACGCGGGCTTCACCGACGCCGGCAAAACGTTCGACGAACGGCAGCAGGCGCAATCCGGTAAAAGCATTATCGCTACCAACGCGCGCATCGATTACGTGTACCTTTCCGGCGACCTGAAGAAGAAGATCATCCGCTGCGCGTTCATCTACGATCCCTTCACGGCCGTTCATTCCGACCACCGGCCCATTCTCCTCGAACTCAAACAATAAAACGGCATGAAGCATTTCAATAAATTCCTCCTGGCCGCCGGCACCGCAGCGATCCTCTTCGCCGGTTGCCGCAAGAAAGAAGATTATCATTTCACGACGGAACTGGCCATAGACACCCGCATCGTCCGCCTGAACGCATTGCCCGACACGACGCAGATCATCGTGTACGCAGAAGGTACATGGACGGTTGAGCCCCTCGAAAAAACGGACTGGATGACGCTGCAACAATCTTCCGGCGAAGGCAAAGGCAGCATCCGCGCCGAAGTGACCAGCAACGAAGGCAACCTCCCCCGCGCGGTAAAAATCCTCGTGCGGTCAGGCGGTAAATCCGACACCATTTCCCTGCAGCAACGGGGCCTCACGCCGCAGATCGCCATCGCAGACACCACGCTGCAAAGCATTGCAAACGGCGGCTCCATCAAATCCGTCATCACCACCAACGTACCGCTGGAGAAGATGACCGTCAGCTACCAGTACGACGATCCCGAACAGCAAAACTGGATCAGCAACGCCAGCATCCAGAACGGTTACCTTTACATGAAAGCCGATACCAGCCGCGCCGCCGCCATACGCAGCGGCCTGCTCACCCTGAGTTACCTCGACGCGCTGGGCACCACCACCCGCGATTCCGTCCGCATCCGCCAGCATCCCGGCATCGATTTCACGGGAGCAGTGATGAAGGATTTCGCATACATCAAACAGGCGCTCGCGGCCGGCACCATCGACGAGAATATTTATGTGGAAGGGATCGTGATCAGCGACAAGGGGCATCCCAACATCGCCAAAAATCTCAATACCGCCAGCAACAAGCATACGGTCGACAAATCAGAAAATGCCGTGGCCGTGTATGTGCAAAGCATGGACGGTATGATGGGGCTGTATATCAAGACCCAAACCCCGGGCGACAATATCTTCAGTTTCAACGACCATGTGAAAATATGGCTGAAAGGCGCCACCCTTGCCCGTCTCACGAACCCTGACCGCGTAACGGTTTCGGGTATTACAGCGCCGCAGGTGATGGAGAAGGAAAGCAATACCGCCGTGTTGCAGCCCCGCGAAAAATACATCGGCGACCTGACCGACAATGATCTCTATACCTATGTGAAATTGCGTGATGTGGAGATTTCCGTTCCCTGGGGCTCTTTCAGCAATATCAATGAAGGATATGCGGCCAGGATGGACTGCTTCCCCACCCATATCCGCGACATCCGCGGCAACGGGATGTACCTGCTCACGAACCTGGACGTGCCTTACCGGCGGGACGGGAACGCCCTGCCCCAGGGCTCCGGCACCATCGCCGGCGTGCTGGTGAGCGAAACGATGGACCGTTACGGCGGCAACATCGGAAAATATGCTATCCGCCACCTCCGCCGGGAAGATATTGCGCTGCAACAAGCCCGCGAAAACGGGTTCTCGAACGTACTGGTGGAATGGGGCCGCTTCCGCAACGAATTCGCTGCCACGCCCACGGCCACCCAGAACCCGCTTACCCCCGAAACCGGCGCAGGGCGCTTCTACCAAAGCACCAAAACCGGGCTGAACTTCACTTCCAGCGGCATTTCCGCCGCCACCGACTTCAACGCCCTGCAGCAGGAACCCACCACCAACAAAGGGGCCGTTAGCAATGGCGGATGGGCCACCAAAAACTGGTGGAACGCCACCGAAAACCGCGGAGAATACTGGATGATCGAAGTATCGACGGCAGGCATCAGCACACCGGTTTCCCTCCAGCTGGACGGGAATTCCGACATCGGCGGGCCGCGCAACTTCACCGTGGAATGGGCATCCACCAACGACGCCGCCACAACCTGGAACACCGTAGGCACCTTCACTTTCCAGGACGTGGTGAACTGGTCGAACACCCTGCTGACGCAGGTGGCGGGCACCAAAGTGGTGAACTTCCAGTTTCCGCAGGCCGCCAGCGGACTGCTGACGCTCTACATCCGCATCCGCGTCACCAACAAGACCGCAGGAACGTCCACGGCCGTTTCCGGCGGGTCGGTGGGCGCGAATTCCGTTTCGAGGATCGTGCATGCGTCGATCAAGTACAACAAGTAAGTCTTTCGATTTTGGTTGAAATGGAGTAAAAGAAAACCCGCCTTCGTGGCGGGTTTTCGCATATCTGGAGAATATTTTTATACGAGTATCACCTCCTCATCCACCGCTTCCCCGTTCATCAACTGCCCTACGCTCCGCAACGTGACCTCCGCGATCTGCCGCAGGGCTTCTTCTGTGAAAAAGGCCTGGTGGCCGGTCACCAGTACGTTCGGGAAACTCATGAGCCGCTGGATAGTATCGTCTTCGATGATGCTGCCGGACAGGTCTTTGAAAAACAGTTTCTCTTCCTGCTCGTACACATCGATGCCGAGATAGGCGATGTGCCCGGATTTGAGGCTGTCGATCACATCAGCGGTATGCAGCAGTCCACCCCGGCTGGTATTGATGATCGTGACGCCGCGTTTCATTTTCCGGAGGGTTTCGCGGTTGATGAGGTATTTGTTTTCGGGGACGAGGGGGCAATGCAGGGAAATAATGTCGGACGCGGCGATCAGCTCCTCCAATGGTAAATATTCCACGCCGGTCGCCTGCAATTCCGCATCGGGGAACGGGTCTGAAGCGATCACCCGGCAGCCGAACCCCGCCATGATCCTGCAAAAAGCCTTGCCTATTTTGCCTGTACCTACCGCCCCTACCGTTTTGCCATGGAGATTGAAGCCAAGGAGCCCGTTCAGCGCGAAGTTCTGCTCCCGCACGCGGTTGTAGGCTTTGTGGGTTTTGCGGACGAGCGTCAGCAACATGGCTACGGCATGTTCCGCCACGGCTTCGGGGGAATAGGCCGGAACGCGGCACACGCGGATGCCGTGTTTGCGGGCCGCATCCAGCTGCACATTGTTGAAACCGGCACAGCGCAACGCCAGTACTTTCACGCCTTTGGCGGCCAATACACCGATCACTTCCTCGGTGAGCTTGTCGTTCACGAAGGTGCAAACGACCGGGGTGCCATCGTCCACGGCATTGACGATATGCGGGCCGAGATGGGTTTCCAGGAATTCCAGCTCGAAGCCGTGTTTTTCGTTCGCCTGGTGAAAAAACTGCCTGTCGTATGGTTTTGCGGAGAAGAATAACATTTTCATGGTCCTGAAAGTACGAAACCACGGGTTTTCGGGCAAATGATCGTCGTCATCCAAAAGGAAAGGCGGCCGTAACCGGCCGCCTTATTTATCAAATTCAGCTGTAATGACTACAATAAAACCTCAGCCAGTTTCTTTTCCAGCTCCTCCCCTCTTAAATTCTTCCCGATGATCCGGCCTTCCGGGTCGAGGAGGAAGTTGGCGGGGATGGATTTGATGTCGTATTGCCTGGACACGGCATTGTCCCAGAATTTGAGATCGGAAACGTGCGTCCATGTCAGGTTATCGTCGTGGATGGCCTTGATCCACTTGGCTTTGTCCTGCTCCCGGTCGAGCGAAACGCCGAGCACGGTGAAGTTCTTATCGCGGAACCGCTGGAAAGCCTTTACCACATTGGGGTTCTCCTCGCGGCAAGGCACGCACCAGCTGGCCCAGAAGTCGATCAGCACGTATTTGCCGCGGAAATCTTTCAGCGAAACGGCTTTGCCGAGCGTGTCGTTCTGTGTGAACTCGGGCGCCATTTTCCCGATAGCCGTGGCCCTGGCCGCTTCCACGCTGTGTTGCATTCTTTTGGCGAACACGTTCTGTTTGGCGGAGGGCTCCAGGTCTTTGAGGCGTTTTTCCAGCTTGTCCATATCCTCGTACCGGATGAAGAAACCCAGTACCATGGCGCTCACCGGCGATGCCGGATGCTGGTCGACCCACTTTTCATATTCGACGGTAACAGCGGAATCCAGTTTGTCAAATTCCGGGCGAAGGGCCTTCAATGTTACCGTATCCTTCTTCTCATATGCCGCGTTCAGCTTTTCGCCCAGCGCCATTCTCGCCTTGAACGGTTTGGTGTTGTTCAGGCCGGCAAGGCTGTTGAGCTCCTTTGCATAAGGGGTACCGGCAAACACGAGATCCTTCAGCAGCGGGCCTTTCCCCGATACCTTCAGCACGCCGGGCTCCATGTAGAAAACCGCGCCTCCATGCTTTGCACGCCGGTCGTTGCCGGCGCGCAGTAAAAACAAATCCGATTCACTGGCCTTTGTAGCGATGCGGAACGCGCCGCCTGTCACCACGGTGGAATCGGGCTTTCCGCCGGCAAAAATGGAATTGAAATAGATTTTCGTGCCGTCGGGCAAACCCGCGATCTTCCCTTCCACAACCGCTTCCTGCGCCATAGCGGAGGTTGCGAGCAGGCAACATGCGAGTATCTGGCTAATCGTTTTCATATGGATGATTGATTTTTTGATGATTACTTCCCGCCGAGCAGGCTTTCCAGCTGGGCGTCCATCTTGGCATCGTCGCGGTCGCCGCCTTCGAACCGCCCGATGATCTTCCCTTGCGGATCGATGAGCACTTTCGTGGGTAGGGAGGCGATGCCGAAACGCTTGCTGATATCCGTCGGGTTATAGATGCCGGCCATGATCTTTTCGCGGTCCATGCCACGCAGCACGTGCTTCCAGATCCCGATACCGTCGTCATTCACCGCTTTACGCCAGGCTTCGGGCTTGCTGTCGTCGTCAGACACACCGATGATCTCCAGCCCTTTTTCCTTATACTGCGCGTACAGTTTTTTCAGGTGCGGGTTGCCTTTCCGGCAGGGCAGGCACCAGCTGGCCCAGAAATCGATCAGCACGTACTTCCCGCGGTAATCTGCCAGTTGGAAAGGTTGCCCGTTGATGTCGGACGTTGCGAACGCATAAGCCTCCGTTCCCGGCACGCCGATCTTCCGCCGTTCCAGCTCATCGCCGATCCCCTTCGCCATACCGTTTTTGATGGATGCGGGAAATTGGTCGAAATATGCCTGCAGCTTTTCCGTCGGCAACGAATAACTATACCCCCGCAGCAAAAATGCGCTGAGATAGGTGCCGGGATGCGCGTCGATGTACGCCATATCGATCTTCTCCATATCGGCGTAATACGGCTTCAAGCCCGACTTAAACTCCTGCGCCTTGAAATTATCGATTTTATTGATGGAATCAAGGGATTTGAAGAAAGGTTCCCATTGCTTTTTGATGGGCGCTTTCTCTTTGTTCACGGTATTAAAATCCGCCTGCACCGCACCGCCTGTAACGGCCATTTCCTTGAAGGCGTTTTCCTTTGCGGCGATGGTGGTTTTACCGGGCTCGAGGAAGAAGAACTGGATGTTGGGATCGTCCATGCTGCGGGACTTCATTTTCCCGCTCAGGCTCGCATACACGGGCCCTTCTATCGTTCCGGCGAACCGGAATTGCCCGTTGCGTACGGCTACGCTGTCTTTCACGTAAGTCCCCTTTGCGCCGGGATATTGCAGGTACAGATACGGATCACTGCCCGCATACCGTCCTTCGACGGTGAACGCTTCCTGCGCAAATGCCCCGGGAATGGCCGCCAGCGCAACCAGCGATAAGGAAAGGAATTTTTTCATGGCGATGGATTTATTGTTCGTTTTGTGTGAGGTTCGGGTTGCCGACGATCTCATCCGCCGGAATGCGCATCAACACCTTCGGATCGGTCGCCTGCACCGTCAGGGCGCCCGACGATCCGGAAGCGTACGTACGCACCATGGGCAATCCGTTCCGGAAGCAATCATAACTGCTATGGCCTTCGAACATGAGCTCGATCCGCCGCTGCTTGAGTATTTCGTTGAACAGCGGCTGGCCGGCGATGTTGGACGTATCCCCCAGTCCCGCGCGCCGGCGGATCACGTTGAGGTCTGCCAGCGCACCGGCATTATCGCCCCCTTTCACCGCCGCTTCCGCACGGTTCAGGTACATCTCCGCCAGGCGGAGATAGCGGTTGGGCGACACGCTGTAGAGCGAAACGTAATTGAGCGAATATTTCACCGTCGCCAGGGTATCTTCCGTATATCCCGGAGTCACGTTGCGCTTGAAAAACTGCCGGCGAAGGTCGTGCGGCTGGATGATGGAAAGCAAGTCGGGCGAAGGGCGGTACAATCCGCCGGAGTAATTGATCTGCGAAGGCATGGCGAACAGGTTGCTGATGAGGCCCTGGTTGTACTGCGCGTTCACCGCGAAAATATCCTCCGGGTTACCGGGCGCATCGGTATTGTAGTACGCCGCGAAATCGGCGCCCTGCCGCAGCGAGTAGCCGCCGTTCAGGATCACGGAATCCGCATACTGCCGCGCCTTTTTGGCCGCATCCGCGTTGGCGGACGCGAAAGGCCCCGTCATGTACAGGTACACGCGCGACAGGAACGCGAAGGCCGCATAACGGCTGGCGTAGCTGTTGCCGGCGTTTGTCTTCAACAACGGCAGCGCCTCCGTCAGATCGGCGATCACCTGGTCGTACACCGCCTTTACCGTGGCCCGGGGCGGCGCGAAGCCGGCGCCGTTATCGTCTGTGGTAATGAGCATCACGCCGGGATTGTTGCCCCCGTTCTGGTAATACGGCTTGCCGTAGAGGCGTACCAGGTTGAAGTAGATATATGCCCGGAGGAACAGCGCCTCACCTTTGGCCTGCAAAATGGCCGGGTTGGCTTCGCCGGGTTTTACATGCGCGATGATCTTGTTGATCAGCAGCGATGCGTTGTAGGCCCCGCGCCAGTATTCATAGGTTAAGGACAGGTCTTTTTCCGCGGAATTGAGGTACCCGAAGGCATTGGTGTACCTGTTCACGGCCGCGTCCAGCGCGCGGATGTCGTTGCCATGCGCTTCCGACAGGAAGAGCTGCTGGTCGTTGAAGTTGAACGAGCTCTGCACTGCGGCGCCCGCCACGGCGGAGTATGCGCCGAGCGTGGCTTTGCGGAAACCTTCGGCCGAGGAAAACTGCTGGTCTTCGTACGTCACGTTATGCGGCCGCAGCTTGTCGAGCTGCTTGTTGCACGCGCTGCCGGTAAGCAACAGTCCGCCAGCTACGATATATTGAAAAACGGATCTCATGATTCAGGTATTAATGGTTAAAAGCCTACGTTGATGCCAGCCAGGAATCTGCGGGGATTGGCGAAGCCTGTGCCCACGCCGCCGTATGATGTGCTCGTATTCAGCACCGCCCCTTCGGGATCTGCGCCCACGAAGTCTTTCCGTTTGATGACGGCGAGGTTGTCGCCGCTGATGTAGGCAGACAGTTGCCGGATCTTCAGCTTGCGCAGCAGGGCTTCCGGCACATCGTACCCCAGCCGCACGTTGCGGAGCCGCAGGTGGCTCGCATCGCCCCAGAGGCGCGAGGAGCGGTAGGTCAGTGCGTTCCAGGCATTGGGGCTGGTGCTGAACACATCCGGGTAATTGGCTTCCGTATCGCCTTTCCCTTCCCAGATATGCTGGTTGCTGCCGAATACCACGTTATTGCGGCCGAGGCGCGGCGCGGTGGGCGACTGGAAGTTGTTTACCAGCGACATCATCACGTAGTTGCCGTACTGGAACCACCATTCCGCGCTCAGCGTAAACCGTTGGTATTTGAAGGTATTGGTGAAGCCGCCAAAGAACTTGGGCGTGGCCGAACCTACCACCTGCCAGTTGGCCAGGTTGGTGGTGCTGCCGATGCCTTCCACCTCAGCAGGTTTGCCGGAGGGGTCGAAGTTCTGGTGTATCATGTTGCCATTGTCGGGGTTGATGCCCACGAAGCGGATCGCCTTGATCACATTGATATCTTCCCCGATCTTCCGGTAATAGGTGCCGGAATAGCTGTCGCGCAGGGAGTCCTGGTACAGCCGGGAGATCTCGTTCTTGTTGAAGCTGATGTTGAAGTTGGCGAACCAGTTGAATTGCGCTGATTTCACGACGTGCGCGTTCAGCATGATCTCCAGGCCGCGGTTGATGATCTCGCCGATATTCTGGTATTGTGCCAGCGAGCCCTGCGCCGAAGTGAGGTTCACGTTCTGCAGGAGGCCGCTGCTGCGTTTGCGGTAGATGTCCGCATTAAGATCGATCCGGTTCCACAGCCCGAGGTCTATCCCTACGTTCGTGTTGTAAAGGGTTTCCCAGGAAATGATCGGGTTCGCCAGCTGGGAGATCGTGGAGCCGATATTGTTCACCGACCCGTAGGTACGGCCATCCGTATAAAAGGTGGTATTGAGGTAACCATCGCCCAGGTCGCGGCCAGATGTGCCATATACCGCGCGGAGCTTCAGGTTGTTGATCGTGTTGCTGCCTTTCAGGAACGCTTCGTTGGAGACCATCCATCCACCGCCGATGGAATAGAAAGTACCGTACCGCTTGTCGCGGCCGAAGTTCGTGGTGGCGTCCGTCCTTACGGATGCGGAAGCGTAGTAGCGTTGGTCATAGTTGTAATCCGCCTGGCCGAACGCCGAGAAAGTAGCCCGCTCCTGGTAACTTCCCGATGGCCTTGCCGGCGGCGAAGACGGTAACACATAAGCGAGATAGATCGCATCCCCGTAAGCCTTCGCTGCGCCTGCGTTCCGCTCTCCCGGCAAGAGGTTGTACATGTCGGCGCTGTTGATTTCCGTCGTCCGTTTGCCCCATTCCTGCCCTACGAGCGCCGAAACGGCATGCGCGCCGAAAGATCTCCGGAAGTTCAGCGTGTTGGAAGTCAGGAAGTCGGTATAGCGCGTGTCGCGGATCGTGAGCGTGCCATTTGGTAAAATGGGACTGGCGGGCGTGAAGAGGTACGGATACCCGCCGTATTTCCCCGAATATGAACGCGGATCGAGGTAAGAGTTGAAGCGCGTGCCCATGTAGTTGATGGAATTCGCGCTTTGGATGTACAGCCAGGGCAGGATATCGTATTTCAGTTTCACTGCGCCGAGGTGGTTCTGCACGTTGGTGATGGCGGAATTGTCGTATTGCGTCTCGGCGAGGAAATTCTGCGCCCAGGTGGTAAACACCGGCCCATAGTTGCTGGATTGCTTGACGGGCAGGCTATCGGCCATGGCGCCATCGGCCTTGTAAGGGTTCATGAACGGCTGGATCATGTACAGCTCGGGGATGCCGTTGCGTTTCGTGGTTTTATCGAGGATGGAGCTGATGTTCAAGGCCACGGAGAAGCGGTCGCTCACCTGCTGGTCGATGTTCATGCGGATGCTCTTCCGGTCGAAACCGTTATCGTACAGCGCGCCGTTTTCCTTGTACCAGGCCACGCCGCCGTAGAAGCGGGTCTTATCGTTCCCGCTGCGGATGTTCAGTTCGGTATTCCGGAAATTTCCGTTGCTGTAGATCGCATCTTCCCAGTTGAAGTTATTGTTGCGGTCGGCGTCGGTATATGTCCGCCGCTGGCGGATGAATTCCTGCACATCGGGGAAAGTGGCCTGGATGGAGGGCGTCTGTTCCCAATAGCGCTGCATCTGCTTGTCCATAAAGGAAATCAGCTCGCCGGTGTTCATAAACCGGATCGCGCGTTTCGGCTGAATAACGCCGTATTGCATATTGAGATTCACATCCGTGCGGCCTTTTTTGCCCCGGCGCGTCGTGATCACGATCACGCCCTGGGCGGCGCGGGAGCCGTAGATGGCGGTAGACGAGGCGTCTTTCAACACCGTGACGTCTTCCACATCGGCGGGGTTCACTGCGTCCTGCAGGCTGGTGTAGTTGGTAATGACGCCGTCCACCACGTACAGCGGCCCGTAATAGCTATTGGTGGCCGTGGCCATCGAGGATTGTCCCCTTTCGATGACCTGCCCCTTGGCGCCCGACTCGCCGGTGGTTTCCGTGATGTACAGGCCGGTGGTCTTGCCTTTGAGCATAGACAGCGCGTTGGGCGTGGTCACGCTGCTGCGGAGCTGGTCGCCGGTTACTTTCTGCACCGCACCGGTCAGTTCCTTGGCCGATTTGGCGGTATAACCGGTGATGATCAGCTCGTCCAGCTTCGAAGCCGACTTTTTCATTCTCACCTCCAGCGCCGCGTAATCACGGGGCGTGAAGCTCACGGGTTCGTAACCGATGTAGGAAAAGATCAGTTGCGGATCATAAATCCCACCCACGGTAAAACGGCCGTCGTTATCGGTATTGGCGATGTAATTAGCACCCATGGGGTGTTTCGTGACCGAGCGGACCGTCACACCGGGCAGCGGCGTCCCGTCTTCGTCCGTTACGCGCCCTTCATACTTGAGCGCCGCCCTGGGCACTTCGTTCTGGACGTCTGTCACCACGGTCGTTTCGCGGTTCTTGATGACAATGAACTTTGGTGCCTGGATAGAATAAGTTAATGGTTGGTTTTTGAAGCAGGCCGTTAGCGCATCGTTGAGCGAAGCGTTTCGGATGCTGAGCGTTACAGGCTTGGCGTTGTCTAACTGATTTTTTCCATAGATAAAGGTGTAGCCGCTCTGTTTTTCGATCTGTTTGAGGACTTTCAAAAACGGTTCGTTGCGCAATTGCAGGGAGATCTCCTGCGCGCGGGCAGCGGTGCCTGCGGCGAGCATCAACAAGAACAACGTCAGCATACGGTAAGCCCTGCGGATGGCCGGTTGGCATGAAATGCCCCGATCCGCCTGGCGCCAGGCGCATGAATACATAAATTCGATTTTGGTGATAAATAATCTCGTGTCTGAAATGTATGTCCCTTTTCCCCGGGCCGCCCTTTCAGACAAGGCGGTCCCTTTCCCGCGGCGCTTTTCCGCCTTCGGGATACCTGCGATTCAGATGGCCTGCGTACTACCCGATGCAGCTGTTCATCAGGGCGTCACAGTTACTGTATTTCCATTGATTGTAAAGTGTACGAGTCCTGTCAGTTCCAATAATTCCAGCACTTTCGACAGCGGAACGTTCCGCGGGATCGTGCCATTGAAGAATTCCTTCACCGTTCCTTTTTCATATTTCACATCCACGTCATACCAACGGGATAACTGTTTCATCACGATGTCTATCGGCGCGTCGCGGAAGAGGAACAAGCCGTTCTTCCAGGCTGTGGCGGCTTCCACGTCGGCCTGCGCGTTCAGTTGGACGCCGGCCGCTGCGATGGCTTCCTGGCCCGGGCGCAGCAGCTGCTGCTCCGGCCCCTTTTGCACGAGCACCGCGCCGTTCACCAGCGTTGTGCGGCTGGCGGGCTCGTCGGCGTACGCCTGTATGTTGAATCCCGTTCCCAGTACCAGCACGTTCGCGCCGTCGCGGAGCTTTACGGTGAAGGGGCGCTCCGTTTGGGCAGCCACTTCGAAATAGGCTTCGCCGGTCAGCTCCACCGCTCTTTCCTTCCCTTCGAACGCCGTCGGGTAGCGAAGGGCGCTGCCTGCGTTCAGCCACACCACCGATCCGTCGGGTAAGGTAAGCCGGTATTGTCCACCGCGGGGCGTAGTGAGCGTATGGTATTCCAATTCGCCCGCGCCTTCGGCATAAGCCAGGGCGCCCTGTCCCGTTTTCACCGCGTTGCCGCCGCCTTTCGCTGCCAGTTCCCCGTTTTCCGCATCGGAAAGGTTCAGCAGGCTGCCATCTCCCAGGGTCAGCGTGGCCTTGTTGGAGCCGGGCATCGCTTCTCCGCCGAAATGCCGGGCGGTGGCACCCGTATTTCCAGCCGGCCGCAGCGCGTAATATCCACCGGCACCTGCCATCAGCACGATCGCGGCTGCCACGGCGATTTTCCGCCAATGCAGGCTGCGCACTTTCGCAGGCTGTTTGGTGGCATGGATGCGGGCCATGATCCTGTCCATGTCTTCCGGCGCCAGGTCCATCGGCTGTTCGGCTTCACCGAGCCCGGCGAGGGTTTCGTGCATGAGGGCGTCATACCGCCCTTCCTGCAGCAACCGGCCCAGTTCGGCGGCCTCGCTCTCTCCTATGCTGCCGGCGTAATATTGCCGGAGCAGGAGACGCACTTTGTCCCTTTGTTCGTCTGACATGGTGGAATAGAAATTTGCAACAACGATATAGCTATAACTATCGAACGGCTGGTTAGGACCAGTGCGCCCGAAAATATTTTTGACTTTTTTTTCAGAACCAGAACAGTCCCGCTTTGCGGACGAAATCCCTGACCGACTGCAGCGCCCGGACCAAATGGTTTTTCACCGTATTGGGAGACAGTTGCAACCTGGCGGCGATCTCGGGGATGGAGAGACCCTCGTAACGGCTCAACCGGTAAATCTGCTGCTGCTGGGGCGGCAGCCGGTCTACGGCCCGGGCGATCACGGTGCCGCTTTCCCGGAACTGGAGTTGCTCGGCCACGTCGGATCGCGCGGTGTCGGAAAAATCGCGGAGATGCTGGAGGAGTTGGCCTTCGCGGGCAAGGCGCTTGATGTAGGTAAGCGAGAGGTTGGAAACCACGGTGAACAGCCAGGCGCGCAGGAATAGGATCTTCTCGTATTCCGCACGATGCTGCCACAGGCGCAGGAATGCTTCCTGCACGATATCTTCGGCAACAGCCCTGTTTTTCGTGATTTTAATGGCAAACGGCAGCAGTCGCGGGAAATAATGACGGACGATCGTTTCGAACGCCCGCTCATCGGAAGCGCCTATTCCGGCCAGCAACGACCCTTCATTATTTAAATGCTCGCTCATTCCGTCCCCCTCCCTTGGCATGCGGTGATGGTTGATTCGGGATAAAATTAATAAAAATGCGAGAAAATCATGGAAGGGAGGAACCCTGACCGGCGGCGATCGTTACAACTGCACCATGGCCTTCACGACGCCGTTGGCCGGATCGAGCCAGGACGCGAATTTCCCGGCCACTTCATCGAAATTGACGGTATGGGTGATGTAATGGGTGGGGTCTACGAGCCCTTTGCGCATGGCGTCCATGACATGCCGGAAATCTTCTTTCGTGGCGTTTCGGCTGCTCATGAGAGTGGCTTCGCGTTTGTGGAATTCGGGATGGGCGACGGAAATCTCCCCGCGCTGGAGCCCCACGAGCACGTACCGCCCGCCGTGCGCGAGGTACCGGAAGCCGTCGTTGATGGCGCGCTGGCTACCCGTGGCGTCTATCACCACGGTCGGGAAATCGCCGTGGGTAATGGTTTGAAGCGCCGCTTCGGGGTTTTCGGCAGCCGCGTTGATGGTATGCCTGATGTTGAGCTTGTCTTCACAGAACCGGAGGCGCTGGGAATTGATATCTACGGCGATCACTTCCGCCCCGGCGATCCGGGCAAATTCCATGATCCCCAGGCCGATGGGGCCCGCGCCGATCACCGCCACGAATTCTCCGGGCATCACGCCCGCCCGGCGCACGCCGTGGGCGCCGATGGCCAAAGGTTCCACAAGCGCCAGCGCGTCATGCGAAAGCCCTTCGCCATGCAACAGGGAGGCCGACGGCACCTGCAGGTATTCCACCATCCCGCCGTCCACATGTACGCCGCAAACAGCAATGTTCACACAGCAATTGGGTTTCCCCGAACGGCAGGCAATGCATTTCCCGCAATGGAAATAGGGAATGAAGGTAACCGCCTCCCCCGGCTCGAACCCCGGTGCACCATCCACCGCCACCAGTTCTCCGGCAAGTTCGTGCCCCAGCACCCGCGGGTAACTGAAAAAAGGCTGCGTGCCTTCAAAAGCATGCAGGTCGGTACCGCAAATGCCGATCCGGCGGATGCGGATGATCGCGTGGCCTTTCTTCAATTCCTGTTGCGGGGCTTCGCCATATGTCAGCACGCCGGGCGTGGTGCAGGTCAAAATCTTCATTCGTTGCGCGTTTTCGGTTCAAAAATGGCTAATCCCGGCGGAAATTCCTTGTCCGGATCCGACTTTTCCTGTTACGGATCAGAGGATGTAACAAAAAAGCGCCGTACCCCTCGGGCTACGGCGCTTTTAACTTTGAAAGCAAATGCTTTATTTCTTCTGCTGCGACAGGAAAGTCACCAGCGAAGCCAGTTCTTCGTAAGAAAGGGCGTTCGCCAGGCCGGCCGGCATCATGGAATTTTTCATTTCCTTCCGGGATGCGATATCAGAGGCTTTCAGCGTGGTCACGTTGCCGCCGATATCGCGCAGCACCACTTTGGAAGCGGTTTCTTCCGTCACAAAGCCCATGTAGGATTTTTTGTCTTTCGTGGTGATCGTCACGGTCGCGAAACCCTGGGAAATGGAAGCGTTCGGCTTGAGGATGGACTCAGCGATCTGTTCGCGGTTCATGATCGAGCCGATCTGGCCCATGAACGGGCCTTTCATCTTCTCACCCTTATTGATGCTGTGGCAGGCCACGCAACCCTGGGCGGTGAAGAGCAGCTTTCCTTTCGCGGGATCGCCCTTGATGTTGTTCACGGCGATCAGCACATCTTCGATGGAAGATTTGCCTACCTGCCCTTTTTTATTCTTGATCTTTTCGAGGTCTACCTTCGGCTCGTTTTTAGCGACCGCGTCTTCTTTCTTCGCCGGTGCGAATGCGGCGATTTCCATACGGTTGCGCTCGTCGAGGTCGGTGAAGAACTGTTTGCGGGCGGGCGCTTTCAACGCTTCACGCTTCAGGAACTTCTCGATGGCCGCCGATCCTTCCCAGGTCACCGCTTTGTAGTACGGGCCGTGAGAATCCGGACGGGTGCCCCACCACCAGGAGGCGTCGTAATCCGCTTCTTTCTTGTAGAGACGGGCCAGCGTAGTGATGATCTGGTTTTTCTGTTTCAGGTCTTTGGCCAGCGGGTACGCCGCCAGCAGCCCGTTCACCGCTTTGGTATCGTGCATATACCGGAGCGCCCACATCGCCAGTGCGCCGTTGGGGCCATTGATGCCCGCCACGGCAGCGTCTACCGCATGCAGTTTCACCAGCGACTGCACTGCCAGGTGCGGCAGCACGATCTCGGCGTTCGGGGTAGCGTGCGGCCCTTCGGTGCCTTTCGCCGGCGCCACGAACGTTGCGGGAACTTTCGTCTGCAACAGGGCTGCCGCTGCTTCCGGACGGCCCAGTCGGCCGAGGCCTACGATGGCCGCTGCGGCTACGCGGGGCGAGGGGTCTTTAATGCCTTGCAGGAAGGGATCGATGGAAACATCGGCTACCAGGCCCTTGCGGTCTGCCAGGGCACGCAGTGCGTGCTCGCGGACAGCGGCGTCTTTGGTAAGACCGGTCAGCCCGGCGATACCATCATGGCCAGCCGCCTGAGCGTAGGTATAAATACCGGCAACACGGGCGTACAGCGGCGCTTCCATATCTACCGCCACGGCGAGCGCCGCTGCGGAAGCCGCCTGTTTATCTTCGCGGGAAACGAGTTCCTGGGAAGCGGCCAGGCGCGCCACGGAACTGGGGGATTTCAGCATCGCCGCCAGTTCTGCTACGGAAGATTTCGTGATATCCGGGAATGCGGTATACGTCCAGTCTTTGGGGACCGCGCGGATGATGTATCCTTTATTGGGGCTGCCGGAATAGCCGGCGCCATCCCATGCGGAGAGGTACAGCCTTCCGGAACCGTCCACATCCAGGTCGGTGATCTGCGGAATGCCGAGGAACTCCTCTTCCTTCTGCGTGAAGGTAGCACCGTCGGCCGTTACGCGGTGGATGTAGAGCATGCTCCTGCCCCAATCCGCCATCATGGGCACGTTGGTGAATTTCTCGGGCCAGCCGGGCTCAGACATGTAGAGCGCGCCCGTTCCGGAACCGCCGCCAACGTCTACCAGCGCGGGCAGGATCTCGTCGGTGAAGTGCTGGAACAATACAGGGTAACCATATTCGCCCGACTGGATGTGGTGCGAGAAACGCACGTTCCATCCGCCGCCGTCGTTGGTGTTTTCACGGGTGAACACGTTCATGAACGGGTCGATGGCCACGTCGTACACGTTACGGGTACCGTGGGTGAAGACTTCCATCTCCGTACCGTCGGGCCGTACACGTACGATGCCGCCGCCGAGCATGGTCATTTTCTTGCCGGAACGGTCGGTGGCGTTGTGGAAACCGAAGTCGCCCACGGAAATATAGATCCATCCGTCGATACCCATGCGGATACCGTTGGTAGCGTGGTCCGTACCGCGCTCCTGGATGTATTTGGTATTGCTGAGGTCGGTCACCAGCGGCTGGGGAGCCCCGTCCGCCTTGCCGTCTCCGTCATTGTCTTCGAACAGCACGAGCGACATGCCCGTGGCTTTCCCGGTTGCTGCGGAAAAGGTGGTGTGGAGCACATATACTTTTTTGCCGATCACGAGGATGCCGCGGGGGTTGTCTACCACGGCGAACTCGGTGTGCGCGTCCATTTTGCCGTCGTTATCGCTGTCGGTCAGCCGCAGGATACGCCCTTTTCCGGGATCCTTCCCGAGCGAGCCGATCATGTCTACCCCTACGAATACGTCGCCATTGGGCGCAACCGCGAGGCATGCCGGGCTGGGCGTGACATCCGGTCCGGCAAAACGGGAAATGGTCAATTCCGGGGGATCGGACAACTTGAATTTCTTGTCTCCCATGTAGAAGTTTGCGCCAGCCAGTACCGATGCGGTGCAGAGCAGGGCAAGCGAAGTTTTGATCATCGTGTTAAGTGCTGTTTAAGAGCGTACGGTTAAAATGCTTATCAAATGAGCCGCTCAAAGTAATCAATAAATTTTCCGGAAGGAAATTTTTTCCATGGATTGTGTACTTCATACGCTTAGTAAACTGCCTCCCTTCTTTCAAATCCGCCACACAGGCCCATTCCGGCTATTCTCAACCTATCCCGCCCAACGGCTGATTTCTGGACGAAAGGCGAAGGCGGCGGATAGGCGGATTTTCTGAATTCGATTGTAATTGCCGGCGGCGGTAAAAACCGTGGAACATCCGCCCGAACGGCCGCAGGCACCGGGGTGGCGCCGCCCCTATTGCCATGGTTGTTGCGCGGGAACGTTTTTTGTCGGATGCCTTTATAAACTATCCACATGAAAAACCGGGCATTTTACTTTGCCACCGCCGTGATCACGCTGGCATGCAGTTGCTACCAGACCCGCCAATCGAAAGGCGGCGGGCAGCAGGCAGACAGCGTCCGTGAAACCGACCCGGCAGACATCGTGCTGCCCGAAGGCTATCGTGCAGAGGTGGTCGCAAAAGGGCTCAACTTCCCCACGGCGCTTACGTTCGACGATAAGGGCGTACCGTACGTGATCGAAGCGGGATATTCGTACGGGGAAGATTTTTCAACCCCACGGCTCCTGCGCTTTTCCGGGGGCAGCCCGGAAACCGTAGCCGAAGGGGAACAAAACGGGCCATGGACGGGCGTTCAATACCATAATGGCAATTTTTACGTCGCGGAAGGCGGGCAAACCCACGGCGGGAGGATACTCAAAATCTCCCCAGGAGGCAAATCCACCGTGCTGATCGAACGGCTGCCCGGCCAGGCAGACCATCACACCAACGGCCCTGCCATCAAAGGAAATTACCTGTATTTCGGCACCGGCTCCGCTACCAACAGCGGCGTAGTGGGGCCTGACAATGCGGAATTCGGCTGGCTGAAGCGCCATCCCGGGCTGCACGATATTCCCTGCGAAGACATCGTCCTCAACGGCATCAACTTCACATCCCCCAATCCGCTCACCCCGGCTGAAGGCGACACGGCCGTCACCGGCGCCTTCCTCCCGTTCAACACGGCGTCGCACGCCGGGCAAACGATTCCGGGGAGGCTTCCCTGCTCGGGCGCCATCCTGCGCATTCCGCTCGAAGGCGGTAAACCGGAGTTGGTGGCTTGGGGATTGCGGAACCCTTACGGCCTCGCGTTCTCCCCGCAGGGCAAGCTCTATGTCACCGAAAACCAGGCAGACGATCGTGGCAGCCGGCCCCTCTGGGGCGTGGGCGATGTGCTGTGGGAAATCAATCCCGGTGATTGGTTCGGCTGGCCGGATTTCGCAGAAGGCAAGCCCATCGCTTATTTCAAACCGCCGGGAAAATCAACGCCGGAAAAGCTGCTGCAAGACCGGAAGAAACCCATCCCCAAACCGGTGGCCGTACTGGCCGTGCACTCCTCTTCCAACGGCATGGACTTTTCGGGAAGCGGACGATTCGGTTTCGAAGGCGAAGCCTTTATCGCGCAGTTCGGCGATATGGCCGCCAACGTCGGGAAAGTCCTGAAGCCGGTGGGCTTCAAAGTGGTGCGGGTGAACACGCAAACGGGCGAGATCAACGATTTCGCCGTGAACCGCGGGAAACGGAACGGCCCCGGCAGCAAGCTGGGGCATGGCGGACTGGAACGGCCCGTTTCGGTACGGTTCAGTCCCTCGGGCGAAAGCCTGTACATCGTCGACTTCGGCGTCCTGCTCATGAAAAACGGCGAAACGCGCCCCGTCCGCAACTCGGGCGTGATCTGGAAAATCAGTAAAACGGATTGATATGAAACCTGCCATCATACTGCTGACGATCATTTTCATCTCCTGCACCGCACGCAGAATGCCGTTGGCCGGTAACGGCGTGCAGGGAAAGGAAGCCGCGCTTGCGGGTAAAAAGGCTTACCAGCAATATTGCGACAAATGCCACCCGGGCGGAGAAGCCGGCCTCGGTCCTGCGCTCAACAACAACCCCGCGCCGGGGTTCCTGAAACGTTTCCAGGTGCGGCACGGGCTGGGCGCCATGCCGGCGTTCGACGCATCGGTCGTTTCACCGGAAGACCTCGATCATATCATGGCCTACCTGAAGGCGAAGCGCAGGGAACCGGCGTTGCCGCGATGATCAGCGGGAAGGCCTGTTCCCCTGATCCCGCGTTTTCCGGCGCGCCTGGAACGCGATAAATAAGACAGCGATGATAATAACGGCGATGAGCGCAATGAGTGGTATGAACATGGTTTCCTTTTCTTCCGAAACTCCATATTGCGTGCCTGAACGCCACAGCCGTGGCGGATCTCCACGCTCCCGAACAACTGCGCAATTTTTTGCCCGCCGCCGTGTCGCTCTTCCACAACGTTTCCTGCTGTTGAACGCTTGTTGCGCATGGCATGATATTCCGCCCTTTCATTGGAAAGCAGATTCTCATGATCACACTTGGCATCAACGCCGCCTTTCACGATTCCGCCGCCTGTCTTGTCAAAGACGGACAGCTCATCGCCGCGGCAGAAGACGAACGATTCACGCACATCAAACACGGCAAGCGGCCCGTCCCGTTCTCCGCCTGGGAACTACCTTTCCATGCGATCCATTACTGTTTGAAGGAAGCCGATATCCATTTATCGGACGTAGACCAGGTCGCCTATTCGTTCGACCCCTACCTGGTGATGGAGCGCCCCGAGCTGGAAAGCCGGGAAGTCCGTCTCCCGCTCGATCCGCTCGCCGTTCCCATGACGGAAAAGTGGAAATCGCCCTGGGACCCGCTGTTCCATTCGGCCATCCTGAATGCGCCGGGAATGCTGGCAGACGGCTACCCGCATCATTTACAGGACAGGCTGGCCGGCACTTCGCGCAACGATGAGCGCTTCCATTTCCTGGACCATCACCTCTGTCATGCCGCAAGCGCGTTCCTCCCGTCGCCTTTCAGCGAAGCGGCCGTTATGACGCTGGACGGGCGCGGCGAAACCGCTACTTCCACTTTCAGCATGGGCCATGGCATGCAGCTGGAGCGCCTGCGGCAGGTAGATATGCCGCATTCGCTCGGGATGTTGTATGAGCAGGTGACGAAGTACCTGGGGTTCCTCCATTCTTCCGACGAATACCGCGTCATGGCACTGGCTTCTTACGGAAAACCGGTGTACGCGAATATTTTCAGGGATATGGTCCATCTCGGGAACGATGGCGGGTATACGATCGATGAAGAAAGGTTCGCGCAACATTTCGGGCCGCCGCGCAGTAAAGGCGCGCCTTTCACGATGCTTCACTTCGATATTGCCCATTCGTTGCAGGTGGTACTGGAAGAATCCGTGCTGGAGCTGGCTTCCTGGTTGCGCCGGGAAACCGGCGCGAAGCAACTGTGCTTCGCAGGTGGCGTGGCATTGAACTGCGTGCTGAACGCGCGGCTCCGCGATGCCGGAATTTTCGACGACATCTGGGTACAGCCCGCTTCCGGCGATGCAGGCACCGCACTTGGCGCGGCGCTCTGGCAGGATGCGCAGGCCCGTGGGGAAAGCGGCAAAGCTTTCACTATGGAACATGCGTATTGGGGCCCGGCGTTTTCGGATGAAGAAATCATCACATTCCTCCGTTGGGCGAAGGTGCCTTACCGCCGTATGCAGGACGTAGCGAGGGAAACCGCTGAACTGCTGCTGCAAAACCGCGTTGTTGGCTGGTTTCAGGGAAGGATGGAATTCGGGCCCAGGGCTTTAGGTGCCCGCTCTATCCTCGCATCGCCCATCGATCCGAAAATGCAGGCGAAGTTGAACGAAGTGAAGGACCGCGAAGATTTCAGGCCGGTAGCGCCCGCCGTGCTCGAGGAAGAAGCCTGCAACTGGTTCCAATCCGCCGGCGCCAGCCCGTTCATGCTCTTCGTGCATCAAGTGAAGGAAGATAAAAAAGCACAGATACCGGCCGTTTGCCATGTAGACGGCACCGCGCGCATCCAGACGGTGAACCGCACCCAGCATGCCCGGTATTACGACCTGCTGAAAGCGTTCCAGGAATTATCCGGCGTACCGGTGATCATCAATACCTCATTCAATACACTCGGCAAACCCATCGTCTGCACCCCGCGCGACGCGCTGGAATGCTTCTGGTCGTCGCCTTTCGACGTGCTGGTGATGGGCGATTGCCTCATCGAGAAGAAACCATGAAAATATCCGTTGTCATCCCTACTTACAAAAGGACGCTCCTGCTGATGGAATGCCTTGCAGCCCTCGCGCGCCAGCGCTTCCCGCACGACGAATTCGAAGTGATCGTGGTGAGCGACGGGCCCGACCGCCTTACCCGCCAGATCGTGGATTCGTGGTGCCACACCCGGCTGCTCGACGTCACCTACCTGCCGCTATCGGAAAACAGGGGGCCTGCCGCGGCACGCAACGCCGGCTGGAAACTGGCTTCCGGGGAACTGATCGCTTTTACGGACGACGATACCCAACCCGATCCGCACTGGCTTTCCGAATTATGGGAAAACGCGGCAGGCCAGCCCCCGGCCGCATACACCGGTCGAATCATCGTGCCCATCACCGAAGCGCCGACCGATTACGAACTGAATACCGCACAGCTCGAAACCGCTGAATTCGTAACGGCCAACTGCGCCTGTTCGCGAACCGTACTGGAATCGACAGGCGGTTTTGACGAACGCTACCGCATGGCCTGGCGCGAAGACAGCGACCTCTATTTTTCCATCCGATCGGCCGGGTTCCCGGTGGAGCATATTCCCGAAGCCATCGTGGTGCACCCGGTCCGGAAAGCGACATGGGGCGTGAGTTTCCGGGAACAAAAGAAAACCATGTTCAACGCATTGCTTTTCCGCAAATTCCCCGATCTCTACCGGAAAGAACCGCACCCGTTCCCGCCTGGGCATTATTATGCCATGGCGCTGCTTTTACCGGCAGCTTTCGTGTGCGCGGCTTTCGGGGAAACGGAATGGGCGGCGGTATTGTTTGGCGGCTGGGCGGGACTGATCGCGATGTTTGCCGTGAAGCGGCTCCGCCGGACGTCGCGCAGCTGGGCACATGTGCTGGAAATGATGCTTACTTCCGCCACCATTCCGCCTGCATCGATTTTCTGGTACTGGTATGGCTGGTGGAAATTCCGGTTAACGAAAGGATGATGTATGCTGAACAATATCCGGAACATAGCGATCCTCCGCGCCCTGCAACTGGGCGACCTGCTCTGCGCCGTTCCCGCGTTCCGTGCATTGCGCGCGGCTTTCCCGGAATCGGAAATTACGTTACTGGGCCTGCCCTGGGCGGCGGAGTTCGTTTCCCGTTTTTCCAGGTACATCGATCATTTCGTGCATTTCCCGGGCGTGGCGGGCCTTCCGGAGCAGGCGCCCGGCGATTTCGATGCATTCGCCGAAGCGATGCGCGCCAAACATTTCGACCTGCTGGTCCAGATGCAGGGCAGCGGCTGCATCGTTAACGGCCTGCTCCCGGAACTGGGCGCCCAGTTGACCGCGGGCTTCTGGAAGCCGCCGGAAGATTGTCCCAATCCGCTGTCGTTCCTCCCCTATCCCGAACATCCGCACGAAATCCACCGCCACCTGGCGCTGCTGCAATACCTGGGCATCCCGCTATGGGGAGATTACCTGGAATTTCCCATTACTCCAACAGACGAAGCCGAATACAGGCTGCTAAACCTGGATGCGGAGCACCATCAATACGTCTGCATCCATCCCGGTTCGAGGGATCCATCGCGGCAATGGCCTGTCGAATATTTCGCAAAAGTGGCGGATGTGCTGGCGGAAGAAGGCTGGCCGGTAATATTAACCGGAACGGAGGGTGAAAAAGAACTGACGCAGGCCGTGATGCAGCAGATGCAACACCCGGCCATCGATCTGGCGGGAAGAACAACCCTGGGCAGTCTTGCCGTGTTGCTGCGCGGCGCACGGCTGCTCGTCAGCAACTGTACCGGCGCGGCGCATGTATCCTACGCGTTGCGGACGCCATCGGTGGTCATCAGCATGGACGGGGAACCTGCGCGCTGGGGGCCGTTGAATACCGCGCTGCATCATCTTTACGACTGGAAAAAAGATCAGGAATTAGGACAGGTGATAGATTCGGCGATTGAATTATCACGGTAGCGGAGCAGGCGCAACGCTTCGGCCACCATATTTTCCGGTGTGGCAACCCGATGATCGCCGGAGAAATACTTCCTTCCTACAAATCTGACCGCTAAATTCCGGCTGTTGATCATCAACGGCACATCAAAATA
Organism: Chitinophaga sp. NPDC101104; assembly: GCF_050277495.1. Classification (NCBI taxonomy): domain Bacteria; kingdom Pseudomonadati; phylum Bacteroidota; class Chitinophagia; order Chitinophagales; family Chitinophagaceae; genus Chitinophaga; species Chitinophaga sp. NPDC101104. The sequence continues at coordinate 2,296,910 of NZ_JBNNSF010000001.1, read as the reverse complement.
CAAAACCGACGAAATGCCGTTCCATGGCGTATGCTGCGGATTGGTTTTAGCGTAAGCCACCACCACCGGCGTTCCCAGCGCGGCTGCAATATGTGCCGGGCCTGTATTGGCCGTGAGTACGAGCGCCGCATGTTTTACCAGCGACAAAAATACCTCCATCGGCAGGCGGCCGGCCAGCGAAAATCCCAATGGCCCGCATGCTCCCGCAATCCGCTGCGCCTCCGTCACATCCCCCGGCATGCCCGTACAGATTACCTGCATGCCTGTCGTGGCAACGATTTCCCGGGCAACAGCATCCCAGGAAGCGGCGGGATATTTCCGTTTGGCTTCACTGACACCACAATTGAGCACGATGTAAGGTTTATCCGTGTCAACGCCCGCTTCCTTCAGGCGAGCCCGTAATGCTTCATGTGGATAGTTGGACTGCAGGGAAAGGTCTTCATTATCCATTCCGGCACCCAGCGATGCAGCGAGTGAAAGATCGCGGAGCACCTGGTGGCGGAGGGTTTCGTACGGTTCTGCGTCCGGGATCCAGTGGGTGAGCAAGGCATAGGGGTTTTCCCGGCAATACGCCGCCCGGATGGGAATGCCGGCCATAAAAGCCAGCATGGCGGCGGGTAGCGGGTTTTGGGTGCATACGGTAAAAATTACCGCCGCATCGAAATGCATGGCAGCGAGACGCGCCGCCATTCCGCCGATATCCGCACCGTCTCCCCCCTTTACCCAGGGCGCTTCCCAGGTAATGATCGCGTCGACGACCGGGATGTGAGCCGCAATAGATGCGCCTGCGGCGGATGTGAGCAGCGTGATCGCCGCGCCGAAATGTTCCTTCAGCGCGCGGACCGCGGGGGTAGACATGAGCACGTCGCCCATATTATCCAGCCTTATAACGAGAATGTTTTTCATGTATTAAACCGATTTCAGCACGGGATCGCTGTGTATGCGCCTGATAACGGAAGTAGTGGAACGCCCGGGCACGAGCGGCAGTAACCGGACTTCTCCTCCCAATTGTTTTACCAGTGAGGCTTCCGGCAATTCTTTCCCGGCATAATCCCCCCCTTTCACGAAAACATCGGGGCGTATGGCGGAGATCAGCGACACGGGGGTATCCTCTTCAAACGAGATGAGATGCGTGATCGCTGAAAGTCCCGCCAACACCTGGATACGTTCTTTCAACGCGTTGATGGGGCGATGGGCGCCCTTGTTCCGCCGGATCCCCGCATCCGAATTAACGCCTACGATCAGCACGTCTCCCAGTTCCGCCGCCGCTTCCAGGCAGGCCACATGCCCGCTGTGGAGAATGTCGAAGCATCCGTTCGTGAAAACCACTTTTTTACCCAGCGATTTATAATAGCTGCTGAGCGCGGCCGCTTCAACCGCGGAATACAGCAACTTGCCCGTGGCTGCCGCCTGCGCCAGCAATTCGGCATGACTGCAATACGCGGTACCCGGCCGGGAGATGGCAATGGCGGCCGCTTCGCCGGCGAGCCAGGCCGATTCCGCGGCCTCCGCCCCGCAAACCGCCGCCAGCGTGAATGCACTGATATATGCATCGCCCGCACCGTTCACGTTGGGATGCGACACCGGCCGCGCGGGCAGCGTGGCCTGCGGAATCCCTCCGGCGATGATCACGGCGCCGTCTTCGTCCAACGTAACGGCCGCTACCGCCGCTCCCGTGGCCGCGCAGATACCAGCGGCCGCAGCTTTCACCTGCGCCGGACGGTTGGCCGATGCGGTTTGCCCCATCAGCAGGAGCGCTTCCTGGTAATTGGGTTTCACCAGCGACGGGCGCAGCCGTTTAAAAACTTCCGCATGCCGGGAATCCACTGCCAGGTACACCTCCGTTCGCCGCCGGATTTTTTCCAGCGCAGCAATGACGCCCGGCGTAAAGACGCCCTTGCCGTAATCGGCGATCACGATGGCGCAATGCCCATCGCTGGCGGTTTCCAGCAGTTCGATAAAAGCTGATTCCGTAGCAGGTGACAACGGCGTCTCCGTTCCTTCATCCAGCCGCGCTACCAATTGCCGGCCTGCAAGCACTCTCGACTTCACGATGCTCCGCCTTTCCTCCGCAAACACGAACCGCGCCGCTATACCGCGCGATTCCAGCATCGCCTGTGCATGCCGGCCGTTTTCATCCGCACCTGCCACGCTGCAAAATGTAACCGCTGCGCCAAGTTCCCGTAAATTAACCGCGGTATTCGCCGCGCCGCCAGGCGCTTCCGATGCTTCCGTCATCTCTACCACCGGCACCGGCCCCTCCGGGCAAAGGCGGTGGCTCTGACCATGGAGATACCTGTCGATGATAAGATCTCCGATCACCAGTACGGCGCAGGAAGTAAATCTCGATATGATTTGCTGATACATGTCGTTCCTTTTAGTCGTTTCGAATAATCCAGCCCGCCGCTTCCAGCAGGTTGTCTGCAATAAAATCCGGGCTCCTGAGCGCATTGCGCTCCCATTCCGTTTCGTGGCCATTGTCGAGTAAAATGGTTCTGCAGCCGGCGCGGTTGCCCGCTTCCACATCGTGCAGGATATCGCCCACCATCCAGCAGTGCTGAAGTTCGAGGCCAAGATCGTCCGCGGCCCGCAACAGCAGGCCGGGCTTCGGCTTGCGGCAGGAGCAATCGCGGTTGTATGGCTGCACCGTGCCCTGGGGATGATGCGGGCAACAGTAAAACCCGTCAAACGGGACGTTCAGCAATTCCTCCAGCCGTTCCCTCACCGCCTGCAACGCATCTTCATGGAACATCCCGCGCGCAACACCGCTTTGATTGGAAACGAGGACGAGCGCGAAACCGCGCCGGCGCAGCTGTCCGACAGCCTCTCCGGCGCCCGGTTCCAGCGCAATGCGTTCCGGGTCTGTGTTATAGGGAACGTCCCGCACGAGGGTCCCGTCTTTATCGAAAAACACCGCCTTCCTCATGCTACCGCGATTTTATCCGACTCCACGCCTGTTTCGCTGCCGGAGTTGCTGAAAAGTTTTCGTTCTATCAGTCCGCAGAGCGTATGCAGCGCATGCAGTTGCAGTTCCTGGATCCGCACCGTACTGCCGGTGGGTACAATGACGTTCAGGTGGCCGTAGGCGGCGGCGTCCCCGCCGTCTTTTCCCAACAGGTTGATGCAAAACACCTGTTTTTCTTTCGCCGCTTCGAGCGCCCGCAGGATGTTTGGCGAACTGCCGCTGGTACTGATGCAGAACAGGATATCGCCCTTTGTCGCCAACGCCTGCACCTGCCGGGCAAAAACATCGTCGAACCCGATGTCGTTAGACCAGGCCGTCAGCAAAGCCGTATCGGCAGTGAGGCTCACGACCGGCAATCCCGGCCGGTGCGCCAATTCGAATCTTCCCATGAGCTCCGCCGCAAAATGCTGGCTTTCCGCCGCGCTGCCCCCATTGCCGCAAACGAGTACCTTCCCCCCTTTCGACAAACAGTCGCTCATCTGCTCCGCCGCCTCCAGCAAAGGTTTCCGTAAATGACGGCTGCATTGCTCCACCACTTCGGCGAGGTGCGAAAAAGCGCCGTCGATGAAATCGAGGTCGGCCGTTTGCCGTTGCTCCGGCTGCCGGGCTGCCAATATCTCCCTGAATACCACGATCATCTTTTCGGCGACCATCCGCCAGGTGAAAGCCGCCTTCACCCGTCTCACCGCGTTCCCGGCCATAGCGGCCAGCAACGCCGGTTGCGACATCAATTCATCAACGGCTTCCGCCAGCGCCGCCGGGTCGTTGGGCGGCACGAGCCGGCCCGTTTTCCCGTCGCGGACACTGTATTTGATGCCACCCACAGCCGCGCCGATCACCGGCGTAGCACAGGCCATCGCTTCCAGCGGCGTGATGCCGAAGGGCTCATACCAGGGCGTAGTGATAAACAGGTCTGCGGCAGAATAAAAGTATTTCAGTTCGTCCCGCTTCTTTTGTCCCATGAAAGTGATCCGATCGCTTACCCCCAGATCTGCCGCCAGCTGCTGCAAACGGACCACTTCCGCTTCGGGCTCGCCGCAGGTCTCCGTTGCTCCGCCAACGATCAGCAGGTGCGCATCCGGAGAGCTCTTCAGCAGGGGCAATGCACGGACCACGTTATCGACGCCCTTACGCGGCACCATTCTTCCCAACTGCAACAGCACGGGGCCAGTGGCCGGCAATTGCAGCCGCATGCGCGCCAGCTGCCTGTCTACGGGGTAAAACGCCTCCGTATCCACCCCGCAGGGGATCAACGCGATCTTCTCCGGCGCAGCGTTATAGAAATGCACCAGATCGTCGCGGTCCTGCGGGCATTCCGCGATGATCCTGTCTGCCGAAGCCACCACGTCGGTTTCGATCTGAAGCCGCGCTTCGGGGAAGCGGTCGCGTGCGCCCTGGTGCATCCGCCGCACGTATCCCAGGGCGTGGAACGTTACCACGAACGGGATGCCAAGCCGGGCTTTCAGCTCCATCGCCACCAGGGCCGACATGAAGAAATTGGCGTGTACCACAGCATAACTTAGCTGTTCCGTTTCGATGAACAAAAGCATATCGTCGCGAAACGCGGGCATGAACGGCAGCAGCCTTTCCTTCTCGATATATTCCACCGGGCCTGCATCTACATGCACGATCCGCACGTTATCGCGCCACTTGACGCATCGCGGGATCCCGGGATGTTCGCGGCGGGTAAAAACGTCGACTTCAAATCCTTTTCTTGCAAGTTGCTGCGCCAGTTCACCAACGTAAACGTTTTGGCCGCCGGCGTCTACACCGCCCAAAATGGCCAGCGGAGAGGCATGCTCGCTGATGATCGCTATTCTTTTTCGCATATGCTTAACTATTTATTTGATGATCTGAATGCATGGGGCCCGATACAACCGTTGCGGCCTGGGCAGTAATGGCCAGATGAAACGCATCTTCCCAGTCGGCCGTAAAACGGCGGATATTGAATAGTTCCCTGGCGGTTTCGCGGCCTGCCAGGCCAATGCGCCGGGCGTAGGCATGGTCGCGCAGGAGGCGTTCCATACCGTCGAATAACACATTAATATCCGTATGAGCAATCCCGTTCTGTTCATGCTGAATAACGGCCGCAAGCTCCGTAACCGCCAGGCCTGCCACGGGCATCCCCTGCATCATGGCTTCGCAAACGGCGAGCGCGAGGCTGGTGTGGCGGATGGGATGGAAAAGAAAACGGTACCGTGCGCGGGCGGCAGGCAGCTGCGGATGCAGGATTTCCCCGATACCGGAGGCACCATTGCCCATGCCGGCAAGATCGATCGGGAGGCGGCTGCGCGCCTCGGCGAGGAGGTCCCAGCCCAGCGCGCGGCCGCGCTGTTTCATGTGATTGACGACAGTAAGCCCGCGGGCCAGCCCGCCCGTCCAGGGCACGGGAGTGTCCGTAACCCCGTGCGGGATCACCATCGTGGGCGTGCTGTGGTTGTCCCACATCAACCGGTTATAATGCGTGACATGCACAAGCAATATCCCCGGATCATTTGCAGGATGCGGCGTTGCCGCCGCAGGGCCGGCAGGTGTATTGTGCTCCAGGTAAATCCGGGGCAACTGCCGTTGCGCTTCCGAGAGAATGGCGTACTGGTCTGTACGGTAATTGCTTTCGGACTGGAATAAGATGAGATCGAAATGCTGATGACGGACCTGGTCTGCGGGGATTTCCCGCACGTTGTCCCCAAAAGGGAACGTTTCTCCCCTTCCCCAATATCCTTCGCCCTTTTCGGGCCTAACGGGAATGAATATATCATAATCTCCCTGCGACAGGTAAAAGAGGTAACTGCCGTGTACATGCCATGTAAAAATGCGGAGCCTGGGTTTGTTGAGGATAGCCATCGTCTGTCGTGCGTTTAATGGCTTATCGACCAAGAAGCGAACCAAACAAGCAACAGCATTGGCTTTCATTGGAGGAACAACGGAGCGCCCGGCAGAAGTATCAGCGGAAAAACGTCGTGTATCCCTGGCTATGGACGGAAGGGCCAGGCGGATCGCCGGACTGGCGGCATGTGTTGACTAAAATGCTCACCTGTGGCGATTCGTTCCCCTTTTCGGTATAATTGCCGGGACGATGTTGCCGTTGCCGCCAGGGAACCATTCGGATTCTTGATAATTTCCCCCTATCTTGTTTGCGCCGCAGGAAACCGGCTATCTTAATCCTTACTTTGATGAAAAATTACCTATTGCTGCTGGGCGCCCTTATCATGGCCCCGCTGTTGGCATTCAGCCAAGAAGCTTTCAAAATTACACATGGCCCGTATTTACAGGCGCTTGGGGAAACCGGCGTCAATATCGTGTGGACGACCAGCAAAAATTCCATCGCCTGGGTAGAGCTGGCGCCTATGGATGATTCTCATTTTTACGCCAGGGAGCGCCCGAAATATTTCGCGGCGGCACATGGACAGAAAACGGAAGGCATGGTGCACAATGTGCGCATCGAAGGATTGCAACCCGCCACAAAGTACCGTTACCGCATCTATTCGCAGGAAATCCTCAGCCACGAAAGCTACATCGTCAAATACGGCAACATCGCCGCCAGCGCCGCTTACCGCGCCGAGCTGCCCACTTTCACCACCCTCGATCCCCAGGCTACGGAAACCGGCTTCGCCATGGTGAACGACATCCACCAGCAAAGCGACGTGCTGAAGAAACTGCTCTCGCAGGTTGACTGGAAACAAAACCAGCTGGTGTTCTTCAACGGCGACATGCAGAACAATTCCCGCAACGAAGCACAGATATTCAGCTCGTTCATGGATACGGCGATCAGCGTTTTCGCCGACCGTGTGCCCATGTATTACGCCCGTGGTAACCACGAAACGCGGGGCGAGTTCGCCAGTGCGTTCCCGCGGTACTTCCCTACGGCCGACGGCCAGCTGTACTATATTTTCCGCACCGGGCCCGTTTGCTTCGTGGTGCTGGATACGGGGGAAGACAAGCCCGATTCCGACATCGAATATACCGGCATCGCAGACTATGACGCTTACCGCACCCGGCAGGCCGCCTGGTTGAAGGAGGCGCTGAAACGGCCGGAATACACCGAAGCGCCGTATAAAGTAGTGATCGCCCACATTCCGCCGTTTGGTGGCTGGCATGGGGAAAAGGAAGTGGCGGAAAAATTCGTGCCGCTGCTGAACCAGGCAGGGGCGCAGGTGATGCTGTCCGGCCATCTGCACCGCAACGTGAAAAGGATGCCCGAAGCCGGCGCCTGGAACTTCCCGGTGCTGGTGAACTCCAATACCTCCATCGTGAAAGCCAAAGCGGATGCGAAGCAATTGCAGATCGAAGTGTTTGATTTGTCGGGAAAGAAGATCGATGAAGTGATATTGAAACCGGCGAAATAGGTATGTACTGCAATAGGAAATGACATCTCCGCCACAACAACATTTCAAAAAAGCGCGCACGTAGCCACTACGATGAGTTACAGGCGAGAATTTGCGGCGAGATCTGCAAGCGATAATATGTCAGGCAAGCCCGCTCAACAGAGCGGGTTTTCTTTTGCGCTGCATCCGGATTTCAGGAAGCTTTCCGGATAACGGCCGGCGCTGCGATCGTGCGCACCAAAGCGGTTTTGCGGATGAGCAACGAAATAATCAGATTGCATCCTGCGAGCACGGCCAATACCCATACAAATACCGACACGCCCATCGACTGGATCACCCATCCGCCTACGAACGGCGTAGCCGCCTGCGCGATAAGCTGCGGGCGCGCCAGTTTGCCCATGAGCGCCGCATAACCGTCTGCCCCGAACAGATGCAATGGCAGCGTGCCCCTGAGGATCGTCCGCATCCCGTTCCCTACCCCGTAAGCAACGATGCCCATCGCCGCCAGCGCAGGGCTCCCCAGCAACAGGCCCATCCCTGCCAGCACGCCGGCCGATGAAATGGCCGTAGCCGTCAGTTGCGACTTTTTCGGCCAGAAAAGGTCCAGGAACCGCACGCCCACCTGGCTCGGGCCCAGCAGCGCGCCGATGCCCACGGCCGCGGGGAGCGATAATCCATTGTTCCGCAGTATATCGATCATATGGACAGACATGCCCGTCATAAGGATGGCGCCGATGGTGAGGTGGACCATCACCAGGTAATAGACTTTCGGCTCGCCGGTTGCACGCCGGGCGATGTCTCGGAGGGGTTTAGGCGCGGGCCGCGGGGTACTTGCACTGTTTTTCGGGAAGATGTAAGTATAAACGGGAAAAATAACCGCCGCCAATACTGCCGCGTAAATGAGCAGTGTGTTTCGCCAGCCAAACTGCCCCAGTAGCAAGGTGAGCAAAGGCCAGATGATGGTAGTACAGAATCCGGAAATGAGCGTGATATAAGTGAAGGCTTTGCCGGCCGTAGCGCCGTAACGCTTGCCCAGTGCGGCAAAGAGCGCATCGTACAATCCGAGCGCCATGCCCGTCCCGATAACGGCCCATCCCAGGAAAAACACGGTCACATGCGGCGCGAGGGCTGCGATGGCCAGTCCGGCCGCGATGACGAGCCCGCTGAACCGCATGAGCCGCTCGCCCCGGGGCTTGCCGATCACCCGGCCGATGAAAGGCGCCATGAGCCCGGAAATGAGCAACGCCAGCGATAAGGCGCCATATACCGTCTCGTGCGACCAGCCCGTATCCCGGACGATCGGCCCGCCCACGATGGCCATGAGGAAGAAGGAACCACCCCATAAAAGGATTTGTGTGAATCCCAATACGATACTGAGGCGCCGGGAAGGCGAAAGGGTCTGTTGAACGGCATCCATCGGGTAAGACGGTTTGTTTCCCGGCAAAGTTCCCAACAATGCCTAAATTTGTAAAACGGTATTTTTCTATCACATCCATCGATAAAACCGATCAATTATGGAACTGCGACAGCTGCGGTATTTTCTGAAAGCGAAGGAAATGGGGAATTTCACGGAAGCGGCGAGATTGCTGCATATCAGCCAGAGCACGCTTTCGCAGCAGATCAAGCAGCTGGAAGACGAGCTGGGCGTGCCGTTGTTCAACCGCGTCGGCAAGCGCGTGGTGATCACCGAAGCCGGGCAACTGTTTTCCGACTACGCGCTGCAAAGCGTCCACAAGGCGGAAAGCGGGCTCCAGGTGCTGCGCGACCTCAACAACCTCGAAACCGGCGAAATCCGGATCGGCCTCACCTACGGCCTGCGCCCGGTACTCGCCCCCGCCCTCATCCGGTTTATGGAAACGCACCCCAACATCCGGGTGCAGGTGGTACTCGGAACGTCTTCGGAAATGATCGAAAAACTCCAGCATTTCGAATTCGACTTCGTGCTCACGTTCCATGAAGCGGAAAAGGAAAAGGACCTCCGCTACCAGATGCTTTTCGAATCGCCCATGACGCTCGTCATGGCGCCCGGGATGCCACTGGCGAAAAAGAAAAGCGTGAGCCTGGAAGAAGCCGCCCGCCTGCCGCTTGCATTGCCCGCACAGGGCTACAGCACGAGGGCCTTCATCTCCGAAGTATTGTCCCAGAAAAACCTCTCCCCCAATATTTCCCTCGAGATCAACGACATCCACATGCTCCTGGAAGTAGTGCGCTCGGGCGAATGGTACTCCATCCTCATCCGTACCTCCATCCGGCAGGAAGACGGCGTTACGACAGTCCCCATCACCGGAAAAAACATGCGCCGCAAAGCGATGATCATTTCGCTGCGGGAATCGTACGAAAAGAAAGCGGTAACGGAGTTTTACCGGTTGCTGAAGGAAACCTCGAAGCGGATGGGGTAACAAACCGACCCGCATCTCCGACGCGGGAATACAAGCGCCGTACCGCCGCCGGCGAATATCTACAAAAGCCGGATTTCTCGAAAAGCTGAATATCTCCAGCATCACCGAATTGGCAGCAATGATAAAATTATTCCTGAATTGAAGCGACGTTACAACGCCCGCTCTTTCCGCCCTGCCGCTTCGGCAACGGCAGCCACCCGTTTTTCCCGCGTTTCGGGGCGCTTAGCCATGGCGATCCACGTCAGCATGAGCTTCTGTACCGATTTTGCCTGGCTCGTAAACCAGGTTTTGGCGCCGGGATAGGATTTGAACGCTTTTTCCAGGTCTTTGGGGATGAGATATTGCTCCACTTGGTCGAGGATCGTCCAGGAACCGTTTTGCCTGGCCACTTCAATGCACCGCAGGCCGGCTTTCGTCATTCTTTTGGCGGCGATCAGCTTTTCCACCTTGTCCTTATTGATTTTCGACCAGTTGCTGTTCGGCTTCCGGCGGCTGAAAAACTGGATGAACGTATGCTCGTCGAGCGTTTTGCGGGTACTGTCGATCCACCCGAAGCACAGCGCCTCGTCTACCGCCTCGCTCCAGTTGATGACGGGCTTTCCGGATTGCTGTTTATACATGACCAGCCATACCGATGTTTCGGTCTGATGGTGCTGTTTCAGCCACTGGCGCCATGCCTGGCGGCTTTCGGGCGTAAATGTAGGCGTTTCCTGTTTCAACATTTGAATGGGTTTGTAATGCAAATGTATTCCGGGGGATTGACAGCCTTATGTCAGTAGCCTGCCAACTATTTTTTACTTCGCCTGCCGGAGGATGTATGCCATGGCGCGGTCGATGCCGCGCCGGTCGTCGGCAACTTCCGAATTGACGGGCACGTCGGGCATCACCGGCATATTCCCGGCGCGGGTGCCGCCAGCTCCATGACTGAGTGAAGACGTAGACTGGATGCGGATTTTGCTGGCCGGTAGTTCGATGGTGAACGCTTCGCCGTAATCCTTCGTCCTTTCGCCGGTAGGCTCGCCCACGATGGTGCCCAGTTTCCAGGTTTTCACGACATCGGCGAGGGCCATGGCGCTGGAGAAGGTGAACGGGCCGGTAATGAAATATACTTTCCCGTTGAACAGGGAATCCGCATGCCGCGAAGGCAGCTTCTGCGCGAGGGGATCGCTGGAATTCCAGATGGTACCATTTTCCCGGCGCAGGTAGGACGCTGCGGTATCGCCGTTGGCGATGAGCGCATCCTTGTACGGCTGGCTGATCTTCCAGCTTTTGCGGCCCCAGGAGTAGGGTTTGCGGGTGATGTAACTGAGCAAAATATCGGCCAGATCGGTGTTACCGCCGCTATTGTTCCGCAGGTCTACCGCCAGCGTATGTACGTTCGCCTGCCGGAACGCGGTGAAAGCGGAATCAAGGAAGGCGGAGAATTTGGCGGGACTGGCGCTCAGCGTCCGCACGTCCAGGTACCCCACCTTCCCGTCACGCACTTCAAAAACGAACGGCTCCGTGATATGGGGCATACTCACCGCCAGCGCCGCTTTCAACGGAACGCGCTGTTGAATTACCGTGCGTGGCGATCCTTTCTCCCGGAACGTTACCGTAAATGGCGGGCGTACGCCTTTCAGGTAAAGGAAATACGAAAAAAGCCGAATACCTGCTTCCCGGCGGAAGGCGGGCAGACCGGCCAGGTGCGTATCCAATTCCCTGCGCAGCGCATCCATCCTTATACCGTTGATGCTGACGATAGGTTCACCCGGCTCCAGGCCGTGCACGATAGCCATCATACGGGGAACGTACACGCCGTTTTTGTCTTGCAACAACCGGTACGGGAAGAACAACGGGCTTTGGAAATCGTCACGGAAAGCCGGCTGGCCGAGCTGCGGAGTGGCGTGGGCATCGCCGGTGAGGGCGGTGATTGCGTACATCTTCCACAAAAATTCCGGGATGGAGATGGTGTCGCCGATGGCGTTTTTGATCTCCGCCGTCCGCCGGTCGAATTCCTTTTCGGTAATTTCCGCGAACGGCGAATAATGCGAAGCTTTCATCGTCCGCACATAATAATCGATATCGGAAATGGCCTGGGCGCGCGTGAGGGGGCTTTGGGCGAATGTATTCCCGGTAATCAGCAGCAGGAGGCAATAAACAATTCTATTCATGGAATGAAAAGGTAGGTAAAATCCGAAAAAGAGGATACAGGCCAATTCATAAAGCTGCGTTAATTCTGTTGGCGATCATCCTGGCGGGGTATTGCCGGATGTCGGGGAACCGGTCGCGGTAATACACCCAGTAACTCCCGATCCGGTCTTCCGTCAACCGCCAGTATGCCGGGTTTTCTTTCACGAACCGAGCGAAAGTTGTCATGTTCCCTCCCGTGATGTACGCATCCAGGTCCTGGATGATCTCAATAACGTATTCTCCGAGCAGTTGCAGGACGAACGGAATCATCCAGTAATCAAGATCTTTGTCCAGCGCGGCCAGGGCCCGTTGCCGGACAAATCCGTCGTGATTCCGGAGAAAGGTGCAATGATAAATGCGCAGCTGCGTTTCCGTGAATTGCGGCATCTCCGCGTCGAAATCCGGTTCCCGGCAATAGATACGCGCCGGGATCTGCACCTGCTCCCCGTCCAGCGAAAACATGGGATGGTCGTATTCGAAGATAGCACGATCGCTTTCGAGGATGCCGGATAAATGTTTACCAATGGCCAACGCATCGGGCCGCAGTATTTCGGGCCAGGCCCGGAGGAATAAAGAAACGTCTGATCGGGATAACATAATATTTGATCGGGTTAGGGACGGGAATGTATGCCATTCCCAAAATAGTAACATTCTTCCAAAATCAAAACCACGGGAATGGCGGCCCCATTTTCCGTTTCCTGCTAAATTTCCGCTAAATCGTTACATTTAAGCCGCATAACACGTTTTTAGACCGCCGAGATTATGACTACGCCCGAGATTTACCGCGAGAAATCGCCTTTATCGGAGAAAGATTGCTTTGTTGTTTTCGACAGAAGGAAGTCGTCGTTCACCTTTCCCGTGCACGTGCATCCTGAGTTCGAGCTGAATTTCGTGGAAGGGGCGCCCGGGGCGGAGCGGGTCATCGGCGATTCGGTGGAAACCATCGGCGAGCGGGACCTGGTGCTGATCGCCAATCCGGAGCTGAAGCACGCCTGGAAAGACGGGGCCTGTACTTCCAGCAATATCCATGAGATCACGATCCAGTTCCATTCTTCGCTCATCGAGCAATATCTTGACAAGAACCAGTTCCGCAGCGTCCGCCAGCTTTTTTTGCGGGCGGCCAGGGGCGTGAGTTTCGGGACGGCAACCATAGACAGGGTGCAGCCGCTCCTGCGCATCCTCACCATGGAAACCGACGGATTTTATTCCGTGATGCGTTTTTTGATGCTGCTGCACGAATTGTCGAAAGGAGACGACTACCGCGAGCTGTCGAGCACCGCCACGCCGGAGATCAACAGCGCCGAGCGGCAATTGCAGCAGTTGCGGACGTTCATCAACCGGCAGGTGTCGGGAGACATCGGGATGACCGACGCCGCGGCGGTCCTCAACATGAGCCGGTCTACCTTCGCGCGGTTCCTGAAACTGCATACCGGCATGAATTTCACGGACTATTTGCTGGACGTGCGCATCAACCTCGCCATCCAGGAGCTGAAGGCCGGAGCGCCCGTTCCGGACGTGGTGGGCCGTTGCGGTTTCAACAGCGTTTCCTACTTCTACCGCGTTTTCAAAAAAGCAAAAGGCATCACGCCGGTGGAGTACCGCGACATGTCCCGGAAACATCAAACCATCATCTGATTTCCGGGAAAGCTACTGACGCAGCAGTTCAACCCGATTGAACAAATCGTACAACAAAACCTTCCCACAAGTAAACTTCTCCAACCTGCCCGACCCTGCTGAATCAGCGCGTCAATCCGACATTTAATATTCCCTGAACTGCCACTGCAGGGACTTTCGCCTGCAGCCGGACATGCAGCGCCTGTTAGCGCCATCATCATTCCACCGGCCTGCAAAATTGAACTGATTGTTCAATCAAATTGAGCAATACGGTCAATCCTCCGAAGCACCAATCTTCTAGCTTTACCACCGGATAAAAAAGGGACAGCAACCAAAATGATAAGCAAACGCGCCCCGCAGCGGGCCAATCAGACATAACACCTTTCTTCAATACACTTAAAAAATCCGCTTCTACGTATGAAAAAAATCGCATTCATACTGCTATTTGGAGTATTCAGCCTCAACGCATTGGCGCAGCAGGCGCGCCCGCTCAAGGGCACGGTGACCGACAGGGAAAACAACCGGATCCCCGGCGCCACTGTCCGCATCAAGGGCACTAACAAAGGCACGACTACGGACGCCAACGGCAATTTCTCGCTGGACGTCGAAAAGGGCCAGACCCTGGAATTCTCTTCCGTGGGCATGCAAAAGACCGAAATCAAAGTCGGCGAATCGGCCAACGTGGCCATCACACTGGAGTCTGACAGCAGGCTCGAAGAAGTGATCGTTGTCGGTTATGGCCGTGTGAAAAGAAAAGACCTCACGGGCGCGGTAGCTTCCGTGACCGGGAAAGACCTCCAGGCAGACATCGCCAAGAGCGCCGCATCCGCCCTCCAGGGCCGCATCGCCGGCGTTACCGTCTCCAACAGCGGCGGCCAGCCCGGCGCCGGCATGAGCATCAACATCCGCGGCCTCAGCTCCCTCGGCTCCAACACGCCGCTATACGTCATCGACGGCATGTATGGCGACATGAACATGGTAGACCCCGCAGACATCGCCAGCATCGAAGTGCTCAAAGACGCATCCGCAGCAGCGATCTACGGTGCCCGCGCCGCCAACGGCGTGGTGCTCGTTACCACCAAAAGCGGCCGCAAAGACATGGCGCCTACCGTGAACATCAACGCCCTGACCGGCGTTCAGAACGTGACCCGCAAACTGGGCGTGCTCGATGCCCAGCAGTGGAAAACCGTCATGAAACAATCCGGTTACCTGCCCCAGGAAGCCGTAGACTTCCAGGGCGAAGGCACCAACTGGCAGGACGAAGTTTACCGCTCCGCCCCCATCTCCAAGCTGAACCTCAGCGTGGCCGGCGGTACCGCACGTTCCACCTACAACCTCTCCGCAGGTTATATCAACCAGAAAGGCGTTATCCTCAATTCCGGTTTCAAATCCTACAACATCCGCGCAAAAAACACCTTCAACTTCCTGAACGATCACGTACGCCTGGGAAGCACCATTTTGCTGCGCAATTCCAACAAGCAGATCAACTCGATGACCATCACCGATGCGCTCCGCCAGAACCCGCTGATGACCGTTTACAACCCCAACCAGCTTGGCGGCTACACCGGCATCTCGCCCTGGATGAAGAACATGGACAACCCCGTCGGCCGCTCGATGCTGTTCAACGAACAGCAACATGTGAACGAGCTGCTCGTGAACGGTTATGCGGAAGTAGACCTGTTCGTGAAAGGACTGAAATACAAATTCAACCTCGGCATCAACCGCAACAACGGCCGCAACTACAACGCGAACGTACCCTATGATTTCGGTTCCGGTGCTTACCAGTCGCGCCTCGCCGAAGGAGCGTTCTTCAACAACCAATGGCTGGCGGAGAACACCCTTCACTACGATAACGAGATCGGCAACCACAATATTTCCGCAGTGGTGGGCTATGCCGCGCAGAAGAACTCCAACCGCGGGTTCGGCGCCAGCCGCCTCGACGTTCCCTTTGGTACCGACGCGATCAACGCAGGGCCTACCACACAGCAATCCACCAACGGTTCGCTGCAGGAAAACGCCCTCGTATCCATGTTCGGCCGCGTGATGTACAGCTATGATTCGAAGTACCTGTTCTCCGCGTCCGTTCGCCGCGACGGATCGTCCAGGTTCGCGCCGGGCCACCAGTTCGGCGTGTTCCCCTCCGTTTCCGTAGGCTGGAACGTGATGAACGAAAACTTCTTCGCGCCGTTGAAAAACTCCATCGACGAGCTGAAGCTCCGCGCCAGCTACGGCGTGCTGGGCAACCAGGAAATCGGCAACTATACCACCCAGAGCATCAGCACCAGCGGTATCAACTACATCCAGGGCGGTACCTGGTGGATGGGTACCAACACGGGTGTGGAATGGGTAGCCCTTCCGCAGCTGACCTGGGAAGAGACCAAAACCAGCAACATCGGCCTGGACGCGAGCTTCCTGAAAGGCAAGCTGACGCTGAACGCCGATTACTTCATCAAGGAAACCGACGGCGTACTGCTGAACATCGGCCAGCCCGGTTCCACCGGCATCAAGGGCAGCCCCCCGATGAACGCCGGTATCATCCGCAACACCGGATATGAAGTGCTCGTGAATTACCGGAACAACATCGGCCAGGTGAACTACAGCATCGGCGTAAACGGCTCCACCGCGAAAAACAGCGTGAAGGCCATTACCGTAAGCAGCACCATCCAGGAATTCGGCGGTTACAACCCGCAGGGCGAAGGCACGGTAACCTGGGCGAAAGTGGGCTATCCCATCGGCTCGTTCTTCGTGACCAAAACCGACGGCCTGTTCCAGAGCCAGGAGGAAGTGAACGCACACGTAGGGAAAGACGGCAAGCTCATCCAGCCTGATGCGAAGCCCGGCGATATCCGTTATATCGACTTCAACGGCGACGGCAAGATCGGTGACGACGACCGCCAGTTCGCAGGCAGCCCCTTCCCCAGCTTCATGTACGGCATCCGCGGATCGCTGGAATATAAAGGGATCGACTTCGGGTTCTTCTTCGACGGTATGACCGGCAACAAAATCTATAACTATACCCGCGCCCGGATGGAATCCATGAACGAGTATACCAACTTCGGTATCCGCGCGCTCGATGCCTGGACGGAAACGAACCGCAACACCGATATGCCCCGCTTCACGCAGGAAGACAAAAACAAGAATGCCCGCCGCGTGAGCGACCGCTGGCTGGAGAGCGGCAATTTCCTCCGCCTCAAAACGCTGGAGCTCGGCTATTCCCTGCCCAACACGCTCGTGCAGAAAGCACGTTTCCGCGACGCCAGGGTGTATGCCGCTATGGATAACGCTTTCACCATCACCAAATACAAGGGCTACTCCCCCGACCTCGGCCAGAACAACGAGCAGAACGGCGGCGGCGGCGGCACCATGACCAGAGGTACCGACCACGGCCGTTTCCCCCTCGCGAGAACGATCATGGTAGGCCTCCAGGTGAACTTCTAAGACTGTCATCCACAACATCGACCGAAAAATGAAAAAAATGAACTTTTCCACTATAAAAAGAACTTCATTCGCCGCCTTCCTGGCGTGCACGTTCGCAGCCTGCAACGAATCGGAATTCCTCAACCTGACGAATCCCAACCAGGCTGTAGATAAAACCTTCTGGACGTCGGAAGCCAACGCACAGGCTGCCATGGCCACCGTCTACTCCCCCATCCGCGGGCAGATGTACGGCTACTTCGGCGGTTACACCGGCTGGCATACCATGAACCGCGCAGACGATGTCTGGTTCATCCTCAACGAGGAAATGCACAACTGGGAGCCCGCCACCTACACCAATACGCCCAACACCGCCGAAAGCGATTTCGACCGGCTGTACCAGGCTATCAACCGCGCCAATGTAGTGATGAAGAACGTGCGGAACGTGCCCATGAGCGACGCCAAGAAAAACGAGCTCTACGGCGAAGCCGCATTCCTCCGCGGATACACCTACTTCCTCCTCGTTACCAATTTCGGCGATGTGCCCCTGCGCCTCGTACCGGCACTGGATGATCAGGCCGAAGTGATGAAAGCGTCCTCGCCCGAGGCCGATATCTGGAAACAGGTGATCGCCGACTTCAAAACGGCGAAGGAATTCCTCCCCGTGACCCGCCCCGCGAAAGAATCCGGCCGCGTGACCAAAGGCGCCGCCATCGCCCATCTCGGTAAAGCATTGTGCTATACCAAACAATACGCGGAAGCCGAAACGGAACTGCGGCTGCTGCTGAGCGCACCTTACGCCTACGACCTCACCGCCGAATTCGGCGATAACTTCACCGAATACACGGAGAACAACAAGGAATCCGTGTTCGAGATCCAGTATGACGGCAGCTTCGGACAGGGCGCCTGGGGCTCGGAAGGCCCCAACGACACGCAGGGCTTCGTGATCCCCAACTTCACAGGGCCCCAGGGCACCGGCGGCTGGTTCAAATGGATGCCCACCGCCTCCATCGTGTCCAGCTTCGTGCAGGAACAAAGGCCCGCTGGCTCCGACACGCGCTTCGACAAGCGGATGTACACCAGCTTTTTCTGGAAACATTCCGATTTCACTGACAACGTGCCCGATGGCGCGTGGTTCGGGAATATGTCGTTCGACGAGATCTGGGAAGCCTCCGCATCCAAACGCCTCCGCGGCCAGCCCGACTACCCGACGATCGACGGTAAGAAAGGGCGCTTCCTCATCAAGAAGTTCACCAACTACTACAAGAACGTCAAAGACGCCAACAGCCATTACAACCAGGCGAACCAGAACAACAACCTGCGCGTGATGCGCTTCGCGGAAGTGCTCCTGCTGCATGCCGAAGCCTGCGCCAAGACCAACAAACTCGGCGATGCCGCCGCAGACCTCACGCGCATCCGCAACCGCGCCGGGCTTGCCCCGAAAACCTGGGGCTCCGCAGACGCCATCATGGCGGAAGTGATACACCAGAACGAACTGGAGTTCTTCTTCGAAGGGCACCGCTTCTTCGACCTGAAACGCTGGTACAATTATGCAGACATGAAGCAGATCCTGGTGGCCAACAAGAAACAGGGCGCCGAAAACTTCCAGCAGAAACACTACTACCTGCCCATTCCGCAGAATGAGCTGAACACGAACACAGCGATCAGGCAGCACCCGCTTTGGTAATATGTAAAATGTGAATCACCGGCCGGGAACGGGCATCGTTCCCGGCCTTTTATCCTCTCGCGTATATGAAAGTGAACAACCTGATGCAAGGGCTTACCCGGACCATTCTTCCCGTCCTCCTCATCGCGTCGCTGACCTCCTGCCGCAAAAACCGTGGCAACGATACACCAGACCCCGCTATTCAAAAGACATTCGAACGCCTCGCCGACATCGGCAGCCTGCTCAACGGCTACACCCTTTCCGGCGGCGTTTATACTTTCCGCTTCGAAACGGAAGAAATCCGCATTCCCGCGGAAGAGATCGCGCAGGTGCAGGACCAGCAAGACAAATGGAAAACGCTGGTAACGCTTCGCGGCGGCAAGGTGGTTACCGTGCCTACGAAAGGCGGCAACCTCGATTTTATGGTGGAAGGCGTGACGCTGAACCCCTCGGGCTGCAATCCCCTCGCCGCCCTGGCCGAGCTCCGGTTGCCCGCGGCGGGCCGCATCCGCGTGACGGTGGCAGGAAAAGAAGGCACTTCCGGCACCATCACCCACCTGCTGCAATCCACGCTCGTAAGGCAGGATGTGCCCATTCTCGGCCTGTACGCCAACTATAACAACACCATCACCCTCACCTATACCGATAAAGACGGGAAGGAACGCGGCGCCACGCAGCTCCGCATCCAGACGGCCCCCTTGCCCATGCAGGGCTTCGCCATTCCCCAAACCATCGTTGCCCAAACGGCCAAAATGGAACCGGGCCTGAACCTGGTGAACTATCCCGGTGAAAGCGAGATCGACGTTTCCGCGCCTTATATGGTAGATGCGGAAGGCGAGATCAGGTGGATACTGCTCCTGAAGAACTCCCCGGACTTCCAGCGGTTCGGCGCTTCCATCGGCCTGAAACGTACGAAAAAAGGGACTTTCATCTCCGGAGATGGGCAACAGCACCGGATCGTGGAGATGGATATGTTCGGGAAGCTCCTCCGCAAGTGGGACCTCGCCGCTCTCGGCTATACCTTCCATCACGAAGTGGCGGAAGCCCAAAACGGGAACTTCCTCGTGACCGTGAGCAAATCTTCCGCCCGGCTCGCCAACGGCAAGCCGCGCGTCAACGACTTCATCATCGAGCTCGACCCCGTCAACGGCACCATCGCCCATGAGTGGGACCTGGCTACGATGCTCGACACTTCGCGCTATCCGAAGTTGCCCGACGGCTCCACGCCCGGCCCCTTCGCACAATCGCCCGGCAACTGGGCGCATAACAACTCCGTAGCCGAGCACCTCGGCAACCTGCTCATCACCTGCCGCTACCAGGGCGTTTTTTCCTATACGGCCGGCGGTACGCTGAAATGGATCCTTTCGCCGCATAAAAACTGGGGCGACAAATTCCAGCGGTTCCTGCTCAAACCGGTCGATGAAGCCGGGAACGCGGTTACGGACGTTGCCGTTGTGAATGGAGAGGCCGCGGCGCCGGGGTTCGACTGGGCCTGGGGCCCGCACACGCCCGTGAGCCTGCCCAACGGCAATATCCTCGTGTTCGACAACGGGTACGACCGCCAGTTCATCCCCAATTCGCAGGCGCAGAATTACAGTCGCGCCGTAGAATACAAGATCGACGAAGCGAAGGGTACCGTGCAGCAGGTATGGTCTTACGGTAAAAACCGCGGTGCCGCCGCGTTCTCGCAGGCGCTTTCCGGCGTCCAGTATTTGAAGCAGACCGGCCACATTATGTTCTTCCCCGGTATGGGCGTACCTACCGCCAAAGGGTTCGGCGGCCGCGTGGTGGAAGTGGACCCGGCCACGAAAGAAGTGATTTTCGAGATGGAGATCACCGCACCCAGCGGCACCGCCTTCCACAGAGTTACCCGTTTATCCCTCTACCCCGAAACCTATTAGACAACAGATTTTTTTGGACTTTTAACAATTGCAGAAGAAAGGAAAACACATGAAAGACCAGTTTCAGCAACGCTGGGAAACCCTCGTTCAGCGACAGGAGGCCCTGCTGGCCCAGCCTAACTCTCCCGCTTCGTACCACAACGGCGTCGTGCAGCGATACCGCAACCCGGTCATCACCCACGAACATATCCCGCTTAACTGGCGGTACGACCAGAACCCGCAGTCTAACCCGCACTGTATGGAACGCATCGGCGTCAACACCACTATGAACGCCGGCGCCATCAAATGGAACGGAAAATACCTCATGATGGTGCGCGTGGAAGGGGTAGACAGGAAATCCTTTTTCGCCATCGCCGAAAGCCCGAACGGGACCGACCAGTTCCGGTTCTGGCCGCGGCCCGTGGAAATCCCGGACACCGATCCCCACGAAACCAACGTGTACGACATCCGCCTCACCGCGCATGAAGACGGCTGGATTTACGGCGTGTTCTGCAGCGAGCGCCATCACCCCGATGCGGCGCCCGGCGATCTGTCTACCGCCATGGCCAGCGCGGGCATCGTGCGGACGAAAGACTTCCAGGCCTGGGAGCGCCTGCCCAACCTGCGCTCAACCAGCCAGCAGCGGAATGTGGTGCTGCATCCCGAATTCGTAGATGGCTGTTATGCGTTCTATACCCGTCCGCAAGACGATTTCATCATGGCCGGGCGCGGCGGCGGTATCGGCTGGGCGCTGGTCAAAGACATACTCCACCCCGTTATTGAGCAGGAAACGATCATCAACCGCAGATATTACCACACGATAAAGGAACTGAAGAACGGCGAAGGCCCCCATCCCATCAAGACTTCCAAAGGATGGCTGCACCTCGCCCACGGCGTGCGCGCCTGCGCCGCAGGGCTCCGGTACGTGCTGTACCTCTACCTCACGGCGCTCGACGAGCCCTCCCGCCAGATCGCCGAGCCCGCGGGGTACCTCATGGCGCCCGAAGACATCGAGCGCGTGGGAGACGTGTCCAACGTACTTTTCTCCAACGGCTGGATCTGCGACGACGACGGTACCGTGTACATTTACTACGCTTCCAGCGACACACGGATGCATGTGGCCACCACCACCGTCGATAAACTGCTGGATTACTGCCTCCATACGCCGGAAGACGGCCTGCGGTCGGCTTCGTCCGTTCAGCGGATCAACGAGCTGATCGACCGGAACCTCGCTTTCGAGCAGCAAATGGAAAAGTCTTCCGCCAGCCCGAAATTCATCTAACTTTACCGCCTTTTACCACGTTACAAGGAACACCAGACAATGAAGCTTGCATTAATCGACTTGATCATAATCGCCGTATATCTCGCCGCCATGGTGGTGATCGGCCTCATCGTGAAAAAACGGGCCGCCAGGAACCTCGATGGCTATTTCCTCGGCGGCAAAAAGCTGCCCTGGTATATGCTGGGCCTGTCTGACGCTTCCGGGATGTTCGACATTTCGGGGACGATGTGGATGGTATACCTGGCTTTCGTTTACGGTCTGAAAAGCCTGTGGGTACCCTGGCTGTGGCCGGTATTCAACCAGATTTTCATGATGGTCTACCTCTCCATGTGGCTGCGGCGCAGCAATGCGCGGACCGGTGCAGAATGGATCCGGACGCGCTTCGGGTTCGGCAACGGCGCGGGATTGGCGCACGGGGTGGTGGTTTGTTACGCGGTGATCGGCGTGGTAGGGTTCCTCTGCTACGGATTTATCGGCGTAGGCAAGTTCATCGAGGTTTTCCTGCCGTGGGACATGGTTTCCAATTACGTTCCTTTTCATGTAGCTCCCGAGTACGTCCCTCATCTGTACGGGATTTTCTTTACCAGCATCGCCACCCTGTACGTGATCATGGGCGGAATGGAAGGGATCGTATGGGCCGATGCCGTGCAATTCACCATCATGACGATTTCCGGCGTTACCATCGCCGTAACGGCCATCAATGCGGTGAGCCCGGAAGCATTGGCGGCGAAAGTCCCGGCCGGATGGGATACGCCTTTCTTCGGCTGGGAGCTGGGGCTCGACTGGAGCCACCACATCCCGGCGATCATGGACAAGATCAGCGGCGACCAGTACGGATTGTTTGCCATTTTCGTGATGATGATGCTTTTCAAGGGAATATTCTTCAGCATGGCCGGGCCAGCGCCCAGTTACGACATGCAGAAGATCCTGGCCTGCCGCAACCCGCGCGAGGCTTCGCTCATGAGCGCATCGGTTTCCGTGTTCCTCCTGTTCCCGAGATACCTGATGATCATGGGGTTCACCGTGCTGGCGATCGTATTTTTCAGCGATGATTTCCGGCAGATGGGCAACGGTATCGATTTCGAGACCATCCTTCCCCGGGCGATCAGCCAGTTTTCGCATGCAGGATTGACGGGATTGCTGCTGGCCAGTCTGCTGGCGGCGTTCATCTCCACCTTCGCCTCCACCGTCAACGCCGCGCCGGCATACCTGATCAACGACATCTATCTGCGGTACATCAATCCCAAGGCGCCGGTGAAGACCCAGATCCGCGCCAGCTATATCATTTCGGCCGTGGTGGTGATCTTCAGCACCTGCGTGGGCTTTTACTTGCAAAACATCAATACCATCCTGCAATGGATCGTTTCGGCGCTGTATGGCGGCTATATCGCGGCCAATGTGCTCAAGTGGCATTGGTGGCGCTTTAATGGATTCGGGTTCTTCTGGGGCATGGCGGCAGGGATCATCGCGGCGATGTTCGTACCCCTGCTGTTTCCCAATACCCTGCCGTTGTATTACTTCCCCCTCATGCTCGTGGTATCGCTGGCAGGTTGCCTGATCGGCACATACAGCTCACCGCCGGTGGACGAAGAAACGCTCGTGGAGTTTTATGTGCGCGTGCGGCCCTGGGGCTTCTGGGGACCGGTGGCGGCGAAGGCCATGGCGCGTTATCCCGGCCTGCAACCGAACAGGAACTTCCGGCGGGATATGGTGAACATCGGCGTGGGGATCGTTTGGCAATGCGCCCTTACCCTGCTGCCCATGTACATCGTGCTGCAATACAAACTGTCGCTCCTGAGCACCGTTCTCGTGCTGGGTATTACCACCCTGATCCTCAAGAAAAACTGGTACGACAAGATGAACAAAGAGTCTATCGAATACGACCGGTTCATGGCTACCATCGGAAAAAGTACGCAGGAACAGGTGATGGAAAAATCGGTTGCGTAGAAAATTACTGCTGACATAAGGCTGTCAAAACCGCGGTTTAACTTTGTCTTGAAAAGACGAAGGGAAGCCGCGGTTGTACTTTTCAGGGAAGTTTCAAAATACCCTAAAATTGTCGCGTTTGCGCCCCTTCAATCTGATTTGCCGGGATTATTTTTGGAATCTGTAAAACCACTATATGCAATCAAACAAGAAAGGGGCGTTGGCCTTTATTTTCGTAACATTATTGATAGACGTGATGGGTTTTGGCCTGATCATCCCGGTGATGGCCGACCTGATCGCCGAGCTGAAGGGCATTCCGCTGAATGAGGCCAGTACCTATGGCGGGCTGCTGCTGTCCGTTTTCGCCATCATGCAATTCATCTGCGCACCGATGGTGGGCAACCTGAGCGACCGCTACGGCCGCCGGCCCATATTGCTGATTTCGCTGCTGGGCTTTGGTATCGACTATATCATCCTGGCCATGGCGCCAACATATGGCTGGCTGTTCGCGGGCCGCATCATCGCGGGGATTACCGGGGCGAGCTTTACCACGGCTTCGGCCTACATCGCCGACGTGAGCACAGACGAGACCTCCCGCGCCAAGAACTTCGGGATGATCGGGGCGGCCTTTGGCCTGGGCTTCGTGCTGGGGCCTGCGCTGGGCGGGCTGCTCGCCAAATTCGGGCTGCGCGCGCCGTTTTACGCAGCGGCCGTGCTTTGCCTCATCAACTGCCTCTACGGTTACTTCCTGCTGCCCGAATCGCTGGCGAAAGAAAACCGCCGGCCGTTCGACTGGAAGCGCGCCAACCCTTTCGGCTCCCTGAAATTCCTCACCCGTCACCCCGAGATCGCCGGGCTGTCAGTCGCTTTTTTCCTCATTTACCTGGGCAGCCAGGCGGTGCAGGGCAACTGGAACTTCTTTACCCAATACCGCTTCGGCTGGCATTCTGATATGGTTGGCTGGTCGCTGGCGCTGGTAGGCGTACTGGTGGGCGCCGTGCAGGGCGGGCTTACCCGGGTGATCGTCCCGAAAATCGGGAATGAAAGGAGTATTTACGTGGGATTGGGGCTCTATACGCTCGGAATGGTACTTTTCGCATTTGCCAACCAAAGCTGGATGATGTTTGCTTTTCTTGTGCCCTACTGTTTGGGCGGGATTTGCGGACCTTCCCTGCAATCGGTTATCGCCGGTCACGTGCCGGCCAACCAGCAGGGCGAGCTCCAGGGAGGGCTGACCAGCCTGATGAGCCTCACGACCATCTTCGGGCCGCTGATCATGAACGGAACGTTCGCTTATTTTACTTCGGCGAATGCGCCGTTCCATTTCCCGGGCATCCACTTTATCATCGGCGCTGTTTTCATGGGGCTGAGCATCGTGATCATCAAGCGGGTGTTTATGCGGGAGAAGTCCAATCCCTCCGTCGGGCATGTGCTCGAGCAGACACAGGCGGCTACGGAAATGCCGTTACACTAATAAGGATACGATATTGAAGAAAGGGCCCACCGGAGCGGTGGGCCCTTTTTTATTCCAGCGCCTCTTCCGGCAGGCTGTCCTTGCTTTCCAGTGCCATACCCGTTACCAGCGGCAATATCATCAGGGAATTGAACAGCAGAAATATGTTGAAATCATCGACAGTTGTATCCGTCAACATATAATGCGCCTGAAAAATCCAAAAAGCGATCATTTTGAAACCGGCAGTAGCTACAAACACACACACCGGGTAGCGCATCGGCCAGCAAAAATGTAGTACCCCCACGACGAAGCCAGCAGTTATTAACGATGAAAATACATACCATCCCCAAAAACCCTTTCCCCCATGATTCAATCCTCCCAAAATGAAAAGCACTGTGATAGTGCAAATCCCCAGGGTTATCGGGATCAACGCCAGACTAAACCAACTGAACGGCCGCCTGCCCAATATCAGGCTCAGCGGGAAAACCAGGAAAAATGCGAAATCCACTTTATCACCAAGCTCCAGAGAAGTGCTGCGAATGGCCAGAAACAATATCGTAGCCACCACATAAATAACCATCGTACGCGAAAAATCCTGCCAATTGAATATGATTGATTTCATTATTGCTTTTTTCTGCATCAGTATACATCAAGCCGCTACTTCCTCCTTTTTCATCGACAAGCTTACCGCCAATGGTAGGAACATCAATGAATTAAATAACAAGAAAATATATGCCGGCTCGTTAAAAAAAATGATTATTCTCTAATTTATCCAACACCTAGAAAGCGATAATCTTGCATAACGCCGTTGCCACAATGGTCCACATAGGGAACCTGAGCCGAACGACATTATGAATCGCTACCACAATAGCCACAGCTGTGATAACAGATGAACCCGCACGTATCTTCCAAAGCACGATTTCATTTTCATCGTAATACATTTGGCCGAACAATACACCCCACGCTATTAATACAAAGACCAATGTGAGCACCACAATATTCGCATGAAACCGTCCAATCCCAACCATTAAAGCAGCCGGAAATACGAAAAAATCAATACCGGCAACCAACCAATGAAACGCCTTGCTGTCGAAATCCTGAAAAAGCACCAATAAGCCTACAGTCGCCGCTACGCCAGCCAGGTAAAAAAGGGCTATCCGTATGAAAACGCGAAGATCGAAAGGAGTTGATTTCATAGTCATGGATTGGTAAATAATTAATCACACTACACCTGTACATCTGCTTCCTTTACCGATATGCCCAAGGCCAGCGGGAAAATCATAAAAGTCTGGAAAATCAGGAAAATGGAAATCCGGGGCGCAATACCCCAATTAAGAAACACCAGATCCTGGTACCTTTGGATCCCGTAATATGCAACCAGCAAACAAATTAGCGTGAGCAGCATCGTCCATTTCTTGAACAGGATCCGGGCCCGGCAATTCACCAGCAACGTCATCGTCGCCGAAACGAATACCGCGCAGGAAAATGAAGCCCACCAATAGCTTTCGAAAAGATTTTCCGCCAAAGGGCCTATTACAAAAGAGTTTATCCAAAATATTAGCAACACGCCAAAAGGCAATAAAATAAATTGCTGCCACCGAAATCGTCCGATGGCAAAAATTAGCGTACCGGCAATCACAAATGGATATCCGCTGATCGCCAGGAAATCACTTTCCCAGAACTCGTTCGTGAGCAGGAACGTCCCGGTCCACACCGCAGTTGCGACCAGGTAAAACAAAATCGTTCTGAAAAACATGCGGGGGTCAAAAAAGAATTGGCGCATAGGCAGGGGATTGTTACCGGCAAATTACGCCAATCCCCTCACATTCCCACCATCACCCCTCCAGCGCCCGGCGGAGGTAATTCACCTGGCCGAGATGATAACTCACGTGCGTAAGGATGTGGCTGAGGAACCAGGCGTACGTAACGTCCTGCTCCATGAATTTGCGGGGGAATGTGGCCGTGAGGGTCCCTTCCGGTTGCGCATTCAGCGTTTTCACCACCATTTCCCGGCAGGCGTCGAGGTCGCGGAGCATCGCTTCCCGGGGGACGTTCCTGTTGGCGAACTCGCCTTCACGGTCGCGCACGAAACCCGTATGGCCCATGGTGTTGCCCACAAAATGGTTCAGCGAACCGGTGAGGTGCAGGCAAAGCGTACCGGCCGGGTTAATGATGGCGCCGATCGTTTTCCATACGTTTTCTTCACTTTTGAAAGCAGCGATCTCTTCATGTAGTTTCTTCAGATCGCGGTCGAGCAGTTTCGCCCAGGCCGACCAGATTTCCTTTTCGGGGGATACTTGTGTCATCGTCGTACAATTTTCATCAAATGTACCTTTTTATACCATTCAGTCAAATTATATTTATCGATACGCCCATCAAGATAAAAAGCGGCCCCGGAACATCCGGGAGCCGCTTTTTTATAAGTGCGAGCATTTGCTATTTGGCGTTGGAACCACCGTCTATCACATATTGTGCGCCGGTGATGAACTGGCTGTCGTCTGACCCGAGGAACAGCACCAGTTTCGCGATTTCGATGGGCTCTGCATACCTGCCGAGGGGAATCCCCGCGGCGAAGCCTTTCTGCATTTCCGCCGCTTTACCGGGCGCGTAGCCTTCTTCGATGGAGCGCATCATCCGGTTGTTGACCGGCGAAGGATGGATGGAGTTCACGCGGATCTTACGGGCCGCCGCTTCCAGCGCTGCGGTTTTCATGATGCCGAGGGTCGCGTGTTTGGAAGTAACGTATGCCACGAATTCGGGCGAACCGCCTAAGCCGGCCACGGAGGAGGTGATGATCATGCTGGCGCCGTCGTTCATCTGCGGCAGCACGTATTTGCATCCCAGGAACACACCTTTCACGTTTACGGCCATCACTTTATCGAACACGTCTTCCGGGAACTCCGTGATGGGCGCCACGGCCCCTTCGATACCGGCGTTGTTGAAGAACACGTCGATCTTCCCGAATTTCTTCACCGCTTCTTCCGCGTATTTTTTTACGTCTTCAGGCTTCGTCACGTCTGCCGCCACATAAGCCGCGTTGGGGCCCAATTCTCCGGCGATCTTTTTCAGCGCACCTTCATCCAGGTCTACCAGCACCACTTTGGCGCCTTCGTCGAGGAACAATTTTGCGGTCGTCTGTCCGATACTGCCTGCGCCGCCCGTGATCAGGGCTACCTTGTTTTCCAATCTTTTCATAATGCAATATTTTTTGAATGATACAATACGGGTGGATAGGTTTGACGGGATAAACGGGGCTTCGTTTGAAAGTATACCAAAGTTACCGGTTTGCGGATGCGGGAAACATGACAACTATCAGTCAACACGCTAATTAACGTTTTGTTCAGATAACAGAAAAATCAGGATATGACGGCCCCGCCGCCTTGCTGGAAGCGGATTGCGGAGCAATTAACGTTTGACAGGATTATTTACCGCGGAGCTTTTTCAGTTGCTGCGCGGCGTTGCCGTTGTTGGGATTGATGCGGAGGGATTTTTCGTAATTGGCGATCGCGGAAGCCTTGTCGCCGTTCTCCATGTAAGCTTCGCCAAGACTGTCCCACACGTTGGCCGATTCCGGATGATCGGCCGTATTCTGTGTGAAGACGGCGATGGCGTCGGTGGTTTTCTTTTCACGCAGCAAAGCATACCCGAGCATGTTGAGCACGTTTTCCGGGAACTTTTCCTTCCGGCCGGCCACATATGCTTTCATCGCCTTTGCCGCGCCCTCTTTGCGGATAGACAAGAGCAACTTTTCCGCCGCCGGATCGAACTTGTCATATGTCACCCATTTCACGATACCCTCCTGGTTGCCGCCGGGCGCGATGGCGAGGAGGTCTGCAGCGGGAGAAAGCCCGTTGGCGCTATTGGTGAAATAAACGATGCCTTGTTGCTTGTCGATATCCACAACGAACAACGCTTTGCTATCGCCCTGATCGCCCCAATGCCAGGCGTAACGGCCGGTGGAAGTGCTGTCCAGCCCGATGCCCAGGCCCCAGGCCAAATCCGGTGATTCCTTCGGATCGGGAAAACTTTGCCGGCGCAACATGTCATGGAACAGCACAGGACCGATCCTTTTGCCGGACAGCAATGCAGACAGGAAAAGCGCGTAGTCGGTGGCCGTCGTCCGGAGGCTGTATGCGGCGTTCACATTCGTATAGTCGGCAGGGTAAGCCGTTTCGCCCAGCCAGTTGTGCCGCGGGGCATAGAGTTGCCGCGAAGCCGTATCGCAGACCATACTGCTGTGGATCATTTCCAGCGGCGTAAATACGCTGTCTACCGCCAATTCCGCGTAAGGTTTTCCCGTAATTTTCTCCATCACTTTCGACAGCAACACAAACCCTTCGCCCGAATATTCGAACCGTTCGCCGGGCGCGAAAAGGAACGTGAGTTTCTCCGAGTCCCGCCAGTTGGGGAACCCGGCGGTATGCGTGAGCACCCGCCGCGCGGTAACGGCCGCAAACCGGGGATCGTCTCCCACGTCGTCATTATTGCCGAGATAATCGCGGAGGGGTTTATCGAGATCGAGCTGGCCGCTGCCGGCGAGTTGCATAGCCATGTAAGCGGTGACTACTTTCGTGAGGGAAGCGGCTTCGAAGCGGGTGTTGGCGCGCACGGGCACGCCGGTGGCTTTGCTGGCGACGCCGAAATGCCTCACCCAGGCCACCTGCCCATTTTCGATGTATGCGATGGAAAGTCCGGGTATGCGGTCCCTCGCCATCAGTGCGGGAATGCGTTCGGACAGCTGTTGCGGGACTGACGATTGCGCGCCTGCGGCGAGCGTGGCAATAAGGAAGCAGAGGGTAACCAGGATGCGGGACATGGGAAAACCGTTAAGTTTCCCAATATCGGGAATTTCCCGGAAGAAAATCAGAGGGGGACGTTGGTGACGGTATAGCCGGCTTTGCGCAGGAGCATGATGAGTCCCTGTTTGCTGATCAGGTGATCGTGCCCGACGGCGATGAACGCGGGATCTTTTGTAATGATGCCGGGGATTTTCTCCATCCATTTTTTATTCCGGGCAATGCCTACTTCCAACGCATATCTGTCTTTCGCCGTGAAGTTGAAATAGTGCGGCAACTTGCGGCTGCGGTATGCCAGGGTGGCTTGCCGTTGACGGGCATCATCGGTGGCACCAATTTCTCCCTTGATCTTGCTGACCAGTTTCGATGCGTCTTCCCGCATTCCCGCGGCGGCTACCACCGCCGAAAACTGGTCATGGACGGTTTCGAGGGGAAGTACGGGTTTGCCCAGAGCCCCGGCGGTTTGGCGGAGATAGTCGTCGAGGTACGGCCCGGTTTGCCCGCCGGGGCTGGCAGGCGCAAATCCTTTCAGTTCGGCGATCAGTATGTTGACGCCCTGCGGCTTCAGCCGGGCAATTTTCGGCAGGAGGCTGGCTTCCTCCCCTACCAGGTGCAACCGGAAAAAGGCCATCAGGGTGTCGTAGTCTGCCCGGGACATATAATTCTGGAGGGAATCTCCTGCCGGGAATTCGATCACGTCCGAGTAATCGGTGCCAGCCGGTTCGGGGATCGCCTCGCACACATAGACTTTCGCCTGGCGGAGGGCTTCACCGATCCGGGGGAAGGAATCCGCGAAAGCGCCTTCAATGGTATGCATCGTGCCCAGGAGGTACGATGGCGCGGGGAGGCCTTTGCCGGTGATCTTCCATAACTGGTAATAGATGTCCTTTTGCTGGGAATGGCCGGCCAGCGTGAAAACCAGGGCCGAAATGGTGAGGGCGACGAAACGGTATAGCTGCATATGCATTATCAAACAACAATTATTCCAAATATATAATATAAGTTATAACATATGAAAAATCCATTTTGCAAAATGAGGGATTCTCCTATCTTTACAATCGATTTAATTCCATGAACTGAAAAAAACGGTACGACCACGTTGAATTGAACATGAGCATACGCCTAACATTCAAAACAATTTTCTAAAAGCATATAGTAACAATGAAATCACCAGGCTGACAATGAGCATGCTGGTGACAGGAAAGTAAAACCGCACATTTTCCTTCTCTATCCGGATATCGCCGGGCAACCTGCCGAACCACCGCAGTTTGTCGGAGAAGAAATACAGAATTATGCCGAGGGCAACGATCAGCAGGCCGATCATGATGAGTTGTTTGCCAAGTTGCGGGTTCATTATCCAAATATAAGCAGCCGACCGGTGCTTATCACCTTGAATATGAACTTTCTGTTACCCTTGCGTTAATACATCGGATTACTATACACCTTATTTAATTTTACACCTCGAATAAAAATGCTAGCTGCATGAAACACATCCTCTCTCTTTTGCTTTGCCTTAGCTGTCTGGCCGTGCCCGGGCTCCGTGCCCAAACCACGCAGGCCTCGATTTTCGGGGTCGTATCGGACGAAAACAAACAACTCATCCCCGGCGCATCGGTGATGGTAAAGAACAATTCAACCGGCTTTACCACCCGAACGGTGACCAACAACAAAGGGGAATACAACTTCCGCGAGTTGCCCCTCGGCGGCCCCTATTCCATCATCGTGACCTATGTCGGCTACGCCACGTACGACGCCGGCGGCAACTTCCTCAACCAGGGCGACGTGCTCCGCCAGAACATCGTCCTCAAATCCTCCACCGTAAACATCGGTGAAGTGAAAGTGGTCGGCAACGCCCTGCGCAACAAGCGCGAGAACTTCGGCGCCGCCACCACCGTTACCGCCCGCGACATCCAGAAGCTGCCCGTAAACGGCAGGAACTTCACGTCGCTGGTAGACCTGTCGCCCCTCAGCCGCGGCAGCAACCTCTCCGGCCAGCTGGCCTCTTCCGTGAACTTCACCATCGACGGTACCTCGGCCCGCAACCCCACCTCCGGCGGCGGCTCGAACAGCCGCACCGGCGCGCCTTACATCATTTCCATGGAAGCGATCCGCGAGTTCAAGGTGGTAACGAACCAGTACGACGTCACCTATGGCCGCAGCGGCGGCGGTACCATCAGCACCGTAACCAAATCCGGCACCAACGAATTCACCGGTAGCGCGTTCATGTTCGGCCGTACCGACTGGGCTTCCAGCCGCTACGACATCCGCGGCGCCAAACGTAACAGCGAATTCTCCACTTACCAGTACGGCTTCGCCATGGGCGGCCCCATCGTAAAGGATAAAGCGCACTTCTTCGTCACCTGGGACCACCAGGCAGACGCCCGCCCGCTCCTCATCGCCGAGATCAAAAGCCCGGAAGATGAAGTCCGCCTCAACATCACCCAAAACACCCTCGACCAGTTCCAGAACATCGCGCGGACCAAATACGGCGTGGCCAATTCCCCGCAGTTCGGCAACTTCGATAAAAAACGCGGAACAGACGCCATCTTCGCCCGTGTAGACTGGCAGCTGAACGAGAAAAACCTCCTCACCATCCGCAACAACTATATCAACGACCGCAACTTCCAGGGGCGCGACGATAACACGACCATCAACATGTTCGAATCTTACGGCGACGCCAACGTATACAACAACAGCTTCCTCGCTACCCTCCGTACGGTGCTCAACCCGAAAGTGACAAACGAGCTGAAGCTCCAGCACCTGTATACCTTCGAGGAAAGCGTGCCCAACAAACAGCTGCCCCGCGAAAACATCCCGCGCGCTATCGTGGAAAACATTACTTCCACCGTGAACGGCAAAACCGTGAATACGAACATCCAGCTGGGCGGACAGCGCTATTCCCCCGAGCATTTCTACAACAACATCGTACAGCTCGTGGATAACGTGTATTTCAGCACCGACAAGGCGAATTTCACCTTCGGTACGGACATCATGTACAGCCATCTCAACTCCCTTTACGGCAGTGAAATGAACGGCCGGTTTTATTATCGCGGGATGGACGCGTTCAACAACAACACGCCCTACCGTTATGCCCGTGAGGTAGCCATCGGCGGCAACCCTGCGCTGGACCAGAACGTGCTCAACGCCGGCCTGTACGCGCAAATGCAGACCAAACTGGCGAAAGGCCTGGAAATGATCGCCGGTCTCCGTGCGGATTACACCACCTACATGAACAAGCCCAACTTCAACCAGACCGTTTTCACCGAACTGGGCCTGAACACGCAGAACGGGCTGAACTCCTTCATCCTCCAGCCGCGTATCCAGTTCAACTGGGACATCGCCGACAAACATACCGATTACCTGCGTTTCGGCGCCGGTATCTTCGGGTCGGACATCAACAACTATGCGATGATCAATAACCAGCTGTTCGACGGTACGAAAGTGATTTCCATCGACGTGACCGATCCGGCGCTGCTGCCCGTTCCCGACTTCATCGGTTACCGCAAGAACCCGAGCACCGCGCCGGGCGAAGCGTACATCGCAGAAAAGAACCTGCCCCGGACCGGCACCATCAACATGAACGGGAAAGACGCCCGTATCCCCGTGGTGTACAAAGCGAACATTTCCTATAACCACTTCTTCACCGACCGCCTCAAAGCCGGCATTACCTTCTTTACCACCATCGCCCGCCACAACTATATGTACGTGGACCGCAACATGGTAGACAATCCTTACTTCACCCTCGCCAACGAAGGCGGCCGCGGTGTTTACGTGCCCGCATCCACCATTACCGACAAAGGGATCATGGACTGGCAGAAGGGCCGCAAGACCACCAACGTGGGCCGTGTGCTGGAGCTGAACAGCGGCGGTAAAGTGAACCAGTTCGCCGTGGTGCTCGACGCAACCTGGCGTTACTGGAAAGACGGTGAAATTACCGGCAGCTACACCTGGAACGATTCCAAGGACAACACCTCCTACAACGGCGACGTGGCCAATACCGCTACGCTCGGCCTCATGGTGAAAGACAACCCGCGCGACCTGAGCCACATGACGTATTCCGACAACCAGTTCCGCCACAAAGTGGTGTTCTACGGCACCCTGCCGTCCTGGAAAGGCTTCAGCGTCGGCATTCGCTACTCCGGCCTTGGCGGTACCCGCTACTCGCTGGCGGTGAACGGCAACGTGAACGGCGACTTCGTGACGTCCAACGACCTGGCTTACATCTTCAACGTGAACGATCCGAACGTTTCACAGGTGTACAGAGACGGCATCAACGGCATCCTGAACAATCCCAACGCCAGCAACAGCCTGAAATCCTACATCCGCGAGAGCATGGGTAAGGTAGCAGAGCGCAATGGCGGCGAAAACGGCTTCTTCGGCATCTGGGACCTCCGCATCGCCAAGAAATTCAGCTTCGCGAAAAGGCATGGTATCGAACTGTCGGTAGACGGTTTCAATATCGCCAACATGCTGAACAAGGATTGGGGTACCAACAAATCCCTCGGCAAACAGAACATCTATACCACCACCGGCTTCGACAAAGCGAAGAACGAAATGGTATACCGCGTAGGTGCCAACACCGGTGTGGTAAGCCCCGGCGGCACGCCCTGGCAGGTGCAGTTCGGCGCCCGCTACAGCTTCTAGTCATTCCGAACAGAACAGTAATAACCCGGGAGGGACCGCCGCATGGCGGTCCTTTTCTTTTGGGGCAGACCGCAAGAATCGGGCTGGACGGCTGCCGCGGAAAACGTAAATTGCCCCATGATCGAGCACCTGCATATGGGAAGCACCGCCGCGGAAAGAAGCGCCCGGTTCCGGGAATTGTTCCGGAAAGGGAAGATCGCCTTCGGCGGATACCGCAAAGGCCGGATTTACGGCACCTTGCGTTGCGCCAGCGGGAAACGGATGCTGGACCGGAACCGGGTGTTTTTCTCCAGTGAGGAAGAAGCCCTGGCGCAGGGGTACCGCCCCTGCGGCCATTGCCTCCCCGCCAAATACAAACAATGGAAAGCCGCGAACAACATATGAACCTTTTGCCCAAAGACGGCGACGTGCGCCTGTTCCCGCATTTCTTCCCACCACAAGAAAGCGACCGGCTACTGCATGCGTTAACGGAAAACATCGCATGGAAGCAGGAGCCCATCGTCATCATGGGCCGCCAGGTAATGCAGCCGCGCCTCACGGCCTGGTATGGCGACGAAGGAAAAGTGTACACCTATTCCGGCGTTACCATGCAGCCGCTGCCTTGGACGGAGGAGCTGCGCTACATCAAATCGAAGATCGAGCCCGTGGCCGGCGTGGTTTTCAACAGCGCGCTGCTCAATTTTTACCGCAACGGCAACGACAGTATGGGCTGGCACCGCGATAACGAGCGTTCCCTCG
Organism: Chitinophaga sp. NPDC101104; assembly: GCF_050277495.1. Classification (NCBI taxonomy): domain Bacteria; kingdom Pseudomonadati; phylum Bacteroidota; class Chitinophagia; order Chitinophagales; family Chitinophagaceae; genus Chitinophaga; species Chitinophaga sp. NPDC101104. The sequence goes on along the minus strand of NZ_JBNNSF010000001.1, from coordinate 2,261,636 downwards.
GCCCGCAGCCCGTCATCGGTTCCGTGAGCTTCGGGGCGGCGAGGTATTTTCAACTTAAACACGCGAAAGAAAAAACCCTGCGCCAACAGGTGGTACTGACGCACGGAAGCTTCCTGCTCATGCGCGGCCATACGCAGGAAAACTGGTACCACGGCGTCCCGAAAACGGCGCGGGTCGCGGAGCCACGCATCAACATTACCTTTCGTATCATCATATAGCAACTGGATTGCGCAAGAAGCGGGTTTCGGGGGAAGTGCAGCCGCGATAATTTTGTGGTATAAAATGGAGAAACATGGAAACGCAACAACAAATCGATTTTAACAGGATCGCTTCGGCCATCGCCTTCCTCCGGCAGCATTTCAAGGACCAGCCAGACCTGGAAGCCGCCGCAGGACATGTGCACCTCTCCCCTTTCCACTTCCAGCGGATGTTCCAGGATTGGGCCGGGGTAAGCCCGAAACAGTTCCTGCAATACCTCAGTCTCGACCACGCCAAAGGCCGCCTCATCCAGGGAGACACACTGTCTGACGCGGCTTTCGAAACCGGCCTGTCCGGCACCAGCCGCCTGCACGATCTCTTCGTCAAAATTGAAGGCATGACGCCCGGTGAATTCCGGAACGGCGGTGCGGGCTTGCAGATCAACTATAGCTTTGCGGAAAGCCCGTTCGGCCCGCTGATCGTAGCCTCCACCGAAAAAGGCGTTTGCCACATGGCTTTTGCCGATGCAGGCGAAGCCGAAGCCCTGCGCGACCTGCAGGAAAAATTCCCCCGGGCCGTGTACCGCCAGTTCGTGGACGTGAACCAGCAAAACGCGTTGTTTATTTTCGGGCAAGACTGGAAAAAGCTCCCCGAGATCAAGCTGCACCTGAAAGGTTCGCCTTTCCAGGTCCGCGTTTGGGAAACCTTGCTGAACGTACCGATGGGCGGGCTGGTCACTTATTCGGGACTGGCGGAACAGGCGGGCCATGCCGGCGCGTCGAGAGCCGTGGGCACTGCCGTGGCAGCTAATCCCGTAGCCTTCCTCATCCCCTGCCACCGCGTGATCCGCGCTTCCGGAGACGTGGGCCAGTATCACTGGGGCAGCAACCGCAAATCCGCCATGATCGGCTGGGAAGCGGCGAAAGTCTCCTGAATTCCTTTCTTACATTAAACCAGTATCATGCATCCAACCGCAAACGCCCTCCTGCAGAGGGACTGGCCGCTCATTGCCCGGCAGCTCCAGGAAAACGGGTATGCCATCATCCCGCAGGCGCTAACCCAACAAGACGCACAAGCCCTCTCCTCCGCCTACCACGAACCTGCATTTTACCGCAAAACCATTGTGATGGCCCGTTACCGCTTCGGACTGGGCGAATACAAATATTTCCGTTACCCGCTTCCTCCGCTGCTGCAATCGCTGCGGGAAACGTTGTACGCACAGATCGCGCCGGTGGCCAATAAATGGATGGAACAGCTGGAAACGGGGATCTCGTACCCCGCCGAACATGGGGCCTTCCTCGAACGCTGCCGCGCCAATGGCCAGGAGCTTCCGGCCGTGCTGATCCTTCAATACGGAACAGGTGGTTTTAATACCCTGCACCAGGACCTGTATGGCGATGTATACTTCCCCATCCAGGCCGTCCTTTTCCTCGACGAAGCCGGGAAAGACTACACCGGCGGGGAATTCGTGCTCACGGAGCAGGTGCCCCGCGCGCAATCGAAAGCCATCGTGCTGCAGCCCGGCAAAGGCGATATCCTATTATTCACCACACAGTTCAGGCCGCTGAAAGGAAGCCGCGGGTTCTACCGCGCGCATATGAAACACGGCGTGAGCGCGCTCCGCTCGGGGCACCGGCATACGCTGGGGATTATCTTCCATGATGCATCGACGTGATCCGGGAATCTGAAAGCACGGTTGCCTCTAACTATGTAGGCCACCGTGCTTTACGGATTTGAAACTTGTTTATTGAAATCGATCGAGTAATGGCGAAGGGCTATATCAAATAACTTGCGTGGATCATTAACTTCACTTTTCAGGTTATGGAAACGTCCCAGCCGATAACCGGTTATAGGCTTGTAATGAAGTCATAACAGATATGCATATCCTCATATCAGCTTTTAACCGCCAGGCTCCTCCACAAATAGGCTACCATATAGCTTTCCCAGCCTTTGAACTTGCGGTAGAGTTTTTCCATGGCGGCCTGATCGGATTTACTGGAAATGAGTTGATGGGATAACAGCGCATTGAGCAATCCCGCATCGCCATGCGGAATGCAGGTAGCATCGCGCAGGCTTTTCATGAGCGCGTAGTTGGCCGACCAGATGCCGATGCCGCGCAGGTCTGTCAGCGCCTTTCGGCGCGCCTCCAGGCCCGGGAGCGCCAGCAGCGCCGCTTTGCTCACATGCCCTTCGGCGAATTGTTGGGCCACGCCGATGATGTATTCCGCTTTCCGGCCGGTAAATTGCATGGCGCGCAACTCCGCCGGATCGGCCTGCGCCATCACGGAAGGCGCGGGGAACAGGTGGTACGCCGTTCCCCCGAAATCGAAACTTTCGCCCCAACGCTCCACCATCCTGCGTTTCAGCCGGTAGGCAAAGGGCAGGTTGATCTGCTGGCCGATGATGCTCCAGGCCAACGCTTCGAAAAGATCGGGAATACCGATCAGGCGAAGGCCTCTGAACGCCTCGGGCATATATGCCATCGCAGGAATTCGGGCGAGCTTGTCGTAAAAGGGAAGAATATCCTGCTGCGGCGCGAGCCATTCATGGATGTACGCCCGCAAGGCAGCTTCCGTCCCCGGATTAACTTCACCTTCCAGCAACTCGGCCATAATGCCTTCCGGATGCGCGCGGAGGTCCACCAGCACGGGGTTTCCCGGCAAGGGCACGAGCTTCCTGACGCGGGCTGGCAGAATGGTATGCATACATTCGTCGAACCCCCGGTCCAAAAACCAAAGGCATTCGTCGAAACTGAAAGGATCGGCAGCGGGAATAATGAAAGTTCGGGCAGACATGGCCGCAAAGTTAACGCAGCCGGTTGGTTCAGCCACCCGAAACTTGCGGAAATCGCTCCACCTTCCCGTTATCACCCATGAGCACCAGCGCCGCCATTCCCGCGAAAATCCCGTGCTCCACCACGCCCGTGATCGCTTTCAGCTGCGCGCCCAATGCCGCGGGGTCGGATATCAGCCCGAAATCCGCATCTATCACGGCATTGCCTTCGTCCGTCAACACCCCGTGGCGAACGCTGCTGCTGGCGCCCATGGCGGCGATCCGGTCTTGCACATAGCGCACGGCGAAAGGGATCGTTTCTACCGGCACGCGGAATTTGCCCAGTTGCGCTACCCGTTTCGAAGCATCCGTCATGATCACCAGCTGCCGCGACCGCACCGCCACGATTTTCTCGTGCAGCAACGCCGCCCCGCCGCCCTTAATGAGATCGAGGGAAGGCGTGAACTCGTCGGCCCCGTCGAGCGTGATATCGATATACGGCACATCGTTGATATCCACCAGCGGAATGCCGAGCGACCGCGCCAGTTCCGCAGTTTGGCGGGAAGTGGGCACCCCTTTGATGCTTAACCGTTGCTCCGCAATGGCTTGCAGCGCGAACCTGGCGGTGGAGCCTGTCCCCAAACCGACCGTCATACCGCTTCGGAGCATCGAAACCGCCGTTTCAGCGGCGAGTTTCTTATCGTTATCCTGTTGAGAAGTCATTCCGGAATTTACGTCATTTCCCGGTTTGCGGGATTTCGTAGATTGCTGTAGTTTGATCAACCACCTTACATGCAACATACCTATCTGACTGCTTTTGTATTCGTTTTCATGTCGTTGAGAGCCGCCGCACAAGACGCATCTTCCGTTATCCGCGCAGAACGGGGCTTTGCCGCGCATGCGGTGCAGCATGGCGTAAAATCGGCCTTTCTTGCTTTTACCGACAGCACTGCCGTCGCTATGGACAACGGCGAATACGTAAACGCCCTCGAACAATGGCGCCAGCGGCCGGAGAGCGACATCCAGCTCATTTGGGGGCCGCAATTCGCCGGCGCCTCGGGCGACGGCGCTTCCGGGTTCACGACCGGGCCGTATTACATGAAACATCCCGGGGCGGATACGCTCCTGCTCGCCGGGCAATACACCACTTTCTGGGTGCGACGACCTTCCGGTGACTGGAAATACCTCATCGATTTCGGTATCCGGTTTCCCAAAAGGTTATATGCCGATCCGTCCCCCAACCCCATTACCGTTTCCCTCACGCCCGATCCGCAGGCTACGGCCAACACGGCCGAAGACGCGTTCCTGCAAAAGTACCGCACAGCCGGAAAAACAGCCTACGACGATGTGCTCGACGAGCATTCCTGGCTGAACCTGGAACGCAATGTTCCGGTATCAAAAGCGGATGGTTTCCGTGAACTGATCCAACGGATGCCGCTGGCCCCGGATTTCCGTCCTGCAGGATCGTTCCTTTCCGCCGCCAAAGACCTTGCCCTGGTGTACGGTGACGCGGTGTACGAAGGCCGGAAGGCGCATTACCTGCGCATCTGGGGGCACACGCCGGCAGGATGGAAGATCCTCGTGCAGGTAATGCATTAAAAGCTGCGGCAGGCTACATGAAGAACTGCTCTGAAACCACCTTCCCGTCTTTCACCTGGTACACGCAAAGTTCTTCCCAGGTAGTCCGTGGCCGGTCTTTCATGGTTACGTCCATGCTCAATACAAATGCGATCACGTTGCCGGTTATGACGGTATCCCGGACGTCGAGGCTGTGCATCGTATCTACCAGGGAATAGAACTTCTCCCCCTTTTGGAGGATATTAGCTTTGCCGCTGGTTTCCTTCTGGAATTCCGGTGTTTCAACTGGTTCGATGCTTACGGCGTCGTCGGCAAACAGTTCGTCCACGGCCGTGTGGAAATCTCCCGCACGGCAGAGGGTTTCGAGGCGGTAAGCGATTTGGGCGGTAGTCATATGGAATCGTTTTCCGAAAGCACAACAAACCGCAGGCCGGTTTCGTTTCAGCCGTAATTTCAACCGTACGATCCGGCATTTCGCGGAAAATATGCAACACTTCAGTTTGCCAAAATCTGCCAAACGCAATACAGCAGCAGTTTTCAATAACGTAACCAGTTGGCCTCCGGGCCGGGAATCTCTCCTGAAATTGGCGTACCTTCCCGCCAACTTGGACGGTTATGAGCAAGTCTTTTATGGGAAAAATAGCAGCAGCACTGAAAAAGAGCGCATTCAGCAATATTACCTGGGGCGAAGCGGCGGGCTATTGCCTGCTGTTCGTGCTGCAGGATTTCGTCCTGTATATCCCGGAAGTATTGCTGGGCCGGGTAGACGCTGTTTACCTGCGGATGATCTGCTGGGATTCGTTGATCCTGCTGGCCGTGAGCGTGCCTTGCTGGTACCTGGTGTTCCGGAAGTTCCGCGACCGTCCGCTCCGCTTCCGTTTCCGGCTGCATTTGATGCTCATCCCTCTTTTTTGGGGCGCCTGGCTGGGAGGGACGCAGCTCTATAACTATATGGTGGGCCAGCCGCTTATGCAGGGGATCTACATTCTGCGGTCGGTTTTCCCCGTTATCGTCTATTATCTGCAGTGTTTCAGCCTGCTGCACGTTTATTATTTTTTCCTGGAGCGGGAAGCGCAGCTGATAAAGGAAAAGGAACTGGCGGACGCGGCGTTCCGCAGCGAGATCAACGCCCTCAAAGCACAGATCCAGCCGCATTTCCTCTTCAACACGCTCAATTCCATCAGCGCCAGCGTGCCGATCGAACAGGAACCTACCCGCGAACTGATCGCCCGGCTGGCGGATACGTTCCGGTATTCGTTATATTGTACGGAACATGAATGGGTGCCGTTGAAGGAGGAGATCCGCTACATCCGCACCATGCTGGAACTGGAGCACAGCCGTTTCCGGGAAAGACTGGAATTCAGCATCAGTCCGCTGAACGGCTCCGAAAACGTCATGATCCCCGCCATGCTGCTGCAACCGGTCGTGGAGAACGCCATCCGGCACGGGATCGCGCCGAGCATCCATGGCGGGAAGATCCATATCGACATCGCCCGGGAATCCGACAAACTGCGGATCGAGATCAGCGACACCGGCGTAGGGTACAGCGGGGAACTGGCGGAAATCGGGAGAAGCACCGGCGTGGGCCTGCGCAACATCCGGCAAAGACTGGAGCTCCTGTTTTCCGAAAGCCTGCTCATCCGCCGCAACCAGCCTTCCGGCCTACGTTTCATATTTTATACACATACCAATCGACCCTCATGAGCCGAAAAACCGTACTGATCATAGACGACGAAGAAGCTTCCCGATTCCTCATCCGCCAGTACCTTGCGGATTTCCCGGACATCGCAGTGGCCGGCGAATGCCGCAATGGGCTGGAAGCTGTGCGCGACATCAACGCCCTGAAACCCGACCTCATCTTCCTCGACATCCAGATGCCCGCCATGAACGGCTTCCGGGTACTGGAGGAGATCACCCATATCCCGCTCATCATTTTCACGACGGCCTACGACCAGTTCGCGCTGCAGGCGTTCGAGATGAATGCGCTGGACTATCTCCTCAAACCCTACACCCGAGAACGTTTCAGCAAAGCGATGGAGCGCATCCACCGGGCCGATCATGCCCAGAACCTCCACTTCCTCGCAGATGCGCAAACCGTCAATTTCCCCAAGCGCATCCTCGTTGAAAAAGGCAACCGCCTCAAAAGCATCGCCGTCGATGAGATCATCTATCTCAAAGCGGAGAAAGACTACACGCAAATCCATACCCACGACCAATCTTACCTCAGCTCCCAGGGAATCGGCATCATCGAAAAGCGCCTCGATCCCGAGAAGTTCATCCGCATCCACCGCTCCCACATCGTCAACATCCTCCACATCCGCGAAGTGTACCGCGATATCAGCAAGATGTTCCTCGTCATGGAAAATGGAACGGAGCTCAGCATCGGCCGCAATTACGTGGATAACCTGAAAAAACTGATTTACTAGGGTACGGTTCGTCGGGAGATGATGCTGTTCGTCGCCCTGCCATGCCGTTCGTCGACTTGCGCGGGAAGCTACGCCGGGCGGCCCTACCTTTCGGCAAAATCGATCCCATGCACAGTTTCAGGTACTGGCTCCGGCAGTTGTACGCTTTCCTCGGCAGGGAGCCCCGCAGCAGGGTGCAGCCCTGGCGGAACAGGATCAGGATGTAAAGTGAACTTATTGCTGCTGGCCGCAATATGCCCGGAGGCTTTCCTCGGCATAATCGCCGCCGAGGTCGCGGGCTTTGGTCCAGTCGCGGCAGGCGCCGGCCTGGTCGCCCAGGCGTTGTTTGGTGTTGCCCCGGTTGAAATACACGGCGGGATTGAGGGCATCCAGGAGGATGGCCTGGTCGTAGTCCGCCAGCGCGCCGGCGTAATCGCCCGCTTCGTCTTTATTGACGGCCCGGTTGATCCAGGCTTCCTTGAACGAGGGAGACAGCCGCAGGGCTTCGTCGTAATCTTCCCGGGCTTTGGCGTTGAGGAGCAGTTCGTCTTTGGCGATGGCGCGGGAATACCAGGCGTTGGGGTTTTCGGGGAAGATGCGGATGGCGGAAGTAAACTGGATGGCACAGTCGCTGAAGTTGCGGTTGGCGTAGGAAGCCAGTCCCCGGTCGAAGATTTCCGCCAGTTTTTCGGGTGCTTCGTCGGGATATTGCAGCTCCGCGGGCGCGGGGGCGGTGGAGTAGCCATCCATCCGGCAATCGTGCTCAAAACCCTTGAGGCACATATCCATCACGAAATACAGGAGATTTTCCTCGCTCACGGGGAACGGGGTGGTGAGGCACCCCATTTCGATGATCCCGCCGCCCGACTGCCGCGTTCCCGCCACTTTCATTTTGTAAACGTCTTGCAGGAAATATCCCAGCTTTTCCAGCTTCTGGCGGTCGTCCGACACGAAATACACCTCAAATTCCGCCAGGGCGAATTCCTTCCAGCCATTTTCGAGCATGCGCCTGTAAACGTCTGCCGCCAGCACGATTTCCTGGGGCATTCGCTGAAAAAACTGATCGCGGGAATAGAACCTGGCAGCCATATATTAGGATTTTGAACGGCAAAAATACGCTTTTCAACCGTAAAGCGATGGTGTTCAGGGACTACCACGAAGCCGAAGGTTTTTTATCTTTGCACCATGCCACTTTCCGAATTATCGGCCAGATCATTCCTATTCCGACTGCTCAACATAGGCATCACACCGGATATGCCGTTCATTGAGGCACGCCGCACGCGGCTCCTCAATCTGCTGACCGTTCCCTGGATCCCCGGACTGGTATTTTTCGCGATCACCAACTTCATCCAGGAGCGGTACCTCCTGTCGTTCTTCAACTGCCTGAACGTGGCATGCAGCGTCGGCACCGTTATCCTCACCTGGAAACAACGGTACCTCAGCGCCAGGCTCTTTATCATCATTTCCAGCATCATCATTTACACCATTACCGCCCTCATCTACCGGAACGGGGTCGAATATTTCCTCCTGAACATTCTCATCGTGACCGTACTGGTGTACGACGACAAATGGCTCATCATGTCGCTCTCCTTCGTGATGATCGCCTCCTTTCTCGCGGTCCGCTTTTCCTGGATCGATTTTATCCCCGAAAGGCCCGTCCCGCACGACCGGATCATCTTCAACGTGGCCTGGGGGCTCTCTTTCATCATCATGGCCCTCTCCTACTTCAAGCGGGTGCACGACGATTACGAGGAAGAGAAGGAAGTGCAGCGCCAGGCGCTGGTAGCGCTGAACCGCGACAAGGAAAAACTGTTCAGCATCATCGCGCACGACATCCGCGGGCCCCTGGCCACGCTGGAAATGTTGCTGGACATGTTCCGCAAGGGCGAATACCCGGAAGCAGACATGAAAGATGCGGCCGACGAGCTTTACAAAAAAGTGAACCGCCTGGCCGGTACGATGGATAATATGCTGCGCTGGAGCATGGGCCAGATGAAAGGCATCCGCGTGAAACCGGTCCACGCTTCCCTGGCCACCCTTTCCGAGGAAATCGTGGCACTGTTCGAAAACGCCATCCGGGAAAAGGAAATCCATCTCCGGGTAGACGTGCCGGCCGATTGCTGGGTGTATGCCGACCGCGACCAGGTGTCGGTCATCCTCCGCAACCTCCTTTCCAATGCCGTGAAATTCAGCTACCCCGGCGGGGAAATCCGCATGTCGGCCATCAACGTCGAAGGCCAGGTTACTTTCCGCGTGCACGACCAGGGAACGGGCATCGCCCCCGAAAAAATTCCGCAACTCTTCACTTTCAAATCCGCGCCCGGCTACGGTACCAAGGGCGAGCGCGGCAGCGGGCTGGGTTTGCTGCTCTGCCAGGAATTCACCGCCCAGAACAAAGGCCAGCTGAACGTGCAGAGCGCACCCAGCCAGGGCACGCAGTTTACGCTCCTGCTCCCCGCCGGCAAACCCCAGCCGGTAAAAATTGATTCATAATATTTTATTCTAATATTTTATGTAATTTGCCGGGAAGATAAAACCCGAGATCGAACCATACCTATGAAACCACTTGCGATCCTCGTAACGGCGGCCCTGCTGTGCTGCTTGTCAATGCGGGCAAGCGGTCAGGGTGTATTGCGCACGCCGGCGTCGGATACAACGAAGTACATGATGAAGCAAGGCTCATACCTCGGGTTCAGACAAGTGAACCTGAGCATGGGGGAAATCGGGTTCGAAGTGGTGATCAGCAGCAACCTGAAAGGAAAATCCGCTCCCAGGCTGGAATTCCGGATAGACAGGCCCAACGGCAAGCGCAGCAAAAAACTCGGTTCCATCCGCATCCCAGACACGGCAGATACCACATTCAACGTAAAGCTCACCGGCCAGTTACGGCATGCTTTCGGCATCCACGACCTTTTCCTGGTAGCCAAGGGCGCCGGGGAATTCGAGATCTCGGGGTTCTCCTTTATTCACAATTATTTCGCGGAAAAATGATCAGCCCGCCAACACACCGCCGTCTATCGGTAGGATGCTGCCATTGCAATACGACGAATCGTCTGACGCGAAGAAGATGAACGCGCCGGCGATTTCTTCGGGCTTGCCCAGGCGGTGGATGGGCGTTCTTTCCTCCCATTTCCCGCGGATGTCGACGTTGAGGTCTTTCAGCAGCGGGGTTTCGATGTAATACGGGCAGATGGCGTTGCAACGGATGTTTTGTGCGCCATATTGCACCGCCACGTTCTTGGTGATGCCCAGCACACCGTGTTTCGCGGCGGTGTAGGGCACCAGGCCCGGTTCGGCCACGAGGCCCGCCAGCGACGCAAGGTTCACGATCACACCGCCGCCCTGTTTGAGGAATTGCTGCAGCTCGTATTTGACGCAGTAGAACTGGCCGGAAAGATTGATGTCGATGATCCGCTGCCAGACTTTCTCGTCGGTTTCGTGGATCCCGGCGTAGGGCGCGCCGATGCCGGCGTTGTTGAGCGCCACGTCCAGCCGGCCGTATTTTTCGACGGTGGCGGCCACGGCTTTTTTCACGCTTTCGAAATCGGACACGTCGATCGGGACGAAGGAAGCCTCGGCGCCGAGGTCTTTCAGTTGTTGAATGGCAGGCCCGTGGTCCACTTTTTCGAGGTCTGCGATCACGACGGTAGCGCCTTCCCTCGCAGCGGCCTGCGCACAGGCGAACCCGATCCCGGAATTGCCGCCGGTGATAAATACCACCTTCTTATCCAGTTTACCCATAACAGTAGTTTTTTTGTTGCCTATTTTTAACAAGCGGAAGCCCCGATTGTTTTTTCTATATTTCGGGCATGAAGCGCCTGATCCTCCTCTGCTGCGCCGCTGCGGCATTCCTCCCCGCCTCCGCTCAGCAAAAATCCAAACGGAAAATGTCCGGCAACCCCGTGTTCCCGGGCTGGTACGCCGACCCGGAAGCCATCATCTATGGCCGGAACTACTGGATATTCCCCACTTTCTCCGCCCCGTACGAAAAACAGGTGTTCTTCGACGCCTTTTCCTCGGCCGACCTCGTGCAATGGAAAAAACACGCCCGTATCCTCGACACGGCGGCCGTCAAATGGGCGAAACGCGCCATGTGGGCGCCGTCCGTGATCCGCCACAACGGGAAATACTGGCTGTTTTTCGGGGCGAACGATATCCAGAACGACCAGGAATACGGCGGTATCGGTGTGGCGATGGCCGACAAGCCCGAAGGCCCCTACCGCGACCATCTCGGCAAGCCGCTCGTAGACAAGTTCCATAACGGGGCGCAGCCCATCGACCAGTTCGTTTTCCGCGACAAGGACGGGAAGCATTACCTTATTTACGGCGGCTGGCGCCATTGCAATATCGCCAGGCTGAAAGACGATTTTACGGGATTCGAGCCGTTTGAGGACGGAACGGTTTTCCGCGAGATCACGCCGGAAAAGTATGTGGAAGGGCCGTTCATGTTCATCAAAAACGGGAAATATTACTTCATGTGGTCGGAAGGCGGCTGGACCGGCCCCGACTACAGCGTGGCCTATGCCATCGCCGATTCCCCTTCCGGACCGTTCCGCCGGATCGGGAAAATACTGGACCAGGACCCCGCCATCGCAAGGGGCGCGGGTCATCATTCCGTCATTCATGTTCCCGGAACGGAAAAATATTTCATCGTATACCACCGCCGCCCCATCGGTGAAAAAGACGCCAATTCCCGCGAAACCTGTATCGAAAAACTGGAATTCGACGAAAACGGCCTTATCAAACCCGTGATCATCACCCGCGAAGGCGTTCCGGCTATGAAATTGCCGCCCTTCCACTACGATAAATAACATACCATCCCCGAACCCGCGCCCCCGCTTTTTGTTGTAAGAAAGGCGGGGGCGCGGCCATTTCACGCCCGCCTGACCCGCCCCGACCACGATCAACGGCTCCGTTGACCGTCATCATTCCTGCTTCCATCACATTATCTGAATTTTATAGCATGAAAAAGATCATTGTTGCCCTCGACGGCCTTAAACTTTCGGAATCCAGTATGCAAACGGCCATTGCTGTCACCGCCCGGGAAAAAGCCCACCTCGTCGGCGTTTTCCTCGACGATTTCACCCACAACAGCTTTTCCATCGCTACCGCCATGGAAACCAACGACCTCGAAGCACGGATGGCCAAGGATAAACAGATCCGGGACAATGCCGTCAAAACATTCGAAAACGCCTGCCAGGCCGGCGGTGTCAATTTCACCGTTCGCCGCGATAAATCGTTCGCCCTGCCCGACCTCCTACGGGAAAGCATATACGCCGATCTGTTGATCATCGGCGCCGACGAAACTTTCACCCGTTTCCCCGAAGCCGCGCCCACGCGCTTCATCCGCGATCTGCTGTCGGAAGTGCAATGCCCCGTGCTGATCGCGCCCCTGAAATGGGAGCCGTTGGAAAAAACGGTGATGCTGTACGACGGGGCGCCGTCTTCCGTTTTCGCCATCAAAATGTTCTCCGCCATCCTGCCGGAAACGAACAAGCTGCCGGCTACTGTGATCACCGTTCGCGGGGACGACAACCACCACGTTCCGGAAAACCAGCTGATGAAGGAGTTCATGAAAAGGCACAACCCCAACGCCGCATACGAAGTATTGCAGGGCGATGCGGAAAACGCCATCCTCGATCACCTGCTGAAGGCAGACAGCAAAACCCTCGTAGTGCTGGGCGCCTACCAGCGCAGCACCGTGAGCCGCTGGTTCAAGGCCAGCATGGCCGATCTGCTCATGAAAGCGGTACCCTGCGCCTTATTCATCGCACATAACAAGTAAAAATGAGCCGGGAGAAGAAATCTGAATTATTGCGGATGCTGGAGTTCCTCAAACAGGAGAACATCCTGCTGAAACAACGGCTGATGGAGGCTTTGCAGCTGGATTCGTCGCGCCAGTTCCTGGAGCGTGCGGAATCCCTGCAGCAGCAGTTCCTGCAGAACGACCAGGCCCTCGCGCTCATGCACCACGATCTGGTGATGCTATACCAGAAGCATTCGGATGGTAAATCGTATTTGTTGCAGCGGGAAGGATTGGAATCCGACCTGGACAAAATGAAAGAAGAAATCGGGCACCTGCGGACGCAGTGCGCAGACCTCCCTAATTCAGGAGGCGCGCCAGCTTCTTACGGTCTTCCAGGATAATCTCGCCTTCCCGGATGCTGATGAGCTTTTCGTCGCGGAAATCTCCCAGCGTCCGGATGAGGGATTCCTTGGCTACGCCGGCAACGGCGGCCAGGTTATCGCGGCTGATGTCGATGCTGAACTGCATGCTTCCGGCCGCGTTGTATTTTTTATCGAGCGCCAGCAGGGCGTCGGCCACTTTGCGGCGCAGGGAGTTGTAAGCGATGCCCAGCAGCTGTTCTTCCTTTTCGGCCATGTTGTTGGCCAGCATCTGGATGAGGCGGCGCTGTACGGCGGGGTTCCCGTTCATGAGCGCTTCGAAATCCGCTTTCGGGATCATGGCGATTTCCGCGTCTTCCATCGCTTCGGCACTGTCCTGGTACAGTCCGCCGCTCAGCAGCGGCGTATACCCGAAGTAATCGCCTTCGTTGTAGAGCCCGGTGATGAGCTCTTTCCCGTTATCGTGCCGTTTGCTGGCCTTGATTTTCCCTTTAACAATGTAGAACAGGTTGGTGGCGTGTTTCCCTTCTGAATACACGGCCTGTTTCTTTTTGAACAGCTGCGTATTGCGCTCGTTCTTCAGCGCCTCCAGCTGGTCGCCGCCGCCGGTAACGGACAGCAGCGCCGAAATGGCGCCGGGGCCCTGGGCGATGTCTTCCTTCAGCTTACTGGCTTTCTGCAGGCGGATTTCGATGGCCTGGAGGAGCTCCATGGCGTCGAAAGGCTTGGTGATGAAATCATCGGCCCCCATTTCCATCCCTTTGCGCATATCCGTTCTTTCGGTACGGGCGGTGAGGAAGATGAAGGGCGTATGCTGGAGGGCGTTGCGCTTGTGCAGCATGTGCAGCACGCCGTAGCCGTCGAGCACGGGCATGGAAATATCGCAAATGATCAGATCCGGGTGATGCTCGAAAGTCATCTGCACGCCTTGCATGCCATCGGCTGCGGTCAGCACCTTGTAATTGGCCATGGTGAGGATTTCCGCGGTATTTTCGCGGATGTCGGCATTGTCTTCGATCAGGAGAATCGTGCTCATGGGTTGGGCGGGATTTGAAATGTCAGAATAAATTCGGTGCCGTTTCCTACCTGGCTGCGGCATTGGATGTTGCCGTCCATCAGTTCGGTATACTTGGCTACGATATGCAGTCCGAGGCCCGTGCCCTGGATATCCGACACGTTGTTACCACGGAAGAAGCGTTCGAAAAGGTGCGCCTGGTCGTCTTCGCTGATGCCGCGGCCCTGGTCGGCCACGCGGATCACCAGCTGCTGCCCTTCCCTTTCGGAAGATACGCGGATTGCGCTGCCTTCCGGCGAGAATTTGATGGCGTTGGACAGCAGGTTGAGGATGATATGTTTGAGCAGCGCCGGATCGAGGAGCGCTTCCGGATCACCGGTATGCACGTACGAAATGCGCTGGTCCTTTTTGTTGAGCTCGAAGAGCTCCTGAACGGTGGCGCCGATGATGGATTCCACGTTTACCGTGGCCGGCCGCACATGGATCCTTCCTTCTTCTATCTTGCCTACGCTGAGGAAATCATTGAGAATATCGGTCAGGAGGTTGACGGACGAAACGATCCGCTGGATGTGTTTTTCGCGCTGCGGCTGCTCTTCCGCTGCCGTATAGCGGGAAATGAGGTAGGATGAGGAAAGCACGGTGCTGAGGGGCGTCCGGAATTCGTGGGAGGCCATGGAAACGAAGCGGCTCTTCAGTTCGTTCAAATCCTTTTCCTTTTGCAGGGCCATCCGTAACTCATTGTCTTTCCGCTCTATCTCCTTCATCTGCATTTCCATCTGCTTCACAAGCTTGGACAACGATTCCGTACGATCCGCCACCTTTTGTTCCAGTTCCGCGTTCAGTTCGCGCAGCGCGTCTTCCGACTGCTTGCGCAGGGATATGTCGCTCACGAAGGCCACCACCAGGCGGCCGGTGGGCGCTTCATAAACGCCAAGACTGATCTCCACCGGGAATTCCGTCCCGTCTTTCCGCCGCGCGAAAAGATCCATTCCCATGCCCATGGGCCGGTTGTGGGGATGATGGCTGAAACGGTCGCGATGGCTCTCGTGACGGCCGGCGTACCGGTCGGGAATGAGTTTCTCCACCTTCTGGCCTTCCAGCTCTTCGGCCGTATATCCGAACTGCCGGAGCAGGAAAGGGTTGGACATGACGATATTGCCGGCCGTATCGGCCACCAGTATACCTAATGTCGCATATTTGAATAATACGTCGAATCCGAAATCTGCGTTTTTCATTTCTTGGCGCGATATGACTGAATATTGCGGAACGAATTTACGATATTAATCCGGCGGGGCGGAATAATGGGTACATGAAAATTGGGATCAACCGTTTTTCGGCTGCGGCTTCCCGAATCCCTGGCGTGTCATTTCGCCCCAGCTTTTCGACTTGCGGAAGAAATCGAAATACCCGCGAACGCCCGCCCATACTACAAACGGATGGAATATGAACGGCTCCGTCAGCGCCGCCAGCACCAGCTTGAGGATCTCTTTGCGGCGGCGGTACTGGTTATAGGTATATACTTCCATGTAAATGGCGAATACGCTGTTGAGGTACCCGAAAGACACGATGAATATCAAAAATGCGAAGAACATGTGCCAGTTGATGAGCCCGAAGAAAGCCAGGAACAAAAACACCACGAACCCCGTGAACTCGATCAGCGGCGCCAGCATTTCGAACAGCAGCCAGTAGGGATAGCTCAATGCCCCCAGCAGATCGTACCGCGGGTTCAGGAATATCTTCTTGTGAAAGCGCAGCGTTTCGATGGTGCCCCGCGTCCAGCGGTTGCGCTGGCGGGTGAGGATGGTCCCGGTTTCGGGGGCTTCCGTCCAGCAGAGCGGATCGGGGATATAGGTCACTTTATACGGCACGTCCTGCTCATGCATATAGCGCCGCATCCTTACTACCAGTTCCATGTCTTCCCCCACCGTATTGGTATTGTAACCGCCGCAGCGGATAGCGATCTCCTTGTCGAACGCGCCGAACGCCCCGGAAATGAGCAGCAGCCCGTCCAGCCGCGCCCAGGCCATGCGCCCAAGCAAAAACGCGCGGATGTATTCCAGCGCCTGCATGCGGGCCCAATAGTTTTCCGGGAGATGCACGCGCGTAAGGCGGCCATTCGTGACCTCGCAGGAATTCGCGATGCGGATCACCCCCCCCGACGCGATCACTTTCTTCTCCCCTTCTTCCAGGAACGGTTTCACCATTTTGAGAATGGCATCGTGCTCCAGGATACAATCGGCGTCGATGCAGACGATATAATCGTTCGTAGCGATGTTGATGCCCACGTTCAGTGCATCCGCCTTCCCCCCGTTCACTTTATCGACCACCACGAGCTTGTTGTAGGCCGGGTGTTTCGTTTTGTACACGGCCCGCACTTCTTTCGTCGGGATGCGGTAGTTGACGAAGAAATCCACTTTTTCCAGCTGGTACGCGTCGATGAGCTTTTGCAGGCTATCGTCTTTGGACCCGTCGTTGATGACGACCAGTTCGAGTTTGTTGTAATACAGCGACAGCAGCGACCGTACGTTGTCTACGATGGTTGCGCCTTCGTTGTACGCCGGCGCCAGGATGCTCACGGTAGGCGCATGCGGCGATGCGGCCAGCAGGCGGTAATCGGTGGCTTCGTTTTTATGCAGGTATTCCCTGGTTTCGTTGACGGAATTGATCCCGATGACGATGTAAGAGATGATGAGGGTGACGGAATAAACGAAGATGCCGGTCACCAGCAGGTAAACGAGGATATCGGCCAGTATTTTCATCGTGCGGACTCGCTTTGAATGTGAAGCAATATTTGCCTATAGGGTTCCGGCTGGGCCAGGGCTTTGGCGGCGATGATGGCTTCCCCGCCTTTGAGGCAGCGGGAAATGATGCGGGCCGATTGCAGTTGAACGGCGGGATCGTCGCTGGCCAGCGTGGTTTCGAGAAACCCGCGCTGCGCGTCTGTAGCTACATGTTCGAGGCCTTCGAGGATCGCTTTGCGGTTGTGCTCCGTTTCCGTCGGGTATTGTTCGGCGAGCAGGTTGCCCGCTTCTTCGTCCCCGATATGTACCAGCGTTTTCACGGCCTGTTCGCGCACATGGGAATTGGGATGCTGTAGGCAACGGGTGGCTTCTTCCCTTACCTGGAGTTGCTGGTAGATCTCGGCGAGCTTCAGCGCAAAGATCACCACGCTGTCGTTCGCCGAACCGAGCCACTGCGGCAGGCCTTCGAAGTTCCCGGGGTCAAGTGCGTGCAGCTGTTCGAGCAATTTGAGCTGCTGCCAGTTGTTCATGGGCTGTGTGAGGCCGCCCAGGAACCGGAGCCCGTCGAACCCTTCGAACGCCAGCAGGGCGGTTTGGGCTTCGGCGCGTACGTATGCGTTGCGATGGTTGGTATGTTTGCCGATGGCGACGCCGGTATCGCGCTGCTCCATCATGTACAGCTCGTAAATGCCGCGGGCCTTGCGGTACCAGAGCGGACTGGTGAATTTGTCCCACGAAGCTTTCCGCAGCCCTAACAGTCTATACAGCTGTATCACGTTACGGGCGGCCTGGCCGATGAGGTTCTTTTTGGTGTTGATGAGCTGATTGATGGCGAATTCGCGCGCGAGGCGGTTATGCGGGCGGTCGAGCAGTTCTTCCGGCACTTCGATAGCGCTGTTTTCGTTGATTTCTCCCAGGAGGAGGTCTCCCAGCCACTGATCGAAATATTCCTGCACGCGCTTTTCCGTCCGGTACCGTTTACGGCGGCGGCGGAGCACGGCGGCGGTCATGAGGAGGACGACGATCATGGTCGCCGCGAACAGGACCGTATATGCATACAGGGTTGCCTCGGGTATGGTGCTCGGTTCCAGCAAGATATTCGGTTTAGTTTTTTAACGGGACTGAATCAGTTTTTTCACGCGGATCGATAATTCCGTCAGGCTGAAAGGTTTGGTCATGTAATCGTCGGCGCCGAGGCGGAAGGCTTCTTCCACGATATTTTCCTGCCCCATGGTCGACAGTACGATCACTTTGATGGGGTTCCCTTCCTGCTTGATGGCGCTTACGATTTCGAGACCGGAAACGGACGGCAGCATAATATCCGTGAGCACGATGTCGGGCTTTTCGGAGCGGATGCTTTCCAGCGCCTGGTTGCCCTCGGAACAGGATATGATTTCATAACCGTCTTTTGCCAGTTTTATCTCGATGGTTTTCCGGATGAGGTTATCATCTTCCGCAATTAAAATCTTCATGGAATATACGTGTTAACACGAGTACAAAAATATATAATATTTCGCTGGTCTGGAAGAAGTTATATCTTTATCAGGCAATAAAAACCGAACACCGACAAATATGAGGCATATCCTTCTGACCGTTATCGCCGCCATGATATCGATTGTTGCGTTGGCGCAGGATTCCGATGAGCTTTTCCAGCTGGCCCGGAAGGCCGCGTTCGACCGGAAAGATTATCCAGAAGCGATCCGGCTTTGCCGGCAGGCCCTCGCCAAAAGCCCCGACTACGCCGATATCCGCGTTTTCCTCGGCCGTATCTACACCTGGAGCGACAAAACCGACAGCGCCCGCGCCGAGTTCCAGTATATCCTCCAGCGTAAGCCCGAGTATGAAGACGCTTACGTGGCCATCGCGGACCTGGAATACTGGAACGACCGTCCCGCAGAAGCCATGCAGCACATCAACAAAGGCCTGGAGTACCATCCCCAGTCCGAGGAATTGCTGCTACGCAAAGCCCGCGTGCTGGGGTTCCAGAAAAACCTGCAGGAAGCCGCCATTTACGCTAATAAAGTATTGGCCATCAATCCCAATAACGCCGCCGCCCGGTCGCTCCTCAGCGGCATCCGCGACCAGGTGCGGAAAAACAAGCTCGACCTCAGCTACGATTACACGTATTTCGACAAAAGGTTCGATGATCCCTGGCATATGCTGAGCCTCGCTTACGGCCGGCAAACCCCTATCGGGTCGGTTTTTGCAAGGGTCAATTACGCAAAGAAGTTTGGGGACGACGGCGTGCAGGGCGAAGTGGAGGCTTATCCCCGCTTCTCCAATACGTTTTATTCCTACGTCGGCGCCGGTTACTCCAATAGCTCTATCTTCCCGAAATACCGTGCCGGCTTCTCCCTCTATGCCAACCTGCCGAAGAGCTTCGAAGCGGAACTGGGCTTCCGGTACCTGTATTTCAGCAGCTCCACCTGGGTGTACACGGCATCGCTGGGCAAATACTGGCGCAGCTGGTGGTTCAACTTCCGGACCTACCTCACGCCCGGCGAAGACAACCTTTCCAAATCATTCAACCTCAACGCCCGGTATTATACCGCCGGGGCCGACGATTTCTGGCTGTTCGGCATCGGTACGGGGATTTCGCCCGACGACCGGCGCAATAACATCAACTACGAGATCAATAACAGCCTGATGTCGTACAAGTTGAACCTGGGCTGGCAGAAAACCTTCCTCCGCCAGAACATCATCGGCCTGTACGGCACCTGGTATTACGAAGAATTCCGGCCCAGCACCTACGGCAACCAGATCAACCTGGGCGTGAGCCTCATGCGCCGCTTCTGACCGCATCAAACTAAACCGGACAGCCGGATCCCGAACGTAAATAAAAAGAAGGTGCCTCCACGGAAGCACCTTCTTTTTTTATATCGAACGATTAGTCAAATTCGACTCATTTCCGCACATACCGGTTATAGAGCGAATCCGGCAGCAATTGGCGGGTTTGTACCATACGGTCGTTCCGTTTGCGGTATGCGGCAAACCCGGCTTCCAGTTTCCCGGCGGTATCCTCGTCGTCTTCCGGCTCGAGGTCCATATTCGGGAGGATGCGGTACAGCGATCCGGAATTCATGAAGTAGGGCCCGGCCAAATAATCGGCCAGGTCGTTTTTCGTTTGCATGAGCGGATAATGATGCACGTTGCGGAAAGCGCGCGCCGTATCGAGGCCCGTGCCCACCCAGGTGGCTTCCTGCGGAATGTCCCAGCCGTATTGGCCCGCCAGCAGCCGCGTAAAGGATGGCGCCACGTCGAAATGCGAAGAAACGGACGAGAACCGGGTATACTGGGCCAGCAGCGGCGAATGTACGAGCAGCAGCGTATGGTAGCGGTCGATCTTCGAGCGCATGGGGATCTCGGGCAACCGGTGGTCGCCCGTGATGAGCACGATCGTGTTCGCGTAGTCCTTTCTCGATTGCAGCTGACGGAAGAAGCCCCGTACAGACTCGTCCATATACATCACCGACGCATACACGCTCAGGTACTGCATGTGCGCTGCAGTTTCCTCCGCAGATAATCCCAATGACCGGACCCGTTGCTCCGCCATGGCGTTAAACCGCGCCTGGTCGGGGATTTTGAACGGCGAGTGCGTGGAAACGGTCAGCATGATATCCAGCCGCGGCGCACCGGAATCGGGCGTGGCGTCGAAGTATTTACGGAACAGTTCATCGTCGCCGTAGCCCCAGGTAAACCCGCCGCTGTTGGCCGGCAGGAGGCGGTAACCGTCGCCGAACGATGATTTATCGATAATGGAATCCACACCCTGGTTGCGGACGAAAAGGTCCATTTTATCGAAACTGGCGTCTCCCGCATAGAGGAACCTGGCGCCATAGCCGTTATGCCGGGCGAGGTTCATGAGCGTGAGGGAATTGGGCAGGCCGGGTGCCATTTCCGCGAAACCGTTTTTGCCGAACGGCAGCGATCCCAGGATGGTGGGCAATACGGCGAACGTTCGTCCACCGCCGGATAGCAGGTTTTCGAAATAGAGGCTCTTCCGCCCGAGGGAATCCAGGAATGGCGTAAAGCTTCCCAGGTAAGCATTGTCGCCCGAAAAAGCACGTCCCAGCCCCTCCACCAGAATGATCACCACGTTCGGCTTCACCGAATCGGCACGGAAGAACGGCTGGAGGTTGTTCCCCGCCGGCTGCGCGTGCAGGAAAGGGAACGCGTCGGGCTGCAGATATTTATAGGTAAAAAGCGGATCGCCTTTCAAATCCTCGCCCGCCGCGCCATAGGCGGCGTCGCCGGGGAAAAAGTAATCGGCGGATTTGGCGAGGAAGAAACCTGTTTTATTGAGGACGATGTTCCCGGCATATTCGGACCGCAACCCGCTGCGGGTGAGCGACCGCGAAACCGGTACCCAGAAAAGCAATATACAGGCCAGCACGAACCAAAACCCGCGCCGGTCGCCCCGGATGCGGCCCCTCACGAACAGCACGATGGCCACAGCAGACACGACCACTGCTACGCCGAGGCCCACCAGCGTGGCCATTGGCACGGAGCCGGCGGCGGCGCCTACGGTCTGCTTGATGTCGTGCATATTATATCCGAACAGGTCGGCGCCCAAAGGCACGCTCGTTTGGTGGAAATACAGGTTCAGGGAAAAGCTGACCAACACATACAGAACGATCAGCGAAATGTAAAATGCGTTGCCGGCGCGGGGGCTCACCAGCATGTACAATAACAGGAACGGCAGTACGATCCAGCGGATGACGGACAGGAAAGTGAGCACGTCCGCCCAGAGCGCCCGGCCGATGATCGTCCCCAACGGCACCGGGAACGTCCCGATCATGATAAGATCGATGGTGCGGAGCACCAATATCAATAGGAATAGTAACAGAGACAATAGCAGAAACCTGTTAAATGCAGGTATCCACTCGTGTAACTTCGGCAATTTTACAATCATACATTATTTTTCAATTTCTTTTTTCAGCAACTCCTGCACCAGGACCATTTCGTCCCGGGTTTCCTGCAACAGCGCATTTACCTGGCCAGGCTCGAATTCGGTCAGCATGTCGAGCACGCGCGCCAGGCGCGCCAGTTCCCGCATACCTACGCTGGCCGTTGTCCCGTATAGCTTATGCCCGATAGATTTAATGCCTTTCAGGTTCCCTTCCCCCACGAACTGCTCCAACGCTTCGAGCGATTTATCCAATTCTGAGGCCGTGAGCAGGAGAATGTCTTTCGACACATCGTCATCGTCGCCGAGGTAGCTTTTCAGCACGCTGATATCGAAATGCTCGTTAGCTGAAACGTTCACTGCTGCATCGTTCCGCGCCTCCGCATCGCCAGACTGCTCATCCGGCAACCATTTCCGGAGAATGGCGGCGAGCGTCTCCTCCACGATGGGCTTCGACAGGAAGTCGTCCATCCCCGCGGAAAAACTTTTCTCCCGTTCCCCGCTGATATTGCCGGCCGTCAGGGCGATGATGGGCACGCGGCCATCGGATTCCATCGCGCGGATTTTGTAAGTGGCTTCGTAGCCGTTCAGTTCAGGGATTTGTATGTCCATCAGGATGAGGTCGGGCCGCGTGTCCCGGAAAATCCGGACCGCGTCCAGCCCGTTGCCCGCTTCGATGATGGCGGCCGACGGCATGAGTTTGTGGATGATCGTTTTGGTGAGCAGCATATTCACGGTATTGTCTTCCACCACCAGCACGGTAACCTGCCGGTGCTCCAGCGAAACGGCGGGCTGCCCTTCGTCGTGGCCTGCCGCTGCATCGTCTGCCGAATCGCCCTGCTCCACGGGCAGCGTTACGTAGAAATAGAAGATACTGCCGGAGCCGGGGTAGCTGATGAGTTGCAGCTTGCTGCCCATGAGGGCCAGGATTTTATTGGAGATGGCAAGCCCGATGCCGGTACCGCCATATTTCTTGGTGGTGGATGCGTCTTCCTGCGAGAAGGCTTCGAAAATCCGCTCCTGCTTGTCGGGCTTGATGCCGATGCCGGTATCGCGCACTTCGAATTTGAACGTGGTGTCGCCATTGCGGGCCACGGCGATGGAGCTGATGCGCAGTTCCACCATTCCTTTCTCCGTGAATTTCACGGCGTTGCCGAGGAGGTTGACGAGCACCTGCTTCAGGCGCAGCGCGTCTGTATGGATGTAGGCAGGCAATTGCGGCGGGATGCTCAGCCGGATATCGAGCCCTTTTTCGCGGCCCTGGTAGGTCACGATGTCGATAGCTTCCTGCCCGAGGCCGTACAGCTTTACCTTTTCGTTGTGCAGTTCCAGTTTCCCGGCTTCGATCTTCGACAGGTCGAGGATATCGTTGATAATGCTCAGCAACACGTTGGCGCTTTGATGCACGATGCTGAGGTATTGCTGCTGCTGGCCGTCGAGCTCCGTTTTCATGACCAGGTCCGTAAACCCGATGATGCCGTTGAGCGGCGTGCGGATCTCGTGGCTCATGTTGGCGAGGAATTCCGATTTGGCGCTGCTCATCTGTTCCGCCTGTTGTTTGGAGGCGATGAGGGCCTGTTCCATGCGCTTGCGCTTGGTGATGTCGGTGGCGATGCCGAGGTAGCCGGTCACCTGGTTCCGGATATCCCGGATGGGCGTCATCACGAGCGATACGATGCAGCGGGAACCGTCTTTCTTTACATATATCCATTCCCGTTGTTCCGACCCTTCCCGCTCCGTTTTGTAGATGAAAGCGCGCATGGGCGTTACGTTCTCGCCGGATTCTTCCGAAAGTTCCCTTGCCCGGGCTTCCACTTCTTCCTTATCGTGGATGACATGCGCCATCACTTTCCCGATCATTTCTTCGGAAGTATACCCGAGCAGCCTTTCCGCGCCCCGGTTGAAGAGGGTGACCACACCGGTCTTGTCCGTAGCGATGATGCTCACTTCGGAGGCCGATTGCAGTACTTCCTGCAACAGCTTCCGGGAGCTGGATATTTCGAGCTCGGCTTTCTTTTTATCGTTGATGTCCTGGAAGGCGCCGTACAGTCTTTTGCAGACACCGTTCTCGAAATCGGCATGCCCCTGCGTGCGCACCCAGCGCTCTTCGCCCTGCCAGGTGATGATGAGCACTTCGAGGTCGAACGACCGGCCGGTGCGGATGGCGCGGTTCACGGCGCGGATCACTTTGTTCTGGTGCTCGCCTTTCTTGAAAAAGCCGATGGCGGCCTGCAGGTCGGGCTCAAACCCGTTCGGAACGCCGTGCAGCTCGCGCGTCATGTCTGTCCAGTACAGCTTGTTCCTCGGCACTTCCGCCACCCAGGCCCCTACCCGCGCCACGGCGTTGGTCTGTTCCAGCATTTCCTTGGTGCGGGCGAGGTCTTTTTCGAGCAGGTAGCGCTCGGTGATATCGATGGCGTTGCCGATCACGTAGGGTTCTTCGTTCTGGCCGGTTTCCAGCACATTGCTGAACATCCAGATGCGGCGGGATCCGTTGCGGTGGATGGTCGTCATTTGTCCGGCGGCCATTCCCTTATCGCGGATTTCCTGCAGATAGGCGGTGAATTCGAAGCGGTGGGTTTCGGGCAGCAGATCGGCCAGGTTCATTTTCGACATTTCCGCCACCGTATATCCGAGCAGGTTAGCGCCGGCATAGTTGACGGAAATGATCTTCCCCCGCAGGTCGTGGGTGCACATGAGGCCCTGGCTGTGCTCGAAAAAGGCGCTCAGTTTCTTCTGGCTGTGTTCCAGCAATTCTTCCCTGATCCGCTCGTCGGTGATATCCCGGCCGATGGCGAAGATATCCCCGGTATCGGGATCGGGATTGGCCGCCCACTGGATGAGCCGGTAGGCGCCGGTCTTGGTGCGGAACCGGCGGGTGAAGTTGACTTTGTCTTTTCCTCCGCGGATGTTGGTCAGGTTCTTTTCCGCTATTTCCACATCGTCGGGATGGGCGAAATGCAGGATCGGGTTCGTCATGAGGTCCCGTTCATCCCAACCGAGGGTTTTCGTGAAAGCCGGGTTCACTTTCCGGTAAAAACCATTGGCCTGCACGATGCAAATCAGGTCTGGCGACAGCTCGAACAGCTGTTCGAAATAATTCCTTTCGATATTTTTCCGCCGTTCCACGATGAGCGACACCACCATTTCCGCCAGCAGTTTGAGCGATTCTTTCTGCTCGGGGTTCAGCACGCCGGGCTTGCGATCGAGCACGCACAGTGCCCCCAGCGCAAAACCTTCGCGGTCGATCAGCGGGTACCCGGCGTAATACCGGATATGTTCCTCGCCGGAAACGCCGGGCAAGGCTTTAAAACGCGTATCTTTCGAAGCGTCGTTCACTTCGAACAGGTCGGAATGGGAAATCGTGTATTGGCAAATGGATTCGCTGCGCGGTGTTTCCTCGATATCGAGCCCGGTTTTCGCTTTGATCCATTGCCGGTTTTCATCGATGAGGGTAACGAGCGAGATCGGCATACCGCAGATTCGGGACGCAAGGTCCGTCAGCTTTTCATACTCTTCCTCCCGGAACGTGTCCAGGATGTTGTAGCTTCTCAGCGCACGCAGGCGTGCAGCTTCGTTTTGTGGTACGGGCGGTTTCTTCATAGTTTCAAATCAGGACTCCTTCTGATTATCACGAACAATAAATATAATGCAAAAATAAGAAAAGCGCCGCAGAAGAATCTGTGGCGCTATAAACCATATCCTATGAAAAACACTAAAATTGCTTAAAACGTAGTGCAAATATCGGCCGGCACGCGCTCACCAGCACTGACGCCAGTCAGTATGCCGGCTGATCTTAGTAAGTTCTCCCCGAAACAGCCGTAGCGGTTACATCATCATCGCCTCTTTCAGCCAGGAAGATGCATAGGGGGAAGCCAGCACTTTGTCCCGGAAACCGGGCTGGCCGATGGTGGCTTCGATCTCCACGGGATTGGACAGGTCGATGCGGGAAAACAGCTCGTAGAACTGGGGATCGGTCTGCAACAGGTGCAGCAGTTCGGCCGCCAGAGCTTCTTCCGGCGGCACGGGCGTTGTGCTCCTGAAAAGTTTCCGGCGCTTGAAGAACGAGCCCACGATCTCCACGATCCCCCACCAGGTACTTTCGGCCGAGGGCGACTGCACCAGCTGCGCAGGTTCCGCTACCGGCACCTGCAGGGCGTCCCAGGCGCGGATGATCCCGTTCCCGTAGTATTTCTTCCAGTCGGCGAAAACATTCCCTTTCGCGGCGCTGGTAAAAAGCGCATGGCGAACGGCTTCCACCTTCATCCATTTCTTCCCTTCGTCATAATATCCTTTCTGCTCCATTTCGTTCCGGTGCCGGGCGATGTAGAGCGCCGCCGTGGCCGCCACCTGCGGGGTGGCCGATGAAGTGCCGCCCCCGCTCCTGACGAACGGGTGAATGGAAGAAGCCCAGGGCGTATTCGGCGTATAGCCGGCCAGGGCGCGCGTCATCCGCGACGCCGGGCCCCAGGAGCCCTGCATGTATTGCGTGCTGATGGCCCGCTCGGAGCCTTCGCGCAGGAAGTCCACATCGTAGGGCTTATGATCGTACATGGCGCCGGTGGCCGCGATCACCCGTTCGAAAGCCGCCGGGAAAAGGACGCATTTCGGCAACAGGGCGCCCGTGCCCTTGTACCAGCAGTTGCTGGCGGCAGACACCACCACGATCCCCGCCTCGTAGGCCCGGTTCACCGCCCGCGCCATCCGCTGGCTGGGCTTTCCGGCCATGGACATCGACACCACTTCGCAGCCCTCCCCGATCGCATAGTCGATCGCTTCGGCGAACGTGCGGTCGTTCATGATCACCACGGATTCGGAAATCCTGCAGGGCACCACCGTGGCTACCGGGGCACCGCCGATATAGCCCTCGTATTCCCCGAACGTCTGCTCTTTCGTCACCTTACCGCCCGCCAGCAAAACAACCGTGCCCAACCCGTGGCCGTCCTGGCCGGATTCGGGTTTATCCTGCGCCAAATTCGGATCTTCCTTGCTCACGAAGCTGCGCTGGCGCCGGAGGTCCAGGTTTTCGGGCAGCGCGGGATGGCCGGCGATGTAACCGGTGTCCAGGTGCGCGATGCGGACGTGCGCGTCAGGCGTGGCCCGCACTTCGGCCGTGGCTTTGGCGAGCTGGGAATGCGCGTCGTCGAGGTGCCAGCCGATAGCGGCCTCACCCATGGCGGGCGGCCATTCCCGGATGTAGTCCGGATTGTTGGCGTCTCCTTCCCGGGTAGCGCGCTTGTCTTGTGCGGGCGATACGCTCATGATCGGCTCCACGGCAGCTTCCAGGCCCGCGGCCAGGAGGCTCTGCCGAAGGGCGTGCGCCGCGCTCCAGCTGTGCTCGTGCGGGGTGGATTTCATTTCCAGCACGAGGTAATCCGCGCCTTTCTCCAGTATTTCAATGTCTTTTCCGGGCTCGATGTCTTTGGCGGGCGGCACTTTCCAGGTAACGAGCAGTTGCGCGTTCCTTTTCACCTTCACTTCGTCCCATTCTTCCTCTTTCGTGAGGTTGCGGCCGGCCGGTGTAGGTTTGAGGTCCGGCTTGCGGGAACCTTTTACGACTGCCGCGTCGGGAATATCGATCTGGAACGGGAAAGCCGCGTCGAAAGATGGGATGATGGCGCCATATTCGAAAAAGTTGGGGCGGGGATAATAATATTTTTCGCGGATAGCGTCTATCAGTTCCGGCGCGTTTTTCTTGCGGGTAGCCGCTTTGCGGAACAGTTCGATGAACGATTCGGTGAACACGCCGTTGGATTCCCCGTCGAAGGTCGTCTGATCGTCCTGGCAAGCCGCCAGCAGTTTCACCGCCGCTTTCACGTTCGCCGCCTGGGCCGTTGAGCGGAACTGGTCTTGCAGCGGACCGTACACCGTGGGGCCATATGTCTCCATAATATCCTGTTCCTGCTTTAACGGCAGTTTCCGGGAACGGAGGCCACGCATTTCCGTCGCTTTTTCCAGGCCGGCGGCGAGGTGCTCGCTGAGGGTTTGGGGGGATTTCGCCACCCGGGCGATGGTGCCCGAATGACAACTGTCCGACACGATAAGAATACGCGTGCCGTCCCCGAAACTGCGGAAGGCTTCGAACAGCTCGTCGTCCAGCAGCTCCCGGTCGTACAGGCACCAGGTCTGGTCGTTCCGCTCGTTGTCCAGCCCTGTCACTTTATCATTACCGATCTGGCTGCCGTGGCCGGCGTAGGTGAGCAGGAGAATGTCTCCCGCCTGCATTTGCTGCGCATAATCCGCCAGGGCGGCCAGCACGGCGGACGCGGTAGCTTCATCATCGAGGAGTTTTTTAGCTTTATAGCCGTTCTGCTCCGCGAACGCTTTCCAGAATTTCGCATCGGCGACGGCCGCTTTCAGTTCGGGCACGTCGAAATAATGCGCCTTGTCCAGTTTGTTCACCCCGATGTGCAGGGAATAGCCTTTAGACATGTCGTATCAGTTTAATGTGGAATGATTTGATGTAAGATCGATGTGATGATTTTTTCGTCCTGGAGATAACCGGGATATAATCCGTTATCCACCTTATCCGGCGAATGATCCGCGTGTAGTTGCAGCGTGGCCGCCAATGCCGGGATGGCTGTTTTCGCGACACCGCTTTCCCGCACTGCGAAAGCTATCATGCGCAGCAAATCGCCCGATGTCCGGCCTTCGTGCTCGTCTCCCGAAAAAACGATCGTCCCCGATTGCGGGATTTCCGCCATTTGTGCCAATTGCCTGCCGATGCCGTTGGTGATGACCGCCACGTTCCCTGCGCCAAGGCCCGCGATGGCGGCGTGCAGGCTTTCCGCGATGACAGACTGGTCGTCTGCCGGCGAATAGTCGAACCGAAGCAGCTGTGCGGGCGCATCGGGCCGCGCGGAAAACGCCTGCCACATCAGTTCCGAATTGCCGGTAACACCATCGAGCAGCAGGGCGCCGGGTATGCCGGGATCGAAACCGGGACGCTGTTGCCAGGAGCCGTTTTCCCGGGAATAGATCCGTAGGCCGGCATATTTTTCAGGTAAGAAGATGCGCCTGAAACGGAGATCGGTTACCGGAACGTCCGTAACCACAACGTATCCGGAGCTTCCCTGGAACCCCACGGGCCCGTAGGCATCCGATTCCGCCACGAACGGGATTACAGCATGCGGCGGCAATTGCCGGACTTGCGCCAGGGGCGGCGTCAGCAATACGCGCATAGGCTCCTCCGGCCGGAGGTTCCCGGTCATTTCCACGCGCAAAACCGCCATCCCGCCATCCAGCGCGTTGCCGGATGGCCCGGCGCCCCAAACGGCGGATTCAACGGCCGGCACCTCGCCTTCCGCAATGAGCGCGCATTTCCCGGAAAAACCCGCCGGCGTTTGTATCTCCAGCGGCCCAAGCTTCACTTTTTCCCCTGCTCCTATCGCTTTTTCCAAACCCTCGAACGAAGTGGCGATGCGGGCCGTAAACACCGACCAGGCAACGCCTTCCCGCGAATCTTCGTCCGACCCGCGCGAATTGCCCAGCCCGCGGCTGCCCGGGCCATCCAGCTCCAGGGCGTCCTGTTCAAATTTCGTTACGTCGAAATGCGCGGTGGAAACGATGATCTTCAGATAATCGTGTATGCGGTACCTGTTATATGCCCTGTATTGTTCATCGATGAAAACGGGGATATCATACACCGTTCTCCCGTTATCGATGTAAGCCAGTTCGAGCGGACCGCGGCCCCGCGTCAACGGGCCTTCGCCGTCGTTAATGAGATTCGGGTAGATATCGAATTTACTGCCGAGATACAGCACGCGGACGAAGCATTTTTCTACCGGGGCGTCGGCCTTCAGCGCAATGCTGAGGCGGAACGCGGGCTGGACCCCGTCACGGTAATGCAGCTCGAGGAGATCGCCCGTTGCCGGGGTTGCTACGGGCTGACGATTACTACCTTCTATGATTTTCCACGTCAGCTCGAAATGTTCGCGGGCCAGCCGGGGATCGAGGCGCTTCCAGTCGAGCGCGGCCATCCAGGCGCCAACGCGCTGCGCGTGTTGCAGGAACGTTTCCGGGCTCGCCGTTCTGCGAAAAAGCGGCAACGTACCACCGTTCTCCAATAAAACATAGGAACCGTCTTCCGGCCGGAACACTTCATAAGCCGCGCTTTCGCCGTTCCCGAACTTTACGTCGACCAGTGGGTACCGCTCTTTCCCCAACGCCGCTTCCAAAGCGGGATCCGGCGCGGAAACGACCGTCAGCCGCGGCGCCGCAGCCCTAACCAGGGTTGCCCGCGCCGTTTGGGACGCCGTATCGAGGTCAGCGATGTCTATAAGGGAAAAAAGCGCTTCCACTTCCTGCAGCTCCACTTCCTTCCGGAAATCCCCGTCCCTCACCTCCACCACCGCCCCGGGCGCCAGGCCCTCCAGCGCGCCGGCGAAGAGTTTCCAGCGCTGGAGGCTCACATCGAACAGGACTTCATATCGCGGCACAACGGGCAACATGGCGCCCGACAGGAATCTCCCGTCGAGGTCGGCATTTTTAGCTGCAAAAACGACCGGATGCTGATCGGCCGCAGCCGTATTCACGACGGTTTGCAGCCGCCACATGAGTTCCCGGTACGAGGTAGCCCCGCCGTTGGCCCGGAGCGTATCGGTCAGCCGCCCCGTGAAAAGCCCGCCGCGCCAGGATTCCTGCGCCAGCTCATCGGCCCGGCAGGCCGCGAAATGGATATACCCGGCGATTTCGGGTTTCATTTCCCCGTCTTCCAGTTTGAAAAACCCCGGCACATCGTGCCCCAACAAATCGGTAAAGGCCAATTCCGTATCGCCGTCTGACTGGAAACGGGGACGGAATTCCCCCATAGCGCCCGCGGGCGCGAGGGCGCGGGTATTGCCGCCGGAATGACAGCAGTCCGTGATCACGAGGCAATGCGCATCCGTTTTGCCGAAGGCTTTCCAGAGCAGGTATGCGAATTCCTTGTTGGTGAGGTCGCGCGCGGTGGTGCGGCTGTCCGCACAAACGAGCGTCTGCAGTTTCCGGCTGGGATTGTTCCGGTGGAATTCAGGCGGAGCGGGGGTTTGGGAGCCATGCCCGCTGTAAAAGAAAACACAGATATCGCCGGCTTTTGCATCGCTGAAATGCGTGAATATTTTTTGCGTGAAGTTGTCGAAAGTGGGCGGCAGCCAGGTGACGGGGGCGCCGATGGAAGCGGCGTATTTGTCGAGCAGCCGGAGGTCGGCGGCATTGGGCTGGAGATAATACGCGGGATGATAGCTAAGGCCAACTTGCGCCGCGCATTGATCGCGGAAGAGGCGGTCCATTTTCAGCACGTCCTGTATGCAGCCGCTGAGCGGACTGTCGGGATATCCGTTTATGCCGGCGAAAGCCGCATAAAATCGACGTTCTTGCATATATACTGCTACTATTTAAATAGGAATTCCGGGGTTATACCGAATACACTGCTTCGTTTGTTCCTGGGGTTATCGCGTCCTGACTAATTCGTTGAAAAATCGTACCTTAGGTAATAGATTGTGACTCCAAATTAACTCCAAAAGTCGAGATTTCCATCGTGCAGCAAGGAATTTATTTACCCCAATTCCATATCAGTCATGAAAAAGATCATTATTGCCTTTGCAAATCTTCCGCAGGCCCCGTTGCAATCGGTGACGGAGGAAGACGAGGGCATCCATAATACCCTGATCGCCGCCAACCGGGGAGATTACAGCGTTCACCGGGAGTCTTTCGCCACCGTTTCCAACATCAACAACGCCTTTTCCACTTACGGCGCGGAGATCGCTATTTTCCACTATGCCGGCCACGCCGGCGAACAATCCCTCCTGTTTATCGATCAGGCCGCTAACGGACAAGGCCTCGCTTACCTGTTGAAACCCAGTGCGGACGCAGGCGCCCTCCGCCTGGTGATCCTCAACGGCTGCTCCACGGGCGCACAGGTAGACCAGCTGCTGGCACTCGGCGTTCCGGCGGTGATCGCGACGTCGTCTGCGGTGAATGATTTGTCGGCCCGGATTTTCGGTGTGGAATTCTTCAAAAACATCTGTACAAAGGGAATGAGCATCCGCCAGGCGTTCGACGCCGCGCTGAAATCGGCGCAACTCGCCTCGCAGGTGCCGCTGGGCGTGGACGCACCGCCCGCCCGGGACCTCAACCTGCCCGGAAAAACGCCCCGCGAACCGTTCTGGGGACTGTTTTTCAATAATGCCGCGGCGGTGGACGTAAACCCGCTGCCCAGCGAGCCCAACAAGCCCCTGCCGCCGTACGAGCCCAACGCGCAGCTGACCCAGGCGCTGTTCAACGCGCTCGTGAAAGACGGCAATCTGCCCGCCAAACAGATCGACGACCGGCGGCAGACCGAGATCATCGAAGACAATATGCTGCAGAAAACGATCCTCGACGTGCTGCCCCACCCCATCGCCATTCAGCTCAAAACGCTGTTTGCGGCGGAATATGGCGCGGAGGGGCTGAAGCAGCCCGGCATCAAACGGCTCGAACAGATCGGGCGGGCGTTCCACATCGCGTCGGAGTTCATGGGGATCATCATGATCTCGCAGTTGTGGGAGCTGAAAATCACGCAGAAAGTGGAGAACCTGCCGGATGAAATGATGGAATTGCTCGATAAATATTTCGGTCTTTCCATCGCCGACCGCTCCGTGTACGATTACTCGGCGCTGATCCGGTCTATCCGCAAATA
This sequence comes from Chitinophaga sp. NPDC101104, assembly GCF_050277495.1. Lineage (NCBI taxonomy): Bacteria > Pseudomonadati > Bacteroidota > Chitinophagia > Chitinophagales > Chitinophagaceae > Chitinophaga > Chitinophaga sp. NPDC101104. The sequence goes on along the minus strand of NZ_JBNNSF010000001.1, from coordinate 2,229,238 downwards.
CATCGATTCGCTGGCGGATGTGCAGTATTTCGTGAGCGAGCTTTCCACCCTGCGCGACGACGATCCGCAGAACAAACCTTTCAGCGAGGCCTGCGTGTTCCTGCAATACATCCGGTCGGCCACGTACACGGGTTTCGGGGCGGCGGGCGGCCAGCAAATCCCCGAGGCGGAAGTGCCCGCGCTTTGCATCCGTGCGGAAGACATGCTGAGCACGGTGTTCGAGCGGCTGGGGTTCCTCCATCGCTACACGCTCACGAGCATCCAGAATATCCGCATCAACAAATACCGGCACGATACCCTCACGGTGTTCGATCACCAGGTGGTCAAGCTCATGAATTCCAACGCCAGCCACGAAATCAATTATTACCTCCTCGCCCATCACCTGGACAATAGCGGCGTGGTGCTCACCAAGCAGGCGCTGCCCGTTTTCAACGTGGAACGCCGCCAGTACAAAGGCGATTCGCTGGAATTCCTCAACCTTTCGCCCCTCGTGGTAGACGTGAACACTTTCGAAAGCCGGTCTGACCGCTCCAACCTCGTCATTTTCGGGCAATACCAACCGGCAGACGATACCTATGTTTTCCGGACGGTCCCCAAGCCCGATGAGCCGCTCGACCATGTGCGCATCAACATCAACCGCCGTTTTGCGCGCAACGAGCAGCAGGAACAGGGCCGGTATGAGGCCATCTGCCAACAACTCACCGCCTTCCGGCAATTCGCCCAGCAGGCACTAACCCCGGCACCGTAATGAACAGCATCCTCAATAGCCCCTTCAAATTCCTCGATCCTTATGGAAGGGAAGACTACAACATCTTTTTCGGCCGCGACGAAGAAGTGAACGCCCTGTACCAGCACATCCACAAAAACCGCCTCGTGCTCGTGTACGGCACCAGCGGCACCGGCAAAACGAGCATCGTGCAATGCGGGTTGCAAAACCGGATGGACGATACCGACTGGTTCCCGCTCTTCGTCCGCCGTGGCGATCAGCTGGTGGAATCGCTGGTGACGGCCACGCAATCCGCCGCCGATCCCTTTTCCGGGGAGATGCCGTCCAATTCGCTCGCGGGCGGGAAGGCTTACAAACAGGCGCCGTCCGTATTGCGCAGCCGCAGTGCGGGAGATGCGGCACAGAAGATTTACGAGGCATTGAAAGGCATCAATCTCCGTTACCTCCGGTCGGTTTACCTCATTTTCGACCAGTTCGAGGAACTGCTGATCATGGGAACGGAGGAGGAAAAGAAAACGATCATCGAGATCATCGACCATATTTTATACGACCCCGATCTCCAGTTCTGCAATTTCCTGTTCATCATGCGGGAGGAATTCTTCGCGGGCCTGAGCCCGTTCGAACGCGCCATCCCGGATTTCTGCGACCGGCGGCTGCGCATCGAGACGATGAACAACCGGAACGTGGAAGAAGTGATCCTCAAAAGCTGCGAGCGCTTCAACATCCGGCTGGAACAGGGCGCGGATAACGCCAAGGAGATCATCAACGTATTGCAGGACCGGCAGACCGTATCGCTCCCCTATCTGCAGATCTACCTCGACCAGCTCTGGCGGACGGTTTACATGAACACGCCCAACAAGCCGGAACCATCCGGTTCCGCCTGGCCGCAGCTGACGGTGAACAGTACCGTCATCCGGCAGTTCGGGAGTTTGCAGGATGTTCTGGACCGCTTCATGCATGAGCGGATCCATGTGATACAGGAGCAGCTGGAAAAGGATTTTCCGGACATAGAAGACGATTTTGTGGCCAACGTGCTCGATGCGTTCGTGACCAATGAAGGTACGAAACGGCCGCTGCCGTATGCCCGCGTGAACAACGGCATATGGTTTACCGGCCTGGTGCCGCCGTACTTGCAGGGGCGGTCGTCGGCGCTGATGACGAGTTGCCTCACGGAACTGGAGAAGAATAAAATTCTGCGGAGCGACGGGCAGACGTACGAACTGGCGCACGATATCCTCGCAGGTTTGATAGACAACCGGAGGACGGAGGAACAGCGAAAGACGGGGTTCACCGAAAAGCAGATCATCAGCCGGTACGAAGGGTTCAAGAATAATACCAGCGAACTGCTTAGCCTTCGCGAGATCGCCTCCTACGAACCTTACATGAAACGCCTGAACCTGCCGGCGGAAGTAGTGGAGTTTTACAGGACCAGCGTGAACAAAAGGCATGCAGACCAGTTGAAGGAAAAACGCCAGAAGTTCCGGCAACGGCTGTGGCGGTACAGCTGGGTGATCGGCGTGCTGCTGCTCGTGGGGATCACTTTGGTCACGCTGTACATCCAGTCGCTGCGCCGCGCGTTCAACCGCAATGAAAGCCTCGTGTACATGGGGTTCGACCTCGCCGGCAAAGACGCCCGGGAAGCCCTGGGGCTTTTCAAGGTGTTCAGGGATAAAGTCTATGGGGAAGATGCGAAAATGGTGGACGAGAAACTGCAGGAAATCATGCAGCTGCAGAAATCGCAGGCTTTGTTCGCCGTCTCCACCTACACCATGCCGTTCGTGAAAGTAGACGCGCTGGACATCGACCTGTCCGACGACGGGAAGCTCGTGCTATACAACATCCTGCCCAAGGAAACGCAGGACTCCCTGAAATCATATCAAATCAGCACCATCGAGGGTACCAATCTCATGAAATTCGATTCCGTGCCGTACGCCTATTTCGTCAACGGATCGAACCTGGTGGCGGTAAGCAAGCGCACCATCCGCGAGGAACTGGTATCCACCGGGCTATCGACCAAAGGTAATTCGCGCGGCAACCGCATGCGGGCGATGTACTGGCTCCGGAATGAAGGGTTCCTGTACGACCCCGTAAAAGACGAGACCATCCGCATTCCCCTGGAAACGGGGCAGCAGTTGCACGATGTTTCCGACATCCTGAAATACGCGAACGACGAACATGAATCCTATCACATCCAGGCCACGGCTTCCGGCAACCTCATCGTGCCCTATGTGGAAAACGGCAGGGACAGGATCATGTTGCTGAATAAATACGGGAAGGTGTTTGCGCGGTTCGCGGCGTCGTCTACCGTCACGGTTTCCCGCGACCGCCGCAAGTTCATGTACCTGGAATACAATCTCGGCTATTACCCGGAGTTACATGTTATCAGCGAAACCGGCGTGGAACTGCACCGCATTTCCGGCGAAATCACTTTCACCGATTTCACGGACGATGGCTCCCCGCTTTGGGGCTCGCCCAGCATCTGCAATATCCTGAACGGTGCCGATACGCTGATTTACGACGCCCCTTTCAACCGCGACATTCACTATGCCTACGCCAACCTGGCTACGGAAATGTTTGCCGTGGTACTGGGGAACAGTCCGATAAATGCGTTCGCATTCAGTAAAGTAAATGGTGTGAACGTCTCCAATTTCAACAACGGCGCTTCCGAATCGCTGACCGGTATTCCCATCGGGATCCATATGGGGAAAGGCTACGCCATCATGCTGCGGAACGCCCATTCCGGGCCGGGCGCCACCAGCGAAGCCGCAGACACCATTTTCAGGCACGATATCCGGAAGAAAACACCACCACGGCAGTACGTAGTTCCGGAAGGGGTGAAAGACCAGCTTTTCAACGCGGCTTCGGGCGACGTGATGGTGTACACGCAAAACAACCGGCTTTTGGTGCTGGACAGCAATCTCGCGCTGAAAAAAGGACTGCTGATCACCTCGAACGATCTGTTCGGCATGTCTAACGGCGGCCAAACCTATTTCTACGCCCGCGACCGCTACCTCACGATCTTCCATAACGACACTTCGCGCCTGAATGTTTTCGACCCCGCATCGATCTGGGCGAAACTGTATGCGCCGGGCTCGCCGGTGCAGCCCATTACGGATAAGAAGCAGTTAAGGGAGTTGGGGTTGCATTTCAAGTAAGCTGATAAAATGCAAAAACGCCCGGGCACATGGCCCGGGCGCATAGTTGTGGAAAAATCGAATTGCATGATGCTTCCACCGGTCTGGCAAAAGCGTACCTCAGCCGCCGTATTTCACGATGAGATCCTTAACCATCTGGATCTGCTTGTCGATATCCGCCGTACTTCTGCCGTTCTTCACCAATCCGTCCCGGATTTCGTTCCCTACTTCCACCGCTTTATTAAACTGGAAATTGCGCCACAGGATGTAGAAATAGGTGTTCAGGTAGCGGGGATCGCGGTTTCTTGCGAGCAAGGTCTCCATCCAGGTTATACCCGCCGCGCCCGCGTCTTTCCGGCCGGTCCAGTTCCCCAGCATCGACGCGAGGGAAAGGGTGTACGAGTCGTTCTTTTCCCCGTATTTGGCGAGGAATTCGGTACCGCGCTTCATATACAGGTTGATATCGTCTTTTCCGGCCGCGTCTTTCGAATCGAACACCGAGTAGAACATGGCATATTCTTCATAATACGGGTACTTTTTAGCCTTGAACATTGCCAGTTCCTTGTTGAACTGCGCCAGGTCCTTGTTGCTCAGGCCGGTAGCCTGCACGCCTTTCAGGTACCAAAGGTAGCTGGTGGCGATGAAGCTGTCGATGGCCGGCTTGCCGATGGTTTTGTAATAATCCGTGCGGTTCTTTTCTATATGCCCGAAAGGCGCACTGAACGGCCCTACCCGGACGATCTGCATCAGTTCGTAGGTATTTTTATCAGCTTTCTTCTCTTTACTAAGCGAATTGAAGTACGCATCGAAATCGGCTTTCGCCTTGTCGTTCCGGTAAGATCTCACCAGGTTGTTGAAGTAACGCGTCATGAAAACCTGTGTCCTGTTCCCCGCTTCCCACTCCTTTACCATGGAAAGCTGGTTTTTGGTGGGATCGGTAGCGGTTTCCGCCAGGCCGATGAGCCCTTTTACATCCAGCCCGCCCGCCATGGAATGGATGTTGTTGCCATTGGTATCCATGAACATGAGCGTTGGATATGCGTTGATCTTGTATTTTTTGCCCACCGCTTCGCCGATGCCTTTGTCGTCGCATTGCACTTTGCAGCTGATGAACCGGGAATTGTAATAATCCCCGGCTTCTTTCTGCGGAAAAACCTCGTTAGACATCTGCTTGCACGGCCCGCACCACGAAGTGTAAAAATCCACGAAAACGATCTTGTTTTCCGCTTTCGCTTTCGCCAGCGCCGAATCGAGGTTGTGCATGAACTCAATGCCCTGTGCGTACCCGCAAGCACCGCCCAGCAGGCATAGCAATCCCGCCAGGAGTATGCTCCTTTGAAAATTTCTGAAAATCATGATTATTTTTTTATTGCGTTATGGATAATGGATAATGATTTTATAATGCCTGCAAGCTGAAAGCGGTGATCTTCCCGAATCCGCCGAAAATCCTGAAGTACGCCGGGTCTGTTACCAGTCCGCCCACTCCCAGCAGCTCCAGCGGGATGGCTACGATCTTGCCTTCCTTTGTGGCATCGTTGTAGGTACTGAGCACCAGCAAACGGTTGGCAGACGTGGCGGTTTTCCTTTGTTGCCAGTCGCCCGGGGCGTTGGGGTCCGGCAGATACATCCTTCCCCCGCCGGTATGCATTTTCATGCCGGTGATCCTTTCTCCCGCGGGCACGGTGTAACGGAGGTGGGTAACGGCCGGGCTGCCGATTTCCATGATCGTGGCGTAGACTTTGTTGTCGGTCGCATAAAACAGCACCTGTTCGGCGGTGGAGCAGGTGAAATACCGGGCCGAGGAGATGTCCGGGTTATTGCTGATATCGTTCATGGCCACGCCCATTTTGCCCGTCATGGGCTCGGTGAGCTTCACCTGGCAGGCGAAGTATTTTTCGCTCGTGCGGTCTTTGAGGATGGAAAGTATCCGCTGGTCGTAGCCTTCCATCATGGCGATACAAGTTTTGTCCCCCATCGCGTTCGGATCGAACGCCGGTGCGGGATCGGAATAATCGACCGGTCTGAAAGCCACCAGGGGATTGTTCATGCTGGTCATTTTAGGCAACATGAGGAAACGGTTGTTCTTTTCGTCATACAAGGCCCCGCCGGTTTGCAGGTTGAACGCGGGCTCCTGAAGGCCGCAGATCTGCTTCGTTTCATACCCCGCCGCATCCGGCGCCAGGAACGAGTAGCCGAATTGCTTGTTATCGCCGTAACGGCCGTACCCTTTTCCGTTGTTGACGAGGTACTGGTGCTGGTTGCGGGTGATGGCGGTCTGGATGGCATCCGGCTTGATGGCGGCGGGCGCCAGCACGAACAGCTCCTTGTCTTTCACCGTGGCCTCGTACGAATTGGGATTGAGGCGGATGAAGGATTGATCTGTCAGCAGCGTGATGTCTTTCATGGAATTGTAGCGCATATAGTTCAGCTGCCGGACCAGGCCGGGCACGGGCTGATTCCCGTTGGCCTTGCTGTAAGCGTTCATGAAAACGCGGGACGTAGCGCTATCCGTGAGGAAGCCCGACGTGAAATTAAACGCCATCACGAGGCTCACGTCGCCATTGACGCCGTCTTTCGTATCGGCCACGATGAGGCCTTCGCCGAAGGGAGATACCACGTTGATGTTCCAGGAAAAGAAGGCTTTCAGGTTGGTGACGGTATCGGTCACCCGCAGGATGAGCGCGTATGGCGTGGTGACGGGGTTTTCGGTGATGCGGGCATCGAGCTGTTTTGCATTGCCGACCACGCGCTCATATCCGCCGAAGGCGTTCATCGTCCATTGGTAACGCAGGCTGGAGGGGTCTTTCCCTTCCAACTTGATGGCGGGCGCCACCCGCAGCGTGTCGAACTGGAATACGACGTAAGACGCCGGCATCCCGGCTGTATCAATGACGATGGGCTCCACTTTCGCAAGGTAGAGCGTGGATTTGTCTTTGACGCAGGAAACGGCCACCGCCGCCATTGCGATCAATATATAACAGATGGATCTTTTCACGGTAATGAATTTTAAATGAAGAATCAGGGCATAGACACCAGCTCCCCTTTGTATTGCCCGTCGTTATGCCGGAGCGGACTGTCGGGATGCGCCGCATTGTAAGCCTGCAGCGCTTCTTTCACCTGCAGGGCATATGCCTGTATCTGCCCTGCAGACATCCACCAGGTGGCGGGATCTGTCCGCGCCAGGATAGGCTCGTACGGGAAAGACGAGCGCCCGGTGGCTTCGATGATGAACTTGTACCAACCGGTGGAAAACGGCGTCCCGAAATAATAGCGCAGCCACCGCGCCCAGTTCACGGGCTGGATGATCTTGCCCGTCCACACCACCTGCACCGAGGCGTTGGGCATGGTATCGAGGGCGCTGCCGGGCTTGAGCTTCAGTCGGAGCCTCACCAAAGACGTATCCACGGTGGCATTCCGCTTCAGCACGATCGGCACTACGCCGTTTACGCTGTTTTTGGGAAGGTATCCCTGCCTGATCTCGTACCAGTCCGGCTCCGCGGTGGTATTCGTATCGTTGACAGGTTCCATCGTAAATGCGCGGTCTTCGTCTTTCAGCGAGCCGGAGAGCTTCACCGGCAGGTAAATCAGCCGGGAGGTGGAATCCAGGTCGTCCATAAAGGAATAGGAATAGTTCGTCAGCGTGAAATAAATCGCCGGGGCTTCGTCCGAATATGTTTGCACCTGCGATTTCTTACAGGCAAACAACAGGCAGATGCCGGCTATAATGAAACGTAGTTTTTTCATGGTCATGCATTTTTTGCGATTAAGAACTGCGGTCGGGCGATCAGTTGCCGCCGCCCATTTCGATTTCCCGCTGCGGCAGTGGCAGCATATAAATGGCGTTGTTCATCGCCTTGGCGGTACCCGGGATGGTTGCTTCCCCTCTCCGCTTGTAGTAATAGAACAGCTGGCCTTCGGAAACGAATTCCTTCCGGTATTCCCTTAAAATTTCCGCCGTTACCTCCTGCCTGGTCAGGCTCGCCGGCAGGTTGTACTGGTTGGAAATGCCACGGTTGATGCGCATCCGGTTGAGGTAGTCTACTGCAGTGGCCACATCGCCCTGCTCGTTAAAACATTCCGCCATGATGTAATACATTTCCGGCAGCTTGATGAGGGGCATGCGGTCTTTGAACGTGGAATTGGTAACGTACGTGAATTTCAGCAACAGGTAATCGGTGGAAGACACTTTCTTGTACAATTCCTTGTAGCGGTAGTCCGACAACGACATGCCCGGCTTCGTGTTCACTTCGTACAATTCGTTGGCCACCGTTCCGCTGTGCGCCAGCTTCGACGTATTCGTGTTGATGCCGTCTGGCCCGAACTGGTCGATGGATGGTTTGATGATATCGTACATATTCTGCACGTTCAGGGAAAACAGGTGCTCGGTGCTGAACGTAAAGTCCTTGTTGACCGGGTTGGGATCGTTGATATTGCCGTTGTTGAAGGCAACAAGGTAACGGAGCCCTTTGTCGATCACTTCCTGCGCGGCTTCCTTCGCCAGGTCGTAGTTCCCCCGCCAAAGGTGCAGCCGGGCCTGCGTTGCCTTTACAGCATAATAATTGAACCGCATCCGCCGGTTGTTGTAAAACTGGTCGGTATTCGGGATATCTACGCCGGTCGCGGCATTACGGTCTACGCTCATGGAATCGTACTTCGCCATCAGGAAAGCGGCGGCAGACAGGTCGGCCGCAACGGAATCGAGGAACGCCCTGCCCGAAGAAGGCTGCGTGATCTGTTTGGCGAACCGGCTCACGTACGGTAGCACTTTCAAATCGAGGCCCGACGGATCGTTCACCAGGTTTCCCGCGCCAAAGAGGCGGTACAGGTCGAAGTGCAGGAACGCCCGCAGGCCCAGGGCCTCCCCTTTTATCATCGCGTAATTGGCCGGGTGAAGCATGCCGTGGTTACCGTCTATCGTATTGATGATGTTGTTGAGATTGGCGATGGCCTGGTAACCCGTTGCCCAGATGTTGTCTTTCTTCGGCACCACCGACAAATGATCGTATTGGTACGCCGACGCAAAGTAATAAGGATGCGTGGTGCCCGGCATCGCGTATTGCTGGCCCAATACGTCCACGAGCCCCACGGTGCTCTCGAACCCGTAGGATCCGGACGAGGTCATCAGCAAATAGGAACCGATCAGTGCGTCCTTATACCCCTGCTCAGATTTGAACAGCTCGGTAGCGGAAATCTCGGATTTGGGCGTGATGTTCAGCCATTTCTTGCAGGCGCTGAGGCCTACAATGGCGATGATGAATATGGAAAGTCTTTTCATGACAGCTGATTCGTTTTCAAATGATGATTGTCCGCATCCTTAAAAAGTAGCGGAAAGATTGAAGGAGAACTTCCTCGAAAACGGATAGTTGACGCCACGCTCTACCGGTATGGAGGAAAGGATGAACAGATCGTTGGTGTAGCATGCGGCCCGCAGGCGCTGGATCCCCGCATCTTTCAGCCAGGCCCAGCGGTAGAAGTCGTACGACAGGCTCAGCGACGCCAATGACAGCTCGTTCCTGTCCATCACGAAACGGCTGCTGGGCTGCGTGCGGATGAACTTCCGCGTCCAGGTGCCGTCGGGATTTTGTACTTCCACGGAGCCCAGCGCCTTGAAGGGCTTTACGTCTCCCGGTTGATGCCAGGTGCTGTTGAGTACGCGCTTGTCTACGTTATAGCTCATATCCACGTTTTCCACCCGGTCTACCAGTGTCTGGTTATACAACTGCCCGCCCTGGCGGAACGTAAAATAGGCGTTGATGCCGAAGCCGCGGTATTCGCCGTTGAGCCCGATGGTCCCCGATACGTTGGGCATTTTGTCGCCCACCACTACCTGGTCGTTGGGGGAATAGGTATATGTTCTCACGCCGTTGCGGGTGAGGTAGATCTCCTGCCCGTTCGCCGGGTCGATGCCCAGCGAGCGCACCGCCCAGATGGCATCCATGGAGGCGCCTTCGTAATATTTCACTACCGGCCTGTTATTGAACCGGTCGCCGGAAATCTTGTCCTGCTGCTGGTTGTAGGCATCCAGCGCGTTGGAGATGGAAAGGATGACGTTCTTATTGTGGATGGCCGACGCAGAGACTGCGAAGTACGAGCGGTTGCGGGGATCCGAATACACATTATATGTAACCATCGCTTCCAGGCCCGTGTTGCGGATGCGCCCGAGGTTTTCCTTCACGCTGGAAAAACCGGTAGACGGCGGCAGGGTGAAATCGAGCAGGGTGTTCTGCGTGATGCTCTGGTAGTAGTCGATCCTGCCGCTCAGGCGCTTGGCGATGGAGAAATCCATGCCCACGTTGTAATCCATCTTTTGCTGCCAGCGCAGGTCCGGGTTGGCCATGCCTTTCAGATAGGCGCCGAGGTAGCCCTGGTAAATCTTGTCGAGGAAATAGGCGTAGGTAGCGATCGACTGGTAAGAGCTAAAGTTCTGCGAACCGGTAGAGCCCACGGAAGCACGGAGCTTCAGCCGGTCGAAAATCCGCATCCTGCTGATCCATTCTTCGTTGTGGATGTTCCAGCCCACGCCGGTGCTCCAGAACGGTCCCCAGCGGTGGTTAGCGCCGAATTGGGAAGAGGCGCTGGCCCGGAAAGACGCGTCGACGAAAAACCGCTCGTCGTAAGAGTAGCTCACGATGGAAAGCAGCCCCAGATCGCGGGTGGTACCCTCCTGACCGGTGGGCCGGTTCTGATACTTGGCGTATTGCGCGGCAAAAAGGATGTCGTTCATCCGGTCGTTCGGGAAACCTTCGGCGTTATATGCCACCTCCTCGAAGCTGCGCTGCCCGATATTGGCGCCGGCGTTCACGAAGATCAGGTGCCTGTCGCCCAAAGGCTTGTTGTAATTGATGTTGAAGTCGGCCGTATACCGCAGCTGCGCGCCTTCGTTCCTTTTGTAGGAGCCTTTGCGAAAGAAATCGTCGCCGGTGAAATTCTGGAATTTCAGGTGGTTGGCGGGGTAAAACTCGTCGGCCTGGTTCTTGGTGCTGGTGAAGCTTCCGCGCAGCAAGGCTTTCAGGCCGGTGGCCACGGTAATTTCCGTGTAAAAGTTATCGGTAAACTCGGTGTAGTCGCTGCTCAGCTTAGTATTGAGCGTAGAGTTGTAGAGCGGGTTCGGGAAAAAGAGCCGCGCTACCGAAGTGCTGCCTACGTAGGGCACCAGGCCCGTTTCGGCGTTTTGTTTCAGGTTGCCGAATTCATCGTATGGCGTCCAGTAGGGGTTCATCTTCACGTATTCGTTGAAGGTACCGAAGGGGGAATCGTTGCTGCGGGCGTCGGTAAAGCTGAGGATGTTGCGGAACAGCACGTTCTTGTAGCGGTAAGACATGGCAGCCGAAGTGCCCAGCACATTCCTCGACGAGCCTTTCATTACGCCGGCGATGCGGTTGTAGGAGAAGTCGGCGATCAGCTTCAGGTCCCTTTCGCCGAGCTCCACGGTAATGCCGTGTTTCTGGCCGAAGCCGTTGCGCAGGGGTTTGGACATCCAGTCGGTATTCACACCGGAAAGAACGGCCTGCAGGCGTTGGTTGTATTGCTGGTCGAGCTGGAGCTGGGTTTGATAATTGGGCGCATAGTCCGATATCTGCGAATACATCCCGTAGATCCTTTCCGCTTCCAGCTTTTCCGCTGCATTGGTCAGGTTGTAGCTGGACAGGTCGGGCGTTTCGATATCGAGGCTGCCGTTGTAGGAAACGATGGCCTTGTTGCCGGTGTTCTTCTTCGTTTCGATCACCACCACGCCATTGGCCGCCTTGGCGCCGTAAATAGCTTTGGCCGACGCATCTTTGAGGATGGTAATGGACTCTACCCGGTTCATGTCGAGGTCTACCACTTTGGTGAGGCTCACTTCAAAGCCGTCGAGGATGAACAGGGGGCGGTTGGGGCTGTTGGCGTAGTCGCCCTTCAGGTCTGCCAGCTCGCCCTGCGGGAAAGAGGAGTTGCCGCGGAGCATCATTTCCGGGAGCTTATTGGGATCGGAGCCGAGCTCGAGGTTGTCGAAGATCATCAGCGAAGGCTCCAGGACTTTGAGGCTTTGCACAACGTTCTTGTTGCTTACCTTCAGGAGGTCTTCTTTGGTGAGCGTAGTGGCTGCGCCGGTAAAGCTGCTGATCTTGCGGCTAACGATCCCGGTATTTACAACTACTTCATTCAGGCTGGCCACGCTCCTTTCGAGGACAACGTCCAGTCTTTTCGATGCATCCGAGACGGTGACCGCTTTCGGCTTGAACCCGATGTTGGTGAAATAGATGGTGGTGCCGGTGTAGATACCTTGCAGGGAGAATGTTCCTTTTTCGTCGGAGATAGCCGCTTGCCGGGCGCCTTTCACGGCAATAGTGGTACCGGCTACGGGCACTCCTTTTTCATCCACCACCCTGCCCGTTACCGTGGCGGCGGGCTTCGACGTGTCTGCTGCAACCGCGTCGGGCGCAACGGCCGCAACGGGTTTGGCGATCAGTGTGATGGTTTTGCTCCTCACTTCGCAGGTGAATGCCTGCCCTTTCGAAATTTCACGGAGGAAATCGCTGAGCGGCAGGGAATTTACTGTGAGTGAAACGGGCTTGCCTGAACGGAGCAATGCCGAGTTGCCGAATACATGGTACCCGGTTTGTTCTTTAATGGCGGCAAACACCTGTTTCAACGGCATGTCGCGGCCGGAAAGGGTCACGTTTTGCGCGTTGCCGGGCTCCGCCTGTACGGTCAGGAAGGCGGCCGTTAATAGGAACACTGTTAATTTCATCGCGATCCAGAAAGTTGTCTTTGTAAAACGAATTGGCCCTGTGCGGCCGTCATTCACGGCAGAAGGGGCCCGCTGCCTTGCCGGGTCAGCGGTTGGCCTGTCTGGCAGTGCGGCAAAGGAATCCCCGCACCAATTGGCATTTTTTTGCATACCTTGCAACTGATTTTGGTTTGATAAAATGTGGTTGGTCAAATCCGTTTTGCACGAACTGAAATCATCCACCGTCACCGGCCCTAACCGTGACGGTTTTTTCATGTCTGCCTGTAAGCCGAATGCGCCGCGCAGGCCCTAACTGCGGGCGGTCCGGCATTTTTATTATTTGGTTTTGTTGAGAATTACTAGTTGTCCGCCCGGCTCAAACCGGTAGGAAAGCCCTGCCCCCGCCAGCATTTCCAGCAGGTCGCCAAGGTTGACGTTTCGGTCTACTTCGCCGAAAAACCGGATATCCGGCATGCCCCTTTCATATGTTACCCTGATATCATACCACCTTTCCAGCTGCCGCATCGCCTCGTCGAGCCGGAGCCCCTCGAAATTGAAAGCCCCGTTCTTCCAGGCCATCACCTTCGCGAGGTCCGCGTTGCCGGCCACCCTTGGGCCTTCAGCACCGGTGGTGGCCGCTTGTTCTCCGGGAAGCAAGTCTACCCCGCCAACATCCCCCACCGTAACCGGCAGACCGTCTACATGCACTTTACCTTCCAGCAAAGTAGTCTTGACGGAAGGTTCGTTCTGATAGGCATTTACATTAAAGCTGGTGCCGGTAACACGTATTTGCTGTTGGGAAGTTTTGACGATGAAGGGTATTTTCCCGTTCGGCCCCGCAGGCTGGCTGGTCACTTCAAAATAAGCTTCGCCGGAAAGCTCCACCAGCCGTTCGCTTCCCGTGAAAGCGGTGGGGTATTGGAGCGTGCTGGCCGCATTCAGCCAGACTTTCGTACCGTCTGGCAGGATCACCTGGTATTGGCGGCCGTTGGGCGTGGAGATGCGATTGATGGAGGCTGCGGATGACGCGTGTGCATCATACACGAGCTGGCCGTTGTTGAGCACCACCTGCGTACCCTGCTGACTGGCGATGGTACCGTTCTGCAAGCTGTCCAGCACTACCTGCCGGCCATCCGCCAGCGTCAGCACCGCCCCCTCGCGCCCCGGAGCGATCTGCGCCGGAGAAACGGGAACGGTGGCCATTTCGGTGCGCGACTGGCCCCGCTGCCATAAACGATAGCTGCCGACCGCCAGCAGCAACAGCACGCCGGCCGCGGCCATCCATTTCCAGCGTTGCATATGCTTAGCGGAACGGACCGCCGGCGCGGGCTTGTCGACCCGCAACACGCGCCCCAGCTCTCCGTCGAGGTACGGCCCGTCGAAATGAGCAGGTTCCTGGCCGGCGGCGAGCTGCGCGAACAGCGCGTCCCATCCGGCATCGTCCGTTCCCACGGCCAACGCCAGCAGCTCCTCGCGTTCCGCGGGAGTTAGCTGTTGGTCTTTGTACTGTTCCAGCAGGTATTGAAAGCGATCGAAATTCATGGTTTTAGGTAGCTTGACCTAAATGAAGTGCATCGCCGATGAAGAACGTACTATCGTAAAAAGAAAAATTTTGCAGCAAACGGATACGGAGCAAACGATGTATCCCGATTCTTCCAGGCGGGTGCGCATTTGTTTCAATGCGGTAACCAGGGTGTTTTTCACGGTGCTGACGGATAGGGAAAGCTGTTGCGCGATTTCCGCCGGTTTCAGGCCCAGCTCCCTGCTCATGATGTAAATTTTCCGGCGCTGCTCCGGCATGCCGTCCAGCGTTTCCTGCACCAGCCGCCGCAATTCCCCGCCCTGCATATGGTGCGACGGTGTGTCCGCCACTTCCTCCTCAGCCGCCAGCGCTGCGCCTGCGATAGTGCGCTCCTGCAACAGGTGCTTCCGGAGCAATTCCCGGCACCGCCGCGATGCGATCCGGAGCAGCCAGCCCTGCAGGTTCGCGATTTCCGGAAGGCGGTCGCGGTGCAGCCACACCTGGATGAAGGTTTCCTGCAAAGCTTCCTGCACGTCGGTATCGGTGAGGGAAAAACGGTGGACCAGCGGGAACAACCGGGGATAGTAATGGGAGAACAATACGCCAAATGCACGCTCATCGCCGTCTGCTATTCGTTGCAGCAGCGCATTTTCGTCATAATTCTGGCTTACAGGCATAGCTGGCGGCATTGGTTGACATTATCTGCGGAGATGCAAACTAAAGTAAAAAAAGTGATGGTTTCCGCGATAATATTAATTTGATATAGGCCCGCCAGAATTAATTAATGTAGCGCAGTAACACATGCAAAAAAAGCATCGGAATTCATCAAAATGATTGCAATATCTCCCCGCCAGCCGCTGTACCATTCACTTCCCGCTGCGTTTAAGCCGACGATAGGCGTCCCATGTTTTTGACGGAACTCGCGCAAACAATAAAAAATTCCCGGCCATGCATATAACCGGGAAGCGTCAATTTCCTCAACTTTTTTATGTTCAATTTCTCAACGCGAGATGCGTGTATTGATCCCTTGCGCCACCATCTCGTCGATTTCGGATCTGGAGAACAGGGGCCAATCGCCCGGAACACTTTGCTTCAGTACACCACAGGCGGTGGCGAAATCGATGATTTCCTGGGGAGAGAGGCCGGTCATGGTACCATAGAGGAGCCCTCCGGCGAAGGCGTCTCCCGTCCCGATGCTTTCCTTCACCTGCGGTAGGGCGATCTTCACCCGGCTGAAATACGCTTTGCCGCCGCTCATGAGCGCGGCGGTGTAATACAGGCGGTCGTTTTCAGGAACACGGAAACTCATGGCCAGCGTATGCGTTCCGGGCATGAAGCGGGCTTGCAGCTCCTGCGCCGCCATCTCGAAACGGCGGGTCCAGGGTAGCGAGGGGTCTGTCGTCATGCCGAAATACACATTACAGGCATCGAGATCGGCGATGGCGATGTGGCAATGTTTTAATAATGCGGGCATCACTTCTTTGGGATGTTTACCGTATTGCCAGAGGCGCGATCGGTAATTGAGATCGGCGGAAATAGTGAGGTCCCGGCTGCGGGCAATAGCTATCGCTTCGGCGCAGACATCCGCCACAGAAGCGGAAAGCGCCGGCGAAATGCCCGTCCAGTGGAAATGGGTTTGATCTTTTAAAATGCTTTCCCAGTCCACCATTCCCGGCTGCAATTCGGAAAACGCGCTGCCGGCGCGGTCGTAAATCACCTGGACGGGCCGGATGTGGTTGCCTGTTTCAGAGAAATACAATCCCAGTTTCCGTCCGCCGTACAATACTTTTTCCACCCCTACCCCATGCCCGCGCAATTGCGCGATGCCGGCCAACGCAAGATCGTTATCCGGCACCCGCGTGATATACTGCGCGGGAATGCCCAGCCTTGCCAGCAATACGCACAGGTTCGCTTCCGCGCCGGCGTAGTACGGAATATACCCGGAGGTTTGCAGGAAACGGCTGTCGCCGCCGCTGTGCAGCCTCAGCAATAATTCCCCGAAAGTGGCAATAGCAGGATTCATACCCGGTGATTTTCCGGCAATGTAATTTTTTTCCCGGTAATCAAGGCTTTCAATCATCGTGCAATTCGAAGAGCGCCTCGATTTCTACGGGAATATTATCGGGCAATGATCCGAAACCCACGGCACTGCGTACCCCGATCCCGTTCTCCGTGCCCCATACCGCTGCGAACAGCTCGCTGCAGCCGTTGATCACATACGGATGCCGCTCGAATTCCGGCGTACAGTTCACCATCCCCAATACCTTGATCACCCGTTTCACCCGGTTGAGGCTGCCGAGATGCGTCACGATGGTCGACAGCATGGTAAGGCCCACCTGCCGCGCGGCGAGCTTACCGGCTTCCATGTCCATGTCTTTGCCGATGCGGCCGATGATGAGGGATTTATCGTTCTGTACGGGCCCGTGGCCGGAAAGATAAAGGTACTTCCCGTCTACCAGGCAAGGCTTGTAAACGCCCAGCGGCGCGGGAGCCGGCGGCAATACCAGCCCGGTTTTCGCAAACTGCTCTTCTGCATTGTAATTCATAAGATATCCTGTTTTTATAAGATCGAATGTAAAATCAATACGCCCGCCAGTCCAGCCACACCTACCAGCGTTTCCATGACGGACCACGACAGCAGCGTGCTTTTGATACTGAGGGAAAAATATTCCCGGAACATCCAGAAACCCGCGTCGTTGACATGCGAGAACATGAGGCTTCCCGCGCCAACAGACAATACCATGAGGTTTGGGTCTACCAGCCCGGCTTTCACCAGCGGCGCCAGCATGCCGGCGGCCGTGAGCCCGGCGATGGTGGCGGAACCTACACAGGCACGGATGATGGCGGCCATCATCCAGCCGAGTACCAATGGCGGTACGGGCCACAACTGCATGGCGCCCGCAATTCTTTCACTGACGCCGGTTTCCGTCAATACCTGTTTCAAAGCGCCCGACCCGGCGATCACGAGCAATACCGGGGCGATGTCTTTCACGGCGTCGCCGCAGATGCGCATGATGGCCGTCATATCGCGGCCCTGCATGGTCCCCAGCGTTACCGTGGCGGTGAAGATACAAAACAGCATCACAATTGCCGGGTCTGCGGCGAATTGCAGCCATGATACGCCGGGAAAGAAGTGCTGTGCCGCCGCACCGCTCATCAGGAGCAAAACGGGCAGCAGCGCGGTGAAGAAGCTGGCGGCTTTGCCGGGCATGGGCGCATCTGCGGGCCCGGATTCCGATGCGCGGAAAAGGGCGGATTCACCTGCGGGGATGCGGCGGAGGAAGACCGCGAACAGAGGCCCGGCGATAACGATGGCCGGTATGGCAACGGCGAGGCCGTACAACAGCGTTTTCCCCATGTCCGCGCCAAACGCACCCACCAGCGCCACCGGCGAGGGATGCGGCGGAAGGAAGCCATGGGTGACGGAAAGCGCCGCCAGCGCCGGGAGCCCAGTGGCCACGGCAGGCAGTTGATAACGGTAAATGACGGAGAAGATAAGCGGCACCATGAGCACGAACCCCACGCCGTAATACAGCGGGATCCCGATGATGAAACCCGCTACCATCAAGGCCCATTGCACATGCTTCGGGCCGAAGAGCCCTACCAGCACCTGCGCGATCTGCCGCGCGGCGCCGCTTTCGGCCACCAGCTTGCCCAGCATGGCGCCCAGCGCGAGGATGGACAACAGGCCTCCCACCGTATCGCCGATGCCTTTCTGCAAAGCGACGGGGATCCTCGGCAGCGGGAGGCCCAGCCATGCGCCGCCGATCATGGACACGAGGAGGAATGCGAGGAAAGCGTTCATCTTTCCCCAGGTCAGCAAAATCACCAGTAAAACAATGCAGATTGCAACGATCACAAAAGCCATCATCGGGTTTTATTCGATAATCAATTCGTCGGCCAGCAACATGCTGTTGCCGCCTGCGCCGTATTCGCCCGGCGGGATGACGCCTTTATGCTTCGCGATGAATTTCACGAAACGCGCTTCCACCGGGGCAACGGACAGCCGTATGGCATTGATGCCGTTGACGGGAAAACTGTCCGTTTCCGCGATTTGCGTGAAATTTTTACCATCGGCAGATACGAGGACTTGAAAAACGGCGGACTCCCACATCCTTTGCCAGTGATAGTTCAGGATGTTTACCCCCACCCGCCGGATCCATTTCTTTTCGCCGAGGTCTACCACCGCATCGAGGTCGCGGGCGGAGAAGCCCAGCCACTGGCCATCGTTGTAACGGTGCGTTCCCCACACGCCGTTCACGAGCGTTTGTGCGGCGGCGTTATATTTCGTATTGGGAGGTTGATGCAGCCGGATGGGCGCTCCCGTTCCAAGGTGCACCGTCAATTCCCGGCGGAGCTTCCGGCCGGAGGGGCTATCTGCGCGCCAGGCTTCCAGCACGGCCGATTTCCGGACATCGAACGGGGCGGAATAGATTTTCACCGGCCCGCCGTCGAGGCGATAGGCGATCTTTCCGATACCTTCCAGCGAAACGCGAATGGTGCCGGGACGCGGCGTCTGTGCGCGCATGACGATTTCACCGGGGACCAAAGCCGGGTCTTTCTGCCGGAGACGTACCAGGAAATTCATCCAGGATTTGCCGGGATCGGGGCTCCATGCCGTTTCGGCGAGTGCCAGCATCCGGGGATACAGCATGTACAGGGCTTGTTGTTCCGTTGGCAGGTATTCGCTCCAGAGCTGTCCCTGTATGCCGGCAATGTGCGCGGGCATGGGCGGCTCCCAGGCATAGACTTCCTTCAGCGTCGTGTAGCCGCCTGCGGCTACGGGCTCGTCGTCGTACAAAGATGTATAATGATCGAAATAATATTCGTCTTCGGGCGTCATGATGACGCGGTGGCCCTGGGAAATGGCGGCAGTGGCGCCTTCGGTACCGCGCCAGCTCATGACCGTAGCGCCGGGCGCGAGGCCGCCTTCGAGGATTTCGTCCCAGCCGATGAGCTTGCGGCCGCGGGCATTCAGCCATTTACCGATCCGGCGGACGAAATAACTTTGCAGGGCATCCGCGTCCGGAAGGTTTTCATCGACCATGCGTTGTTTGCAGGCGGAACAAGCGTTCCAGCGCGTTTTAGGGCATTCGTCGCCGCCGATATGGATGTATTGCGAAGGAAAAAGCGGCAATACTTCTTCGAGCACCTCTTCCAGGAAAAGGAACGTACTGTCTTTCCCCGCACAGAAAACATCGTCGAACACGCCCCAGAAAGTAGCGGTCTGATACGGCCCTCCGGTGCAGCCCAGATGCGGATAGGCCGTGAGCGCGGCCTGCGCATGCCCGGGCATCTCGATCTCGGGCACCACTTCGATCCCCCGCGAAGCGGCGTAGGCAACTACCTGGCGAACTTCTTCCTGTGTATAGAAACCACCATACCGTTTCCCGTCGAAGCGATGGGGCAGTTCTTTCTTATGCCCGATCAGCGTTTCGTTCCGCCAGGCGGCTTCCGATTGCAGGCGTGGGTATTTTTTTATTTCGATCCGCCAGCCCTGATCGTCGGTCAGGTGCCAATGGAAGGTATTGAATTTGTATAGCGCGAGACTGTCGATGAATCCCTTTACGAAATCCACGGAAAAGAAATGACGGCTCACATCGAGATGCATGCCGCGATACGGGAAACGCGGCGCGTCTTCGATCTCACATGCAGGCAACTGAATGGCCCCGTTGGATGTACGCGCCAGCTGGCGCAGGGTTTGCACGGCCCGGAACGCGCCGTCTGCGTCGCGCACCGTGATGACAGCCTGTTTGGGATGGATATGCATGCGGTAGCCTTCGGGCTGTTTCACCGCATGCGTATCGGTCCGGAAAACGATTTGGCTGCCGGTCCCGGGATTCATTTTCCAGTACTCCGCCAGCAGGCGAATGGCCGGAGCCAGTTCGGGAGGCGCCGCTATGCCGGGATCTCCCTTCAATATCAATGCCCCCTTCATCACACGATACGCCACCGGCGAAGGGATCAGGGGATTTACGGCCGCGGAAGCCCGCGGGGCCGGCGCTCCGTGTGGAGAAGCACCGGCCCGTTGAGCCCTCGTTGTTGGCATGGCCGCCAGTAAAACAATAGTCAGGATAAATGTCCGCATCGGCCTTATTTATCCCACCAGATGCGGGTTGTCAGTAAATCGGCTCCCTGGCGCGCCAGGGCGGCGTCGTAATTGGAACGGTTGCTGCCCTGCTCGGTCCTGCTGTAGGGCAACCTGCGCGGGATGGTGCCGTTCGTCATATTATCTTTCGCATTCACCGGCACCAGCACGGGGAAGCCCGTTCTCCGCCAGTTGGCGTACGCTTCCTGCTCGTCGAACAGCGATGCGATCCAGAATTGGCTGTGGACCTGGTTCATCTGATCGTTGAACGATCCGGCCATGTTCAGGGCGTTCGCCGTGGTATAGGCATTGATCTTGTCCGGAGCGATCCTTCCGCCTTCCCCGAACAATGCCCAGTTGCGCATCGCGATCTCGATCCCTTCCTTATACGTTTGTGCCGCGTTTCCCGTAGCCCATGTGCGGAGGACCGCTTCCGTCAGCAGGAACCGCATTTCCGCGGCAGACACCACGATCAGCGGCGCGGAGTTTTGCAGCACGGTGGCAGGATTGGGCTCTGAATAAGTCACGAAATCATCCGGCCGGCCTTCCGTCCCGTTCGGCATCCCGCGCTGAATGGCGGCAGACGTATCGGGCTTCCCGTCTTTCCACACCACCGAGATCACCGGCAGGCGCGGGTCGTTCTTCGCCTTGAGGAAATCGATGAACGTCTTGCTGAACTTGCCGTTCTCGGTATTGTCCGCCCCTTTGGAGCTGGGCTTGATATCCTGCCCCACGATCTCGAACACCACCGGGTTCACGTTGTAATTCTGCGATCCGCTGCCGTACTGCACGATCGCCTGGTCGCTTTCCTGCATGATGATCCCTCCCGCAATGGCCTTCTGCGCCCACTCGCGGGCCTTGTCCGGCGCAACTTTCGTCATCCGCATCGCAATGCGCAGCATGAGCGAATATCCGAGTTTCTTCCATTTGGCGACATCGCCCTTATACACGAAATCAGCCGCGCCGAATTTCATTTTTCCGTCGTTGAACGCGCCTATGGCGGATTCCAGGTCGCGGAGCATACCGTCGTACACGGCCGACTGCGCATCGTATTTCGGTTGGTATACCCGGTCTGTCACCGCTTTCCCCGCTTCGGAATACGGCACGTCGCCGTACAGGTCCGTGATCCTTTGCTGGATGAGCACGCGCCAGATGCGGGCGGAAGCGGATTTATTGACGAGGTCGGGATTGGCGTCCGCCGTGCGGATCAGCTCTCCCAGCGTAGTGAGGACATTCGTATAGGCGAAGCGGAAATACTGGCCCTGGTAGCTGTCTACCTGCCCGTATTTATCGCCGCTGCCGGCCAGCGTCACCTCCTTCCCGAAGGCGAAATGCTGTACGAACGCGCCGCAGGTGAGGTAAGAAGTATAGAAGTACACCCGGTCGTACACGTAATTCCCCTGCAAAATGCTTTGCGAGAACAGGTAATCGACGTTCGGTTTAGTGGAGGCGTTGGGATTGGTGTTCATTTCCTCGAAACCTTTGTCGCACGAAGCGAGCCCCATGGAAGCGCCGAGCAAAAGCGCGAAAGTATATTTGGTAATGCGTTGCATGATCGTTCTTTTAAGCGTTTACAGTTTAACCATCAGGTTGAGGCCGAAGCTGCGGGTGCGGGGCACGCCGAACATCTCGAAACCCTGTGCGTTGGAGTTGTTGAAAGTAGACTCGGGGTCCACGTTCGGGGTTTTCTTGTGGAGGATGAGGAGGTTCCGCGCTACGAACGACAGGGAAGCCGACTGGAATTTCACCGCGCCGATCCTGTCTACCGGCAACTTGTAGCCCAGAATCACCTGCCGCAGTTTGATAAAGTCCGATTTGTAGACGAACCGCTCCGACTGTGCTTTCCAGTTATCGTAATAGCCCTGCAATTCGCTGGGCTGCAGCGTTTTGCTGAAAGGTTCTCCCTTGTCGTTCACACCTGTCACCGTTAATCCGCCATCGCGGCCGGGCAGCGTAATTTTGTTGAGGCCGAAGCGGGTGCTGTAAAGGTTGGTGCCTGAGTACACATATCCGCCGAAACGCCCGTCCACCAAAAATCCGAGGTTCCAGTTCTTATACTTGAAGTTGTTGTTGATACCGCCGTTCCAGGGCGCCACACCGGTGCCGATCTGCTCCGGTGCCACGGTGGCCATTTCCCAGCCGTTGGCCGTGTATTTTGCCTGTCCCTGCGCATTCCGCAAAACCTTCGTTGCGTTGATCATGCTGAAAGGCTTGCCCACCACGGCGGAGATGGTTGCGTAACCATTTACCGCGCGGCCGATCTCGATGGAATTAATACCGTCTGCCAGGCGCACCACTTCATTTTTGTTGTAGGCCGCGTTCAGCGACACTTCCCAGCTGAAATGCTGTTTCTGAACGGGAACGCCGCTCAACAGTAATTCCACGCCCTTGTTGCTCATTTCGCCGATGTTGATATTGGTAAAATTGTAGCCGGACGATTGGGAAATGGTGATGTTCACGATATCGTCTTTCGTGCGCCGGTCGTACACGGCAAAGTCGGCCGACAAGCGGTTATTGAGGAAACGTGCTTCGAATCCCGCTTCCAGTGTGGTGTTGGTGTACGGGCGAAGCGATTTGTTCGGCGCGGTAAGCGTTCCCCCGCCGGCGCCGTTCACCTGCGAGGGTGTCTGCAACGGCTGCTCGAAATGGCCGCCGCCGGGCACCACGTGATACGTCTGGTTCAGCGCGTACGGCTGCGGCGCGCCGCCGCCCACCTGCGCCCAGGAAGCGCGCAGCTTGGCGAAAGTGATGGATTTCGGGAGGTTGGCCGCTTCGCTGAGGATGAAGCTGCCGCCGATGGAGGGATAGAAAATGTGGTTGTTTGCCGGATCAAGGGTCGAGAACCAGTCGTTACGGCCGGTCACCGTCAGGAACAACATATCGCGGTACCCGAAATCCGCCGAAGCGAAGAGCGAATTTACCGCCGAGCGGCTCAGCACGTTGGTGGTAGTGAGGCTTTTCACGTTGGAGGGGTCATAAAACCCGGGTTCCGCGAAATAGTTGCCCAGCAGCACTTTATTCTGCGAGCGGTAACGCTGGCGGTTGCCGCCGGCCAGTACATCCACCGTGAAATCGCGGCCGAAACGGCCCTGGTAGTTCAGCGTCAGTTCGGCGTTGGTCTCGGTGATGCCGTTCGTTTGCTCCTGGTAGTACCCACGCGGTTCGTAGGCCGTTCCGGAAGGCACCACGCCCAGCCAGTTGATGTTGGTGAAGTCGTGCGTAACGCGGCCGCGGACGAACAGGTTGTCGAGGATGTTGAACTTGACGTTGAGGTTGCCGAGGAAGCGGTCGCGGTCGTCGTTATTGATGAATTTGTTGATGGCGAAATAAGGGTTGGTGGCGAATCCGGAAGGGTTCCACTGCGTTTCGTTGCCGGTGGTAAGGTCGTACCCCGGTGCGAGGCTGCGCACGTCCACCGAATTGGCGAGCATATACACGCCCCAGTTCGGGTTGCCCGTGGCGTCGGCCACGTTGGAGCGGCCTTTCGCCTTTTCCTTGTTGTATTGCGCGTAGCCTTCTACGGTGAGGCGTTTGTGGAGATTGGCCACCACGGCGAGACTGAATATCTTCTTATTCAGTTCCGCATTCGGCAGCAGGCCTTTATTGTTCATGTCGGACATCGAGAGGCGGTATGTGCCGAGCTCGCTGCCGCCGTTCACGGCCACGGTGTTGGTGAAGGTGGAACCGGTGCGGTAGAAATTTTTGATATTGTCTTTTTGCGCAACGTACGGACGGGCAACGCCATCGAACTGCATCACATCGGAGCCATCGAGTTTCGGGCCCCAGGAAAGGCGGCCGGAGTTGATGGCTTCGTTTTTGGTTGTGGGCTTGGCGGTACGGATGCCCTGGCCGTATTCGTATTGCCAGTCGGGCACGATGGCCGGTGCTTCCAGGGTGAGGGTGGAATTGTATTCCAGGCCGATGCCTTTTTGTTTGACGCCTCTTTTGGTGGTGATGATGACAACCCCGTTTGCGGCGCGGCTGCCGTAGAGTGCGGAAGCCGTAGCGCCTTTGAGGATGGAGATGGTCTCGATATCGTCCGGGTTGATGCCGCCGATGCCATCGCCGCGGTCGGCGTTGAGGCCGATGGAGGCATTGTCTGACGAGGGCACGTTGGACGTGGAGTTATCCATGGGCATGCCGTTGATCACGTATAACGGCTGGTTGTTGCCGAAGGAGCCGTTGCCGCGGATGATGACGCGGCTGGAGCTGCCTGGCCCGGCGGCGAGGCCGGAAACGGAAACGCCGGCTACTTTGCCTGTGAGCCCTTCTACCACATTGATCTCGCGGGCCTGGGTGAGATCTGCGCCCTTGACTTCGGAAACGGAGTAGGTGACGGCTTTACGGGCTTTTTTGATGCCCAGGGCGGTAACTACGACTTCGTTGAGGGCACGGGTGCTTTCGGCGAGCGTGATGTTGGCGGAGGTTTGGCCGGGTTGAAGGGTGAGGGTGACGGGGTCGTAGCCGATGAACGATACCACGAGGGTAACGGGCGTATTGGAAGCGGGAACGGACAGGGAGTAATGGCCGTTGGCGTCGGTTACGGTGCCGGTGCCGCGAGCGCTGGCGAGGGAGACGCTGGCGCCGGGGATTTTTTGTCCATCGGCACCCGTTACCGTACCGGAAATTTTGAGGGATTGGGCGAAGCTATCCAGGCACAGGAGCAAACTGCACAGTAAAACGAGCAGTCGTGGAATAGCAGCCAGTTGGAATTTTTTCATCTCGGTGGTTTGGTTGATAAATAAGTCGGATATTGCAAAAATATTGACTAAAAATACGCACTTCTGCAAGATTTGCAAATTATTTGCAAGGATTTTTAGCAATTATTGCAAATTCTTATCTTGTCAATTCTCAAGTCCAGCAACTTCTTTTAATCAACAAACTGATTATCAATCATATCGTTATCCTATCCACCGGAATGATTCAAAAATTTAACGCAAAATCATCCGAAATGATTCAAAAAATGCGAAATTTTGATGCGGGATATTATATTTACGGTTGATTTGCCCGGAATTCCTTGCTTAAACCCGGAATTTTCAGTAACATTCAAATCGCAAGCAGAATAGAGATGACTATGGACATTCAATCGCAAGACCAGTTACCCCCTGTTTCTCTGACGAAAAAAGCCAGGAAGGAACTGATCATCAAGCAGGTTAACATTCATACGCGGATCACCTACAGCGATCTCGTGAGCCTTATCAATGTTTCTGAGGATACCATCCGCCGCGATGTGAACGAGCTGGCGGACGACGGGGAAGTTGTCAAGATAAAGGGCGGCGCCATGTCTATCGCTTATCATTACGGCCACGAATCGGAGACCTATGCGCAGAACAGCAAAGCCGTTATTGCGGAAAAAACGCTGCAATTATTGCGGGACGATATGATCGTGCTCATCGGCGGAGGCACCACCATCCGGGAATTCATCAAGAAAATCCCCCCCACCTTGCGCGCCACTTTCATCACGGTGAACGTTTTGTCGGCCGTGGAACTGCTCGACAAACCCATGATCAAAACGATCGTTATCGGCGGCCAGATCTCCGCCTACAGCCAGATGACGGTCAGCGGCGAAGTATTCGAATACCTGTCCAACATCAAAGCCGACCTCTGCATCATCGGCACCAACGCCATCGATCCCGCCAACGGTCTCACGGATTCCGACTGGGAAACCATCCAGGTAAAAAAGGCCATGATCAAGGCGGCGGATAAAATCGCCATCCTCGCCATCGCCGAAAAACTCAATACTTCCATGAAAATGAAGATCGCCGATCTCCAGGAAGTACATTACCTCATTACGGAAATCCCGGCCGACAGCCCGGAAATCCAGCCCTACCGGGCCAAGAACCTCACTATTTTATAAGCTGTTGCCCATACCGTTTCAGCGAATGAACACTTGCGGCGGCGAGCATCATTTGCTTGCAGACTACGCCGCTTCTGCCAATCCACCCGTCAATCTGCTGCATCCGGTATTGCTCCTGCTACTTCGGTGGCGAACATCATCTACCGCAAAGTTCGAAGACCTGCCAGCGCGTCCGTCAATCTATAATCCATTTTGCATCCGGTACTGTTCCTGCAGCTTGACAGGCGCCGCATTGTACCAGGCGCTTTGCACCGCATCCACCAGCTGGCTTTTCTTCACTTTCCGCAAATCGACGGTCGTCCATCCCTGAAGCCCCCAGCCACCGGGCACCGGGTAAAACACCCCGGGCGCCAACTTGCACCAGGCCGCCTGCTCCTCCGGCGAAAATGGAAAATTGGCCGTGTTGGCCGCTTCCAGTAAGGTTGCAAAAATTTTGCGCTTCGTGCGGAACGCCTGCCGGTCGAAATGCTTCACTTCCGTGGTTTCCGGCATCGACAGGCAAAGCTCCCTGAATGTGGCGATCGTGATCATACTGCAAATGTAAGCGCCCCGGAAACGCCGGAATTGGAAAAATCCGACATTCCCGCAGGCTTCGTACATTCGTTTCCATGGAATGGAATTCTCCCAACTTCAGGAACGGCACTTTTCACAATCAGTTGCCCACTTTATTGATGTCGGCCGACAACACCATGCTGAAAGTCTTCATCAAGTTCATGCGCAAACCCAAGTCGGTCAACCCGCCGGGGCCGCTCCCCTCCATCCGCCGCGATCTCAAATCGCCTCCCGGGCCGGGCACCACCATCACCTGGTTCGGCCATTCCTCTTACCTCGTCCAAATGAACGGGCTCAACATCCTCGTGGACCCCGTGTTCAGCAGTCACGCTTCGCCCGTACCGATATTCGCGAAAGCCTTCGCCGGATCGAATGTGTATGGCCCGGCGGATATGCCCGATATCGACATCCTCATCATCACCCATAACCATTACGATCATCTCGACAGTCGCACCATCCACGCCCTGCGCCATCGCGTCCGCGCGGTATTCACCGGCCTCGGCGTAAAACCCGACCTCATCCGCCACGGCCTTCCCGCGGGCATCATCACGGAACTGGACTGGGGACAAAGCGCGCAACTCCCCGCAGGCCTGACGCTCACAGCCGCGCCTGCCCGGCATTTCTCAGGACGCGGTGTGAAAAGGAACCAGTCGCTGTGGTCGTCCTACGTGCTTGCTTCCGAAAAAGAGCGCATTTACATCGGCGGGGATTCAGGTTACGGCCCGCACTTCAAGACCATCGGCGACGCCTACGGCCCCTTCGACCTCGCCATCCTCGAAACCGGCCAGTACAACACCGACTGGGCCAACATCCATATGATGCCGGAAGAGGCCGTGCAGGCCGCGGCAGACCTTCGCGCCAGGGCCATGCTTCCCGTCCACTGGGCGAAATTCTCCCTCGCTTTCCATCCCTGGGACGAGCCCGTCCGCCGCGTGCTCGCCGAAGCGCAGAAAACCGGGATGCCCGTGGCCACACCTATGATCGGAGAGGCGCTCGTCCTCCATCAGCCGCTACCAGCTTCACATTGGTGGGAAAACGTAAAACAACCGTAGCCGTAGTTCCCGCAAAAAACACAGGCGTAGTTATACTTAAAAACTCCCGTATTTGCTACCTGTTCACCGGCATGCCGCGGATGTAATTTTGGGGCGTTGTTAAACCTCAAAAAAGCATCCAAAATGTCTAATGAAAAGCAACCCCAAAAAGGCGGTCCCGTAGCCGGAGAAAAACAAAGCCTGTCGAATCTGAGCACCATCCGCACGCAGGTCCTCCAGGACCGTACCGTCTTCAACATGCAGGCCGTCGGCCGCAATTACAAGCTGGCGCAGGCCTACCAGAGCGTACGCAATCTCCGGCTCACCGACCCCAACAAAATCCGCCTCAGTTCCTTCGCCGAATACGCCGAACTGAACAAAAACATCCTCAATTTCACACCGCTGATCGAAGAAAAACCGCGCCCGGCCGCACCCGCCGCCGAAAGCTACCTCAACGTCAACATCTGGCTGCGGTTCCCCAAAGGCAAGGTCCTCATCCTCGTGCATAAAGACGTGTATGCGGCCACGAAAGAACGCACCGACCGCTACGTGCTCGATCTCGCCCGTGATGGGTATTGGGCCACCGTGCATGTGGTAAGCGGCGGCAAACCGGCTTACATCCGCAATTACATCCGCAGTAAAAGCCCGGCGGGCGTTGTGATGGTAGGCGCCATTCCCGTGGCCTGGTTCGAGATGAGCGACGATTTCAACGGTTCCAGCTCCGAATTCCCCTGTGATCTTTTTTACATGGACACCAACGGTACCTGGACAGACACCGATGCCGACGGCAAGTACAACGCCGTTTCCGGCGACGTAACCCCTGAAATCTGGATCGGCCGCGTGTGGACGCCCACCCTTGGCGGGAACGATGCCACGCTCATCAATAATTATTTCGACAGGAACCATCTCTTCCGCACGGGGAACCTCGGGCACAGCCGTTCCGCGCTCGCGTACGTGGAAGACGACTGGACGAGCTTCGACGATTGCGAGATGGACCTTATGACGCCCGCATCTTTCATTACCAAATACACCAATCCCAACATTACCGACGCAGACCTGTATAAAGACGAAGTGAACAAAATGCGCTCGTTCGTGCAGCTGTGCTCACATTCTTCCCCGCACGTCCATTCCTTCCACATTCCCGCGACCGGCACTACCGAGTGGATCGACCGTTCGTATTTCCGGGACAGCCGTGCCCCGAATGCGCACTTCTACAACCTGTTTTGCTGCAGCACGGCGCGTTACACGCAAGACGACTACCTGGGCGGCTGGTACATATTCGACAAGGCCGGCGGCGAAACGAATTACGGGCTCACGGCTGTGGGCAGTACCAAAACCGGGTCGATGCTATTTTTCGCAGATTTCTACGACCCCATCGGCAAGGGCAAATGTATCGGCGATGCGATGGTGGACTGGTGGAAAGCGCGCGGTACCGACCATGACCTTGGCGAGCGCCAATGGTTTTACGGGATGAGCATCCTCGGCGACCCTACGCTTACCTGGTGGAAGGGGGCCGTTCCCCGCGCCATTGAACCGGCAGACGGCAGCGTGTTCAATCATTATCCGCGGACGATGACGTTTAAATGGCTGCCCGTGAACATTCCCGGCGCAACGTACAGCATCGAGATCGACGCATTCGGTGCGGTGAACGCGGGGCAATGGGCAGCGCAGAGCTTCCGGAACTTCGCGGTGTTCCATGGCATCACGGGCACGAGCTTCAACTACAATTTCGTGGGCGCACAGCCCGGCAGATGGCGTGTAAGGGCGAAGATCGGCGACCGGTATTGCGCATGGAGCTGCTGGTGTTACTTCAAATTTACCATCTAGGGAGTATTTCTTCAGCATAGACGACAGCGGCAGCCCCCGGAACCCTCCGGGGCGTTGCCGTTTTGACGGGTCGTCAACCAAAGGGCGCGCCGTTTGTTGTAGATAGGCAAACTTTGACGATATGAAAACGAAATGGCCCGTATTGCAATATGAGTCCTGGAAAGACACCCTGGCCACGGTCCACCGCTGGACGCAGGTGGTGGGCAAGATCCGGCTGCGGAAGATGCCCTGGCTAAACCATTCCTGGCACGTGACGCTCTTCGTGAGCCCTACGGGTTTGACGACCGGAAGCGTTCCTTATGGCGGCGGGCTGTTCCAGATAGATTTCGATTTCGTGCATCACCGGCTGCGCATCTGCACGAGCGAGGGGCGGCAGGAACAGCTGGAATTGCGGCCGATGGCGGTCGCTGATTTTTACCATGCGCTGTTCGAAAAGCTGAAACAGTTATCGGTGGACGTGGAAATTTTTACCATGCCGGCCGAACTGGAAAATCCGATCCCATTCGAAGAAGATTACACGAACCGTTCTTACGACGCTGCGAAGATGCAGGACTGCTGGCGGGCGATGGTGCAGATCCATACCGTGTTCATGCGTTTCCGGTCGGGGTTCACGGGGAAGGTGAGCCCGGTCCACTTTTTCTGGGGCGCGTTCGACCTGGCGGTGACGCGCTTTTCCGGCCGCGATGCGCCGGTGCACACGGGTTCGGCGCCGAACATGCCGGACCGGGTGATGCAGGAGGCGTATTCGAAGGAGGTGAGCTCCTGCGGGTTTTGGCCGGGCAACGATTCCTTTCCGCAGGCGGCGTTTTACAGTTATGCGTATCCATCGCCGGAGGGGTTTGCATCGCAACCTATTCAACCGGCAGGTGCATATTTCGACAACAACCTCGGTGAATTTATTTTACCGTACAGCGTAGTACAGCAATCTTCCGATCCCGAAAAAACGCTGCTCGATTTCCTGCAATCCACTTACGAAGCTGCCGCCAATACCGCGCATTGGGACCGGCACACATTGGAATGCGACCTCTCTCCTTTCGAGAATGCGTACGGATGTTTTCGGGTTTGATAATTTTTTTTGAAGAAGGATTTGGAAAGTTCCGGGAATCATTTACCTTTGCCATCCCGAACACAAAACCAGGGATGCCCAGATGGCGAAATTGGTAGACGCACTGTGTTCAGGTCGCAGCGCTCGCAAGGGTGTGCTGGTTCGAATCCAGTTCTGGGCACCAGAAAAAGACAAATCGGTTTATACTGATTTGTCTTTTTTGTTTTTCCAGCAATCCCTTATCCAGCTTGAATTGCAGCTCCACCACCCCGATAATCCAGGCGTTTCGATAATTGCGATCGTTTACATGGCAGGACGCCGGCAACAAACAGAATCTTCGACACGCCCGGAGCGTTTCAAATGATGATAGCATAATATCGACGGACAATGGATACCCGAAGTCCGTCGAAAATGCCATTACCGTATGATCATCACCCATCCTTTGTACTTTTTCATACCGGCTGGTTCCCGTACTTCCAGTATATAAAAATAGGTCCCTTGGCTGAGCCCGGAGCCGGTCCAGTCATTGTGATAGTCCCTGGACTGGTACACCTGAGCTCCCCAGCGGTTAAAGATAAGCAGTGTCGAGCCCGGGAATTTTTCCAATCCGCCGATAATGAATTTCTCGTTCTTGCCGTCCCCGTTGGGTGTGATCACGTTTGGTATGAAGAGGTCCGTTCCCTGGACATCTATCCTGGAAGAAACGCTGTTGTCCGTGGAGTCGGTGTCGGGGATATTGCCGTAAGCGTTGGCAATGTTGATCAGCTCGCCACCACCAATTATACGTGCGGTGAGCGTCATGGTTACGGTAGCTCCCGGCGCCAGATCGCCAATCAACCATTCCACCACCCGGGTATCGGGCTTAATGGTGATCTCGCCTCTTTGTGCGGAGGTATGGGAAGGCAGGTCCAGCTGTTGGGGCAGATGGTCTTCCGCTTTTATGCTGGTGAAAACGGAGGTGCCCCTGTTCCTGACAGTGATGCGATAGGTCAGGTCCTGGCCCAAACGGTAGGGCCCTGCGGCCGGCTGCACTACTTCTTTGGTGATCTGTATATTGCCTTCAAGCCTGTCTTCGCTGGTGATGGTCGCTGTGGCCTCATCCGAAGTACCGGGCGTGAAAGCATAGCTTGCAGATTGTCCGCCGGTGAGCGTGAGCACGACCGTCTCCGGCGTTTCTATCTCATCATCGTCTTTTACGGTTAATGGAACAACAACACTGTTGCTACCCGCCGGAATCGTAATCACGCCTGTAATGGCCCTATAATCAATATCCGGTGTGGCGATGCCGCCAATCCTATACCGTACCGTAATTACATCTGCGGTGCGTTTGCCGCCGGGTAAACTGACGGTGAATGCGCCATTGCCGGAAGGCTCGGCCGCATCCGCCGTTTTCGTGACGTTCAGTACCAGGTGGGCCGGAGCATTATCATCGTCGGCAATTGTCACAGAGGCGGTATTATTTGTGCCTGCAGGATAACGCTGGCTTACCGAACTTCCACCTGTGACCGTAAGCACTACGGTTTCCGCTGGCTCTATCAACTCGTCGTTGATTATATTAACAGGTACAATTATGGCGTTCTGACCGGCCGGAATTACTGCTGTGCCGCTAAGGATGCTATAATCCGTACCGGCAGCAGCGGAACCTGCAACCGTATATTTAACGGTGATAACTTCCTGCGATATCTTGCCTCCGGTAAGGCTGATACTGAACTCCCCGGCAGCAGCTGCCTCCGCCGCATCCGGTTTGGTGGCATTCAACTCCAGCGACACGCCGGCAATATCATCATCTGTAATGTTAAGTGTAGCTTTATTCGCAGGGCCCGCAGTAAAGGTCAGGCCCGGAGCTGAAGCGCCGGTAACGGTGAGGATCACCGTTTCACTATTTTCTATTAACTGGTCGTCCGTTACTACTACCGGGATGAGCACACTGTTCCGACCGGCAGGGATGACTACAGAGCCCGCGAGCGCAGTATAATCAACACCTGCGCTAGCCGTACCGGTTATGGCGTAGTTCACCGTAATATCCACATTAGCGGTTATACCTGCGGGAAGACTGATCCGGAAGCTGCCGTCGGTAGCCGGCTCTGCGCCATCCGCGCCTTTCGAAACAATCAATACCAGGCTTTCATTGTCGGCGATGCTTGCTGTCGCGTTGCCCGTACCGGTGAAAGTAAAGCTGGTACTGGTGCCGCCGTTCAGCGTCAGGACCACTGTTTCTGTGCCTTCAACATTATTATCGTCAATCACCGTCACCGGGACGGTCATGTTGTTCAGACCGGCGGGAAGCACGGCGATGCCGCTCAGCGCGGCGTAGTCGGTCCCCGCGGCAGCGGTTCCGCCAACCGTATAATTAATGGTGATATTTTCCGACGAAGTGACGCCAGCCGGCAGACCGATGGTGAAGGAGCCATTGCCGGAGGGCTCCGCCCCATCCGCCGTCTTCGTGACATGGAGTACCAGGTTAGCCGGAACATTATCGTCGTCTGTGATACTCACTGTGGCATTGCCATTGGTGGTGCTCGGCACCAGCGTAAAACTGGCCGATGCCGCCCCTGTCACCGTCACCAATATCGTTTCCGTGGATTCTATGACGGGGTCGTTGGTTACCGTCACCGGTACCTGTATGCCGGTTTGGCCCGCAGGTATCACTGCGGAGCCGCTCAGGGCGGCATAATCCGTTCCACCGGTCGCTGTTCCGCCGATGCTGTATTGTACGGTGATGTTCTCCGACGCGCTGTAACCTGCAGGCAGGCTAAGGGTGAAGCTGCCCCCGGTGTTTGGTTCGGCGCCATCAACAGGATTGGTCACGCTGATGACAAGGTTGGCAGGGACCTGGTCGTTATCTGCAATGTCTACCGTAGCGGCACCGCTCGTAGCGCTGGCGGTAAAGTTAAAGCTAGCGCTGGTGCCCCCGGTAAGCGTAACCAATACATTCTCGGTGGTTTCAATGACCTGGTCGTCGAGCACCGGTACCGTTACCTCCACGCTATGCTGACCGGCGGGGATTGTTACCGCGCCGCTGAGCGGGGTATAGTCCGTACCGCTGACAGCAGTCCCTGCAACGGTGTAGGTTACATCAATATCCTCCGACACCGTACCCCCCGCGGGCAGACTAACCCGGAACATACCATGGGCCGCGGGTTCTGCCGCATCGTTTATTTTCACTACGCTGAGCTCCCGGTTGGCGGCCGTGTTATCGTTATCTGTGATATTCACCGTGGCGCTGCCTGTGCCGGTCAGCGTAAAGCTAGCGGATGCACCGCCATTGAGCGTAAGGATTACCGTTTCGGTGCTTTCTATCACCTGGTCGTCCGTTACGGGCACCGGTATGGAAACGCTATTCTGACCGGCAGGTATGATCACCGAACCCACCAGGTTGGTATAGTCTACGCCATTTGCGGCCGTGCCGCTGACGGTGTATTGTACCGTGATATCTTCCTGCGATATCTTGCCTCCGGTAAGGCTGATACTGAACTCCCCGGCAGCAGCGGGCTCCGCCGCATCCGGCTTGGTGGCGTTCAACTCCAGCGACACGCCGGTAATATCATCATCTGTGATGTTAAGTGTAGCTTTATTCGCAGGGCCCGCAGTAAAGGTCAGGCCCGGAGCTGTAGCGCCCGTGATGGTGAGGATCACCGTTTCACTATTTTCTATTAACTGGTCGTCCGTTACTACAACCGGGATGAGCACACTGTTCCGACCGGCAGGGATGACTACAGAGCCCGCGAGCGCAGTATAATCAACACCTGCGCTGGCCGTTCCGGTGATGGCGTAGTTCACCGTAATATCCACATTAACAGTGATACCTGCGGGAAGACTGATCCGGAAGCTGCAGTCGGTAGCCGGCTCTGCGCCATCCGCGCCTTTCGAAACAATCAATACCAGGCTTTCATTGTCGGCGATGTTTGCCGTTGCGTTGCCCGTACCGGTAAAAGTAAAGCTGGTACTGGTGCCGCCGTTCAGCGTCAGGACCACCGTTTCTGTGCCTTCAACATTATTATCGTCAATTACCGTCACCGGGACGGTCATGTTGTTCAGACCGGCGGGAAGCACTGCGATGCCGCTCAGCGCGGCGTAGTCGGTCCCTGCGGAAGCGGTTCCGCCAACCGTATAATTAATGGTGATATTTTCCGACGAAGTGATGCCAGCCGGCAGGCCAATGGTGAAGGAGCCATTGCCGGAGGGCTCTGCCCCATCCGCCGTTTTCGTGACATGTAGCACCAGGTTGGCCGGAACATTATCGTCGTCGGCTATATGCACCGTGGCACTTCCATTAGTGGTGCTCGGCACGAGCGTAAAACTGGCCGATGCCGCCCCTGTCACCGTCACCAATATCGTTTCCGTGGCTTCTATGACGGGGTCGTTGGTTACCGTCACCGGTACCTGTATGCCGGTTTGGCCCGCAGGTATCACTGCGGTGCCGCTCAGGGCGGCATAATCCGCTCCACCGGTCGCTGTCCCGCCGATGCTGTATTGTACGGTAATATTCTCCGACGCGCTGTAACCTGCAGGCAGGCTAAGGGTGAAGCTGCCGCCGGTGGCCGGTTCGGCGCCATCAACAGGATTGGTCACGCTGATGACAAGGTTGGCAGGGACCTGGTCGTTATCCGCAATGTCTACCGTAGCAGCACCGCTCGTAGCGCTGGCGGTAAAGTTAAAGCTGGTGCTGGTGCCCCCGGTAAGTGTAACCAATACATTCTCGGTGGTTTCAATGACCTGGTCGTCGAGCACCGGTACCGTTATCGCTACGCTATTCTGACCGGCGGGGATCACGACTGCGCCGCTGAGCGGGGTATAGTCCGTACCGCTGACAGCAGTTCCTGCAACGGTGTAGGTTACATCAATATCCTCCGACACCGTAACCCCCGCGGGCAGACTAACCCGGAACATACCATGGGTAGCGGGTTCTGCCGCGTCGTTTACTTTTACTACGCTGAGCTCCCGGTTGGCGGCCGTGTTATCGTTATCTGTGATATTCACCGTGGCGCTGCCTGTGCCGGTCAGCGTAAAGCTGGCGGATGCACCGCCATTGAGTGTGAGGATTACTGTTTCGGTGCTTTCTATCACCTGGTCGTCCGTTACGGGCACCGGTATGGATACGCTATTCTGACCGGCCGGTATGATCACCGAACCCACCAGGTTGGTATAGTCTATGCCATTTGCGGCCGTACCGCTGACGGTGTATTGGACCGTGATGTCTTCTACTACGGTAATACCTGCAGGCAGGCTTATCTGGAACCGGCCGTCAGTCCCCGGCTCAGCGGCATCGGCGTTTTGGGCGATACTGAGCGTAAGGTTGGCGGCAATATTATCATCGTCGGTTATAGCAACAGTAGCGTTGCCCGTACCGGTAAAAGTAAAGCTGGTGCTGGTGCCGCCGTTCAGCGTCAGGGCTACCGTTTCCAGACCTTCAACCATCTGGTCGTTCACCGCTGTAACGTTAACGGTCACACTATTCTGACCGGCGGGGATAATCGCCGTGCCCGTCAGCGCAGTATAATCGGTACCATTTTGGGCGGCACCAGCAAGGGTGTAATTCACAGTGACATCCTCCGTAACTGTAACATTCGCAGGCAGGGAAATAATGAAAGCACCATCAGCGCCTCCTTCGGCAGCATCTGCACCATGGGCAACATTGAGCGTCAGGTTGGCCGGCGTTCCGTCATCGTCCGCAATATTCACCGTTGCATTACTATTTCCGGTAAAAGTGAAATCATGGCTTATACCGCCATTCAGGGTAGCAATCACCGTTTCTGTGCTTTCTATCAGCTGGTCGTTGGTAACCGTTACTGGTAACGGTACGCTGTTCTGACCTGCAGGTAGCGTAACCGTACCGTTCAATATAGCG
Source organism: Chitinophaga sp. NPDC101104 (assembly GCF_050277495.1). Taxonomy (NCBI): domain Bacteria; kingdom Pseudomonadati; phylum Bacteroidota; class Chitinophagia; order Chitinophagales; family Chitinophagaceae; genus Chitinophaga; species Chitinophaga sp. NPDC101104. The sequence goes on along the minus strand of NZ_JBNNSF010000001.1, from coordinate 2,192,897 downwards.
TAGTCAGTGCCATTCTGCGCGGTGCCGGCGATGGAATACTGTGCAGTTATCGCTTCCTTCACGGTTATATTCGCAGGCAGGCTGATGCTGAAGGCCCCATCGGCGCCCCCTTCCGTGCCATCTGTTGTTTTGGTGATGCTGAGTACCAGGTTGGCCGCTGTATTTTCATCATCTGTAATGTTCACGACAGCAGCGGCTCTGCCGGTAGCCGGCGTAAAGTTAAAACTGGTGCTGGCTCCGCCGGTAGCAGTCAGCATAACCGTTTCGGTGCCTTCTATTACCTGGTCGTCCGTCACGCCGACAGGTACGGCCACGCCGTTCTGACCTGCAGGGATCACCACGGAGGTGCCCGGATCGGAATAGTCGGTCCCGGCGGTAGCCGTACCCCCTCCGCTAAAGTTGACCGTAATATTTTCGGATGACGTAATGCCCGCGGGCAGGTGGATGCTAAAGCTGCCGTTGGCAGACGGTTCAGCCGCATCGGCGGTATTGGTCACCAGCAGTATCCTGTTCGCGGCAGTGTTATCATCGTCTACGATATTGAGCGTAGCCTGGTTGCCAGCCGGATCTGCGATATAGGTAAAGCTATTGCCATCTGTTCCGCCGTTGAGATTGAGCGTGGCGGTCTCCGTCTGTTCGATGATCTTATCGTCGGTTACAAACAGTGGAAGGGTAATGCTGTTCGAATAAGCAGGCAAGGTAATGGTAAAGATGGAGTAGTCGTTATTGCGCGTGGCGGTGCCGGTCATCGTGTAACTAAGGGTCGTATTGGCGCTGGAGCTGTAGCCCGCAGGCAGGCTCACCGTAAAGGCGCCGTTGCCGGGAGGCTCTGCCGCATCGAATGTCTTTTCCACTTTCAGGACCTGGTTGGCGGCAACCGCATCATCGTCGGCGATATTCACCGTGATCTGCGGGTTGGCCGGGTCGGGCGGAAAGATAAATGCATTCCCCCCTCCATCCGTCGCACTGCCGGAAAGCAGCGTAATGGTCATCGTTTCTGTGGGCTCGATGATCTGGTCATTCTTTACAAGGAGCGGCACATTGATGCTGTTCTGGTTTGGGGGAATTACCACCGAGCCCAGCTGCGTATAATCCACGCCGGGAGTGGCAGTTCCCGACACCCTGTACCCAACCGTAACGGGCCACGCCGAAGTGGCCACGCCCGCCAGTTTTATCGTAAAGCTGGCATTCGCGCCTGGTTCTGCCGCATTGCTGCCGGTGATCACCTGTAATGGCGTGCTGCTGGCAGCATTGGCGTCCACGATGTTCACGGTGGCCGCGCCGGCGGAGGGATCTATCGTAAACGGATAGCTGGCGGAGGCGGCATTGTTCAGGTTCAGCATGGTATATTCCGGGCCTTCAATGATACCATCGTTGCCTGCGTCTACGTCCACATATACTTCATTGGCCCCTGCAGGTATAACGATATTAGATACGGACATCCCCAGCAGGCTATAATCCGTTACAAACGTGGCGGTCCCGCTAATCGCAACAAAGATCACCACATCCTCCGAAGCGGTAACGCCGGGCATCAGGGAGATCCGGTATTGGCCATTTGTGCCGCCTTCTATACAATCCGATACTTTAGAGATCTGCACGATATTGCTGCTCCCGTTAAAATCATTGTCCCCGATATTGACGGTAGCGGAGCCACCGCCCGCCGCCACGGTATAGGCGAACTGTGCATCGTTGCCGCCGCTGATATTGAAGATCACGGTTTCGGAAGGCGGCTCTATCACCTTGTTATCGATCACGGTTACCGGCACGGAAACCCCGTTCTGGCCCGCAGCGATCGTGACGGTCCCGGTAATTGCCCTGTAATCGGTACCCGGCGTGGCCGAACCGGCGCCTATATTGTATGTTACCTGTATATTCCTGGAGGAAGTATACCCCGCCGGAAGGCTAACCATGAACCCGCCATTGGTAGCCGGTTCGGAAGCATCCGCAGCTTTAGTGACACGCAATTCCAGGTTGGCTGCGGTATTGTCATCGTCCGCAATTTCCAGGGTAGCATTTCCATTCGCAGCGTCCGGTGTGAACAAAAAACTGCCATTGCTGCCGCTGGTCAGGGTAAGGACCACGGTTTCCGCACCTTCTATGATCTGGTCATTGGTGGCCGCCAGGGGCAAAGACACACTGTGCTGGCCGGCAGGAATCACTATCGTGCCGCTGAGCGCCGTATAATCCAACCCCGCAATGGCGGTACCGCCCACGGAATAGCCGACCGTGATATCCGCCGTCGCATTAACGCCTGCGGGCAGGCTGATTTGGAAGCTTCCGCCGGCCGAGGGTTCCGCAGCATCTGCCGTTTTGGTCACCGTCAGCACCCGGTCGGCGGCTGCGGTCTGTGCATTTACTCTCAGGCAGAGCGATAAAATCAAAAACAGTAAGGGGGCAAATACTTTCAAAGACATAATACAATAGCTTTGGATAAAACAGGGCCCTGCCTGGCGCAACGGCCGGTCAGTAGTTTGCTCCGGGAACACTCACATGCGTATTTTGGCATGACAACAATTATTCAAAATCGGCATGGTAACGTTACAGTAGCCGAAGAGGCGCACCAGGGTCGGCCAAACATTCCCATAGGATATATTTTTCATGTGAAAACAACTGATAAATAGATGCTAGCCCTCAAAATAAACCGGTTCTACATAGGCGATGGATCACACTAAATAAGTAAAGTCCCCAAACGGCCCTGATACCCCACTCCCACTGTTTTTAACACCGGCAGCAGCACCAGGTTACAAGTCAGCCGGCTGGCCTGTAAATAAAGCCAAACGGGCCCCAGAGGATATCATTCATTAATTGCATAGAGATCCGCTCTAATTGAACGATAACAAAAAACCCCGGAAAAAGATGTGCAAAAGCAAAAAAAAGGGGAAAAAGGGTAAAAAAGGGAAATTCCCAGCACCGCCTCGGAACAACCAGGCTGCAGGATCGATGCCATAAACTAACCAGCCTCGCGAACCTGGAGATATATTTCCATATCCAAAGAAATACCTGCGATGCCCAGGCGACACTTCACTACCGACGGTGTGAATTTCAGGGCGATCGGGAACGACCTGCAGATGAATCCCGATACAACTTTCAAATCGGCTCGCCCGCAGCGTCCTGATGCAGGGGTTGAAGATCCGCCACAATACTTACCTGAAAAATGGCTTGATCTTCTCCACCCACACCGCGTACCCTTGCTCGTTCAGGTGAACGCCATCCGTCGTCAGTTCCTTTTTCATCAAATCATGCCCGTCTGCGAACAGCGCGTGTAAATCGACCAGAATAAATTTTCCCGGCCGTTGATGCGCTGAGATCAACCGGTTTGTTTCCGATATTTTACTGGCCAGATCTTTCCGGTTGGTAGGCAAAATCGTCTGGATGAAAATTTTTGTTTTCGGTGATTGGCGATGCAGCCGGCTGGCAATTTCCAGGATGTTCTCCGAAAGCTTTTCAGGTGTTATCTCCGTAAACATCAGGTCGTTGATGCCGATGAGTAAAAACACGGCGGCCGGCCTGGCGAAAACGATTTCGCCCAGGCGCTGCAATACGCCGGCCGATATATCGCCGCCTATCCCACGGTTCCTGATACCGGGTTTTCCCAAACGCTTCTCCCAATCGCCGCCCATTTCCGTGATGCTGTTCCCTAAAAAAACGACATCGTGCTGCCGCAGCGGCTCCCGCCTGAAACGGACGATCCGTTCCGGATAATGTTTTTGGGTGTAAGGCGTATGCCCTTCTACCTTCAGGCTTTCCGGGGGATACAAACTATCGTGGGCCACGATCAAGGCGTTACCGGCGGAGGTAGACACTTTTCCCGCAGAAACGCAGGAAGCCGACGAACAGATGGCTATCAACACCGGCAGATAAATATGGGCAGGGAACTTCGTCATACAACAAATTAAACATAAAGATAGTCGATCGTTCCGGTTCTGCTCCTGCATTACCAGAAAGGGCCGGGTTGAAGGCCACCAGATTACATTAAAACATCCACCGGGCCTTTCACGCGCTGCATAAAACGAAAACCCGCTCAGGGAACGGGTTTTAAATTTGTTATGGTTGGATACCTGATGGGAAGCGTTAACGCACAAACGCAGCTACCGCATCCACGAAAGCGGCGTTCTGCTCGTAATACAGCATATGCCCGCCCTGGATCACGCAGACGCGCTGGTCGGGGAAACGGAACAGTTTATAGTGGTCCGGGCCGATGTTATGGTCGGTCGCACCTGAAATAACAAGTACCGGCTTATCGAGCTGGCTGCTGGATTTGGTAAAATCGGTGAAGTATTCCGCCATGCCCAGCGCGGCCCGACCGAAAGTATAATTCCTTTCCGGCCAATTGTCTACACTATCCAGTAGCTGGACGTTTGCTTCCTTGTCGGACAACATTTGATAACCGAGCCCTTTTCCGCGCAATGCGGTAATGGCTTTGGCATACGTTGCCACCACCGCCGCGGAGTCTGTTGCCTGGAAGCTGGTGCCTAACATTTCGTTGACGAACGCGATCTGGTTTTGCAGCGAATTGTTGATGCTCAGCGTGGAATTGAGCAGTATGATCCCTTTCACCTGGCCCGGATAACGGAGCGCGTAGTTATAGGCCAGAATCCCGCCAAAAGAATGTGCCAACAGGTATACCTGCGGCGCCCCCGTTGCTTTCCGGACATCTTCGATATCTTCCACCATCCGCGCGAGGCTGAAATCGCCGTTCGCCGGGGTCGCGGAACGCCCCGACCCGCGCTGGTCGTAATAATACATCGTTAAGGTACTTTCCAGGGCATTGCCGCCCAGTACTTCAAACGACTTGCTCCATGCGCCGGGCCCGCCATGGACAAAAATGCAGGGGCTCCCCTTCCCGCCGGTTTTCAGGTACAACTTCACCCCGTCTGAAGTGATGATGGAACTGTCGGCCGGGAACGCCTGGATCGCGCCGTAGCTGCCTGTAGCCAGCAGCATCATGAGGATAGCGAGACAACTTGATTTCATGGTTTCGATATTGAAATTGGGATTTTGCTTCGATAAAAAACTACTAAAGGAACGGCTTGGGCAGCTGCCATTTTATGCTAAAACATTTTAAAACACGCGCTACAACCGTTGCCGTGCCGGCATAACTTACGGAATAAAGTAGCATTGCGAATTATCGTCAAACCGGTGAACGCATCCATTTATCGTGCACGGTCCATTACCTGCCGATCAGCCTGCTGATAAACGCTCCCAGTCGCTCATACCCTTGTTCATTCGGATGGAGCCCGTCGCTGAAGAGCGTTTCATCCAGCTTTTTCCTGCTATCTAAAAATACACTGCCGGCATCTGCATAACTGACTTTTGCAGCTGCCGCCACGCCCGCGTACAACCGGTTCAACTTCGCAATCCGGGCTTCCATACCCCGCCGCGGAAGGATCCCCAGCACCAGCACCTTCGCTGCCGGCTGCCGCTCGCGGATGGCCGACAGCAATTGCCTGAGCCCTTCTGCAATTTCGGCATCGGAGTTGATCTGCAGATTATTGGTCCCGATCAACAATACGATCTGCTTCGCCGAAAACCCGTCCAGCTCCCCATGATACACCCGCCACAGTACATTTTCTATCCTGTCCCAACCGAAACCCAGGTTAACGGCGTTCCTGCTCCCGAAATACTTGTCCCACGAAGCCGCGCCCCTGGCCAGGTGCGCCCTGGGCTCGCCCGACCAGAAATGGGTGATCGAATTGCCGATCATGACCAGTTGCGGCGAATTCGTTTTATTGTAGTCCAGCACTTCGTTGTGCCGCTTCTCCCAATCGTATCCGGGCAGCTCGCGATATTGCGTCACCGGCCGGGACGTGCCCCCATTCCCTTCCGGCCGGACGAATATTTTCCGGATCGTTTTCGCATAGGCATTGGCGTAATTCATCATCCCGATATCGTTGGGATGCACACCGTCTACCATACTTTCGATATCCTGGCCGATTTCCTTTTTGGTAAGAAGGTGGATGTTCCTTATCCCTCTTGCCTTCAACTGTTTAAAAGCTTCGTTCAGCGCTGCGTTAGGCCTTTCGGATTCCGCTTTCCGGTTTGGGCTGATCAGCTCATCCGTAAAGCCGTCGTGCTCCGTCAACAGGATGGGGACACCTGGCCTTTTACTTTGCAATTGCAGCACGGCGGCCGTTATCTTTTCCATCAACGCTTCTTTTGGCATACCTGTGAGGTTGGGCAGGCAGTCTAACACATACAGGCCGGCATCGATTTCTGCAACGAGATCGATCACTTCCTTTTCCAGTTGGCCGTTCCCGGAAAATCCGAGGTTGATGACCGGGTGGTCCAGTTTCCGTTGCAGGATAGCCGTCCACGCCAGGCCTGGCCGGGTGGCACAAGCCCCCTGTGCGATCGATGTCCCGTACACGACGATCGGCTTCTCCCGGCGAACGGGAATAGGCGAAAAAGACCGATCGGCCGGCACATCAATTTCCATCCACTTCACCGAATTGTATAACGGCAGGTACAGGGTATATTCCCGGTCCTGATCGCTGCTCAGGTTCTGAAAACGGTAGGTGATGGTATCGCCGAAAGCATAGGTCCCGCTGCTCCAAATCCATCCGCCATCCCTGTCTTTCGCATACAAATCCACCCCGCTGACGCCCGTGGCCGGCATGTGCGGCATTTGCAAACCGCCTTTTACCGTGTACTTCACGACGATCTCCGGGGAGTTCGAATGGAACCGGAGGCTCATCCCGGCGCTGTTCCGGGACAAGTACCACACCGCGGGCCGCACAACGCCTTCCGCCTTTGCCGGCAGGCGGTCGTACGGGTCTTTGACCTGTTTGGGCCAGGCTTGTCCCTCCAGGACGGCGATGTTTTCCTTTGCCGGGTCCCAGGACTTAAAAGTCAACTTATCCTGTGCAATTCCGGTTTGGCTGCCGGCTAAGAGTAGGGCGATAAATAGCAGGGAACGGTTCATTTGCCCAATATAGCGCGAATCATTCAAAGTTTACATGCAGGTGATGGGGGCGTTGTTCATGCAGCCAACAGACATTTCGGTCATAATAACGGGACCCCCTGATCGATCACGCATTTATATGCATACAACTTATGTGCTATCTCTGAATCGCCCACCAAAATATTGGGGATCTGGATGATCGTGCCATCCTTCAGGTTTAATTTCGCAACCGCAAATACACTGTAAGGATTTCGACTTCCTCTAACCATTTTAATCGTGTAATTCAACAAATCCTTTTTATTGTATTTAACCGGGTTGTCTTTCTCCCCGAAATAAAAAACATCATTCCCTCTCGACATTACAAAAATCTTGCCCCTGGCATACTTTACATATCTGAAAAAGAAAACCAGGTGCACACCCCCTCCCATCGCAATGAACATTGCCAATAGCCACAACCAAAACCAGGCAGGCATTGAAAAAGACGCAAACTTAAAGCCCGTGAAAATAAAAATTACGGACATGATAGAACTAAACGAGCATGTTGACCAAAAGTATTTCCGGATCGATCCCGGCGTCAGGAAGTATCTGAAGTCCTGCGTCACGAAATGCTTCAAATTGCTTTGGAACAAGGTATTTTCTTTTCTGAAACCAGTCGGGACGAAAGGTACTTGCCCGAAAAACATTTGTATGAAAGGAAACGCATCCTGCAAATGGGTAAAACTCCTGGTATAAAGTGTTTGCTTGTCGTCAAAGTAATGAAGGGCAAATTTTTGATGATAGTATACCGAAAGCTTCAGAAAATCGTTATGCTTTCCTTCAATGGTAATGGAAGGGTTCGTCAAACTGATTTCGATCTTTTCTCTTTCGGTATTCCAGGGATAACTATTGATCAATGCAATCGTTTCTTCAAATCCCCGCTCCCGGATTTCAACAAATTCTCCGGTCTCGAAAATCTTATACTGGACTTTAGAAATCAGCTGCGCCATAGGTACGCAATTATAAGAAAAAAAGGCAAACCGGCCTGCGCCAGTCTGCCTTTTCCGTTGAAAACAACTGCTGCGCCTACAATATGTTATGCGGATTATCGATCACATGCCCCCCACAAAAAAAGGGAGGCCATGGAAATAGCCCCCCTTTCAACAAAAGTTGTATGACGATTTATTCTACTATTTCCACTTTGCCGTCTAGCCCCCAGTCAGGTTTCATCTTCACGCCCATCCATGCCAGTACGTTCGACGTCAGGTCCATCGCGCGCGGCACCAGCAGCGTAGCGTCGATGGAAGAAGGGTTGAGCACTTCAGTGCGCGCGTCCCAACGCGGCGTGTTCTGCATCACGAGGTCTACCCCGCTCGGACTGTAATCCTTGATCGTATTGCCCGCCGGCTGCTCGTTCGCTTTCCAGTATCCGATGAGCGAGGCGTAGGACGGATGCTGGTTCGTCACCGTCCGGAAAGCCCATGCTTCGATCGTAGCCGCGGGAAGAACGGTATTCCACACCCGCACGTCCGCGATGTAATTTTCGCCGGACGTATTCGCCCCGTTGTAACCGTAGTTCAGCGTCCCGTCCGACCCGATCGCCAGCGGCAGCCCCGAATCGAGATTCCCCTTGTTGGCAATGCTCCCGCCGGAAACGAAAAACTTCCCGTCCATATAAAAGTCGACCGTTCCCTGCCGGTTGAATGTAACCGTAATGTGATGCCATTTGCCATCGGCTACGGGAGGCCCGTTGCGGACGTCGATCCGGCTGGTGCCGACGCCCTTGAAGTTCAGGCGCAGGTTGCCGTTTTGTTTGTAGATCACCCAGCCGGTATTGCCGCCGCTGCCCCAGTTCTTATTGGCGATCACCGGATGGTCTGCACCGGAATTGAGCTGTGTAAGGATATTGAACTCGATGGTAAAATTCTGGTCGGCCCCTACCTTGTAAATGGGACTGTTCGTATACGCCGCTTTGTCGTTCCCGTTTTCCCGGTTGAAGAAGGCATATTTCCCATCGTAAGGCACGTTCACCAGCGGCATTTCCACCTGGCGCGACACGAATGACGGGTGATGGTACAGCAAGAAAATATTCCTCTCATTGAACGAAGTACCGCCATAAGCGCCGGTTTCCAGGCCACCGTGGTTAGACGTCACCACCACCAGCCAGTCTTCCCGCGCAAAATCCTTCCGGTTGCGCATCGCGTTGAGCACATCGCCCACATACACGTCCACCGCTTTGAGCGCGTCCATGTAAGTGCCGGCGGCTGCGCTGAAACCGCCGGTCACCCCGGCGCGCTGCACGCCGTTAAATGCCACCACCAGTACATCCGGATTGCCCGACTGCAGGCGCTTTACCGCGCTGTCCCGTGCCTGTACATCATTCCCGGCCGTGTTGACCCAGGCGTTGGCGCTGCCGCTTTTCAGCAGCGTATCGTTCAGCGACGCGCTGCTGGACACGCTTACGATATCCAGCGTAGCGTTGGTTGCCAGCCGCTGGAGGAAAGACGGGAATGCCTGCAGGTTGTGGCCGCGGTACCAGGATTCCTTCACCGCGTTTTTCAGGTTGGTGACGCCCGTGAAAAGCCCCGCCCAGCTGGCGGCGTCTTTCGACAAGGTGTCAGACACCGCATCCCAGCTATAGATGGAATGTTCGAGCAGGGATTTCAAATGCGGCATGTCCGCATCTTTCACCACCTGGCCGCGGGCGCCTTCGATGGCGATCACCAGTACCTTCTTTTTGGTGCCGGTATTGATGGAACTGTCTTGCCCCACGCGCTCGTCGAACAGCACGGGCTTGTTGCAGGCTGCGATGGCCAGTACCCCGGCCGCAAAGGCGCAAAATATCTTCAGTTTATTCATGGTAAGCTCTGATTCGATTGTTAATATCTGCTAAGGCACCCTGCTGATACCGTCTAACCCCCAACCGGAGTCGGCGGCGATTTTCAGCCAGGCGAAAATGGAAGGCAGCACATCCACCGATTGCGGCACGGCAGCGGGCTGCGGCACGTTGCAAAATGAAATTTCCTGCGTGATCCAGTTCGGATTGCCGAAAACCGTCAGCGGGTTGTCGCGGCCGCTGGCGTCGGCCAGCTGGTTGCCGTTGGGGCCCGTCCCCTTCCACCAGCCGATCATCCGGCTGAAATAGGGGTTGGTATGCTGCATGGTGTCGCATCCGCTGTACTTTTTGAAATCTTCCTTTTTCCAGAGCGTATCCCAAACGCAGACGTTGGACATGAGGAAATCGTCGTTCCCCCAATTGATCCGGTATTTGCCGGTTACGTCGTCCCCGATCACGAATTTCAGCTGCTGCCCCGATGGCGCGAAAGGCGACAGGTTGTTGAGGGAACTGCTGCCCGCCGGCTCGCCGTCCTGGAAAAGCAATACTTCGCCCGGGCCGGTGCGCCTGTCTACCGTGATGGCGATGGTATGCCAGCGGTTGTCGTTGATCCCTGCCGCGGAGGAATTAATATCGACCCTCCCGCTGCCGCTGCCGGCCTGGAATTTCCATTTGCCGGCCCCGACCGGGCAAAGCAACCAGCCGGGGTTATTGCCGCTGTTCCAGTCTTTATTGCCGACGAACGGCACATCGCTGACGAAACCGCGCGTCCGCACGTTGAACTGTACGGTAAACTGTTTGATACTATCGAAGTTATACAACGGGCTTGCAGAAGCGGCATACTGCCCGTCAGACGCGTAACGCGCGGCCCTCAAAGAGGTCAGGGGCTGCTCCACCTTGGTACCGGTGAAGGATTTGTTATGAAAGAGCGTGAAAATATTCCGCTCTTCCGGCGAGCTGCCGCCTTCCGCTTTGGCGATGCCGCCGTGGTCGGAAGCGATGATCACCAGCCAGTCTTCCTGCGCCGCGCCAGGCCGGGCCTTGAGCGCAGCGAGGATTTCGCCGATATAGGTATCTGCCTGTTCGATGGCCTGCATGTACTCCGGCACATCGGGGCCGTACCCGAATTGATGTGCGGCGGTTTTCACGCCCGTAAAGCCTACGAGGAGCAGATCGGGATCGTCTTGCCCGAGGCGTTTCACCGCACTGTCTTTCACCTGTGCATCCGCATCGGGGAGGCTGATGGAAACATCGGCCCCGCTCACCAGTTGCTGGTTCAGCGCCGGCCACGATTGGATGGAGACCGTGCGCAGCCGGGGCGAGAATAATTTCACATAGCGGAAGGCCATGGGGAATTTAACGGCGTCGTAACCGGTAAAGGAATTGTCTTTCACGCCGTGCTTGTTGCTCCACACGCCCGTGAGCAGCGAGGCCCATCCGGTACCGCTTTGCGTTGGCTGCTGCGTGAGCGACTCGTAGCTATACACGGCATTGGGCAGCAGCGCCGCGATGGCCGGCACCTGCGCCACTTCCATCGCATCTCCGCGCAAGCCGGAAACACCGATCAGCAATACTTTTCTCTTGATACCGGAGGCGCCGGGCGCCGTGGTCGTATCCGCGGGATCGATGTCGTTGGGCGGCCCCACTACCAGCAGCTTGTCTTTGAAACAGGCCGACAGCCCCAGCAGCCCTATCAGTAAACAGATATAAAATCTTTTCATAGTTGAATTTTTGAGATCAATAGCGCAGGAGAACGATGCGGCTGAGCGACAGCAGATCGAATTCCATGAAGGAGCCCACCATCAATGTGGCATTGGCGTTCGGCACGTTCAGCATGCCATCCACCGATCCGCCGATGCCGCCCATGGTGTTGTACCCTTCGCTTAATTTGCCGTCTCCGTCCAGCACCACGGTGCCTTCGCGGCGGACGCCGGAGAAAAGATCGAACGAACCGGTGAGCAGGAGTTTACCGTTTTTCAACTGGAACGCTTTCCGCACGAGCCCGTTCGGCCCGCCGTTCACGCCCGTGCCCACGGAAAACGACGGGTCTCCGCTGCCATTGGCCTTCAGCACGGCCACCTTGCGGCTTTCCGTGCCGTTGTATTTCATAAAGGCGCCGGCGATGAGGATGCGCCCGTCTGCAAGCACACAAACGCTGTTCACACTTGCATCCGGGCCCGTGCCGGGATTGAAAGTACCGTCTGCGGAGCCATCCCTGTTCAGCCGGACGATGTTGGGGATAGACTGGCCGTTGTAACGGGTAAAGTTCCCGACGATGAGCACTTTGCCGTCTTCCAGCATCACGGCGTCGTTCACCGGGCCGTTGGGACCGGCGAAGCTGCTCCGCGTCGCCGCGTTGAAATGGAAGGAAGAATCGAACGAACCGTCTTCATGCAACCGCACCATCCCTTCCATCCTGATACTGTCTACCAGGACCGAATCCCGCAACCCGTCCACCGTTACGCCGGCGAAGTTTTTGCGCATGAAATATTTGAAGGTGCCGAACACGACCAGCTTTCCGCTGTCGGGCGTTTGCAGGATATGATGGATATCACCGTCGAAGTAAGCGTTCAGCGCGGGGATGCCCTGTTTTTTGCCGGACACGCCGGTGATCTGCAGGCTGTCCAGCGACCCGTTGGCGTTGAGGCGGGTGATCCGGGATACGTACCCCGACTGGAAACGTTCGTCATAATTATCGAAAGTTCCGCCGACAACTATTTTCCCGTCAGACTGCACCGCGATGGCGTTGACGCTTCCGCCAAATCCCTTCCCGATTTTGAAATCCCGGTCGATGTGCCCGTCCGCATTGATCCGCGCGAGGCCATGATATCCGTCTTTGGCACCGGAGTTATCGAAGTCGTCGAAGCTGCCGCCGATCAGGTATTTGCCGCCCGGCACATATGCCAGGGTCTTGATATTCCCGTTATCGGCACCCGGCATCGACGCAAATTGCTGGTCGATGGTGATGGGCCCGGTTACGCGGAACCTCGGCCCGGGAAAAACCTGGCGGGCGACGGACAGCGTGATGAGGCCGCTGCTGGCGGATGCCGGCACTTTTACCGACACGGCTTCGTCTGTCACGGAAGAAATCTGTCCTTCCACCCCATTGAATTTCACGGCAAGGCCGCTGTCTTTATACCGCTGAAAACCGCTTCCTTTAATGGTAACCGTTGTACCCGCGGCGCCGTAACCCGGCACAGCAGCTGTTTTGTCGATTTTTATCTGCACCGGCTCTTTTGCACCGGCATAGGGATCGGTGCCCGAGAACGGGTCTTTCTTGCAGGCCGCCAGCATTGCGGGCAGTGCCAGCATCCATACCGGGAACCAGTTGTTGTATGTTCTTTTGCTGTTCATGTGGCCGTGATCAGTATGTTTATTGAATGTATTCCTTGATCGTATTGATGAAGTTATAGCCGTCGAAGCCGAAGTAATGTTCGCTGTTGAGGACGTGCACGATCGCGTTGCGCGTCTGCATGTCGGACGTGGCGGCGTACGACACGAAGTAGGAAGGCCTTTCCAGGCTCCGGATGTCGCTGATCACTACCTTCCTCGGCCCTACGTCTTTCGTGCCGTTGTAATCGCTGAAAATGACGCCGATGTTCATGATGTACCCCTGCCAGGATTCCATGTTCATGCCTGGATAGAGATCCGGCAGATCGGGCGCCAGCCGGGAAATATCCTTGAGTTTGTACTTATCCCGGAATATGTAGCGCGACAAGTATTTCCGCCACACTTCCGCCGGCACTTCCTCGAGCCGCAGCGAGTCCTTGAACGCCGCGTACCGCCAGCTATGCACATCGTTCATCGCCCGTTTGATCGCCAGGTCTGTAGGCGCAAAAAAGGTGACCGACGAATCCCGGATAACATTTTCCAGTCCGGCGAGCTTGATGACCGTAACGAGGGTATCGAAGTAAAAGGGGTTCGTTGCCAGCCATTCGTAGGTATCGCCATCGTACACCCCGCGCTGGAGGCCGGAGTCGACATAGTAATCCTTTTTACAGGCTGCAGTTCCTATTACGGCCCCGAGCGCCATCATCCATATTAGCTTTCTCATCGTGTCCAGTATGAATTTAAAGTGATGTTGGGATTGAAATTGCGGGCCTTTTCATCGATGGGCCACATCCAGCCGCCGCGGTTGAACTGGTCTTGCGTGAGGTAGCTTTTCACCTGCTCGGGGTCCGTGATCCTGCCCGTCCGTACCAGATCGTACCATCTTACCCCTTCGCCGATCAGCTCGCGCTGCCGCTCCAGGAAGATGAAATTCTTCAGGTCCTGGCCGGAGCCGGTATAAGGCTCGGTACCGGCACGGGCGCGGACGAGGTTCAGCATTTCCCTTGCCGGGCCATCCTGCCCGAGGTTTGCCAGTGCTTCCGCGCCGGTCAGCAGCTCGCCGCCGTAGCGGAACATAATGAGGTCATCGTCCAGCAGCCAGGAAGCGGAAGTGATCATGTTCACCACGTTGCTGTACTTCATGAACATCGACTGATTGTTATTGGCATAGGGTAAATAGAACCAGAGATCGCGGCGCTTGTCGGATTTGTCTACCGGGAATATCTTCTTGATATAATCTGAAGAATAATACACGTCGCTGGACGCATATCCCACCACCAGCGGGGAATGCAGCGTCCACTGGCCGATGCTTACATAACGGGTGGTAGTGCCGTAGTTGGTGTTCACGGAGAACTCGAAAAGGCTTTCGCGGGTGCGGCCTTTGAATATCCGCCGCCATTCTTCCAGCGGCAGCAGCTCAAAGCGCCCCGAAGCCTTCAGGGCCTGGATGGCTTCGGCGGCTTCTTTCCAGTAAGCGCGCTGGTTGTCTTTATCGAAACCCGCGGCCCACATGTCCACATTCGCGATCAGGGAATACACCGCACCACGGGCCGCGCGAACGCCCCATTTAGTGGGGTCGTCGTACTGCCAGGGTAGGTCTTCCCGGATCTCGTTCAGCTCCTTCAGGCAGAACTGCAATACTTCCACCATCGGCGCGCGGGGCAGCGACCGCCGGTCGTACGCTTCCGTGTACAACGGTACATCGCCGTAAATGCGGGAGATATAGAAATAGGTGAACGCCCGGAGGAAGCGCAACTCGGCCATGTACTGCTTCTTGTCGGCTTCAGACAAGGCCGCTACGGCCGGAATACGGTCGAGGCTGATGTTACAGGCGGCGATCGACTGGTAGAAAGGGTACCAGTCTGCCAGGCTGTTCATGTTGTATCTCGCCAGCCGGTTCTTGTTGGTCAGATCCTGCTGCGCGATGGCGGCGAATACGTCAAAGCTGGGCGGGGCGTCGATCTCGCCGGCGCGGAAATCGCCGTTCCCCGGCACGTACGGCCCGTTGGTGAGGATATCGAAAAGAAAGCCGTAAGCGTTGGCGATGGCGGATTCGACATCGCTTTTCGTTTTCCAGAAAGAGGCGTCGCTCATGCGATCGGGAGGCGCCACCGTCAGGAACTTTTTGCAGGACCCGGCGCCGAGCGCCAGCACAGTGATGAGAAATATACAGGTTAGTCGCTTCATGCCAATTTTTTTAGAACTCAATATTCAAACCGAACGAAAGGGACCTTGCCACCGGGTATGTATCCAGCCGGTCGCGCCCCAGGTCGGTCACCGCTTCAGGGTTGGGCCCGCTGTAGCCGGTAAACATCAACGGGTTAGATACGGTGGTGTACATCCTGAAGGCGTTCATCCCGAATCTGCGCAGCCATGTCCGGTCTACGGAGTAGCCGATCGTAACCGCGTTGAGTTTGATGAAGCTCCCGTCTTCCTGGAACAGCGTCTGGTAAATGCGGTAAGAATCGGAGGTGGAGTAGTAATCGAACGGATTGGGATATTTGGCTACGTCGCCGTTCCCTTTCCAGTAATCGAGGTCCCGCAGGTCTACGAACGTAGCGTCGTCGAAGGGGTCCCTTAACTTGGTCATACGCTCGGCCAGGGCCTTGTTCAGCAGGTCGCGGCGGAAAAGGATGGTACCGTTGAGGTTGATGCTCCAGTTCTTGTAAGTGAGGTAAGACGAGAAGCCGCCGGTGATCCGGGCGATGGGGGTGCCGGCTACCTGGAGGTCCGCATCATTGAGCACATAGTTGCCGTCCACGTCCCGGAACCGGGCATCGCCGGCCTTATAAAAATCCTTCCCTTCGTTGCGCATGGGCAGGCCGGTGATGGGATCTACGGGCACGTCCGCATTGGTGCGGTACACGCCTTCGTAGATGTGAAGGTAGTTGGAAGTGGCGCTGTAACCTACGCGGTTGATGATGGTCTTGTCGTCAGACAGTAACTGCGCGGCGCCGCCGGGCAGCGAAAGCACCACGTCGCGGTTCACGGCCCCGTTCAGGCTGATGGTCCAGTTGATCTTGCTGGTGGATTTGAAAGGCCTTACGGTCAGCATCGCTTCGTAACCGTAGTTGTAGATCGATGCGTCGTTCGTGAAGGTTTGCTCGAACCCGGTGCCCGTCGACAGTTTACGGGAATACAGCATGTTGTACACCGTTTTGGTGTAGGCGTCGAGCGTAAGCCCGATGCGCCCCTTGAAAATGCTCATATCGAACCCGTAATTGAACTGCTCCACTTCTTCCGGCAACAGGAACGGGTTGGGCATCTGGCCGAGGTGCGGCGAAATACGGGTAACGCCGTTATAATTGCCTTTTATGTCGTACCAACCCATCGAGGCGTAAATATTGGTCGTGGGACGGAGGTTCACGCCATAGCTGAAACGGAGGTCGCCGAAATCGAGCCATTCGGCATTCTCCAGCAGTTTTTCCTTGTTGAAGTTCCAGCGCAGGCCAACAGAGGGGCTATGCGCCCAGCGCTCGTTTTCCCCGGCAAACGAGTTACCGTCTGCCCGGTAGTTGAAATTGACCACGTATTTCTTGTTGTAGTCGTAGCTCAGGTTGGCCGCAAAGCCCACGCTGTGCACTTCGCTGAAGCCGCCGGCATCGGGCGTTCCGCTCACGGAAGAAAAGTAGGAACTGAAGCCGTAGGGGCCATGATAGTTATCGTTCGGGCCGTTGGACTGGTTGATCACCTTGTTCTGCACGTTCACGATCGTGGCTTCGGAAAACACGGAGGCATACACGCTGTGCTTTTCCTTCCAGGTGTTGTTGTAGTTGATGGCGCTCCGGTTATAGAGGTTGCTTTTCCTGCCGCTGAAACCGTATACCGCCGGTTTGTCGTTGTTGGCAAGCGCGGGGATGAAGGTGTCTTCCTGGTCGGAAGTATAGTTGTAGCTGGTGTTGGTAGACAGTTGCAGGTGCGGCATGAGCTCGTACATGATATTGAGGTACGTCCGGATATCATAGGTACGCGTATCGTTCACCCGGTAGATGGAATTAGTGAAATGCCCTACGTTGTTGAAGTAAGACGGGCCGGGAAGCAGCGACGAGCTTACATTGCTGCCTGCGCCCACATCGGTAAGACCGTTACCGCTACCCTTCAGCTTTTTACCGAGGCCGGCAGACAGGTAGCCCGACAGTTGCAAGCGGGGCGTGGGGTTGAAGTTCACGTTCTGGTTGAGGGAATAACGGTCGAACCCCGTGTTGCGCACCACGCCTTCTTCCGTATAATAGTTCAGGTTGGTTTTGTAGTTCAGCCGCTGGTCGCCGCCGGAAACAGACACGTTATGCGTATGGTTGTAGGTGGTTTGATAGTAGATATCCTGCCAGTTGGTGGAATTGTTGAAAAACGCGTTGAGACTGTCAGACAGGAACTGGGTCTGGCTGATGCGATAGATCTCGTTCAGGTTTTTTCCGTCCTGGATCATTCTCACCCGGTATGCCCTTTCGTCCTTTCCGCCGATGGTGCTGCGGAGCTGGGGGGTGAAGTTGATGAACATGTTACCGGCATAGCGAACGATCGGTACGGCCGACTGGCCTCTGCGGGTGGTGATCACGATCACGCCGTTGGCGCCGCGGGAGCCGTAGAGCGCGGTGGCTTCCGCGTCTTTCATCACGTCGATCGACTGGATGTCTTCCGGCGGGATGAGCGACAGCGGGCTGGTGCCCGGGCCCTGCGACTGGAAGCCGTATTCGAAACCGGCGTTGGCGTCAACCGGTACGCCGTCGATCACGTACAACGGCGATTGTGGCGTAAGGTAGGCGTTATCTCCCGAGCCGTTGACCATCATCTGGGACAGGCCGCGGATGGAGGAAGCGCCCCTGAATCCGGGCGCCCCGGTATTCTGCTGGATGTTCAAGCCCGCAACACGGCCCTGCAGCAGTTGTTCCACGTTAGACACCGGAACGTCCTGCAGCTCTTTCCCGGTGATGCGCGTTACAGCGCCCGTCACCGTTTCGCGGGTCTTTTTCTGATACCCTACGATCACCGATTCCTTCAGTGAGGTGGAAGACGGCTTCAGCACGATGCTGAGCGAAGTCCGGTTGTTCACCGGCACTACCAGCGTTTCGTAGGAAATGAAACGCAGCTCCAGCCGGGCGTTGCCGGGAACGGACACGGTGAAATTGCCGTTCTGGTCTGTAGCGGCCATGGGCTTGGGCGCGGCGCCCTGCTGGACCAGCAGCACGGAAACGCCCGGCAGCGGGCCGCCTTCTTCCGCCACTACCCTTCCCTTCACGGTGATGAGTTGTGCATTCGTTGCGCTGCAGCAAAACAGGAACAGCACGATCAGCGAAAAGCGATTAAAAAATAATTTCATATTCAAGGGAATTAATCGTCGTTAAAAATGGGATCGCGGCGGAAGTAGAAAGTGATGGTCCAGTCGCCCGGTTCATAAATGGCGAAATTCAATCCGAAACTCGCATCCAGCCTTTCCCCTCCGAATCCTTTCCGGCTATAACCGAATTTCACGTTCGCTTTCCCGCTGTTGGCGTAGGTGGTGTTGAGCTGTGTCAGCGGGATGGGATATGCCACGTCGTAGGTGACGCCCATGGCGGTTTGCCGGCGGTTGAAGCCGTGCAGGATCTTGTCCCACTGCGTATTGCTGAACTTCGCCGGGTCGATCGGGTTGAAGCGCGGGTCCACGAACTTGAACGTCAGCGAATGGCCGGTGGCATTTTCCTTGGTGAAGTATACGGAGATGAGGGTATCGGTGAAAAGACTGTCTTTCGTGAAATACATTTTGCTCACGCCCGTCGGGTGAATGGTGTAGGGCACGATGTTGGAGCCGCCGCCGGAAGGCCGCGGACGGGATTCCGTTTTGCGCTCGCGGGTATACACGTCGAATTCATATGGTTCGTACGGTACTTCCTTGATGGGCCGCAGCCAGAAGTCTTTAATCACCCTTTCGTTGCCTTTGTTGCGGACCTTGATATCGAAAAGGTATCCGGAATCCGGGTAGCTGCGGATGAGGGTCGACGGTGCATTGCGGAAGATAATATCGCCGGAGCCGCTGCGCACTTCCAGGAAAGGCGCTTCCACCCATACGCGCTTGGCTTCGATTTCGGCCAGCGAAGTTTCGAGGCCGGTGTAGTCGCGTTTCCATTCCTGTACTTTCACTTTTTGAAAGAGCTCGGGCACATTAGTATGGCCGCCGTTTTTGGTGCGGGCGTTCTCTATCGAGAAAATGAGCGGGTATGTGGAGCCATCGGCGCTGAACTGTGTCAGCTCCAGCGCGGTGCGGCCGAGAATGGGCTCGTATACCGATTTCTTGTTGAAGCTGGCATCCTGGCTGAGGTAGTCCTTCTTTTCGGGCAACTTCTTGCAGGCGATGGCCAGCACCATCACGACCGGTATTGCCAGGCAGCTGTTCCATTTCATTTGCTGTAATTTTTTCATGATGATCGTTTATTGCTCCCTGATGGCGGTGTAACGTAAAATTTCCTCGACCTTATGCTCTTTCCCCTGCGCGTCCATGAACTTGAACTTAAGGTTGAAAGCCAGGTTATCGGGGTCGAAACGGGAACCCGTGTCTTCGATCGTCTGGTTCGCCGCGGAAGGTGCCGCTTTTACTACCGCCGAGAAGTCCGGGTTAACGGTGATCTGCATCTGATCGCCGGTGGGGCCGTTGGTCAGCGCTTCGGTTTCCACCGTTTGCCCGTCTATCGCCTTGAGGCGTTTCACGTAGAAGTTCCAGAGGTTGATGGTGCCGTTGGGCTGGGTTCGCGCGCCGTCGGCGAACACTTTCATTTCCGACCAGAGGTTCTGCTTTTCCCGCGCTTTAAAGACGAAAGTGTTGAAACCCAGCACGTGCCGGGCTTCCAGGATGTGCACCGTACCGTTTTTCGTAACGATGTTGGTGGTGCCGGCAAATGAAGCGAGCCAGTATTTGGTGAAGCGCGACCCGTTCAGGTACGCCATGCTGATCACTTCGGCGCCCAGGCCGGGCGCCCCGGCGGCAGCGCGCGTGGTATGCCGCATGTTGAAATGGCGGAGGGAGAGCGACAGCAATTGCGTGCCGTCCTGACCGGTGAAATCGACCATTTTGTAGGCCCCGCGGAACAGGTAGTTGCCCATGACGGCCCGCCACGACGACGAGTCCACGTCATCCATACCGGCGGGCGCCAGGCCGAGGGTTTTACGGTAAACATTGTAGCTCTCCATGGCGGCGTGGAGACTTTGATCCGTGGGGGCGAACAGCGTAACCGAGTCCGTTTTGAGCAGGTTTGCCAGCCCGCATCTTTCCAGTACGGACAACACGTCCCTGAAATTCTCCGGTTGTGATTTCAGGTAGTCGTAGGTCGTGCCGCCGAATGCTTCCACGGGACGGGAATGGCGGTAGGTATCGTCTTTCCTGCAACTCCAGACGGCCCCGCAGAACAGGCACAGCAATAATATTGTTTGAATGCGTTTCATGAAGCGAATGGTTATTGTTGCCAGTATTTGTTTTGTTGGATGGGAGAAGCGGTGCTCAGCTGCGATTTGGAAACCGGCCAGAATTGCGCGCCATTGCCCAGATCGGCCGGGGAGAATCGGGAATATTTTTCCAGTTTTTCGAACCGTGCCAGATCGAACCAGCGCCAGCCCTCTCCCAGCAGCTCGCGCCGCCTTTCCTGCAGAATGGCGCTTGCCAGCCCTGCAAGCGGGCCTTTATATTCGCCGATGCCCCGCTGCCCGCGTACGCCGTTGAGCACCTGTGCCGATTCCCCGGTTTTACCGAGGTACAGCAGCGCCTCCGCGCGGAGGAGCAGCAGTTCTTCATACCTGAACACCACGATGGCGGATTGATAGCTGCGCAGCGGATTGGCGCCCGTTACGCTCAGCAACCGGATTTTGGAAAACAACGGAACGGGATTGCCGAAGCCGGTGAAATAATTCCCAACGCCGGCGCCACCGTCGGTCACTTTAAAGCGCTCGTCGTTCGGTTCGTCGAAGATCCGGAGGATGGAATCGTTGCTGATAAAGATATCGGGCTGGGCTTTGGAGATGAACGGCTCCGCCAGCACCCATTCTTCGATATGCCCCGAGGCCGAAGATTCCTGGTAATTTTTATTGAACGGCATGGCGAAAACGATGTCTTCCGCCTGCCCTGTAAACACACCCGTATTCCCGGTCAGCGTAGCCGTATTCACCACGGCGTAACCGCCTTTCGAACGGTTGTCGATCACCAGCCGCGCGAATTTATCCGTCGAAAGATAATCTCCACGCCATGCCGCGATGTGCGCCAGCAGCATGTAAGCCGAACCTTTCCCGGCGATGACGCCCTGCCAGAAGGCGCTGGGCTGGCCCCAGTATTGCGACCGCAGCTCGGGGCTTTGTTGGTCGTATTTCCAGGGCAGGGCTTGTGCCGCCGCCTGCGCATCCGCTGCGGCCATATCGAGCACCCGGGCCTGGGGCGCACGTTCCAGCGGTACGAATTCGCCGCTCACGGCGCGCGTCACCAGGGGCACATCGCCCCAGATACGTACGAGGTAGAAATACGCCAGCGACCGGAGGAACCGCAGATGCGCCAGGTCTACCTTCATTTCCTCTTCGGTATACCGGAAGTCGTTTTTATGAACGGTTTCTAGTTTTTCGAGGCAGAGATTGGCCTGGTAGATCACCGCGTAGAAACGCCGCCAGTTGCTCCAGTTCTCCAGCGCGGGAAAAGATGCGGTCAGCTGGTTGGCCGTAACGGCGCTGAGGTCGCCCCGCGAAACGCTGGTGAAATCCCCCGCCCGCAGCTCCCCGTACACCAGCCAGGCGTTATTGTCGGCCAGGGCGGAACGCAGCAGCGCGTAGGCGGAAAACACGGCGGAACGGGCATCGTTTTTAGTGGTCCACATTTTTTGCTCGGGCACGAGGTGCGAAGGCTGCACATCCAGCTTCGTCCGGCAGGAGGCCGCCAGCATCATACCCGACAAGAGAATGAAAAAGATGTATGAACGTTGCATATGCATGTAGAAGTAGCTTTTAAAGGTCTGCGTTGATGCCGATGGTGAAAGTGCGCGGCAAGGGCTGCGGAACGCCGTAATGGATGCCGGTAAGCCCTGCCAGTGAAGGGTCTCCGCCTTTATACGGCGTCAGCGTGAACAGGTTCATCGCCGTGGCGTACACCTGCAGTTTGCGTAATCCCGAACGTTTCATGAAACCGTAACCCGCCAGATCGTGCCGCAGCGTAAACGCCTGCAGCTTCAGCCAGGAAGCTTTTTCGAGGAAAAGGTCCTGCTCCGCCTGGTAAGGGTTCACGAGGCTCCAGGGATTGTACCGGGGATATTTATCCAGGCTGGAAGCCGATTGCCAGAAGGTCAGCTCTTTCACCCCGTCGAGGTTGTTGGCGCCCTCGCGGTTGGCGAAGTCCAGCCGGTTGGCAGCGTCGCCGTTCAGCAAGTGATTGCCGGTAGCGAAGGTGAACAGCACATCGGCCGACCAGCGGCCGTACACCATCGTGTTGCTCCATCCCCCGCGCAGCGGCGCAATGATGCGGCCTTTCATGACACGGTCGGCGTTGGTGATGGTGCCGTCCCCGTTGACGTCTTCCCAGCGCGGATCGCCGCCGCGGAACGGGATGCCGTTATAGGTGAGCGCCTTGCCCCCGGAAGCGCCCGGCACGTCGGCGTCTGTGGCGTAAATCCCCTGGTTTTGCAGCAACCAGAACTGGTCCATCGGCTGGCCGGCCTCCAGGTGGCGGTCGCCATATTCCATCGTCGGAACATTGCCCGGCAGGCGCAGCACTTTGTTCCGGTTATACTGCATGTTGAGCCGGGTTGTCCACCGGAGCCCGCGGCCACTGAGGACCTTCCCTTCCAGCCCCAATTCCGCGCCCTTGTTGTTCACTTCCATCCCGTTCACGTTCTGACCGCTGAAACCATAAGCCGCATCTACCGGCACCTGGGCCATCAGTTCGCGGCCGGTACGGGTATAGAGGTTGATGGAAGCTGTCCATTGGCGGAAAAGACCAAGGTGCACACCGAGGTCCAGGTGATCGTTATACGGCCAACGGATCCCGCCGGCGGTGTAGCCGTTCCTGAACGGCATGTTCAGCGAAGGCATGGAATTGTAGGTGGAAATATTGAGCGCGCCCGCCCATCCGGCATCTACCGTAAAATAAGGGCCGTAGCCGTAGTAGTCAGATGAAGGCATGATGGCCGTGCGGCCCGCGTTCAGTTGGAGTTGAACGGCACCCAGCGCGCGGTCGTGCGAAGTGGCTTTCTTCACATCCCAGCTCAGCGACGCCACCGGCGAAATCGCCCACCAGTAACCATTCCCGAAAAGCGACGAGCCATCGCTGCGCAGCGAAAGCAACGCGTGGAATTTATCCGCGTAGTCGTAAGCTACATTGCCGTAGAACGACAGGGTACGTTGTTTCAGGAAATCCTTGAATGTATAAACGAGCGATTTATCGTGCGTGATGGGGAGATTGTTGTACGTATCCACCTGGATGATCTTGATGAAGTCCGACGGTCCCCGCCAGCCCCGGATGTAATCATACTTCAGCTGGTCTTCTTCATATGTTTGCCCCAATTGCGCTTTAAATGAATGCAACCGTCCGGCCGCGCGCTCGTACGTGAGAAAATTATTCAGCCGGATGCGGCGGTTCACACCGGTATAGTAAGCGTTGTAGCTATTGTAATCGTTCAGTGCGCCGGGCACGAACATATCGCGGTCGTTGTCGTTGTAGTCGATACTGAACTGCGACCGCACATCCAATCCCCTGGCCAGTTTCACGCCCACATCCACCATTGCCTGCACGGAATTCGCGAAGTTGTTCTCCTTCCCGGCTTCCAGCAATTCGTAGTAACGGCCAAGATAGGCTTTGTTGGGCGGCAGCGGGGCCTGCTGGTTGGTGATGTATTCCATTTCGCCCAGCCTTTCCACGAGCGAGCGGTTACGGTCGCGGCGGGCGGTGAACATCTGCACATAGGTATTGATGGTCAGCCCTTCAACAGGGATGATGTTCATGTCGTAAAACACGTTGTATTTCCGCAGCGCCGTATTGTCTGCCACGCCGTTTTCGGTGTGCTCGCCGACGCCGAACCGGAAGTTGGCCCGCCGCGTTCCGCCGGTGATATTGAGGCTGGCGCCGTGTTGCAGCGCGTTTTTGTAATAGAGGTCATCCCAATCCGCCGGCCCGAAATATACCTGCTGCGTAGAATCCGCCAGGTAGGCCGGAAAGTTCGTCCATTGGGCGGGCTGGGCGTATTGCCGGTAAAACGGCAGCAGAAAATCGCGCTGGTAGTACCCGTTCACGGTTTTCACCTGCGGTTTTACCGCCAGGCCGGCGTAAACGTTGAGGCCAAGATGATAGCGGCCCAGTTCGGGATCGCGGGTGGTGATCACGATGGCTCCGGCCGCGGCACGGGTTCCGTACATGGCTACCGCTTCGGGGCCGCGCAGCACATGCATTTCCTGCACGTTTTCCAGGTCTATCATTTCCGTAACATCGATGCCGCTGCCGATATCGGTAAAAGGATGCTCTTTTAACGTCAGCGCATAAGGGTGATCGTTCCGCACCAGCGGCATCCCGTTCACGACGTATAGCGGGCGATTGGCGAACTTGTCTGCCACATGCCCCGCGGGCATGGAAAGCCCCCTGATCAGCGGAAGCGGCGCGATGCCGGGCTCGCCGGAAGCGCGCATTACCGATACGCCGGGCACCCGCCCGTCCAGCAACTGCCCGGTATACGTGTAAGGCAGCTCCCTGGCGGGCCGGAGCGGCAGACTGTCTGCGGATGCGGGGAAGAATACCGGCTTCTTCCAGTTCGGACGGCCGGCGGCGGTATCTGCCGGCGCGGATTGCGCCACCGCGTTCCCCGCGCTGCAGCAGGCTGTCAGCAAAAGGAACAAGTTGCGTAACCGGTGAAAGTGTAACAATGATATCATCAGTATGGAATAATATGTTTGTTCGGAATGCGGCGGGATAAGACATAGCTTTCCCACCCGGTTTCGCCGGCCCGTTCGTAACAGGCATGGCAAAAGCGATGTACGCACCAACGCGCGTATTCAGTTTATCTAACGACGATCAAAAAAAGGGTTGGCTTTCTTACATACAAATTTTGGTTCAGCTTAACAGAAATTCAAGTGGTCTACCATTAAAGACACAGCAATTTCCATATTCCCCCAAAAGATTGAAAAAAATTTTCCGTTAGGTTACCTGATGAGCCACATCTGGCCATTGAGCTGGTCGATCCCGCCATACTGGCGGTTGAGGGCGGCCTGGAGATTGCGGCCGTTGTCGATATATTCGAAAGGCGGGTAAAACCAGCGGAGGGGAATCTTTCCGCCGTTCTGGTTGGAAGGGCCGATGCCGAAAACGGGCACGCCCGTTCTTCGCTGGTTATAAAAAGGCTCCCATCCACCCATCTGGAAAAAGTCGATATACTTCTGCGTAAGGATTTGCTCCAGTCCCTGCTGTTCATTGTCTGCATACCTGACCGTTTCCTGCGCCAGGTAATCGTTCACCGCTGCTCCCGACAGGCCGTACGATTCCATGGACGCGCGGATCCCCGCCTCATAATATGGAGCGGCATTTCCGCTGATCCAGCCGCGGCTCGCCGCTTCGGCGATGGTAAATTGCAGTTCCGGGTAGCCGAACAGGATGGTAGGCCGGCCGGTTTTCGATGCGAACCAAAATGCCGGGTCAGGATGGGAATAATAACCCGCCGCAGCGGAATCGCTCATGGGCTTTTGCAGCGTTCCCGTGGATGCGCCGCGATACGAACGGAAATCGCTTGCAGATTCGGTAAGCGTATCCGCCAATGCAGAAGGCAACGCGATCACCATCAGCCGCGGATCTTTCAGTTTCACCATCAACGTCACGAAAGTGGCCGCCAGCGGACTGTTGCGGGAACTGGCGCCGGGGGTGGCCGAATAGGATGGATTGTAATTTTCAACGCTGGCGTCGCTATAGGTAACCACGAGATTATCTGCATTGCTGCGCGGCAGCGGACATTGGTCGGGGTGGGAAACGATGAACGCAAATGTTTCGGGGACCTTCAGTCCCGCATCCCCCGTTTTCTTACTGAGCCCGATCAACACCCGCAACCGGAAAGCATTGACCATGCGTTGCCACCGGTCGAGGTCGCCCTTATAGAACACATCGCCCGCAACGGTTTTGCCGCCTTCGCGGTTCAGGACGCCCAGCGAATCGTTGGCACGTCGCAGGAGATCCAGGCATTGCAGGTACACATCGCGCTGGGTATCGTACACCGGCGCTATGATCCCCTGTTCCGCCATCATGGCCTGGCTCATAGGTATATCACCTACCTGGACCGTCATCTGGATATAGAACCACGCGCGCAGGAACAGCCCGAGCGCCAGGTAAACACGCTCGTTGGGCCCGCCGGTGCGCCGCGCCTCCTTCTCCATCTGCATCACGTTGCGGAGCTGGTAATATCGGTGCGAGGCGGCGCCAAAGTCGTAGCTCTGCGATCCGTAGTAGGAATTCACCACGCAATGGTACTGGCTGCTCCGTTGCGCGTAACCCCACTGGCTGGTGAACATATCTTCTTCCACACCGGTCAGCACGCTGCCCGGCGTTGCCACGTTAGCTTTATTCGGGTTTTTCTGCAGCTCCTCGGGCTTCATGCAAGCCGCCGACAGCAACAGCAAAACAATTGAAGGCAGCAGTAACTTCTTCATGCTTAGAAATTAAGGTGTATGTTAAAGCCGATACTTCTCATCGATGGCTCTTCCAGATCGCTGCCGGAGGTGTACGACCAACGGTCGAGATCGATCTGCTTTTCTTTCGATAAATACATGATGTTCCGCCCTACGAGCGACACGCTTCCGCCATGCAGCCCCTTTATCCTCCGAAGCACCGCCGCCGGCAGCGTATAGGTGAGCGTAACGCCGCGCATCTTGAAATAAGTTTTGGACTGGTACCTCCGCTCGTCGGCCGTTTCGTAGGTAGTGACCCAGTCCTGCTCCAGCACCGGCGTCGTGTTGGGGGCGAAGGTCCGGGTGTCTGTCAATATCTTTCCGTCGGCATCGTAGGTCACCGTTCCGCCGGTCACCACATCGCCTACACCGACGCGCGTACCGCGATAGCCGGGGTCTTTATAATGCAGCCAGTCCTGGTACCGGAAATAATTATCCGAATCCGGATGGGAGCCGGCCTGCCACATTTTCAGGTTCAGGTAATTGGAGAATTTGCCGCCGAAGCTGCCGTCGAAATCCAGCGTCAGTTGAAAGCTTTTATACTTCAACTGTTGCTGCATCCCCACCAGCCAGTCGGGATCGGTGTTCCCGAAGCGCACGAACCGTTGCCGGTTGATGACGGGCGTTCCGTTGGGATGGAACAGGATGGCGCCCGTATGCGGATTCCGCTCGAAGGGGTTGACGTACAGCTGATCGAACCGCTCGCCCACGTTTACGCGGATATGATGGTCCAGCGAATCGTAGACTTTTTTGAGATACCGGATATTGCGGCTGACGTTGCCCGCCATCGTCCAGGTAAAATGCTTGCGCTGCACGGGAATGGCGTCTGCGATCAATTCCACGCCCCTGCGCTCCAGCTCCAGTCCGTTCATTTTCTGATATCCCCAGCCCGAAGCGGCGGAGATGGACAAATTGAATATCTGCGGCCCGTCTACCGTGCGGTATACCTGTGCCTTCAGGCCGGCGCGCTGGTTGAAAAAGCGGGCGTCCAGCCCGGTTTCCATGGTGGTATGGAATTCCGGTTTGATATCGGGGTTGTACAACACGTTGTCTGGCGCGTAGGTAACGCCCTGGTTGCCGAGCCAGGCCGTCGTCCACTCGTAGGTCTGCGCCAGGGAATAGGGGCTCAGTCCTTCCCCCACCCTGGCCAGGGAGCCGGTCCATTTCAGGAAAGATATGACGCGGGGGAGCTTCACCATGTCGGAAATAATGGCGCTGATGCTGGCCTGTGGATAGAAGTAGAGATTATTATGCAGCGGCATATTGGAATTGCGGTCGAACCGGCCGGAAACATCGAGGTACAACAGGTTTTTATAAGCCACGTCCGCATATCCGTAAAAACTGGCCACCTGCATGAGGCTGCGGTAATTCTCCGCATTGTTGACGGGCATGGCGGAATTCTGGAGATTGTAAACGCCCGGAACGGTGAGCCCGCCGGAAGTATGAGCGGAGTAGTTTTTCCGCCGGATGGTTTGGAGGTTGCCGCCGGTGGAGAGCTTTACCGTCCAGTTGCTTTCGATCTTCCGCTGGAAATTCAGCATGAACGAAGCGTTCTGCTGGCTGAACCGGGAACTGGCTTCCATGTAAGCGCCCACTTTATAAAAATCCAGCCCGTAGAAATTCCCCGATACCGGGTAACGCCATTCCTGGCCGGTGTAGTGGATATTGAAATCGGATTTCAATTGCAGGTTGAAAGCAGGGGAAATTTTGTAACCCAACGAAACGAATCCCGTGAACACGTCTTTACTGAACGCTTTGGTATTTTCATACGCGTTGAACCAGGGATTATTGTAGCGCACATATTCCAGCCATTGCTGCTGGACGCCCTCCTGCCCCGGCTTCCAGTAATTGCGCAGCCGCGGGTCGTTGATGTCGAAATTGGCGCCGTTCCAGATCAGCAGTTCATACACCGGGCTTTCCGGGCCGTAATAAATGCTGGGGTAATTGGGGGTGTGCTGCCGGTTATAATTGACCATAACGTCAGCCCGCAGACGCTTGCCGATGTTCTGCCCGAGCGACATGTTCATGGTCGTAATGCCCAGTTTCGAATTGGGCACGATGCCGCGCTGGAAATGCCGGGTCAGCGAAATCCTGAAATCTCCCTGGTCGTTTTTGGTGGACAGGGCGAGGTTGCTGATGGTCAGCATCCCGTTGTCCAGAAAATCGCGGAGGTTGTTTTTGTTCCGCGGCAGCCAGGGCAGCGGCACCAGGTTGCCATTGGCATCGAGCGGGCTATCCCATTGGGTGATGAGCTGGCCTTCCATGCGCGGCCCCCAGATGTTGTAATCGAAATCGTTGATACCGCCGCCTTTGCCGTCTTTGTAAGCATACTTGAAATAATCCCCTGGCCCGTAGCTGCCCTGCGAATGCGGAAAGGCCACCGGGCTTACCTGCCATTCCGTAGTAGAGCTGAACGAAACTTCTACAGGCCTTTTGTTGGAAGCGCCCCGCCGGGTCTTGATCTGCACGGCGCCGTTCGCGCCCTGCTGGCCGTACAGGGCCCCGGCAGCAGGCCCTTTCAGCACGGTGATCGATTCTATGTCGTCCATATTGATGTCCCAGGAATCGGTGTCAACGGGTATCCCGTCTACCACCACCAGCGGCCGCTGTCCACGGAGATACAGGGAAGGGTTGTTGAAGAGATAACGGGAATTCTGCACGCCCAGGCCCGCCACTTTTCCATATAGCGATGTAAAGGCATTCGGTTCCCGGGATTTGATAATATCCGTGCCGGCCACTTTGAACGATTGGGTGGCGTACCCTATCGACCGGGTTTCTTTCGGTATTTCCAACGCGGTAACCGTTATCTCTTCCAGGTCTTTGTGCTTTTCGGCCAGTTCCAGCCTGATGTGCGACAAGCCCGCCGTGTTCACGTTTTTCCCGTAATACCCGATATGGCTGATCCGCAGTACCGACTCCCGTTTGATCTCCAGGGTAAAATACCCGCTGGAATCGGAGACCGTGCCGGCCGTTTCGTCTTCTATATGAATGGAAGCCCCCGCCACCGGCTGTTCCCGCCCATTGGTGAGCACTCCGGTGATGGTGCGGCTGGCCGGCGCGCCGGTGGCCGATATCACGATCAGTTTGTTGTCGAGGATATTGAATTGAAGGCTGTCGCCCAGCAACCGCGACAGGATGCGCGGCAGCGTAGCCTTGTGGATATTGAAGTTGAGGGGTTGGGAAGGGATGTTGCGGGAGTTATACAGGAATTTGTAACCGGTTTCCGTGCCGATTTCGGTCAATATCCGGTCCATCCCCACATTCCGGAAAGAAAAGGAATAACGCTCCTGCCCTTTGGCAGTGAGACTTACCATAACAACAACCAGCATGCATAGCCATACACGCGCGCTCATACGTTTCCATTGGTTGATACTGAACTACCTGCGGATATACACGTCTGCCCCATTCCGGGTATAGGTGAAAGGAGTTGCGATCTGCAGCGCCTTCAAAGCTTCGTTGATATCCTGTTTGTCGAACACGCCGCTGAACAGTTCTTTTCCCAGCGCGGCGTCTTCAAGGTGAATCTTCACGTCATACCAGCGTTCCATGTCCCGGGCGAGCGCGCGGAACGGAACATCCCGGAACACGAGCCGGTCGTTTATCCAGGCGATTTCGTCGCAATCGGCCGGGTTCACGGCCCCTACTTCCATGGGAAGCTGCAATTCCGTATCGGCCACCCCTTCCCCGGCCACGGTGCCGAGCGTCACTTTCTGGCCCGGTGCGAGCAACAGGTCTTTTTCCTGGCCGCCGGCGGTATTACGGAGGGTTAATTTGACTTTGCCGGTCAGCAACACGGCTTGCACCTGCCCGTCTTCCGGGTAGGCTTTAATGTTGAAGCGGGTCCCCAGTACATGGACGTCCATATTTCCGGTACGGACCACAAAAGGCCGTTTTTCATCGGGCGCCACCTCGAAGCAGGCTTCCCCTTCCAGGCACACTTCCCTGTTGCCGTTGCCGAACGTTTCGCCGTACGACAGTTTACTGCCGCCGTTAACCCAAACCCTGGTGCCATCGGGCAGGCTGAGGCTCGTGCGCTCCCCTTTCGCGATGACGATGTTGCGCTGCGCTTCGTGCGGCATGGCGGCGTTTTCCCTGAACAGGAACGGAAGGGCTACCGCAACGGCGATGACCGCGGCAGCGGCGGCGTAATACCACGGCCGCATCCGGCGGACTTTCGCAACGGGCGCGGCTTCCTGCGGGACTGCCGGCGCTGCGGGTGCGTTCATGGCGGCTTCGAGCGAAGACCAGCTTCTTTCCGCCCAAACCTGGGGATCGGCCAGTTCCGGGTCGCGGCCTGGCGTAACGGTTTGCACAGCGTTCAGCACTTCCATCACAAAAGCCGTGTCGGCGTGGCCTTTCAGCAATTGCTGCAGCTCCTCCCGCTCGGCCGGCGTGATCTCGCCTGCCATATGCCTTGCCAATAATATATCGATCCGCTGTTGCTTTGCTGTCATTTCAAAATTAAGTTCTGCTGTCGTTTAGACACATTTTTTTGCCTTTACCCCCAAAAAAGCGTTTAAATATTGGAAGAACGCTCCGCCGGCCGGCCTTCGCCCGTGCGCAAATATATTTCGTCGCCGATCTTCCGGATGGCGATGGTGACCTGGTTTTCGATCGTTTTCACGGAAAGATTGAGGATTTCCGCTACTTCCCGGTACTTCAGCCCGTCTTCCCGTATCAGTTTGAAGATAACGCGGCACCGGGGCGGCAGGCCAGCCACCGCGGTTTCGATCCGGTTCCGCAATTCGGAGGAAATCATCTGCTGTTCCGGATCGATGGCGAGCTCCAGGGCTACGTCCGATACGGTGTCGATGTCTACATGCTCCCATTCCTTGTTCCGGGTGAAGTAATTGGAAATCCCGTTCCGGATGCCGACGTACAGGTATACCTTCAGATCTGAAATCTCGTCGAGGTGCTGCCGCCGGTGCCAGAGGCGCAGGAAAACATCGTTCACTACTTCTTCCGCAATGAACTTGCTTTTGATATACAGGTAGGCGAATTTGAGGAGTTGCGGTGCAAGGGACAGGTACAATTCCCTGAACGCCGCCTGGTCGTCTTCCTCCTGTATCCGTCTTAACAAATGCACCATAGTCTCGGATAAATAATTGTTCACTGTCACGGTTGGCCCTCATCCACATGCACAATATAAGCACCGGCGCGACAATTTTCCTTTCTTTTTCTGAAAGTTTCCGAGCGGGCAACACCCTAGTATTACGATACACCTTATGGCGTTTACGGCGCCGGATTACCGTTGAAAATCCCGGTGATACGAAGATGCGGTCCGGATGATCAAAAAAAAAAGCCGGTCACAAGACCGGCCTTTAACATGCACCTGATGGCGCTTATCCTTTCGACAGCAACTTTTCCAGCATTTCCTTCAGCTTCGGATCGGAAGGCCGCAGCGCGTTGGCGCTCACGATTTTGCCGTCCGGCGAAATGAGGATGAAGCGGGGAATGGCGTTGATGTTGAACTTCTTCACGAAATCGGAACTAAAATCCTTATCGGCCAGCACCTGGACGCTGTTCAGCGTTCCGTTCTTTACGAAATCCACCCATTTTCCCTTATCCGATTGCTTGTCGACCGACAGGCTCACGAACGTGATATTTTTTCCATGGAAAGCTTTTTCCACTTTTTCGAGATGCGGGATTTCTGCTTTGCAGGGCCCGCACCAGGTGGCCCACACATCGATGTACACGTACTTCCCGCGTAAATCGCGCAGGGAAACGTTTTTGCCGTTGATGTCTTCGTACGTGAAGTCGGGCGCCTGTTTATTATCGCCGAAAGTGTTGGCGTTGGCGTAGATTTCCTCCACCGCTTTCCGGTAATCCGCGCGTTTTACGGTAGCCATATAATTTTGGTACAAGCTATCGCGGAGCGCCTTGTCGCCGAGCATTTTCAAGGCGTTGGTAACATGCCGGTGCCGGAGGTTCGACAGGATGAAAGGATCTTTCACTTCATGCTGCACGATCGTCAGATCGATGAGGCTGCGCCGGTCGCGGCCCGTTCCTTCCGCCATCCACAGATCACGGTATTTCCCCCACTGCAGCGCCGACAGGTGCGACGATAACATGTACCGGTACCAGTACGACTGCTTAAAAAGCTGCGCATCGTTTTTATCCCACTGCACATCGTACAGGTCCGCCAGTTTCGCCTTTTCTTCCTTGGTCAGCCGTTTTACGTGCTGGGCCGAGTCCAGCGCACGGAATTTCTTTTGGTAATTCGAATCGGCCCTGTCGCCGGACTGCATGTACTTGTAGAATTCCGCTTGTTTCACGAGGTCGGTGCCATAATAAATGGCATACATGTGCATCACATATTTGGCATAAAACGCCAGGTCTTTCTCCGCGAGCTCCCGGAACGAAGCGTTAGACGATTTGGCGAATTCCTTCTTCCCCCCATCCAGGAACGCGTCCAGTTTGGCGAGGAACTCCGGCATAGGGATATACAGCGATTGCTGCGCCAGCAGGGTTTCTTCGCCCAGGGCGATGTAATTGCCGAGCATTTTGCTGGCGGTTACGAAAGCATTGTTTTCCACCGCGCCCTTGCCGGTAAAACGGTAGGTACTGTCGGGCGCATAAGCGATGTTGAGCGCATATCCCGGTTCCAGGTATACATTCCCGATGCCGGACACATCATAGAAACCCTTTGCGGGGATATTGAT
Organism: Chitinophaga sp. NPDC101104; assembly: GCF_050277495.1. NCBI lineage: Bacteria > Pseudomonadati > Bacteroidota > Chitinophagia > Chitinophagales > Chitinophagaceae > Chitinophaga > Chitinophaga sp. NPDC101104. Next base: position 2,159,557 of record NZ_JBNNSF010000001.1, on the reverse strand, counting down.
CTTCCCGCTGAATGAACCATCGGCCTCCACGGGAATGGTCAGGTCGGCACCTTCCGTGTTGCGGATATGCAACGGCGTGGTGATATCGTCCTGTTTGAGCTGGCCCGCAAGGGCGGCGGTGCCCTTCTGGGCGTATGCGGCGGCATGCAGAACGATGCCCGACGCGAAACAAAGCATGAGTTTTCTCATATTTACTGGCATATTAGCGGTCATTTAAAATGATATCAGGGTTGAATTGCTGTACCCGCGCGGGTATCTGGAAAACATACTTTTTGTCGCCCGGCGCCAGGGTGGCCTGCACGGCTCCCGTGCTGCGGAGCACCCTGTCCACCTTCGGCATGAGCCCCTCCTGGTCGAGGCGCTTCATATCCATCCATCGCTGCCCGCGGAAGGCGAGCTCCTTCCTGCGCTCCAGCAGTACTTTCTGCAGGGCATCGGTTTTATTGGCGGCAGTAAGTGGCGCGTATGCGTCCGTGTCGATGCGGTAGCGGCGCAATTGGTTGATGACGTCCATGGCGGCGGCGGGCTGGTCCATCCGCGCCAGCGCTTCGGCTTTCGTCAGGTACATTTCCGGGAAGGTGCTGCCGAAGTTGAACCATCCGGGCTCCGCGTTATAGGTATAAAAACCCGAGCCCGCGGGCCACTCGTACGTCAGCAGGGTTTTGCGGCGGTCGGAATCCGGGTACAGGTCTGCCAGGCTTTTCTGCAACCTGCCGCCGGCCGGCAGCATATAATCCAGCGAACCGCGCTGCCACAGCACTTCGGGGTTGGAGTCCATCGACGGGAAGTCCCATACGTCCACATAATCGTTGTAATCGATCAGGGTATGCTGCATGGAAAGCGCCAGGTCGGCGTATTTGCCCGCTTCCGGGAAGTTGCGCATGTACAGGTAGATCCTTGCCAGCAGGCCGTAAGCGGCGTATTTGGTAGGCCGGTGCTTGTTGAGATTGGTCAGCGGAAGGGAAGGAATGGCGCGATGCAGCGCGTTGAGCATGCTGTCGAGCGTTACCTGTACCGACGCGCGCTGCGGCGTTTTGTCGGTCACATCCGTGCTCGTGACCAGCGGCAGCCCGGGATCTTTCGCCGCCGTAGCGGGATTGTACGCTTTGGCAAAAATCGTCAGCAGCGTGAAATAACAATCCGAGCGGATCACCAGCGCCTCGGCCTCCACGGATTTCCGCTGGGCCTCGGTGCCATCGCTCACCTTCAGCACGTTATTAATGATCACATTGGCGTGATAGATCGTGTTGTACAGTGGCCCCCAGGCGATGGGGTCCGACTGTTCGTTCTGGTCCAGCCCTTCGCGCCAGAAGTAAGCATTGGCGGAAGGCGCGGTGCTGAGATCGTCGAATTCTTCGTAATAATCATCTGAAATCTCCAGCAGTACGGTGGGATAGCTGAAGTTCATGTTCCGGGAATTCAGCATCAGCTGGAAATCGTTCACCTTATCGGGGATCACGATCCCTTTGGGCTTTACGTCGAGGAACTTGTTGCAGCCCGTCACCGATAATGCGGCCGCTGCCAGCGTAAGGAAAATATATTTGAATTGCATGATGTTCGGGCCTTAGAAGTTAGTGAAAAGGGAAAGGCTGTACAGCGGCTGTACTTCCAGCCTGCGGCGGCCGCTCACGCGGTCGATGGCTTCCGGATCGATATCGTTTCCGCTGAACGTGTATTTGAACATATTCTGCCCCTGCAGGCGCAGCTGCGTGCGGGAGAAGCCCGCCTTCTTCATGAAAGCGAAATTGGCGTTCCAGGTCAGCACCACATCGCGCAGGCGGATGTAATCGGCCCGGCGCACGTATTGCGATGCATACTTGTAGCCATACCGGGCGTACGACGAAAAATAATACGGGTCCGCCGCCCTGCCGGGCGTAAATCCGGGTATCTGCGTCACCAGTTCGTCTCCGGGCTGCTTCCAGTAATTGGCGGAACCTTCCAGCAGCGGCGACGCGTAAGACCCAAGGTTGTCCGGGCTGGGCTGTTCCACACGCATCACGTGGCCGCCGTAATACATGAAGAGGAACGACAGGTCGAAAGCCCCTACCGTAAACTGGTTGTTCAGGCCCAGCACGTATTTGGGCGTAACCGTCCCGTTGTAAATGAGATCGTCGAACGTGACGTCCACCACGGCCGCGCCGTAGAAATTGAGGATATGCTGCCCGCCTTTCCGGTCGTTCACGAAGGGTTTGCCCATGTTGGTGAGGCCGCCGTAATGATAACTGAACAAGGCATCCATCGGATAACCTTTCCGGTTGATGCGGTTGCTGGTGATGCTCTGAGAATTATCATATTCCGTGGCTTTCACCGCCAGCACCTTGTTGTGGTTCAGCGATGCGGTGAGCGAGGTCCGCCATTCGAACTTCCGGCTGCGCGCGTTCACAGATGAAATGAGCAGGTCTACCCCGCTGTTGCGGATGGTGGCGGTATTGGCGTTGTACTGGTTGAACCCGGTGGTGGGATCGGCGTCGTACTGCCCGAACACGTCGTTGGTCCGCTTCACGTAATAATCCACCGAGCCGTACAGCCGGTTGTTGAAGAACCCGTAATCGAGGCGGAGGTTGTAGGAGCGGGTGGTTTCCCAGCGGAGCGACTGGTTCTCCGGCGTCAGCACGAAATACGCGGGCTGCGATACGTCGAACAGATTATTGAGCTGCGATTGCAGGATGAGGAACGGTCCGTTATTGCTCAGGGGCACGTTGCCGTTGAGGCCAGTGGTGGCGTTCAGCTTCAGTTCGCTGATCCAGGTTTTGTCTTTCAGGAAATCCTCCATATGCATGCGCCATGCCAGGCCGGTAGACCAGAGCGGGCGGTATTTATACTTGGGGTCCACGCCGAAGAGGTTCGACTGGTCGATCCGGTAACTGCCCGTTGCGATGTATTTGCTTTTGTAGATATAGGTGGCTTGTGCGTAATACGACATGAAGCGGCGGTCGCTGCTGGTTTCGTTGAAGTAATTCGCCAGGTTCATGCCGGTGCCGTACGTGTTCGCGTCGGGAAAAGCGGGGCGGGTAGACAGGGATGCGCGCTGGAGGTTGACGGGCTTGCTGAGCAGCGTTTGACCGTCGTACCCGAAGAAGCTGGCCAGCGTGGCGTCTGCGGTCGTCCTGCGTTGTTCGGCGCCCAGCATGCCGGTGATCTCATGGTCGCCGAAACGTTTATCGGCGTTGAGCTGTCCGCGGAGCGTGTAGTTCATGGCATTTTGGTCGGTTTTGCGGAGGATGTTGCCCTGCGGTACGTCGATGAACTGCGGGCGCCCGCTGGCGTCTTTCGTGGCTTTCATATTGAGCAGCTGGCGCACTTCATAGGCCGATTCCAGCAACAGGTTTTTCGAAACGCCCTGCAGGTATTCGTAGTTCCCGCCCACTTCCGCGGTGAGCCAGGAAGCGATTTTCCCTTCCAGCCGGGCCTGTACTTTCAGCGAGTTGGTTTTGATATCGGTGGTATTGGCGGTCAGCTGCCGGTAAGGATAATAAAGCTGATCGTACAGCCCCGCGGCTATCAGCCGGTCGTTCCGGGCTTTCGAAGTGCCGGTGTTGAGGTAGTCGCGGTTGGGGCCCTGCACAACGGAAACGGGATTGCCATGTTCGTCGGTAAGGCGTTCGTAGGGATAGAAGTCCGTCAGCGAAGGGATCACGCCCTGGCCGGATGCGGCATGGGCGTATGTGCTGCGGAAGTCCATCCGTATGCGCGGCGACAATTGAAAAGTATTGGCCAGGTTGAGCATGAGCTGGTCGTTCTTCGCGTTCATGCCTTCGCGCTTCTCGCCGATATAATTCACACCGAAGAGATAGGTGCTTTTCTCACCGCCGCCGCTCACGTCGAGGTTGAGGTTATGCGCGGCGCGGGAGCGGTAGAACAGGTTTTCGTAATCGCGGCGGTTGTCGTACCCTGCAATGGAATCGAGCCTTTGCCGGGCGATGGCGGGCGTGATGCGGTTGGCTTTTTCGTCGAACAGGATCTGGAACACCGGTGCCGGCGGCCCTCCTGTGATGGTGTAGCTGGATTCTGAGGGATTGGACCTGCGGAACTGCGCTTCCTGCAGCCCGGCGAATTCCCCTGCGCCGGCATAGCGCAGGTACCCGAAATCGGGCGCGGCCTGCATGGCGGTGGTGGCGCGGAAATTGAAGCGGGCTTTGCCGGCCTGGCCCCTCCGCGTTTCCACGACGATCACGCCGTTGGAAGCGCGCACCCCGTAAATGGATGCCGCGGCGGCATCGCGCAGTACGGAAATGGAAACGATGTCGATGGGATTGATGGTATTGAGGTCGATCTCCGTCGGGAAGCCGTCTACCACGATCAGCGGCTTTTTCACCGCATCGAAAGTGGATACACCGCGGATAGACAGCTCGCCCGTCTGGCTGTTATACACCAGCCCCGGCACTTTACCCTCGAGGCTTTCGAGGAAGTTGCCGGTAACGGCCACGCGCTGGTCGTATTCCTTTTCGGTGATGACAGAAGCGGCGCCGGTGAGCTGGTACTTTGGGACTTTCTTATACCCCGTGGAAATGGTCACGTTCTCCAGGTTTACCGCTTCGGGCTGCAGCGGGATCTTCAGCGTGCTTTGCCCGCCGATGGAAATTTCCTGCATACGGAACCCCATCATCTGCACGAGCACGATATCGCCTTTGCCGGCGTTGAGCCGGAACGTGCCGTCTTCGCCTGTAACGGCGCCATTGGTGCCGCCTTTCCTGCGGAGCGTGGCGCCGGGGATGGGCGCGCCCTGCTCATTGGTCACGATACCGGTGATGACCTGCTCCTGCGCGCTGGCCATTTCTTCCCGGATGGCGGCTTCCTTTTCCGGTACACCGGCAGATGGCGCTTTGGGGGTCAGCAGGATGGTGTTCTGTTTAATGACATACTTCAGCGGTTGCTGTTCGAATATCTTATCCAGGAACGTTTGCAGCGGCATATTGCTGGCGTTCACGGTAACTTTTTTCGCGTCTTTCAACAGTCCGGAACTGTACACCACGAGGTAACCGGTCTGCGCTTTGATGACGGAAAACGTTTTCTCCAGCGGCACGTTCTTACCGGCGTACGTGATCTTTTGCGCATAGGCTGCGATGCTGAAAAACCATAGCATCGCGGTGATGACAGTTACATGGATCTTGGTTGGCAACCGGCGGTAGCCGCCGTCTGTACAGGGCATACGATGCCCGTACCGGTTGCATCGAGCGTTTGATTGCATAGCTGTTTGCAAAGGTTTAGTTGATAAAATAGCGGCGCTGTGCCGTTTCCGTTAATCGGCGGGAATAGTCACCTTCCGGAATTCCCTCAGGGCGATACGATCAGCTTCCGGCCTTCGATCCGGAAATGCACCCCTGATCCTTCCAGGAATTCCAATACGTCTTTCAGTTCCAGGTTGCGGCCCATTTCTCCCCCGAAGGTGAGCACGGGCACCTGTTTTTCATATACAACTTCTACGTCGTACCAGCGCGAAAGCTGGCGCATGACGGTTTCGAGGCTGGCGTTCTCGAAATGGAAAACACCGTTTTTCCAGGCTACGGCCTGTGCCAGGTTGGCGTTGTTGTTGACGGAAAGCTGGCCGTCCGCCACGGCTTCCTGCCCGGGATCGAGGATACGCTCCCCGCCCGCGGCCTTCACGCGTACCCTGCCCTGCAGCAGCGTGGTACGTTGCACTTTCTCATCTTTATAGGCATTGATATTGAAGCTGGTCCCCAGTACCTGGACCTCCGTTCCGCCGGCCACATCCACGACGAAAGGCCGCGCGGCGTCTGCCGCTACTTCCAGGTACGCCTCTCCTTCTACTTTCACTTTCCGCTCCCCGCCGGTGAACGCGACGGGATATCGCAGCGTAGATGCGGCGTTCAGCCAGATTTTGGTGCCGTCCGGTAACACGACCTGGAATTGCCGGCCCGGCGGCGTGGCAATGGTGTTAATGGCATCGGCCGATCTGCCGGCATCGTGTTTTTCGTCGTAGGAAAGCCGTCCGTTCTGCAACATGAGCGTGGTGGCGCCCTGCGTGGTTACGACCCCGTTCTGCATGCTGTCCAGCACCACTTCGGTACCATCGGCGAGTGTGAGGATGGCTCCTTCGCGGCCGGGGCGTATCGCGTCACCGGAACGGATATCCGCCACTGCGCCTTGCTGTCGTTGGGAACGCTGCGCAGTCATCCAGATGCCGGCTCCCAATAAAATGGCCACGGCAGCGGCGGCGGGCCACCAGCGCCGGAGGGGGCGGACGATCGTTTGCGGCGTGGATTCCCGCTCGCGGGCGGCCTGCATCACCTGCGCGAAGGCTTCCTCCTTCGATCCCGGAAGCACGTCGGTAAAGCGGGCTTTCCACAGGACGGCCTCGATGGCCGCTTCCTGTTGGCTGGCCGCTCCCTCGTCGGCGAAATGCCGGCGGAGGGCGTCCAGTTCCGCTTCGGAGATCGTGTCTTCCAGGAACTTTTGCAGGAGCGAATCTAATTCGGACGGGTGCATATGCATGGTTTGTTGGAGTAAAGACAATAAAAGAGGCGGGGGTAAGACGTGCCGGCCGAAATATTTTTTATTTCGACAGCAAAAACAGCAGCAGCCCCAGCCGGGCGCCGTTTTTGCCGAGGTGCCGCCGGATGGCGAGCAGGCACCGCACCATGTACGTTTTGGATGAAACGACGGAAATATTCATTTTTTGCGCGATCTGTTCATGCGTCAGCCCTTCCTGCCGGCTATAGAGGAAAACCGATTTCATTTGCGGCGGCAGGTGGGCGATGGCCTCGTCTACCCGCGCTTCCAGCTCCCGGAACTCCAGGCGCTCTTCCGGCGTAAGACTGCCGTCCTTAAAATACGCCTGCAAAAATTCGATGTTCTCCGTGGAGAGCACCTTTTTACGCAGCTCGTTGCGGATCACGTTGCGGGCCACGGTAAAAAGCCACCCGTCGAACCGGTCGATCTCTGTGAGCCGGGAACGGTGGAGCCATACACGGATGAAAACCTCCTGCGTGAGGTCTTTGGCGAGCTCGGGGGATTTGGTGAAGTGAAGGGCATTGGCGTACATCCTGTCTGCATACCGGTCGAAGATGACCCGGTAAGCCTGTTCGTCGCCCCCGGCGATCCGCCGCAGCAACGCCTGCTCGATGTCTGTGTTGTATTGCATGTCCCCCGTAGTGATGTGCCTTCGGATTTAATTTTGGCTGGTCCCGGGTTAAAAATAGGAAAAAAGCGGATTCGGAGGTAACGGGCACGATTGCGCCCACATTGCCATTTTCGGCAACCTCGCGGGTGTTCCGTTCCTGTCAAAGCAAAAGGAAGCTTCGTTTCTTTTTCGTGGATGAAGGGCTACGGTTTTTATTCGATGATGAGCGTGGTGATGCCGTAAGGCAGCATATCGATGTCTGTCCCTGTTTCCTCGCCGGGCGTTTCATCCGCGATGCAAGTCCGGATGGAAGCAGGTTTGAAGGAAGGAAAATGGAGCCGTACTTTTTCGGGGGCCGGGGAAACCGACCGGAGCCGGATGATCATGGATTTGCCATCCGCCGCCGTCTTTACGATCGAAATGAAAACCTTCTCATTGTCCACTCCTACCAACGAACCTATCTTAACATTCTCGCGGACAGGCGCCACCACCAAAGGCTGCGCCTGCTCCAGCCCGAAGCGGTTCGCTTTCACGGCGTCATAAGCATGTTGATGCGGGAGTATGCGGTAACGGAACCGGATCTTCCCTTCCTGGAACAGCGGGAAATTGGTGTGCCAGTGATTATTCAGCGCCCAGGAATACACGGTGGAGCTGAGTGGCAAGCGCTGTATCCATTCCGGCGAATGGAACGCACCGCCGATGATATTGGCGGTCATGCCGCCGCTTTCAAAAATCGGCGCGTCCAAAGAAACCCAGGTTACGCCTTTCTGCCCGTTCGAGATATCCAGCCAGCGCTGAAACCCCATCCAGTTGCGGTTCGCGGCGGGCAACTGGTCCACTTCCATTTCCACCACGCCAAAGGGAATATCCATCCGCGTGCGGCCATCCGGCACGTTGAACGCGAACCCAAAATGGATACCTTCTTTCCGGGTGGTGGCTACCTTATCTACCCAGTTTTCAATTTCGATTTCCGCCTGGCCCGCCACCACGCGCACTTCGCGTGTCAGCGCGTTACATCCGTCTGCCTGCGATTCCACGAGGATGGAAGCTACCAGCGGCCCGTTTTCCTTGATCGACAACCGGACGTTCGACGGCCCGGTGCCCTTCGCGCCAACATTTGGCCCGGACTGCACCACCCCTTCCGCGTTCGCCGCATATTGCGGGCCGCCCGCTACCTGCTTCCCACTTCCCAATAAATACCGGAAACTGTTGACTTTGCTGGCATCCGTATCGTTCACGAATTCCTCTCCTTTTTTATCCTTAATGCTGATGATATCGCCGGTAACGGGGTCGATCGTAATGCGATGCACACCGTTATCGAGCACATTCCCTTTCGCCAATTTCAAATTCGGAGCCGCTGCGGCGCGTGTGCTTAATTTATAGTTTTTCGCGCCGTAGGCGGGGATGCCGCTGGCCATGAACACCAGTTCGCCCGTGCTCAGCCGCTGTGCGCTCACCGGCTTTCCCTGTTCATCCGCAACGGATAAAACCCCTTTGCTTTGGCTGCCGGAAAGCGTGACCAGCCCGCTTCTCGGCCAGGCCAGCGTATTGAAGACCGCCACCGTTCCCGACGATTCGGCGGCTACTGGTTGCAGCGACTGTGCAAGCTGGCGGATGCTGCCTTCCTCGGCATTCCGGAAGAAAGCCTGTTTCCCTTTCCAGATAGCGTTTTGCATATCCTCCTGGTTGGGGTTCATGTAGCACCAGGTATGTTCCGAGCCCATCAGCACATTCCGCCAGGCCTCGTCCATCGCTGCGCGGGGCGCTTTTTCGCCGCGGCGCAGCATCGACCAGAGCACATCCGCCTGTATCAGCCGCTCTTTGGCGTTGCGGTTCATACCCGTTTCCTTTGCCGCCGAGCCCAGGCCATCCGTCCAGTATTCCGTGAAATCGCCGCGGTACGCCGGGATCACGTCGCCGTATTTCTTTTCAAAGGCAGACATGATGCCTGTGGAGCTGGAAATCACCAACCGGGGATAGGCGTATTCCTCATTCCAGCTTTTGACGGCGTCGGGAAGGTCGGCGTCGATGGGCGTATTGTCCGCCATCGCCCAGGTCATGGGAAACAGATCGTAGGGATAGTCCGCATCCTGCTCCAGCTCCTTCAGTTTCGGCCATAAGTAGCCGTCGATAAAGTGGTCGCGCGGGCGGTCGGTTTTCACGATCTGGATGAGCTTCGACGGATCTTTCTGTCCGGCCATCAACGGCCAGAACATGTACCCTTTTGCCCTTGCCCCGGGGGTATAATCGCCAGGCTGGAGGAACAGTACTTTCGAAACCCCGTCTTGCCCGATCCACCAGAACGGCTTGAAATTCACTTTATCGGCCAGTCCCGTCCTGTCTGACCCGTTGAAAGGCGCAAACACATATTTGATCCCGAACTGCGCCGCCAGGGGCACGATCCCCCATGTCATCCCGGGAACGTCCACCTGCACGATGGTGCGCACGGGAACGCCAGTGATCTTTTCCATCCGCTTCGCTTCGCCGAAAAACCCGGGGAACTCCTCATCTGCCGTAACGCTCGTATTATCGTTGATGTACCCCGCATCCAGGTGAATGTGGCCTTTTCGGATGGCATCGAAGAGCTCGGCCTTCTCGTCGGCCGACGCGTCTTTCAGGTAGCGCTCCACCGGCCAGATCACTTCCGGGTTCCAGAGGTACCTGGCGCCATCGGGATAGTTGGCCGTTTGTTTGGCCAGTTTGATGGCGTTGACGAGGTTCCGTTTATGGATGATCTCCACGTTCTCGTGCGTATTGGTATAACCGATGTCTACATGCGAATGCGGATAAATGTAAACGGTCCATTGCCTTTGTTTGGGAAGGATGAACGATTTCCGCATCACCCGCTTGCCCGCCCTGAGCTGCACGAACACCTGGATCTCCTTGTCGACCCCTACGCCCGAAGGCAGCACGAGCTTTGCGGATTCGTAGCCGTATTTGTTGAACGGCAGCGCAGCGGTTTCCTTCCGCCCGTCTACCAGGACTTCGATTTCCGACGCCGCATACAGGCTGTTCCCCGAAAAACCCAGCGTCACTTCCCGGCCGGGCTTCCCGTCTTTGCAATAGCGGTAAATGCTCGTGGACGTGCAGTTAAAGTCTTGCGGAAACGGCAGCTCCGCCTCCTTCAGTTTCTTTTCCGATTCGAATTTCACTTCGCTCAGCCCGAAAACGTTGCCGCCCCAGTTGGATTCCGCCGCGATGATCACGGCTTTCAAAGGCGTGGCGGCATGGATGTCGATTTTGGAAGCTTTTCCGTTGAGGGACCTGGCTTCCGGCAGTTCAAACCCTTTCAGCAGCTGCCAATGTTGCCCGTCGGTGGTGCCGTACAGTTTGGTTGCGCGGAACCCGCGGTTGGTGAGCCTTTCCTGGTTGTGGTTCCAGATCAGCAGGGAATTGAAGGTTTTGGGCGACGAAAAATCGAACCGCACCCATGCAGGGAACGCGGGCACGTTCGCCGCGGGACTGGTGGCTGCCGGCTGCAAAGCGGTGTGCCACATGGTGGAGGCGCTGCCGTTGTTATCGTGGAGGCTGTCGCGCAGGCCGGAGCCGTCGGTGAGGTGGGCCACGTTTTGATCGGCGCCGAAAGTGCCCGAGGCCGTCAACCGGACCTCATTTGATCGCACCTGTTCAACGATGTTGTAGACGCGCTCCTGCGCGAAAACGTTACCGCAAAAGAGCGCCATCGCTGCTGTCAAAGACATGCAGGCATGCAGTTTTTTCATTTCCATGTTGTATCCTTAATTCACAGGGTTTGTTAATCCGCGGGCTGTTGCTGCGTTACGCAATGCACCATGCCTCCGTTTACGTATAGGTTCCTGACGGCGATCCTCTCCGCCGTTCTTGTTGGACAGCGCAGCTGGATGATATTGCCGGCGGATAAAACCGGGAGACAACTCGTGATAATAACAATCTTTCGCCGGTATCGTCAGTTGCATTTTGAACGAAATGCCACATCAGCCTGACAAGCGTCATCATTTCTCCTACTGGCATTCGTATTCGATGTGATAAATGTCCGTTTAAGCGTTATTCCCCTGCATTTTCGCCGAAAATTGGACGCCGATCCAAATCATACCGGCTTTTCAAATGTATGTACATATGTACATAAAAGCAAGCGTTTCCTCATTTTTTTTGCACCGGGGAGCCATCAGGCACCTCTACCAGCAAACGAAAAAAGCCGCAGACACCTTGCGGCGCCTGCGGCTGATCGGGATTTTCAACATATCGTTATTTCAACAGTTCCGCCAGTTGTTTGGCCAGCTCCTCCCCAGAAAGACTGGTGCAAAAATACCATCTGAAATAATCAATATCGTTGTGATGGGAACCATCCCCGTTCTTCACCTTTGAACATCACAAATGCTACTCACTACATAAGAAGCCGCGATTCAGCAACGCGCGCTTCCACGGAGACAACGACCATGAAAAAAGCACTCTTTATGTTACTCGCAGGCGTTTGCCTGGCGGGCGGGCCATTGATGGCGCAACAGCCACCGAAAGCCTACACGGCAGACAACGGCGACGGTACTTTCAAAAACCCTTTCCTCTGGGGCGACTGGCCCGATCCGGACGTGATCCGCGTCGGCGAATATTTCTACTTCGTATCTACCAGCATGCACTACGTGCCCGGGAGCCCTATCCTCCGCTCCAAAGACCTGGTGAACTGGGAAATGGCCGGCTATGCCCTCGACCGTTACGATGAGGACCCGAAATTCGACATGCAAGGCGGCACCATGTACCTCAACGGTTCCTGGGCCAATACGATCCGGCATCACAACGGGAATTTCTACGTCGGGTTTTGTACGCCGGATGGCTGGGGGGCCGACAGCGGCCGGTTTTCGATCTGCGTGGCCAAAGATGTGAAAGGCCCCTGGAAGCGTACCATCTTCCCACAATATCTCTACGACCCCGGCCTGTTCTTCGACGACAACGGGCGCGTGTACGTGGTGCATGGTTCCGGGACGCTTTATCTGACCGAGCTGAACGCCGACGCACTGTCGGTAAAACAGCCGTTTGATACGATCCCCATCTGGCGGGGGCGCATCCGTCGTCCAGAGGGCTCCACGGCGCCTTATCCGGCTTATGGCATGGAAGGGTCGCACATGTACAAGATCAACGGGTATTATTATATCACCAACCCGGCGGGCGGTACGGAAGGATGGCAGGTTTGTTTGCGCAGCAAAAACATTACCGGTCCGTACGAAAGCAAAGTCATTTACCAGGACGAAAGCTCCTACCCCAACAACGGCCTCCACCAGGGCGGCATGGTGCAGTTGCAGAACGGCGACTGGTGGTTCATCATCATGCAAGACCGCGGCCCCATCGGCCGGGTACCGCATCTGCTACCGGTGAACTGGGTAGACGGTTGGCCCATCCTCGGCGAAAACGGCAAGGGATACGCTTCCGGGAAGAAACCTGATCTCGGGAAAAATTTCCCCGTCGTGGTGCCTGCCACGTCTGACGAGTTCAACAACGGCAAACTGGGTTTGCAGTGGCAGTGGAACCATAACCCGGACAACAGCAAATGGTCGCTGAAGGAGCGGAAAGGGCATTTACGGCTGAAGGCTTCTTTCGCCGAAGACCTCAAAACCGCCCGCAACACGCTCACGCAAAGGGTGCAGGGCCCCGCGTCGGAAGGCATCGCCGAAATAGATACAAGGGGCCTTAAACCAGGCAATGTGGCGGGTTTCGGGATCTTCGAGTTTCCGTACGCCTATATCGCCATCCGCAAAGAGGCCGGTAGCAATACGCTCATCATGGTGAACGATGGCAAAGTGATCGACAGCATCCCGCAATTCGCGCCGTCAAAGATCTGGATCAAGGCGCATGCAACCGACCAGCAATTTCTCGCAACGTTCTCCTACAGTATTAATGGACGCGATTTCCAACAGTTCGGCAATACATTGAAAATGGACCTGGGGCTCGTGTGGACCGCCAACCGTTTTGCGCTGTTCAATTTCAGCACCACGAAGGAAGGCGTAGATGGATATTTGGATGTGAACTGGTTTCATTTTACGGGGGAAAATCCGGCGCCTGTCAGACAATGATCAGCAAACAGGATATCCGTTTTAAACAATCCGCGAGGTGATCCAGCCAGGCGAAAGACAATTGGAAAACGTGCACACCAGCAGCGACCGCGATGCACCCGGATTACAGTTAACCATCAATTGAAAATGAAATTTCCACTGCCAGGCCAACGATTCGGCCTGGCAGCTTTTTTTTGCAGGACCGGCAAAAGTTATCGGAAGAGGAGCAACAACAACAGCAACAACCCCGTATCGTTCAACTGCAGCCGGAGCAGCCGGAGCGCCTTGCCCACGTGCTTCTCCACCGTGTTCACGGACACTTTCAATATCCCGGCGATCTCCTTGTACGACAAACCCTCGTACCTGCTCAGCAAAAACGCTTCCCGGCATTTGTCCGGCAATTGCGCGATCGCTTTGCGGATACTTATTTCCAGTTCTTTGGCCTCGAGCTGATGATCGATTTCCGTGTGGGGCGATTGCAGCAATCGCATTTGCTGATGGTGCGACGCATGCAGCAGGTCGGTCCTAATTATGTCGAGCACCTTGTTGCGCAGCGCGGTGAACAGGTAGCCGGATAAATTGCCCGCATGTTTGATGGCATCTTTCTTCAGAAATAAACCAATGAAAACTTCCTGCACCACCTCTTTCGCCTCTTCTTTCGATTGAAGCCGCTTGTAGGCCGCGTTGAGCAACGGCAGCGCATACCGGTCGTAAATGGCGTCGAACGCTTCTTCCTTCCCCGCCAGTAGCATGCGGAAAAGCTCGTCTTCGTTGTATGTTGGTGTATGGCTGATAATGAAGCGTATGTCCTGCAAACGTAACCATATTCAGCACGGGCCGGTAATATTATTTTCACATAAAATGAATGAAAATTGATTATCCGTTTTGGGAGTGGCGGTAAACCCTGTGTGGATCGTTAAGTATAGAAAGCGCCTACATGGATAATGATCATTTATTGATCCTGATCGAAAAATATTTGAACGGAGAAGCCACGCCGGCCGAACAGCGATGGGTCGAAAACTGGTACGCATCATTCGACCAAACGGAAAATTGGCTGGAAGCACGATCGGAGGAATCCGCACAGGTCCGGCAGGAATTGAAGCAGTCGATCGGTGAGCGCATCGCCGGTATCCGGCAGTTGGACAGTCTGCAGGAGCAGGTGTTCACGCCGCGCATCCGCCTCTATTGGAAATGGGCGGCGGCCGTGCTGTTGCTCGTCGGCAGTGCCGCGGCGTTCCTTTACCTGCGGCCCCGGCCGAAGGAAATGGAAGTCTGGGCAGCGACCGATAAACCCCGTACGGCGGCATTGCCGGACGGTTCCGTCGTAAGCCTGCAACCGGGCAGTACCATCCGCTTCGAGAAAAAATTTGCCGGCAGTCAGCGGGAAGTTTCGCTGGAAGGGAACGCCAGTTTCGACGTAGCCGCCGCCAGCATTCCGTTCGTGGTGATAACGGGGAACGTGGCCACCCAAGTGCTGGGCACCGTTTTCCATATCGTGGCGTTCCCGGGAACGGACAGTTTGACGGTGACGGTTTTGGAAGGGAAAGTCCGGGTGAGCAGAGACCGCCAGGTGCTGGGCACCCTCGCCGCGGGCGACAGGCTGCTTTCAACGAACGGCAACGCGTCGCAGTTCAAATTAAGCCGCCTTCAGCTGGCGGAACTGGAGAACGGGGAATTGCAGTTCGACAAGCAATCGCTGGCGGAAATCATGGCCATCTTCGAACAATGGTACGGATATACGATCCATACGACAGACAACAACATCCTGCAGCAACGATTTACCGGCAGCTTCAACAGGAGCGCGCCACTGGAAGAACTACTCAGCATTATATGTGATGTGAACAATATTACTTACCACGTAAACAAACAACAAAAACAGATCACGCTCAGCAGGAATTAACACCGCTGGCACCAGCAACATTCACGACAAGAGAAAAACTAAACGGAACGAGAAAGCCGCCCTGTGGTCAGACAAGGCGGCCGGAATTCGAGTTCTATTTGCGTAACAAACAAACCCTTACAAATCTATGCAATTTCATGGAAATGAAATGGCACGGGCAGCTTTTGTGCCACGGGCACCGCTGCGCTGTGCTGTCAACCAAAATTTTTTAGCGTTCATGCGGATTTCCACTTTATTCATCGCGTTATTCGCCGCCACTTTTTCCACGTTAAAAGCGGAAAACGTTTCCGCCCAGCGGCTGAAAGAACTCAAGCTCACGCTTAAAGCCGGGAACGAGCCCCTGCTGCAGGTATTGCGCCGGATAGAAAAAGCAACCCCGCTGCGCTTCGCCTACAACGCCACGCAGGTGAACGGCGACCAGCTGGTGACCGCCTCCTTCCACGACACTCCGCTGGAAGATGTGCTCAACGCCCTGCTGCTCCAGCGCCGCTACGCCTGGAAGGAAAAAGGGAACAACATCCTGATCTTCCCCAGCGCGCAACCGGTTAAAATATCCGCGGATTCCGTGCTGGTAAGGGGCCGCATCCTCGACCAGGCCGAGCCTCCGCAACCCATCCCTGGCGCTACCGTTTCCGTAAAGGGAACATCCCGCGGCATGATCGCCGACCCCGACGGTTATTTCGAGATCAAGGCCAGCGCCAATGATGTGCTCGTTTTCTCCATGATGGGGTACAAACCCCGGGAACACACCGTAACCGCCGGCCAGCGCAACCTCACCATCTCCCTCGCGGAAAACGTGAGCAGCCTAAACGAGCTCGTGGTAACGGGGTTCACGGAACAAAAAGTAAAACACATGGCCAGCTCCGTAGGCACGGTAAACCTGGCCAACCTGAATAACAAACCCATCACGCAGCTGTCGCAGGCCCTGCAGGGCGGCGTTACCGGCATCAACGTTTCCCAGGGCTCCGGCCTGCCGGGTGGCGACGCGGCCGCCATCAAGATTCGCGGCGTGGGCACCTTCCTCAGCTCGGACCCGCTGGTACTGGTAGATGGCGTTCCGTTCGACATGAACAAGCTCGACCCCAATACCATCGAAAGCATTTCCGTGCTCAAAGATGCAGCAGCAGCATCCGTGTACGGCGCCAGGGCGGGCAACGGCGTGATCCTCATCACCACCAAAAGAGGCGTGCCCGGCGTGGTCAACCTCCAGTACAACGGGTACGCAGGCTTCCAGACGCCCACCTTCACCCCGAACTTCGTAGATGCCGCCACTTACATGCGCATGACCAACGAAGCCCTGAAAAACAACGGCGGCGATCCCCTGTATTCCGATGACGCCATCCGGCAAACGGCCGGCAAGTCGGACCCCGTGCGCTACCCGGATACGCATTGGCGCGATGAGGTCGTTCGCCCGAAATCTTCCATCCAGCAGCATTCCATTTCCGTATCGGGCGGCAACAGCGCCGCGCGGTTCGCGCTCACGGCCAACTACCTCAGCCAGCAGGGCATGGTCAACAATTCCTCGTTCAACCGTGCGAACGTGAGGGCCAACACCAGCGTAGACCTCAGCAAGAACATCGTGGTGTTCATGGACCTCTTCGCCTCGCGCGACGAGCAGAAGGAGCCCTATGCGCTGGGACGCGGCACCGGCGGCATTTTGAGCTGGGTGTACACGGCACCGCCGAACCTGGCGTCCAAATTCCCCGATAAACCCGAAAGGCCTGGATATACTTACTACGGCACTTACGGCGAAAGCTGGAACCCCGTCGCCAATACGGAAAGAGGCGGCCTCATCAACCGCATCAGGGACGAAGTGCTCATCAACCTCCGGCCCAAATGGGAACTGCTGCCGGGATTGCTCCTGAAAGGACAATTCAGCTACCGCGTTTCCTCCGGGGGCGACAAGCAAAACCGCGACGCCTATCTCTTCTTCGATTATTTTACCGACCAGAAAACAGGGCGCGATTTCACAGATATCAAATCCGCCGGGCCCACCAACCGCTCCAGCTATTACTACACCGGCGGTAACCTCGATTACACGAAAACGTTCGGGAAGCACCGCCTGAACGTGATCGGCGGATACTCGAAGGAAATGAACAATTCCGACGCGTGGACGGAAAAAACGCTGACCTCCGTTTTCGGAAAGGCGTATTATAGCTTTAATGATAAATACCTGCTGGAAGCGGGCATCAGGCGGGATGGCTCTTCGCTCTTCGCGCCGGGCAAAAAATGGGGGAATTTCCCCTCCATCGCCGCAGGATGGAACGTGGGCAACGAGGACTTCATGCAATCCCTCACCTTCCTCGACCAATTCAAGATCCGCGCTTCGTACGGCAAACTGGGCAATAACAACATCGGCGCCTATCAGTACCAGTCTACCATCGACGCCGGCAGCGGCAACGAAACCACTTTCGGCAACCCGGACATCACCTGGGAGAAAGTCGGCATCCTGGACATCGGAACGGACATCAGTCTATTTAAAAACAAGCTGGACGTAACGTTCGACTGGTACAACAAAAAAACGACCGACCTCATCCTCTATCCCCAACCCAGCCTCACTTCCGGCATCAGCAGCGCGCCCGTCAATATCGGCAGCATGAAGAATACCGGATGGGAAGTGAAGCTCTCCTACAACGCAGACCTCGCCAAAGACCTCAATATCGCGTTCAACGTGGGGTATTCGCATAACAAATCCACCCTGCTGAAACTGGCGCAGGCCACACCGCTGATCGATGGCAACATCATCCGCGAGAAAGGCGGCTTGCTGTCTGAATATTTCGGGTTCAAAAGCATGGGGCTCCTCCAGCAGGGAGACATCGAAAAAGGCGTGCCCATCATCCAGGGGCAGGCTGCAGGTGATATCCGTTACGCCGACACCGATGGTAACGGCGTCATCAATGACAACGACAAAGTGAAACTCGGCAACGCAGACCCTTACAACACCTGGTTCACCAGTGTATCGCTCAAATGGAAACGCTTCGATTTCGAGACCATGGTAACCGGCATCGGGCAGGTGGTTTCCTTCTATAACGGCAGAATGGCCATTCCGTTCAACGCCGCCGGCGAAGGCGGTACGCCGCTGACCTGGCACCTGGACTACTGGACGCCCGAAAACCCCGGCGCCCGCTTCCCGCGCCTGCTGCCCTCCCCCGGCCCCAATGAGAAATTTTCGGATTTCTGGGCCGTTAACGGTGCTTTCGCCCGCGTGAAATATGTGCAGCTCGGGTATAACATTCCCATGGCCGCTTCAGGGCCGCTCCGCATCAAGGGCGTGCGCGTTTACCTCAATACCCAGAACCCGTTCACCTTCAGCAAAAGGGAAGTCGGCGACCCCGAAAGCAAGGGCGACCAGTCTACCTACCCGGTCATGAAAATGTACACCGCCGGCCTGAACGTTACTTTCTGATCCACAAACTACCATTCATGAAAAGGAACTCACTCATACTGTTATCGATAATTTTCGCCATTCCTTTCTTTGCCGCCTGCAAGAAGGACTTCCTCGTGCGCGACAACCCTACCGCCACTACCGACGAAAAATGGTGGAAACTGGAAACCGATCTGCAAAGCGCCCTGGGCGGCATTTACGCCGGCCTGCCCACCGGTTCCCTCGGCAATTACGATTATATGTCGAACTGCAGGATGCACCTCGCCGGCACAACGGACGAAGCGGTTTTCCGCGGGAACTACGGCGATTGGCAAACCTATCCCGTAGGCCTGGCCACCAGCCAGACCAACTCGGTGTATGAAATCTACCGGAACAGCTACCTCTTCATCCGCAAAGCCAGCCGTTTCCTCGAAAACTACAATCGCGCTTATGTGGAAGATGCGAACCGTAAAAACCGCTATGCCTGCGAAGCCCGCGCCCTCCGCGCCTGGTACCACCTCGACCTGTTCCTGCTTTACGGCCCCATCCCGATCGTGAACCATTCACTGTCGCCCAACGAACAGTTCGCCAAACGCAGCTCCCGCGAGGAAGTGATCGCTTTCATCGCCGCGGAGCTCGATACCGCTGCGGCCGGCCTGCCCGCCACTTACTCGGAAGCCGACGCCTACCGCATGAGCAAAGGCACCTGCTATGCCCTGCAAACCCTGCTGTACCTCAATGCCGGCGATTACGCCAAATGCGCGGAAGCCGCCAGAAAGGTCATCGACCTGAACGTATATGAGCTGCATCATAGTACCGACGCCGCTGTCGGCAATTATGCCTCCCTCTTTTCCTATAGTGGGATGATCAATAAGGAAAGGATTTTTTTCCGCGTGCGGGGGCAGAAGGAAGCGTTTTTCCGGTTCGGGCCCAAAAGCCTTAGCGGACAGGCCACAACGAGCCCCACCGCCGCGATCGTGAACACATACGAAACGCTGCAGGGCAAAACGATCAATGAACTGGGGCCGGACAGCATCGCTATCTACCAGGCCGACCCCGCGTTCAAAAACAACCGCGATCCCCGTTTAGCCGCCAGCGTGCTCCTTCCCGGAGAAACGTTCGTGAACAGGAAACTGGAACCGTTTAAAGTAGGAAGCCCCGATCAGATCGGCCTCACCCAATCCACCCAAACCGGTTTCTGGATCAAAAAATACCTCGACCCGCAGGATGCCGGAACGCCCTGGGAAGGATCGCTCAACTTCATGATCATCCGGTATGCGGAAGTGCTGCTCAGTTACGTGGAAAGCCTCGTGGAAATGAACGACTGGCAAAACCCCGACGTAGTGCGTTATCTCAACATGATCCGCTCGCGCGCGGGAATGCCCGATGTGGACGTGAGCCGGTACAATTCACAGGCGAGCCTGCGGCAGCTGGTACGCCGGGAAAGACAGGTGGAACTGGCTTTCGAAGGACAGCGGCTGTTCGACATCCGCCGTTGGAAAACCGCGGAAATCCTCCTGAACGAGCCCGCCAAAGGCGCGATAGACCCTGCTACCGGCAAGGCCGTCATCATCGAGCAAAGGAAGTTCAACGCGGCCAGGGATTACGTTTGGCCGATCCCGCTGGTAGAATTGAACGCGAACCCGAACATGGAGCAGAACCCGAACTGGTAACTGCACTTTTATCAAACAGTAAATGAATTTGACTTACATAGCGAAAACGATGGGAAAAAACTTGTTGAAGACGTGCCTGCTCGGCGGGATGCTGCTTTCAGGATACGGAACGTTCGCACAGGCGGGCGGCGGGCTGAAAGCCAATGCGGCAGAGCCGGAAGCGATCCGGGACGCGCGTATGCGCTGGTTCCGCGACGCGCACTTCGGGATGTTCGTGCACTGGGGCCTTTATAGCGCCGCCGCTGGCGAATGGAACGGAAAAGATTACGAAGGATGCGTGGAATGGATACAAAACATGGCCAACGTTCAGGCGGCGGACTATGAAAAACAGCTCACACCGCTGTTCCGGCCGAAGCCAGATTTTGCGCGGGAATGGGCGAAAACGGCCAAAGAAGCCGGTTGCCGGTATGTCATCTTCACTACCCGCCACCACGAAGGGTTTGCGCTGCACGACAGTAAAACCACTACGTTCGACGGGAAAGATGTGACCGGCCGCGACCTCATGCGGGAAATCGTGAACGCCCTTCACGAACAGGGATTGCGGGTAGGCGTGTATTTTTCGCTGCTGGACTGGCACCATCCCGACGCTTATGTGGAGCACGGCATGCCTACGCCCGGCGGTGTAAAGAACGATACCCGCAACAACGCCAACTATGTGGCCTACATGCATCAGCAGGCCGGGGAGATTTTTTCCAACTACGGGCCTATCGATGTGGTTTGGTGGGACTACAGTTCGCAGGAGATCCAGGGTGAGAAATGGGGCGCCAACGCGTTGGTGGACATGGTCAAGAAGCACCATCCCAACATCATCATGAACAACAGGCTGTACCATTTCGACGACAACAGCGATTACACCCGCGCCAATGGCGACCTCGTGACGCCGGAGCAGTTCATCCCCGAAACGGGCTATAAAAACATGGACTGGGAATCCTGCATGACCATGAACGGCACCTGGGGCTACAGCAAAAACAACCAGCGCTGGCATACCGGTAAGGAACTGGTGCAGAACCTGGTCGACATCGTGTCCAAAGGCGGGAATTACCTCCTGAACGTGGGACCTATGGGAGATGGCACCATCCCGGCCAAAAGCATAGAACTGATGCAGGGCATCGGCGGCTGGATGAAAATGAACGGCGAAGCGATCTACGGCTCCCGCGCCAACAATGTAGGCAAAGTGAACTGGGGGCGGATCACCACCAAGCCCGGCAAGTATTTCCTCCATATTTTCCATTGGCCGGAAAACAACCGGCTGCACGTGCCGATCGCTCCGGACGCAGGCAGCACGCCGCGCGCATTCGTGCTGGCAGACGCCGCACGCACGCCCCTGCGCACGGAAGTGAACGAACAGGGCATTTTCATCGATATCGCCGATACAAAACGGAACGAGCTCGTTACCGTGATCGAACTGGACGTTACCGGAAATTCCCTCGTTCCCATGGGAATTTTCCCGGATGCAGACGGCGGTTACCGCCTGCATACCGGCGATGCGATACTCACGCCGGGCGTAGGGCTTTCGGTGGGCGACAAACCGGTCATTTACAGCTGGACCGCCCTGACAGGCACCGCCACCTGGAACCTCCGCGTGAAGCAACCCGGAAAGTACAAGGTGGTCCTCCGGGCGGCATGCACGGACGAATCTGCCGGATCGAAAATCGCGGTGACGGCCGGGAAATCCACCCTTACCGGCGTGGTGAAAAGTACCGACAATAACTGGAGCGCTTACCGCGATTGGGACCTCGGGACCGTGAACCTCTCCACGGCCGGCGTAAACGCCATCACGATCAAACCACTGACCAAACCCGGCCTGGGCGTAATGAACCTCCAGGAAGTGCGGCTGGTGCGCGTGAAATAACTATTCCGTCAAAATAGAAAGGGTAGCTGGCCGGAAGGGGCCGGCTACCCTTTTCTGTTTCCGCCCCGGAAGCAGGTTTCAGCGCGCGGCGGTCTATTAATTCGTCATTTACGCGAATTGTCCTTTCTTTGCAGCATGCAACAAATACAGGAACTCATCCAGTCGGGGCAAATAGAAACGGCCATCCGGGAAGCGGAAGCGATGCTGGGCCGGCTTCCGGCGTCCGGATTCCAGCAAGTGATCGGCAAAGACCTGCTGCACCTCCAGGCGCCGCTCACGGCGTATTTCAATCATTCCTGGACGTATATGACGGATGAAGAGGAACTCGAGATCAAGGCACTCTATCTCGAAATGAACAGTTTTACGACGCATTTCGACCGGTGGTTCCTGCACCTGCTGGCTTACGAATCCATCGCCAACCGCGACAACCTCGACTGGCTGCAGGACTTCAGCGGAGAATCGGAAAAAACCCTTACCATCACGGGCTTCGAACCGCTGCAGGCCACCAATAAAAAATATATGGAAACGGAAGGCTACCGCGACGATCAGTTGCGCGAGGCATGCGAGCTGCATGAATACCTCGTCATCCTCCGGGTCCAGGAACTGGCCAAACATACCGTGGCCGCTGCCAAAGGAAAGGCTCCCTGGGCCGAAGTGCCCCTGTATGTAGCCGCGCATGATTATGAAGACATGTTGTACGTGGTGAAATAATCGACCGTACACCAACAACGGAATGAAAAAAGGTATCCCATGACAAGGGATACCTTTTTTTCATTTCTTGCGAAACGATGCGTCAACAGGCGTTTCCGCCTACTGCTGTTTCTCTCCGGGCATTGAAAAAACATCATCTTCGGAAAATACTTTTGCTGAAATAAAATAATTAGTGCTAATTTCATACTGCCCTATTTTGACAAAATCGTCTAGCATTGATTGTTCAATTCTAAAAGTTTATCGAGCCCGAAATTCATCATTCATCTTCCTGTCAGCGTTTCAGTATTGATAATTTATCACGTAGCCTTGCCGTGCATCGTGTGAAAACCGCATGTCCCAAACGGATGCAGGATTTTCACCCGTTTGTCCGGAATGGATGCGCCCGTATTACGTGTCATACATTGCTTTAAAACCCGATTCGAAATGAACAGAACCCAACTAGAAGCTATCCTGAGGGCCATGGGCGTAACGCCGCCGGACGTGAACCGTGCGTCTTTGTACCTCGACTATCTCCAGCAGGCGCAAACTTTCTTCCAGACTACCCTGGCCGCCAATATCGGCGCGCCGAATTACGCCTTTGTAAGAACGGCCGTCCGGTCTGCCAACCTGCTGAATGAAATGGCTGCGATGTTTGACCTGTACATTGGTGCAGCAGTGGATGCGGCATTGCTCCTCAATGTGCCCAACAACGAAACATACCAGCAATATTTCGATAACAATATCCTGAATGCCGGCTATCCGGGCACCCGGAACACTTTCCGGGGGATTTACACCGTTTCCACCAATGCGCTGCTGCAGCTGTACAATCATTTCACCGGCAATATCCAGCAGGCCTGCCAGCGCGTGTACGCCGACAAGAACGCGCTGGGCACTTTTTTCGATGAACTGGCTCCCAACACGACGAACGTCGTCTGGGGGCTATCGCGCATAAAATCCACCGGCTCGGATTTTCACAAAGGCGGCAAACAGGTGCTGATCTTTACATTAACGGTGGATGTGACCGAAGCCGCGGGAGACACCACCATGACCACGGACAAACGGATCGTGTACAAACCCAGCGACATCGAGGCGGATTGCCTGCTTGCGGGAAAATCGGCCGTGATCAACGCCATTTCGCCGGGGTTTATGGCGGCCAGCCTGTTCGAAATATACAATACGCAACTGGCGGCCTACAAGCTCGCCAATCCCGGGTTCACCGGGCTGCCGGTAACGACCTACGGCATGCTGCCGCGCAGCTTTCAATCGGCACATGTCGGCGGGCCGCCCCTGCCGGTGCGCGCTGCCTACGGATACCTCGAATATCTCAACAACGATCTTTCCGGTACTACCATCCAGTATAACGGCTACTTCCCATTCGCGCAAAGCGATTACATGATCTTCAAAAGCCAGAACGCCGCCGCCATCACACAGGCTTTTTACCGGACGGAAGGCGCAATGGCCGCGCTGGCATGCAGTTTTTCCATACAGGACCTCCATCTCGAAAACGTACGGGTAAAAGGTTATTTGCCTTACCTGATAGACATGGAAGTCAGCCTGGCGAAGGCATCGAACAGCATTGGATCGACGGTGCTCATCGCCAACGTGCTCGGCCTGGCGGCCGGCGGCATCAACGGATTGTACCTCGATGCGCAGGAATTCGGATGGAGCACCCCCGCTCCCGCCGCCTCCGGGGCAAACTGTTACCTCAATCAGGTATATGAAACAGTGTTTTATCAGAACCGTTTATGGACATGGTCTGGCAGGCAGAACAAACAAAATGTGATGATAGACCAGCCTTCGCTGCTGGCGGGCTTTGCAGACGGGATGACGGTACTGGCGTTTGCGGAGCAGAACCTTGCTTTCAACGGTTGGTTCGCGCGGTTGAACAATGTAGTGGTGCGCTATCTCCCCTATCCTACCTCTTTTTTCAAGAACAGTTTTATTTCGCCGTATTACCTGGACCCCGGCAATGCAACCGGCAATGCATATACGTTACAAATGCTCGTCACGGCCGAGCTTACCGCGAAGGCGAACAATTATGTGCCCGGCGCGAACCCGGACTTCCTGTCGCTAGCGGGCGCGCAATGCCTGACCGACCTGCAGCAGTTGGATATACCGATTTACTATTACCGGATCGGCATGCAGGAAATCATTGACTCCAACGGTGCGCAGGTGCCCATCCCTGCCACGGTAACGATCAACAACGCCGCGCCGCCGCCGCCCACCGTTCCCTTCCAGGTGGCGCCGGTATTGGGAAGGGCTACGTTCCTGGCCAACATTCCCACTACCACCATCGTATACCAGGGGCAGGTATTTCCGCTGGCGAATCCGCCGGGAAACCCGGCGCGCTCATTATTGCTAACGCCCACCATCACGAATGCATTGGGTGCCGCAGGCATGAATCCGCAACAGGTAATTCCCGTCAACTGAAAACCCGCCGTATCAAATGAAAACACAAACAAGTAAGACATCCACCATTACACAATGGCAGCGGCCGCAACAGGCCATGGCAGGCAATTATAGCGCAATCGAAAAATATTTATAAAATATATTATCCGTGTATGACATGCTATAGACGGAAGCTGTTTTTCACTGCAAGAAAAAGCTATAATCATCGAAGGATTGAATTGTTAAGTTTTTATTTTTGCTAAAATACTTTTGTCGAAATAAAATAAATAGTGCTAAATTCATATCGCCCTATTTGACTGATCGTCTAGCCCTAAAATAGATTCATTGTAAAATCCATTAAACCCGTAATCAGTAATTCATCATTCATCTTCCTGCTGAGTTTTTATTTGTGATCAAATAGTCACGTAGCCCTGCTTTGCAGCTGGCACAACCGGTATTCCATGTACCCGGTGCTGTTCAGCCATTGCCTCATCTCGCGCAAACACGCGCCAGGTGTACGTGTCGCGTATTGTCCGAAAAACCTTATTGTCATGACATATCCTGAACTGGTCGCCGAACTGAAAGCCCTGCGCGTTACACCACCAGACAACTATCGCGCATCATTGTACCTCGATTATCTGCAAGATGCGCAAACATTTTTCCAAACAACGCTGGCCACCAATCTCGGTGCGGCCAACTACAGTTTTGTACGGACCGCCGTGAGATCTGCCAGTCTCATGAATGAAATGGCAAAGATGTTTGATTTGTTTATCGGCACGGCGGTAGACCAGGCATTAAGGCTCAACATCCCCAACAACCAGACGTACGAGCAATATTTCAACACCAACATCCTGAACAACTACCCCGCCAGCCGCCAGGCTTTCAGGAACACGTTCACGGTTTCCACCGGCGCACTGCAATTGCTCTATAATCATTTTACCGGCAATATCGAACAGGCCTGCCGGCGGCTTTATGCCGATAAAGCCCTGCTCGACGCCTTCTTCGACGCATTGACGCCTCACACCATTAACGCCGTACAGGAGCTGACCGCCATCAGGTCTACCGGTTCCGATTTCCACAAAGGCGGTACGCAGGTTTTGATCCTTGCATTTAATGTCGATGTCGTAGCATTGTTTGATTACAACCCGGTCACCGAAGTGAAAAGGCTCGTGTACAAACCCAGCGATATTGAGGCCGACTGCCTGCTGGCGGGCCGGTCGGACGTTATCAACGCCGTTGTTCCCCGGTTTATGACGGCCAGTCTTTTCGAGATTTACAACGCACAACTGGCGGCATACAAGACTACCCATCCCGGATTTACAGGATTACCCGTACCCGTCTACGGCATCCTGCCACGCAATTACCAGTCGGTGCGTCCGGGCGGCCCGCCCCTGCCGGTGCGCGCTGCATATGGCTACATCGAATACCTCAACAACGATCTGTCTGGCACCTCCATTCAATTCAACGGATATTACCCTTTTGCGCAGAGCGATTACCTCATTTTCAAAAGCCAGGATGCCGCGTCCATTACCCGGACGTTTTATAGAACGGAAGGCGCGATCGCCGCGCTGGCCTGCAGCTTTTCCATTCAGGACCTCCACCTGGAAAACCTCCGGGTGAAAGCGTACCTGCCTTATCTGATAGACATGGAAATATCGCTGAACAAGGAAACCAACTCCATCGGCGCCACCAGCCTCATCGCCAGTCTTGGATTGCCGACGGGCGGCATAAACGGGCTCTTCCTGAATGCACAGGATTTCACCTGGGTAACCCCGCCGCCGGCAGCCACCGGGAATAAATGTTTCCTGGACCAGAAATACGAACCGGATTACAAGGAGAACCGGTTGTGGCAATGGGAAGGCATCCGGAACAAGCAGTATGTGCCGATGGACCAGCCAGCTTTGATGACGGGGTTTACAGACGGCATGACGGTATTGCGGGCGGCCCAGCAAAACCTTGCGTTCGATGAATGGTTCGACCGGCTGGACAATGTGGTAGTGCGATACATTCCCTATGCTACCGCGGAATTCAAAAATAACTTTATCTCCCCCTACTACTTCAATCCTTTAAATGCCACCGGCCAGCTGTACACGATGCAAACGCTCGTCAGGCGCCAGCTTGAAGTGGATGCGCGCGACTACCAGGCGCCCGACCTTCCGAACTTCTACGTACTGGCGGGCACGCAATGCCTGACCGATCTGAATCAGCTGGACATCCCGATTTATTACTACCGGATTGGCATGCAGCAGATCGTTGATTCTGCCGGTACCCAGGTGCAGATTACCAACTCAGTGACGATAGACAATCCGAATCCACCGCCACCTACCCAGCCGCTTCCCGTTGCGTACAACCTGCCTACCTTTTTTCCCAATATCCCGACCACTGCGATCATCAAGCAGCAGCAGGTACAGCCATTGGGAGACGCGCGATATGCCGCCCGATTGCTGTTGCTGCAAACCTCCATTACCAATTCACTGCACGTAGAAGACGTAAGCCTGCACGATGCACTTCCCGTAAACTGATAACCCAACTCATTATGGCCTCACTGATAGCACAGATCATCGAGAAAATGGAAGCCATCCCCATCCAGCCGAACGGGGACATGCTCATAACCCCGGCGGATTTCGGGCTGGATTTCATGGACACGTTCTTCCGGGACGTGTTGCAACAGGAAACGCTCCTGCTCGCCAACGCCGAAAAACCCGCGCCCGGAGCGGAATCGGTGACCGTTATAGGGACATCGGGATTGCTGGGATACAAAACCCTCGCGCTGACGCTCACTTTCGACGTGCAGGACGACCAGGTAGTGGGGGCCGTCGATGCCATCTTCCCGGCCAGCTACACGCCCACCCTCCCCGTTATAGACTGGATCACGGCGGGCAACATCTCCTTCAACAAAACACTGTCGGAAAAATTCAGTCTGCAGGGCTTCCGGTTCAACCTCAACGTGACCAGCAACGGCGTTTCCGGCAGCGGTATTCCCATCGTCCTGCAAAGCGGTACGGGCGGCGACTGGCAGATCGGCATCGCCGAGGGGGGCGATCAAAACCTTACGCCGGCCGAAATCAGTTCCCTGCTCGCGGGGCAGGACATCACGCAGTTCCTCCCTTCCGTGCTGGCCGGCGCGCTCACCGGGATCCAGATCAACAGCTTCGATGTATCGTACAACGTCGACATAAAATCTATCACCTACTTTACCATCGGCGTTTCCGTGACCAACGGCTGGACGATCGTGGACAAACAGATCCTCCTGCTACCGGGGCTCCAGGTAAACCTTACGCTCACCAAACAGGCGCCCGCCGCAAACTGGCAAACCACCGCCAGCGTAACCGGCACCTTCGTGCTGGGCGGCGTCAACGTGCCCGCGTACCTCGGCGCCAGCCTGGGAAGCACTACGGAATGGGCTTTCGGGCTGCAGCCCGGCGAAAAGGTAACGTTACCCAGTTTCTCGGACCTGCTCGCACTGGCGGGCGGAACGGATTTCCTGAACTCCCTGCCCGCAGGCTTAAGCAGCATTCCGCAAATCGATATCAACGCGTTGTTCGTCAATTTCAACGCCACCACCGGCGTACTCACGCAATTGCAGTTCGAAGTGGCCACGGCTTCTTCCTGGCCCGTGATCGAAGGGTATTTTTCCATCACGAAAATTTCCATCGGGTTCAACATCTACAACCTCACCGACCCTCTCACGCGAAACGTGCTGGGCGATCTGTACGGTATTTTCGAAGTGGGGACGGGCAACTTCCTCCTGTGCGCGCTCCGGAAAACGGAGGATAACCCCGACTGGGCCATCACGGCCGGGCTCGCGCCCGGGAAAACGCTGAGCCTTACCGCCGTCGCCATGCAGCTTTTCGAAGGAACGGTGACCGTTCCGGAAGGGGTGCCAGACTTTTCGTTTTCCGTGCTCGAAATCGGCGTGGTGCCATCGCTGCAGAGCTTCCGGTTCGATGCGCAATCGGCCACCGTCTGGCAGATCACGAACAATATCGCCATCAACGTATTCAAGCTCCACTTCACCCGCGACCCTTCCAATATCCAGCAGCCGATACAGGGAAGCGTGGCCACGGTATTGCAGATCAGCAAAGTGGGCGTGGAGCTGAGCGCGTCCATCAACAACACGCCCGAAGGCGGATGGCAATTCAGCGGCCGCACCAAAGACGGCGACCCCATCGTTATCGGCGACCTCATCTCCTATGTGGTACAGATGTTCGGGGTGTCCAATCCACCGAAATGGATCCAAACCATCACGCTGATGAACCTGGCCGTCAGCTTCAATTCCACCACCAAAAACTTCTCCTTCGGCGCCACGGCCAAAATCACGTTCACCACTACGGAACTCGCCATCAACGTGAAATTTTCGCTGGAAAACGAAGGCAATAACAATTTCAAGAACGTGATGTCGGGAGACATTACCCTCAAGCATGTGTCTAACGGCGGCGAGTCCGTTTTCCACATCAACTTCACTTCCGGCACTACCGACACCCGGCTCACTGCCTCCTGGGAAGCCCTCGCCCCTTCCGAATACCTGCAACTGGCCGATATCGTGGGCGCCTTCGGGTTCGATATGCCCACCGTTCCGGCGGGCCTCGACCTGGCGCTGAAAAGCGCCTCCATGATGTACGATTTCACGTCCAGCACGCTGGCTTTTTCCCTGGAATCCGCCAACTACGGGAAAGCGGTTTTCCTCGCCATGAAAAACCCCGCAGACCAGCAATGGATCTATTATTTCGGGCTGGCCTCCGACCTGGTGATCGATCTGGCCAACCTCCCTATCATCGATAAAGTCGCAACGCTGATACCGGCCGGCAAACTCGAAATCACGGCGGTGGACGTGAACTTCGTTTCCATCGTCACCACCAAAGCCCTCGCCACCAGCATCAACGATCAGATCAAAGCCCTGGTGCCCAACCCGGCCGGTTACCCGCTGCTGCCCGAAGAGGGCCTGAACGGGAAGGTTTCCTTCTCCATGACCGTCAACATCGGCGGCACGCTGTACCCGCTCAGCCTGGTCCTGGGCGGCGACAGCAGCAACGGCGCTACGATGGAACTGGCGGCGGTGGGAGACGATGCCGTGAAAGCGAAATGGTTCAACATCCAGAAGAATTTCGGGCCGTTATATTTCGACAAGATCGGCATCGGGTACAAGGATTCCCGGATATACGTCTTGGTAAACGTTACCGCCACCGCCAGCGGCCTCAGCATCGGCCTCAACGGTTTCGGCATCAGTTCCGCCATCAGTTCGTTCGACATCGCCTTCGCCCTCAGCGGCATTTCCATCACCTACAACAGCGGCCCCATCCTCGTTTCCGGCGGGTTGACGGGCAGCTTCTCGCCCGTCAACCTCTATGGCGCCATCCTCGTAAAAACGCCCGCGCTCACCATCGGCGGCATCGGCGGGTATACGGAAGTGGAAGGGAAACCCTCCATGTTCCTGTACGCCGTGCTGAATTTCCCCATCGGCGGGCCGCCGTTCTTCTTCGTGACCGGGCTTTCTGCCGGGTTCGGCTTTAACCGCAAACTGGTGATCCCCGACATCACCGGCGTGGCTACCTTCCCGTTCGTGGTATGGGCCACGGGCGGCGGCCCAACGCCCGATCCAACGAAAGACATCGCCGCACAGGTGAATGGCGTGCTGGCAGACATCGTGCAGAAAGGCATCGTGGCGCCGCAGATCGGCAGTTCCTGGCTGGCGGCGGGCATCAACTTTACGTCGTTCGAAATGGTGAACTCCTTCGCCCTGCTCACCGTGATGTTCGGCACGCGCCTGGAGATCGCGCTGCTGGGGCTTTCCCGCGTGGTGCTCCCTCCGGGAACAGGCGGCAGCACGGGCATTCCGGCGGTAGCATATGCGGAACTGGCTATCAAGGCTTCTTATGTAGACGGGTCTGGAATGATTTCGATACAGGGGCAGTTGACCGACAGTTCATACGTGCTGGCCAAAGCCTGCCACCTGACCGGCGGGTTCGCGTTCTATTTCTGGTTCGGCGGCGATCATGAAGGCGATTTCGTGATTACGCTTGGCGGGTACAATTCCAATTACACCGTTCCAGACTGGTACCCGAAAGTGCCCAGGATGGGGGTTTCGTGGAAGGTGGACAGTCACCTCATGATCAAGGGCACCCTGTATTTCGCGCTCACCTCCAACGCGATCATGGCCGGCGGTTTGATGGAAGCCGTATGGCAAAGCGGCGGTATCCGCGCCTGGTTCATCCTCCAAGCCGATTTCCTCATCATGTGGAAGCCTTTCCATTACGACATCGTCGCCAATACGGACATCGGCGCGTCTTTCACCGTCAATCTGCTTTTCACGAAGAAAACCATCACCATCCACGTTGGCGTGGGCCTGCATGTATGGGGACCGGAATTCAGCGGAAAGGCGACCATTCACGTCACCATCATTTCCTTCACCATTTCCTTCGGCGCGGGCAGCCAGAACAAGCCGCAGCGAATCGGCTGGGACGAATTCACCCGCGACATGCTTCCCCAGTTGCCGGCCGGCGCCAGCCAGGGCCTGCAAACCGGCAGCAATGCGGATGTATGTAAAATCCTGGTGGCCGATGGATTGCTGGCGCAACTGAGCGACAAACCCGGCGAACTGAACTGGATCGTGAACGCGGAAAAATTCGAGCTGACGACAGACGCCATCATTCCTTCGAAAGAATGGGATTTCACCAATAACAAAAACGATAAGATCAGCATCGTCATCGATCCCGACATACCGGCGCCATTGCAGAACACGGATTTCGGAGTGCGGCCCGTGGGGCTCGACAGCTCCGCCTTCCAGTCGAAACAGGTCATCGAGATCATCAGCGACAACGGCGATTTGTCCACCTTCCACGCCACACCGATACTGAAAAACGTGCCGAAAGGTTTATG
The DNA here is from genome assembly GCF_050277495.1 of Chitinophaga sp. NPDC101104. Classification (NCBI taxonomy): domain Bacteria; kingdom Pseudomonadati; phylum Bacteroidota; class Chitinophagia; order Chitinophagales; family Chitinophagaceae; genus Chitinophaga; species Chitinophaga sp. NPDC101104. The sequence continues at coordinate 2,127,713 of NZ_JBNNSF010000001.1, read as the reverse complement.
GCAGAAAGTCAGCTTCAACCGCAACGGCAATCCGAATGTGGGCGATCCGTTGAACGATACGACGCTCAAAGACGTGCTCACCGGGTTTACCATGGTGCCTTACAAGGATTGTCCTGCCAGCACGTTGCCCATCGACCTGCAATACCTGCAATTCCGGCTCGATCCCGAACTCCAGCATTTCACCTGGACGGAAACGTACGTACCGTTGACGGATGATTTCAAGGACATAACCGTTTCCGGCACTATCATGGCCAACAAGGCGCAGGCCAACCGGCCCATGTTGCTGAGCGCCGTTACGGACCTGGGATTCGACGTGGACGTGCAGATCAACGTGGTGGAACTGGCAGACCCGGAAACCTATTATTTACTGGCCAGTCCGCTCTTCCGGTTATTGGGAGAAGAAAAAAACTAAGCTATGAAGAACACCACACCCGCGGAAAACGAGGTAATTTTTATCCAGTATGATATTCCGCCGCTGAAAGCCGCCGAGTATACCATCACGGTGAAGCAGCAAACGAACCAGCAACCGGGAGAATTTTCGGCCAGCCGGAAATTCGCGGTCACCAGCGAGCGGTTTACACTCGACCCGGACGATATCAATTCCAACTTCCCGCAAAACCTGGCCAACGGCGAATTCGGCGGAACGCTGCCGCATGTGCTGTTCAACCGCCGGATTTTGCCATGGGAAAGAAACAGTGTGAATGGCGATGCGGCGGCGCCCTGGCTCGCGGTGTTGCTGTTCGGCGACGGCGAGCAGCCCACCGTGGTGCGGGAAAAAGCGAAAGCCCTCGTGCCCGCGGGCACCGACATCACCGTAGCGGGCTCCACCATAACGGGAACCGGCACCATGCCTGCCGGGACTTTCTCCTACCCCGGCATGCAAAAACTCGACTACGGCGAAACGCCCGACGATGATTGCAACATCATCGACATCCCCGCGGCATTGTTCAACCAGATCGCCCCCACGAAAAAAGACCTCCCGTTCCTGGCGCACATCCGGAAAATGCAGACGCTCGACAAAACGGACAACCTGGCGAAAGAAGTGGAAAACTTCACCGTGGTGCTGGGCAACCGCCTGCCGCAAAACGATTCCGACAACTACGCTTTCCTCGTTTCCCTCGAAAACTTCGGTGATTACCTGCCGGACGACGACGGCAAGAGCAACCTCCCCGCCGGCATTACCACCGTTCGCCTGCTCACTTACATCGACTGGAGCTATACCGTCAATTCCCGCGACGAAACCTTCAAAAGCCTCCTCGAGCACCTGAACAAAAACGAGCTGGACCAGCAGGGGCTCACTGTGCTGCAGGTGCCGTTCAAAGGCACGCCGCCCACCACCGACGCCGTGAAAGCCGCCCTGGAGAAGCAGGCGCTGGGCACGCTGAGCCCGGCAGACGCCACCGTGCTGGTACAAAACGCCATCATGATGGGATATACGCCCCACGGGCATTCGCTGCGGCACAGCGGCCATACCGTTTCCTGGTACCGCAGCCCGCTGTTGCCGTACCTCGTGAAGGAAACGATCGAATTTCCCGTATCCTGCTCCGACGCGGCGAACCGGTACAATCCGGATACCGGCCTGTTTGACATCTCCTATGGCGCCGCGTGGCAGTTGGGGCAGTTGCTGGCGTTGCAGAACAAGAACTTCGCATCGTCGCTCTACAACTGGAAAAAAGGCTTGTATGCCTGGCAGGTGATCGAAGAGGAAAACAAAATCATCCAAAGCAAATACCAGGGCATCGAAGCGTTCGGCGACGTGTTCGCCGCCAGGAGCGTGCGCATGGAAAAAGACATTTCGCCGCCGGAAGACGTCGTGAACTGGATGGCCAGGTTGAGCTTGCTCAATGGCGTGCCGTTCAATTACCTCGTGGCTGACGAACGCATGCTGCCGCCGGAATCACTGCGGTTTTTCTACATCGACAATAATTGGGTAGATGCATTGATGGACGGGGCTTTCAGCATCGGGCGCTCCACCACCGCATCCATGCTCGTGGAAACACCCTATCTGACGAAGCTGCGCGTCAAGGCGAGAAAAACGGCCACGCAATTCCGGAAACGAAAGCAATCGTTGAAGGGATACGTGAACAATACCGGTACCATCACCGGATTCCTGCTGCGGTCTGCCGTGCTGAAAGGCTGGCCCGGCATGGAAATCACGGGATACGACGATGCCGCCGGCACTTCCGAGATCCAGCAGCTGCGGATGGAGCGCCTGTCGGAAGAAGTATTGCTTTGCATCTTCGATGGCGTGGTGCAGCGGGTTTCCATCCATGAACCGCCGGAGGCGCTGCATTCCGGCGTGGAAGGCGCATATCCCGATCTCTTCACCACCCTGCGCGTGGTCCAGGGCGGCGGAGACCCCGGCTCGGGGATCGACGGATATACGGCGAAGATCACCACCCGCAGCAACCAGCAGACATTGCAGGTGAGCAAATCCGCGGACGCCATCAAAACGGTGCTGAACGCTCCGCCCCTCAGCGAAGGGATCACCGATTTCACCGCTGCGCAATTTGCGCTGGAAATGATCAAAGGAGTCGTAAAAGTTGATTTTCTCAATACTAAAGCCTGACGTATGCCTCAAGCAGATAACGGACTGATCGTACCCGTGGATATCACCGCACTGTGCGTGGGAATCAAAGACCAGGAAGACGCAAACGGTACCAGCACCTTCGCGGGCGCTACCACCACGTTCATCAACCAGACCGGCATTTACGACGCCTTCCTGGGCTCCAACGTGGTAAGGAAGCTCACCGACGCGCCGCTGGACCAATTGAAAAAAGGGGTCCACCTGCACTGGGCGCTCCCCGAAGCCCTCACCAGGGGCAACTATGACCCGGCAACCAATCAAACCAATTTCGCCGTTGCGCCCAACCGGTGGCTGCTGAGCCGCATCATTATCACCAGCGGCGTGCCTTCCCGCACTTCCTGGATCATCGAGAGCGACGGTCTCTACGATGCCGGCGTTCACCCGACAGACGCCGTTGTGACCCTGCCGGTAAAAACCCTCAGCGACAAGGAACAAAACTATCGCTACACGGGCATCTCAACACTGTTCACCACCAGTTGGAACGAGCCTGCGGACCCCAACAAATTCAGGGACCTCACGGGGCAGGACCTGAGCGCCGTTGCGAATGGCGATACCTGTTTCGCCGCCTTCTACCCGAACTCCAGGAACATCTTCGGCTTTTATGACGATATGGATAAGCTCGATGGCCCCATCGATGTGATGTACCAGGTAACCGGCTGGTACAGCCAGCCCGCCAACGATCCGCTGAACGGCGGTAAAACGAAAGACCAGTTGCAAACCGCCTATGGCTGGACGTTCAAAGACAGCGACGCAACGCCGGTGTATTCGTTTTACAGCGGTTTGACGGAAGCCATCACCTGGAACGTCAAAACCAGTTATATCGTGGACAGTCCCAACCAGGGCCCCATTCCCGCGGCGGTTACCATCGGCAACAATCCTTCGGAAACATTTTCCGCTTACTTCAAAAAGCGGCTGCATCCGGACATCGATTTCTTCGAAGACTTGCTGAACGCTTTCCAGACAGGCATCCTGCCGATTTTCAAGGAACCCGAGCCCGGGCAGCTCTCGCTGCTGCAGGAACTGCTGCACGGCAAACAGTTCAATCCATCGGACGCCGGTGTCACCTACCTCATCGTCCAGAAACCGGACGACGACGATATCAACGATCCGGGGAACGATACGCCGGCCACCGATCTCCCGCTACAGATGGGCATTTCCCTGAACCAGCTCAACATCGTCCAGCAGCAATACGATTACTACTCCGATTATGACGCCCATTTCAAAGGCACTTTGTTCGGGAACTGGTACCGGTTGATGAAAGCCGATGACGATGGCACCAAAAACGAGCTCGACGCCATCATCCGTTCGCAGGTCGGCTATTACGAAGACGCCATTTTCCCGAAGCTCACTTCCCTGAAAAACGAGCTCGACGCGCAGCGCAAACTGGTCAACGATCAACTCGGCGCGCTCAACGAGGAACGCAGGATCAAGCCGCAGCTCGAACTGAAGGAAACGCCGGCCAGCAGGTACTGGCAGCCGAACGAACCGGTGTTCCTGCTTACCGCGCCGGAATTCGCCGGCACGGCGCGCTTCAGCGTTACCGCCAGCGTAGATGCAGACGGGTACCTGGTTTGCCGGATCAACGACCAGCTGCTTTCATCCATCGTTGTCAATAACATCACCCTCACGGCGGCCCAGTTCAACGCCGTCGGCCTGCCCGGGCCGAACAATTTACCGCAATCCGCCGTTTTCAACAGCCTGATCGAAGAAAGCTGCCTGCTGAACACGAACATCGTATCCAGCCTTACCAGTATCGCCGCCAACGTTTTGCAAGACAGTTTGCAGGCCGCGCTGGAAGGTGCGCCCCAATCCACCTACACCTTTACCGGCCTGCTGCCGGCGCCCAAAGCCGTACGCTGGTGGAACGGCAATCCCTGGAACCCGATCATGGTGATCTGGGAAGCGGATTTTTCGCCGTTACAGCCCACGATGCAGGGAGAAAACCTCCAGCAGTACAGCACCAATTTCTTCAGCAACAACTACGACGTAGACCAGAACGCCGGCGGATTTATCACATATAAAGGCCCTGCCGACCCCACGCAGTTCATCGCGCATAACCGGGAAGGCTATAGCGGCTCCGCCATCCTCACGCTCAGCGCGGCCGACAGCTTCGCCAAACAACTCGCGGAATACCTGGAAGACCACAGCGACCAAACTTTACAAACCATCCTGGACGACCTCGGAACGGGCAAGTACGTTACCTTTTCCATCAACGGGTTCGGGAATTCGCTCATCATGCAGGACCAGGACCTGCAACTGAACATCAAGGTGCCGGACAACAACCCGTACGCGCCGCTTACCGAAAGCGTGAGCGACATCGTCGGGGATTTCTACAGCGTATCGCCCGAACCGAACGGATTTTACAACCCCATCCGCGCGGGGTACCTCAACGCGCGGCTTACGGCCGTAGACGTGTACGGCAACAAGCGCGAAATCCGGATTTCCGACCAGTGCTACGCCAATTCCATGATCAGCTGGTACGATGGCAAACAAATCCCGGAAACGGCGTTCCTGCCCCCGCGGATTTCCCAACCTTCGCGGCTGATCTTCCGGTGGCTGTCTGCCGATGGCGACCAATCCCAGGAAATGACCGTACATCCCGCCACCACTCCCATTTGCGGGTGGGTCATGCCCAATCACCTCGACGCCAGCCTGTTTTTCTACGACCAGCAGGGCCACGCCCTCGGTACCATGTTCCTCGACGGCGACCACACCACCATCCTCTGGCAATCCGCCCCGGGCGACAACAAAACCATCAACCAGCCGGTAGCTTCCGTTTTTGCTTACCAGAATCCCGTTTTTGCGGCTTTCGCCGAAAGTCTTGCCGCCAGCACGCCCGCCTTCTTCCTCGATTTCTGGACGGCGGTGGATTCCATGCATAATTTCGTGAACCCTTCCAGCTACGCGCAAAACAACGACCTGGCCGTGCTGATCGGCCGGCCGGTAGCCATTACCCAGGCCATGTTGCGGCTGGAAGCGGCGGGGAGCCCGGCGGCCAATCAAAGCTGGTATACGCTGGAGCCGGAAGACAACGGTTTCACCGGCGTCCAGTTCCCCGTCATCCTCGGCGACCTGGACAACATCGACGACGGTCTGATCGGCTATTTCAAACAGGGAACGGAGGGATACGATTTTTCATCTTTCTACTGCGAAGCCGCCACCGGCACCAGTGGCGTCGTGAAGCCGGCGGCCACCAACCTGATGGTGAACGTTTCCCCGAAAATCGATGCGCCCGACCCGGCCAACGTGATGCAGGACGCGGTGAAAGTCCTCATGCTGGTGGACCCCAGGGCCGCCATTTACGCCACCAGCGGCATTCAGCCCGTGATGACCATCGAGATACCGCCCGATGAATACACCGATATCGTCAGCACCCTCGAAATGACTTTCCTCACCACGCCTGTGCTGCAGGGCGTTACCGGCTTCAACCTGCCCCTGCCCGCGGAAGAAGGTTATCAATGGAGCTGGGTGGAAGAAACGCTCGTGGCCGACAAGCCCGTCTGGGCCGTGGTCCCCGATATCAGTTTCACGACCAGCGAAGCCATCGCCGCCTACACGCCACAGGCCATCCGGGAAGGCTGGCTGCGGCTCAACCCGCAATTGCTCAGCTTCACGCTGCAGAACCCGCTCGGCCAACCCGTGGCCGTGCCGGGGCAGGACAACAACTTCGTCCTTACGGTAAAAAACCGCAAACCGACGGACGTCACGTTCAAGGCCGGTCAGCTATTGCCCGAAGGCGACCCCAATACCGGCGCCATTTTCTATATCCATTTCGGCCAACTGATCGATGACGACAAAGTACCGGACATCGCTATCTCCCGAGCCGGCTGGACGTTCAAATGCCTCAACAACCTGCAATACGGGAACTACTGGGCCTGTACGCCTTCGGCAGACACCGAACTGGCGCCCGGCGCGGAGATCACGTTCAACATCACCAAAGCGTTCGTTGCCGGAAACAGCGGACAGGTGCAGGTGTATGTCGATTTCATGGATGTGACCGGCGTCAACAACGGCACCGATGCATCTCTCCTGTCTATCATCCAATAAACTGTATTCCAAAACATTTAATACACGCATATGGAAACATTACAAAACAAATTGCCGCAGCTGACGCATGCCGCAGAAGCATCGCAGGGCACGTTGCCGCAGCTGTCTTTCGAGATCGGGAACCCGTCGGCCGCCAATACGATATACATTACCACAGACCCGGCGGTGAACAAGCTCACGCTCGCCATCACCTTCAATACCGGTGATGCCACTTTCACGCCCGGCGAGCTCGTTCCCAAAAGCGATGCGCCCAAGGCTGCGGGGTCGATCCTCTACCTCGACCTCAGCGCGCTGCAGCTCACATCCGCCGAATTCGGGGCGCTGACCTGTGCGGCGGCCGACTGGCAGTTCGAACTATACCCGGACGACCACCTCATCTGCATGACGCCCACGGCAGACATTACGCTGGGCAGCGGCGCCGGCGATGCGATCAACATCGCCATCAACGGGTTAACGATGAGCAATCCGCCGGCGGCGCCCAACGCCAGCCTGAACGTGAGCTGCTTCAGGGTAAGCCCCGCTTCCAGCGGCAAACTGCCGCAGGTATCGTTCTTCAAGGTACTGCTGCAAAATGCGCCCGACGGCCAGAAGGACCTCAATACCGCCATCGGCTGCGAGCTCAATTCCGCCAGCGATATCTTCAACAGCATCGACGGGTACGATCCGGTGATGAACAGTATTTCCTTCATTTTCAAGCCCGGGCCTACGCCGGCTGTCGTGAAAGCCGGGCCTAAAACGGTGTTCACCGTTTCGTTCGTGTACGCCGCCGATTGGCCGGGGTATGGCGCGTTGACGACGCCCGCGTCCGCAGCGAAGATCAGGGTACGGCAGGGGCAGAACGCCAGCAACTGGACGATCACCCAGAACGCCGACCAGCAAAACCCCTGCTGGCTCATGGTGCCGCCAGACGGACAGGCCATAATCGGTACCGGTACGAAATCGGTCGTGCAGTTCGACATCGACCAGATCGTGACCACCTTCGAGCCCGGGCCCACGCTCATGTTCGTGCAATACCAGGACGTGCCCGGGTATAACGACGGATCTTACTACATCGTCCTGAACAAAATCCCGCATGTGGCGATAGACAACCTTACGATTTCGCCCAACCCTGCCATCGTGCAGAATGGTGTGGCGGAAGTGACGGTGAGCTGGACGGCCAAAAACTTCAAGCTGCTGACGCTGATGCCGTTCTATGAGGACGTGACGAAGGTGACAAGTTACAAGGCCCTCCTTACCGAAACCACCGACATCACGCTGGTGGCCAATGGCGCCGGCGGACCGGGGAACACGGTGATGAAAACCGTAACGGCGAACGTGCTGCCGGAAATCAACTCATTCATCGCAACGCCTACGGCGATCTATAAAAAAGATTTCCCGCACGACGTGAAGTTTTACTGGGACGTGGATACCAACGATCCCGTGTACCTCGTCAACGTCCGCGACAATACCAAAGAGCCGGTCGACAAATCGGGAACGCTGTACAAATCCGTGAAAAACCCGGGTATGTGGTCCATCGTCCCGAAAAACTCCGCGAAACTGTACGAACTGCAACGCAGCGTGCTGATCCAGGCGTTTGACCAGGAACCCCGGAACGTGAACGTCGACTTCGTTCCGAAACAGGTCGTGGCCTCCCCCGACGCACAATTCGTGGCGGCCATCAACCAATCGGCCAACAGCGTCGAAATCCTCAATTCGCTGACGTACGACCGTTACACCGATCCCATCAATGTAGGCGGAAAGCCGGTAGACATCCTGTTTTCCACCAACGGCAAATATCTTTTTTCCGCGGAAGACAACGGCACGCTTACCGTGATCGGGGTGACGTATAACGACAGCACCGCGTCCTATTCCTTCAGCATCGTCTGCACCGTACCGCTCGACAATGTTCCCGCACACATAGCGGTTGGGCCAGACGAAGACTACGTTTTCGTGACCTGCAACGATAGCGAAGACCAGCAGGGGCATTTGATGGTGATCGAAAAACTGAGCGACACCGTTTTCTCCGTGAAAAACGATGTTCCCGTTGGGCTGTCTGCCATGGGCTTGGCGACCGACCCCACCGGCGCGCTGGTGTACGTGGCCAATGCGGGCAGCAACAACGTTTCCGTGGTGGCGTACAGTTCGCTCAACGACAGTTTCGATTTGATCCGCAATATTTCCGACCTGGATTCGCAACCGGTGGACGTGGCCGTGGGCGACCCCACGGGCGATACGCTGCTCGTGGTTTGCAAGGGCAGCAACAAGCTCATCGCGGTGCATCACGATGACAGGGGCTCGTCGCTGCGCCAGGAGCTCCCGCTCGGCAACTCGCCCATTGGCATAGACACGGATACCAGCCGCGCGTATGCATTCGTCACCAACTCCGGTAGCAATACCGTGACGCTGGTGAGCTGCGGCGGAGGGGTGTCCAACTGCAAAATCCTGGAAGCTGGTATTGCGACAGTGAACAGTCCGGCGGGGATTTCCCTCTCGCTCGACGATGCCATGGTGTTCGCCGCGAGCAGCACCGACAAATCCCTCACGGTGATCAAGCTCATCAATTACCAGATGCAGAACGCGCCGGTGAATGTGGGCAATCTGCCGACGGATGTGGAGATCAGCAACGACAACAAATCGGTCGTGTCCTGGCACAATGCGCTGATCACGATCGGCAAGGGCACTTATTCCAAAGGGCTGTCCGTGTACAACGTAGCAACCGGCGCCGTGGTGAACAAAATGAGCACCACCGATGTGATCGGCTGCGTATTCTCGCCACAGATCCCCGTTAAAAAGCTATTCCTTATCGCCAGTGCCGACGATTCGGTGGAAGTGCTGGATGCCACTACGTTCGCTTCGCAATTGAAGATCCCCATCCCGACGGGCACCGGCGGCGTCACCCGGCAACCGATCAATATTTCCATGTCGGCCGCCGGCGATTATATGTATCTGGTCGTAAAAGAAGCCACGGGACAGCATGCGCTGGTGACGTACGCCTGCGATGTGAATTCGAATATCTACACGGTGGTTTCCGACAACAACCTGTTCATATCCACCGTAAAGTCCAATACCATCCTGCTGGCCAATTCGCCGGACGGAGCCGTGGTATTTGTCCTGGACGCGTTCGCAGGCAAGATCTACACGATCAACCGGGACGCCAACGGCATTTACCAGCCATCCGAAAAAATCTATACGATCACCAGCATCGCGAAATCCATGGTGGTATCTCCAGACAACGGCACGCTGTACATCCTGGCGCAAACCAATATGATGACCAGTTTCGTGCTGATCGACATCCCCAAACAGGAGATGCGGGAATACAAATATCCCGATTCCTACGGCACGGTGATCAACCTGCAGCGTTTATGCATTTCGCCAGACGGCAGCCGGCTGTTCATCACCGATGCAGACATTACCGGCATCAGGGTGGTGAGCACCAATTCGCTCCGTATCGTGCAAACGCTCTCCTGGGAGCGCGACATCCGATACCCGATGGGCATCACGATGTTGCCGGACGCCTCTTCCATTTACCTGGCCTGTGTAAACAGCAACAATATTGCACAAGTGTTTCAAATCAATTCCTAATCCTTAAATTTTTTCTTATGGGATACCAAGGACTATTTATCAGGGACTACGTTGGCGAAACGCCCGACAACGCGAAAGGCCCCAGCTGGACGCAATCGCCCGACATCTGTATTTCCGGGACGGTGCCGCTGAAAGATCCGCAGTCGCTGCTGGATATGGACAATTACAACAAGGGCCTGCCCGACGGCGACAACCAGACGCCGTTGCAAATCAACTTCGTATATGCCCGTGGTATCAATACGGAACTGGTGGGCATCACTTCCACGATCTACCTGTATTATGTGGATACCAGCATCGTGTTATGGCCGCAGAACTGGAAGATGGATACCATCATGCATACCGAAGGTACCAACGTGCCCATCAACGCCGCGCAGGTAGTGGCGCAGGCGCAGGGGCTGGCCGCCACGATCGAACCGTTCAAATGGACGCCTCCGCGGCAAGACAACCATTATTGCCTGGTGGCGTGGGTGAAGAATGGCGACGACCAGCTGGAGCCGCCCGACCTGTACAGCATCGGTACGGTGAACGACATGGCCAATTTCATCCTGACGCATCCCAACGTTGGCTGGAAAAATACGATAGAAGTAGACGCCACACAGCCCACTATCGAAAATTACGCGACCATTTACGGTGCGGAAAACGGCGGCCTGCTGAACATCGGCGTACAATGCCAGAACCTGCCTACGGACGGCGAAATCGAGTTTTCCGTGCCCGGCCCGGATGCGCAGAATACCATCATCTTCCCCAGGCAGGCCATCCCGAACCCCAACTTCGCGCCCACCGTACAAGTGAGGTGGCCCGATAATTTCGATTCCACCATTACCTTCAGATACTACAAGGGCAAGACCGATCCGCCCGATGGCGCCAACATCATCCCGATCGTGGGCACCAACGGTACAGGGACCGATTTCATCGAGCATGTGAAACGCGTAGCGCCGCAATACCTGGCAGACGTGAACTATTATGCGTCTCCGGAAGAGATCATTACCAAAGGACAAGGCGTTCCCATCAAAAAGATCATGATCGTGGGAAGCGTTCCGTTTGAACTGAAACGCTAGCTTTTGAGGATTTACAACTGGCAAAACCCGCTCACGCAGCGGGTTTTGCTGTTTCACGACTTCACTTCCCGAGGGGTTTCTTTTCGGCCGGAGGATGATTATCTTTGGAAACCTGTCCATTTCATAACTGCATTCCGCATGAAAACGATCCCATTATTGCTCCTGGCGGCCCTTGGCGCCGGGTTCCGCGCTTCCGCCGCAGACACGACTTTCACGGTTACCAAACGGTACATCAACCTGCCCGTATCACAACGGTCGGAACGGTCGGTAATGAAGTTCAGCGTGAACGGTGCGGAAGACCGCCATTTCCGCATCCGCCTGAGCGCCGAGCCGGATTACTGGGTATTCGTGGACGCAGGCGCCTGGAAAGGGAAAAAACTGCGGGTGGAATTCGAAGGCGGGAAGGAAGGATTGGGGATGATTTACCAGGACGACCGCATTGCGGGACAGGACTCCCTCTACCGGGAGCACCGCCGTCCGCAGTACCACTTCTCCACCCGGCGCGGATGGATCAACGACCCCAACGGCATGGTATTTTATGAAGGGGAATACCATCTTTTCTACCAGCATAATCCATACGAAAGGGAATGGGAGAACATGACTTGGGGGCACGCCGTCAGCCGCGACATGGTCCACTGGGAAGAACTCCCCGTAGCCCTGCATCCCGACAAAACCGGGACGATGTTCTCCGGATCGGCGGTCATCGATCACGACAACACTTCCGGCTTCGGGAAACCCGGAAAACCGGCCATGGTGGCGCTGTACACGGCAGATAGCCCCGACCGCGAAGTGCAATGCGTGGCGTACAGTCTCGATAAAGGCCGCAGCTGGACCAAATACGCCGGCAACCCCGTGATCGATTCAAAGGAAAAATGGAACAGCAAAGACACCCGCGATCCCCGCGTGTTCTGGTATGCCCCATCGAAACATTGGGTGATGGTGCTTAACGAGCGCGACGGCCATTCGATTTACACTTCGCACGACCTGAAAAAATGGGACTACCAAAGCCACGTGACCGGGTTCTGGGAATGCCCCGATCTGTTCGAACTGCCCGTAGACGGCGATCCCGACAACCGCAAATGGGTGATGTATGGCGCGTCCAATACTTATATGATCGGGCAATTCGACGGGAAAACGTTCACACCCGAGCATGGGAAATTTTACTTCTCCGCCGGTTCTATTTACGCGGCACAGACTTTCAACAACATTCCCGCCAGCGACGGCCGGCGCATCCAGATCGGTTGGGGACGCATCCCCCAGCAAGGTATGCCTTTCAATAACATGATGCTGCTGCCCACGGAACTGACTTTACGCAATACGAAAGACGGGCCGCGGCTGTTCAGTTATCCTGTCAGGGAAGTATTACAGCTCCGTGATTCATCCCAGAAATGGGCGCAGCTCACGACAGACGAGGCCAACCGCCGGCTGGCGGATTTCGGTAACGACGATCAACTCTACATCAAAACCACCATCCGCCTCTCCCACGCTACCGACGCGGGGCTCAGCCTTTCCGGCCAGCGGCTTATCGGTTACGATATGAACTTCAATATGCTCAACGGGATGTTCTATTCTCCGCAAAACCCCACCAGCATGGAGCTCACAGCCGAAATCTGGCTCGACCGTTCTTCGGTGGAAGTGTTCGTGGACGGCGGGGCGTTTTCCTGGTCTGCGGAACGGAAAGCCGACGCCGGGAACACGGAAGGGTTCCGGTTCTGGGGCAACAACGTGACCGTCATTTCGCTCGAAGTAGCGCGTGTACGCGGGATATGGCCATAGCTAAGGCTTCCAGTCGAACACGGTGATCAGCGCGGCATGGTCTGACGGGTATTTTACCGGATGCCGGTCGATGAGGAACGATTTTACGGGGTGGAGTTTGCTGCCTTTGTAATAAATATAATCGATCCGGTCCTTGAACGCCGACGGGAACTCGGGGCTCCAGGTAGTGCCGCGGTCTTTCAACGGATCGGGATGCACTTTCCGGTAGCTGTCCGTGAACCCCGCTTCCGCCATGTAGATACTTTGCGGGAAAGGCACTACCAGTCCACCGTTCAAATGCTTCGTTTTTTCGACGTAATCCAGGTGAGATCCGCTGTTGAGATCGCCGCAGAAAATGACGGGCACTTCGTTTGCCCGGTGAATGACCGGCGACAGTCGCTCCAGCGTGGCGGTGAGCTGCGCGGCGTTGTGGGTTTTCATCCCTGCGACGAGCGTATCCGGTTCCAGCTTCTCCCTTTTCTCCAGCATGGCCCAATAATCGAAAGGATAGCTGAGCCAGTTGGTGATGAAGGCGACTTTCGAGGTTTCGTTCAGCCGGACCAATGCGCCGCCGTTGAAGAACGAACGGGAGCCGGGCAAGGTGGAGTCTATCGGGAAGCGGCTCATGATGCTCAGGTTGCTGCTGCGGAGGTAGAAATAATATCCCAGCGCATCGGCGATCTTCTCGCCCGAACCGTAGGTTTCCTGCATGGAAACGATGTCGGCGCCGGATTGACGGATGATGTCCACCACCCGTGCCGGCCCTGCGTCTTTCCCGGTTTCGTTGCCGCCGTGCCAGATGTTGAAGTTCATGACGGTCAGCTGCTTGCCCGCCGGCAGGCGCTTTTCGGGCGGCAGCGGGAAATGCCTGCGCCAGGAAGCCGCCACGTTTGCGGGGGAAAGCACACCATCGAAGAGGGTTACTTCGTCCAGCTGCCCGGGGAATGTGTTCCATTCGCCGCGGTCACCCTGTGGGCGCCCGCCGGCGAACAAAGTATCGGCGGCGGTGGCTTTGGAAATTCCTTCTATGTTATAAATGGCGACCTGCCTTCCATCGAAATACAGGGTGGCTTCCTGTTTGCCGACATCATGGCAAAACGTTAGCTGGTGCCAGCGTTTGTCGCGGATTTGCTGGCGTTGCGGGGTAGGCTGATAGCGATACACCGTTTTCCCCTGCTGCAGTTCCCAGGTCCATGCGCCGTTTTCCTGGATACCGAGCTGCCAGCCGTTCCCGGCAGCCGTTGCTTCGAGGAATGTGTACCCCGACCGGCCTTCTCCCGTTTTTACCCAAACCTGTACGCTATAAGATCCTGCATGCGACCGGAGGGCATAGGGGAAAGTAACGGGGCGCCTGGTGGCGGCGGCACTACTGAGGTCTAAAGCTTTTCCGGCGATGCCGGCGGTGGTGGGAACGGAAACGGTGTCGAACCCGTGGCGGGCTACCATCGTCTGGCCCATGGCGGTGGCAGCCGTGAGCGTGGCCATTGCGGCCAGTATACATGCAATTCGCATCGTCAGGTTATGTTTTAAAAGGAGGTTGGCGGGCTGGCCGGTTGCTTATCATCTGAAAAAATTCGCCCCGCCGCTCAAATATACAGCTTTGGGGAAAAGACGCAAGTCCGGTAATCCGGGAACTTTCCAACTGCCGGTTCTTCCATCGAAAAAAAAATTCCAAAAATCCCGATCATTTCGGGCCGCCCGATCGTCGAAATGAAAAAGCGATACAGAATGAAGAGTTTAAACAACAGGGTAGCGGTCATTTTCGCCGCGTCCGGGCAGGTGGCAGGCGCGGTAGCCCGCGCGCTCGCGCAACATGGCGCAAAAGTGTACGTAACGGCCAGAAGGCGGGCAGCGGCGGAAGCACTGGCCGGGGAGATCGTGGCTGGCGGCGGCCTTGCGGAAGCCGGCGAAGCAGATGCGATGGATGAAGCGCAGATCGACGGTTACCTGAAAAAAGTGGTGGCCGAAAACGGGCGGCTGGACATGGTGTTCAACGGTATTGGCAGTTACTACAAGGATGCAGGAAGCGGAACACCCAGCACGGTGGCTACTTTCGAACAATTCATGCACCCTTTGCAAAAGATCTGCGGTTCGCAGTTCCTCACATCCCGGGCCGCCGCTAAATACATGATCGAATCCGGGACGCCCGGCACCCTCCTGCTGTTCAACGCCTCGATGGCCAGAACGAAAACACCCAATATGGCGGGGTTTGCCGCAGCCTGCGCCGCCATCGAAGGCCTTACGCGGGTCATGGCCGCCGAATTCGGGAAACACGGCATCAAATCGATCTGCCTCTGCGCCGGCGCACTCCTGGAAACCCGGAAGATACAGGAAATGATCACAGACTTTTCCGCCCTGGCCGGCATTCCGCGGGAAGAAATGGCGCAACACTACACCCGCCACGACCTTCTCCCTACCGGCCCCACGCTCCGGCAACTCGGCGAAACCGCCGCGTTCCTCGTGTCAGACAACGGCACGCCCTTTAACAGCCACATCGTCGATTTCGATTGCGGAAAAATAAACCTACTTTAACATCCGAAAGCCTGCATCAAACCATGGAAAAAGAAACGCTGTACAACAAAGCCCTGGCCGGCGACATTAACGCCTTCCAGCAATTCTTCGCTGAATTCCAGCACCCGCTCAAATCTTACCTCTACCGCCTGCTCACCGACCGGAACGATGCAGACGACCTCACCCACGACACTTTCATCCGCGCGTTCGATAAAATCTCGACGTTCAACCGGCAGTCGTCGCTCAAAACCTGGGTGTTCAGCATCGCTACCCACCTGGCCTACGACCATCTGAAGAAAAAGAAAAGATGGCCCAAAGACGCGCAGGACCAGGGCGCCATGCTCGCCATCGGCACGGCGGAAATCGCCCAGTCGTTCCGGACGGTACAAAGCACCTCTCCTGCCGGGGCATACGACATGATGGAACATATCGACTTCTGTTTTACCTGCATTTCCAAAACCCTGCCCATCGAAAACCAGGTGGCGCTCATGTTGAAGGATGTATATGATTTCCCCGTGAAAGAGATCTGCCTCATTCTCGACAAAACCGAAGGCGTGGTAAAGCACCTGCTGAACGATGCGCGGGAGACGATGACCGGGATCTTCGACCACCGTTGCGCGCTCGTCAACAAAAACGGCATCTGCGATCAGTGCAGCCAGTTGAACGGGATTTTCAATCCGAAGCAGGACCAGCAGGCGCAACGCATGCAGCTCGACCTGGTGAAAGGCTCGAAGAAATTCAACCGTACGGAACTGTACGAGCTGCGGGCCCGCCTTGTCAAAGCCATCGATCCGTTGCAGAGCGGGGGTGCCGATTTGCAGGATATTATCATGCGATGCACCCGCACCGCCATCGGCGACGTCGATAACTTCTTCACAGCCGCAAACCCTTCAACACCTTCTTCCATCATCCCGTAAAAACATACTCATAACCATGAAAAAAGTAATTATCCTGGCTGCGGCGATCGTGGCCTGCACCGCCGTGCGCGTACAAGCGCAGGAACTTTCATCCAAATTCCTGTTCGACCTCGAGATTTCCGTACATCCGCCACAGGTTGTCGGACCTGTATCGACGGGGGCACGGTTGATCTTTCCCTTCCGGGAAGGGCTAGTCAAGGGCGATAAGATCAACGGCAAATTAACGGGATGCGGCGGCGAATGGGGATTGATGACAGACTCCACGACCTTCAGGCTCGACACGCGCGCAACCATCCAGACAGACGACGGCGCCCTGATCTATATCAGTTATACCGGTTTCAATTATGCGCCGGCAGACAAGTCCGCGCTTTTACGGGCGGGGAAAGGTCACGAGCTTTCGCCCGGGGACTACTACTTCAGATCGTCGCCGGTTTTCGAGACCAGTTCCCCGAAATACGCATGGCTGAACCATACCGTGGCGGTTGGCGTGGGGCGGTTCGTGGCGCCGGGGAAACTGAGCTACCGGATTTACGCCATTCAATAATAAAAAGGCCGGCCTGGCAGGATGTTGTTCTCCCAGGCCGGCCCATTTCGGCTGTTACTGCACGTTTTGCGCTTCAGGTTTACATTCAGCGGTAGGATTTGCATCACGGCGCTCCATGCGCAGCGGCCGGAGCCTGTCTCAGTTGCGGATACCGGGTTAACAAAGCGATATCCGCTTAATAATCAGGGATTTTATGTATTTTGAAAGCCGGAACGGCCCATCCGGCGGCAGCCGCATTTTAACACCCAAACCCGAGCATGCGATGACGAAAAATGAATTGAAAGCGAAAAGGAGCACCACGATCGTATTGCAATACCTCGATTTCATCGACCGTCATATCGAAGACGTGGTACACGGCGACGCGCCCGAATTCCTCGAGCTGAACCAGATCGCCCGGGAACTGGCCGTTTCGCACCAGCACCTGACAGACATCATCCAGAAGGAAAAAGGGAATCACCCCTGTCATTTTTACGACGCCAAAATTATCGAGAAAGCGAAATCGCTGTTGCGCGACCCCGACGTTTCCATTGCCGAAGTGGCCATGAAACTGACCTACGACCCGTCCAACTTCTCCAAATTCTTCAAAAAATGGACGGGTGAAACGCCCGGCGAATACCGGAAATCGCAAGGGCAGGCCGGATAAAAACCGAAAAGTTCACCATAATGCTTCCATGAATAGTGCTGAATTTTGAGTTCACAAAAAAACGCACGATCATGGCACGAAACGATGTAAAAGGGAAAACGGTACTGATAGCCGGCGGGGCAAAGAACCTGGGAGGCTTGCTCAGCCGCAGCTTTGCTGAAAAGGGCGCCAATCTTGTCATCCATTACAACAGCGACAGCAGCGGCGCAGACGCGATAAAAACATTTGCCGATGTGCGCGCTGCGGGTGCGGAAGCAATATTGGTACAGGCAGACCTCCGAAGCGTATCCAACATCACAAAACTCTTCGACGCCGGCATTGAAAAATTCGGCGGGGTGGATATCGCGATCAACACGGTAGGTAAAGTATTGAAGAAACCCTTCGTGGAAACCACCGAAGCGGAGTTCGACAGCATGAGCGACATCAACGCGAAAGTGGCGTATTTCTTCCTCCAGGAAGCAGGGAAAAAACTGAACGACAACGGGAAGATCTGCACGATCGTCACTTCCCTCCTCGCGGCCTACACCGGTTATTACTCCACTTACGGCGGGATGAAAGCCCCGGTCGAGCATTTCACCAGGGCGGCTTCCAAGGAATTCGGCCCGCGGGGGATTTCCGTGACCGCGGTTGGCCCCGGCCCCATGGACACGCCGTTCTTCTACGGCCAGGAAACTGAAGACGCCGTAGCCTACCACAAATCCGCGTCCGCACTCGGCGGGCTCACCAACATCCAGGACATCGCGCCGCTCATCGAGTTTCTCGTGACGGACGGATGGTGGATCACCGGTCAGACGATCTTCGCCAACGGCGGATACACCACGCGATAGCACCCACCGCGAAAAATTGATCAGGGAGCAAGACGGGAAAGGATCTCAGGCAGCTTCGATTTCATGGAGTAATCGAGCCAGGCGGCGATCTTCCCGTCTTTACCCACCACGATCACATGCGGGATGCTTTTGATGTTCAGTTTGTTTTTGACGGGCGAATCCGCCCCGAATCCCCCGTCTATCAGGCCCTGTTTCCATTCCATGCCGGTTTCGGCGATGGCCTGTATCCATTTGTCACGGGAATCGTCGAACGAAACGGCCACGAACTCCACGCCTTTCGGCTGCCAGGCTTTGTAATATTCCCGCATGGTCGGGATGAACGCCCGGCACGGCCCGCACCAGGATGCCCAGAAATCGAGCACCACCACTTTACCGGCCATGCTGCCGATGGAGAACTTTTCGTTTTCCGGACATGTCATGGAAAAATCCGGCATGTCTTTACCCGCGGCGGTAGTTTTGAACTGTTCCAGGCGGGCGGCCACTTCCTGTCCCCAGTGAGATGCCTTGTTGGAGGGGCTCAACAGGTCGTAGCCTTTTTGCACGTCTGCCAGCTCGCGCGTGAATGCGTGCACGAGGAATGCGGAGATGGGGGCATCTGCATGACCGGCAACATAGGTCAGCGGCGGCGATTGGCTTTCCAGGTAATCCCAGTACTGATCGTTGAGGCGGCTACCTTTGAAATGCTTGCCTGTAAGGTCTTGCAGGGTAGATTCCACGGTGTATTCGGTGTTTTCGAGCAGGATGCGGACGGTACGGGTGCTCACTTTCAGTTCCACCACTTCGGGTTGCGCAACGCTGCCGGTAAATATGAACGCTCCGTCCACGATCCTGACCCGTTCCGGCAATTCGCCGGGGGCTTTGGCAGCGCCTTCCACCGCCGGCGCAACGATAGACACGTATCCGCTGATAATGCCGGACACTTTGCCTTTGATGACGAACCCGTCCGCTGCCAAACATCCGAAGGGAAGCAGCAGGCCGAGCGCTATCTGAATGATCTTTTTCATGAAACGGTATTATGGCATCAAAAAGTAAAAAGGGGCCGGCCGTAGCGCCAGCCCCTGTTCTATCAAAACGTGGATGGATTATTTGAGGAATTCCGCCAGTTTCTTTTCAACGTCTTCGCCGTACAGGCCCATGGCAAGGATCTTGCCTTCCGGGCTGATGAGCACGTTGAAAGGGATCGCGGAGGCGCCATAGGCTTGCGCCGCGGGCTCAGACCAGCCTTTCAGGTTCGAGATGTTGATCCAGTCGAGCTGATGGGCGGCGATCGCCTTTTCCCAGGCTTCCTTCTTGCTGTCGAGCGAAACGGCCAGTACCACCAGGTCTTTGTTCTTATACTTGTCGCGCGCGGCTTTCAGGAAAGGGATCTGCGGTTTGCAGGGGCCGCACCAGCTGGCCCAGAAATCCACCAGCACATATTTCCCTTTGAAATCCGCCAGCGAAACGTTTTTACCGTTTACATCGGGTGCGGAGAATTGCGGAGCGTCCTGCCCTACGGAAACGGCGGAGAAATTACGGTCGGCGGCTTTACTGTCGTCGAAGCCCATGGATACGGGCGTAGGGTCTACCTTGCCGGGATGGAAATACCGCTGGGCGATCCGGGAAGCTTTCGCGTGTTCGCCGAGTTGATTCATGATGGAATCTTTCGCCTTCATGTTATCGATGTAACAGGTGGCCAGGTAAGCGGAAACGCCGGAGTTCATATTCCCGGCCAGCCATTTCCGCATGGCGGTCAAACGGATTTTCGTGAGGGAATCCGCCTGTTTGTTGATTTCGGTAGCCGCATCCTCGTCACCTAACTGGTTCGCTTCGCGGAACTTTTCTTCCAGCACGGCCAACTGTTTGCTGACCGGCGTTTCGGGATCGAGCATAGCGTATACTTCCATCCATTCCTTCACCCACTTGTCTCCCGAAAATTTGGCACCGGCCAGATAATCGCCTTTCCCCGCGATGTGCATTTTACCGCCTTCCACATAGGCGAGCATCATGCTTTTCAGATCTGCGCCCTGCCCCACCTTGATGATGTGGATGCTTCCCCCTTTGGGCATGGGTTTGTTGATGATGAACTTGCCGTTTTTGATCTGGGCGCTATCGTTTTCCCCGGCGTACATTTCGTAGAGGTACACCATGGTATCGTTCAGTTTCCTGCCAAGGTCGCCGGTAACGATGGCATTTTCGGATTGATTGATGATCAGCGTGACTTTGCCGTCAGACTGCTGGGCAAATGCGCCTGCGCCGGAAAGGCAGCAAGCGGCCAGGAGATATTTTTTCATGTGCGGTGATTTAAGTAATAGTCAATCGGGTTTATGAAATGAGTGAGGGGAAAAGCGGATTATTTTTTTCCGGGCTTTTCCGGGTTGGCGGCCATGTCTTCCAGGATGGAAACGGATTGGCCGATGTATATGTCTTGTGCGATGCCTTTCAGCCAATCCTGGTTGGCGGGAAGGGCGGACTCGTCTTTGCGCAGGTCTGGCCGCAGGCTCCGGTTGAGCGGCAGGCTGGCGCCCAGGGCCTGTGCAGGCGGCAGCGTCCGCGCGTTGCGGATGCCGGTTTCGATACGGGAGAGCGTATTGTAATGTTGGCGGAAGGAGCCCATATCGAGGGGAACGGGCAGGCTGGCATGTTCTTTCTGGCGTTGCATGTTCACCGCTATTTCCGCAAATGCGGGGTTGCGGGCGATCCGGCTGCGGGCGCTGTCTACCACAACGCTGTACCGGAACCCGGGGCCGGCCGGTTCGAATGCGGGGAACTGCACGGTGTCACAAGCCAGGCTGGAACGGAAGTCGCGCTCCCGCTGGTCGTGAGGGCTCATGCTTTCCTGGAGCACGATATCGGGGATGACGCCTTTGAGCTGCGTTGATTCGCCGGTGACGCGATAGAATTTCTGGACCGTCATTTGAAGGGTACCGTAGCTGACGCTGGGGATGTTGCGCGCGGGGTCGCCCATTTTCCCCATATTCACCGGAATCTGGGCGGTGCCTTTGCCGTAGGTGGACGAGGGGCCCACGATGAGGCCGCGGCGCTTGTCCTGGATCACGGCCGCGAGGATTTCGGAAGCGGATGCGCTATTTTCATCGACCATCACTACCAGCGGCCCTTCGTAGGAAGGCTGTGCCATCGGTGAACTGTAGGGCTTGAATTCCTGCTGGCTGCGTAACCAGCTTACCGGCCCTGCGGGCAGGAAAAGCGAGCTCATCCGTACCACTTCGTCCAGCGACCCGCCACCGTTACCGCGCAGGTCCATGATGATCCCTTCCACTTCCTGTTCCTTCAGTTTTTCCACTTCCCGGGCCACGTCTGCCGACGCACCGGTAATGCCGTAGCCGGAGGGGTCCATGTAAAACAGCGGAAGGGATATATATCCGTACTTCTTTCCGTTCCGTTCCAGTACGGCGCTTTTGGCGCGGTTTTCCATATCCACCACTTCTCCCCTTTTCAACATAACGGTGCGGATGGAATCGCCGGGCTGCTGCAATTTCAGTTGCAGTTCGGTATCCTTTTCCCCGCGGATCATGGCAGATACTTCGCCGGCCGTGAGCCCTCTCACGGGCACCATCTTGCCGTTTTCACCCGAAATGGAAAGTATATTGTCGTTCTCCCGTACCCTCCCGCTTTTGAAGGCAGCGCCGCCCGGCAGCAGGCGTTTGATATAAAAATCGCCGTCCCTTTCGCCCAGTTCCATGCCGATGCCGAAATACCGTTTGGTGATGTTTTGCTGGAGCGATTTATCTTTCGGGCCGCTGTACACCGTATGCGGATCGATTTCCGATACCGCCGCGGCCATGTACAGGTTGAATTTTTCGTCTTCGTCGTTCGGCCCACCGTTCACACGGAAGTAATCTGCGTACCACTTCCGCACGCGCTCCCGGGCTTTCGCTTCCGTGGCGGGGTCGGGCACCCGGGCGTCCGCCAGGGTATCGCCGTCTGCCGCCTTGAGGTCCATGTAATTGCGGAGCACCTGGTACTTCACCAGTTTGCGCAACATTTCTTCCTTCTCCTTTCGACCGGCGGCATAATCGCGCGCGGCGCCGGTCAGCTGGACGGATTCCTTCCTGTCGAAATCGAACTTCCCATCGAGCGTACGCATGATGATCCGCTGGTTTTCGTCCAGCCGTAGGCGGTAGATGGCGTATACCGAATCGAAGAAAGCCGTCTGCCCGGCCAGCAACTGATCGTCTATCTGCTGCCGTTGGGCCTGGAGCCGCCGGATGTCGCCGGTCAGGAATGCATGCTTGCCGGCGTCCAGCAGCTGCAGGTATTTGTCGTACACGGCGGCCGACCAGGCATCGTCGAACGGGCGTGGCGAGTAGTGCCTGGTTTTTATTTTCTCCAGTATGTTATTGATGACGGTGCTGCGGAAGGCGTTTTTCGGGCCGGGAGCCTTCTGCTCCTGCGCGTGGGCGCTGAAACTGCATGATACAGCCAGGGCAGCCACGATAAAGGGCCTGCTTCTATGGTTCATAATCTGTATTTCAGGATGATCGTTACGGTGCTGTTGCGGGAGGCGCTGGGTCAGGGCAATTGCCCGATCGCCTGAAGGTCTACCCCGAATTCCTGTTTGTAATAATCCACGATGATCTGGTAACGTTTCCGGATCAGCCCTTTGGTATCGATACTGGGCTGGAACAGGCCGGCTTCCAGTTCGGCAGTGGTTTTCCCGGTGATAAGCTCGATGTAGGCCACGAAATCCTGTCCTTCATTGAGGTTGAGGCTGTAGTACCCGTCGGCCACAACGCCTTCGGAATACCTGTTGTCGACGTTGATCTTCTGGTAATCGGGCGCCGTGGCCAGGAAAGCCGGCGGCAGAACGAAACTTTCGGTACGGTATGCGCGCTCCCAGTAAAACCGGTGCATCTGGCTCCGTATCTTCCTCAATTCAGCCGGCGTTTTTTGCAGCAGCGTACTGTCTGCCCAGCCGATAGCGAGCATGCTCTGTGTAGTAGCGAAGCCTGTGGCCGAGCGCGCGCTGCCGGCGCCGATGTATGCCGCCAGCAACACTTTGAACGGCATTGTTTTCCGGAGGAATTTTTCCGGGTACTGGTCCATCAGCTGGTGGCGGAAAAAACCCAGCGCGGTATCGATGTACGCGGGGTTGGCGTTGAAAGCACTGTCCTTTAGCTCGTTATAATAATTGTAGGCGTAATCGTCCTGCGAAAAGCGGTACAGGATGTAGGTGCCGAATTTGCCGTGGATGTCCAGGATGTCTTTATCTGCCGGAGCATTGCCCTGCGGCAGTGTGTAGAACTTCTCGACGGGGCTCGCCGTCAGTGCGGCTTCCTTCTTGCAAGCCATCAAAACGAGCGCCAGTACCGGGATGAAATATGATTTCATGTTGATTTTTTTCTTGGAGGATGATGGATCAGTCGGGTTGACGGGTGCCGGGGATCAGCGGGTCCCTTACGAGCGCCGGGTTCCGGGTCAGCACGATTTCCGGGATGGGCACCACATACTGGGCGTCCCGCTTCTGCAAGGTGAATGTCTGCGTGGTCGACAGATCGGGATGGTATACGTGCCGGATCGAGGGCATTCCATACCTTTTCAGATCGAACCAGCGATGCCCTTCCTCGAAATACAATTCGCGGCGGCGCTCGTCACGGCACATTTGCAGGAGTATATCGGCCGGTTTCAGCGTCCAGGCCTGAAAATCGGCGGGAGCGAACCTTTGCGCGCGGAGCGTATTGAGGCTTTTGAGCGCCTCGCTGGCCGCGGCCGCGTCGCCCTTCGTACGGTACAGCTGGATGTACGCCTCGGCCCGGTTCAGGTAAGCCTCCGAGCTGCGCCAGGAGTTATTGATGGTGAGGTATTCGTTCGCACCGCTCGGGTACATACGTTTGTTCTGGAAGTAGTCCAGCCCGATATAAGGTTTTAATTCCACCGGCACCTCAAAAATAACGTTCGCTTTCCGGAGGTCGTTATCTTCGAAGCAACCGACCAGTTCTCTCGACACTTCAAAGCACATCCCGAAACCGGCTTCGTTCATCGGATAATATTCCCTGGCGGAGCCGTAACACCACACCGATTCCACATTTTCCGGCCCAACGAAGGAATTGTCGAAGTCGGGCGTCACCCCGTTCCAATCCATATAGTTCATCAACTGGGGATGTTGATGGAGCACGGCATCTGCGTGTTGGATACAGCGTTGCCAGTCTTCCATATAGAGATAAACCCGGCTCGCCAGCAAATGCGCCGCTACGTGGGATATACGGAATACGTCATCCGTTTTCCGCGATCTTTCCAGTAACAGGATGGCGCTGTCCAGATCACTGGTGATCTGGTCATAGACTTCCTTCACGGTGTTGCGGGTCATGTACTGGTCAGACAGGTCGCCGTTCGTACGGAGCGGGATCCCGGCCAGTTTGCCGGGCGTGGTGGTGGAATCGTTATACGGCCTTGCGTAGATGTTCACCAGTTTGAAATGGTAATAAGCCCGCAGTGCGTAGGCTTCCCCTTTCACCTGGTCTTTCAGCGCGGGGTCGCCGGTCGACCGGTCCACGTTCTGCAATACCACGTTTACGCCGAGCAACTGTTTGTAATAATTGCCCCAGGCGTTGAAATATTCCGGGGAAGCTCCCGACCCGTCGCGCCCCTGCACGGATTGCCATTCGTAGGCGCCGCGGATAGCAGCATAGTAGGTCGGTGCGTCGATCATATTGGCGGGGCTGACGTAAAACTGGATATCATCTTCCATGTACATCAGCCAGGGATGGAGCTCTTTTTTTGCATCGGGATAGCCGTCAGAAAAGAGGATTTCATTAAAATCCGCCGTGGATTTGGGCGTTACGTCGGAAGGGGAATATTCTTCCAGGAACTTTTTGCAGGAAGCCAGGCTACATGCGGCGAGCAATATGACGAGTAATTTTTTCATGCGCTTACGTTGAAAGGGTGATGGGCTAGAAAGTGGCGCTCAGGGTCCCGGCGTACTGGCGGGTCAATGGCAACGCGGACGTTCCCACCCCGTCGATTTCCGGGTCCTGCCCCCTGAGCCTGGAATTGGCGATCGTAAAAACGTTGTTGACGGAGAGCCCGACATTAAGCCCCCTGATGCCCGAGCCAGTGAGCCACCTGGCGGGAACGGAATACGTCATGTTGACGTTGCTGCAACGCAGGTAATTGTTCTTCACCGTCATACGGTCGGATAAACCGTAGGCCGTGAGCGGGTTTTCCTGGATGTTCATGATCTGGCCGGCAACGGGGCGGCTGTTGGACGTGTAGGGGATGTCTATCAACTTCAGGTCCGAAGTGCCGTCCACGAATGCGGGAATGTCTGTCCGCAGCTCATCTCCGGGTTTTCGCCAGCGGTTGAGGTATTCGCGGTTCATATTGGCATAAGGCCCTGGCGCGTTATTGCTGGCACCATGACGGTAATACAGCGGGTTCAGCCGTTTTACGCTACCGAGGCTGAGCAGCATGGCAGACGAAAATGAAAAGGATTTATACGTAAATACGGGCGCCAGGCTCATCGTCAGCTTCGGTTCCAGTTGCCCTGAATATACCAGGAACGCGTTGGGGTCGGAGGTCCTTTCGGTCTTGTTCAGCTTGTCGAATTCAGGCAGGCCTTTCTTGCCATCGAGCCCCTTGAAAACATAGGAGTAAATGCCGCTGATGGCCTTGCCGGGCAATCCGCCGTTTCCGGTAAAGAAAGCGCTGTAATTTTGAACGATCAGCTGGTCGGACACCCTGTTAAGGTTTTTGCTGGTATTGAATTGCAGGGAAAGCGCAGTGTGCTTTTTCCTGATCAGCTGCGCCATGATGGACAGTTCCAGCCCTTCGTTGTACAAGGTGCTGCCGTTGCGGTACATAAAGTCCATCCCGTATTCGTAGGGTATGGGCAGCATATCGATCACGTCCACCGATTTTTTGGAATAGTAGTCCACGTTCACCAGCAGCCGGCTGTTGAAGAGGCCGACGTTGGTGCCGAGGTTCCACTGGTAGGTTTTCTCCCACCGGAGGTCGGGATATGGCATGGATTTGATGGACAGGTAAGGCAGGCCCGTGATGGGATTGGTTTTGTTGCGGCTGTAGGCGGCGATGAGGTTGGGGCCTACTTCCGTCACCACATTGCCCTGCGTGCCGAAAGAAGCGCGCACCTGCCAGTCGGTGAGGAAATTGCCCTTCGGGAACCAGGGCTCCATGGCGGCGTTCCACCGGCCGGAAACGCTGTAGTTCGGCCGGAAGTTGGTGTTGGCCGTCCGCCCGAAGCGGTTGGAGCCGTCTGCCCGCACCGTGGCACTGAAGATGTAGCGGTTATTCAGGCTGTACGCGATGTTGAGGTAGCCGGAAACCGTGTTGTCTTTCCTGCGGTTGACGGCTTGCTGGCTCACCATCCGGAGGCCCTGGTCTGACGGCGAAAAAATATCGCCCCGATCGGGGAAATAACCGGGCATAATGCTGCTGGTCCCGTAACCCGCTTCGCTCCTGACCTCGTTGCCCAGGGTAACGTTGAACTGGTCGCGGTTGTCGAATAGGCCGGTGCTGTAATCGACGCTGTTACGGATTCCGAGCACTGATTTACTGAATGCGTTCAGGCTGGCGATACCGCCGGCGGGCAGCGGCGACTGCTTCACCACTTCTGGCGTCGGCGTCCAGGATAGGTCCCACCCCCTGAGCTTCGAAGCCGCGAAAGTGTAGTAATCGGCATAAGACAGTCCGTCCGAAGCGTCGATGATATAACTGGAATTATTCCGGAAAAAAAGTCCGTTCGCGATCTTGTAATCAAGCGACACGTTCAGGCTGGAAGAGCGGCTGGACGAGGTATTTTTCGAATGTTCGATTTCGTTGAGGATATTGAGCGTGTAAGGCGGGCGCTTCGTTTCCAGGTCTGTCGGCGCCGCCCATCCCAGCACGGCGTTCTGCATGGCGATGTAATCGCCGGGGTCGAAGATGCGGCTGGTTTGCAGCGCATACTGGAGCGGGTTGATGCCGTTGTAATAAGCGCTCGACTTCCGGTGGTTGCTTTGCAACGACATGTCGACCGTCAGCCGTTTCCCGATCTGGGTACGGAGGTTGAAAGTTGCGGCGTATGATTTCATTTCGTCTTCGCGGGCGGCGCCTTTATTGTCGGCATACAGGAGCGAAGCGTAATAAGTCGTTTTGTTGCTGCCGCCGCTGATCCCTACGGAGTGTTTCATGCTGAACGCGTTCCGGAACAGCAATTTGAACCAGTCGGTATTGCGGGTTTCCATGATGGATACCTGGCGGTGAAACTCGTCTTCCGTGATATTGCCGGCATACAATTCCCGCAATTTTCCTTCGTAGGAGAGTTTTTCGTCGAGCCCTACGCCAAAATAGTGCATAACTACATGGTCTTCCTGCAGCTGCCGCGAAAACTCGATCCTTTCTTTGGAATTCATCAGATGGAGCTGGTTATAGGAAGGGCGGGCCTGGAAAGAAAAATCGGTGTTGTAGGAAATGCGGACGGGGCCTTCCTTCCCTCTTTTGGTGGTGATGACGATCACGCCGTTGGCCGCGCGGGTGCCGTAGATGGCGGTGGCCGCAGCGTCGCGGAGGAAGGTGAGGCTTTCGATATCGTAGGGGTTCACGCCGCTGATGGCATTGCCCATCAGTTCGAAATTCGCGCGGGACTCGCCGTTGATGATGTTATTGAGGACGGCCGATGAAACGTTTACGGGATCGGGGCGGATCATCCCGTCGATCACCCACAGGGGCGAAGCGTTGCCCAGCAGCGTGGAGGTACCGCGCATCCGCATCTTCGGCGCGGCGTTGACGCCGCCGGAAGTATTGATGATCATGAGGCCCGGGACTTTGCCCTGCAGCATTTTGTCGATGGTGGCCACGCCCGGCTGGAGCACTTCCGCGGCGGAGAGCTTCAATACCGAACCGGTAGCCAGCCGCGGATCGATCTTCTGGTAGCCGTTCACCACCACTTCCTGGATGGCTTGTATAACAGTATCCATCTGCAGTAAGACCAGTTCCGAAAAATCGCTCTTCACTTTATAAACCAGCGGTTTCATCCCGAGCCGGCTTAGCCGGATCTGCTCCCCCACGCGCGGGAGCATCATGAACATCCCGTCTGCCTGGGTAACGGTCATCTGTCCGGATTCCTGGGCACGGATGCTGACACCTTCCAGCGGTTCACCGGAAGCGCTCACCACACGCCCGCGCAACACCTGATGCAGCTCGGCGGAGGCCGGCACAATGTTCGACGAAACGGCTGGCGCCTTTTTCATGATGATCACCGTTCCCATATCTACCACATAAGCAAGGTCGGTCGGCCTGAGCAACTCGTCCAGGAACGCGCCCAGCTTCATCCCTTGCGCCTTGATGGTGATGGCAGGCTGCCGGCGGATATGCTCTTCGTTGAAAGTAAACCGTAACCGCAGCTGTTTGCGGAGGTCTTTGAGCACTTTGCCCAGGGGCGACTTGTTGGCCTCGTACGTCACTTTCGTCGAAAGGATGCTGGCTTCTTCCTGTGCGCTGGCCGTGCCGGCGAACAGGATGCATGCAATCAGCAATGTAAGGGATGGCAGGATGCAAAACACTCCTGCAACCTTCCGGAGGAAGGATGGGCCCGATTTGTTGCTCATATGGATCAGATATTAAAGTTGAACGGATGCCGCCGGGGCGGCCAATGGTTGATTACACTGTTTTTTATGGTTGCAGGCGCCGGGAAACGGTGACGACTTTCCCGTTTATCTGGAAATGCAGCTCTGTACGGCTGGCTTTCAGCTGCGCCAGGGCTTCCCCGATGGTGGCGGGGCGCGGCATGTCCAATGTGAATCGCAGCTGGCCCGTGGCGGCGTCATCGAAAGTGAAATCGAAACCGTAATACCGCCCGAGGCTTTCGGTGATGTCTGCCAGTGGCACGCCGTCGAAATACAGGTTGCCCTGCACCCAGGCCGTCATGTCTGCCGCAACAACGGGCGCCTTCTCCAGTTGGCCGCTTTCCGGGTCGAACGTCGATTGTTCGTCGGGCTGCAGCGTTACCGATGCCGCTCCGGCCGTTACCTTCACTTTGCCGCTGCTGAGGGTGGTGATCACCGACGCGTCGTAGGCGCGGATATTGAAAGCCGTGCCGAGCACGGTGGTGACGGTCTTGCCGCTATGCACGAGGAAGGGCTGACTTGCGTTCTGTGCCACTTCGAAATAACCCTCCCCTTCCAGGTAAACTTCCCGCGCAGCGCCATGGAAAGCAGCCGGGTAAATCAGCTTCGACGTTGCGTTCAGCCATACTTTCGTTCCGTCTGCCAGCAGCAACTGGAACGGCATGCCCACGGGTATTTCGAGCGTATCCATTTTTGCGCCTCCGGTGCTGGCGGTGCCGGCGGTGTAAACGAGCGAGTCGCCACCGGCCTGGATCCGGGCAATGTCATTATCCTGGATGGTGCCGGCGCCGCGGTCCAGTTCCAGGATGCGGCCATCGGCGGTGCGCAGGCGTACTTTACCGGGGCCGGCGGCATCTGCGGTTTGCAGCGTATTGCCGGCGGGTGCGAATATCCAGAGGCCGGCGCCGATCGCCAGGGCAAGGCCGGCAGCTACGGCCAGGCGGACGATGCGCAGCCGGAACGTCCTCCGTTTTTCGCGCAGGGCCGTGAATTCCCGCCAGCCGCCGTCTTCGTCGAATTCTTGCGCAGCCAGCAGGGCACGTGCTTCACGGGCGGCAGCCAGGGCAGAGAACTCTTCTTTCGTCATATCGTGGGTGATTTTAGCTTCTTCTAACGATTCCAGTATTTTGTTCCAGTCCATTCCGGTATGATCGGGTGATTGTGACATAAGATCCGTTTGAAGGTTAGAATAACATGTCCAACTGAAGGCAGCAAAGCAGTAACGACACCGGCTTCACCATCCATTTGCATTCTTCCCGCAAAAACAGGAGCGCAAGCCGGATATGTGTTTTGACGGTATTGATGGAAATCCCCATCTGCTCCGCGATGTCTTTATACTTGATCTTTTCCTGGTTGCTCATGAGGAATATCCTGCGCCGCTGTTCCGGCATCCTGTTCAATGCCTCCCACAACGCCCGGTACCGGGTTTCACGCACTTCCTTGTCTTCGGCCGTGAACTGCATGGCCAGCCCGTCCATCACTTCCAGCTCTTCCAGTTTGACCCTTCCCGTTTTCTTCAGATAGTTGATGGAAGCGTAGCGGACCGCCTTCGTGGCGTAATGTTTAAAGTCATGCGTGAGCCTGATCTGATGGCGTTTGCTCCAGAACCCAAGAAAAAAATCCTGGACAATGTCCCGCGCGGCATCTTTGTCATCCACCACATAATAAGCGATCGTGCAGAGTGATACAAAATGCTGCCGGAACAACTCTTCGAACGCAGTGTTCTCTCCTGAAATTGGTTGATCCATATTTACCCCAAACTTAGGTCAGCGTTATCCGTACAAATAAATTACCTCAAGACGCATATATCCATATGCCATTGTATATTACAATTCTGTCTCATGTTACTCGTAACACCGACCGGGCCACTACCTCCGGCCAATGCAATTGTGGTCTTCTATCGACAAGTCAATGAAAGTATTAAAAAGGGTGAATGTGATGGAAAAAATTTTTTGCTCAGGTGTCCTTACCTTCGAAGTTTGATTGAATTTTGATCAATTCTCATTGTTTATTCACAACTATGCAAAAATAGGAGCGCCCCACATTGCCCGGAAGATATTTTTTCCTATCATTGTTTCCAGCGGCCCGTCAGCCCGACGCAACCACGATTTGAAAAACTGAAGAATAACCGGGCAGGCACCACACGTACTTCATCATCATTTGCGAGAACACCAGGATCGAACCAAGTATTCACCTAACTAAAATGTATTCTTTCCGGCGACACCAACTGCCGGGGCTTCCGATTTCCACTCATTCCAAATCATCTAAAACTACGTTATGATGTATCGCCGAACTATGTCCGGCCCGCTTTGACGGCCCAATTATACAATCGATTGAAATGACAGTATGGATTCGCTCCGGGGAGATGGAAATCTCCCTGCGGACGGGTATTGCTGTCCCCATCCACTTTTTAACGATCAAAATCCTAACGATGATGCTACACACGACGTTCAAGACGATGTTGCTGACCATCTTCACCATTTGCAGCTGCGCGGCCGCCTACGCACAGTCGGTCACCGGGCGCGTCACCGATGTGGGAAACCTCCCGCTGGCCGGCGTTTCGGTGCGCAGCAGCAATGGCGCCAAAGCCACGCAAACCAATGAAAAAGGGGAATTCACCCTGCAAGTAAAACCCGGAACGGTACTGCGGCTGACCTACGTCGGCTTCACACCGCAAGACATCACCTACAACGGCAGCCCGCTCCAGATCATCATGGAGCGCCAGGCTGAAACCATCGTCACCGATGTAGTCGTGATCGGGTACGGCACCGCCCGGAAAAAAGACGTTACGGGCACCACCGCCCGGGCCAACCTCACCGCCTTCCGCGAATCCCCGAACGTCAACATCCTCCAATCCCTGCAAGGCTCCGTACCGGGGCTGAACGTGGGCGCCGTCACCACGGCGGGCTCCAGCCCATCGGTAAGCATCCGCGGACGCACTTCGCTGAGCGGCACTACCAGTCCGCTGATCGTGCTGGACGGGATCATCTTCCGCGGCAACCTGGCAGACATCAACCCGGCAGACATCGCCTCGGTCGACGTGTTGAAAGACGCGAGCGCCACGGCCATTTACGGCTCCCAGGCATCGAACGGCGTATTGCTCATGACCACCAAAACGGGGCGCGCCGGCAAAAAGCCCCTCATCTCCTACAACGGCGCCCTCACGCTTTCGCAGGTCTCCAACCGCGACATGCTCCCGCTCGATAAGGAAGGCTACCTGCAGTTCGTGGCCGACCGGTGGATCAACGAAAGCCGCACCGGCGCCAACCTCGACGCGCCCAACCCCGGCTGGGACCCGCTCACCCGCATGTCCGCCGAATCCGCCAAAGGCTTCCAGGCAGGCGTGGACACCGACTGGTGGCAATTGCTCACCAACCGGCACCCGCTCATGCAAAACCACGACGTGAGCGTTTCCGGCCGCTCGGAAAACACCGCCTACTTCTTCTCCCTCGGCTATACCAACCAGGAAAACGTCATCATCAACGATACATATAAACGCTACAGCTTCCGGGTGAACCTGGAAAGCAAAGTGGCCAGCTGGCTGAAAGTGGGCATTCAATCCAGCTACGGCATCAGCGACTATTCAGGCGTGGCGCCGACCCTGACGACCGTCATCCGCAACACGCCTTTCCTGTCTGCCTACGATTCCACCGGGAAACCGCTGCGCCTGCCCGACGGCTCCAACCTCAACCCCATCCTACAAACGCAGCAGAACAATCTCGACAAACGCTACAACCTGTTCGGGTTGATGTATGCAGACATTACGGTACCCTGGATCAAGGGGCTCAATTACCGCGTCAATTTCGGGCAGAACTACGTTACCGCCCAGCAATTCAACTTCGATCTGTACGGCGCCAACTTCACGGGGAGCGGCAGCAAAATGAATTCTTCCGAATACAACCAGACGCTCGACCATATCTTCAATTACCGCCGCGAATTCGGTGACCATGGCATCAACGCCACTTTCGTGTACGGATTTGAAAAGCGGAATTTCGAACAGACGAATGCCAATGCCAGCAACTTCGCCAATCCCGCGCTCGGCTATCACAGCCTGGAAGCGGGGCAGCCCAGTTTGCAGACCGTTAACTCCGACGCCTGGAAAGAAACCAGTCTTTACCAGATGTACCGTTTGATCTATAGCTACAAAGACCGGTACGTTTTCACGGGAACGGTGCGGAACGACGGTTTCTCCGGCTTCGGGCCCGGCAACAAGACCGGCGTGTTCCCCTCCGCCGCGCTGGCCTGGCGGATCACCGAAGAGCCCTGGACCAAAGGCAAACTCGGAAAAATCGATGATCTCAAGTTCCGGCTCAGCTACGGCGCCAACGGCAACCGCACCGTAGGCCGCTACCAGACGCTTTCGCGCATGAACGCCTCCATCGCCAATGGTTATTTGTTCGGCGATGGCGGATTGGCGCTCCAGGGCCAGGGCATCGGCAGCCTCGCCAACCAGGACCTGAAATGGGAAACGACCAAAACGCTCAATTTCGGGCTGGACTTCTCCCTCTTCAGCAGCCGCCTTTCCGGGGAAGTCAATTACTACACCGCCAATACTTCCAACCTGCTGTATACGGTGAATATTCCGTCCGTCAACGGCCAGACGAGCATTCCCTTCAACGTCGGGAAGCTCCATAACAAAGGCGTCGAGCTGGCGCTGAACGGTACGCCGGTCCGCAACAAAAACTTTTCCTGGGACGTAAATACCAGTTTCTCCCTGAACCGCAACAAGGTGGTCAGCATCACCGGCATCGATGCGAACAAGGACGGGAAGGAAGACGACCTCGTGGCTTCGAAGATCTTCATCGGCCAGCCGTTTGGCGTGGCATATGATTACAACATCATCGGAATGTGGCAGGTGGCCGATCGCAACGCCGGTATCATACCCGGCGGATTTACGTATGGGACGTACAAGGTGGAAGACATAAACGGCGACGGATCTTACACCGCCGCGGCAGACAGGAAGATCCTCGGCTACACCGATCCCTCCTATCGCTTCAGCGTCCTCAACACCCTGCGCTACAAGGCATTCGAGTTCAAGATGTTCGTCAATTCCATCCAGGGCGGTAAAAAATACTATTACGGCCAGCCCGGGTCCACGCTTCCCAACCCGGACAATATGCAAAACCGCAACTTCTTCAAATTCGACTACTGGACGCCGGAAAACCCCAACGCCAGGTACCGCCAGATCGGCTACTACTCCGCCGCGCTCGGTAACGAATTTTCCCCGTACGTACAACGCAGCTTCGTTCGCCTGCAGGACGTAACGCTCAGTTACGCGCTGCCCGCGTCCATCACCCGGAAGCTCAACATCAGCCGCCTGAGCGCCTACGTGAACGGTAAAAACCTGCTCACCCTGTCTGACTGGGATGGCTGGGACCCGGAGTCCGGCACGGGCCTCAATATGGAAGCATTCCCCCTGCTGAGAAGCTATACCGTCGGTTTAAATGTTGAATTTTAAATTTCGAACCCATGAACAAGATCTTCCGATACGGCTGCATGACCGCTTTCGCAGTAATGCTCGCCACCAGCTGCAATACAGAAAAATTCCTGAAAGAAGAGCCGCTCGATTTCTATACGCCAGGCAATGCGCTCAATACCGCGGCGGATTTCCAGTCGGCCACCAATTACCTGCACAACCGCATGCGCCACATCCTTTTCGGCGGCATCAACCTCGACGCGAACTTTTCGCTGCGGTACGCCACGGATTTTGCGGTGAACGCCACCGATTACAATCCGCCGGTGAAGCTTAACGATTATAAAAACACCATGGTGCCCACTTTCAACGTGGTGGAAGTGATCTGGCAAAACGTATACACCGTTATCTCGAACGCCAATGTCATCATCAGCCGCGTGCCCAAAGCCGCCGCGCTTTCCGAGGCCGACCGGAATTCCTTCAAGGCGCAGGCACTGTTTTTCCGCGCCTGGGGATACAACATGCTCGCCAATCTCTACGGCGGCGTGCCGCTCATCACGGAGGAAGTTACCATGCCGCGGACGGATTACGTGCGGGCCACCCGCGACGAAGTGTACAACCTCTGTCGCAAAGACCTCACCGAAGCACTGCTGTACCTCAAAGACATCGATGCCGTGAAAGACGGCGCCGTGAACAAACAGGCCGCTTACCATCTACTCACCGAAGTGCTCATCTCGCTGAAAGCCTACGACGATGCCATCAACGCCGCTACGCAGGTCATCAACCATCCGGCGCTGTCGCTCATGACGCAGCGTTTCGGCCGCCGGGCCGCCAAGCCGGGCGACGTGTACCGCGATCTCTTCGAGTTGAACAATCAAAACCGTTCCAGTGGCAACAAAGAAGGCATTTTCGTCATCCAGACCGATTATCTCAATCCCGCATCGCCCGCGCGCGACGTCATCCAGTGGGCCATCATGCCCAACCTGACCAACCTGCGGGTGATGACGTCCGTCAACGGCGCGCCCCCCTCGAGCCAGCCCGCGGTGCTGGCGTTCAACGATCAGCTCGCAGGGCGCGGCATCGGGTGGATCCGGCCGACGAAGTATTTCCTGTACGACATCTGGACAGACCCTAACGATATCCGGAACAGCGAATACAACATCGTCCGCGATTTCATCATGGATGGCGTACCTAAAAATTCGGATGCGTATGGAAAATGGTATGTGAAAGACGGGTTCAAGGCCAGGGCGGCCAACTTTGCCGATACGATCCGGAGCTGGTACCCCGTCCTCAAAAAAGCGACGTTCTCCGAAGGGGATTTTCCGATAGAAGTGATCCAGAAAGACGCGAACGGCAATCCCCTGAAGTCGCCCTTCGCCGGCCAGCTGCTGTTCAATTCCAGCGGCGATGTGTATAGTAAAGACGCCTACCTCATGCGCCTGGCCGAAACCTACCTGCTCCGTGCCGAAGCCTACATCAGGAAAGGCGATAAGCCGAAGGCGGCCGAAGACATCAACAAGATACGCGCCCGCGCCAATGCCGCTCCCGTGGCGGAATCCGACGTAACGATCGATTACCTCCTCGATGAAAGGCTACGGGAATTGTACGTGGAAGAACTGCGCATGGTAACCCTTTGCCGCATGGGCCTGCTGTACGACCGCGACAAGAAATACAATGAAAAATCCGGTCTCACCATCCAGCCGTACCACAACCTCTGGCCGATACCCTTTTCGGAAATCGAGCGGAATACGGGCGCGGTGATCACCCAGAACCCGGAATACAAATAGATACCACCACTAAAACGACTGCCAGGCTGTGATTTCAGTCTGGCAGTTTTTTATTCGGGGGATACCTGCGCGATTTCCAATTGTGCTTCGTGGCCGTTGCAGGGATTGCGCACGGTCAATCCCTTTTTTCCGTCTGGCCGGATATGCAGGGTGATGAACGATCGGAACGGTACGCCATCGTCCCGCTGAAAATCGCTTTCGAAAATAACGATCAACGTCCCGAACTGGCTGCTGCGGTTATCGACGGCCACAGCCGATGTGAATTCGCCGACGGCGCGCTTTCCGCCGGTAATTTCTTTGGGGAGGACCAACTGCACGCCTTTGTAGAACACTTCGAAATGCGCATACGTACCCACCGACAGGTGCCGTTTTTTTACGAAATACACCTTCCAGTGGTACACCCGGTTTTCGAAGAGCAGGGTTTTCCGGGTGCCGTAGCAGGAACTGAGCAGGATGACGCAGGCGAGCACCAGCGTGGCGGCGATGTATATTTTCCAGTTCATTTCAGTCAGGATTTATTTTGGAGGATACGGATGTGCGTCATTCGCTATATGCAAAATCTTCGTCCAGCCGCTCCCACCCTATCTCCCGCTGTAAAATGGACGCCAGTTCACCGCGGGTGATCAACGGTTTTTCCGCTCCATCCCGACCGTAAACTTCCGACAACGTGCGGTATTGATTTTCGCTGAGCCAGGGTTGGTGCGTGCGTAGGAAATGCGTAAGATCTTCCCGGAATCCCGTTTCCGACAGCAGACCGAATTGCGCATCTTCCACATCGGCAACAGCTTCCAGCATGCAACGGAAAATAAAATCCCTGAGATTACGGGCCTTGTAAGTTGCATAGCCGGCATCGTGCCGGAGCAATACGACGCATATTTCGGCCCCTTCCGCCAAAAAACAAAACCAATCGCCTGCGCCGTTTCCCGCAAAAGGAACGAACGGAAAATCTTCCCGGATCCCCATCCAGTAATCGGGATCCCTGAATTCTTCCAACTGGCTTTGGATATCCTCCATGCGCATCAGCTCGAAATCATTGGCAAAAAGCAATAGTGGCGGGTTTTTCCGGAGTTCCGGGTATACGTCGCGGCCCCAGTCCGGCCCCAGGGCCCCCCAATCCAGCATGCCCTCGTTGTAGAGGCGCTCAAAATCCGGCGGCCAGGCAAATCCAAATTGCTGGGCTATTTGTTGCGGTTTGAACATGTTTTTCATTTTGACGGAACTAATAAGCGGTACTTCCCGGCTTCCATCCCAAACCCGAAACAATAATTTTCAGCAAACCGGTAATCGGGCTCATTTTTAACGATCAGGCCCTCGCGGGTCAGCAGGTGAACGGGTGTTTCGCCCAACACGGTCAGCAGCGGCTTGAAATACATGGCCATGGCGGGGTCGGCGAATACCGTA
Organism: Chitinophaga sp. NPDC101104; assembly: GCF_050277495.1. NCBI lineage: Bacteria > Pseudomonadati > Bacteroidota > Chitinophagia > Chitinophagales > Chitinophagaceae > Chitinophaga > Chitinophaga sp. NPDC101104. The sequence continues at coordinate 2,090,100 of NZ_JBNNSF010000001.1, read as the reverse complement.
GCCGGATCTGGATGCAGCAGGATATTTTCCATTGCAGGATGGTTTATGCGGCCTGTTATCGATCAGGCGGGTTGTAAAAGCGGAAGGAGGTGTTGCCAGTTGAGTTGCCGCGCGAAATCCAGCGCCGTTTTACCGGAACGGGTTTGGGCAGACCTGTCGGCGCCCGCCTGCAGCAATGCTTCCACCGTGCTGCGGTTGCCGGCGATGGCTTCGCGGTGCAGCATGGTAAACCCGTCTTCGTCGGCCCTGCCGGCCTCCTCAGGATTTTTCTGCAGGAAGTCGCGCAGGCTGTCTTTCATGTTGATGCTCATGGGATGTTCCTCCTGCGCCGCGGGGTCCGTTTCCTCGTCGCGCACCACATAAACCGTGTCCGGCTCAGCGAAGTCGAGCCCCCAGGCTTCATCGTGGGCATCCCGCTCTTCTTCGTCCATTTCACTGCGCAGCACCTGGATGCTGAAACCGCCGTACGGCGTATCGTTGCTGGCGAAAAGCCAGTCGCACAGCCGGTTGAGCGGTGCTTCGACCGCATCGCCCTTCGCCACATTATTGACGATGCCGGGCGAGTTGATGAGCGTTCCGTAAATCAGGTCGCCGTCGAATCCGATGTCGGCCACCCACATGTATTCGACTTTCGGCTTCCCGGGAACGCCGGAAGGCTGTACGAAAGCGATCTTGACGTAGGCGAGGTCTAGCGCGGGCACGATGCGGCGGGCTTCCCAGCTAAGTTCGCGCCAGCAGTATTTAAAAGTTTCCTGTGCTTTGGCGATGGCCTGGAGCATAACAGGACTGTCTCCATTGGTATAAAAAATATTATCGCTCATGTGCATATCATTTTTTATCTGCCGCCAGGAACTGCCCTGGCGCCAGGGGTGAGGAATATTGTTCGATAGCGGGGCTTGCCGGGCCGTAGTGCGGGTCTTTCCCCAGGCTCCGTTCCAGCATCGCCCCTTTGTACCGTTTTTTAAAAGGCCGGAGCAGGCTTACGCAGAAGGGGCCTCCGGGCCAGCTGAAGACCGTCTGCACGCGGTTCCCGGCCAGCAGTTCCGCGTCCAGCACCGCTGCCAGCACGGGATGGAGGGAGCTCAGCAGCTGGAGAACGTGCCGGATGAGGGCTTCGTCCGACGTTACAGTGGCCGGCAAACATCCCGCTTCGCGGAACTGCGCGAGTTTTTCACCGTTACCGGCGGTAAACAGCGGGTCGAGGTGCACGGCGGAATACGCCATCAGAAGAAATTCAATTTTGCTTCCGCGAGCCCGCCTACGAGCGGCAATGGTTTCTGCGCGCCGTTGGCGGCGTTGATGATGCCCAAAATCCAGAGGATGAGCACCAAAATGTTCGCATACGCCAAGTACCCCAGCACCGGGACGATCGCGGTCAATACGGTGACCGCCACTGCCAGCGCCAGGCCAAGGATCATGACGCCCAGCGATTGTTTCAGGTGAAAGCGCACGGCGGCGTCTTTTCCGTTGTTGTACTGCAGCAGCGCAACGATCCAGCCAATGATGGTGATGTAGGCTACGATGGATTGTGTTTTTTTGTCCATATAAGTGATGTTTGAGGTGTTACCGGCCCCAGGGGCCGGGTGTTTTGAGGATGATGAAAGGCCGGAGTTCCGGTCTGGCAAAGTTGCGCCCGCATCCGCACCGTTCCAAATAAACGGCGCTTACAAAGCGTCTACATCCCCCAACCGGAAGCGTCTACAAAGTGTCTACAACTTTCCAAACTGAGCCACAGCACTTTATATTTGCCCTGTAGACGACCGGCTTGCTTAATTCGTTAATTTCGTTTCGCATGGACAAGGAACAATTAAAAGGACATATCAGCCGCCCGGCCACCTGGATGAGCACCGGCGGGTTCAGGCCCACGCAGGCGCTCACGGAAAGCTGGGTATCGCGGGTATTCCTGTACCGGGAAAACGAAGACATTCCCCTCGACAGGTCCGCCCAACCCATGTTCCCCCTTTTCCAGCTTTGCGTGGAAGGCCTGCCTTTCCCGCTTAAAACCAACTTCATTGCGCAGGATTGTCCCGTTTGGGACGGCGGCGGATTGGCGTCCGGCGATAGCGATACCATTATTGCACTGGAAGACAAAGGGATCATTTCCGGCTACCACCACGATTTCCCGAACCATTACGGGCACAAACTGGGCGGTTTCCCGTCTTTTTGCCAACCCGGCGTCAGCATGGGCAAAGGTTTCGAGTTCGTGATGCAGATCGCCACCGACGAGAAAGCCAATATCAATATTGTAGACAGCGGCACGGTTTTCCTCGCCAAACATCCAAAAACCGGCGATTGGAATTATTACTGTGACTTTTATTAATAATATGCAGCTATGGAAAACCGGATTTATTTTAAAGATAACCCGTACCCCGGCGGTCATGCCGTGAAAAAGTTCAGCTGGAGCGCCAAAATGGACCCTGAAGCGGGGTTGTTCTTTCATTTTCACCTGGAAACGGAAGATTATTACGCGGAAGACGAAAGTGAGGAAGAGGAGGACGATACAGTGCCCGACTGGCAATCCAAATCTGTTTGGGGGAATTATCACAGCTGCACGTTGTCGTCCACCGCACACGGTAATGCCGGCATCCGGGTGGCCGCGGCGGGGGAAAAATTCGATTTCGGGGGATGGGAAACGCTGCAGCTCGCGGCAGACACCTTCCCGCTGCCGGACGACTGGGAGTACGACGATCTGAACTTCGGCATCTATTTGCTGGGGCACGATTCCGTCGCCGACCACCACATCCGCATCGACCGGCAAACCGGCAACACTTTCCACCTGCACTGGACGGGCAAAATCGCCCTTACCTACGGCGGCGACGACGAATTCAAATACAGTTTCGAAGCACGGCTCGACAATATCACGTTCGACGGGATATTCTACCCGAAAGATTTAACCCAGGACCAGGCGATGGCACTGCTCGGCACGCTCGTAGAAAAACCGGGGCAGTTCGGGTTCCAGGACCTCAATCCCAAAAGCTTCAAACGCGAATATAAACTCGTACTGAAACAGCATGACTTATAAACCCCTCCTCCGGCAACTCTTCTCCCTCCCCGACCAGCCGCAGGGATATGAAGAAGCCGAAATCGCCACTGCGGAAGCCCGCCTCGGCTGCCGGTTACCCGCCGTGTTGCGGGATTATTACCGCACAATGGGCCGCTTCGAAGCCCTGAACACCGCCTTCAACCGGCTGCTGCCGCCGGAAAAGCTGTACCTGTCAGACAGCGGCATGCTCGTGTTTTACACCGAAAACCAGGACGTGGTGATCTGGGGGATCGATCATGAAGATTTCGGCAAGCCCGACCCCGCCGTATATGGCAGCTACGATGCGGACCGCGAAGAATGGCTGCTGGACGCGGATACGATGGAACATTTCCTCTGGTCGATGGCATACGTGCAGGCCGGTATGGGCGGATTGGCACACCTGGCGTTCGCGGAAGGCCTCACCGAAGCCACCCTGCTCCAACTGGAAAACGATTGGACGGAAGTGAAGGGCATCACCCATCAATACTACCGTTTCTTCCTGCAAAACAACACCGCCATCGCGCTGGTGCCTACCAACGACAAAGGCGCGCCGCTGTGCGTTTATCTCGCTTCCAACGATGGTGAACTGCACCGGCAGCTGCTGAAAAGCATTCCGCTGAACTGGGACACTTCCCTGTAAATCCATATCCGAATGCACATGCGCTTTTTCCTGATATTGCTGACGGTCGTATTGCTGCGGGCTTTACCCCTCGCCGCGCAAAACCGCTATACCGACAGCCTCTATACGATCGTGGACAGTAAAGACGCCGCCGGCCGCGACAAGATCGTTCCGCTGAGCCTGCTGGCCCATACCGTCCGCTATTACGACACTACGGAAGCTTTTCGCCTGGCGGCCCGCGCGTTGACGCTCGCCTCCGCCGAAAGCGACGCCCGGTACAAGGTGTACGCCTATGTTGCCCGGGCCAGCATTTACCTTAAACTGCGCGACGTTCCCCAGAATGTCCGCGATGCCGACAGCAGCCTCTACTTCGCCGGCCGAACCACCGACGTCCGCACCAAAGCCTGGGCCTGGTACAACAAAGGCCGCGACCTCAATATGGACAACCACGAAAAGGAAGCGTTGGCCGCCTTCCTGAAGGCGCTGGAGTTCGTAAAAAAGGGAAATGACCCGGCGCTGCAGGCATCCATCTATTACGCCATTTATACGATCTTCTCCACCTGGGAAGACATTGAAAAAGAAGGCCATTACGCACATTTGTCGCTCGAAGCCGCGCTCCAGAGCCGCGATCCCAACAACATCTGCGAATCCTGGCAGGCCATCGGTTCGGCGACGCATGACAAATACTTGAAATCCGGCGCGAAAGACCCGTCACTCCTCGATTCCACCATGAACGCATTCCGCCGCGCCGTGGCCGTGTACCTGCAAAACGAGCCCTACATGCGCATGGTGCAACTCATCACCATTCCCTGCATCAATCTCGCCGATTCGTACAACCGCCATTACCCCGCGTCCGCACAAACGACGGACTCCCTCCGCAAATACGCCATGCTGGCGTTCAATTACGCTACGAAAGACAAAGACAAACGCCTCCAGGCCTCGGCTTACGGATTGATGAATGAAGACGCCAAACGCAGCGGCAATTTCCAGCTCGCGGAAACCTATCTTATCCAGGCGCTGTCGCTTTTTGCGGGAGACCCCATGCCCGACTATTACATCCGCTCCAGCATCTACCACGACCTTTCCGGCCTCGCCGAACGCAGGAACGATTTTGCCAAAGCGTTGCAGTACCATAAACTTTACCTGGCCGACTATAAAAGCGTCTACGACGCCGAACAAAGCAGCGCCGGCAAAAAACTCGAAGCCCAATATCTCGCCAGGGAAAAGGAACAGGAGATCAGGTTCCTCCGGGAAAGCGAAACCTTCCACCGGCGGCAGAAATATCTGTACATCGCCATCGCAACCGCACTGCTGGCGGGTTTACTGTTCATGTTCCGCTCCTATCATTTCCGGCTGCGGTATTCCCTCCAACGCAGCCAGCTGCTGGAACTGGAAAAAGAAGAAGCCCGCCTCCTCGCAAAATTGAAAGCGGAAGAAAACCGTACCCTCGAAACCGGGAAACGGAACGCCGAACTGAACGCGCAGCTGCAGAAAGAACAGGCGAAACTCAAAGCCGAAGAAGCCGCCCGCCTGCAAACCGAACAGACCATCATTCTGGCGCAGAACGAAATCCTGCAGAAGGAAGTAATGGCCGGCGCGCTGCAGGTGGAACAAAAGAATAAAATGCTCCAGCTCCTGAAAGAAAAGCTGGAAGACCATCGCAGTCCCGACATCAAGCGCACGGAACTCAACCGGCTCTTACACCAGCAAACGCGGCTGGATAACGATTTTGAAGAGTTGAAGACCGATATCAAAGACGTGCATCCCGGTTTTTACCAGCGCCTCCAGCAAAAGGCCGGCGATAAACTCACCGACCTCGACCTGAAATACTGCGCCTGCATCTTCCTCAAACGGAACACGAAAGAAATGGCCAGCATCATGGGCATTGAGCCGAAAAGCATCCGCATGAGCAAGTACCGCATCAAACAAAAACTGGGATTGGGGAAAGACGAAGACCTCGACGCGTTCGTCCGCAGTATGGCCTGACCGGCTTACTTCTTCGCTTTTTTGATACCGTCCTGGTACTTTTTCTTCACGCCGTTGTCTGTTTCCTTATCGCAGAGTTTTTCCACGGCCGGCAGCAGTTTGGCGTTGGCTTCCGTTTTCAGTTTGAGGATTTCGGCCAGCGCGGTGGCGGTGGCCCAGCGTACTACCGTGCCATCGTTTTCCGCGTTCGCCAGGAGAAGTTTGATAGATGGGGCCAGTTGCGCAGGGAACTGTTTGGCGATGTTGGCGATGACTTTGGCGCTTTCCCATTTCACGCGGGGCTCTTCGTCTTTCAGGGATTTGGTCACGAAGGCCAGCAGGGTTTCATCGGCAATGCCGGGCGCGGTTTTGGTGGCATATTCCACCGATTCGATGCAGGTGGCTTTGCCGGCCGCCTTTTGGTGTTCGGCGAAGGCGAGCAGTTCGTCCAGCGGCAATTCACCGGCTACGAGCCATTGGCCGATGGTGGCCACTTTAGCTTTGGCCTTGATGGTCTTGTCTTTGAAGATTTGTTCGATCGTCATGTTAAAATTCGTTTACATAGTAGAAGATACGGCGCTGGGGCGGTGGCCGTTTGGCAATATTCGGATGGGGCAGCATGGCCGGTGACGCCTCAATATGCATCTTTTTCGAAAACCTGCCAAATACGGCATCCGCTTTAAGGCATAAATCCCCCCTTCATCCGTCACATCCCCCACCCGCCGCAGTAATGGCCTTTCCGTAATTTGGCAGTGGATGGAAACGAAGCAAATGCCGCATATCGCCCGATCGCCTGCCCAGGCGGAAGAATATCCGAAGGTGTACCTCTACCGGCGGATCGTTCAGGCGAAACTGTACATAGACGCCAATTATGCGGAAGAGATCGATCTGGACAATATTTCAGACGAGGCTTACTTTTCGAAGTTCCACTTCATCCGCCTGTTCAAATCCATTTACGGGAAAACGCCCCATCAATACCTGCAAGCCACCCGGATCGATGCGGCGCAGCTATTGCTCCGTCATAACAGATCCGTTGCCGAAGCCTGCTTCTCCGTGGGTTTCCAAAGCCTGACGTCGTTCAGCGGCCTCTTCAAAAAACTGACCGGCGAAACCCCGTCGGCCTTCCTGCTGCGGCACAAATCCGTGAGGGAACAAATCCGCGCCACGCCGCTTTCCTTCATTCCCGGCTGTTATGCCCATCGCCTCGGGCTGCACGAGAATAGCAATTTTGAAGAATAGTATCTCCCGCCCGTTCCGGAACTTTGTTTCATCATCAAAAAACAAACTGACATGATCACCAAAATGACCATTACCAACATTCATGTGCTGAACCAGGACAGCGCCTACGATTTCTACGTGAACAAGCTCGGGTTCAAAGTAGTGGACGATATCCCCATGGGCCCGGATTCCCGCTGGCTGACCGTTTCGCCGCCCGAGCAGCCCGACCTCCAGATCGTCCTGTTCCCCGTCAAAGTGAGCAAGATGTTCCCGAAAGAAACCGCCGAAACGTTGATTTCACTCATCAAACAGGGCGTTTTCGGCTGCGGCGTGCTCACCTGCTCCGATATTTACGCCACTTACGAAGAGCTTAAAGCGAAAGGTGTGGAATTCATCAAGCCGCCCACCAAAGAGTTCTACGGCACGGAAGCCTTCTTCAAAGACGATTCCGGCAACTACTTCTCCCTGCAACCCATCAACAATTTCAACCATGAAAACCGTATTTGATCCCTCCACCCGCAACGAGCTCATCGGGCGCATCCGCTCTATCAGCGCAAACAGCCGCCGGAACTGGGGAAAGATGAACGTATACCAGATGGCCAGACATTGCACGATCTGGGACGAATGGGTACAGGGCACGCAGCCCGAAGTGTACCGCCAGGATTTTCTCGGAAAAATCTTCGGCAGATGGGCGCTGAAAAGCAACACCCGGAACGAAAAGCCCCTGCCCAAAAATACCCCCACCGGCAAAAGGTTCACCGTCAAAGACCAGGGCGACGTCGAAAAACAGAAACTACGCTGGATCGAGGGCGTTCAGGCATACGGGCATTTTTCCAATCCTTCCTTTATCCACGACTTCTTCGGCAAGATGACCGAGGAACAGATCGGCATTTTCGCTTACAAGCATGCCGACCATCACCTGCGCCAGTTCGGGGCATAGGTCTGAAATAAAAAGGGAGCAAACCCTGCGGCCTGCTCCCCGATCGTATAGGTCAGGAAAAATGATCAGAATTTCTGCACTTTCTTCGACAGCGATCTGCCACCGGCCTGCAATTGCAGGATGTACGTAGCCGGCGCCAGTTCTCCGCATGCATGTGAAACGCTGTGCTTCCCGGCCGGGAGCTGTCCTTCCTGCAACACCGTGACCGGTTTCCCGTTCATATCGAAAAGTATCAGCCGCACCTGTCCCGCTTTACACAGCACGAACTGAACGTTCAGCCGCGACGTGAAAGGGTTGGGCGAAGCGATGAGCTCCGGTCCCTCCGCTGCTTCCGCTTCCGGCAGTTTGGCCGCTGCGACGGACTGAAGCCCGCTGCCGGTCACGATCTTCACTTCCGTATAACTGTTCCAGGCATTCACGCTGTTGCCATGCCCCACGATGCGCACGTATTTGGCGGACTGCGGCGCGATGGAGAAGGTTTCCAGCTGGGTAGAAGTGCCGCTGCTGGTGAGATTGGTGGCGGCGTTCGTCCAGCTGCTGCCGTTTTGCGACAGTTGGATATCGAAATTCGACGTGCGCAGGTTCCCGTTATAAAACGCGATCTGCACTGCGGAAACGGTTTGCACCGTGCTCAGGCAAAACTGTATCCATTGCGGGTTGCCGCTGGCCGACCAGCGGGTGCTCAGATCATTGTCGAGCACATTCGCCGGAACATTGCCGTCGTCTGTACTGGCGCTTACCGGTAAGCAGGCGGGCGCGGCGCCCACCGTGATATTGACCCCGGCCGATGTGGTGGAAGCATTGCCGTTGTCGGTCGCTTTCGCGGTGATGGCGTAACTGCCGGCGGCCACGTTGCTCCAGGTGATGCTGTAGGGCGCCGTAAGCGATTCCCCGATCTTGGTGGCGCCCTGGAAGAATTCCACTTTGGAAATGGAGCCGTCGCTATCCGCGGCGTTTGCGGAAACCGTGATGCTGGCCGGTGCCGTGAAAGTGGCGCCGTTGGCGGGAGCGGTGAGGCTCACGGTGGGCGGAACGTTCGTTTGCTGCATGATCTGCACTTCCGTATAACTGTTCCACGCGTTCACGCTGTTGCCATGGCCTACGATCCGCACATATTTAGCGGATTGCGCGGCGAAGGCAAACGTTTCCAGGGCGGTGCTGGTGCCGCTGCTGTTGCGGTTAGTGATCGCGTTGGTCCAGGTGCTGCCGTTCAGCGACGTCTGCACGTCGAAGTTCGATGTGCGGGTATTGCCGTTATAGAAAGCGATCTTCACGCCGTTAACGGTTACGGTATCGGCCAGGCAGAACTGTATCCATTGGGGATTGCCGTTGGCAGACCAGCGCGTGGCCAGGTTACCGTCGAGCACATTGGCCGGTACGTTGCCATCGTCTGCGCTGGCGGAAACGGGCTGGCAAGTGGGGTTCGTGGGGCCGGTGGGGAAATCGTCTGCCGGGCTCAGCATGCGCTGGCGGATCCATGCGCCGGCGGGTTTCAGGCGCGCGGTGGTCCAGGGGCCGGCGGAGCAGGTGCCGCTAATCCATACCGCACCGCTGCGCGCATCGTCTGAATAGTTCCAGTTACACCAGCTGATCTTTTTGTTGCGCATGAGATCGATGTACTGCTGCGTCATCGTGAAATCGTTGGGGCCGTCGCCCGAGGCCAGCTGCGAGCCGAATTCCGTTACGAAAACGGGCAGGCGGTCGGATGCCCAGTCGAGCTCGTTGAGGTATTCCGTTCCGTGATCGTTGGCGTAGAAATGGAAGGTGTACATGATGTTGGAGAAGCTCAGGGGATTGCTGACGATGTCTTGCGCCGAGCGCCCGTCGGAAATACCCATCGAAGCCCATGCATGCGTGCCCACGAGTATGACCGCATCCCCGTCGATAGCGCGGATCACGGGGATGATCTGGTCTGCATAGGTTTTGATCTGTCCCCAGCTGACGTTGTTCGGTTCGTTGCAGACGTCATAGATGATGTTGTTTTTGTTTTTGTGCTGGTTGGCGATGGCCGTGAAAAAGGTTTTGGCTCTCGACAGGTTGTAGTTCGGATCGCCGGGGGTGAGCTGGTGCCAGTCTACCAGCGCGTACATCCCGCGCTCGGTGGCTTCTTCGATAAGGCGGTTCACCTGCGCCGTGAAGCCCGCGGGATCCGTCTCGTAGCCGTCTTCCTGCACGTACAGCGAAATCCGCAGCACGTCGGCACCCCAGTCGTACGCCAGCGCGTCGAGCGATGCTTCGGTGAGGCAGCTCCCCCATCCGTACCATTGGATGCCATGGGTGCTCATGCCCCGCAGCTGGATGGGGTTGCCATATTGATTACAAAGCTTGAGGCCGATGACCTGCAACTGGCCATTCTGGGAAACCGGGGTTTGGGCCGACGCCGCGGTGGTGAACAGGCAAAACCAGGCGGCCAGCGCATAGAGTTTGGTTAGATGTGTTTTCATACGGGTTTATATTGTCGGGTTATTAAATGCAAAGGCAATACAGTGCCAGGAGCATGTTTCATGCCCTGCATTTCAGATGTAAACAATGGGAATACGCTTCGCGGAAACGGCTTAGCTGTTCATAACGTGTCCTTATTATATTCCGGGCTTTCTTCTCCGATAATTTTCCACTTTCTTGTTAATTCGTGCAATCGTTTGCATAAATATAGTTAAATTCATCAAAACAAAAAATTCCCGGTTATGAAATTATCGAGTTTCGGTCGACTGTAATCCGCCCGCACTCCTATTTTCCGCCAATTCCGCCCCATATTCCACGTGTATGAAAATCATTGTTTAACCAAAGCTCAAACCCTACGCACCATGAACCACAATTACTTATCGCGCAGCAGGCCGGCCTGGCTGCTATCCTTTGCCCTTTTCTTCGGGTCCATGTCCGCCAACGCCCAATCTACCGCCGTGGCCGACGGACCCGGCAACACGTATGAACTACTGGAGTCCAAAGGTTACAACGTGGAATCGCCCGACTGCGGGCATGCCGTCCGCCACATCGCGGAAGTCATGGACGCGGCGCTCGGCAAATACGTGTTCGCGTTTACCCTTCACCGCGACCTCGACGACGACCGTTGCGGCGCCACCGACCGCCAGCGGATCGAGCTGCGCGGCAATGGCACACAGCAACAGGGCACGCAGGGCTCCACCTCCCATTACCGCTGGAAATTCAAGCTGGACGCCAACTTCCAGGCATCCCCCAACTTCACCCACATCATGCAGCTCAAAGCGTATGGGAATGGCCATGGCAGCGGCGCTCCCATCCTTCACCTCACACCCCGGTACGATAACAAAATGGAAATCGGCCACCCGGGGAGCGGTGGCGTAAAAGCCAGCGCCGATCTCAGTCTTTTTCTCGGCGTATGGGTGGAAGCGTACGTTAAGATAAAACATGACGACGCCGGGACGCTGCAATTCATCATCAAACGCCTCAGCGACGGTGTTACCCTGCTGTCTTACACCAACAATAACATCGACATGTGGGAAGATGGCGCAGGATACGGAGCCCCGAAATTCGGATTTTACCGCAGCCTTACCAGCCCCTCCTACCTCCGCGACGAAACCATTTACCTTGCAGACATTTGCGTCGCCAAAAGCACGACCGACCTTTGTCCCAGCGACGTGGGCAGCAATGCCCCGCCAACAGTGAGCCTCACATCGCCCGCCGCCAACGCCACATTCACGGCACCGGCCAGCATCACGGTTACCGCGAACGCGGCGGACAGCGACGGCACCGTTTCCAAAGTGGAATTCTTCCAGGGCGCTACCAAAATCGGCGAAGATGCTTCCTCCCCCTACAGCATCACCTGGAGCAATGTGGCGGCGGGCAGTTATGCCATCACCGCCAAAGCGACCGATAACGACAACGCGGCTACGACGACTCCGGCCGTCAATATCACCGTGAATGCCGCGCCTTCCTGCGTGCCGGTAGTGGCCAGCGGAGACGACGGGAACGTGGCGGCGAACGTGCTGGACAACGACCTGAATACCCGCTGGTCGGCCAGTGGAGACGGGCAATGGATCCAGTTCTGCCTGAATACGGCACAAACGGTGACCGGCGTGCAGATCGCGTTTTATAACGGGAATGTGCGCGCTTCCAGCTTCGACATCCAGCTGTCGCAAAACGGCACCAGCTGGACGAATGCGGCGACCAATGTTTCCAGCAGCGGCACATCGCTCCAGCTGGAATCGTTCCCCATCACGGCGCAAACCGCCAAATACGTGCGCATCCTCGGGCATGGCAACAGCGTGAATGCCTGGAACAGTTATACGGAAGTGAAAGTGAACGTGGCTACGGAACCCGCGTGCCTGCCCGTTTCCGCGAGCGGAGACGATGGCAATGTGCCGGCGAACGTGCTCGACAACGACCTGAACACCCGCTGGTCGGCCAGTGGCTACGGGCAATGGATCCAGTTCTGCCTCGGGTCGCCGCAAACCGTATCCGGCGTGGCGATCGCATTTTATAACGGGAATGTGAGAAGTTCTTCCTTTGATATCCAGTTGTCGCAAGACGGCGCGCTGTGGACTACCGCCGCAGCCAACCTCAGCAGCAGCGGCACTTCCCTGAACGCAGAAACCTTTTCCATCGCGCCCCAATCCGCGAAATACGTACGGATCCTGGGGCATGGCAACAGCGTGAATGCCTGGAACAGTTATACGGAGGTCGACATCCTCACCGGTAGCGGCCTGCAGGCGATATCTGCGGTAAAACTGCCGGAGGAAGCGAAGATCGAAACCCCGGAACTGAGCCATTATCCCAATCCTTTCCAGCTTTCGTCCAACGTAACGTTCACCCTTCCGAAACCCGGCAGAACGCGCCTGGCGCTTGTAGACATGCAGGGCAGAACGGTGGACGTGATGGTGGACGGCATGCTCCAGCAAGGCAGACACACGTACCCGGTGAACGGCGCCCGCCTGCAGACGGGCACTTACATCCTGCTGTTGCAGCATCATGGTAAAACCGTTTCCCGGAAGGTCCAGAAGTTGTAGCATGACCGATGCTGCCTGTCAGAAGGTTGCGGCGTTCGTCCGCAACCTTTTTTCGTTCCGAACGATTACCTTTACCGGCCAAACCGATCGCATGCATCCCAAAACCGTTCTTATTCTCGGCGCCAATTCCGATGTGGCCAAAGCCGCCATCGTGCAATACGCGGACCGGGGCTACCGCATCATCGCCGCATCGCGCAGTACCGCAGAGCTGGAAAGCTTTGTGCAGACGGGCGTTCCGAAAAGCGCAGACGTAAGCGTCCTATATTTCGACGCTACGGATTTTGCGGGGCATGGGGCGTTTTACCGGTCGCTGCCCGGAAAGCCGCAGATCGTACTGTATGCCGCGGGGTTCCAGGTGCCGCAGGAGCAGGCTTTGGTGGATTTTGAAGGGAGTTTCCGGATGATGCAGGTGCATTACGCCGGTGCCGTATCCATCCTTAACATCATTGCTACCGATCCGGTAAACCCGGGACTGGAGCGGATCGTGGGGCTATCATCGCTCTCGGGCGTGAGGGGCAGGAAAAGCAATTTCATTTATGGAAGCACCAAATCGGCCTTCACGCAATATCTTGCCGGGTTGCGGCAGCATTTGTTTCCCCGGAAAGTGATCGTGAACGTGATCGTAGCGGGATACATCCGCAGTAAAATGACCGCCGGTCTCGACCTGCCGGAATCCCTCCTCATGGAGCCCGCCTTCATCGCGAAAGCGGTAGTGAATGCCGGGAACGGATTTACCATCGTACCGGGATGGAAATGGAAGCTCATCCATCTGTTCCTGAAATATGCGCCGGAAAAGCTGGTCGCGAAATTGCCCTGACAAGTTCAGTACCGGGAGGTCTTTCCTTTCACGACATGCGTAATAAAGACGGTCTGCGCCGCCATGAAAAGCAGCACCAGCAGCCAGGTATAAGGCAAAACATAATATCGATCCGTGGTTGGGCCGGCTCCATACCGCGAAGCCCCTGACTGGCTTACGGACACATATCTCCCTGCAAACCCCTGTGAATGATACCAGCACATGGCCGCTACCGCCAGCAATGTGCAACCGAAATGCAGCCAGACCAGCTTCCTCGAATACAAAAACGAATCCTGCCCGATGTAGATCAACCACATCAAACCAAATACCATGGCTGAATACAAAAGCCCCGTCCGGCTGGTTAAGGTATAATATTCCCCATCGACGACGATATTCAGTTTCTCGCCGTCCATCAACAGGTAAGTCAGGCACGCGATGAGGGCCGCATAAAAAAACGAACTGTATGTGGTAAAAAGGTATTTCATAAGCAACCACAAATTAATGCGAATCTGCCGGAAATACCATCACAGCCGTCAGGGCCGGGCGATAGCCTTCCGGAGGGCGGCTTCCTTCTCCCCGTCCCAATACGCGCAATCCAACTCCAGCAGCACCGAGGTATAGGGCAGCTTTTCATCCGTTTTCAGCACCACTACCCGGAACAGCCCGGCGGCCGCGTCCAGTTTCGCGAATACGGAATCGTGCAGCATCTCGCGGACGTCGTGCCCTTTGAGCGCGGCCGCTACGGAATCGCGGAAAGCGCCGATACCGGTGCTTTGGGCTTCGGTGATGAATTGAAGCTCCTTGTCCCGGTACACGATGGGCTTCACATGGCCGGAACCTTGAACGGCGGCCATTACTTCCTGCAAAACGGGCAGCAGCCGGCTGCCGGTATTGATGTATGTGATGCCTTCCGCCTTCAATTGCGGGAAAGCCTTGTCTGCCACGATGATCCAGTTGCGGTGCCCCAGCAGCGGGAGCGTTTCGGAGAATTGTTGTTGCCAGCCGGGCCCCGAAGCGGTTTGCACGGGCGCGGCCGAGCACGCGGCGAGCAGTGGGAATGTCAGTATCCAGGCGGATCGCAGGATTTTTTTCATATCGGATATTTAATAATAGGGCCTCCCGGCCGTGCAGGACCGGGAGGCGATGAATGTTTGATGATGACAGCGACAGGAACCATTACAGCGGAAGCCAGTATTTGTAGCCTCTGCTTCTTACCTGTTCCCAGCTTTGCGGCTGATAAAAGGACCCGCCGCGCACGGGGTTCAGCGTCAGGTCTTCGCTTTCGAACGTCAGTACGTCCGTATAGTCTTCCCCGATCACGTTTTTATAATGCAGCGTAAGGGTTTTCAACCGTGGATCGTAAAAATTTTCTTCGCTGGGTTCCTGGGTGGTTGCGTATGCGAAGGTGTGGTAAGGGAAATCGTTGTTCCCGGGCAGGATGGGGTCCATCCGGTAAATGCCGTAGTTCTTGTCGACCAGCGACAGGATATTGTACATGTACCCCGCGCTGTGAAATCCGAACATCTCGAAGCTCCAGGCGCTGGTGCCCCAGATCATATACTTATCGTTCAGCTTCGGATCGTCGGTAATGCTCAGCGGCGTGATGTATTTGTATTTCCGGGTGCGGCCGTCGGTATTGTTTTCCCCGGGGTTGCCCATGATCTGTACCGAGGTGTACCGGCCCGTGGGGATTTTCGGGATGGGGAATCCCGACCAGTTCACGGTCTTGTCTTTATCTACCCGCAGCCCGGCGATCATGAAATTGGTGAACTGCCGGCTTAATGGAACATTATCGGCGCGGAGCACCTTCAGCGGGAAAGCAAACTTCTCATAAGTTTCCATTTTGGCCCTTTCCACCGGTACGGTAAAAATCAGGGACGCCGACGCGCTTCCTTTTTCGATTTCAACGACGAAACCGCCCTCCTTATCATCGAAAGGTATGCTGGACGTGTATTCCGTAGCTGCGGGAATGATCTTGTCGGCATTCTTGAGGATATTGTAATCTTCCAGTGCTTCGTTATCGAACCCGACTACCACCCGTACTTTTTCCGCCGCAGGCAACGATCCGCCGATGCCGACCTTGAACTTGATTTCCGCCATGAAAGTTTTGTCGTCGATGATGGTGTCGGAATCATATTGCTCATTGAGATATTTGAGCGTATCCACGAATGTGTGGACCTGTATGTCACTGATCTCCCTTTCCACCGCCGAGGTGGATTCGGAAGAGATGATGTACACTTCCTGTTTGTAGAACTCCTTGTTCTCGTAGTCGTTCTTCCCGCAGGCGTAAAAAACGACGGTGGCGATCAGGCCAAGAAATATAATTTGAATGCGTTTCATGTTCTGATTTTTTTATGTGCTACCAACCTGGGTTTTGCGTCATGGTGCCCCAATAGTTCGCTACTTCTTCGAAGGGGATCGGCAGGAAGTAATTTTTGGGGCGGAAGATGTAACCGTCAATTACCGCACGGTCATAAAAACTACCGTCGGGCGCGGTATAGTTGCAACCGTACACCAGCCCGCCCATGCCCTGGCTGTTGCCCCACCGGTCGCGCGAGGGCTTCCCGGCATCTTTCCAGCGCCGCGAATCGAAATACCGTTTCCCTTCGAAAGCGAATTCCACATGCCTTTCGCGCTTGATGCGCTCACGCGTCTCCTCCTTGCTGGCGGCGGCATACCCCGGCAGTCCCGCCCGGAAACGGACCAGGTTCAGGTATTTCAGCACGTCTGCGTTACCGGGATCGTATTCATTGAGCGCCTCGGCATAGCTCAGGTATATTTCCGCCAGGCGCAGCACGTAGTAGGGCTTGTCGCTGCTGCCGCGCGCCTTCAGGTCGTCTGCCGCCACCCATTTCACGATCGGGTAGCCGGAGCGGGTGGAAGGCCGGTCGGACTGCAGGAAACCGTCGAGCGCATTGGCCTTGTAATCGGCATAATACAACGTTCCGTTGTTCTGCAGGTATCCCCGGCCGATAAACCCGATGGTCGCATAAAACCGCGCTTCCCGGTTCAAGACCCGCTTCGGCACTTTGGCATTGGTGTTCGACAGTTTGAAGCCCGTAATGATCGGCGTATGCGCCTCCATGCCGGACCCGCTGATATAATAGCCATCCCCGTTTTCGGCGATGCCTGCGTCGTTGTACAACCGCTTGTCTTCCGCGTCTATCGTTTCCCCGTTGTTCATGAAATAAGCATCCACCAATTTCTGTGTAGCATACACAACGGCGGTCGAAGTTGCGTCTTCCCCGTTGTTATAGTTCCTGGGAAAGCCGAGTAAAGACAGCTGGGCCGTCTGCGACCCTACGTTCACCTGCCAGATGCCTTCTTTGTTCCAGTAGGTTTGTCCACCGCTGAACAGCTCCTTGAAAGAGCGGTACGGATCGATGCCGGCGGGACCGTTTGGCCAGGCCACGTCGTTCCCCGGAAAATCGCCGAGCGGCACCGTCGTGTAGCCTTGGTTGGCCGGCGCGGTATGCAATTCGAAAATCCCGAGGTCGATCACGGCTTTGGCCGCCGCCGCCGCTTTGCGCCACTTTTCCATATCCGTTGCGGGATTGAAATAATTACGGCCTTTCGCGTCTTTGAAACCGCTGTAGTCGGGGTTGCCGTTTACGAGCGGACTGGCGTCCCAGAGCAAAACCACGGCTTTCAATGCCATAGCGGCCTCGCGCGAGGGCCTTCCCAGTTCGGAAACGAGTATCCGGTCGTTTTGCGGCAGCGTGGCGATGCATTTATCCAGCTCCGAAACGATAAAATTCACACATTCCTCTTCCGTATTGCGGTTGGTGGGCAACGCGGCTTCGTTGGAGTAGTCCACCGTTTTCTCGACGATGGGGAATGGCCCGTACATCTGCAGCAACAGGGAATAATAGTATGCCCGCAGGAAACGTGCATCGGCCGCATAGCCTTCCACTTCGCCGGGCACGAGCAGCTTGTCGTTGGCTTTATGGTAATTTTCCAGGAACAGGTTGCAGGTGCGTACCGCGCGGTAGAAATTGGCCCAGAAGTTGAACAGCACGTTGTCTGCATTGAATTTCCCCTGTGCAAATACGAGGCTGGTATAGTTATCCCTGCCGGCATGGCCTTCGTCGTAATTCGTATTGAAAGGCCAGGACCAGGCCAGGTCGGTATAGTTGGGAAGATGTCCGTAGCAGGCCGCCCATGCTTTACGGATATCCACGCGCTGCGTCCAGATATCGTTCAGGTTGTTTACCTCGTGCAGATATTCGTCTGCCTCCAGGTATTTACAGCTGATGGATTGCATCGTCAACAGCACGATCGCCGTTATTTTCAGAATGCTATTTTTCATAAACGGTTTTTAAAGGTCAAATCCAATTTCCAGCCCCACTGAAAGCGTACGTTTCAATGGATAAGCGAACGATGATCCCTGTTCGGGGTTCCAGTCTTTGAAACGGGAAAAGGTGATCACGTTGTCGCAGCGCCCGTAGTAATAAATGCTTTTGAAGGGGGATTTTTTCGTGCGCGGCGTCCAGTTATACCCGAGCTCCGCGTCCGCAATCCGCAGGTACGACGATTCCCGCAGCCAGAAAGTGGATGTTTGCGCGTTGTTCTGATTGTCCGTTCCGAATCCGAGCCGTGGATAGGTAGCGTTGAAATTCTCGGTGGCGCTGGTACCCGACCAGGAAGCCGGCGACCAATGGTCTTTTACCGATGCCTGGTAAACGGCGCCGTTATCCGTACCGCCGGAGTTGTAGGGGTTGAAAGGGATCCTTCCGCCGCTGATGGACCTGTACAGGTTGAATTTGCCGATGGCGCGGGTAGCCAGCGTCCACTTTTTATAACGCAGGTCCAGCGCCAGCGAGTAGCTCCATTTGGGGTAACTGTTACCGGCCCAGATCCGGTCGTTCGGGGTGATCACCCCGTCGCCGTCGATGTCTTTATACTTGATATCGCCTGGCATCACTTTATTCCAGGTTTGCACCGGGCTGTTGTCGATATCTTTTTGGTCTTTGAAAAGCCCCAGCGCGATGTAGTTCAGCTGCCGGCCATAATCCAGCCCGATCCCGCTCTGGTAAGAAACCTTGGGATCGAGCTGCCCGTTTTCGAGGATGGTATTTTTGTTATAGCTGATGATGCCTTTGATATAGCTGATCTTGAAATTCCCCCAGGATTTGGCGTACGTGAGATCGATATCGACCCCTTCGGATTTCGTTCTCCCGAGGTTGGCGCGGGGGACGGAAGGGAGGCCGAGCGTGGCGGGCAACCGGTTGAGGAAAATCAGCTGATCGTTGTTGGTATAGCTGTACGCATCTACGATGATCTTTAACGCACGGAACAGCCCGATCTCGGCGCCCAGGTTCAATTTTCGGTTGCGCTCCCAGGTAAGGCCCAGCTGCTCCAGCCGCGACTCTCCCACACCGGGGATCCCCAGCCCGCTGCCAGCCGCCCGGCCAAACCCGAACACATAACCGGTCACCGGCCCGGAAGTGGCCATGTACCCGAATCGTTCCGCATTGCCGGAAGAGCCCACCGATCCATAAGAAACACGGAACTTGAGGAAGTCTACTACGTCTTCCATCCCGCCCCAGAATTTTTCGGAAGACGGCACCCAGCCGAAACCGATCGAGGGGAACGAAGACCAGCGCTTGTCGGGCGTGAACATCTGCGAGCCCGAGGCCCCGAAATTCACATCCGTGAAATAGCGGTCGTCCCATCCCAAAGTCACCCGCCCCGCTACGGATTGCTCCCGGGCCGGCAGGGCATTGATCAACAACGAGGCGCCCGAGCCGCCCGGCGCATCGGTCAGGTATTCGCGCTGTTTGTACAAGAGCAGCCCCGTGGTGGAGAGCTTCCCGAACGTCCGCGCATAATTGATGCTCCCCTGCAGCTCTATGACCCGGTCGCCCGTAGGCGCCTCGTACACGAACTGCATCTTGTCGTCGATGTCCGGCGTTTTGTTAATGGTGACTAGGTTCCCGTTTTCATCGCGCCCCGTGCCCATGTGGCTGTTGGCGAAATCAGGCGCATGCTGCTGGTAATTCTTCGAATAGCGGTGCGCGTATAAATTCCCCTTCGTAAAAGACACGATCCCGTTCAGGAAAAGCCCCTGCGTGAGAAAGTCCAGCTTCTGCGTAACGTTCACATTGGTAGACATGTAATTCTGATACCGCTTCACGAAGCCGGTTTTGTTCAGCATCGACCAGGGGTTCCTGATATTGGCGGGTTCCTCCGGCGCCATGCCGTTCGAATATTCTGCAGGGAACAAGGTAGGGTTGATCATGTTCATGATATTCAGCAGGTTGCCGACCCCTTGTCCCGGCTCGGTCGTAGTATTGTAGCGCCCGTCAAAACCCAGGCCCAGCGCGGTGGTCGGCGAAAGGTCTGCACGGAGGTTGGAGCGGAAATTGAACTGGTTGTAGTTGGCGTTATTATCGTTCCGGGCGTTGAACATCCCTTTTTCATTGTAAAAGCCGCCGGACATGTAGTAAGTAACGGCATTGCCGCCGCCGCTGATATTGAAGTTGGCGCGATTGGAGCGGTTGTTTTGCTTCACCATGGTTTCGTACCAGTCTACGTTCGGGTAAAAATCCATGTCATCGTCCGCAAACCGGGCGATGTCGGCTTCCGAATAGTACGGCCGCTTCCCGCGGACCACCAGCGCCTCGTTCTTCATCCGCGCATACGTCGGCGCATCCACCCATTTCGGCTTGTAGCTGGCGTTGTTGATGGAAGACGAAGCCGAAAGCCGGATCGTGGGGCGTGAAGCTACCTTACCCGTTTTCGTGGTGATGACGATGATGCCGTTGGCGCCTTCCAGCCCGTATACCGCCGTTGCGGACGCGTCTTTCAGCACGGTGAAGGTGGCCACGTCGTTGGGGTCTACGTCATCGATGTTCCGCCTCAGCCCGTCGATCAGCACCAGCGGCGAAGTGTTCCCCGTCACGGAGTTGATGCCGCGGATGATGAAGGAAGCGCCGTCCTGCCCCGGCTGCCCGGATTGCTGCACGAACGTGACGCCGGCCACCCTTCCCGCGAGCTGCGTGGTAAGGGAACGCGTAGGGCCCTTGAGCTCGGAGGGGTTCACGGAGGTGATCGCGCCCACCACGCTCACTTTCTTCTGCGTGCCCGTTCCGGTAACCACCACTTCGCTTTGCGTGAGGCTTTCCAGTTCCATCAGCACGGGGTACTTCCGGAGGCTGCCCGCGGGGATGGACTTCACTTCCACCTCCTGTGTTTTATAACCCACGGAAGAAAGTACCAGCACGGAATGGCGGGGAATGTTGCTGATGATGAAATAGCCGTTTTTGTCAGACACGGTGCCCACGAGCGGATTGGCTTTCAAATAAATACTGACCGAGGCGATGGGCTGGTTCTGCAGGTTGGAGATAGTGCCTGAAATGGTAACGTTATCGCCTACACTGTCTTTGGCTGCCAACTGCGCCGAGCGCGGGGTCTGGAGCGTAACGAGCTTATTGGCGTTGACGCGGTAAGTGATATCCGTTTGTTTGAGGACGGCGTTGAGGACCTGGGAGATATCGCCTTTCCCCTCGTAGCTGCCCGCGATCCGGTCGAACGCGGGATCTTCGGTATAGAGGAAACGGTACGCAGAAGTCTGCTCTACGAACTCGAGCACCTGCCTGACCGTCTTTTTCCCGCCGGGAATGCCGACTTGCTGTGCGTACGCGCCCCGGAAAGGCCCCAGGCAAAGTATCACCGTCGCATACAGCAAAAACCTGCAGCATTTTATCAAAGTCATGTCAATTTTGGTTTTTAAAATGAACATATTAGGCAACAGGCGATACCTGCGGCTTCCGGAAGCCGCATGATCCCATGTATGTAAAGCATATTTGTATAAAAATGCGTCTGTGCCGAAGACGTGGAATACCTTTCTCTACTGGTATTTAATTATTGGCTGATATAGATTTTATGGCCTGAACTGGTGTACTGAAATGGTATGGTTTGCTGCAATTCAAGAATGATCTCGTGGATGGATTCATCGGAGAATGTTCCCGTTATGCGTATGTCCTGGAAAACGGTGTCGTTGAAATGTATGTCTGTGTTGAATTTGCGTTGCAATTCGTTGGCTACGTCGCGGAAACGGACGGATTTGAAGACGATCTTGTTCTTCATCCAGGCGGTTTCGTCGAAACTGCTGTCTGACCGGTTGAACATCACCTGCCGGAGGGAAACGGTTTCATTCCTCTTATCGCGGGTGGAAGCCGCGGCGGCGAGTTGATCGTGCTGATGGTTGATGGTGACCTTTTCCCGGGGGCGCATCATGATCACCCTTTCCGGGTCCTGCTCGGTGGTCAGCTGGATGGTACCGGTGAACAGGGACGCTTCCACCACCGAATCTTCCGGGTAGGCTTTTACGTTGAAGGTGGTGCCGAGCACTTTCACTTCCACGTTCCCGGTGGAAACGATCATCGGCATGCCGGGGTTTTTCACCACATCGAAATAGGCTTCCCCTTCCAGCCTTATTTCACGGTTCTTTTCGCCGAAATCCTTGTTATAACTCAGCCGGCTGCCGGAATTGAGGGTTACGACGGACCCATCGGGCAAATGCACCGTGGTTTTGGCGCCGCGCTCCGTATTGATCTTGTTGTACAGCGGGCCGCTTCCGCCCAAACGCGGCAACACGAATACCAGGGCAATGGCCGCCACGTTCACCAGGCCTGCGATGTACCATTTGGCGTACCGCCGGAAATGGGATTTTTCGACTTCGGACGGAACAACGGCTTCATCGCCCGGCACTTCCGCCTCCGCCCCGCCCAGTATCTTCTTCAGCCGCAGCTCACTGCGCTCGCGGGCGCCATCGTCTTCCGGCGACACGGCATCCAGCTCCCAGGCGGCCTGCAGCATTTCGTTCTGCTGGAAATCGTGCTGGTGCATTTTGAGCAAATCCTCCAACTCCCGGCTCTCCTGCTCCGTGATCTCTTGACTGAATTTCTTTGCGAGTAATTTCCAGATTCTGTTCATATGGAAAAATGCCGGTCGTTTATAGAAGGAGTGCAAAAAATGCCCGGTACCCTTAAAAGGAAATAAAAAATATTTCAGATAGTGGAAAAAGCGATGGCTTTGCCCAGTTTTTTCATGGCGATGCCCATCTGGGCTTCCACGGTTTTGAGGGAAAGATCGAGGATTTCAGCGACTTCGCGGTATTTGAAAGACTGTTCCTTCACCAGCTGAAAGATGAGCTTGCATTTGGGGGGAAGTTCGTTGATGGCCATATTGATGCGGTGGAGCATCTCCGAGGAAATAAGGAGGTCTTCCGGAGACCGGGCCAGTTCCAGTTTGAAATCATCGATCCCATCGAGCGGATCGGTAAAATGCTGTTGCTGCTTGAGGAAAGTGTAAGCTTTGTTGCGGGCGGTGACGTAGAGATACACTTCGGGATTCCTGATATCGGGCACCTTATCGCGGCGCTGCCAGAGCTGGACGAACACGTCGCTGGCCAGTTCCTCTGCGGATTCGCGGTGTTTCACGAGCGAAAGGATCAGCTTGAAAATCCGGTCGAAGTAACACCCGTGCAATTGCATCAACACCGCTTCGCCATTGGCATGCGGCAGTTGCTGGAATAGAAGCGCGGCGTCTGATCTACCTTTCATAACGATAAGACACTAAATAAAAGCCGCTCCCTTACAAAGACAAGCAAGCAACAAAATTCAGGAAGCAAAAGGCAAAATAATATCGGAACGGATGATCAAAGCGACAGCGATCCGATCCAGCGAACGATCTCCGCGGCGTGAAGGATGACGGTTGCGGTGCGGCTGTACCGGGCGATGGCGATCCCACAGAACCGGGCCTGGTCGTCGAAAACAGGTGAACCGCATTCGGTGGACGAGATGTGCAGGTCGCTGAACCACACCCTCGTGAAACCATCTCTGCGCCCGCTTTTCCCGCCTTCATACATTTCCGCGGGATGGTTGTTGAGCGGCGCTTCCCGGCGCTGCGCGAGGGTGACGGATTTGCGGAGGAGGCTGTCGCCGCGTTGAAAAGTAATGGTGATGGTTTGATGGGGTTGATAATGCCGGAGATCGTTGATGAAGCCCGTGGATGGAAGATCGTTGATGCGCAACAGCAGATCGTCCGGCAAGAAACCGCTCCGCGCCGCAGGGCCCTGCGGATCGAGGAACGCAATTGCGACGGCGGTGTTTGTCTCGACCAGCTTCGCGCCGAAATACCCGCTGCTGAGGCGGGGCGGCATGTCGAAAGTCCCGGTGCCGGTAATCCCTCTTTTCTGCTTTCCGCCCGGCAACGCGGCGAACAGGAACCCTCCAAGCGCCGGCTCCTCCCCGTTCCGCGCGAGATTTTCCACACCCGGCAAATGGAGGTCCATTCCGGTAGACAACAATGCCAAATCATGTTCAGGATTGCGCGCCACTACTTTCAACCGGATTTCCTTTCCATTGGCTGTTTTCAACAAAACCGTATCCCCCAGTTCAGATAACTTGCCGATGACGAACGTTCCCCCCTTACCGGAACGCCAGACCGTTCCGCCGGTCGTTTTCCCTTTGCTGATCAACCAAACCGCGCCCTGTACCGTCAGCGTGCGCGGCGGAAGCACCGGGACGATCGCCGGGGGAACGGGCTCATTCCATCCGCTGTCGGGTGGCGGGTATTGGCGGTAATTGGCCTGCCGGGTGAGCGCCGACCAATATTTCCTGAATTCGGTTACGGGAACATGATGATTGAGTGCTTCCCCGGCCTGGCAGCGGCTGTTCACCCCGATCACCCTGCCGTTCATATCGAAAACCGGCCCGCCGGAATCCCCTACTTCCATCGTGCATCCGGAAACCAGGAAACCGTGCCCGTCTGCCGGATCGGTGACGAGCCCGAAGCGCAGCGTGGGGAACGGCAGCCCGGTGGATTCGGGGTAAGCCAGCATCATACAGGCGTCTCCCATTTTTGCCGCAGCGCCCATTTCCGCGAAAGGCCAGGGGCCGGCGGCCAGGAGCTTCATCGTGGCGATGTCTGGAAGGGTTTCTTTTTCGTCGGTGTCGATCCGGCCCATCCCTACTGCCAGCGCAGTTATCCCGCCGGGAAAGGTAACGAGATAGGTATGCCCGGGGCGCGACGCATGGGCAGCCGTCAGCAACCATCCATCCGCGGAAACGACCACCGCGCTGAACGGTCCGCCGGTTTGCACCTGCTTCACCGTATCGAACGCAAAAACCTTCACCACCGCGCTCCCGGATTTGCGGACCGCTTGCTGGACGGCCGTTGTGGCGGCAATACCGTCCTGTGCCGCCACCGGTAAATTGGCGGTCATCCACCCGAGAGATATGGCCACCAGGGCCGCTTTCTTCAAAAACATACTATATAAAGCCCTCACCTGCATCATTCTTACCGCCGGTCGAAAATTATTTTTGTACCGAAGGACAAATTGAATATGTTTGTACATATGTACAATATGGATGTATAAACAGTGAACAGGCCCGATCGGCACCCCGGCAAACGGGAATCCCGGCGGGATGAATTGTATCCATAACCAGCTGATCAGTAACATCAAAAGACCGATATCAATCTACATGCAAGCACAAAGACGAATTGGGGTGGATGTAGGCGGGAGCCATGTTTCCGCCGGAATATTTAACGACGGAGCGCCAGACGCGCCTTTGCGCATGGCGCACCGCCAACTGGATTCGCATGCGCCGGCGGAGGCCGTCATCGGTACCATTGCCGCATGCATCGGCGAGGTGATGATGGAAGGAACGGTGGCGATCGGGATCGCGTTCCCCGGGCCGTTCGACTACAAAAAGGGCGTCTGCGCCATCCCGGCATCGGTGGGAAAATTCGGGCAGCTCTTCGGGCTGCATGTGCAGCAGGCGTTGCAGGACAGGCCGGAAATCGCCGGTTTGCCGGTGCTCTTTGCGAACGATGCGCATTGTTTCGCGCTGGGCGCGCAGCAGCGCATGCAACTGCAAGGGGAAAAAACGGTACTCCTGACGCTGGGCACCGGTTTCGGATCGGCCTTCCTGGTAAACGGCGAACTGGCCGGGCCGGGCCCGGGCATTCCCGCATCCGGTGCGTTTTTCGACCAGCCGTTCGGAGACGCCCTGGCCGACGATTACTTTTCCACCCGCTGGTTGCTTCGCGCCTTTGCCAACGCTACAGGACAGACCATCACTTCCGTCAGAGAAATGGCTACGGCGCACATCGAAACCGCCCTCCCCATTTTCGAGACTTTCGGCGACAACCTCGGCGCTTTTCTTCGTCCCAGGCTGGAAGCGTTTGCATGTAAGGAGCTCGTCATCGGCGGCAACATCGCCCGGGCGGCCGCGCTCTTCGGGCCCGCGCTGCTGCGGCGTTTGAACGGACTGGACATCCACCTGGCATACTGCCTGGAAACAGAGCCCTGCATCCTCGCCGGCGCCGCCGCGTTGAAAGACGCTTCCTCCAAACTGCCTGCACGCCTCAGTTCCCAGCCATTGCTGCCAGTAAAAGCCAAGCCCACGGAAGGCTACGATATTTTCCCATCCTGCAAAACCGGCCACGCAATAGCCGAAGGGTTCGATGCGCTGGCAGCAAAGATAGCAGGAGAAACGCGGGTGGTGATAGACGGGTTCGGCGGCATGTTGTGGGAAACCTTCCGTGCGCAATTGCACACTGCTTTGCAGCGCCGCGGGATCCCCGCGCATTGGTACGATGTGGATGCCTGCCTGTACGACACTTCCGTCATCGATGAAATCGTCGCCGCCTCCCTCGGTGGCGATGATCCCGTGTTCGGGAAAAAATACACCGGCGCGCTGGGGGATTTCTTCGATCCGTCCAAACTCGCCATGCTCAGGCCTGCCAGCACACCTGGCATCCACATCATATATGGAACGGGCGCTGCGCTCGCCTCGCCCGATGGATTGCTGATCTACGCCGACGTTCCCAAAAACGAAATTCAATACCGCATGCGGGCCGGCAGTATCACCAACATCGGCTCTGAAACGGCAACGTATAAACGCTGTTACTTCGCAGACTGGCCCGTGCTGAACCTCCATAAAGCCTCCCTCCTGCCGCGTATCGCCATCATGGCCGACGCGCAGCGGGAAGCAACCCTCACTTTCATGACCGGCGACGATTTCCGCGCCTCGCTAGACCAGCTCCTGCGCACGCCTTTCCGCGCCCGGCCCTGGTTCGAAGCCGGCGTTTGGGGCGGGAACTGGATGAAAAAACACCTCGCCGGCCTCAATCCGGACGAAGTGAATTACGCCTGGTCGTTCGAGCTGATCACGCCTGAAAACGGGATCGTGCTGGAAGGGGAAGGCCTGCTGATGGAGGTTTCGTTCGACTTCCTCCTCTACCGCAATAACCGGCAACTCCTCGGCAAGGCGGCCGGGCGCTTCGGCACCGAATTCCCCATCCGCTTCGATTTCCTCGACACTTACGACGGCGGCAACCTTTCCATCCAATGCCACCCGCGAACGAAATACATCCGCGAACATTTCGGGGAAAATTTCACGCAGGACGAAACGTACTACATCCTCGACTGCGAGCCGGATGCCGCGGTGTACCTCGGCTTCCAGGAAAACATCGATCCGCGGGAGTTCCGTTCGGCGCTGAACGACGCACAGGAAAAATCCATCCCGCTGGAAGTGGAGCGGTATGTGCAGCGGTTCACCGCGGAAAAACACGGGCTCTACCTCATTCCCAACGGCACCGTCCACGCCTCCGGGAAAAACAACCTCGTGCTGGAGATCAGCAGCACGCCCTACATCTTCACGTTCAAGATGTACGACTGGCTCCGGCCCGGCCTCAACGGCCAGCCGCGCCCCATCCACCTCGATCATGCCTTCGCCAACCTGTATTTCGACCGCAAGGGCGATCAGGTCCCGAAGCACCTCATCTCCCAACCGCAAATCGCGCAACGTTGGGACACCGGCCGCAAAATCCACCTGCCTACCCATCCGGAGCACTTCTACACCGTTGACCGGTACGAGTTCACCGGCACCGTGGAAATCCCTACCAACGGGCAATGCCACATCTGCATGCTCGTTTCGGGCTCCGCGATCAGCGTGGCCGCCGGCGGATCAGAACAAAAGTTCCACTTTGCGGAAACCTTCGTAGTGCCTGCGGAGGCAAATGCCTACATCTGCCGGAACGAAGGCGAAAGTCCTGCGTTCCTCGTGGTAGCATACGTTAAAGACGATCATTGCTGAATTATAAATCCTACGTTATGAAGTCAAACCGTCAACAGTTCTTCACCATCACCGTTACGCTCATCGCCGCGCTGGGCGGGTTTCTTTTCGGGTTCGACATGGCCGTCGTCAGCGGCATCATCGACCCCGTGAAATCACAGTTCGGCCTTTCCGCCTCGCAGGAAGGCTGGTTCGTGTCCTGCGCGCTGCTGGGCTGCATCATCGGCGTATTGTTTTCCGGCAACCTCAGCGACCGTATCGGCCGCAAGAAAGTGCTGTTCCTCGCCGCCGTCCTATTTCTCGTAAGCGCCGCGGGGTTTGCGTGGTCTACTTCCTACACCATGCTCATCGGGTTCCGGATTCTGGCGGGAATGGGCGTGGGCGTGGCTTCCAACATTTCACCGCTGTATATTTCCGAGCTGGCGCCGGCGCAACAGCGCGGGCGGCTCGTCACGTTTTACCAGCTCGCCATCACCATCGGCATCCTCTGTGCCTACATCAGCAACCTTTTCATCCAGCGCCACGCGGCCGGCGCCAGTACAGATGGCGTTTGGGGCTGGCTGTTCGCGGCGGAAGTCTGGAGAGGCATGTTCCTCGTGGGCGCGCTGCCTGCCGGGGCGTTTTTCCTGCTACTGACCATCGTGCCGGAAAGTCCGCGCTGGCTGGCGCAATACGGCCGCAACGACGAAGCCCTTTCCATCCTCACCAACATCAGCGGGCCGGAAGAAGCGCGCCGTGAAATGACCGCCATTACCGCGCTGTCGCAAAAACCGGCCGGCGGGTTCAACGAACTGATGCGCCCTCCCCTGCGGAATTTGCTCATCATGGCAGCGGTGCTCACGGCACTGTCGCAATTCAGCGGCATCAACGCGGTTATTTTTTACGGTCCTACTATCCTGAAAAGCACCGGCATCGTAGCGAGCGACGCGCTTTTGTACCAGGTGATGCTCGGCGCGGCCAACACGCTGTTCACTTTCATCGCCATCTGGAAAGTCGACTCCCTGGGCAGAAGACCGCTGTACATCATAGGTTCCCTCTGCTCGGCGATCGCGCTGGCTGCCACGGCCACCTGCTTCCTGGCGGGCGTTACGGGATGGGGGATGCTCCTGTCCATCATGCTGTTCCTCCTTTTCTTCGCGTTTTCGCTCGGGCCGCTGAAATTCGTCATCGCTACGGAAATTTTCCCGACGCACGTGCGGGGAACGGCTTTATCGATGTGCATCCTGACCATGTGGGTGTCTGACTGGCTGGTGAACCTCCTTTTCCCCATGCTGCGCGACGGCATCGGCGTAGCAGCCACGTTCTTCATTTTCTCCGCCTGTTGTCTCGTTTCCTTCTTTTACGCTAAAAAATACCTTTTCGAAACGAAGGGCAAAACCCTGGAAGAGATCGCTTCCGGCGAGATGCTGCCCGTCGGCCAATAAATAACTGACTATGAGGATGATGATAATCGCCGCGCTGGCGGCTTGTTCCCAGCAGGCGACCGCGCAAAAAACGGTTCCGTATTTCGGGCAGATCGACTGGATCAGCGGATACGAAAAAGAAATTTCCGGCGAAAACATCCGGTATTTCTCCGCTTTCCCCGACGATGCCGACATCGCCCTGCTGACCCGCGCTACAGACGGCCGCAAGGAAATCGTCTGGGAAACGGCCCCCGTTCCCGCGAAGCTCAAAGGGAAATATGTTTACTTCAGCTGGGTAGCAGGCCACTCATCGGCCACCAGCAGCGGTAGCCGCCATTGGGACCTGTATGCCGACAACAAAAAAGTGCTGACGTTCACCACCGTCCCCGGCAACAGCAACCCGAACTGGTCTTACGCCGGGCCAGACAGCAGCCGGATCGTGTTCATGCAAACGAAGCGCGACGGCGCCAATGACGCGCACGGCCTCGCTTTCCTCCGGCTCCCCGTTTCCGCCGTTCAGCCCGGAAAACCGGTAGTATTGAAAGTGGTGGGACAGGCGCAGCAAAGCAACGACTGGTACATGACTTTCAAATTCACGTTCCAGGAAAAAGTGGACATCGCGCCGCAGCCTTTCCTGTTGCGGAACGGGAAGCAGCCCCTCACGCTGACGGCCCTCCATTTCGGGAAGCCCCGCACGTTCCAGGTGGTGGCGGGCAATGCAACGTATTCGTTCGTGGCGGCAGATGGCCTTTCCAACTTCGATGTACCGGTAACGCCCGTGCAGCAGGCAGACAGCATCCACGTCAAAGTGCTCGACGGAAAGAAAGTGATTACCGACAAATTCGTGCAGCTCACGCCGGTCATCCACCGGGAATTGCATTTTATCCATCATTCCCATACCGACATCGGCTATTCGCATTTACAGCCCGACGTCCTGAAAATCCACCTCAGGAATATCGACGATGCGCTCGACATGATCGCTTCCACGAAGCATTACCCCGACGAAGCGAAATTCCGCTGGAACATCGAATCGCTGTGGGCCGTGGAGCACTGGATGAAACAGGCCAGCGCCGGCCGGAAAGCCGCGTTCGTGCAGGCAGTGAAAAATGGCGACATCTGTCTTTCGGCGCTATACGCCAACATCCTTACCGGCCTGAGCCTCCCGGAAGAAATGTTCCATTACACCGACTACGCGCAGCAATTGCGGAAGGAGTTCGGGTTTACCATCCCCAGCGCCATGATCTCCGACGTGCCGGGCTATACCTGGTCTACCGTGACGGCCCTGGCGAAAGGGGGCGTGAAGTATTTCTCCAGCGGCCCGAATTACCTGGGCGAGAACCATCCCTACCTCGGCGACCGTGTCGGGCATTTCGTGCGCACCTGGGGCGATAAGCCGGTTTACTGGAAAAGTCCGTCAGGAGAAGAGAAAATCCTCTTCTGGACGGGCGGAAAAGGCTATTCTTCCTGGCATGGTACCGCGCCTGGCGCCATTTTCGAGCGGGGCGCGAAGAAGATCGCGGAATACCTGCAGGACCTGGCCAACAAAAACTATCCCTACACGCTTGTGCAATGGCGCTATAATGTGGTGGCCGACAATGGGCCGATAGACACGGCCATCAGCCGTTTCGTGAAGGAATGGAATGAAAAATATTCGTCTCCGAAGATCGTACTTTCCACGCCCGACCGCCTTTTCCCCATTTTCGAAAAGCAATACGGGAAAGATTTGCCGGTGGTTTCCGGAGACATCACGCCTTATTGGGAAGACGGTGCCGCATCTACCGCGCAGGAAGAAGGGAAGAACCGTGTCAACAGCCTGCGCCTTCAACAGATCGCCAACGCTTACGCCATACTATCGCCGGAGCGCTATTCCAGCCGGCAGTTCTACGAAGCCTGGACCAACATCCTCATGTTCCACGAACATACCTGGGGCGCGCATAACAGCATTTCCCAACCCGATGTCGATTTCGTGACGGAGCAATGGCGGATCAAAAAGCAGTTCATGCAGGACGGCGACCAGCAGACCGCCGCACTGGCGGCCTCCCTCCTCGAACCCCTTATAGACAAAGCTTCCAGAAAGATCGTAGTCGTGAACACGCACTCATGGCCGGCTTCGGGGCCCGTTGAAATTCAGGTGGCAGGCGCGTCGGTGAAGGATGCGAAAGGAAAAAAATCCCCCCTGCAAAAAATCCACAACGGCCGCTACGTGTTCATCGCAGAAAACGTCCCGCCATTCGGATCGGCCGTTTACACCGTTTCCGGCGAAACCGTAAAAACCGCGACGCCGTTCAAACGCAGCACGCAAGCCCTTTCCAACGGATTCGTTTCGCTGGCATGGCATCCGGGGAACGGGAGCATCATGCAACTTTCGGGGCCGGACGGGCATAACCTCGCCGGCCAGTTCGGCGACCAGGGCCTGAACAGTTACTGGTACGTTCCCGGCAGAGACCCCGCCGGCGCGCAAACCACGCCTGCGCTCACGGCCAGCGTTATCGACGAAGGACCGGTAGTGACGGTGATTTCCCTGAAAGGCGAAGCCCCCGGCGCGCGCTCTCTCGAAAAGCGCATCATCCTGTATGCCGGCGCGAAAGAAGCGGTGATCGAGAATATCGTAGACAAAAAGCCCGTTCGCAGCAAGGAAGCCCTGCATTTCGGGTTCCCCTTCGGCATCACATCGCCCCAAACTACATTGGACGCGGGTTATGGCACCATGCGCTACCTCGAAGACCAACTCCCCGGCTCCAACATGGATTTCCTCTACGGCCGCCGGTGGCTGAACGTTTCCGATGAAAAACGCGGCGTGCAATGGATGCTGCTCGAAACGCCGATGGTAGAGCCCGGCGCCATGATCGACGAGCGGTTGGCCATTTCGCAGAGCCACAAGGAATGGCGGAAAGACGGAAAACCCACCGCCACGTGGTTCGCGTACGTCATGAACAATTACTGGCATACCAATTATAAATCCGACCAGGAAGGCGTGAGCAGCTACCGGTACGCACTGCGCCCGCACGCTGAAAGCAGCGCTGCCGACATGGAAAAAGCCGCGGCCATGTTCACCCAACCTTTCCTGAGCTTCCCGCTGAAAACCGGGGCCACCGTACCACAAAGCCTCTTCAGCCTCAGCAACCCGGCTATCATCGCCACGTCCATCACACCGCAGGAAGACGGCAGCCTCCTGGTGCGGTTGTTCAATCCCGAAAAAACCGCGCAAAGCACGAAGTTCGTTTGGGGATCGCTGAAACCCTCCGGCATACAGCGTTTGCAAAACGGCGAACGGCTTGTGCCCAATGCGAAAATCAGCCTTCCGGCCATGGGCGTCCATGAATTCTTTATTGTTCTATAATAATGCCACGGCATAAAAAAAGCTCCACTCAAAACAAGTGGAGCCTTTTTCATTCGGTATGTTTCCTCAATCGGCTAACAAAGTAACGGGCCGGCCTTTCTTCAGTTCTACGGTGATCACATCCCCATCCACAGAGGATTTCCCGGGAGCGATGTTCCCCACGGGCGTATTCCGCTTCACTTTCACGGTTTGATTTTTATCGGACGCAAAAGTCACGCTTTTCAGTTTTCCGCCTTCCAGCGATGCGCTGACCAGGCAACCGCTTTCGCTGCGCAATTGCTGGAAACCTGCGGCCTTCCAGTCTTTCGGAGTAGCCGGGAAAAGCAGGACCACGCCATTGCGGGTCTGGAGCAGCATTTCGTGGACACCCTGCGCATACGCGAAGTTGCCTTCCAGCGTAAACGGACGGTAGGTAAACCCGGAATATTGTCCGCCTTTCTGATCGCCATTCACATGGAAACTGTTGCTCAACACGAAGTTGGACGCAAACTTCCGCAGATAGCTCACCGTACTGTCCCCATTGCCCGTTTGCGCGTACAGGCACGCCGCCCAGGCAAAAGAATACCCCACCCAGGCCCGGGTGCCCTTGCGGCTCATCCAGGCCAGGGAACTGTCGATCACCCGCCGGTCGTCCGGCCGGTCGTACGACAGGACCTTTACCGGATAAATCGCCATGAGGTTGCTATGGTGGCGGTGCGACGACAACTGCGGATGCCCCGGCGCGATGGCCAGCCTGCCATCCACACTGAATAATTCCGGATAGTTTTTCAGGGCTTCCGTGGCCGGGGGCACCGATCCGTCGCCTGCCGCAGCGGCCACTTCGGCATACGCAGTGAAGAAGAAACGGATGAGCGCGAGGTCGTAGTTCGTATAATCGGTGAACCAAGCATCGATGCTGTTGTCATGATATTCCGGCGATGAGCTGAGCGGCAATTTGTACACACCGGTTGCAGGGTCTTTGACGCGGACGTTCTTCAGGTAAACGGCCACCCGGTCGAACCAGGGCTTGCAGCGTTCCCGGAGGAATTTTTCATCGCCGCTGAACTTCCATTGCCAGTAGAAATGCTGCGCCAGCCACGCGGCTACGGTGGGACTGAAAGAATACTGGACCCATCCGCCCATGGGCTTGCCGGTAAGGGTGGTGACGCCGGGAACGTTGAGCCCTTCCACCCCGAAATACTGCTTTGTATAGCGTTCGTTTTCCGCGCGGGTGTTCCAGAGCCAATTGGTGAAGCCTTCCGTGAGATCGGTATGGTTGGCGGTATATCCGGGCCAGTAGCTCAACTGGGTGTTGAGATCGTGGTGGAAATCGCCCTTCCACGGCGGAAGATGGCTGTTATCCGCCGTCCACACCGCTTGCAGGGAGATCGGCGGCGTATGCGCGCGGGCTACGCTGCCGAATTTGTACATATCGAGATAGTATTGCTTTTCGAGCAGGGGCTCGGGGAGCTGGATGGAAGAGCGTTTCCAGAAACCGGCCCACCAGGCGGCGTGGCTTTTCCAGTTCTTCGCTTCGTTTTTGGAAGCGGCGGGAATAACGGCGGGCCGGTCGGGGGTGATCGTCCACCAGCCGGTGGTTTTGCCGTTTTTCACGGTCCATTCCACCAATACTTCGTAAAAATGCCCTTCGTAAGTCGGTTGCCGGTAACGGATGGCGTTCGCGCTTTTGGTGACCGTTCCTTTTCCATATCCCAGTCTTGCGAGGCTTTGTCCGTCTACGCTCGTGGCTTCACCGCCCTTGCTTTCCGAGACATACAACGGTGCGATGAGCTCGGGACTGAAATCCGCGCCTTCCAGCGAAAACACGCCTACATCCTGTCCTGCGTGCACGTAGGTGCGGAAAACAGCACCAGAAGCGAACCGGGCCTCGTGCACACCGTTGCTGATGTCCAGCACGGAGGAAACGGAGTTGCCCCAACCTTTCATATCCAGTTCCAGCGAGGCGCCGGGGATCTTGGTGGGCGCGGCGTTGGCTTCATATGGCACATCGCCCAATTGCTGAACGGGGGTGTAATCCTTTTTGTGGACCTGCTCCGTCACGTATTTGAAAGTCAGCTTGTCGATATTGGCCATGGGCCGGTCGTCCCACAAATCAACCCTGTCCAGCGAAAACCGGAGCTTGTCCGCTTTCTGCCAGATGAGGGCGCCGATCATCCCGTTCCCCAGCGGCATGGCTTCGTCCCATCTCCGCGGGAGATCGCCTTGCCGGAGGTTATGTTCCGGCTTCGGCTGCGCCGCGGCGGTGAAGGCAACGGCGAGTAGCATCCCTGTAAAAAGTCGTTTCATATCATACAATTTAATTGGGTGTTAATGAGGGCGCATCCCGAAAAATCGGGATGCCGGTCTCTGGAAATTCTCTCAAATTTTTAATCCAATAACTGGACTTCCTATTTTCTTGCCATATCGATTACCGAAATTTCGTAGATAGACGGCAGGTCGGTGGCTTTCGTCACGCGGAAGCGCAGCGCGTCCGTCTTGTACCGCCGCGGCAGGTGGACCACCTTGCAATCGCCCATGGGCTCATGCCCCAGGAAGATCGTTTCCCACTGGCCGTTCCGGCGGATGTCGATCGCATATTCCCGGATGCGCGGTTCACGAAGTTGCGAGAACCCGTCACTGGAATTCTTCACATCCTTGTATTCGAAAATGCTGATTTTATTGAAGTATTCAGAAGGATCGAGGGAAATTTCGAGGGAAGCGAGGGTGTCTGCCGAAGCCCAGCGGCTATCGAGCTTTCCATCGGTCACCTTACTGCCGTCGTACTGATTGTGCGCATCCGCCGGATATACGCTCGACGCCTTTGCAGGCCTGCGCTCCGACACGAACTTACCGTTCACCGGCAAAGGTTTCCCCGGCGCAAGGCCCAGCCGTTTCCCCAGGTTGATGGCCGCCAGCGCTTCGTATTCGCGGATGCGGCCCGTCTGGTCGGGCGGGATGTTCATCACCAGGCAATTGCTATTGGCCGTGCTCCAGTAAAACAGTTCTTCCAGTTCGTCCAGCTCGCGCACCGGCAGCTGCACGGATTTCTGGAACCAGTTATATCGGCTGCTGAGGCAGATCGTGGCTTCGTAAGGCAGGTAGTACGATTTCCCCTGGTGGAGATATTGCTTTTTATCGAACCGCGTGATGATCTGCGGGTCCCACAGCCGGAAGTCGGACGGGAAATACTGGAAGAAATACTTATTGTCTTCCGTCATGTTCGACGGCCGCGTATAATTCCGTTTCCCTTCCTCGTTCACGATAGTGTGGTTGACGCTCACGGCGCATTTGGGATTGAATTTCTTCACCAGCGCATACAGCTGGTCGATGCCCCAGTTCTCCGGCTTGCGGTCCCAGCCACCGTCGAGCCACAGCTCGCAGATGGGACCATAATTCGTGAAGAGCTCCGTCAGCTGGTTCTTCATATAGTCGATGTAAGGCTGCGGATCGGCATCTTTGTAGGTGGGCTCCTTGCGGTCCCACAGCGAATAATAAATGGCGAACTGCAGGCCGTGCTTTTTGCAGGCATCGGCCACGGCTTTCACCACATCGGTTTTCACGGGCGATGAAGCCACATCGTATTCGGTGTACTTGCTGTCCCACAGGCAAAACCCGTCGTGGTGCTTGGTGATGAGGAGCACATACCGGAACCCCGCGTCTTTCGCGGTTTTCACCCATTGTTCGGGGTCCAGTTGAGTGGGATGGTATTGGCTGACGGGGATCGTACCGTCCGACCATTCCACATCTGCAAAAGTGTTCACCCCGAAATGGATGAACATGCCGTATCCCCGGTCGATCATCGCCTGTTGGGCGGCGCTGGGCTTGGTTGCGGGCAACTGCTGGGCCGTGACGCCCAGTGTGGCGAGCGAAAGCGCCATAGCGCCTGCGCATCGTTTCATAAAACTGTACATGGATATTGCTTACTGTGCTGGTTGATTATTTCATGGCAGGTGCATCACTTCTTCGAGCTTCGACCACGTTTCGCCGGTTGCGGCCGCGTCTGGCAGGGGGATCTGCGCGGGAGCGGTTTCTTTCCACCAACGCTGCGTGACCGTGTCTGCCGCCATTTTCTTCATGTCTCCGGCGAAATCGTTTCCTGTGTACTCAAAATAACTGAACAGATATGTTTTTCCATCCATCTCTTTCAGATAAATGGAGTAATTGCGAATATTGCATGCCTCGATGGTTTTCACCACGCCGGGCCAAACATGGGCATGCAGTTGCTTGTAATAGGCGATCTTTTCGGGCTTGATGCCGGTCACCATGCCGAAGCGCTCCACTTTCCTTTCAACACAACCCGCCGCCAGCATCACGATGAGCAAAACGAAAACCGTTCTCATGTATTGCATTTGAAGGGATTAAAGAATAGGCAATTGATCCGCCGGGCCGTCGAGCGTAAGCTCGATCACGTAAGGTAAAGTGGCCGGCTGCTGCGGGATTTTGATGCGCAGTTCATCGTTCGCGGTTTCTGTAGTAACGGCACTGCCGCCGATGATGGCGGATTTGCTGATGTTCCGTCCCGGCAGGGCTTTCAGCGTGAGCCCGCCTTCGGCGGATTTGAGTACGTGGATGAATACCTTGTTGCCTTTGCGCGTGGCGGCGAATGTTTCGTTCGGCTCCCAGGGGCCGCCCATCGTTCCGTATACCGCCGTTCCATATTTCCGCATCCAGTCGCCGATCTCCCGGAGGCGCGCCACCTGGCGGGCTTCGATGCGGCCATCGGGCATGGGGCCTACGTTCAGGAGCAGGTTACCGTTTGCGCCGGCCGTTCTGGAGAGGATGTCGAGGCAGGTTTCGAGGGATTTCAGCTGGTCGTTCGGCTTCCAGGCCCATTGCTTGCAAATGGTGAAGCAGCTTTCCCAGGGCGTCGTGAGGTTCATTTTGCCGATCACCTGCTCCGGCGTATCGTAATCGCCCACCATTTTGGTATGGTCGATCTGCTTGTTGTCCATCGCCGCGAATTCTTTCCCCAACCGGTTATTGGTGATGAGCGAGGGTTTGAGCTGTTTGAGGTAAGCGTAGATCTCGCGGCCGCGCTCGTCGGTCCAGGGTTCTTCCCACTGCCCGTCGAACCACAGCATGTAGGGGTCGTATTTGGTAACGAGCTCCTTCAGCTGGTTTTTCATATAAGCCACGTACTTGTTCATATCCGATTTGGGATCGATGGAAGGCTTGGTAGACGAGTGGTTGGGATAATCCGGATGCCACCAGTCGAGCACGGAATAGTAAATGCAGAATTTAATGCCCTGTTTCTTGCAGGCGGCAGCGAGCGCGCCTACCACGTCTTTTTTGTAAGGCGTGGAAGCGATGTCGTATTCCGTGAAGGCGGAAGGCCAGAGGCAGAAGCCGTCGTGATGGCGGGCAGTGATGGTGAGATATTTCATGCCCGCGTCTTTGGCCACTTTCACCCATTCGTCCGCATTGAACAATACGGGATTGAATTCTTTGTAAAGATTGTCGTATTCAGCGGCCGGCACCTGGTTGCCCCTCGACCAGCCGATCTCCGTGCCGCGGAGGCTTACCGGCCCCCAGTGCACGAACATCCCGAAGCGCATGTCCATGAACTGGCGCAATACCGCGGGATCGGTTTTGGCGGGCGATTGCGCGAACGATCCGCTGCAATACAACATCATCAATAGTATCAGTTTCTTCATCATCATAACTTTTTTAAACATGGTTATCTGAAAATCCAGTACAGCACCCCCATCACCAGGAGCAACAGTACCGACAAAAATTTATAGTTACCGAAACCTTTCCATCCTTCCCCTTCCAGCGGCTCCCGCCAGGAGCGCCAGTACAAAGCGCCGCTCTTCTCCGTAAGTACCACGGGGTAAAGGAACGAAAACAGCACCTGCATGGCCACACAGGCCAGGAAGAGGTAAAACGCCATCATCATGAAAGGAATGCCACCGAGCGGCCCCTGCGGGTACAATTTGTTCATCGCGTACACCAGCGCACCGAGCGCAGACCCGATCCAGAGCGTGAGCTGGGCCGACCGCGCGGAAGCCCGCTTCCAGAAAATCCCCAGCAAAAATACGCAGGTAATGGGCGGCGCGATGTGTGCGATCACGTCATTGATCCCTTCAAACAGGCTCTGGTAGCGGTTCAGCAAAGGCAACAGCCCGATGGAGACGAGCAGCGCCAACGCCGAAGCCCAGCGGCCCGCTTTCACGAGATCGGCATCTTTCGTTTCCGGCCGGAACCGCTTGTACAGATCGAAGCTGGCCAATGTAGCGATGGAATTCAGCGCCCCCGCGATCTGGCTCATGAGGCCCGACAATAATGCCGCCACCAGCACGCCGATCAGCCCGGAAGGCAGCAGCTGGGTGATCATGAGGGTATATATGCCTTTGGAGTCTACTTCGCCGGTCCCGTGTTTCAGGGCCGACAGGTCGAGCCCGCCGGATTGATACAAGGCCCAGGCGAAAAGCCCCGGCAGCACGAAAATGAATACCGGCAGGATTTTGATGAACCCGCAAAAGAGGGCGCCCACCCGCGCGTGGTTCTCGTCTTTGGCGCCGAGCACCCGCTGCACGATGGTTTGGTCGGCACACCAGTACCAGATCCCCAAAATCGGGTACCCGAGGAACACCGCCATCCACGACATGCCCGAAGCATCGCCCACCGGGCGCATCATGCTCAATTTGTCCAGCGCGCCCTGGTTGGCGAGCACCGCTTCCATCGGCTGCCAGCCGCCCATTTTGTTCCAGGCCGCCACGGTAATGATGACCGCTCCGGCGATGAGCACCACGCTTTGAATGGATTCGGTCACCACCACGGCCCGCAGCCCGCCCACGATCGTGTACAGCCCCGTGAGCGCGGCGATCACGATGATGCTGGCGTACATATCGATCCCGAACAGCGTTTCCAGCACGATGCCGCCCGCCAGGAACGAAAACGCGATGTGAATGATGACGGCCGAAACGATGGACACGATCGCCAGCCAGTCGCGGCACGCGCGGTTGTACCGCCTTTCCAGGAAATCGGGCAGCGTGGCCACGCCCGAGCGGATGTAAAACGGTACGAAGAACAGGGCGAGCAATATCAGCGTGAATGCCGCCATCCATTCGAAATTCCCGTTCAGCAGCCCCGAGTCGAAGCCGCTCTGGGCAAGGCTCACGAGGTGAAGACAGGAAATGTTCGTGGCGAAAAGCGCCAGGCCGATCATGGGCCAGCGCAGGGTTTTGCCCGCCAGGAAATACGCGCCGGAGCCTTCCGTGGCGGCGGATTTCTTCCGCAGCCCCGTCCACAGCCCGATGGCGACGATAAGCAGGATATAACCGATGGTGATGACGATATCTGCGGTTCCGATCATATGTGGATTATTGGATTATTTTAAGTCGCAACTGCTGCCCGGTTCCTGCGGCGTAACGTACACGCCGTTTTCGATGCGGACCGGGTGGAGGAAATGCTCCTTCAGATGCGGGATATGTTCGAGAAAAAGTGCTTCGTGCCCCATGGCGATGTGGTTGAACAACACGAGGTGCTGATGCAGCTGCCCCATGTCGCCGACGTGCGGCACTACCGGCACGCCGAACTTTTTGCACAGCAGGCTGATGGTGATGAATTCGCTCACCCCTCCTACCCGCACGGCATCCACCTGGATGAAGCCCGCGCAGCCCGACTGCAGGTAGTTCTTGAAGATCACGCGGTTGGGAACATGCTCTCCCAACGCGAGTTTCACCGGGGCTACGGCTTCCGCCAGCGTCACATGCGCCTGCACATCGTCCGGGTGCGTCGGCTCTTCTACCCAATACGGCTGCATCTGCTTCAGTTCGTTGCAGATGGAAATGGCCTGCGGGAGGTTCCATTGCTGGTTGGCGTCGAGCATCACTTTGACGGAATCGCCAACGGTTTGGCGGACGATGTTGGCCCGGCGGATGTCGCGCTTCGGATCGGCGGAGCCCACCTTCAGCTTCATGGCTTCGAAACCCTGGTCCAGCGCGCGTTTGCAATTCTCCCGCACCTGCTCGTCGTCGTAATTGAACCAACCCACGGAAGTATCGTACCCGGCATATCCTTTTTCGAGTATCCCCATCCGGCCGGCCGCCGTTTCCGAAGCTTCGGTCAATAGGGCGATGGCTTCTTCGCGGGTGAGGACATCTTCGAGATAGGTGAGATCGAGCGTATTGACGATGCTTTCGGGCGACAAGCCGATCAGCAGCTTCCAGAGGGGCACGCCGCGCTGTTTGGCCCAGAGGTCGTAGCACGCGTTGGTAACGGAAGCGAGGCCGAGGTGGACGACGCCCTTGTGCGGCCCCAGCCAGCGGAACTGTTGTTCGTTGGCCAATG
This sequence comes from Chitinophaga sp. NPDC101104, assembly GCF_050277495.1. Lineage (NCBI taxonomy): Bacteria > Pseudomonadati > Bacteroidota > Chitinophagia > Chitinophagales > Chitinophagaceae > Chitinophaga > Chitinophaga sp. NPDC101104. The sequence continues at coordinate 2,049,454 of NZ_JBNNSF010000001.1, read as the reverse complement.
CGTGGAAGGTGCTGCCGAAGTTGCTCATGAGCGTTTCGATGTCTTTCCCGCGGAGGGTTTCGGCGTAAAACCGGGCCGCGCGGCAAACCAGGTCGTTGCCTTCTCCGAGCGTGAATGCGAGCCCCGTGCCGCGTAGCCCCTGTTCGTTCTGCAGGTGCGTGACGGCATAGGCGTATTGCGGGTCTTTGTGCACGGCGTCGCTGCCGGCGCCGTTTTTCAGCGCAAACCGGGCGTCTGCGATGTCGATGTTTTTTATCATGTAGTGAAAGAAATGTCAGATCAGGGCCCGGTACCCCAGTTCCGCGCCGCCCGTTACGGGCAGGATGCAACCGGTGATGAAGCGGGCGGCATCGCTGAGCAGGAACACGCAGGCGTCGGCGATCACGTCGCCAGCGGGCATGGCGCCAAGTGGCTGGAGGCGGTCGAGATACCGTTGCATGATTTCCGGCTGCGGCTGTTCGGCGCTCCAGGCTTCGAGCATGGGTGTGCGGATGGCGGCGGGCGCCACGGCGTTGACCCGGATGCCGTCTGCCGCGTAATCGAGCGCCATGGCTTTGGTGAGCGCGTTCACGGCGCCTTTCGTGGCAACATAGGCGGCATGGTCCGCCTGCCCGATGCTGCCTACGAGCGAGCTGGTGTGCAGGATGCAGCCTTTGGATGCGCGCAGCAGGGCGATGCCGTGGCGGGTGGTGAGGTAGATGCTTTTGAGGTTCACCCGCATGAGGGCTTCCCATTCGGCATCTTCCGTTTCGTGCAGCGGCCTGGCGGGCTGCGCGATGCCGGCGTTGTTGTGGACCGCGTCCAGCCGGCCGTACGCTTTACCGATCTCCGCGAACAACTGGGCCACGGCCGTATCGGAAGTAACGTCGCACAAAAAGAAGGTATGCCCCTCGCCCGGCAGCTTCGCCAGCTTGTCGCGCCCCGCGGCATTCAGGTCTGCGATGCAAACCTTCGCACCCGCGGAGGCGTAGGCCAGCGCGCATTCCCAACCGATACCGTCTGCCCCGCCCGTGAGCAGGACCACCTTATCCTTCAGCATGTCTTTCATTCTTTCCATTTTTAATCCAGGCATAAGTTAATTCATTCCACCACCATTTCGCGCAGCGGTACCGGTCATGAAACAAAACTAACGTAAGGGCCCGGGGAATACTAACGGACCGTTGATGACTTCTGCGCCTATATTAGCAAGTTTATCACACTATTTTCATAATTGGCGGCAATAGAAATTCAGATTTGTTACGGGGATTGCCGATTTACGCCTATATTAGCATACAATATCCCGAATAAAATAAATTCCATCAATATGAAGCCGGTTTTCACCAAGATACAGGAAGAGGCCCACATGGGCGTGTTTGCGATGCGGGTGATCGACCTGCCGTATTTCTCGACGGAGTTTCATTTCCATAAGGAATGCCAGCTCGTGTATGTGGTGGAAAGTGAGGGGAGGCGCATCATCGGCGACAGTGTGGAGAATTTCGACAGCGACGAGCTTATCCTGCTGGGGCCCGACATTCCGCATGTCTGGCATAACGACAGCCGGTATTTCGACCGGAATAATTATAAACATGCCCGGTCGGTGGCGCTTTTCATCGAGCCAGACAAGCTCCTGGCCTCCATGACGCATTTCGGGCTGGGGCGGCAAACGGAATTGCTGCTGAAGAAATCGAGGCGGGGGATGAAATTTTTTGGACAGGCGAAACGGGCGTTGAAAACTTTACTGCTCGAGATGACGGAGCAGCCTCCCTTCGCGCAGCTCATTTCCTTCATGCGCGTGCTGGACGTGCTCACCCGCACGCGGGAATACGAACTGCTGGCCAGCCAGGGCTATGTGAATACTTACCAGGCGAAAGACAACGACCGGATCGATACGGTGTTCAAGTTCGTGTTCGAAAATTTCAAGAGCGAGATCCAGCTGGATGAGGTGTCGCGCCTCGTGAACATGAACAAGCAGGCGTTTTGCCGGTATTTCAAAAGCCGGACGCAGAAAACGTTCGTGTCGTTCGTCAATGAAGTGCGGATAGGGCATGCCTGCAAGCTGCTGGCGGAAGGCGAGCTCGCCATTTCGGGACTGGCGTATGAATGCGGGTTCAACAGCTTGTCCAACTTCAACCGCTTTTTCCGGGAAATAAAAGGCATGACCCCGCGGGAATACGTGCGCTCGCTGCCGGATTGAAACGATATATTTATGGGGAAGCCGCTTTGTGAGCGGCTTTTTTTATGGAAAGATCAGCCTACCGGCGATGCGAGGATCGCTTCGGCGAATGCGGCTTCGAGGGGAACGTATTGGGGCGGGCAAATCCCCCGGCCCACGATCTTGAATTCCCCCGCGGCGTTCTCCTGGATATGGAAACGCACTTCCTTTCCTTCGTGCGGCACATATACCTGGTACAATTGCTTGTGCACGCAATTCATCGTCACGAAACGTACCCGCACCGGTTCTCCGTTCACTTCAAATTCCTTGTCGAAACTCCTGATTAACTTCCAGCCTAATGAACTCATGTGTCTAAAAATGAGCGGCAAATGTAGCCAAAAAATGATTTTCGACGGCAAAACTTGCTTACTTAAACGTTTAAGCTTATATTTATTTCATGAAGAAGAGAGTCTCCCTGAAAGACATCGCACAGGAAGCCGGGGTATCCACGGCGCTGGTATCCTATGTGTTGACGAATAAAGAGGAGAAGGCCCGGGTGGGGCGGGAAATGGCGAACAAGATCAGGAAGATCGCACGCAAGCTCAATTACCAGCCCAACTACCTCGCCCGCAGCCTGAAAAGCGGGCGGACAGACACCATCGGCCTCATCGTGGCAGACATCTCCAACCCTTTCTTCGGACAGATCGCCCGGATCGTGGAAGACGAAGCCAAACGGCACAATATCACCGTCATCTTCGGCAGCTCCGACGAAAACGCGGAAAAATCCGCCGACCTTATTAATGTATTGCTCAACCGGCAGGTAGACGGACTGATCGTAGTCCCCTCGGAAGGATCCGAACAACAGATCCTCCAGCTCAGCGAGCGCCACTTCCCGTTCGTGCTCATGGACCGGCCGTTCCCCTCCATCGCCGCCAGCAGCATCAGCATCAACAACTTCGGGGCTTCGTATAATGCGGTAGAACACCTGCTGCGCACCGGCCGCAAACGTATCGGCATGATCGCCTACCAAACCGGCCTGCACCACATCGCCGAACGCCGCAGGGGGTTCGAAGTAGCCCTGGCCAACGCCGGACTCAAAACGGAAAAGCGCCTCAAACTGGCGCGGTACAGCCACCTGCGCGAAGATATCCGCAAAGCGATCGACCAGCTGAGGGGCGGCAAACATCCGGCCGACGCGCTGTTTTTCGCCACGAACAGTCTTGCCATCGAAGGGCTGCGGTATATCAGCGAACTGGGCATCCGCGTACCAGAGCAACTGGCAATTGTGAGCTTCGATGAAAGCGAAGCGTTCGACCTTTTCCACGCGCCCGTCACCTTCATCCGCCAGCCTATCCGGGAAATGGGCAAAGCCGCCGTGCAACTGCTGCTCAGCCAGATCGCCGATAGCGAACGGCCGCCGGAAGACATCCGGATAGATGCGGAACTGGTCGTGCGCCGTTCCAGCGCAGCCAGCTGAACCATCCATCAAATCACTTTATACGCCACGTGCATGGAAACCGTTGAAGCCAGGGGCGCTTAATCGATAAAGCGGAAAACCTTTCAAACGATACACATTATGAAAACACTGCTCCTTCTCTCCTTTTGCGCCTGCCTGGCCCTCGTTTCGGCAGCGCAGCAGCCATTTAACGGGCTCGACATGAACCTGGGCAACCTCCACCGTTTATCCGACGCCAAAACCCGTTCCATTTCCCCGGAAAACTTTACCGGCGAGCCCGGCAAGGGCGGCATGGCCACCCTTGAACAGGGCAACGCACGCGGCGCCGCGCGCGATCTCGGACAGGGATGGAAAGTGAATCCCTATGTGCACATCGAGCCCGGACAAACGTTTACCCTCGCGGAAATTAACGCCTCCGGCGCCATTCAGCATATCTGGATGACGCCCACCGGCAACTGGCGCTATTCCATCCTCCGCTTTTATTGGGACGATGAAACCACGCCCAGCGTGGAAGTGCCCGTCGGCGATTTCTTCGGGATGGGATGGGGAGAATACGCACAACTGAGTTCCCTGCCCGTAACCGTCAACCCCGGCAGCGCATTCAACTGCTACTGGCCCATGCCCTTCCGGAAAAAATGTAAGATCACCATGGAAAACATCAATACGGAAAGGATGACGCTCTATTACCAGGTCGACTACACGCTCACGCAGGTGCCCGACGACGCGGCGTATTTCCACGCGCAGTTCCGCCGCAATAACCCGGTCAAAAATGCGGAATTCACGCTGATCGACGGCATAAAAGGAAAAGGGCACTATGTTGGCACCTATATGGCCTGGGGCGTGAACAACAACGGCTGGTGGGGAGAAGGCGAGATCAAGTTTTTCATGGATGGCGACGGCAAATTCCCCACGATCTGCGGCACCGGGACGGAAGATTATTTCTGCGGTTCCTACAATTTCGACAACAAAGGGAAATACCAGGAATTCACCACGCCATATGCTGGCTTACACCAGGTGATCCGTCCGGACGGATTGTACAAATCGCAGCAACGGTTCGGATTGTACCGCTGGCATATCATGGACCCCATCCGTTTCGACAAGGAACTGAAAATTACCATCCAGGACCTGGGCTGGCGGAGCGGTGGACGGTATTTGCCGCAGCAGTCGGACATCAGCTCGGTCGTGTTCTGGTACCAGCGCGAGCCGCATGCGCCGTTCCCGAAGCTGCAACCGAAAGACCAGCTGGAAGTGAATTGATCTATTTAAAAGTTTGACGCATGCATACAATCGGATTACAGATGATCGGGAACCGCCAGTCCGCGGAAGGCACGCAAACCTTCCGCGCCTGGGCCCCCGCGAAGCAGCAATGGCTCCCGCAGCCATTCCATGAAGCAACGCCCGCAGAAGTGGACCAGGCCGTAGCCCTCGCCGCCAAAGCGTTCCCGGCATACAAGAAAGCCACGGCCACGGCGCGCGCGGCATTCCTCCACGCCATCGCATCGGGGATCGAAGCTCTTGGCGAAGCGCTGCTCCAGACGGCTTCGGAAGAAAGCGGCCTGCCCCTGGCCAGGCTCAACGGCGAGCGCGACCGTACGGCCAACCAGCTCCGGCTTTTCGCGAAAACCATCGAAGAAGGCTCCTGGGTACATGCGCGGATCGACGGTGGCGCGCCAGACATCCGGCAGATGCAGATCCCGCTGGGACCGGTAGCCGTTTTCGGTGCGAGCAATTTCCCCCTCGCCTTTTCCGTGGCCGGCGGCGATACTGCGGCCGCACTTGCGGCCGGTTGCCCCGTGGTCTGCAAAGCCCATCCCGCCCATCCGCATACTTCGCACCTCGTCGCGAAAACCATCCTCGAAGCTGCCAAAGAAACCGGTATGCCGGAAGGCGTTTTCAGCCTGGTCCATGGCGCCACCGTTGAAACGGGGCAACACCTGGCCCGTCACCCGCAATTGCGCGCCATCGCGTTCACCGGATCGTTCGGCGGCGGGAAGGCGCTTTTCGAAACGGCCGCGCAACGGCCCGTGCCCATCCCCGTTTATGCGGAAATGGGCAGCGTGAACCCGATTTTCCTCTTACCAGGCATGCTGGCGGAAAACGCGGCTACCTTCGCTGCGCAATATTTGCAATCGCTCACCATGGGCGTGGGGCAATTCTGCACCAATCCCGGTGTGATCGTAACCGCCGGCGACGGGAACGAATTGATCAAAGCCCTCGAAACCGGCATCACCCAGCTGGCGGCAGGTGTCATGCTCACACCGGGCATCCTGAACGCCTACCAGGCTGGCCTGCAACGCCTCGAAAGCATGGGCGCGCTGCCGGTTTGCAAAGGCGCCGATGTTGCCGGCAAAGCCGCGCCGGTAATGATGCGTACGTCTTTGAACAAAGTACTGGAAACACCAGGTATGTTGCATGAGGTTTTCGGGCCGGCGGGGCTGCTCGTGCTGTGCGATGATGCCGCCGGTCTTTCCATTTTCGCCGAAGCCCTGGAAGGGCAGCTCACCGCTTCCATCCACGGTACGCCGGCCGATCTGGACCATCATGCGCCACTGGCAGACATTCTTCGCGAAAAAGCGGGGCGCCTGCTCGTGAACGGCTTCCCGACGGGCGTGGCCGTGAACCACGCCATGGTGCACGGGGGGCCTTGGCCCGCAGCTACGCCCGGCGCCGGTACTTCCGTTGGCACGGCATCGATTTACCGGTTCACGCGGCCGGTGTGTTTCCAGGATTTCCCGGGACAGATGTTGCCGGAAGAGCTGCGCAACGAAAATCCGCGGAGCATCTGGCGGATGGTGAACGGCGACTGGCAGCGCGGAAGCATTTCCTGAACGGACCAGCATATTTAATCAACCCTCATACCACACGTTATGGACCTCGGCTTACAGGACAAAGTAATTATCGTGACCGGCGGTGCCAAAGGCATCGGCGCGGCCATTTCGGCGGTACTGGCGCAGGAAGGCGCCATTCCCGTCATCGTCGGCAGAAGCGAAACCGACAATCTGCAGCATCTTTCCAACATACAGACTGCCGGTGGAAAAGGCTGGCAGACCGCGGCCGAGCTCACCGACCCGGAAGCCTGCAAACGCGCCGTGGAAGCGGTGGCGAAGCAATTCGGGCGGATAGACGGGCTCGTCAACAATGCGGGCATCAATGATGGCGTGGGGCTCGCATCGGGATCGTACGAAGCCTTCATGCGATCGCTCCACCGCAACCTCGTGCATTATTACCTGATGGCGCATCATGCGCTGCCCATGCTCAAGGAAAGCCGCGGACCGATCGTCAACATCAGTTCCAAAACGGCGGAAACCGGCCAGGGCAATACGTCTGCTTACGCGGCGGCCAACGGCGGCAGAAACGCTCTCACCCGCGAATGGGCGGTAGAATTGCTTCCCTGGAGCATCCGCGTAAACGCCATCATCGTTGCGGAATCCTGGACGCCGCTGTACGAGAACTGGATCAATACTTTCGGGGACAAAGCAGCGAAACTTGCCTCCATCGTGTCCCGCATCCCGCTCGAAAACAGGATGACGACGCCGGAGGAAATCGCGCAGATGACGGCATTCCTCCTGTCAGGCAAATCCAGCCACACCACGGGCCAGCTCATTCATGTAGACGGCGGCTACGTTCATCTCGACCGTGCATTACCATCCCTTCAACCTTAAACCATCATGCGTCAGCAAATACTTCAGATCCACCCGGCAGACAATGTGATCGTGGCCCTGCAGGACGTTCCGAAAGGCACCCTGGCCGGCGGCGTCACCGCGCTCCGCGACGTACCTGCCAAACACAAGCTTACCACTACCTTCATCCCCCAAAACGGCGACGTGATCATGTACGGCGTGCTCGTAGGGCAGGCGAAGGAAGACCTTCCGCCCGGGGAGCTCATTTCCACCGCCAACGTCCGCCACGCTTCGGGGAATTTCGGCGTGCGGGCAGAACGGAAAACGGACTGGCAGGCTCCCGACGTGAGCGCCTGGGAAGGCCGCAGCTTTTTGGGGTATCACCGCTCAGACGGCCGCGTGGGCACCGGCAATTACTGGATCATCCTGCCGCTGGTGTTCTGCGAAAACCGGAACGTGCAATTGCTCCACGAAACGCTCACCAAAGGCCTGGGCTATCATAAAGGAAATCCTTACGAATCCCTCCTGCAGGAAATGCTCCACGGCGAAAAACATGTTTCACAAGCCGAAACGGCATCCAGCCGCCCCTTTCCGCAGATCACCGGAATCAAATTACTGACCCACACCATGGGCTGCGGCTGCACCAAAGACGACGCCCGCACGCTTTGCGGGATCCTCGCCGGGTACGTGACGCATCCCAACGTAGCAGGCGCTACCGTGCTCAGCCTCGGTTGTCAGAACGCGCAGGTGGCGATGTTGCGGGAAGAGATCGAAAAGCGGTCGCCGGGGTACGACAGGCCCCTCGTCATCCTCGAGCAGCAGCAGGAAGGCACGGAAAAAATGCTGATGGAACAGGCGATGCGGCAAACGTTCGACGGACTGGCGAAAGCCAATGCACAGGAGCGCAAACCCGCGCCGCTGAGCAAACTCATCGTAGGCATGGAATGCGGCGGCAGCGACGGGTTTTCCGGCATTTCCGCCAACCCTGCGGTGGGCAAGGTGGCAGACAGGATCGTGGCCCTGGGGGGATCGGTGATCCTGTCCGAATTCCCCGAATTGTGCGGCGTGGAACAGGAACTGAGCGACAGATGCGTGAATACCGAGCTCGCCGAAAAATACACCGGGCTGATGAAAACGTATGCCGCGCGCGCGGAGGCAGTGGGCTCGGGGTTCGACTCCAATCCTTCTGCCGGCAACATCCGCGACGGCCTCATCACCGACGCCATCAAATCGGCCGGCGCCGCGCGGAAAGGAGGCTCCTCCCCCGTAACCGATGTGATCGATTATCCCGGATGGGTGCAGCGGCCCGGACTGGCGCTGCTGTGCACGCCCGGCAGCGACGTGGAATCGACGACGGCGGAAGTGGGCGCCGGTGCGAACATGGTATTGTTCACCACCGGCCTCGGCACGCCTACCGGCAATCCCGTGACGCCCGTGCTGAAGCTGTCCACCAATTCGCGGCTCGCCGCCAAAATGCCCGACATCATCGACCTGGACACGGGGCCGGTCATCAATGGAGACGAAACCCTCGACCAGGCGGCCGACCGCATCATGGAGCTGCTCATTTCCTCCGCCAGCGGGCATTACACCGCCAAGGCACAATTGCTGGAACAGGACGACTTCATCCCCTGGAAACGGGGCGTCTCGCTCTGATCCGGCATCAAACATTAAAAAACAATCCGAACGATATGAAACCATTACTCATGGCATGTTTATTAACCGCCGGCATCGCTGGTTGCCAGACCAGCGGGAACAAGCAGCCCAACAAACCCGCCAACTTCGGCGAAGACGTGGCTTTCCTGCGCCAGCATCTTAAAAACGTAGTGGTGCTGCAGCTTCCGGGAGACAGTAGCCGCGTGCTCGTTACCGGCGATTACCAGGCCCGCGTCATGACCAGTTCCGCTTCCGGCGATGCAGGCAACAGCTTCGGCTGGATCAATTACGACCTCATCGGTTCCGGCAAACTGATGCCGCACATCAACGCCTTCGGCGGTGAAGAACGCTTCTGGCTGGGGCCGGAAGGCGGCCAGTACGCCTTGTTTTTCCCTCCCGGCAAGCCGTACGAATTCACGCACTGGCAAACGCCGGGCATGATAGACACTGCGCATTACAACGTAACGGCGGAAGCTCCGGGCGAAGTATCCTATCAATATGCCGGTGCCATTCAAAACCACGCCGGTTATACCTTTAAGCTCGGCGTAGCGCGTACCATCCGCCTGCTCGGCAAAAAAACCATCGAATCCAAACTGGGGATCGCATTGCCGGAAGGCTTGCGCAGCGTGGCATACGAGACCGAAAACCAGGTTTCCAACCTGGGCGACAGCGCCTGGCAGGAAACAACGGGGCTCCCCAGCATATGGCTCCTCGGCATGTTCAAACCGTCTGAACAAACGGCCGTGGTAGCGCCTTTCCGGCCGGGTGCGGACTCCCGCAAGCTGATCACGGACGATTACTTCGGAAAAATCCCCGCGCGCAATCTGCAGGTGAACGACAGCCTGCTGCTGTTCCGCGCAGACGGCAAGGCACGCGGCAAACTCGGCATCGCGCCGGGCATCGCGAAAACCGGCGCCGGCAGCATCGACCTCGCCAACAATTCCATCACCGTTTTGCTGTATGAAATTTCACCCAATGGGAAATACGTGAATTCGAAATGGGAAGACCAGGCGGAACCCTACAAGGGCGATGCGGTGAATTGTTATAATGACGGTCCGCTGGAAGACGGTACGCAAATGGGCCCTTTCTATGAAGTGGAATCCTCCTCAGACGTTATTCCCCTGCAACCCGGCGAGGCGCGGAAATACAGCCAGGTCACCATGCATTTCGAAGGAGATGCTGAAGCGTTGAAAGCCCTGGCGGAAAAGCTGTGGCAGCTGCCGCTGGATTCTGTTCGTCAATTCCTCCAACAAAAATAATTCCCGCTATGAACTTAATAAGGATCTATAAAACATCCGAAGGCATCATCGTTCAGCACGACGGCCGCTTCTATGCGACATCTACCGGCTGGAACGAATTCGTGAACCGGAAAGGCCTCTACGCAGCCGTTGTGGCCGAACTGCCGGATATGGCCCCGCTGGCCCCGCATCCCGCCGAACAGGCCATCGCCACAGGTTTACAGGCCCCCATCGGTACGCAGGAAGTCTGGGCGGCGGGCGTAACGTATTACAGGAGCCGCACGGCGCGGATGGAAGAATCGGAAGATGCGGGTGGCGCCACTTTCTACGATAAAGTATACGTGGCGGAAAGGCCCGAACTGTTTTTCAAAGCCACGCCCCACCGCGTTTCCGGGCACCGCGAGGTGGTGTACATCCGGCCCGATTCGAAGTGGGACGTGCCGGAACCGGAACTGACGCTGTTCGTGTCTTCGCAAGGCACCATCGAAGGCTATACGATCGGGAACGACATGAGCTCGCGCAGCATCGAAGGGGAAAACCCGCTGTACCTGCCCCAGGCGAAAGTCTACGAGAAATGCGCCGGGCTGGGGCCTTGCCTGCTCGTTCCGGAAAACCCCATTCCCCCAGATACCATGATCAGCATGTCGATCTTCCGGAACGGGGAAATCAAATACAACGACAGCATCGCCATCAGCCAGATGAAACGCGGCCACGGCGAACTGGTGGAATTCCTCTTCCGCGGATGCGCCTTCCCCGACGGCTGCTTCCTCATGACCGGCACCTGCCTCGTGCCCGACAACAGCTTCACCCTGCGCGACAACGACCGCGTAGAGATCAGCATCGACCACATCGGAACGCTCATCAACGAAGTGCAGACCCTCCGCTGACCATAATTAGCAAAGCCGCGACCCCGCGGCTTTGCATCAAACAAAAAAACCAAATCACCTGCCGGCTAGTACATGTACTCCGGCGGGGTGATGCCTTTGCACCGCAGGTACGTAGTGGCTTGTCCACGGTGGTGCGTAATATGGTCGAGCGTGGCGAAGAACCCCTCCAGCGGCAGTTCCTTTTCCTTCGCCGCCGCCACGCTTTTATCCAGGTGGGCGAACGCCTGCTCCAGGTACTTCGTAACGGCCTGTTTGCCATAGGTCACGGGCGTGGGCGCCCAATCGGCCGTCTGCCCCCGGATGTAATTTTCTTCCCACCAATATATGCCGTAGCCAATGTGGTGCAGCAATTCGTTGAATGTCCATACACCGTCGGCAGGCTTGAAACCATATGCTTCTTCGGGCATGGCTCCGGCTACGGCGAGGGTGTACATGCGGGCGTTTTCCAGTGTTTTCTTCAAATGCGCTTTCATAATTGAATGTTTGATACGGCAAAGCTATCGTAGCGGCCGCGGCGGCATTTAAGGAAAATTGCGGTTTTTACGCCCGTGCGCCCGACGGCGGTTTGCCATACACCTTCCGGAAAGCGGCGGAAAAATGTTCGAGACTGTGAAACCCCGTGGCAAACGCGATCTCGGTCACCGGCCGGCCCGTATGCCGCAACTGCCACGCCGCTTCCTGGAGGCGCACATTGAGCAGGTAGCGATAAGGCGTGGTCTGGGTCATTCGCCGGAACATCCGGTTGAAGTGATAGGGGCTCATATGGCTCATAGTCGCCAGGGCGTTCAGGCTCAGGTCTTCATCGAAATGCGTGCTGATGTGGATTTTCACTTCTTCCACCAACGGCAGGTAATGCCTTTTCTCGCGGTCGCTGAACGGCGCGGGGCCTTGATCCGCGTTGTTCATCAGCCTGCCGAAAAGGTCCGCCATCAACTGTTCTGCCTCCATTTGCGGGAAACGCGGGCGTTCCAGCAGCGTTAATATGCGATGGTGGAGATATTCCATATCGGGCGTGGCTTTTACGAGGATGGAATGCAGGTCGGGATTGCGGAAAAACCCCTTCAGCCCGGGGGCCTGACTTTCCAGCAATTCGGCATGGGCGGCGGAAAAAGAGAAGATGGTACACTCGTCCGGCAGATCGTGGACATGCCCCACGGTATGTTCGTATCCCGGCTTGCAGAAGAGGAACAATCCGCTGTAAGCATCCAGCTCGTTGCGGAACACGTTGAACCGGAAATTTCCTTTCCGGATGTAGGCGATGGAAAAATGCTCCTGGTGCTCCTTCCCCGAAACGCCGCAACTGGTGCAGCGGCACCGGAAATCCCGGATGCTGTATTCCGGCGAGCCGAACAACAGGCGAATGTCTGCTTCCATAAGTCGAAGGTAGTTGTATCCGGGCGAAATTTAAGGGAGGGAAGTGACAACCCTATGTCAGCAGCCTCGTTTCCGGCTTGGAAATCTGCCGCAATACGTCTAATTTGAGCGAAATTGGAAAGCCCTTACATGTTATTTAACCTTCTCGAAATTCAATTCAGATATCCCCTCGAAGGATTCCCCGCCGAACTGCTACTTACCGCGAACGTTACCTGGAACACGCTGCAGCACTGCTATTCGCTCGACAATGTCCGCCTCCCGGGAAACGCCGGCATACCGGTCATGCCGCCCGTCCAGCTTAAAAAGAAAAACGACCAATGGGTGCATACCGACAGTGAAAGCGGCACGCTGCTCAGCGAATCGGCCGGTGCGGCCATCGACGAAGCGGAAGCCGACAAGGTCAATTGCCTGAATAACGACTGTCCGGAACTGGGATATTACCTGGAAAAAGCCATTTCGGCGGATGGGGCGGACTTCGGGAACATCCAGCTTTTCAATCCCTCCTATCGCTCCCTTTCCATCGTTACCCAGCGCGGCTTCCGACGGGATTTCCTCGCGCATTTCAACGTAGTAACGGCCGGCGACCGCTCCGCCTGCGGAGATGCGCTGCGGACGGGCCAGCCCGTCGTCATCCCCGACGTATCGCAGCTACAGAGCTATTCCCGGCATTGGGACGTAGCGGCACGGGCAGGCTACCGCTCGGTGATTTCCACGCCTGTAACGACGGGCAAGCGGTTCATCGGCATGCTGAGCACACATTCCAGCCAGCCCCACTGGCAATGGAACATCCGGGAGCACCAGCAGATCGCCGCCGACCTGGGGCTTTGCCTCGAAGCGCGGCTGCCCTAAACGCTTTCCAGCAGATAAACGATCAGTAAAATGCTGACCAGGAAGATGAAACCGGTCAGTGTAGTGAGGAGGCCCGAAGAATGGCCATAGGAACCCTCGTTCAGTTGCTTTTCGATATTCCGGTAACGGAAATACGAGAAAATGACGGTGGCCGCGCCCACTGCCACGAGCGTAATGCCCGCTATGGCCGACAGTCCATGCGATTTGACCGCATATTCCTTGCCCAGCATGAGCGACAGCTGTTTGACGAACAGCGAAAATTTCACCACCACGAAGCCGAACGCCATTATCCCGATAGCGGTGCGTACCCATGCGAGGAAAGTGCGCTCGTTGGCCAGGTGGTCGGTTGGCCCGCCGTATTTCTTAGGTTCCATAGTCGATAATTAATGGGTTGCTGACCATGAAGTTACAAAATACGGCGGGCGCCCGGTCATGAAAATTGGATGTGCAGTTTTTGACCTTCCAGCACGCGCACCGCATCCGCCAGTTCAACTGTAGACGTACCGTCTGCCTGGCGCAGCGTGGCTTTGAGGGTTTTCCCGTTCAGTTGTACCGTCACTTTTTTCCACGCGGAAGCCGGTCCGGTTTTGAAGGTTTTGAGCCGGAGCGATCCATACGCCAGTTCCAGTTCGCAGGTACGGCCACCGCCGGAATGGTTTTCCTGGGAATAGGTGCCCCAGCCTTCCGCCGCGGTAAACGGCGCGCTGAATACCGGCTGGTTGATCGCCGGTGCGAAGCGGATCTCCCCTTTCGGACCATGATAATCGAAGCCGCAGGCGGTGATGAAAGTGCCGTAGCTGGCCATGGCGCGGGCGTAGTGGTCGCTGCACTCGATCTCGTTGAACGGGTTGCGGCGCGCGGCGTGGTGACGGTCGTGGATGACGCGGGTAAGCACCATCGCTTCGTCCGTCATGCCCTCCGCCATCATGTGGCTGGCCACCTGGTGCTCGAAGCCGGACATGCATTCATGGAAATATCCCAATTGCCAGGTTACGTTGTCGCCATAGGCTTTTTCCTCATTTTTCGGATTGGTGTTCATCACCATTCCGCCTTCACCTGCAACGGCGTAAGGGCGGCCGCCGGTGTGGGTTTTGATGTATGGCCCCACGTCCATCGTGAAATTATATTTCCAGAGGGCGCGCAGCGCGGAAAGGGTTTCTTCCCTGTTCCACAGCCTCCCGAGCCCCGCCTGGAACGCCCAGCTCTGGCCGTATACCTGGTCGATGTGGCAGGTATTGTACGAGCCCAGCTTGCTGCGGCCGTGCGCGGCATTGGGCCGGTGGATGTAATATTCTCCGTTGAACAACTGCGACATGTTCCTGCCACCCTTGTCCGCATATTCCCGGCAGATTTTGGCGAAAGCCTTATCGCCTGCGTCTTCCGCCAGTTTTTCCGCCGCCCGCGCCGCTGCGATGCACAGCCCTGCGATCCAGGCGATCTCGCCTTCCCAGATGGCATCGAGCGTATTTTCCATGGGCGTATCGGTGAGGCCGTCGCCGTTTTTATCCTGCGCCAGCATGAACTGCGTGGCTTTGCGGATGGCGGGCCAGTTTTGCGTGAGGAATTGGTTGTCTGCGCTCATGCAATGCTCGCGCCAGATGCGGAGAATAGTGCCCGCCTGCCCGTCGATCGCCGGGCGGCCTTCGAATTCCGCGCGGAAGATGATACCACCGTCGGGCTGCATGGCGATGCCGAGATCCGTGCGCTGGCGGGTGTCGCGCTCCAGCGAGGGGAAAATGCGCCCCATGGCCTGGGCGTATTGCCAAACGTGCGTGCAGGTGCCTTCGCAGGCGTTCACACCTTCCCATGACCAGAACCGTCCGCTGGCGAAGCGATAGGTGTTTGCCGTGGCGAGGGTGCCGATATTGAGGAAAGTGCGCTCCAGGAACCAGTGCGGCAGTGTCGATTTATTGTACCAGGTATCGCGCCAGCGCAGGGTGGCGCCCCAGAGGCGGTCGAGGTTTTGCGCAAGATAGCTACCCACGGCCGCGGCGTCTTTGAAGCGCGCGCCGTAGAAGAACCCGCCTTCAGTGTCTTTCAGTTTAGCGCGGAGCGTTGCCAGCGGGTGGTTGAAATGCCAGCTAAGGAGGAAGCGGCTGGATGCGGTGGCTTGCGGTGCGAGAGATTTCGTTTCCGTAACGACGCCGCCGTTCAGGATGCCGGAAGGCGCGCTGGTGGCGGGCGCTTCGCTGCGTGTCGAAAAATAGGCGGACGTTACCGGCCAGGGCTGCGCATGGGTATTGGCGAAACCCGTTTCCCCGGCGAGCGTGATGGCGGTATAACCATCGTCCGGGCGGTTGGAGCTGCCGTCTGCCGCGGCGAAGGAGCCCTGCACGGTAATGAAGCCATCGCCTTTTACGACCTGGTTCCTGCGCTCACCTTCCCCGTCTTTGGCGGATACTTTCCGCGCGCCGTTTTCCAGCCATCCGGCCAGCGTCACTTTCACATCCTTCCCTGAAATATTTTTAATACGGATATCGAAAACGGTAGCGGGCAAAGCGGAATCGTCGGCGTCCAGCGGAACGAATACGCCGCCGGCGAACATTTCCACTTCCACCGGCAGCGCGCTGTGCTTGAAACGTACCACTGCCACGGGGTACGTGGCTTCGAACGTCACTTCCTGCCAGTCGTCCTCTTTCAATTCCTTGATCCATTCCTGTCCGCCGGATTCGATTTTCAGGGCAAAGCCCTGGTCGAGCACGCGCTTGTTGGCGGCGATGGCGGGCTCTACATAGCAGGCGCCGTCGCGGTTGCGGACTTTCACCTCCTGCTTACCGTCGTTCCACAAAACCGTTTTAGGGTCTATCCCTTCGCGGGGATCGTTGTAGACCTGCCAAAGCCAGAGGCGGCCGTCGCCCCCGAGGTATACCGTTCCGGCATGCAATCCGCCGGCCGGCATGCCGATAAATTTCAGTTCGTTGGCGGATTTACGGTACACGGTTGTTTCACCGCGCTCATACAAGCTTTTGATCCAGGCGGCATCGATCGATTTATCGGCCGGGATATTATGTGTGGGCTGAAGCACGCCCTGGTAGGGCTTTTGCGTGGCCGCCAAAGCGGGGATGCGCAGCGTGAGGAGACCTGCTGCCGCAAGTCCGCCTTGCTTCAGGAAATTTCTTCTGTGGATGGTCATGTGCGGTTGCTGTTAACTGGTTATCTCCGGATAGACGTGGGACCGGATCATCGACAAAATAGCAAACCTTGCGCGGATACGCCCCACAACCGGAAATTTCCGCTATTAAATGTGAAAAAAGCATTAACCGCAAACAGATTTGCATGACAAGTTCCGGTAGCGGTTTTCCGGGAAATATTATTGCCGCATCCGCATCAAAGCTGTAATTTCGGGAAGTAACCTCAAAATACTTTACGCATGTCCGTCTTTGCCCTGCTCGTCGGCGTTTCCGCCTACCATCCCGATTCCGGCGTATCCGGATTGAACGGCTGTCTGAACGACGTAAAAGCCATGCACGACCTGCTCCGCAACCGGTTTCCGGACGATCCTCCCGGCAATGTGCGCATCCTGCTGAACGAAAGCGCCACGCGCAACGCGGTAATCGCCGCATTCCAGGAACATCTCTGCCAAAATACCGGTATCCGCGACGGCGATACCGTCCTGTTTTATTACAGCGGCCACGGCAGCCACGCCCCCTCCGCACCGGAATTCCTGGCACTGAACGAAGACAGCCAGGGGCAAGACGAAACGCTCGTACTCTACGATAGCCGCCTGCCCAGCAACTTTGACCTGGCCGACAAAGAACTGGCGCTGCTGCTCTCCCTCGTTCCCGAAAAAGCGCATACCGTCGTGATCCTCGATTCCTGCCATTCCGGTTCCGCCACCCGTTCGCTCAAAACCCTCCAGCATTCCGGGCTTCCCAAATTCACCAGCAATGCCGACATTCCGCGCAGTTTATCCGATTACCTGCAGGCCGGTAGCGTAAGTTACGCCCAGATGCATCAAAACGGAAAACTGGAACTGCCCCGCTCGCGGCACCTGCTGCTGGCGGCCTGCGGGCGCAACGAGCTGGCGTATGAAGACGTGGCGGCGAGAGGGGTTTTCTCCGGATGGATGACAAGGCTGTTGCAGGAATATTCCGGCGGACTGTCGTACGCAAAGCTGCACGAATCCCTGTACGCCGCGATCAGGAAAAACGCCAACGCACAAACGCCGCAACTCAAGACATACGGCGGCTTCAATCCCGACCAGTTTTTCGGGCGGCCAGACAGCGACGCTTCCGCGCCATTGCTAATAGCGCGATTCTCGGAAAACGAATGGATCGTGAACGCCGGCGCCCTGCACGGCATTCCGGCAGACAGCGCGGCGTTTTCCAGGGCGCAGGTGCTGCTGTACAAAAATGCCGACAGCCTGGCGCCCGACTTTACGACGTCCATCCTCCGCGTGGGATTGACCGATTGCGTGCTGCGCGTGCCGGAAGGCGCGGACGCGGGCGCCCGGTACGCTGCATCCATCATCAACCTGCCGCCACGCCTCAGCATATTTATTTCCGGAGATGCGGCAGCGGATGTGAAAGCCCTGCTGCCGAAAGATCCCGATATATATTACCACACCGACGCCGGACAATATTTCGATTACCGGCTGGATACGGCGGACAACCAAATCAAAATCCTCGACAAACATACTGGCAACCTCGTGCATGGCGTATTGGGCGCCGAGGCCGAACATTGCCACTATATCGGCAAGGCCCTCGCGCAGATCGCGAAATGGCGCGCGCTGGAAAGCATGCACAATCCGCAGACGGCCATCCCGAAAAAGAATATCGAACTGGACGTACAGCTGATGGACGATGACGGGAACTGGGAATCCTGCAACGGCCAGGAAATCACGGTCGACATTACGGAATCCCGTCCCGAAATCCCTTTCCGCATCCGGCTGGCCAATACTTCGCAGGTAGAATACCACGTGGCGCTTTATCACCTGTCCCCCACTTTTTCGATCGACAAACAATCACCCGACACGGATGCCAGCGTGTTGCGGAACGGCAAGGCGATTGCGCTGAAATGCAACCCCCTTAACGATTTCATCACTTTCATGCTCACGGAAGACGATATCAACGAAGAAACCGAGATCTTCCAGCTCGTGTATGCGCTCTTTCCGTTTTCGGATTACTTCGTGGAAGAATCGCAGGAGCTGAAACGGGAAATGGTGACGCTGGACTCCGTGAAATCGCGCGGGCTCGGCGACGGCAATAAAAAGCATTTCCGGAAGGATTGGGATACGCAGACCCTGCGCATCCGCATCGTCCGCAACGGGCAGCGCATCCAAAAGGGGAAGCAGTTCGACAACGGCCTTATTTCCATCACATCCACCTCCGGGTTCGGGGCGGATGTGACCGTTACGCCCACGCATACCGGCGCGAAGGGATTGAATCCCGCGCAGGAATTGCAATCGCTGTTCGACGCCGAAGCGTTCACATTTCTGCCGGTGGCGCCGCCTACGCGGGGCGTTCCCGTCAACACCGTCGTGGAATTGACGCAGCTGGAAAACGAGGCGTCGCTGAAAGACGCGCCGCTGGAAATCCGCGTCCGCCAGCCGATCGGGGAAAACGAAGCGGTGGTGGCCCTTACGATGCAAAACGGGATCGTGGTGCCGTTGGGGTTCCTGGAGCCGGACGCTTCGGGAAACCACCGGATGTACGTGCATCATGCGCCCGGGGAGCCCGACGAGCGACGCGCCGCCGGCAAAAGCCCCGTACGTGCGCTGTGGTTCTGTTTGCTGAAAGTCGTTTTCCGTCGCGACAAAGAAATCTTCAAACTCCGATACCTGCAATTCCCGGACGGCGAACCGGAATACGTCAAAAATAAAGTGGCGGAGAAAATCGCACAGTCGGACCGGATATTACTCGTGATCCACGGGATTATCGGCAATACGAAGTCCCTGTCCGCCAACCTGTCTTCCCTCCTGACCGACAAAAAATACGACTGCATCCTCACCTTCGATTACGAAAACCTGAATACCGACCTCGAAGATATCGCAGCCAAACTGCTGGACCGCCTGCAGGAAAACGGCGTTTCCGCCAGCAAGCCTATCGACATCCTGTCTCACTCCATGGGCGGGCTGATCAGCCGTTACATGATCGAGGAATTGGGTGGCGACAAGCTGGTGAAACGGCTGATTATGGCCGGAACGCCCAATGCGGGATCGGCTTTCGGGAACCTGGAAGACGTCCGCAAATGGACCCACCGCGTGCTGACGCTGGCCTGCAATTATGGCAAGCAGTTCCTCGGCGCCTGGGGGCCATTCCTTGAGATCGTCAATAAAGGATTATCGGCGGCGGGTTTCATTACCAATACCCTCGGCCAGATGGACGTTGGGTCGGATTTCCTGGTGGCGCTCAACAAGGGGCCGAAACCGCCCATCGCCACCCGTTACTACATTCTGGCCGGCGATTCCGCCAAATACAAGCATGAAGCGGAAGATACGGGGCTGATGGAGAAGATCGAACTGGCGGTGGGAAAGATGTTGTATTGGAGCACGCCCAACGACATCGCCGTGAGCGTCGAAAGTATCCAAACCGTGCCGGCGGCGTATGTGGCCGAATCGATCGAGACAAGCGCGCACCACCTCAATTATTTCGACTATAACAGCAGTATCAAAATTCTGAAGGACATGATGGATTAGACCAGCGGCAGCACGACTTCCATGGCCGTTCCGCCTTCCGGGCGGCGCCGCGCGAAGATGTGGCCGTGATGGTTTTCCACGATCTTCTTGCAGATCGCGAGCCCGATGCCCGTGCCGGGGTATTGCTGGCGGTTGTGCAGCCGTTTGAAAATGGCGAATATCTTGTCGACGTACTGTTCTTCGATCCCGATCCCATTGTCTTCCACTGAAATCTGCACGTAGGGCCTGTTATCCGGCAGGTTGAACCGGATCGCCGCTTCCGTGGGGGTGATGGGCTGGCTGTGTATCCGTATTTCCGGCATTTCCGTCGAGAATTTCAACGCATTTCCCAGCAGATTGGCGAATAGCTGCCGCAATTGCGCGGCTTCGCCTATGATTACCGGTAAACTCTCCGTTATTACGGTTGCTTTCTTTTCGGTGATGGCGCTTTCGAAATCCGACAGCACATCGCCCAGCACTTCATTGAGGTCCGTTTCCGCGGGGTTGCCTTCGGCGTTGGAGAGGCGGGAATAATTGAGGACATCGCGGATGAGGGTAGACATGCGGCGGGCGGAGTCGGAGATTTTGACGAAGTATTTGTCGAACGCTTGCCGGTCGCCCGGGTTTTCCCGGATCATATCGATGAAGGTCTGGATTTTCCGGAGGGGCTCCTGGAGGTCGTGCGAGGCGATGTAGGCGAATTCTTCCAGGTCGCGGTTGGATTTGCCCAGGCGTTCGTTGGATTTGATGAGCTCTACGGTGCGTTGCTGCACGGTGCGTTCCAGGTGCAATTCGGCTTCTTTTTCGGGGGTGATGTCGAGCAAAGTGCCGAGGAGGCGTTCCGGCCGGCCATCTCGCCCATGGAAGTATGCGCCGCGCACCCTGACCCAGCGGTGTTTATGGTCGGAGGGGCGGACGATGCGGTGCACGGCGTCATAATCTCCCCCGGAGTTCTTTTCCACGAGGGCTTTGAGCTGGAGGAGGGCGCGGGTGTTGCCGACGGGATGCAGGAGGGCTTCGAGGGTTTGGAGGTCGGCCACGGAGTCGATATCGAGCCCGAGGATGATGCGGCATTCGTCCGAGCAGGTGATGACCCCGGTGCGGAGGTCCACTTCCCAGACGCCGAGTTTGGTGGCGGAAACGGCCATACGGAAGCGTTCTTCGCCGAGGCGGAGGAGCAGTTCGCCGCGTTTCTGGCTGGTGATGTCCCGCGCGATCTTGGAGGCGCCGATGATGGTGCCGGAGGCGTCGCGGATGGGGGAAATGGTGAGGGATATATTGATGATGCGGCCATCGCTGGTGACGCGTTCCGTTTCAAAGTGGTCGACCCGTTTGCCGGCGGCGAGTTGGCGGAGGATGGCGGGCTCTTCGTCTTGCCGGTCGGCCGGGATGAGCGTGGAGATGTGTTTGCCAATCATTTCATCGGCTTTGTACCCGAAGATGCGTTCGGCCGATTTGTTCCAGGAGGTGATGATGCCTTCGAGGGTTTTGGAGATGATGGCATCGTCTGACGACTCCACGATGGCGGCCAGGTGTGTGAGGCTTTCGTTCTGGAGGCGTTGGGCGGTGAGGTCGGTGATGAGGTTGATGCCTCCGGCCAGATGCCCGTCCTCATTGAACAGCGGTTTGGGATTGGGGAGGATGTATGAGCGGGTGCCGTCTGGCCGTTCGATGATGATCTCCTGCCCTTGCACGGGCTCGCCGGTGCGGAGGCAGATGGCCATCGGGCAGGAATCCGGGTCCACGGGAGTGCGGCCATCGAGCTGGAAGGCTTTGTAGGCGCCGCAGTACCGGTCTATGCCGATGGAGGGTTCGCGGCCCCAGAGTTTGGCGGCGGCGGGGTTGAAGTGGAGGATGAAACCGTTGTGATCGGTAAGATAAACAGCAGTAGGAATGCTGTCAATGATTTGATGTTCCAGTTGCTGGATGACCGTATTGTTGTTTTGTAAGGGCATGGTTGTTAAGGCTGAACGCTAGCTGGAAGGTAAGGAATTTTTTCTTCTGATGCCGGGGATTGTCGGTGTGGGCGGCGTTTGGGGGGATTGCGCCGATATAAAAAAAGCGCCCCGCCGACTGAGGGGCGGGGGCTGGGTGAATCTGAGTTTATGGACATCAAAGGCTAGAACTAATTTGCATGGACGTACAACCGTAGATGTTATACACAAATTTGCGGATTCCCATAGTGAATAAATGTTTTTCGTTTGTTAATCCCACCATTAAAACACGAATTGGTTAACAAACGGCTAACCATGACCCAACAAAGTGGATGTTAAATTTACGTTCATTAACAATTCCCTCGTTAACTATAAAAAACTAGCGCGTGATTACCCAGATCAATCACAACGGACACGGAATGCTACATTCTCTTTTTGGCAGAAGAACACAACCAAACTTACTGATTATCTAAAGCAATACTAATGAAACGAAGATTTACCTACGGATCAAAAACTGGCCGGTTTTTACTGAGCCTGGTGTTTGCGCTGCTGATGATGCCATTTATGGCGTTTGAGCAGGAGAATACGAAGGTTACGTTGAATTTTAAGAATATAGTTATCACTAAAGTCTTTCAGGAAATAGAAACACAAAGTGGCTTTACTTTCTTTTTTGCCGCGGGTACCCTCGATGCCAAGAGCCTTGTGAGCATTCAAGTAACGAAAACACCATTAGAAAAAGTACTAACTGAGCTGCTTAAGCCATTTAATGTAGATTACCAATTTAAAAACAAATCCATCATACTTAAAAAATCGGGGCAATTTGCAACAAATGAAGAAACTGTAAGCAGCAACGATACAATACCATCAATAACCGTGAATGGAAAAGTCTTAGATAGTAAAGGCTTACCATTATTAGGAGTAACAGTTAGCGTAAAAGGCAAACGAATAAACTCTATCACAGACGAAAATGGCGATTTCAAAATCACCTCTACCAAAGAGAATTCAATATTAGTATTTAGTAGCGTAGGGTTCGAAACTCAAGAAGTAAAAGTTAAAAAAAACACAATTATAAGTATTTCACTTAAAGAAAGGGTATTAGATCTACAAAAAGTCGAAGTAGTATCAACTGGATACCAGGAAATCCCGAAAGACAGAGCAACAGGCAGCTTCAGCCATATTGATAATTCAACATTCAACAGAAGAACAGGATCCAGTATATTAGACAGAATTGACGGTTTGGTACCTGGGCTATATATGTCACCAAGTACCAAACCGGACCCACTAGATCGAATTACCATACGCGGAATATCAACGTTCAATGCATCCAAAAGACCATTGATTGTTGTAGACAACTTTATCTTTGATGATGATATAAATCAAATTAACCCAAATGATGTTGAAAGTATCACTGTACTAAAAGATGCAGCTGCTGCGTCCATATGGGGAGTAAGAGCAGGAAACGGCGTGATCGTCATTACGCTAAAAAAAGGCAGGCCTAACAATCCACTATCAGTAACACTAAATACCCAGGTAGGGGCTATGGAAAAACCAAGATTTAAAAATATCCCTACAATACCCTCAAGTGAAATTATAGCAATAGAACGTGAAAGATTCAAATCGGGATACTATGACTTTCAACTGAACGATAATATACTTTTCCCTTCAATACCGTTAGCCGTGGAGATTCTCAATCAAAATAAGCAGGGCCTTATAAGTGAGAACAAGATGAATAATTTGTTGAATAACTTAGCCTCAAATGATGTAAAAAAAGAAATCTATAACCATCTTCTTCAAACACAAATAACACAGCAATATGCTCTGAATATTTCCGGAGGAACGGACACACACCAATATTATTCATCGGTTGGATATGATAAAACTAGACCAAATGAAATAAACAGCAAATCTCAGCGAATTTCAATGAGATTTCGAAATACTTGGCGACCAATAAAGAATCTATCATTAAATGCAGAGATCAACTATACTCAAAGTCAGCTTCAGTCCAACAATGAAATTGGAAAAAACTTTCAATCAATAACATCAAGCCCATACTTGAAGCTAGTAGATCAAAACAATAACCCACTAGCAATACCTTATCAATATCGAAAAAGTTACATAGACACGTTACAATTTCCAGGAAAATTAAATTGGGAATACTTCCCTCTAGACGAAGCCAATTTCGGAAACATAACATCAAAAGAATATACAACCAGAATCAACGGAGAAATACGATACGCCTTCATGCGGGCATTTAAAATAACAGTACAATATCAATGGCAAAAAACAACAAACTCATATCAAAAAATATCTTCAGAAAAAATATTTCTAACTCGGAACGAAATTAACAAATTTGCGACTACTGATCCAACTAATGGACTTCCTATTTATCCAATACCGAGAGGTAGCCAATACAGTTCAGCTAATGGAGAATTAACATCATGGAACATAAGAAGCCAGCTAGACTTTAACAAAAGTCTTTCGCAGCACAACATTTCAGCACTTATTGGCCTTGAAACGAGGCAAACAGAAAGCCAATCCATTACTCCTCCTGGCCAGTTTGGATTTCAAGAAGAGTCCGCACTATTTAATCCAACGATATACGGTTCTCACATAGTTCGACCCGGCGAATATTTTGCTGAAATTCAACCGGGTAGTCTTTTCAAGGGCGGAACGCTAAACAGATTTGGCAGTTACTATGCAAACGCCGCATACAATTATGATCAAAGGTACACATTCACAATTAGTGGAAGAGTTGATCAAAGTAATTTCTTCGGTGTAAAATCAAATGACAGACTTGTACCATTATGGTCTACAGGCGCATCTTGGGAAATTTCCAACGAGCCGTTTTACAAAATAAACTGGATGGACAAATTAAAATTTACTGCCACATATGGATATAGCGGCAATGTTAATGCCGGCATAAGCCCATTTGCTACCGCTACGTATCAAATCCCGAAACCTCCAATTTATCTACCTTATGCTCAAATAACGTCCCCTCCAAATCCTCACTTAAAATGGGAAAGAGTATCCCAATACAATTTTTCATTATTGTTTTCACTTAAAAACAATCGTCTGCAGGGTCTAATTGAAGTGTATAAAAAGACTGGAAAAGATCTCATTGGATCAATTCAATCAAATCCAAGTTCCGGCTTTACTGTATATACCGGCAATACGTCAAGACTATCCACAAAAGGTATAGATTTAAGTCTAACAAATAACAATAAGATAGGTAATTTTGCTCTTCAACACATCTTAATTTTAGGTTATAATACAAACAAAGTACTTGCCTATTATACTCCGCAGCTTTACTCATATGCTACTCCAAGTGACTATAACTCGATGCCGATAATTGGATTCCCCGTTGATAAACTTTTTTCATACAAGTGGGCGGGCTTAAGTGACATCGATGGGTCCTCTCAAATCTACATAAATGACAAAGTAGCAAGTGGATCTAACTATGAACAAGTTCAATTATCCGATCTAAAATATAATGGTAGAAGAACGCCAGCTTATTTCGGAAGCATCAGAAACAACCTGACCTGGAAAAATATTGACATTTCAATTGGCATTTCGGGAAAATTCAATTACGCCTTTGTTCGTCCTACTTTTGAGGGATCATTAGGCTATCCCGGATTACAACACATAGATTACCTAAAAACTTGGAAAAAACCTGGAGATGAAAGAATAACCAATGTTCCCAGATTTGACGACAATAACCCGAATCCATATGACTTTGCTACTTACCTATCATCAGATAATATCATTGAAAAAGGAGATCATATTAGACTTCAGGATATAAAACTTACTTATTCATTTCGACCAGTCGCCGCAAGGAATATATTCAAATCCTGTAGTTTAAATTTCTTTATTGACAATGTCGGAATCATCTGGCGTAAGAGCAAATACATTGCAGATATAGAAAATCAATTAACATTTGATCCAAATCAACGAATTTATACAATAGGACTAAAGTTTGACTTTCTATAATTTCTACATTAAACTTCACTCCCATTCACTTTCAACCAAATTTAACATGCTAAATATTAAACAATATAAAAGTTTTGCCATTATCTTCCTCCCAGCAATACTATTTATTCATTGCACAAAGGATTGGTTCGATGTGAAATCAGACAAAAATCAAACCGTACCTGCGAGTCTAAATGACTTTGAACTACTCCTCGACAATTACGACGTCATATCTACGCAAACTCCAGGTTTGGGCGACATTGCTGCAGATGGACAATTTATAACAGAAGCAATGTGGACACAATACTCGTCTAATATTCCTCTGTTCAACAATCAGCGTAATGCCTATACCTGGTCTAATCGAGTTGCATATACATCATTATCTGATTGGAATGAAAGTTATAAAAAAATATTTCATGCCAATCTTGTACTCGAAGGGTTAAACAAATTGGATAATCAAACCGAAACAACAAAATACAATGCAATTAAAGGAAATGCATTATTTATTCGGGCAAAAGCTTACTTCGATCTAACACAAATTTTTTCGGAAACCTACTCGGCAGGCAAGGATAGTGAATTCGGCTTACCATTGGTCACAACGCCGGATGTTACCCTCATACCTACTCGAAGCACTGTTCATGAAACATACCAGTTCATAATAAATGACCTCATCGAATCATCCACCTTATGTCCACTCACAACAAGAAAAACGAGAGCTTCCAAGTTGGCATCCTGGGCTCTTATTTCACGTCTAATGCTTATTAAAGAAGATTATTTGAAAGCTAAAAAATACGCTGATTCAGTAATAACAGTTCAGCCCGACCTATTAAACTTTAATGACCTAACAAACAATAACAAGCCATTTCCAGGGTTAAATAGTGAAGTAATTTATCAATCCCAAATGACAAACTATGCCTTATCATTCCGAGCATTTATAGAACAGACATTTTACAACACCTATGAAGAAAACGATCTACGTAAAACTTTATATTTCAACTCAACTGCATCAGGTATAACATTCAAAGGCTCCTATTCTTTAATTGGCCTCCCTTTTACCGGCATAGCAACAGATGAATTATACCTACTCAGAGCGGAATGTTATGCCAGAACTAATAGTATAGAACTTGCTATGAACGATCTAAATACACTTCTAAAAACTAGATACAAGAAAAATGAAGACGGGACTTCAACATACAAGAACCAAACAGCAACTACAGCGGAGCAAGCATTAAGATTAATCCTTACTGAACGAAACAAAGAACTAGTAAAAAGGGGAATTAGATGGAGCGACTTGAGAAGGCTAAATAAAGACGATAGATTCAAAGTAACTATCAGCAGAACAATCAATAACGAAACCTTCAAAATTGAACCAAACTCATTTAAATACACCTTTCCGATTCCAGAAGACGAAATAAAATTTGGAAAAGTTAAACAAAACCCCGGTTGGTAATAGCGACACAATAGCGCTAATTATTAATACTTAAAACATACTATCAATTTATACTTATTAAATCCAAAAGTATAGCCATAAGATAAAATAAATTATTGTTAAAGAGCTTTAACCCTTCAGCACCCTTTTATTCTCTTTAATTGGAAGCAAACATTATTGATAATAAACTAAAAGGGATGAAAATCACCAAAAGTAAAATTTCGTCATTAATTATGTTATCGTTGCTACTTTGGCATTTTCAACTAATTGCTTTCAGCAAGAAAAACGGAGATACACCAACATATGAAGACATACTAGCGATATCCGTAAGAATAAACGAAAGTGATAAGCTTACAGTTGAAGAAAAAGAAATTCTCTCTGAAAAATACTTTCAAATGTCACAAGAATTTTGGGTAAAAAACCCAAAAGATAAACGCCGCTTCACGATATTTGAAATGATGTCCACCGAACAACCTACTCTATTACATTTTTGGAAAAATGTATCTCAAGCCTCTGTCAATTTTGAAATCAAATCAAATAGTGACAAATCCTATTGGCAATCATATTCAGCTGAAATTGACACCATACTTCTAAATAAATGGAATCAGTTCTATCCTATTATGAAAGCAGAATATCTTAATCATGTGGATGCAGAAAACACAAGCGTACAAGCATCAAAAATACGAATAAATATTTTGACTTCTGAAATGAAGCGGCATCTGACGCTTTCTCAAAATATACAATTTAGAAAAAATGGGAAAATTGATTTAAAACCCATATCAAAAATTATTAGTGAAGCCACTTTGTTATCAAATGAAGATCATTATGAATTAAAAAATCTGTTAAGAAATATCAGATTTCAACTTATCAGCGGATACGACGAGCTTGGATTCTCAAAAATTGAAATATTGGAATGGCTTAAAGAATTAAATGCCAATGGAAATGTTAATATGAACTCCATTTGCTCGAAATGGATAACTCAAACGATATCGGTCTTAAACGATCCATTAAAAGAATTTCAATTCAAATCCGAAAATGGCAAATCGGTAACTATAGATGATTATAAAGGGAAAATATTACTAGTTGACGTTTGGTCCCTCACATGCTCTTCCTGTATACAAAGAATGAAGTTTCTAAAAGAGCTGTATAAAAAATATAAAACAGAAGACTTCGAAATAATTTCACTGTGTATTAATATAAAACCAGAAGACCCTATCAAAATAAAAGAAGTAGAAAAGAATATTGATGGAGGTTGGGAGACTTTCCTCTTGGGAAATCCTCTAGAAGAAGGTACGATTGGTCACAAAATGTGGAATGCGTATGGGTTTAATGGTGTTCCACAAATCTTCTTATTCAATAAAAATGGAGAATTAATACTCTTTAATAATTCACTAACTGAAGGAAATTTCGAACCACTTTTGAAAGAAAAGTTAAACACTAAAATTAATTAATCTTTAAAATTATGAAAATCATAAAACTTATAACTATATTTTCCTTTCTGATTCTAATAATCTTTCTACCTGCGACCAAGTCCCTTTCTATACCATTTAATCGTTATTTAATTGAAGGAAAAATTTTTGGAATTCCAGATAATACACCTGTTTACTTAATTAAAAAAAATGATACAATTGCTACTTCCATAACAAAAAATTCAAAATTTAAGTTTGAACACACAGAAAACTCAAACGGGAATTATGTATTTATTAAGATCGACACCTCAAAGATAAAGCTGAAAGAAAATACACCCACCTGGATGATTCTGATTCTAGATAGTGCTCGAATTAGTATCTCCGGGAATTTAAATGAATGGCCAAATAATTCAATATTGGGTTCGAATGCTACAAATGCTTATCATAAACTAGTGAATGAAATTAATCAGATGAGAAGCTACTATGACAGCATAGTAATTTCAAGAAAAGTAGCACCTGACACTGTAGATTTACTTAGATCTGATTATAAATCAAAATTGATTGCAATTCTAAAAAAGTATCCGACAGATTTGGCAACGCCTTTGATTGCATCAAATATGAAGATGTCATTAGAGCTAGATGGCTTGAATGAAATATACGAAAGCTTTCCGGATAAGATTAAGGACAGTTATGGTGGACATTTGGTTAAAAAAGATATAAATTCCTTAAAATCCGTAAACTATATTAAAAAAGAAAAGAGACTACCCCCGTTTTACTTTACCAACGATAGCGGCATAAAAGTAAGCATTCAAGAGCTGGTTAAGACCAATAAACTTACATTAATTGATTTCTGGGCAAGTTGGTGTAGTCCCTGCAGAAAGCATTTTCCTCAACTTAAAGAAGTGTACGAAAAATTCAAGAAAGATGGATTTAATCTAGTTTCTATTTCCATAGATGACGATCAATCGAAATGGATAAACGCCATGAAAAAAGACAATAATCCGTGGATTCAAGGCATTGAGGGTGAGCAAAAGATTTCATCTGATTTATTTGGAATAACCGGAATCCCCGCTTATTTCTTAGTCAATTCAACAGGCGATATAGTTGCTGCATATGCACCATTTGATTTTAGTCCATATGGTCCACTTATCAAGCCAGATTCTCTCTATCAAACGATTTCAAGTCTATTGAAATAATATTATATTAAAGGAGGCAAACAATATATGTTTGCCTCCTTTAACTTTTAATTAGGAACTACCTCAATTAGTTGCTGGTGGATTTGCAGAAAACCTGGGCAACTTTATAAGTATAATCTGTTGCTGCACCGAAATCAATTACCGGTTGGCCAGAGCAAAGTTGCTGAGTAGGATTAGCCGGATTCACTTTAGCAATTTCTAAGCAGCAGAAGAAATTACCACCATCGCAATCAAGTTGAGGATTGTTAGTGAAGAGCGAGGTATTCAGCGCAAAAATAGGCTGATTTACTGCAACTTGGCTACAAGGAGTGCTGAGTACCAAGTTGCGTGTTGTAACGCAATCAGCAGTCTTAATTTGGATCTGAGAAGAAGCTGCAGTACGGAAGCAGCTAGTTTCTGCCAAAGCTTTCTTAGCAGTAAATACACCTGCTTGAGCTGCGATAGTGGCACCAATTGCAAGAACACCAACAATTGCGATGAAGCTAATTTTTAAGCTTTTCATGGTTTAACTTTTTAAGAATTAGGAAATAATACTTCAATTAGGGTTGAAGTTCACCCGTATAGCGCTATAACTTCAATTTTTAATTTGTGGCAATAAATACGATCTAAACTCATTTTCATACAATACATACAATCTCCCATCTTTCACGTAAATTGATTTATATTTTCGATCTTCCATTTTAGGTATTTTAACTGTACCTAAATATTTACCATCTTTCTGATCATAATAGTCAATTACAAAATGGGAATTAAAGTCCTTTATTGTCTCATTCGATGCTCTCATCCCTGAAAGAATGTACAACAACCCTTCCCCAGCAAAACAATCCTTATTAACTTGAAGCCTAGCAGCAGCAGATACTAACTTGATTGTTGTATCGTTTTTCTCCATACTTTTCAATTCAATCCTACTAGTAGCCACAGTGTCTATTGTTTTTCCAATGTATTGCAGGGAAATAGAAGTATCCATACAATAAAACTTATTTCTAAAATACTCAACAAAAAAGATCCTCTTTGTTTCCTTATCAAATGTAAATGACCCATCAGTTGACATTCCAGCTGTTTTATCATACATTTTTACATAGTCTGTGTCTCGTTTTACCTCCATTGACTCTAGATCAAGGATTGCAAAATCCTGTCCGGTGCCTTTCTGATTAAACATTCTTAATATTACTTTACTACTATCTATTTGAATAGATTTCGTAAATGGCAGTTCTGCCTTCTCCTTAAGTTTGATGTTCTCATTTGGAAATTTCCCATACAAATAAGCCCTCAGATTAACAAACTGAACAAAGTAGTAAGGTGTATCAATACGTATACTGAATGGAACTATTTTAGTAGGATCAGGATGAAACTGAATCATCAAGGTATCCTTCCTTTTGAAAGATTTTTTATCAATTAACAAAATTGCAGTTGCATTGTCACCTGCCAAAAAAATCGTGTTTTTAGAAATGCCTGCAATTGTCGAAAGTGGCTCATCAAATTTCATTGATCTTTCCAATTCCAAACCCTCATTCGACTTCCAATTTCTATTAAATCCATTATCTTTTTCGTTTGGCATTACAGTTGTACCCTTCAAAACACCCAATATTATTATTGACAGTATAACTATTCCCAATATTTTATATAGCACCTTAAAACTCATCTGGCACATATTTTATTATTAACTAAATTGTATATCTCTGATGCAGGTTTGGCCTGTATCGATGCTCCCACATCAAAATACCAACAAGCGCTATAACTGTATAAATCAAATTAAAATATAGATGTGTATCCCAATTCATCTTAGCTAATACACCACCGCAACTACACGGCAAATCATATGCATAGTAAAGCATAATATAAATATAACCGGTAAACAAAAGCATAAGAAAAAAGGAACCATATAAGCCAATTTTCCTCGTTCGCTGGAATACTAACAAAATTCCAAGTAAAAGCTCGCTTATGGGAAGAGAGTAGCTAACAAATCCGGCAATCGATTCAATAAAGGGAGATTGCCCCAATTGGGTTCTAAATTTATTGTATTCGTATAACTTACTAATGGAAGTATAAAACCAAAGTATAACCAATAAAGTTATCAATATTTCAAGCACTACGTTAAAAATGCGTATGCGCCAAGAACCTTTCTTGATCATAATGTTGCTACTTTTGGGTACAAAATCTTCAATGGTGAAGCAATAAATTTTTTATGGTAATAGGCATTCAATAAATTGCGTACTCTTTTTAAGTCCTAAGCATTCGTTTGTTGACATAGCTAAATTAAACACACCTACAGCAGAGAGAATGCAGTGGCAAAAAATTCTGAATATTTCTTCAGCATTGTGATTAACCACCCCATTAAAAAAGGGCCATCCCGTCCTTTCGAAAATCTTTTACATGAAATAATCACTCCCCCCCTCAAATACACCATCCGTACAAAAAACCCTGGCCAGTCACCCACCGGCAATTACGTTCTCCTCTTCCACCCCCATCATACGCACTCTCGTAATTTGCAAGAACTTCACGAAAAAGGACTGCCCGTTCGACAACGAAACATCCATCTACTACAGCAAAGCTATAAACAGCCAACTGCCGGCAACCGGCTTGAATGCAAATTCGAACTTCATTCCAGGCAAGGGGTCCGTCGGCCGAACGGGCTCGTTGGTGGAAACAAGCTTCACTCCGATCAAGCGAATTTGCATTAGTTATTTTTTTAAATATGATTCACAGGTAAATATGCGTTGATGGTCATGGTATCCAGGTCTGGCAACGATTTTCGTTGTCCTGTATCTGCCCCACTACGTACCAAGAGCCCAAGAACGGGCTTCGTTCTTTTCTTTTTTGCAAGACGTAACCAAGAGGATGAATAATGCAATCAGCGGAATAATATATCGCGAGGGTTTATATAAAAGTGTTGAAATGATAAATGTAGGAAGAAACGATGGGCGCCTGATTCCGGAATTCATCTTGATTTCTTTTGACTTCATACCGAAAATCGCCCTTCACACCCGAAAAAGCCCGGAGACACTTTGTCAAATACTTGAGCACAAAAAAGGCTCCACGACCCTCAAAGCCATGGAGCCCTCCAAAAAATCAGGAACCCTACTTCACCAAACTCCTCACCACCCCCTCAAAAAACCCTTTTCCCTCCGCGATCCCCGGCAAAGGGTCCGCCATGTTCTTCTCATACTCAATACTGCAAATGCCCTTATAATTAATTTTTGCCATCGATTGCACGAAACCGGGGAAATTAATGACCCCGCGGCCGATTTCCGTAGGTTTCCCCTGGTTGGAGGCCACCGTCACATCTTTCAGGTGCAGATCGAAAATGCGGTCTTTGTACAGCTTCATCGCCTGGCCGGGCTCCTCGCCTGCCCGCATGGCGTGGCCGATGTCCAGGCAAATGCCCATGCGCGCGTCGCGGTGCTTGATGAGGTCGTACACGTTCTTGGGGCCGGGGTACAGCTTGTCTTCCGGGCCATGGTTGTGGATCGCCAGGCGGATGTTCGTCGCCTTGATTTTGGCCTCCGTGTAATCGAGCAGTTCGGGATTGGGAACGCCAACGATCAGGGGAACATCCACTTTGACGGCGTAAGCGAAGGCCTCGTCCACGGCCTTTTCGGTTTTCATGTAAATCACACCCACGGCGTACACCTTGATGCCGGCAGCTTTGAACTTGCCCAGGACTTCGGCGATCTTCTCTTCCGAGCTGTTCAGGGGCAGGTGGATGTCTTTCACGGAGATGTACTCGATGCCGGCGCGTTGCATCTGGGCGATCGCTTCATCCACGCTGAACTTGGCGAAGGTATAACCCGCCATGCCCATGGGGAAGCGCTGGCCTTCCGGCTTTGGCGCCGCCGCTACCGCTGCCAGGGGCCCCGCCGCGGTGGCGGCCAGTCCCAATGCGGTTTGCAACAGGAAGTTTCTTCTTGTAGACATATGTTTTGTAAGATTATTTTAACTCAATATGGGAATTTTCCGGGAATATTTCCGGCGGAATTGCATCCCTGGCAGTCTTTGACCGATTTCCAACGTTGTAAATGATTTTGAAGCTGTTGGGGAGTGATAGGTTGCGTATGCTGTAGCTTCCTGAACCGAGGGTTTGTATCGGGCATTATCATAGCATTTTTGATCCCTGGAATCCATCCCACAGGCGTCTTCCCTGGCATCAATCATTACTCCTATTTAGGTGGCCGATACAATAGCGATGCGTTACTTCGATAAGTGCCCATCCAGCCTTTGATATCCTCCGCCTCCCGTTCAACGATTGCGCCAGCTATCTACCGCCACATGTCTGTTGCCCCCTGCTGGACAGCAGCCAACTCCAACAATTGGTCGGCACAGTTGCAAACACTGCGCAGTTTTCGGCGTTGTGCCGGGGCATTGAGGCACAAAACACCGAAATCCAATCACATCTTCCGGTCTCTCCCATCACAACTCAAGCCGCCGCTGCCGCGGCGGCCACCGCATCCCCCTCATCATCGTCCCTCCTCCTCCTGAAACGCGCCTTCAACGGCGTCCCCGAAATCGCGCGGCTGATCGTCACCATCCGCCGGAAATCCAGCCGGCCGAAGTGATGCGTCAATACATACGTCAGAATGAAAAGCCCCCCGATGCAAACGTACCCGTACAGCGTTTTGGTGGCATCCAGCACGGCTTGTATCTGCAATTGGCCGTATATCGCCATCCCGCCGTCGAAGGCAACGGCATCCATCCCCGTGGCCAGATTGGCGGCGCTTTGCCATTGCAGCTGGTATTGCGCCCAGGAATACACCGCAGCGAACAGCGCCACGCCCACGAAGGTCCGCACCACCATGAGCACGCTCACGGCACTCAGCATTTCATCCATAGGGAGGGTGCTCATAGCGTAATACCAGATCCCGATGAACAGGACCGTCATCCCCAAACCCTTTACCACACTGATGGCGTAGAGATATTCGATGTCGATGACGGGCGCCATGAGGAAGTACATGCTCACGCTATACGCCATGAAACACAGATAGCCGCCGAATATGAAGTATTTGAGATGCCATCCCCGTTTAAAGCCCACGGCGCCCATGATGCCGCCGGCGATGATACCGGGGATCATCCACGCGTAGAGGATGGCGTTGGTATAGTTGTCGTACCCCAGCACACCGGTGGTGAATGTGGTTTGCATGGCTGCGGTGCCCATGTACACGCCCAGGCTTATCAGCAGCAGCAATCCATGCCAGACGGGCGTTTTCCGGAAGACGCGCACGTCGATAAAGGGATGTCGAAGCATCAGCTGGCGCCATACGAACAGGCCCGCCAGCACCACGAACCCCACTGCCGCCCACTGGATCGATGCAGACGCAAACCAGGCCTGCTGCCGCGCAAACACCAGCACATAATCCAGCAGCAGGAAGGCCGCGGCGAAGATCGCCATGCTCCACCAGTCGATGCCTTTCAACGACACCGCCCGCGCACTGCGCTTGTTATGCATGAAGATCACGGCCAGCAACGCGTTGATCAGCAAAATCCCTGCTATCGCATAATACACCGCCTGCCATTCCGATTTGTACGCCAAGCCGGTGGTCCCCCAGATCACCAACTGGCTCGTCACGATGCTGATGGTATAGTAAAACGAATAAAACTTGCCGCGGTCGCCTGTGGGCGTGATGAGGAACATGATCACAGGGATCATTTTCAGTAAAGCCAGCATCTTGAAAACGCCCATGAGGAACGAGGCCCCTACGATCACCAGGGGCTCCGTGGTCATGGCGCACAACACGGAAAGCGCCGCCAGCGCCAGGAAGCAGCCCACCAGCAACTCCTTCCCCCGGAACCGCCGCTCCAGCCGCAAGATCACCGGCACCACGGCCCCCATTCCGATCACGTTGGCGTAATTGGCCATCGAGATCACTTCGGTATAAGTGCCGAGGCTTCCCACCATGTCGCTGATATTACCGGTATATACACCCGCCGCCGCCAGCACCGGCAGCTCGAACACGCCGATGAGCAGCAGCGCCAGGGGCCTGGGCACCCAGCTGTGAAAAAGTCCTTTGTCGTATAACTGGTTCATGATTAATCGAGTGTAATGACCACGTTCATCCCGGCGCGCAGCAGCGCGAGGGCTTCCGGGGCATTGTCTGGTGTGAATTCGATGCGCACCGGTATCCGTTGCTGCACTTTTACGAAGTTGCCGGTCGAGTTATCGACGGGCACGGATGCGTAGCGGCTCCCCGTGGCGGCGGAAATGGCCGTCACTTCACCGATGTATTCCTTATCGCCGAGCGCATCCACTTTGATGCGGAGCTTCCGGCCGATCCGGATCTTGTCCATCTGCCGCTCGCGGTAATTGGCGGTCACCCATTTCTGTTCGCTCGTCACGATCGTGGCCACCTGCTGCCCCGCCTGGAGCAATTGCCCTTCGTTAATGCTCCGCCGGCCCACGAACCCGTTGTGCGGGGCGGTGATGACGGTGTAGCCGATGTTGAGGCGGGCCATGTCCAGCGCAGCTTTGGCGCGCTTGATCTCCGCGTCGTTCACCGCCAGGCGGCTAGCCGTTTCATCGGCGCTCAGGCTGGTAGTGGTACGCTGGTTCACGAGGGCGTCGTACGTGGCTTTTTGCGCCTCGTACTCCGTTTTCATCTGTTCGAACTGCTGCCGGGTAACCGCATCGTCCTTCAGCAGGCTTTCGTATCTTTTATAATTCTGTTCCGCATTCCAGAGCCGGGCTTTCGCGCCGGCGATGTTCGCTTCCGATACACCGATGTTGTTCCTGACCGTCCGCACGGAAGATGCCGTGGTGGCCTTCGCCGCCAGGGCGTTGGCATACGCCGCTTCCGCCTGCGCGAGGGCCGTTTGCAGCTCGCGGTCGTCTATCACCACCAGCGTATCGCCCTGCTTCACTGCCTGGTGCTCGATGAAACGGATTTCTTTGATGTAACCCGGCACGCGGGTGTTGATGGGGTTAATGAAAGCCTCCACCTGCGCGGCGTTGGTATAGCTGCCGTCGCCCACATGGAAATACTGGCGGAGCACCCAAACGAGCCCCGCGGCAATAAGCACAAATGCGGCGATGTTGACGTACATCATCCGCCGTTTGTGCCGGCCTGTTTTCCTGTTGTTGTTATGTTGCGTTGCCATTATTTGCAGTGTTGTGTGTTTATAATTGTCCGGTGGTTTTGAGGAGCTGGTAATATGTGAAAAGGATATTGATTTCCGCGTTCGTGTATTGCAGCTCCGCGTCCAACTTGGCGTTGGTGGCATCGAGCAGGTCTACGGCCAGGGCCAGCTGGTTGAGGTATTTCTTTTCGATGATGCGGTAGTTTTCTTCCGCCAGTCGCCGGTTCTGTTCCAGCGTCTGCCATTGCGTGATGGCTTCATTGTGCTTCACGTATGCCGCATTCACCGCCACGCCCGCCTGCTGGATTTTCTCCATTTCCACCGCGCGGTATTGTTCCACCTGCAGTTCCGCCTGTCTGATGTGTTTCGGGGCCGTGTAGATGGACGCGATATTGAAGGACAGCGTCAATCCCGCCTGCCAGCCGTTCGCATACGCGTCGAGCGCGGGGCTCACCGACGTCACGGGCCTCGACAGGTTATTGCCCGCGTAAGCCGACAGCGAAGGCAGCCTGTCCGCCTTCGTGACTTTCAGTCCCGCCTGCGCGATCTCCGTGCTTTTGGCGGCCATTTTCACATCCGGCTGGTGCCCCGGAACGAGCGCCTGGTAATAGCGGATGTCTTTCACGGCCGGGTGCTCCTCCAGCAAAGTGGTATCCGGGAGGATGAGCAGTTCATCGGGTAGGCCGAGCGCCGTGGTGAGTTGTTTATTGAGGATGTTGATGTTGTTGCCAATGACGTTGGATGCCAGTTGCAGGTTAGACAGCAGCAGTTCGTTCCGGATCACGTCGTTGCGCGTCACCATCCCTTCCGCGTGCATCCGGCGGATGTTTTTGAGGCGCTCGCCGGCCAGGGCGATGTTGTCTGCATACACCTTGCGCTGGTTGTAGAGCTTGTAGAGATCGAAGTAGTTCCCGGCGGCGAGGAGCTTCATGTCCTGCGTGTTCTTTTCCAGCCCCAGTTCCGCCAGCTGCTCCCGGAGCGTGGCCGCGGCGATGTTGTTTTTCACCTGGTTCCCCTTGAAGATGAGCTGGGTGGCCTGCAGCGCGAACGAGTTCGTGAAACTGGGCATCGCTACGCTCGTGGTGTTGGTAAAGTTCCGGTCGATGATGAGCGGATCGCCCATATACCCCGCTCCCAGCGAGGCGTTGAGGCCCGGCAACCGCTGGAGCCGCGCCACTTCCGTTTGCTGGCGCGCCAGGGCTACGCCGGCGGCAGACACCTTCAGCGATGGGTTCGCCGTTTCGGTGAGGCGGAATATCTCGGGAAGCGGCACCACCCGGCGCAGAGAATCCTGCGCCTGCAAAGGGCCCGATGCCAGGAGCACCACCGTCCATATGATAAGTATATGCTTCATGATCAATCTTCGTTAAACATTATATAGTTAAATCTTTAACCATTAGGGCAAAAAAAATCAGGACACCATGTTCCTGCGCATTTTCATCAGCACCTCGCTCACCATTTCCAGTTCGGCCATGGTCACATCCGTCTCTATCCTGCGGAAGAAATCGTCGAGCACCGGGCTGAACGCCTCCATATACTCGCGCCCGGCCTTTGTAAGGGCGATGATCTTGTTGCGGCGGTCAGACGGGTCTTCCGTTCGCACCACGAGCTTGCGCTTGCTGAGGTTGTCGATCAGCGGGGTGATGCTCGCCTTGTTCTTGATGAGCAGGTTGGCGATCTCCTGCTGGTTCACTTCATGGCCGCGCCAGAGCACCAGCAGCAGCTGCATCATCTCGTACGTGATGTCATAATTCCCTTCCTTGATCTTTTTGGAGATGAACTGCCGCATGGCCGACCGCAAACTCGTGATCGCGTCCAGGGTGTTACGGATATGCTCAAATTCTTTCGATGGTATCATAACGATGCAAAGGTACTACAAATTAGTTAAATATCAAACTATCAAGCCTATCCGGCTTTCTCCGTAAATCCTATACCGTTAACAATCAATCAAATACAAATCATGGGGCGATAATGGGGATTTCTAAGCGTAAAAGTAAACAGCCTGAAAGCAATTCGCAAGCATATGAAATAAAAAATAATCCACATCCATTGATTTCACCGGGTTTTGCGCTTATATTGGTGTCGGATTCGCATTTCCGGTAAAAGGAAAACGCGATTCGACGGGAAATCATCGCGTACGACAGCATATTTATCAAAATCAAATCGCTATTCCTTAACACACTGTAAAACAAACGGGAAACCCACGTCTGGATAACCCTTTGCCCAAAAGACACGGGAACGGCAACCAATTTAAATCGTGCAGCGTGCATACAGCTCAGCTATGTCACTATTTGTCAACCAGTTATATCCTTTCACAAAATCAGCTACCATGAGAAACATGCTCAGGTTATTAACGGCTTTGTCGTTAATACTCCTATTGCTGCCTGCCCTTTCCCCGGCGCAGCAAAAAGCCATTACCGGCACCGTGCAGGGAGACGACGGCACACCCATGCCCGGCGTCTCCATCCGTATCAAAGGCACCACGCGCTATGCGCAAACCAATCCGTCCGGCCAGTTCACCATCTCCGCAGCGCCCGGCGAAGTGCTGGAGTTCTCCTTCATCGGATACGTCACCAAAGACGTGGTGATCGGGGACAACGCCACGCTCCGCGTCGTAATGGAAACCAGTTCCAGCGCGCTCGGCGAAGTGGTGGTTACGGCCATGGGCATCAAAAAGGAACGAAAGGCATTGGGGTATTCCGTGCAAGACATCAAGGCTGATGAACTGATGAAAAACAAAGATCCCAACCTCATCAATTCCCTCAACGGCAAGATCGCCGGCCTCAACATCACCAACTCCGGCGGCGCCCCCGGCTCCTCCGCCTCCATCGTGATCCGCGGCGGCACCTCGCTCGAACGCGACAACCAGCCCCTGTTCGTGGTAGACGGCATGCCGATCGATAACTCCACAGGCCAGGGAGACAACAGCGCCTTCGACGGGATGATCAACCGCTCCACCACCAACTCCAACCGCGCGATGGACCTCAACCCGGAAGACATCGAAAGCATTTCGGTACTGAAAGGCCCAGCCGCCGCGGGCCTTTACGGTATCCGCGCGGCCAACGGCGCCATCGTCATCACCACCAAAAAAGGTAAAGACGGCGCGGTGAGCGCATCCGTCACCTCCCGCTACACCAACAGCTGGGTGAACAAACTGCCGAAACAACAAAGCACCTTCAAGCAAGGCTCTTCGCTGAACGGCACGTTTACCGACCAAACCACGGTTTCCTGGGGCAAACGCTTCGAAGCGGGCGAGGAAGTGTACGACAATCTCCGCAACTTCTTCCAGCACGGCCAGGCGTTCGATAACAGCTTCACCGTCACCGGCGGCAACAAGAACGGGAACTTCTTCCTTTCCGGCTCCGACCTCCGCCAAACCGGCATCGTGCCCACCACGGGCTTCAACCGCTCCACGGTCCGCTTTAACGGTGAACAGAAGATAGGACGGTTCACCTTCGGCATCAATTCCTCCTTCTCGCACGCCAACACCACCAAAACCCTCACGGCCAACGGGCTCTGGGAAGCCAAAACCAACGGTGCGCTGGAAGGCGCGCTGGTATGGCCCCGTAACCGCGACATGCGGTACTGGCTCGATCCCAATGGCGCGAAGGTCCGCCTCCTGCCCGCCATCAGCCTCGATGCCGACGGCGACCTCGAAAACCCGAACTGGATCCTGCACCGCAACCCGCAGGGCGATAAAACCAACCGCTGGCTGGGAACGGCCTACGCCAACGTGAAAATCACCGACTGGCTGGACGCCACCTATCGCCTCGGTATCGATAATTACGTGACCCAGTTCTCCACCATCGTTTCTCCCGGCTCCTCCGTGAAGGAAGCCTGGCTGAAAGGCATGATTTCCGAAACGGACAGGAACTACCAGTACATCAATTCCAACTTCATGTTGAACTTCCACAAGAACATCGGCAGGGATTGGGACCTGAACTTCCTGCTGGGCACCACTGCGGAAGATTTCAAAACGAAATCCAATTCCCTGCGCGCGGAAAACCTCCTGCTGCCCAACAAATGGACCATCAACAACGCCGACCGCCGCGACCGCTACGCCCTCCAGAAGCTCGACCGCTCCAGGCTCGTGGGCGCTTACGGCGATCTCCGCGTTTCGTATAAAAACATGGTGTTCCTGAGTGCCACAGGGCGCAACGACTGGACGTCCACCCTCACGCAAGACAACTGGTCGTTCTTCTACCCCGCCGTGAGCGGCAGTTTCGTCTTCACCGAACTGATGGGTAATAACAGCATCCTCAGCTACGGAAAGGTGCGCGCTTCCTGGGCCCAGGTAGGTAAAGTAGCGCCGGCTTACCAGACGGCCACTTACCTGAAAACGCCGGAACTGACCATCGGCGGCGGTTTCCGCAATGAATGGACCCGCGGCAACCCGAACATGAAACCCGAAACCACTACTTCCACCGAAGTAGGTACGGAACTGCGCTTCCTCGGCAACCGCCTCGGGCTGGACGTAACGTATTACATCAACAACAGCCGCGACCAGATCCTCCAGCCCCGCGTTTCCAACGCCACCGGCTACATCCTCAGCTATGTGAACACCGGCGAGATCGAGAATCGGGGGATTGAAGTGTCTGTCAACGCCAACCCCATCCGCAAAAAGGATTTTAACTGGGACGTGGCGCTGAACTTCTCCAAAAACAAAGGCACCGTGAAATCGCTCCCCGCTGCCCTGCCCATCCTTTACGTGACAGACGTGCAGGTCGGCAATGCGAAAGCAGCTTCGTTCGACGGCGGCAACTTCATGGGCCTCAGCGGCTCGCGCTGGCAGCACGATGAAAACGGCAACACCATCCTCGACTGGGTGACCGGCCTGCCCAAAATCTCCGGCAACACCACCGAAAACGTGGGCAACCGCGAGCCAAACCTGCTGGGCGGCATCAACAACAGCTTCACCTACAAAAACTGGAACCTTTCCTTCCTCTGGGATTTCCGGCTGGGCGGAGACGTGTTCAACGGAACGGAATACATGCTCGTGAGCAACGGCCTCAGCACCATCACCGAAAACCGTGACCAGGACATCACCCTCACCGGCGTTTCCATGAACCCCGGCACCAACAAGTACGAAGCCAAAACCGCTACCGTAAAAGCTACGGAGAAATTCTACCGCGAAATGTACCTGAACCATATCCCCTTCTTCGTGGAAAAAGTGAACTGGATGCGCCTGCGCTCGCTGTCGCTCACCTACAACCTCCCGCAGGGAATGTTCACCAACATGAAATGGGTGAAAAACGCATCGCTGAGCCTCAACGGCAACAATCTGCTGCTGTTCACGAACTACACCGGTATGGACCCCGAGACCAGCGCCGCCGGCGCGGGTGTGATCGGTTCCGGGTCTGTAGGCATCGACTACGGCGGGATCCCTTCCACTTCCGGACTGGGTGTTAGTTTAAATGTTAAATTCTAATTCTGAGGGACATGAAAAAGATCATCTGCATTCTCACCATAGCCGCCGTTTCTTTTACATCCTGTAAGAAATGGCTGGACATCAATCAAAACCCGAACGTAGGCCAGGAAGCGGACCCCACGCCCGAGCAGCGCCTTCCGC
The DNA here is from genome assembly GCF_050277495.1 of Chitinophaga sp. NPDC101104. Taxonomy (NCBI): domain Bacteria; kingdom Pseudomonadati; phylum Bacteroidota; class Chitinophagia; order Chitinophagales; family Chitinophagaceae; genus Chitinophaga; species Chitinophaga sp. NPDC101104. The sequence goes on along the minus strand of NZ_JBNNSF010000001.1, from coordinate 2,007,062 downwards.
CCATCCTCGCCCAGTTCGTGGACGGATATGAAAGCGCCGGCACCCGCGCGGCGCTCATTACCCAACAGCTCGCCACAGTGTACGTTAACGGACTGGCCGCTTACGAAATGAGCCGCTGGAACTCCACCGCCGCATCGTCTTCCATCGCCGGATGGCCCTGGCAGAGCTGGTATGTGAACACTGCCGTGAACATCCAGCCCATGATCGTTGCCGCGCAGAAAGTGGACGCCTGGCATTACGTGGGCGTGGGCAAGATCATGAAAGCCTGGGGGTTCGGGTACATGGCCGATTATTACGGTATGCTGCCCTACGATGAGTTCGACGATCCGAAAGTGCTCACGCCCAAATTCGACGACGGCGCTTACGTGCAAACGAAAGTGCTGGCCTTGCTGGACGAAGCCATCGCCGACCTCCAGAAAACCCAGGGCGCCATCGCTCCCGCCCTTTCCAAAGGCGATTACCTCCATGGCGGCAATGTGACGGACTGGATCAAGATGGCCTATGCGCTGAAGGCCCGCTTCCTGCTGCATACTTCCAAGAAAGCGGGTTTCAATCCCCAGGCCGTGCTCGACCTGCTCGATAAAGCGCCCAAAACCGACGACGAGGGCGCCATCATGCAGTACGTAGACGAATCGCCCGCCACTTCTACCGTGCAGGCCGCGCTGCAATACGCGAACATCAACAACAACTACCGCCCCACGAAGCTGTTCATCGACTATCTCACCAACAAATACACCGGCGCCCCCTCCGGCGCCAACAACATGGAAGACCCGCGTGCCGCGCTCATGATCCCCAGTGCTACCGACGCTAACGGCGTGCTGGTGCGCTCCGAGGGCGTGGATATGGCTTCCGACATGCCCAAATCCGGCCCGGCAGCCAGCGATGCGCGTTTCATCACCCTTCGGAAAAACCCCGTGGCCCCGAAACCCGGCGATAAAATCGTGTCTACCGGCTCCTGGTACACCCAACGCGGCGGCAAAGGCCTGCTGATCACCAACGCCGAAATGCGCTTCATCGAAGCGGAAATGCTGTTCCGCCAGGGCAAGCGCCCGGAAGCACTGGCCGCCTACAAGGCCGGCATCCGCTCGCATATGAACACCATGGGCATCGCCGGCACCACGATCGATAATTTCCTCTCCAGCACATCCGTTGTGCAAAACGCGCAGGATATCACGATGAGCCACATCATGATCCAGAAATGGATCGCGCTGAGCTATTCACCGGAAGCCTGGATGGATATGCGCCGCATGAATTTCTGTGCGGACGCGGCCGGCAATTACGACGAAGCCACCGGTGTTTACAAAGGGTTCAAACGGCCGTCGCACGTCATGGCCGAAGGTTATCCCAATCCTACCGACTGGCCGCGCCGTTGCGCCGTTCCGTCCTACGAGGTCAACTATAACATGGTCAAAGTGCTGGAAGCCAATCCCAATGCGGGAAATCCGACCTATATGGCGGAACCTGTGTGGTGGGACAAACCCTGACGCATAACGCACCGCAATAAAAAAACGGCGCTCCCGGGAACGGGGCGCCGTTTTTTTTGTCATACGGCCCGAAAATAGCCAATAAGATGTTAATATGTTCTTTAAGGTTGATGGGCCGCCTTCGGGGAATGATTACCTTTGCGGGATGGATTATTTCAGCAGGCTCCGGCAGTTGTTGCAGCAGGAGAAGTCGGACGACAGGGAAAATTACCGTAAACTCACAGAAAGCGTATCCGTGGCCGAAAGGCGCGCCAACGGCCTTTCCTGGTACCCCGTGGCCATCCGCGGTTCGGAAATGAGCCGCGGCGATTACCTGACGGTGGAGATCGAGCGCACCACGCATCACGATGTGCCCCACCAGCTGCGTTTCGGCGCGTCGGCCGTGTTGTTTTCCCAGCACGACCCGAAGGAGTACCGTGCCGAAGGCACCATCGCCTGGCAAAGCGGCAACCGCCTCAAGATCACCCTGAAATCGGACGAGCTGCCGGAATGGGCAGACAGCGGCAAACTGGGCATCGACCTCCTGTTCGACAATGCCAGCTACGAAGAAATGTTCTCCGCCCTGCAGAAAGCGGAATCCCTCCTCGAAAAACCAACCGAAGGCCGCCTCGTGCGCGTGCTCACCGGCGCGGAACAACCTGCTTTCGACGCATATCATACGCCGTTTTCCTCCCAAACCCTCAATCCTTCCCAACAGGAAGCCGTTAATAAAATATTGTCCGCCAACGATGTAGCCGTAGTCCACGGCCCTCCCGGGACCGGCAAAACCACTACCATCGTACAGGCTATCAATGCACTGCTTTCCAACGACGATAAAAAGATCCTCGTAGTGGCGCCCAGCAATGCCGCGGTAGACCTGCTCAGCGAGAAACTCTCCGCCGAAGGCCTTCGCGTACTCCGTGTAGGCAATCCCGTTAAGGTATCGGAGAAATTGACGGACATTACGCTGGACGCGCAGGTGAGCAACCATTCGTCTGTTAAGGAAATCCGCCGGCTCCGCAAGCAGGCCAACGAGTTCCGCGATATGGCGCATAAATACAAGCGCAATTTCGGGAAGTCGGAGCGCGAGCAGCGGAAAGCCCTTTTCGCGGAAGCCCGCAACATCATGCAAAGCGTCGAAAAGATGGAACAGTACATCGTTTCGGACATTCTCGACAAATCGCAGGTGGTGACCGCCACGCCCGTCGGCGCGCAACATTACACCGTCCGCCACCTGCAATACGATACCGTGGTGATCGATGAAGCCGGCCAGGCCCTGGAGCCTGCCTGCTGGATCGCGGCACTGAAAGGAAAAAAAGTAGTGCTCGCCGGCGACCATTGCCAGCTGCCGCCCACCATCAAATCGGCGGACGCTGCGCGCAACGGCCTCGCCGAAACCCTGCTCGAAAAACTCGCCGTCCGCCATCCGGGATCGGTGACCATGCTCGAAGAGCAATACCGCATGCACAATGCCATCATGGGATATTCCTCCACCGCATTTTACGACAGCCGGTTGAAAGCGCATCCTTCGGTGGCGGGGCACCTGCTGTTCGGCGAAGATGCGCCGCTGGCGTTCGTAGACACGGCGGGCTGCGGGTTCGATGAAAAGTCGGAAGGCACCAGCACCTCCAACCCCGAAGAAGCGGCATTCCTCTTCCGCCACCTGGCGGGCTTCGTGGAAACGCTGCTGCCGCATTATCACCCCGGCAACTTCCCTTCTATCGCGGTGATTGCGCCATATAAGGAGCAGATCGGTTTGCTGCGCGAACAGCTCGACCATCATCCCGACCTTAAAATTTTCGGCGACAGGATCTCCGTCAATACGATCGACAGCTTCCAGGGGCAGGAGCGCGACGTGGTATATATCAGCATGACGCGCAGCAATTCCGACAACAAGATCGGCTTCCTGTCAGACATCCGGCGGATGAACGTGGCCATGACGCGGGCGCGCAAAAAACTCGTGATCATCGGCGACAGTGCAACTTTATCAAGATTGCCGTACTACGCGGGTTTCATCGCCTACGCAGAAGCGAACGACGCTTACAAAAGTGCGTGGGAATATATGGTGTAAAAAAAGTACCCGCCATGCTGTGGTGTAAACCTGGGCAGGGCGGGCGGTATATGTTGAGGCAGCCGGAGCCGCCGAAAGGTACCTGTGGGGATTGGCCCCAATCAAGTACAAGGCAAAGATAAAGGCAAGTTGGATGCAACCATTGCAGCGACGCACTTTTTTAGGCACAACTTATCCAGCAATTTTTTCTTACTGCATCACACAATAAAAAGCCCCCGGTATGCCGTGCATTCCGGGGGCTGGTATTTTCTGCCGATAACGTCTAAACTCTTTGCTGACAGGCGCCTCCGGCCAAACGGCGTTTACCTGAACATGCCGCCGTATTATTCGGCGGGCGTTTTCCCTCCGCCCAATTTCACGGCAAAACCTGCGTAGAAAGAACGGCCGGGCGCGGCGTTGTAATAGCGGCCGGCTGCGGCGTTGATGTCGTTGCCGAGGCTATAGGTTTGGTTGAGGAGATTTTCGCCTCCGGCGAACAGGCGGCCCTCCCATCCCCTGCCCTTCAGTTTGTATTCGGCTTTCAGACCGAGCAGGTGGAAGGCAGCGGATTTATCGGTATTGGCGTCGTTCATGAAAATATCATCGTTGTACAGCCAGGTGGCGAAAAGCGAGAACGATGGACGGATGCGCACGTCCGCCGAAGCAGTGAGCGCATGTTGCGGCGTTCCGGGAAGACGGTTGCCGTTAAATGATTTGCCTGCCTGGGAAAACTCGTCGTACCGGAAATGATGGAAAGTCCACCCGCCACGGAGCCCCAGCACATCCAGCGGCTGATATGCAACGGCCACTTCCGCGCCCTGTTGCACGGTGGCGCCGGCATTCACGAAGTAATCTGCGCCGGAAGCGTCGCGCCGCTGCACGATCGCGTCTTTCAACTGGAAACGGAAAAGGCTCACGTCGTACCGGAAACGGCTGTTCCCGCCGCGCGCGCCGGCTTCGTAGTTCCATCCTTTTTCGGCCTGCAGATCGGTATTGATGACGCTGGTAGACGGCAGCAGCTCGGCTACCGCCGGCGGCGAGAAACCTTTAGACACTACGGCATACACACTGGCCCAGGCGTTGAATTGCTTCAGGACGGCCACTCGCGGCGCCCATTCCGTGTCGTATTGCGTGGAGAACCGGAACTCCGGTGTGTCCGACACCCTGCGGACCGTCGTATTGGCGCCGTTCATGCTCAGGCCGGCCGTGAACACCCAGCCGCCGTCGAGCACCAGTTCGGACTGCGCGAAGAGGGACAGGAGGCCGTTGCGGATGCGGTCGTCTGTCTGGAGAATAGCCGCCTCGCCGTTCTTATTCGCAGACACCCGCGTGCGGAAATTCCCTATTTGCCCTTCCGCTCCCGCCAGCACGCGCCAGGGCCCCTGTTTCCAGGTCACCACGGTGCGCGCCCCGGCATGGGGCTCGTTGCGTTGTTCGTAATTCCGGATAGACGGGTTGCGCAGGCCGCTCCAGGCGCCGTACACGCCCACGGAATGCTCCCAATGCTCGTTCCAGCGGTACGCCCATTTCAAGCCGCCCCACAGCGTTTGCTGGTAAATGGCGGCATGTGCGCCTGCTGCGGAAGGGAAAGCCCCCGCGGCCGGGCGCGCCTGCTTCGGATTGGCGAGGAACTGCGCCAGCGTGAGGCCGCCGGGCGTTTCGTAATAGAGGTCGCCGGCCAGCAGGTGCGCTTCCAGCACAGACCGTTCGCTGGCCTCCCATCTACCGCCCCAGCCTGCTACATAGCGGCGCATGTAGGAACGGTCGCGGTAACCGCCGGCTTCCTGCCACGATGCCATGGCCTGTTGCCGGAACTTCGCGCTGCCGAAATCGGCGCTGACCACCGCCTGGTGACTGCCGAAACTGCCCACCGTATACCCCGCGCTGAAGCTGTTTTCGGGGCCAAAGCGGCGGTCTCCCAGGAGTACGCCCCCTGTCCCGGCGCCGTACAGGCTGCTCCCGGGGCCTTTCAGCACTTCGAGGGAGGAGAATATGACAGGAGAGAACTGGTTAAGATAAGTGTTGCCGCCGGGATCGGTGAACGGCAGGCCATTATAATACATTTTGACGTTGCGGACGCCGAAGGGCGACCGCAGGGAGCTGCCCCGGATGTTCAACCGGTAACTGCCCGGCGAACGTTCTTCCATGCGCACGCCCGGCGCCGCGTTGAGCGCGGGCACGAGGGAGCCGGGGGCTATCCGCTGCAGGTCCTGCTCCCTGATCACGCTCACCGCCCCGGGAACGGTGGAGAGGTCGCGCTGCTGGGCGTACCCCTGCACGGTAACGCCCTGGAGCACCGTGGTATCCGTTTGTGCAGCGGCCGGCAGACCAAAGGCCATGGCCGCTATGATCATCTTTCTTTTCATAACTCGCAGCGCGTAAAATAGGAAAAATCCGGGTTTAATTATTTCGGGTTAATTTTGCGGTTTAAACGAATCCGAATTTGAGCGCACCCGTATTCCTCATTACACCGCCTTTTACACAGCTGAACACGCCTTACCCGGCCACGGCCTACCTGAAAGGTTTCCTCAATACCAGGGGCATCCCCTCCGTTCAGGCAGACCTGGGCATCGAAGCCACCGTGGCGCTGTTTTCCCAAAGCGGCCTTTCCACCCTCTTCGCCCGCATTCCGGCAGACAGGGAACTGAGCCCCAATGCGGCGCGCATCCTCGCCCTGCAAGACGATTACGTACATACCATCGACGACGTGATCTCCTTCCTGCAAGGCCACAATCCCACCCTGGCGCACCGGATCTGCAAGCGCGACTTCCTCCCCGAAGCGTCCCGCTTCTCCCAGCTCGAAGACCTCGGCTGGGCCTTCGGCTCCATGGGTACGCAAGACAAAGCCAAACACCTCGCCACCATGTACCTCGAAGATCTGTCCGATCTGATCCAGGAATGTGTGGACGAGCACTTCGGGTTCAGCCGGTACGCCGAAAAACTCGGCCGCTCTGCCAACAGTTTCGATGAATTATACGAAGCCCTCCGTCAACCCCTTACTTACGTCGACGAAATCCTGATCCGCCTGCTGGAAGAACGGATGAAAACCATACAACCGGCCATGGTAGCCATTTCCGTCCCCTTTCCCGGCAACCTCTATGCATCCCTCCGCTGCGCGCAATATATCAAACAACATTACCCGCAGGTGAAAGTGTGCATGGGCGGCGGATTCGCGAACACCGAACTGCGCTCCGTCTCCGACCCGCGCGTGTTCGAATTCTACGATTACATCACGCTCGACGACGGAGAAGCGCCCATCGAAAACCTCTACCGCCACATCACCGGCGAACTGCCGGAAAGCGACCTGAAGAGGACTTTCCTGCTGAAAAACGGGCAGGTCGCCTACATCAACAACGCATCCTGCAAGGATTATAAACAGGGACAGGTAGGAACGCCCGACTACAGCGATTTCCATCTCGGCAAATACATTTCCGCCATCGAAGTTGTTAACCCCATGCACCGCATGTGGAGCGACGGCCGGTGGAACAAGCTCACCATGGCCCATGGCTGCTACTGGGGCAAATGCACTTTCTGCGACATTTCGCTCGATTACATCCGCCTGTACGAGCCCGTGGCCGCGGCCATGCTGGTAGACCGGATGGAAGAACTGATCGCGCAGACTGGCGAAACGGGGTTCCATTTCGTGGACGAAGCCGCGCCGCCCGCGCTCATGCGCGCGCTGGCGCTCGAGATCATCCAGCGGAAACTCACCGTGAGCTGGTGGACCAACATCCGCTTCGAGAAAAGCTTCACCCGCGACCTTTGCCTGCTGCTGAAAGCCAGCGGCTGCATTGCCGTGTCCGGCGGGCTGGAAGTGGCCTCCGACCGGCTTTTGGAGCTCATTCAGAAAGGCATTACCGTGGCGCAGGTAGCGCAGGTGAACCGCAATTTCACCGAAGCGGGCATCATGGTGCATGCCTATCTCATGTACGGCTTCCCCACGCAAACCGCCCAGGAAACCATCGACTCCCTGGAAATGGTGCGCCAGCTTTTCAAAACGGGCATCCTGCAATCCGCTTTCTGGCACCTTTTTACCATGACGGCGCATAGCCCTGTGGGGCTGAATCCCGAAAAATACCAGGTTAAACGTGTATCCGAAACCGTTGGCGCCTTTGCGAATAACGACCTCGAGCATATCGACGATTCCGGCGCCGATCACGAACAGTTCGCATTTGGATTGAAGAAATCGCTCTTCAATTTCATGCATGGCATTTGCCTCGACGATCCTTTGCAGCATTGGTTCGAGATGAAAATCCCCCGCACCAGGATCCCGCCGGATTACATCGAAAAAGCCCTGCAGGAAGACGCGCTCGGCGCCCGCAAGCCCACGGCCAAAGTGGTTTTTCTGGGCAAAAAACCGCAGGTGCAAACGCTGACCAAATCGAAAAAAGGCAGTACCTGGGAAGTGACGTCCCTCACGTTCCAGACGCGCAAGGAACCGCTGAGCATCAGCGTGGGCAAGGAACAGGGGATCTGGCTGGCCGGTATGCTGGAAAAGTTATCGGTACAGGCCGCCACGCCCCTCACGCTCAAAGACGTGGAAGCGAGCTATACTGCCGCGGGTTTGGAGGATTTCGAGCTGTTCTGGGACAATAAGCCCGTGAACACGCTCCATAAAGCGGGATTGTTACAGTTGTAGGATCAGCGTTTTTTCGGCCGTTTTTTCGGTTTGCCGTATTTCAGCTGCATTTTCTCCTTGTGGCTGATTTTCACGTTCACCTTTTTGTTCTTTTCCAGCTTTTCGTGGAATGCGCCGCCGCCTTCCGTGGTGCTGCGCAGTTTCAGCTTGATGTTGGGAACGATGACTTCCGGGATTTCGGATTTGATGAGCACCGTCGAAATTTCCACGCCGGCGGGGATCGCCTCTTCGGGAACTTCGAACTTCATGAGCGCTTCGGCTTGCCGGAGCAGGGGTATTTCCTTTTCCGTCACGAAAGTGAGGGCATTGCCTTCCGCGTCTTTACGGCCCGTACGGCCGATGCGGTGGATGTAGTTTTCGGGGGATTCGGGCATGTCGAAGTTGATGACATGAGACACCTCGGCGATGTCGAGCCCGCGGGCCATGATATCCGTCGCGATCAGCACCCGGAACACGCCTTCGCGGAACTGGCGGACGCTGTTGAACCGGAAATTCTGGTCTTTATTGGAGTGGATCACGCCCACTGCGCCGGGCATGTGCTCCGCCATTTTTTCGTAGAGCTCGTCGGCCAGGGCTTTGGTAGACGCGAAAACGAGCACCTTGCTCATATCCGGCCTGTTCAGCAGCAGGTGTTCCAGCAGATTGACTTTCGTATTGAAATTGGGGACGTGATACACGGTTTGCCGGATGTTGGCCAGCGGCGTTCCCGCCGGCGCCGCTTCGATCACGGTGGGGTTATGGAAGAAATCGTGAATAATGGCGTCTACCTCGGGCGTCATCGTAGCGGAAAACATGAGGTTCTGCCGGCGAACGGGCAGCATGTCGAGCACACGGGTGAGCTGGGGGCGGAAACCGAGGTTCAGCATTTCGTCGACCTCGTCGATCACCAGCCGCTTGATGCTTTTCATCTTGAGCGCGCCGCTGAGGATGAGGTCTACCAGCCTACCCGGCGTAGCCACCACGATATCGATCTTGCCGTCGGCTGCGGCCATCTGGCCTTTCATGTTCACGCCGCCGTAAAAACCGGCCGTTTCGACAGACATGTATTTGGTAAGTTGCTGCACGGCCGTGGTCACCTGTTCCACGAGCTCGCGGGTGGGAACGAGGATCAGCACCTGGGGATAACGTTCCTTTGCGAACGACCACAGGCGCAGGCAGGGCAGCAGATAGGCGAAAGTCTTACCCGTGCCCGTTTGCGCGATGCCGCACACGTCCTGCCCGGACATCACCACGGAGAATGCTTTTTCCTGGATGGTGGTAGGCGTGGTAACGCCCAGGTCTTCCAGGGCGTTCAGCAAAGGCTTGTTCAGATTTAAATCCTCGAATGTCATAGCCGGCAAAATTACGCCGATTCCTGCTGAAATCGGCATCCATCCGGGAAAAACACAATTCCACCGGCGGGAATCGAAGGTATTACAATATTGAATTTCAACTATTTAGCTATCTCAAACTACATTTCGGAAAAAAAATCCGGCATCCCGCATGATAAAAATATTACATTCGCCCACCATAAGCGCGGCCGGCGATGGCGAAGGCACATCCGGGCGTGCGGGGAACAACTGTTTACATTCACAATCAACCTACAACTGACGTCTAAAATGCGCCACAGGAGCGCATATGCTGTACTCTCAACCAAACTGATCCTTATTCCACCATGAAATTACCAGGTAAAAACACATTTGGTTTGCTGCTGCGATTTGGCGGCATGATGCTATTACTTTCCTTTATCGTCCGGATGGCGCTGCTGATCTGGTCGTGGCCCGATGCGGCCATCGGGTTCGCATCGTTTTTCCGCGTGCTGGGTTACGGGCTGCTGTTCGACATTGGCGTGGCGGTCTTTTTCAGCCTGCCGTACGCGTTGTACCTCGTGCTCGTACCGGCGAAATGGAACGATACGTTCGTGAACCGGGCCATTACGTATACCGGGTTCTTCCTGACCACGCTCATCCTCATGTTCTCGTTTTTCGCGGAATTCACGTTCTGGGAGGAGTTCGGGAGCCGTTTCAATTTCATTGCGGTGGATTACCTGATCTACACGTACGAGGTGATCAACAACATCAACGAGTCTTACCCGCTGCCGATCCTTATCGGTTCCATGCTGGCGATCACGGCGGTGCTGATGTGGTTCTTTGTGCGGAGGGGCTGGTTCCGGATGGCGTTCAGGGGCCAATCGACTTTCCTGCAGCGGATCTCCGTACTGGTGGCCCTCGTGATCATTGCGGCGGTCTATGCCCTGTGGGTTCCCAACTCGCTCGCCGAAAATGGCAGGAACCGGTACCAGGACGAGCTCGCCAAAGCGGGTGTATATTCCTTCTTTTCCGCTTTCAAGAACAATGAACTGAACTACGAACATTTTTACCGGCTCATCGATAACAAGGAAGCCTTCGCCATGATGCGCCACCAGCTGGGCGACAGCCTTTCCACCTTCGACGGGAAGGATTTCTCCATCCGCCGGAGCATCAACGATAGCGGCGACGCCGTTCGCCCGAACGTCATCCTGGTGACCATCGAAAGCCTCAGCGCCGATTTCCTCGGCAGGTTCGGCAATACCAACGGCCTGACGCCCGTGCTCGATTCCCTCGCCAGGGAAAGCGTCGTTTTCACGAACATGTACGCCACCGGCACGCGGACCGTCCGCGGGATGGAAGCCCTCACGCTCGCGGTGCCGCCTACGCCCGGCAGCAGCATCGTGCGGAGGCCCGGTAACGAAAACCTCAGCACCGTAGGCGCCATTTTCCGCCAGCAGGGCTACGCCACCGGGTTCTTTTACGGCGGCGACGGGTTCTTCGACAACATGAACAAATTCTTCGGCAGCAACGGCTACTCCATTACGGATAAAGGACGGAACATGCTGGTAGACGACGATATCGGTTCCGCCCGCACCACCATTCCCGATTCCCTCATCAACTTCCGCAACGCCTGGGGCATCTGCGACGAAGACCTCTATCACACCGTCATCCGCGATGCAGACGCCAGGCACGCCGCCGGCAAACCGTTCTTCGATTTCGTGATGACCACCTCCAACCACCGGCCTTTCACCTACCCGGAAGGGAAAATCGATATCCCTTCGGGTTCGGGGCGCGATGGCGCGGTGAAATATACCGACTACGCGATCGGGCAATTCCTCAAAACCGCCCGCACCAAACCCTGGTTCAACAATACCGTCATCATTTTCGTGGCCGACCATTGCGCCAGCAGCGCGGGCAAAAACGAGATCGACATCTCGAAATACCACATCCCCGCCATCGTCTGCAACCTTCCCGGCGCAGGCGCCATGGAAATCGGGAAAATGTGCTCCCAGATCGACCTGTTCCCTACCCTGTTCTGCTTCCTGAACTGGGATTATTCCAGCAATTTATACGGGGAGAACGTCCTCAGCCCGGATTATTCGGAACGGATCATGCTCGGCACTTACCAGAAGCTGGCGTATATGAAAAACGACCGCCTGGTGATCCTGAGCCCGCAGCAGGTAGTGGAAACTTTCCGGTACAACAAGGCTTCTAACGAACAGGTCCCCGTACCGGCAGATCAACCGCTGGTGAAGGAAGCCATCGCCAATTACCAGACGGCTTACTACCTTTTCAAAAACGGAGGAATGAAACTATAATACACCCAACCTACCACTGTTACACCTTGGCCCGGACGCATCATTTGGCGGTTCGGGCCTTTTTCTAACGCGCGGGCGCCGCAAAGCAAAGGCCCGGACCGATTGGGTCCGGGCCTTTGCCGTATGGGAGTGTTTCCCTGGAATTATTTATTGGCTACCAGCTCCACGTCGATGGTGAAATCGTCGTAAATCGCTTTGTCGCCCAAGTTCTCGAAGAAGCTCTTGGAGCGGTACTTGATGTCGAATTTGGTACGGTCGATGGTGATGGCGGCTTTCGCGTTCAGCTGGTTGCCGTTCACGACCACGCTCGCGGGGAAAGTGATGGGCTGCGTGATGCCTTTGATGGTGAGGTTGCCGGTGATATCGTACTCGTTGCCGGATTTCTTTTTGGCGGAAGTGATGGTGAACGTGGCGTTCGGGTGTTTTTCCACGGAGAAGAAATCATCGCTTTTCAGGTGGTTGAGCAGGCGGGCGTTGCCGTTGGCGTCTTTGATATCTTCCACGGTCATGCTGCGGGTATCGATGGTGAAGGTGCCGCCTTTCAGGGTGGAGCCGTCTACCTGCAGATCGCCGCCGGAGATGGAGATGGAACCGTTATGGGAGCCGGTCACTTTTTTGGCGAGCCAGGCAACTTTACTCTTGGCACCGTCTACCTTGAAGGCAACGGGAGCGGCTTCGTTTTTGAAGGAAGGTGCGTTGGACACGGGAGCGTTGAACGACATCAGCACGGGCGCGCCGCTGATGAAGAAGATGGTAGCAAGTTTACGCATGTGATGGTTTGATTTGTATCATCCAATATACAGCAGTATCGATAACTTTCACATTTGTTTTACAAACATTTCACATAAGTTTTACATTCTGACGGGTACTTTAGTGGCGTGATCGTTCGCAGGTCTCCTCCGCCATTCTAAGGCCTGGCAAATTGCCGGTCTTTCATCCGCCCAAAAAAAGCCCCTGAACGAACGGTCCTGTAAAACCCATTGCAACGCCTGACCCAGTGCAAAAGATATTTGAACCGTGGCGTACGAGCCGGTTCCCTCTCCCCGGGAACCGGTTTTTTTATGGCTGGTTGATATCTCCCAGGCCCACTTTCCGCCTTTCTTTCATAATGATATGCGTGGTATGGGTAAACACCTTGTCGCCGTTCCCGTATTCCAGGAACATTTCCAGGGGCATCACCACCGGCGGGTACGATCCTTCGCGCCGCATCCTTTCTATCTGTAATTTGAAATGCTCGGGCATGAGGGAATAACCGGGAAAAACGGAGTGCGGATCGAGCGGGATCCACACATAAGCCGTTACTTTGGTATGCGAGGTATTCACCACCCGCGGATCGTGGCGCAGGTTCTGGGCTACATATTCCTCGCAAGCCACACCGGCGATCACTTTCTTGGACCCCGTGCGCCGGAGCTCGCTCAGGTAGCCGATTTCCCCGGGGTAAACGGGCTCCATCCCCTCCAGCTCCAGCTTCGACTTATCTCCGCTCGCCACACCCTCCACACCAGCCAGTTTCAGCTGCGATTCCTTTTCTAAATCCCCGAAAAAATAGTACTTCGTTCCCGTACTGCGGCTTTTGAGCTGGATATTGAACACCGCCTGGGTGCTGCTGTAATAAATGACGATGTCTTCCCCGCCGTCGATCACCCGCTGGTTGCCCTGGAAAGCCTCGCTTTCCTGGTACACGGCCCAGTCGTATTCGTAAGCGGAATCGATGCTGACGGCATCGTCGCCCCCGATGATCAGTTTGGGATCGGGCGTTGCGGGCACTTCCTCCGCGGCTTTCTTCTTCCCCGTGATTTTCTGTAAAAGCTGTGCGTGCGCGGAAATCGCGAGCAGCGAAACGAGCGCCGCCGTTATAATAGGTATTTTCATAGGCGTAAGGTGCCGGAAAAATACTCATATTATTTTAAATCACAATACTAACTCACCATGAGGCTGCAACCGCGGAGTGCAGACCGGTCTAACCGGCCGAGCACTTCAAAACTCCCGTCTGAATGGATTTTGCCGATATCGTCGGTGGCGATGAAGGAGCAGGAATGGATATTGGCGAGGTCGATGACGTTGATGACGCCTGCGGCGGATGCGGAACTGAGCTGGAAGGGATCGTTTTCGTCGCGCACGAGCACTTTCATCCACGGCGGACAATTAAACACGCCGTTGCCTTTGGAATAGGCCTGGGACAGGAGCTCCGTCATACCGTATTCCGCGTGGATGGCCGGGGTGCCGAGGCGTTCCTGCAGAAAGGCGTGGAGTTCCTGGCGGGTCCATTCTTCGCGGCGGCCTTTCATGCCGCCGGTTTCCATGACGATGGTATGGCGCAGGTCCATCCAGTGGTTTTCCGCGAAATCGAGCAGTCCGAACGTGACGCCGATGAGCAGGGTGGGCTGGCGGCGGGCTTCGAGGGCCAGCAGGGTGTCGGCGAGCTTTTCGTGCTCGTAGAGGTAGAACCCGCTTTCGGGGCGGCGGCTGCGGCGGATCATGTCTTCCACCATATATACCAGCGACGAATTTTTCCTTTCGAGGTAAGACGGCAGCAGGCCCAGTACCACGAAGTCTTCCACCGGCCCGTAAAACCTGCGGAAAGCGTCGAGGAAACTGCGTGTATAGAGTGCCGTATCCTTTACTTCGTGGCGGCTGTTGACGGTTTGTGTGGTGCCGCTGCTTTCGAAGGTGACGGCCGGTTGGAATTCACCGGTCACGATGCGGTGGGTTTTGAAGAACGAAATGGGGAGGTACGGCACCTGTTCGGGGGTGCGCACGGTGGAGGGGTCTACCTTCAGTATGTCCACATAAGCCCTGTACAGCGCGTTACCGGCGTACTGGTGCCGGAAAATGGCGGGCACGAGGGCCATCGGGTCCTTTTCCGTAAATATCCTGGCGGCAAGTTCGTCCTTCATAGCGACGGCAAATTTACGAATCCCGGGCGTTTATGTAACAAACCATGCAAAGGCGGCGTTAAATAAGCGGTACTTTGCCTTTTGCCTAATTTAATGTACGTTTGTCATATGAAGAAAATCCTCATTCTCTCCGCGTTATCGCTCGTGGCATTCCTGGGTTGTAAAAAGGATAAGGACGGCGGCACCAAGCCCATCCTTACCTTCAAATCCGCCTCCACTCTCGACGTTCCCAAGGAGATGGAGGAGGTATTGCTTTATTTCAATGTGAAAGACGGCGATGGCGATCTGGAAGACCACTGGCATGTGGTGGAACTGTTCCATTACGCTGATACGACAAAATTTGACGCCATGCCGCTTCCCAAACTGGAATCCCACAAGGGAACGAAGCTTGATGCGGAGATGATCATCATCCTCAGCGATGTCCGCCAGGGCAACTTCCTCCCGCTGCACTGGGAAAATCCGGTGTACAATCCAGACACCGTTCAATACAAGGTTTTCGTGACCGATAACGCCGGTAATTCCAGCGATACCATTACCACTCCGAAGATCGTTCTCCGCCGCTAAATCGTTGCTCGTGAATGACCGGCTTTCCGTACATTTACATTTATGAGCAAGATCCAGGAACTGCAATCCAAGATCGCCGAAGCACAACTCGGCGGAGGACAGGTACGAATCGATTCCCAACACAAGAAAGGCAAGCTGACCGCCCGCGAAAGGCTCAGGCTCCTGCTCGACGAAGGCTCCTTCGAAGAGATCGGCATGTTCGTCCATAACCGCAACCGCGGCATGACCACCGACCAGGAACAGTTTCCCGGCGATGGCGTCGTAACCGGCTATGGCACCGTCAACGGCCGGCTCGTGTACGTTTTTTCCCAGGACTTTACCGTATATGGCGGCAGCCTCTCCGAGCCGCATGCCCGCAAGATCTGCCGCGTGATGGACCTTGCGATGGAAAACGGCGCTCCCCTCATCGGCCTCAACGACAGCGGCGGCGCGCGCATCCAGGAAGGCGTGGTAAGCCTGGCGGGATATGCCGATATTTTTTACCGGAACACCCGCGCTTCTGGCGTCATCCCCCAGATCTCCGCGATCATGGGCCCCTGCGCCGGCGGAGCCGTATATTCTCCCGCCATTACCGACTTCATCCTCATGGTGGAAAACACTTCCTACATGTTCGTAACGGGCCCCAACGTGGTGAAGACCGTCACCCATGAAGAAGTGACCAGCGAAGCGCTCGGCGGCGCCCAAACGCACGCCACCAAAAGCGGCGTGACGCATTTCGCGTGCGCCAACGAAGTGGAATGCATCCAGACGATCCGCGAGATGCTGTCTTACATCCCCCAGAACTGCGAAGAAACCGCGCCATCGCTGCCTTACGAGCCCGGCAACGAATCGCGGCCGGCACTCAATAATATCATCCCCGAAAATGCGAACCAGCCGTACGACATGAAAGACGTCATCGCCGAGCTCACGGACGCCGATTCTTTCCTGGAAGTGCACAAGGATTTCGCGGACAACATCATCGTAGGCTTTGCCCGTATCGCAGGGCGCAGCATCGGCATCGTGGCCAACCAGCCCGCCGTGCTGGCCGGTGTGCTGGACATTCACGCATCCGTGAAAGGCGCGCGCTTCACCCGCTTCTGCGATGCCTTCAATATCCCGTTGCTCGTACTGGTAGACGTTCCCGGCTTCCTGCCCGGTACCGACCAGGAATGGAACGGTATTATCACCAATGGCGCCAAACTGCTCTTTGCGCTGAGCGAAGCCACCGTTCCCAAGATCACCGTTACCACCCGTAAAGCCTATGGCGGCGCGTATTGCGTGATGAACTCCAAACACATCGGGGCAGACCT
This sequence comes from Chitinophaga sp. NPDC101104, assembly GCF_050277495.1. Classification (NCBI taxonomy): domain Bacteria; kingdom Pseudomonadati; phylum Bacteroidota; class Chitinophagia; order Chitinophagales; family Chitinophagaceae; genus Chitinophaga; species Chitinophaga sp. NPDC101104. The sequence continues at coordinate 1,990,553 of NZ_JBNNSF010000001.1, read as the reverse complement.
CAACTTCGCGTTCCCGCAGGCCGAGATCGCCGTGATGGGCCCGAAAGGCGCCGTGGAGATCATCTACAAAAGGGAAATCGATGCCGCGGCCGATCCGGAAGCCCGCATGAACGAACTGGTCGCCGAATACACGGAACGCTTCGCCAATCCCTATCTCGCCGCCGAGAAAGGGTACATCGACGAAGTGGTGATCCCCGAAACCACCCGCGAAAAACTCATCAAAGGTTACGCCATGCTGGAGAATAAAGTGGTGGACATGCCGCGGAAGAAGCATGGGAACATTCCGTTGTAACGGAACCGGACAAACGATAATTACCATCGCTCCCAAACCCGGGAGCGATGTGCTTTCTACCCTACCCGACCAAAATCCCTTACTATGGAATTTATAGCTATAACCGGTCACCGCAGCAATACGAACGTGTCCCGGATCCTGGAACTGGCCGGATTGTTTGACATCCCCGTAGTACAAAACGACCCGGAATATGATCCGGAAGTAGCGCCCGGATTGAAGGATTTCTGCTTCCATCGGAAAACCGATTTTCTAATACAGTTCACAGACAAACCTACGCATGCCCAAGAAAAACCGACATCCGCAGGACTAACTTATTCGCTTCAGACATTCGGCATACATGGCACCCATCCTGTTTTTCTGGATTTCCTCGACTGGCTGCGCGCTGAAAATGATGTATATGATGAACTTTACTTGATTTTTGCCAGTGAATGGGAAATCAGCGATCATAATATCCGGCTCATGAAAGTTAGAATGAGGCAAATCCGGGACTATTTCAGTGTTCACGTTGGCTGGCCGTTGGTTTTCTTTGGCGCGAAGTCCGGGAATTACTTTATGGAATTCGATAGTCCGTTAATTTTCGAAATCAACGAAAGCAATTGATCCCAACCCCATAACACGTTCATGCAATAAGAATACCGGTTGAAAATCATTTCTTTGCACCAAGTTTTCAACCCTTATACCCATGAATGCACTACTGAGGGCATGCCGGCATACACGGCTTCTGCCCCTCCTGCTCCTGGCGTCGCCCGTCATAGCCCAGCAAAAGACGCAGGACCCGATGTACAAGCCCTCCATCGTGGACGGCACCCGTACCCACGCCGTTATGCGCATGTTCGAGCGGCAGCACGACACGCTCCAGCGCAATCTTCCTTCCGAATACCGGAAAGATTACTCCGCCATCTACGCGCAACGGTGGAAGTACATCAAATCCCGGTTCCAGAAAAAGGAAATCTACACGCCCCCCGTGGCCCAGGCCTATATCGACAGCATGCTGCGCCGCATCGTTGCCGCCAACCCGGAACTCCAGCGCGAGAAACTCCACGCCTTCTTCTCCCGCTCCGGCACGCCCAACGCCACCTACGTAGGCCAGGGCATCATTTTCTTCAATATCGGGCTGTTCAGCCGCCTCCAAAACGAGCACCAGGCCGCTTTCGTGCTCTGCCACGAGATCGCCCACGCCACGCTCAAACACAGCGACAAAGCCATCGAGAAGTATGTAAAAAACATGCACTCCAGCGATCTGCAGGCGCAATTGAAGGCACTGAAGAAAGTACAGTACAACCGCCTTTCCAAACTGGAAGACCTCAGCAAAGGCCTCGCGTTCGATAGCCGCCGGCACAGCCGCAACAACGAATCCGACGCAGACTCCCTGGCCCTGGTGTACTTCCGCAACAGCGGGTTCGACCCCGCCGCCGCCGTTTCCGCCATGCTGCTGCTCGACGATATCGACCTGGACAATATCGACATGACCGCCCGCCTCCGCACCCTGTTCGACGCGCCCCAGCTACGCTTCCAGGACCGGTGGCTCCGCCGCGACAACGGCCCCCTGGGCGGCCACGCCAGATTGTTGCGCGACAGCACCCTCACCGATTCCCTCAAAACGCACCCGGATTGCCAGGTCCGCGCGGGTAAACTGATCGCCTTCAACCAGTCGGCCGACAGCCTCCTGGCCGGCAAACCCGCCATCCCGGCCGCGAGCATCCATCCCCAGCGGTTCGATTCCCTGAAACAGGCGTTCCGCTTCGAGATCATCGAGTTTTCGTTCGCGGAAGACAACTACACCGAAAGTCTGTACTACACGATCAGCATGCTGGAAGAACATCCGGACGATCCGTACCTCATCATGCACGTGGCGCGCATCCTCAACAACTGCTTCTACCTCCAGCGCCAGCACCGCCTCGGAAAGAAACTGCGCTACCCCGCACCGGAAAACGCAGCGTCGTTCAACGTACTGTCGCAGTTCATCCAGAACCTGTACATGGAGGAATACGCGCAGATCGCCTTCCATTACCTGCAACGCTACCAAAGCAAACTGCAGGATTATCCCGAATACCAAACCGAATTCGCGAAAAGCGAGAGTTTCATAAAAATGTAACCCATGTTCCGGACTATACTTTTCCTGTTCTTTATCACCACTTGCTGCATCCAGGCTGCTTCCGCGCAAAAGACGCTCAGTCTTAACGACGCGGCCACGCCTTCCATCCTCTACAGCAGCGGTACCATCCAGCGCAATAACCAGATCGGCGGATATTATTTCCTCATGCAAAGCGACCGTGTCGACAAAACGACCAACGCGTACCTGCTGCATGTGCTCGACGAGAACCTGAACCGCGTACGCAGGATCAGGTTCGACGCCTCCACCAGCATCAGCCTCCAGGAAGCCGCCGCCAGCGATAGCAGCATGGCCTTCCTGTTCTACTATCCTGCCGATAAAAAATACGAACTGCGTATATACGATAACGATGGAAAGCTGATGCAGTCCTACACCCGTGCGTTCGATTCCTATAAACGCCGGTTGCACCTGCAAAACATGAGCCTGCACAACGAATCCGAAGGCAACCGTACCCTTTTCGAAGTGGGCGACGAGGGTTATATGGCCGTGTTCGTAAGGTGGCAGGCCAAAGGCACCTGCACGTATGACATCAATTTCTACGGATCCCGGAACCGGAAAACGTCGAAATTCAGTCCGGGCGTGGCCGGCAGGGATTTCCTGCGCGCGGATTTCCTGGCCAAGACAGACAGTTTGCTGTTCGTGGAAGTCTCGAACCGCAGGGCTTCCCGTTCCTCGTCCACCATCATGGCATTCAACATCCATACGCGGAAGAAAGCTTTCGAAGTAAATGCCAACAAGGAAAAATGGCAGTTCGAGCCTGCGGCGGTGCTGCCGGTGCCGGGGCAAGACACGATCGTGATGGTGGGGAAATATTTCGACAAAGACGTGAAGCACGTGAAAAGCAACGGGAAAGGCATCGCCATATACCGGGTGAGCCGCAATACCGGCGCCATTCTCACGCGTACCTACAATAGCTGGGAAACGGAGATCAACCGGCAATATTCCTGCGACAAAAAAGGCCAGAACGCCGAAAACGGGTACCTCTACCTCCACAACGCTACGCTGGGGCCCGACGGGAAGCTGTTCGTGGCTGCGGAAGGTTATTACCGGAGGATGTACGCGTTCGGGTTCGTGCATTCCACTATTTTCCTGCCATTCCACCTTACGCCTTCGTTTACCCGGGTGCAGAATTCGGACATGGTGGTGCTGGAATTCAACGCTACCGACAAGCTCGTGAAAGCCATCACGTACGACAAGGCCCCTTCTACCATGATGGCCCGGATGGATTTCCTGAACCGCCATATGGTGGCCCGCAACGCCCGCGCCCATGGGCTTTTCGGATACGGCTTCATCCACCCTGCCGGCGATCCCGGGCACTTTTCGATCTGCTATTACAACTGGCGCAAGTCGGGCGAGGAAAAGGGATATTTCACCTATCTGCGCTACAACGGGCAGAAGTTCCGCCAGTACGAGGTGCCGCTGCGCACAAAAGAAGTATCCACCTCGGTATTGCCCGCCAAACCGGGATTCCTCCTTATCATCGAGGATAACCATAAGGAAAGGACGATCGAGATGCGGATGGAAAAAATCAGCTAATTTGATAAGGGAAGCGGGTGATCTGCTTCCCTTTTTTAATGTTTCGCCTGTGAAGTATTTGTTTTGGGTGCTATGGGCGGTGGTGAATGTGCCGATAGGCCTGTTCCTGATGATCCCCTTCGTAGGGATGATGGGCAACCGGGAAACCACGCTTTGGCAATTGCTCCAGGGGCTCGTGCTGGCGCCGTTCCTCATCACGGGATTATATACCCTTTTACTGCAATGGATATGGTGGTACCTCGATCTGCGGAAAGATCCGGTGTGGCGGCTGCCGCTGCTGACGGCGCTTGGCGTTGTGGCAGTGCCTGTTTTGAAGGTTTGTATGATGATGTTGAATAGTTATTTGAATGAATAGCTGCGATGCTGCGCATCGGAATTCTAGTCCCGATTCCCTATTTTAGCGGCTATGTTTCGCGGATTCTTCAATTTCCTGTTGTTCAGCTCGATCTATATCGCCTGTGTGGCGCTGTTGATGGTTTGGGAAACGGAGGAAATTGCAGGCCTTTCCCTCGACCGCGGCAACTACTTCGGCTTCGTTTTCTTCTCTACCATTTGCAGCTACAATTTCCACTGGTACCTCACGCCCGGGTCCGAAAAGTATTCGGAACGGATCCTTTGGGGCCAGCGGAGGCGGCGGCTCCAGCTCATGGGCTGCACGATCGGCCTGCTGGGCGCCGCCTGGTACGGCCTGCCCCTGCTGCATCACTGGCTGCCCCTCAGCGGCGCGGTTTTGCTCACGTTCCTTTATTCCGCGCCTAAAGTACCCCACGCCACGTTCAGATGGCTGAAGAAGATCGCCGTCGGCAAAACCATTTTCCTCGCATTCGTGTGGATGTACGTCACCACCCTGCTGCCCTATCTCATCGCCGATGCCGCGAAGCTGGACTTCTGGCAGGTGGCGCTCCTCTGCATCTACCGGTTCTTTATCATTTACGCCATCTGCATCCTGTTCGACCATCGCGACCGGGAGGAAGACCGGGCCGAAGGGATCCGCAGCCTCATCACCAGTCTCGAAGAGCCCCATCTCGATAAGTTGTACTACGCTTCGCTCATCGTTTCCGCCGTTTGCGCCTTGGTGCTGGCGCCGGCGCTGCCGCTGTTCGTGCTGTTCAGTCTCCTGGCGGCCGTGGCAGTGGTCTGGAGCGTGAAAAACTACGCGCAGACGCACCATTCCGATTACGTCTATTACTTCCAGCTCGACGGGCTCATGGCATTATCCGCCCTCATCCACGCGCTATGGCTGCTGGCAGGCGGCATTTGACGCGGATTGCTTACATTTGAAGGATATTTAACCTGAACAACAATGGCTAAAAAAACGAAATCGATACTTACGAAGGAGTCTATGACTTTTCTGCGCACTTACCTCAACAACCCCTCTCCCACCGGGTTCGAGAAGGAAGGGCAGAAACTCTGGCTGGAATACCTGAAACCTTATATAGATGATACCATCGTAGACGCGTACGGCTCCGCCGTAGGGGTGATCAATCCCGAAGCGGCTTTCAAGGTGGTGATCGAGGCGCATGCCGACGAGATTTCCTGGTTCGTGAACTACATCTCACCCGAAGGGCTCATTTATGTGATCCGTAACGGCGGGTCCGACCAGGCGATCGCCCCCAGCAAGCGCGTGAACATCCATACCGAGAAAGGCATCGTGAAAGCGGTGTTCGGCTGGCCGGCCATCCACACGCGCCTGCGCAGCGGCGACGGCAAGGAGCCCCAGCCCAAGGTCGACAACATTTTCCTCGACTGTGGCGCCCGCTCCCGGAAGGAAGTGGAGGAACTGGGCATTCATGTGGGTTGCGTGGTAACTTTTGATGATATGTTCGAGGAACTGAACTACGATTACTTCATCTGCCGCGCGCTCGACAACCGCATCGGCGGGTTTATGATCGCGGAAGTGGCCCGCCTGCTGAAGGAAAACAAGCAGCGGCTGCCGTTCGGGCTCTATATCGTGAACGCCGTGCAGGAAGAAGTAGGCCTGCGCGGGGCGGAAATGATCGCCAAGCGTATCAAGCCCAACGTAGCCATCATCACCGACGTAACGCACGATACCACCACCCCGATGATCAACAAGAACATCGAAGGCGAGATCAAATGCGGCGCCGGCCCCAGCATTACTTACGGGCCCGCGGTACACAACATCCTCCGCGACCTGATCATCAAAACGGCCAAAAAGGAAGACATCCCCCACCAGCTGCACGCCGTTAGCCGCAGCACGGGCACCGATACCGACGCTTTCGCCTATTCGAACGACGGTACCCCTTCGGCCCTCATCAGCATTCCCCTGCGCTACATGCACACCACCGTGGAAATGATCAAAAAAGACGACGTGGAGAACACCATCCGCCTCATTTACCACACCCTGCTGAATATCACGCCGAAAACCAACTTCCAGTACCTGTAAGAAATTGGTGCTGGATATTTCATAATTGTTTCATAGGTTTGCCGCTAAATCCGACTAGTATGATCCGTCACGATTGGACAATCGAAGAAATAAAGGATATCTATAATACGCCGCTCCTGGAGCTGATGTTCCGCGCTGCCTCCCTGCACCGGGAATACCAGGATACCGCGGAAGTACAGGTTTGCACCCTGCTTTCCATCAAGACCGGCGGATGTTCCGAAGACTGCTCTTACTGCCCCCAGGCAGCCCGCTATAACACTGGTGTAGACGTTCAGGCCCTGATGCAGAAAGATAAAGTGCTGGAATACGCCCAGAAAGCCAAAGACGCAGGTTCTACCCGCTTCTGCATGGGCGCCGCCTGGCGCGAAGTGCGCGACAACCGCGATTTCGACCGCGTGCTCGATATGGTAAAAGGCGTGAACGAGATCGGCATGGAAGTATGCTGCACCCTCGGCATGCTCACCGAATCGCAGGCCCAGAAGCTGGCAGACGCCGGCCTTTACTCCTACAACCACAACCTGGACACCTCCAGCGAGTATTACGGAGAGATCATCACCACCCGTACGTACGACGACCGCCTCAATACGCTCAACAACGTGCGTAAAGCCGGCGTAACCGTATGCTGCGGCGGTATCATCGGCCTGGGCGAAAGCCACGACGACCGTATCAACATGCTCTACACCCTGTCTTCCATGCCCGAGCACCCGGATTCCGTGCCCATCAACGCCCTCACCCGCGTGGCCGGTACCCCGCTGGCGCACATGCCCAAAGTGGAATTCTGGGATATGGTACGCATGATCGCCACCGCCCGCATCCTCATGCCCAAATCAATGGTCCGCCTCAGCGCCGGCCGTGCCGAAATGAGCATTTCCGAGCAGGCGATGTGCTTCATGGCAGGCGCCAACTCCATCTTCACCGGCGAAAAGCTCCTCACCACCAAGAACCCTTCCTTCGAGGAAGACAACCTGATGTTCGAGCTGCTGGGCCTCAAGCCCCGCGAAGCCTTCAAAGAGGAAAAAGCTGCCGGCTGCTGCGATCACGACCACAAACACGAACACGCACATGCCCACTAAGCATAACTACTAAATTTTGGAGAAGAGCCGCCCGCACCGGGCGGCTTTTTTTATGCCCGGAATATAAAAAACCCGTTCCGGAAGCACCGGAACGGGAAACTGAATGGACATCATAGGGTTTCAATCAGCTGTATGACTCAAGGTAGCTGTTTGGTGAGGGCTTCCTCCAGCGCCGCGCCCCGAAGGTCTTTGGCCACGATCTTCCCCTGCGGGTCGATGAGGAAGTTGGCCGGAACGCCCCGGATGCCGTAAAGTTTCACGGCGGCGTTGTTCCAGTATTTGAGGTCGGACACGTGCACGAAATCCTGCAACCCGTCCTTTTTGATGGCTTCCTCCCAGAGGTCTTTACGGCCCGGCTGGTCGAGGGAAACGCTGAGCACCACGAAATTACGGTCCTTGAATTTCCTGTAAGCCGCCACCACGTGCGGGTTTTCTGCCCGGCAGGGGCCGCACCAGCTGGCCCAGAAGTCCAGGAACACGTATTTGCCGCGGAAATCCGAGAGACTGACAGGTTTGCCGTTCAGGTCGTTCTGCGTGAAATCGGGCGCCGGCGCGCCAATTACGATCGTCTTTTTCTTCAGCATGTTGCCGGCCATGCGCTTCCCGGCGGGGGAATTGCGCTGGCTTTCGGGGAGACTGGCGAACAGGGGCTCCAGTTCCGCCAGATCCATGTTGTTGTGTACGGAAAGCTCCTGCATGGCGAACATGGTGACGGGGGAATTCGGGTTCTTTTTGATAAAATCCCGGATCAGGTTGGTTTTGTCGCCGATCGCCTTGCGGAACTTCGCGTTCAGGGCATTCGTCAGCGTGGTGTCGCGCCGCTGCTCGTCGGTTGCGCCGCCCCAGATTTTGTTGATCTCGGCCATCTGGTCTTCGTAGGGCTGGAGGTGCTTTTTGTACGCCAGGTCCCCATCGTTCATTTTCGAGCCCGTGATCCTGGCAGAAGCCATGTCGGAATCTGACGTAACGGTGATGGTAGCGGATTCGAGGTACATGATCTTGCGGTCCATGCCCTGGCCCATGTTTTCGAGGCGTTTGCCGTCTTTGCTCAGCGCGAGCATCATCAGCCCGGGCTCCGTCGTGGTGCCTTTGAAGGAGAATTCCCCGTTCTTCAGCACCGCCGAATCGAGGATGCGATCATCGCCCTCGGTGCGGTCGAAATACACGATGGCGGGGGCATTCAGCTTGCCGATCCTGCCTTTCAGCACAAATTTGCCATCTTGCGCCTGTACGGCGGCGGGAATCAGCGCCGCAGCGATGATGGCCCAGGTTTTTGATCTTACGGTTATCAGGTCCATATTGTCGGTTTACTGTGTCGGTAATTGGTTTTATTCTCGGATGAGGATGTCGCGCGGAGCGCCGGGCACACCGGTCACTTTTTTGATCAGCTCCCCGAACTGCCCCACGGCCGTGTTCAGGAAATGCACTTCTCCTTCGACCCCGGCCACCAGCAGGTTGCCGTTTTGCTCCACTTTCAGCATCGTGATCTCCTTGCCGCCGAACGTCGCGTTCAGCTCGCGTATCTCCTCATTGAGCGGATTGTAGCGGTAAATCTTCCCGTTCCCACTGAAGAAGAACACACCCACGGGCGATACGGCCCATTTCGTGGTGGCCGTCACCAGGCTGTCGCCCTTGAATTTCTTCATTTCGCGGGCGTTGAATCGCTGCCTGCCGTCGCGCCAGTCGATCCCGAAACGCAATTGCATCGTTTTGCCGAGGGAGTCGCAGAAGGCGAAGATGTCGTTGTCACTGAATTTCTCCATGTAGATTAAATCCATCTTGAGGTTTTTGGGCGCGAAGGCGGAGTCGAACACGGTGTAGGTGGTATCGAGATAAATGCCGGGCATGAAGCGCAGGAAGCGTTTCTTCTCCTTGTCGAACGCCAGGAAGTGAGACACCGCCTGCCCGCTTTCCGCCAGCTCCTGGAGCATTTGCGGCGCAAGTTTGTACTCGCCCGTCACCGGTACGCCGAAGTACCCGTAATAAGTCCCGAATGGCGCCGTTTCGAAGGTGCCCATAAACAGCTGGTCGTTGATGATGGCCGTAGTGGTACCGTTGAGGTTGCGGAGGAAGAAGTTCGATTTGGCCGCGGCCATGGGATCGTAGAAATTCTCCTTGAGCGTGCGCACCTGCTGCAGGGTGTTCGCATCGAGCAGTACGCCACCGTCGTTGCTGCCGGAGAAAGTGAGCCAGTATTGCGTGATCTGGTTCATATAGAACTGGTTGCGCACGTACACGAGCTGCTGCGGCCCTCCGGGCAGGGCTTTCTTGTTGATGGCTTCGTACACGTCTGCCTGCAGGGAATTGTCGGGCTTGATGAACGACAATGAAGTGGAGTTCGCATCGCCGCTGAGCACGAGCGCGCCGCGCGTAAAGGCCGTCTGCCCGCTGATCACGAAGTCGTAAAAGTATTTCTGGCCGGTATTGTTATCGGTCACTTTCAGCAACACGTTATACCGCGCGGCGCCGAGGCCATACACGATCCGGAGTTCCCTGGTGAAATAATCGTCGGTCGTGGCGCGTTCCGGAATGTTGATCTTCCATTCGCAGGAATAATCGTTGGCGCCGCTTTTCAGCGTGATTGTCGGCGCCACGATGAGGCTGTCGCCCGACATCACGTGGTACACCGAGTCCAGCCCCGACATGAGGGGCGCCGGCACTTCCACATAATCATAATTGCCTTTGTCTTTGTAACAGCCTGCGAAAACGGCTGCCACGCTGAGTATGAACAGGTATATCTTTTTCATGGCATTGCAGGGTTAGATGACCGGATCTCCGTCTTCATCGGTGAAATAATAACGTCCGTCGGCCGGATTGAGGGTAAGCACGAACTTTTTGGCGGTGTTGCCGCTGTGGTAGAATTCCAGCGTACCATTGGCGCCTGGCGTGATCACGTACCCTTCCGCCGGGTTCTCCGCCACCCAGGTTTGCGGGTTGGTGAGGAAGGAACGGAAACGGCGGGTGTGATAGAGCACTTTCGGCGTAGCCTGCCAGTCTGCCCGGTCTTCCGTGAGCTTGTTGGTGCCCGACACGCGGATGAACAGTTCATGCTTTACGCGGGAATACTCGCCCAGTTCGCCCTGCCAGATTTCCCACCACAGCGGTTTTTCCAGCCGGTTGGAGAAAATGATCTTGGCCGTGTCCAGCTTCGGGATGGTAGTCCCGAAATCGGCGGAAGGCTTCAGCTGGAGCATGAGCTTCACCGCTTTTTCGGCCAGCAGCGGATCGGTATTGTACAACACCACGGGAATGTCGAGCCGGCCAGAATCCGCCGGCAGCACGTATTCCGCGGCCAGCGCCTTGTAGTGGAGGCCCGCCTGGGCGGTGGTTTTATCGGCGATCAGCATCACTTTCACCTTGCGGGCCGCACCGGTACGGTTGCCGGAAACGCGCACGGGCAAAAGGATCGTGTCGGTCGCTAATTCAGGGAACAACGCGAAGGAATAAATGACGCTGTCAATGCGCTGATGCGTGAGGTCGCTTTCCGGGAAATCGAAGTAAACGCCGTCGGCCGACTGGTACACCAGTTCTTCTTTTTTATCGCATCCTGCCAGCCATCCTGCAGCCAGCAGCCATATCGTGATTTTGGTTATTCTTTTCATGTTTGTGCAGGTTTAACGGTTACCGTATGCGAGCTCATCGTCTGGCCAGGGGAAGACGAAAATCTGGGGAGACGGCTGTATCGTATTGCCGCCCATGCCAGGCCAGGCGCGGTTCAGCCGTTTGTACATGTAGAAGATCTGTCCTTCGCCGAAGAACTCTTTCCTAGCGTCTTTCACAAGCTCGCCGAGGAACACGGCCTTCGCCGGATCGTTCAGCGGAACCCCCATCCCGCGCTGCTTCCGCACGGTATTGAGGTATTCCCATGCCTTGGCGGGATCGGTGTCGTAAATGCTTTCCGCGGCGATGTAATACATTTCGCTGAGGCGCAACATGGGGATCATGAGCTCGTGGAGGTTCTTGTCGGAATTGCGGCTGTATTTCTCCAGGCGCATATACCCGCCGGTGGAGCTGCTTTGCTGGCTGAACCATTGTTTGAAACGGAAATCCTCCGCGCCGGGGCCTCCCACTTCAAAGATCGTCCGCAACTCGCCGGGAGGCGTGTTGAGCGTGGTCTCGCCGTTGCGCAGGCGGTCGAACAGCGGGTTGGTCATATTCGGCGCATAAAGCCCGAAGAGCAATTCCTTATACAAAATCCGGTCTTTCTGCTGATCGTCCGGGTTGAGGAAATCGGTCTGCCGCGTCCAGGGGAACTTATTCGACCCGATCACTTCCTTCGCCAGCGCCAGCGCCGCGGCATGATTGCCGGCGTAGAGCTGCACCCGCGCGAGCGTTCCCGTCACGGCGAAATAATTCAACCGGTGGCGACGCTGCTGCAGGAACATCGGGCCGGAAACTTCCGTGGAAGAATCGGGCGTGGTATAGCCGACTTTATAACCGGGCTTCACGATAGGATCAACCGTTCTGAGCAACTCCCGCGCCTGCGACAGGTCACGGATCACGGAATCCAGCACCTGACGGAGCGTATACACCGGCGTCGTGCTTTTGGAGAACGATGTCACGTATGGAATGCCCGGTGCCGTGGGAGCCGCCACGGGCGCGGCCGCGAATTGGCGCAGAACGTCGAAGTGGCACCAGGCGCGCATCGCCAGCGCTTCCCCTTTGATAAGGTCGCGCTCGCCCGCGTCCAGCAAACCGCCGGAACCATCGATGTGCCCCAGGATGAGGTTTGCATTGGCGATCACGTTATACAATCCCGCCCACACGCTCTTCTGGCGGTTGATGAAGTTATTGTCCTTGTAATTGAAAAGCATCGTCTGGCGGAAACCGACCCGGTCTACCACGTCTACGAGGTAGTTCTGCGCCAGCACGTCGAGCGTTCCGGCCGTCAGTTCCCTGCCGTACAGCTCTTCCTTCACGCTGCGGCTGTACAATCCGTTCAATGCGTCCTGGTACCCTTCGCGGGTGGTAAACAGCAGGTCCATCGACACTTCCGACTTGGGCGACACGTCCAGCCATTTGCTGCAGGATGCGAGCGCCAGCATGCTACAAATCAGTATGATGTTAAATCTCATTGGGCGCATTTTTTAGAATCTGGTAGAAAGGGTGAAAGTGATGCTCCGGGCAAACGGGTAGTCGATCCCGCGTTCGGCCTTCACGGTAGACCAGTACGCCAGGTCGTTCATGTTGGCCGACAGGCGCAGGTAATGCATCCGCAGTTTTTTGTAAAAACTTGCCGGGAAATCGTACGACAGGAAAATGGATTTCAGCTCGAGGCGGTTCTCTTCCTGCACGAATCTCGACGAAGTCTGCGTGCTGCCCTGGTCGGCAATATTTTTGAAGAATGCGACGTCCCCGGGCTTGATCCAGCGTTCAGACAGCACGCGGCTGTCTACGTTGTAGCGCGGGTCCGCATTCTCCACGCGGTCTACCAGCGTCTGGTTGTAGATATCCCCGCCGAGCCTGGTCCAGAAGCGCACTTCCACCATGAAACCGCCGTACACGATGCTGGTACCGAAGTTGCCTTCGAGCAGGGGCGTTTCGTCGCCCACGGGCATGATGTCTTTCACGTTGTAGTCGTAGGTCCGCGTGCCGTCGGCGCGCAGGTAGATTTCCTTGCCCGTTTCCGGATCGATGCCGAGGGAGCGGACGGCGTAGATCGTGCTCATCGACTGCCCTTCCTTGAACCGCAGCAGCGGCACGGAGCGGAGTTCCGGTTTTTCCTGCTGTTGCTTGTCGATCTCGTCGTTGAAGCTCTTCAGCGCGTTGGAAATCTTCGTGATCTCGTTGGTGTTGTGAACGAGGTTGAAGTTGAAGTTGACGGACCATTTGCGGCTGCGGAAAGCGTTCATGCGGAGGAACACTTCGTAACCCTTGTTCACCATCTCGCCGAGGTTCTCTTTGTATTTCGGGAAACCGGTGCTGAGGGGAACGTTCACGTCGGCCAGCAGGTCGCGGGTATGTTTGAAGTAATAACGCGGCGCAAAATAAATCCGGTCGTTCCACAGCGATGCTTCCAGCCCCAGGTCGTAATTCTGCGTCCGCTGCCACTTCAGGCCGCTGTTGCCGTATTCCTTGAAAGTGGCGCCCACGCCGGTAGAATACCAGTCGCCGCCGTAATATTGATAAGTGGTGTTGGACAGGTAAGAAGGGAAAGACACATCACCCGTAAGACCGGTAGTGGCACGCAGTTTCAGCTGGTTGATGAACGGATGGCCCTGCAGGAATGCCTCCTGGTGGAGGTTCCAGCCCACGCCCGCCGACCAGAACGGCGCCATGCGCGAATCCGCACCGAATTTGCTGGAGCCGTCCACACGGAACGTCGCATCGAGCAGATAGCGGTTTTTGTACGCGTAGTTGACCGTAGCGAACCCGCCCGCGAGCCTTTGCTGGCGCGATTCTCCTTCCGGATGCGCATTCGCTTTGTACCGCCGCGCGAAATTGATATCGTTGAAGCGGTCGTTCACGAACCCTTCACCCACGGCTTCTTTCCGCCAGTAATCGACCGTCTGCATGTTGAACCCGCCCGTTGCGGTGAAATAATTGCCGCCGATCTGCTTGTTGTAATTGAGGGTCACGTTACCGTCCCACTGCGATTCCTTGTCGGCCGCGTAAGTGTATTGCCCCCTGTTTTTCAGATCGTCGCCTTTGTAGTCGTAATATGCGTTGCTGAAGGGAGAAATGAACTGGTCGACAGACGATCCGCGGCGGATGAAGCTGATTTCCGAGCGCACGCGCCAGTTGGGATTGAAGTTGTATTCCAGCGCGAGGATGTCCGTGAACTCAAGGTATTCGCTCTTGTCGAAATTGCCGATGGTGGATTCGTACATCGGGTTGAGGACGGTGGAGCTGATGACGCTGTTGGACTCTCCCCCGCGCGAGTTCCAAAGGTCGATCTCGCGGATGAGGCGGCCCAGGCTGTCGGTTTTAGGGTAGTAAGGGTTCATGCGCACGTAGTTCGAGAAGCTGCCGTACGGACTGTTCCGCTGGTTCACCTGTGTGATGGTAAACATGTTGCGGGCCAGGAATTTATTGTCGCCGAGGTTATAGCTCAGGGTGTTCGACAGGCTATACCTGTCGCGCCCGGACCCTTTCATCACCCCGCCGTTATTCTGGTAACGCGCGTCCACCCCGTATTTCACGGTTTTGGTACCGCCCTGGACGGATACGGAATGGCGCTGGCCCAGTTCCGTCTGGATGGGTTGCGACAGCCAGTAGGTATTTACGCCTGCCAGCACATTGTTCCTTTTCCGGTAGTACTGTTTCTCCAGTTCGTCGGGAGCATCCACCTCGTTGTCGGTGTACAGCCCGGCGAGGCGTTCGTATTCCAGTTTGTCTTTGGCGTTGAGCACGTTATAGGCCGTGAGATCGGGCGCCTGGATGTTGAGCTCATAATTGTAGTGGAGCTCGAGCTTCCCTTCTTTCGGCGCTTTGGTGTAGATCACCACTACGCCGTTGGATGCGCGGGAGCCGTAAATGGCGGTGGCGGCGGCGTCTTTGAGGAGCGTGATCGTTTCCACACGGTTCATGTCGAGGTCGAAAATGGCCTGTATGTTGGTCGGATAACCGTCGAGGATGAAGAGCGGCAGATTGGTGACGCTAGCCAGCTGGTTGCGGCTGAGCACGTTGTCAGTATTGGCCGGCAGTGCGGTGGTACCGCGGATGGAAATGTTCGGCAGCGCGTTCGGGTTGGAGCCCGCCAGGTTGTTTTCCGCGATGCGGAACGAAGGGTCGTACGCCTGTATGCTGGACAGGATATTCTGCGGATTGAAACGTTTCAGTTCTTCGCCGGTGATCGTAACGGCGGACCCGGTGTAGTTGTCGCGCTTGATGCGCTGGTACCCCGTGATCACGACGTCTTTCATGGACTGCACGTCTGTCAGCAGTTTCATGTCTATCTGCGTGCGTTTGCCCACTTTCACTTCCTGGGTTTTGTACCCGATAAAGCTGTACACGAGCGTGGCGTTGGGCGGCACGTTGCGGATCTCGTAACGGCCGTCGTCATTGGTTTTAGTACCGTTCGTGGTGCCTTTGACGAGCACGGTCACCCCGGGCAAGGCGAGCCCCTGTTCGTCGGTCACCAGGCCGTGAACGGACGCCTGTTGCTGCGGGATGGCGTTGAGGTCCTGCAGCGCTGCGGCCCTGTTGGCAGCTGCGGGCTGCGGTGCGGTGGTGGCCGGCGTGGCGGCGGGCGCGGGCTTGTCTTTCCGGTAAATGATGAAATCGTTGCCCTGCGCCTGTTCCGCTTCGAGGCCGAAAGCGGCGAGGTAGCGGTTGATGTATGCGCTCACGGATTCGCCGTTGTTTTGGGGCGGCGGCGGGTCGGCGAGTTGATTGCCGACGGTGTTGCCCATGTAATTGAGGCGTACATGGAGCTGCTTCTCCAGATTGGCCAGCACGCGTTTCAGCGGCTGTTTGCGGCTCCCCGTTCCCTGCGGGGGCTCCTGGTACGCGGGAGCTGGCTCCCTTTGCGGCAAGGCATGTCGGGTGGCGGCCTGTGCGGCTACTGCCGTCAGGCACATCGCCAGCGTCAGGCATCGGCCGGCGTTGAATTGTCCCATAGCAATGTAGATTTAGGTTGGTTGTTTGTCCAATGTCGATTTCGGTCCATAACTCATCAGGCAAAAAAATCCCTGCTGCGCGCCGCTGCATGCCGCGGGCGTAGTCCGGTTGCCCGGCGTTTTATATGTTCTGCTGATAATTTCCTTTACTGTCCCCCTTTCCGGATCACGTACCTGTTTTTACCGTTTTCGGTGATGGTAATGTCGAACGACCGCGACAGCGTTTTGAAAAACACGTCGATATGATCGGTCGGGATAGTGCCGGTGAATGTTTCTTTCAGCATGGCGCTATCTTCCAGCTGTACCTTGATCCCGGTATTTTCTTCCAGTGCGAGCAAAACATCGGCCAGGGTTGCGTCCTGGAAGATGAGGCGTTGCTGTTGCCAGGCGGCGTAATGGCCGGGGTCTACCCGGTTGTTGGAAAGTTCCTTCCGTTCGGCAGACCAGGTGACCATATCTCCCGGCCGCATGGCGATGAGGGAAGTGTCTTTCCAGTTGAGCTTCAGGTTTACCTTTCCGTTTTGCAGCACTACCTGTGTTTGCACGCGGCGGGTGTTGACGTTGAACGCCGTGCCCACCACCTGGATGTCTACATCATTTGTATGCACGATGAATTTCCGGTTGCCGGATTCATGTTTCACTTCGAAAAAAGCCTCTCCGCCCAGCCAAACTTCGCGGGCAGAATCGCCATCCCAGGAAACGGCATATTTTACCGTGGAATTTACATTGAGGCGGATCTCGGAGCCGTCGGGCAGCGAAATCGTCTTCACTTCGCCGAAAGCCGTAGAAACGGTGTTGAACGCTTCGCTTTCCTTCTCCGGCAGCAATACCATGGCCAGGATGCCGATCACCACGGCAGCGGCGGCCCAGGGCATCCAGCGCATGATGGTGCGGCGGCGGGGCGCTTCGTCAATAGAAGCCACGATCCTTTCCCAGGTTGCTTCCTGCAGTTGGGCGGGCGGCGCGGCCTGTTGTGCGGCCGTGGTCAGCAGCCAGTCTTCCGCGGCCTGAATGGTAGCCGCGTGTTCCGGATGCCGGCGTGCCCAGTCTTCCCAATGCTCCGTGGCGCGGGGGTCTTTTTCCAACACCCACTCCCGGAAGCCGGGCTGCGATAAGAAGTATTCCAACGTGAAAGTCTGGTCGGCCATGATAATTACTTAACAGGTAAAGCAGGGATCGAACGAATTCTTAGCGCCGTTTCCCAATATTTTTCAAAAAATTTTATCCCATACCAATCCGCCGTTCCCGAAAAAGGCCAATGCAAAAACGATTTTGTCACTGTTATCTTTTAAATATTTCAGTGCTTTTGACAGCAATACGTAAGCGGAATTCACGGAAAGCGACATGATATCGGCCGTTTCGCGGGTGTCGAGGCCATGGTAATACCGCAGGTACAAAACTTCCTGCTGGCGCGGGGGCAGCTCCGCCATTACGCCCGCCAGGCGCGCACGGCGCTGCTGGTCGCTCTGTTTGCCGATAAGCTCGTCTTCAGGAGATGCGGACGGCGCGTCGTAGAAAGCACCATCGTCGTCGGGCAGCACGAGCTGTTTGCCGAGGTGGCGGAGGATGCGCCGTTTGAGGCTGGAAAGCAGGTAGAACCGGATGGAGTCCGTAGCGGAAAGCCCGCCCCTCCCCTGCCAGATGCTCACGAATACGTCGTGGATGGCGTCTTGCACGAGGGTTTCATCCGCATGTACCTTCATCCCGTAGCCGTAAAGCGGGCGGAAGTGCTGCCGGTAAATGTAGTCCAGCGCAGCTCGGTCGCCCTCCTTCACTTTATTCCACAGGTCCCGGTCTGGCAACCCGGCGTAAATACCGCCCGCCCCGATCATATGTTCAATTCCATTGCTCAATGCCGCTAAAGATAAAAAGGGGATCGCTGGAATGCAAAAGAAAAGGCTCCCCTTTTGGTAAGAGAGCCGCTATAATACAGGAAATCAACTATTTTCAACGCTCCAGCAAAAACCGGAGGGCCAATTCATATCCTTTCATGCCCAAACCGGTGATCACGCCAACGGCCTGGCCGCCTGTCACCGACTTGTGGCGGAACTCTTCCCGGGCATAAATATTACTGATATGCACCTCCACCACCGGCGTTTTGATGGCGGCAATGGCGTCGCGGATGGCGTAGGAATAATGGGTATATGCCGCGCCATTGAGGATGATCCCGTCGTATTCGAACCCGATCGCCTGCAGCTGGTTGACGATCTCCCCTTCCACATTGCTCTGGAAGTAGGACAGCTCCACCTGCGGGAATTGGGCTTTCAGCGTCTCGAAATATTCGCCGAACGAAAGCTTTCCGTAAATCTCCGGTTCGCGCTTGCCCAACAGGTTAAGGTTAGGGCCGTTGATGATGGCTATTTTCATGTGATGGTTTGATGCGTTATTCTCCCCAGCGGAACGTGTCCTGCTCCAGGCCGGCCAGGTCTATCACCCGGTCTACCACGGTGGCGGCCACGTCTTCGAGGGACTGTGGTTTGGAATAGAACGAAGGCGTGGCGGGGCAGATGATCCCGCCTGCTTCGGTTACGGTCTGCATGTTGCGGATGTGCACCAGGTTGTAGGGCGTATCCCGCAACACGCAGATGAGCTTTCTGCGTTCTTTCAGCACCACGTCTGCCGCGCGGGTGATGAGGTCGTTGGAGATGCCGCCGGCTATCCGGCCCAGGGTGCCCATCGAACAGGGGCATATGATCATGGTATTGAAACGCCCGCTGCCGCTGGCGAACGGTGCGTAAAAATCTTTCTGCGCGAAAAACGGGAACGGCAACTGCTCGTACCCTTTTTCGTCCAGCTCGGTTTCCCAAACCGTTTTCGCGTTGTCGGTCATCACGATGGCCACCTGGTCTACCTGGTCTTTCATCACGGCCAGCTTCTGCAGGAGCTGCCGCGCATAAATAGACCCGCTGGCCCCGGTAACCGCCACAACTATACGATGCTTCATGCAGCAAATCTACAAAAAACAAGGTCCTGTTAAAAAGCAATTACACTTTCCAACAGGACCCTGGAGGTAAAAAATATCTTCTTTAGCCCATCTCAGCCAGTTCTTCCATGCGGATGGCCATATGGCTTTCGTCGTACACACATTCACCATTGCGGATCAGCAATACCTGGGGCGATTCGTGTTCCACGCCGAACAGCTCGGCGATGCGGTTGCTGACGGGGCGGTAACGGATGAGGTCCAGGTAATAAAACTCCCACCCTTCGGGCGATACGGACCTTTCCAGCCGCGATTTGACCATACCACTGGTAGGGCAGCGCGTGCTGTGCTTGAAAATCACCACGGGGTGGTCGAAAGACCGTTGCCGGATTGCTGCCAGCTGTTCTTCACTTTCCAACGTTGTCCACATAGCCCACAAAGATAAGGCTTACTAGCAATGCTTGCTTTGCTCGTGCTGCACTTTCGTGATTTTCATGGGGCAACCCAGCTTCTGGGAGGCACAGGAAGAAAACAGGGCAGCCACCACTGCCATCACACAAAATATACCGAACATACGGCGTGCTGAACTCATAGTCTGCGTTTTAGTAATTAAACGAAATTTCATAGGCCTGGATTGTAGAACTTTGTGATGTGTATTTTGTAACGTTATTTTGCAAATATATACATTATATTAAAAAAAACAATCCTATGTGTTGCCGGCGGCATGGAAAGGATGACGAACGGCCCGGCACATGCACCTGAAATTATGGCAAATGTACATTTTATAGCAATAGGAGGCAGCGTGATGCATCAGCTGGCGATTGCGCTGAAGACCAAAGGGTACAGGGTTACGGGGAGCGACGACGAGATTTTCGAGCCCTCCCGCACCAATCTCCGGCTGGCCGGCATCCTGCCCGATACATTGGGATGGGACCCCGCCCGCGTTACGGCCGATCTTAACGCCGTGATCCTCGGCATGCACGCCCGGGCCGATAACCCAGAACTGCTGCGCGCCCAGGAGCTCAAACTGCCTATTTACTCCTTTCCCGAGTACATTTACCAGGAAAGCCGCAACAAAACCCGCGTCGCCATCGGCGGCAGCCACGGCAAAACCACCATCACTTCCATGGTCATGCACGTGCTCCAGCAATGCCGCCTGCAGTTCGATTACCTGGTAGGCGCCCGTCTGGAAGGGTTCGAACAATCGGTCAATATCACCGATGCGCCGCTGATCGTTTGCGAGGCAGACGAATACCCGGCTTCCGTCATCGAAAAACGGCCGAAATTCCATTTCCTCCACCCGCAGGTAGCAGTATTGAGCGGCATCGCCTGGGACCATATCAACGTTTTCCCCACTTTCGACAATTACCTCGAGCAGTTCGCCATTTTCATCGGGACGATGGAGCCCGGCGGACGGCTGATCTATAACGAAACCGACGAAACCCTCCGCCAACTGGTGGAAAAAGAGGGCCGGCACCTCGTGCTGGAGCCCTACGGCATGCCGGAACACGTGATCCGCAACGGCATTACCCGCGTACGGTTCGGCAACGCATCTACCGACCTCATGGTGTTCGGCGGCCATAACCTCCTCAACATCCACGCCGCCCTGCTCGTTTGCCGGGCCCTCGGCATCGGGGATATCGACTTCCTCGCCGCCATCGCCACATTCAAAGGCGCGGCCAAACGGCTGGAGCTCGTCGGGAAAAGCGAGGAAACCGCCATTTACCGCGATTTCGCGCACGCCCCCTCCAAAGTAAAAGCCACCATCCAGGCCGTGAAGGCCCAATACCCGGAACGCAAGCTCATCGCCGTTCTGGAATTGCATACCTACAGCAGCCTCAGCGCGGGCTTCATGAAAGAATACGCTGGCGCCCTCGACCCGGCAGACGAAGCCGCCGTATTCTACAGCGGCCATGCCCTCGAGATCAAACGCATGCCGTATCTTGCGCCCGATGTGATCCGCGAAGGGTTCGGAAGGAAAGACCTGCAGGTCTTCACCAACCGCGCCGACCTCGAGCAATGGCTCGACGGAAGGCAGTATCCCAACGCTAACCTGCTGATGATGAGCTCCGGAGATTACGAAGGGCTCGACCTCGCAGGACTGAAAAAATATTTACCGGTTCAGAAACCTCAATCATAATAATGTCTGCTTTACAACTTACCCGTCCCCTCGCCGTGATCGACCTGGAGACTACCGGCACCAACGTTGCCACCGACCGAATCATTGAAATCGCTGTCATCAAGGTGATGCCGGACCGCTCCGTGCAGCGCAAGGTAAAGCGGATCAACCCCCAGATGCCCATCCCCGCGGCCAGCACGGCCATTCACGGGATCAGGGACGAAGACGTGGCCGACGCGCCCACCTGGAAGCAGGCCGCCAACGAATTCCGCCAGTTCCTGGAACAGTGCGATATCGCCGGGTACAACTCAAACAGGTTTGATATCCCGATGCTGGTAGAGGAATTCCTGCGCGTGGGGCTTACTTTCGATGTGAAAGACCGTCGTTTCGTAGACGTTCAGAAGATTTTCCACCTGATGGAAAAGCGGACCCTCAGCGCCGCGTACAAATTTTACTGCGATAAAGACCTTACCAACGCTCACAGCGCCGAGGCCGATGCCGTAGCCACTTTCGAGATCCTGGAAGCGCAGCTGGAACGGTACGCCACCCAGCTGAAAGCCGACGTGGACGCCCTGGCGCAATTCACCAAGGAAGACGAGTACGTGGATTTCGCCCGCAGGATCGTGCGGCAAAATGGTACGGAAATATTCAATTTCGGGAAGTATAAAGGCAGGGCCGTTCGGGATGTGCTGAAATCCGAGCCCCAGTACTACGACTGGATGATGAAAGCCGAATTCCCCCTCAACACGAAGGAGAAGCTGACCGAGATCTATCACGACATGATGCTAAAAAAACCATAAAAGTTTAGTTCGTCCGGTAAAAAACCGGCGGATATTATCTATTTTCGCCATCCTTAAATCATTTCAGCTAATTGGAAAAATTAGTTATCATACCCACATACAACGAAAAAGACAACATCGCGCGCATGATCGAGACGGTCTTTTCGTTGCAGCAAGGGTTCCATATCCTTATTGTTGACGACGGCTCGCCGGATGGCACGGGTGCGATCGTCAAAGGTTTGCAGCAGCAGTACCCGGGCCAGTTGTTCATCGAAGAGCGGAGCGGAAAGCAGGGCCTCGGCACGGCTTATATCCACGGCTTCAGATGGGCGCTGCAACGCAGTTACCAGTTCATCTTCGAGATGGACGCCGATTTTTCGCATAACCCGAAAGACCTTATCCGGCTCTACGAGGCCTGCGCCAAAGGCGGGGCAGACGTGTCTGTAGGCTCGCGGTACGTACCGGGCGGCAAAACGGAGAACTGGCCCTGGAACCGGGCGGTGCTGTCGTACGGCGCTTCGGTGTACGTTCGCCTCATCACCTGGATGCCCGTGAAAGACGCGACCGCAGGGTTTGTGTGCTACACCCGCAAAGTGCTGGAAACCATGGACCTGGGAGATATCCGGTTCGTCGGCTACGCGTTCCAGATCGAAATGAAATTTACCGCATGGAAGCTCGGTTTCCGGATCGCCGAAGTTCCCATCACCTTTATCGACCGGAAAGAAGGCTACTCCAAGATGAGCAAGGGCATAGTGAAAGAAGGTATTTTCGGAGTGCTGAAGATACAGTGGCACAGCCTCTTCGGAAAGCGCCGCTAATTTTGTGCTGTGAAGAAAGCGTTTTTAGAGCTACATCTCTCCGTATTCCTCGCAGGGTTTACGGGCATCCTCGGCAAACTGATCACCCTCAACGAGGGCATGCTGGTCTGGTACCGGCTGCTGATCACCACTGTGACCATGTACGTCCTCTTCCGCTGGCAGGGGAAACTGAAAAAACTGCCGCTCCGCGACGTGATGCGGATCGGCGGGGTCGGCTGCATCGTAGCCCTTCACTGGATTTTCTTCTACGGAAGCATTAAATACGCCAACGTCTCCATCGGCGTGGTCTGCTTCTCCCTCACCAGTCTTTTCACCGCTATTTTCGACCCGCTCATCAGCCGGCGGCGGTTCGACAAGATGGAGATGTTCCTCAGCATGCTCACCCTTGCAGGCATCCTCCTCATCTTCCATTTCGATACGCAATACCGGACGGGCATCGTCCTTGGCATCATTTCCAGCATGTTCGCGGCACTGTTCACCGTGCTGAACAAAAAGCTGGTGGTGAAATACGACACCGCCAACATCACGTTTTACGAACTGGGCGTGGGCTTCCTCGCGCTTACGGCCGTTATGCCGTTCTACCTGCACACCTTCCCCGTGGAGAGTTTCGTGCCCGGCCTCACCGATACCGTATACCTCCTGGCCCTGTCGTGGTTCTGCACGGTCTGGATGTACTCGCTGTCTATGAACGCACTGAAAAAGATCTCCCCTTTCACCGTGAACCTCTGCTTCAACCTGGAGCCGCTGTACAGTATCATCCTGGCTTTCATCCTGTTCCACGAAAACAAGCTGCTCCACGGCGGATTTTATTATGGCCTGGGATTGATCCTCCTTTCCGTGGTGCTCCAGATGCTCCGCGTGGCGCGCCAGGCAAAGCGGGCGCCGGCCGCGCATTGACCGCTTATCCTCAAAGACGGGAAAACTTTCCCTGAAAGGCTTATTTTGCAGCTATCCTAACCAACTTTACGAACTAAAAAATACTGAACTGGCTTATGACCCGATCTGCAATGTGGCTCGTATCCCTCGGCCTATGGTGCACCGGCGCGATGGCGCAATCTAAAAAACCGCTGGACCACAGCGTGTACGACAGCTGGCAAAATATCGGCGTGAAAATGGTGAGCCCCGACGGGCGCTGGGCCGTTTACACCGTTACGCCCCAGGAAGGCGATGCCACCCTGTACATCCGCAACCTGCAAACCAACCGGCAATTCGCCATCGAACGGGGCGCGGCGCCGGTCATCACCGAAGACTCCCGGTACGTAGCGTTCTCCATCAAACCGCGGTTCCAGGAAACCCGGCAGGCACGCATCAAAAAAACGAAGCCCGACGATATGCCCAAGGATTCCCTCGCACTGTTCGACCTCGAGACCGGCAAAACCATCCTCCAGGCCGCGAAAGTCAAATCCTTCAAAACACCCGAAAAAGGCAGCGGCCTCCTCGCTTACCTCGTAGAGCCCGCCAAAGACACCACTTCGAAGAAAACACCCGCCAAACCGGCCCCGGCAGCAGATATGGCGGATGCGGACGACGATGGGCCGGGTAAATCCGCCAGCGCATCCTCCGGCGATCTCATCATCGTTCAAACCGGAAAATCTCTCCTTTTCGATACCATCAAAAATGTCTCTTCCTACACCGTTTCCAAACCCGGCAACGCTCTAACGGCCGTGGTAAGCCCGGGGAAAAAGGACAGTCTCGCCCAACCCGGCGTCCTGCTCTGGAACCCCGCCAAACGGGAAAGGAAATTCATCTCGAAAGGGCATGGACAGTTCGCGCAGTTCGCATTCGACGAAAAAGGCGAACAGCTCGCCTGGACGGTGAGCCGCGACAGCGCCAAAGCCCCCGTGACGGTGTACGCACTGGCTTTCTACGGTCCGGGCATGGACACGGCCCGCCTCGCCATTTCCCGCACCAGCAACGGCATGCGCGATAAATGGAGCGTTTCCGAGAACGGCAGCATCGCGTTTTCCCGCAACGGCCAGCGCATCTTCTTCGGCACCGCCCCCATCCCCAAGCCGAAAGACACGACCATCGTGGATTTCGAAGTGGCGAAAGTGGACGTGTGGCATTACCTCGACGATTACCTGCAACCCATGCAGCTCAAAAACCTCGACCGGGAACTGAAACGCAATTACACGGCCGTTTACTTCCCCGCAGAAAACCGTATGGTGCAGCTGGGAGACGATAGCATGGAGGATTTCAGATATGGTGACGAAGGAAACGCAGAATACGGGCTCGGCACCAGCGACAGCCACTCCCGCGTGGCGATGCAATGGACGGGCAAAACGAACAAAAACGCCTGGATGGTACACATCCCCAGCGGCCGCCGGATGTCGATCAAACAGGACCTGAACGGACAGATCGCCATCTCCCCCTCCGGGAAATACATCATCTGGTTCGATAACATGAACGGTCAATATTCCACCTACGATTTCCTCACCGGTTCCACCCGCATCGTCACCGCGGCGATCCCCGAGAAACTGACCGACGAGGAAAACGACGTGCCCGATTTCCCTTCGCCCTATGGTACTGCCGGATGGATGGAGAACGATAAATACGTGTATATCAATGACCGGTACGACATCTGGCAGGTAGACCCCTCCGGCAAGGAAGCCCCCGTCATGGTAACGCAAGGCATCGGCCGCGCGAAGAAAACGGTGCTGCGCAACGTGAAACTCAATATGGACGAGCGTTTCTTCGTCCCGAAACAAACCCTCCTCCTGGAAAGCCAGGCCGATTCCACGAAGCACGGCGGCTACTGGACGGTCCGCCTGCTCGACAAGGCGGCGCCCAAACCCGCGGTGAGCGGGCCTTACGCATTTACAGCCCCTGTCAAGGCGAAAAACGCCAGCATGGTGCTGTACCAGCGTTCCTCCTACCAGGAATCCCCCGATATTTTTGCGGGCGAGGAACTGTCGACGGCCAGGCGCATCAGCCAGCTCAATCCCCAGCAACAGCAATATAACTGGGGCACGGCAGAGCTGTTCAAATGGAAGACTTTCAACGGACAGGAAACCGAAGGCATCGTGTACAAGCCCGAAGACTTCGATCCTTCCAAAAAATACCCGGTGCTGATCTATTTCTACGAAAAGCTGACCGACGGACTGTACGGCTACCAGCCGCCGGCGCCCACGCCTTCGCGCCTGAACATCACGTTCTTCGTGAGCCGCGGCTATGTGGTGCTGGCGCCGGATATCCGGTACGAAAACGGCCATCCCGGGAAGAGCGCTTATGATTACATCGTGAGCGGTGCGGAAGCGCTGGCGAAAAATCCCTGGATCGACCGTGCCAACATGGCCATCCAGGGCCAGAGCTGGGGCGGGTACCAGGTTTGCTATCTCGTAACGGCCACGCCCCTGTTCAAGGCGGCCTGGGCGGGTGCGCCCGTGGCGAACATGACGAGCGCGTACGGCGGTATCCGCTGGGAAAGCGGGATGAACCGGCAATTCCAGTACGAGCACACGCAAAGCCGCATCGGTGCTACGTTGTGGGACAAGCCCGAGCTGTATATCGAAAATTCGCCCCTGTTCCACCTCCCGAAAGTAACCACGCCGCTGGTGATCATGCATAACGATGCCGACGGGGCCGTGCCCTGGTACCAGGGGATCGAGATGTTCACGGGGCTCCGCCGCCTGGGGAAACCCGTGTGGATGCTCAATTATAATGGCGACGCGCACAACCTCATGCAGCGCCAGAACCGGAAAGACATCCAGGTCCGCCAGCAACAGTTCTTCGACCACTATCTCAAAGGCGCGCCCGCTCCCAAATGGCTGAGCAAAGGCGTTCCGGCTACCGATAAAGGCCGCGACTGGGGTTTTGATGTAGAATAAAACACATTTTCATAAGGAAAGGGTGACCCGGGCCGCGAGCCGGGGTCACCCTTTCTCTATTCAGGGAACTTCCTTCATTTGTTATCGCCTCGTTAACTCGAAGATTTTCAATCTTTTCGATAAATAACAGAAAAATATCGAATTAAAACGTATTTACATGTTGTTATTTATCTATATTTACATCGGTTGAAGTACCTACGGATGATTGAAAAAATCGCAATTAGTCCTATGAACACCTATATCCTTAGTCCTAAAGACAGCCTCCATCCTTTCGTTCAGCGCTACATTGTGCTGGAGAACATCAACTCCGCTGCGGAGATCGCGAAAGCCAGACTTTTTTCGGCCGGCAAACAGTACCTGGTGTTTATCCGCCAGGGCGGGCTTGCTTTCAAACCGAACGACCATGCCGCTTTTGACCTGCCGGCAGCGGCCGTGACGGGGCCTTTTACCTGTGTGGTGAACGCACGGGTGACGGGGCCGCTGAGCGCGGTGATCGTACAGCTCAATGCCTACGCCAGCCATCGTTTGATGGGCATCAGCATGGAATCCGTGACCAACTATTTCCGTGACCTGACGCGCATCCCCGGCAATTGGGCACAGGTAACGGAAGATATCCGCCAGGCATCAGACATCCATACAATTCATCATATCCTGGACCAGGCGTTGGAAGGCCTGATCCCACACCAGCAGTCTTCCTTGAAACAGGTGGATGAAATGGTGGATTACCTAATCGAACAAAAGGGGAAAGTCGCCATGATCGACCTCGCCCTTCGTTTCAAGACCAGCCGGCATACACTCGAGCGCCAGTTCATGGAAGTGACCGGGCTCACACCTCAATTGTACAACCGCATTCTGCGCAGACAACGGTTTGCGTAACGTTTTTGACTTGTACGGAATATACAAATCGCCGGAGCGGACGCATCCGGCGTTTTTGTTTTATTTTTGTGCACCAAAAACATCATAACCCATGCAACGACCCTTGGAAGCCACGAAAGGAAATTACCGTATCAGTACAGACAAAGCACAGCTGCAATTGCCCGTTATCCACCGCTACCTCAGCGAAGACAGTTACTGGGCGAAAGACATTCCCGAAAACCTGGTGGCGGCTTCCATCGAAAACTCGCTCTGCTTCGGCATTTACCAACAAAATGAACAGGTAGGCTTTGCGCGGGTGATCACCGATTACGCTACCTTCGGTTACCTGGCAGACGTATTCGTGTTGCCCGGCCACCGCGGGCAAGGGCTTTCGAAATGGTTGATGGAAGTGATCGGCTCCCACCCGGGCCTGCAACAACTCCGCCGCATGATGCTCATGACCCAGGACGCGCACGGGCTGTACGAACAATACGGCTATGCGCCGCTGGAACATCCGGGAAACGCCATGAGCAAAAGAGTGGGCGCTCCTTACACTGAATTGAAAAATAAAATGGCATGAAAAAAATCCTGACCTGGGCGGTCATCATCCTTTTCATCATCGGCATCTTCCTGCTGGGGCGTTGCTCCGGTTCCGGCAGTACCGTGAACGAAAAAGCGGTCAACAACGTGCTGCTGATCCGGGAGATCGCGGAACTGGCCAGCCTCGAGGTGCAGGGGAACGCTTCCTTCAAGCAGAGCAATGTCGAAAACAGCGGGGAATGGAGCGATAACCTCAAACGTGTGTTCGCCGAAAACACGGCCTGGGTCTCCGTTCCGTATACCGCCAAATACGGCGTGGATACGGACAGTACCAACTTCAACCTCACCGTTTCCGGAAAAACCGTCACCATTCAGTTGCCGCCGCCTAAACTGCTGAGTTTCGAGCTGCGGATGAACCAGATGGAAACCTCGTCGCGCAAAGGCTGGTTCACGTTTTCGAACGATGAAACGTATACGGAAGTCCAGAAAAAACTGTACGATACCAACCGTTCGCAGCTCGAAGAAAACGTCATGTACCAGAAGCAAAGCATGAACAAGATCATCGCCATCCTTCGCAACTATTATACGCCGCTGGGGTACGAATTGAAAGTCAATTTCACGAACAGCATCACCCACCTGGATACGCCCGGGCTGAAGTGACCGGGTTAGGCTGCGTGCTGCGTGATATACTTTACCAGCAAGCGTTTGGCCACGGGCAGCAACGTTTCTTCCAGCGGGAACGTCATCCCCGTTTCCACCGTGTATACGGCAGGGTTAGGCAGCTCGCGGCGGTGGCGGATGAGGTCGGATTTGATGCTTTGCTGCGAGTTGGCGAGGCTGCGGGCATAAGTGCTGATAAACTGGGTGTGGATGCCGCGATATTTTTCGTCGGCCCGCTCGAAGATGGTTAACCGGTACTGGTACACGTTGGTGTGGCCGGCACCTCCGTCCAGCAGCAGCATATACCCTTCGTGGCTATCGAGCGGAACGATGCCTACCGGCGCGATGTTCAGCTGTTCTTCCACGAATTCGTAGATTTCCGTTCCACCCTGGATCACATTATTGATTTCGGGAACGGCAAAGTGGATGATGTTCTCCAGTTCTTCCATCAGCTCATCGTCTGCCACCAGTTGTTCGTACAGGACCTGGAGGCGCTGCATGTCTATCGCAGAGATGCGTTTGGGGAAGTGCTGCTGAAGGAACTGTTTGGTGTCTCTGAAGGCGACGAGGTTGTTGTAATGGAAGATGACGTCGCCCAATTGGGGGTATAACCTGTTCTGGTCGAAACAACGGTTGATTTCCTGCAAATAAGCCAGCAAGGTATATTTTTTCAGCTCGAAATCGATGTATCCGTCGGCAAACCACGTTTCGCTCAATACTTTCATAGCCATGACGATTAGATCCGTCCTACCTGAATTTACGGATTTTTTTTGGTCGGCCGGCCAGGCCCTCCAGAATAACTATTTTTTAACTAATATGTATATAATTCAATTTCTTACTTATATAAGTATCGCTTTTTCCATCTCCTCCATCTGGCCTTTTCCTGAAAATTAATTCCGGGTCCGCCGCTCAGAATATTGAGTTAATTACTTATCTTCATTCAGTATTATTTTTCATTTTTTAATTTTTTTATCATGAACATCTACGTAGCCAACCTCCACTACAGGTTGAACGATGAGGACCTTCACCAAATCTTTAGCGAATTCGGGCAAGTGACCTCTGCTAAAATCATTAAGGATCACGAAACCGGTCGTTCACGTGGTTTTGGTTTTGTCGAGATGCCGAATCAAGAGGAAGGCACTCAGGCAATGGAGCGTCTGAACGGTAGTGAAGTAGAAGGCAAACAACTGATGGTCAACGAAGCACGCCCGAAACAACCCTCCAATGGTGGTGGTGGTTTCCGCAACAACCGTCCTGGTGGCGGTGGTGGATACGGCGGTGGCGGACGCGATCGTCGTTATTAATAGGCTGATTAGTTTCTTATCGATCCTATACAAGGCTTCCCGGACGGGAAGCCTTTTCTTTTGCGCCCCTTTTCAGGCCGGTCATGCCGGATCGAATTGATGGTAATGCACCCCCTCCCACCCGGCAGCGCATTGTCTGTATAAGGCTTTCAGCGCGCTGACAATAACCCGGTTCCCGCTTAATAAAGGCTGCAAATCGTACGGTGAATGTTCGCACAATGCGCCGTCAAACCATTCACACATATGCCATCAAACATCAACCAAAATTCAGAATTAAAAACGCGCTAAAATCCTCCAACCGTTCGCGCCGACTATAAATAAATTGCCGCTATAAAAGCTGTTCTCCGCCCAACTGACCACAAATCATCATCATGAAAATCACGGAAAGAAATTTCATCGTTTGAACCGACCACCTACCTCTCACGCACAAATCATCACCATAAACCTAAAAAAGACCGGGTAATCCGTTCCGCTAAGTCAAAACAAAAAAAGCGCGGCAGAACCAACGTTCCACCGCGCTTTTGCTTTCTTTTTCCTTATCAGAATCCCCGGGCCGGGTCGAAGTTTTCGAGTTCCGTGGCCACGGCGCTGAGGAAGGTGGAGCCCAGCGAGCCGTCAACGATCCGGTGATCGTAAGACAGCGACAGGTACATCATATGCCGGATGGCGATGGAATCGCCCTGCTCCGTTTCCACCACCACCGGGCGCTTTTTGATTGCGCCAACGGCCAGGATGGCCACCTGGGGCTGGTTGATGATCGGCGTGCCGGTAAGGCTGCCGAACGTGCCCACGTTGGTAATGGTAAAGGTGCCGTCTTGCGTGTTTTCCGGCTTCAGGCGGTTCTGGCGCGCGGCATTGGCGAGGCTGTTCACCTGTTTGGTGAGGCCTACCAGGTTCAGCGTGTCGGCATTGCGGATCACGGGAACGATGAGGTTACCGGAAGGCAGTGCGGTGGCCATGCCGATGTTGATATCTTTCTTCAGGATGATCTTGTCGCCATCGAGCGAGCAGTTCACCAGCGGGAATTTCTTGATGCATTTCACCACGGCTTCCACGAAGAGCGGCATGAAGGTGATTTTTTCCCCTTCGCGCTTTTCGAAGTCTTTCTTCACCGCGTCGCGCCAGCGTACCATGTTGGTGACGTCGCATTCAGCGAAGCTGGTGACGTGCGGACTGGTGTGTTTGCTCCGTACCATATGGTCCGCGATGAGTTTGCGCATGCGGTCCATTTCGATGATTTCCACGTTTCCGCCGTAGCTGTTGGTGGCGGCCACGGTGGTGATTTCGCGGGAAGCGGGTGCCGGAGCGGCGGGCGCTTCGCGGATCACTTCGGGTTCCTGTACGTGGTTGCCGCGGTTGGCGATATAATCGAGGATGTCTTTCTTGGTAACGCGGCCTTCCGTGCCGGAGCCGGGGATTTTTTCCAGTTCGGCGAACGACACGCCTTCCTGCTGTGCGATGTTGAGCACGAGCGGGGAATAGAAACGGGCTTCGCCGGATGCGGGAACAGCGACGGGAGCGGCCTGCGGGCGGGGCGGCGCCGTTTGGTACTGGGGCTCTGCGGGGCGGGGCGCTTCCGGCGCGGGCGCGGCGGCAGGAGAAGGCGCAACCGTTGCACCTGCAGCGGTTTCCACCCTGGCGATCACCGTACCAACGGGCACCACGTCGTTTTCATTATAAAGGACCTCGGTGATCACGCCGTCCGCGATGGAGGGCACTTCACTGTCCACTTTGTCCGTAGCGATCTCCAGCACCGTATCGTCCACTTTCACCGCGTCGCCCGGCTTCTTGTGCCAGCGAAGAATGGTGGCTTCCATGATGCTTTCTCCCATCTTGGGCATCACCAGTTCGACAATTGCCATATAAGTGATTGTTTTAGTAGATGACAAAAATAAGGGAATTTAACCTACCAGCCATTTTCGCAGTTCGTTCATAGCCGCCACGGTGGTCATCTCCGTATTGCGCGGCCTGTCGTACCGGAATTTGTACAGCATGGTGCGGATGTTCCCCTTCCCTCCCACTGCGATCCAGACGCTGCCCACGGGCTTTTCGTCGGTCCCGCCATCGGGGCCCATGATGCCGGATACGGCCATCACGCAATCCACTTTGAGTACGTCGAGCGCGCCTTCCGCCATTTCGCGGACGGTTTGTTCGCTGACGGCGCCGTGTTGCCGGAGGGTTTCGGGGTTTACATGTAACAGGTTGATTTTGGTTTCGTTGGCGTAGCTCACCACGCTGCCTTTGAAGTACCGCGAGCTGCCGGGAACGGCGGTGATCTGGCTGGCTATGCGGCCACCGGTGCAGCTTTCCGCCGTGCCGGCCGTGAGGCCTTTTTCGAGGAGGATGTTGCCGAGGATCACGCCCATAGGGAGGTCCTGATCGGCCACGAGAATATCCGCCACCCGTTTTTTCAGCGTCTGGAAGGCGTCTTTCATTTCCGCCGCGGCGGTTATTTTATCGGGTGCTTCGGTGGTGAGGCGTAATTTGAGCAGTCCGTAGCTCGGTAAATAGGCGAGCTTGATATGCGGAGGAAGGGCGGATTCGAAATCGCGGATCCTTTCTGCCACGAACGATTCGCCCATGCCGGAAGTGATCAGCGTATGATGCAGCAGCGCCGGTGTTTCGAAGCGTTCCTGCAACCGGGGGATCACTTCGTCTTCCATGATCCCTTTCATTTCGTGCGGCACGCCGGGCATGGACACGAAAATGCAATCGTTTTTCTCGAACCACATGCCGGGCGCGGTGCCCCGCGCATTGGGCAGTACGGTGCAGCTGTCGGGCACGAGCGCCTGCGCTACGTTGCGTTCCAGCACGGGCAGTCCGTTCCTTTCGAAAATAGCCATCACATGCCGCAACGTTCCTTCATCCTGCACCATCTTTCCGCCGAAATATTCCAGCAGCACGGGTTTGGTGATATCGTCGGCCGTGGGGCCCAATCCACCTGTGATAAGTACGATGCTGGATTTGGCGGATTCCTCTTCCAGCGCGGAAAGTATGGCCTGGCGATCGTCTCCCACCGCTACGCGCCGCTGCACCCAGATGCCGGCATCGTTGAGATGCGTGCCCATCCAGGCGGAGTTGGTGTCAACGGTTTGCCCGATCAGCAGTTCGTCGCCGATGGTGATGATACTGGCCCTGATCCTGTTCATGAGCGGGGTTCGTTTGCGTTGTTTTCGAAATAAGGTGCGAGTTTTTCCCGGAGGATATCGGGCATGTTCATGCGTTTTTTCGACTTCGCGTCGATGAACGCCAGTGTAACGGTGCCTACGTTCAGCAGTTCCCCCGCCTGGTTGTAAAGCTCGGAATGGAACTGGATCTTATGGTTGGGCGGGAGCTCTTTCAGTATAGTCTTTACCGTTATGACATCGTCGTAATACGCGGGCCGGAGGTATTTGACCTGGAGCTCGGCAACGGGCATGATGACGCCCTGTTCTTCGAGCTCCCGGTAGGTGAATCCCAGCTGGCGGATGGCGTCTGTACGGCCTACTTCGTAATAGAGGGCGTAGTTGCCATAATAGAGGTAGCCCATCTGGTCGGTTTCTCCGTATCTCACGCGTATGTCTATCGTTGTGCTGTACATGATCCGTTGTTAAAAATCCCTGTAAATGTAGGGGATTTACGGTGGTAAAAAAAAGAGTTCCATGCGCCGGGGCGCAGGAACTCTTGCGGATAAAAATTTGTCCGGCTTTGCGGGATCAGTTGCCCAGCGCGCCGTCCAGCGAATATTTTCCGGGCCCGGCGATGAGCAGGGCGGTGAAACCGGTGAGGAACATGATGGCGAGCTCTCTTTTGCCGATGGGGTCTCCGCCGTGGATCATGAAAACGATCACGACGAAGCAGATGATGAGGGGCACGGTGGCGAAGCGGGTGAGGAGGCCTACCAGTACGAGGGCGCCGCAGAAAAATTCCGCGAAGATGGTGAGCCCCAGCGAAGCGGTTTTACCAATGCCGAAAGGGTCCGCGAATTTCTGCGCGTACGTCGAAAAGTTGACCAGCTTGGGCCAGCCGTGCGTCATGATCAGCCCGCCGAAAAGCAAACGGAGCAACAACAACGTCAGACTGATGCCGGCGTTGCTGTACTTGGTGGATAGCAGTTTTGCCATAGTTTTTGGTTTGATTCTTGATAAGAGTTCCCCTCGAAGAGTATTCGCTCAAATTTAGATAATCTTAATGTATATAACAATAAATGTCAAATTTAGCAGTCTCGTTCCTGTCGGGCAACTCGCATCCGGAATAGTTATCCACATCCGGCAGCTTATCCACATGCGGTAGATAACCTGCAACGGAGAAAGTAAGCGCGATCCGGTATATTTGTCCCGTTTGTTTCCCTCATGACGTTGCCAACATCAGCCGGCCTCCCGAACCTTCCAGTGCAGTGCATTTTGCCACTCCTGTAATATTTCGCGGCCGGTGCCGTTTTTTCTAAAAATTGTCGACAATAATATCAAAAGCATGAAGCTATTCACCAGACAAAACTGCGCTTTTCCGGGCCTCCGCGTATTCCTGCTGGCCGCAGGGCTTACCGGCGCCATCCCGGCCGGAGCGCAGCAAACCCGCATTCATACGGAACCGGATAAAACTTTCCGGGAAGCGCAGCAACTCTATCGGGACGGTAAATATGCCCTCTCTCTCCAGCTGTTCCGTAAAACCATCGACGGGATCGGCTATTTCTCCGAAACCAACCGCTCCCTGGTGAATACGGACGCGCATTTCTATTACGCCATGTGCGCTCTGAAACTGCAGAACGAAGACGCGGAAAAGAAAGCCCTCGATTTCATCGACCGCTTCAACAACGCGCCCCGCGAACAAATGATCAGCTTCCAGCTGGCGCGGTATTATTTCCACCGCAACAAACTCCAGGAAGCCATCCCCTACTACGAAAAAGCTTCCATCGATAACCTTTCCAACGAAGAAATAGCCGACGCCAAATTCGAACTGGCCTATTGCTACTTCAACCTGAAAGATTTCGCGAAAGCCCAGCCCCTCTTCGCTTCCATCAAGGAAATCCAGGGCAAGTACTACATCCCCGCCAATTATTACTACGGCTTCATCTCCTACTATAACAAACAGTATGGAGATGCCCTCACCAGCTTCCAGCGCGTGCAGCAGGAACCGAAATACGCGTCCGTCGTACCGTATTACATCGCGGAGATCTATTATTTCCAGGGCAAGCGCGACCAGCTCATCAAATACGCCGAACCGCTCATCCGCAAAGGCGACATGTATTACGACGCGGAACTGAAACAGCTCGTTGGACAGGCTTATTTTGAAAAGAAAGAATACGCCAAAGCCCTCCCTTACCTCGAAGAATATCACGAGAACGCGGAAGAAGTGCGGAAAGAAGATGTTTACCAGCTTTCCTACGCCTACTATCAAACCGCCAATCTCGAAAAAGCCATCAAAGGCTTCAAACAACTGAGCAGCTCCAAAGACTCCCTCGGCCAGAACTCCATGTACCTGCTGGGCGACTGCTACCTGCGGACCGGCGACAAGCCCAACGCCCGCAACGCTTTCGCATTCAGCGCGCGCAACAGCTCCAACCCCAGGCAGCAGGAAATCTCCCGCTTCAATTACGGCAAGCTGTCGTTCGAACTGGGATACCAGGACGCCGCCATCACCGAGCTCACCAACTACATCAACAAATACCCGAACGGCGAATACACCCGCGAATCCCGCGAGATCCTCGTGCAGCTCTTCGCCAACACGAATAATTACAAAGACGCCATCTCCCTGCTCGATGCGCTCCCGGAAAAAAGCCCGGCCGTGCTGAAAGCTTACCAGAAAGTGTCGTACGGCCGCGCCACGCAGCTCGTGAACGACGGCCAGCTAGCGGAAGCCGACCGCCTCCTGGGTATTTCGCTCCAGCATAATTACGATCCGCAGATCACGCGGCTGGCGCAGTTCTGGAAAGCGGAAATCGCGCTCCGGCAGGGGCAGACCGATAAGGCCATCCCCGCGCTCCAGGCTTACCTCGGCAGCAGCGGCGCGCCCGTTTCCGGCGAGGCCAATGTGCAAACCGCCAGCTACAACATGGGTTACAGCCTTCTGAAAAAGGAACAATACGCCAATGCCCTGCCCTATTTCGAAGCGGCGCAACGGACCAGCGGCCCCAACGCAGGGCGCATCACCAACGACGCGCTGCTCCGTGCGGCCGACTGCCACTACATGCTGCGCGACTTCCCCAAAGCCACCGCGCTCTACGAACAGGCGATCAGCCAGAACCAGCCCGGTGCGGATTACGCCACTTACCAGAAGAGCATCATCCTCGGCATCCAGGGCAAGCATGCGGAGAAACTGAACACCCTTCGCCAGCTCTCGTCCAAATATCCCGGCTCCAGCTTCAATAACGATGCGGAAATGGAGATCGCGGATACGTACCTGAGCGACGAGCGTTTCACCGACGCCATCCCCCACCTCAAAAACATCCTCCAGCAGCACCCGGACGGGCCCAATGCCCCGAAAGCCCTGCTGAAACTGGGACTTGCCTATTTCAACACCGACCAGGACAAGACCGCCATGCAGTATTTCCGGGACGTGGTGGAGAAATTCCCCGCCTCCAGCGAAGCGAATGCCGCTTTGCAGAACCTGCGCACCATTTATGTGGGCCAGGGCAAAACGGACGATTACCTCGCGCTCCTGAAAGCCGCCGGCAAATCGGTCAGCGCCTCGGCTGAGGATTCCCTGAGCTACGCTGCCGCCGAAACCCGCTTCAGCAACGGCGATTATACCGGCGCGGTATCCGCCTTCAGCAATTACCTCCAGAAATACCCGAACGGCCAGTTCGCACTGCAGGCCAGCTTCTATAAAGCAGAATGCCTCTACAACGCGAAAGATTACACCAACGCATTGCCCGCATATGAGTTTGTGTTGGGACGCGGGAACAGTCCGTTCGCGGAACGCTCCGCCCTCCAATCCGCTTACCTGAATTATTACCAGGTGAAGGATTACAATAAGGCGAAACAATACTACGCGCAACTGAAGAGCCTGTCCACCACCAAAGACAATACCCTGGCCGCTACCCGCGGATTGCTCCGCAGCAATTACCAGCTGGGGGCATGGGAAGAAGTGGCGCCGCTGGCCGAAGAGCTGCTGAGCGCGCAGAACATTTCGACGGACGATCAGATCATCGGCCATTTTTACCTCGGCAAATCGCTGCAGCAGCGCGGCCAGTTCGACGAAGCCATCAGCGAGTACAAGATCGTGACTGGGCTTACCAAATCCGAAGTGGGCGCCGAAGCGCGGTATAACATCGCCAAATGCCATTTCGATAAAAACGACCTGGCGGCCGCGGAGAAAGCCGGGTTCGACGTGATCAAGATCACCTCCTCCTACGAGGTTTGGGTGGCGAAGGCCTACCTCCTCCTCGGTGACATATACTATCGCCAGAAGGATTATTTCAACGCCAAAGCCACTTACCAGAGCATCGCCGAAAACTGTCCCATCCCGGAACTGAAGGCCGAAGCCAAAGAAAAGCTGGCAAAATCGGAAGCGGAAGAAAAAGCAGGCTCTAAAATTAAATGAGGAAACACATGAAGCGCATATATATCGCACTCGCTCTCGCCTTCCCGCTCAGCGCCGTTGCACAGAAAGACACGCTGAAGCAGGAAACGATCGACATCATCTCGAAATACCAGCCCAAGCTGCCCAACGCGGCCAAGCTGAACCTGACGGCCTCGCTGCCCAATGTGGACACGAGCCGCCCACGCCTCGGATACCAGGTACCGGCGCTGAACCTCTATTTTATGTACCAGCCCGTGCCCATCCGGCCGCTGGCGCTGGGGAAAGATACTTCGTCGCTCCAGCTCCAGAACAATTACGTGAAGCTCGGGTACGGCAACTACAACACCCCGCTCATCCAGGCCGGGTTCGGGAGCGGCCGGAAAGACAAGTACAACTTCGGCGTGCTGTTCAATTATACTTCGTCGAAGGGCGATATCCAGTACCAGGACGTGTCGCAGATGAACATCCTCGGTTCCGGTACGTATTTCACGCCGCTGTTCGAAGTGAACGCCAGCCTGGGGTATAACCGCAACCAGGTATATTATTACGGGTACGACCATGCCGTTCACCAGTACGACAAAAGCGACGTGAAACAGGCGTTCAACGAGGTGGTAGCCAAAGTGGGACTGAAGAACAGGCCGCAGAACGATTGGGGCTTCCAGTTCCAGCCGCAGGCCGAATTCACCGTGTTCGGCGACAAGTACAAGCGGATGGAGAACACCTTTGTGCTGAAGGCGCCTATCCGCAAGCAGATCTTCGAGGATATCTGGCTGAAAGCCGAAGGATTAGTGGATTTGAGCGTGTTCAAGGAAGATAACAACGAGCAGATCAATAACAACATCGCCGCCATCCACCCCGCTGTGGAAATCACCAAGCCCGGGTTCGTGCTGCATGCCGGCGCAAATCCTACCTGGACGAACGGCAAGTTCCATCTCCTGCCCGACATCGTGAACGAATCGCACCTCATCCGCGAGAAACTCATTCTCAGCAGCGGCTGGATTTCCTACTTCCAGAAGAACAACTTCCGGAACCTCGCGTCGGAGAACCCCTGGTTCAATTCCTACGGTCCGGACATGCTCAATACCCGCATCGAAGAGAAATATACCGGCATCAAAGGCACACTGGGCAACCATTTCAACTACAACACCAAGTTCGGCGCCATCTCCTGGTATAACCGCCAGCTGTTCGTGAACGACAGCACAGACGGCAAGAGCTTCTACACCCGCAACGAGGAGGAGCTGCGCGCCTTCCAGCTGCATGCGGAAGTGGGCTATATCCAGGAAGAGAAGTTCCAGGCACGGGTGAGCATCGACTGGTACGATTTCAACAAGCAGAAGACCGAGCTGAAACCCTGGCACGTGCAGCCTTTCCGCGCCAGCCTGTTTGCCCAGTACACCTTCGGGAAGAAATTCCACCTGAACGCCAATCTCTACACCCTGAGCAGCACTTATTACGTGATGCGCAAGGAAGGGTTGGACGCTATGGGCAAAACCAAGGCGGTGCAGGATTTGAACGCCGGGGCGGAATACAACGTGACGAAGAACTTCAACCTCTGGTTCAACGTGAACAACATGTTCAGTTCCAAGTACGAACGCTGGCATGGTTACCCCTCCTACGGGCTGAACGTGCTCGGCGGCGTGACCGTTAAGTTTTAATTGCGTAAACTTGCACTCAAAAGTTACCGGCCGCAATGCTCAAGCAATATATCACGGAAGTCCTTTTCAGGCAGCAAACCTGCACCGTTCCGCAGGTGGGCACCTTTACCATCCAGCACATCCCCGCGCAGTTCAGCATGGTGGACCAGACGCTGACGCCGCCCCGGCAGCAGGTGCAGTTCGACACCCGATGGGAAGACGACGGCTCGCTGCTCCGCTGGATCTCGCGTAAGGAAAATCTGCTGGAGCCGGTAGCGGCGCTGAAGCTGGACAAATACCTCCAGCAGTTCCGCGAATCGCTGCAGGCGGGCGACCCGCTCGACCTTCCCGGCATCGGCAACCTCCGGATCGACCCGCTGGGCCAGGTCCGGTTTACCCCCCAGGAGATGCCCGACGCCTGGCAGCCCATAACCCTGGAACAGGTGATCCGCTCCGAATCGGCGCCCCGCGTGCTGCAGGGCACCACCGAAGTGGTGAACGACCAGGTGGTGGAGCATACGTCGGCCGTGTGGGAAGAGCCCGAAAGCCAGGGACGCTTCCGGTGGTGGTGGGTGGTATTGCCACTCGTGCTCATCGGCGCCGGCGTGGCTGCCTGGCTGCTGAAAGACCAGTTCATGGCGCCGGCTCCCCAGCCCGAAGCGCCCAAGGTCGTAGCGGCGCCAACCCCGGTGCAGGATTCGGTGGCCGCGGTGCAGGAAGAACCTGTAGCCCCGGTAAACGACAGCATCTCGTATTATGTGGTGTTCCAGACTTACAAGGTCAAGGCAAACGCCGAGTCCAACCTCAAACGGCGGCATAGCTGGGGTTACAGCGACGTGGTACTTTTCTCTTCCGCAGACTCTACCCTGTATAAACTGGCCGTTCCTTTCCGCTCATTGAAGGCAGACACCACGGCGGCGATGGACTCCGTGGCCAGGCGGTTCCAGTCGAAAGAAGTGCATATCGTTTATTAAAAAGGAATTTTTGCTAAATATAGAAGCGCCTCCGGAAGGGGGCGCTTTTTTTATGCCCCGGCCCCCGGCAGGAAGGCAATTACGATCGGAAGGTTTCAGCGGTTGATGATTGGCGTGAGCAACCCGTAAGCAATAGTCTCTACACACTGCTGCTCACTCCACGCCGCTAATCCGGCATTTCAGGGCCCACTATGCTCACTACGGCCTTTCCTTCCTTCCCAAAATGAAGCGTAGCGGTATTTTTGCATAAATGTAAGCCGTTACGTAAATACTTACACACATATTCCATTAACACCCGATATATGAAGCTATTTCCATCTCTTCTGCTCTGCTGCGCCATTTTCCTGGCCGGCTGCTCCAAGAACAACAACTCCGAAGGAGGGCCCGAGCCTTCCGAGCCCCCGGCCGTTCGCGCACACGGCACGCCGGCTGGCGACATCGTCAAAAAAACCATCGGCGCCGCAGGCGGTACGCTCACGTCGAAAGACAATTCCCTCCGCATCGACATTCCCGCCGGCGCG
Source organism: Chitinophaga sp. NPDC101104 (assembly GCF_050277495.1). Taxonomy (NCBI): domain Bacteria; kingdom Pseudomonadati; phylum Bacteroidota; class Chitinophagia; order Chitinophagales; family Chitinophagaceae; genus Chitinophaga; species Chitinophaga sp. NPDC101104. The sequence goes on along the minus strand of NZ_JBNNSF010000001.1, from coordinate 1,950,123 downwards.
CTGGCCGCCAATACCGAGATCAGCGTGCAGGCCGTGACGAACACCCTGCCCGGGAGCCCCGGCCCCTCCTATCGCCTCCTCCCCGAGAATGTGCAATTCACCAAGCCCGTAAAGCTCACCTTCCAGTACACCGACCGCCATCTCGACAGCACCAGCGCCGAAGCGCTCTTCCTCGCGTTCCAGTCGGCCGACGGCATCTGGCGCTTCATCCCCAAAACGGAACTGAACGCCACCGCCAAAACGCTCACCGTCGAAACCACCCATTTTTCGGACTGGGCACCTTTCGCCATGTACTGGCTCCGCGCCGATCCCAACAGCGTACGGGTCGGCAAACTGGCGGCCGTGTTGATCTACACGGCCATCGATAAATACAAGGCCAACGAAAACAGCCAGCCCATCGCCATCCGCCGGGAATATGCGCTGGAGAACTCCAGCAACATCCGCAACTGGAAATTGATCGGCGGCGGCACGCTTAAGCCGGAAGGCCGCCTTGCCTGGTACCAGGCACCTGCTAAAGTCCCCAAACCGGCTACGGTACAGGTTTCCGTTGATATCTACAATTTCATTCCGCCCGGTTTCTTCCCCGGCCGCGGCGCTACCGGCAAACTTATCCTCCTCACGAAAATCAAGGTAGTGGATGATGTGTATTTTTCCGGCACCCTGAATGGCGCGGAAGTTTTCTGCACGGGCGTGCATCATAAATACATCACCGGTACCGGCTGGATCAACATTGCCGGCCTGCTCCCCAATAACCTCGGGTTTTCCGTAAACATCGAAAACGTCACCCAGCCCATCACGGCCAAACAATACAATTGGTTTGTGCCAGACCATGGCGGTACGGTATTTTTCGTGTACGGCAGCCAAACCACCCCCGCCGTTGTTAAAGGCAGAACATTCTACAATAAATGCGACGCGAACGGCACCGTGGAAGACTATGTGGGTTCACCGGGATTGCTGGTCATCCACCGCGTGGAGAATGTAGGCGGCGTGGAATACATCGAAGGCTCCCTGCGCGGAGAGCTATATCCACAGATTGATTGCGGCCCCGGCGCACGAATGGTTTTCGAGCTCGATTTCAGAACTAAAAATATTCAATAACCTCCGCGAGGTGGTATAAACGCGCTGAATGATGGGGTATATACGCGATGGCGGCAGTAACGCTTCCATCGCTCAATTCAGAAGATGATAATTCCAAAACATCGAAGAGATGATTTACAGCCGGTCGATGTCCATCTTCCGGATTTTTCCCCACCATATTTCAAAAAAAACGAAGGGATGGCATAGTGCCATCCCTTTTTTTCTATCTGTGATGTTTTATTTCGATCTGATTTGTTCCACCACCACTTTCAACCCTTCTTCGAAACTGTGCGGATCGTACCCCAGTTCCTGCACCGCTTTGTTGATCAGGAAGCCTGTTTTGGCCGGCCGCGGTGCGGGTTGTTTGAAGGTGGACGCGTCCACTTTTTCGAGGAGGCGCGTGTCCAGTTCCAGGTAGCCAGCTACCTGCGTGGCCATATCGAACGGTGTGAGCATGTCTTTGCCGGACAGGTGGAAAACGCCTTCCGCCTTCTTATCGAGCATGAGCCGGATCCCTTCCGCCAGGTCTTGCACGAGCGTGGGCGTGCGCCATTGATCGTTGACCACTTTCAGTTTTTTCTGCTGCTCGAGGTTGGATTTCACCCAGGTGATGATATTGCTGCGCCGCGGATCGTCTGCCAGTCCGTACACCAACACCGTCCGCGCGATGCCCCAGGGCGTTTTGGACTGTTTCACGATCCTTTCCGCCGCTACTTTGCTGGCGCCGTAATAGTTGATGGGATTGACGGGGTCATCTTCGCTGTAAGGCCCGCTGAGCCCGTCGAACACGAAGTCTGTGGATACGAACAGGAAATACGATCCTGCCTTTTCCGCGCCCTGCAACAGGTAGCGCGTGGCGGTGACGTTCACCATCCAGCAGGCGTCTTTGTTGCGCTCACAATCATCTGCCTGCGTCATGGCGCCGGCGTGCACGATCACGTCGGGCTGATGCCGTTCTACCAGGCCTTTTACCGCCGATTCATTGGCCAGGTTCACCGATTCATAGGTGTATCCCGATTGCATGCGGAGGCGGTTGGCCCCGCGGCCGGTGGCGATCACTTCGTATTCCGGATGGCCGGCCAGCCGCTGGACCAGGTATTGTCCGAGGAGCCCGTTGCTCCCAGTTATGAGCACTTTCATAATTCCAATATACAAAAACGCCGCGTAATGCAGTATTACGCGGCGTTTATTGATGAATGTGAACCGGTTACATTTTCTTCCCGGTGCTCACGTTGGAGAAATTCATCCCCAGGTTGTACATGGTGAACGACCAGATGTCGGTAGCCTCGTCGATGAGCTTGGACGTGGGTTTCCCTGCGCCGTGGCCCGCCTGCTTCTCGATACGGATCAGCACCGGGTTGGGCCCGTTGTGGGCTGCCTGCAGCGCGGCCGCAAACTTGAAGGAGTGCGCCGGTACCACACGGTCGTCATGATCGGCCGTGGTCACCATCGTTGCCGGGTAGGCCGTGCCCGCTTTCAGATTGTGGAGCGGGGAATATTTCAGGAGGTAAGGGAACTGGTCTGCCTTTTCGCTGGTACCATATTCCGTTACCCACGCCCAGCCGATGGTAAATTTCTGGAACCGGAGCATGTCCATCACGCCCACGGCGGGAAGCGCTACCTTGAACAGGTCCGGGCGCTGCGTCATGGCCGCACCTACGAGCAGGCCGCCGTTAGAACCGCCACGGATAGCGATTTTCGACGGATTGGTATATTTTTCCTTTACGAGGAATTCTGCCGCGCCGATAAAATCGTCGAACACGTTCTGTTTCTTCTCCATCATCCCTGCTTTGTGCCAGGCTTCGCCGTATTCGCTGCCGCCGCGGAGGTTCACCACCGCGTAAATACCGCCCTGCTCCATGAAGAAGAGGTTGGACACGGAGAAAGCCGGCGTCATCGGGATGTTGAACCCGCCGTACCCGTACAGCAGCACGGGATTTTGCCCGTTCATTTTCAGGCCTTTGCGGTAAGAGAGGAACACGGGCACTTTGGTGCCGTCTTTACTGGTGAAAAACACCTGTTTGGTCTCGTATTCGTCCTGGTTGAACTTCACTTCCGACTTACGGAACAGCTCGGATTTGCCGGATTTGATATCATATTTATAAATGGTGGGCGGCGCTACGAAAGAGGAGAAGGAGTAGAAGAACTGGCCATCTTCCTTTTTCCCGCCGAATCCGCCGGCCGTACCGATGCCCGGCAGTTTGATCTCACGGTCCTTTTTGCCGGAGGGGTCGTATTGCACGATGCGGGTAGACGCGTCTTTCAGATAGCTGGCGAACAGTTTGCCGCCGGCGGTCCCGACGCCCTGGAGCACTTCGGGCTGCTCGGGGATGATCAGTTTCCAGTTTTCCTTGGCGGGGTTCTTCGGGTCTACGAGCACCAGTTTATAATTGGGCGCGTCGTGGTTGGTGAGCAGCAGCAGTTTGTCGCCCACGTTCTCGATCACGCTGGGCTCATATTCGAACCCTTTTACGAGGAGCTTGAAATCGGTCTGCGAAGCGTCTTGCAGATCGCGGTACCAAACCTCGTTGCCGCTCGTGCCTTCGGAGGTGCTGAGGATGAGAAAACGCTCGTCTTCCGTAAGGCTCACGCCTGCGTTGCGCAGCGGGTGTTCTTTATCGACGTACACCAGTTGGTCCTGGTCCTGCGTGGTGCCTACCTTATGATAGTACACTTTATGGAATTCGTTCTTTTTGGAAAGCTTGCTTTGCTCGTCGGGCGCGTCGTAACGGCTGTAATAGAAACCGTCGCCTTTCCAGGACAGGCCGGAAAACTTGATCCAGTCGAGCTTGTCGGACAGCAGCTGTTTGCTGGCCACGTCCATCACGAAAGCTTCCTGCCAGTCGGACCCCGCTTTGGCGATGAGGTAGGCGGCGTATTTGCCGTCTTTGGAGAAAGTGAGGGCGCCGAGGGCGGCGGTGCCTTTGTCAGACAGTTTATTGGGGTCGATGAACACTTCCGGCGTGCCGTTCAGGCCTTCCTGGCGGTAGAGCACGGCCTGGTTCTGGAGGCCGTCGTTCTTATAGAAATAATAATATTTGCCTTCGTGGAAGGGCGCGCCGAAGCGGGGGTAATTCCAGAGGGCTTCGAGGCGCTGCCTGATCTGGCCGCGGAAGGGAATGGAGGCGAGGTAATCCTGGGTGACGGCGTTTTGCGCATCTACCCAGGCCTTGGTATCGTCTGCATGGTCGTCTTCCAGCCAGCGATACGGGTCGGCGATGGTGGTGCCGTGGTAATTGTCTGTCGTGTCTACTTTGCGGGTTTCGGGATATTTGAGCGGTTGGTGCTGCGCCAGGGCGGTCCCTGCTCCCATCAACATCATCATACTCATGGCAACATGCTTATGGTTTAAATTTGTCATACGTATATTTTTATAAAATTCCTTCGTGTTTGTTTGATGGAAATTAAAAATTTAGTTATTTCATCGAATATCTGATAGGAAACTATTAAAAAATGTTAATTTCGTGCGCCCTTTATCGGGACCCACGTCTGGCAAAATACTATGAAATAACCATTACGCATGAGCCAGTGGTGTAAAAATTTGGATGGGTGATTGGAAAAACGATTTAGTAGGCGTAAAAAAAAATTTATCAGGCGGCACGAGAATAGCAATTCGGGTGGCCAGGACAATATAGAAGATCACACATGAAAAAAGTGAACAACATCGCAGTTCTTACTTCCGGGGGCGACGCTCCGGGAATGAACGCAGCCATCCGGGCCGTAGTAAGGACGGGCATCTATCATCATTTGAATGTCTACGGGGTGATGTATGGCTACAAAGGGATGTTGACCGGGGAGATTTTTCCCATGGAAGGCAAATCTGTCGCCAATATCATCCAGCGCGGGGGCACCGTGCTGAAAACCGCGCGTTGCATGGAATTCTATCAGCCCGAAGGCCGCAAAAAAGCATACGAGAACCTGAAGAAATTCGGGATCGACGGGCTGGTGGTGATCGGGGGCGACGGTTCCTTCAAAGGTGCCCAGAAATTCAGCCAGGAGTTCGACATCCCCTGCATCGGTCTTCCCGGAACGATCGATAAAGACATCGCCGGTACCGATTTCACGATCGGGTTCGACACGGCGGTGAACACGGCCGTAGAAGCGATCGACAAGATCCGCGACACCGCCGATGCGCACGACCGCCTTTTCATCATCGAAGTCATGGGCCGCGACGCGGGCTACATCGCCCTTCACAGTGGCATCGCCACAGGTGCGGAGCACATCCTCATCCCCGAGCATAAAACCAATATCGACGACGTGATCGACAGCCTCACGGCCAACGAGCGCCGCTCCAAAATGGTGAACCTCATCGTGGTAGCCGAGGGCGACGAATTCGGCGGGGCAGACGAAGTGGCCCGTCACGTCAAGGAAAGAATGCCGCAGCTGGACACGCGCGTGACCGTTCTCGGGCACATCCAGCGCGGGGGCTCCCCCACCTGCCTCGACCGCCTGGTGGCCAGCCGCATGGGCTACGCAGCGGTAGACGCGCTCATCAACGGCATCTCCAACGTCATGGTCGGCATCGTCAACAACGAAATCCAATTCACCCCGCTCGATAAAGCCGTAAAAGCAAAACAGCAGATCGATCCGGAATGGTTAAAGATTGTCAAAATTCTCGCGAGTTAAATAAACGTCTATGAGTACAAAAGATCTGTCCAAATACTATCACAAGGAAATGGACAACCAGGCTGGTGCTTCGCATGCCAAACAAAAAACGAAGATTGTTGCGACCGTTGGTCCGGCCAGCGACACCTATGAGAAATTGTTGGAACTTGTACAGGCAGGCGTCAATGTGTTCCGTCTGAACTTTTCCCACGGCAGCCATGAAGACAAACTGCGGATCATCAACTACATCCGCCAGATCAATAAAACCGAGCCCTACAACGTAGCCATCCTCGCCGACCTCCAAGGTCCGAAACTGCGCGTTGGAGAGATCGAAAACAACGCCCTTCCCCTCAAAACAGGTGATATCCTCACCTTCACCACCGAAAAATGCGTGGGCACCATGGAAAGGATCTACGTTTCCTACCATGACCTCCCCCGCGACGTTCGCCCCGGCCAGAAAATCCTTTTGGACGACGGCAAGATCGAGACCGTGGTGAAAGAAATCACGCCCGACAACCTCATCAAGGCCGAAGTACTGCTGGGCGGCGTATTGTCTTCCAAAAAAGGCTTCAACCTTCCCGATACGAAAGTTTCCCTCCCCGCCCTCACCGAAAAAGACGAAGTGGACCTCCAGTTCATTATCGACCATGAGTGCGATTGGGTGGCCCTGTCTTTCGTCCGCAACGTGAAAGACCTCGCCCTGCTGCGCAAACGCCTGGCCGAGCGCAATTCCAAGATCAAGATCATTTCCAAGATCGAGAAACCGGAAGCGATCCAGAACCTGAAAGAAATCATCTGGGAAAGCGACGGCGTGATGATCGCCCGTGGCGACCTCGGCGTGGAGCTGCCTGTTGAGCAGGTGCCCATGATCCAGAAAGACATTATCCGCAAGTGCATCCACCGCGCGAAGCCGGTGATCGTGGCTACGCAGATGATGGAATCCATGATCGACCGCACCCGTCCCAACCGTTCCGAGATCACCGACGTGGCCAATGCCGTACTGGAAGGGGCAGACGCCGTGATGCTCTCCGGCGAGACCGCTACCGGCAACTATCCTGTACTGGTGATCGAGACCATGCGCAAGATCATCGGCGAGGTAGAAAAGGAAAGCATCATCTACAACCGCAACCTCATCCCTCACCGCCACTCCCCCACCTTCCTCAGCGACGCGCTGTGCTACAATGCCTGCAAAATCGCGGAAGACCTGGAGGCAGATGCGCTGATCGGTATGACGCAATCCGGCTACACCGGCTTCATGCTGTCGAGCTACCGCCCGAAATCCCCGCTGTTCATCTTCACCAAAGAACGTACGCTGGTAAACCAGCTGAGCCTCAGTTGGGGCGTTCGCGCATTCTATTACGGCGAAGAGGAAAGCCTGGACGATATCATCGCAGATCAGATCAACATCCTGAAAGAGCGTGGTTTCATCAAGGCGAACGATGTGGTGGTGAACACCGGCAGCACGCCCGTTAAACTGCACCTGCCGACCAACATCCTCAAGATCACGAGAGTGCCCGAGCAGTAATCGGACATTTCACATAAAGAAAAATCCCGTTCCGGCCTGGAACGGGATTTTTTTATGCATGTATTGGCTGCGGATCAGGCCCGCTGCAGCGAAGATTCCCGGTTGTAGGTCAGCGCGTACACCAGGATGCCGACGCCGGTGAGCGCCAGGCCGGCTATGCAAACGCCCGTCCATTTCCCGATGCCCCATACCCATAGCCCGATGCCGGAACCGAGGGACGTTCCGAGGAAAGACGCCGTCATGAAAACGGTGTTCATGCGGTTGCGGGCTTCCGGCAACAGCGCGTAGATGCGGGTTTGATTGGAAACGTGCACGCCCTGGAGGCCCAGGTCGAGCAGCACGATCCCCGCCACGATGCCCGCGATCGAATTGCTGAAAACCCAAAATACGATGTAGGAAAAAAATACCAGCGAAATCCCGTAACCGATGGCGATGCGGGGGTTCTTCCGGTCGGCCACCCGCCCGATCAGCGGCGCTCCCAGCGCGCCCGTAGCGGCCGCCAGGCCGAGGAGGCCGATCACGTCGCTCCCGTAATTGAACGGCGGGTTGCTCAGCAGAAACACCGAAGTGGTCCAGAAAAGCCCGAAAACCCCGAAGCAGCATGCGTTGATCACAGAGGCTTCCCGCAGCAAAGGCTGTTCCTTCATGAGCTGCCATACACTTTTCATCAGCGCGCCGTAAGTTCCCGTAAAGGCCGGCCGGCTCTTCGGGAAAGAGACCATCATCACCATCATCATCCCTGCAGACAATGCCGCAGCGATCCAGAACATGGCGCGCCATCCGAGATGCTGCCCCACGAACCCGCTGATCGTCCGCGACAATAATATCCCGATCAGCAACCCGCTCATGATCACCCCGATCACTTTTCCCCGCTTGTGCGGCTCGGCCAGCGATGCGGCCATGGGGAGGATCAGTTGGGGGACGATGGACGTGAAACCGATGATGAAACCCGTTATTTTCAACATCGTGATATTCATCGAAAGCGCCGCGGCACCGAGCGCGGCAACGGCACAACCCGTCATGAAGAGGATCTGGCTGCGGCGCTCGAGCTTATCGCCCAAAGGCACGCAGAACAGCAGGCCGAGGGCATAGCCGATCTGGGTGAAGAAAGTGACCTGTCCTGCGTTGGACTCGGTGATGTTGAATTCCCGTGCGATAAGGACCAGCAGGGGTTGTGCGTAATAAATGTTCGCAACGATCAGGCCGGTGCAGATGGCCATGACCGCAATATTCCATTTGCTCAAAGACATGTTCCGTACGTTCAGGCTGCAAAGGTACGGCATTCGCACAAAACCGGCCGCCGGGCAAAAATCCTTATCTTTAAAGTATGAGTTTCGAGAGCATATACCCTTACAACGGAGAAACCATCGCGAGCTACCCGGCGCATACGCCCGAACAGCTGCAAGACAAACTGAAGGCCGGCCACCGCGCTTTCCAGGCGTTGCGGCAGGCTGGCGTGCCGAAGCGGGCGGAATGGATGCGGAGAGTGGCGGAGCTGCTGCAGTCGCAGGCCGACCGGCATGCCGAGCTCATTACCCGGGAAATGGGGAAAACGCTGAAGGAAGCGAAGGCTGAAGTGCTGAAATGCGCATCCACGGCCGAATATTACGCCAATAACATCGAAAGTATGCTGGAGCCGCGGATCATAGCGTCTGACGCGCGCAAGAGCTACGCGGCTTTTGAGCCTAAAGGGATCATCCTCGCCATCATGCCCTGGAATTTCCCGTACTGGCAGGTGTTCCGGTTTGCCATTCCGAACCTGCTCGCAGGGAATGCCGCCGTGCTGAAGCATGCCAGCAACGTGAGCGGCTGCAGCCTGGCGATTGCCGGGGTTTTCCTGGAAGCGGGGTTCCCGGAAGGCGCCTTCCAGGCGCTGCTGGTGGCCTCCAAAGATATTGAGCCCATTATCGCCGATCCCCGCGTGCAGGGCGTTACGCTGACGGGCAGCACGCCCGCGGGCATGAGCGTGGCCTCCCTGGCCGGGAAGCACCTCAAGAAAACCGTGCTGGAGCTCGGCGGCAGCGATCCGTTCATCGTGCTCAAAGACGCCGACCTCAAAACCGCCGCCGCCACCGCCGTGAAAGCCCGGATGCAGAACGCCGGGCAATCGTGCATCGCCGCCAAGCGCTGGATCGTCGAGAAAAGCATCGCGGAAGATTTCACCCAGCAGGTCCAGAGCCTGATCACCTCCATGCGCCAGGGAGACCCTTTCCTCCCAGAAACCGACCTCGGCCCCATGGCCCGCCCCGACCTCGCCAAAGAGCTCAACAGCCAGCTGCAGAGCACGATCTGGCAGGGCGCTGAATTGCTGGCAGGCGGAGAGCAGCATAACGCCAATTTCGCGGCTACGCTCCTTTCCGGCGTAAAACCCGGTATGACGGCCTTCGACGAAGAAACGTTCGGGCCGCTGGCAGTGGTGATCTCCGCCAACGACGAGCAGGATGCCATCCGCCTCGCCAATAATACCCCCTTCGGCCTGGGTTCCTCCCTGTGGACGAAAGACCTGGAAAAAGCGGCCCGCCTCGCCCCGCTCATCGAAAGCGGCAACGTGTTCGTCAACGCCATGGTACGGTCAGACGCGCGGCTGCCTTTCGGCGGCATCAAGCAATCCGGCTACGGGCGCGAGCTTTCCATCGAAGGGGTGCATGAGTTCCTCAATATCAAGACGGTTTATATCCAGTAATCCGTCAACAGGGCTGACTTTCCGCCTTCCCACATTCGTAGTATTTCACTTAATTTTATCTAGTCCCGCTTTTAAAGAATAGGGGTTCTTCCTATATTTGAACGTCTTAGAGACAGAACCTAACAATATGCATACGACCGATGTAACGGCACGGGCCAACACATCATTTTTACAGGGCCAATTTTCCCCAGGCCATACCAAGAACGGAAGCCTTCGTTACACGGGCTTTCGCGAAATCAACGGGCACGGGTGCCCGGAGGAGTTCTCATGCTGTCAATCTGTTCGGTGAACTAAAACTTGATCCCGCGCGCGAAAGGCGCGCGGAGAAATGCGCATCTATTATTTGGACCTAACGATCGAGCTGTGAATTAAAACATTGAAACAGACATGCTGGAACTGACCAGGTTACCGTCCCATTTAAACCTAACTATTGCTGGAAACACGGTAACCACAAAATTTGACCTCATCATTCCCTGCTGCAATCCGCCGGAAGGCTGGGTAGGGCAAATGACAAAAGATTTCCGGGAACTGCAGGGGCTGATGCCCGGCACGGAAATCAGGCTGATACTGGTGAACGACGGGTCTGTCCGCAACATGCACACCGCGCTGTTGCAGGAACTGGCGCTCCGCATTCCCGGCGTCCGCATCATCGATCACCCCGTCAACCGAGGGAAAGGCTACGCATGCCGTTTAGGCGTTGCCGTTAGTGACGCATCGTATATCGTTTGTACCGATTACGATTTCCCGTTTGGCGTAGAGGCGGTGAAGCGCGCTTTCGAACAATTGCTCGAAGGTGCCGACGTGGTTGCCGGTGCACGCGGAAGCCAGTACGTGGCCATGCTGCCGCCCGCCCGTAAAATGATCACACGGGTAAACCGCCTCATGAACCGCTGGCTGCTGCAACTGCCCGTTTCCGACGCGCAGGCCGGGCTGAAAGCCTTCAATAGCCGCGGCAGGATGGAGTTTTTGTCTACCCGCATCGACGGATTCCTGTACGACAGCGAGTTCGTCAAGCGGGCAGGCCGCAACAAAACGCTGAACATCCGTTCCATCCCCATTTCCTGCCGGCCAGACATTCAGTTCTCCGAATTCCGGAGCACCGTGCTGCTGCGCGAATTCGTTAACTTTATGGGCCTGCTTGTAAAAAGATGAAAAAAATCCTGATCAGTGTAGACGTCGAGGAATTCGATATTCCAGAAGAGTATGGCCAGCGCATCCCGCTGGAAGAGAAGCTGCGCGTGAGTGAAGCCGGCGTGAGAAAAACGCTGGACCTCTTCGCGGAATGCGGCGTGCGGGGGACTTTTTTCATCACCGCTTTCTGGGCGAAACATTTCCCGGAACGGGTCCGTGAAATCGCGGAACGGCACGAGATCGCATCGCACGCTTACTTCCACGACCGTTTCGAAAATCCCGACCTGCTGGCCTCAAAGCTCGAACTGGAAAGGATTTCGGGCCGGCCGGTAAATGGTTTCCGGATGCCGCGGCTCCAACCCGTAGACCTCGATGCACTGCATGCCGCCGGTTACCTGTACGACGCTTCGGTGAACCCCACCTGGCTGCCCGGGCGGTACGATAACCGGCACGTTCCCCGACACGTGCATGCCCTGGGGCCGGTCTGGGAAATGCCGACTTCGGTGACGCCGCGGATGCGCGTCCCGGTTTTCTGGCTCAGTGTCAAAAACATGCCGCTGTGGTTCTCGCAAACCTGTGCTGCCAGTATTCTCAAAAAAGAGGATTATTTCAGTTGCTACTTCCACCCCTGGGAGCTGGAAGATATCGGCCGGTATCAACTGCCCATTTACGTGAAACACGCGCGCGGCCCGCATTTGGTGGAAAAGATGCGCCGTTGGCTGATCTGGCTGGGCACGAAAGGCACTTTCGTTTCCCACACGGATTACCTCCGCGAAACGGGCCTGCTCACCGGCTCCACCGTAACTTCCGGCGGAAAGGCATAATCGTTCCAATACGCTTCGGCCTGCGCCGCCGTCAACTCACCATCGAACGTAACGATGCGGTAACGCTGCGCATAAGTCTGACCCGGCACGAGGGGCCAGGGCTTGTTTTTCGTGGGACTGAAGTTCGCGAAAACCTGGCCGCCCTGGTCGTTTTCCGGCCAAACGCGGAGGGGTTGCGGGGCATTGAAATTCTGCGGACAGGAGAGCACGAGCAGTCCGCCGTTACCGGCTTTCAGCGCGCCCTGCACGATGAACCACCGCGCCAGGGAGCCATCCGCCTGCCTACGGTCTTTCCCTTCAGAGGTCAGCACTTTACTGTTCCCATTGTTCCATTCTTCCGCTCCGCGGATGGCAAATCCGCCGCCATAGCGGTATTCGTTCAGCGTGATCGGCGCGGCGGACGCACATTGGAGGGTGGAATTGTAGTCCCACACGAAATGATCGTCTGCCGTGTTGTAGACTTTTATTTCCAGCAGCTCGGTCATGGCCGTGCGATCGGGGCTTCCGATCACGATATGGTCCTGCATTTGCCGGAATCCGCCGAACACGTTGCCGGCGGTGAGGGAATTTTGCGGGGAGGAAACGGGGCGCACGGTGCCGGAGCGTTTTTTCAGGTTCCAGAAATCCACCGTTTTGCCTTCGAATTCAGTGTCTGTCCAGGGGCTCCAGATGCCGAGGTGGTGGTAATGATCTTTGGGATGGATGTTGGTGAGCGATTTGCCTTGCGGCGTGAAGGCGGGATGGATGAAGCCTCCGCGGCGGAAAGCCGTATCGGCCCCGGCCGGCGGCTCCATGATGGCGGCGCGGTAATGCAGGACGGGATGGTCGCCCCGGGAAATAGTATAACCGCCGTCTTCTTCCTTATATGTGACCTGGTGTTTGCTCAAAGGCGCGTCCACCTTGCCTTTCAGCAGTACAAGCTCGAACGTGCGCTCCGTGCCTGCCGGCAGGTCGCCACGCAGCTGCCAGGCGATCTGGCCGTCTTCCTGCTGAACGTTTTGCTCCACCTTCTTCCCGTTTTCCACGCTCACCAGGCGGTACACCTTCCCCGGCTCCGCATCGAACGGCACCTGGATGATCGTCTGGTGACGGTTTACAGCCCCCGCTTTCACGGTGATGTGCGCCACCACTTGCGCAGAAGCCCTATGGCCGAGCAAAAGGGCCATGCAGCAAAGGACATAACACGGTTTCGCCATATTAAAAATGATTATTATAAGATAAAATTACACATTCCGGCCGACAATCACAATAACTGGAATTAGTGTAAATTCGGAGTGCAATTGAACCCCAAAACCCCTCATCCATGAAAAAGGATAAAATCATCGTTTCCAATCGGAAGGCGCTGGAAAAGAAGTATGGCGCCAAGCTTCCTGCATTCCTGCAAGACCTCGAAGACCTGAAAGCCGCTGACAAAGCGCGCGGCCTCAGCACCGAGATCGTGTTCGTCGACGACGCAAAGGCCATGAAAAGTTACAAAGTCACGGCCGTAAAGAACGAGGCGGACCCGCGGCAGAACAAACGGGCCATAGACGGGCTGTACAAACACTTCCAGCCCGATTATATCCTCATCGCCGGTGCGCAGGACGTCATCCCCTTTCAGCCGCTGAAGAACCTCATCCACAGCCAGGACGACGAAGACGCCATCGTTCCCAGCGATCTGCCGTATGCCTGCGACAAACCCTGGTCAGACGATCCCGGGAAATTCGTAAGTCCTACGCGGGTGGTGGGCCGCCTGCCCGATTTGCCCGGCGGGAAAGACCCGAAGTACATCCATTCGCTCGTCCGCGATGCGGTCACCAGCAAGCCCGGTAACCAGAAAGATTATCTTAACTACCTGGCCATCAGCGTATACGATTGGCGCCTGTCCACCGAAGAAAGCGTGCAGAACATCTTCGGCAATACCGAAAAACTGCACCTCTCCCCTACGAAAGGCCCGCGCTGGACGCCCGCGCAGCTAAAGGCCAAAACGCATTTCATCAACTGCCATGGCGCCCTGGAAGACGGGAATTATTACGGTCAGAAAGGCAGTAGTTATCCCATTTCCCATACATCGGGATGGCTGGAGAAAAAGATCGCGAAAGGCACCGTGGTGGCGGCGGAATGCTGCTACGGCGCGCAGTTGTACGATCCCGGTCTCACGGATTCCGGGTATCCGAGCATCGCGTCGCAATACCTTTTGCAGCACGCCATTGCGGTAGCGGGCAGTACCACGATCGCGTACGGTCCTGCGGAAGGCCAGGGGCTGGCAGACCTGATCACCCAATATTTTCTTATCAACGTGCTGCGCGGCGCCTCTACGGGGCGCGCGTTCCTGGAGGCGCGCCAGCGTTTCCTCGACGAAATGGGCCCCACGCTCGATCCTTATGAGATCAAAACCTTGTCGCAGTTCTATCTTTTGGGCGATCCCTCGCTCGTTCCGGTGAATGTTCCCGCTAAAACGCGCGATGTACGCGAGATCCGGAGGGAAGGCTTGCAGGCGAAGGGACTTATGCTCGCCCAGTTCCTCGCCGTGCCGAAAGCGCTGCCGGTTACTGAAGAGCCCGCCAGCATCAAGGCGCTCGTCAAGGCACATAAATTTCCCGGGAAGGCGACCAAAAAAGTTTTCGTGACGGAAGGCGGCCCTGCTCCCCTGGCCCATGGGTTACACGCCAAAGGCTTAGCGGCACCCGTGAAATTTCACGTATATTCGGCTTCGAAGTTTCACGGCAAGTTCAAGGAAACCAATGTGTTGGTGGTAAAGGAAAGGGCCGGTCAGATCCTTGGAGAAAGAACATATGTCAGAAGATAAACCTGAAAAACAGCAAAAGGTAAAAGGGAGATTAACGCTCCGGACCTTTGCAAGGAATACCAAAAGCGAAAGCCTGGGCGTGTACCTGGAAACGGCGGACGACTGTTTCCTCATACGCCCGGCTTCTGGCAATCCGTTTGAAAATCCCCTCGCCAGGCTGGCCGGTAAGTACATCGAAGCCACCGGGCGAAGGAGTTCCTATGTCTTTTTCGCGTCCAAATGGCGCGAAATCCCCGATCCGGACTGATCTCTCCAACTAATCCTGTTATTTCCGCTGGTGTAATCGCATGCAACCAAAAGGGCAAAACGTGTGTCCTTTATATAAACAAATCTGTCGCCATGATCCGCCATTCTAACTCCTGGTCGACTGTTTGTTTACTTGCAGTGCTTTTTCTGTGCACAGCGCCCCTGCAGGCAAACAGTCAGCAAATCAATCGCCTCATGCAGCAAAAAACCGCTGCTTTGCCCGGCACTTATTGTATCTCGTTCAAATCTTCCCTCGGAACGCTTCGCTACATGCTGCAAATCGACAGTACGAGCGGGATGTTCTTTTACGGGAAGATGGAAAGCGATCCGCGGTACATTACGAAGCGCCGGGATTTCTGTTATATCAAGGGAATCGTGACGCCTGGAAAGCGGTACGATTTCATCATGAAACCCGATCTGCAAAACGGCTTGCCCTACGAGCTGCCTTGTAGCCCGTACGAGTGGCTGCTGAACAACAAGGTTTATTTTTCGTTCCGCGAGGAGGGGATCATCAGCGGCTACATGGTAGTGCGCAATGAATTCAGCACGCCCAATTTCAGTTTTTCGGGCATGAAACAGGCGTTGCCGCAAGACGGCTATCTCACGAGGAAAGACTAACGGGTACGGGTGAGCACAGCGCCCGTTCCGTTTCTGTCTGCATAGTAGATGACGCCGTTTTCGATGCGGACGCCGGTAGCGATGTCTTCCGCGAGGAGGAGCGGCCCGTCCATGTCCACAAAATCGAGATAAGGGAGGAGGTGCGCAACGGCGGAAGT
Organism: Chitinophaga sp. NPDC101104; assembly: GCF_050277495.1. Taxonomy (NCBI): domain Bacteria; kingdom Pseudomonadati; phylum Bacteroidota; class Chitinophagia; order Chitinophagales; family Chitinophagaceae; genus Chitinophaga; species Chitinophaga sp. NPDC101104. The sequence continues at coordinate 1,934,468 of NZ_JBNNSF010000001.1, read as the reverse complement.
GCCAACGGTGCTTTCGTTCATGCTGCCGGTCATGACTTTCATGCCGCGCTGCTTGGCTTCGAGGATCATCCTGCGGGCGGGCGTGATGCCGCCGCATTTGGTGAGTTTGATGTTGATGCCGTGGAAATAGCCATGGCAGCGGGCTACGTCTTGCTCCACGATGCAGCTTTCGTCTGCGATCAGGGGCAGGGCGGATCGTTCGAAGACTTTTTTCATGCCGTCCCAATCAGCGGCGGGCATGGGTTGTTCGATAAACTCGACGCCCAAGCTGCGGAAGGCTTCCGCGTTGCGGAGGGTTTCATCCACGCCCCAGGCGCAGTTCGCATCTACCCTGAATATGGCATCGGTGTGCCGGCGCAGTTCCCGGATGATGGCGATATCGTCTTTCGTTCCCAGTTTGATTTTATAGATCGGCCAGGGGAATTCCTGCAGCTTGCGGACCATATTTTCTACCGTATCGATGCCGATGGTATAGTCGGTCATGGGGTTGGAGGAAGGGTCGAGATGCCAGACTTCGTAGAGTTTTTTGCCGAGTTGCTGGGCATGGAGATCATGCGCGGCGAGGTCGAGGGCGCAGAGTGCGAACATGTTGTTTTTGAGCCGGGGGAACATCTCGTCCCAGAAATCTTCCGGCGTATCGAGGGTGTAGCTTTCGATGAAGGCGCGATGGGCGTTGAGGGCGTCCATCAGCATGGGAACGGTGATGTTGTAATAGGAATTGTCGGCAGTTTCGCCGAGGCCACTAAAGCCATTTTGGGAAAGTTTGGCCACGAGGAGTGGTTGAACGTCTTTGCTCTTCCGGGAGATGGTAAATGTATGCCGGAATTTGAGTTCAAAGGGATATAATGTCAATTCCATAGGATAAATATACGGCGGAAAGTTTCATTTTTTCATCCATTCTGGAAGGACATACAAGAGCGGTTGAAATAACGCGAAAGTGGGAACGGGGCGGCGGAAAACGGCTCCCCCGATCCTTCAAACCCTGCCCTGGATGGGAGTTTCCGGGATTTAGGCCGGGGACGGCTGAAGCGGCTCCGCCGAGTGTTAAGGCTGGGATTGTAGAAAAAATTCCACTAAAGTATGTTCGGGATGCAGGGTTGATTCCAGGTTGTTGCGAGATGGGTCGACGCCTGGTGGAGCAAGACTTATAAATGCAGCCTGGCACCTCGCTGAATTCATTCATAAAATCCACCCTCTCTCTTTAATGGTCTTTGTTGAAAAGCTTCAGATGCTCCAGGGCATGAGGATTTTTCATACTTCGCGCCCCGCTTCGCTGATGAGGCGATGTATCCTGTCGCGGAGGGACGTTGCTTCCAGCAGGGATTCCAGGGACAGGGGCATCCGGTAGCGCCAGTACCAAGGAAGTATGGCAGGAACGTTGATCCGTTCCCGGGACGGGTCGTTTGGATGAGGGAGGGAATCGTCGAGCGAAAGCCAGTCCTGCAGTTGAAGGATGCACCACATCGCGGGCGACAGCAATTGCCTGCGGATGGAGGGCTCCCGGTCTGCGGGGATTTCGCTGCGCAGCGTGCTCATATCGTGCGTGGACGGCGTAACTACCGATAAATAAGGCGCGTCTGCCGGTGTTCGGCCGGGATAGCGGGGCATGCGGTCAACCTCCAACCCTAATATCCCCAATGCCGACATCACTTCCGGCACACTGTGCGGGATCAGTCCCAGGTCTTCCCCACACACCAACATATCTGTGGCGCTGGTTAATACCGGCAATTTTTGCAGGGCAGACTGCTTCCAAAGTTCATCATGACGACGGAAAAAGAAATCGTCCGCCAACCGGCGCAAACTGGTTTGCTCCGATTCCGGCAGCGCCTGGAACGAAAGCGTGTCGGCCATTCCGAACCGGGGATGGAATTTGTCCGGTTCGGGTTCCAGGAACAGCACGTTGGCGGCCAGCTGTCGAAGCGCTGCAGCGAACGACGGCTTTTCCCCGGCAAAAGGTTGCGCCTGTTTCAGGCGGTAGAATCCCGGGGACTGTGGCTCGAGATAAGCGGATTTCAACCGCGCTGCCTCGGGCCCAAACAGGGACGATATGACTCCGTCCGTGATATACGGCCTGCAATATCTTTCCCGCGAAAACGGGATACCCGCGTCCGTGATCTCGGATGCCGTCAACGGAATCGACGGCTGGAAGTACCCCAGCAGGGGGCTCGCGGCATTGCGGGGCACCTGCCAGAGGCGGAAGAAACCCAGTACATGGTCTATCCGGAAAGCGGAAAAATATTGGGCCATGTGTTGCAGACGGCGTTTCCACCAGTTAAAACCGTCGGCCTCCATCTGCTCCCAGTTGTAGGCAGGGAATCCCCAGTTTTGTCCTTCGGTGGCGAATTCATCGGGCGGTGCGCCTGCCTGAACGGCGGTGTTGAACAAACCGGGCTGCTCGAGCACGTCTGCGCTATGTAAAAACATACCGATCGGGAGGTCGCCTTTCAGCGCAATCCTTTTCGACCGTAATATGGTTACCGCGGTGGTAAGCTGCTTGTGCAGATGGTATTGCACGAAGCGGTAATACCCCTGATCGCCCGTCCCATCGCGCCGGCAACAAAAATTCGCGTATGCCGGGAGCCAATGTTCCTGCGCGCGCTCCCAGTCAAGATAAGCCGCGTCTGGTATGAAAGTGCGGTAGAAACCCCGCAATGCGGCATCCTTAAAGGCAAGCGTAGCTTCGTAATCCATTTCGGGAAGATCGAGCCGCTTTTGCTGTTCGGCATACCCCCTCACCTGCCCGATCGCGGGAAGGTGTATATAAATGGGGTGAAGGGCAAAGGCGGACACGGCGGCATAGGGATATGAATCCTGCCAGGTTTTGCTCCAGGTCGTGTCATTCACCGGGAGCAATTGTATCATGCGGATCCCCGCCGCTGCCGCCCATTCCCCCAGCAACGGCAAATCGGCGAATTCCCCGCAGCCCAGGCTCTTCCCCGACCGGAGCGAGAACACCGGCACCGCAACTCCCGCACCTTTCCAGGGCTGGCGCGGGAACCGGGCAAACCCATCGTCTATCGAAGCAGTTCCCTCCGAATAATACGTCCTGTTTTCACCCTGCTCCCATTCCCAATCGTCCTCCGACCCGGAAACGCAATATTTGTATGCGATAGCCACCTGGACCGGCAATTCCACTTCCACCGAGAAAATCCCGTTGCTATCGGCGAACATCTCCACCGCAAAGTCCGGCGCCCAATTGCCGAGGGGCTCCACATTCCCGATCAGCCATACTTTCTTTTCGACCGGCAATAACGGCGCCCTTACCCGGAACCGATGCGAGCCCGTGTTGCCTGGATTTTCCCTAGCCATCACTTCTCTCGTAAAAAACACATCCCTGAACGGTGCCCGCATCCACGATGCTGCCATATCCCCCGGGAAATGAAACGTGTCGTGGATAGCATAGGCGCTTACGTTCGGGGGGAAATGTATTTCCCGCATCACGTTTTCCTCCAGGCTCCCCTCCGATTGGATGGCATAACGATATTGAATGACTGCACCTTCCCATTCCAGGGTAAATGCCCACGTTTGCGGATCAACGTAATCCATGACCAGCCGCTGCCCGTTTTCCAGGCAGAGGACCAATTGCTGCCCCCAGGCTGAGGCAAAGCGGACATAGAAACGCAGGGTCATGCCCGGAAATTACAAAAAAACGGTCATTCCTCTTACGGCCAGGATGCCGCCTCCCGCGGCAGGAAAAAACCCAGTATGCAATTCGGGTTGCGGATGCAAATCTGTACGTGTGTCTTATCGTAAATCCCTGCACCGTCGAACACCGGCTTGCCTTCTACGAAAATCCCCCGGACGGAATCATAAGGAAGCCCCTTTTCTCTTTCCGTAACCACATGCAAATACTCGAATACACTGCAATCAAGATACCGCAGCAACAATTCTCCAGAGTCGGCCGCCGGTTTATTACCCGGCAAAACCTTACCTGTTATTCTCGTACTCAAACGTAACTCGTGAAACGACTCCTCCAATGAAATCAGGCATTTCTTATCTGTTAAATCCAGGCAATTGCCCAAATTCAAAATTGCGCCCAAAACTGCCGGCCGCTCACATGGCTGTTTTCCCGGAGGATATCTCGCAAATTCAAGTGCACGCTCGAAGTTGTTTTGCCAGAAATAATAACCATTCCCAAGCCAATCATAAGCATTGACACTTTTCCGCAACATTTCATCACCCGCAAGTACCGAATCCCTGACCTCCTGATCACAACCATGAAAACCAATTACCAGCCCCGGTTCGGCCGTATATAAAATTCCAGGTAACACAAACAATAGATTTCCCTTTACATATTTTTTGAAAAATTGAATCGGCCCTTTACTTCTCCAACCGCGACAGCCAGTTGCCTTTCTTTAACGCCTCCTTCAATTTTTTTCGGTATTCGGCTCTGATCTTTCTTGCCTGTACGGGATCAAATTTTTCATGCACCGTATATTCGTCCAGCTCCCGCTTCATTCTCGCTTTTAATGCGAGATAATCACGCCTGTCATCGGCCGTCATGTCTACCCCTTCACCCAAACACCAATATTCCCGGTGCATCCGTGCATAGGTGCGATCATTCAACAATAAGCGCCGCTGTTCCATGAACCCGGCCCACAACTGGTTATAACTTTCATCTTTCGTGTAATACATCTTTCAATGTTTAAAGCGTTAACAATAGTTGACCGGATCGAAGCTTTGTAAACTTCAACCCAAAAAACGCTTATTCATCATAATAGTGGGAAAATGCAGCGGCAAAGGGTTACAAAAATGCGCTGCGGATTTGCTCAATTTAACACGTTTTTCAATACAAAACTTTTTTAAAACAAAATTCTCATTTGATCGTTCTTTGAAACATGATCCGCTCCCTCATCCTCTGCGCCCTGCTCTCTTTCGGGTGCTCCAAACCGGCCGAGCGCAACACGCCCGCCGGCCTCCGCGAACACATCGTTCCGCCATCCACCGCCAATTCAAATATCAACACCTACAACGATCCGAACTACGCGTATGTGGTCCCCGACAACAAACGCCGCAACCAACTCCTCATCTTCCTTCCCGGCACCGGCGCCGAGCCCAAAAACTACCGGAAATTCATTCGCCTCGCCGCTGAAAAAGGATACCACGCCATCGGTCTCATGTATCCGAACAAACCCGCCGTCAACGAACTGTGCGCCGGCTCGGCCGACATCACCGCCCATTCCCGCGCACGCCTCGAAATCATCGACGGAACCGACCGCTATCCCGGCGTTACCGTCGATCGCACCAACTCCATCATCCAGCGGCTGACCGATCTCCTGCAGTACCTCGATAAAACATACCCCGACGAAAACTGGGCGCAATTCCTCTCCGGCAACCAACCCGCCTGGGAAAAAGTCCTCGCCGCCGGGCACTCGCAAGGCGCCGGCCATGCAGGCGTAATGGGAAAGCACTTCCCCCTTCGCCGGGTAATCCTCTTTTCCGGTATGGACTTCCTCTCCGACGGACAAATTCCCGATTGGGTACAAAACACCACCCGCCATAATATCTACTTCGCGCTCCATCACGAAAAAGACGAGCTTCTCGACATCGCCATCGTGAAATCCGGATGGGCGCACCTCGGCATGACGCCCCCCGTCTCCGCCGACGCCACCATCCCGCCCACGGCGCAGACCCTGATCACTACCGCTACACCCGCGCTCCTGCTGCCTTTGCGCTTCCACAACATGACCGCGGTGGATGTTTTCGCGCCCGCCGCCATCGCAGATAACGCCTGGCTGCATTTCCTGCAATAAAAAATCCCGTGCATAAAAAAAGCCCGGACGCTTTCGCATCCGGGCTTTTCCGTTATTCGTAGTAATCCTTATTTCACTTCTTCGAATTCCGCGTCGGTCACCGTGTCGCCATTGGCGCCTTGCTGACCGCCCTGTTGTTGCTGGCCTCCCTGCTCAGGTCCGCCATTGGCGCCACCCTGTGCCTGGGATGCTTTGTACATTTCTTCGGAAGCGGCCGTCCATGCAGCGTTCAGCTCGGCTGAAGCAGCGTCGATCTGGGCGATGTCCTGGGTTTTATTTGCGGTGCGCAGTTTTTCCAGGGCAGCTTCGATCGGGGCTTTCTTTTCAGCCGGGATCTTGTCGCCGTATTCTTTCAGTTGTTTTTCGGTCTGGAACACGAGGCTGTCGGCCTGGTTGATCTTCTCGATCTTCTCACGCGCTGCCTTGTCTTCCGCTTCGTTGGCCTTGGCTTCTGCTTTCATCTTTTCGATCTCATCCTTATTCAGGCCGCTGCCGGCTTCGATACGGATGTTCTGGGATTTGCCGGTGCCCTGGTCTTTCGCGGTTACGTGCAGGATACCGTTGGCGTCGATGTCGAACACCACTTCGATCTTGGGCACGCCGCGGGGAGCGGGCGGGATATCGTTGAGGATGAAGCGGCCCAGCGTCCTGTTCTGGCTGGCCAGGGGGCGCTCGCCTTGCAGTACGTGGATTTCTACGCTCGGCTGGCTATCGGCCGCGGTAGAGAACACTTCGCTCTTTTTCGTGGGGATGGTCGTGTTGGCTTCGATCAGCTTGGTCATCACGCCGCCCATGGTCTCGATACCGAGGGAAAGCGGGGTCACGTCCAGCAGCAGCACGTCTTTCACCTCACCGGTGAGCACACCGCCCTGGATAGCTGCACCTACTGCCACCACTTCGTCGGGGTTTACGCCCCTGTTCGGCTTTTTGCCGAAGAATTTCTCAACTACTTCCTGGATACGGGGGATACGGGTAGAACCGCCCACCAGGATCACTTCGTCGATCTTGCTGATGTCGATGCCTGCGTCAGCCAATGCTTTGCGGCAGGGCTCCAGGGTCCTTTCCACGAGGCTGTCGCTCAATTGCTCGAATTTGGCGCGGGTGAGTTTTTTCACCAGGTGTTTCGGCACACCGTCTACCGCAGTGATGTAAGGCAGGTTGATCTCGGTTTCCTGGGAAGAAGACAATTCGATCTTCGCCTTTTCAGCCGCTTCTTTCAGGCGCTGCCATGCCATGGGGTCCTTATGCAGGTCTACGGCTTCGTCTTTCTTGAATTCGTCTGCCAGCCAGTCCATGATCACTTTATCGAAGTCGTCGCCACCAAGGTGGGTGTCGCCGTTCGTAGCTTTCACTTCGAACACGCCGTCGCCCAGTTCAAGGATAGACACGTCGAAGGTACCACCGCCGAGGTCGAACACGGCGATCATGCTGTCGTGATGTTTCTTGTCCATACCATACGCCAGTGCGGCTGCGGTAGGTTCGTTGATGATACGGCGAACGGTGAGGCCCGCGATCTCGCCGGCTTCTTTGGTAGCCTGGCGCTGTGCGTCGTTAAAGTAAGCCGGAACGGTAATTACCGCTTCGGTCACTTCCTGGCCGAGGTAATCTTCGGCCGTTTTCTTCATTTTCTGAAGGATCATGGCCGAAATCTCCTGGGGAGTGTACAGCCGTCCATCTATATCGATGCGGGTAGTGTTATTGTCGCCCTTTACCACTTTGTAGCTCACGTGGCTCAGTTCATTGGACACTTCGTCGAAATGGCGGCCCATGAAACGCTTCACCGACATGATGGTGTTAACGGGGTTGGTGATCGCCTGGCGTTTGGCGGGATCGCCCACCTTTCTTTCTCCGTTCTTTAAAAAAGCAACAACTGAAGGGGTGGTACGGCGCCCTTCGTCATTGGCGATAACTACCGGTTCGTTACCTTCCATAACAGCAACGCAAGAGTTGGTAGTCCCTAAGTCAATACCTATGATTTTTCCCATAATAATAATATTCTCCTTTGTGAAACAGTGTATCCCGGAAAACCGGGCTTGATCATCTCTGGACAATGATTATGCCAACGGCAGGCAATATGAAAATATGTCAGTTTCCGTCCAACAGCTTTGTATAACGAATAAAAAGATGTCTTCTCTAATAGAACACAGTCGGGTGTTTTTTGTTTTCAAATACGTACACAACCGACATTCATATGAAAAAAACCATGTTCCGGTGGGTCATTTGCGTCATGACCGCCTTACCCCTCGTCAGTGTTGCCCAGAACTCCGACCCCGCCCCTAACCCGCACGGCAGCCTCTTCGGCGGCGGCGGCATGAACTACAGGACCTTTTCCGTCGGCATCAACGGCGGCATCACCGCCCCCTCCGTCCTCATCGGCGGCAGCAACGATTTCACCAAATCGCTGATCAGCTACGGCTATGGCGCGTATGCCAAATGGCAGCTCCTCCATTTTTTCAGCCTCCGGGCCGATTATATGGGCGGCCGGCTCAAGGGCGACCAGAGCCGCGAGCTCGGCAACGGCGCCAATCCCAACCGGGCTTTCTCGTCTTTCGAAACCCGCCTGAAATGGACCGCCAGCCTCAGCGGCGTTTTCAACTTCGCCTCCATCAACTGGGCCTATAAAAAACCCATCGCACAGCTATACGCCTCCGTCGGCGGCGGCCTCGCCGGCTACAGCCCCCGCGTCACCCCATCCGGCGGTACGGAAATGGAATACAAGACAGACGGCAATATCAAGGAGCTCATCATCCCCGTGGGCGCCGGCATCAAGTTCAGGCTCAATGACTTCATGAACCTCGATCTCGGTTACACGATGCATTTCCTCGATGCCGACAACCTGGACGGTTATAAATACGGCCCCTCCAAAGACCGCTTCTCCTACGGATACGCCGGCCTCGAATTCGCCATCGGCTCCCGCACCAAACCGCAACTGCAGTGGCATAACGGGCCAGCCGTCATGTACGACGACCTTGTGGGCCAGCGCGACCAGCTCCGCCGCGAGCTCGAAGCGGAAAAAGCCAACAATGAAAAACTGGCCGCAGATCTCGCGCAATTGCAGAAAGACAGCGATGGCGACGGCGTTTCGGACGTGTTCGACAAATGCCCGAATACGCCTTCGGGCGACAAAGTGGACGGCGCCGGCTGCTCACTGCCAAAACCGGATACCGCACGGCCCGTTCAGGTCATAATTACAGACGACGACCGCAGGCTCGTGAAAAACGCCATCGACAACCTGGAATTTGCTACCGGCAAGTCGGAAATCAGTCCGAAATCCTTTGCTTCGCTGGACCAGGTGGCGTCGCTGCTGGTGCGTAAAAACCTCAGCCTCAAACTGGCAGGCCATACAGACAACACCGGCAACCGCACCAAAAACATGGCACTTTCGAAAGACCGTGCCGAGTCGGTGAAATCGTACCTGGTGTCCAAAGGCGTGAACCCCAGCCGCATCGAGGCCACGGGTTACGGCCAGGACCAGCCCATCGCTTCCAACAAAACCGCCGCAGGCCGCCAGGCGAACCGCCGCGTGGAATTCACCATCTATTAAAAAACTGTTTTTCAACATAGTGACATCCTGTCAAAAGCCCTTCCGGCAACTCCGGAAGGGCTTTTTTATGCTTCGGCATGTATTTTGTTAAACCAATCCTGCCAATTTTAACATATTATGAAAAAATCCATTTTTTTATTCCTGACTGTATGCCTGTTGAGTGTTGCGGCACAAGCGCAACAAGTGAAATTCGGTGTGAAAGGCGGTTTGAACGTCGCCAAAATGACGAACCTGACCAATAGTAAATCCCGTGCATCCATTTACGTGGGTGGTTTCGCAAGGGTGGGGCTCAATGAACAGTGGAGCATCCAGCCGGAGCTGGTGTATTCCGGACAGGGCTTCGTGTTCGACCCGCCGATATTCGACGAGACCACGGTGGCCGTCAACTACATCAATCTGCCCATCATGGCGCAATATCACATCATCCCCGAATTCTACCTGGAAGCCGGCCCGCAGATCGGTTTCAAAGTAGCCGCCAAAACCAAGAACGACGGCAATACCCACGACGTGGGCGACGCCTACAAAGGTGTTGATTTTGGACTGGGCGCAGGTTTGGGATATGATTTCGATTTCGGTCTTGGTCTGAACGCCCGGTATAACTTCGGCCTCACACATGCCGGTGAAACCGACGAAAAACATGCGAACTCCGTTGCGCAGTTCGGCGTGACCTACACGTTCGGCAATTTCCGGATCAAAAAATAGTAAAGGCATTAGCCTGTAAAACCCGAAGCAGCGTGCCGCAAGGCCGCTGCTCTTTTTTTTGCCCTTCCGAACCGTTACCTTTGCCCTCTACCATCAATTGATATTCATGAGCGTAGTTGCTTCCATTAAACAGGCCGCCGCAGAAGCGGTCCAGGCGCTGTACCAACAGCCCTTCACCGCGGCCGACGTTTCTGTCAACACCACCAAGCCCGAATTCGAAGGCGAGTATACCATCGTCGTGTTCCCTTTTACCAAGTTCAGCCGGCAAAAGCCTGAAGAAACCGCCACGGCCATCGGTACATGGCTGGCGGAGCACCATCCCGCGCTCGTGGCTGGTTTCAACGTTGTCAAAGGCTTTCTAAACCTCTCCGTTCACGACCAGTTCTGGACTGGTTTCGTGCAGGACGCGCATCATAATACCAGCGTGGGCCAGCAGCCTGCCAACGGTAAAAAGGTGATGGTGGAATATTCTTCCCCCAACACCAACAAACCCCTTCACCTGGGGCACCTCCGTAACAATTTCCTCGGTTTCTCCGTGTCGGAGATCCTCAAGGCCAATGGCTTCGAAGTGGTCAAGGCCAACCTTGTGAACGACCGCGGCATCCATATCTGCAAATCCATGCTCGCATGGCAGCTCTTCGCCCATGGCGATACGCCGGAATCCACCGGCAAAAAGGGCGACCATCTCGTGGGCGATTATTACGTTCATTTCGAATCCATCCTCCGCGACCAGGCCGAGCCGATCATTTCGCGCGTGCTGGAAGGGAATTTCGGGGACTTCGAAGGCGAACAGGTGGAAAAGCTCATCAAGCTTCACACTGCGTTGAACAAACCTGAATTCAAGGCCAACGTAGAAAAGGCGGAAAAGCTCAGGCATGACATCAAAGCCCTCGCCCGCACCGCTTCCGCAGAAACCAAAGATGTTATTTCAAGGATAGAAAAAGGCGATTTTTCCGATTTTGAAGGGGAAGAAAAGGCCCGCGCCAAATCGCTCCACCAGGAACTGACGCCCGCCATCAAAGGCGACGAAGAAAAAGCTGGCAAAATCCATGATGACATCAAAGAACTCGCCCGCAACCGGACCGAGATCATGCAGCAGGCCAAGATCATGCTCCAGCAATGGGAAGCCGGCAACCCGGAAGTGCGCGCCCTCTGGCAAACGATGAACAGCTGGGTATATGAAGGTTTCGAGAAAACCTACAAACGCCTCGGCATCGATTTCGACAAAATGTACTTCGAAAGCAATACCTATCTGCTGGGGAAAGACGTGGTGGAAGAAGGCCTCCGCAAAGGCGTGTTCTTCAAAAAAGCCGATAACTCCGTGTGGATCGACCTTACCGCCGACGGGCTCGATGAAAAACTCGTGCTCCGCGGCGACGGCACATCCGTGTACATCACGCAGGACATCGGTACCGCACGCCTCAAATACGACGACTACCACATGGACCAAAGCATCTACGTGGTGGCCGACGAGCAGAATTACCACTTCAAGGTACTGAAACTCATCATGCAGAAACTCGGCGAACCCTCTGCCGACGGCATCGCCCACCTTTCCTACGGCATGGTGGAACTGCCCCATGGCCGGATGAAAAGCCGCGAAGGGACGGTGGTAGATGCAGACGATCTCGTGGAGGAAATGGTGAGCACCGCTGCCAAATACACCGAAGAGCTCGGTAAAGTGAAAGATTTTACGGAAGAAGAGCTGCGCGAACTGTACGAAACGATCGGCCTGGGCGCCATGAAATTCTTCCTCCTGAAAGTGGACCCGAAAAAGAAAATGGTTTTCAACCCGGAAGAGTCGATCGACATCCATGGCTTTACCGGCCCGTTCATTCAATACAGCCACGCCCGCATCCGGTCGATTTTACGCGAGTTTTCCGCGGAAGACCTTGCCGCATTGGCCACCTATCGCCACAAGGATGCGCTGCTGCCCATGGAAAAAGAGCTCATCAAGATCAACGAACAGTTCGGCGAAGTGCTGGCGGAAGCCGGCCGCGAAATGAGCCCCTCCGTGATCGCGAACTACGCGTTCCTCCTGGCGCAAACCTTCAACTCGTTCTACGCGAAAAAAGAAAACGGGAAATACACCTATTCCGTGCGTGATGCCGAAAACGAAGACAAGCGCAAGCTGCGCCTGCAGATCGCTTCCCTCACGGCCAATACCATCCGGCAGGCCATGAAATTCCTGGGCATCCGGGTACCTGAAAGAATGTAGGAAAAGAAACTGACGAAATGTCAATGACGCAACTGTCATTGACATTTCGTTCCCCCGTTAATGTAACTGAAGCGCCTGATCGCAGATGCGCTGCCCCTTCACCACTTCCCCCGAACAGATATAGGATTTACCGAGCATGAACATCGCAAAGGCGTTCTGCGGCTGGAGCACGAGAATACGGTCCCATTGCATGGCGGCTTCCGCATAGCTTTGCTTTTTGAAGTAGGCATGGGCCAGCTGCTGCATGATGCGGATATCTGCGCTTCGCAGCTGGAGGGCTTTTTTAAGATTTTGAATGGCGTCGTCGTAAGCTGCCTGTTGAAGGTAGGCGATACCCAGGTTTGCATAAAGGTCCGCATCGCCGGAAGCTCCGTACCTGGCAGCCATTTCAAATGCGCCGGCGGCGTTTTTGTAGTTTTCCATATTAAAATGCATCATTCCTGATTCCAAATATAAATCGGCAGATGTACTGTCTGCCTTCAGTGCTTTTTCGTAAATTCTGAGTGCCGCGGCGTAATTTTCCTCCTGCGCGTACAGTCTTGCCAGCCGCCGGCTAAGGGCGGGTTGATGGGGGTCTTCCGCCAGCGAGCGCTCCATGGCCCGGATGGCTTCCCCGGCATGGTCGAGCGCGGCGTAGCTCATCCCGATGATGGCGTACATGCCCGGCGCGCCCTGCTCCTGCGCGCGCATGGCCCAGGTGAGCGCATCTTCCCAGGCTTCCAGCTCGAAGCTCACTTCCGCCATCCCTGCCAGCGCCGAAGGCTCTTCCGGCACTTCTTTCAATAAATCGAGGTATCGCTGCCGCGCCAGCTCGCCGTCGTGACGCAGCCGGTACAGCACCGCCAGCTGAAGATAAGGCGCCACGTACTTCCGGTTGGCCCCGATCGCCGCGGCAAAACATTGCTCAGCTTCGTCCAGCCGGCCTTCCAGCATGCATTGCTCGCCTTTTCTGTAAAATTCCGAAGCGCGGTCGCCCCCGGGCGGAGGCACCGAAGCGGCCACAGGCTGAAGCGCCGGGCCGGACAGGCATAGGATAAGGATACAGCGGTATAGGAACATGGTTCAATGTGCTTAGGCACTGAACCAAATATATATAAATTATTTCATACTTTTTGCAGAAAATGATAAAGGCATCAGGTCGGCGCTGTCTGCCACCACGATTACCTTTCCGGAAAGCCCGCCGAGGATGAGTTTGATGGGCCGGTGGAACCGTGCCTGGTATTCCATGAGCGTTTGCCGGCAGATGCCGCAGGGTGCGATGGGCTCCACCGAGGGAGCCAGCTCGTTATCGTAGCTCACCGCGATCGCCAGTACCGGCACATTGGGATGCAGGCCCGAAGCCACGGAAAGCACCGTCCGCTCCGCACAGATGCCCACGGGATAGCTGGCGTTTTCCTGGTTGGTGCCGGTCAGCACTTCCCCATTCTCCAGCAACGCGGCCGCACCCACCCGGAAGCGGGAATAGGGCGCCCAGGCGTCTTTCGTGGCGGTGCGTGCCTGCCGTAACAGCGCGGCGTCTTCGGGCGGAAGCGCGCTGATGTCTGCATATGTCTCAAATTCGATGATGTGCCGGGTCGTTTCCATGAGCGGGAGTTTGCATAAAAAAGGCAGTCGCGCTGCCGGGCCGAAAGTACATTTTTTTCGGGACGGAGGCGCGACTGCCGTTATAATCGATTGTGTATGAGCGTTTTTATTTGATGGTGCGGAACAGGCGGCTCCAGCGGATGCCGTTCTTGCCGTAGCTCATCCAGATCATCCAGGCTTTGCCCACGATATGATCTTCCGGAACGAAGCCCCAGAAGCGGGAATCGAGGGAACGGTGGCGGTTGTCGCCCATCATCCAGTAATAATCCATTTTGAAAGTATAGGTGCTGGCGGCCTGACCGTTGATGTAGAACTGGTTGGGGCCTCTTTCTTCCAGCTTGTTGCCTTCGTAAACCGCGATGATACGGCGGTACAGCTCGATCGAAGCGCTGTCCAGCTTCACCGTGGCACCTTTCTTCGGGATGTAGATGGGGCCGAAATTATCGATGGTATACTTGAAATTCGCGGTATCGTGCGGCCAAACGTCGGGAGAAGGTTCGTCGTACACGTAAGGCGTAACGCCGGTAACGGCGGAGCCGAGGCTTTCGACGGATTTGGCTTCGGAGGGCGTCATGTTGAGCACGTTGCCGGCCGGCGATTCTTCGATCCCCAGTTCTTCGAGGCGCATGGGGTTGATGTTGCTGCCGTCCTGCGTTTGCACGGTGTAATACCGTTCGCCTGCGGGCGGCGGGGTTTCGGCAATGCCGTTAACGACGATCACGCCGTTGCGGACGGCAAGGCTGTCTCCCGGAATGCCCACACATCTTTTGATATAGTTTTCGCGTTTATCGACCGGTCTGGAAATGACGTGATAGGAATTCCACACGAAATCGCGGCCGTTTTTACGCACTTCATCCGAATAGAACCCGCTTTCCTGGATTTCCAGGGCCACGGTGTCTCCTTCGGGGAAGTTGAATACCACGACATCGTTGCGTTTGATATCGCTGAAACCGGGCAGGCGGCGGTATTTCCATTGAACGGCCTCGGAATAGGCCTTGGTATATTTCGTGAAAGGGAGGGTATGATGGGTGAAGGGTACAGCCAGCGGCGTCATGGGGATGCGCGGGCCGTAGCTAACTTTACTTACGAAAAGGAAGTCGTTGACCAGCAGGGTCTTTTCCATGGATGGCGTAGGGATAGTATAGGCTTCGAAAATGAAGGTACGGATCAACGTTGCCGCAATGATGGCGAAGATGGCCGCATCCAGCCATTCCCTCACTGCGGACTTCTTTTTCTTCGGCTGGCCGTCCTTCTTCTTCCAAAATACCAGGTTCATGCGTATTGTTTTAGTTTATTTTACCAACAAATATAATATTCTGTTAATTGTCAGCTGATTTTTCTGAAGATAAAGTTTTCTTAAAAAATACCACGTAAGTTTCGGATTCAAAACAACGGTTGAACCACTTTATTTCTATTTTTGTTTAATTCTATATCCAGAACCTTGAACAGCTTCACGATAAAAGACATTGAAAGCCTCACCGGCATCAAGGCGCATACCATCCGAATATGGGAACAGCGCTACAATGTGCTTCGTCCCAAGCGGAAAGACACGAACCATCGCGTCTACGACAACGGCGACCTGAAGCACATTATGCGTATCGCTTACCTGTACCGGCATGGTTACAAGATATCGAAGATCGTGGGGATGTCGGAGGAAGAGATCAGGCAGCTTTCGCTGGAGGAGACCGGGCATAAGGGTAACCACCTGCACCAGGTCTACATCAACCAGCTCGTGGAAGCGATGATCGATTTCGACCAGATCCGTTTCGAAAAAATCTTCCACAACGTCTTGCTCCGCATGGGCTTCGAACAGTGCATCCTGAAGGTGATCTACCCTTACCTGGAGCGCATCGGGCTGCTGTGGCTCGTGGATTGCGTCATCCCCGCCCAGGAACATTTCGCCGCCAATATCATCCGGAAAAAGCTCATGGTCGCCATCGACGGGCTCGATATCCCGCAATCGTCCACCGAATGCTTCATGGTTTTCCTCCCCGAAGGCGAATGGCACGAAATCCCCCTCCTGTTCATGCAATACCTGCTGAAGAAAAACGGCTGCACGGTCGTGAACTTCGGCGCCAACGTACCGCTGGAGGACCTTTGCTTCTATACCGACCGCAAGCAGGTAGACCAGATCTATACCCACATCATCACCAATTTCCCGCAGCGCGCGCTCGATAACTTCGTAAAAGACCTCGGCCGCCTGTTCCCCACTATCCCCGTCACGATTTCCGGACCGCAGATCGCCCGCATCTCCGTTCCCCTGCCCGAAAACGTGAAAACGCTCCTTTCGATGGACGAAGTGCTCCAATACGCCCGCCGAAAGCCCGTAACTACTTCGTCCTGAGGCTTTACAGCAGATTTTTTTCCAGAATGTTACTGATTTCCGGCGCGCGGTTCATGATCATGAAATGCCCGCCCTTGACGATCGTGTGCGTTGGGGTAACGTAACGCCGCGGGAACGGCCTGTCCGAACTGCCATGGATGTGGAGGAGGCCGGGCGGCATCCATTCGTTGTTCCATTGCAGGATGGAATTCAGCGCCCAGCGCATGTACCTGAGGTCTTTTTTGCCCAGGTAGTCGTTGAGCAGCAACCGCTCTTCCGTGCTCTGGCACTGCATGAAAAGCTGAACGATAAAGCGGCGGTTGGTGAAAAGCAGCCTGTCGGGCAAGCGATGCAAAACTTTCCGCGCGAAGTTGTTGTAGTAAGGCGGCAATTCCTGCCGGTTTTTGACGCTGGAGATGAGGACCACCTGCCTCACCGGCAGTTGGCGGGCGATCTCGATGCTCATCATGCCGCCAAAAGAAAGTCCGACGAGGATGGGCTCCGGATGAAGGATCCTCCGGGCCATGCGCCCTGCATATTCGCCGATGGGCTCATCGGCGTTGAGGGGCGGGATCCACGGAAGGTAATGCACTTCGCAATCGGCCGGGAACACCAGCCGTTCGAACACCCTTTCGTCGGCGCCCAGGCCACTGATCAGGTATATGTGTCTTTTACTCATCCCCGTCGGCTGTTTTGCGGATGCCGTAACGTTCCATCTTGTTGTAAAGATGGCTCCGCTGGATGTCTAGCGCCTGTGCGGTTTTCGTCACGTTCCATCCGTTCTTTTGCAACATGAATTCGATGAATATCTTTTCCACTTCGTCCCTGAAATCGTGCAGCTTCGTCAATACGAGCAGCTCGTCATTCAGGTAGTGGCTTTTTTTTTGTCGTGATTAGGTACCACGTAATTTTCCACATCGTCTGCCGTGATGGTTTTCCCGGAAAGGATCACCAGTCTTTCCACCACGTTCCGCAGTTCGCGGATGTTGCCCGTCCACTGATGGTTCTGGAGCGCCTTCATCGCGTCTTTGTCCGCCGTTTTACGGGCCATGCCATATTCTGCGCAAACGAGGTCGAGGAAATGGTCTACCAGCAGGGGCACATCTTCGCGGCGGTCGTTGAGCGAAGGTACGTGGATCAGGATCACGCTGAGGCGATGATAGAGGTCGAGGCGGAAGTTCTTGTCTTCCACTTCCTTCAGCAAATCTTTATTGGTGGCCGCTACTACGCGAACATCCACGCTGATTTCCTTGTCCCCGCCCACTCTCGTGATCTTGCCTTCCTGTAAAGCGCGGAGCACTTTGGCTTGTGCGCTGAGGCTCATATCGCCGATCTCGTCGAGGAACAATGTTCCGCCGCTGGCTTGTTCGAACTTGCCGATGCGTTGTTTCACGGCGGAGGTGAAAGAGCCTTTTTCGTGGCCGAACAGTTCGGATTCGATGAGCTCCGACGGGATGGCGGCGCAGTTCACTTCAACGAGCGGGCCGTTGGCGCGGTTGCTGAACGCATGTATCCAGCGGGCTACGAGCTCCTTGCCGGCGCCGTTTTCGCCGGTCACGAGCACGCGTGCGTCCGTGGGCGCCACTTTATGGATCGTTTCCTTGATTTTGGAGATGGGCCCCGATTCGCCGATCATTTCCTGGGTCTTGTTCACTTTCTTGCGCAGCGTTTTCGTTTCGGCCACCAGGGTGGTTTTGTCGAGCGCGTTGCGCAGCGTGATGAGCAAACGGTTCAGGTCGGGCGGTTTGGAGATATAGTCGAACGCGCCTTTCTTCACTGCGTCTACCGCCGTGTCAATATTTCCGTGGCCGGAAACCATGATGATGGGAACGTCGCCGTTGATTTCGCGGGCTTTTTCGAGGAATTCGAGCCCGTCCATTTTCGGCATTTTGATATCGCACAGCACGGCGTCGTAGGTTTTGGCCTGGAACATCTTGAAGCCTTCGGCCCCGTCGGCGGCTTCGTCGATTTTATATCCTTCGTAGCTGAGTATCTCGGTGAGCGTTTTGCGGATGCTCTTTTCGTCGTCGATGATCAGAATGTTGGCCATAAGAATGTCTATATTTTTGAACAGGGCAAAAATAACGGAAAACGGCCGATGTAGCACAATTCACTTACTTTAAACGGCAGCGGAACAAAAAAATGTCCCCGGACGGGCGTTTTAGGCAAATAAAGTCTACCAATCTTGTCGGTTTTATCAGTAATTTTAGCCCGACACAGGTAACTAAACGTTATGATGCACCAACTACTCGAATTATTGAAACAGCGGCACGCTGCTGCCGGCGCTGTGCCATATCCCAGTTCGGAAGCCGTCTGGCAGTTTTGCAGCGACCTGATCAGCTGGATGTTCCCGGAGCATAATGGCCGGGTGCTGGACGATGCGGCCATCGAGCAATACGTGGTGCGGCTGGAAACGCAGCTGAACGATCTGTTGCAGCATATCTCGGCGCAATTGCCCGAAGCCCCGCCCGCAGTGAGCCGCCAGTTCATGGAGATGGTGCCGGGCATATACGCGGATCTCACGAAGGATGCGGAGGCCATCCTCCAGGGAGACCCCGCCGCCACATGCCTTTACGAAGTGATCCGGGCATATCCCGGCTTCTCGGCGATCGCAGCATACCGTGTGGCGCATGCGCTCCACCTGCTGGAAGTGCCGCTCCTGCCGCGCGTCATCACCGAATACGCGCACGCACGCACGGGCGTCGACATCCACCCCGCGGCGGAGATCGCACCGTATTTCTGCATAGACCATGGCACGGGGATCGTCATCGGTGAAACCACCGTCATCGGCCCCCATGTTAAAATATACCAGGGCGTAACGCTCGGCGCATTGAGCATCGACAAATCGATGGCCCGCGCCAAGCGCCACCCCACCATCGAAGAAGGCGTGGTGATCTACGCAGGTGCCACCATTTTGGGCGGAGACACCATCATCGGCCACCACAGCGTCATCGGCGGGAACGTGTGGCTCATCAAATCGGTGGACCCTCATTCCAGGATTTATTACAAAGCAGACGGTAGCATAAAAGTAATCGAACAATGAGCACAGTACTGGATTTAGTGGGCAACACACCTATGGTTGCCCTGCAGCGCATCCCTGAAAACCCGGACGTTACGATCTACGCCAAGCTGGAAGGCACCAATCCCGGCGGCAGCGTGAAAGACAGGGCCGCCTACGGCATGATCAAGGGCGCGCTCGACCGCGGCGAGATCCGCCCGGGCATCAAACTGATCGAAGCCACCAGCGGCAACACCGGCATCGCGCTGGCCATGATCGCGAACCTTTTCAACGTGGAAATAGAGATCGTCATGCCCGAAGACGCTACCCGCGAGCGCGTGCTCACCATGGAAGCCTTCGGCGCAAAGGTCACCCTCACCCCGAAAGAGCAAAGCATGGAAGGCGCGATCGACTATGCGCACGCACAAGTGGCGAAAGGCGGCTATCACATGCTGAACCAGTTCGCCAATCCCGATAACTACGGCATGCATTACCGTACCACCGGCCCCGAGATCTGGCGGGATACCAACCACGGCATCACCCATTTCGTGTCGGCCATGGGCACCACAGGCACGATCATGGGCGTTTCCCGGTTCCTCAAGGAAGTGAGCCCCGCGGTGCAGATCGTGGGTTGCCAGCCGACGGACGGGAGCAAGATCCCCGGCATCCGCAAATGGCCGGAAGCTTATCTGCCCAAGATTTTCGAGCGGCAGCGGGTAGACCGGATCATGGATATTTCGGAAGCGGAGGCCCGCGAAATGTCGAACCGCCTGGCGAAGGAAGAAGCCATTTTCTGCGGCATGAGCAGCGGCGGAGCGATTGCCGCGGCGGTAAGGCTCGCCAACGAACTGACGAGCGGCGTGATCGTGGCTATTATCTGCGACCGCGGCGACCGCTACCTCAGTACCGACCTTTTCGGCAAATAATTCAGCTTTTTATATCATCAACCATCAATCTCAATCCGGCCGCGCCTCCTACTGGGGGCGCGGTCTGCGTTTCGGGACGGGGCAAAAAAAAGCTGCGCCCCGGTGTGGAGCGCAGCTATGATTATGCACTGTAAAGTTGACTTTTACTTTTTCATGTACATCACTTCCTTCACCAGTTTCACGGTACGCTCCACATCGGGGAGGTACAGTTTCACGAGGTTGGGCGCGTAGTGCATGGGAGCGTCTTGCGCGGTGATGCGGCGGATGGGCGCGTCCAGGTAGTCGAAACCTTCTTTCTGGATGCGGTAGGAAATCTCGGAAGAGATGCTGGAGAACGGCCACTGTTCTTCCACGATCACCAGGCGGTTGGTTTTCTTAACCGACTCCAGGATGGTGAACCAGTCGAGCGGACGGATGGTGCGGAGGTCGATCACTTCTGCCTCGATACCTTCTTTGGCCAGCTCTTCGGCGGCGCCGAGGGCTACTTTCATCATTTTGTTGAAGGAAACGATGGTCACGTCCTTGCCGGCGCGTTTGATATCCGCTTTACCGATGGGGATGATGTATTCTTCTTCCGGAACTTCTCCCATATCGCCGTACATCTGCTCGGATTCCATGAAAACCACGGGATCTTCGTCGCGGATAGCGGCTTTGAGGAGGCCTTTCGCGTCGTAAGGGTTAGATACGGACACTACTTTCAGGCCGGGGATATTGGCGTAATAATTTTCAAATGCGGTGGAGTGTTGCGCACCCAGCTGACCAGCGGAACCGTTGGGGCCGCGGAAAACGATGGGGCAGCCAACCTGTCCGCCAGACATGGCCAGCATTTTGGAGGCGGTGTTGAGGATCTGGTCGAGCGCCAGTACGGCGAAGTTCCAGGTCATGAATTCCACGATCGGACGGAGGCCGTTCTGCGCGGCGCCTACACCGATGGCGGTGAAGCCCAGTTCGGCGATCGGCGTGTCGATCACGCGGCGGGCGCCGAATTCATCGAGCATACCCTGGCTAACTTTATAGGCACCGTTGTATTCTGCCACTTCCTCTCCCATCAGGAACACCCGTTCGTCACGGCGCATTTCTTCCTGCATGGCTTCTCTTAAGGCTTGTCTGAAGGCTATCTGACGCATTTGATTCTTTACTATATGTTTAATGATGTTCCTTTTTGAAAAGGCAGGGCAAATTTATCGTTTGTTTCCCAAAAAGCAAAGGAATTAGATTTTCTCTATGACCATTGCGCTGGCGCCGCCGCCCCCGTTGCAGATCCCGGCTACGCCGTAGCGGCCGTTTTTCTGCTGCAGGATGGAGGTGAGCGTTACCATAATGCGGGCGCCGGAGCAGCCGATGGGGTGCCCCAGGGCTACGGCGCCGCCCCATACGTTGAGCTTTTCGTTGGGGATGCCCAGGTCTTTTTCGTTGGCCAATGCTACGCAGGAAAACGCTTCGTTGATCTCCACGAAATCCATCTGCCCGATGTCCAGCTTCGCTTTGGCGAGGGCTTTATTCACGGCTTTTACGGGGGTGGTGGTGAACCATTCCGGTGCCTGGCTGGCATCGGCGAAGCTCACGATGCGCGCTAAAGGCTTGAGGCCCAGCTCTTTCACCTTCTCCCCGCTCGCCAACACCACCGCCGCGGCACCGTCGTTGATGGCGGAGGCATTGGCCGCCGTCACCGTCCCGTCTTTCTGGAAAACCGGTTTGAGGGTGGGGATTTTATCAAAGTTCACCTTTTTATATTCTTCGTCTTCGCTCACTGTCACCGGAGACTTACCGCCGGTGGTCACGGGAACGATCTCGGAGGAGAAGTACCCTTTTTCCCAGGCTTCGGCGGCGCGCTTGTAGCTCTGGACGGCGTAGGCGTCCTGGTCTTCGCGGGAGATTTTATACTCCGCGGCGCAGATTTCGGCGGCGTTGCCCATGTGGAAATCCTTGTAGGGGTCCCACAGGCCGTCGCGCAAAATACCGTCGATCACGGCGCCGTGGCCGAGGCGGTAGCCGTTGCGGGCTTTATCGAGATAATACGGGATATTGCTCATGGATTCCATGCCGCCGGCCACCACGATGTCGTTATCGCCCAGCAGGATGCTTTGGGCCCCGAGCATGATGGCTTTCATCCCCGATGCGCATACCTTATTGATTGTGGTGCACGGAACGGTGTTGGGGAGCCCGGCGTAGAGGCTCGCCTGGTTGGCGGGCGCCTGGCCGGTATTGGCGCTGATCACGTTGCCCATATATACTTCCTGCACCTGCTCTTTCGCAACGCCGGCGCGCTCCAGTGCGGCTGTTATGACCGTAGCACCCAAAGTAGTGGCGGGAACGGACGCCAAAGCGCCGTTGAATGCCCCGATGGGGGTCCTGGCTACGGATACGATAAATACTTCTTTCATAACTTGATTTTCCGAATGTTTTGGTGGAATCCGACAAATATACCGATTTGGGACGCGGTGGCCAAAAGGCGGACCGTCCCGAAAAATTGCCTTAAGTTTGCATTTGGTTCATTGCTGAAAATTTTGCCCGGCCGCCTGAAAATCTTTCAAAAATAGAAAGGCCATTTTGACGATTCCGTAGCAAAATCTTTAGTAATTTGATAGACGTTCGATAACAGCAGACCGGCATTGATCTCCCAGGCTACCATACAAACCATCCTCCACCGCATCGACATCATCGATGTGGTCGGCGCATTCGTGAAACTGAAGAAAAGAGGCGCCAACTACATGGGCCTCTGTCCTTTCCACAACGAAAAATCGCCCTCGTTCACCGTTTCCGGCACCAAGGAAATCTATAAATGCTTCGGCTGCGGCAAAAGCGGGAACGCCATCAACTTCGTCATGGAGCACGAAAAGTACTCCTATGTGGAAGCTATCCGGTGGCTGGGGCAACGCTACCAGGTGGATATCGAGGAAACGGAGGTCAGCCCCGAAGTGAAGCAGCGGCAGCAAATGGCCGACAGCCTCTTCATTATCAACAACTTCGCGCGGGATTATTTCGTCAAAACCCTTTTCGAGACCGACGAAGGCCAGAACGTAGGCCTTTCCTATTTCGAAGAACGCGGGTTTTCGGAGGAGATCGTCCGCAAATTCCAGCTGGGGTATGCGCTGAACCTGCGTGAAGCTTTCGTCCGCGAAGCGCAGCACAAAGGCTACAACCTGGAATACCTCCAAAAAACGGGCCTCGTGACCGTCCGCAACGATCAGCCGATAGACAACTACCGCGGCCGCGTCATCTTCCCTATCCACAACCAGAGCGGGAAAGTGCTCGGGTTCGGCGCACGTATCCTCGTCAAATCCGACCGCGCGCCCAAATACATCAACTCCCCGGAAAACGATATTTACGTCAAAAGCAAGGTGCTGTACGGCACCTACTTCGCCCGGCACGCCATCGACAAGCTCGATGAATGCCTGCTGGTAGAAGGCTATACCGACGTAATTTCCCTGCACCAGGCCGGTATCGAAAACGTGGTGGCCTCTTCCGGCACATCGCTCACTACCGACCAGCTGCGGCTCATCAAGAAATACACCAACAACCTCACTATCCTCTACGATGGCGACAATGCCGGGGTGAAAGCCGCCCTCCGCGGGCTGGACATGGCCATCGAAGAAGGCCTGAACGTGAAGCTTGCCCTCATCCCCGATAACGAAGACCCCGACAGCTACGTCCGGAAGATCGGAGCGGAAGGCTTCCGGCAGTTCATCGCGGATAACAAGCAGGATTTCGTCCTCTTCAAACTGCACGTTTCCATGAAGGAAGCGGGCAACGATACCACGCGCAAAT
Source organism: Chitinophaga sp. NPDC101104 (assembly GCF_050277495.1). Classification (NCBI taxonomy): domain Bacteria; kingdom Pseudomonadati; phylum Bacteroidota; class Chitinophagia; order Chitinophagales; family Chitinophagaceae; genus Chitinophaga; species Chitinophaga sp. NPDC101104. The sequence goes on along the minus strand of NZ_JBNNSF010000001.1, from coordinate 1,910,655 downwards.
CGCAACTCGTGAACGAGATCGCGGAAACCATCGCGCGGATCGATAAAGTCGAGGATTTCACCCGCCAGCAGGATTACATCCGCCAGTGCAGCCAGCTGCTGAAGATCGACGAGGAAAGGCTGGTAGACCTGGTGAACAAGTTCATCCGCGAACGCCTCTCCAAACAGGCGCTCAACGAACAAAACAACAACAAGAAAAAAGGCGGGTTCGATGCGCCGCCGCCGGACGATGACGGTCCGTCGCTGGCCGAAATGTATCCCGAGTACTTCCCCGACGGAGCGGAAGCGCCGGCCGCGCCTGCCGAAAACATTTTCAATACCTCCGAACGCCAGGAGCGCGAGCTCATCAAGATCCTGCTGCGGTTCGGCGATAAACTGTTCGACGACGAACAACAGACCACCGTGGCGGATTATATCTTCCACCTTCCCTACGATTTCGAATCGCTCTCCGAAAACGAAATCGTGAAACGCATCCTGCGGGAATACAAGGAACATTACGACCAGGGCTCCATTCCCGATAAAAAACTCTTCCTCTACCATCCGGACAACGACGTGGCGCGCAACGTGGCCATCATCCTCGAAGACAAGGAAGCCGAGCTGAGCGCCGCCTGGAAAGAGCGTTTCGAGATCAAGACGGTGTATGGCGACGATGCTTTCCGGCGCGATACCGTGAGCACCACCAATTACCTCATCATCCGCAAAATCCAGAAACTGATCGCGGAAAACCAGCAGGAAATGCAGACGGCTACCGATTTCGAAGCGCAGATCCGCTGCCTGGAGATGGACAAACATCTCAAGCAGATCGTGAAGGAACTGACGGAAACGGTCGGCACGGTGATCTTCAAATAAAAAATGCAGCCTTTTCCGGCTGCACTTTCCTATTATTTTTCAAGGAATTATTTCCGTTCCCAGGTTTCGAACGTGAAGGCATAGGCATGCTTTTCGTCGGCCGGGTGTTCCTGCGCATGGACACGTTTCCATTCCATCGGGTTGATGTCGGGGAAAAACGCATCGCCCTCCACGGTGGTGTGGACGCGGGTGAGGTAGATGCGCTGGATCTGTGGCCAGGCCTGGTTGATGATTTCCATCCCCCCGATCACGAAATATTCTTTCACATCGTCCTGGTCCGCCAGCTCGAGGGCATCGGCCAGGGAATGCACGACGGAAACCCCGCTGGGCGCGTAGTCCGTTTGCCGGGTGATGACGATGTTGTGGCGGCCCTTGAGGGTGGCGCCGCCGAGGGATTCGAAGGTTTTACGGCCCATGATGACCGGGAAACCGTAGGTGGTATTTTTGAAAAACCTGAAATCGTCGGGCAGTTTCCAGGGAAGCTGGTTGTTGATACCGATGACGTTGTTCTCAGAAGCGGCTACTATTACGGAAATCATACGGCTACCGGGGCTTTGATGTGAGGGTGCGACTGGTAATTTTCCAGGGTGAAGTCTTCGAACCTGAAGGAGAAGATATCTTTTACTTCCGGATTGATTTTCATCGACGGCAGGGGGAACGGTTCGCGCTCGAGCTGGAGGCGGGCCTGATCGAAGTGGTTGTTGTACAGGTGAACGTCTCCGAAGCTGTGCACGAATTCACCCGGCCGGAGGCCGCAAACCTGTGCGATCATGAGCGTCAGCAGCGCGTAAGACGCGATGTTGAAGGGAACGCCGAGGAAAACGTCGGCGCTGCGCTGGTAGAGCTGGCAGCTCAATTTTCCATCCGCCACGTAGAACTGGAACAGGCAATGGCAGGGGCTGAGGGCCATATCCGGCAGATCGGCCACGTTCCAGGCGTTCACGATGAGGCGGCGGGAGTCGGGGTTCTTTTTGATCTGGGCGATGACGTCGCTGATCTGGTCGAACGTTTTACCGTCGGCCCCTTCCCAGCTGCGCCATTGTTTACCGTATACCGGGCCGAGGTCCCCTTCCGCGTTGGCCCATTCGTCCCATATTTTGACCCCATGCTCCTGGAGGTAGCGGACGTTCGTATCTCCCTGGAGGAACCACAGCAGTTCGTAAATGATGGATTTGAGGTGCAGTTTCTTGGTGGTGAGCAAGGGGAAACCGGCCTGCAGATCGAACCGCATCTGGTAACCGAATACGCTCCGGGTGCCGGTGCCGGTACGGTCCGTTTTGTCGGCCCCGTGATCGAGAATATGTTGAAGAAGGTCTTTGTACTGTTGCATAGCTTCTGCAAACTTAATGGTAAATAGAGAATTACCGGCCAGTTTTCTCCTGACATATGTGGATAACTGGCTGAAGCAGGATAGCAGGGCGATACAAATAGCGGGATGGAATAATATAATGGAATCCCCCCACATAAACAAATCTCGTTTTTCATAAATTTCGTTAATCTGCGAAGGTGCGACTTGCCCCGTCGTGTTACAACAGATCGAACCGAAAAATTAGCAGTGATTCCGACATTTAACCAGTTGAAAAACAGCACTTGGAACTGAACCCGATTATGAGTATCACCATGTAATGAAAAACAGGACCTAACAAGCAGCTGGAACAAGCCGGGGGCAAGACAATTTCAGCACCGATGTATGTAGAAGAAAGGCCATATCACGTGAAGCGGGCCATTTCCCGCGCACTGTAGACGCAGGTACGCAATGATCAAACATGCAAAAGCATCCGGACCGGAAAACAGCCGACGTTAACCCGCCGGCGTCGCGCCATTGAGCTCCGCGATTTTTCGCGCGTACTAACGCGTGCGGAAAGCTGTTTGCCCCATCGCCTGCCTGCCCCTGAACCGTTTTTTATCAACCTCTAAATCTATCGAATCATGCTTCATCGCGCCACTGACCCTTAGCAGCAACGGCAAGTAACGTACGACCTTATCAACCTCCCATCATTTCACAAACCTCTAAATCGCCAGAACATGCATTTCCTTAAACAATGTACCTGGCTGCTCCTCCTGCTTTGCAGCGCGATTTGCGCGCATGCCCAGCAGCGTGTAAGCGGCCGCGTTACGGACAATGCGGGCAATGGACTGCCCGGTGTTACCGTCCGTATCCAGAATACCAACCGCGGGACCGTTTCCGACGTACAGGGCCGCTTTGCCATCGAAGCGCCCGCAGGCAGCACGCTCGTATTTTCCTTCACGGGATACAAAACCGTTTCGCAGGCGGCCTCCGGCAGTGCCATGGCCATTACGCTCGAAGAAGACTTCGCCAACCTCGACGAAGTGGTGATCACCGGCCTGGCCACCAGCGTAAAGCGCAGCAACCTCGCCAATGCCGTGGCCACCATTTCCGCGAAGGAACTTTACGGCATGGCGCCCGCCCAGACCTTCGACGCCGCTTTGAGCGGCAAGATCCCCGGGGCGCTGATCACCGCCAACTCCGGCGCGCCCGGCGGCGGGATGTCCGTTAAAATGCGCGGGGTAACGTCCATCTTCTCCAACAGCCAGCCGCTGTATGTGGTAGACGGGATCTTCATCAGCAACGTCTCCGTGCCCGCGAGCCTCAACATCATCACGGCCGCTTCCCGCGCGGGGAACGAGCAATACCAGGATAACCCCTCCAGCCGTGTGGCCGACATCAACCCGGACGATATCGAAAATATCGAAATACTGAAAGGCGCTTCGGCGGCCGCCATTTACGGTTCCAAAGCCGCGGCAGGCGTGATCATCATCACCACCAAAAAAGGCCAGGCCGGCCGCACGATCGTGAAGGCGCGCCAGGACGTGGGGTGGACGCAGGCCCGGAAGCTCCTCGGCATGCGGCACTTCACCGAACAGACCGCTTTCGATAAAGGCGGTGCGGCGGCCAGGGACGCGTTCATCGCCGCCAGGAACGCCGGCAAGCTGTACGATCACGAAAAAGAAATGTACGGCGAAAAAGGCCTCCTGCTCAATACGAACGTGAGCGTTTCCGGTGGGGACGAACGCACCGGGGTCTTCTTCTCCGCCAACCGCAAAGACGAAGACGGCATCATCAAAAACACCGGCTATTCCAACAATTCGCTCCGGCTGAACGTGGACCACAAGCTCAATAACCGTATCTCCGTAGGCTTGCGCGCCACGTACATGAAAACCTCCTCCGACCGCGGGCTCACCAATAACGACAACAACTCCATCAGCTACGGCGTTGCCCTTTCCGCCGCGCCGGAATACGTGCCCCTGCTGCCCGATGCCAACGGCAACTACCCCATTCTCGTGGGCGCACAGAACCCCATCGAAACACGGGATAAAATGCGGAACAACGAAACCGTCAACCGCGTGATCACCGGCGGCGAAATCAAGGTATTGCTGCAGGAAAGCCCCAAAAGCAATACCCGCCTCATCGTTCGCGGCGGGGTCGACTTCTTCCACCTGAAAACGGAAGCCATCTTCCCACGGTCCCTGCCTTTCATGAAAGACAACCTCGAAGGCGCCTCCATCCAGGGGAATACGAGCAACCTCAATTCCAACCTGGCCGGCATCCTCGTGAACCAGTTCGCCGCCAACAACAAGCTGAACTTCACGACTTCGCTGGGCGCTACCCTGGAAACCAATTACCTCGACCTCATCCTGGCCACGGCCACCAACACCACGCCGCTGCAAACCAACGTAGACATGGCCGCCAACGCCGCATTGCAGCAGTTCCGGACCAAGTACCGCGACAACGGCATTTTCATCCAGGAAGACCTGCTGATCATGGACGCCATCACCCTGGGCGTGGGCTTGCGGCTCGACCGCTCTACCAATAACGGCGACTGGAAAAAATACTACGCATTGCCCAAGGCATCCGCCTCTTGGAACATCGCGAAGATGCCTTTCTGGAACATGCAGCTCATCAACAGCCTGAAGCTCCGTGCGGCCTATGGCCAGTCGGGCAACGTAGCGCCTTACGGTGCGCGGTTCCTGGCGGCCTTGCCCAGCAATATCGGCGGGAACGGCGGTGTGCTGGTCGACAATCAGCTGGGGAACCCAGACATCAAGCAGGAAAAACAGACCGAATTCGAAGCCGGCGTGGACGTGAGCTTCTTAAACGGCAGACTGACGCTGGAGGCGACCTATTACAACAAAAACATCTTCGACCTCCTCATCCGCCGGAACCTCCAGCCCTCTACCGGATTCACGGCACAGTGGCTGAATGCGGGCGACCTCAAGAACTCCGGTATCGAAATCGGGATCGGCGCCCTGCCCGTCAACAAGAAGAATTTCCGCTGGAACACCCATGTCAATTTCTGGAAAAACAAGTCGAAGATCACCAAGCTGCTGATCCCGCCGTTCCCCATGGGCGCATTCGGCAACTCGCTGGGCAATTTCTACATCGAGGAAGGCAAATCGGCCACCCAGATCATAGGCACGCTTGGCGCCACGCCCGGCATCGGGGTACTGGGGAATTCGGAGCCCGACTTCCAGCTGAGCACGCTCAACGAAATCAATTTCCTGAAAAATTTCAGTTTCCGCTTTATGCTGCACTGGAAGAAAGGCGGAGACAACATCAACCTTACCCAGCTGTTGAACGATCTGAACCAGACTTCGCCCGACTACGACGACGATAAGAACGGCAACGGCATCAAAGACGGCGACGACCGTAATACCGCATTCGGTAAAGGGGAAGCGAAAGGATTTGTGCAGGATGCGTCTTATGTGCGTATCCGGGAAATCGGGTTGTACTACGAACTGCCCATTCCGCGCAACAAATACATTACGGGCGTGAACATCGGCGCGTCGCTGAACAACTGGATCACCTGGACGAAGTACAACAGCTACGATCCGGAATCTTCCAACTTCGGTTCCAACACCATTTCCACCGCTACCTCGAGAGGCAGTAACGGCCTTTCTTCCGGCGTGGAAGTAATGCCTTACCCGGCATCGAAGCGCGCCACTTTCCACGTGAACGTAACGTTCTGATTGTTTCATCCGAAAAGAATTCAACATGAAAAAGCATCTGATCATATTGTTGGGATCGCTCATCGGCCTGGCGGCCTGCCAGAAGGGTGAAATCCCCAACCTCAACAGTCCCATCGTAGACGACGCCATCCGCAACGGCACCAAGGTGAAGCTCGACAACCTCATGGTAGGCCTGGAATCGGGCACGCGGAACAGTCTTGCCACCTACTACGACGCCATCGGCCTCATCGGCCGGGAGATCTACCGGATGTCTGCCTCCGAGCCACGGTACACCAAAGAACTGATGGGCGACGGTACGCTCGACAATAACACGTTCTACATCACCAACCCCTGGGCCGCCCGTTACCGCGTGGTGCGCCAGGGAAACATCATCCAGGATGTGGTAGCCAATGCCACTTACCTGTCGGACGCGCAAAAGAAAGGCTATACCGGTTACACCAAAACCATTATGGCTTACCAGTTGCTCATGAACCTGAACATGACGTATACGAATGGTATCCGGACGGATGTGAAAGACCCGAACAACATCGGGCCCATCAAGGGGTACGCGGAATCGCTGGCGGATATCTCGGCATTGCTCGACCAGGGCAAGGCCGACCTGACCGGCGCCGAGATCGCGTTCCCGGTTACGATCGGCACCAACATCAATGCCACGAGCCTCCTCAGGTTCAATCGCGCCATTGCGGCCAGGGTGGCTATTTACAGGCAACAGTGGGCGGCGGCGCTGACGGCGTTGAACGAGTCGTTTTTCGATCTGAACGGGCCGTTCGACAATGGGTTCTACCATTCCTTCAGCAACAAATCCGGCGACCAGCTCAACCCGCTCTTCCTGCCGCAGAACACCACTTCCGGCGAGTTCCGGGTGGCTACGCCTTATTATGCCGCCGACATCCGGCCGAACGACGACCGTATCGCGAAAGCCACGCTGCGCACCGAGCCCGCCTCGCAACTGGGGCTCGTTTCCAACCGCGACGTATGGATCCACAAAGGCAATGAAGCGCCGGTGTACATTATCCGAAACGAGGAACTGATCCTGATCTATGCGGAAGCAAAGATCCAGCTGAACCAGATCCCCGATGCCATCGTGGCCCTTAACGTTATACGGCACGAGCATAACCTCACCCCATATGCAGGCGGAATCACCCAGGCGGCGCTCATCACCGAGCTGCTCTATAACCGCCGGTATTCGCTCTTCGCCGAAGGCCACAGGTGGATAGACATGCGCCGGTACAACAAACTGGGCGAACTGCCCAATCCCCGCCCGAACGATAAAGTGTGGGACAAATTTCCCGTTCCGCTGACGGAAGGGAACTGATCGGAAGAAAACAGTGAAAAAATAAAGAGGGCGCCCTTGCAAGGCGCCCTCTATTCTTTTACATGGCAAAAGAATATAAGTATGGTTTCCGTTTAACGCCGCCTGGGTACGGGCGGGTCAGTTATGTGTAAGACGTACCATATGTCCCGAATGTTACAGGTTGAGCGGAAATAAAAAAACCGCTCCCCGGAGGAAGCGGTTGTCTTTTCACGACAAATATTTTATAAACCCCTGCGTTTCATCTCTTTACGGATCAAGCCCAGCTCACGGCCCATTTGCCCGGCGATGGAAGTGTTTTCCTGTGCGCGGCGGATGAGGTACGGCATTACGTCTTTCACCGGGCCGTAAGGCAGGTATTTGGAGACGCGGTAGCCGGCGTGGGCGAGGTTGAAAGTGATATTATCGCTCATCCCGTAAAGTTGGGAGAAGCTGACACGGGGAGAATTATGCGGGATTTTCTTTTCGTCCATCAGGCGGGCGGCCAGCATACAGCTTTCTTCGTTATGGGTACCGATGAACAGGCCCAGGGAATCGATGCGGTCCAGGCAGAAAGCCAGGGCTTCGTTGTAATCTTCGTCTGCGGAAGGTTTGTTGGGCTGGATGGGCGACGCGTAGCCCAGTTCTTCCGCGCGTTTGCGTTCTTTTTCCATGTAGGCGCCGCGAACGAGCTTGGCGCCGAGGAGGTAGCCATTGGCTTTGGCGAGGTCGAACGATTTTTTGAGGTATTCGAGCCTGTCGTGCCGGTACAGCTGGAAAGTATTGTAAACGAATACGTTATCTTTATTGAAGCGGCTCATCATTTCATCCGTGAGATCGTCTACCGGCTGTTGGACCCAGGATTCTTCGGCGTCTACGAGCACGGCGATATTCGCTTTGGCGGCGGCGGCGCAGATGGTGCGGATGCGTTCGCGGACGCGGTTCAATTCGGCTTGTTCGTCGGCCGAAAGGGTTTCACCGGCGTGGATTTTTTCGAGCAGGCCGAATCTTGCGAACCCGGTGACTTTGATGGGAAGGAACGGGATGTAGGGTTTGCCGGCTGCGAACTGGATAGCGCGCAGGAACTCGGGGACCGCCTTATCGTAATTTTCTTCGCCTTCGAGGGCTTCCACACCATAATCGAGCGCAACGCCGACGCCGAAACGGCCGAGGGCTTCCGCGGCGTGAACGGCTTCCTCGAGGGATTCGCCTCCGCAGAAATGGTTGAAGATGGTGCTTTTGATGAGGCCTTTCACAGGCAGGTGGAGCTTGAAGGCCAGCGGTGTGGCGAAGGCGCCGAATTTCACCAGCCAGGGCTTGCCGATATTGCTGAACAGAAAATTCGCTCTTTTCAATTCCTTGTTCGACATATGCTCGAAAGCAATGGCTGTATTCTCAAACGATAAGGGTAGCTGTTGTTCCATGGCCCGCAAAGTTAAGGGGAACGATCCCTTCTAAAAAAATCAGTTTTTTCTTATGATCAATTTCTGACATACAAGAACGGGAGCCAGCAAGGGTTCAGCCGAATTTTTTACTATATTGTAGCCGGGACGTACACCAAATCTTTTTATTCCCAACCATGAGTGCACGAATCAAGCAAAACAGACGGCCACGATTTCCACTGTATATGAAAAGGCGGCGCAACTGGCAACCTGTTGCCCTGGCGCTGATACTCGTCATGCTCATATCCGGAGGCGTGTTTTACTATCTGGCCGGCCGCCACCAGCGGAGCTCCGCCATGTTGCAGCCGGGTATCCGGTATAAACTCTTCCAAAGCCGTTACGGGGAAAGGAAAGCGGTACGCCTGCCAGACAGTACGCTGGTCATCCTCAATTCCCGCTCCCGCCTCTACATGCCGTCCGACTATCCCGGCCGCCGCGAGCTGGTGCTCGACGGGGAAGCGTTTTTCTCCGTGCCCCAGGGCCCGCAGCTCACGGTTTGGACAGACAAGCTCAAGACCATTACGCCCGGCGCCACTTTCCGCCTGCATAGCCTCGAATCCCAACAGGGCGCTTTCTGCTATGTGCTCAGCGGCTCCGCACACGTCCGCAAATCATACCACTCCCCTTCCGACAACCAGCCGGAAGACCTCGTGGCGGGCCAAAGCGTGCTCGCCAACAAGATGATCGACCTCATGGAAAAAGAGACTTTCGAGCTGGAAGAGCAGCAAGACTGCCTCAATAATCGCCTCGTGTTCCACAATACGCCGCTGCCTGCGGCGTTAAAGAAGATGGAAGACTGGTATGGTGTGGAGATGGAAGTGAAGGGCAAACGCAGCGAGCCCTCCCGCAACATCACCGGCGAGTACAGCAAAGAGACCCTCCGGGAAATGCTGGAAGCCCTGCAAGACAGTATGGGCTTCACTTACCGGATCACCCGCGACAAAGTCGTGATCAAATTCTGACACATTCCATATCCTCTGGAAAAAAGTCCCGGTATAAGGGACAATAAAAAAAGGGTGACGATGCAGATCGTCACCCTTTGTATTTTTTCAGGCCCGGCGCTACCATTCGCGCTCCTCGACCGGCAGGTTGCGGATAAAATTATCGAACATATCGCCGTCGTAGTCGCTATATGCGCCATAAGCGTTAATGATGTAACCCTGGATGCCTTCTGTGTTTTCCAGCAGGTACAGCACCGCCGCATCGTCCGGGTTGGATTCGCCTTCGAACCGGTAGGTCCGGATGATCTTCACCCCATCTGCGCTGAAGGTACGCCCGGAATCGGTGTCCAGCAGCTTTCCGTCTTCCATGAGCCGCAGTTCATGGTCTACGCCTCTTTCCTTCAGTACTTCCATTACGTCTGATAGCGTTGTCATATTGTGTCCTGGATTTGTGATCATATTGCGATGAATTTGTAACGCTTATAAAAAACAAAGGGCCGGGCCAATTGTTCGTCAGCTCAGTTCCATGCCTACGCGTTTCAGCAGTTCGAGCGTTTTGCGCACGCCAACGTCTTCCGCGTCTTTCATTCCTTCATATTCTATGCCGATGTAACCGGTATATCCCGCTGCTTTGACAATTTGCAGCATTTTTTTGTAATCCGTTTCCGTTTCGTTGCCATTGGCATCAAAATCATGACTTTTTGCACTTACGCCTTTGGCGAAGGGCATCAGTTCCGTTACGCCTTTGTATCGGTCGTATTCTTCGATGCATTTGGTGGCGTGCCATGCTTCGGGGGTATTGTCTTTCGGTTTGGACCGCTCGATGCAGAAGTTGCCGAAGTCGGGCAATGTGCCGCAACCGGGTTTGTTCACGCCTTTCATCACGTCGCTCAGCCAGATGCCGTTGGAGGAGAACCCGCCGTGGTTTTCCACGATCACGCCGATATTGAAATCTTTCGCGAAATCGGTGAGGCGGCCGAGGCCGTCGATGGCGGCTTTCTTCACTTCTTCCACCGTGCCGTGGCCGGCCGCGTTCACGCGGATGGAATGGCAACCGAGGAACTGTGCGGCTTCCACCCATTTATAGTGGTTTTCCACGGCTTGCGTGCGCTTCTTGGGATCGAGGTCGCCCAGTTCGCCTTCGCCGTCGCACATGATGAGCACGGAGGTAACGCCGTTGTCGTCTGCCCGTTTCTTCATATCGGCCAGGTAGTTTTTGTCTTTGGCTTTGTCTTTAAAGAACTGGTTGACATATTCCACGCCGGTGATGCCGTAATCTTTTTTCGCTTTTTCGGCGAAGTCGAGGTTAGACATTTTACCGGAAAACAGGGCGTTATGGAAGCTCCATTCTGCGAGGGAAATCTTGAAGAAGAGCTCTTTCGCCGTGCCGGTGGCGCCGGTACTGTCTGCTTTTGCGGAGTCTGCATTGCCGGAGGTGCCTCCGCTGTTACAGGCGGTGAGGAATGCGGGCCCGAGGGTAACGCCGGCCGTGAACATACCGATCTGGCGTAAGAAATGTCTGCGGTTCGTGGATGATGACATGGGTGTAAAGATTTGAAGTAATGAAACAGTAAAGACTACACGTTAAGCTCCGTGAACGTGGAAGTATCAAACAAATTAAGCAAAAAAAACAGTAAATCAAACAGCCTTTCCGGGATCAGGCCTGTTCCTGGAGCCAGTAATAATAATTGACGACGGCGCGGATTTCGCCGTAACCCACTTCCTCGCCCAGCTGTTCCCTGATGCGGGTAAGCCCCTGGGCGCCGGCGCTTTCGACGGCCCGGAGGATCCAGGCGAGGCGGCCGCTGTCGGGCACCATTTCCCGGATGTCCAGTTCCCCTTTCCGGATAAAATCGGCGAGGTGGCTTTCTACGGTGGAAACCGCGAGCCCCCTTTGCGCGGCGATCTCTTCCACCGCCATGCCGTCCTGGAACAACTGCAGGCTCGCGCGCTGGCTGTTGCCCGTTTCCGGCTTCGATTTGCGGGGCTTGACGGCCTTGCCGGCCTTGAGGTGCATCTGGCTCTGGAGGCCGTGGCGCTGGCAATATTGCAACATTACCTCGAGGAAAGGTTCACCGTATTTGGCGAGCTTCACTTCCCCGAAACCCGAGATCCGCGCCAGTTCCCCCATGCTCTGGGGCAGCCAGGAACACAGCTCGGCCAATGTAGCGTCGGAGAAAATGATGTACGGCGGCACGCGCTCCTTTTCCGCCAGGCTCCGCCGCAACTGCTTCAGTTCGGCCAGCAGCACGGGTTGCGGAATGTCGCCGGTATTGCGCGACGACCCGGATTGCATGGCACTCCCCTGCGGAGCGGCCACCTGGGCCGTCAGTTGCACCTGCACTTCGCCGCGGAGCACGCTCCAGCTGGTATCGGTGAGGCGGAGGAGCGGGTATTCGCCGGCCGACTGCCCCAGGAACCCCAGCTGCATCAGCTCGCGGGCATATTGTTTCCATTGGTCTTTCCCGATGTCTTTCCCGATGCCGTAGGTCTTGATTTCCTGGTGCGCTTCGCGGACGCCGGCGCTCCCGCGCAGGAAATCCACCACGTAATTCAGCCCGAACCTTTCCTGGAGGCGGTATACGGCGCTCAGCAGCTTCTGCGCGGCCACGGTGCCGTCGGCCTTTTCGTACTGGCCCTGGCAGATATCGCAATTGCCGCATGCGTCGGGGGATTCTTCACCGAAATAGCGGAGGAGGTATTGGCGGCGGCAGGTGATCGATTCACAAAGACCGGCCATTTGTTCCAGTTTGCGGAGCATTACGGCCGATTGTTCTTCGTTGCCATCCACGCTGGCGAAGCGTTTCATCTTGAAAACGTCTCCCGCGCTGTAGAACAGCACGGCTTCGGACGGGAGGCCATCGCGACCGGCGCGGCCCGTTTCCTGGTAATATCCTTCGATGTTTTTGGGCAGGTCTACATGCACCACGAACCGCACGTTGCTTTTGTTGATCCCCATGCCGAAGGCGATGGTGGCCACCATGATGCGGATATCGTCGCGCAGGAACCGGTCTTGCCGCTCTTCGCGCAGCGCCCGTTCGAGGCCGGCATGGTAGGCGGCGGCGGAGAAGCCTTCCGACTGGAGGTCTTCGGCGAGCGATTCGGTGCCGGAGCGCGACAGGCAATAAATAATACCGCTATCGTCCGGGTGCTGGCGGAGGTATTCCACCAATTGCTGGTAATGGTCTTTTTTCGGGCGAACGCTGTAGTGGATGTTCGGCCGGTTGAAAGAATTCTCGAATACGGCGGGGTTGCGGAGCCGGAGCTTGTCGAGAATGTCCTGTTTCGTGATGCCGTCTGCCGTAGCGGTGAGCGCGATGACGGGCACACCGGGGAATTTGTCTTTCAGTTGCCCCAGCGCCAGGTATTCCTGCCGGAAATCGTGGCCCCAGTGGCTGATACAGTGCGCTTCGTCGATAGCGAACAGCGCCACTTTCAGCGTGGCGAGCCATTGCATGAAATTGGCTTCGCCGATCAGCCGTTCCGGCGCCAGGTACAGCAGTTTTACCTGTCCAAGCTGCATCATCTGCATCACGGTCTGCTGTTCCTGCATCGACTGGGTGGAATTGAGATAGGCAGCGGTGATCCCGTTCTGCCGCAGCGCGTCTACCTGGTCTTTCATCAGGGCGATGAGCGGGGAAACGACGATGGTGACGCCTTCCAGCGCCAAAGCAGGCAACTGGTAGCAAATGGATTTACCACCGCCCGTAGGCATTAATACCATCGTATCTCCCCCATTCAGCACATGCTCAATGATAGCCTGCTGATTATGACGGAATTGCGTATAACCGAAATGTTGTTTCAGAAGCGCGAACAAAGACTGCATACCCGACTAAAATTTAGCTTCCGGGCAAATATAGGATAAAAGGATGTGCATAAATTTAACATCAACAACCATGGGCGGAAAGAAAAATTCCTTTATATTTAGAACGAGAGTCGAAGCTACTTCAATACTAAATCGAAAAAGCAAGAAAGCAAGACTGATACAACTAATACAACTGTCGCACTAATTACCCAAACAGAGAACTTATGGAACTGCTGGCACCCATTCCTACACTGGCTACACCATCACTCCAGGAAACGGTAGACTTTTATGTTACCGTGCTGGATTTTACCTGCAAGGCGCTCGACGAACAATGGAAGTTCGCGTCTATTCAGAAAGACAAAGTCACCATGCAACTGGTGCATCCGCAGGCGAAATATCCTTTCGGCAGCTCAACGCCTTTCGAAGAGCCCGTTTTCACCGGTGAAATCTATATTCATATGGATGGCATCGATGAATTGTGGGAGAAGGTGAAAGACCGCGCGGAGATTTGCTTCCCCGTTCAGAATTTCGATTATGGCATGCGCGAATTCGGGATTTACGACAATAATGGTTATCTGCTCCAGTTCGGACAGCAGATCAGCGCGTAAAATTCCTGGCGGAAGCGGCGAAAAAAAACCGCAGCGGACCCGCTGCGGATATTATCCATTAAGACTCACATTCCTTCTGCTCCGTAGGGTTTTCGAGAGGACAATGCGTTTTTAGATGGAAAATAATGTATGTTAAGCGACGATAATCAATGTGTTGAGGAAGACAGATTCAGATTTACATAAATATAGTTAAATTCGTTGACTCGCATACATTTTTTTTAAAACCCCGCTTCCGCATGAAACCTGCCCTCATCTTACTACATGGCGCATTGGGCGCTGTCCAGCATTTCGACAGCATCGCAACCGTATTGGAAGACCAGTACACCGTTTACCGTTTCAACCTGTACGGGCACGGCGGAACGCCGTTACCGGCAGCCCCCCTCCGCATAGAAGCCTTCACGGGTCAGCTGATCGATTACATCCGGAGCCAAAACATCGGCCCTGCGGCCGTTTTCGGTTACAGCATGGGCGGCTACATCGCCCTGCAGGCCGCCATCCAGGCGCCGGATACCATTTCGCGCATCCTCACCCTCGGTACCAAATTCGACTGGACGCCCGACGTGGCCGCCAAAGAAGCCCGGACGCTCAACGCCGACTTCCTCCGCGAAAAAGCCCCCGCGTTCGTCAACCAGCTCGCCGAATTCCACGGCCCCTCGGCCTGGGAACCTTTGCTGCCCGCCACCGTAGGCCTCATGGAAGCCCTGGGCCAGCGCCCCCTGCTCACCCCGGAAACCGTTACGGCGGTAGACATCCCCGTTCGCCTCATGGTGGGCGACCGCGACCATATGGTCAGCGTGGAAGAAACGCTGGGCATCTTCCGCAGCCTGCAAAACGGCTCCATGGTGGTATTGCCCGAAACGAAGCACCCCATCGAGAAAGTGAACAAAGCCGTGCTGATCTGGGAGATCCGGTCTTTCATGACGCTGTGATGGCGGCGCAGGGATAAAAAAAGGGCGCTCCCGGCCGGGAACGCCTGCTGTATCCGCTTGCGCGGCCATTATTTTACGACCACCACCCCGTCGGCGACAATCACGATGTCTTTCTTCGGTGTATTGATCTTTTCGATCTCGGTTTTGCTTTTACCCGCGTCTTCCGCGTAATGGCGCAGTCTTTCCACGGAAGTTTCCGTCACTTTCGCCTTGCCTTCCAGCACTACCGTTTTGCCCACGATGTTCTGCGGCATGAAAAACGCGTAATCCGTGAATTTCACCATCACGGCTTCGCCGTTTTCGCGCTCCAGTTTCATGAAGCAGCCTTTCTTCTTGCAGACTTCCACCACTTTGCCTTCGATTTTGCCGGTGTAGGAAGTGTCTGACCCGATCTGCTTTTCGAGATCGTTCAGCGCTACAGCGCCTTGTGCGTCAATGGATTTGCCGTAGGTAACCCCGGGAGCGGCAGGTTCTATCCGGGTTTGGGCCTGTGCCCCGCCAGCGGCCAGGAGCGCCGCGGCAAACAGGGAAAGGATTGTTCTCATAAGTAAGCTGATTTACGGTATTCAAATATACGGCGCAAAATCCGCCTCCGGGCCATGGTTATTTTTTAATTTATGAACAGTTATAATATATATTTGTGACGTGGGAACCGACCCACCGGATACACCATCTGAAACGGGCGTTCGCTATGTCGGCGCCCGTATTTTTTACGCCTCCCCGCTGATCTTCCCCACCGCTTCCGCAAATGCCGCCCCGATGGGAATGTCCGTATTTCCTACGTAGACGCTGTTCCGGTCGATGCGGTCTACCCGCGCATTGGCGACGATGTAAGACCGGTGCACCCGGGTAAACTGGCCAGCGGGCAAAAGGTCCAGCGCATCCTGCATGGAAAGGCGGCTCAGCAGCTTGCGGTCGCCCAGCACGAATTGCACGTAGTTCCCGGCGCTTTCCACGTAATGGATGTCCAGGAAGGCGACCTTGCATTGCTCGTACCCGCTTTTGACGAAGATGTAATCCTGCGGTTGGGCAACGGCGGAAGGTTTATCCTGCTTCAGCAGCAACAGGCTGTGCGCTTTATTGCAGGCTTTCAGGAAACGTGCGAGGGAAAAGGGTTTCAGGAGATAATCGATCGCGTCCAGCTCAAAGCTCTGCACGGCATGTTCGGAATACGCCGTCGTGAAAATGGTCATGGGCGGCTCGTGGAGGCCCGACAGGAAATCGAGCCCGGAAATATCGGGCATTTTGATGTCGAGGAACAGCAGGTCGATCTTCTCCCGCCGCAGGTAGTCCATGGCTTCGAAAGCGTTGGTGAACGTACGTTTCAGTTCCATGAAAGGCACCTTCTCCGCATGCGCGGCGATCACCGAAAGCGCCACCGGCTCATCGTCTATCGCTATGGCTGTCATTTTCATAAACACAATTTACGATTTCAGGCTTTATGGAGTAATAGCAGCCTCCGCGCGGAAGCCCATAGTTTGCGGAAGCTCCGTCCGTCGGCCCGTTCCCATTCCTCCACCAGTTTTTCCGATTCCCGGCGCCGTGCGGAAGCCGTCAACCCGAAAATATGGTCCATCACTTCCTTGTCTGCCGCTCCGGCGCCTTCCGTAAAATGTTGCTGCAATTGCTTTTGCTGTGCGGCCGACAGTTCGGATTCGTTGATGCTGGACGCGGTGATGGCGGCCAGGCGGGCGTCGTACTCGCCTTTGGGCATCATGAGCTTGGTTAACAGCGGCATGATCTCGATGAGGGTGATGATGAACACGATGAGCCGGTACCGTTGTTTGAGCGGCGGTTTTTCTTCCGTGAGCGTGTTGAGCGCCTCCACCTGCGCGAGGAACCCGTCGGTCAACGTAGCGCGGTAGGCCGATTCGCGGGTGCTGTCTTCCGCCTGGATGAGCGCCAGTTCGGCCAGCGGACCTTCGCGGAGGGTGGCGGTTTCAGACCTTAATTGCCGCAATTCGTCTTCGGCTTTCAGGTATTCGTTCCGTTTCACTTTCGCGATGGCGTACTCCCCGATCTTCCCGGAGCCGCCGGTGCCGTCGGTTTCGCGGATGTAGGCGTCTTTATAATCCTTCACCTGCTTTTCGCGGTCGGCCAGGGTTTTATCGAGCCCCGCCAGCTGCGTCCGCAGCCGCGTGGTGCGTTCCGAATTATAGGCGGTTTGCTGTTTGCGGAAATCTTCCATCTTCTTCTGCCGGTCTACCACCATCTGCGCCTGCACGTCTTTCTGGAAAAGCATCAGCACAACGGGCTGCGAGATGAACAGGCCGATGGTGATGGCGAGGATGAGGCGGAATGCGACGGGCAGTACCTGTACTTTCCCGTTGCGTTGCATCGCGGCGATGAGGCTCCTGTCTATACACAGTACGGCGAACCCGAAAAACAGGGCCAGTCCGTAAATGAGCAGGTCGTCTTTCACGACGGTGGAGAAAAAGTACCCCCAGGCCAGGGTGGCGAAAAGGGCGGTCACGAGCACCGCCAGGCCGATGATGCGGTACCTTTCGCGGTCTGCGCGGCAATCTGCCAGCACGTCGGGGTCTGCGGCGGCGAGCCACCACAGGAAGCGGCTCCAGCCATCGGGTTCTTTGCTTTTTACCGGTCGGGGATCTTGTTGTTGCGTGGTGTCGGTCATGCTGTTGGAACTATTTTTTCGGATTTGATGGTCAGGTGAACGAAGAATTCCGATGCTGTTTCGCGGATAGACAGTTCGTGCCTGCCGGGATAAATATGCTGCAGCCGCTGGCGGACGTTATTGAGCCCGATGCCGAGGCTGTTGCGTTCCGGATCGTTTTCCCTTTTGGGATGGAGGCTGTTGTAGGCATCGAAATAGATGTGATGATCGTCGCACGAGAGCGATACCACGATCCACGACCTGTTCCGCAGGCTGATGCCGTGTTTGAAGGCGTTTTCCACGAACGGGATGAGCAGCATGGGGGCGATGGCGTGCTCGCAGTTGGCGTCCTGGATGTTGACCTCGATCTTGATGTCGGGCGATTCCTGTGTGCGCAGGCGTTGCAGAGCGATATAGTTCTGGAGGTACCCTACTTCCTTGCTGAGGTGGATTTTTTCTTCCGTGTTTTCGTGGAGCATGAAGCGCATCATGTCTCCCAGCTTCTGGATCCCTTCGCTGGTGCGGCCCGCCCGTTCCTGGAGGGCGGTGCCGTAGAGGGTGTTGAGGGCGTTGAAAAGGAAATGAGGGTTGATCTGGGAGCGCAAAAAGTCCAGATTGGCGGAAGAGCGACCCAGTGCTTTCTCCAGGGTCAACACCTCATTTTTTTGGCTGAGCGTGGCCCAGGTGAGCCACCAGGCGAGGGGGATCACCATGAGCAATTGGCATACGAATATCAGGATGTAGAATGGCGCCATGTGGCTGATGTTGGTAGAAGCGTCTGCCAGCACGCAGGCCAATACATAGGTAATGAGGAACACCATGATGGCATTGGGCAGCAGTTCTTTCCAGTGGCGCTCCTTGCGGAGCAGCGGGCCGAAAAAGCGGCGGCTGATGAAATAGTAGCAGATGATATAACTGCCGGCCGACCAGAAGAACAGGTTGGTGCGGGCGGGATGGCGGTCGAGGATGAAAAAGAACGTGACGGCGAGCCAGACGATGACGAGGATGACCATGTCTGCCGGGATCTTGATGCCGGCGATGCGGCGGCCCCAGCCGTTTTCGGCGCCTGCGAGCAGGAGGGATTTTGCGCCGTAATAAAAAGCGAATGCCACCAGGCACACGAAATCGATGATCAGGGCGCGGCCGGCGCACCAGTTGTGAAAAGCGCGCACGCTGGAAAAATCGGTCCGGTAGCCGTACTTCCAGCTTTCGGCCACCATCAGCATGAGGAAAGCGCCGACCGCCACACCCAGCGAGATGGCGATGCCGCGCCAGTACCGGTGGTGTTCCACGAACTGGGGCATGGCCCGGAAATTCAGCAGAATGAAGCCCCCGTACATGGCGGTATATGTGAGCAGGCCGGGCCAGACGGCATGCAGGAAAT
The DNA here is from genome assembly GCF_050277495.1 of Chitinophaga sp. NPDC101104. Taxonomy (NCBI): domain Bacteria; kingdom Pseudomonadati; phylum Bacteroidota; class Chitinophagia; order Chitinophagales; family Chitinophagaceae; genus Chitinophaga; species Chitinophaga sp. NPDC101104. The sequence goes on along the minus strand of NZ_JBNNSF010000001.1, from coordinate 1,891,804 downwards.
GATCGTACGGCACACCATTATTTTCGTACATCCAGGCCAAACCGGAATACCGGCCGTCGTCAGACAGTACAGGGAAAAGGATCGTGAATAAAGCCAGCAGGTAAATGCCCGTAGCCGCCCATATTTCCACCTTTTGTAACTTATTCATGCAAGATTTCTTTGATGCAATATTAACAAAGCCGCGCCGTCCCTTTTCGTAAATGGGATGAAAAGTTGGGATTATGGGACGAACCTGTCTTTTTTATAACTTTGCGCCCATGTCTAAAGTAAAAGTCGGCTACGTTCAGATGAGCTGTTCCGCCAACAAGGCGGACAATCTTGCCAAAGCCATCGAAAAGGTCCGGGAAACCGCGGCCAGCGGGGCGCAGATCATCTGCCTCCAGGAACTGTTCACTTCGCTGTATTTCTGCGATGTGGAGGATTACGAAAATTTCAAACTGGCCGAGCCCATTCCCGGCCCCTCCACCGAATCCCTCGGTGCGGTGGCCAAAGAACTGGGCGTGGTGATCATCGCTTCGCTGTTCGAAAAACGGACGGAAGGCCTGTACCACAACACCACCGCCGTGCTGGACGCCGACGGCTCCTATCTCGGCAAATACCGCAAAATGCACATCCCAGACGATCCGGCGTATTACGAGAAGTTTTACTTCACCCCCGGCGATCTGGGCTATAAAGTCTTCAAAACCAAGTTCGCCACCATCGGCGTGCTCATCTGCTGGGACCAATGGTACCCCGAAGCCGCGCGCATCACGGCGCTCATGGGCGCGCAGATCCTCTTCTACCCCACCGCCATCGGCTGGGCCACGAACCAGGACGAAGCCACCAATACCGAGCAATACAACGCCTGGCAAACCATCCAGCGCAGCCATGCCGTCGCCAACGGCATTCACGTGGTGAGCGTGAACAGAACGGGTTTCGAGCAAGACGGGCTCATGAAATTCTGGGGCGGCTCCTTCGTGGCCAACCCCTTCGGCACCGTGCTCCACCAAAGCTCGCACACCGATGAAGAAAACGTGGTGCTGGAGCTCGACCTTTCCAAAACAGACCGTTACCGCACGCATTGGCCTTTCCTGCGCGACCGCCGCATCGACTCCTACCAACCGATCACCAAACGCTACATAGACGACGAACAATGATACAACCTACGCCCCGGGAACTGGGTTACTACTTCCCGGCAGAGTTCCATCCGCATACCGCCACCTGGCTGAGCTGGCCCCACAAGGAAGCCAGCTGGCCCGGAAAGATCGATTCCATCTTCCCCCACTACAGCCGTTTCATCAAATACCTGGCAGACAGTGAACTGGTGCGCATCAACGTGGCCGACGAAGTCATGAAAACCTTCGCTACCAGGCACCTCCAGCAAGCCGGCGTGAACGTCGGGAACGTGGAATTCTTCATCCATCCCACCAACGACGCCTGGTGCCGCGACCATGGCCCCGCGTTCCTCATCAACCCCGACGCCGAAAAGAAAAAGGCGGTGGTAGACTGGAACTATAACGCCTGGGGCGGGAAATACCCACCCTTCGACCTCGACGATGTGATCCCCACCCGCATCGCCCGCCATTTCGACCTGCCGCTCTTCGAGCCGGGCATCATCATGGAAGGCGGATCCGTGGAATTCAACGGGAAAGGGACCATCCTCACCAGCACCTGCTGCCTGCTCAACGAAAACCGTAACCCGCACCTCAACCGCGAACAGGTCGAACAGTACCTGCACGATTTCTACGGCGCCAACCAGGTGCTTTGGGTGGAAGAAGGCATCGTGGGCGACGATACCGACGGGCATATCGACGATACCATCCGTTTCGTGAACGAAGACACCGTGCTGACCGTTATCGAATCCGACAAAAACGACGAGAATTACGACATCCTCCAGCAGAACCTGCGCCAGCTCAAAACCATGCGCCTGCTGAACGGCAAGCCCCTCAACATCGTGGAGCTGCCCATGCCCGATGCGGTGATCTGGGAAGACCAGCGCCTGCCGGCCTCCTACGCCAATTTCTATATCGCCAACAAATACGTCATCGTTCCCACTTTCCAGTGCAACAAAGACGAGCAGGCCCTGCGCATCATCGCCGACTGCTTCCGCGACCGCGAAGTAGTGGGGGTGGATTCCACAGACATCATCTGGGGCCTCGGCAGCTTCCATTGCCTGAGCCAGCAGGAACCTGCGATTTAAAGCGCTAAATTATTCCAAATAGAAAAGGGCTGTATCATCATCTGATACAGCCCTTTTCCTTTATCCGAGCCAGCTTATTTGTATTTGAAGCGGTATGCTACGGTAGCGGTGAACTGCCGCGGCGGGATCGGGTTGATGCTGTAGTTTTCATGCACCAGGAAGTTGTATTCATTGGTGATGTTGGACAGCTTCGCCATTACGGAGAATTGTTTCCAGCTGTAGCCGATGTTCAGATCGAGCGTGGTATAGCCGTCGACGTTGAACATACGGTCGGGTTGCGCGGTAGTATTGTTCCAGCCCACATTGCGATCGCCGGTGTAGAACGCCATCAAGCCGAATTTCAGGCCTTTCGCGGCACCGTTCTGCAGGGTGTAGAAAACGCTGGCGTTGGCGGTGTGATGCGGGTTGTTCACGAGACGGTCGCCCTTCAGGAGGTTGCCGTTGGTTTTGCCTTCGGCGGGAGAAATGGCTTTGGACACGAAGATATCGTTATAGCTGTAGCCAGCCACGATATCGAGCCCTGCAACGGGATGGCCCGCTACGTCGACCTCAACGCCATTGCTGGTAGTACCGCCGATGAGCTCTTTCATGTTCGCGTCTCCGTTGATTTGTCCATCGCGGGTATAGGTAGCCACCTGCGCGAGGTTGCTGTTCCTGATCTTGTAAACGGTAAGGTTGGCAGACAGTTTGCCAGCAAAGAAATCGTTCTTCACGCCCGCTTCGTACTGATCGATGAGCGAAGGCTTGAGGGCTTCCTTGTTCAGGTCGTAACCGGAGTTGGTGGTGAAGGAATTGCTGTAGCTCACGAAGAGGGCCGTGGTGGGAATAGGTTTATATACCACACCGAAACGGGGCGAGAAAGCATTGTCATATTGGCCTTTGGTGAAAGTTTCCGCACCGGTTTTATACACCGTTTTCCTTTGTGCCTCGTTGCCGATATAGCTCCAGCGGATGCCGGCGAGCACTTTCAGTTTTTCGGAAATGCTTACCAGGTCTTGCACGTAACCGCCGAAACGGGAAACGGGCAAACGGTTGATCTCCCGGGCGGTAGCCATCGGCATATCCTGGCGGCCGGGCTTTTGACCGAGGTCGCGGAAGCTGATCTTGTCGTACAGGTTTTTGCTGGTGCCGTAAGCGCCTTCGAAATCCCAGGCAGTGGTATTGTCGGTAGTATATTTATCGGCGTCTACACCTGCAAGTACGGTATGCTCAACGGAACCGGTCCTGAATTTACCGGTGAGGTCGATCGTAGCGCTTACGTATCTTTCGTCGTTAAGTGCTTTGCCGAGGGGCCGGTCCAGCGAATCTTTCGAGAATTGGAGTCTTTCGATGGAGTAATAATCCCTTTTATATTGCTGGAAAGCCACGTTGCCGTTGATGCTCCAGTTGCTGTTCAGCTGATGTCGTACGGTAACGCCGGCAGTGGCCTGCTGTACCTTGGAATACTGCCAGGAAGTGCCGAAGAAGGTGTTGCGCGGAACGTCTACGATGGATTTACCGTTGTTGGTGCCGATCCCGAAGTCGGGCGTGTAATCGTGTTTCAGGTAATCGCCCTGCACGATGATCTCCGTGCGGGGAGACACTTTGAAAAGCAGCGAGGGGTTCACGTAGTAGCGTTTGCTGCTCACGTGGTCGCGGTAGCTGCCGGCGGATTCGTAGGTACCGTTTACGCGGTAGGCTACTTTGCCGCTGATGGGGCCGTAGATATCGAAAGAAGGTTTATAGAGGTCGTAGCTGCCTACGCGCATGCTCACTTCGCCGCCGCCTTCGAATTTGGGCTGTTTGGTGACGAGGTTCATCACGGCGCCGGGGGCCACCTGTCCGTAGAGGATGGCGGCGCTGCCTTTGAGCACTTCAACGCACTCGAGGGAGCTCATTTCCGGGAAAGTGCCGGAGTTGACGCGTGCACCGTTTTTGAACATATTGTAGCTTCCGAAACCGTAACCGCGGGCGGAGAAGGCTTCCTGGGTGCCGGCGCGCGTGGAGGCGAGGTACACGCCGTTCACGTTTTTCACCACGTCGCTGAGGCGCTGGGCCTGCTGATCACGGATGGTGGCCTGGCCGATCACGGCAACCGCCTGGGGAAGGTCCATCACGGGGATGGGCAGTTTGCTCAGGTTAACGGGGCGGTCGTTCTGGGTGCGCTTGTCTGAAATCACCACTTCGGAAAGCTGGTGAGCCGTTTCTTCCAGCGAAATGTTGATTTCTGTGCCTTGCTCACCGGTGATGGTGATCTGTTTTTCAACAGGTTTGAGGCCGACAGACGATATGAAGAGGGTGTAAGATCCGGGCTTGAGGTTGCGGAGGGAGAATGACCCGTCTTCGCCGGTGGTGGTACCGCGGTTGAGTTCGCGTACTACAACGGTTACGAAGCCTGCGGGCTTGCCGTCGGCGGTGGATACATGTCCTTTGAGGGAACCTTTGGCGGGGTTTTCTTCTTCAGATAAGGTGGCTGCAGTATCGGAAACCGCTGCTGTTGTATAGTAGGTTGATCGTGCTGCCGCCGTGTGGGCCCCAAGGGCGCCGGCGAGCATCAGGAGGTATACTTGCTTCATTTGCTCACTCTAAATTTTTGCAAAGAACAGCAGTTTTCAGTGTTAAAGACCGACGGATCGGGAAATCCATTTACGCGATCGGGAAAAAGTTCGCGCGTCTGGCCGATTTCTAATCAACCTATTGATTTACAATCACATGCAACTAAATTCCAAAATTGCCATCGCGCCGCTTTCCCGATCCGATCAATTAATTTTCACTGAAAAGACCGGGTTCGATCAGATTTCCGGCATTGCTTCCTGTCTTTCATGTACCTGCCCATCACCTATCTTTTCCCGATGTCGAAAACGGAAATCCCTTTCCGGCGAATGGAACAATTGTCACAAAACCAGCAAATATCCTTGAAATTGCCACAAAAAAGGGTGACCAAGCGGCCACCCTCTATTCACTCAACATCAAACTCAAGCCGGTATCGGCCCGGGAATTTCCCTTTCCCAGAACCGGTGCTGCTTCAATCCTGCGATGAATTCCTGTGCGAGGGCGTTCACGTCTGCCCCGGAAAAACATCCGGGATGCAAGCTCCCCGCGAAATACGTGGCTTCCAGCACGTCCGAGGCTGCCGGATCAGAAGCAATGGGCTTGCAATGCCGGAATGCCTCGTTCAGGAAATGCACCGCATCGCCATTCAGCACCAGCGCATTGGTACCACCCGGCAGGTACACCCCGTCGTACAGCACGGAAGCCGCCGTCAGGTAGCTGTTTTTCACCGGGATATCTTTTCCATCATCCCCTTCCACAAACCCCTGCCGCGGCGCCACCACTTCCCCGACCGCGCCTTCGGCGGCCAGCGCCGCCTGCATGGCTTCCACGTTTGCGGTCACCACCCCGTCTGCCGTCAAAATGGCGACTTTCCGGGATTTGATGGTGTCTTTCACCGTATTGGCCATGCTCAGCGCCTCACTGGCCGAAAGCTCCAGCTTTGCCGCAACGGGCTGGTAATCCTGCGGATCGCCGTCGGCGGGAATACTATGATTAACGGGCTGCTCCGGCACTTCGGGCACTTCCAGCCCCAGTGCGTCGGCCACCGTGGTGGCCAGGCCCATGTCTATCTGCGTGAGAATGCCCACCATCCGCTCCCGCACTTCCACCGTTTCCACTTTTCCCAGTTCGAAGGCCAGGGCGTTTTGCAAATGCAGTTTTTCGGCGGGCGACTGGCTATTAAAAAACAGGGTGGCCTGGCTGAAGTGATCGAAGAAGCTCCTGCTGCGGCCGCGCACTTTATGCGCATCGATTTTCTCCGCGTGGGAACGGAATCCGCCTTCTGACCACTTCGCCTGGAACGGGCATCCGCCGCCGAGCGAATTGGGATGGTAGCTGGACCGGCCGGGATTGACCTGCTGGCGCATGAACCCGTCGCGCTGATTATTATGCACTTCGGGGAGCGGCCTGTTGATGGGAATTTCGTGGAAATTGGGCCCGCCCAGGCGGATGAGCTGCGTATCGGTGTAGGAAAACAGGCGGCCCTGGAGGAGAGGATCGTTGGTAAAGTCGATCCCCGGCACCACGTGCCCCACATGGAACGCCACCTGCTCCGTTTCCGCGAAAAAGTTGGCGGGGTTCCGGTTAAGCGTCAATTTGCCCACGCGCTGCACCGGCACCATTTCTTCCGGGATGATCTTGGTAGGGTCGAGCAAATCGAACGGGAATTTATGTTCGTCTTCTTCGGCCACCAGCTGCACGCCCAGCTCATATTCGGGAAACTGGCCGTTTTCGATGGCTTCCCAGAGATCGCGGCGATGGAAGTCCGGATCTTTCCCGGAGATTTTCTGTGCTTCGTCCCAGGCCACAGAATGCACGCCCAGCAAAGGTTTCCAATGGAATTTCACGAACGTAGGTTTGCCCTGGGCATTGATCAGCCGGAACGTATGAACCCCAAAACCTTCCATCATGCGGTAGCTGCGCGGAATGGCGCGGTCGCTCATGAGCCACATGATCATATGGGCGGATTCGGGCATGAGGGAAATGAAGTCCCAAAAAGTATCGTGCGCACTGGCTGCCTGCGGCATTTCATTGTGGGGCTCGGGTTTTACGGCGTGTACCAGGTCGGGGAACTTGATGGCATCCTGGATAAAAAACACCGGCATATTATTCCCCACGAGGTCGAAATTCCCTTCCTGCGTGTAGAATTTCGTCGCAAATCCCCGCACGTCGCGCGCAAGGTCCGTAGAACCCCGGGAACCGGCAACGGTGGAGAACCGCACGAACACGGGTGTTTCGGCCGAAGGGTCGGTGAGGAAAGCGGCGCGGGTGTAGGCGGCCAGCCGGTCGTCGTACACACGGAACACACCGTGGGCGCCGGCGCCGCGGGCATGGACCACGCGCTCGGGAATCCGTTCGTGGTCGAAATGCGTGATTTTTTCGCGCATGATGAAGTCTTCCAGCAACGAGGGGCCCCGTTCGCCGGCTTTGAGGCTGTTCTGATCGTCGTTCACGCGGGTGCCCTGGTTGGTGGTGAGGAATTGGTCTGTGTTGTCGGTCGTGTGTTCGTTGAGCTGCTGGTTTTTGGCGTCGCCGCCGGGTTTGGGTGTTGCCATTTGAAATGGTTTAAGGTGTGAGAGCGAGGGTTTTTCCAATGCAAGGCGCCACAATCCGGATGCCAGAAGCGCAACAGCCATGCGCGGGGGCCACCTGCGCGGAGGTTGCTTGTCAACCCCTTAAAAAGCCACTGTGGAAAAGCGGCCCCGCCCCATTTTTAAAATTCTTTGGGATTTTTTGGCACGCCCATTGTTTGTATTTGCATGAACCAAAAACAAGAGTCATGAACAAGATCATCATCGCAGCTTCCGTTTTGGGCACCGCCGCCGCCGGCATTTTCTGGTACATGAAAAACCGCCAGCGCGCAGACGCTGCCATAGACGATATGAAGAAAGCTGCCCGCAATGCATACGACCGCGTCAGCAGGAAAGCGGCAGAGGCCAGCCATAAGGCAGACCGAAAGGTAAGAGAGCAACTTGCATAATTCTCTCTACACGATCATATACCAAAAGGGCCGTCATTTCGAAAATGACGGCCCTTTTGCATGCTATAAAGTTTGCTATCTCGATTTTACCCGGAAAAATCCCCGGATCAATTTTGCGGGCGGGTTACAATCTACCGCCGCGTTGTACACGGTAACGGTATATTGTCCTTCCACGTATTTTGTACCTCCCACCACTTCTACTTTTTCTATCGAGACGCTGCCGGGGCTATTGATATCGTACCCGTCCTTACAATGCGTATATCCGCTCAACCAGCCGCCAGGACCGCCGGGGAGATACACCGCCTGTGCCGTAGCGGCGGGTTGTGCAATGTCCCATCCGTAATTCCCGGTTGCAGGTGCCCCGATCTTGATGGTGAGCATGATGCTGGAAGTTGCGCTGATGATCCCTTCGATATTGAGCGCGAAAGGATCGGCAAAATACCAGTGTTGCACAGTGTTGAAATCCTGCCCTGCAATGGTACCGTAATGCCACGTATCTTCCACGATCCGGATCTTTTTGAACAGGATCGCTTTGCCGGTGGTGCCTCTGCCGGGGATCATGCCGGCTGGGATGAAGTTGTGGATTTCCACGCTTACGGTCACGGGGTTGGGATTGGACGGTTTCGCGGGAGCGGTGTAGTTGGCCAGGAAGGGCTTGGCGTCTGGAGTAATCGTTCCGCCACCACTGGCCATTTTCCAGTTTTTCACGTTTTCCGCTTTTTCCAGCACTTTTTCCCGGGCGATTTCCACTTCGTCCTGGTTCAGATTGGCGATGAGAAAGTCCTCGGTGACATGGATCGACAGCAGGGTCGATTCTTTGACTTTGACGGCGTCTTTACCGGACGTGAGCCAGAACATGGCGTAGGGTGCCCAATCGGAGAAGTGATCGGTCTGAACCGTGAGGGTTTTGGCCTGTTTATCCAATTGTGTTTTGGGCAACATGCGCCAGATGCCGTTTTGCGCCTGGTAGGCCATGAACAGCGCTTCTTCGTGGGTACTGTCGAGGTCGGCCGCAGTGTAGGTGAACTGCAGCGTGAGGGGTTTGGCGAATTTGACACCTTCGGGCCTGAGCCTGTAGGCGATGCCGGGGCTCCCGGGGAGGGTGTTGGAAATAGGCTCCACCGAGAACTGCGTGTTGGCAGCGATGGCACCGGCGGGAACGGTGATTTTCAGTTTGCCGTCGGCGGACGAAATGTCTCCCCCGGCAGCGCCGATGGTTTTGGTGACAGGCGCGCCGAGCGAAGTGCCTATGGGGCGAACGGCGCCTTTGGGCGGCTGGGGCTTGGGGGTTACGTTGTCATTATTTTCGTGTGAAGTGCAGGCAAAAAGCAATAGCATGGCCAGCACGGGGGCGATGATCCGTTTCATGTGGGGTAAAAAATGGTTATTAGCTGATGATGATATTCCGACGCAAAGGTACCTCCGTCCCGAACGACCGGCAATCGGCGATGGTACGTATTTTTAGAGGTACCGTATTTCTACTGAATACCACCTGCCCCATTTTACATACCGTCAAAACGGAAACTGAAAATCCCGTTGACGGAAATCATTACGATTTGTAAAAATTCCATCACAGATCGCCCGAAATCGTTAAGACAATGTTAAATCCACCTATATCCGTTGACCGAAATCATTGCGGATTTGTAAATCACCCCGTACTTTTGGCGGATGAATACCACCATTACTCCGAATAAGAAAGCGGGGACCAACTGGTTGCACGAGATGGACTTCATCGGGATGCACCTCGTGCCTTTTCTCGCCTTCTTCACGCATGTGACTGCTTTCGACTGGATTTTGTGCGCAGTGCTGTATTTCGTGCGCATGTTCTTCGTGACCGGCGGATATCACCGATACTTCTCGCACCGATCGTATAAGACTTCCCGGTTCTTCCAATTCCTGCTGGCTTGCGGCGCGCAGAGCAGCTTCCAGAAAGGGGTGTTATGGTGGGCTGCCAATCACCGCGTCCATCACAAGCATTCCGATACCCCGGAAGACCCCCACTCCGCCAAGATCTACGGCTTCTGGCATGCCCATATCGGCTGGATCATGGACAAGGAGCACAAGGAAACCCGCTACGATCTCATCAAGGATATGAAGCATAAAGAATTGTTCTGGCTCAATAAGTACCACTTCGTTCCGCCGCTGGTCCTCGCCGTTGCCGTGTATTTCATCGGTAACAAAGTGAATGGCGCGGGCTGGTTCGACTGGTCGGCCGGTCTTTCCACGCTTTTCATCGGGTTCTTCCTCAGCACGATCCTGCTGTTCCATGGCACTTTCACCATCAACTCGCTCATGCACAAATGGGGCAAGGCACGATATAAAACCGGCGACGAATCCAAAAACAGCCTCATCCTCGCACTGGTGACCCTCGGCGAAGGCTGGCACAACAACCACCACTATTACCAGCGTGCTACACGACAGGGTTTCTACTGGTGGGAGATCGACATCACGTTTTACATCATCAAGATGCTGGGCTGGTTCGGCCTCGTGTGGGATATCCACGGTGTGCCGGAGAAGATCAGGGAAAACAATAAGGTTTCGGTATAGGAACACCTTGCAAAATAATGAAGCCCCTCCGGCCGGAGGGGCTTTTCTTTTTTAATCCGTTTCACCCGGAATATCGAAAAACCGGACCGTTCCGTCGATGAACATACCCGCGAACCGGCCAAAACTTGCGCTGGGAAATAGTTTAATGCATTTACCCTTCATTTCTTCCTGGCCGGCCGTCTTCCGGACTGGCTAAGGCTATTGCAGCGGTTTTCAATTTTTTCAGGACCATCAAGATCGGTCATGATCAATAAATAGTCACCCGTAAAAATGACGAATCCCGTTCATGAAATTCACCCGCAACTTATCCTGAATTTTCCCTTCCCATTGATTAAATTAGCCTATATGCAACGTTTCCTGATCCTGCTATTGCTGCTGGCCGCCACCGGCAAAGCGCAGCAAACCCAGAAGCCACCGCTCCACGGCCGCCACTGGATGGCCATTACCGGCAAACCCCTCGCCGCCACCGCCGGCGCCGCGCTTTTCCAACAGGGCGGCAATGCCGTTGATGCCGCCTGTGCCATGCTGGCCGCCACTTGCACCATGTGGGACGTGCTGAGCTGGGGCGGTGAAACGCAGGCGCTCATCTATCATCCCAAAACAGGGAAAGTGATCGCCATCAACGCCCTCGGCGTGGCGCCCACCGGCGCTACCGCAGCGTTTTACAAGGGAAAGGGGTACGCCTTCCCGCCGGAATACGGCCCCCTTTCCGCCGTAACTCCCGGAACGCCCGGCGGCATCTGCCATATGCTGTCCGAATACGGCACCAAAAGCCTTCAGGAAGTGCTGCGGCCCGCCATGGAAATGGCCGCGGGATACCCCATCGAAGCGCAAACCGCCAACAGCATCGAACGCGGGAAATCGTGGATCAAGCAATGGCCTTACAGCGAAAAGGTTTTCCTCACCCATCCCGGCCAACCCCGCGAAGCGCCGGAAGCGGGCGAGATCTTCGTGCAGGCCGACCTCCTGGCCACCCTTCAAAAAATGGTCGACGCGGAAACCGCCGCGCTGCGTGCCGGAAAATCCCGGAAAGAAGCCATCATGGCCGCATACAACAGATTCTACAAAGGAGATATTGCGCAGGAGTTCGTCCGGGGCGCCCGCGAACAGGGAGGCCTCATCACGATGCAGGACCTCGCCAACTGGAAAGTGATCGAAGAAGAACCCGTCCACGTCAATTACAAAGGCATCGACGTCTACAAGCTCCGCGAATGGACGCAGGGCCCCATGATGCTGCAAGCCCTCAACATCCTCGAAAACTTCGATCTCAAGGCGATGGGATACAATTCCCCGCAATACATCCACACCGTCTACCAGGCCATGAACCTCAGTTTCGCCGACCGCGATTTTTATTACGGCGATCCGTACGGAACGCTGAAGCCCCCCATCCGCGGGCTCCTCAGCAAAGCCTACGCCCGCCAGCGCGCCGGTACGATAGATCCGAGGCAGAACGCAACGGTCGTCATGCCCGGAGACCCCTACCCTTTCCAGAACGAACGCAATCCCTGGAAACGCCTCCTCGAACTTCGGCCCGCTTTGTCTGACACAACGCAGCAAAAGCCGCCGGGGGAATTTGTCCCGAAACACGACGCCATCGCTTACCAGCCGTCGGACAGCGCCTACCACGACCGACTCTGGCGCGGCACCACCAGCGTGGAAGCTGCCGACGCAGAAGGATGGGTGGTCAGTATCACGCCCAGCGGCGGATGGCTGCCCGCCTGCATCGCCGGGAGAACGGGCGTCGGCATGAGCCAGCGCGCACAAAGCTTCGTCCTCGATTCGGTCATGAACCCTTTCAACGTGATCGCTCCCGGCAAAAGGCCACGCGTCACACTGACGCCTTCCATGGCGTTGAAAGACGGCAAACCGTTCCTTTCTTTCGCCGTGCAGGGCGGCGATACGCAAGATCAAAACCTGTTGCAATTCTTCCTCAATGTGGTGGAATTCGGGATGACGGTGCAGCAGGCCACGGAAGCGGCGAACGTCAATAGCAACCAGCTGTGGCTGTCGCTGGGCGGAACGGCGGTGAAAGACAGGGTGCCCAGGGCCGGGAGCATCCTCGTTGCCAGCGCCACGCCAGACAGTACGCGCCGCGCGCTCGAAAGCATGGGCTATACGCTCAGCTTCGCAGCACGAACGAGCGGGCCCATTAACGCTATTTTCTTCGATACGCTGCATCGTTCCCTATGGGGCGGCAGCAGCAATCACGGCGAGGATTACGGCATCGGATGGTAGTTTTACGCGGTGGGAATGTATATCACGCCCCACCATCCGGGAAACACCGGTATGCTTTTTGGGCGTACCTTTGCTGGGATTTGAAAAACTCGATTTCCTGTCACAAAAAATCATGCGGTATGTTATCGATCGGCACCCCGGCACCGGATTTTAATTTGTACTCAACGCCCGACCAGCGGTATACGCTGCAAGACTTCCAGGGCAAGAACCTTATCATGGCTTTCTACCCGGCAGACTGGAGCCCGGTTTGCGGCGACCAGATGTCGCTCTACAATGAAATGCTCCAGTTGTTCCGCAAGCAGAACGCGGCGATCGTGGGGATTTCGGTAGACAGCAAATGGTGCCACCAGGCCTACACACAGGCGCGCAACCTGCACTTCCCGCTGCTGGCGGATTTTGAGCCGAAGGGAGCCGTCGCCAAAGCGTATGAGGCGTACGACGATAAGGAAGGCCAATGCCATCGCGCATTGTACGTGATAGACGGCAACGGCATCATCCGCTGGAACTTTTTATCGCCCCCGGCTGTTAATCCTGGTGCAGACGGGATTCTCGATGCACTGGAAAAAATTCAGGCTAAAAAAATATAAACTATCTATGGCAAAACTCACACCGCCGCCCGGCCCGCAAGATCATGCACGGGGTAAGGAAGGAGCGCCCGTTACGCTCGTGGAGTACGGCGATTTTCAATGTCCGCATTGCGGAAAGGCTTTTCCCGCAGTGGAAGACATCGTTAAAAAAATGGGGCCCGGTTTGCGGTTCATCTTCCGTCATTTCCCCCTTTCCGAATCCCACGCCATGGCCAAGCCCGCAGCCATCGCCGCGGAAGCCGCCGGCCGGCAGGGAAAGTTCTGGGAAATGCATCACGGTATCTTCCAAAACCAGGAAATGCTATCCGCCGAAACCCTCTTCGCCATCGCGCAACATATCGGCCTCGACCTCGAACAATTCCGGAACGACATACAGGATACCGCATTGGAAGATAAAGTGGACGCGGATTTCGAAAGCGGCGTAAGAAGCGGCGTGAATGGTACGCCTTCGTTTTTCATCAACGGCCAAAAATACAACGGCAGCTATGACGAAGAATCGCTCATGGCTTCCCTCACTTTTTAAACACAGGTTATGAGCGCATTCAATGATCTCATCCAATCCGAACAGCCCGTACTGGTGGATTTCTATGCAGACTGGTGCCAGCCCTGCCATGCCATGACGCCCGTCATCAAGGAAGTGGCGCAGGCGGTGGAAGGCAAAGCGCGGGTCGTAAAAGTGAATATCGACAAGAACCAGCAGGCCGCCAGCCATTTCAACGTGAGCGCCGTGCCCACTTTCATCATTTTCCGGAAAGGGGAAATAGTGTGGCGGCATGCGGGGATGATCGACAAAGGGAGCCTGCTCCGCCAGTTGCAGGCAGCGTCTGCATAGGAAAGGTTTCCGGTTTTTCGTATCTTGATGGAAATACGAATTCCACATGAAACTAGCCGCCTTTTTCTTACTGGCAGCCTTGTCTGCCAATGCCCAGTCCGATTCCCTGCACCTGCTTGTGGCAGACGGCGCCAAACCCGTGCTGATATCCAAACAGTTCAAATTCACGGAAGGCCCCGCGCCCGACCGGAAAGGCAATATCTACTTCACCGACCAGCCGAACAACTCCATCTGGAAATACGACACCAAAGGCAGGCTCAGCCTCTTTTCCGACAAAAGCGGCCGCGCCAACGGATTGTACGTCGATAAAAAAGGGAACATCCTCGCCTGCGCAGACGCAGACAACGAGCTTTGGTCGTTTTCCCCCAAAGGCGTGCATACCGTATTGATGGATAATTTCGAAGGGAAGAAACTGAACGGCCCCAACGATCTCTGGGTCCATCCCAACGGCGACATCTACTTCACCGACCCCTACTATCAACGCAACTACTGGACCCGCCAAAAGCCCGAGATCGACGCCATGCGCGTGTACCGGCTCCCCAAAGGCGCCAGTGCGCCGGTTATCGTGGCAGACGATATCGTGAAGCCCAACGGCATCGTGGGCACGCCAGACGGGAAATACCTTTATGTTGCCGATATCGGCGGGGATAAAATTTACAGGTATGAAATTTCGGGGGATGGAAAACTCGCCAACCGCATCCTTTTCACCAATAAAGGCGGCGACGGCATCACGCTCGACGAGCGCGGGAACCTTTACCTCTGCGGCAACGGCGTATTCATCTACAATCCGCAGGGCCAGCAGATCGGGCATATCGACGTCCCCGAAAAATGGACCGCCAACGCCTGCTTCGGCGGCAGAAAAAGGAACATACTTTTCCTCACCGCATCCACCGCGGTGTATACCGTCGAAATGAAAGTAAAGGGAGCGGAATAAATTTACGAAGGCAGGAACCAGATCCCCTTCGACGGCAATGCCACGAAAACAGCATCGCCCTTCTGGTATTTCGGCGCGGTGGTGCGCACGGTGAGCAGATTGCCCGGCACTTCCACCACCACATCATGATAGCTGCCGCCGAACATCACATCCTTTACCACACCCTTGATGGCCTCGCTGCCGTCTTTCGCGAAACGGAACTGCTCCGGCCTCACCACCAAACTGCGCCGCCCGTTCACGACGATCCCCGGCATGAGGGCAAACACTTTCGCCTTGTCGGGCGGAAAGAGTTGAAAATCGCCCAGGAGCCCCGCTGCATAAGCGTCTGCAGGCTTACTGTACACTTCCGCAGGACTGCCCTGCTGAACGAATTGCCCGTCGCGAAGAATGATGAGATGGTCTGCCCAGGGCAACACATCGTCCGGATCGTGGGAAACGAGGAGGCTCGTGATGCCGAAAGCCTCGCCCAGTTCGCGTATCACGGATTTGAGGATGTGGGTATGAATGAGGTCGAGGTTGGAATAGGGCTCGTCCAGCAGCAGGAGCTTCGGTTTGGTGACGAGCAGCCGCGCAAGGGAAATGCGCTGCTTCTCCCCGCCGGAAAGCTGGTCGGTCTTCCGTTTGAGGAGATGGCTGATCCGGCAGATGTCGAACAAGCGGGTGGCCTCTTCGTCGGTCAGCTGGTTTGCATACGCGAGCAGTTCTTCCACCCTGTAATTATTGCGCAGCTCGTAATGTTGCGAGAGGTATGCGATGCCGGGGTGACCAGGAATCAATTTCCAATCCGGCCCCAGTACCTTCTCCCCTTCGAACAGGATGGTGCCGCCATCGGGCTGTACCCATCCCGCGATCATCCGCAGCAATGTGCTTTTTCCCGATCCGGAAGCGCCCATCACGGCTACTTTCTGTCCACGCTCCACATTGAAAGACAAAGGCTGCAATTCGAATCCCAGCTTGTCTTTCCTCGTTATATCTGAAACTTGTAAAAACGTCATATTCCCTAAAATTGCCGGCCGGTTACTGCAAAGCGCGTTCCATTTCCGGAACATAAAGAAAAAACATTTCCGCGAATTGGACCGGCCGGCTTTTGTGAAGGGCTATAACGAATGGAGGATCAGTCCGTTACGATCAACGGACCCGTTCAACCGGAACATCCTTCGCTTCGGGACTGTCCGTGTATGTTTCAGATATCAATATCGACACCCCGGCGGAAGCCCCTTAGTTGCCCCCTTCAATCCCCGTAATTTGCATTCGACTTTTTTATTATACCTAACGAGTTCCATGCCGTTCCGCGGAACGATTTATTGACCTCAACCATCTCTCATGAAACCATTCTACTCAATTGTGGCGTGTGCCGCCATGGTGCTGCTTTCCAGCGTAAGATCATCAGCCCAGGCCACACGGAACGTCCGCTTCACCATCGATGCATCCGCCCCCAACAGGAAAGCCATCAGTCCGCTGGTGTACGGCACCAACGACCATTATCCCTACGCGCCGGCCAAGCGGATGGGCGGCAACCGCATCACCAACTACAACTGGGAAAACAACGCCAGCAACGCCGGCCGCGACTGGGTGCATCATAGCGACGACTGGGTGCCGGCGCAATGGAACACGCCCGAAAACCAGTACAATGTGCCCGGTTCGGCGCTCAAGGCATTCCACAACCAATCGCTCCAGCAAGGCGCCTATTCCCTGGCCACCTTGCCCATGGCGGGTTACGTGGCGAGAGACAAAAACGGGACGGTCAGCGAAAACGAAACCGCGCCGTCTAACCGCTGGGTACCGGTGGTAGCCCGCAAACCCGGCGGGAACCTCTCGCTCACGCCCGATGTGAATGACAATGCGGTGTATGTGGACGAGGAACTGCATTTCCTCCTCGATGCCTACGGCCGCAGCAATACCGCCACCGGCATCAAAGGCTATTCGCTCGACAATGAGCCCTGCCTCTGGACCAGCACGCATCCCCGGCTGTTCGGCACCACCGGCGTGTCTGTCAATTACCTCATGAACAAATCTTACGAAACGGCGGAACTGATCAAGGAAATGGACCCCTCGGCCGAAGTGTTCGGCCCTGCCTTATGGGGTTATACGGCTTATCAAAACCTCCAGTTCGCGCCCGATTGGGACCAGGTGCGGGGCAATTACGAACTGTTCGTGCATTACTACCTCGCCAACATGCGCGCCCGTGGCCAGGCCGCGGGGAAACGCCTGCTCGATGTGCTCGACCTGCACTGGTACCCCCAGCAAAACCGCGATTTCGGCAACATGAGCCCGTTCGACGATGAAAACGACGACAACTCTGTTCTGGGCCGCATTTCCATGTCGCGCGGACTTTGGGACGATACCTACCGGGAGAATTCCTGGGTGAACGACGCTTCCAACGGACAGATTTTCCCCGTGTTGCCCAAGCTGAAGCAAATGATCGCCGATTTTTATCCCGGTACGAAGCTCGGGATCACGGAATACAGTTACGGGGGAACGAGCCACGTTTCCGGCACCGTTGCGCAGGCCGACGCGCTGGGCGCCTTCGGGACGGAACAGATCTATTTCGCTTCCTATTGGGGCGCGGTGACCGGGTATATCAAAAGCGGGTTCGACCTGTATTGCAATTACGACGGCAACGGCGGGAAATTCGGCAACACGTCCGTCAAAGCGCAGACAGACAATCGCGCGGTGAGCGCGGTGTACGCTTCCGTGAACGCTTCCAGCGACGAGTTCCTCCATACCATCGCCATCAACCGCAGCATGACCGATACCGTAGTAGCGACCGTGTCTTTTTCGGGAGCGCGCCAGTACAAGAGCGCGTCGGTGTATATGGTAGACGGGAATAGTCCGGTGGTGCGCAGGATGGAAGATATCCGCACCGTGGTGAACAATTCCTTCCAGCTGAAAATGCCGCCCATGACGGTGTATCACCTGGTGCTGTCGGAAACGGATCTTACCGTATACCCCTACATCACGAACCTTACCATTGCGCCGGCCATCGGTTATTCTGACGGGAATGCCCGGTTTACCGTATCCGCTACCATCACGGATTCCGATAACGATATGCGCCCGCCGACGATCGACCTGAGCTCCCTGGGCGGCAGTGCCGCCACGCCGCTCGTGCGTAACGGCGACCGCTATTCCATCGAGTATACCGTGCCCGCCAATACCGCCTCCGGCATGAAAATGTTGACCGTTTCGGCAGCAGACGCAGCGGGGCACAGCGTTTCCGGGAACGTCACCTACCGTGTGATTCGCGAAATGCCATCCACCGACATCTGGAACGGAGACGCCATCCGCGGCGGCGAAGGCGAACGCTTCAACGACGGCAGCGATCAGACAGCCGGGACGCAAATCATCGAAAGACGGGCCACCGGCGGCAACACCGACCCCGGCAGTTTGTACATGCGGTTCAAACACGATCCCAATTACTGGGGGCTCATGACCTGGCGCATCGATCCCAATGCAGGCGGTGCGCGGGATGTAAGCGAATTCGGGTATCTCGAATTTTACATCCGTTCCAACGCTCCGGAATATGCAGACATAGAATTCAGCGTGAGAGACGCCAGCGCCAACATGAACGTTTCCAACAGCGTGAAACTCAAGGCTAACGGCTACATTTCCTCCTTCCACCCCACCCAGTTCACGAAAGTGAAAATCCCCTTCTCCGACCTGTTCACCGGCTCCGGGTTCGACCTCACCCGCCTGTGGCAGTTCAATTTTCTCGTCAATTCCGCGCAGGATGGTTTTGAGGTTTGGATAGACGATGTGCGCGCCGTGCCCTACGACAACCCCACCGTTCAGCCGGTCCTCAGCGATGTGCGGATCAACCCTGTAGCGGGTTTCGCGGACGGCATCACTCCGGTTCAGCTCAGCGTGCTGGCCAGCGATCCGAACAACGACCTGGCCACCGTCACCGTCGATCTTTCCCCGGTGGGCGGCGCCAACAACCAGACGCTCCAGCTGGTGAACGGAAGGTATGTGGCGAGTTTCACCGTGCCGGCCACAACGCCTCCCGGCCCCCGTTCCTTCCACATTACGGCGACCGACCAGAAAGGGAACACGGCGCAAATGCCGGCGGATTACCTCGTGTGGAGCCGCGCTTCGACCGACGTGATCTGGGATGGCGACACCAAAAATCCCGGCATCGTCCACAGCACCAGCAATAATGCATCGCAGCTCGTGGTGCTGCCCACCGGCGGGAACAAAGGCCCGATCCACATGTCGGCACATATCGAGCCCGGCCCGGAACCCTTCGCCTATGTGTTCTGGGACCTGGCGCAGAACGCAGATGCCCGGATGGTCGACCTTCGCCAGAAAAGATACCTCAACTTCAGCATCCGCTTCCCCAATACCGCCGGCCTCGGCAACTTCGATCTGCAGATCTTCCTGAAAGACCGCTTCGGCGGCGGATCGAATGCGGCATTCCTGCTGCGCGACAAGTATCTCACACAATTGTCGGGCAATTACCAGCAGGTCCGCATCCCGCTCGCCGATATGGTGAACGGCTCCGAGATCGATCCGTCGAAAGTTGCGCTCATCGGATTTTTGTCGGAACAGATGCCCAACAGCGGCGTGGATTTCCAGGTAGACGACATTTACCTGAGCGGCAGTCCGGTAGCGGATGTAGAGATTGCAACGCAGCCCTCCGCATGCGGGAACAATGGCCGTATCGAAGTGAAGAAAGTGGTGCCCGCATCCAATAACTATCAGTATTCCATCGGCGGCGCAGCGCAGGCCAGCCCTGTTTTCGAAAACCTCCAGCCGGGGCAGTTCGACCTGCGGATCACCGGGCCGAATAATTTCGTATATGTGGAAACGGTCGTAATCGGCGGTGGACAAGGCCTGCAGGGCAATATCCAGGTAGATGACCAGGCCGGTAACATCAATCTGACGATCACCGGCGGCAGCGGGAATTATACCTACGCCTGGTCGAACAACGCTACTACTGAAGATTTGACAAACGTGCCTTCCGGCGATTATGTGGTGAACGTGAAGGATAACGTCAGCGGATGTACGTATCGCGGAACGGCGAAAGTGACGCGCCAGCAGGCCGTACAGTTCACCGTAAAAAACGCGCAATGCTTTCCCAACGGCATCATTACCGCCACAGTGAGCAACGGCAGCGGCGTGTACCAGTATTACATCAACGGGAAAGCCAATCCGGACGGCATCAACAGCAACATTTTCGGTCAACTGGAGCCCGGTGTATATACCATCCGCGTCACGAATGCGAATGGTTTCGACTTTTCCCAGGCCGTGACGGTGGGCGGAACGCTCAACGACCTGCTGATCGCGCAAACCATCGATCACCGCTACGGCAATATCGACATTACCATTACCGGCGGTAGCGGGAATTATCGCGTCAATTGGGCGCATGGGTCTACGGTGCCCGACCAGTTCGGCCTGGCGTCCGGGCAATATCATATCGAAGTGACCGATCGCACTACGCAATGCGTGACGGCCATGACGCTCACCGTAACGCGTACCGGTCCGGACGTGACTTTCACGTCTACCGACGCTTCCTGCAACACGGGCGGTACCATTACCGTGGGCACCACCGGGGCCAGTGCGGCGCCGTACCAGTATTTCATCAACGGGCAAGCCAACCCGGCCGGCGTCAACGAACCGGTTTTCCGGAATCTGCAGGCGGATTACTATGAAGTCAGGATCACGGGGGCGAATGGTTTCGAGAAGAACGAACTGGTGGTGATCGATGGATGGCTGAACGACATGGATGTGACGTCACAGACCGATCATACGGCCGGCGCGATCGATGTGACCGTGACGGGTGGCAGCGGCAATTATTCCTATCGCTGGTCTACCGGCGCCACTACACAGGATGTGAGCGGCCTCGCCACCGGCGATTACTGGATGGAAGTGACCGATGTAACGGCTGGATGCGTGACCAGGAAAGATTTCCGGGTGACGCGGCCCGCCCATCCCACCGTTACCTTTACCGTTACCAACGCCCGCTGCGGCGCCAACGGTGTGATCGGGGTGAACCTCAGTGCCGGTGCGCCTTCCGATTTCCGGTATTTCATCGACAACAGGGAAAACCCCGCGGGCCCCGCTAACCGGGAGTTCCGCAACCTCGCGCCTGGGAATTATTCCATCCGCGTAACCGGCAGCGGCGGATTCTCGAACACGCAAACCGTAACGGTTGGCGGCACGCTTAACCAGCTGGTGATCATCGGCACGGCGGATGAAGACGGCAACATCAACATCAGCGTGAACGGCGGCAGCGGGAACTACCAGTACTTATGGTCCGACAAATCCACCACCGAAGACCTCGAGCAACGGGCGCCCGGTTTATATACCGTGAACGTCACTGACAGGGCCACCGGTTGTTCCGCACAGTTTACCATCCTGGTGGCGGCGAGCCGGGAATCGTTGTGGATTTATCCGAACCCTGCGCAGGAGGGCTTCCGCGTCAAATTCGTCATCCCCGAATCCAGTGAAATGGAATTGACGGTGACGGACCTTTTCGGCCGCGTATTGCACCGGCAGGTGCTCACCGAATCGCAGGGGAATATATACGTTCCCGCAACGAAACTGCGGTCCGGTATGTATTTCGTGCAGGTGAAATCCGGGAAGCACAAACAGACAAGACCTGTTATCATCGCCAAATAAATGGGTAGCGTAAAAAGTAAAAGGCCGGTCTTTGTACCGGCCTTTTTTTGTAGGGATGAACAAATGGAATTGAAGTTTTGGGTATAAAAAAACCGCCGTTGCCGGCGGTTTCTCTCACACACTACAGGTTTAATTCCTGATTACCCCTGATATCATTAACCGCGTTCGCGGCCACGGCTGTTCTCGTGTCCACGGCTGCCAGGCTCTGCTCTGCGGTCGTTTCCACGGTTTCCGTTGTTATTGTTCCATTGGCGCTCTGCAGGGCGGTTCGGCGTTACTTCCCGGCGTTGTTCGGCGGGGCGGTTCGGCGTCACCTGGCGTTCCGGGCGGTTGTTGTTCTGATTCCATTCGCGGCGTTCTGCAGGACGGTTGTTATTGTTGTTCTGATTCCATTCCCGGCGTTCTGCGGGACGGTTGTTGTTCTGATTCCATTCGCGGCGCTCTGCAGGACGGTTATTGTTGTTCTGGTTCCATTCGCGGCGGTTATCGTCGCGGTCGTTGTTCCGGTCATTGTCGCGCGTCCATTCGCGGCGATTGTCATTATCTACCCGGCGCTGAACGGGGCGGCTGTTCCATTCGCGGCGTTCTTCCGGGTGGTTTCTCCAGCGGTCGTTCCATTCGCGTCGGTCGCCGGGGCGGTCCCGCCAAACGATCTGCGAATAGTTGTTCCGGTAATGTGAATACTCCCTGCGGTAACGGTTATGGAATCTCCAGGGATCGCGCTGGTTGATCACCACCTTGTAACCCCGGTAGAAGTCGTAATATCCGTAACGGGCCGGCAGATAGCGGGTGTGGACCCATCGGCCGAAGTCGAAGTAGATGTACGTCTGCGTCGGGATGTAATAGTAAATGTCGATATCAGGAAGGTAATAATACTCCGCGTAGTCGTAACCCACGGGGCCCCAGGCGGGCTGAATACCAAGGTTGATACTCACGTTCACCTGTGCCGAGGCGGGAGACGGGGTAGAGGCCGTAAAAGCGGTCATCACAGCCAGGATGAGAAAAATCCGTTTCATACATGCTGGTTTTAGTTCTTGTTAATTAGACGTTGTAAATGCGTCCGGGTTTACGCGTTACAACAGGTTTAACATATAGGATGGTAATGCATATTTGATGCCAGAACAGCCGTAAGCGGGAATTCTTTCATATCTCCCGGGAAACCATTAATATTACATATCTAATCGATTCGCATGGACCGCATTACTATCGCACTGGTAGACGATCACCCCGCCATTCTCAATGGTTTACAAATGATTTTGCAAGGTTTCCCGGACGTTACCGTGTCTGGCGCCTGGCAAAACGGCGACCAGTTGCTGGACGGTTTGCAATCTGGAGCGCCCAACATCCTTTTCCTCGACATCCAGTTGCCGGGGCAAGACGGCTTGGCGCTGTGCCGGCGGGTTTCGGCCGATTATCCCCATACGCGGGTCATCATTTTCACGAACGTGGAAGACAAGCATACCATCCGTACCGCATTCCAGAACGGTGCGGCGGGCTACCTGCTCAAAACGGCCGGCAGCCGCGAGATCCGCGAAGCGATCGATGCCGTGCATGCGGGCGATCAGTATGTGCACGGGGAATTGAAAGACCAGATGTTCCAGCAGATCATCCAGCGGAAACCAAGCCGCTACGCACCTTCCCTTACGCGGCGCGAAAAGGAAATACTGGGTTTCATCGCCCAGGGAAGCAGTAACCAGGACATCGCCGACAAGCTGTCGCTCAGCGTGCGCACCATAGAAAACCATCGCTACAACCTCATGCAAAAGCTGGACGTGAAAAATACCGCCGCCCTGGTAAGAAAAGCCATGGAACTGGGGCTCGCCAGCTAATACACTTTCCCGTTACCCGTCCTGCTCCTCTATCCGGGTAAGTAAAATTACTCAGTTTCAAATACGAGTAATACATCGGAAAAATCCGTTTGCGTTGTCAGGTAGTTTTGAGGAAACTTCATGACCATGTTGCTTGTAGAAAAGAAAGCCCCCCTTCTCTTACAAACCATGATCGCCGGACTGCTGGCGGCTTCGCTGCTGTTGCTGGCTTTCAACATGCACCAAAGCGGCGCATCCGGCGGACTGGCAGCCATGCTCGCACTGGCGGCCGTGGCCATCACCGTCCTGCTGCTCCGCATGCCGGGTGAAAAACGGGCCGTTGCCGGGATTCCCGACCGGGAAGCGGAAGTCCGGTTATTGCAGGAACAGGCTTTGCAGGCGGAATTACAGGCCCTGAAAGCACAGATCCAGCCGCATTTTCTCTTCAACGCACTTAACCGGGTGAACGCCAGCCTTCCTGCCGAACAGGAAGCCGCCAGGGAGCTCATCGCGCAACTGGCCGATACGTTCCGGTATGCGCTGAACTCCACCCGGACAGACCTGGTGCCCCTGGGCCAGGAGCTTTCCTTCCTCCGCGACTACCTCCGGATCGAACAACACCGCTTCTCCTCCCGTCTCCATGTTGAAATAGACGCGGCGGCATCGGTGCAAAGCATGCGCATCCCCCCGATGTTACTGCAACCGCTGGTAGAAAACGCCGTAAAACATGGGATCGGCCCCTGTATCGACGGCGGCGCCATCACCATCCGCTGTACCCGGCATAAGAACAAACTGCGCTGCACCGTCAGCGACACCGGCGCCGGCTTCTGCGGCCCCCTCGATCAAATCATGCTCGGCTCCGGCGTAGGGCTCCGCAACACCGCCCTAAGGCTGGAGAAACTCTATAACACCCCGCTGCAGGTAGAACGCAATTCCGGCGGCGGTCTCCAGTTCATGTTTGATATCCCCATTCAACCCTGACAGTTATTCGGACATCATGCTTCCGGCGACCGTACGGCCATGCTCCGTACGGTCGCGCTGTTTTAACCGCCCGGATTCCGTACTTTTAGGGCATGACCATCCGGAAATTCCAACCCTCGGCCCCGCTTGCGCCTTTCATCAGCGAGTACATCCTGATCGAAAGCGACGCGGACATCCTCAACCAAACGATCCCCGGCACATCGCTGGTGCTTTCGTTCCGGTTCGGCGGCCGGATCGTGCAGGAATCGGAGGGTTCATCCGAAGTGTTGCCCGGATCCGTTATCAGCGGATTGCGGAAGAACGCGCGGGGATTCCGGTACGAAAAAGGAACATCCAACCTCCTGGCCGTTTGCCGCGAAGGCGCCATCCATGCATTTACCCGGCTGCCTGCGCACGAGCTGTTCGGGTTGAGCGTGGATACGCACGATATTTTCCCTTCCGCCGAAATAAATACATTGCTGGAACAGCTGGCCGAAGCGCCCGGGCAACCGCAGCGGCTTTTTCTGCTGGAAGCGTTCCTCCTCCGCCGGCTGACCCAGATCCCGCAAGACGGATTGGTACTGGAAGCCGCTTCCCTTATCAAACGGCAAAACGGCAACCTGCGCATCAAATCGCTGGCAGAAGCCCTGCACATCAGTCAAGACCCGCTGGAAAAACGGTTCCGCGCCCGGATCGGCGCTACGCCCAAGCAATACGCGGCGCTCGTGCGGCTGAATGCCCTCGTCGGGCGTTACCACGACACCGAATCGCTCACACAGGCCGCCTATGAAGCGGGGTACTTCGATCAGTCGCACTTTATACGCGATTTCAGACAGTTCACCGGTCAAACCCCGAAAGCGTATTTCAGCGTCGCCCGCGGATGGTAAATCAATGATTTTTTACAATTTCACCCGCAGCACTGCAAGTAATTTTGTAAAAAATCCAAGATGATGACTACCATACTTTCTGCAGCCAGCCTGGCCCTTTCAGCTTCCCTCAGCCCGGAATCCGCTCCCGTACAACATTTCCTCTCCCCTGCCATCGAACAAACCGATACCAGTACCGCACAGCGCAACAAGCAGGCGGTACGCCAGCTCTTTGAGCAGGTGATCAACGAGCGGCATTTCACCGACATGCCGAAATATGTGGCAGACGAATATACCGGCCCCTCCGGCCTGAAAGGCCCGGCAGCCTTCGAAGCCTCCATCACAGGGCTTATCCGTTCCTTTCCCGACATCCGGTGGCAACTGCTGGAATTCATCGCGGAAGATGATAAAGTGATGGTGAAATGGCAATGGAAAGGAACGCATGCCGGCGATTTTCAGGATATCTCCGCCACCGGTCTCCACATCACCCACAATGCCATCGCCATTTTTACGCTCAAAGATGAAAAGATTGTAAATGGTTTTTTATTCAACGACCGGTTAGGATTCCTGCAGCAGCTCCGGCAATTGCCCGCCGATGAATCGCAGATCCGGGCGAAAAACCAGCCGGGGGAAGTGCGCTTCGTCGACCATTTTACCGTGCCCGCGGCAGCGAAAAAGGCGTTCCTGGAGCGCGTCCGCATCAACCGGGATTTCATCAAAACCCTGCCGGGATTCCTGGAAGATGAACTGCTCGGCCACACGGCCGCAAATGGGGACTTCATCTGCATCACCACTGCGCGATGGAAGAACGCAGAAGCGCTGCAGGCCGCTAAAACCGCCGTTCAGCAATCTTATCGGCAAGAAGGTTTCGATCCGGCCGCCTTCATGCAAAACATGGGGATCAGGATGGAAAGAGGCGTTTTCGAACCGATGGAGAACACCGAAAGATAACCCCTGCAAAAACAGTAAAGGCGGCCCGAAAGAGCCGCCTTTACTGCATTCAATCGATCCTTACATCAATATTTCATGATCGTGCGAACGGTTTTCACGATACCATCAGACACATGCAGGAAATAAATACCATCGATCTGTGAAGAAAGGTCGAGCTGCACCTGCGTGGCGCCCTGGCCCTGGGGGATCACCGTTCTGGCCACCTGGTTGCCCATCCGGTCGATGACCTGGAACACGTATCCCCGGTTCTTTTTGTTGTCCAGTTTCACGGTGATGGGGCCGTGTGTGGGGTTGGGAAAGATCGTGATGCCGATGGGGTCTGCGATCAACCCGATCCCCAATACGAGAATCCCCTGTTCCGCCGACGCGGCTTCATACAGCGCGGTACTGTCTGCCAACGCGCGGACCGTCACGATTCCCGTGGTCGTAAGTTTCAGCGAATTTCCGTTCAGGATGCCACCGCCATCGACCAGCGCAAAACGCACCGGCATTCCGATGGAGCTGGAGGCCTGCAATTGTACCGTCTCAAATTTCAGGCGGGGCGCAACCGGCGGGAACTGGAGGGTTTGTATGCCTTTGAGAACGGTAAACGTCTGCACCGTGTCTGCCGGGAAGTAGTTATCGGTCCCGGCTGCGGAGGCTCTCACCGTCACCGTTCCAGGCCCCGTGAATGTAAGCTGCGAGCCCTCCAGCACCGCGGGCCCTTCCACCAGCGAGAAAGTGACCGGCAGCCCGACCGTAGATTCGGCCACCAGCTGCAACGGCGCAGTTCCGTACCGGCGCTCGCCGATACTGTCGAAAACGATGGACTGCTTCCGCCGTTCGAACAGCTCCCATTCCGCAAACTGCGTGTTGCCTTCACCGTTATTTGCCGTCATATCAAAACGATAGTATACATATGCTTTCGTATTTCCCGGAACATCGAAGGAGCGCAGCTGTCCGCGGCCGGAGAACGTTTCGCCCGCACGCACGTCGAGCGTATCCCAGCTGAGGGAATCGACGGAGCCGAGGAGCGCCCAGTCGCGGGGATCGCGGGCGGGACGGTCGTTCCCGGAGGTGATCGTGTAACGTACGACGATGGCGGGTTCCGTCGATTTATATTGGACCCAGAGCGCCGTGCGGCCGCTACGGAAGTACTTGGTGCCGGGGTTGTTGTCGATGAGCGAAGGCAGATCTTCCGAGGGCTTGGAAGGGTTCGGGTATTGGCCGGAGATCGTTCCGCCGTTGTCGGTAATGTCGATATTGCCGATCCTGACCTTGATGGCGGTTGCGCCGGAGATGGCCGTTTGGCCCGATGCATTGAGGGCTTTGGCCGTCAGGGAATAATTGCCCGCAGCCGGGCCGTACCAGCGCAGGGCGTAGGGCGCCGTGCTGTCTGTCCCGATCAGCGCCGTATCTGCGTAGAACGACACCGCCACAATGCCGCCCAGGCTGTCGGAAGCCGCAGCCGCCAACTGAATGTATACCGGCGAAACGAAAACCGTTCCTGCCGCCGGCGAAGTCAGTGAAACATCGGTGCCGCGCGGGTTTACGGTCACAGTGGATGACGCAACGGCGGACTCACGGCCTTTCATGTCGAATGCCTTCACCGCGATGCTGTGCTGGCCGTAAACTGCCGTCCAGGCGAAAGCATAAGGGGCCGATGCATCCTCCCCTGCCTTTACCCCATCCACATAAAATTCAACCCTTGCGATCGTATCGGAAAATGAGATGGCGGTCGCCTGAATGGAAACAGTATCGCCGGCTTTGATCAGCGCGCCGTTCGCAGGAGCGGAAATACTGGCGCGGGGCCCGTCGCCGCCCGCAAGATAGCCGACCATGGTGCTATCCAGCGGAATGGCTTTTACCGGTGCGATGGAAAACTGATCGGCACCCGCGTCCATGGGCGATGTGCGGGGCTGACCGTCCAGATCGACCGTCACCAGCGGATATCCGGCGCCGCCTTTCCCGATGGCAGGACTGTTCTGCACCAGGTGCCAAATGCCATTCGCATCCCGCTCCAACAGCGGATTCTCAACGGTATACGACGTATCCGGAAAAATGCCGGCCGGCACATTATGCAGGATGTTCCCCAGCCAAACCGAGCCCGTACTGGGGCCGGCGATCTGTAACGCGTCGTACGTACTGTTCTGAATGATGTTATAGGCGCCGGTGATGTAAGTGGATCCCAAACCATTGGTGCGCGCGGCCTGGCGGATGTTCTGCGCGTTGCCGTTGAGCGTGTTGAATGCGATCAATACCCGGTCTGGCCGGTCGTGCGAGGTGAGCGCGCCGCCTTCCGACACTTCCGCGCTGCCGTTGCCGATATTGATGGCGATGCTGCAACTGTCGAAATAATTGGAATGGATGGTGTGATCGTCCCCGAAAATGCGGATGCCCGGCGTCTTGATGAAATAGTTGCCGTACACCTGGCAGAAATTCCCGTGCCGAAGCGTAAACTGCGCGGGATTGTTGCGGATCGTATTGTAGCGCAGCGTTACGTGCGACGCCTTCACCGAAATACCCTCGTTCTCCCCGTCGCATTCTTCGAAAAGATTGTACTCCACCACGCTGTGGCTCGAAGAAAGACTGTAGCCGCTCAATCCGAACTGGATCGTTTCGGAGCCGTTTCCGCCGCCGGGATACTGCTTGTAGAAAAAGTTGTGATGCACCCAGATCCTTTGCGCCACCTGGCTGCCGCCGTTGCCCGAACCGTGGATCGAAACGTACTGGCCCAGGCCGCGCTTGTTGCGGAACGTGCAGTACGAGAGCTCATGATCGTTCCCCTGGATGTTCAGGTTGTCGCCTTCGCCGGGCGTCTCGTATACGTTGTGCATGAGGCGGACGAAGCCGGTCCCTTGTGCGGTGGACGATTTTCCCGCCGCATGGCGGAATATAAACCCGGTGATGGTAATGTAACGGGCCGGGCTCAATACCTGGAACCCGCCAGCACCGTTGATCTCCACACCACCTATGGTTTCTGCCGCGATGATGATGGGCTGCGCCGCCGTACCCTGGCGGTTGACGGTAATCGTACCGGTTGTGGTGTATACACCGTTAGCCAGCACGATCACGTCGCCGGGAACGGCGGCATTGATGGCGGACTGTAAGGCGGAAATAGAGGTGACGCGGATGATGGCAGCGTGCAATGCCGTGTGCGCCCATAAAAACAGGACGACGAGGGGTAAAATTCTTTTCATAAGTGGATGTTTTCAATAACGTGAATCAATGCAATCGTTTGCAATTCTAAATAACAGTAATTATTGGAGGTGGAATGATAGTTTTTTCACAAGGAATGGCAGAGAATTGATGTTATCGTCGGGAGGGTTTGTCCGCCGAAAAGCGCAGTTCAGCGAATCCGGCGGCAAGATCTGGTGGAAATGATTAATTTTCAGGGATATGGAAACCGAATTTTACGATCAGGCTTTCGAGCGGCAGGATTATCGCGCGCAGCCACTCCGGCCCGGCGAATACGAGGCATGTACTTTCCGGAACTGCGATTTTTCAGAAAGCCCGCTCGTCAACGTCATATTCATCGACTGCACCTTTTCCGGCTGCAACCTTACCCTGGCGCAAATCAAGGGGACGGCGCTGCGTGGCGTGAAGTTCCAGGACTGCAAACTCCTCGGCCTCCGGTTCGACGAATGCAATTCCTTTAACCTGTCATTTACTTTCGAGCGGTGCACGCTTACCAGTTCATCCTTCTTCGGCCTGAAAATCAAAAAAACGACGTTCGCCCATTGCCAGCTGCGCGAAACGGATTTTACGAACACCGATCTCACGGGGTCCGCATTCCCGCATTGCGACCTGCTGAACGCGGTTTTCAGCAATACGGTATTGGAGCAGGCAGACTTCCGCACGGCAGAGCATTACCTCATCGACCCGGAGCGGAACAATATCAAAAAAGCGAAGTTCTCGTTGCCCGGCGTATTGGGGTTGTTGGGGAAATACGATATTCAGATCTCATAAAAAAGCAGTCCCGCGGGACTGCTTTTTCAATTATTTGCTTTCAGGTTTGACGTCGTAAAGGATCACGAATTCGATCCGCCTGTTTTTAGACCGCCCGTCTTCCGAATCGTTCGTTGCGATGGGGTGGCGCGATCCCAGGCCCCAGGTGAAGAGCCTGTCACCCGCAACCCCGCTGGAAGTGAGCTGGTTTTTTCCGCTCACGGCCCGTTTTTCGGACAGCTCGTTATTGATCTGGTCGGTGCCGGTATTGTCGGTATACCCTGTCACCAGGATTTTCGTTTTGTCGAACTTGTTCAGTACTTCCGCAAACCGGCCGAAGGTGGGCTTGATTTCGTCTTTCAACTGGTCGGAGTTGGTGGCGAACATCACGTTGTTGGGGAAGATGACTTTCAGGCTGTCGTTCAGGATGGAAACATCCGCTTCGTTCAATACTTTCTTCAGCTCCTTGTACTGCTTGGTCATATAAGCATGGGAAGTCCCTTTCTTGGACGCCGCACAGGAGGTTAACAGTGCCGCCGCTACGAAGAACAGGAGGCTTCTGAGATTAACTGCAGGTAAGGTCATATGCTTGCGATTTTGGGGACAAATTTATGTAAATCCCCAATAATCAATCAGTTATGACAATAAACAACCATATGACGAGGTAATTACATAAGTTACCTTTTCAATGCCAGGTCTTCCTTCGCGGCCCATCCGCCGATATCCTGCCGGCTGAGGGAGGCGGCCATGAGATCGGGGAATTTGTCGGGCGTGCAGGCGAACACGGGAATGCCGCGGCTGGAAAAATATTGTGCGTTGTCGTGGTCGTAGGATGGGGCGCCTTCATCATTGAGCGCCAGCAACACCACTACCTGCACACCGGCGGCGGTGAGCTCGGCAGCGCGTTTGCGCATTTCGGCTTCGTTCCCGCCTTCATACAGGTCGGTGATGAGCACCAGCACGGTATCCATCGGGCGGGTGATGATCTGGCGGCAATAGGTGAGCGCGGCATTGATGTCGGTACCACCGCCCAGTTGTACCCCAAAAAGCAGTTCCACGGGGTCTGTCAGCGCTTCGGTAAGGTCCGCGACGGCGGTGTCGAACACGACCATCTTCGTTCTGATGGCGGGAATAGACGCCATTACGGAGCCGAATATCCCGGAATACACGACGGATGTGCCCATGGAGCCGCTTTGGTCGATGCAGAGCACCACGTCTTTAA
The DNA here is from genome assembly GCF_050277495.1 of Chitinophaga sp. NPDC101104. Taxonomy (NCBI): domain Bacteria; kingdom Pseudomonadati; phylum Bacteroidota; class Chitinophagia; order Chitinophagales; family Chitinophagaceae; genus Chitinophaga; species Chitinophaga sp. NPDC101104. The sequence continues at coordinate 1,860,626 of NZ_JBNNSF010000001.1, read as the reverse complement.
GCGCCGTTCTTTTGCGGCCGTAACCCACTTTCACTTCGGGGATAATGGTTTTGAATTCGGGTTGGTAGTGCCGGAGGTTTTTGCGGATGGTGATGTCCCAGTTGATTTCGTTGTGCCGCGGCCGGTAGTTCCGCATGCTGCGGTTGACGCTGCCCGAAACGGCCTGCTGCATGGGCTGCTGCAGTTTCCGCATCAGTTCGTCCACCACTTTCCTGACCACCTGGCGGGCGGTGTCTTTCGTTTTGTCGGGGATCACGCGGCTGAGAGTCATGAGCGTGGCCACGAGGTGCACATCCGGCGTTACGTTTTCCAGCATTTCCTTTTCGAACAGCATCTGGGTGAGGTTGAGGCGCTTGAGCGCGTCTTGCTGCATCACCTGCACCACCGTGTTCGGGAAAAAGGTACGGATATCGCCCAGCCAGCGGCTTACGTTGGGCGACGAAGGCCCCAGGCCGCCGCTTCTTTCACTGTCGTACAGCGCTTCCAGCGTACGGTCCATCCGCAGCTCGTTGCCGCCCAGCTCAACGCCGGTGCCGTCGTTTTGGCCTCCACCGAGAATCATGCGCCATTTGCGGAGATTGAATTCGTTGTTCATTTGTATCCGAGTAATTTCATGACTACCGGGAGCCCTTTCGCCCCGCGGTCAAAATCAAATTCGTTCGTTGTTTCCGATGGCAGCACGGTGGCGGCGCCTCCGCCCTGTTTCACCTTTTCGCCCAATTTCCCCCGTTCGGGTTGCGTGAAATGCGCGAACGTTCTCCGCAGCAGCGGCAGCACTTCCGTGAAATCGCTTTCCCCGAGCGTGGCTACCCAGCTGTTGACGACGTTCCAGAGGTTCGCGTCCAGCAGCAACAGGGTGCCGCTGCCTTTGAGGAAACCCTCCAGCCAGGCGGCCGCCGTGGCAGGCGCCGAGGCTTTTGACATGGCGAAATTGAACACCTTCACCAACGCGTCTCCCGTCAGCAATTGGTGATCGGCCAGCAGGCGGGTGCTGTAGCCGCCGATGACGGGCGCGGTTTGCCGGCCTTCGGAAACGGTTTTGAGCGATTGTTGCCATTCTGCCGTGGCGTTTTCCTGCTGCAACAGGTTCACCGAATCGTTCATCCGGTACAACAATTCCAGTAAAGTTTGCGCGGCGTCGCCGGAAATGGCGTTACAGGCGTTGGGCAGACTGATGCAGATCCGTGTGATCATGCCCGTTACGATGCCCGTCACCAGCGCCGCGTCGGTTTTCCGGACGTTCCCGTAGCGGCTGACGCTCACCAGCGAAGGGATCGCTTCCATTAGCTGCATCACGTCGCTGCTGGCGGCAGACAGGTTGCCCAGCATGCCGATCAACGCTTCCACCGCTTCCGGCAATTCTGCGGGCAGGGTGTCTGACAGCAGTCCTGCCACCGTCCGCAAACTGCCCGATTTGTGCGCTTCACTGGTCACGAACCTGGCCGCGGCTTCGGCGGCTGTGTTGCCCCAGATCCCTTTTTCGATGATCTCGATGGTGAACGCGGGGTCCCACTGCAGGCGCCATTGTTCCTTGAACGTCCCCTTCCCGCCTACTTCCGTTTTTTGCGCCCAGGTGAGCCCCAGGAGCTGTAAGCGGTGCAGGAACACGCTCCGTTCGAGGTCGCCTTCCTTGCGCAGATCTAGCAGCAGGTCTTTGGGATCGGGCGTAACGGGGATGCGGAGCTTCTTTTGGTATTTCTCTATATCGACCTGCAGCGGCGGCTTCGGCACTTCGGAAGGCACCTGCCCCATTTTGTTGCTGACGATCAGCTGCTCGCTGATGAGTTGCATCATGATGTTTTCGCCGGTGCAAAGTACGCTAACGGTGGCTTCGTTCAGTTCCTCGAGCCCCGCTTTGGGCAAGCCTCTCAGCGCCGAGAGCGATTCGGCCAGGCGAACGGCTTCGATGACGTGGGCCACGGAAGTGTCCATGTTATTTTCCCGGAAAAGCCGGGCCACGTTGGTCATCCAGCGCGAGCCGTCGTCGCCGGGATGCTCCCAGATATGTTCGTACCACCCGGGAGATTGGATCCCCGCGCCGTAGCCGCTCCGGTAACTGAGCCGGTTGTAGCTCCAGGGGGCCCAGGTACATTCCACTTTCACTTTCGGCAAGCTTTTCAGCAATTCGTTGTCTTCTTTCGCCGGCGGCATTTCCCGCAACGCCGGTGCGTGCCAGGCGCCGCAGATCACGGCGATCGAGGTGTACATTTCCTTTTCCGCCTGGCGGATGATCTTGCGCATATACGCTTCCCGCAGCTGCTCTTCGCGGTCGCCGCGGGAAGGCTGCGATTCCCGCATCGCCTGCATGGCCTCGCCGATGGCATCGAACACCTGGTCGTTCATCCGCCGGTGCTCGAAGGTATGCTCCCACCATTTGTCGCTGCTGTCATAACCCGCCGCCATGGCCATTTCCTCCATGGGATGCGGTTTTCTTTCCAACGTTCCCGTTCCTTCCGCCACCGCATTTTCCGCCTCCACGCTGTTTTCCTCTTGCTGATCTTCTACAAAAGCATGCACCAGCGGCAGGTCCATGAACCGGACGGGAATATGGTGGCGCTTCGCGTATTGAATGGCCTGCCATTCCGGTGAAAACGTGGCGAATGGATAGAACACCGATTTCCGGATATCGTCTGCCTGGAAAGCGAGGATCGCTACGGGCGGGCGCAGCGCTTCATGGTCTGCCCATTGCAGGAGCGCATCGGCTTCCGGCGGACCTTCCACCAGCACGATGTCTGGCTGCAGCCGTTCCAGGAAACTTTTCACATTGGCGGCAGAGCCAGGGCCGTGGTGGCGTATGCCTAAAACATGTATCGACATAAACGCTTTTTTTACACCAGGTCTCTGCAAGCCCTGTAAATATCCTTCCAGTTCTCGCGGGGTTTCACGACCGTTTCGAGGTACTCCTGCCATACGATCTTGTCCTGCACCGGGTCCTTGATCACCGCGCCCAGGATGCCCGCGGCGAGGTCGGCGGCTTTGAGGTGCCCGTCGCCGAAATATCCCGCCATCGACAAACCGTTGTTCACCACAGAAATGGCTTCGGCCGTGCTGAGCGTGCCCGACGGCACTTTGATCTTCGTTTTCCCGTCGAGCGTAACGCCGGAGCGGAGCTCGCGGAAGATGGTGACGATGCGCCGGATCTCTTCGAGGGCGGGCTTTTCAGCGGGCAGTTCCATTACTTTTTCGAAACTTTCCACCCGGCGCTTCACGATATCGATCTCTTCGTCCATACTATCGGGAACGGGCAGGATCACGGTGTTGAAACGGCGCTTCAGGGCGCTGGACAAATCGTTCACGCCTTTGTCGCGGTTATTGGCCGTAGCGATCACGTTGAACCCTTTCACCGCCTGCACTTCGCTGTTAAGTTCGGGAACCGGTAAGGTTTTTTCGGAAAGGATGGTGATGAGCGTATCCTGGACATCGGCGCCGATGCGCGTGAGCTCTTCGATGCGGACGATCTTCCCGTCTTTCATGCCACGCATGACCGGCGTTTCGACGAGCGCCCGTTCCGACGGGCCTTCAGACAGCAGCCGCGCATAGTTCCAGCCATAACGGATCGCTTCTTCGCTGGTGCCGGCCGTTCCCTGGATGATCAGGGTGCTGTCTCCGCTGATGGCAGCGGCGAGATGTTCGCTCACCCAGCTTTTCGCGGTGCCGGGGAGGCCGTAGAGCAGCAGGGCACGGTCTGTGGTGAGCGTGGCCACGGCAATTTCCATGAGGCGCCTGTTGCCGATGTATTTGGGCGTGACCTCCATGCCGTTTTTCAGTGTGCCGCCTACCAGGTAAGTGACAACAGCTTGCGGGGTTAACTTCCAGTTGGCGGGGCGCTTGCCGCTGTCCTGTTTCTGCAGCTCCTCCAGTTCGTGCGCGAAGAGTTGTTCTGCATGGCTGCGTAAGATGGCTGACATATTTGTTGTTGTTAAGGGTTTATTGTTGAAATGCTTGTAAGGTTTGACTTTTGATGGACAGTAACTGGAGCACATATCCTGCTATTTCCGTCCAGCCTTTTTTACTGTATTCGTCGCCGGCAGAAAATTTGTCGAGCTCCGCGCCGATGCGGATGGGCAACAGGTGGATGTGCTTGTTGAAGAAACCGCGATTGCAGGTATAATGATTATTGGCCGCATATTGCATGAACACCCGCGTTACTTCCAGGCTCCATTCTTCCTGTTGCTGCTCCGTCAGAAAACGGATAATGAGATCGGCGCTATGCGAAAAATTCCGGATCATGTATTCATCACGATCCTTCCCGGTTAAAACGGGCAGGATGTCTGCGAAATACCTTCGCTCGTCTTTGGCGAAAATGGTACCCCATTTTTCATTGGGATATTTGCTCAAAGCAAGGCCGATGCCGGGCAGCAATCCTTCCACGAAATCGTCTTTAGAAAAAAGTGTGTAGACCTCTTCCGCTGATCCTTCGAAGTGAGATTCCCAATATTCGGGCGGGATAAACTGCATCATTTGATAAATGACCATCGTATTTTCCGTGATCCCGTTTTTGCTTCCGCTTGTATTGATTTTGTTGATCCCAAGTTTGAAAATTTCGGGATCGAACGATTCGGGTTCCTTGTATTCGAGTATTTTCCGGGATGATAAGCCCAGCATTTTCTTCTCGATCTTTACCTGGAAACAGGATTTCAACAATTCCCAATACCGCTGCACCAGCGATGATCCGGGAATCCGCTGCAGGATTTTAATGGCTTCGTCTTTCACCTTCTGGCTCTTATCTCCCAGCAGGGATTCCAGCCAGGGAAGGTCCGTTTCGAACAGCGACGGGGGCAGGTCTTTGAGCAGTTCCGTCCGCGCGGCCGCATTCTCCTTGCCCCAGGTATCTTTCAGCCATTGCAGCGCTTTCGCGGGATCGGATGGAGCGGTACGGAGGAGCACCTGTTTGCGCTGTTGCGGCGAGCCGGTATCCCATAGCTCATCGTCGGTGAGATCGGTCGTGAACTGCCAATCCGGATTGAACTGCGCGAGCCATTTGCCGCGCCGGCCGAGAACCGGTGCGATCATGGGGCGAAGCGCTCGTTGCTGCCGGGCCGTGTCCAGCAAAACGGGGAGCAATTCCGGCCGGGCGATCTTTTGCTTTTCCGCCGCCTGTTGCAGCCAAAGCGAGAGCAGGCCGGGACTTTCGAAAATGAAAATATCTTTCAACGCCTGGTGCGCCGCCGGGCTGCAATACGCCAGTTCCTCCGCCGGAGCGGGTGCCAGCCCATCGCCCGTATAGGAGACGGGAAGCGTGCCGCATTGTCGGAAATTGAAAACCAGCGCGGCCGACTGCAGGAATTTTTCTTCGCGGTCGATGTCCGGATGTTGCTGCACGATGGAAACCGCTTCCGCCAGCGAGGGTTCCGGCGGTGAGGCGGGTTGCCGTTTTTCGGTGCCGAGTTGCGCCGTTTGAACGATGTTATCCCAGGATTGCATGTCTTAATTTGTGAGGTGATGATATTGCCCGCGTGCCCAAATGCCCAGTGGCTCGAAGGCGTGCTCGCGGCCCAGCACCGCCATGTCGAGCGGTTCGCCGCCGCTGATGGCCAGCAGGGTAAACAAATGGCGGAACCCTTCGCGGATGCGCGCCAGCCGGTTTTGCCCGTCGCAAAGCCACCATTGGCCGTTCCATTGCACGGGCCGCAGTTTTTCCACGATGAAAGGGCGGTCGCCGTCGAACGGAAGCCCTTCGCACACGGCCGCCACCGACTCCGCCACCTGCATCCAGCCGCCGAAAGCGGTATAGGGCGCCTGGGCGCGGGTGGACTGCTGTTGCCGGATAACGGCCCTCAGCGGCCTGGCAGAAGGGAAAAACACCAGTTCCGCCTGCACCTGCATGCCCGCGCTCAGCGAAAACGCAAGCCCCTGGCCGCGTACGCTGAACTGGAGCACCAGGGCGTATTGTTGGGTTTGCGTCCCGAAAAGCCAGTTCCGTTCTACGAGGAGATTGTCTTCTTCGAGGGTTTGTTTGCCGAGGACGGTCCATATATCGGTAACGCCGCTTTGGGATTTCAGTTCTTCCTGATTTTGGGTGAACCCGATCCAGGTGCGGACGTCTTCCGCCAGTCCTTCCGGGAGATCGTTCCTGTGCCGGAACCCCGTTGCCACGAGGTACATGCGGCAAAGCTGGTCCATAAAGCGGCTCTGCCAGTCTTCCCTGAAAAACCCGATGGAGCCGAGCTGGCGCACCATCCCGGCGAGCCCCGGAGATTTGGCGTCGATCATCCTTTTGGCCATATCCGCAAAAAATGCAGGGGCTTTTTCCGGCATATGAAGGATGCCATTGCGCACGATGTCTTTCATCCACCGTAACAATTCCTCCAGCCCGTCTTCCACCTGCTGTTCCCGCGATTCTTTCCGTTTCGCCTGCGCCGCTTCGTCTACCGGCCTGGCCGCCGTTTCGGCTTTCTTCTCTTCCCGCTTCGTCCTTTTCTCCAGCCATTCCGTCACCCAATCCGGCGCTGCCTGTCCGGTAAAGAAGCCCTGTTGGCGGGCGTGCAGCAGCAACAGGCCCAGCCCATGCTTGCAGGGGAATTTGCGGCTGGGACAGCTGCATTTGAAGGCGATGTTCGAAAGATCGACCTGCGTCTGGTAAGGCTTTGCACCGCTACCCTGACATTCGCCCCACATGGCCATGCCGTTCACGCCGGCACTGACCCATTTCGCGGCATTGGCCAGGCCTTTGCCGGATTTGCGGGAAGGCTCGTCGGGCGCCAGGGAAAGTATTTGTTCTTCTGTGAGTTGCAAGGGATTTTTGATTTACAAGTTGGCTAAAACAAACAAATCTGTACGATCGAAAATAGTCAAAATAAACCACATCGATCATTATCTGATAGTGAATTCATTACACCGGATTTTCCCGGTCTCTGTGGTAAAATTACCACCACCTTGCGCAAGGTATCTGCGTATCGGAAAAAAGTTTTTTCAAAAAAACCGGCGGCAGGGCTTGACTCTCCCCTTACGTCATACCCTATATTTGCCCGAAAGGTATAAATCCAAACGATGGACAAATATTCCGTAAAAAAGCTCTCCAGACTTGCAGGCGTAAGCGTGCGCACCTTGCACCTGTACGACAGGATGGGCTTGCTCGAACCGTCGGTCCGTACCGAGGCCAGGTACAGATTGTATGGTGAAAAGGAATTGTTGCGGCTGCAGCAGATCCTTTTCTACCGGGAGCTCGACTTTCCGCTTAAAGACATCCTCGCGATCCTGGAAGACCCCGCGTTCGACCTCGAACAGGCGTTGGAAGGCCACCGGAAGGCGCTTTTGGCGAAAAAGGAAAGGATAGACACATTGGTTGGTACCATCGACAAAACATTGGTAACACTTAAAAACAAATCTATGTTACAGGTAGAAGATTTATACGATGGCATCCCCAACGAAAAGATGGAAGCATACCGGGCCGAGGCCATGGCTAAATGGGGAAAAGACACCGTCCTTTCCGCCGAAGAAACGCTGCGCGGATTCGGTAAGGACGAGATGAAAGCCCTCCAGCGCGAGCTCACCCGCATCAGCGACCGTCTTACCGAACTGATGAGCACAGATCCGAAAAGCGCGCCCGTGCAGGAGTGCATCGCCCGCCGGTTCGCGATCATCCTGAAGCTGAGCGGTGGCAAGATCGAAATGGGAAAACTGGAATACTTCCGTAAACTCGGCGAACTGTATGTGCAAGACAACCGCTATACCCCGGTGAACGGTATGCCCAGCATGGAACTGGCGCAGTTCATGAAGGAAGCGATGGACTATTATATTGCCCAGCAATCCGCCTGATATTTACATCCGGAAGCCGCAAACATCCGTTTGCGGCTTTTTTTATAGAACGAACAGCCGGCAGCGTTTCAGGATGTCATGATCACTTCTTCGATCGTGCCATCCGCCCGGTACCTTAACTCGTCGACGCAAACGGACCGCCGGTGACTTCCTCCATCCGGCAACCGGCCATTGTGATAAAAGAAATATGACCGCCCGCCGAAATCCAGCGTGGCCGGGCGGTTGGTGTCGCTGTTGAACGCCGGGGCACAAATGATACCGCGATACGTCCACGGCCCCGTAATCTGCCTGCTCATGGCGTATCCCACTTTCTCGGGCTGGCCGGCGCCGTACATCAGGTAATACCAGCCGTTCCTTTTGTAAAGATGGCTGCCCTCGCTGAATTCCGGCAGCCGGATGGTTTGAATGGGGCCTTCCAGCGCGGTGAGCGATGCGTTGAGCTGCGCGAAGTGACAATATTTATTGCCCCAGTATATGTAGGTTTTACCATCGTCGTCCGTCAGCACCGTGGGATCGAGGTTTTCCTTATCGTGATGCAACTGTGGGAGCAAATCTCCCGTTATGAGCGGTTGTTGCAGGTAATCTGTGTAAGGCCCTTCCGGCGAAGGGGCCCTTGCCACGCCGATCGCTTTCCCGGGAATATCGCGGTGGGAAACGGACACGAACCAGTAAAAGGCATCGTTGTACCGGACCACTTTCGATGCAAATGCATCGCCTGAGGCCCATTTGAAATCCGTCGCCTTCAATGGGGAGGCGTGTTCCGTCCAGCGGAGGAGGTCGGAAGAAGAAAAGCATAGCCAATCTTTCATCACATAATCGCTGACGCCGTGTGGTGGCTCGTCGTGGCCGGTAAACAGGAATACTTTTCCGTCGTATTCGAGCACAGTGGGGTCTGCGGTAAATTTGTGGCGGATGATCGGGTTCATGTGTATTTCTTTTGGCAATTGTTGCAATAGTAGGTGCGTCGTTTTCCTTTGCCCATGTAGGATTTTTCCAGTGGGATATTGCACCGGGGGCATTCCGTTTTCGTGTGTACGTTCCAGTGTTGTTTCAGCACGCCGGCTTTTTTCCAGCTGAGGAAATCGAACGCGAAATCGTGCATCGCTTTTACGAGTTCGCTGCGCTTTCGCGCGGGCAGGGCGCCTACCCTGCTGCCGGGGTGAACGCGTATGCGCCAGGGGACTTCGTTCTTGAAGATATTCCCGGCCCCGGCGAAAATGTTTTGGTCCAGCAGGGCGTCGCAGAGAAGGGCGCGGGGCATGTCTTTCAGTTTTTGGGATGCATGGCGCGGGTCCCAGGCATCGTTCAACAGGTCGGCGCTCCAGTCGTATATTTCATCCAGCGGCGATGTCAACAACTGTACGGAGCCGGCGTAAAAGTTCACTTCGCCGTTCCGGAAGCGCAGATGCAGGCGGGGTTTTGCTTTTTTCCGGTCGTTGATGAGATAGGATCCGAACAGCAGGAAATGCACCCGCACCGTGAACTTCGGGAAACAAATGAGGAAATGTTTGCCCCAGGTCCGGAAATGCGCGGTCTTGTTTTTCAGCAATTGCAAGTCGAACGATTTCTCCGTACCGGCTACCGCCAGCACTTTCTTCCCCGAGAACGGGGCGAGCGCTTCTTTCAAAATGACGATGGAAGGTCCTTCAGGCATAAATACCCTTCATCAAATGACAGACCATTATTTCCCCGATTTTCTATTTTTGCGGTCCAACTTATTTAAACTGATTATCATGAAACAGCAAACCGATACATTGCTCCAACAGCTGAAATCCAATGCCCTTGCGTTTAAAGACGTCATCGCGTTCATCGAGTCCCATTACCTGCACCAGCCCACTGCGTTCAAAAACGGTGAAGCTTTCAACGAAGCCACCCAGAACCAGGGCAGCGCCAAAGTATTTTCTTTCGCTAAAATAAACGGGCTCGGGAAGGAAGATACCCTGCAATTGTTCGCGGAACATTACCAGGCCGTGCTCAGCACGCCCGACGGCGCCGATCACCAGAATATCCGGCAGTTCATGCAGCACGGCTGGGACGGGATCGCATTTGAAGGGGAAGCGCTGACCGCGAAATAACCGGCTAAAGATGAATGTCGGATTTCAACCGGGTAAGCTCGCCCAGCAACCGCGTGACGCTTACCTCACCGGCCTTCTGCATACCCTCCGCCATCTTCGCGATCGTGAGGTTCAGGGTGTCGATCTCGGTGGGCCGGTGATGCCGGATATCCTGTAAGGTGGAGATCAATTGTCCGTCAGACATTTTGCTGATCGTGATAACGCTCTCCACCACTTCTTCTTCCCCGATTTCCACACCTTTTGCCCGGGCAATGCCTACACATTCCCCGATCACACTGCGGGCCAGCGCCATCGCTTTTTCATTGCGGTGGAAAAGCCCGTTATCCGTTTCCAGCAAGGGGCAGATGGAATTGAAGACGCAATTGGCGATGGCTTTCTTCCAGATGACCGGCTGAATGTTGCGCTCGGCGCGGAAAGGAAAAACAGGCGTATCGAGCAGTGCTGCCAAATCATCCAGACCAGCTTCACCTCCCCGGATCAAACCCACCGGCGACGGTGCCACCGGTTTGAAACGAAGCTCCCCATCGTCCGCAAACTGGCTCGTAGCGAATAAAACACACCGGTAGACGTTCGGAAACCCTTCCTGCAGAAACGGCATTTCCACTTCCAGCCCGTTTTGCAGCAGCACCACCGGCGAATCGCCGGTTTTACCCTTCAATGCCCTGGCCAATGCCACATTGCCGAACGATTTGTTCGTCAGCACCACGGTCCCGCCGAGCACGGCATGGTTGTTCAGCGAGTCGACGGTCACGGGATATTCCAGTTGCCCTTCCGGCGTTGCCACCCGGATAAGCTGTGTCTCCCGCTGCTGATCCGTAGTGCTTCCCCGCAACAGCACCACGTTCCGTTGGTGGATCCCCAGCGCCACGGCCAGTACCCGCCCGATGGCGCCCGCCCCGATGATGAAAATGTTTTGCATGGCCTATTGTTTTGATTTTTCAAATTTCAGCCGATAATTTCAACGTGAAGGATGGCAGATGCAACATTTTCCGGCAGATCAGTTGTTGGCTTCCTGCTCCTCCCCTACATAGCCGTTGCAACATCAATTCCACCTCAAACTAACCGTCAATCAATGTTTTACACGATTCCATAAAAAGTGTATTTTTATTTATAAACCTAATTATACTGCTGACATACTGCTGTCATAACCCGTTCTGAAATTTGTTTCATCAAACCGAAAAACCCATGAAACAGACCGTTCTTTTCCTCACTATTGCTGTTTTTGCCCTCTGCGCAAATGCACAAACCAAAAAACCTGACAATATGTTAACTGTAAAGCCCTTCAAAGTAAATGTCCCGCAAACGGTGCTGGACGATCTCCAACAACGGCTCCACCAGACCCGCTGGCCCGATGCGCCTGAAAACATCGGCTGGAATTACGGAACGGACCCCGTTTTCCTCCAAAATCTCGTGAAATACTGGCAAAACGGGTATGATTGGCGTAAACATGAAGCCGCCATCAATGCCATCCCCCAGTTTACCGTGGAAATCGACAGCATGACGATCCATTTCCAGCACATCAAAAGTAAAAACCCCAACGCCAGGCCCCTCCTGCTCGTACACGGGTGGCCCGATTGCTTCTACCGCTTCCACAAAGTAATCCCGCTGCTGACCGACGATTACCACCTCATCATCCCTTCCATTCCCGGGTTCGGCTTTTCCGGGCACGTCGCCAAAACGGACGACGGATCGGCGAAGATTTTCGCTACGCTGATGAACGACGTGCTGGGTTACAAAACCTACTTCGTGGCGGGTGGAGACGTGGGCCAGGGGATCGCCAAATCGCTCGCCAACCTGTACCCGGATAATGTTGCGGCCATCCACCTGTCTGACGTCGGGTATCCGAACGGGTCGGAAGACTGGAGCCAGATGTCGCCGGCGGAGCAGCAATTCGGCCAATTCATCCAGGGCTGGTGGTTCCGGGAAGGTGCTTACGCCATGTTACACGCCACCAAACCGCAAACGCAGGCATACGGGCTGAACGATTCTCCTGCCGGCCTCGCCGCCTGGATCACGGAGAAGTTCAATACCTGGCGCACGCCGGACGGTTCCATCGAAGATCATTATTCGAAAGACGATCTGCTCACCAACATCATGATTTACTGGGTGACGCAAACGATCAATTCCTCCATGCGCACATATGCGGTCGACAATCCGCAGGGCCTCGCCTCCAACAATAAAGTGAACGTTCCCACCGGTGTGGCGATTTTCCCGGGGGATGCGCCCACGCCGAAGGAATGGGCGGAAAGGCGGGTGAACCTCAAACGGTTCACCAAAATGGATAAAGGCGGTCACTTCGCCGCGCTGGAAGTGCCGGAGCTGTGGGCCAATGAGCTGAAAGCGTTTTTCAACAGCACCGGCGGAAAATAAATCCATATAAAAAAGCAGGCCCGTTGCTGGACCTGCTTTTTCTACTTTCCTTTTTGAAGAAGCGCCCCTCCAACCGGTGTTCCGGCGGCGGGACGCTTTTATTACTACACAACCGGCGTAACAGTTACAACAATTTCTTGAGATATTCCTCCAGTTCAGCACCGCGCAAGCCGATTTTCAGCAGGTTGCCCTGCTTGTCGATCAGCATCGTGGCGGGGATGGCGATCACATTGTAATCTTTCGCTACCTGGCTGTTGGGCCCGCTTTCGCCGATCAGTTGCGGCCAGGTGAGGTTGTCTTCCGCAACGGCTTTCAGCCATTTGGCATTGTCTTCGTCGATGGAAATGGAAACGATCGACAGCCCTTTATTTTTGTATTGTTCGTTGAGCTTGATGAGCAGCGGGTTTTGTTCGCGGCAGGGTTTGCACCAGCTGGCCCAGAAATCGATCAGCACGTATTTGCCTTTGAAGTCGGCGAGGCTGTGGGAATTGCCTTTGTCGTCTTTCAACCGGAATCCGGGAGCGGGTTTACCGATTTTCTCGAACGTGACGGCGCTGGTGCCCGTCATCTGGGTGAGCATGTGCTTTACGGTGAAGGTGTTGCGGACGTTGGGGCCCAGTTTGTCTATGAGGCTGATAATTTCCCCCGGAGCTTCGGTGCTCAGATAGGCGTTGATGAGGTACGAGCCTGCGCCGGCATTGGGGTTGCTCAGCAGCCAGGATTTTGCGAGGCGGCTATTTTCGCTTTTGATTTTATCCAGTTGTGCACTGAGCTCTTGCTGTACATCGGCATCACCTACCTGCGTTGCTTCCATGATCTGGCCTTCCAGCTCTGCGATTTTCTCTTCGCCCAGGTTGTTGCTGAAAAAATCTTTTTCCAGCTTTTGCCAATCACTTACGAACTGGCTTCCGCTGTACTCCGCGTTGGTGAAATACGGGCCTTTTCCCTTGATATTCAGCTTTCCGCCTTCGAGATAGAGGAAAGTTCCATGTTCTTCCTTTTGCTCCCGGCCGATCTGGATGATGTAGGTAGAACCCCCTTCCTTCATATCGAGCGTTTTCGAGAATTTGCCGTTTTTCACGAAAGTGGAATCAACCAAGTTCCCCAGCGGGCGCCAGAAAATTACCCGGTCGTTTTCCTTCAACCCGTCGATTTCGGCATTGATTTCCAGTTTGTCCTGGGCAAAGCAAACCATCCCGGAAAGCAAGGCCATACCTGTGAATATACGTTTCATGCGATGCGATTTTTATGATTTTGAGAATATTTTCAGTTCGTATTGTTCGTCTTTCGTACCGTCTTCGTTGAGCGTTACCAGGTTGGGAATTTTGATGCCATCATGGGCTTCGTAGGCCGACAATACTTTGGAATTGTACAGGAGCGGCGTCCCTTGTCCTTTGAACACTTCCCTCACTTTCATGCCCGATGCGGCATCGTAATAGTATTCCCAGGTGTTGCCTGCTGTGGTGGTCACGGTGACGAGGTACGCTTCGACGCCATGTATCAACCGCAAGGAATCGGACAGCATTACTTTGTTGCCAGTTTCGAAAAACCGCAGCTCGGGGAAAAGTGCTCCGGCGAATCGCAGCTGGTCTGCTTCGGCAGGCGTTAGGGCCTGCGGCTGGCTGAAACTGGAAAACTGAAGGCTGTCCGCCACTTGCAGCGATTTCAAGACCAGTGGCGTATGGCCTGTTTCCAGCATGGTGCTCCACGAACTGGCGTTACCGGATCCTAACCGTTGTGTCATGACGAACGCATTGCCGGGGCCCGCCCGGTATTCCAGTTTGGCCGATCGCAGCTGCGCCAGTTGTGCCTTTCCTCCGATGGCTTCGAGGTAACGGTCTATCACCTGCTGCGCCGTAACGGATTTATCGATGCGCAGTTTCGTGCCTCCACCGATCCAGACATTATCCGAACGGTCCATATCAGGCAGGCGGTTTTCCGGATCGAGGAGAACGGCGGTAACGGGCGAAGTCGTGCTCACTTTCAACGTGTGCTGATCATTCCATTCCCACACCTGCGCCGGCAATTTGATGCGGTGCGATTTGCCGTTGAACTCGCGTACCAGCAGGTTGACGGGCATGGGCATAGCCAGTTTGTTGACGAGCGTAACGAAAATACCGTTCGCAGGACTTCCTGTTGTGTACGTCACTTTCCGGATCCCCTGGTCCAGCCGCGCATCGGTGAAAAACCAGGCACGCCAGAACCACGAAAGGTCTTCGCCGGCAGCATTTTCCATGGCGCGGAAAAAGTCGTGCGGTGCGGGATGTCGGAACGACCACGACCGGATGTACCGCCTGAAAGCATCGTCGAACCGCCCGGCGCCCAGCACTTCATTGCGCAGGAGCATGAAAGCCATCGAAGGTTTGAGGTACATGATCTGCCCCATGTCTTTGGGCGGCACGCTGCCGAAAGTGGTGTGGATGGGGACTTTTTCACCCTTCATCGTGAGGATTTGCAGACCGGTTTCCCATTCGAAAGGGCCGGGACCGTTCAGTGCTTCCGCATTGAGGATGTTGATGAAAGTATTTTGTCCTTCGCACATCCAGCCGATGCGGCTGTCGCCGGCGATCATGAGGTTGAACCAGGCGTGGCCGATCTCATGATTGGTTTTTCCCCAGATAGTGCTGCCCATGCTGCTTTGGTCGTAGCGCAGGACAGACACTCCGGGGCTGGCCACACCGGTGATGGCAGCGCCGATATTGACGGCGGACGTATAGGGATAGGGCGTCCATTGGTTAGAATACGTTTTGAGGATGCGGGACATGGCCGTGGCGATGGTATCCCATTCCCGATGGCTGCCGGGCGGATACAGTGCCATGGTGGGTATCCGGCGCCCGTCGGGCAGCTGTGTGCCGAGGGCATCCCAGTTGAAGGCGGCGGAAGCGGCCCAGATACCGTCTCCGGCATGGGGTTCCGAGAAATGCCAGGTGAGGGTTTCGGCGCCTTTTGGCGTGGTGGCCTCCCCTGCCGTGCGGATGCGCATTGCAGTATCTCCGGCGATCGCAGTTCGGTAGCGTTGCAGCAGCTCCGGGCGCATGACTTCCCCGGGGTTCATGAGGGTACCAGTGCCCTGGACGATCATGTTGGCCGGCGCGGTAAACCGCATGTCCATACTGCCGGTCTCGACGTAGTATTGTGTCGAAAGCACATTCCAGCCGCGGAGATCGTCGTACACGCACATCCGCGGGAACACGGAGCTTAATTGGTAAACGCCTCCCTGCGGGGTTTTCAGCACGCCCATATAATCGGCGCCGCTTTCCGGAAGGGTATAATGATAGCCGATTTCCAGCTTCATTTGTTTGCCGGGCAGCAAAGGTTTCGCCAGCGCCACCCGGATGTAGTTATCCGAAACCCGGTAATCGGCGGGCTGCTGGCCGGCCAGGAACCGTTCGATGACACATCCGTCCGTATATTCCTTCACGCCGAACCGGCTACCTTCCGGCGGTGTGAGCAGGCTCTCGCGCGAATCGCTCCGGAAGCGGTTGAGTGCGGCCACCAGCCAGAGATACGACAAAGTATCCGGGCTGTTATTGGAATAGACGATGGTTACCTGTCCCTGCACTCTCCGCGACGCGGTATCCAGCGAAAGGACGATCTTATTATCCGCCCTGTTCTGCCAATACCCCGGGCCCGGCGTGCCATTGAGGCTGCGCTGCGCGCTGCCCGGCGAATGCGATACCGGTGCGAATGCCGCAACGGGATCGTATCCGTTTTCCGGGCGCTGTTGGGCCAGCGCCGGCATGGAAAGCCCAAGCGCCAGCATCAGCAGCACGTTCCTGCATGTATGATTGACCACTTTTATTGCGCCTGTTGATTGTAGTAATCTTCGATCTCCTGTTCCACTTTTTCGTCGAGCGCAGTGCTCAGCGCCGCATTGAGGAAATTGCCGTTTTTGTCGATAACGATGTAACGGGGCGCCTGTGTGATACGGTAACCGTCTTCGAAGAGGGCTTTAGCCGCTTTATCGTCGTCGCGGGTGATCACGGTCAGGTTATTGGGCCCGGTGATACCGGCCTTCCCCGCCAGTTCCATCCAGAGTTTTTCGAATCCGGGCGTATGCCAGGCGATGGTGAGGAAAACGATATCGTCTTTCCCCTTGTATTTTTCAGCGATCTCCCGGAAACGCGGCAGTTTGGCGATGCAATACGTGCACCAGTGCGCCCACACGTCGATCACAACCATTTTCCCTTTGTAATCAGACAGGTGGACCGTCTTGAACTTTTCGTTCTTCGCCGCAAAGTTGGGCGCCGGCCGGCCATAGTCGAGCACTACGTATCGGTTGTACAGCGAATCGATGTAATTGCGGGCCGCTTCTGTACTTACGCCGTTTTTCAATACGGGATAAATTTCCTTGATCGTCGGCGTCCAGTGTTTATAGCGCGTTTCGCCATATATCCAGAGTTTGGCGGCTTCATCGCGGAGCACGGTGCTTTTGGCGGTGCGCATGAGGTCTACCATCATGAATTCCGCTTCCAGTCCGGGTTCTGCGGCCTGCCGGCCAAACCACCAGGTAGAAACGATGGTGCTCATCAGATGCGCATTGCCGATCCTGTCGAAATGAGGGCTGGTGAGGTCGAATCCCTCAAAATACCAGTCGGAAAAACCTTCCGTTTTGGCGACTTCTTCGTGCGCCCGCACCATCGAACGTTTGGCCATCATCCGGCAGATGCCTTCAAATACGGCCACCGTTTCCAATTCATCGACCGATAATCCTGCCGCCTTCTTTTCCTTCGCGATCCATGTATCCGTCACCTTAAGCAATCCATCCATTTCCGCCCTCGACTTCGCTTCACTGCAGGTATTAAAAATCGAATCAATCCTGTTCGGCAGCTGGAACTTCCTGTCGTTGTGCAGCGCATGCGGTCTCATATTCCGCATCTGCGATACATCCATTTCTACTTCCAGCGGTTCATTGGTATTAACGAGGAAGGTTTTATTGTGGATAAACATTATCTGGCTGCCTTTGCTCAAATCCCGCAAAACGGGCACAGGCGCCTGCCCCTCCTTCCCATTTATCTGCTCGAACACATGCCCGTTGGCTCCGATGTACGAAAACATGAAAGTGTAATTGGCATTCGTTTTCGAGTGCAGGTTCAGTTGAAATTTGCCAGGTCCGCCGGCTGCGGCCGTCAGCGTTCCACATACGGCGGCTATCAGGAGCCCAAAGGTTTTCTTCATTCCAATTGCATTAATTAGGTGAACGGATTACGGCCGGTTGCCAATGGCAGCCAGGTCCAGGTTATGTTTCTCGCGGAAATAATTCAGTACGATGTTGTATTTGCGGCGTACGATCCCTTTCGTGTCTTTCTGCGGACTGAGAATGGTCGCTTCCAGTTCGGCCGTTGTATGGCTCATGATGGCCTGCGTGTAGCTGGAAAAATCCTGCGCGCGGTCGGGCCGGTTAGGCGCCTGCACTTCCAGCATCCCGAACTGGTATTTATTGTTCTCGGTGATGCCAGAGATACTGGCGGGCCACAGGGCGAGGAACTCATTCGGCATTACCACGCTTTTCCCCAGCGCCGCACGATACATGTAATAGCGCCGCAGGGAGGCCAGGAAAGTTTTCCTTTCCCCGGGCGTCTGCTGTTCCAGTTCGGCTTTCGTCCACCCGATGCCCAGCATTTCCGGGCTGGCGGCGAAACCGGTCGTCACATTAATGGCGCCGCCGGGCAAAGGTGCTCCTATGGCGGAGGAGAGGATGATCTTAAATGGTACGGTCGTTTTAATGAAGCTTTCCGGGAAGACCGACAGGCTTTCCTTGAACACCTGTATCAACTGCCCAACATACGCAGGATCTCCCAGCGCCGCGGTATCCGACAGGTAGCCGGTGTTGTTGTAGGCGAAATCACGATAGTTGAATTTATAAAGGATATAAGTACCGTATTGTTTTTTAAACGCGACGATTTCGTTATCGAACGCATGGTTCCCCTGCGGCAACTGGAATGCGTCGGGCAACAATTGCGGGTTTGGTTTCGCTTCCCTGCCGCATGCAGCCAGGATGCAAAGGACTCCTGCCATCCCTGCCGCCGCTGCGAATCGTTTGAAAGTAAGTGCCATGTTGCTAGAGTTTATTGCGGTTTGCGGACGTAGGTAATCTGTTTGTTTTGCGTGAGGGAATGGTTGCGATCCAATACTTCCCGCGGAATCGCGAGCACGTATTGCGGATCGTTTTCCTCCAGCACGTACACCTCGGTAACGGCTTCACTGGGGCGATACACGTGCTCGATACGCGGCATGCCATAGCGGCGGAGGTCGAACCAGCGGTGGCCTTCCTCGAAGAACAATTCACGGCGGCGCTCTGCGCGGTACTTTGTCAACAGCTCGTCACCCGGCATCATGCCCCACACCGGTGCTTCTCCGGGATTGAACCTTTTGGCGCGAAGCGTATTAAGATCTGTGAGCGCTTTTTGTGCGAACGATGCATCACCGGTTTTACGATACAGCTGAATGTACCCTTCCGCCCTGTTGAGATAGGCTTCGGAACTTCTCCAGATCATATAGTCCATATCGTTGAAATGTTTCTGGCTGGAATAATCCGGAGCGAACCAGACTTTCAGTTCCGGAGGCGTCCACCAGATGTAGTAAAACGTACGAAGATCATTGGGCTCGTAAGAATCGTAAAGGTTGTGCGAAACATCCGCCAGGAGCGGGAACCCGTTCACTTCCGTTTCCTTGTTGGAACCGTAGGCCCAGATGGTTTCGGGGCTCTGGCTGCGGATCGGGGAATACTCCTGGGACCAGCCCGCGAGGTCCTGCAGTTCCGGATTGTATTGCAAAACGTAGCTGGCATGGTCCACCGCGGCCTGCCAGTCTTCCATTTGAAGCGCTACCCTGCTGGCGAGCAGATGCACCGCAACATGACTGAAGAAAGTCTTCTCCCGCTCCCTTTTGTCTTTCTCGAGCAGCCTGATAGAGCTGTCGATATCTTTTTTGATCTGTGCATACACTTCGGCCACGCTGTTGCGGGTCAAATCGCTTTCCACCACATTGGCATCCAGTTTCAGGGGAACGCCGGGCAATTTGTCCGGCGTGGTGCCAGCCGTATTGTACGGCATCGCATACAAGTTCACGAGCATGTAGTAATAGTACGCCCGCAACCCGAACGCCTGGCCTTTAAACCATTCCCGCTCGTCGTTGTCGCCTTTCGCTACGTCGAGGTACTGCAGGGCAACGTTTACAGGCAACATTAGCTTGTAATAGGTTTCCCAGGAATTGATCACCGTAGTTTCGCCGCCTGCCAGCCTTACCGCTTCGGTATACTCCGCCTGCCATTTAAAAATCGGCGAATATTTCTGGTGCGCCTGATGGTCGGTGGAGCCGATCGTCAGGTAATATTCCACATCATCGGTCAGGAAAAAAAGTTGCGGCTGTAATTTGCTGTTCCCGTCGGGATACCCTTTCGTACAAAGGATATCTCCGTAATCAGCAACAGTTGTAGGTATGATATCTGTCTGGGAACGCTCTTCGAGAAATTTTTTGCAGGACGTAATGCCCGTTGCCCCGGCCAGTATCGCTATCAAGAATAATTTTTTCATCAGCTTTCAGATTTGTCCGTTAAAAATTAGCCTGTATGCTCCATGCAAACTGGCGGGAGATCGGCAGGGCGGTAGTTCCCACCCCATCGATTTCGGGGTCTTGCCCTTTCAGTTGACGGGAAGCGATGGTGAAGGGATTGGTAATGTTCAGGCTCATCCGCAGGTTCTTAACAGGCGTATTACGGAATACCGTTGCGGGAACTGCGTAAGCCATCATGATGTATTTGCATCGCAGGAAGTTGGCATTTACCACGCGCAGATCCGACAGGTCATACATTTGGTATTGCGCCATATTGCCCGCACCCGCAAAGTCCCGCACCGAGGGGAGCTGCTGATAACCTGCCGGGAAAATATCCCTGATCACCGGCACGTCGGTAAATTGCTCGTCGCCGGGTTTACGCCAGCGATCGATCAGGTCGCGGCTGGCGTTGGAAGAGGGTGACGGGATCCCATACCCAGCATCCAGCCGGCGGAACATCTGGTTCAACCTTTTGGAAGCGCCCAAGCTGTAGTACAAGCCCATATTCATCGAAAAATTCTTATAGCGGAAGCTCGGTGCCACGTTCCCGAAAACTGACGGCTCCAGTTGCCCGCTGTACACCATGTACTCGTAGGGCTCGTCCAGTATTTTACCGGGATTCATGAAGTTGAAGACGGGAAGGCCCGTTTTTCCGTCGAGACCATTATATGAGAAGGAATAAAATCCGCTGATCGGACGGCCGGGCATAATGGCGCTTCCGCTGAGGTAATCCATAGGATTGTTGCGGTATCCCTGCTCACCGACTTTATTCCGGTTGATACTGTTCATGAACGTGAACGAAACGGTCATGTCTTTCTTTTGCACCGCCACCACGTTCAGGGTAATTTCAAGTCCCCCGTTGGTCATATTCCCGAGGTTCACATACGTTTCCCCCACCCCGTTTTCGGCAGGCACTGCGCGGGCCGACAGCAGGTCTACGCTTTTCTTGCCGTAGAGGTCCACCGCCAGGTTCACACGGTTCTGGAGCAACGCCACATCGAGCCCGAGGTTCCATTGATAGGTCTTTTCCCAACGCAGATTCGGGTACGGAAGCGTTTTGATAACAACGGGGGGCCTGCCCAGCAGGTTACGTTCTTCCTCCGTTCCCGGAATGAAGTTGGCGATGAGGCTGGGCCCAACCTGTGTTACCACGTTGCCCTGGGTACCATACGAAGCGCGGAGACCAAGATTGTTGAAGAACCGGCTGGTCTTCATCCATTTTTCGCCGGTAACATTCCAGCGGAAAGAAGAGCCGAAGTTGGGAAGGAATTTGGAGTTGGAATACTGCCCGAAACGGTTGGAACCGTCGGAACGTACCGTAACGCCAACGGTGTACCGGTTGTCGTAGTTATACGCAGCATTGGCATATAACCCGAGCCTGTTGTCGAGCTGGTCCATCAGCTGGTTCCGGCTCTGCCTTCTCCTGGAAAAATCGTTGGCATAAAACGTTTTTCCGCGATCATGGTAATATCCCGGCTCCTGCGAAAGATGCCCTTTCAGTTGGCGCGAACTGATTTCCGTACCCACGGTAAAGTCGAACTGGTCGCGCTGCTTGAAAAGGTACTTTGAAAACTGGAGCGAGTTCCGGGTATTGATGGTGAGGCTGTTCATGTTACTGAAATTCGCGATCCCGCCGCGATTCAACTCCGACCGGTTCATGACTTCAACAGGAACGACTTCGCCCAGGTTCCAGCCCCTGATTTTTCCCGCATGGCTGCTGGCCTCGAACGCCGCACGAAACGCGTCTGTGGCGTCGGAAATAGCGCTGGACATATGTTCGAAACGTAAACCGCCTCCGATGTTATAAGATAATTGCAGATTGGCCGACGCATTGCGGGACGCATTGGTATTGAGCGTATTGGCAATTTCGTCATGGATGTTGTAGTTGATCGGTTTCGGGATATAGTTACCGCTGGGCACATCAGGAAGCGACCAGGCATATCTTTCATGCGGATCCAAAAACCGGCTGGCCTGGATCGCGTAGGTCATGGGGTTCACTGCGGTATAATATCCTTCCATCTGGCTGTAACCCGCCATCAGGTGAAGGTCCAGCTTCAATCGCTTGCTCAGTTTAGCGTTCAGCCGGATGTCGGCATTGTATCTTTCGTTCCCGTCTTTCTTGCCCGCGCCGTTGTTCCGCCCATAACCCAGCGAGGCGTACCAGGTGGTATTATCGTTACCTCCGCCCAGGCTCAGCGAATGATTCATGCTGAACGCGTTGCGGAAAAGTTCCCTGAACCAGTCGGTATTCCGGGAACTGCTGGCCTGTACGGCAGCCTTGAACTGATCTTCCGTCAATTCGCGCGCGTATAGCCTCGCCAGTAATTTTTCATAAGAAGATTCCGGTTCGAAACCTGCGGTAAAGCGTTCCTTCACCAGGCCGTCGTCGATGATCTCTTTGGAAAAATTCATTCTTTCTTCGGAGTTCATAAGATTCATCCTGCGGTAGGAAGGCCGGGCGGAGAAAGACATATCGGTGTTATAGCTGATCTGCAGGGGCCCCGCTTTACCTCTTTTGGTCTGGATCACGATCACGCCGTTGGCGGCCTGGGTGCCGTAAATGGCGGTAGCCGCCGCGTCGCGGAGGAAAGTGATGCTTTCGATATCGTAAGGGTTCAGTCCGCGAACGGCGTTACCGAGCAGGTTAAAATCGCCGCCGATGATGTTGTTCAGTTCCCCGGTGGCGAGGGGAACGGGCTCTGGGCGGATCATCCCGTCGATCACCCAGATGGGCGAAGCGTTCCCGATGAAGGTGGAGGTACCGCGCATACGGATCTTCGGTGCCGCATTTACGCCGCCGGAAGAATTGAGGATCATCAGGCCGGGTACCTTTCCCTGGAGCATTCTGTCGATCGAGGGCTCCCCGGGCTGGAGAATGTCTGCCGCATTGAGTTTGAACGTAGATGCCGTGGCCATCCGTGCTTCGATGCGTTGGTAGCCGTTTACCACCACTTCCTTGATTTCCTCGGGCGAGGGCTTCAAGGTCACCTTCATGAGGCCTTCTGTTGCCGGATTAGCGCGCATGGTAACGGCACGGATGCCTACGCCGGAAAACCGGAGCGGCTCATTTTCGTACACCATGAGGGAAAATATCCCGTCGTCGCCCGTTACGGTTCCGATGTTCGATTCCATGGCCCGGATGGAAATCCCTTCCAGGGTGGGCCCGTTTTCGGAAACGACCTGCCCGCTCAACAGGAAACTTTTCCTGCCTGTTTTTTGATTGGCTTCCACTTCGGGATAAATGATGATCCCGCCCATGTCTTCTGCAAACTGCAGTTTGGTACCTGCCAGGATGTGTTGCAGCACATCCTGGAGCCGCTGACCTTTCGCATCCACATTAACCGGTGGTTGGTTGCGGATAAGGTCGGAGTTGTAGGTAAAGCGCACATTGGTAAGCGCGCGAATGTCTTTAAGCACCTTGGCCAGGGATGTTTTGTCCGCTTTATAGTTCACCCGAATGTCCATAATGGAGCGGGTTTGCGCGGCCAAACCGCCGGAAAGCGCCAGCAAAAACACCAGGAGGAATGTGCGGGCATAGCACTGCCAGGCCCATCCTCTGATAAGCAATCCAGATTTTGATCTCATGTTGATAAAAAGATTTACATGCCGCCTCGTCCAAGGCGAATTCGTATCTATGTATTCAAGCCTGCAGCGATAGTCCCCCTGCTAGTCCTTGTAAAAAATTACCGTCCGGCCTTGTATCCGGAACCGGATGTCCCCAGTTGTTTTTTTGAGTTGTTCGAGTACCGTTTTCAAGTCTTCCGGGCGCGACATGTCCAGCGTAAAGCTGCGCTGCCGCAGGGATTCGTCTTCAAATCGGAATGTATAGTCGTATTCCCTGTCTAATGTTCCTGCAATTTGTTCCAGGCTCGCGTCGTCGAAATAAAGCTGGCCGTCTTTCCAGGCCGTAACCCCGCGAACATCCGCCTGCGTACGGTCCATACTACCGGATGCGGGATCGAAAGCCACCTGTTCTCCGGGAGACAGTACCATCGATTTGCCGGCTGCGCTGGTTTTTACTTTACCACTGGCAAGCGTGGTATAGGCAATGCCTGTATAAGTATTGATGTTGAATGCCGTTCCAAGCACCTCCACGTCCATACCTCCCGCCTGCACGATAAACGGCTTCCGCCCGTCGGCCTTAACTTCGAAATACGCCTCCCCTTCTACCTGCACGCGGCGGCTGTTGCCGGAAAACGCCGAAGGATAGATAAGTTTCGACGCCGCATTCATCCAAACGGCCGAGCCATCTGCCAGCATGATGCGGGCATGTTTGCCCCGGGGGATCAGCAAAGTATCCACCGTTACAGTACCCGATCCGGCATCTTCATATACGATATCGTCCCCAGCGGAATTGACGGTGGCACCGTTATTCAACTGCAATTGGATGGCACTATCTCCCAGCACAACGGTCTTGCCGTTGGAAGATTTGATCGTAATCTGCAAGGACACCTGCGCCATCGCTTCCGGAGATTCTCCACCGGCGTTGCCCGCATCGTTCCGGAGCGTACGAACGCCAACAACAACTCCAATCACTACAGCTGCCGCAGCGGCTGCCCACCAAAGCCGGCGTAATCTTCCGCTCCTCCGTTTTCCTTCTTCCGAATCAGCCGTACGTTGCAAATACGCCGTTTCATATTCCGGCTTCATTCCTTCCATTTCAACGGCCCGCTGAAAACGCGCCCAGCCCTCATCAGCCGGAAATTGCGCTTCCGGATCACCGGCCTTTGTACGGCGGCGAATTTCATGTGCAAGACGCAAGTGTTCGTCCTCATCGCTGTTGCCAGCGGAAGTATTTTGTTCGAGATCCTCCAGTTTCGGGAGCAACCGATCCCATTCAATATTGTGATCCGGATTTTCCATTCTTTGACTATATAAATGGCAACACAAGTTTGAAAAAGGGTGAATGCCGGGAATATTTTTATTTTAAAAAAAACAGGATACTGATAATGCGGACCAACCAACCGCACTCCTTCCGTAAAAACTGGTACGCCAGCTTAATATGGGTCTTGACGGTATTAATGGAGATATCCAGCTGGACCGCAATGTCTGCGTACTTTAATCCATCGCGGTTGCTGAGTAGGAACACCGTGCGGCGCTGTTGGGGTAAACGCGAAATGGCCGCCCATAGGGCGGCATTCCTTATTTCTTCGGCCTCGGATGATTCATCGGCAGCGTCTGCCACCGTTTCGGCTAATTCGTCAGTCATCTCAAAACTGATCCGGCCTGCCCGTTTGATATAATTCAACGAAGCATTTTTTACTGACCGCGCAGCATAACCCGGAAATCCGACGTTGATGACCAGCTCGTCCTTCTTATTCCAGCAATACAGGAAAAAATCCTGAACGATGTCCCTGGCCGCCTCCTCATCCTCCACCACATAAAATGCGATCCGGCAAAGCGCCGAATAATGTTGACGGAAAAGATCCTCGAACGAAATCTGATCTCGTGAATTTGGTTGACTCATACCCCTTTATAGCACACATCATGATTACCCTCACAAAATAGTTAATTATTTGATTTCGCAGATTTTGCATTTGATCAATGCGCCATATCCCCCACAAGGTCAGCCGAATGGGCGATATACCGATCGGTACGCAAGGTTTTGAGCCATTCCTGCTGGCGGTCCGCCTCCGGAGACCCTGGCGCTGCGGACACCAATACCCGTGCCCCCATCACAGCGCCCCCTGTCATGCGGGCCGCAGCTTCCAGCCGCTGCTCGACGGCCGCTTTTTCAGCCGCCGCACGTTGAAATTCCTTAAAGGATAGCGAACGAACGTCCTTTTCATGCGCCTTGAGCCACCTCAGGGCCTCCCCGATCGCCGCAAATCCCGTATCCTGTGCCACCCGGGCCTTCGCCGCCGCAATTGGCGCCGTCAGCGTACCGGCATGCTCCCATCGCTCAAAATAAGCCGCAGCCATCGTATCCGGCTCCCATGCCGTCGGGTAATTCCGCTCCCGGAACCCGTTCCACTCCCCTTTGCCCGGGAACACCACGTCCGGCGTTACCCCGTTCAGTTGCGTAGACGCCCCCGTTATCCGGTAAAACCGCCCCAGCGTAATGGCCAGCGAGCCATAACTGATATTGGGCGTTCCCAGCTGCTTGTTGCCCATCTTCCCCATCGCCCGGGTTTCCTGCATCGTTCCCTTTCCATAAGAAGAAGGACTGCCCACAATTACCGCACGGCCATAATCCTGCATCGCCCCGGCAAACATTTCGGAAGCCGACGCACTGCTTTCGTCCACCATCACCGTCAAAGGCCCGTCGTACGACACATCCTTCCACTGCATCATGTCGAACCGGGTGGTCTTGTCCTTAAACCGCCCCTGCGACACCGGACCGGCGGGTAAAAATATCCCGGCCATTTTCTGCACTTCCTCCAGCGAACCGCCACCATTGCCGCGCAAATCGATAATGATGCCGGCAACGTTTTCCTTTTTCAGGGCCAGCACCGCCTTTGCCACGTCCATCGCGCATTGCGCGCCGTCCGGCCGGCTCAGGTCCTTATAAAAATCCGGGAGCTTAATATATCCGTAATTTTTCCCATTCCTTTCTATGACGGCACTCTTCGCGGCATTGGAATTATCCAGGATCACGCCCCTTGTGAGACTGATCTCCGACTCCCTGCCCGCGCGGCTCACCAGCATCCGCAGCACCGACCCCGAATCCCCGCGCACCATCTGCGACACCTGCGACACCGATAGCCCCGCCAACGGCTTCATCTTCCCGCCTGCATCGGCCAGGCTCAGGATATGATCGTTCGCCTGCAACAACCCGCTGCGCTCGGCCGATCCGCCCGGAAGTACCCGCTTCACCCGGATATCCCCTTCATCGGCCGAAAGCTCCAGCCCGACCCCGAAGTACCGGTGAGACATGCGCGCGTCGCGCTCCCTCTCGTCTGCCGGCGCGTAAAAGTTCGTATGCGGATCGATTTCCATCACCACCGTATTCATAAAGGACGAAAACCGCAGGTCTGTCCCCGATTCCCCGACATAATTGTTGTAAAAAACATCCTGCCGGAACAGCACTTTCGCCCGTGCTTCCTTTTCGGCGGCAGCCATGCTTAACGCAGGCTTTTCCGCCTGGATCTCCCTCATCTTCTGTAAAACCTGCAACTTAAGGTAACGCTCCCAGGCCAGCTTACACGCCTTCTCCCCTCCCGGCCAATGCTCGATGGTAGCCGCGATACTGTCTTTCCGCGAAAAATCCATCGGTTTGGCCAGCAGCCCCCGATATAAGGGCATCATCTCCTTTATGCGTATGACCAGCAGACTGTCTGCCTGGCGGAAAAAGCCCAGCGACGGCGCCTTCAGCTCATCGTCGATCTGCTTTTCCCAACTCCTCAGCAGTGCTATATCCTGCTGGCGGAACAGCAGCTTGTTGGGGTCCTGGTTCTGGAGGTACTTCGTCCAGATGGAACTGGAGAAATTATCATCCAGCGCTTTCGGTTGAAAATGCTCGGTCGTGATACGTTTCATCACCTGGCGGAGCGTATTGACCCGATGGGTTTCCTTGTCAGGGGCCGTTGCGAACGACGCGCAAAGTAACCCGGCGGCCAGAACGGGCACCGTATGATGAAATGCCTTCAATTGGCGGAAGAAGATTTGTCGCATATCCTAACAGGCAATCGAAAGTTGGTTTCGGGTGAATGGAAATTCTGTTTTTTCTTTCGGATAGTCTGCGTAAAGTTGTAGCTGTCAACCGAACATAACATTAAAATATCGACACCATTGAAACGATTATTCAACAGGCCGCTGAGATTGGAATGGATTGTCCTGCAAATGGCGATCGCGCTGCTGATGGCCGGCAGCACGCATGCGCAGGGGATCAATTTCCGGAACGAGCTTACTTATGAAGAAGTGCAGGCCCTCGCCAAACGTGAGCACAAAGGCATTTTCATCGATTTTTATACCACCTGGTGCGGCCCCTGCAAACACATGACCCGATACATTTTTACGATGGAAAAAGTCGGCGCGTACATGAATGAGAATTATATCAGTGTGAAAATCCAGGTAGACAGCACCGCGGCCGACAATGCATCCGTACAGCGCTGGCGGGAATCGGCACGTATGCTCGCGGCCCGGTATAAAGTCAAAAGTTTTCCTACCATGGTATACCTCGAAGCGAACGGTACACCGGTCAACCGGATCGTAGGCGCATCCGGAAGCGACGACTTCCTGCAATCCGCCCGCCAGGGCCGGACACGCGAATCCGGTTACTACGCACTCAAAAACAGGTTTACCTCCGGCGAACGTTCCCCCGAACCGCTCCGGGCGTTCGCGCTTTCCGGCAAAACCGTCGGGGACCCCGCGGCAGACACGGCTGCAGACATTTACCTGCGTACCGTAAAGGATACCTTTTCTCCGGAGTACCTAACATTATTGCAGCAATTCACCCAAAAAACCACAGATCCCGGGTTCAAACTTTTGATGGAAGCGCCCTCGAAAATCAATGCCGTATTAGGGCAAGGCGTTGCACAACAACTTGCGTTCGGTATTATTCTGAAAACCATCCAGTTCTCCGCGGAAAAAGCCCAATGGCTGAAAGAAAATTATCCTGAAAAAGCAGAACAGATCCTTCAATATGCGAAACTGACGGAAGCGAGAGACCGGTTGGATTCCACAAACTTTTTCCCCGCTGCAAAATCCTATCTGTCCCGGTACGGAAAGGAAATCTCGTTCGAAGACCTTTCCAGCATAAGTTTCGCCGCAACTTCCATGTATACGGATGCATTGAGGCTCGAACAGGTGCTGGCCTGGCTCGGACCTACCCAAAAGGATACGTCCAGCTACATGTACCCTTACGCCCGCGCCCTGGTGCTCTATGAGCTCAATCGCAAACCGGAAGCCCTCCAGCAGGTGGATCTCGCCATCGCAAGATCGGAAGCATTCCCGGAACGGATGTTCCGCGCAGTGCGGGATGAAATGGTAAAAGGGGGAAGCTTGAAGGATTTTTCGTTTATCATGGAATAGCGAAAGCGAATTGCCTTTTAAATAAAACGGACGCTGTGAATAGGATCCCCACAGCGTCCGTTTCTATTAACTACATCTGTATAACATCGGATTTCCGAATATTGGACAAATCAGTATTAAGACAGCATTCATTCGAAGCAGCAATGCACATCCCGTCCTTCCGGATACGACACATTTTTGCCAGCAGTATTCCAATCAAAGCGCAACATCAGGGCAAAAAAAAATAGGTAAGCCGGATGACTTACCTATCAAAAATTCAAAAATTTTTCGTGGAGCTGGCGGGAGTCGAACCCGCGTCCAAACATATTCCCGGAAAGCTTTCTACATGCTTATTTCCTTATTGCTTTTTCGAGGCCTGGCAGGAACGGAACAAACCAACCTTGCCCTTATCCGTTAAGTTTTTCGTTGCACACTCACAGAAACCATGTGCACTTATCCATCTGTGGTTTTGATTCAGCGGCGGGAGTCGCAGTAGGACACAATTCCGGCGGCTATAATGGGTACCTAATCTGATTAGGCAGCCATGGCGTAGTTAGATTCGCCAATTAAAGTTTGGGTATTCAGATTTACGTGCTAATTATCCAACGCACGACATGCTTACACTTTCAAAGACCTATGCTGTCAAAACCGGTCAGCCCCGGTATTTTTGCTCTGCAAAGATACGAATAATTCCTGATTTATTTTCCGGTGATCGCTCGCCAGATATCCAAACCGTTCGCATACAACAGTAACCCGAACAACAATACCATCCCCACGATCTGCGCATACTCCATGAACTTCTCACTCGGCTTGCGGCCGGTAATGATCTCATAGATGAGAAACAGCACATGGCCCCCGTCCAGCGCAGGTATCGGGAGAATGTTCATGAACGCCAGGATGATGCTCAACAGCGCCGTCAGCGTCCAGAAGCTCTGCCAGTCCCATTCCGAGGGGAACAGGTTCCCGATCGCCATAAAACCACCGAGCGATTCGCTGGCCTTCACTTCCTTCGAAACGAAAATCAACCGTAATTGCTTCACATAGTCTACCAGCGTTTCGATGGCCGTCGTAAAACCTGCCGGGATCGCTTCTCCGAAAGAATAGCGCTTCGTCACGAAATCAAGATGCCGGTCAGGAAAAACATTCACGCCCAGGTATCCCGCCGCAGGGATTTTAGCACTTTTGGTAATGGTATCCGCGCCACGCTTCACCATAACGGTCACCGTTTTGCCGGAATCCTTCACCACCAGTTTCGAGATTTCATGGAAATAATGCACGGGCTGGCCATTGATCGCCAGCACGGTATCCCCTGCCAGCAAACCGGCCTTGAACGCGGGCGTCTCCTCCTTTTTCACTTTCGCGATAACGGTATCGATCACCGCCGGTAACCTGACTGCCGCGATGGCGCCCTTCTTCCGGATCGTCCCTCCCACAAATCCATCTTTAATATGCACATCCAGCTGCTGCCCGTCGCGGATCACCTGGATGGTCTTAGCTTCGTCGAGGATCACACCTTTCGTAATGTCCCGGAAATCTTCCGGTTCGTTACCGTCGACGGAAACGATTTTGTCACCGTCCTTCAAACCGATGCTATAACCTACTGAATCGGTATAAATACCATATTTCACGTTCTGCACCGGCAGCAATTTCTCGCCCCAATGCCAGAGGATCATCGTATAAATGAGAAAACCCAGGACCAGGTTCACCGTCACACCGCCGATCATGATGATCAGGCGCTGCCAGGCCGGCTTGGAACGGAACTCCCAGGGCTCCGGCGGCCGGTTCATCTGTTCCTTGTCCATGCTTTCGTCGATCATCCCCGCGATCTTCACATAGCCGCCCAACGGCAGCCAGCCAACGCCATATTCGGTGTCGCCTTTCTTGAATTTGAAAAGGGAAAACCAGGGATCGAAGAAGAGGTAGAACTTCTCCACTTTCGTTTTAAACAGTTTGGCCGGGATAAAGTGCCCAAGTTCATGCAGGACCACGAGGATCGATAAAGAAAGGAGCAACTGGCCTGCCTTGACTAATATTGCGGTTGTTTCCATGTATTTGCTTGAAAAACCAGGTATTTTTTGCGAATGTAAGTAATTAGGTCAGGCTATGTATCAATTCTGCGGCATGATCGCGGGCAGCTGTGTCGGCCTGGTAATATTGCTGTAAAGTCGGCTTTTCGACGAATGGCACTTTCGCCATCGTTTCCTCGATCACCTCTGTCATCTGCAGGAACCCGATCCTGTTTTTCAGGAAAGCGTTCACCACTTCTTCGTTGGCCGCGTTCATGACGCAGGCAGCATTGCCGCCCTTGCGCAGCGCCTCCATGGCGATCGCCAGGTTGCGGAACGTTTTCACGTCGGGCTGTTCGAAGGTCAGGGAAGGATAATTCTTGAAGGAAAACCGCGGGAATTCGTTGACCAACCTGTCCGGATACCCCATGGCATACTGGATGGGCAGTTTCATATCGGGCAGGCCCATCTGTGCTTTGATGGAACCGTCGGCGAATTGCACCATGGAATGGATGATGGACTGCGGATGGATGATCACCTCGATCTGGTCTGCATGCAAACCGAACAGCCACTTGGCCTCGATCATTTCCAATCCCTTGTTCATGAGGGTGGCCGAATCGATGCTGATCTTGGCGCCCATGCTCCAGTTGGGATGCTGCAGGGCGTGGTCTTTTTTAACGTTGATGAGGAAATTCGTCTTTTTGCCGAGGAACGGTCCGCCGGAAGCCGTCAGGATCACCTTTTCCACTTTGGAAAGCGGTTCGCCCTGCAGGCATTGGAAAATGGCGGAATGCTCGGAATCCACCGGGATGAGGGGCACGTTCTTCTTGCGGGCGGTTGCCATGACGATGTCTCCCGCCACCACGAGGGTTTCCTTGTTGGCGAGGGCCACGGGCGTGCCCTGTTCCAGGGCGCTCAGCGTCGGCGCAAGCCCGGCGAAACCAACGATGGCAGACAAAAACAGGTCGATGGAATCCCACGCGGCCACTTCCACCATGGCGGAAGGGCCGGCAAACACTTTGATCCCCTGGTCGAATAAAACGTCCTTCACTGCGGCGTACTTGGTTTCATCGCCGATCACGACGGCATTGGGCCGGTGTTTCAGCGCCTGCTCGATCAGCAGCGCGTCGTTCGATTGTGCGGTCAGCACTTCCACTTCGAACAGGGCGGGGTGGGCTTCGATCACTTCCAGTGCCTGGCGGCCGATAGAGCCGGTAGACCCGAAAATGCCTATACGTTTTTTACTCATGATCAGATTGAATCTCTCCTTGCGTTTAAATTTAAAGGTTTTTTCAATTGCGGCGTGCGAAAAGGGCCGCCCCGCCTGTTGGGCGGGGAATATTCACCCGGGAAATGCCGGTTTTCAGCGGCCTTCCAGGTATTTGCCCAGCTCGTCCGCGATGGTACGGTCGTTGCTGAGGCGGGGCACCTTGTTCTGCCCGCCCAGTTTTCCGATGGATTTCATATAGTCGATAAACCCGTTCTTGCGTACCGGCCTGATTTTCAGGGTTTGCAGGATATTGCCGGTCAACAGGTCGTTATAATAAATGTTCTGTTCCTGCATCGCCGCGTCTACCTCCTGCGCAAAGCCGTCGAGGTTGCCGGGCACGTCTTCGAACTCCACGAACCACTCATGGTACGGCAGTTCGCCGTTCACCTGGATTTTGGGCGCAACGGTGAATTCGGTGATGCGGACGCCGTGGCGGCTGGCCACGCCCATGAGGCTGTGCTCCACTTCTTCGCCGATGACGTGCTCGCCGAAGGCGGAAATGAAGTGCTTGGTACGGCCGGTTACGACGATACGGTAAGGGTTGCGGGACACGAACTTCACGGTGTCTCCTATATTATATGCCCACAATCCGGCATTGGTGCTCACGATCATGGCGTAATTCACCCCTGTTTCCACGTCTTTGAGGGAAATACGGGTGGGGTTGGGCGAGAAGATCTCCGCCGCAGGCACGAATTCGAAGAAGATGCCGGCGTTGGTGTTGAGGAGAAGGCCCTCCTGCTGCTGGGTGTCCTGGTAGGCGAAAAAGCCCTCCGACGCAGGGAAAGTCTCGATGGTGGTCACTTTCCGGCCGATGGAATCCATCAGTTTGGCGCGGTACGGCTCGAAATTGACGCCGCCGTGCACGAGGAGGTTGAAGTTGGGGAACAGTTCGCCGACAGGCTTGCCGCTCCGGGCGATCAGTTCGTCGAAATACATCTGCATCCACGGCGGAATGCCGGAAATGAGGCGCATATCCTGGTTGATGGTCTCGTCCACGATCTTGCCCAGCTTGGTTTCCCAGTCTTCGATACAGTTGGTTTCGTAGGTGGGCAGCTGGTTGGTGCGGAGGTACCGGGGGATCTGGTGGTTGGCGATGCCGCTGAGCCGGCCGGTGGGGATGCCCGCGATCCTTTCCAGTTCGGGAGAGCCGGAAAGGAAGATGAGCTTGCCGTCGAAAGCCGATGCGTCGCCCGTTTCCACGACATTGCAGAAAACGGCGTTGCGGGACGTATTGAAGTGATGATCGATCGATTCTTTGGAGATCGGGATGTATTTGACGCCGCTGGTGGTGCCCGACGTTTTGGCGAAGTACATGGGCAGGCCTTTCCAGAGGATGTTATGGCGCCCTTCCTTGATTTTCTCGATCCAGGGCCGGAACTGCTCGTAGTCACGGATGGGAACGGCCTGTTTATATTCCTGATAGTTGTGAATATGCTCGAATGTGTGCTCTTTCCCGAACTCTGTTTTCCTGCCCGTCTTCAGCAAATCCTGGAGGATGGCCTCCTGGTCTTCCGCCGCCCGCATCATTTCCTTCTTCACCTTTCCGGCGATAATGGAAGCAAATGGTTTGGCCAGCAGTGATTTAAACTTCATGCCCCGTTATTTTAATGATCAACGTAAGTAACAAATGTATAAAAATTGTCCGCAAGTTAAGCGTTTTTAGAACTGGCCACTGGCGGGGCTTGCAGGGTGTAAAGCGGCAGGTGGCCTGCGGGTGCGGGGGAAGGGGGATATGTATACAATTGTTAAAAAAAACTAAAATTGTAAAAAGTGCGTATCTTTGATATGTAATCTACTATTTTTCAAGCCTGTAAAAACCCTTGCCGGGTGAACGGGCATTAAAATTGCAGGAATTGTTTTGTTGATTAAAAAACAAAGTAATACCTTTGCAGGAAATTATTTTTGGAAATACTATGTTCGCAGTTGTAACAATCGCAGGTCAGCAGTTCAAGGTGCAAAAAGATCAGGAGATCTTCGTTCACCAACTGGCTGGTAACGTCGGAGATAAAGTAGAATTTGCAGAAGTTCTGCTGACTGACAACGACGGTAAGATTACCGTAGGTACTGATGTAAAATCAGTGATCAAGGCTGAAATTCTGGGCCATGTGCAAGGTGATAAAGTGATCGCCTTCAAAATGAAGCGCAGAAAAGGCTTCCGGAAGAAAGTGGGCCACCGTACCCATTTCACCAAGATCAAGATCAACGAAATTGCTTAAATTCATATTGACTAAAAGTTTCTAAAGTTATAATACAATGGCACACAAAAAAGGTGAAGGTAGTGTAAAGAACGGCCGGGATTCCCAAAGCAAAAGGCTCGGGGTTAAAATCTTCGGCGGTCAGGCAGCTGTAGCCGGTAACATCATCATCCGTCAGAGAGGCACCGTGTACCATGCTGGTTCCAACGTAGGTATCGGCAAGGACTTCACGATCTATGCGCTGACCGACGGTGTGGTGGAATTCAGGAAAGGTCGCGAAAACCGCACTTTCGTTTCCGTTAAATCATTTGACACCACTGCGCAGGCGGAAGCCTAATTCAGCGTAGTGTTTGCCATAAAGTTTTTTTAATACCCAATTTTAATTACTAACCCAAAATTCAAAAAACAATGGCAACAATTAAGAAAGCCGCTGCTAAAAAAGCTGCTCCGAAGAAAGCTGCTGCTAAAAAAGCCGCTCCTAAAAAAGCTGCTGCTAAGAAAGCCGCTCCCAAAAAAGCTGCTGCTAAG